>CAWBKD010000001.1:0-71001 GCA_963789225.1 uncultured Actinomycetes bacterium
TGACCCCCGAGGCCCGGGCGGCGCTACCGAGGATATCCTGATCGCAGCCGATGACGAAGACCACCCCCGGAAGGGCCAGGTACAGTCGCATAGCCTCGCACACGGTCACAATGACCTCATTGGAGCATCGGTCAAGGTCATCAATGAATACGACCAGCAGGCGACCAGCGGGCGTGCGCTTCGTCTTGGCTGCCCAGCTGCCAAATGCATCTTGCAGGTCGCGCCGGATCGCATTCCTACTGCTTGCGTCGACAGACAGAACATCCCACAGCTGATCGACGACGCGGGCCAGGTGGAGGAAACTCGCCACCACGATGGCTGCCACGCGAAGCCCGGCTAGAAAGCCGCGATGCCGGGCCACCCGCCGAAGCGTCCGCCGCAGGACATTCTCATCCACGCTCATCAAAGCGGATTTGATCAGACCTGCCAGCGCGTCATTCTCCTGGGCCGTCCACGCGTTAAACCAGCTCGTGACTACGCCCTGGTGCCGCTGCGCGTCCAGCACGGTTTTGAGCTGCAGCATCATGCTGCTCTTGCCCATCCCCCAGCCCGCGTCGATCCCCAGGGTGAACGGCGCCGACTCGCGAGACCTCAAGATCAGCCCCGCCAGGTCTGATACCGCAGCACCCATGCCCAGCACGTCCGCACCATCCGGCTCGGGAACCGGCTGATCATCCAGAAGGACGAACTCATCGGCCCGGGGAGAGTCGCTCATCACTTTCCCTGCGGCGCTGGCCAGATAACTTCCGTTAGCTTACACCGGCCGAAGCCGGGCCGCATGCGTCCGACGGTAGAACTTAGCCGTCCCCGTCAGCTGAGAATACGTGCCACGAGGCTCCAGGACCTGAACCTGCCGAAAGGGGCAATCCTTCACACCGATCGCAGAAGCAATAATATCTCGGCTGAGTTCGCCGCGCTTAAAGGTATCGAGATACGGCAGACCGTCGGACGGACCGAGATCCGCTACGACAATGCTTGCCGGATCGTTCAACGCTGAAAGTGGAGCTCGTTCACTCGTTCACGTACCGTCTACCCGAAACGCCGGTAAGCCTATGAGAAAATTGCGCGACGGATCGAGCTTCGCTACAATCGGACTCATTCAGTGCTCGGCTACCGGACTCCTAAGAAGTCCTGAACGAGAATCTGGAAATGCAGGAAGCTGTGTGAATTAACCGTAATTTACCTGTCCGGAAAACCGTGTGACGGCGCACGAGATGGATTGAACGATTTCGCGGGCTGCCTTCTATACCGCCACCCGCGCGTGCATAACGCCCAGATCCGGAGGGCAAGCGAACACGATCTGCTCTACAGCCAATTCCGTCCATAACGGCGGATATTTTGTCTATGCCAGGCGATGGGCGGGCACGGATTGTAACTGATTACGTGTACGCAATAGTGTACACTTGAGTGGTGGCAGTGCCGGAGGTCTTGTCGTTCCGCGAGTTCCGCGCCGGGCTGGCGGTCGAATAGCACTAGGACGAGAGCTGCGCGTGCGATGGGGCCTATCTCGCTTGGGCTCGCGGTGACGTTCTGGAGTGTTTTCCACCGCTGGGAAAGCAGCGCGAAGCCTCTTTCGCCCAGGCACCTCGCCGAGCTGAGCAGCATATTCCTGGTGCGCGTGTTAATGTCCAGCTCTTTCACGCCTTTCGGTTTCTTCGCCGGGGTGAGGATGCCCTGACCTGCTCCTTCGTACCCGCAGTCGGCCAGGCCCGGCATCCTGTCCGTGTAATCCCGCAGCACCGGCAGCGCCGTTTCCCGGGCGGCGGCCAGGTCATGGACATTGCCCGGCAGCACGCCGGAGACCCACATCGGCAGGCCGCTGGGGTAGAACAGGCCCTGGATGTTCCCGCCGAAATCCTTCTTCTTCCCCGAGTACCACAGGTCGATCTCGCGGCCCTTCCGGGACACGGTTTTCTCGTGGCACCGGTCGGTGGCGACGATCTTGCCGTCCAGGATCACGTACGGCGTCCCCTCCCTCACCGCGCGTTCTAGCGCCTCCTGCAGTCCGGGCGCCTCCGCGGCGATCACCGTCGTGCCCTCGGCTACGTAGCGGTACGACGTCGCCTGCGACAGCCCGAACCCGGCGCCCAGCCGGGGGATGTCCGGTTTATCCCGGTACCAGGCCAGGACGAACATCGCCTGCCGGTAACAGCCCAGGCTACGGCTGTTCTTCCGGGTGCCGATCTCCTTCCGGTGCCGGGCCAGTAGCCGCGAGACGAACAGGACGAGTTCCCTGCGCACGTCGAGTCTGACACGATAGGTGATCAACGCGGAGTCTCCCGGCAGGCGGACTTCTTTGGCGAGACTTCTTCTACCGGGAGCTCCGCGCCTCCCCGGCTATGTCCGCCTGTATCCGCGTGTCTGCCCGCATGGGTGTTATGTGCCGTGTGACCGATTCAGCCTTGCTGAGAAAACTTCAATGCATAGGCCAGGTGGCGAAACTAATAGCGAACACTGCGCGGAATAGCGGGGCGTGTTCGCCCCGCTCGTGTTACTCTTATTGCATGATTTCCCCGATCCGGGGAAATATCACCGGTTTCGGTGTTCAAGTCCCCCCCTCGGACACTTTTTCGAAATTGTGCTCTGAACTGGCGTAAAGAGTATATCATCTGGAATTTGCTCTGCGCGCGAGAAGGCCCGTCACAAAGAAGCGATCCTGCTAGGCACATACCGCTCACGACCGGCAAATCAGCAGGTCAGCCGTTTTCGCGCCGTTTTGGCACCCCCCACGCCGGCCCCCGGCGCCCTCACACTGAAAGGCGCAGCGGCCGCTACTTCAGCAGCAGGACCGCCTGGCCGTTGAGCTTCCGCAGCTCTGCGATCACCCCGAGGAACCTCCCGGTCGGGAAGTCGAAGGCGAGGACGTGGTCCTGGCCGACGCAGTAGAGCTGACGGCCAGGACCGAACCGCAGTCCGCGGGGTCTGGTGAACTTCACGGCGGGGTCGGGTGCCAGCACGCGGACCAGCTGTCCGGTGGACGGGTCGTATTCGCGGATCGTGGCCGTGGCGCTCGGCGAGCCGAACGGCCACTCGCTGGAAACGACGAGGTTGCCGCCGGGAGCGATCGCCAGGTCGAGAGGGCTCAGCTCGGGGTCGCTGACCAGCCGCGGATTGCGGAGTCGGCCGTCGCGGTCAAACATGGTGATGGTGTTGTCACCCTCCCCGGAGGGACCGATTCCCGAGGACAGGTACAGCTGGCCGCCATCACCGAAGCCGAATCCTCGTGGGAACGGAACGACGCCGTCAGGCAGGAGCGGTTCGCCTTCGCTGTCGAGTCGAGCTGGCAGGGCCAGGATCGTGCCGCGGCGCCGCAGGGTAACGCAGTACCGGCCGTCCGGTGCGAATGTACCGCCGCCGGCGTCTAGACCCTCTTTACGGCCCGAATCCAGAGTGACATTGCCGTTCTTGTCGAGCGCGAGCACCCGGTCATCGCCGCTGGTGACGTATACCAGATCACCGGCCGGGCTCAGGCTCAGGCCGCGCGGATCGGTGATCCGCGGGTCGTCGCTGAACGGCCCCGCCAGTTCCCCGCCGACGGAGAAGCAGAGAAGCGTGCCGTATCCATCGCCGTTCGCGCCGCTGGCGCTCGTGACCAGAATCCGCCTCATGGCTGTCTAGCTGCCTTCCTTTGCTTGGTGAAGTGATGGCCTGGTGGCTACACGCGGCGCTTTAGCTACGTCGGGATTTGGCGCCACCAGGTAGGGACTCGTGCGAGGCGAGCATGGTTAGCTGGTCAGTGACATCGGCGGCCGACGCGCCCAGGGTCCGCAGGCCGCAAATGTGATGCGACACCGCGTGTCCTCCCCTCGGCTGCCGACAGCTCAACGACGCGGCCTGGTTGACAGTCGGCGGCCCTCATCGAGCAAACCTCGACAGCCTACGATTTCTTGCCATCTCCGATATCGTCCGACCTGCTATTAGTAACGGGCTCCGGCATTCGACGGCGCCGTACCGACGAAGAGGCCGAGGAAAGGTGCGAACGTAGAGCCCACCGATCGGAACCCAGCGGCGAACCGCCGCCTTGCCCCGCAGGTCAGGCTCAGCTAATCTGACGGTGCCCGCCGCGGTCACCGACGTTAGCCCTCCATTCCAGAGGCTGGACGATAAATCCCAGCTTGCCGAGCACCCGTACGGCGCCGGCTTTGCCGCCCTCGAAGTCGCCGGGGGCCAGGCGCTGACCGGTGGCGATTTCGTAAGCGGTGCCGAGGATTGCCTTGTGGGGGTAGTGGCGCTTGTTCCAGATCAGCTCATAGCTGCGGCTTGGCCCGTAGCCATGCTGGGAAAAGAACTGCTCCGGGCCGAGCCGGTCGTAATCCTGCAGCGCGGCCAGCACGTCGTCACGACTGACCTGATCCCACGCGACCATTGTCTGCGCCTTTCTGCCGTGATTCCCTGGTCTTCTGCTAACTGCCGGGCGATCACTGCCCGGCACCGGAACTGTACCTATGGATCAGCAGGTCTGCGATCACGTTGAGGTCCTGCCCGATGTAGTCCGGCTCAGGGCCGAGACCGAGCGGGGCGTTGCCCTGGCGCAGGATCAGGCCGGCCTGCCAGCCGGCCGACTGGGCGCCAACGGTGTCCCAGACGTGGCAGGCGATGAGGCAGATGTCAGCAGGGTCGACCCCGAGCGCGGCGGCCACTGAGCGGTATGCCTCGGGCGCGGGCTTGTGCCGTCGCACGGTCTCATCGATGCTGAACCGGCGCTCGAATACGTCGATGATGCCGGCGTCCTCGAGCTGTCTGCCTGAGATCGCCAGCGTGTTGTCGGTGAGGGTGAACAGCCGGAATCCGTGGTCGCGCAGCCGACTCAGCGCCGCAGGAACCTCTGGATGCGCCGGCATGGTGGCGAACCGGTCGGTCAGCTCGGCAGCGTCAGCCTCACTTATGGTGATGCCGCGCGTGACCGCGAGCATGCGCATCACCGCGGCGCCGATGTCGGTGAACGGAACGTATAGTCCGGCCAGTGTGAGCGCCTCGGAGTAGGTGATCAGGTTTGCGAACCACAGCCTCAGCGCGGCCGGGTCACCGAAAATCCGGTCAAGCGTCGGATGCAGAGTATCCAGGTCAAGCAGGGTCTCGTTCACGTCGAACACGATGATCGGCTGCTTAGGCATGTCACACCTTCCCGGCTCGTCATCAGTTGGATGCCGATGTATCTCGGATCGGCTGCGCGAGGCGCGCCCCTAACTGCCCACCGAACGTGCCGCCCGATGGCGGCTGCCGGGCAGCGCTAACCGCCGCTAGCCCACGAAGGGCCAACGTCAGCCAGCAGCGCGTACTCGCTGTGCACCGGAGCGGGGCCGTTGACCGCCGCGATGATGGGGATCTCCAGGTCGACGAGCCGCTGGACTCCGCGTCGGCCCTCTGTGTACATCACGTCGAAGCCCATGGGCTTGGTGAGGTCGCCGAGGCTTGGCCCGTTAATTCCTGGGATGAAGCTGTCGCCAGTGCCGGTGAGGACGAGAACCCGGTTCGCGGAGTCGAAAGCGATGTCCTCGAGCAGGCGCGGGAGGTCGTGATGGGTCGTGCCGTCGAAGGTGTGCGGGCCGCCGTCCGTGTGGAAGCGGAGGGTCAGCACGCCGCTGGCAGACCTGCTGAGGGCGAAATTCTTGTACTTGGTGAAGTATTCCGGATCCTCTGCGGGGCTGGAAGTGCTGCTCATGGCTGTGGTCCTTTGCTCGCGAATCGGTGTGCCTGGCCGGAGGTGCTGACGTTTCTCGGGGCATTCGCGCCGCAGTCCGGGACGTTAGATGGCGGCGCGGCCTGCGTCAGCCGGGCGGCGGTTCCGCGGCGTGCTCGCGCAGCCCCAGCATGTCCGCAAGCGCCGGGATGTCGTCGTGCCCGGCGGGCGCAAGGTGGGGGAATTCGGGCACCACCGGGTAGGGCGAGGTAGTTACGCCGAGGGGACGGCCGACCAGCAGCGACAGCGTGGTTCCGAACGCGTCGTCGTGCAGGCCGCGGCCGTTTCCCGTGCCGGGCGCGAAGCGCGCTGGCTGGCCGGGCCGGTACCTGAGCTGGTCGGGCAGGAACGCAGCGACGAGCGTCGCAGCGTGCTCGCCGGGGTTGGCGGCTCGACTCAGTTCTGCCACATGCACGGAGGCCCGCCGCACGATTTTGCCGTACGTGGCGACGTCGTCGGCCGGCGAACCGGCGTTGAGTTTCTCGGTGTCTGCGCCCGGCTGCGGGAAGAAAACCGACCGCAGCAACGGATGGGCGGCCCGGCTGACCTGTCGCTGGGGGGCGTGCCCGTGCAGGCTGATCCGGGCCCACACGGCGACGTCGGTGCCGCCGAACATGACGTCCGGGACCTGAAGGGCGATGGCGGTGACGTTCCGGCCAGCCAGCAGGTTACCCGGCGTCCCGGTGAACAGCTCGGGGCGGTACTGGTTGTCGGCCAGGCCGTGATTGAACGCGAACAGCGCGACGGCGTCGCCCCAGAACGGGTCCTGCGCCAGGCCGAACCACGCTGATCCGCCATTGCTCAGCGCGATGGCTTCCCCGGTGTGGCCGACGCCGAGTTTGCTGCCCTCGAGGCCCGACTGGCCCGGCGGACCGACAGCGTAGCGGACCTGCATTTCCTGGTTTCCGTCCGCGTCCGGCTCACCGAAGCTCATCCGCAACGCCCGGTCTTCGCGCGTGCCGCCATCGCTGGCGATGACAAACTCATACAGGGCATCCGGCCGGAACGTGGTCGGGCTGGACCGCCCGGAGTCCGGGTTGACGGTAACGACGAGCGTCGATGTGCCCGGCGTCTCCGGAAACACGTATAGGTCGCACAGGTTGAGCCGACCGTCCTCGATCGCCGTCGGGCTGTCGAAATGGTGGGACATGCCTTCTCCTCAAGGTGGTGGCGGCTGGCACGGCTCGGAGCAACAGGCTGATGCCGCGAGCGCCGTAGACGGAGCTGAGCGGGCGCGCGGGATGCTGGGATGCGGCGGCCGGGCCGCGCCGGCGGCCCGCCGGCCACGAATGGCTGGGGCGCCTGGCGCTGCCCGGTGCCGGGCGGTGCTGCGGTTAGGAGGCGGCTATGCCCTCGCCGCCGATGGCGCCGGGGACGGTGACCGAGCCAGTCTCGGTCAGTGAGCCGCCGGGGCCCGATGCGGAAGGCGTCGACGTTGCCGGGTCCGCCGGCCTGCACGTACAGGTACTGGCCGTCAGATGACACCGCCGCATCGGTGGCTTCATGACTCCCCTTCGACACGAGATGAATCTGGTGGTTTGTTAGTTACGTCCGGCCATGACGCCACCGTCGACGTCCCAGACGGCGCCTGTGACCCAGCTGGTGGCGGGAGACAGCAGGAACGTGATGACGTTGGCCATGTCCCGCACGGTGCCGGTCCGGCCGAGCGGGTGGAAGCCGTCGAAGCTGTGCAGCGTCTCCTCGAGCTTGTCCTTCGGCACGAACCGCTCGTAGATCGGAGTCGCGACGACGGCCGGAGCGACCGCGTTGACCCGGATCTGGTGCGGCGCGAGTTCGAGGGCCAGGTTGCGGGTCAGAGCGTGCAGCCCGCCCTTAGCGAGCGAATATGCCGACGACGGCGTGGCACCGATGGCCTGATGCGCCCACATGCTGCCGATGGTGACGATGGAGCCGCCGCGGCCCTGGCTCACCATCCCGCGGGCCACGGTCTGGGTGATGAAGAAGATGGCCCGGTCCAGTTCCAGGTACGAGTCGTAGTCAGCGGCGTCGTGATCCAGGAACGGCTTGGGGATGAACAGCCCGGCCGCGTTGACGAGCAGCGTTGCGTCCGCGTGCTCGTCGGCCAGCTGCTGCCGGACGCGCTCCACCTCCATCCGGTCGGTCAGGTCAGCCGCGATGCCGCAGGCCTTGCCGTGCTGACTGAGTTCCGTCGCTGTGTCGTTAACTCGCCCGTCATCGAGGCCGATCACGACGGCGCTGCCGCCGGCGGCAACGACGTCGGCGGCCGTCTGGCGCCCCATGCCGCTGCTGCCGCCCACCACGATCAGCTTCTGCCCGGCGAATACGGGCATCGCCATCGGCCGCCCCATTTGCTCCGCCATCGGGCCGCCCATTTGCTCCGTCATCATCGGCGTGCCCATTTGCTCCGTCATGGGGTCGGCCATCTGCGGAGGCATGCCCTCAAGCCAGTTCATGCTCATGCAGTTCTCCTTCCAGTGAGCGGCACGCCGCCGTGATGTGCCGCCTGCTCATGCGTAGCGTTGCCGACGCGCCGTGCTTGCACATCGTCAAGACGGACAGTCAGTACGCCAGCGCTGGTTAACGTGCGGCTGCCGCGGAGGAGCGGGCGCCCGGCGAGGCAGTCAGTCATCGGCGGGGTTCATTTCCAGCGCGGCCAGGCCGCTCAGATCCACGCAGTTCAGCCCGCGGGCCCGCGCGATGACCATAAGCACGCCGGTGCATCTGCGGCAGCGGACGACCGTTCCCGGCCCCCGGACGTAAACCGTGGCTTCTGCGACGGGGCCTACTGCGCCGCAGGAAGCGCAGGTTGCCTCGGCGCTGGTCATCTCGACGGCGAAGATCTCTAGGAGCAGGCCGCCGATGGCGTTGCCGTCAAGTGCCATTCAGGCTCCTCCGAAGCGCTCGGTCTTGACCCGGCCGGACGGGTAGTGGCGCGCGACGAGCAGCTCAGCCGCTGCCTCGACGAAAGGAGTCGGTCCGCATATGAAGGCCAGCGGGCGCTGGCTGGCAGGCCAGGCGACACGGGCGAGCATGGCGTCGTCCACGCGGCCGGCGAACCCGCCCCAGCCCGGCGGCTGACTGCGGGTCAGCGTGTAGCGCACCTCGGCGCTCCCCCCGTACTGGTCCAGCTCCTCCCGGTAGATGACGTCCGCGAGCGTGCGCGACGAGTACAGCAGCCGGACGGGCACGCTGCTGCTGCTGCGCTGGCGGTGCCGGAGGATTGCCCGCAGCGGCACCACGCCGGATCCGCCGGCGATCAGCAGCAGCGGCCCGCCGTCGTGAGGGCCCCAGGTAAACCAGTTCCCGATCGGACCCCGTACCTCCATCTGGTCGCCCGGGCGCAGTTCCTGGGTCAGGTAGGGCGAGACCTCGCCATCCTCGAGCCGCTCGACGGTGATGGCGACCGGCTCGCCGTCCGCCGAGGCGATGGAATACGACCGCTCGGCGCTGTAGCCGTCTTCGGCGGTCAGCCGGACATCCAGATGCTGCCCGGCGCGGTGGCCTGGCCAGTCCGGCAGATCCAGCGCGATCGTGCGGACCGAGTCTGTCTCATCGGTGACCGCGGCGACGGTGGCGACCTGCCAGCTCAGTCGCCCGCGTACCGCTGTTCCCGCCACGGATCCCCGTAGTTGTTGTAGCCGTAGTTCTCCCAGAAACCCGGCTGGTCGTGATCGAGCAGCTCCAGGCCGCGTACCCACTTGGCGCTCTTCCAGAAGTACAAGTGGGGCACCAGCAGGCGGGCCGGGCCGCCGTGCTCGGGCGCCAGCGGCTGCCCGTCGTAGTCGAAGGCCAGCCAGGCCTGGCCGCTGCTCACGTCATTGACCGGCAGGTTCGTGGTGTAGCCGCCGTCACTGAACGCCAGCACGTACTGCGCGTCGTGCTCGACCTGATCCAGCAGCGCGCGCACCGGGACGCCACGCCACACCGTGCCCAGCTTCGACCAGCGCGTCACGCAGTGGATGTCGACTGTCACGGTCTCGGCCGGCAGGCCCTGGAACTCCGGCCAGGTCCAGGACCTGAGTGTCTGGCTGCCCAGGCGGATCGAGAAGGTCCACTCCTGAAGCGGGGTATGCGGCGTCGGGCCGGCCGACAGCACAGGGAAGTCGGTGGTCACGTGTTGGCCCGGCGGGAGCTTCCCGGCCTCCGCGCCCGCCGGGCGGCTCAGGCGGTGAAAGCCCCGCGAGACCGGGCTCGTCATAGCTGGTCGATCCTTTCTGCCGGGCGCGGGCTGAACCGCTGCGGTGACGGCCACTATCCGGCCATCAGGCGGGCGCCGGCATCGTCAAGATGGCTAATTTCTCAGCGGCGCGCCGTCCGCGGCGCGCTGGATCACGATGCGGGCGAGCTCAACGCGCGAGGTTATGCTCAGTTTGCGGAAGGCCTGACGGAGGTGATGGGCAACGGTGTGGGTGCTGATGTACATGCGAGCTGCGACCTGGTTGTTGTTCAGTCCCTCGGCGACAAGGCAGGCGACGGCTTGCTCGGTGCCGGTCAGGCTGTGCCAGCCCACGACGGGCCCGGTGCCGGGACTTGTACTCCAGTGGCGGCGCCGGATGCCCAGCTGGCGGAGTCGCCAGCGGACGCGCGCCTCGTCCCGGCTGGCGCCCACCTGCCGGTAGTCCGCGAGTGCCGACGTCAGGCAATCGACGGCCTGATCCCGGTCACCGCCCCGTTCGTGCAGGACGCCAAGGTCTTCTGCCGCCGACGCCCTGGCCCACGGGTCCGCGTGCTCTGTCGTGGCGCGGGCCAGGCTGGCCGGATCACGATGGACCAGGCCCAGGGCATGTGCGGCGGCCGGGGAATACGCCCGGAACTCCGGGTAAGCGGCTGCCACCGTCGCGGCACTATCGGCAGCAGCAGCGGCCAGCTTCTCGTCCCCTGCGGCCAGCGCGGCGCGCGCCAGCCACGCGGCAAGTGCCGGATCGCCCAGTAGGGGCCCTGGCCGGTCGGGAAGATCGGCGCAGAAGGCAGCGACACAGCAAAGAGCCGCAGCAGGGCCATCGCCGGCCTCAACGACCTGCGCTTCGGCCAGGCTGCTTTCAGAGCGTGCGTAAATGTCCGCCAAGTGCGAGCTGCTGGTCGGACGGCTACTGATGTGCCGAGCCGCCGCCGCCACGTCACCCCGGCGCAGCTCGATGACGGCAAGGACGCTGCGCGCGGTCGCGGCATACGAGTGCGCGCCGAGCGTCTGCGCGTGCGCCAGAGCAGCCTCTGCCTCCGAGCCCGCCGCAGCCAGCCGTCCCGCAGCCAGATGCACGCGGCCGCGCACCAGCGCCACAGCCGCGCCAGCCGGGAGAACGCTCAATCCGGAAGCGGCCGCGGCGCCCAGGATGGCCTCTGCCTCATTGAGCTCGCGCACGTCCGCCAGAGCGGCCGCCAGGACGAGCAGAGGCTGGGCATCCCGAGCGTCCGGGGAGATGCCGGTGCCGCGCGCCGCGTCACGCACCAGCCGAAGGCTCTCGCGGATCTGGCCGCCGTCCCAGCAGCGGCTGGCCTGAAGGATCAGGGCAGCTGCCGAGGTGTGGGAGCTCGGCCGGACACCAGCTGCGGAGTCACCACCGGCGGCTGGCTCGGCGCGCACGGCCGTCAGGGCCTGGAGGCTTGCTGTCTGCGCGCGGGCGCGGATCTTACGCGGTAGGTGCGCCGCGGCCAGCACGACGGCGGCTTCGGCAGCCGCGTCCTGTGGCTGTCCGCGAGTGCACAAAACCCAGGACATGACGCACCGGAGCCGGTGTTCGGCCATTTGCGGAAGCGGCTTTGCGCGGGTCAACTCGGCAATCTTGTGAGCCTGTTCAAGCCTGCCCGCGGCGGCCAGCGCCTCGGCGGCTGCTACGGACCGTGACACCTCGGCCGGATCACCGGGCTGGGTAAGTTCTAGCGCCTGCATGGCAAGATCGGCGGCGACCTGCGGAGCAGACCGGATCGTCCGGGCCACGGCTTGGTCCAGCCCTGGCAGCGACGCGGGATCGCCTGGATGCGCCGCCTGGAGCAGGTGACTGGCCGCAGCTGTCGCTGAGGCCCCGCGGCTGAGCAGGATCTCGGCGTACTGCCGGTGGACGGCTGCGCGCGCGGGCGCCGGAATCATGTCGCCGGCAGCGCGGCGCAGCAGCTCATTCCGGAATGCGAAGCCGTGCTCCGCCGTGCTTATCAGCGCGGCATCCATTGCCTCCTCTATTGCCGGCAGCAGAGCGGCCGGCGACTCGCCCAGCATCTCCGCGGCGTCCTCTAGCCGGAAAGCGGGCCCGAGGATGGCGGCCGTTACCAGGAGGTGACGGGTTGGCCTACTTACCTGGCCGAGCCGCTGCTGCGCGAGGTGGAGAACCTGCAGGGGCAGGTCGTGAGAGGCGAGGACAGCACGGCCGCCGCTCACATCGACTGCATGGTTCTCGCGGAGGCCGCGGATCAGCTCAGTCAGCACCGACGGAACGCCTGCCGCATCCCGGGCAAGGGCAGTCAGGCCTGGATCAGGCGGCGCGCCAAAGGCGTCGGCGAGCATCATCAATGCTGCGTCCTCGGCCAGCGGGCCGAGCGTGATCCGGACGGCGCCGTCCCGTTCGAGCAGGCTGAACAGATGGTCGGCGCCGCAGCGAACAGTGCTCGAGCGAGCCAGCAGCCAGGCCAGTGGCTGCCCGCAAAGATCCCGCTGCAGCGACCGCAGCGCCGCGAGGGTTGCCTCGCTCTCGCAGTGCAGGTCGTCGAGGCATATCAGCAGCGGAGCAGAAGCGGCCCGTAGTTCCAGGCGGCTACGCAGCCACGCTAGCCACTGGCAAGCCGGGCTCGGCGCGTCAGGACAATGGCGACTGTCGGCTAGCCCGGTAAGGGGCTCGTGCAATGCCGCGCGCAGTGTGAATAGCGGACTCGCGTGGGCGAGCGGGTCGGCCGCGCCGGCGACCAGGGAGAAATCACGCCCTTCGCCCTGATCGCGGGCATCTTGGAGCAGCAGCGACTTGCCGATGCCCGGCTCGCCCTCAACGAGTACGACGCCTCCGGATCCCCGCTCTGCCTGTCGCAGCAGTTCACGGATCACGGCCCGCTCGGTGTCACGACCGTGCAGCACAGCCCGGCCCGCAGGCAACCAGGCGTGGCTCACGCTGGCGCGCTGCCCAGGCACCTCGGTACCAATGGCAGTCGTCATATCAGCGCTTCGCCCAGGTCCGGTACCGCAGCGCCCAGCCGCTCCCAGCAGCGAGCTTGCACTGGCTGGCCCGCGCCTTCGACCTTCGTCGTCGGGGCGTGCTCGCTGCCATCGTCACAGCATCCTGCGTCGCGGACTATTCGCGCTTCGCACGATCCGTATGATTCTCGCCGCTGACGCTGGTCGGCCCTGGGCATCTCAGCCGGGTGGCATCCGGCGCATCTCGAGTAGTTCGAGCCCGAGTGACTCTATGACGGCTAGCACGCCGTAGACGGCGGCCTGGTCTGGCAGCAGGCCGGTCAGGACGGTATCTGTGGCGTCGACGCGGGCCCGCAGCTCAGGGAACGCGGCGCGCATCGTCTCGCCCAGGTGACCGCGTACCCGGATCTCGTACTGATTCGCGCTGCTCCTAGCCATCGGCGGGCCTGCCTGGAGGCGACGTTGATCTCGGCGGCACCGGTGTCACGGCAATGCTCCTCTCAGCATCGTCTTCCTGAGAAGCCTGGTCGCCATGAAGAGGAAATGCCGCCCACGATCCGGATGAATTCCGTCAGGCAGCTCGACCGGGTGCCGCCGGCTCAGGTCCGACCGACCCAGGCGGAGGGCGCGAGCAGGCTGGCTGCGCGCGACGGTAAGGACATGCACGTACTGGCCCTAGAAGGTGGCAGAGTCAGCGCGGACCTGCCGAGGGCGCGAGCAGGCCCATGGCGCGGGCCCGCTCGATGGCCTCGGCGCGGCGGTGCGCGCCGAGCTTGGCGTACAGGTTGCGCATGTGAGTCTTGACGGTGCTCGTCGAGACGGATAGCTCGCCGGCGATCTCCGGTGCCGACAGATGGGTCGGAAGATAGCGCAGCACGCGAAGCTCGCTCCGGCTGAGCGGCTCAAGCAACAGCCGCGGCCGGTCGCGAGGCACGGGCTCGTACCGGGTGAGCAGATTGAGGATCTTCGCTATCAGCGGCCCGTGGGCGGTATGCCGTCCGGCCTGGCGCTCAAGCAGGTCCGGCGCGGGATGCAGCAAAAACCACATCAGTGCGCCGTCGGGTTCCGCGATGTCGAAGGCACGCTCAAGGGCCCGGCTAGCAGGGTCAGGGGCGCCGAGCAAGTCCCTGGCGATCGCCTCCAGCAGGAACGCCTCAGCCAGCCAGGACCGCCAGCCCAGCCGGGCAGACTCGGCCAGGACCGGTGCGAGCGCCATGGTCGCCGCGCGCGGATCCTCCTGGGCGAGCCGCAGTACTGCCTCGGCGATGCGCATCTCTCCCCGTTCGCGGACAGGGTCGGGGAGGCCGGCCAGGCCGTCCTCTACGTGCGCGGTCTCGCCGAGACCCACTAGAACGTACACGAGCCAGGCCTGCAGCGGCCTGGCTAGCGGGTGCGGACCTGCTAGCCGCTCGGCCGCCCGGAACGCGGCCAGCGCGTCGGCGAACTGGCCGCGGGCCAGTTCAAGCTGCCCGCGAACGAAATGGCCCCCCATGGCCGACGCAGGATTGGCCTCGGTCCGGAAGACGCGCTCGGCGTGCTGCACCCAGTCCTCGGCCTCGTCCAGCTGACCCTGCCAGGTCAGTGCCGATCCGAGCGTCATCGAGGCGAAGCCGGCGAACAGGTCATCGGTCCAGCCGTGCTGCCCGGCTAGGTCGATGGCCTGTTTACTAAGCTCTTCCGCCCGCGGAATCCGCCTGTTGAGGTCGATCTCCGCGCGATATGTCAGCCCCATGAACTCCAGATACGGCCGCTCGATGCGGCGGGCCAGCGCGATCGCCTGCTCTAGGTGGGTCTCCGCCTGGTCTGTCCGGCCGGTCCAGGTCTCGGCGTCGCCGATCTCGAGGAGCGCCAGCGCATGGAGCTCCTCGCCGAGGCCAGGGTGGCCTCCATGCGGCGCATCGGCCACCGACAGCAGGCGCCGGGCCTCCTCGGCCCGCGCCTGCTGGTCGCCGCTCCGCCCGGCTAGGAGCAGCCGGGCCATTCCGATCAGCACCTGGGCGTGCCGTCGCCGGCCGGGCGGCACTGTTGCGGCCTGGCCTTCGGCCACCGCCAGGGACCGCTCCGCTGTCTCTATTGACCCGTGCGCGAGCTCATCGACCGCCGTGACCGCCGCCAGCTCGGCATCTGCCGCGCGCCGCCTGGCCGGGAATCCCGCCAGCAGCGCGTGCACGGTCGCGTTCTGCCCGCTCAAGTGCAGGCCGGACCAGTGGTCGGCAATCACGGCTGCGGCGAGCTTCCAGTCCTGCGCTGCCTGCGCGTGCCGGGTTGCCTCCACCGGGAAGCCGTGCTCGGCCAGCCACCTGGAAGCCAGCTTGTGCAGGCCAGCGACTGCACCGGGCTCGGTGCGGCGCAGCTCGAGCTGCAGCAGGCCGGCGAACAGGTGGTGATACCGGAACCAGGTGCGCGAGGCGTCTAGCGACAGCACGAACGCGTTCGCCTCTTCCAGGTCCTGCAGCAACCGCTCCGCGCCACTGCCCTGGCTGAGCAGGTCGGCCAGCTCGCCGTTGACCCGCTCGAGGATGCTGGTGCGCATCAGCAGGCGCCGCACCTCTTCGGGCTGCCGGTCCAGTACCTCCGCCAGGAGGTACTCCGCTACGGTCCGCTGGCTGCCAGAGAACTCCGCCGCGAACCGACCCGGATCGGGATGTCCAGCCAGCGACAGTGCCGCCAGCCGCAGCCCGGCCGCCCACCCCTCCGTCCTGTCCACCAGCAGCTCCACCGCGGGATCGGCAAGCTGCGCCCCCGCCGCGGACAGCAGCTCGCGAGCCTCGCCCACCGTGAAGCGCAGGTCCTCGGCACGTATCTCGGTTAGGTCTTCCTCCAGCCGCAGCCGGTGCAGCCCCAGCCGCACGTCATGCCGGGTGGCCAGCACAAACCGCAGCTCCTCCGGCGCGCGCAGCACCAGCAGCTCCAGCTGCCCGCGCGCCTGATCAGAATGCAGCTCATGCAGATCATCAATCACCAGCCACAGCCGTTCGCCCAGCGGTGCCAGGTCCGTCAAGAGCCGTTCGGTGATCGCCCACCCGTCCGGATCCGGCGCTGCCGTCAGAGGTCGCACCAGAACCGACCCTGCCGACGTCTGTCGGAGCGCGCTCAGCACTGACAGCCAGAAACGCTGCGGATCGCGCTCATCCCGCAGTACCTGCACGAACGCCACGCGGTCGGCCAGGTTCGCCTGATCGATCCAGGACGCGAGAAGAACTGTTTTGCCGCTGCCAGCTGGTGCGGAGACAACAGCTACCCGTGCGGACAGGTTCAATTGCTGCCACAAGATCGGGCGGGCGACCATTGCGGGACCAGCCGTCCGCAGGCCAGGAAGCGCCGCCGGGGCTGCCGTCGTCATGTCCAGACTGAGTCTCCCCTGGGTCGATCAATTTGCGCGCCGCCCGCCGCGACGCCAGCTACCCGATCGGCAGCCCGCGGCAGATTCACCATCGGAATCCGTTCCGGGCGCGCGCCGCCGAAGCGGCAGGGCCGCAGCGACCAACAGGCCGCATGCGCAGCCGGCAGCCGCCACCGCGACAACCGCCGGCGGCGCCGGTCATGACCGGCAAGCGTGTCGCTGCGACCAGCCGCCTAAGCAAATCAGCCTCCGTTCGGCGAGCGCCATGACCCGGCTCTTACCGCGCACTACTGAGCCCGCTCCGCATGGCGCCAGGCATCAAATCACCCGTTGCGCAAGGCCGCGCCCAGGCCGTTCCGACTGTCAGCCGATGGTCTGGGTGATTGCCTGCAGTACCTCATCTGGCTCGGTTCGGGATGTGTAGTCGCGGTGGACGTCGATCCAGCGGATGACGCCGGACGCGTCGACGACGATGACCGTGGGCATAGGCAGCGCCGTTGTCCCGTCGGCGTTGACCTTCGTCAGATCCAGGCCGAGCTGCAGCTGGGCAGCACGCGCGCCGTCGCTGGGCGCCGTGAGAATGCCGAGCTGACGGGCAATCTGGTTGCCGGGATCTGACAGGACCGTGAACGTCAGTTCCTTGGTCTCCCTGGTGCACAGTGATCCGTCTGGAGTCTGCGGGCTGATGGCGACCAGCGGAATGCCCTGGTCAGCCAGCGCGGGAACGAGCTGGGCCTGATAGGTACGCAAGGCGATGTTGCAGTACGGGCACCACCCGCCGCGGTAGAAGGCGATCACGCCCGGCCTGGAGCCGAGGGCTTCTGCCAGCGACGTCGGTTGCCCCGCCACGTCGAGCAGGTTGCCGTCCGGCATGCGGTCGCCTGGTCCGGCTGCCGCGCTCGGGAGCCCCGCCGCGACCAGGTTGCGTTGCTCGGCCGCGAACGCCTCGGCCACTCCGGCCGGGAGCTGGCCGGCCGAAGCACCGTGATGCTCAGCCACTTGCCCCGCGATGGTCAGATCGGCAGTCACCATTACCTCCTGGATCAACTGGGTTGCATGATCCAGAATCTCAGGCCGAAAGTGGAATGTCCAATCCAGAAACGCTAGACTTGCCGCCATGTCCAGCATGGCCCCCGGCTATAAGCCTGCCGCCCGCCTAACCCGCAAGGGTCAGCAGACCCGGGAGCGGATCGTGGCGGCCGCCGCTGACCTGATCCTCCAGCAGGGTGTTGCACGCACCACACTCGACGACGTCCGCGCCGAGGCAGGCGTCAGCAGCTCGCAGATCTACCACTACTTCGCCGACAAGGAAGCGCTGGTCCACGCCGTAGTCGACTACCGGGCGCAGGCCGTAGTCGGCGAAGTCCACGAGCCCGCGCTGGCGGCGATTGAGGGAATCGACGGCCTGCGCGCGTGGCGCGACATGATCGTCTCGATCCAGCGCGACGCGGACTGCCAGGGCGGCTGCCCGCTCGGCTCGCTCGGCAGCGAACTGGCCGAGCTGGATCACGCGGCCCGCTGCGACGTCGCCAAGGGCTACGCCCGGTGGGAGGCTGCGATCTCGGCATGCCTGACTGGCATGCGCGACCGCGGTCAGCTGAGCGCGGCCTCTGACCCCGGTCAACTGGCCATCGCACTCCTGGCCGCACTCCAGGGCGGTCTCCTGCTTTCGAAGGTTGAGCGGGACGTCCGGCCGCTCGCCGCGGCCCTGGACGTGATGATCTCGCTGATAGCCTCACTCGCTCCCGCAGGCCAGGGCGACGACAAAACCGAGGCGCGCTAGCTTGCCCACCCGCTAGGGCTTCGCTCGCGTCCGATCGCGAACCCCGACCGGCCCGGAGGGCGTGGGACTGTCTGACTAACTAACGAGATAGACCCACGATGCCGCCCGTGACCGGCTCGTTGAGGGTGGAACGGCACCATTAGCACTTTTGACGATGTGGGTTTCCAGGGCCGCGGCGAAGGTGGACCCATGTCTTCCTGAATGGCCTGCTGATGAAGAGGAGCTGACCGGCTATGAGCCCTGTCTCGCGTGGCTTCCGCCAACTTCACCGCGCCCCGGTCGGACAGGAGAGCCGGGTGCCGCCGGGTCAGTATGTGACCGAAGGGTTCCCGGTGCTGTCGGCCGACCCCACGCCGCACACCCTGCTGGAGAAATGGACGTTCTCGATCACCCAGGGGGGGCAGGCGAAGAAGTCCTGGACCTGGCAGGAATTCCGGGCGCTTCCGGCTGAGGCCATCACCTCGGACATCCACTGCGTGACCCGCTGGTCCAAGCCCGGCACCGAGTGGCGCCGGGTGTCGCTGGACACGCTGCTGGACCAGGCGGGGTACGACGCGCCATATGTGATGGCGTTCTGCGACGGCGGGTACACCACGAACCTGCCGATCGCCGACGTCACCGGCGGCCAGGCGTGGGTGGCCTTCGGCTATGACGGCGGCCCGCTGGAGGCCGAGCACGGCGGCCCGCTGCGGCTGCTGGTGCCGCACCTGTACTTCTGGAAGAGCGCCAAGTGGGTGCGCGGTCTGGACCTGCGCGAGGTCGCTGAGCCGAGGTTCTGGGAGACCAAGGGCTATCACATGTATGGGGACCCATGGCGAGAACAGCGCTACGCGGGCGACTGACCTGGCAGGCCGCGACGGTCGCCTCGGTCACCCGGGAGACGGCCTCGGTGGTCACCATCGAGCTGGACCCGCCGCACTGGCCCGGCCACCGCGCCGGGCAGCACCTGGACGTGCGGCTGACCGCCGAAGACGGTTACACCGCCGAGCGCGAGTACTCGATCGCCTCGGCGCCAGGTGAGCCCGTGGCCATCACGGTGGAGCGGCTCGAGGACGGCGAGGTCTCGCCGTATCTCACAGGGGAGCTCCGCGCCGGGGACGAACTGGAGATGCGCGGCCCGGTCGGCGGGTACTTCGTGTGGGAGCCCGGCGACGGCGGCCCGCTGCTGCTACTGGCCGGCGGGTCGGGCATCGTGCCGCTGCGCTCCATCATGCGGCACCGCCGGCGCACCGGCAGCGACGCCCCAGCGTACCTGCTGTACTCCTCCCGCATCTGGGAGGACGTGATCTACCGTGACGAGCTCGGCCAGTACCACGACGGGGTGCAGGTGAGCTACACGCTGACCCGGGGCCACCCGGCGGGTTGGGCCGGCCACACCGGTCGGATCGACCAGGCGCTGCTGACCCAGGTCGCCTGGCCCGCCGAGGCCAACCCGCTGGCCTACATCTGCGGGCCCACCAGCTTCGTCGAGACCGCCGCGGCCGGGCTGGTCGGCCTCGGCTACCCACCCGAGCGGGTGAAGACCGAACGGTTCGGGGGGACAGGAGGGCACTGATGGATGCAGTGGACGGCAACGCGATCGGCGGCCTGCTGATCGACGTCTTCGGCACGGATATGACCGCCGCCAGCAGCACCTGCGCAACTTGCGGCGCCAGCAGGCCAGTAGCCGAACTGGTCGTCTACCGGCAGGCTCCCGGCACCGTCGTGCGCTGCCGGACGTGCGGCAGCGTGCTGATGGTGTTCGTTCGGGCCCACGGCGCGATCGGCACCGACCTGACCGGACTGGCCAGTCTGAGCCAACCGGGATCGGCCTTATCGCGGCAGGCGGGATTCAGGACAGGCCTGCATGCCGAACGAACACGCAGATAAGGAACCCAGATGAGGGACAAGGAAGGGATAAACATGCCACAAGAAGAGTCGATGTCGATGTCGATGTCGGAAGAGCCACAGGAAGAGTCCATGTCGATGGGCACGCCGGACCAAGAGTCCATGTCCATGGGCGAGCCACAGGAAGAGTCCATGTCGATGGGCACGCCGGACCAAGAGTCCATGTCCATGGGCGAGCCGCACGAAGACTCCATGTGATGGCGGAGTAGGCCGCACCTTCACCGGTGGCGCGGGTTCCGGGACCTACATGTCGGCCAGCGGTCGGGAGAGCGTGGCGAACGCCTTCGAAGGCGCCAACAACGTCATCCTTGCCGCGGTCGACAGTTCCTGGAGGCAACTTGGAGCCGACTAGATACCGGATCACGGTCCGGGGACGCCTGACAAAGCGGCTCATGTCCGCCTTCGAGGGGCTGGACGTGGAGCCCAGTATCGAGCAGACCACCCTCGTTGGTGAGATCCGCGATCAGTCTCATCTGTATGGCGTGCTGGACTTGGTGCGCGGGCTGGGGCTAGACCCGGGCTAGACCTCGTGAGCGTGGAAAGGAACTGGGTGACGCCCCGGCGCGGCGATGAGGAGAGCGCGAGATGATCTGGATAGTGCCGGGCTGTCCGGCCATGACTGTCTGCACCCGAAGGTTCTGACGCCCGGTCAAGGTCGGACACGATCAAGGTGACCCAGTCGATCACCACATCCGGCCTGGTGGTCATGCCTGCATCGGGCTGTCGCTGCGGGTCATGTGCCCCATGTGCAGCTGGAGGGCGCTGACGACCAGGGCGAAGTGGCTGAACGCCTGAGGTGTGTTGCCCAGCTGGCGGTGTGCCCCTGGGTCCCATTCCTCGCTCAGCAGTCCGACGTCGTTGCGCAGCAGGAGTAGGCGCTCGAACAGGTCGATGGCATCCCGTTGCTGCCCGGACGCATACAGCGCGTCCACCAGCCAGAACGAGCAGGCGATGAACAGGCCCTCGCTGCCTCTGATGCCATCGTCGGTCTCGGTGGTTCGATAGCGCTTGACGAGGCCGCCGTCGCTCAGTTCGCGACGGACCGCGTCGATGGTACCGAGCACGCGCGGGTCGGTGGCGGGCAGGAAGCCGACGCGCGGGATCAGCAGCAGGCTGGCATCCAGCGCGGTGGACCCGTAGGCCTGGGTGAAGGTATTGCGTCCGGCGTCGAACGCGTGGGTAACGACGTCGTGATGGATCTGATCGCGGAGCTGTTCCCACCGCGGCGCGGGGCCGGGCAGGCCGTAGGTGCGGACCGATCGTGCCATTCGGTCTGCAGCCGCCCACGCCATGACCTTGGAGTGGGTGAAGTGCTGCCGGTCGCCGCGCACCTCCCACAGCCCGTTGTCCGGTTCGCGCCAGGCTGACTCGAGGTGATTCATCAGGGCGACCTGCAGGGACCACGCATCGCGGTCGGCGGGCAGACCTGCCTGCCGGGCTAGGAACAAGGCGTCCAGCGTCTCACCCCAGACGTCGAGTTGCAGCTGACGGGACGCGGCGTTGCCGGTGCGGACCGGGCTGCTCCCTTCGTACCCGGCGAGCCATCCCAGCTCGGCCTCGGGCAGCCGCCGCGCGCCGTCGATGCTGTAGACGATCTGCAGCGCCTCTGGCTGGCCTGCTATGGCGCGCAGCAGCCAGTCGCGCCATGCTCCTGCCTCGCGTCTGAAACCGGCTGCGAGCAGTGCCTGCAGCACGTAGGTGGCGTCGCGCAGCCAGCAGTACCGGTAATCCCAGTTGCGGACGCCGCCGAGTTCTTCCGGCAGTGACGTGGTCGCGGCCGCGACGATCCCGCCGGTCGGCTGGTAGGTCAGGGCCTTCAGGGTGATAAGCGACCGGTCGATGGCGTCGCTGTACGGCCCGGTCTGGTAAGCGGCGCAAGCAGACCACCCGGTCCAGAACTGCTCCGTCTCGGAAAGAGCCTGCTCGGCATCTACATTCGGCATCTGCGGGTCGTGGCCGGGCGCCCACGACAAGACGAACGGAACACGGTCGCCGCTGCGCACCGTGAAGTCCGCGAACGTGTCCCAATGCTCGCTACGCAGCGGAACTTCGGACATCAGCCGGACGCGGTCAGGCCCGGCGATCGCATGGACTTGGGTGCCAAGGTTCCGGACCCACGGGACGACGCGCCCGTAGTCGAACCGCAGACGTAGCACCGACCGCATCGCCACCTCGCCGTCCAGGCCCACCGCGATGCGGACCAAGTACGGGGTGCCCGCCCGGGGCGGCATGAAGTCGATGACCCGTACCGCGCCGTCCGCGGTGACCCAGTCCGTCTCGAGCACCAGGGTGTTACCGACGTACCGCCGGGTCGTACAGGCGCTCGCGGCCGCGGGGGCGAGCGTCCAGTGTCCCGCCTCGTCGTTGTGCAGGAGCGCGGCGAACGCAGCCGGCGAGTCGAAACGCGGCAGGCACAGCCAGTCGACCGATCCGGCGGTGCTCACCAGAGCCGCCGTGTGCAGGTCGCCCAGCAATGCGTAGTCTTCGATTTTCGGCATCGCCTGAGGGTCTCTCATGAGGTGTGAGTCCTCACCTCTCTGCGGCCGCTCATCGGCCGCTGATCGCGCGAGAGCCCAGTGTTGCCGCAAGATCTGCGCCGCACATCGTCAGGTCAGGTAATTGCAAGAGCACCCGCCCAGGTCCGTAGCGCAAGCTGAAGAGGCGGTACGGAAACCAGTGTCCGTTCGGAGGGATAGAAAGTCTTTATCCCCGGGCGACCCTCCCGGTTTCTCACCCGGGTGAGATGAGGTGAGGGGGGGTGCGCAGCCGGCCGCGGGGTGAGGCTGGGATCATCCAAGGCCGGGAGGCGACCGCGATGTCCCAGGCCGCTTATTCACGAGAGGTCTACGCCGACGCGGACCTCGTAGCGCAGCTACGAGCGGGCGACGAGGCCACGGTTTCCCGGCTGGTGGAGTAGTGGTCACCTATCATGCTCCGCGTGGCGCAGTCATTCGTTGACAGCCCGCAGTCCGCTGCCGGCCTGGAAGACCGCGCGGCACAGGTGCTCGAAGAAGAACGCCGGATCCTCGGGTATGTGATCGCGGAGCTTCTCAAACGGCGCGGCGAGCGGGTCTGCGGCTGCCGCGTCACCGGACCGGGCCTGCGTACCACCAGGTCAGCTGGCGCATCGCTGTCCGCGGACGGGGTCAGCCCTGCGACCCGGCGTCGATGTCCCGGCCGTCCATTGAAGCGCCTGGGAGGTTGCCATGGCGACACTCCTTCCGGTGACAGCGGCTAGGGATGGTCTCCGAATGGGCCGAGCGTGCCGTAGTCGACCCGCAAAGCCTCGAACATGACGTAGGCGTTGTCGGCCGTGAAGACGTCGGCGGCGGCCAGCTTGCCGAGGTACTTGGCGATGACCGGCCCGGCTACCTCCGCCGCGGCGGCGTCGAGGTATGCCTTGAAGATCGCCCAGGAGTTGTTCCCGTATTTGGCGAAGAACGGCGCCGGGTCCAGGCTGGCCATGGTGGCGCGAGCGCCGGCCAGCAGGTCCGCGACGTAGGCGATCTGCAGGTCGCCGTCCGCGCGCTGGCCGGGGCGCCCGAGGTGACCGCCGACGAGCGTCTGCCACTGGTAGCCCATCGCGACGTCCTGCGCGCTGATCCAGTCTGGGATGTCCTGGGAAACGGCGAGGTTCTTGAACGGCACCCAGCCAGGGAAGATCACGTCCACTACCATCAGGGTCTGGTGGTCCGGCGCGTAGATGAAGATGTTGTCCGGAGTGTGGTTGGGCCCATGGTAATCAAGGAGCAGCCGCTCTCCCCCCACCTCCAGGACGTAATGGTCATCGAACGTGACGGTCGGCGCCGGCCGGTTCGGGTCATCATCACGCAGCAGCAGGCGGCGGCACTCGCTGTGGCCGATGCGCACCACGTCGGCGCCCAGCAGGGAGGACGCTCCGATGTGGTCGGCGTGGGAGTGCGAGTACACCAGGTGGGTGACATTCGCGGGCCTGCCGTTCGCCTGGGTGACGGCGCCGGTGGCGCGTAGCAGATTGTGCCCGATGGTCGGCGGCGCGTCGACCAGGACCACGCCGTCCTGGGTGGTCAGGAACATGGCCTGGTAGACCGAGTCGGTCACCCAGTACAGGTTGCCGTTGATGTTTCCGACGAAGTAGCCGTCCGCGTTGAGCGCAGGCCCGAGGGCGCCTGGTGGTATCGGCGCGTAATCAGTGAGCCCACCTGGCGTCGCCGCCCGGGCGGTTCCAGCCAGCGGCCCGCCGACAAGCAGGGCCGCGGCGGCGGGTACCGCGGCGGCTGTTCCCGCGGCCGCGAGGAAGCGGCGGCGGCTCGTGACTTCACGCTGGGGTCCTGAATGTGCGGTCATTGCTAAGCCTCTTTTTCGTCGCTGTACCTGAATTCGAAAGTTCTCCCGCCGCTCCACCTCGGCCACGATCAGCCCGGCCGCGCGGGCCCGGCGGATCACGGTCTGCCCGATCGGCCTGGTCCCGATCACGATCACGTCTTGGACGCTCTTCTCGGCCGGTCCGCCGGTAGCTCGCTTTGCTCCTCCTGTGCTGCTCCAGGTAAGGCCGTGGTCAGCTCTGCTGATAGGCGAGGTCAGCGCCGGTGAGGCCTTCCAGCGCCGAGCCGAGCTGATATGCCTCGGCCATCCGGCGGCTGAGGCGCTGGCGCACGGTGACCGCCAGGTACCGGGTCAGCAACTGCGGCTTGGCGGCGAGGCCCCCGGCGAGTTCCTGCGCCCGCGGCAGCACCTGATCCAGGGGAAGCACCTCGGCGACCGCACCCCATCGCTCGGCCTGCTCGGCGGTGAACGAGCCTTGGGTCAAGGTGAGATAGCGGGCCCGGTTGAGGCCGATGGCCTCTTCCCAGGCGAGGTAGACGCCGTCACCGGGCACGATCCCGAAAGTCAGATGGGGGAAGTCGGAGAAGACGGTTGTGTCGGCGGCGATGACGATGTCGGCGATCAGGACGTACTCGCTGTGTACCGAGGCGGGGCCGTTCACCGCGGCCACGATCGGCATCTCCAGGTCGACCAGCCGCTGCATTATCCGGCGGCCCTCGGCAGTGGTCTTGTCCCAGACCGCTGGCTTAGTGGGGTCGTCCAGGCTCTGCCCGTCGATCTCGGTCATGAACCGGTCGCCGGTGCCGGTCAGTACCAGAACCCGGTTGTCCCGGTCTTCCCCGATCTCGTACAGGGCCCGCGGGAAATCGGTGTGCATCTGCCCGGTGAACATTGCAGGGCCACCCTCGGTGTGGAACCTGAGCGTCAGCACGCCCGAACGGTGTCCGGGTGAACGCGAAGTTCTTGAACGCGGTGAAGTAAGCAGGCTCGGTCGTCGGCATGCGGGAACTCCTTGGCACAAGAAGGATGACTTGTCGCGTGGGATGCCGGACAATCCAGCGGTTCGACCCGGCGCATCCGCCGAGTATCGCTGCGCTCTGAGCAGCCGCACATCGTCAAGACGGTTAGGTTCGCATACGACGGACGTCCTGCGACGCGTGACGCGGTGATCCTGAACGCGTACCGCCCGGGAACGGGACGATGCCGTCGGGTAGGAGAGGCTCGCACTCGGTATCGAGATCAGGTGGCGGGGCCAGGATCGTCCGGCGCCGCAGCCTGACGCAGTAGCGGCCGTCCGCAGCCATCAGCCGCAGCCGCGGGTCCGCTCCGTTTAACCGCCTTGAGGATGTGAGCCGGCCGCGGGCGGGGCACTGTGGCCCGATGTTGGGGCTGCGGAACATGCCGCAGCGGAAAAAGGAAGGAAAGTATCATGCATCGTCTGAAGAACCGGGCCCTGGGCATCGTGCTGGCCGGCGCGGCTGCCGGCGGGCTGGTGCTGGCCGGCGCGGCGACCGCCTCGGCCGCGCCGCTGCCGGCCGGCGGGGGTGTCCACGGGTCGGTCTACACCAGCACCAACTCCGCGGCCGGGAACCAGGTCGAGGCCTTTGCCCGCAGCGGTGACGGCACCCTCACCCTGGCCGGGACCTACAACACCGGCGGGACCGGCACCGCCGCCAATTACGGGCAGGGCGCCGTCACACTGTCTCCGGACCGCCAGACGCTGCTGGTGGTAGACGCCGGCTCTAACCAGGTCTCGGACTTCGCGGTTCTGCCCAACGGCGCACTGCGGCTGCGAAACGTGGTGGCCAGCGGAGGCACCACCCCGACCAGCGTCGCGATCAGGGGCGGCCTGGCAGAGGTGCTGAACTCTGGAGGCACGGCCAACGTGGCCGGGTTCTTCGCGACCCCGGCCGGCCTGGTGGCCATCCCCGGCGGCAGCCAGCCGCTGAGCGCGGGAGCGTCCAGCCCTGAGGACGTCGCCATCAGCCCCGACGGCCGCTACGCCGTGGTGACCGAGAAGGTATCGGACACGATCGACACCTTCGCGATCGGCCTGCGCGGCACCCTCGCCCCGGCCGTCACCAGCGCTTCGGACTCGCCGCTGTCGTTCGCCGAGACGTTCACCCCGACCGGTGAGCTGCTGGTGGCCGACGACGGCGCCAGCGGCACCTCCGCGGTGTCGCCGTACCGGATCGCGGCCAACGGAACCCTCGACGCGACCCAGGCCGCCGTGCCGGACGGTCAGACCGCCGCCTGCTGGATCACCCTGGGCCAGGACGGCAACGTGTTCGTCGACAACGCCGGCAGCCAGATCATCAGCAGCTACCACGTCTCGCCGTTCGGTCAGGTGACCCTGACCGGGAACACCAGCCCGGGCACCGGCGTGACCCCGCTGGACAACAGCGTCTCCTCTGACGGCCAGAACCTGTACGCGTTCGAGGCGGTCAGCGGCTCGGACCGGCTGGGCGAGTTCAGCATCGGCGCCAACGGCGCGCTCACCTCGGTCGGCACGCAGGCCCTGCCCACCGGCTCCGAGGGCGTCGCCGCGAGCTGACCCTTGCTGGAAGCGCACCATGTGGAGGCGGCTGGCGGCTTCGCCAGGAACACGCGAAGCCGCCAGCGCCTCAAGTCCCGCACAGATTCCCTGTCCACTACCACGCCGCAGCCCAGGCCGGAGTACGGGGGCGGCTGGCGAACCCGTCGACGCGGGCGTCGATGAGCTCGGTGAGTTTCGGGCCGGGCGGGGTCTTCAGGTTCCCGGTGTCGAAGATCGCCCGGCGGAGTTGACGGCTCCCGACTGACCATGTGACGTGGCCAGAGTCCTTGCCGTGCAGGCGGCACTCGACCCTGTTCGCGGCATGAGCGAGCAGTCTCCGGTTTTATGGGGGTTCAACTCGGCGGCAAGGTCATCTGGGCTGGTTCGCGGGGGCTGCGTCTGCGGTGTGGGAACAGCCGGACAGCAGCGGGACGCTGTTGTTGCCATGCCTGCCGGATGAAGGAGCGCCGCGGTGCGGATGCTGCACTCCAGTCCTGGCTCGCAGTTCCATCCCGGCTGACCGCAACCGGACGGCCCTTGTTGTGTTAGCTTGGAGTGGTGATAGATCCCCGGTTCGGGGATGTACCACCACCGACGGGGATCAAGTCCCCCCTCGGACACAGTTTCGAAAATAGCTATCTATCAGCCCACTTGCCTGTCGGTGTGAAGTTGGCCGATGGCAAGCCCCTGCACCTCACCGACGGCCACGGCCCGGTCTGGATCTGCCGGGAAGCGGCATTCCCGCTGTCCTCGGCTCATGGGTCAGGGGGCGTATGGCGAGTAAACTCGGGGATGAACAACCCGTGCTGGTGAGGAGTTCACGTGACCGCACGCACCGAAGACATGGTCTCGATCCCGCGAGCAGCGCTGGACGCACTCCGGGCCGAGAACCGGCGCCTGCGGCGTGAGGCCGGGGATGCTGAGGCGCTGCGGCGCATCCGGTCAGACTCCGGGGAAGGCCGTACCTTCCCCCGCGAGGAACTGGCGGAGGCGTGGGGAATTAGTGAGTGACCGGGTTCTTCGTTTCCCGGACAGGACCTGAGACGAGCTCGAAGGACTGCCCCAACCGGTTCGGAACGCCGCTCACAGGGCGATCTTCACCTACTCGAAGAACCTGTCCCGGTACTTGCCGACCCGTTTCCCGAAGTAGACCCGCTGCCGGGTGCGTACCGTCGCCATCTTCCGTCAGATGGTCTGACCATCTGGTACACGGTCACGGAGCGTCCGGACGGGCAGGTCGTCATCGTTGCGCAGTACGTCAAGGCCGACACCTGAACAGGGTTCCCGCAGGTGGATGCTGTTCGGGGATCTGCTCACCAACCAGGATCGGCAGCGGGCTGACCCAGCCTCCGCTTGCGTGCCCCGGCCCGTCAGTTGCGCACCGCGTGAGTTAAGTATGCCGACGCAGGTCGCCGTAGAACGCCCGCCCATACTCGCCGATCACGATCGCGTCCCAGCCCCGGTCCGGGTCCGCCAGTGCGGCGACCAGGGCGGCGGCCTGCGGGCGGCGCGCCCAGGGCAGCGTGCGGGTGCGGCTCTGCCCGGAGTCGAAGAACTCGGCCACGATCTTCCCGCGCCCGGCCACCAGGACCGCGGCCTGCTCCCGCTGCCGCGCCCGCGACGTGACCGGGTCGTAGCCGCGGATGAGCAGCGTGGTGGCGCCCACGGCGACGTAGTCAAGCAGGGACTCGGCCACCTCGCTCGTGGGCCCCTACGGCGACCTGGTCTCCAATGTCGAGAGCCCGTGGGAGGACGAGGCAATCACGGCCATGCACAACCGGAACCTGCGGGTCTCCTTCACCTGGATGCCGGCGCCGTCGGTGTTAGGATGGCCTGCGCACCGATAGCGCCAGCGGACGATCCTCGAGCAGGCAGCGGCGCACTTTGACGCCGGTGATCTGCGCATCGTGGTCGGCGTGACGTTTCCGCTAGACAAAGCCGCAGACGCACATCGCGCCCTCGACACCGGACAGGTGACAGGCAAAGCGGTTCTCACCATGTCCTAACCGGCCAGGGCTGCCCGTGGGCCACGACTCGCGCCGCGCGGGAATCGGACCACACTCAGTCCTCGACCGCTCACCTTCAGCTGCCGCCTGCTGCGGCATACTGGCTGGCCGCCCAGGTGGCGGACAGGATCAGTTGGGTCACCTCGTGCGGGTGGGTAATCAGCGAGAGGTGGCCGGAGTCGATCTCGACCGTTGTGGCGTTCATGCGGTTGGCGAGGAAGCGCTGAAGCTCCGGCGAGATCGTGCGGTCCTGCCGCGAGATGGCATACCAGGATGGCTTCGACCGCCAGCGAGGGGTGGTTTCGTGCGGGATCTACTGGTCGGCGATCCATCTGCTGTGCAGGCCGAGCGGGATCCTGGCTGGCATGGGAACCCGGGCGGCCGGTTCGCCGGACGAGCAAGCCGATTTCGGGAACTGTTCGCTTGACCGCATCCGTGGTCGGCCACTGCCCGGTCACGTCCGCCCGCCCGGGCGTCACTCCCAGCCCCGCGTTTCCCGGCGTTCTCGTCGTTCCTGCCGGCGGGCCTGGACGCGTTCGTGCCGGCGGGCGTGGCGGCGATCGTGAGCAGCGAGCAGTGGCGGGATGACCGTGCTGCCGCCGGCGGCTGGCTCGGCTGGCTGGCCGGCGGGGAGCGGTTGCGCGGCGTTCATCCGCAGCGCGGTGACGGTGTTCTGCGCCGCGAAGCTCAGCGCCAGCGTGACCAGCACCGCTCCCAGGTCTGAGGCCTCGCGATGGCCAGTTGCGACATCGACCCCGTACAGCAGGCCGCGCGCCAGGATCAGCACCCCCCACAGCACCAGCGTGAGCACCGATCCCTGGCGCCACCAGGTGCCGTCGGCATCGCGCCACACTCGGATGGTCTGGCCGCGCCATACGCCCAGCCCCACCGACAGGGCCGCGCTTACCGCGAGCAGTGCGAGATCGGCGGGCACCCGCCAGGTCGAGGCGGGCAGGCTGCGGATCCCGAAGAAGGCCAGGAGCAGCGGGGCCAGGACCAGCAGCCGCGGCTTGACCCGCGCCAGCTGTACCTGCCGGGCCAGGACCCAGACCACGGCGGCACCGATCAGCAGCAGGTCGGCGACGGTGCTAGCGCTCATAACCCCTCCCGGGCCGACGGCCGGCCGTGTTAGACGGGGGCGCCATGACAGGTTCTCGGTACGTGATTGCCGCGTTACAGCCGGCAGGCGTATTAGCGGGCGTCCCAGCTGGCATCGGTTTCCGGCGTGACTGCCTGAACATGCTGCGGTGCGGTCGGCTGGCTTATCGCGCGGACCCGGCGGGCCTGCAGGACGCCCAGGCGGGCCAGCACCTGCCCGAAGGCCATCAGGACCAGCGCGGTCGTCCAGATATCGGCGCCGGTGATGTCGTGGCGGACCGAGAAACGGGCGACGGCGGGACCGCCGGAGTGATAGGCGTAATAGGCGAACCAGAACCGGAATCCCATGCCCGCCACCCAGGTGATGACCGAGATGGCGCCCGCGCGGAACATCAGCCGCCGCCGCTCGTCTCGCCAGATGCGGTCGGCCAGGCCGCTGAGCCCCCCGAGCACCAGGCCGGCGGCGGCCAGGATGAGGATGAGGGCCAAGTCGTTGCCGCGGAGCGTGAACGGCCGCAGGTAGATGATCCCCGCTGCGACAAGCAGCGCAAGTGGCAGCAGTGCCGCCCGGGGCGTCAGCTCGTGCGGGCGCACCTGGCGGAAAATGACCAGGATGAGCAGGATGTCGATCACGTAGTCGGTGACGCTCACGGCATTCTCCTAACCGGGGGTAGCGGTCACTGCGGCAAGTCTGCACCCGGGGCGCGCAGCGAGCGATCAGTCAAATGACTATCCTTTGGCGCACCCTGAGCGGCGGTCAGGGTCAACTGACTGGCTCGCGCTGCGCCGGCAGCAAGGTGTTACCGTTCAGTTGGGCGACCTTCGAGGCCTGGAGCCACCCGTGATCAGCTCCGAGACACCGCACCGCGGTATTGCCGATGCCCCGGTCGGCCGCGGTGAAGAGCTGGCGCTGATGGACGCGTTCCTGGCGCGCGCCGGAACGGATGGAGATGCCCTGCTCGTGCTGGGCGAGGCTGGGGCCGGCAAGACGCTGCTTCTTGACGCGGCCGCGCGCGCAGCTTCGGAGTCGGGGATACGAGTCCTGCGTGCTCGCGGCGTCGAGTTCGAAGCCGGGATGAGCTTTTCCGGGCTGAACCAGGCCCTGCTTCCCGTCCTCGGGGAGCTCTCGGAGTTGACAGCCGCGCATCGCGACGCGCTTAACGTCGCGCTGGGTCTGGGCGAGGGCCAGCCACCCGACCGGCTGGTCGTATCAAATGCGACGGTCGCACTGCTGCGTGGGGCGAGCATTGATCGCCCGCTGCTGCTGATCATCGATGATCTGCCGTGGCTGGATCGGTCGAGCGCCGGGGTGCTTGGCTACGCAGCTCGCCGGGTGGCGGGGAGCCGGATCGGCTTTCTCGCTGCCTCGCGTACGGAGGAAGAGAGCTTCTTCGACCGTGTCGGGCTCCCCGAGCTCGAGCTGCGGCCGCTCGACGCCGAGGCGGCTGGCAGCCTGGTTGATGCGCGTTTCCCCGTGCTCGCACCCAACGTCCGCGATCGCATCCTCGCGGAGGCGCAGGGCAACCCGCTCGCGCTCTTGGAGCTGCCCGCGGTGCTGAGCGACGCGCAGCGGACCGCGCTTCACGCCTTGCCGACAGTGCTGCCGCTCGGCCGCCGGCTGCAGGCGTTGTTCGCCTCCCGGGTCAGAGAGCTTCCGGCTCCCTCTCGGCAGTTGCTGCTGTTGATGGCGTTGGACGGTACGGGTGAGCTCCGCCTCCTGGACACGGCCGCCGCGGGTAGCTCGTGGCTGGAGCATCTTGGGGCGGCGGAGCAAGCGCGGCTGGTGTACGTCGATGAGACCACTCGCCGGCGCCTTCCGCCACCCGCTGATCCGGTCGGCGGTGGTCGAGCTGGCGACCGGCGAAGAGCGTCGGCAAGGGCACCGAGAGCTCGCCGGGCTGTGGGCGGATCATGCCGACCGGCGCGCCTGGCACCTCGCGCATGCCACGGTCGGACCCGACGAGCAGGTCGCCGAGTCCCTGGAGCAGGCGGCCTACCAGATCCTGCGGCGAGGCGACGGGGTGGGCGCCATCGCCGCGCTCACGCGAGCCGCAGAGCTCAGCCCGAGGGGGGGTGACCGGGCCGGCGGCTGGCCGAGGCCGCGTACATCGGCGCTGACGTGACCGGACAGCTCCGCCATGCGGCGCAGCTGCTTGCTGACGCCCACCGGGCCGACCCGCAGTTCAAGCAGTCAGTGCAGTCGGCGGTGACGGCCGCCTTCGTCCTGCTGAACGGCGACGGCGACGTCGACACGGCTCATCGCCTGCTCGTGGGGGCGATTGAGAGCGGGCAGGAGGTCAGCGACGCCGTGCTCGTTGAAGCACTGAATGTCCTGACTCTGATCTGCTTCTTCGGCGGCCGGGCGGAGCTGTGGGCGCCGTTCTATGACGCGCTTGGCCGCCTCCGGCCGAACGTGCCCGCCGACCTGGACCTGCTTAGCAAGACCTTCGCCGACCCGGTGCGTACCGCGGCTGCGGCGCTCCCTCAGCTCGAGAAGGCAATAGCCGCACTCGCGGCCGAAGTCGACCCGACAGTGATCATCAAGACTGGGTTCGCGTGCGGGTTCGTCGACCGGCTGTCGGAGTGCCGGCAGGCGTTTCTGCGAGTGGCCCATGCTGGACGCGAGGCCGGCGTCACCGGCTCGGCCATCCAGGCATTGGTGCTGCTCGCCTTCGAAGCGTTCTGGACTGGTCAGTGGGATAAGGTCCTGCGGCTCTCCGGCCAGACAATTGAGCTGTGCGACGCGCACGGCTTTCCGCTGTTCGCCTTCAGCGTCCGCCTCGCGCAAGCTGCGGTAGCCGCGGCGCGCGGCGACGAGGCCGCCGCGAAAGCAGCGATCGACTCGATGGCTCAGTGGGCCGTGCCACGCGGCGTCGGTCTGGTCTACCCCGTCTCCTGTTACGTCCGCGCGCTCGCGGCCTCGGGCCAGGGTGACTTCGAGGAGGCATACCAGCTAGTGACGGCGATCAGCCCGCCTGGCACGCTACCTTCTCACGTGCAACTGGCGGAGTGGGTAATCATGGACGTCGTCGAAGCAGCCGTCCGCACAGGCCGCACGGCCGAGGCAGCCGCCCACGTCACCGCCCTGCGCCAAGCCGACGTCGCGGCGATCTCGCCCCGGCTGGCCCTGCTTGCCGGAGGGGCGGAGGCGATCGCCGCGCCCGACGGCAGCGCCCTCGGGCTGTTCGAGGAAGCGCTCGCCATCCCCGGCGTTGACCACTTTCCGTTCGACCTGGCCCGGGTGCAACTCCTTTACGGCGAACGGCTGCGACGCGGCCGGGCCACGAAGGAGTCGCGGCAGCATCTGGCTACCGCCCTTGAGATCTTCGAACGCCTCGGCGCCAGGCCATGGGCAACCCGGGCCGCCAGCGAGCTCCGGGCGACCGGGCACACCAAAACCCGCCCCGATCAGCGAGAACGCGACTCGCTCACGCCGCAGGAACGCGAGATCGCTATGCTGGCCGCCGCCGGCCTGAGCAACAAGGAGATCGGCCAACGGCTTTTCATGTCGCATCGGACCGTCGGAGCCCACCTGTACCAGATCTTTCCCAAGCTCGGCGTCACGTCCCGGGCAGCGCTGCGCGATGCGCTCGTCGCCCTTCCCGATGAGCAACAGGGCGGTGATCACAGCCAAGCCTGACGGCGGCAACCGGGACGACGGCGCCAGGACGGGGGCACGCAGACCGGCGAGGATCCGCGGCGGCCAGGATGAAGATCGCGGCGAGACCGTACCGGTCATCTGACTGCGGGTCATCGACCGGCCGGGGGCGAGGCCGAGTCATTTGACAGATTCCCTGGGTCCGCCTGCCGGGTGATGATCGCAGCGTGAGCAGATCCCAGAGAGCCAGATGGGCACATGGACGCGGTGAGCAGGTCATCAGCGCGGGACGGTCGCCGCGTGGTGATCGTGACCGGGTCTCTCCGCTGCCGTGGACCACGTTTCGCCGGCCAGGCCACCGCTTCCAGAGCCGCGGATCCAGATCCGGCGCTGAAGCATGCTGACCGCAGGATCCGTGCCGGGTAGGTCGGCCCGAACGGGATGCCAGCTGGCCTCCGCTAACTCGAAGGGAGCTAGCAATGCCTGATCAGAACCGCTTCCTGCACGGCCCGTTTGCCCCTGTTGAGGAGGAGATCACCGCGTTCGATCTGCCGGTGACAGGCAGCGTGCCCGCTGAGCTGTCCGGCCGCTATCTGCGCAACGGGCCCAACCCGATGGGCCTGGAGGATCCCGGTTACCGGTTCTGGGAGGGGCACTGGTTCCTGGGCCCGGGCATGGTGCACGGCGTGCGGCTGCGCGACGGTAAGGCCGAGTGGTACCGCAACCGCTGGGTCCGCTCGCGGCTGCTGGCCGAGGCCCTGGGGGAGAAATGGCCGGCCGGGCCGGTGCACGCCGACATGGACTTCGCCGCCAACACCCATATCATCGCCCACGCCGGGCGCTTGCTGGCCACGGTGGAGGCCGGCCCGCTGCCCTACGAGCTATCCGGCGAGCTGGACACCGTCGGGCCCTGCGACTTCGGCGGGACACTGCCCGGCGGCTTCGCCGCGCACACCAAGCTCGACCGGCGCACCGGGGAGCTGCATGCCATCGCCTACTTCTGGGCCTGGGACCACGTCCAGTACGTCGTCATCGGCGCCGACGGCCAGGTGAGCCGGACCACCGACATCCCTGCCCCCGGCGGGCCGATGATGCACGACTTCGCGCTCACCGCAAGCTACGTGGTCCTGCTCGACCTGCCGGTCACCTTCAGCATGAATGCGGTATCGGCCGGGCTGAAGCTGCCCTACACCTGGAACCCGGCGCACCAGGCCCGGGTCGGCCTGCTGCCCCGCGATAACCCGTCAGCCGGCGTCCGCTGGTTCGAGGTAGACCCCTGCTGGGTCTTTCACACCCTCAACGCCTACGACGACGGCGGCCGGGTCGTGGCCGACCTGGTCCGCTACGAAGGCGCCTACGATGTCTCCACGCTCTCGGGGCACGGGCCCCTGACCCTGGACCGGTGGATCATCGACCCGGCCGCCGGGAAAGTCACCCAGCAGCGCCTGGATGACCGCCCCCAGGAATTCCCCCGCGTCGATGACCGGGCCATCTCCCAGCCGCACCGCTACGGCTACAGCGCCGTCATCGGCGCCGTCGGCCAGGCCACCGTCTCGCCCGGCGGCGACTTCGCCGACGAAGCGTTCACCAACGCCCTGCTCAAACACGACCTGGCCGCCGGCACCGTGCAGGCGCACCAGTTCGGCAGCAACGCCACCGCCGGCGAGGCGGTCTTCGCCCCGGCCGCACCAGGCGCCACCGAGGACGACGGCTACGTCATGGCCTTCGTCCACAACCCCGACCGCGGCGCCGCCAACCTGGTCATCCTCGCCGCACAAGACTTCACCGGCCAGCCAGTGGCACGCGTCCACCTTCCAGCCCGAATTCCGCTCGGCTTCCACGGCAGCTGGATTCCCGACCAGTGACCCCAGCCAGCGGTGTCGTCTTGATCGCATGGCGGATCGGAGGAGCTGGTGAACGCAGACAACAGCGCGAGAATGCGGACCCGCTGGCCAGCAACCGCACCCTGCTGGTCTGGCTGCGCTCCTCGCTTGCCTGCGCCGGGCTCGGGTTCGCGGTTGCCGAGTCCGGCCAGGACAGCAGATAGGAGATCACCATGACCGATAACGATTCAGCAGGCCAGTCAGGCATCATCACCAAGGCCAGCCCCCGGCCGGTCAATGAGACTATCTCGCGCCTGACCAGCATGATCGCTGCGAAGGGCATGCGGCTGTTCGCCGTGATCGACCAGAGCGCCGAGGCGGCCCAGGCCGGGCTGCAGTTGCGCGAAACCACGCTAGTGATCTTCGGCAGCCCTGCCGCCGGCACCCCGGTGATGGCAGCCGCGCCGCTGGCCGCCCTCGACCTGCCCCTGAAGGTGCTGATCTGGGATGACGACGGGCAGGCGAAAGTCTCCTACTCCGCGCCCGCGTGGCTGGCCGCCCGGTATCAGCTCAGCGACGAATTGGCCGCCAACCTGGCCGGCATCGATCCGCTCACCGACGCGCTCACCAGCCGGTAACAACCACGACCATTCCCGGACGGAGGAACCAGATGACGGAGACCTCGGCCACGCGCACGGAAACCAACCGGGAGATCATCCGCCAGGCCTTCGATGCCTGGCGCCAGGGGACCGGTACCATCACCGGCGTGTTCGCCCCCGGCATGATCTGGCGTATCGAGGGACACTCGGCCGCATCGAAGCAGTACCGCAGCAAGCAGCAGTTTATCGATGAGGTCCTGGCCCCGTTCGGCGCCCGGTTCACGGTGTCCGAGCCATTCCGCCCGGTCACGATCCGCGCGGTCTACGCCGACGGCGACACCGTCATAGTCATCTGGGACGGCCGCGGGATCGCCAGCGACGGCCAGCCCTACCAGAACAGCTACGCCTGGATCATGAAGCTCGCTGACGGCAAGGTCATCGACGGCACCGCGTTCTACGACAGCATCTCCTTCAACGACCTGTGGGCTCGCGTCCAGCCCCGGTGAGCCCGGCCAGCAAGTGCCGGCGGTGAACCAGGCGAACGACACCACGGCCTCGATGGCCCGGCTGATGATCGCCTGGACCTGCCGCGGCCAGGCCGCGGTTAACAGCCTCGCCGCCGCCAAGGGCCGCGAGGAGTTGTTCCGGGAGCGGATGAGCGCGCTCATCGAGCAGCTCACCGAGCAACGCAAAGACGGCTCCGACGATGACCGCGATTCCCGCGGCGACGAGCAAGCGGTTCTTCATGAAATGTTCCTTCTGCCGGCGGCAGGCGCGCGTACCTCAACCTCCAAGCGGGCGGAGCGGATGCTCGCGTCCGGCATGCGGATCGCGCCCGTTCGTACCACGGCGGTCGTGTGAAAAAAGCAGGTACGTTCCGTGCGCCAATCTAAATCACTTGCTTGCCGCAGGAAAGTAAGATGCCGATCGTTTGCCTGACGCAGGCAAGTACTATGCTAGGCTGCCGGGCATGAGAGGCGAGGGCTCATCCGTCGGCCTCGGTGAGCCCGTGCAGGATGAGGCGATCGGCGAGATCGAGTCGGCGCTGCACTCGCTGGCTCGGTGCCTCAAGCAGGTCCGGCTGCACGAGTTCCTGCTCGCCGAGGCGCGTGTCGATGTCGATCAGGCCGGCCTGGCTGTCTTGTATGTACTGCATGCTGGCGGGACGGGCCTGCGGCTGACGGATCTGGCCGAGCAGCTGCGCATTGACGCTCCCGCGGTGACACGGAAGGCGCAGCAGCTCGAACGGTCGGGCTTCGTCAGCCGGACCCCGGACACCCAGGACGGCAGGGCGACCCGGCTGCGGCTCACCGCCCAGGGCCGCCGGACGGTCAACCGGTTCCTTGCCGCCCGCCGGGCGTGGCTCACGGGACTTCTGGCCGGCTGGCCCGAGGCCGAGCAGGTCGAGTTCGCGCGGCTGCTCCGCCAGTTCACCAGCGACATTCACCGACAGGTGGGGGAGCTCGATGGGTGAAGGTCCCGGTTCTGCGGCCGGCGCCGAGACCGACGAGATCAGCAGTGCGGCAGAGCACAAAAGGATCCTGGTGATCCTGGGGGCGCTGATGCTCGGCATGCTCCTGGCGGCGCTGGACCAGACGATCGTCGCCACCGCGCTGCCGACGATCGCGGGCGACCTGCATGGCCTGAACCACCTGTCCTGGGTGGTGACCGCCTACATCCTGACCGCGACGATCTCGACCCCGCTGTGGGGCAAGCTCGGTGACCTCTACGGGCGGAAGAAGCTCTTCCAGGCGGCGATCGTCATCTTCCTCGCCGGGTCGGCGCTGTCCGGGCTCTCCCGGGACATGAGCGAGCTGATCGGGTTCCGGGCGCTGCAGGGGATCGGCGCCGGGGGGCTGATGGTCGGCGCCCAGGCGATCATCGGCGATATTGTCAGCCCCCGCCAGCGGGGCCGCTATATGGGTTACTTCGGCGCGGTCTTCGGCCTGTCGAGTGTCATCGGGCCGCTCGCGGGTGGCTTCATCACTCAGCACTTTAGCTGGCGGTGGGTGTTCTACATCAACCTGCCGATCGGAATCATCGCCCTGGCCGTCATCGCGGTCGTGCTCCACCTGCCGGTCAAGCGCACCCATCACGCGATCGACTATCTCGGAACTGGCCTGCTCGGCGGGGCGGTGACCGCCGTCATCCTGCTCACGACCTGGGGCGGCACGACCTACCGCTGGGGTTCGGCACCGATCATCTCGCTCGCGGCGGCGGCGGCGGTGCTCGTCGCCCTCTTCATCTGGGCCGAGCTACGCGCCGCCGAGCCGATCATTCCGCCCGGCCTGTTCAGGATCTCGGTGTTCTCCATGTCGAACTCGATCGGGTTCATCGTAGGGTTCGTCATGTTCGGCGCGATCATCTACATCCCGCTGTACCTCCAGACGGTGCACGCCGCTTCGCCGACGAGCTCAGGGCTGCAGCTGCTGCCGCTGGTCTGCGGGATGCTCGTCACGTTCATAATCAGCGGGCGGCTAGTGACGAGATGGGGAAGATACAAGATCTTCCCGGTCGTCGGCACCGCCGTGATGTCCATCGGGCTTTTCCTGTTCTCGCTCCTGACGCCGTCGACCCCCCTTGCCGTCTCGTCGGTTTACATGGTCGTCCTCGGCCTGGGCATCGGCTGCGTCATGCAGGTCCTCGTCGTCGCCGTGCAGAACGCGGTGCCCCAGAGCCAGCTGGGAACGGCGACATCCTCCTCGACGTTCTTCCGCTCGATCGGCGGTGCGTTCGGCGTGGCCGCCTTCGGGGCGATCTTCAACAACCGCCTCGCCGCCAACCTGCCGAAATACCTTCCGCCGTCCGCACTGCGGGCCGTCCACGGCAGCAACATCTCCGCCAGCCCCGCGCAGCTCGACGCGCTCCCGCCGGCCATCCACCACGGCTACGTGCTGGCGTTCAGCGACTCGCTCCACGCCGTCTTCCTGATCGGCGCGCCAGTCGCCCTCATGGCCTTCGCCCTCAGCTGGTTCCTGAAGGACCTGCCCCTGCGGGACCGCGCCTACCTCGCCGGCCAGACAGCGCCAGGCGGAGACGACGCACCACCTGCCGCGCGTGACATCCCCCGAGATGCCGCCACGTTGTAGGACACGCCGAGGACACTGGCGTGCCCGTCTCGCGTAACAAGGAGCTCACTGGATATGCATGTTGACGCGATCTTCGGCGCGATCGGGCGCTTCGCGGTGCGGTTCCGCTGGCTGGTGGTGCTGGTATGGATCGCCGGGGCGGTCGCCGCGGTCACCCAGCTGCCGGCGCTGTCGAGCGTGACCCAGGGCAATAACGCCAAGTTCCTGCCGGCCGGCGCGCCCAGCGAGCATGCGGCCGAGCTCGCCGCGCCGTTCGGCACGGCGAACCTGGCGACCACTCCCGTCGTGGCGGCCCGGCCGGGGTCTGCGCTGACCACGGCGGATCTCGCCGCGCTGACTGCGCTGCAGGGCAAGTTGCGGTCGGTGAGCGGCGTGGTCAAGGTGGTAGACGCGGGACAGTCCCCGGACGGGCAGGCCGAGGAGCTGGTGGTGTTCACGCGGCAGGGCAGCGGCTCCCAGAACCAGCTGACAGACCTGGTGGGCGCGCTGCGCGCGAGGATCGCGCACGCCGGGCTGCCGGCCGGGCTGAGCGTGCATCTGGCTGGGGCGGTCGCCACGCAGGTCGATCAGCAGAAGGCATCGGGCAACCAGGGCGGCAAGGTGCAGGATTTCTCCGCCCTGCTCATCATCGTGCTGCTCCTGCTGATCTTCCGGTCGCTGACACTGAGCCTGACCACGCTGGCGCCGGCCTTCGTGTCGGTGCTCATCGCCGGCCCGCTGGTCGCCGAGGCGGCACGGCACGGCCTGCAGGTGTCCCCGATCGCCCAGTTCCTGCTGATCGTGCTCGTGCTCGGCGCCGGCACCGACTACGGGCTGTTCCTGGTGTTCCGGGTCCGTGAGGAGCTGCGCGCTGGCCAGCACGGCGAGGAAGGCGCCAGCTACCCCGGCTCCCGCAGCCTGCCGGGCAGCCTGCTCGGCGACCTGCTCCACCCCCGGCAGCCGGCCAGGGACGCGATCGTCCGCTCGGTCACCAGGGTCGGCGAGTCGATCACGGCGTCGGCGGCGACCGTGGTGGTGGCGATGCTCACCCTGCTGCTGGCCAGCTTCCCGTTCTACTCCAACCTCGGGCTCCCGTTCGCGATCGCCATCGCCGTCATCCTGCTGGCCGGGCTGACCCTGCTGCCCGCGCTGCTGTCGGTCCGGCTGTCGCTGCTGGCCATGAAGCGCTCAGCCTTCCGCGCCTGGTTCGGCCGCCCCAAGCTGCTGCCCTGGAGCATCCAGGGCACCGGCAAGGCCGGGACGTGGGGCCGGGTCGCCGGGCGCATCGTGCGGTACCCGGTGCCGACGCTGATCACCGGCGTCGTCTTGTTCGGGGCGCTGGCGTTCGCCGTGCTCGGCTACACCGCCGCCGGTTTCGGCGGGAACACCGCACCGCCGGCCGGCAGCGACTCCGCGGCAGGCACCGCGCTGCTGCAGAAACACTTCCCCCAGTCATCAGCGAACCCGACCAGCCTCATCTTCAAGTTCAGCACCCCGGTCTGGGACAACCCGGCACCAGTTGCCGCACTGACAGGCCAACTCCGCGCGGACGGCCTGTTCACCCAGGTGACCGGGCCGCTGAACCCGGCCGGGACGCCGCTGACCGGCGCCCAGTACACCGCGCTGCACGCAAAGCTGGGCCCGGCCAATGCCCTGCCGGCGGTGCCGCCCGCCCGAAGCACTGTACCCGCGGCCCTCTACGACGCCTACCGGGCCACCTCGAACTACGTCAGCCCCGACGGCAAGACGGTGCAGTACTCCACCGGCCTGACCGCAGGTGACCCCGGCGGCACGCCCGCGATGAACGCCGTGCCAGCCATCCGCGCGGCGACCACGACGGTCGCCAGGTCAGTCGGCGCGGCCGACTCGGGCGTCGGCGGCGAGGCGCCAGCCCTCTACGACATCAGCAGCATCTCCGGCAGCGACCTGGTCCATATCATCCCGGTCGCGATCCTGGCGATCGGCCTGCTGCTCGCCCTCGTGCTCCGCAGCCTGGTAGCGCCGCTGTACCTCATCGCCTCGGTCGGGATCTCCTACCTCGCCGCGCTCGGCCTGTCCGTGCTGATCTTCATCAAGATCGGCGGCAGCGGCGGGCTGGTGTTCTTCATGCCGTTCCTGATGTTCATCTTCCTGCTCGCGCTGGGCGAGGACTACAACATCCTGATGATGACCCGGATCAGGGAGGAAGCGCAGAAACTGCCGCTGCGCGAGGCTGTCACCCGCGCGCTCAGCACCACAGGGACAACGATCACCTCCGCCGGGCTGGTGCTGGGCGGTACCTTCCTGGTGCTGACCGCCGTCGCGGGCAGCGGGTCGGGCGGGAGCCAGATCCGCGACATCGGCCTCGGCCTGGCGCTGGGCATCCTGATGGACACCTTCCTGGTCCGCACCCTGCTCGTGCCCTCGACCGTGGTCCTGCTGGGCAGGTGGAACTGGTGGCCATCCAGGATGAGCCGCGCCGATCCACAAGCGCAGCCGCCCGCCGCGCCCGCCACCGCCGCGCCGCAGCCAGATGCCATCCGCTGAACACCTGAGCGAGTTACGCAAGCTTGATGGTTGTATGAGAAAAGCGCCTTCGAACCGGGAGGGCTGGGCTTGCGGAGACTCCTGCCCAGCCAGTTCGAAGGCTTTCAGGCTGAACCAGCAGCCCGCCGGCCTGGTCACGTTCGGGCAGCACGTGCTCGCGGCACGGCGCCTGCCGACGGGCGGATGGGCTGGGGGCTCAGTAGCCGAGGAAGACACTGTTTGCGACCGCGAGAGCGGGCGGCCGACTGGGTGACGGCACCCAGATCGGCCAGTTCTGGTCCTGGCATGGCCGGTTCGCGGCACTGGCCGACGTGGTGCTCACCTTGCTCTTGCAGGTCAGTCACCACGCATGTTCTGGTGCGGGTCGGCCCGGTTGCGGTCAGCGGGCTGGCGGGACGGCGGGGTGCTCGTCGAAGAAGCGGATGAACTCGGCGCTGGCGTCCGGCCCGCGGGGGTCGGTGTAGGAGCCGTGCGGGATACCACCGGACCAGGCATGGCCGCCCTGGTGGATGGTCCAGCGCTCGGCCAGGGTCGCGCCCGCGGCGTCCTGGTAGCAGGTGCGGGTGTAGGCATGCCCGCCGGGCACCTGCCCTGTGGTCACTGTGGTCGGCAGGATGGCCGTGCGGCGGTCTGGGCTGGCCGCGGCCAGGGCTTGGTCGATGAGGCCGGCGGCGTTGGCGGGGGCCACGATCGCATCCCGGTCACCATGGAAGATGATCAGCGGGAGCGGGCGGGCCGGGGGCCGGGCTGGCTGTGAGGGGCCCTGGTTCATCGCGGCGAACGCGGAGGCCATGTCGCCGGCGGCGGCGTAGGGCAGCCCGGAGTGCACGCCGACGGCGGGCGTAGAGATCGGGGTAGACCGCGGCCATCACCGCGGCCATCGCGCCCCCGGCGGAGAACCCGGCTACGTACGCCCGGGTGCCGTCTGCCCCGTAGCGATCGGTGACCTGGCGGGTGATCCCGGCGATCAGCGACGGCTCGCCGGCGTCGCGGCGCTGGTGACCGGGGACAAACCAGTTCCAGTACTTGCCCGTGTTCGCCGAGGTGGGCTGTTGAGGGTAGGCGACCAGGAATGCCTGACGCTCGGCGAGGTCGTTCATGCCGGTGGCGGCGGCGAAGGTCGCGGCGTCCTGGGTGCCGCCGTGCAGCATCACGACCAGGGGCAGCGGGCTGCCGGTGTGGCCGGCGGGAACGTAGAGCCGGTAGGCGCGGGTGCCGGCGGCGTTGGCGTAGGAGAAGGCGTCAAACCGGCCCGCCGGTGGCTTCATGGCCGGGGCCGCGGGCCGGTGCGGCCAGTGGAGGCCCCGGGCGGCTCGGCTGGGGAGAGTGCGGCGGCGGGTAACCCAGCCGGAATGGACCTGCCCCTGTTGTGTCCCCTGCCCGGCTTGCAGCGCTGGCGGGGGAGCGGGATAGCGGCCGGGCGCGCCGCCGGTCTGCTGCCCGGCGGAGGGCGCATCCAGCGGCCGTCGTGTCACCGCCGGGCTGGCCAGGGTCTGCTGGATCAGTACGGTTGCCTCGACGAGGCGGCCCTGGCGGGTCAGGCGTGTGGCCTCAGCCATCGCCGCCATCTGGCGTGCGTCCATGGCGGTGTCCCTTCTCGTGGTTGCCTTCGCTGGTCTGCTGGCAGGACGGCCTGGACGTTGCCGGGCCCGGCGGTCCAGGCAGCCATGTGATCACGGCGGCTTAGGCGGTGCGGGGCGCCAGGGCGGCCTTGACTGCTGCGGGGGCCCGGAAGGCGCCGAGCACCTCCACCGAGGCAATCGTGGCCAGGGCCAGCTGGGGGGAGACATCGGCGGCGATGCTCGCCAGTCCGAGCACCCGGATGTGGATCATCTGCCCGGCGTCGCGGATTTCCTCCAGGTCGCGGCGGGTGTAGTGACAGCTGCCCAGAGTGAGGGTGCGCCGGGCCGCCGTCTGGTCGAGCGCCTCGCCCCGGGTGGCGAGCTGGGTGCGGATGGCCGTGCGGATGAAATCGGTGCGGTTGGCGTAGAAGCCTTCCTGGACCAGCAGATCGATCTGCCCGAGGTCCACCAGTCCCAGGTTGATAGTGATCTTCTCGGTCTTTTCGCTCTCACCCCGGGCCATCCGTCCACCATCTTCGGGCCATCTCCTGACCATCCATGTGGATGGTAACTTCAGGAGTGGCGGTGATGCAATGGGCGAGCAGCAGGTTCCGTGAGCTAAACGTTTTCCCAGCTTCCGGGCAGCAACGGACACAGCCGATCCCGGTGGGTCTGCAGCGGTTGACCATTTCAGCCGACCCCGCATGTTAAAGATCACCACCCGGTACTGGACTGACTGAGTGAGCAGCCGGCGAGGATCAGCACCGGCGATCCCAAGACGGCGCGCGGGGACCCGGTCAGCCTACGGTTCTACGGCCGGCGCGGAACTACCGAGGCCGAAGTCATGTCCCGGTGTCCGTTGAGTGTCCGCGCTGGTGTCCTTGTTCGGGCACGATGTGTGCCGTGCTCATTCTTCTGGTACGTGTCTTGGGCGAAAGGCACCGGCAGTTCGTGGCTGCCCTGCTCGTCACCGCCACCGCCTGCGTGCTGGCCGGCGCCGGGTTGTTCGCGCTGACCCAGAACCTGCCGTTCACCACGGGCCTGTACTGGGCGGTCACGACGGCGACGACGGTCGGATACGGTGACGTGACACCGCACAACGGCGCGGGACGAGTGATCGCCTCGGCCGTCATGCTGACCACGATCCCGATGCTGGCAGCCGTGTTCGCGCTCGTGACGGGCGGGGCCGCGGCCGCCGGAATCCGGAGGATGCTCAATTTGGAAACCCGGTTCCCTGAGGGCACCTACCGGCTCGTGGTCGGGATGAACCCGACGGTGCCCGCGATCTTGGCAGAGCTGGAAGTGGCCGGGGTCCCGGTGGTGCTCGCCGCCGACGTCGAACCGTCGACGGTCCGCGCGGGCGTGCACCTGGTCCGCGGCGACCCGACCCAGCCGGGCACGATCAGCGCCGCCCGGCCCGCGGGCGCCCAGCAGGCCCTGATCACCGGCAGCAGCGACGGTGATGTCCTGGTCAGCGCGGTGATCTTGCGCAAGCAGGCACCTGACCTGCCGATCACCGCCCTGGTCAGCTCGGCTTCGGTGCGGGAGGCGCTGGGCGAGCTCGGAGTCCAGCATGCGGTGTCGGCGCAGGAACTGGTGGCCCGCACGCTGGCCACCACCCTGGAAACGCCGCACGCGGGCGAGATGGTCGCCCAGCTCGTGGAGTCTGGCCGGGACATCCTGGCCGAGATCGACGCCGGTCCGGCCACGATCGGCAAGGCCCTCAGCGCCGTCCGCGACGAGCGCGCCGGACTGGTGCTCGGCCTAGTCCACGCGGGCACGTTCACCCTGGGCATCGGCGAGGACCCGGTCATCGCGGCCGGGGACCGCCTGCTGATCGCCGAGGCAACATCCCGGGGACACCACCGCGCTAACCGGAACTTAGCCCGGCGCGGTGGCGGCTCGGCGCCATCCGGAGCCCTGGCTGGCGCTAGCCGCGCATCAAAGCAGCCCGAGTGGCCCCGGTGACGGCCAGTCGCCAGGCTGTCCGTTCAGCCGGCGGGCATAATCGCCACGATCGAACCTCCGCTGCTCGGGCCGTTACGAGGATTTCCGCTGGGTGACGGCCCGCGCGCTTGACTTCGCCCTCGCCTCAATGGGAGCGCGCCTGCCGGACGGGCAGGCTCAGCGGCTTAGCTGTATGACCACCTGCGGCCGTTCCCGGACGCCGTGCCCGCGCTGCGGGCGCTTTCCGGCTTGGGGTACGAGCTTGCGGTGCTGTCCAACGGGACGCCCGCGATGATCGGGAACTGCCTCGGCAACGGCGGCCTGGGAGAGTTCTTCGGCGAGCGGATCAGCGTCGATGAGGTCCGCGCGTTCAAGCCGTCGCCCGTGGTGTACCGGCACGCGGCCGGGCGGCTGTCCCGCCCGGCCGGGCAGGTTCGCCTGGTGACCAGCAATGCGTTCGACTGTGTCGGGGCCGGTGCCGCCGGGATGCGCACGGCCTGGGTGAACCGCTCCGCCGCCCCGTTCGACACGATCGGCCGGCCGCCGGATCTCACCGTACCCGCCCTCGACGGGCTGCCCGCGGCGCTGGCCGGCTGACGCCGCGCCGGCAGGCGGCACGCAGCGGGGCAGGGCACGCACGCTGCCCGGAAGTCACGCGCCGGCCGGGGCGGTGCTGACGTCCCAGATGGCCCCGGTGTCACCGCCGGCCAGGCGGGCGAGCAGCACCGCGGCCGAGTGCTCCGGGGTGATCAGCGTGCCCTCGGCGTAGTTCCGGTCGAACCGCTCGTGCAGGCCGGCGCCGATGCGCTCGGGGTCCTGCCCGCGGATCCATGCCTGCATGGCCGTGTCGACCCCGCCGGGCCGGTAGGCGTTGACGGTCACGCCGGTGCCGCGCAGCTCTGCGGCCAGGTTCACGGTGTGCGCCTCAAGCGCGGCCTTCGTCGTGGCGTAGGCGTTGCCGCGGACCATGCCTGCGGGGCTGGCGGCGATCGCACTGGAGACGTTGACGATCCGGCCCCAGCCCGCCTGGAGCATCCCGGGAAGGATGGCGGCGGTGAGCGCGACGGGGGCCATGACATTGACTTCGAAGGCCGCCCGCAGGTCCTCGGCTTTGACAGCGGCGGTGGGGCCGAGCGGCTCGACGGTAGCCGCGTTGTTCACCAGGATGTCGACGCGGCCCGCCGCGAGCACGGCCGCCATCGCACGGCGGCGCTGGTCCTCGTCGGCCAGGTCAGCGGGAACGACCCGGATCCGCCCCGCGGGCACGCCCTGCTCGCGCAAGAGCACGCGGGTTTCCTCGAGCTGCCCGGCGGTCCGGGCCAGCAGGATCACGTCAGCGCCGGAGCCGGCCAGCCCGAGCGCGATGGCGCGCCCGATACCGCGCCCGGCCCCGGTGATCAGCGCGGTCTTACCAGCGAGGTCAGTTGCCACCTAAGTCTCCTCCACGGCTGACAGTGCGAGCGGGACGGCCGCGCCCGATGCCGCGTCCGTTCCGCTGAATGCTGCTGGACTGCATCGGGTTAGCGGGATGCGGCGGCGGTTTCTTACCAGGGCACGCCTTCGTGAACTCCACTGGTAAGACCCCCGGGCAGCGGCGACGCCTACGTAGCAGGCGGTCCCGTCTGGCACCGCCGCGAGTGACTTCGAAGGAGAACCGCGATGCCCCTGCTCAACCCCGGCGACCCGTTCCCGCGGCTGGCGATCACCACCACCGACGGGCAGGCGTTCACCGTCCCGGAGGCGTTCGCGGGCGACTTCGCCGTCGTGCTGTTCTACCGCGGATCGTGGTGCCCATACTGCAACGCGCAGCTGCGCGCCTTCGAACGGGCCGGCCAGAACACTGTCGGATGCGGGCATCCGGGTCGCCGCCCTGTCGGTCGACGACAAGGAGACCACCGCCGCGCTAGTCGACAAGCATAAGCTGGCCTTCCCCGTCGGCTACGGCGCCGACGCCCGCGCCGTAGCGGAGCTGACCGGCGCGTTCGTCAACCCCGACCCGGTGTACCTGCAGTCCACGGGCTTCGTCCTCGACCCGGCCGGAAAGGTTGTCGTGAGCGTGTACTCAAGCGGCGCCATCGGGCGGCTCGTCCCCGACGACGTCATCGGCTTGGTCCGGTACCTGCGCGAGCACTCGCCAGCCGCAACGGCGTGACCCGGCAGGAGACAGCATGACTGACGCCGACGTCCGCTTCTACTTCGACCCGGTGTGCCCGTTCGCCTGGATGACCAGCAAGTGGGTGCGCACGGTCGCCGCGCAGCGGGACTACGCCGTCGACTGGCGGTTCATTTCGCTGCGCCTGATCAACTCCGCGATCGACTACGACAGCCACTTCCCGGCCGGCTACGAGGAGGGGCACACCTCGGGGCTGCGGCTGCTGCGGGTCGCCGCGCGGGCGCGGGCCGAGCACGGACCCGCGGCCGTCGGCGCGTTCTACCAGACGGTCAGCAGCGAGATCTTCGACGGTCCCGGTGCCGAAGAGCTGACGCCCGCCACCCGGGGCAGCCGCGCCTTCGTCGAGCCGCTGCTCGCCAAGGCGGGGCTGCCCGCCGGCCTGGCGGACGCCCTTGAGGAACCGCGCTGGGACGACGGAATCCGCGCCGAAGGCGAGGAGGCGCTGTCGCTGACAGGTAAGGACGTCGGCACGCCGATCATTCATTTCGCCCCCCCGTACGGCGCGGCGTTCTTCGGGCCGGTGATCAGCCGCCTCCCCGCGCCGGAGGACGCCGTCCGGCTCTGGGACCACGTCACCGCCCTAGCCCCCTTCCCCGGTTTCGCCGAGCTCAAGCGGAGCCTGCGCGAACGACCCCAGCTGCGCAGCTTCGGCGTCCAGCCCGGGGCAGCCGGAGCAGAGGAAGACTGGCACGCTGGCAGCCGCAAAACGACACCCTAGTTTCGTGGATGACGACGGGAGGGGAGCCTGCTGCTGGCGATCGGGCAACTCGCCAGCCGTACGGTCTTGCGGGCTGCGGGAGATGGCCTGCTGCCTGGATACCGTGTGAGCCGTTGTCGGCTCACTTCCCGTTGTCCGGCAGGCTGGCAAGGATGTCCGCGAGCTTCCCGGGCTGGGCGACGTGCGGGCAGTGGCCTGTCTCGATTGGAGTCGGCTCGATGCCCAGGCGCTGGCGTGCGGCCTGGCGCATCCACTCGGGCCGGAGAGTGCGGTCGGCGGCGGGCACGATGGCGGCCCAGGAGATGCCGTCCGGCAGGGCGGCGGGCGAGTGCTGGTAGACGGCGGGGCCGGGGTTGAACAGCCGCAGCATTCCAAGTGCCCATTGCCGGGTCTGGGGGTCGCAGTCGTGGAACAGGAACCGCAGCGCGAGCTGGGGGTCGCTGGTCGGGTCCACGCCCAGCCGTCCGGGTGGAACATGGCATCGCGCTGGGTCTGAATGTCGTCGAGCATGCTGTTCCCGTCGGCCAGGTCGGGCACATACGCCGCCAGCCATACCGCGGTGGCGGCGCTGACTGTCCCGGCGATGGCGGGCAGCATGACGCCCGCCCCTGAGTGTGCCACCACGACCGGGCGCCCTTCCCACACGGCTGCGGCCGCGGCCCGCCGTGCTCACCGTAACCGGCGGTGTGCGCCGGCGGGCAGGCACTGTTGGTCATCAGCATTGACGACTGGCACAGCTACGGCGCCATCCTCCCGGGCTGGGTCATCATCGGCATCGGCCTGGCCATGCCCACCATCACCGCGCTCGGCACCAGCGACCTGCCCAAGGCAGAAAGCGCCGCCGGCAGCGCGGTCGTCCAGATGGGCTGCCAGCTCGGGTTCGTGCTCGGCAACGCGATCCTGATCGCCGCCCTGGGCAGCGCCGTAGCCACTGGCGCCGCGGCCAGGTTCCTCGACGCCGGGTGGGTCACCGTCGGCGCCTACGCGGCCAGCATGCTCATCTCACTGCCCGTCCTGGCGCGGCGCCTCGCGGCCGGACCGCCGGCCGCTGCTGCCCAGCCGGCCAAACTCGCGCAGAGCGAGGCAACGTGACCGCAGTGCCCGCTGCCACCCGGTTCATCGCCACAGGCCGGGAGGAGACGGCCGAGTAGCCCTCCTGAGACAGCCGATCGTGGTACCGCCCGGCCTGCCCGCCGCCTGGGCCGCGGCGGTCAGCGCCGGAGCTGGATCCAGCTGGCCGCGACGTCACCCTTGCCGAGGATCTCAACGCTGGAGGCGGGACCGCGGTTGGTGAGCCAGAGCAGCAGGTCGGATTCGGTGCCCCTTATGGCAGTGTCCGCTTTGGCGTGCCCTGGTACGGCGGTCGCATCGGCACGCGCGTCGAGGTCTACCCACCATTCGCTCGGTCCGTCGGTCGCGTGCAGGTGCAGGGTGCCGGTGATGCCGCTGACCTCGGGCTGAGCCAGCAGGCCGGGCAGAAACTCGGTCAGGAATTCCTCGACGCCGGCCGCGGCGACCTTGTCGTCCAGGGGCTGGGGCGGCGCGGCGCCGCCGAGGCCGGCGGCGTGCTGGGCATCCCATCGGTGGATGGCCAGTTCCACGGCCAGCCGCCGTCGCCACCAGCCGACCCTTCGCTCGCCGCGGCTGGAGAACGTCCATGCGGGCGTGTCGGCCGGTGTGGCGGTCAGGATGTCCAGGGCGTGGTCCAGGTGGGCCGAATACCACGGCGCCAAGGCGGCATGCGCAGTCGGCGGGGTTTCCCTGTCCCGGCGCGCCACGCGCTCGCCGGTGGCGACGATCTTGGCGATCCAGCCCAGGATCGCGCCCATATGGCCGACGAGCTCGGCTGCATCCCAGCCCGGACAGTGCGGTACCGGTCGCAACCAGTCCGTCTTTGCGGCTGCCAGCAGGTCTCGGCCATCGGCTGCGGTGACGATGGCCAGATCGGGTTCAGGCATGACCCGTGAGGTCCGCCCGGCGCCGCAGGGTGTCTGGCCGGTGCTGGAGGCGCTCCTCACCGCCCGCGCCCGGTCTGGCGGGCAGGGACGCGTGGACACCTGGTAGCGCTGCCATCGCGTACCGTCCTTTCGCGGGTGCGCCGAGCCGGTGCTGGTCAGATGCCGAGGCGGCCGAGGGCGCCGAGGATCTGCGCCGGTTCGGTGCGGCTGCTGTAGTCGGGGTACACGTCGATCCACCGTACGACATGGTCGGCGTCGGCTATGACCACGGTGGGCATCGGCAGCGAGACGGCCCCGTCGGCGTTAACGGCGGTCAGGTCGAGTCCGAGCTTCAACTGGGCGGCGCGCGCTTCGTCCGACGGCCGAGTCAGGATGCCCAGGCCGCGGGCGATCACGTTGCCGGGGTCGGATACCACGGTGAAGGACAGGTCGTGTTTTTCCTGCATGGACAGCGACCCGTCCGAGGTGACCTCAACGGCAGCACCTACCCGTGGAGGATCGCGAGGCTCACCTCTTGACCATCCAAGGGAGATCACTGCAGCGCGGCTGTACCCAGACCTCAAGGAAGGCTCGCGGGCCAGAACGACCCGTTCCCGGGGTCCAGGCGAAGGTCCGCGGCGCCGGCGGCCGGCTCGAAGGGGTTCGCCCCGGTCGTCGGCACGAAGTTCCGGCTCCTCGCCAGGCCCAAGCCCGGCTGGAACGGCGTCGTCGACTGCGAGGTACTGGAGGTGAACGAGCCATCGCTGCTGCGCTACTCGTGGACCGGCGACCAGGGCGGCGACGTGACACAGGTCGTCTACCGGCTCGAACCCCACGCCGGGGGCACCCGCTTCAGCTACGACCACACCGGCTTCACCGGCGTCGGCGGAGTCTTCATGGCCACGCTGCTGGGCCATGTCCGCAGCAAGATGCTCAATGTGGGCCTGCCGCCCGTCCTCGATGACCTTGACGAAGGCCGCGCCCTCCGCCCCGGCAGCCCCTCAGGCCCAAGTCCCTGGGGTGACGCAAGCCGTCCGTTGCCGTCACGCTTACCGGCCAGCCCGCAGTTCTCAACACAGGCTCGGCAGCGCCTGCAGGCTGGCCGTGGCGTCGTCAGCGGGCGAACTTGTCGATGGCGGCCTGGGTGACGGGGGTGAAGAAGTTGACGAGGTTGCCGTCGGGATCGCGGAACAGCAGTGACCGGTTGCCCCACGGCATCGTGGTGGGCTCGGTGACGAAGTCCTCGACGAAGCCGGCCAGGTTCTGGTGCACGCCGTCCACGTCGTCGACGAGGAACTCGATGATGACGGTGTTGTTGTCCGCTGGCCGGGCGGCGCCAGGCGCGAACAGCGGCACGGTGCCGGTGCTGGCGATCGCGAGGGTGGCGGAGCCGGTGGTGAGCTCGGCGAAGTTCTCGTTCGACCAGCTGGCCTGGACGCCGGTGGCACGCTCGTAGAACCCGGCCAGCCGGGCGACGTCGTCGGTGATGATGCGGATCGAGACGAATTCCATGGTGATCTCCTTGTCAGCGGGAACGTCCTGCACCCCACGCTAGAACCGATACCGGGCGGAATCCGCCCGGTATCAGTGAGATAGTTGTGACTATGGCCCGGCCGACTGCGCGCGTGCTGTCCCTGCTGGAGCTGCTGCAGTCGGGCGGCGTCCGGACGGTGGCCGAGCTCGCCGGCCGGCTCGAGGTGGATGAGCGGACGGTGCGGCGGTACGCGGGCCACCTGCTCGACCTTGATGTGCCGGTCGAGTCAGTACGCGGCCGCTACGGCGGGTACCGGCTCGCATCCGGCTACCGCATGCCGCCGCTGATGCTCAGCGACGACGAGGCACTCGCCGTCCTGCTCGGCCTGATCGCCGGCCGCCGGACCGGGCTGGCGACCACCACGGGCACGGCGAGCGAGACGGCGGCGGCCAAGATCCGCCGGGTCCTGCCCGAGCGGCTCGCCCGCAGGCTCGACGCCGTGCTCGACTCCCTCTCCTTCACCGCCCCGCCCGGCCAGGCACCCGCCCCGGACACCGCGGTCCTGCTCTCAATCGCCGACGCCGTGCGCCATCACCGGCCCATCTCGATCAGGTACGCCGCCGCCGACGGCCGGCGCAGCGAACGCACCCTGCACCCCTACGGGCTCATCGCCCACTCCGGCCGCTGGTACGTGACCGGCGCCGACCCCGGCATCGGCGAGGACAGGACGTTCCGGCTCGACCGCATCGCAGACGCCAGGACCCTGCCCGGCTCGTTCGAGCCGCCCGCCGGTCTCGACCCGGCGCAGCACGTCCTGTCCGGACTCGCCAGCACCCCGTACCGGCACGAAGTGACCCTGACCATCCAGGGCACGATCGAGCAGATCCGCGCCCGGCTCCCCGCCAGCGTCGCGACCCTGACGGAGCTGCCATCTGCGGGCGGCGCAGACCCGCAGACCGAGCCCTGGTTCCGCGTCGAGCTGCACGCCGAGCGGCTCGACTGGCTGCCCCCTCTGCTCGCCTCGCTCGACCGGCCGTTCGCCGTCGAGCGACCCGACGAACTCCGCGACCTCATCGCCGCCCTCGCCAGCCGACTCGCGACCTCCGCCCGGCGCAACGCGCCACGCCAATAATCCCCGCCGAAGCTCGGTCAGCCGACCCACAGTGCCCGCGCAGCTTCCGGCACGACCGAGCGACATGAGGCCCTGTCGGCAGCACGCCTGGCCGCGCAGATCACCCATTCGGGCGCGGAGCGGATAGCGAGGCCAACAACGAAGCTGGCGCTCATATCGGCGAATCTCGCGCGACGGTCGCGACGAGCGGCTGTCACCATACGTAAACCGCTCTTCCGGAAAGCGAGCGACCTATCGCGGCGGGGATGCGCGCCGACCATTACCGGCTCCATTTACCGTCCGTGATGGCCTGCTCGATGGCGTGCCCGTGGAAGGGCGGCTCGCGGCCGCAGATGATCACGTGCCAGGGCGCCGCAGTGGCCAGGAGTTCCGGCGGCTTGTCCGACCTGCGGGCAGATGCGAAACGGCGATTCAGCCCGTACTGTTGCGGCCGGAGACGACGCAGAACCGGTAGCCGGCTGGGTCGGTGAAGTCCCTGAAGCCCGTTTCGCGTTCACCGGGGACAGGGGTGGCACCTAGGGCGAGCCGGTTCCTGCTCGGCCCGGTCGGCATCGCTGGCGCGGATGTCCCGGTGCATCTGCTGAGGATAGGCGAGATCGGGCCGCTGCGGCCGAACCCAGGCGGCTACGCGCTGGAAAGCCAGCCAGCGCTCGCCGGGCCGGAACCGATGCCTGCCCAGCTGCTCGACCGGTCTGGTCTTAGCGGATCGGCTTCGGCGGGTCGATGGCGTCGGCTGCCTGCCGGAGAGCGCGGGCTATCCGTTCCCGCGGCCCGACCTTCCGCAGCTCTTCCGCCAGGTCGGAGACCAGCCCGCGCAACGGCGTCAGGTCAAGCACTCCAGGCTCGCCGCCGGCGTTCGCCACCCGTCTGGCCCGGGCGGCCTGGGCCGTACGGCGTGCCTGGTCAGCCAGGCGGCTGGCGACTAGGCCGCTCAGCCGCGTTCGCTCGGCCAGCGCGACTTCATGGCCGGTGTCCGGGCTGACCGGCGTATCGGGGCCAGCACCTGGCTGCGTATCAGGGGTAGCATCTGTCTTCGGGTCTTCAGACACCGCAATCACCTCACTTCGCGATCCTAGACCGCCCGGGTGCATGACGTACGGGCACGATTTCCGCCCGGGCTCCTGCCTCTACATCACCGCGAACTCGCGGTCCCGATCGTCCCGGCACATAATGCTCCCATTGTCACTGTGACCTATTGCGCAACCCGATCGTCTTGTGCCGTACGCAGGCGATAGCCGGCTTCGGCGGTGTGCGCGAGGCTGTTCACAGTGCACATCACCCGTGCTGCAGCGCGCACAGATGACCCAGATCGGCGTCGATCATGGCCGACATCGTCTAACCGGTCGGCTGCGCCATATCAGGCGGATCTCGCGCGCGGCGGCAACCGGCGCCGGACACGAAGCGTGGCCACCGTGCGTCATGGCTATGAGGCGGGTTCGCAGAGTATGCGTGTGGTGAGTCTCGGGTCTAAGCGTTGCCGAACTGTGTCGGCCGGCCTGCTTCGGGCTGCCTGGGCGGCACTGGCTCCTCTGCTTGGGACCAGTGCCGCACCTGCGCTGATTCCGGCTCAGACGGCCGGACGCCGGTCGTCATCGGCAGGCCTCGGGCCGGATTCCGCCGGCTCATGGTGCCTTCGCCCACGCGGGCCGGCTACCTGCCGCCCCCGGCTGGCATCCCCGGCAGGCCGCTCGCAGCCACCTGGGCCGACAGTTGTACGACGCCGACCGAGGCGGCTCCCGGAAGCGGCCGATCACTGTCTCGATCTCCACGAGGACTCCTCGTGGTCCTCAGGGCAGGCCCGCCGCAGGGCCTGCGCCTCCCATTTTCGGGTTGATCTTCCAGCTGGCCGGCTGCTTCCCAGACCGCAGGCGTCCGGCCACCCGCGTGGCTGCCCTCGCGCATACCGCAGGTAGTCTGCCAGCCGGTGGCATTGGCTCGCCCGCGACTGTCCGGACCGGAGGCGTCATGGCTGGGTACTTCATTGCGAACTACACGATCACCAACCCGGACGGCTACCAGGAGTACCCTGCCGCGGTCGGACCGACCCTGACGGCCCACGGCGCCGAAAGGATCGTCGTCGACCGCGGCTGCGATTTGCTTGAAGGATCAGCCAGGCAGATCACCGTCGTGCTGAGGTTCGCCACGAAGGCTGCCGCCAAGGCCTGGTACGAGTCGCCGGAGTACGAGGCCATCAAGCACCTCCGCACGGACAACACCGAAGGCATCGCGGTCATCGCGGAAGGCACCTAGTCCGGTCTCTGGCCGGGCACCCCGTCACCGACTGCACGACCGGCACGAGCCTGGTTGCCCCCTGCCGGGCCGAACGCCTAAGGCGGCCGCCATGAACTCATCACGTCACCGCCCGTGGCGGCAGGATGCACATGCCAGGTCCGGCCGCACAGTCTCGCTGCCGACTCTGTACTCCTCGCTGTGCTCAGGGCTGAGACCGACGCGCGCTACATATCAACCATTTCTGGGTCTCTACGGGGCCTGGTCCGGGATGCCGCTGTGGATGGCTCTCATGCTCGCGGACGGAGCCGGCCGGTGGTCATCCTGTCGTGTGACAGTCGTCCTGATGGGCCCGCCGGACCGTGGCCGGTGTTCGTCGTTGACCGCGGCGGGTACCCGAGGGGGGCCTGGGCAGGCTCCTAGCGCCCCGGTGACCGGCCGCGCGCCCTGCTCCGCATCCGGTACTTGCCCGCTGCCTGGAGCGGGGACGGCGGCTGGTCGTGCTCGCCCGCTGGTTGCCGCGGTGGTGCTCAGAAGCTGACCGTGTGCCAGGTGGCGCCGGCGTCTGTTGTCCGCAGGAGCTGCCCGGAGGTGGGCTGGACGGCCAGCGCCCAGCCCACGTCCGGGCTCAGGTAGGACACCGGGCTCCAGGACGACCCGGCGGGGGCAAACAGGTCCCGGGTCCAGGTTTTCCCGCCGTTGGCCGATCGGTCGAGGGTGTACTCGGTGGCCACGGTGATCACCTCGGGACGGCCCGGCGGCGCGGCGAACCCGCCCACCTCACCGCCGACCGGGATGGTCCCGGCCAGCTGGGTGGTCCTGCCGCCGTTCACCGAGACCAGCAGGTCCTTGCCCTGGCTGCCCGCGCCGGGGCTGGTGACGCAGACCAGCCACAGGTGCGAGGCACTGGCCGCGGCGATGCCCGCCAGCCCGCCGCGGGTGTTGCCGGAGTAACCCGCCGGGCAGCGCAGCGCGTACCGGTGCCAGCGGCTGCCGTCAGCGGTCGCCCACAACCAGGTGCCGCCGCCGAACCAGGCCGACCGGCCGGACACCGCCAGGGCGCTGCCGGTGTCGGTGCTGACCGACAAATCCCCGACCCGGGCCCAGGCGTTGCGGCCCGCCGGGCTGGCGAACAGCTCATCGGCCAGGCCGCCGGGCGGGGAGACCACGGCGTACGCGATGCCCGCGGAGGCAGCCATCGACTCGATGACCCCGCCGCCCAGGGACAGCTCGCGCCAGTGCCCGCCGCCGTCATCGGTTGCCCACAGCCCGGCGACGCGCTCGCCGTACTGGCCGGTCTGGCCGTACAGCCAGCCATCGTGCGAGCTGGCGAACATGACCACGGTCACCGGGGCATCAAGCATAGTGAGGAAGCGCCAGCGCGCGCCGCCGTCGGTGGTGGCCACCAGCCGCGCCGTGCAGGGCCTGGCAGGCAGGCAGCCCACGCCGCCCAGGACAACGCCAGCGGCGGGGGCGTAAAAGCTCGCCGAAGACGGCCGGAAACCGGCCGGCACGCCGGCTCCCGCCGGTGCCGCCGCGCAGGCCGCGGCGGCCAGCGCCGCCGCCGGGATCAGCGCCGCGGCGCAGGCTACGGCAGCCGCGCCGATCAGCCGCCGATAACCGAAACCGGAGATCCGCATGGCGTCCTCCCTCTTCCTGGAGATGGCCGGGGACCTAGGCACGGCTCATGACCGGACGGCCCGTTCCACGGCTATGGCAGGACTCCCCCTAGCGGCAGGGCCAAAGGCCGGCAACACCCAGGGCCTTCGGCCCGCGGACAGCCACCACCCCACAAACCCGCTCATGCCAGCGCTTTTGGAAAGCAGGGCCACCGGGGTCACAGGGCCGTTGACACAGCCACATGCGCGCCAGCGTCAATTGCCCACGGCATCAGGCGGCGCTTAGGCTGCGACAACCCTAACCGCGTGCGCACTCTGATCGGCCCTGATCCAGCACGCCAGCTATGCGGTAACCGTCACAGTGGGTGAGCCGTCACCGGCGCTGAGCGTATGTTAAGGCCGCTGCCTAACGCCGGATACGCGAGCAGCCGTGACTGCCGAGTCAACTGCGGTCTGCGATCAGCAGACCGCAGAGGCGCAGGTCGGCGCTCTGGGGGAGTGCGTCGTCTGGGGCGCGACTGACAGGCGCCCGTTGCCCGCCAGAAAGCTGGCGGACGACTATGCGCAGTTCGCGCAGGCCTGCCAGGACTGTGCCACCGGCACCGCAGATGCGTGCGGCCCCGGATCCCCGGATTCTCACCGGGTGGTCTGGGGCCTCACCTCACGTCCTCCGGTTTCCCCTGCGGGCTTTCCTCCGGTTTCCCGTTTGCCCGCCGGGTTCTTCCCCCTTCGCCCGCCTTCCTCTGGTTTCCCTTCGTCCGGCGTTCTCCGGTTCGTTCCCTTCGGCCGTTGCCCGGTTCCGGTTCTCCCTTCGGTTTCCCTCCGGGCTCCCCTTTCCCTCGAGCAATCCTCACATTAACGCTGCCGCGGGGCGGTTCCGCAGGCATTGGTCCCGGGCGGCAGGGACCAAGGTCACCAGTCCTGCCGCGGCCACCTCGCCCGGATCGCGCGATCCGCCCGCACTGCAGATGGGCAGCGGCTGGGCAGAATCGGATGCCCCCACAGAATCGCCTGTTACGAGCGGTCGCGAACGCAGGACATCGCCGCGACCTAACCGTCCAGATCGAACGCCTCTTTGTGTCAAGAGGCTCCGTCGGGCTTTGCTATGGGGCATGAAGGGGCCGTCGGACGCGGTTGATTGGTCGGCGAACCTTGTGCCCTGGCCTTCCTCGCGGCCGAGTATGGCCGCCGTCTTGCCGCACCTCCAGGTCGTTCGTCCTCGCTTCGCTGCGGGCGCTCCACCTGGACCTTCGGCGTCGCCGACGGCAGGGTGGCAGTGATCGAGGAATGCGCAGCCCTGCCCGGGCTGAGGCTGGCTGCGGTCGTAGTGTGGTGGCTGGGCCCGGGAGTGGCTTGGCCGAAGAGCCGGCGCCTGGGGTGCGAGCCGGCCGCGCTGGCGACAGAGTCGTTCCCCTGCTGTCCTCCCGGGCCCTTGTCCCGGGCGGCGGCCCGCCGGGCATCGTCCTGCAGGCAGGCGAAGATAGCGTTGCTGACCTGCCGCTTCAGGGAGCGCAGCGCCTCTTTCCGGGTCTTGCCCTCGGCCAGCTTCTTGTCGTAGTAAGCGCGGCCCTGGCTGTGCTTGTTGCGGACCTGGGTGATCGCGGCCATGTGAATGGCATGGTTGAGCCGGCGGTTCCCGCGCCGGGACAGCCGGTAGACCTTGCGCCGGCCGGAGGACACCTCGATCGGCGCGGTGCCGTTCCAGGCGGCGAAGTGGTTCCGGCCGGGAAACCGGGACACGTCGCGGACGTCGCCGGTGACGGCGGCGGTGATGACCGGGCCGACTCCGAACAGCCCGGTCAGGCTGGTCCCGGCCGCGGCGACAGCGGCCGCGAGCTTCTTCCTGGTCTCGCGCAGCTGGGCATCGATGCGGCGCAGGTCATCAAGCAAGGCCGCGGCCAGTTCACTGCGGGCCGTCTCCACTGCCCCGGCCGGCCTGATCGCCTTCACGACCCGGGCGGCACGAGCCGCAGTGATCACCTTCGGGACACCGCCGGGCATCAGCTCGCCCAGCACCGCGTGCAGCCGGCAGACCACCTGGGTCCGGTTGCGGCCCAGGTCACGGTAGCGCTTGGACCACACTTTCAGCACCGCCGCGTGATCATCGGCCCGCACCTCCCGAACCCCGGCCGACCGCAGCGCGGCGACCGCGACCGAGCGGGCATCGTTCGGGTCATTCTTGTTCACATCCCCAGCGGCCAGCAGCCGCACCCGCGCGCCGAGCTTGGGCTGCACATCCGGCACCCGCTCACCAGCCGCCACCAGCTGCTGGGCTAGCAGGTGCCCGGTACCGCCGGCACCCTCAACCGCCCAGGTCCGCGCCGGCCACGCCGCAGCCCACGCCAGCAGCCGCTCAGCCTGAGCCACGCAGGCGCGGACCCGCACCTCACCCAGCGGCTCCTCTGCCGCGCTGATCGCCACCGCCGTATGCGAGGCCTTGTGGGGATCCACCCCGATCATCACTGCCGCCATCGGAACACCTCCACCCTCTGAACGGCGGGTAAGACCGTGACGGGCACGCCTAATTCCAGGACCTTGCGGCACGCGCCTCTTTTGAGCCACGCCACGGCGAGGCCCCGGCCAGCAGGCACGTCGTTCGGAAGCCAAACCGAGCAGGGCGGCAGGCGGTTACAGAGCCAGGCCAACCGGGACCTCTCAACGCTACGACCTGACTCACTGCCATCCCGGCCAGGCCCGCACCGTCTACCCGAAGTCTCAATCAGGCGGATACGCGAGCGCGCGAGTCACGGTGTTGATCACTGGGAGTTGTCCGTGTCGGCCGGCGGACTGGGCACGGCCTGCCCTTGTGATCTGTACCGCTAGGTCCCGGTGGACCTTAGCGGGTGGCCGGCTGCAGGCCGGCGTGACCAGCCGCCTCGCCCGCGGATCGCCGTATTGGGCTGCCTGGAGGGTGTAGAGCTCGGCGTACTTGGGCGTCGAGTTCCGTCAGCTCGGCGTGCCTGCCTCGTTGGATGACCCGGCCGTCACGCAGCACCGCCCCGGCCTGAGGCACCAGGCCGGCCTGTTCGGAGGACCTGCCCGCCAGTGTTTCCCCCTGAACCGCCGGGCCTGAAGAGCCGCGGCGCTGCTGCAGGTCGTTATGGCCCGGCGGCCTGCGCCTGGAGCTTGGCCCAGGTGTCCCTGAGGCCGAGGGTGCGGTTGAAGACGAGCCGTCCGGACGTCGAGTCGGGATCCGGGCAGAAGTAGCCGAGGCGCTCGAACTGCACGGTCTCACCGACGGGCAGTTCGGTGAGCGCAGGCTCGACCAGGCACTCCTGGAGCACCGTCTCCGAGTTGGGGTTGAGGTCGGCGTAGAGGTCGCCGTCAGCGCCGGGATCGGGGCGGGTGAACAGACGGTCATAGATACGCACTTGGGCGGGCACGGCGTGCTCGGACGAGAGCCAGTGCAGCGTCGCCTTCGGCCGGCGCCCGTCGGGGGCGTCGCCGCCGCGCGTCTCCGGATCGTAGGCGCAGCGGACCTCGACGATCTCGCCGCTCGCGTCCTTGACCACGTCGGTGCAGGTCACGAAGTAGGCGTAGCGCAAACGCACTTCGCGGCCGGGGGCGAGGCGGAAGAACTTGCTTGGCGGGTCCTCCATGAAGTCGTCGCGTTCGATCCAGAGCTCGCGCGCGAAGGGCGCCTTGCGTGTCCCGGCCGAGGGATCCTCCGGGTTGTTGACGGCCTCCACCTCCTCGACCTGCCCCTCTGGGTAGTTCTCGATCACGAGCCTGAGCGGGCGCAGGACGGCGAAGCGTCGCAGCGCCCTCCGGTTCAGCACGTCCCTGACCTCGTGCTCGAGCATCTCGATTTCGGCGGCGCTCGTGCCCCTGCCTCCCAGCCCGACCATGTCGAGGAAGTTGCGCAGACCGTCGGGTGGGAAGCCGCGCCGGCGCAGGGCCGAGAGGGTGGGCATGCGCGGATCGTCCCAGCCTCGCACGTGGCCCTCGCTCACAAGCCGCCGTAGGAAGCGCTTCGAGAGCACGGTGTACGTGAAGTTGAGGCGGGCGAACTCGTATTGGTGCGGGCGCGAAGGCACCGGCAGGCTCTCGATCAGCCAGTCGTAGAGCGGTCGGTGATCCTCGAACTCGAGCGTGCAGAGGGAGTGGGTGATGCCCTCGATTGCGTCCGACTGGCCGTGGGCGAAGTCGTACAGCGGATAGATGCACCACTCATCGCCGGTCCGCGGGTGGGTTGCGTGCAGGATCCGATAGAGCACCGGGTCGCGCATGTTGATGTTGGGCGAGGCCATGTCGAGCTTTGCCCTGAGCACTCTGGCGCCGTCTGGAAACTCCCCCGCGCGCATGCGCTCGAACAGGTTGAGGTTCTCATCGATCGAACGGTCGCGCCACGGGCTGTTCTTGCCCGGCTCTGTGAGGGTGCCGCGGTGCTCCCGGATCCTGTCGGCGGACAGGTCGTCGACGTAGGCCTTGCCGGCCTTGATCAGGTGTACGGCCCAGTCGTAGAGCTGGTGGAAGTAGTCGGAGGCGAAGTAGAGATGCTCGCCCCAGTCGAAGCCGAGCCAGCGGATGTCTTCTTGAATCGAGTCGATGTACTGCTGCTCTTCCCCGATCGGGTTGGTGTCGTCGAAGCGCAAGTGGCAGCGACCGCCGAGGTCCTGGGCGATCCCGAAGTTGAGCGCGATCGCCTTGGGGTGGCCGAGGTGGAGGTATCCGTTCGGCTCGGGCGGGAAGCGCGTCACGACCTCCGAGACTCTGCCCTCGCGCACGTCGGCGGCGACGATCTCGCGGATGAAATCGCGTCGTTCGGGAGAGGCTGGAGTGGGGGCGCTCACGCCGCTGTTGCTCGTCACCTCGATTACAGTAGTGCAGTACATCACCATGTCCGGCGCAGTGGGCGCACTCACGCTCAGGTGACAACCCCACCGCACCCGGAAGCCGGCGGCATCATCCGGCAGGCGAGCGGCTTCCCGCGCTTTGATGAATTCCCCGGACCTCGCCTCGCTCTGCCTGCGGTCCAGCTCGACCACCCCCACGGCATCTGGCAGATGAAGACAAAGCTCCCGCACCGCGTGGCGAGATGGGACATCCGCGCAGGCGCTTCTGGCGTCAACAGGAAAAATATGGCCGATGCGTAATACTCAGCGAGAAGCTAACTACGCTCAGCTAGCCAGGGCCCGGCAGCGGGACCTCTTGCGCCATGGGGGTTCAACTCGGTGACAATGGTTTTATCACAATTTGCGGGACTGGGACGATGGTGCCAGAGCCCTCCTTACCAGCCACCTCGGCCATGCACAGGCCAGGATGAGGCACAAACAGCGAACACTTCACCGAATAGCTGGAAATGATGGCCCGGCTCGTGTTACTCTTATTGCATGATTTCCCCGAACCGGGGAAATTTCACCGATTCGGGTGTTCAAGTCCTCGGACACGTTAAATCCCCATGAGCGGCCGTTCACGGGCATGCTCGATCGTCACCCGTGCTCAGCCTCGGGCTGCGGCGGGTGCTCTCTTTCGGCTTTTCCCTAGGCGGTCCTCCTTTTCTTGCCGTGGCGTGAGTGGGTGCCTACGGCGTCCGTGCCGATGGTGACCGCCGACGCGTCATGACCGCCGGCGCGCAGGGTCCGGCCATCCGGGTCGTAGGTCAGGACGGTGCCGTCGGCGCGCAGTTGGTCGATGAGCGCTGCCGTGCCGTCCGGGCCGGTCAGCTGCGCCCGGCCGCGACTCCCTCGGACGGGCCTCCCGGCATGGCCTGCGAGGAGGATGGCGAGTGCGGCCAGGTGCGGGAGGATCTGGTCTTCGCGGACGTAGGTGTTCTTCGGCCGGTCCGGGTCCGGGCTAGTGGCGCTGGCGTAGCCGTGGCGGCACCGGTAGGCGGGCCTGCCATAGGACCACGTTGATTCCAGCCGGCGCCCGCACCGCCCGCACATGATGAACCCGGCCAGCAGGTACCTGCGGACCGCGGGTCCGGCCGGGCCGCGCGGCGCAGCCGCGTACTGCGCGGCGATGAAGTCAGCTTCGCTGACTAGCGCGGCGTGCGCGGGATGCTTTGAGATGACCCAGCCCTCGGGCAGGTTCCACCGCTGCACCTGCTTGTGACCGAGCCCGGTGTTGGCCGGATCGACCAGGACCGCCTCCGATGGCTGCCGGTTCCACACCTGACGCCCCGTATACCGCGGGTTAGCCAGGATCGCCGCGGCCGTCCGCAGCGTCCACCCGCTCCCGGCCCGGTGCGGATTACGGTCAGGGTCCGCTGCCGACGGGCACGGCACCCCGGCATCATTCAAAGCCCGGGTGATCCGCGCAGCGGAATGCCCCGCCAGCCGCTGCCCGAACATCCACAACACCACCGGCGCCGTGGCCGGATCCGGCTCGAGCCGGTGCGCCCGCCGCCCCACGCGGCGTGCGCCTTGTTCGGATGCGGCCCCGCATCCGCGAGCCGGTACCCGTACGGCGGGCGCCCGCCCAGATACCGGCCCTGCTCCAGGGTCTGCGCCGCCATCGCGGTACGCACCCGGACCCGGGTCCGGGTGATCTCCCGCTTCGACGACAACCCCAGCGCCACCATCGTCTGCTCATGATCCTCGGCATGCCAGTCCACCCGCCCGCCGACCTCCGGCATCCACAGCGTGACGCCGTAATGCTCGAACAGCGGGGCCATCGACGCGTACTGGTTCCCGTAGAACGCCCGCTCGTACTCCCCGATCACGATCGCGTCCCAGCCCCGGCCTGGATCGGCGAGCTGAGCGACCAGAGCAGCGGCCTGCGGGCGCCGCGCCCACGGCAACGTCCGGGACTCCCCCATGTCGAAGAACTCCGCCACGATCACCCCGACCCCGGCAATAAGCATCATCGCCTGCTGCAATTGCCGCGACCGCGACGTCACCGGATCCTGCCAGTCCTCCGTGGACACCCGCCCGTAAAACGCGAACCGCAGCACCCCGCGTGCACGCTTCCCGGTACGGCCGCTGAGTTTCTCCGCCCACGACCCCAGCACATCCCCGCCCGTGACGAAGCCACCACGTGAGCGGTCTGCCGCCACCACCAAAGCCGTCTTCCCCTGCTGGCTTGCCTTGATCACGGGCCACAGCTACCGCACCCGCCCGCACACAAACATCAGCCGCACAGGACACCAAGCTTGAGTGGGCCTACCGGATCTCTGGCAGGGACAGAGTCATCCGCTCTCATCGCGGCAGAAGCACCGTCACCGCAGCGTCTGTCAAGTCGCTCTCACGCTCGGTCAAGCGTGTCGCAGGGTCCGGTCCTGTGCAGGCGGTTCCATCAGGATCTGCCCGATGGAGGCCATCAAGTCGGTACGGTGGCCATCACGGAGGGCAGGGCAGCGCGGGCTTGTCCAGGGAGTACACCGCTGCGCGGCCCGTCGGCCGGACGGTAACTAGGCCCGGCCCGCACCGCCCTGATCGGCGACGCGCCCGCCGCTGCTGCCCGGGCGCCTTCACCGACGGACGCCGGAGAAGCCGTGCCCTGTCTTTCTTCCTGCGCATCCGAGCTGATCACCTGGATCAGGTTCTCCGGCAGTATGACCTTGACGCCGGGTTCCGGGCCCGTCAGGGTTGTTCGCTGGGTGCCGGAGCGGGGCCCTCCCGGGCAGGCCGCGCATCTGGGGGGTTGCCGTGTGGCTGGCTGGCCGTCTCGCCGCGCGGGTGTGATGGTTCCGGGCTGCGTGGTTCGCGGGCGAGCAGGTTGATCCGGTCGCCGGGGGCGAGGGTGATGCCGGGGTCGGGGTCGCGGAGGGTGTGGTTGTCCAGGACCGAGACCGGGACCCAGCCGGGCGGCCAGCTGGTGCCGCCGAGTGTCTGGCCGGCGGCGGGCGAGCCGGCGGGGATGGTGATCTCCAGGATCTGGTAGCCGCGCAGCGGGGTCGGCGCCTCGCGGAGATCATCCTGCGGACGGTGGGGCTGTGCCTGCGCGGCGCCGGCCGGGGTGGTGTGCATGTGGCGGGCGACCGCCTGCAGCACGTTCTGGCTGGTGATCCAGCCTTGGAGGTGCTGGCCGTCGTCGGAGATCACGGGCAGGCCGTCGTGGCCGTAGAGCTCCAGCTGGCGCAGCGCCTGGGTGAGGGACTCACTCGCGAACAGCACCTGGGGGTGGTGGCGATGGGTGACCGGGCCGGGCAGCGGCGCCCGGTCCGGGCCTGGCAGGCCGGGTGGCTGGGGTGCGATGGTGAGCGGCGCCGCGAAGGGGTGCATGGCGTCGGCGGCGGTGAGGTCCTCGAACGGGTCCGCAGAGGGGGTGCGGTCGATGTCGGTGCCGCGGCGCAGCAGCTTGGTGGTGTAGATGGTGCCGTAGCTCAGCGCCCGCGAGGTGGCGGTGGCGATGGCGACGGCGAGCATGACCGGCAGGGTGAGGGTGTAGTCGCCGGTCATCTCCACGACGCTGGCCAGCGATGTCAGCGGCGCCCGCGCCGCGGAGGCGAACACCGCGCCCATCGCGACGACCGCGTACAGGGCGGGCTGCCCGGCGGCCGGGCCGAGCAGGTGGCCGGCGAGCTCGCCGAAGGCCATGCCGGAGGTGGCGCCGATGAACAGCGACGGGGCGAACACCCCGCCTGATCCGCCGATGCCGATGGTCAGGCTGCACGCGATGATCTTCCCGGCCGCCAGGATGATCAGGAACCACAGGGCGTAGCTGCCGCCGACGGCCTTGTACAGGACCGGGTAGCCGACCCCGTACATCTGCGGGAGGGCGAGCAGCAGCAGCCCGAGCGCGATCCCGCCGGCCGCGGGCCGGGCCCATTCCGGGCGGTTCCCCCACACCTTGTCGCACAGGTCCTCGGTCGCGTACAGGATCTTCGCGAACGCCAGCCCGGCCAGTGCCGCGACCACGGCCAGGGCCGCGATGAGCAGGTAGCTGCTCAGGTGGTGCAGCGCGATGCCGGACGGCAGCCCGGACAGGAACGGGGCGCTGCCCAGGAACTGGCGGCTGACCAGGTCGGCGGCCATCGCCGACAGCATCACGGTGAAGATCGCCTCGACGGAGAACTCCCGCAAGATGATCTCGACCCCGAAGAACACCCCGGTGATCGGCGCGTTGAACGTGGCGGAGATGCCGCCGGCCGCGCCGCAGGCGACCAGGATCCGCAGCCGGCTCTCCGGCATCTTGACCCACTGGCCCAGGCTGGAGGCCAGCGCGGAGCCGATCTGCACGATCGGGCCCTCCCGGCCGACCGACCCGCCGACCCCGATGCAGATGGCGGAGGCGACCGACTTCACGGCGGCGACCTGGGGCCGGATCCGGCCGCCTTCCTCGGCGACGGCGATCATCACCTCGGGCACGCCGTGGCCGCGGGCCTCACGGGCGTACCGGTAGATCAGCGGCCCGTAGACCAGCCCGCCGATGACCGGGATCACCACGAAGAACCCCGGCCCTAGCCACGGCAGGTGGGAGCTGTCCACGCGTCCTTGCTGGCCGAACTGGACATGGCCGGTGGCCAGCCAGGTGAAGAAGTAGATCAGGTACCGGAACGCGACCGCGCCCAGCCCTGATCCCGCGCCCACCACCAGGGCGATGACCAGCAGCCCGGCCCGGGTGCCCCGCAGCCACCCGCTCGCCTTGCCGGTCCACGGCACTGCTCCCGGCGGCCTGCCCGCCGCCGCCTCGCCGGTCATGATCGTCCCTGTGTGCTGCCGGAGCGCGCTGGCGCCCGTTTCATCCTGGCCGCCGCCGGCGGCGGCGCTGGCGGGGGATCCGCCGGCCACTGGCTGTCGGGGATCTCCCCGGCCGCCGCCGCGAACGCCGCCAGCGCGCCGGCCACCGCCGACTGCTGCCGGGCCGGGAGCCTGCCCAGGATGCCGGCGATCAGCGCCCGCCGCCGGGCGGTCGCCTGGTCCACCACCTGCCGGCCTGCGGCGGTGATGGACACCTGCACGGCGCGGCGGTCGGCGCGGGCGCGGTGCCGGCGGATCAGGCCCTTGCGCAGCAGCCGGTCGCACATCCGCCCGGCCGTGGACGGCGTGACATCCAGCGCCCCGGCGAGGTCGGTCATCCGCTGCGGCCCGCGGGAGGCGAGCACCACCAGGGCCCGGTACTGGGCGATGGTGGTGTCCTCCGCGGCCGCGCCCAGCGACTGGGTGGCCACCGCGACCAGCGTGCGGCTCGCCGTCAGCACCGCGTCCACCGCGGCCTCGTCCGCCACGTCCGCCACGTCCTCAGTCATGCCACGCCCGCCAATTTTACTTGCCTACCGCAACGATTGCATAATGACTCTATCGGCAGATGCACCTCGGGTCAGCACGTGACGGCCCGGGCGAGCCGGCCGGCACAGCGCTGGATGCCTGGCCAGGTCTGGAGGACCGGCAGGGACGTCAGTAGCGGTTGCGGCGGCGGCCTTCCTGGCCGGTGCAGTTGTCATCCTGGCGGCGAGCTGGGTGCTGGTCTCCCAGCTTCAGCGGGCCGGGGGAGCGCCTGGACCTGCCGGAGGCGCTGCCCGGCCTGGTCACGGCGCTGGCGGCGGACGCGCCCGAGGTCACCGCCGCGAATACCGCGATGGCCGGCCACCAGCAGCGGCCGGGCGCCGGTGTCGTCATCCAGCGCGTTCAGGCCCGGCCGCCCTGGCGGGCCTGGCGCCGTCGCCGGCGGGCGGATCCGGCTGGACCGCAGGGTCGTGATCCTCGGCGCGGCGGTGGCGGCGTGGGTGGCCGCTGCGTGCCTTGCCGTGGTGCTTGGCCTGGTGCCACCCTGAGCTTCGCCCCCCGGCTCCCCGGGGAACTGACCCGGCTCCCAAGATCACCCGGCAGCGCCGGACGCTGTCCGTGGACATAACGCCAGCCTCCGCGACCCGCACCCTGCTCGACGGCCAGCCGATGCACATCATCCACCACGGGCAGCAGATCAACGGTATCCCTCAGCGACCCGGTCGTCCGCCCGATCCCCGCCGCCCGGCGGGGTCTGCGGCACCGGAGCAGCCACCGGGACGCCAGCCGGCCCGGCGGATCCCCGCACAGACCACCCGGCTTCCCCGCCGAGATTTCTACTGGGGCCGGTAACAATCGAGCCGCCAGCACCGCTATGGCGTCCAGTTTCCTGAACTGCCCTGGCGCGCGCTGTGGCACGGGGATGGTCGTTAGCGCGGCCGGAACGGGGCCGCTGGCTGGTCTCGCCGCGCTGGTATCGCTCGGCCTGCCAGGCGTCCCACGCGCGCGGCCGGTCTCCTGGGCCATCCATGGCCAGTCCGCGGTGCCGTCGAGATAGAAGTCGTAGCTGGCCTGGCCCCCGGCATCCAGGCACACCACGGCCAGCGTGGCCGGCTCCGCGGCGTGCGGCGCGTTGTCGAGGTTGATGCCCTCGGCACGCGCGCGGTCGCGCAGCACCCGGCCGAACTCGTTATCGCCCAGGCGCGCCATCAGCGTCGTTTGATGCCCGAGGAGGGCCATGCCGATAGCGACGTTGCAGGAGCTCCCTCCGGGGACCGTCCCGGTGCCGGCTCGGGCACGGGGTTGTGCCAGCGTCCGTGGGGCGTGATGAGCGTATCCGCCTCCTTCGGACCCCAGCTGCCCGGCGGGTAGGGGTGGGCACGGTTGTGGTTTTCCAGAACGGGCTCGACGACCGCCCAGGCGGCCTCGACGGCGTCCTGGCCAGTGAACAGCGCCCCGTCCCCCGCCAGAGCGTCTGCGAGGAGGCGTTCGTAGGGCTGTTGCTCGTTCGGCTGCGCGTTGAGCAACAAGAGCTCACGCTGGTCGCCGACGAACTCCTCGCCCGCACGCTTGACCCGGGCCGCCAGGGCGATTACCGGGTTGGGCGAGAGCCGGAAACGCAGATAGTTGGCGCGGCCGTCTGCAGGTGCGGAGTCGGTGAACAGCGGCTGCGGCGGCGGTTTCAGCTCGACCAGCACCTCCGCGGCGGTCTCGGCCAGGCACTTGCCCGACCGCAGGTACCACGGAACTCCGGCCCAGCGCCACGAGTCGATGAACAGCCGAAGGGCGCAGAAGGTCTCCACGTCGGAATCCGCTGCCACACCCGGCTCGTCCCGGTAGCCGGTGAACTGGCCCCGGACCACGTCATCGGCGGCCAGCGGCCGCATCGCCTTGAACACGTTGAACTTCTGGCTCTGCACGGCACCGAAGCCCTGATAGGCGGGCGGCTCCATCGCGAGCAGCGCGACGACCTGGAACAGGTGGTTTTCCACCACGTCCCGCAGGCAGCCAGCGGTCTCGTAGAAGGCACCGCGACCCTGCACCCCGAATTGCTCGGCCAGGGTGATCTGGACGCTGGCGACGTAGTTCCGGTTCCAGATCGGTTCGAGGAAGGAGTTGGCGAAACGGAAGTAGAGGAGGTTCATGATCTCCTCCCTGCCGAGAAAGTGGTCGATACGGAAGATCGCCGACTCCGGGAACGCTGACCGCACGACGCGGTTGAGTTGCCGGGCCGAGGCCAGATCGCGCCCGAATGGCTTCTCGACGACGACGCGGGCGCCGCGGGCCAGTCCCTCGCCACGCAGCCCCTCGATCACGGTCGCGAACAGCGAGGGCGGAATGGCCAGGTAATGCACCGGATGACGCGCACCGCCGAGTACCCGCCGGAGCGCCTTGAACGTGCCCGGGTCGCCGTAGTCACCATCGATGTACTCCACGAGCGACAGCAGCCGGCCGAGGGCGTCGCCGTCATCGATGCCGGCACCGGCCTGCGCAATGCTGTCCCGCGCATGGTCACGAAGCTGCGGAAGACCCCACCCCGAGCACGCGACCCCCACTACCGGAACGCCCAGCGTTCCCCGCTTCACCATCTGGCAGAGAGCAGGAAAGATCATCTTGTAAGCGAGATCACCCGTCGCGCCGAAGAACACAAACGCATCAGCCGCGGCCACACCCTCATCGCTGTCGCCCATCATCAGCCCTTTCCCCCGCGCTATCGGCCGCGGCGCGGGCACGAGTCATGCACGCCGTTTCTGGCCGGCGTTGCCCTGCCACCCCACATCGCAGGTGCACCGGTTGCTGCCCCGCGGCAGCCACTCAAAGGGGAACCCCCACGGCTCATCTCCTGTCCACAATGAAGCACTGCTCCTGACCTCTGCTGGTCGCGGAAGTGCCGATCTGGATGACCTGTGCCAGGTCGGTGAAGGCGAAGTCCACCTTCTGGTCTCCGAGACGCGTACCCTCCGAGAAGACGAAGAGTGTGCCCTGAAGGATCGGTCCGGACCGTCCCCATCCCGCCGGTCCCGGGTCGCCATGCTCCCACCATCACCTCCGCTGCTACGGCACCGCACCTAATGGCCGCCTGTTCCGTGGGTGCCCGCGGCGGCCCGCTCAGCGAAAGCAGCTACGGCCGCACCTGGCACACCGCCCGCGGTCTGGCCCTCGGGCCCGCGGCAGCTGCCTCTGCTCTCGCCCGCCGCCCCTATGACCTGCGGCACGCCACCCTTGTCCTGTGGCTGAACGCCGGGGCCGCCCCCCGCCTAGACCGCCCGGCGGGCCGGGCACAGCATCACCACGCTGCTCGCCGACTGCACCCACTGCATCGACGGCCAAGACAACATCACCAACCGGCAGATCGAACGCGCCCTCCACGCTTTCGGCATCACCTAATGGCCGCCTCAGCGCGGGCAGGAAGTAACAACCAAGATCAAGTTACACGTTAAGTTGACAGACCCGCCGCCCCATGTCCAGTTCCGGATTTCGGGCATGTCCTGGCCGTGGATGTCGATGTACTGGTTGTGCTCGATGAGCTTGTCGCGCATCATCTGCTTGAGGTAGTCGCCGGTGGCGCCGAGTTGCGGCAGCCGGTCGATCACGTCCTGGACCAGGTGGTACCGGTCCAGGCGGTTCTGCACTCTCATGTCGAAGGCCGTGGTGATCGTGCCTTCTTCGTTGTAGCCCCGGACGTGCAGGTTGCGGTTGGCGCGGCGGTAGGTCAGCCGGTGGATCAGCCACGGGTATCCGTGGAAGCCGAAGATGATGTGCTTGTCCCTGGTGAACAGCGAGTCGTAGTCGGTGTCACTGAGCCCGTGCGGGTGCTCGGAGGCGGGCTGCAGTTTCATGAGGTCGACGACGTTGACCACGCGGATCTTCAGCTCGGGCAGGTGCTCGCGGAGGATCGAGACGGCGCCCAGGACCTCCAGGGTCGGCGTGTCTCCGCAGCAGGCCATGACGATGTTCTGGCTCGGCGCCCTGGTCATTGCTGGCCCAGTCCCAGATGCCGATGCCCTCGGTGCAGTGCACCGCGGCGGCTTCCATGTCCAGCCACTGGGGCATGGCGTGCTTGCCGGCGACGACGACGTTCACGTAGTGGCGGCTGCGCAGGCAGTGGTCGAAGACCGACAGCAGGCAGTTCGCGTCGGGCGGCAGGTACACCCGGACGACGCCGGCTTTCTTGTTGACGACGTGGTCGAGGAACCCGGGGTCCTGGTGGGTGAAGCCGTTGTGGTCCTGCTGCCAGACGTGGGAGGCGAGCAGGTAGTTCAGTGAGGCGATCTTGCGCCGCCAGGGCAGCTGCGCGGTTACTTTCAGCCACTTGGCGTGCTGGTTGAACATGGAGTCGACGATGTGGATGAACGCCTCGTAGCAGTTGAACAGGCCGTGCCGCCCGGTCAGCAGGTATCCCTCGAGCCAGCCCTCGGACTGGTGCTCGCTGAGCATGGAGTCCAGCACACGCCCGTCGGGAGCGAGGAACTCGTCATTGGGCGCCGTTGCGGCGTCCCACTGGCGGCTGGTGACCTCGAAGACCGCGCCCAGCAGATTCGAGAGGGTCTCGTCGGGACCGAAGATCCGGAAATTCCGCTGGCCGGAGTTGAGCGCGGCCACATCGCGGAGGAACTCGCCCAGCACCAGGGTGTCCTGGGCGTCCACCGCGCCGGGGGAGGGCACGTCCACGGCATGGGCCCGGAAGTCGGGCATGCGCAGGTCGCGGAGCAGGATGCCGCCGTTGGCGTGCGGGTTGGCGCCCATCCGT
>CAWBKD010000002.1:0-292907 GCA_963789225.1 uncultured Actinomycetes bacterium
ACTTCGTCTTCCTCGGCCCGCCGGGCACCGGGAAGACGACCGTGGCCCGGGTGCTGGCCAAGATCTTCTACGCGTTCGGCCTGCTGGAGATGCCGGACGTCATCGAGGCCCACCGGGCCGACCTGGTCGGCGAGTACCTGGGCGCGACGGCGATCAAGACCAACGAGCTCGTCGATAACTCCCTCGGCGGGGTGCTGTTCATTGACGAGGCCTACAGCCTGGTCAACGAGGGTGACGGGCAGACCGACCGGTTCGGCCAGGAGGCGGTCCAGACGCTGCTCAAGCGGGCCGAGGACAACCGCGAGGACCTGATCATCATCCTGGCCGGGTACGACAAGCAGATGGAGGGGTTCCTGGCCTCCAACCCCGGCCTGGCCTCCCGGTTCGCGACCCGGCTGAAGTTCCCGAGCTACTCCCCGGCCGAGATGCTGGCCCTGGCGGAGTCCGCGCTGGACCGCCGGGGCGAGCGCCTCGACCCCGACGCGCGCCCGGTGCTGTGGCGCACGCTCGAGGAGGTGGGCCGGCGCCGGATCACCGACGAACTCGGCAACGGGAGGTTCGTCCGCAGCCTGCTCGAGAAGGCGGGCCAGGCCCGTGACGTGCGGGTCATGACCGGCCCGGCGGAGCCGGCGCCCGAGGACCTGGTCACGATCAGGGCCGGTGACCTGGAGCAGGCGTTCGCCGAACTCACGAGCCGGCTGCGCGGTTACGAGGACACGCCCACCGTCGAGGGCGCCATCGCCGAACTCGACGCGCTGGTCGGCCTGGAACCGGTCAAGCAGCAGGTCCGCGCCATCGCCGCGCAACTGCGCGCGGCCAAGATGCGTGACACCCGCGGGCTGGCCAGCCAGCCGCCGGCCAGGCACTTCGTATTTACCGGCCCGCCCGGCACCGGGAAGACCACGGTCGCGCGCATCCTCGGCCGGATCTTCGCCGCGCTCGGGCTGCTGGTGCGGCCCGAGGTCATCGAGGCGCACCGCGCCGACCTGGTCGGCGAGCACCTCGGCTCGACCGCGATCAAGACGAACAAGCTGGTCGACTCCGCGATGGGCGGCGTCCTGTTCATCGACGAGGCGTACTCGCTGCACAACGACGGGTACTCCGGCGGCGACGCGTTCGGCGCCGAGGCGGTCCAGACGCTGCTCAAGCGGGCCGAGGACGACCGCGACCGGCTGGTCATCGTGCTGGCCGGTTACCCGGGCGACATGGACAGGTTCCTGCGCAGCAACCCCGGTCTGGCGTCGCGGTTCAGCACCCGGGTCACGTTCCCCAGCTACCGCCCCGACGACCTGGTAAGAATAGCGAAGCTGCTGGCCGCGCAGGCCGGGGACAGCTTCGAGGACGGCGCGCTCGCCGCGCTCGGCGTGATCTTCGCGCACGCGTGCGAGGCCGGGCGGATCGACGAACTCGGCAACGGCCGGTTCGCCAGGTCGCTGTTCGAGCGGGCCTGCGCGTCCCGCGACGTCCGCGTCGTCCGCCTGGGGGAGCAGGCGACCGCGGCCGACCTCACCACGGTGACCACCGCGGACGTGGAGAGCGCCTACCGCGACCTCGCCGTGCCCGGTCAGGGGTAGACGGCTACGCTCGGTCCGGTGGGCGAGGCGTGGGAATTCTGGATCGACAGGGGCGGCACGTTCACCAACATCGTCGCCCGGCGCCCGGACGGGCGCCTCGTCGCGCACAAGCTGCTGTCCGATAACCCCCGGGCCTACCGGGACGCCGCGGTAGCCGGCATCAGGCACCTGCTCGGGCTCGCGCCATCCGAACCGGTACCCGCCGAGCGGATCGGCTCGGTCAGGCTCGGCACCACGGTGGCCACCAACGCCCTGCTCGAGCGGAAGGGCGAGCCGACCGTCCTGGTCATCACGAAGGGCTTCGCCGACGCGCTGCGCATCGCCTACCAGAACCGGCCCCGCATCTTCGACCGGCGGATCCTGCTGCCCGAACTCCTCTACCAGCGCGTCCTCGAGGCCGACGAGCGGATCGGCGCCCACGGCGAGGTCATCGCCACGCTGGACGAGCCCGCGATCACGGACCAACTCAGGCAGGCCTACGCCGACGGCTTCCGCAGCGTCGCCGTGGTCTGCCTGCACGGCTACCGCTACCCCGACCACGAGCAGCGGATCGGCGCCATCGCGCGCGCGACGGGTTTCACCCAGGTGTCGGAGTCGCACCGGACCAGCCCGCTGATGAAGCTGATCTCCCGCGGCGACACCACGGTGGTGGACGCGTACCTCTCACCGATCCTGCAGAGGTACGTGACCGAGGTCGCCAGCGAACTGGCGGGCGTCCGGCTGCTGTTCATGCAGTCCAACGGCGGCCTGACCGACGCGGCCAGGTTCCGCGGCAAGGACTCGATCCTGTCCGGGCCTGCCGGCGGCATCGTGGGCATGGCCAGGACCGCGGGCAACGCGGGGTTCACCAAGGTCATCGGGTTCGACATGGGCGGCACGTCCACCGACGTCTCGCATTACGCGGGCGAGTTCGAGCGCGAGTACGAGACGCAGGTCGCCGGGGTGCGGATGCGGGCGCCGATGCTGTCCATCCACACCGTGGCCGCGGGCGGCGGCTCCGTGCTGCACTTCGACGGCAGCAGGTACCGGGTCGGGCCCGACTCGGCCGGCGCCGACCCCGGGCCGGCCTGCTACCGGCGCGGCGGGCCGCTCACCGTCACCGATGCCAACGTGCTGCTCGGGCGGATCCAGCCCGGGTACTTCCCCGAGGTGTTCGGCGAGGGGTCGGACCAGCCGCTCGACGCGGAGGCCACGCGAGCCCTGTTCCAGAACCTCAGCGAGCAGATCACCGCCGCCACCGGCGACCGCCGCGGCCCCGAGCAGGTCGCGGCCGGGTTCATCGAGATCGCCGTGGCCAACATGGCCAACGCGATCAAGAAGATCTCCGTCCAGCGCGGCTACGACGTGACCGAGTACGTCCTGGCCGTGTTCGGCGGGGCGGGCGGCCAGCACGCCTGCGCCGTGGCCGACGCGCTGGCCATGTCGAAGGTGCTCATCCACCCGCTGGCCGGCGTGCTCTCCGCGTACGGGATCGGGCTGGCCGACATCATCGCGATGCGCGAGCGCGCCGTCGAGGCCCCGCTCACGCCCGCCCTGACCGCCGAGCTAGCCACGATCATCGAGCCCCTGGAGCAAGAAGCCCGCGCCGAAGTGGAAGCCGAGGGAGTCCCGGACACCCGGATCAGCGCCACGCACCGCGCACACCTGCGCTACGCGGGCACCGACACCGCCCTCATCGTCCCGGTCGCCTCGCTGGCAGAGATGACCCGCTCGTTCGAGGCGGAGTACGCCCAGCGGTTCGCCTTCCTCATGCGCGACAAGCCGATCTTCGTGGAAGCGGTTTCTGTCGAGGTCACCGGCGCGCAGGAGGAACTTAACGAGGGTGAAACCACCGCTCGTTCGGTCCAAAAGGAAGGCGCGGTACCGCAGCGGCCCGCCAGCGCCGCGCGCGTCCTGATGTTCACCGGCGGAGCGTGGGCCGAGGTGGACCTGTACGCCCGCGCCGCGCTGCGGCCCGGGCACGCCGTCGACGGCCCGGCGATCATCGCCGAGGACCTGGCCACCACCGTGGTCGAGCCGGGCTGGCAGGCCGTCGTGACCGCCCGCGGCGACCTGCTGCTTTCGCGTGTGCAGGTGCGCCCGGCGCGGTCCGACGTCGGCACCGGCGCCGACCCGGTGATGCTGGAGATCTTCAACAACCTGTTCATGTCCGTCGCCGAGCAGATGGGCGTGCGCCTGCAGTCCACCGCGCACTCGGTCAACATCAAGGAGCGGCTCGATTTCTCCTGCGCGGTCTTCGACGCCGGGGGCGGCCTGATCGCCAACGCCCCGCACATGCCGGTCCACCTCGGCTCCATGGGCGAATCCATCAAGATGGTGATCAAGCGCAACCCGCGCATCCGCCGCGGCGACGTCTACGTCCTGAACGACCCGTACCACGGCGGAACCCATATCCCAGACGTCACGGTCGTCACTCCCGTGTTCAGCGATACCGGGGATGAGATCTGGTTCTACGTCGCCTCGCGCGGGCACCACGCCGAGATCGGCGGCCTGTCGCCCGGCTCCATGCCGTCCGCCAGCACCCGGGTCGAGGAGGAGGGGGTGCTGATCGACAACTGGCTGCTCGTCCAGGACGGCCGGTTCCGCGAGGCCGAGACGATGCACATGCTCACCCACGCCGAATACCCGTCCCGCGACCCGGTCACGAACCTCGCCGACCTGCGCGCCCAGATCGCCGCCAACGAAAAGGGCATCGCCGAACTGCACCGCATGGTGGACCACTTCGGCCTGGACGTCGTGACGGCCTACATGGGGCACGTCAAGGAGAACGCCGCCTCCTCGGTCCGCCGGGTGATCACCGCCCTGCAGGACGGCCACTACGCGTACGAGCTTGACGACGGCGCGGTGATCAACGTCACGGTCCGCGTGGACCCCGATAACCAGACTGCCGACATCGACTTCACCGGCACGTCGCCGACGCTGAAGGACAACTTCAACGCGCCGTCCAGCGTCGCCATGGCCGCGGTCCTCTACGTGTTCCGGACCCTCGTCGACGACGACATCCCGCTCAACGACGGGTGCCTGCAGCCGCTCAACGTGATCATCCCGCCCGGCACCATGCTGTCCCCGGAGTACCCGGCGGCGGTCGCGGCCGGCAACGTGGAGACCTCCCAGGCGGTGACCGGGGCCCTGTACGCGGCGCTCGGCGTGATGGCGGAGGGGTCGGGGACGATGAACAACGTGACGTTCGGCAACGAGCGGTACCAGTACTACGAGACGGTGGCCAGCGGCTCGGGCGCGGGGGACGGCTTCGACGGCACCGACGTCGTCCAGACCAAGATGACCAACTCCCGGCTCACCGACCCCGAGGTCCTGGAGTGGCGCTTCCCGGTGCGGCTGGAGTCCTACCGGATCAGGCCGGGCAGCGGCGGGCCCGGCCGCTGGCACGGCGGCAACGGCGGCACGCGCCGGCTGCGCTTCGGCGAGGCGATGACCGTCACCACGCTGACCGGGCACCGCCGCGTACCGGCGTTCGGCATGGCGGGCGGGCAGCCCGGCGCGCTCGGCCGGCACTGGATCGAGCACCCGGACGGGTCGGTCACGGCCATGGGCGGCTGCGACTCGGTCCGCGTCGAGCCCGGCGACGTCTTCGTCATCGAGACCCCCGGCGGGGGCGGATTCGGGCCCGCGGCAGAGGGCTGATTATCCCGAACGGCGTTTGGTACCACTCCCGCGACCGCCGCGCGCCCCCTTTACTCGTCGGCCTCGAGTTCGCGGAGCACCGCCACCAGGGCGGCCTCGTTCCCGGCCGTCTGGTCGAGCACGGCCATCAGCTCGTGCAGCACCAGGTGCCGGTCCTGACCGGCGTCGAGCAGCCGCTGCGCGGCCTCCCAGAGCTCCGGCGGATCGCCGCGCCAGAGCCGGTCCGCCAGCACCAGGTGCCGCTCGATGTGCCGGCCGACGCCGCCCGGCGCCGGGGTCGCGTGGTCGGCGGCCAGCAGCGCGCGCCGGTCCCGCGGGTCGGCCGGGTCCAGGGTGCTCAGGTCCGTGCCGGAGTGCCACCCCTCGAGGATTCCGAACGCGAACGCGCGCCGCGGCAGCGCCTCGAGGTCGCCGTCCGGCAGCAGCCGGCGGACGAGCGCGTAGTCCAGCCCGAACTCCGCCGGGTCCCGGTAGGCCTGCGCGAACACGCCGATCGCGTTGAACACGGCCTCGAGCGTCTCGGCGACGACGGCCTCGTCCAGCCCGCGCCGCCGGCCCGCCCACCGGACCCAGGCCGCCAGCACGTGCGGCATCGCGTCCTGCTCCGACTGGGACAGCATGACCTTGCGCGGGAGCCAGCCGAGCAGGAACGTCTCCACCTTGGTCGGGCTCATCCGCAGCGGCCGGCCGAAGTCCTTGTCGCACCCGTAGTCGATGATCCGGTCGGCGCAGTGGCTGGCGGCGCCGCGGTCCGACAGGTCCTCGGCCTCGTCGGAGGCGAGGAACTCGGCGGCGAGCATCGCCCGGCGGTCGCGGCTCCAGGCCTGCCTGCGCGGTCCGGTGGTGCTGGATGTGGCCCGGCCGCGCGGCGGCGGCAGGGCCCTGATCCTGGCCCTGATGAACGCGTGGTAGGAGGGGAACGACTCGCTGACCGGGGGGTCGGCGGCCGCGTCGGTGACGCCCAGCGCGGTCTCCAGCATCTGCCGCGCCTGCCCGGCGTCGATCTCGCGGAACGCCTGCTTGCCCTCGGCCCCGCGCAGCTCGGTCGCCTCCCGGCAGTGGTCGAGCAGCTTGCCCACCCGGGAGGTCACCCAGCCGTCGCGGATCATCCCCCCGGAGTTGTAGTCCACCACGGTGACCAGCGCGTGCGGCTCCTCCCCGGCGTAGCTGAACACGCAGATGACCTCGTTGGTGTCGCCGAGCATGTCCGGGTTGACGTAGCACTCGGCCGACGCCACGGCGCCGAGGTGCTCGGCCCAGCCTGGGCACGGCACCCCGCCCTCGATCATCTCCAGCGCGGCCCGCTCGGCCTTGGCCGCCTGGCGGGAGGTGCCCAGGTCCGCGATGCCGGACAGCAGCGCGAGCGCCGCCGGGCTGCGCTGGTTGGCGGCGTAGTCGACCAGACCCTCGCCGACGAGCTGCTCCACGGTCGCGGCGCGCCGGCCGCCGCCGCGCTGACCCCACCAGGTGCCGAGCAGCTCGCTGACCATGAGCTCCGCGTCCAGCGGGCTGCGCACCGCGAGCAGCTCCCGCGCCGCGCGCAGCAGCTCGGCGAACAGCGCGTTCGGCGGCGGGACAGCGGTCTCGCCCCGGTTGCCGCCGCCTGGTGCGCCTGCGGGTTGGCGACGACGGCTGTGCGGGCTCACGCTGATAGCCTCTCAGATCGGGACATGCGGACGCTATGCTACGTTGTCATGCCCGCTGTAATTTCGCCTTATCGGGGGCATGCGACACGCGGACTCAAGCGACGCGCCGGGTGGATTCCCGTTCGCCGTCCGCGAATCCGGTTACCTGGCAGCACCAATTGCAGGACTGTGGCACGCTTAATTGGTTGGCAGCGGGAACGATGAATCCGGGGAAGGAGCCGCCCATGGCAGCCCCCGGCGCGGTACCTGGGCGTCTACGGTGACTACGGACACATCAGTACCCATGCATCAAGACATATCCGATTCCGCCCCGGTGGACATCCTCCACCAGGCGCCGGTCGGCTTTGCGCTGTTCGGGCCCGACCTGCGCTTCCGGGTGGCCAACGCCGCCCTGGCCCGGCTCGACGGCTCGACGGTGGGGGACGCGCCGGGATACGCGGGCCTGCTGCCCGCCGACGTGTGGCCGGAAGAGGCCGCGGCGAAGGCGGCGGCCGCGCTGCGGAAGGTCCTGGCCGACGGCGTGCTCGTGCTGGAGACCCAGGGGGCGGGCACCGCGTACTGGTTCCCCGTGCGCGACGCGGCGGGGGAGGTCCGCAGCGTCGGCCTCTTCCTGGTCGAGGGCGTCGGCCTCGCGGCCGAGGAGGCGATCAGGCGCAGCGAGGAGCGGTACCGCTCGCTGGTCCAGGCTGGCGCCCAGGTGGTCTGGGTGGCCGGGCCCGACGGCGCGATCACGGAAGACTCGCCGGAATGGCGGTGGATCACCGGGCAGTCCGCCGAGGAGTACCTCGGCAGCGGCTGGCTGAACTCGATCCACCCCGAGGACCGCGAGCGCGTCGAGCGCGACTGGCAGAGTTGCGTCCGGACCGGGAAGGTGTTCGACGACCGCTACCGGATCCGCACCAAGAGCGGCTCGTACCGGCACTACGACGTGCGGGCGGTGCCGATCGAGCGGGACGGCAAGATCGTGGAGTGGGTCGGCGCCAGCACCGACGTGACCAGCCAGCGCGAGGCCGAGGAGATGCGCGGCCGACTGACCGAGCAGCTGTCCGCTGCGGCGCTGCGCACCGCGCGGCTGCAGCAGGCCACCTCGATGCTGGCCGAGGCGCTCACCGTCGAGCAGGTGGTCGAGGTCATCACCGAGGTGGGCCGGATCGCGATCGGAGCGCTGCGCTCGGCGGTCGTGCTGCTCGAGGGCGGCGGCATGCGGCTGCGCGTGGTCAACGAGGACGGGATGCGGGGTGCGCCGGACTCGGCGGGCGGCCCGCTGACACTGCAGTCCCCGAGCGTGATGACCAGGGCGATCGCGACGCGGCATCCGGTGCTCGTCGAGGACCCGGAGGACCTGCGCAGGCAGTTCGCGGACGAGCTGGAGATCGACCCGGCCACCGTGGTAGCCACCTCCGACGAGCGCTCGTGGGTCGGCCTGCCCCTGATCACCGCGGGCGCGCCGCTGGGCGCGCTGCGCTTCTCCTTCGGCAGGCCGCGGAAGATCACCGAGGAGGAGCGGGTCTTCCTTGAGGCGCTGGCCGGCCAGTGCGCGTTCGCGGTCGAGCGCGCCGGGCTGTACGAGCGTGAGCACACCACGGCGGAGACGCTGCAGCGCAGCCTGCTGCCCGACCGGCTGCCCGCCGTCCCCGGCCTGATCCTGACGGCCAGGTACCTGCCGGTCACACGGAACATGGAGATCGGCGGCGACTGGTACGACGCGTTCCGGCTGCCCGACCAGCGGCTCGCGGTGGCGGTCGGCGACGTCATGGGCAAGGGCCTGGCCGCGGCGGCGGGGATGGGCCGGGTGCGCAACGCGCTGCGCGCGCTGGCGCTGACCGACCCGCGCCCGGCGGCGGTGCTGGGCGGGCTTGACCGCCTGTTCGCCGCCACCGAGGAGGAGGAACAGGTCACCACCGTGGCCTACCTGGTCATCGACCCGGAGACCGGCGACGGCGTGCTCGGGAACGCGGGCCACCTGCCCGCGCTGGTCCTCGAGGCAGGCCGCGCGCCGCGCTTCGACGAGGTGGAGGCCGGCACCCCGCTCGGCTGGGCCAGCCCCAGGAAGCAGCACGCGTTCAGCCTGCAGCCGGGGAGCACCGCGGTGTTTTACTCGGACGGACTTGTGGAAGACAGGAATCGCGGGCTCGACGCGGGGCTTGATGAACTGGCCGCGGTCGCCGCCCGGGCCGACGCTGACGTGCTAGGCCAGCCCGAGCGGCTGCTTGAGTACCTTGTTGATCACATGCTGGCCGGTCTCGCGCAGGACGATGACGTCACCGTGCTCGTGATTCACCGGCCCGCGGAGGGCGCCCGGTGAGGGACACCAGGGCCGGGACGTACAGATCACTCCCGGCCTCGGCCTATGGTGATTGAGTGGGAGGCAGGCGGGTTGAATCAGTCCCGAGTGGCATCTACCCAGCGAAGGAAGGGGTGACTGCGGTCGTGAGCGCTGCCAATTCCGCAGCGCGGAAGCGCCCCAGGACGCCGGGCCACCAGCCCAGAGCCGTCGACGACGAGGCGGCTGCGGCGGCGGGCGGGCCCGCGAGCTCTGACCCTGGCGTCCCGGACGATTCCGCGGCGCACGCCGACGCTGACGCCAGCCGGGCCACGACGGATCGGGACCTGGCCGTGGCGGCCCTCGGCGGCGCAAACGACGCGGCGACCGGCGAGCTCGACGACTTCGACGAGTTCGACGACGAGGACGACGCGGACCTGGAGGCCGCGCTGGCCGGGGGCGAGCTGGAAGAGCCCGACCTGGCTGACGTCGCCGAGCTGGCCGAAGGCGACCTGGTCGGCGAGGACCTGGCAGGCGACGAGCCGGAAGGTCCCGACGGGATTGACGCGCTGGACGCCCCGGAGCCGGACCTGGTGCCGGGGGACGCTGAAGCCGAAGCCGACGGGCCCGAGGCAGCCGGCGCGCGGGTGGTCCAGATCGCCCCGGAAGGCACCGGCGAGGACGAGGAGATCCTGGTCTTCGGCGACGACGACGATGACCTGCCCGCCGCGCAGGTCGCGGTGGCGGGCGCGACCGCGGACCCGGTCAAGGACTACCTGAAGCAGATCGGCAAGGTCCCGCTGCTCAACGCCGAGCAGGAGGTCGAGCTGGCGAAGCGGATCGAGGCAGGCCTGTTCGCCGAGGAGAAGCTGGCCGAGGGTGTCCGCACCCTGTCCACCGACCAGCGCTTCGACCTGGAGTGGATCGCCGAGGACGGGACGCGGGCCAAGAACCACCTGCTCGAGGCCAACCTGCGCCTGGTGGTCTCGCTGGCCAAGCGGTACACGGGCCGCGGCATGCTGTTCCTCGACCTGATCCAGGAGGGCAACCTGGGCCTCATCAGGGCGGTGGAGAAGTTCGACTACACCAAGGGCTACAAGTTCTCCACCTACGCCACCTGGTGGATCCGGCAGGCGATCACCCGCGCGATGGCCGACCAGGCCCGCACCATCCGCATCCCTGTCCACATGGTCGAGGTCATCAACAAGCTCGCCCGGGTGCAGCGGCAGATGCTCCAGGACCTGGGGCGCGAGCCGACCCCTGAGGAACTTGCGGTCGAGCTGGACATGACCCCGGAGAAGGTCATCGAGGTGCAGAAGTACGGCCGGGAGCCGATCTCGCTGCACACCCCGCTCGGCGAGGACGGCGACAGCGAGTTCGGCGACCTGATCGAGGACTCCGAGGCGATCCAGCCCGGCGAGGCGGTCAGCTTCACGCTCCTGCAGGAGCAGCTGCACTCGGTCCTGGACACGCTGTCCGAGCGCGAGGCAGGCGTGGTCTCGATGCGCTTCGGCCTGACCGACGGCCAGCCGAAGACCCTGGATGAGATCGGCAAGGTCTACGGCGTCACCCGGGAGCGCATCCGCCAGATCGAGTCCAAGACCATGTCCAAGCTCCGCCACCCCTCCCGCTCCCAAGTCCTCCGGGACTACCTGGACTTATTTCCCGGCCATGGACGGGCTGCAGCTGCGCTCGATGACCGTCGCGGAATACGAGACCTTCCGGGCCAGGCTCGTGCCCGAGTACGCCGCCGCGCACGTTCGCGCCGGGAATTGGACCGCCGACCAGGCCGAGACGCTGGCCGCCCGGCAGGTGGACGATCTGCTGCCAGCGGGGCCGGACAGCCCCGGGATGCTCCTGCTCGTGGCCAGCACCTCAGGCGGCGAGCCGGTGGGCGTGGTCTGGGTGGCGCTCGACCGCCGTCCCGGTGAGGCATGGATATATGACATCCGGGTCAACCCGGAGCAACGCGGCAAAGGCTATGGTCGTGCTCTCCTCCAAGCCGCCGAGCAGGAGGCGGCCCAGCACGGCAGCAAGGCCATCGGCCTGAACGTCTTCGGCACGAACACCGTCGCGCGACAGTTGTACGAATCATCGGGCTACGAGATCACCGCGATAAACATGCGCAAGCAACTCGGCGCCCCCTAGCCGGCCGCCCCCTGGCCAGCTGCCCCGCGTGCCACAGCCTCGCTGGCCTCTTAACCCTTCCGGCCGCGGCATTCCCGGCCAGGGCGAGCCGAGCCAGGATTTGAGTGGAAGTTTCGGGCTTGGTGGAAGATCCGGGGGCCTATGATCCCCCAAAACTTCCACTGAACCCGGATCTTCCACTGACTCTTGGTACACGTGGGGCCGGTTGGGCTGACGTTCCGATCGGTCACACGCGGCAGCGCTGGCCGACGCAGGCTTCTGTGGTTGATCCGGGCTTCGGGGTTGATCGAGGGTACTGGGATGCGCCAAAACAACCGCAGAACCCGGATCAACCACAATCTTTGGGCTCACAGCGGCCTGCGGCCGAATCTAACCGCGCGGTCTCACCACTCCCCGGACCTCTGCGCTCCGGACACCCCGGACCCCGTGACCCCGAACCCCCGTCGGCGGCCGGCCCTAAGGGCCGGCCTGGCCGCAAGCCGCGACGTGCTTAGTGCGGCAGCGGCTCTGACAGCCGGTTGCTCTCGTCCTGGATGTCCACGGCGACCTTGGCCAGCGCCTCAGCGTGCAGGCGGCCGTGGTGCGCGCAGAAAAGAAGCTCCCCCGAGTTGGCGAGGAGCACGCGAACATACGCCTGGGCGCCGCACCGATCGCAGACGTCCAGCGCGCTCAGCGGCTTGGTGGGAGCTAGTGCTCCAGTCATCGTCGCCTCCTCGCGTCAAGCCTCCGGCTTCGGTATCCGGATGGCTCCCGTTTCCTGCCTTATACCTTCTGCACAACACATACCCATACGCAGACCTTCCCTACTCCAGGCCACGTACGCCACAAGCGAAACCGCAACCTTGAAGCACCAGGTTTACCGACGAACACGTCAGCTTCCCGTTCACTCCCAGGTTCGCATATATTCTCGAATTGTGGGCAGGTAAAGCAGACGCCACGCCGACCGGAGGGATTTACCCGCTGGCTCGCCGCGTGGCGTGAGGCCGCAGCCCGCCCGGGACGCTACCCTTCGGTGAGGCCCTTGCGTGGGGCTGCAGGCGGAAAGGAGACTCCTCGGCCGTGTCTACCCTGACCACCGCAGCCCGGGTGCCCGCCGATGCCGCAGACGCCTACACGGCCCGGCACCTGACGGTCCTGGAGGGCCTGGACGCGGTGCGCAAGCGTCCCGGCATGTACATCGGGTCCACCGACAGCCGCGGGCTGCACCACTGCCTGTGGGAGATCTTCGATAACTCCGTCGACGAGGCACTGGGCGGGCACTGCACCCGGATCGACGTGATCCTGCACGCGGACGGTTCCGCCGAGGTCAGGGACAACGGCCGGGGCATCCCGGTCGACGTCGAGCGCAAGACCAAGCTCTCCGGGGTCGAACTGGTGATGACCAGGCTGCACGCGGGCGGCAAGTTCGGCGGCGGGTCGTACACGGCCTCCGGCGGCCTGCACGGTGTGGGCGCCTCTGTGGTCAACGCGCTGGCGTCCCGGCTGGACATGGAGGTGGACCGGGACGGGCACACCTGGGCCGCCAGCTTCCGCCGCGGCGTGACCGGCGAGTTCGCCGGCCCGGGCCCGGACGCGGAGTTCACCAGGAAGGCGGGCCTGCGCGCGGTCGCCCGGGTGACCAAGAAGACCACAGGGACCAGGACCAGGTTCTGGCCGGACCGGCAGGTCTTCCTGCGGGACGCCAGGGTCAGCTTCGACGTGGTGGCCGAGCGCGCCAGGCAGACTGCCTACCTGGTGCCCGGCCTGACCATCGCCATCCGCGAGGACACCCCGGCGATCCTGGACAGCGAGGGGACGACGCGCCAGGCGGAGTTCCGCTTCGCGGGCGGGATCAGCGAGTTCTGCGCGCACCTGACCGCAGGCGAACCGGTCACCGACCCGATCCGGCTGACCGGCTCGGGTAACTTCACCGAGACCATCCCGGTCCTCGACGACCGCGGGCACATGACCCCCACCGACGTGGAGCGGGAACTGATGGTCGACGTGGCGGTCCAGTGGGGGACGGGCTACGACACGGTGGTGCGCTCGTTCGTGAACGTCATCGCCACCCCGCACGGTGGTACCCACGTCACCGGCTTCGAGCGGGCCATGGTCCGGACGCTCAACGAGCAGCTCCGCGCGGCCAGGATGCTGAAGAACGGCGACGTGACCAAGGAAGACGTCCTTGAGGGTCTGGTCGCGGTGGTCTCGGTCCGGCTGCCCGAGCCGCAGTTCGAGGGGCAGACCAAGGAGGTGCTCGGCACCCCGGCCGCGTCCAGGATCGTCGCGCAGGTGGTCGGCGCGCAGCTGAAGTCCTACTTGGAGTCGCCGCCGCGCGGCGCCAAGCAGCAGGCCCGCTCGGTGCTTGACAAGGTGCTGGCGGCGGCCCAGGCGCGCATCGCCGCTCGTGAGCACCGCGATAACCAGCGGCGCAAGTCGGCGCTGGCCAGCTCGTCCCTCCCGGCCAAGCTGGTCGACTGCCGGTCGGCCGACGACCGCAGCGAGCTGTTCATCGTGGAGGGCGACTCCGCGCTCGGCACCGCCAAGCTGGCCAGGAACTCGGAGTTCCAGGCGCTGCTCCCGATCCGGGGCAAGATCCTCAACGTGCAGAAGGCGTCGCTCGCGGACATGCTGAAGAACTCCGAGTGCGCCGCGATCATCCAGGTCATCGGCGCGGGCTCGGGGAGCTCGTTCGACCTGGACTCGGCCAGGTACCAGCGGATCATCTTCATGGCCGACGCCGACGTGGACGGCGCCCACATCCGCACCCTCCTGCTGACCCTGTTCCACCGGTACCTGCGGCCCATGCTCCAGGCGGGCCGGGTGTTCGCCGCGGTGCCGCCGCTGCACCGGATCGAGCTGTCTAACCCGCGCAAGGGCCAGGAAAAGTACCGGTACACCTACTCCGACCCGGAGCTGAACCGGACGCTGCTTGAGCTGGAGCGGCGGGGCCAGCGGTGGAAGGAGCCGGTGCAGCGGTACAAGGGCCTGGGCGAGATGGACGCAGGCCAGCTTGCCGAGACCACCATGGATCCGAGGCACCGCACGCTGCGCCGGATCAAGATCGAGGACGCCGCCTCGGCCGCCGAGATCTTCAGCCTGCTGATGGGCAACGAGGTGGCCCCCCGCCGCGATTTCATCGTCAGCGGCGCGGCCGAGCTTGATCCCTCCCGCATCGACACCTAACTACCCAAAAACCTGCCGCGGGACATCTACCAGCCCCGATCCACGACACGCCAGAAAAGTGATCGACGCAGCGTTACCGGCTGATCGTTTTAAGTCTGGTTAACATTACTCTTCGTGACTAAGGCGACTCTCGTGGCACAATTCCTGCGGGCCCGGGCCTGGTGGCGGCTTGACATTGCGGGCGCCCCGGCGCTGCACGTCACGCGCAGCGTGGTGTCCCTCCTCGACGCGGCCTGCTACCTGGAGCGTTTCAACGACGACGACCCGCAGATCGCGGCGCTCGACGCGGCCGGATGCTTCCGGGGCGGCGCCTTCGATCCCGGCCCGGGGGGCTGGCCCATCGTCACGGAATGGCAGCTCGCCGATCAGAGCACCGCGGGCCCCGCGGACCTGCTCGCCGAACTCGTCCGGGCCGCGCCCGCGCGGCGCCGGAACCCGGCCGCCACGCAGAGCACGCAGACCGCGCAGACCGCGCAGGCGGCTCAGACCGCCCAGGCGCTGCTGGACCGGCGCCCGCCGCGGGCCGGATTCCCGGCCAGGCACGCGCTCAGGCGGTCGGCAGACCAGCGCCAGGACCTGCACCACTCATTACGGGAGCTACGCGAGCTACGGGACGCGGCCTGCGCTCCCGATCACGGCGAGCTGGCGGCTGAGCGCGACGCCGGACCCGTCGCGCTTGCCGACCGGGTCGGGCAGGTCGACCGGGCCGCCAGAATCGGTGGCGCCGACCGCCGGTGCGGGCCCGGCCCAGGCCATGACCAGCACGTCCTCGCCCTTGAGGAAGCGGTGGCAGCGGACGCCGCCGGTCGCCCGGCCCTTGCCGGGGAATTCGTGCAGCGGGGTCACCTTGATGCTGCGCCCCGCCGCGCCGGGCAGGGCCCCCGCGCTGCCGGCCACCGTGACCACAACGGCGGGGGAGTAGGTACCAGGCGGCCCGACAGGTACCCCAGCAGCGGCGTCCGAGTCCACCGCGCCGAACCACACCACCGAGGCCCCCGCCGTCAGCCGGATCCCGGCCATCCCGCCCGCGGCCCGGCCCTGCGGGCGGACCGTGGACGCGGGAAAGCGCAGCAGCTGCGCGTCGCTGGTGATGAACACCAGCTCCGCCGACTCGCCGTCTAGCTGGGCCGCGCCCACGACGCGGTCGCCGTCCCGCAGCGCGATCAGCTCGAACTCGTTCCGGTTCTGCGGGTACTCCGGCAGCACCCGCTTGACCACGCCCTCGGCCGTGCCCAGCGCGACACCGGCACCCGGCGTGTCCACCGCGCACAGCGCGACCACCGTCTCGCCCCGCTCGAGCTCGGTGAACTCCCTGGCCGGGGTGCCGCCGGCCAGGGCCGCCGCGCCCGCGCCGGACGGGAGCGCCGGGATCTCGAGCACGTTCACCTTGACCAGCCGCCCCGCGGACGTCACCATCCCGATCGTGCCCCGGGCCGTGGCGCGCACCGCGGAGACGATCACGTCGTGCGCGGACCGGCTCAGCCCGCCCAGGGGAGGAACCAACGCTCGTTCGGGATAATCATCGCCAGCGCCACCGGAAACCCGGGCCACCAGGTGAGTCCCGGCCAGCAGGACCACACACGGGTCGTCGGCCACCTCGAGCGGGACCGCGGCGGCGGGCGCCTCGGCGTCCCCCTCGAGCAGGACCGTCCGCCGCGGCGTGCCGAACTTACGAGAAACCTCCGCCAGCTCCTCGCTGACCACCCCGCGCAGCTTGTCGTCCGACTCCAGGATCTCGGTCAGCGCGGCGATCTCGGCCCGCAGCGTCTCCTGCTCGCGCTCGAGTTCCAGCCGGTCGTACCTGGTGAGCCGCCGCAGCGGGGTGTCCAGGATGTACTGGGCCTGGACGACGGACAGCTCGAAGACCGCCATCAGCCGCTCCCTGGCCGCGGCCGCGTCCTCGCTGGACCTGATGACCTGGATCACTTCGTCGATGTTGAGCAGCGCGATGAGCAGGCCGTCGACCAGGTGCACGCGCTCGACGCGCTTGCGCCGCCGGAAGTCGGTGCGGCGCCTGGTCACCTCGAGCCGGTGCGCGACGTAAATCTCCAGCAGTTCGCGCAGACCCAGCACCCGGGGCTGGCCGTCGACCAGCGCGACATTGTTGATCCCGAAGGTCTCCTCCATCGGCGTGAGCCGGTACAGCTCGGCCAGCACCGCGTCGGGGTTGAACCCGGCCCTGACCTCGACCACCAGCTGCAGACCGCGGTGGCGGTCGGTGAGGTCCTTCAGGTCGGCGATGCCGTTGAGCTTCTTGGCCTGGACCAGGTCCTTGATCCGGGTGATGACCTTTTCCGGGCCGATGGTGTAGGGGAGTTCGGTGATCACGATGCCCGTGCGCCGCGGGCTGATCTGCTCGATGCGGGCGGCCGCCCGGGTGCGGAAGATCCCGCGGCCGGTCTCGTACGCCTCCCTGATCCCCTCCAGGCCGACGATCCGCCCGCCGGTCGGCAGGTCAGGGCCTGGAACGTAGCGCATCAAGTCAGCGAGGCTGGCGTCCGGGTGCCCAAGCAGGTGCCGCGCCGCGGCGATGACCTCGGTCAGGTTGTGCGGCGCCATGTTCGTGGCCATCCCGACCGCGATGCCGGACGTGCCGTTGACCAGCAGGTTAGGCAGACCCGCGGGCAGCACGTCGGGCTGGGTCTCGCTGCCGTCGTAGTTCGGGACGAACTCGACGGTGTCCTCGTCGATGGAGGCGACCATCTCCATCGCGGCCGCGGTCAGCCGCGCCTCGGTGTAGCGCATCGCGGCGGGCTCGTCGTCCCCGCCCATGCTGCCGAAGTTCCCGTGCCCGTCCACCAGCGGCAGCCGCATCGCCCACGGCTGGGCCATCCGGACCAGCGCGTCGTAGATCGCCGAGTCGCCGTGCGGGTGCAGGCGGCCCATCACCTCGCCGACCACCCGGGCGCACTTGACGTGGGCGCGGTCCGGGCGCAGGCCCATCTCGTTCATCTGGTACAGGATCCGGCGCTGCACCGGCTTCAGGCCGTCCCGCGCGTCAGGCAGCGCCCGGGAGTAGATGACGCTATAGGCGTACTCGAGGTAGCTGCCGCGCATCTCCTCGGTCACGTCGACGTCGACGATGTTCTCTTCGAAATCCTCGGTGGTTCCTGGGCCGTGGGGAGGCGTGGCACCATTTCGTCCGGGTGGCATGACGTCATTGTGCCGTGCGGCCGGGCGTTACGGGCGGCACGCCTCGGCGGAGGGCCGGAGTTTTCCGCGTAATGCGCGTGCAGATCGCCCCGTTAAACCATCATGGTCTGGTGGACCACGAAACGGAGGTGCTGCTGGGCTTCCTCGAAGCCGAACGCGAGCACGTCCTCGGCATCCTGGCGGGCTTCTCCGAGGAGCAGCTGCGCCGGCCGGTGCTGCCGTCCGGGTGGAACTGCCTGGGCCTGGTCAAGCACCTGGCGCTGGCCGACTTGTAGGAGGGACCGGTGAAATTCAAGATCGTTGCGGCCACCGCGGCCCTTGGCCTCGCCGCAGCCGGCGCCGTCGCCGCGGCCGGCTCGGCGGTAGCGCAGCCCTCCGGGCACGACTCCGCAGTCAGCTCAAAACCGCCGCAGGTCAGCGGGTCACGCCTGCAGACGGGACTGCTCCCGGCGTCGGCGTTCGGGACCGGCTTCACGCTCGGCACCACGCTCAACACCGGTAGCGGGCTGCTGACCACCGCGGTCACCCTGAACGCGACCACCACGAGCTGCAGCATGTTCGAGGGCAAGATCTACGTCTCGGGCTTCGGGAACAGCGCTGGCGCGCTGGACGAGTACGTCAACCCGAACGCCGCCATGCAGCGCCCCGAAGCGATCATCCAGGGGTTCCAGGACGTCATCCAGTTCGCCACCGCCAGCGCGGCGACCACGTTCTTCACCGCGGCGCGCACGAAGTACACCGCCTGCCAGTCCTTCTCCGAGCCCAACCCCACCGACACCAATCCCGGCGGCGGCACCTTCCAGATCAGCACCCTCGGGGTATCGAAGACCACCGTCAGCGGTGACGCGGCCTTCTCGGTCACCCAGCAGATCGCGCTGTCCGAGCACCCGGGCACCACGCAGTTCATCGACGTGCTCTACGCCGTGGCCGGGACGGACGTGTACAGCATGTGGCAGCAAAGCGGCACGAATGACGAGCCCTCCCCGACGGTCATGGGCAGCCTGATCAAGAAGATCCAGGCGCTTTACCCGCATTGACGCCGCACTGACCCGCACGCAGCCGGCTTGTTCGCGATAAAAGTTTAACCGTTCCGTCCTCATTAGCTGTGTTATGAATGGCCTTGGCGTCTCTTGTCGTGGCGCCCGCGCGCGGGAAATACGGTGACCTGCGTCTTTGAGGAGGGGACCCATGAAGTTCAAGACCGTTGCGGTCGCGGTCGCCACCGCGGTCCTGTCGTTCGGCGCGGTCGGCCCGGCGGCAGCGCACTCACTCGGGCAGATGAACGAGCACGCATACGCCTCGCCACCGCAGATCAACGGGTCACGGCTGCAGGCGGGCCTGCTGCCAGAATCGGCGTTCGGTGATGCCTTCACGTTCGAGCAATCGCTCAACTCGGGCAGCAAGCTGCAGACCACCCACGCCAGCAGGCACGTGCCCACCATGAGCTGCGAAGCTTTCGAGGACAACGAGTACGTCTCATTCCTGGGTGAGACGGCTGGCGCGACGGAAGAATACGTGAACACCGACTGGCGCGCGACTTGGCCCTTCGCCATTTACCTGGCCGACCAGGACGTGGTTCAGTTCGCCACCGATCAGGCGGCCACGACCTACTTCGGCCAGGCGTACGCGAAGTACGTCGCGTGCCGCTCATTCAGCGTGCCCAACCCCGGCGACACCGCCCCTGGCGGCGGCAGCTATGTGGTCGGCAGCACGTCGACGTCGACGACCACGGTCGGCGGCCACCATGCGTTCTTGGCCACTGAGCTATGGTCGCCGTCGGAAGCTTCTGGCCGCTTCCTCCATATCGACGTCCTATTCGTCGTCTCCGGCACGAACGTGTACAACCTGTGGGAGGTGGCCGGCACGAATGACGAGCCTTCCCCCACGCTGATGAGCGACCTGATCCACCGGGTCCAGTCGCTTTACCGGTAACACACATAATCGGGGCGGGACACGAGCAGCGGTCCTTAGGATCGCCGTTAACCGGGAAACGCCAGAAGCGTAATCACTGACGTTGGGTGGGGATTGGCGTGCTACGGCAGCTCCAGCCCGGGGATCCCCGGATCATCGGGCCGTACTTGCTGGTGGGACAGCTGGGCAGCGGCGGCATGGGCCGGGTGTTCCTCGGCCGTTCCGTGGGCGGCAGGCCCGTCGCGGTGAAGGTGATCCGCAGCGACCTGGCCGCCAACCCGGACTTCCGGAAGCGGTTCCGCCGCGAGGTCGCCGCCGCGCGGAAGGTGAGCGGCCTGTTCACGGCCGTGGTGGTGAACGCGGACACGGAGGCCGCGGAACCATGGCTGGCCACGGCCTACGTGGCCGGGCCTTCGCTGGAAGAGGCCGTCAGGGACTACGGACCGCTGCCCGTCAGGTCGGTGCTGGCGCTGGCCGCCGGCCTGGCGGAAGGCCTGGCCGCGATCCACGCCGTGAAGCTCGTGCACCGCGATCTCAAGCCGTCGAATGTGCTGCTGGCTGAGGATGGGCCGCGGGTGATCGACTTCGGGATCTCCCGGGCGGCGGAGGCGACCTCGATGACGCGCGCGGGGACCTGGCTCGGCTCGCCCGGCTTCATGTCTCCCGAGCAAGCCGAAGCCGACGACGATATGGTCGGCCCGCCGAGCGACATCTTCAGCCTGGGCGCCGTCCTGGCCTTCGCCGCGACCGGCGAGTCGCCGTTCGGCAGCGGATTGACCGCTGCGCTGGTCTACCGGATCGTCCATGCCCCTGCGCGCCTGGATAGGGTGCCGGACCTGCTCCGCCCGCTGGTTGAGCGGTGCCTCGCCAAGGACCCCAGTCAGCGACCCTCAGCCGAGGAACTGCTGACCGAGGTCGGCGCCGTCCACCCGATGACAGGCTGGCTGCCCGATCGCATGACGAGGGCATTTCCTGACGGTCCGGCGCAGGAGGCGACCGACCCGTCGCCGCCGCCCCTGCTCACCCCCGACGCCGAGGCCGTACTATCCGACGCCGCACTACCCGACGCCGCACTACCCGACACCGCACTACCCGAGGCTCCAGCACCCGAGGCAGCGGCACCCGGGGCCGAGACGGCACCGGAAACCGAGGCCGTGCCCTCCGGGGCCCAGGCCGGGGAGCTGGCTGTCACGCCGTTCGACATCAGCGCGACCATTACCGGGGACACGCCACTCATCGCACCCAGGCCGCAGGCGGTTACTCCGCAGGCCGGGGCCGTAACGCCTGAAGCCGGGGCCGTGACATCCGGGGGCGAGGCGGTGACACCAGAGCCTGCGACCGGACCCCCGGAGTTCAAGACCACAGCTCCAGAACCCGAACCAGAACCCGGGACTGGACCGGAGGCACCTGTCGTGCCGCTGCCGTGGGGAGACCTTCAGGACAAGCGGCGGTCTGGCGTGCGGCGGCCATTGGTGCTGGGGGTGGCCGCCGCGATCCTCCTGATCGCGTCCGGCGCGACCGCGTTCGCCCTGAGCGGCTCCGGCCACGCCTCCGCGTCACCGCCGGCGACGCTGAGCGCCTCCGCGCCGACCGCGGCACCGGTCACCACTACCTCCGTTCAGTCGGCGACGACCCAGCCGTCACCGACCGCCACGAGGACGACGCACCGGCCCGCCGCCTCGCCGTCCGGGCGGCCGAACGCGCAGCCGACGACGGCCACCACGACCGCGCAGGCGCCGACGACGGCGCCCGCGCCCGCGCCGTCCACGAGTTCATCGAAACCCAGGCCGACGCATACGGCAGCGCCGACGTACAGCTTCAGCGTCAGCGGCGCTGGCCAGTACTCGTGCGGGGACGAGAGCTCGGTCCATTCCTCCGCCGGCGCATCGGTGCAGTTCGGCTTCGTCAACGACACCTCAGGCAACCTGCAGCTAGACGAGATCAGCGCGTCCGGCGCCCTGGTGTACGCGGCGACGGTCGCCCCGGGCGGGTCATACGGGGTCGGCACCAACGTGGGCGTGTACTGGGTGGTCGAGAGTTCCGGCGGTGGCTGCCTGGCCGTGTTCGGCATAAACGGCGCAGGCCAGGTAACCGTCAGATAGCGGCGGCTGCGACCCGCCCGGGTTCACGTCGCCGAGAAGCCCCCGTCCACGTACAGCGTCTGACCGGTGACGTAGTCGCTGGCCCGGGAGGCCAGGAAGACGGCCGCCCCGGCGAAGTCCGCGGGCTCGCCGTTGCGCCCCGTCATGGTCCGCGCCGCCATGGCCGCCCAGCGCACCGGGTCGCCGGCTACCGCCGCGGTCAGCGGCGTCGCGACGAACCCGGGGCACAGCGCGTTGCAGCACACTCCGGACCGGGCCCACGCCTCGGACTGTGAGCGGGTCAGCGCGGCCAGGCCGGCCTTGGACGCCCCGTACGCCCCGCTGTGACCGAACGCCCGCTGCGCCTGCTGCGACGTCACGTTGATGATCCGCCCCCAGCCGCGCGCCGCCATCAAGGGCCCGAACCGCTGGCCGAGCAGGAACGGCGCGGTCAGGTTGAGCGCCATGGTCACGTCCCACTCCGGCACGGTCAGCGCGTCCAGGGGCGGCCGCAGGTTGATCCCCGCGCAGTTGACCAGGATGTCCGGCGGCCCGAACACCGCGGCCGCCTCCGTCGCCGCCCCATCCACCGCGGAACGGTCGGCGAGGTCCGCGCTGACAAACGCGGCCAGGGCCCCGAACGCGCGCAGCCGCCCGGCCGCCGCGTCGAGCCGCTCCGCATCCCGCGCGACCAGCACCACCCGCGCCCCGGCCCGGGCCAGCGCGGACGCCATCTCCGCGCCGATCCCCGAGCTGCCCCCGGTCACCACGGCCACCCGTCCGTCGAGCGAAAAGAGCTCGCGGAGGTAGTCGGTGTCCGTCAAAGCACCGGGCGGGCGCCGATGAGGTTGAGCGCGTGCGCGGCCAGCCGGCAGCCGCTGGCCAGCGCCTCGCCCGGCGGCTTCTTGTCCAGCCACGGCGGGATGAACCCGGCGATGAACGCGTCACCGGCACCGGTCCCGTCCACCACCCGGTCCACGGGCGGTGCGGGCACCCGCACCGGCGGCCGGCCGTTGGCGTAGAACAGCGCCCCTTCCGCGCCGAGCTTGACCACCACGTGCGGGTACCACGCGGTCAGCACCCGGGCGGCCTGCTCGGGATCCTCCCGCCCGGTGAGCACCTTGGCCTGGGCGGCGTTGACGAACAGCAGCACGGCCCCGGAGGACAGTTCGAGGAACGGCTCGGCCCCGGCCCGCTCCAGGGGCGCGGCGGACGCCGCGTCGACCGACGCGGTCATCCCGGTCCGCCGCGAGTAGTCGATCGCGGCCAGCCCCGCCGACCGCGCTCCCTCCGACAGCAGCGTGTACCCGGAGACGTGCACGTGGGCGCCGGGGACGAACAGGTCGCCCGGCAGGTCGTCGGGGGACAGCGCCGCGTTCGCGCCGGGGTCGGAGAGCATGGTCCGCTCGCCCTTGTGAGTGACCATGACGACGCAGGTGCCCGTGGGCCGCTCGGGGTCCATGACCAGGCGGGCGTCGACGCCATACCCCATCAGCTCCATGTCGCGGTTGCGCCCGGCGATGTCCGCGCCCCGGCGCCCGACGAACGCGACGTCGCCGCCGTCGGCCGCCATCCAGGCCGCGATGTTGGCCCCGGACCCCCCGCCGTGCATGGTCACGCTGGCGGGTGTGTCGCTGCCGCGCGCGAGCGCGACCATCGCGTGGGCAACCGTGTCCGTCATCAGGTCACCAATGACAACCACGCGCGCCATACTCGTCATCACCCCAATGCTGTCCTAGCCCTGGCGGCGTCCCCCGGGGTACCGCGTCTGGAAGGCAGCCGCCAAGACAGCCTGATGTGGCGGCGTGGTGCGGGTCGGCCAGCCGTCCGCAGGACTTCCTACGGTAGCGGCCGGCGACCACCGCTGGCCAGCGCGTGTAGCCACCGGCCCGGCCGGACGGGCGCGGAACACGCCCCGCTAACCGGATTGTCACCGGACCGTTATGCCGTTGCGTCCGTCACCCCGGCGTCAGCGGCAGGATGCGCCCCGCGACCACCAGTTCCGCCTCGTCCGACTCGGCGGCCAGCCGCTGGTTGAGCCGCCCCAGCTCGTCACGGAACAGCCGCCCGGCTGGTGTCGCGGGCACCACGCCCAGGCCGGTCTCGTCGCTGACCGCCACCACGCGCGCTTCGGTCTGCCGCCACGCGGCGACCAGCTCGCCGGTCCGCCCCGCGAGCCGTTCCGCCCACCCGTCCGCCTCGTCCCAGGCGCCGCACTCCCCGAGCACCGCCGCCAGCCAGGTCCCGATCCCGTCGATCAGCAGCGTCCCGTTCGCCGCGGCCAGCACCCCCGTCACATCGGTCGTCTCGGCCGTCCGCCACCAGGGCGGCCGCCGCGCCCGGTGCGCGGCGACCCGAGCCGCCCAGTCCGGTTCCGGCTCAGGCCAGCGCGCGCCCGCGGCCACGTAGGTCACGTCAGGCTCGCCCGCCAGCCGCAGCTCGGCCCGCTCCGATTTGCCCGAACGCGCCCCGCCCAGCACCAGCACGCGCCACGGTCCGGAAAGTGCCTTTTTTCCCGAACGAGCGTTGGTGACCGCCTCGCCTTCGCCTGGCACTCCCGCGTTCCAGAACCGGCAGCGCTGCCGGAGTTCGGCTTCCGAGGGCACCCGGTGGTCGGCGAATGCGACGGCCGTGACCGTGTCCCCGGTGACCAGCCCCCGCGCCCGGAGCAGGCCGAGCTGGGCCGGGTCGCCCAGCAGGTCGAGGAACGCGAGGTCATACGGCTCCGCCCCGTCCGGCGGCGCCGGCACCGCGCCAGGCCCCGCCGGGTACAGCAGCCGCCCCCCGTCCGGCGCCGTAACGTCCCAGCCCCCCAGCCCACCCCGTGAGCCCCCGAGCCCGCCGACCCCTGTGCCCGGGCCTCCCAGCCCGCCAGACCCTGCGCCCCAGCTCACCGGCCCGCCAGACCCTGCGCCCCAGCTCACCGGCCCGCCAGACCCCGCCGCACCCAGCGCGTCGGGTAGCCGTCGCACCAGGTACCCCGCCGCTGTGGGCTCCTCCTCCGCGACCCCCAGCCTCAGCACCCCACCGACGACTATGGTCGACCTCTTACGTGCGCTCCCGTCCCGGGCATGGCGGAGGCAGGAGGCGCACCGGCAGCCGGGTTCCGGCCAGCCGTGCGCGCCGCCCGTACCCTCGACCAGGACGCGCATCAGCCGAGGAACGACAGGCGGACCTGGCGCTCCGGGTTGTCGACGTTGAGGTCGACGATGGCGACGGACTGCCAGGTGCCCAGGGCGAGGCGGCCGCCGATCACCGGGATCGTGGCGTACGGCGGCACGAAGGCGGGCAGCACGTGCGTCCGGCCGTGCCCGCGGGACCCGTGCGCGTGCCGCCAGCGATCATCGGCGGGCAGCAGCGAGGCGAGGGCGGCCAGGAGGTCGGCGTCGCTGCCCGCGCCGAGTTCGAGCAGCGCGATGCCCGCGGTCGCGTGCGGCACGAACACGTGCAGCAGCCCGTCGCCCCCGTCCGCCGCCGTGCTCGCGAAGCCCGCGCAGTCCGCGGTGATGTCCAGGACCGTTTCCCGCCCGCCGGTGCGGACCGAAATGAGCTGCGTCTTCATGAGGGGGATCATAGGGGCCCGGCCCTGGTGGAGTCGTGGCACGATGGAAGGCTCCAGGACCTGATGCGGAGGTCGGGTATGACCGAAGTCCCCTCGGCAGCGGGGACGCGGCTGCGGCTGGCCCGGCAGGCCCGCGGCCTGTCCCAGCAGCAGCTCGCCGGGATGGCGGCTGTGACCAGGCAGGCCGTGTCGGCCGTGGAGTCCGGGCATTCTGACCCCTCGCTGCGGGTCGCCCTGGCCCTGTCCCGCACGCTCGGGATGACGGTCGAGGACCTGTTCGGACCCGGCGACCCGGTCGACCCGGTGCAGGCCAGGCCGGTCGCCCCGGTCGGCGGGGATGGTTCCCGGGTGGTGCTCGCGACGGTCGCGGACACGTTCGTGGCGCTCCCGCTGCGCGGCGACACCGTGAACAAGGCCGGCTTCGGCCCGGCCGGCGGCCTGGTGGTCGGCGGGGGGACCGGGGCATCCATCGCGGTGCGCCCCATCGGGCCGCCCAAGCCCACGCTGGTGGTGGCGGGCTGCGATCCGGCGCTCCCGCTGCTTGAGACGCCGCTGGCGCTGCTCGACCCGCCCGTCGGGTTCGCCTGGTGGCCGTGCGGGAACGCCGAGGCGGTGCGCCTGGCCGCCGTGGGCCTCGTGCACGTCGCGGGCGTGCACCAGGCCGAGGACCAGCCTGACCGCACCAGCCGGGCGGGCGGCGCGACCGGGATCCCGGGCGGCGCCGAGGTGGTGGGGTTCACCTCCTGGCGGGAGGGCCTGGTGATCCGCCCCGGCACCCAGGTCGCCGGGCTCGGCGACGTGGCCAGGCACGGGCTGCGCCTGGTCAACCGCGAGCCTGGCGCCCAGGCCCGCGCGGTGCTGGACTGCGAGCGGCTGCGCCTGCGCCTGGAGGAGGCCGACCTCCCCGGCTACGACAGCCGGGCGGCCGGGCACCTCCAGGTCGCCGCGGCGGTCGCGGGTCGGCTCGCCGACGCGGGCGTGTCAAGCGAGCCGGCCGCGCTGGCGTACGGGCTGGCGTTCATCCCGCTCGCCGACGAACGCTTCGACCTGGTCCTGCCCGCCAAGCACGCTGCTTCCCGCGAGGTCCAGGGGCTGCTGAAGGTGCTGGCCTCGCCGTGGCTGCTGGCCCAGCTGGCCAGCCTCCCCGGCTACGACCCCAGCGGCTGCGGGGAGCGTTCCTGAGCGTCAGTGACCGTAGACGGGGACGAGCACGGCCCGCGCGATGGTGTGGAAACGCAGGTTGAAGCCGGCCACGGCCGGTGAGATCTCGTCGTTGACGTCCAGGGAGTCCACGTCGAGCGCGTGGACGGCGAACACGTAGCGGTGCGGCGGGTCCCCGGCCGGCGGGGCCGCGCCGCCGAAGTCCTTGGCGCCGTAGTCGTTGCGGACGTGGAAAGCGCCGCCGGGCAGGCCGGAGCCGTCGGTGCCTGCCGCGCCCGTCTCGAGTTCGGTCACCGAGGCGGGGATGCCGAGCACCACCCAGTGCCAGAACCCGGAGCCGGTCGGCGCGTCCGGGTCGAAGCAGGTGACCGCGAAGCTCTTGGTCTCGGCCGGGAAGCCAGACCACCGCAGCGACGGCGAGATGTTCCCGCCCGTCATGCCGAACCCGTCGAAGACCTGGTTCTCCGACATCTGCTCGTCGTGCGCGACGTCGTCGCTCTCCACGTCGAACGACGGCACCTCAGGATGGAAGTCATAAGGCAGCGGCGGGCGATCGGTCATGGCTCAGCTCCTCATCGAGGCGGGGAATCTTCAGGGTCGGCGTGGACGCGTACCACGCTATCGAAGCCAGGGACGGATGATCACGTTTGAGGCTATCGCCGGCCTGGGCTGTCCGAAGTTCTCCTACGGTGGAAGCGTGAGGCAGCAGCCGGCTAACCGGCTCCGCAAAGCCCGCAGGCGGACGCGCCGCCGGGCCATGCGCCTCGTGCTGGCCAGGACGCGCCGCCGGGCGCAGCGCAGGTTCGCCTGCCGGATCCGCGTGGGCACGGCCGGGGCGTCCCCGCGGCTGCGGCGCTGGGTGCTTGCCCTGGTGCTGGTCGGCGTGGCCCTGGTGCCGTACCCGGCGCAGAGCGCGGCGAGCGGGCCGCCCGCCCCCACGTGCCGGTCCGGCTGCAGGCCCGGGGCCGTCCCGAGCATGGTCGCCTGGACCAGGTCGCTGCCCGGGTCGTGGGACGTGGTTTCCGGGCTGACCGGGACGGTGCCCGCGGCGGGGCTGGCCTACGTGTCGGTCGGCCACGGCGTCGCGGTCCTGGGGATCGGCCTGACCGTGTACGCCTACTCGGCTAAGACCGGTGCCCCGCTGTGGACCCAGGCGCTGACCGGTTTCCCTGCGGACGCGGCGATCGTGTCGGTCCGGACCTGGCCGGGTGAGGTCACCGCGGGCGTCTCCTACACGCGCGCGGGGTACCCGCAGCGCACCGAGGTGGTCATCTCCACCGCCTCGGGCGCCCTGACGGGACCCTACCCCGCGGCCCCGTTCGGCGGCGCCGTCGGGGGCAGCGCGCAGTACACCGTTATCGTCGGCCCTACGGCGGTGACCAGCTACGACAACGCCACCGGGCACATCCGCTGGCAGCGGCCCACCGGGCCGGTCGAGCAGGTCTGGCGGACCGACGGCAGCTCGCTGTATGTGGCGGAGTCGGCCAGCGGATTCCTGGGCTCGGCGCCGGTCACCGCGCTGCGCAGGATCGACCTGGCGACCGGCGCGGAGTACGTGGTCCAGCCTCTGGAGGGGGTGTCCTTCCCCGGCACGCTCAGCGCCGCGTTCGACGGCGTGGTGCTGTTCTCCTCCGCCGGCGGGGTGACCGCGTACAACGGCACCACCGGGGAGAGGCTGTGGTTCATCGCCGGGGCGGTGCCCGAGGGGACCGATCCGCACCGGGAACGGATCTACCTCACCGAAGGCTCGAACCTGGTCGGCGTGAACCCGCTCACCGGCCGGATCACCGCGACCGCCTCCGGTTCCGCGGTCAACGGGTCGGCGGGTGTGTACGTGGTCAGGGACGGCGTGGCCCTCGGGCTCGACCAGGGTGCGGGCGGGGACGCGTGGGGTTACGACGTCAGCGCGCAGCGGGTGACGCTGGCGGCGCCCGGGCTACCGTGGCCGCACTATTTCGTCGACCCCGACGGCGTGGGCGGCAGTGCCGACCCCGCCAGCAACACCGTGGTCATCGCGGCCTGCACCGCGCTGGCCCCGGCCACTCCCGTCACGCCGGGGACGACCTCGTCCCCCACCCCCCTCTCCACCTCAAACTCCACCCCGCCGCACCCGGCGTCCGGCTCCGCGAGCGCCACCCCGAGCGTCAGCGCCAGCCCGTCGCCTTCGCAGCCCGCCGGGCAGGGGTGCCTGCACCCGGAGCTAGTCGCCCTCAGCCTGTAGCGGCGCGCAGGATATAACCGGCGCATGGATGCGCCCGGGCGGGGAGGTTGAGGTTGAGGTGGCGATGAACCTCGTACAGCGGGCCGTCAGGGCCGCGGACCGACTGCAGCAGCGGCACGCCTGGCTCGCCGTGCCGGTCGCCGTGTGGAAGAAGTTCGGCGATGACCGGGCGGGGAACCTGGCCGCGCTGGTCGCCTACTACGCCTTCGTCGCCATCTTCCCGTTGCTGCTCGTCCTGGTGAGCGTGCTCAACATCGTCCTGAAGAACGACTCCGGGCTGAGGCAGCGGGTGCTGAACGCCGCGCTGACCCAGTACCCGGTGGTCGGCCTGGACCTTGAGCGCAGTATCGGCCGGCTGCACGGGACCGGGTTCGCGCTCGTGATCGGCCTGGCTGGCACGTTCATCGGAGCGCGCGGGGTGGCGAGCGCGCTGCAGAACGCGCTCAACTCGGCGTGGGAGATCCCCTTCGCCCGCCGGCCCGGCTTCCCGTGGTCGTGGCTGCGCAGCTTCGCCCTGATGTTCGTGATCGGCGTGGGCTTCATCGTCACGACCAGCCTGACCACGCTGGCGGGCGGCGCGGGGCGCGTGCTGCCCGGCGCCGGCGCGCACGTGCTGGCCGTGGCGGTGTCGCTGGTGCTGAACTTCGGGCAGTTCTGGCTCGGGTTCAGGCTGGCCACCGCGCACGAGGTCACCTGGAAGCAGTTGCGCCTCGGCGCCGTGATGAGCGCGATCGTCTGGCAGGTCCTGCAGACCTTCGGCGGTTACTTCCTGTCCCATCAGCTTGCTCACGCCTCGCCGCTGTACGGGACGTTCGCGCTCGTGCTCGGGCTCATCACGTGGTTCTACCTCCAGGCCGAGCTGACCTTGTACGCCGTGGAGATTAACGTGGTACGGGCGTACCGGCTGTGGCCGCGGAGCATCGCGCCGCCGCCGTACACCGAGCAGGACCGCCGCGCGTACGAGCTGTACGCGGATGTGGAGAAGCGGCGTAAGCAGGAGGACATCATGGTCGACGTGGCCGGGGCCACCGGAGGTGAGGACGATCGCGGGACGACGCCAGGCTGACCCGGACGCGCCGCGGGTGGTCATCTGCGGGGCGGGCTTCGCCGGGCTTTCCGCCATCTCCCGGCTGACCCGGGCCGGAATGCACGTAACCCTGGTGGACGGCCACCTGTACAGCACGTTCCAGCCGCTGCTCTACCAGGTCGCCACGGGCGGGCTGAACCCCGGCGACGTCGCCTACCCGGCGGGCGGATTCGCCGGGCGGTACGGGGCGATCTTCCGGCGCGGCGAGCTGGCCGCGATCGACACGGCGTCGCGCACCGTCAAGCTCGGCAACGGCCTTGAGCTCGGCTATGACTACCTCATCCTCGCCACCGGCGTGTCGGCCTCGTACTACGGCATCAAGGGGGCCGCCGAGCACACGTTCGGCCTGTACACCCGCACCGACGCGATCGCGCTGCGCGATCACCTCCTGGCGGCGTTCGAGCGGCTGAGCGTGGAGGACGGCGACCTGACCGTCACCGTGGCCGGCGGCGGGGCCACCGGCGTCGAACTGGCCGGCACCGCCGCCGAGCTGCGCGCCACCGTGCTCGGCGCCACCTTCCCCGACGTCGACCCGGCCCGCGTGCACGTCCGGCTGATCGAGATGGCGCCGTCGCTGCTCGGCCCGTTCCACCCCAAGCTGCGCGAGTACGCGCGGGCGCAACTGGCCGATCGCGACGTCGACATCAGGCTGAACACGCGGATCGCCGAGGTCACCGCCACGCAGGTACTGCTCGCCGACTCCGAAGCGCTGCCCAGCGACCTCACCGTATGGACGGCGGGCGTGGCCGCGTCCGGGGCCGTCGCGGGCTGGGGCCTGCCGCAGGGCAAGAACGGCCGGATCGTGGTCGGGCCCGACCTGCGGGTGCAGGGGCAGGACCGGATCTTCGCCGTCGGCGACATCGCGGTCTACCCCGACGACCCCGCCCCGCAGCTCGCCCAGCCGGCCCTGCAGATGGGGAGGCACGCCGCCGCGCAGATCGTCCGGCTGGAAGGCAAGACCGCGACCGTCCCCTTCAAGTACCACGACAAGGGGACGATGGCCACGATCGGCCGCAGGTCCGCCGTGGTCCAGCTGGCCGGCGGGCTGCGGATGCGCGGCACGCTCGCCTGGCTGGCCTGGTTCGCCCTGCACCTGGTCTACCTGCTCGGAGGCCGCAACCGCGTGTCCACGCTGATCAACCTCACGTACCGCTACGTGGCCTGGGGCCACGGCGGCGCGGTGATCGTGGGAGACGAACCCCCGGAGGGCCCGACCCCCGATGACTAGCCCCCGAACCTCCGCCGCCTCGCCCTGGTTCTCCTCGCCTCGGCCTCACCACCCACATCGGCCGCACCGGTAACTGGGCGCAGCCGATGGGTGCGGCAACCTGCAGGGAAGAGACCGTACGTTGCCGCACCCACGGGGTTGAAAACAGGCCTTAGCGTGCCCCGGTCACCTGGTCCAGCAGGATCCCGGTCGCGTCCAGGTGGCGGGGGATCGGGCCGATGACCCGGGCCGGCAGGAACTGCGGCCCGCCCGGCCAGCCGTGTCCGCCGCCCTCGATCCGGTACAGCACCACCGGCGGGCAGCCCGGAGCGGACCACGTCAGCCGGGTCACCGGCGGATCGCCTGCCGCCTCGGGCAGATGCTCGACCACGGGCTCGCCGGTGATCCCGTTTCCCGCCGCCCAGTCCCGCGCGACCGCCTCCACGGGTGCGACCCGGCGTTCGGCCGGCGGGTCGCCGTGCCGGGCAGCCCGTCGGCGCATGATAAGGCCGATCATGCCCTTCGAGCTGAGCGCGCCGCCCTCGTACGGTACGCGCGTGTCGCCCGTCCCGGCCATGATCGTCACCGGGGTCCGCTGCCGCGGAACCGGTTCGGCCTGCCTGCTGAATTCCCTGATCGTCCCCACCACCAGGAAGAGCCCGGCCACCGGCAGCAGCCCGTGCCTGGCCACGTGCTCGGCGAACCCGCCACCGTTGGAGATGCCCGCCAGGAATACCGGCCGCGGCGGGCTGTCGGGGTCCCCCGGTTGCAGCTGCCGGGCCAGGGCCACCAGGAAGGCGGCGTCGTCGAGCGCGGGCTCACCGGCGGGCGCCCGCGCGATGTGCCAGACGCCCTCCCACCCGTCGGGAAACACGACGGTCACCCCGGCGGCCGGACCCCGGGCCGCCAGGGCGCTGAAGGCCGTGGCTACGTCCTTGCCGGTCGTCCCTGAGCCGTGCAGCACCATGAGCAGCGGCGGCCCGTCCGGGCGCAGCTCGTCCGCGCCCCGCGCCAGCCAGTAGCTGCGCGAGATCCCGGCGACGTCCAGCGTTCCGCGTTCCAAGCTGCCGCCCGTCCGGGCCCCGGCCCAGCGCTCGCGTCCCACCCCAGCATTATCACCGGTAAGGACGCTCAGGCGTGGCTGGCCGTGAGCGCGGCCACGGCTCGCCCGGCCGCCAGCCGGACCCTGGGCACGTCATCGTCCCGGAGTCCGGCCACCGCCGGCAGGGCGTCGCCCACCCGGTACCGGGCGATGACCTTGGCCGCCATCTCCCGCACCCGCCAGGCGTCGTCGGTGGTGGCCCGGATGATCGCCGGCGTCGCGCTGTCGTCCCAGGCGTGCAGGAGACCGCGCGCCGCCCACACCCGCGGCCAGTAGCCCTCCCGGCCGCCTTCGGATCCGCTGAGCACGTACTCGGCCGGAGGCCCGCCGAGGGCCAGGATGAGGCCGTCATCGACCTCGCGGCCCGCCAGCAGGTCGATGCACCCCGAGACCACCGCTGACCTGCCCCGCCGCTGGCACTCCGCCGCGATGCTCTGGCGCGGTGTGGTCCATCCGCCGCCCGCCATGGACCAAGTGTCTCACCCGGGATGATCTTGACATGAGCGAACGCGTGTTCGATATTAGACGAGATGGGGAGCACGCCTGCGGAAGTCAGGCGCATGTTGGCCTGGCCGCCTGCGCTATCGGCGGTCGCTAATGAACCTGGACCCGGACCGGGAGTGCCCGGGCTACCGGGTTCCGGAACGTTGCCGGTGCTGCCCGCGCTGCGGGAACTGCTGCCGCGGGGCGGGCTGGCGCGCGGGTCGGTGGTGTCCGTGGCGGAGTTCGGGTTGCTGGCCCTAGCGCTCGTGGCGGGCGCTTCGGCGGACGGGGCCTGGTGCGGGATCGCCGGGGTGCCCGAGGCCGGCGTGCTGGCCGCGGCGGGCCTGGGCCTGGACCCGGAACGGACCCTGCTGGTCCCGGACCCGGGTGAGGGCTGGCCGCAGGTCGTGGCGTCGCTCCTCGACGGGTGCGAACTCGTCGTGCTGCGGCCGCCCGCGCAGGCGCCGGCCCAGGTCCGGCAGCGCCTGGAGGCGACGCTGCGGCGCAGGCACGGCGTGCTGCTCGTGACGGGAGACTGGCCGGGCGCCCAGGTCCGCCTGCGCGTGATCACTCAGGGCTGGACCGGGCTGGGGGACGGGCACGGCCGGCTGCGGGCCTGCTGCGCCGAGGTGCTGGCCGACGGGCGCGGGGAGGCGGCCCTGACCCGGACCCGCTGGCTCTGGCTGCCCGCGGAGGACGGCAGCGTCGTGGCGGCCGACCCGGCGGACGTCCCCATCGCGGACATCCCGGCCACCGGGGCCAGGCGCGCCCTGCGGGCGGTGAGCGCCGGGTGAGAACCTCCCAGCCGCAGATCGCGCGTATCTTGCGGGCGGTGAGCGCGGGGTGAAGACCTCCCAGCCGCAGACCGCGCGTATCTTGCGGGCGGTGAGCGCCGGGTGAGAACCTCCCAGCCGCAGATCGCGCGGATCTTGCGGGCGGTGAGCGCGGGGTGAAGACTTCCCAGCCGGAGATCGCGCGGATCATGGTTGTGCGCTGCCCGGATCTGTGCTGGCCAACGGGATCCGGCCGGTACGCGCCCGGCGCGAAGAGCCGCGGCCCGGACGCGGGCCCAGCCGCGCGGGTCGCGGCGCAGATGTTCGAGCAGGTGCTCGTCGCGGTGACCCGGTTGTGCCCCAGGGTGGAGGCGGTGGAACCGGGGGTGTGCGCGTTCGGCGCCCGCGGGCCGGCCAGGTACTTCGGCGGCGAGACCGCGCTGGCCCGCCTGGTCATCGCCGCGGTGGCGGACCTCGGCCTCCAGTCCCGCGTCGGGGTCGGCGACGGGCTATTCGCCGCGCGGCTAGCCGCCCGCGGCCCGGGCCAAGTCCGGGTGATACCGCCCGGCGGTTCGGCGGAGTTCCTGGCCCGGCACCCCGTCGGCGTCCTCGCGGACCAGGACCTGGCCGGGCTGCTGACCCGGCTCGGCCTGCGCACGCTGGGAGACCTGGCCGCGCTGCCGTTCGGCGACGTGGCCGGCCGGTTCGGCACCGCGGGCGAGGCCGCGCACCGGCTGGCCAGCGGCCACGGTTTCGTGCCGCTGGCGGTGCGCCCGCCGGCCGAGGACCTGTCGGTGGCCTGCGAGTTCGACCCGCCGGAGGCGCTGGCCGAGCCCGTGGTGTTCGCGGCCAAGGCGCTGGCCGAGCGGATGCACGAAGGCCTGGCCGCCCGCGGGCTGTCCTGCGTCCGCGTCCAGGTGCGGGCCGCCTGGGCCGACGGGCGGGAAAGCCGCAGGCTATGGCGGCACGACGGGTTCCTGTCCGCCGCCGCGGTCGCCGACCGGGTCCGCTGGCAGCTCGACGGCGCTCCCCCCGCTGCGCACAGCGGCGAGCCGGGCACCGGCGGCATCGCGGTCCTGCGGCTGGTGCCGGACCAGGTCGTCCGCGCTACCGGTCACCAGCTCGCGCTCTGGGGCGAGGCCGTGGTCAGCGACCGGGTGGCGCGGGCCGCCATGCGGGTCCAGGCCATGCTCGGGCACGAGGCCGTGCTGCGCCCTATACCAGACGGCGGCAGGAACGTGGACGAGCAGGTAACACACGTCCCGTTCGGGGAAAAAAGAGAGCCACGGCGCGCGGCCGCCCAGCCCTGGCCCGGGCGGATCGCGGGTGCGGCGCCCGGGGTGGTGTACCCTGGCGGCCGCGAGGCGGACGTAACCGATGACGCCGGGCGCGCCGTCACCGTCACCGGCCGGTGCGTCATCTCGGCGGAGCCGATCCACCTCACCATCGACGGGGAGCCGCTGCGCCGCGTCACCGGCTGGGCCGGGCCGTGGCCGCTGTCTGAACGCTGGTGGGATCCCGTTGCCGCGCGCCGGCGGGCCCGGTTCCAGCTGCTGACCTTCGACGGGCGGGCCTGGCTGGCGGTGGTGCAGGACGGCCGGTGGCTGATCGAGGCCGGTTACTGGTGAGTCCGGGCCGTGGGCTGGAATAACCCGCCGGTCCCGTGGCGGGAACTCCAGCGGCGGATGTCCTGGCGCACGGCCGGGCAGCACCCGCCGCCCGCCGAGCCCGATGAGCTAGAAGCGGCGCCGCCGCCGGTCACGCGGCTGGCGCGGCGCCGGGAGGCCGGGGGTGCGCCCTGGGCCGAACTGCACTGCCATTCCTCGTACAGCTTCCTCGACGGGGCGTCTACTCCGGCCGAACTCGTCGCCGAGGCGGCCAGGCTCGGGCTGGCGGCGCTGGCCATCACCGACCACGACGGGATGTACGGGGTCCCGCAGTTCGCGCAGGCTGCGGCGAAGCTGGCGGGGCAGGGTGCCTGCCTGAGCACGGTGTTCGGCGCCGAGCTGAGCCTGGGGCTCCCGTCCGGGCAGACCGGCGTGCCCGATCCGGTCGGCCGGCACCTGCTGGTCCTGGCCCGAGACCCGGAGGGGTACCGGCGACTGTGCGCGGTGATCAGCGCCGCGCAGCTGGCGGGCGGGGAGAAGGGGCGGCCGGTCTACGACGAAGGCACGCTGGCCGGGGCGCACGACGGGCACTGGGTGGTGCTGACCGGATGCCGCAAGGGACACGTGCCCGCCGCGCTGGCCGCGGGCGGCCTGGACGCGGCCGCGCGGGAGCTGGCCAGGCTGACCGGGATGTTCGGCCGGGACAACGTGCTGGTCGAGTTGCACTGTCAGCACGATCCGGGCGACGACGAGCGCAACGACGCGCTGGCGGGGCTCGCCTCCGCGGCCGGCGCCGGAGTCGTGGCGACGGGCAACGTCCACTTCGCGGGGCCCGCGCAGGCGCGCCTCGCCCAGGCGCTGGCCGCGATCCGGGCCCGGCGGAGCCTGGCCGAGCAGGACGGCTGGCTGCCCGCGGCGGGCACCGCCTACCTGCGTTCCGGTGCCGAGATGGCCGGCCTGCTGCGGCGCTACCCCGGCGTCGCCGCGCGGACCGTCGCCCTGGCGCGCGATTGCGCGTTCGACTTCCGGGTCATCGCGCCGAGACTGCCGGACTTCCCGGTTCCTGCCGGGTACACCCAGGCGGGCTGGCTGCGCGAACTCGTCGCGCGCCAGGCGCCGTCGCGGTACGGGCCGCCCGGCGCGGAGCGGGTGCCCGGTGCGTACCGGCAGATCGCCAGGGAACTCGACGTGATCGAGCAGCTGGAGTTCCCCGGCTACTTCCTGATCGTGCACGACATCATCCGATTCTGCGAGGAGCACGACATCTTGTGCCAGGGCCGGGGTTCGGCGGCGAACTCGGCGGTGTGCTACGCGATCGGGATCACCAGCGTGGATCCGGTCTCGCACCACCTGCTGTTCGAGCGATTCCTGTCCGAGGGGCGGGACGGCCCGCCGGACATCGACCTGGACATCGAGCACCGGCGGCGGGAGGAGGTCATCCAGTACGTCTACGACCGGTACGGGCGGGACCGGGCCGCCCAGGTCGCCAACGTGATCTCCTACCGGCCGCGGCTGGCGCTGCGGGACGCGGGCCGGGCGCTGGGCTTCGCGCGCGAACAGCAGGACGCCTGGGCGAGCCAGATCGGGCCGGGTCCGGCCGCGGCGGGGGAGGCGCTGCCGTCCAGCACCGATGACCCGGACGGCGTCCCGGCGGCCGTGGCGGACCTCGCCCGGCAGATGCAGCGGCTCCCGCGGCACCTCGGCATCCACTCCGGCGGCATGGTGATCTGCGACCGCCCGGTCGGGGAGGTCTGCCCCGTCGAGTGGGCGCGCATGCCCGGCCGGACCGTGCTGCAGTGGGACAAGGACGACTGCGCCTACGCCGGGCTGGTCAAGTTCGACCTGCTCGGCCTTGGCATGCTGGCCGCCCTGCACGACTGCTTTGACCTTGTTCGCAGGCACTACGGCACGCGCTGGTCGATGTCCTCGATTCCGCAAGAGGATCCGGCCGTCTACGACATGCTGTGCGAGGCCGACACGGTGGGCGTGTTCCAGGTGGAGTCCCGCGCGCAGATGGCCACCTTGCCCCGGCTGCGGCCCCAGCAGTTCTACAACCTGGTCATCGAGGTGGCGCTGATCAGGCCGGGACCGATCCAGGGCGGCTCGGTCCACCCCTACCTGCGCAGGCACGACGGGCTCGAGGAGCCGGCGATGCCGCACGAGTCGATGCGCGAGGCGCTGGGCAAGACGCTCGGCGTCCCGTTGTTCCAGGAGCAGATGATGCAGCTCGCCATCGACTGCGCGGGCTTCACCCCGGCCGAGGCCGACCGGCTGCGCCAGGCGATGAGCGCCAAGCGGGCTCCGGAGCGGATCGAGGAACTCCGCCAGCGGCTCCTCGACGGGATGGCCGAGCGCGGCATCGGCCCCGCGGTCGCCGAGGATATTTACGAGAAGATCCTCGCCTTCTCCAGCTACGGCTTCCCGGAGTCGCACGCGATCAGCTTCGCCTACCTGGTCTACGCTAGCGCGTGGCTGAAGCGGTACTACCCGGCCGCGTTCACCACCGCGCTGCTGCGCAACCAGCCGATGGGCTTCTACGCCCCGCACAGCCTGATCAACGACGCGCGACGGCACGGGGTGTCCGTGCTCGGCGTGGACGTGAACGCCAGCGACGCCCTGGCCACCCTGGAGCGCACCGCGGGGGAGGACCCCGCCATCCGGCCCGGCCTGGCCACCGTCCGGAACCTGGGCCTGGCCAAGGCCGAACGCGTGGCCGCCGGGCGCCCCTACCGGGACCTGGCGGACTTCGCGGCCAGGACCGCGCTGCCCGCCCCCGCCCTGGAGGCGCTGGCCACGGCGGGCGCGTTCGGCTGCTTCGGGCTCAGCCGGCGCGCCGCGCTGTGGGCCGCGGGCCTGGCCGCCTCGGTCCGCGAGGGCCAGCTCCCCGGCGCCGTCACCGGGCTCGACCCGGGCGGCCCGGGCTCCGCGCCACCGCTCCCCGCCATGACGCCGGCCGAGGAGACGCTCGCCGACCTGTGGGCCACCGGGACGTACGGCACTCACCCGGTGGCGCACGTCCGCCCCTGGCTCGCCGAGCGGCAGGTGCTCACCGCCTCGGCGGTCGCCTCCGCCGCCGCGGACACCCAGGTGGCCGTGGCCGGCCTGGTCACCCACCGGCAGCGCCCGCCCACCGCCCGCGGGGTCGTGTTCATCAGCCTGGAGGACGAGACCGGCCTGGTGAACGTCATCTGCCCGCCGCACGTGTGGGAACGCCACCGACGGATGGCCACCGTGGCACCCGCGCTCCTGATCCACGGCCGCGTCGAGCGCACCGGCGGCGCCGTCAACCTGGTCGCCGCCGCCCTGCGCCCCCTCCGCGTCACCGCCGCCGTCCCCAGCCGCGACTTCCGTTGAACTGGGGGGCGCCTTGCCCGTAGAATGCCTGAAAAGGCATAATAGTATTGTGGACACAGCGGAACTTCTCCGTGACGCCCGGAGGAGCGCGGGCCTGACGCAGGCCGAGCTGGCGCGTCGCGCCCGGACCTCGCAGGCCATGGTGGCCCGCTACGAGACCGGAGTGGCCAGCCCCACGGTGCGGACGTTGCAGCGGCTGCTCCGCGCGGCCGGCCGCGACCTCGAACTCTCGAGCGTCAGCGCCCAGACAGGTTTTCCGGCGAGCTCGCTCGCCACCCTCCGGGAGCACCGGTCGGAGATTCACGCGGCCGCGGAGCGTGTGGGGGCGCGCAACGTACGGGTGTTCGGTTCGGTTGCCCGCGGCGAAGACACCCCGATGTCGGACGTGGACCTGCTCGTAGACTTCCCTGCGCACGAGCGCGGGCTCCTTCCGCTCCTCACCTTGGCCGAGCGGGTTGAACAGATTGTCGGGCGGCGGGTGGACGTCGCTGCGGTCGAGGTGATGGCAGACTCGGTGCGCGAGCGGGCTCTCGCCGAGGCCGTGCCGCTGTGAGCCGGACCCCGCAGGAACGGCTGGTCGACATCCAGGAGTCCGCAGCCCGGGCCCAGCGAGCGGTCGACGCGATGGAGCGGGCACGCGCGTCCGGACCGTCGATGTCCCGCTCCGGGACCTCCAAGCGGCCGCCCGGCGCCTGCTCGAACTTCCGGCTGACACCGTCGAGGCCGCCGAGCCCGACCCGTGAGCGGCGCGTCCCGGGTCACGGGATGGCTGCGGCGAGCGCATCGCCGGCGGCGGCGGCGTTCGCGGTGACCCATTGCACCTGAGGCCAGCATTCCCGTTTCCGCGCGGCCTGCCCGGATGCGCTTGGCGATCATCTGCAGTCCGCGACCGCGGATGTATACGGGAATGACGCGCGCCTCGTCGGCCGAGACGGGAACGATCGACGCGTAGCCGCGGCGCGTCCCGCCATGTCGTCCCGGAGGAAATCCTCGGCATGCATGCTTAAGTCGATATCAGTAAGTGGAATAGGTTCGCAGGCCAGAATGGCATTATCGTGGTCGCCGTACCACAGGTTCAGATGCGCATCGAGTATCCGGCCGTGCGGGCTGGGCTGACTGGTCGTACCTGGCCATGGCGTATGAGTCGCCTCGCTGATGTAGTCCTGTAGCTCACCGAGGGCTTGAACGGCGACACCGACAATGTTCTCCTCGTCAGATGCCCCGTACACGCCGAAATTGCCACGAACGTAGGTACCTGCTCGGCCAATGCGATAGTCTCCCGACTGGCCAGGGAACTTTCCCTCTTCTGCGGAGTACCACAGCATGCCGTCTGCCGCGGCAACATGAAACCCGGCCGGGACAACCGCAGATAGTCGATCCGCGAGAACGGCAGTGAGATGGTCTAGACCCATAACAGCCGATTGTACCCCTGCCGCTGGGCCTATTACAAAGTCCGAGAGGGATAGCAGCTCGCGCAGCGGCAGCGTCATCCGCATACTGATAGGTTTGCGCACCTTGCAGAGTAGAATGAGCCTTTTATTTCCAGACTAGCGCTGCCAGTTTGACTCGCGGTGGGCGCACTCACAGGCCTGTCAAGTTGGATCGTAAGAGAGAGCTCGTAGCCTTTGCTAGTCACTGTATGACTGATTACGATCTGCTCAGGGCCGGGAACGCTAGCGGCCTGCGCAGGTATGACGCTTCCGATGCATAGCACTAGTGTGCCCAGGACGATGTCATTGATCTGTTGGAGGTGCACAGAACTATCTCCAATCTTGGGCGTACTCGAAGCTCGAACGCGGCATAAGAGAATAGAGCCATGCTGCGCCAGCCCACTGGAATAAGTGCGGGAGCCGCGACCCGGGAAACGCGGCGTTTCTCGGATGGTATACGGGGACAATGCGTTTTAGACGCCCGAGACCTTACCGGGGAGCAGCACCAGGCCCGCACCGTGGAACAATACCCGGCAGCTGGGCCCGGTCCCGGTCCACTACCGGCGGACCCCGGTGGCCAGCAGGTGGGGGCCGATGCCGAGGAGTTCGGGGACCCGCTCGACCGCGCGGGCGGCGTCGAGGACCACGGCGCGGTCGACCGGGTCGGCCAGCCGCTCGGCCAGGTCGCCCAGCAGGAACGCCGGGCCCTCGGGGCGTCGACTTAATACCGAGAGGCCCGGCATCACCCGGGCATCGACCCGACCACAGCTCCCGAGCTGTCGTAGTCCGTCCAGCTCAGCCGGTTCGGGCCGGTGCGCAACAGGAACGCGAAGAGCTTCTGGCCTCCCACGGTCACCGGCCGGACCGTCGCGCTCGTGCCATCGGGCTGGTACACGATGACCAAGGCTGTCGAGGCCGGTGCGCCCCCGGCCGCCAGCGACAGCTCGCCACTGGTCAGCTCCGTGGCGCTCGAGTCCACGCTCACGCCGGCGGGCACGCAGACCACCCCCGCGGGGAACCGGACGCAGATGCCCCACGGGCCTAGGTACGCGGTGACCGACCACGCGGTCCCGTGGAATGTGCCCGAGCCGATCCGGCCCGAAGCCCGGGCGAGCCCGTGCTGCCCGGGCTTGAGCCAGCCGCCGAGGTCGGCCGTCCCGCTCGGGTCGTTGAAGGGGATCGCGGCGGCGATCTCGCCGTGACGCGAGTACGCGGTTACCTCGGCGATCCCGGCCCCGACCGGGATGGCGAACGCGACCGCCCGGACGCCGTACACCGCGACCGGGTGCAGGATGAGCACGGTGCCGTTGTCCAGCCGCACATTGACATACGTCACGTCGGCCGCGACGGCGCCATACTGGACCTGGACCGGCCCGCAGGTGAGCTCGAAGAAGGAGACAGGATCCGAGCCGTACACCGCCAGCGCGGCGCCGGCCTGGGAGCCCGCGTCCCCCCCGAATGCCGGACCTGAGGTCGTGAAGATCTGCGCGCCGCGGCCGGGTGCGCTGCCCGGCTGGGCCGCGATGAACTGCCAGCCCTGGCCGTTGATGGTGCCCAGCGCGATCAGGCCAGGCGCCGAGTGCGGGCCGGGGGCCTGGACCGTCACCGTGTAGGCGCCAACTGGCGCCGCGGGACCCGGCGCGGCCGGACGGTGCAGCAGGGACGGAACGCCAAAGACCCCGATGGCCACCACCGCGGCCACACCGGCTGCCACGGCCGCGCGCCGCCAGACCCTGATCGCCTTGCCCCGCCGGACCGCCCCGTCGATCGGGGCCGGCCGCGGGGTGATGGCCTCGAAGGCCGCCTCCAGCCGCTCGTGCAGGTCACGCTCGTCGTCGATCCTCACTGGAATCCCTCATCCACCAGTTCCGTGTCCTGCCGCAACGTGGCCAGGGCGCGCGACGCCTGGCTCTTGACCGTGCCGACGGAGCAGTTCAGCGCGGCCGCGGTTTCGAGTTCGGTCAGGTCCAGCCAGTAGCGGAGCACCACCACCGCCCGCTGCCGCGGGCCCAGCCGCTGCAGGGCCCCGATCAGCGCCGAACGCTCGTCGTACTCCCTCGTCGCATCGGTGCGCGCCACATCGACGACGCCGGACTCCGGTGGTGAGTCGGTCAGCCGTTCGGCCACCCGGTGCTTGCGGAACCGGTTCCGGTTCTGGTTGATCACGATCTGCCGCACGTACGCGTCAGGGTCGCCCGCCCGGCTGACCCTCGGCCAGGATGCGTAGGCCCGCGCGAACGCGGCCTGCGCCACGTCCTCCGCATGGCCCTGGTCCCCGGTCAGCCCGTACGCGAGCCGGACCACGGCAGGCCACCGGGCGCGCATGAACTCGCGGAACTCTCCGTCCAGCTTCGCGTTCACGGCTCACCCCTTCAAACCATGCAGACCACCGGCGGCCTGCCGATGGTTGCATCAGGGAGCTGAGCACATTCTCCTGCGCGACACCCGGGTCAGCGCACGCCCCGGGGACGGAACTGGACGCTGATGCGCGGCCCGACGGCCTGGGTCGTCTTGGGCACCGAGTGCTCCCAGGTGCGCTGGCAGCTGCCGCCCATGACCAGCAGGTCCCCGTGCCCGGTCTCGTAGCGGACCGAGGTACCGCCGCCGCGCGGCCGCAGCAGGAACGCCCGCGGGGTGCCGAGCGACAAGATCGCCACCATGGTGTCCTCGCGGCTGCCCCGGCCGGTCGTATCCCCGTGCCACGCGACGCTGTCCTGCCCGTCCCGGTACAGGCAGAGCCCCGCCGTCCGGAACAACTCGCCCAGCTCCGCCCCGTAGTGTGCGTTCAGCGCGCGCAGCGCGGCGGTCAGCGCGGGGTCGGGTAGCTCGGCGCCCTCCGCGTAGAAGCACAGCAGCCGGGGGACCTCCACGACCTTGTCGTACATGTGCCGCTTCTCTGCCCGCCACGGCACCGCCTCGCCCAGCCGGGAGAACACCGTCCCTGACCCAGACAGCCACCCGGGCCGGTGGTCAACCCAGGCGCCCCGGGCCAGCGGCGTCCGCCGCACCTCGCCCTCCAGCGGTCCGAGCGCGGGCTCACCGCCCGCGTCCAGCAGCGATTCCTGCATTGAAACACTCATACGAACAGCCTATCACATATCCAAACTCATGTTCGAGCGAGCAGCCGCCGCGCCGCGAGCGGGTCAGACGGAAGCGCCACCCGCTGCGCCGAGCGCGCCAGCAGCGGCAGGTAGCGCTCTCGCGGCAGCAGTTCGGCACCGAGCGACCTGAGGAAGGGGCTGTCCCATTGCGCGTCGATGAGCACGCCGCCGGCCAGCGCCAACCGCGCGGCCATGTCTGCCACCGCCACCCTGCCCGCGCCGGGATGCCGGCTGAACAAGGAGTCTCCGCTGATGATCCGGCCGATGCCGATGCCGATCGCACCGCCGACCAGGTCGCCGTCCAGCCACACCTCGATGCTGTGCGCCCAGCCCCCCAGGTGCAGTTCGATCAGGGTCCGCAGCAACGCGTCGGTCAGCCAGCGCGGCTCGCGATCCGCTCGGCACTCCTCGGCGACCCGGCTGAAGCTCGCGTTGGCGGTCGTCCGCATATCGCCTCGGCGTAGCTGTTTCCTGAGGTTGCGTCCGAGATGGGCGTGGCCGACGCAGATCACCGGCCTCGGGTCGGGCGAGTACCACGCCACCCAGTAGGGATCATCGTGCCCGTCGCCAACCAGGCCGATCGTCCCGTCCGCCACCCTGTCCTCGTACCGCACCTCGTTGATGGTGCGGAAGTACTCATCGGGCGCGGGAACCGGGACGATCCCCCGCCGGTACGCGCCGAGTACGCTCGCCGGGCTCAGGTCCGCGCAGAACGCGACCGGGGTGTCACCGGACGAGCGGACTTCGAGCGACTCCCAGTCCGGATAGCGGCTAGTCGGCATGTGCGGGCCAGGCCGGCGCCTGACGAGCCGTGCGCTGCGTCGGCAGGCGGATGTCCCGCGGTGCGCTCAGGTATCCCTGTGTGATCAGGCGCCCGATGTTGCTGTCGATAAGTCGGCTGTCGACCGGGGGGAAGGCTATGCCGCTGCCCTCGAGGGCGCGCTCGGTATTCGACCGGGTGTAGTGCGGGAAGGTGTGCTCGAAGTACATCTCCGCGGGCGTGAGCCCGGATTCGCGGTCGCGGTCGATGAACAGCGGCAGGAACGGCGTCATCGGGTGGGACGGGTGCTGGGCGGCATGGCGCAGCAGTTCGCTCACCCAGGCGTCATACGGTATCTCGCTGACGCTGAACCCGAACGCGCGCAGCCGGTCGACGAGGAACCCGAGCACGGCGTGCTGCGGGCTGGCCAGGTGATAGGTCCGCCCGGCGGTCCCGTCCGCCACGGAGATGTGCCGGACGGCCGCCGCGCAGACGTCGGCGGGCACGAAGTCGAGCGGCAGGTCGATGTCGGGGGCCAGGCCGGTGTCGGTGACGAACCTGATCAGCGCGCACATCTCGGCCTCGGTATGCCAAACGCCGGTGTGCAGGCTCCCCACGATGTCCAGCGGGCGGTAGATGGCCACGGGCAAGCCCGCCCGCTCGGCGTTCCTGAGCAGTTCCTCCGCCACGAACTTGGTCTCCACGTAGCCGACGCCAAGGCGGTCGGCATGCGCGAGCGGCGTCTCCTCGGTTACCTCGCGCACGCCCATGACGCCCAGGCCCGCGAGCACCGCGGTGGTGGAGATGTAGTGGACCGGAATGCCCCGGGCCTCGGCGGCCAGCCGGATCACCTCACGGGTGCCCGTCACGTTGGCGGCTCGCAACTCCTCGTACGGGTAGATGAAGTTCACGGCCGCGCCCGCGTGATAGATGATGTCGACGCTCTGCGCGAGTTCGCAGAATGGGCCGGGGGAAAGGCCGAGGCGGGGCGAGGCCAGATCGCCGGGCAGCGGCACCACGCGGCCGGCGGGCAGGTCGGCGAGTTCGTAGCGGGCAGCGGCAGCGGTGATGCGCGCCATCGCGTGCGCGGCGTCTGGCGCCCGCACCAGGCACCAGACCCGCGCGGTGGTGGCGGCCAGCAGTTCGCTCAGCAGGTGCGCCCCGAAGAAGCCGGTCGATCCGGTGAGGAATATCTCCCGTGGCCTCCTCCAGTCGGGTGGTCCGTACCTCGGGTGCGCGTGGTGGCGGCCCGTAGCGCCGAACTCCGCCTCGCGGGCGAAGTCAACCGGCTTCTCGCCGCCGTGCACGGCGAGCCTGCCCGCGCGGGCGTCCTGCGTGGCCTGGGCGAACGCCCGCAGCGTCGGGTCGCGCAGCAGGCTGCGGGTAAGCGGGCGCACGTAGTCCGCGGTGATCCCGAACATGACGCGCGCGTGCGCCAGCATCTCCGCGGCCAGCAGCGAGTTCCCGCCGAGGGCGAAGAAATCGTCGTCGAGGCCGACTCGATCTATCCGAAGCAGCTCGGACCACAGGTAGGCCAGCCCCGCCTGCACCAGCGTGCGCGGCCCGGCCTGGTCGGGCGGCCGTGCCGGGTCGGTAGCAGGCGGCGGGAGGGCGTCCCTGGCTGGTTCTCCATCCGGCGTCATCGGCATCTGGTCGAGCGCGACGAACACGGCGGGAATCATGTAGCCGGGCAGGCGCTCGCCAAGAAAGCGCCGGAGGTTAGCTGCGATCGGCTCGCGGTCCTGCCCCGCCGGGTCACGCCTGGTGTAGTACGCGGCCAGGCGGGTGCCCGCGGGACCGTCCCCGGTAGCCACGACCGCCACCTGCCCGATGTCCGGGTGCCCGGCCAGCACGCTCTCGATCTCCGCCGGGTCGACGCGGAAGCCGCGCACCTTGAGCTGGCGGTCGGCGCGCCCGGTGACCTCCAGCGCGCCGTCCTGGCGGTAACGGCCGAGATCCCCGGTGCGGTACATCCTGCTCCCCGGGTCGCCGCTGCCGTCAGGCAGAAACCGTTCGGCCGTGAGCGCCGGCAGGCCGAGGTAGCCCCGGGCGACTCCGCAGCCGCCGATGTAGATCTCGCCTGCCTCCCCGGCCGGCACCGGTCGCAACGCCGAGTCGAGAACCATGATCCGCGCGGGCCCGACCGGCTGGCCCACCGGCACTGGGGCCGCCGGCGATACGGTCCCCGGCAAAGCGCTCACGTCGAACAGGGCCGAGGTGATGGTGGTCTCGGTCAGCCCGTAGGCGTTCAGCAGCCTCGCCCGGGGCGCCGCCCGCATGAGAGCGCCGCAGTCCGCGGGATCGGCCGGCTCACCGCCCGTGATCATCAGCCGGATGCTCCGCAGCCGGGGGTCATCCGGTCCGGCTACCGCAGCCACCTGGTGCCAGTACGCCGGGGTCAGGTCGACGACGGTGACCTGCTCATGTTCCAGGTAGCGCAGCAGATCGCGGGGAGCGAAGATGCCCGCCGGAGGCAGCAGCAGGGTCGCCCCGCTCGCCAGCGTGACCAGGATCTGCTCGAGCGACGTGTCGAAGGCGAGGGCGGCCAGCTGCACCACCCGGTCCCGGGCGGTCATCCGGTAGGAACGGGTCAGTGCGGTGATGACGCAGGCCAGGCTGCCGTGGCTGACCGCGACCGCCTTGGGCTCGCCCGTCGATCCCGACGTGTGGATGGCGTAGCACAGCTGGTCCGGGTGCAGCCTCACCTCGGGGGCCGTAAAAGGCTGACGCGAGAGACCGGCGGCGAGTTCGCCGAGCGTGAGCACCCTGGTCCCCGCCGGGAAGGATTTCTCTGCCGGATGGTCCGTCAGGACCGCGATGGGGCTGGTTTCTGCGCAGATCCGGGCCAGCCGGGCCGGCGGCAACGACGGGTCGAGCGGCAGGTACCCGCTGCCCGCCTTCATGATCGCGAGCAGGCTGCGGATCGCGCCGGCGCCGCGTTCGGCGTGAACGCCGATCAGGGTCTCCGGGCCGGCGCCCAGGTCCACCAGGCAGCGGGCCAGCCGGTTAGCCGACTCGTCAAGCTCGCCGTAGGTCAGCCGCGTGCCCGCGGCGATGACCGCGGCCGCGCCGGGCCGGCGGAAGGCCTGCTCGGCGAACCGCGCATGGGCGAACCGCGCAATCCCCGGATCGTTCACGTGGCTCATGGCTGCGAGTCCCTATTTATCCGGCATCGTCCGGGGCGAGAAGTTGACTTGTCGCACTAATTCATGCCCGCGGTCAGCCTTGCTGATACGCGTCCGTCATGGCGGAGTAGCCCTTCGTCACCGAGGACAAATCCACAGAATCTTCACACAGGAACTATTAGTGTTAGCTCACCCCAAACCCGCTGGCGCACGCCGCGGATGGCGACCGCGCATACAGCGATACGCATCTGGGAATAACTACTGTGCATTTCTGGGGCTAATGGTCAGAGATGATATAGATGGGCATTGGGGGATTACAGTGCAATCGCGGCGGTACGTGCTCGGCGGCTATACCGTCTGGATCGGCCTGCTCACCGGGGCGTACTACGGGCTGCCCGGCCTCCGCGCGGAGGCGTGGGGCCTGATCGGCCTGAGCGGAGTCGGTGCCATCGTGGCGGGAGTGGTCATCAACCGTCCCGCCCGTAAGCTGCCCTGGCTGCTGGTGGCCGCCGCGCTGGCGAGCTTCACCGCGGGCCAGGTGAGCTTCCTGGTCGCGCAGCTCATCGGGACTCCGCTCCCGTTCCCCTCGTTCGCGGACGTGCTGTACCTGCTGACCTATCCGCTGTACGCGGCCGGGCTGGCGATCTTCATCTGGTGGCGGACGCCTGGCGGCGACCGGCGCAGCGTGATCGACGCGCTGACCCTGACCGTGGGACTGGCCTTGCTGTCGTGGATCTACCTGGTCTCGCCGTACGTGCACAACCCGGGGCTGTCCTGGCTGCAGAAGAGCGTCGCGATCGCCTACCCGCTCGGCGACGTGCTCCTCCTGGCCATGCTGGCCAGGCTGCTGGCGCCGGGGGCCGGGCGGGGCCGGTGCGTCCAGCTTCTGGCCTTGGGCGCCATCGGGACACTCGTCGCTGATACGGCGTACGGCCTGATCGAACTGCACGGGGAATTCCATAACGGCACCGTCGTCGACCTCGGCTGGGCCGTCTTCTACGGCGCGGCCGGCGCCGCTGCGCTGCATCCGTCGATGACCGGGCTCGCGCAGCCGGTCACCCGGCTGCGCGCGGAGGTCTCGCCGGTCAGGCTGATCGTGCTCATGCTCGCCTCGCTGATCGCCCCGGCGGTGCTGTTCGCCGAGTCGTTCCGGTTCCGGGGGAGTGACCTGAGCGTGATCGCGGTGTTCTCCGCGGCCCTCTACCTGCTCGTGCTCTGGCGGCTGTCGGACGTGGCCGCCTCGCACCGCCGCGCGCTCGGCCGGGAGCGGGTGGTGCGCCAGGCCGGGGTGTCCCTGGTCGCGGCGGTCAGCACGGACCAGGTCGCGGCCGCGGTCAGGTCCGCGACCGACGCCCTGCTCGGCCCGGCCACCGCGGGCGGCGACGTGCTGCTCGCGGTACGGACCGACGGACCGTTCCGCGCGCTCACGCAGGCCTCAGCAGACCCGGCGCTGATGAGCAGGCTCGGGGAGCTGACCGAGACCTGGCTGCCCCTCGTGACCGACTCCGCGCCGCTCCTCGCGCCGGTGACGAGCCTGCCCGCGCAGGCCAGAACCCTGGTCCCCGGCAGTGACTGGATGCTGCTCTGCCCGCTCACGGTCAGGGACCGGCGGTCGGGTGATCCGCTCGTCGGGGTGCTCGCGGTGTTCGACGGGCAGCGCGCGCTCGCGGACCTGCTCGCGACGCTGGAGATCCTCGCGTACCAGGTGGCCCTCGCGGTGGAGCGGATCTCGCTCCGCGACGAGGTGATCCGCCGGGAAAGCGAGGCGTACTTCCGGACCCTGGTCCAGGACACCTCGGACGTCATCTTGATCGTCGGCGACGACGGAAGGGTCAGCTACGCGACGCCATCGGCCGCGAGTATCTTCGGTGACATCACCGTGGAGGGCGCGTACCTCTGGGACCTCGTCGCGGACGGGGAGCATGACGACCTGGTCCGCACGCTGCTGAACCTACGAGCCGGCGCGGGCCTCGGCTCGCGCTACGTGGACCGCCAGATCACCCGCCGCGACGGCGTGCCCGTCCAGGTCCAGCTGAGGTGCAGTGACCTGCGTGACGACCCGACCGTCGCCGGCCTGGTCCTCACCCTGCGGGACGTGACCGAGCAGCGCAAGCTCGAATCCGAACTCAAGCACCAGGCCTTCCACGACGCGCTGACCGGCCTGCCCAACCGGCTGCTGTTCCAGGACCGGATCTCCCAGCAGGTCGCCGCGGCCAGGCGGGACGGCTTGACCGTCGGCGTCCTGTTCGTCGACGTGGACGACTTCAAGGTCGTGAACGACACGATGGGCCACAGCGTGGGCGATGAGCTGCTGGTGGCCACCGCGGAGCGGCTTTGCGGCCTGATCCGCGAGGCCGATACGGCGGCGCGGCTGGGCGGCGACGAGTTCGCGCTGCTCATCGGCAATGTCACGGATCCCAGCGCGGTCGAGGCGGCGGCCGACCGCCTGGTCCGGGTCTTCAGTGAGCCGTTCGCGCTCGCCTCGGGCGCCGTGCTCGCCACGGTCACCGTCGGGGTGGCCACGACCCAGGACAGCGCCGACACCGATGAGCTGCTCCGGCACGCTGACCTCGCCCTGTACGCCGCGAAGGCAGCGGGCAAGCGGCAGTGGCGCCGCTACCAACCCGTGCTGAGCGCCGGGCTGGTCAAGCGGCGAGAACTGCAGGCGGCGCTGGAGGAGGCCGTGGCCACCTCCGCGTTCACGCTGGCCTACCAGCCGATCGTCGCGCTCACCACCGGGGAGCTCGCCGGGTTCGAGGCCCTGATCCGGTGGCCGCATCCGCACTGGGGCATGCTGCAGCCCGACCAGTTCATCGCCCTGGCCGAAGAGACCGGCCAGATCGTGCCGCTCGGCTCCTGGGTGCTGGCCCGGGCCGCGGGCGACATGGCGCGCTGGCGCCGCGACCAGCGCCGCAAGCCGCCGGCCCGCAACGCAGGGCCCAATGGCCATGGCCCGACCCCGAAAGTCGCCCGCGGGCCGTACGTCAGCGTAAACGTGTCGGCCCGGCAGTTCAGCGCTCCCGGCTTCGTCGACCGCGTGCGCCGGGTCCTCGACGAGTCGGGTCTCGAACCGGGTGCGCTCATGCTCGAGCTGACCGAAAGCGTCCTGCTGCGCAGGGACGAGCGGGTGCAGTCCGACCTGATGCAGCTGAAGGACATCGGCGTCCGGCTGGCGATCGACGACTTCGGCACCGGGTACTCCTCCCTCAGCTACCTGCGGGAGCTGCCGATCGACGTGCTGAAGGTAGACAAGTCCTTCGTGGACGGGATCGCCGTCTCCGCGCAGCGCCTGGCGCTCGCCGAGGGCATCGTCCAGATCGCGCGGACGCTCCAGCTCGAGGTCATCGCCGAGGGCATCGAAAGCGAGCTCCAGCGTGACCTGCTGATCTCGATGGGCTGCCACTTCGGCCAGGGCTACCTGCTGGCGATGCCGATGGATGCGCACCGGGCGGAGGCGCTCGCCCGGATCGGGTCGCACACGTTCCCGAGCCTGCCGCGCCAGGCCCTCGCGCCCGGGACGGCCAGGCCGGCGTTGCCGACTCCGGGGTAACCTGGCCCCGATGCCTGACCGGGAGACCGTCACCACGTCCGACCGGCCTGACCTCGAGGAGCAGTCCAAGGCGGCCGTGCTCCCCGGCTGGCCGGAGTTCATCTTCCACGACCCGATCAGCGCCGAGCTCATCCCGCGGGCGGCGGAGTACTTTCCGCGGTTCGACCTGCGGATCCTGGACGACGGCGAGGTCGTCGCCGGCGGCTGGGGCGTGCTGCTGGCCTGGGACGCGACGGCCGACGGCCTGCCCGCCGGCTATGACGACGCGCTGACCAGGGCGGTCACCGCGCACGAGCGGGCCGTCCCGCCCGACACGCTGTGCGTCATGGCCGCCGCCGTCAGGCCAGACCGGCAGGGCGCCGGGCTGGGCGGGGACGTCCTGACCGCGCTGCGTTCCCGGGCGATCGCGGCCGGGCTGCACCGGATGATCGCCCCGGTGCGACCGGTGCTCAAGAGCAGGTACCCGCTGACCCCGATGGCGAACTACGCCCGCTGGACGCGCGCCGACGGGGCCCACGTCGACCCGTGGATCCGCACCCACCTGCGCCTGGGCGGCGTGATCCTCGGGCCGGCCCCGAGTTCGATGGTCGTCTCCGGCACCGTCACCGAATGGGAACTCTGGACCGGCATGGCCTTCCCGGAAACCGGCCGGTACGTGGTGCCCGGGGCACTTGATCTCGTGGAGATCGACCACGAGCGGGATCTCGGCACGTACGCGGAGACGAACCTCTGGATGCGTCACCTGTAGGCGGCCACCACGTCCGCCGCCACGCCGGCCAGGTCGGCGCGGACCTCCTCGGGCGAGGTCACCTCGACGTCGGCGCCGAAGCTCAGCAGCGTCCTGGCCGCGGGGACCCCAGGGAACCGCATCGGGACCACGACCCACTCACCGTCGGCCCCCTCGCTGCCCCACCGGGTCCGGCGCGCGGATCCACCCCGCGGGGTCGACCAGGATGCGCTGGCTGGTCGCCGTAGCCGCGGGCCGGAACGGCTCCGGTGCCGCCCGCATCACTTTCACTATGGCCGAACGAGCGGCCGACCCGAGCCCGAGATCCTCCTGCGGAGCCGCCGAGCTCAACGGGCGGGTCAGCTTCTCCGGCGCCGGGCAGGTCGCTGGCCTGTTTTTCCTGGACAAACCCTAAGGAGCCTGTCATGGCCACGCTGATCGTCGACGGCCCTGATCTCGTCGTCCACATGTCGTCGCTGGAATCTGAGCGGGGGTAGCCGCTGCGGCATGCTGGGACGATGACGACGCGCCCGCGCCCGGCGCCGCCGGACCTGGAGGCAGCCAGGAGCCGCACGATCCCGGACGTGCTGCCCGAGCCAGGGGCGGATTTCGCCGTACTCTTCTGCGGGATCAACCCCGGCCTGTACTCCGCCGCGACCGGCTGGCACTTCGCCAGGCCGGGGAACAGGTTCTGGCCTGCCCTGCACCTGTCCGGCTTCACCCCGCGCCTGCTCGCCCCGAGCGAGCAGGACCTGCTCCCGGCCCTGGGCCTCGGCATCACCAACCTGGTCGCGCGCGCCACCGCGCAGGCCGCCGAGCTTGACGACGCCGAACTCCGGGCCGGCCGCGAGCACCTCGCCGCCCTGACCCGCAGCCACCGGCCACGCGTCGTGGCGATCGCCGGCGTGACCGCCTACCGCACGGCGTTCGGCCAGCCGAAGGCCAGCACGGGTCCGCAGCCGGACCGGCTGGGCGACGCGCGGCTGTGGGTGGTGCCCAATCCCAGCGGCCTGAACGCGCATTGGTCCCTGGACCAGATCGCCGTGGCGTTCGCCGCCGTACGCGCGGCCGCCGCGGGCTGACCGCGAGCCGGGGCGGGGCATGCCGGGATCGTGGTTGTTCCCTGGTGACCAGACCCCGGCACGCCCCTCGGTACGGTCCCCTGACCGTGCTCCCTCAGGTATGAGGACAGCGCCCTGCCGTCGCCAACGCTTTTTGTAAAGATTTCTCCTGCGATGGCAGACTCACCACATTCGCCCCGGACGACGAAGGCACCGCCGCTATCATCGCGATCTCGGCGGTTGCCCTGGTCCTGTCGTTTACCCGCTGATCGCGACCAGGAGCACCTGGTCAGCCGCGACCCTCGGGCGTCACGAAACCCAGCTCGTAGGCCAGCACCACCGCCTGCACCCGGTCGCGCAGGCTCAGCTTCATCAGGATCCGGCTCACGTGGGTCTTGACCGTGTTCTCCTCCACCACGAGCTCGCGGGCGATCTCGAGGTTGGAAAGCCCGCGCGCGACCAGGCGCAGCACCTCGAGCTCCCGCGCGGTGAGCTGGCGCAGCTCGTCGGGCAGGCCCGCGGGCCCGCGGGCGGCCAGCGCGAACCGCGAGATGAGCCTGCGGGTGATGGCCGGGTCGATGAGGGCGTCGCCGGCCGCCAGGCTGCGGACCGCGGTGACGAGCTGGTCGGCCGGGGCGTCCTTGAGCAGGAAGCCGCTGGCCCCGCCGCGCAACGCCTCGTAGACGTACTCGTCCGCGTCGAACGTGGTCAGGATCAGCACCCTGGTCCCCGGGCTGACCGCGATGACCTGCCGCGCGGCCCGCAGGCCATCCAGGATCGGCATCCGGATGTCAAGCAAGGCCACGGCCGGAAGATGCCTGCGCGCCAGCTCGATAGCCTCGCGGCCGTCACCGGCCTCGGCCACCACCGAGATGCCCTGCTCGGACTCGAGGATCACCCGGAAACCGCGGCGGACCATCTGCTGGTCGTCGGCGATCAGCACGCTGATCGGCCCCCCGGCGACGCCGCGGGCGGCCGGCTCGGACTCGGCCATCAGGCAGCCCCTCGGGTCGCGGTTCCGCGTCCACCGTAGTCCTCAGGAGTGACGGGCCGCCACAAACCTCGCCCGCGGGCAGGACGACCGGGACGGGTCGGGGTTCCTAGTGTTCATGACATCGGAAACGGGGCTGACCTGCTCCGTTAGGAGTTTCGGAGGTTGTCATGACCCCATGGGCCGGGTTCGTCGCCGCCATCGTCGCGGGCTGGATCGTCCGCGATCCCAGGCGGGCGGTCGCGACCGTCATCGTCCCCTTCCTTGTCGTGCTGGCCACGCAGTCGTGGATGATCGCCGCCGGGCGGGCGGTCAGCCCGCCGAGCACGGTCACCCAGTTCCCGTCGTGCCTGGGCTACTGGATCATCCAGGCGATCTTCCTCGCGCTCGCCCTCGGCATCGCCGCCGAGCTCAGTTCCCTGCGCAGGGCGCGCCCCGCGGCGTCGGCCCAGGTCGCGAGGGCCTCGGTCCTGCTGGCCGTCCTGACCGCGGTGTTCGAGGTCGGGTACCTGCTGGATTCGTCCCCGGTGCGGGGCCATTCGGGGAACGGGGCACCGCCGGTTCAGGGCGTGGTCGGGATCCTGCTGTGCGCCGGTACCTTTGCCGTGCTCAGCGTGCTGACCATCAGGGCGCGGAGGGTCATCGCGGGCCAGCGGGGGGCCAGCGCCGCCGGTTGAACCGCGGCGGTTCCACCCTGACAATATTCCTGCAGGTTAGGAAGGGTAAGCCATGATCACGAGCCGGGACCTGCGCGCCCTGCTGGGCTGGACGGTCGCGGGCCTGGGCGTGCTGGACATCGCGGCTGCGGTCATCCTGTCCGGCTACGCGGTGGCCCTCACCAGCGGCGCCGTGCCCACCGGTCATCCGCACGGCGGCGCCGGAGCCTCCGCCGGGGTCCTCGCGATGACCCTGCCGGTCGCCTGGCGCCGCCGGACGCCACTGGCTGCCGCCTGCGTGCTGGCCGCCGCCGCCGTGGCCAACGGGCTCGTGTTCGGCTCGATGGTCCGCTGCGGCGCCACCCTGCCTGCGGTCTTCCTGGTCGCCTACACGATCGGCGTCAGGCACGACCGGGCCGGGTCGGCCGGCGGGCTGCTGCTCTGCGCGGGCGCGGTGGTTGCCGAGGCGCTCTACGATCCGCAGATCAGGGCGGACGGGCTCGTGGTCGTGCTCCCGGTGCTGGCCGCCTTCTTCGCCGCCGGGCGCGCGGTCAGGGCCAGGAACGCCACGGCCGAGGCGCTCCGCGGGAAGTCCGCCGAGCTGCGGCGCCAGCGAGAAGAAACCGCTCGCCTGGCGGTGCTGGCCGACCGCGCCCACCTGTCCCGGGACCTCGAGGGATCCCTGCACGCGCAGATCGACGGCATCGCCAGCACCGCGGCCGCCGGGCTGGAGGCGCTTGACGCCGATCACGACGCGGCCCGGCGGGCGCTGGCCTCGATCGAGCGCGACGGCCGGGCCGTCCTCGGCCACCTGCGGGAGGTCCTCGGCGGCCTGCACGAGCAGGCGGCCGGTGAGCCGCAGCCGACGCTGGCCAGGTTGTCCGGGCTGCTGGCCCGGGCGACCAGCGCCGATGCCCGCCTGACCGTGGACGGGGACCCGCGAACGCTGCCCGCCGGCCTGGAGCTGTCCGGCTACCGCATCGTGGAGCATCTCCTGCTGGCCCTGGAGGATGCCCCGGCAGCCGCCGTCGCCGTGCGCCTGTGCTTCCGCCCGGATCTGCTCGAGCTGCACGTGTCCGGGCCGCCGTCGCCGACCGCCGACCTGCGCGCGGTCCTGGCCGCCGCCAGGGAGCGGGCCAGCCTGCACGGCGGCACCGTGGAGAGCCGGGTCGCCGACGGTATCTGCTACGCGACGGCCAGGCTTCCCCTGGTCAGCGGCCATGCCTGAGGTCGCGGGCCGGCTGCGGCGGCTCGCCACCTCCTGGGGCGCCGATCTGCTGCTGGCTGCCATCATGGTGGGCTGGTCGCTGGCCTACCTGGGCCTGATCGCGGCGCCGCAGGACCGGCGCTGGCCGGTGCTCGCGTTCGTGCTGCCGTACGCGGCCGCCCTGGCGGTTCGGCGTCGCTGGCCCGTCGCGGCGGCGACGGCGGCCTGCGCGGGACTGATCGCGGTGCGGCTGCTCGGCGTGGCCCAGGTGGTAGGCGGGCTGCTGGCCGCCCCGTTCTTCTGGACGCCCTTGCTCATCGCCTATTCCCTGGGCACCGGCGCCGGCCTGGTGGCCGGGGTGGCCTGTGCCGCGCTGCTCGCCGTCGGCCTGGAGCTCACCAGCCTGCAGGAGGTCAACCCGATCTTCGTGATGATGACCATCGGTCCCTGGCTGGTCGGCCGGATCGTCCTGTCCCGGCGGAAGATGATCGAACAGCTCCAGGCGCGCAACGCCGAGCTGCGGGCCGAGCAGGAGCTGTTCGCGCGGGAGTCCGTCCGCTACGAGCGGGCGCGGATCGGACGGGAGCTGCACGACATCGTGGCGCACTGCCTCAGCGTCATGGTCGTGCAGGCTAGCGCCGGGCAGCGCGTGGCGGACGCCGGAGGGGACGGGATGGCGGAGGCGCTCGAGTCCGTCGCGCAGGCGGCCGCTCAGGCCCGGGCGGAGATCGGCAGGCTGGTGGAGCTGCTGGGCGGGGAGCTGCCGTCCGGCACCTCGCCCGGACTGCCGATGGTCAGCGAGCTCGTACGCCGGGCCGGCGCCACCGGCCTGGCGGTGACCTGCCGCTTCCTGGTCAGCGGCGATCACCTGGCGCCGGCCGCCTCCGAGGCCGCGTACCGCGTCGTCCAGGAGGCCCTCACCAACGCGCTTAAGCACGCGCCGGGTGCGCCGGTCGACATCACCGTCGGCGGCTGCGACGGCGAAGTGGAGGTGGATATCGTGAACGCGCCGCCGCGGCAGGTGCCGTCCGGCCTGGAGCGGTCCGGAGGCGGCTTCGGCCTGGCCGGGATGCGCGACCGGGTCGCCGCCTGCGGAGGCCGCCTGACCTCGGGGCCGACACCAGCGGGGGGCTGGCGGGTGTCGGCGCTGCTTCCGGCCGACCCGACGGGATAGCTCCGCGCCGTGCGGCCATTCCCCGGCGCGGCGGTTACGCCGGGATGGCAGGCTAGCGAATTCCCGCGTGTCGCTCGTGGCAAAAACGGCGCTGTCGGGCAGAATGAAACAAGGCCCCCCCCATGTATGAGATGGAGGGGGCCTCGTCAGGTTCCGCCGCACCAGATCAGCCAGTTGCCCGGCTTCCCCGACGCTTCGGATCCTCAGGTTCCGCCACACCGGATCGGCCGGTCGCCCGACTTCCCCGATGCTCGCACCAGATCGGCCAGTCGCCTGACTTCCCCGACGCTTCGGATCCTCCCGCCAGGGCCAGGCACCCGTTCTGGATACCGGTTTCCCGGCCTCCCGCACGTCCCCCGAGTTGCCCCGGGGTGGTGCCCGTTTCTTGCGGTGAAAGCATTTCTACCCGCCTCGGCGAGTGCCGCGCAAGAGCTTTCCCCGAATTATTTTGGTCTTTTTTAAATCCACACGCTATCCACAGAAGTCCAGCAGTTATCCGCATGTGGCGGCGTTTGTCCACCGGATTATTAACAGCTAATCCACAGGTCACCGGCTGTAACGTGCAGACCACGAGAATAGCAAATTTCTCGCCGCAATCGCTATTCTCGTGGTTTTCCGCCCGCCGTCCTGATACCGCCCGATCGCACCGTATTGACGCGCAAACGGTCAGCCACCAGCCCGGCGTCCCGGGCCTGCGTCTTGCCTGCCGGGGCCTTAGCGCTACCGGCCGGCCGAGTCCTCGGCCAGCTCCGCGACGTACGGCGTGCCGTCGCGCCAGGCCGCGATCTGCTCCGGCCGGCCGTACTCCGCCAGGTAGCCCGCGACCCGGTCCTTGACGTGGTCCCACAGCAGGACCGGCGGGAAGCCCCGCCCCGCGGCGAACGGGTCGAGCGGCTCGACCACCGTCTCCAGCGCGGGGTAGACGAACACCGCCGTCGACCGCCTGGTCACGGTGCCGCCCGCCAGGACCCGGTGCCGGCCCGGGCGCAGCCGTCCCCCGGTCCACCGGGCGAGCAGGTGCCCGGAGAACACCTGCAGTGCGCCGGGAGTGATCGGGACGCGGTTCCAGTCCCCGTCGGGCCCCTGGACCTGCAGCCCCTCGTACTCTCCCTGCTGCGCCAGGACCGTGACCGCCGAGTCGTCCGCGTGCTCGAGGAGCAGCAGCTTGTCCCCGCCGTCGTCGTCGGAGTACGTCCAGGTCGGGTAGTCGTTCACGGTCAGCCGGAAGTGCGGCACCCGGCCCAGGTCAAACGTGTCCTCCGGCAGCCCCTGCGCCCGGGCGTACAGCCCGAGCATGCGCCCGGCCAGCGCCCGGCACGCCTCCATATACCCGAACGCCGTTTCCCTGAGCCCCGGGTCATCCTCCGGCCAGGTGTTGGCGTGCGCGTACAGGCCGAGGTACGCCGCGGGCACCCCCGCCGCGCTCGCCTCCGGTACCCCGTCGAACTGCGCCACGTTGAAACGCTCGAGTTCGAGGTGCCCGAAGTCGTCCGGCCACTGCCGCCAGCCGCGGTAGGGGTGCGGGCTGGCCAGCCTGGCCTTCTGTTCGCGCGGCAGCGCGAGCAGCCGGGCCATCCGCCGGTTCAGGTCGTCGATCAGGTCCTGCGGCACGCCGTGGTTCACCACCTGGATGGCGCCCAGGTCTTCGGTTCCCGCGCGGATCGCGTCGAGCTGCGCGCGGTCGCCCGCGCTGGCCGCCTCGAGATCGATCACCGGAATCGCTGACGTCATCGGCCCGGTTCCCTTCCGCATCGGCCGGGGGCTAACCCCCCCTTCCGAATCCGGGGGCTAGCACCATCGGAAATGTCCTACCTCGTCCCTACCGTATGAAGGGTACGGGGATGGTAACGGGGATTCGGAGCGCAGCACATGACTGCCGTCATACGCGCGGAGCATGCCACCAGGACGTGGCTCACCGGGGAGCCGGCCTGCTGATCGTCGCGGCCGCCTTCGTCATGATGGCGTGGGCCGCGCCGTCGCCACCGCACGCGAGCCCGCCTCGGCCCGCGACGTCAACCTCGATCACGGCTCAGCTGGAGTCCCAGGTGGGGGTGGCAGGGAGCCCCGCAGTACGCACACCGAGCGGGGACCGACCGTGACCTCGGCGCCGGCCCGCTGCGGCGACCCGCTGGGCGCCGCCGGTTCGTAGCTGTCGATCTCCTGCTGCCACTGCGTGCCCACCCGGGTCACCGGGATGGCGAACTCGATCGGCTCCCACCACGCGTTCACCAGGACGAGGAAGTCGTCGTCGACCAGTGGGCGCCCGTCGGGGCCCTGGTCGGGGTCGTCCGACCCGTCCAGGTAGATGCCGAGCGCCAGCGCGTTGGGGTCGGCCCAGTCCGCCTGCGTCATCTCCGTCCCGCCCGGGGTGTACCAGTCCAGTTCGGAGGCCTCGGCCCCGGACAGGAACCGTCGTCGGCGGAACACCGGGTGGGCCCGCCGGAACGCCAGCAGCCGCCTGGTGAACTCGAGCAGCTCGCTGTCGACCGCGGACCAGTCGAACCAGGAGGTCTCGTTGTCCTGGCAGTACGCGTTGTTGTTCCCGCCCTGGGTCCGGCCGAGCTCATCGCCGCCCAGCAACAGCGGCACACCGAACGACAACAGCAGCGTGCTCAGCATCGCGCGCGACTGCCTGGCCCGCAGGGCCAGCACCTCCGGGTCCGGCGTCGGGCCCTCGGCGCCGCAGTTCCACGAGCGGTTGTCGTCGGCGCCGTCCCGGTTGTCCTCCCCGTTGGCCTCGTTGTGCTTAGTGTCGTAGGAGACCAGGTCCCGAAGCGTGAACCCGTCGTGTACCGTGATCAGGTTGACCGACGCGGTAGGCCGGCGCCGGTTGCCCCCGTACAGGTCGGACGAGCCGGCGAACCGGGTGGCGAACTCGCCGAGCCCGCCGATCTTCTGGCTTCGCCAGAAGTCGCGCATGGTGTCCCGGTACTTGCCGTTCCACTCGCGCCACAGCGTCGGGAACCGCCCCAGGTCGTAGCTGTCCATCTGCCCGACGTCCCACGGCTCGGCGACGAGCTTGGCCTGCGACACCATTGGGTCCTGCGCGACCAGGTCGAAGAACGCGGAGACGCCGCTGAACCCGCCCTCCTGGCGGGCCAGCGCGGCCGCGAGGTCGAATCTGAACCCGTCGACGTGCATCTCGGTCAGCCAGTATCGCAGTGAATCCATGATCAGCCGCAGCGCGACCGGACTCCCGGCGTCCAGCGTGTTCCCGGTCCCTGTCGTGTCGTAGTAGCGGCTCGGGTCCTCCCCGTCGAGCCGGTAGTACGCCGCGTTGTCAAGCCCGCGGAAGCACAGCGTCGGCCCGGACTGGCTGCCCTCGGCGGTGTGGTTGAACACCACGTCGAGGATGACCTCGAGTCCCGCCCGGTGCAGCGCCTGCACCATCGCCTTGAACTCGGCGACCTGCGCCCCGGCCTGCCCGGAACGCGCTGCCGCGGAGTACGCGAGGTGCGGCGCGAAGTACCCGATGCTCTGGTAACCCCAGTAGTTGGTCAGCCCCCGCTGCAGCAGGAAGCTGTCCGGCACGTACTGGTGCACGGGCAGCAACTCCACCGCGGTCACGCCGAGGCTGGTCAGGTGCTCGAGGGCGGCCTCGTGGCCCAGCCCCGCGTAGCTGCCGCGCAGCTCGGCGGGCACCCCCGGATGCCGCATGGTGAAGCCCTTGACGTGCACCTCGTAGAAGACGGTCTCCGCGTAGTCGCGCCGCGGCGGCGCATCGTCCCCCCAGTCGAACGCCGCGTCGACCACCAGGCTGAGCGGCACGTGCCCCGCGGAATCCAGCGCGCTCGGCGCGCCCGCGTTAGCGGGATCGTAGTCGTACACCTCGGGCCCGAACGCGACCTGCCCGCGGACCGCCCGCGCGTAAGGATCGAGCAGCAGTTTCGCCGGGTTGCAGCGCACCCCGTGCCCCGGATCCCAGGGCCCGTGCACCCGGTATCCGTACGCCTGCCCGTACCCGGCCCCCGGCACGAACCCGTGCCAGACCCCGTCGTCGTAGTCGGGCAGCCGGACCCGCGTCTCCCCGCCGCCCTCATCGACCAGGCAGACCTCCACGGCCTGCGCCACCCCGGACGCCACCGCGAAGTTGATCCCGCCGTCGCGCACCGTCGCCCCCAGCGGCGACGGCCGACCCCGAACCGCATCCGTCACGCGCCATACGTTACCCACCCCGCCCCGGCACCTCACGTCCACCTCACCCCCGCCCGCGCCCGCCCCAGTCCACCCCGGCACCCGCGTGCACCTCGCCGAGACCGCCAGCGCCGCCGATGACGCGAATCCCCGGCGCGGCCGTGCCTGCGCCCCCAGTCCCCGTGAATTCCGGCGCCGGCACCCGCCCACGCCGACCCCGTCCACCGACAGTTCGGATTATCGTCCAGAAAAGCCCTTGTTACTCGACTATAGGTTCGATATACTGTTCCCATCTGCTTGATCAATCTTTAGCCGAACGGACGGTGGTGCATGCCCCGCGACCCGTTCCCCGACCTGGAGGGTGACGGCCAGGAGCCTGACGGGTGGCCCGAGGACGACTGGGACCCCGAGGCGGCCATGGACGCGCGGATCGCCGCGGTAGACGCGGGCCGGTACGAGATGCCGCCGGAAGAAGCGGTCCAGGGCCTGTTCATCTGCCTGCCGGCCGAGGACACGGACGTCGCCGGGTTCGCCCAGGACGGCGCGATGGACACCACGCTGCCCGGCCCGTTGCTGGCCGCCGCGGTCCACGCCATCACCGGCGAGGACGGCCAGGGACTAGCGGCCCTGTCCGATGACCAACTGATCGGGGTCATCTCCGCCGCCCGGCGGATGGAAGCCAGGACCGCCTGGACCCAGATGGTCGCGGTGCGCGAGTTCGCCGCCCGCCGCCCCGCCACCCGGGACCGCGGCCAGCAGCCGGGAGGCTCCGAGGGCGCGGCGTTCAGCATCTTCGCCGCCGACGAGCTGTCCTTCGCGTTCCACCTCACCCGGCAGTCCGCGCACGACCAGATCGCCTACGCGTGCCTCGTGGCGGAGCGACTGCCGCAGACCTTCGCCGCGCTCGCGACAGGTCGGATCCACCCGATCCACGTGCGGATCATCGAGGACGTGACCCGCGTGCTTACGGCGGAAGACGCCGCGCGGGCCGACGCGATCCTGGCCGCTGCGGCCGAGTCCAAGACGTTCGGGGAGCTGCGAACCGCCGCCCACCGCCTGATCCTGCGGCTCGACCCCGACGCCGCCCGCCGCCGCAAGGAGGCCGCGCGGAAGGAAGCGCACGTCCGCCGGTTCCGTGAGGACTCGGGAAACGCCGGGATGATCGCCAGGGAACTTCCCTCCGACGAGGTCCTCGCGTCCTGGCAGCACGTCGATCAGCGAGCCCACGACCTGCGAGCCGCGGGACTGCCCGGCACCCTTCGGGAACTCCGGGTCCAGGCCTACCTAGACCTCCTGCAGGAGCGCGACAGCCGCGCCGGACCCGGTGGACCGTCCGTCCCGCCAGACGGAAACGGTGACGGCGGCCGGGACGGCAGCGACGGTCGCGGCGGCAGCAGTCCGGGCCGAGACAGCGGACCGGGGCCCGGACCCGCCGGCCGCCAGGGCCCGGGTCCCAGCATCGCCGCACAGGTGACGATCACCGTCCCGGCGGGGACCATGCTCGGCCAGGGTGAACTGCCCGGCGAGGTCGGCGGGTTCGGGCTGCTGGACGCCCCGGCGACCAGGGACCTGGTGGCCGCCGCGGCCCGGCACCCGGACACGAGGTGGTGCGTGACCACGCTGCACCCCGACGGGATCGCGGCCGCGCACGGCTGCGCCGCGGGGCGTCATCTGATACCCGACGGTCGTGCAGGTCCGGGTCCGCCTGCCGACCAGGCCAAGGATCTGCTGCGAAAACTCACTGATCGGCTGGCCCCGATCGCGCGGGGCCACTGCGATCACTCCCGCGCCGAGACCGGCTACAAACCCAGCCGCAAGCTGGAGCACCTGGTGAACACCCGCAACGCCCGGTGTGCCGCACCCGGCTGCGGCCGCCCGGCCGCCCGGCCGCCCGATGCGACAAGGACCACACGGTCGCCTGGCTCAACGGCGGCCTGACCTGCGAATGTAACCTAGCCCCGCTGTGCCGGCACCACCATCGGGCCAAGCAGGCCGAAGGGTGGCGGCTGGAGCAGCCGGAGCCGGGCCTTCTGGTCTGGCGCACTCCGGCGGGCCGCACCTATACCGCCACCCCCGCCGAATACCCGGCCTAGCCGCGGGATAGCCAGCGGACGGCACCGGCGTTACGCTTCCCGCATGCTGGTGGGGAGGCGCCGTGACGGCAGGGATTGGCGATAACGCAACCGCAGCAGGGCGAGGTGACGGTCACCTCCGTGCGTCCCACGCTGACCGTGAGCAGGTCATCGGCACCCTCAAGGAGGCGTTCGTCCAGGGTCGGCTGACTGCGGATGAACTAGACGCGCGGGTGGGTCAGGTGTACGCGTCGCGGACGCACGCGGAATTGGCCGAGGTGACCGTCGACATCCCCACCGGGCTCATCGGACGCACCAGAGCCCGGCCCCGGCGCGACCCGTGGCGGGCGACGAAGGCCGCCTGGATCGTCGTCTACGCGCTGATCTTGCCCGGCCTCATGGCGCTGGCTGCCCTCCCCGGCGGGCCCGGTCCACTCACGGCCGGGGGGGTGGCCACCTACACCGCCGTCACCTATGGCATCTTCTGGACTCTCGGCGTGTCCGTGATGGTCGCCTCCCGTGTCGGGAGCCGCCGCGCAGCCGGTCAGTTGCCGGCGCAGTCGGCGTGGATGATCGAGCCTGGCAGCGACGTGTCCGTGGACGCGGAGGATGGCCATCTCCTACCCATTTATCGCGTGCAGGCGACCAGTACCTTCAAGGCCGCGCTGGGCGAAGGCCGCCTGACCGGGGATGAATACTGCGAGCGAGTGGGCCAGGCGTCTGCCGCGCGCTCCCGTGCTGAGCTGGCCGCGCTCGTCGCGGACCTTCCCGTCGGCCGGATGGACCCTCCGGCCAGGCCGCCGACGAGCAAGGACGTCCGGATAGGCCTCGGCGTGACCATCGCCGCGGCCGGCGTGGTCGCAGCCATCTTGCTTACGAATCCAGATAACGGCCTAGCGTTCATGACCTTTATCGTCGCGGCCGTCACCCTGCTGGTGGCCCCGATCGTCACGGTAGGCATAAAGGTCGACGTACGGCGCCAGAAGCGTCCATGAGGACCGCTCAGCGGTCCATCAGCGCGAAGACGCCCCACCCCAGGTACTCGCGCCGATACCGGACATGGCGGGCGGGGTCGCTGGTGAGCTCCGCCCGCATCTCGCCGGCTAGCTCGTCATGGGGATTGTCGTCAAGCCAGCGGCGGATGTTCAGCCACTGCGCGGCGGTGTAACGGTCCCAGCTGTCCTGGTCGGCCAGCACCATCTCCACGACGTCGCAGCCGAGGTCGCCGAACGATTCGATCAGCTCAGGCAGCGGCAGCCACTGATCCGCCCCGATGCCATCGCAGCCCTCCACCGTGGCCTGGTCGGGCGGCTCGCGTCGCCAATACGGCTCGCCGATCAGCATCATCCCCCCCGGGACCAGGCTGCGCCGCAGCAGGGCGACCGTGCCCGGGACGCCCCCGCCGATCCAGGTGGCGCCGATGCACGCGGCGATCCCGACCGGCCGGTGGGCGACGTACCCGGACGCGTCGCCGTGCACGAAGCTGACCAGGTCGGCCACGCCAAGCTCGGCGGCCCGGGCCCGGGCCGAGGCGGTGAATACCGTGCTGAGGTCTACGCCCGTGCCGGTCAGCCGGTGATCGCGGGCCCAGGTGCACAGCAACTCGCCCGTACCGCAGGCCAGGTCGAGCACGGGCGTTCCCGGCGCCGGACGAAGGGCGCGCCCCAGGGTCGCCAGCTTCTCGTCAGTGAACGGGTTGTGGATGCGGTGGCTACTCTCGCGGATGGTGAAGCTACGGGGAATGTCCACAGCGCTACCTTAGGCTGCGAGTTGTGTCCTACCTGGCCGCCGCGCAGCGCACGGGGGAGTGGCTGCTCGCCACCGCCGAGCGGAGCCCGGAGGGCTGGTCCTGGCCGGCTCAGCCGGGAGTATCGGCCGACATGGCTCCCGGAGTGGGCTGGCCCGCCTGGCGCAGGTGACCGGCGAGCGCAGGTTCCTTGACGCTAGCCTGGCCGCGACCGAGTGGATCATGACCACCGTCCGCACCGAGGACGACACGTGCGCGGCGTTCCACCACGAACCCGACGGCACGGAGCTGTTCACGCTGGGCTGGTGCCACGGCCTGGCCGCACGCCCCGTCCTGGGTCGCAGGACCTTAGCCGTTAACGAACGCGAGGATCTCGTCGAGCCCCGGGCCGGCCCGAGGCCGTCAGCACCGCTGCCGCCGGGTTACCCTGGGGCTGCAGGTGTTTGCCGGGAGGGTGCCCATGGTGACAGAACCAGGAAGCCACATGTCCGCGGCAGACCGCCAGCGCCTCCGCCTGCGTGCGTCCCACGCCGACCGCGAGCAGGTCGTCGGCGCGCTCAAGGTCGCCTTCGTGCAGGGCCGGCTCACCAAGGACGAGCTGGACGCCCGGATAGGCCAGGCGTTTACCTCCAAGACCTACGCCGACCTGGCCGCGGTCACCGCCGACCTGCCCCCCAGCCCGGCCGCGGCCCCGCGGCCGCCGCAGCAGGTCAACGTCGAGGCGGCCGCACACCTGACCATCGTCGCGGTCGCGATCCCGGTTCTGCTGTCCTCGATTGGCTACCTGACCGGCATCGACGGACTGGTCAAGGTGGCCGTCCTGATCGTCGTCTTTGACCTGCTGGCCCTGCTCGCCGCCGCGGCGCAGGTCCTCGATTCCCAGCACCGCCAGCGCGCGGCCAGGCGCAGGCCGGGACCCGCCCGCCCGCCGGCCCACTCGCCCTGAACCCGTAACCCGCCAGGTGCCATAATGACGGGATGTCACGCAGAGTCATTACGCCGATTGTGATCATCGTCGGCGTGATCGCCGGGGGAACCGCCGTCGCGCGGCTGCTCGGCTACAAGCTCGGCACCAACGTGGTCGTACGGTGCCGCCAGGGGCACGTCTTCACCACCATCTGGATCCCCGGCGTGAAGCTCAAGGCGCTGGACCTGGTGGTGGCCAGGGTGCAGCGCTGCCCGGTCGGCCATCACTGGAGCCTGGTCGTCCCTGTGCGCGAGGCGGACCTGACCGAAGGGGAGCGGGAGTTCGCCAGGCAACACCACGACGTGCGAATTCCCTGACCATCCGGGGCCATGAGCCCCGGCGGGCGGGGGATGGCCGCCGTTCCCCCGCACGGCATAAGCTGACTGAGGCACCGCCGGCGCGAGAGCGGGTGAGCCATGTGCGAACGGCCTGGCCTGTCACCGGGATCCGCCGTGGCGGGCCGCACCGGGGGAGCCACGCGGGTCGCGGCGGTCGCCGTGCTGCTCGCGGTCACGGTCGCCGGGCTCCGGGCGCACGGCACGTTCTCGCGCGCGGCCCATTCGGCGGCGGCCGGGGTCACCGGGTCCCTCCTCGCCATCCTCCTGGCGACCGGCGAGGGCATCGCGGTCATCGCGTTCATCATCGTGCTCGCCATGGCGCGTCCGGCGCGGAAGAAGAATCCCGACACCGAGCCCCCGCGGCCGCCCTTCCCGTGGTGGGCGAAGACCCTCGCCGTCCTGGTCGCCCTCGCCGTGATGGTCACGCCGTTCGTCGTGCTGTTCAGCAAGAAGAACCTGAAGACCGTCACGGCGCCCGGCCAGCTGACCAGGCCCGGCGTGGTCCCGACCGGGGCGGCGGGCCGACTGGGCGGCACGCACGCGAGCACGCCGTGGCCGATCATCGCCGGGATGGTGATCGCGGTCGCCTTCGTGGTCGCCATGACCGTGTGGTCCCGCCGCCGGCATTTCGCGGACCGGGCGCGCGGGCCGTCCCCGGGCCTGGCCAGGCTGCTGGACAGCCTGACCGCCGGGCACGCGGCCCTGACCGGCAGCGCGGATCCCCGGACGGGGATCATCGCCTGTTACGCGGCGATGGAGCGCGGTTTCGCCGCCGCGGGCTCCGCGCCGGCCGACGCGGACACCCCCACCGAGGTCCTGGCCCGCGCGGCTGACGCCGGGATCATCAGGTCCTCCTCACCGGAGGTGCTGACCGGCCTGTTCCGCCGCGCCAGGTACAGCGCGGAGCCGATGACCAGCGCCGACTCGGGCGCGGCGGCGACCGCACTGGCCCAGATGCGCGCCGACCTGACTCAGGGAGCCGTCGGGTGAGCCGCGCCCGCCGCGTGGTCGCCGCGGCCGCCGGCGCGATCGGCATCGCCGCGGCGCTCGTGGCCGGCGACGCCGCCGCCGGGACGACGGGCCTGGTCGACGCGGCCGCGCTAGCCACGCTGGGCGTCCTGGTCCTGGCCCGCGGGCTGGTCCGGGATGAGAAACCACCGCTCGTTCGGGATAAAGGTAACCGGCGGCACCGGCGGAAAAGGCCGGCGGTCCGGGCGGCGGACTTCCCGGCCTACGCCTCGATCGCCTCGGACCTGGAATGGGCGCAGATGTCGCGGCGCCACTACGAGCACGGCCTGCGCTCGATGCTGACCAGGCTGGCCGCCTCGCTCGGGCGGCCGCACGCGGTGGCCGACCTGGGACCGGGGAACGCCCTTGACCCAGACGGGCCGGGAGTCGACCGGGCCACGCTCGAGCGCATCGTCGCCAAGCTGGAGGGAGAACCGTGACTGACGTACTGACCGGGACGGTCGCGGACACCGCGCGCCTGGCCGAGCGGGTCCTCGCCGAGGTCGAGCAGGTCATCGTCGGCAAGCGGGACACGGTCACGATGGTCCTGCTCGGCGTGCTGGCCTCCGGCCACATCCTGATCGAGGACCTGCCCGGGCTGGGCAAGACGCTGATGGCGCGCACGTTCGCGAAGGTGCTTGGGCTGGAGTTCACCCGGGTCCAGTTCACCCCCGACATGCTGCCCGCCGACCTGACCGGCGCGATGGTCCTCGATCTGGCCACGGGCGACGCGGTGTTCCGGCCCGGCCCGGTCTTCACCGGCCTGCTGCTCGCCGACGAGATCAACCGGACCCCGCCGAAGACCCAGGCCGCCCTGCTCGAGGCGATGGGCGAGGGACAGGTCAGCGCGGACGGCGTGACGCACCCGCTGCCCAGGCCGTTCGTGGTCCTGGCCACCGACAACCCCATCGAGTACGAGGGCACCTACCCGCTGCCCGAGGCGCAGCTCGACCGGTTCATCGCCCGGGTCAGCCTCGGCTACCTCGACGCCGAGGGCGAGGCCGAGATGGTCCGCCGCCGCCTCGCCCGCGGGTCGGCCGACCCGGCCCCGCTGCAGGTCACCGACGCCGAACGCCTGGTGGCCATGCGCGAGTCCCTGGAGTCCGTCCAGCTGCACCCGGACCTGCTGGCCTACGTGGTCACCCTGGTCAACGCCACCAGGGAGCACCCGCAGGTCATGGTCGGCGCCTCGCCGCGCGGCACGCTGGCCGTGGTTCAGCTGGCCCGCGGCCACGCCGTGCTGGCCGGGCGGTCGTACGTGACGCCCGAGGACATCAAGGCGGTCGCCGTCCCCGCCCTCGCGCACCGCCTGGTCCTGCGCCCGGAGATGTGGGTGCGGCAGGTGACCGGCCCGGACGTGGCCGCGGAGGTCCTGGCCCAGGTCCCCGTGCCCAGAAGCACCACATGAGAAAACCCCATTTTCCCCGAACGAGCGGTGGTTCCCCTCCCGCGTCCTCCATCGAGCCCCGGGTGGAGGGGTCCACCCCGGTGCGGTGGATCCCGGCCCCGCGGACACGGAACCTGGCGACGGCGGCGCTGCTCGCCCTGGCCGCCGCGATCGTGACCGGTCACCCGGCGCTGGTCCTGCTGGCCGCGCCGGCGCTGGCCGCGCTCGCGCTGATGCCGCGCCGGTCGCGGGCCGGGGAGCTGGCCGTTGACGTGACCGTATCCGGGTCGCGCTGCTTCGAGGGCGAGGACCTGACGATCACCGCGACGGTCCGCTCGGGGCCGCTGGACGAGGTCACGATCCAGCTGGAGGCCGCGGCGCAGGTCACCCTGACCGGCCCGGGGCAGCGGACGCAGACGTTCCTGCGAGTGGGTGAGCCGTGCGCCCGGTGGGTGGTGCACCCCGACCGGTGGGGCCGGTACTCGCCGGGCACCGTCCAGGTGACGGCCCGGTCCGGCTTCGGCGGGTTCCAGGCCCTGGTCCCGGTCGCCCTGGACCCGGTGGAGGTGTTCCCGCGGCCGGTGCGGATGCGTCCCCGCCTGGTGCCCGCCGAGCTGCTGCGCCGGATCGGCGAGCATACCGGCCGCGCCATCGGCGAGGGCGTCGAGTTCGCGGGCATCCGGCCCTACGTGCCCGGTGACCAGCTACGCGACGTGAACCGGGCGGTGAGCCTGCGGCGCGGCCAGCTGCACGTGAACCAGCGGGCCGCCGCGCGCGCGGCGGACCTGGTGGTGATGATCGACGCGTTCGGCGACGCAGGCCTGGTGTCCGAACGCGCGCTGGACCTGGCCGTGCACGGGGCGGCCGCGCTGGTGACGGCCTACCTGCGGGTCAGCGACCGGGCCGGGCTCGTGGTGCTGGGCGGCATGCTCCGCTGGCTCGGCCCGGACTCCGGTGACCGGCAGTTCTACCGGATCGCCGAGATGATGCTCGCCGCCCGCTACGACAGCTTCGTCACTCCCGACGTCGGCCGGATCCCGCGCACCGCGCTGCCGCCGGGCACGCTGGTCGTGGTGTTCTCCCCGCTGCTCGACCCGCGCGGCTTCGGCGCCCTCACCGACCTGCGCCAGCGCGGGTTCCCGCTCATCGTGGTCGACACGCTGCGCGACGAGCCCCCCGGCCAGGACGGACCGCCGAACGCCCGGCTCGCGTTGCGCCTGTGGCGCCTGGACCGCGCCGCGACCCGCGCGTCCCTGCGTGCCCTCGGCGTCCCGGTGCTCGCCTGGCCCCGCGGGACCGAACTCGACGGCGTGCTCGCCCCGCTCCGTAAGCCGCCCCCCGGCCAGGGCCGGGCCACCAGCGCCCTGGCGGCCCTGCGATGAGCCCGCGCACCCCCCGACTCGCGCGCGAGGGCGGACGACAGCGCGTGAGCGACGCCGTCGCGGTGGCGCTGGGGATGCTGGTGCTGGCGTGGCCGCTGGCGTGGGCGCCCGCGTGGGCCTTCGTCGCGGCGGGCGGGGGAGCCGTCGCCGTGCTGGGCGCGGCGTTCACCCCGCGGGAACGGGTACCGGGCTGGCCCGCGCTCGCGGTGACGGCGGCCGTGTTGTCGTGCGCGTACTCGCGTGCCGGGACGGCCGCCCTGGCGGCCGAGGGAGTGTTCATCCTCGCGTACCTGCTGGCCGCCGACGCGCCCGCGGGACTGGTCCGGCCGGGCCGCTGGCTCCGCCGCCAGGCGTTCCTCGTCATCGCAGGACTGATCGGCACCGGCGCGGTCCTGGCCGCGCTCACCCTGCACCGGACGGCCTCCGCGTGGCTGACCGTGGCCGGCCTGGCGGCCGCGGTCGCCGCCTACCTCATCGCGCTGCCGTCCGCGCGCGGGGCCCGGGGTGGGGGCGCATGAGGAGACGCGCGGCCGTGCCGACCGCGCTGCTCGCGGTGTTGCTCCTGGCCGCGTGCGGTCACCCCGCGGCGCCCTTGCCCCCGTCGGTGACGCTGTCCTCGTGCGGCAGCGGCCCCGCGGCGCGGCCCGGCGAGGTGCTCGTGATCTGCTACACCAACGACATCACCGCCCAGAATCTGAAGTGGCGGGCCTGGGGGAAGGCGACCGCCACCGCCAGCGGGACGGCGCTGGTCGATCTGTGCGCGTACGAGGATTGCCACACCGGCGCCTACGGCACGGTCCCCATCACGCTGACCGCCTCGAAGCTGGTGCGCTGTGCGCGCGGCACGCGAGCGTACTCCACGCTGCGCTACGTGTTCACCGACGGCTCGCCGTGGCCCGATATCCCGGCCAACCTGAATACCTCGGGCTACATCGCCGGGCCTCACCGGGTCCTGCCGCCCGCCAATCAGACGGTCAGCCTCGCCTGTTAGCCCGTCGGCTCAGACGTCGATATCCAGTGACGCGTCGTCCGGGCCGGTTGTCGGGTCGGGCAGGCTGATGCCCAGGCGCTGGGCCAGGGCACGCGCCCTGACCAGCACGGGGTGAGCCTCGCCCAGCGCTGGGTAGCCGTGGGCCAGCGGGGTCCGGTCGAGCACGGGCTCGAGCAGTTCCGCCGACTCACCGGTGTCCCCGGTCGCGGCGCAGCGCACGGCCTGGTCGTAGCGCGCCGTGAGGATCACGGGGTGGCAGGGGTCGATCCCCCCGGAGACCAGATCGGCGACCGAGCGGAAGCACCGGGCTGCTTGCCGGGAATCGCCCAGCCGGTCCGCCGCGCGCGCGAGCAACACCAGCGTCCAGCCCCGCGCGGGCAGCGTGGCCGGTCCCGCCGCCTCGGCCTCGGCGAGCTTGGCCAGCGTGGTCTGCGCAGCGGCGAAGTCACCGCCGAGCAGGGCCACCTCGCCGAGGGACCGGTCGAAGTCCGCCACGAGCGGATCAAGGCCGATGCAGAGCGGCCGGTCGCCGAGCCGCTCCCGGTCGGCCAGCAGGGCGGCCGCGGCCTCGTCGGTGCGGCCGAGCCCGGCGCTGGCCAGGGCGAGCAGGCGCCGGGCGGTGTAGCCGACCCGGAACGAGACCCGGTCGCAGAACCAGTCGGTCGGCGCCGCCTCGTCGGCGAGCAGGTCCCTTGCTACCGTGGGGCGCTCGAGCACCAAAGCCGTCCTGACCAGCCAGAGCAGGTCCTCCTGCGCTCGGTAGGAGGCGGGCATGGACCTGCCGCGCCGGGAGTCGGCGGCCTCCTCCAGGCAGCGGCGCGCAGGGACCAGCTGCCCGGCCGCCAGCAGCGCCTGCCCCAGGACGAGCCGGGCCTCGGCGACGTCGGCGTGGGCGGGATCCCCCAGCCGGGCGTGCCGGTCGGCGATCAGCTCGGCCGCCAGCCGGACGCCCTCGATGACCTGGCCGCCGATCCGGGCGATGTCGGCCCGGGCGCGGGCCGTGACCGTCAGCCGCCGCCAGGCGGCCGCGTCCTCCGGCTGGCGTTCCACGAGTTCGAGCCGGGTCCGGTACACGCCCGAGATGAGGCGGCTGGCCTCCTGCATCCGCCCCGCCTCGGCGGCCAGCGCAGCCAGGTTGGTGTCGGCACGTGACATCCTTGGCAGGTCACCCGCCAGCTCGTGCTCGGCCACCAGGCGGGACAGCCGCCAGGCGCCGGCGGCCGAACGCCGGTCCCCGTACCGCGCGGCGGCCAGCCCGAGATGGCTCGCGGCGTCGCTGAGCCGCTGCAGGTCGTGCCAGACGGCCCGGGACATGAGCGAGATCCCCGGCTCGGCCGGCTCGTCCGGGTCGGCCGCGAGTTCCTGCCACAGCGAAACGGTCTGCCGGGCCTGCCGCATGCACCGTTCGTGCAGGGTGCCGGCCTCGAGCATGACCCGGACCACGACGGCGCTGGCGTTCGCCTCGGCCCGCGGATCGGTACTGCGCCGGGCCACCGTGGCCAGCGCGGTCTCGGCGCTTTCCAGGTCACGGGGCAGGGTGCCGGCCACGCGGGCCAGGTCCCGCTCGAACCACAGCGCCGCCAGCCCGCGGGCGACCAGGTCGACGGGTGCCTCGTGGTCGGCCAGGCAGGTCCGGAACGCGATGTCCGACAGCCGGACGGCGCTGTCCGCGGCGTGCGGCTCGGCCAGGTAGGTGACCGACTCGGCGCAGGCCCGCAGCACCGGGCGGAGGAAATCGGTGAACACCGCGCACCGGCCGTGCCAGGCCGCCGCCGCGACCCGGCCCCAGCTGCTGTCCGGCCAGGTGGGCGGGGCTAGGTCGGTGCCCGACGCGAGCTGCCGTTTCTCCGCGGTGGAGATGTCGCCGATCCCGTACCCGACCTGAGTCATCAGCGAGTGCTCGGCGCGGTGGAACGTGACGATCACGCCCAGCGCCGCCGCCGCGGCCGATCTGGCGGCCGTCACCGAATCGATGGGCCCGGGGGGCGAGGCGTTCAGCCGTCCAGGAAACTCGATCCAGGCGTGCGCCGCGGCCAGGGCGACCAGCACCCGGCGGTTACGCACCTCGTTGTAGAGCCAGACCGCGGACCGCCCCGTCTCGCCGGGCAGCCGGACCGCCGCGGCCACGTCGCCGGCCCGGACCACGTGATAGGGGGTGTGGCGCAGGGTGACGGCGGCCGCCGCGGCGATAGCCGCGAGCCGTTCGTCCTGCGTTGCCACCGCACCCTCCCCCGTCGCTGGTCATGGCCCAAGATCATCATCGTCCACGAATTGTCCAAGATCATGATGATGCGGTGATCCCCGGGATCAGGGAGTCCGATTTTTCATAACTAAAAGCCATATGATGGTTTTACGCTAGCTCAGGTATTATTCCGGGCTCGCGGACGGCTACCCGGTATGGGTTACCCGCCCTTACGGCCGTCCTTGCTACCTTCGGAGCGGGTTCCACGCCGGATGGGTAGGTGAGATGTTCAGCCCAGGGGCTCATGCTCCTGGGCTGACGCATGTCGCGGCGGCGGACGCGCGGGCGTGGGCGATGGCCGCGGCGCAGGCCGCGGTCAGGGTGCCCGCCGCAGACGCGGAGGCCGCCGCGTGGACCGTACGGGGGTGGGCCGACGTGGCGGTCGGCTGCCTCGCGCTGGACGGCCAGGCGGATCGGGACCCGACGGGGGCCTTCGGCGGGCTCGACGAGGTGGTCCGCTCGGTGCCTGTCGTCTCCGGCGGCCTGCAGGCGGCCAGGCTCCGCTCGCTGCGCCGTGCGGCCGGGCCGGTGCCGCGGTGGTATCCCGACACGCGCCCGGTGCCGGGCGTGATCCGCAGCGTCGGGCCGCGCGCCTGGCGGGCGGCCGGGCTCATCGCCAGGTTCGGCGAGCTGGTGATGACGGCGGCCGTGGGGCTTCCGCCGGGCCCGACGTGCCCGCTGTCGAGCGCGCGGCAGCTCGCGTGGGGGGCCCGTTACCGGCCGGTGCCCAGCGCTGGGCACGTCACCGTGCGCCTGCCGGTGTCCAGGCGGCTGGCCCGGCGGACCTGGATGTGCCTGCCCGGGCTGCCCGGACCGGGCACCGCGGTCGTCGAGGTCCCGTCCAGCGCCACCCCGCTCGCCCAGCAGGTCTGGCGCGGCATCCACGAGGGGGCGCACCTGGACCATCTCGCCGTGCTGTCCCGGCTGGAGCGCCAGGGACCGGCCGCGCCGAGCCCGGCGGAGTTCGGCACCGGGCTGATGCTCGCCGAGTCGTACGCGATGGCGGTGGAGATCCTGGCCGCGGTGGAGTGCATCCTGGCGGGGGAAGGGCAGGCGGTGTGGCAGCTCGGCGCCGGCCTGATCGAGCGGGCCACCCGGTTGCCGGGCGGCTCCCACCCCGCGGCCGAGTTCGCCGACCTGCCGACCCTGGCCGAGGTGTACGTGCTGGGGCCGGTGGAGATCCTGGCCGGCGGATCGGCGGCCGGCGCGCTGCCCGCGGAGATCGTCGGCCCGCTGCGCGCCCGCTGGCTCGCGGCCACCGCGGCCTACCCGCCCGCCGCCGAGTTCGGTTCCGCCGCCGGGGAACTCGTGAGCCCGGCCGGCCCGGTCTCCGGCCTTCTCAACGGACGAGGATGCGGAACCGGATCTTAATTGACGTAAATTATGTATACACAGACATCCTTTATCGAGCTACATTAAACTTACCCTGATGATCATGGGACTCGGGAGGGGAGTGCCTGCGAAGAGCCTGCGAGGCCTGTGTGGCGTCCGCCGCGTGGTAGGTGGCGCGAAACGAAGCTGTTAGTCCCGGCCTTGTCCCGCCGCGGCGGGTAAGCGCCGGTCAACGAATCGTCAGCCCTTGGGGGGGTTACGTGTATTCGTCGGATACATGCTGTTATTCCTGCCGCAGAAAGCGGTCGGCCTGGCTCGCTGGCTCGGGTCGTGGGCACCGGATCCCGGTCTTCGCTACCTCTAGCTGGTCACGGTGATGGCCGCCGTGGCGCCGAGGGTCCAGGTGACGGCCGAGTATGACGCTGACGGAGTCGGCCGTCACCTGGCCACGCGCCGGGAGGATCGGTCATGAGCGACCTAGCTGAGCGCGCGGCGAGCCCGGACCAGGATCTGGACGCGGCGATCGAGCAGGCCCGCGCGGACCTGTCCGCCGTGCTGCGCGCGCCCGAGCCCAGCAGCGGGCCCGGGCAGGTCGCCCAGGCGCGTGCCCTGCTCGCCAGCCTCCTCTATCAGCGGCTCACCCGCGGGGCCGCGCGGCTGGATCACGACGATCCCGCCGCGGTTCCCGCGGTCCGCGCCGACCGTAGCGAGGCCATCGCGGTCTCCTCCGCGCTGCTCTACGAGCTGCCGTCCGGCGGTCCGGCCTGGCGGGACGTGGCGCTGATGATCGGGCGGCTGAGCTACGACCGGTATCGCGACACCGGGCCCGGCGCCGCACCGCCGGATCCCGACGACCTCGATGCCGCTTGCGACCTGCTGATGCGCGGAGCACGGAGCGATGAGTCGGACGAGCGGACGGCCCTGTACCTGTTCCTGGCGCTGCGCGACCGCCGGAGGCTGCTGGCCACCCGGACCGACTCCGAGTCGCTGGTGACCTGGGGCAGGCGCCTGCTCACCTTCCCCGAAGCCGGCGGCCTGGGCCGCGGCAGCCTGCACAACATGCTGGAGGCCGAACTCCTTACCCGCGCGGAGTCCCGGGGCCGCACCGCGGCCTGGTGGATCCCCCGCCAGCGGTTAACGTGCCGCTACCGATGTGCCGGTTACGGGCCGGCGTGAATGAACGCGGACCAGGTCACGATGTCTCCTGGGTCGCTCTCGCCATGTATCACGCGTGATACATTGCAGCCATGGCCGAGATAACGATCCGCGAGCTGCGTAACCACGGGGGTGAGGTGGTCGACCGGGTGGCCCAGGGCGAGCAGATCACCGTCACCAGGGCCGGGAAGCCGGTGGCCGAGCTCCGCCCCGTACGCCGCCCGGCCCTGACGGCTGAGACGCTGCTCGGCCGGTGGCATCGGCTGCCGCCCGTGGACTATCGGGCCATGCGAGCTGAGCTCGACGAGGTGCTGGACCCCGCGCTGTGACCGATCCCGGTGTCAGTGAGCGGCCCATCCGGGGCATCCTGGACACCTCGGTGATCATTGCCATGCGCGATATCACCGACCCGGTGACGCTGCCGGAAGAACCCCTTATCACCACCGTGACGCTCGCCGAGCTGTCGGCCGGCCCTTTGGTGGCGCGCGATGACCGGGAACGTGCCGCCCGGCAGGCCCACCTGCAGCAGGCCGAGGCCGACTTCGACCCGCTGCCCTTCGACCGGGCGTCGGCCCAGGCGTTCGGCCAGGTCGCCGCCTCACTGCGGAGGTCGGGCAGGAAACCCGCCGCGCGCGCCTACGATGCGTTGATCGCGGCCACCGCCATGGCGCACGGACTTCCGGTCTACACCTGCAATACCGCGGACTTCGACGGGATCGACGGCCTGCGCGTGGTGTCCGTCACGCTGCCGCAGCACGCACCAGGCTGAACTGCCGGGGGCGCGACAGCGGGTCAGAACACGGTGCCGGGAGCGGGCACGCCGATGGGGCTGGGGAACTGCATGAGGCTGGCGCAGGCCTGGGCGAGGGGGGTCAGCACCGCGCGCAGTTCCGTCGTAGCCTCGGCGCCGAGGCGGGTCCACGGACGCGCGGCGGCCCGGTCGGTGGCGTCCTCGATGGCCGTGTGGGCGTCCAGGCCGTCGCTGGTGAGCTTGCCGTCCGCATCCAGCAGGCCGCGGTCGGATAGACGGGCCTGAGCGCCGTCCCACTGCTCGTCGGTCCAGCCCCGGATCGGCTGCATGTCCTCCCGCCGCAGGTCCAGGCCGCAGCGCAGGACCACAGCCTCGCAGCCGTCGAACCCGGCCGCGGCCAGCGCGGCGAAGTGACCGTCGCCCCGATGCTCGCGCGCGACGGTGGCCGCCTGCCAGAGCCGGCCGAAAGCCGGCGACGACCCGTCAACGGGATCCGGCAGCGCGGCGTTGGCTGCGGCTAGCACGCGGCCCGGGCAGTCCAGGTCGCCGATCGCGCGCCACAGCAGGTCGGCGCCTGCCGCCGCCTCGGTTTCCAGCCCGGCGAACAGGCCGCGGAGCGACTGCGCCGCGCCCGCCGCGCGGACGCGCAGCGCGTCGGCCGGCGAGATCAGCTCCCAGACCCCGGGGATCGCGCGGGCGACGAAGGCCGGGGCGAAGTTGAAGAACGACGCGGTGACCACGGCCGCGCTGGCCGGCCCGAGCGGCGCGGCGCGGCCCGCGAAGTAGCCCCGCCAGAACCCGCGCAGGCCAGCCTGCTCGAAGGCCGAGCGCGCCTCGGGCGAGAAGTACGTCACCGCGTGGATCGGTTCGAACAGCGTCCACATCGACCGGGCCGTGCGCGCGGCGTCAGCCATGATCGCCATCCTCTCTGTGGATCCCGCGGGCTAGTGGCAGACGAGCTTAGCGGGGTGCCGCCAGTACCTGGGCAAACCGGAGGTCCGCATGGGGCCGGAGATTTCCAGGCACACTTGCGTTACCGTACGCGGTCGCGGCGGTACGAATTAACTAAATTCCTCCGTCCCGCACCCATCCGATCTGCCCTCGACTCCGAAGGTGTTCATGTGAACCCGAGCGACTCGGACGCGTCCAGGTTCAGATCGACGTCCACGGATAGGAGGGGAGAGCGGGACCTCGACGACCTGCTTGTCCACGTGGCGCGTGGCGACCAGGTCGCGTTCGAAGCCATCTACGACCGGTTGGCCGGACCGGTGTATGGCGTGATCCGCAGGGTTCTGCGCGATCCGTCGCAGTCAGAGGAGGTAACCCAGGAGGTCCTCCTCGAGGTGTGGCGGAGCGCCGCGCGGTTCGACCCGGCGATGGGCGGCGCGGCGACGTGGGTGCTGACCATCGCCCACCGCCGCGCCATCAACCGGGTCCGTGCGAGTACGGCGGCGACCGAGCGCGAGCAGCGGAACGCCGACATCCATACCCCACGGGACGAGGTGGCGGAAGCGGTGGAGGCGAGCCTGGACCGGGAGCGGGTGCGCCGCTGCCTGGACGCGCTCACCGAGATCCAGCGGGAGTCGATCACCCTGGCCTATTACGGCGGGTATAGCTACCGCCAGGTGGCCGACCTGCTCAGCGTCACGCTCGGCGCGATCAAGACCAGGATCCGCGACGGGCTGATCCGCATGCGCGATTGCCTGGGGGTGAGCTGATGCGGCTGCTCCGGCATGACCTGCACGCCCTCACCGGCGCCTACGCCCTGGACGCGATCGACAGGGGCGCCGAGCGCGAGCGGTTCACCCGCCACATCAACGGCTGCCCGTCCTGCGCCAGCGAGGTCCGCGGGTTTCGCGAGGTAGCCACCGCGCTGGCCTTCGCCGCCGCGCTCGAGCCGCCGCCCGCGATGCGCGCCGAGGTCCTGGAGGCGGTCGCGCGCACCCGCCAGCTGCCCCCCGAGATCAGGACCCACGTGCGACCCAAGCGCTCCCGCACGTGGGTGCCCTGGGTGCCGTGGCTGTCCGGGGCGATCGCGACCGCCGGGATCGTCATCGCCGTGATCTTCGGCTTCGCCCAGTCCCACACTCAGCAGGAACTCAACCAGGCCCGGACCCAGAACCAGAGCCTGGCCGCCATCGAGGCCCGCACCATGCACGAGCTCGACCAGGCGCGTAACCAGAACCAGCTGCTCGCCGCCATCATGGCCGCGCCGCACGTCAGGGTCCTGTCCCAGCGGTCGACCAAGGGCGGCGCGGCCATCGTGCTGCTCGCCTCGGTCCGGCACCAGCTGATCGTGACCACCTCCGGGCTGCCGGCGCTGCCCGCCGGGAAGGTGTACCAGCTCTGGCTGATCGGGAAGACCAGGGTCGTGTCGGCGGGCCTGCTGCCCCCGGCCAGGTCGGGGCAGACCGCGCCCGTGGTGGCCTCCGGGCTGCTAGCCGGGGACAAGCTCGGCCTGACCGTCGAGCCAGCCCCCGGGACGAAGCAGCCCACCACGACGCCGATCATCGCGCTGCCCGTCTAGGCGCCCGCGGCCCCACCAGGACCAGGGAACGGCCTCGTTACCCAGGACCACCGCCGCGAACGCGAGCAGGCGGCCGGAAGGGACCATACCGCCATGTTACGAAAGGGCCGCGGGCCTACTCCGGCCAGCGACAGGTGGTGATCTGCCCGCCGTCGATCGTGACGGCGGCCGCCGGGCGGTCCTCGTCGCGCCAGATCGTGTACTCCCCGGCGGGCAGGGTGGGGTAGACCGCCGCGTACTTGGTCACGTTCGCGACGTGACGCTGGCGGACCTGCGAGTGTGTGCGCCGGGCGGCGGGATCGCCGTGCCGGCTGATCTCGATCTCCGCGCCGTCCAGGTCGGCGGGGGTGTACAGGATCAGGGCGCCGGTGTCTGCGCCGAGCTCCATGATCACGGTGCCGGGCCCGGACGGCCCGAGGGCGTGCTCGCTCATGCTGCGCTCCCAAAGAGACGGGGCCAGTGCGCCCCCGGCGCGGGCCAATGCCAGCGACCGGGGGCGCACCGGGTAACGGCGTCAGGACGGGTTGTCGAAGCCGCTGTACGGGGTCCCCAGGTAGGGGAACTCGGAGAGCGGGGAGGCGCTGACGCTGGCCGGGGTCAGCCCGTCGGTGACCTCCTTCGCCGCCGCGTCCGGCGTGTAGGACTTGTCGATCAGCGGGTAGGTGACCCCGGCGATGGCGCGCAGTTCGATCGCGACCACGTCGTCGGTCACCCGGCGCCCGTTCGGGAAGCCGCCCGCGTCGCCGCCGAGCAGCCCGTAGATGCTCTGCTTGTCGGGCGCCGTCGGCGGGATCGAGGTGTTCAGCCGGAGCATGTCGGCCAGCACCGCCCCGGTGTAGTTCGTGAAGCCCGGGATGATGCCGGTCGGTATCCCGGTGAGCAGGATCGCCTCGAGGTCGGCGCGCGGCTTCCCGCCCGAGACCAGCGCGGCCAGGCTGGGGAACACGCCCGGGTACAGGGCGGGCAGCAGCCCCGCCAGGCCCGGCGCGGTGACGTAGCCGGCGAACTGCTTGTCCTCGTTGGGCGCGAGCGTGTTCCACAGGTCCTTGCTGCCCATCGGGATCACGACCTCGTTGATGAGCGGGTTGCCCAGCCGCGACACCTGCCTGAACGGCCCGGAGTTCACGTACTGGCCCTGGTCGGCGTCGTAGATCCTGGCCTGCTGGCGGCTCGCCGTGGTCCACACCCCGATGGTCGGGTGGCCCGAGATGGTCACCGCCGAGATCGGCACCTGGATCGCGATCGAGTTCACGTTCAGGTGATTGGTGGCGTTGACCCCGGCCGCGGGCCCGCTGAAGACGCCCAGCCCGTACTGGTCGTGCAGGTTCTCGAAGGGCCGCAGGTCCCCCAGGTCGAAGATCGCGCCCAGGTCGACGTAGAAGGCCTCGGCCCGCTGCCCGGCGAACACGTTGATCCCGCCGACGCTGGACACGGCCTGGGCGGCCAGGCTGGGGTAGCCCGGCGTGGACAGCGGGCCGATGTTGCACGGCGGGCAGGGCAGGCCGGTGCCGAGGACGCTGTACGACCCGCCGTTCACCACCGCGGCGTCGTACGTCTGCACGCGGTTCCAGTTGGCGGAGCCCAGCGACTCGATCGGGCCGACGTTGTACAGGAAGGTGTCCGGGTCCCGCACCGTGGTGGTGAACCGGAACTGGTAGGAGATATCCGCCTGGCCGTCCCCGTTGTTGTCGACGTGGATCTGGTAGAGGACGTCCTCGCCGAACTCGTAGAAGTTCGGCCCGCCGGCCGGATTCTGCAGCGGGATGTAGTTGGCGATGAGGGTGACAGTGTTGGGGCTGTCGGGGCTCACGAACGCGTACAGGTCGGTGCTGTCGGCAACCGGGTCCTTGGAAATCTCGGGTGCCTCGCGATGCGATGACATGAATTAACCTCACTGGCTCGAATGGCTCGAACTGGCTCGAATGGCTCGAATGGTCAGGGGGCAGGACTCACCCGATCGCCCGGACGATCCGGGCGGCCAGGTCCTTGTCGCGCAGCCGGGTCCCGCTGGTCCCGGAGAGCACCTCGATGTCCCCGGACCTGGCGTCGCGCACGTGCACGACGATCGGTCCGGCAGGCGTCTTCGCCGGGTCGAGAGTTGGCGCCGAACTCCGGTCTGTGGCGGCCAGCGCCGGGTTCGCCGCACCCATGGCGGTGACGGCCAGGCCTGCGGCGCCAGCGGTCGCGGCGCCCTGCAGCAGGGAGCGCCTGGACAGGCGGCGACCGGACCCCGAAGAGCGGCGCTCTTCATCGTGACTGGGCATGACGATCCTTTCCGTGATGGTTGGCAGGCGCGTCGCCGCAGGCGGGGGCAACGTCGAACAGGGGAAACGGGGAAGAGGGCGATCCGGCGGTCAGGCCGGAGCGAAAGCCGGTGCCCACGCCGGCTGGGACCTCACACGGCATCGTGGCCGCCGGATCGCCTGTCACGCGCTAACTTCGCGGCTGCGCGTGTTACGGATGGGTCGCATTTCCAAAAGTTTCTGTAACATTCGACATTTCTGACCCAACGGAGGTCTCCGGCGGACTGGGATAAACCGGATCGCGCGCGGGTCACCGGGGACGCGCACCACCGCCCGTTCGGGATAAAAGGGGGTGGCATGACCAAGGGCGCCCGTGGCGGGCAGTAGCATCCAGACGGTGACCGGCCAGGTGCTCGTGCTCAACTCAGGCAGCTCCTCGGTGAAGTTCGCGCTGGTAGACCCCGCAAGCGGTCAGCGCAGGGTGGACGGGGAGGCCGAGCGGGTAGGCGCGCCGGAGGCGTCGCTGCACGTCAGGAGGTATCCGGGCGAACCGGTCACCGAACCGCTCTCCGGCGCCACGCCAGAGGCGGTCATCGCCAGGATCCTGGACCTCCTGGCCGACGCCGGGCACGACGTGGCCGGGGCGGGCCACCGCGTGGTCCACGGGGGCGAACGGTTCACCGCGTCGGTCCTGGTCGACGACGAGGTGATCGAGGCGATCCGCTCGTTCAGCAAGCTGGCCCCGCTGCACAACCCGGCCAACCTGGCCGGCATCGAGGCGGTCCGCGCCGCCCGGCCCGGCCTGCCGCAGGCCGCCGTGTTCGACACCGCGTTCCACCAGACGATGCCGCCGCGCGCCTTCCGCTACGCGGTCCCGCAGGACTGGTACACGACGCAGATGGTCCGCAGGTACGGCTTCCACGGCACCAGTTACCGGTACGTCAGCGCGCAGGCCGCCGTCCTCCTGCAGCGGCCGCTGGAACACCTGCACCTGGTCGCCGCCCACCTCGGCAACGGGTGCAGCGCCGCGGCGATCAGGGACGGCGTGTCCGTGGACACCACGATGGGGCTGACCCCGCTGGAGGGGCTGGTCATGGGCACCCGCTCCGGCGACATCGATCCCGGCGTGTTCGGCTACCTGGCCGGCCAGACCGGCGCGAGCGCGGCCGGGCTCACCGACGTGCTGAACACCGGCAGCGGCCTGCTCGGCCTGTCCGGCACGAGCAACGACATGCGCACCATCCAGGACGCGGCCGCCGCCGGCGACGACCGGGCGCAGCTGGCCATCGACGTGTTCGTGCACCGGCTGGCCAAGGCGATTGCCGCGCTGGTGACCAGCCTGGACCGCCTCGACGCCCTGGTCTTCACCGGCGGCATCGGCGAGAACAGCGTCCTGGTCCGCCACCTGGTGCTCGGCCGGCTCGGCGTCCTCGGCCTGACCGAGGACGCCGCAGCCAACGCCGGGCACGGCCAGGGCACCCGCGGGCGCATCACCGTGCCGGGCCCGGTCCAGGCCCTGGTGGTGCCGACCGACGAGGAGCTCATGATCGCCAGGGACACGGCCCGCCTGATCGACGCGAGGTGAATTACCGGATACTGTCCGAATCCATCCGGCCACGCATAGTTTCCACAGTTGCGGCGTGGGTGCAGAAAGGTCGCAACAGCGCTAGAACTTCCCCATTTATCCGAACGAGCGATGGTTCCCCGCCCGACCCGTGACCCGCCCCGCGGGGCCGGCCGCCCGGGTGCCCGCGCGGCTCCTCGGCCGACGGGCGTACGCGGCGTAACGTCGTGCCCGTGGTTCGTTACCGGGTGCTGGTCTCCGGCCGCGTCCAGGGGGTGTTCTTCCGTGACACCGCTCGGCGGCTGGCCGAGGAGAGCGGCGTGGCCGGCTGGGTGCGTAATTTGCCCGACGGCCGGGTCGAGGTGGTATTCGAGGGGCCGGACGAGGAGGTCCGCAAGCTCGTGGAGTGGGCGCACAGCGGCCCCCGCTGGGCGGTAGTGGACGACGTGGCCGTGCAGTCAGAGCCGCCCGAGGGGCTCGCCGCGTTTCTCGTCAAATAGCCCGTTCGGCCCGGTTCAGCCACGAGGAGGCCATGCCGCTGCCGAACGGCGCGGCTGCGCCGGTGGGCAACGGCAACGGAGTCAAGGCGTTCGGCGGCACGTTCAGCCTGGTCCCCGTTTCCTAGCCAGCCGCACCCTAGCCTCCCTGGCGGTCCCGAGGGAGGCTAGGGTGCGGGCATGACCTCAACCGCTGCCGCCGGCGATGACCTGCTCCCGCTGTTTCCCGAGCACAGCTCTGTGTCGCCGGACGGGGAACTGCTTATCGCCGGCGTCGGGGTCCGCGAGCTGGCCGAGCGCTTCGGGACGCCCGCCTACCTGGTCGACGAGGACGGGCTGCGGCACCAGGCCCGCCGGATGCGCGACGGGCTTGCCGCCCGCTACCCGGACTCCGAGGTCGTGTTCGCGTCGAAGTCGTTCCCCTGCCTGGCCGCCTACAAGCTGTTCGCCGCGGAGGGACTCAGCATCGACGTCGCCGGAGCCGGCGAGCTCGTCATGGCCCTCGCCGCCGGGGTCGCGCCCGAGCGCATCTACCAGCACGGGAACGCCAAGACCACCGCGGAGCTGGCGGCGGCGCTCCGGGCCGGGGTCGGATGCGTGGTGGTGGACAACTTCGACGACATCGACCGCCTCGAACAGCTGGCCACCCGCCCGCAGCACGTCCTGATCCGGATCATCCCCGGGATCTCCCCGCAGACCCACGAATCGCAGTCCACCGGCGGGGATGACTCCAAGTTCGGGCTGCCGCTCGATCAGGCGCGCGAGGCCATCACCAGGATCCGGGCCAGCGAGCGGCTGATCCTGGACGGGCTGCACCTGCACATCGGATCGCAGATCCTCGAGCTCGACCCGTTCGCGCGGGCGGTCGAGGCGGTGGCGGTCCTGGGCGACTTCCCCGTCTACGACGTCGGCGGCGGGCTCGGGGTCCAGTACACCCGCGGCGACGACGCCCCGAGCGTCGAGCGGTACCTGGACGCCATCGCCTCGGCCGCCCGCGCGCACCTCCCGGCCGGGGCCAAGCTGGTCATCGAGCCGGGCCGCTCGCTCGTCGCCGGCTCGTGCGCGACGCTGTACCGGGTGACCACGGTCAAGCACACCGGCCGCACGTTCGTCGCGGTCGACGGCGGGATGGCCGACAACCTGGACGTATCGCTCACCGGCCAGCCCTTCGAGGCGGCCCTCGCGACCCGCATGACCGAACCCGCGATCGAGGTGGTCGACCTGGTCGGGCGGCAATGCGAGTCCGGCGACCGGCTGGTGGCCGACCTGCGCATCCCGGCGCCCGCCGTCGGGGACCTGGTGGCGATGCCCGTCACCGGCGCCTATACCTACACGCTGGCCAACAACTACAACGGCGCCCTGAAGCCGCCGATCGTGTTCTGCCGGGACGGCCAGGCCAGGCTGGCCGCCGAGCGCGAGACCCACGAGCACGTGCTAGCCCTGCACCGGCCGGCCCTCGACCTCACCTGGTAATTAGGCCATCCCGAATCCAGAATGTGAGAAGGCCGTTTCGCGGAGTAGGCCCGGCAATGTCAACTCTCCCGGTTGAGCGCTAAGAATTGTGACCTGCGGGATCTTCTCCGCGAGATGCTCCACCGGTATAACCGGTGTTAGCGTGCTGTTTGCATTTCGCATGCGAGCCCACGATACGGGCGGTCTCCCGTGTCGGGGGACAGCACGAGTGGGGATCGGCCGAAAATAGCGGAGCCGGGCAGCGGGTCCGTCCGCTATCGCTCACCAGAAGGGGTGGCACGAGGATGGCTGCTCAAGAGATCTCGGATGTTCCGCCAAGACTTCGCCGAGATGTGGGACTGCTGCCGCTGTTCATGGTCTCGGCGGGGTCCGTCATCGGATCCGGCTGGCTGCTCGGCACGCTGAACGCGTCGAAGGCGGCCGGGCCCGCGGCCATCATCTCGTGGATCATCGGCGTGATCCTGCTCATCGGCGTCGCGCTGATCTACGCCGAGCTCGGCTCCACCTACCCGATCTCCGGCAGCACCGCGCGGTTCACCTGGATCCACTCCGGGACCCTGGGTGGCTTCTTCTGCGGGACCTACTCCTACTTGCAGGCCATGGCCGTCGCGCCCATCGAGGTCGAGGCCACGCTGGGGTACATCGACTCCAAGTACTGGCCCTGGCTGGAAAAGTCGAACGGCCTGCTCACCGGGAAGGGCCTGCTCGTCGCGATCGGCTTCATGTTCGTGTTCACGGCGCTGAACCTGTTCGGCATCAAGTGGATGGCCAGGACCAACACGGTCGCCATGTACTGGAAGATCCTGGTGCCGTTCATGACCGTCATCTTCATCATGGCCAAGGTGTTCCACGGGTCGAACTTCACCGCAGGCGGCGGCTTCATGCCGTACGGCATCAAGGGCGTGTTCATCGCGATCCCGCTCGGCATCGTGTTCGCCCTGGAGGGCTTCGAGCAGGCCGCCCAGCTCGCCGGGGAGGCACGTAACCCCAAGCGGGACGTGCCGATCGCGGTGGTCGGCTCCATGCTGATGGGCGCCTGCCTCTACATCCTGCTGCAGCTGTGCTTCACCGGTGCGCTGAACCCGGCCAACATCGCCCACGGCTGGTCCGCCCCGTTCGGCGCCAACGTCGGCACGTTCGGCCCGTACTACGAGTTGGCCACCTCGGTCGGCCTGGGCTGGCTCGGCACCATCCTGATCATCAACGCGGTCATCTCACCGGCCGGGACCGGCCTGGTCTACGTCAGCGCCGCCTCCCGGCTGTCGTACTCGCTGGCCAAGACCCGCTTCGTGCCGCCGGTGTTCTCCAGCATCGACCGCCGGGGCGTGCCGTGGTTCAGCATCATCTTCGGCGGCGTCTTCGGCTGCATCCTGTTCCTGCCGTTCGGCAGCTGGGCGGGGCTGGTCGGGGCCATCACGGCGGCGTCGTCGTTCATGTACAGCTTCGCCCCGGTGGCCGCGGTCTCGCTGCGCAAGAGCGACCCGGACCGGGCCCGGCCGTACCACGCGCCGATCCTGAACATCATCGCCCCGTTCAGCTTCGTGGTCTCCGGGTTCATCATCTACTGGAGCGGCACCGCCAACAACCTCAAGATCGACGCCGCCGTGGTCTTCTTCCTGGTCCTGTACATGATCGCCCGCCGGCTCGACCCGAACCAGGAGCCGCTGAACTTCCGGGCCGGGGCGTGGGCGATCCCGTGGGTCGTCGGCCTGACCATCTTCTCCATCTTCGGCGGCAGCTACGTCGGCGGGATCACCACAGGCCCGGGCGGCACCGGCTCGGGCGGCGGCTACCAGACGTTCCTCGGCGCCAAGCTCGGCGTCCACCTGCCGTTCTGGTGGGACCTCGGGGCCATCGCGGTGTTCAGCCTGATCGTGTTCTACTTCGCCGTGTACAGCCGCCTCGGCCCGGAGCAGACCGTCGCGCACGCCCTCGAAGCGGCCGCGGACGCGCACCAGGAGGACCTGGACCTGGGCGTCGGCCACCCCGCCGCCTGACGAACAGAAGGAGCAATGCGGGGCCCCGCGCCAGCGGGGCCCCGCCGCTTTCTGCCTCAGCCGAGCCCCGCCTTCTGCAGCGCCTGGTAGACCGACGCCGCGAGGGTGAACAGGTCGTCCTGGTCCGAGACGGGCTGGCTGTTGGCAGCGAGCGCGATGATGAGGCCAGAGCGCGGGAAGTAGAGGTGCAGCACCCGGAAGCCGAGCGTCTCGCCCTCGTACCCCCACACCGTCCCGAAGGGCGGGTAGGTCTCCTGGATCACGCCCAGCCCGTAGCCGAGCGGAGTGGCGGGCGTGGTCATGGCGAGCGGCCGCCCGGTCGTGGTGGAGACCAGGCTTTCCAGCTGGCGCTGCTGGGCCGGGGGCAGGAGCTCGCCCTGGTACAGGGCCCGGTCCCAGGTGGCCATGTCCTGCAGTGAGCTGATGATCGCGCCCGCGCCCTGGTACTCGCTCAGGTTGAGCGCGGGAACCGGCTTGCCGAGCAGAGACGCGAGCGGGTTCGGCGGTTCGTGGTCGGCCACCGCGGTGTCGAAGAAGTACCCGGCGGGCATCCGGGTGGGGTCCGCCGCCGGGCAGGTGGAAGGCGCGAAGCACAGGCTCCGCAGCCCGAGCGGGACGGTGATCCGCCTGGCGAGCTGATCGCTGTAGCTGTCGTGGGTGACCTTCTCGATGATCAGCTGAGCGAGGATGTAGTTCGTATTGGAGTAGAGCCACGTGTCGCCGGTGACCGCCGCGCCGGCGTACGAGACGACCTTGGCCGCGGACAGGTCGGCGCCCCCTCCGTACCGGGTCGTCCCGGCCGCCAGGCTGATGCCCGGCCGGTTTCCGCGCAAGGTGATCGTCAGCCCGACCGCTGACATGTGCTCCGCCTGTCCGCGGTCGGCCAGGTAGCGGGTGAGGTCGCCACGAAGTATCGCCGTCAGTGCGGCTCGGCTGACCGCATGCGACCCGCCCCCGACCCTGTGCGTCCCGCCTGCGGACCCGGTGCCAGCCGCGCCGCACCCGGACTGCCCCGCGACCACCAGCACCGCCAGCGAGCCGCAGATCAGGGAACGTCCAGGACGCTTGTTCATGGCCATAGGATCCCTCATCGGCCGTCCCGGCGGCAGGGGTCGATTGACCCCGCGCCCCAGGCGCGGTCGGCCGGGGCCGTTACCCGGCTCGGGCGGGCGGGCTGTGGCTGTGGCTGTGGCTGTGGCTGTGGCTGTGCAGGACCTTGGTCCGGTCCGGATTCCACGCGGTGGTCGTCCCGTCCGCGTTGAGGGCGAGCGTCCAACCCCACCGGTGGATGACGACCTGGTGATGGAACGTGCACAGCAAGACACAGTCCTTGACGCTGGTGTGGCCGCCGTTGGCCTTGTGGCGCACGTGGTGAACCTGGCACGCAGCGGCGGGTTGATTGCACCCGCCGGCCCACTGGCAGTGCCGGTCGCGCAGGGTGACGGCGTGGCGGATGGCGGCCGGGACGGTGTCGCTGTAGCCGATGTCCAGCGGCAGGCTCGGCCCGGCCAGGCTGGCGCCGAGCTGCTGGCGGCGCAGGAAGGACGCGAGCCCACCCGGGCCGGACAGCAGCTCGACGGCCTTGCCGATGATCGCCCGCTCAAGCGCCTCCCGGGCCAGGGACCCCGCCCCGGCAGCCCCGGCAGCCCTGCCAGCCGGCTGCGGGTCCGCGCCGCCCGGGTCCGCGTGGTTCGGGCCGGAGCCTGGGTCGAGCCGGTCCAGTTCGACACAGAGCCGGACCAGGTCATCCAGCGCGCCCGGGTCGACCTCGCCCGTGACCACCGGGCTCATCAGGGCATCACACGCGACCGCGGCGGCCGCGTCGCCGTCCAACCAGGCGGCCTCGTCGCCGCCCGTGACCGAGGCGGCGGCGCGGTGCCCGGCCCACCGGGCCCGGACCGCGGTGACCCACTGGCCGAGCAGGGCGCCGTCGCCGTCTAGGGCGAGCAGCTCGGCCAGGGACATGTGCACCCACGCGCGGACCGGCTGCCCGGCCCGCTCCGGCAGCAGTCCCGCTCCGAGGAGCCGCTGCATAGCCTCGGCCAGCGCATCGTGATACCGCTGCCCGTGGGTTCGCAGGTCCCCCGCCCCGGCGGGAGCGGACAGCGCATCCAGCACCGCCGTGACCACCGCGGCGCATTCTGGCGTCAAATCGCCGCCGAGCACCCCGGCGCCCTCGAAGGTCGTCTCGAGGCGGACCGACCGGTCCTCGAACCCGTCCGGGCTTTCGTCGGGGTCCGGCGGCCGGGACCGGGCGTAGATCTCCGCAGCCAGCCGGGCCAGGTCTTCCAGGCCAGCCCCGGACAGCGCGGCGGCTGGTCAGGACGGCCGGGAAGCCGTGCAGGCCGCCCGCCGCCCCCATGGCCGGCTCAGCGCGGGTCGGCCCGGACCGGGCGGCCCGGCCGCGCGTCGGTCACGATGTCCCCGTCCCGGACCACGAAGGTGCCGTTGACCAGGACGTGCCGGATGCCCGCCGACGGGCGGGTGCTGTCGTCGTAGCGGGCCCGGTCGGTGATCGTATCCGGGTCGAAGACGACGATGTCCGCATCGCAGCCGGCCTGCAGCCGGCCCTTACGGCGCATGGCGGGCACGCGCTCCTGCAGGACCTGCGCCGGGCGCAGGCTGCACTTGGTCAGCGCCTCGGCCAGCGTGAATGCCCCGCCATCCCGGGTGAGCAGCCGCAGCGCCCGCGAGAACGTCCCGGCCGTCCGGGGATGGGTGATCGCGGTCCGGGGGAGCGGCCAGGCCGGCGGGCCCGCCGCCCCAGGGCTCGCGGCGTCACGAGGCCAGGTCAGCGGCATCGCGTCGCTGGCCACGATCGCGCCGGGGAAGGTCAGCGAGCGCATCAGCAGCTCGCGGTCACCCGGGTCGTCCTCCCGCAGATGCTCGATGAGAGCCAGCCCACCGGGATCGGTCCGCCGCAACTCGCGCAGCCGGTCCACGCTGGCGACCCGCTCGCCGGTCGGCGCGTAGATCAGCGACGAGGGGGAGAGCCCGCGCTCGCCGAGCCGCTCGGGCGCGAGGAACGCGGCGCCGATCCCGGTCATCCCGGACCCGTAGGGGTAGGCCTCGGTGGTGATGCGGGACCCGGCGGCCTGCGCCCGGCCCACCAGGGTGAGGACGCGGTCGATGTGCCGCTGCGAGGTGCTGTTGACGTGGCAGTAGTGCATGTGAGCGCCGGTCTGGCTGGCCGCCCGCACGATCTCTTCTGCGCCGTCGATGGTCGCCTGCGGGACCATCTCGATCAGGTCCCGCGCGTGCGTGAACGTGGGCACCCCCGCCTCGGCGGCCAGCGCGCAGACCTGCAGGTACTCGTCCGGGCTGGTGGCCGGGGCGTACCCGAGGAGCAGGCCGATGCCCAGTGCCCCGTCGGCCAGGTCGGCCGAGAGCCGGGCCAGGAGAGCCGCGATCTGCCCGGACGCGGCCGGGCGCTGCCAGCCCGGGCTGGCGATGTTGGCTAGGAATGCGGACAGGTTGGCCTCAGGCTCGATCCCGGCGACGGCCTCCATCCGGGCCATCGCCCAGGAGGCGGCGAACCCGTAGTTGACCGGTCGGCCCTCGGCCGCCGCCATCCGGTACGCGCTGGCCACCGGCGTGACGCCCGCCTCGAGTTCCAGCGCCGTAGTAACGCCGTCTGCCGCCTGCAGCCACAGGCCCGCCACGGTGTTGACGTGACTGTGCAGGTCGATGAACCCGGCGGTGACCACCAGGCCTCCGACGTCGACCTCGGGCGCGCCGGGAGCCAGCGAGTTCCCGATCTCGGCGACCCGTCCGCCCGAGACCGCGACGTCCCGCACCGCGTCCAGGCCGGATTCCGGGTCGATCACGCGCCCACCGCGCAGGATCAGGTCCACGCCTCCGACGTTAGCGCAGCGCCGCCCGGCCGGCCCCGGCTCCGGCACCTGCGGCCGCAGCCCCGACCGGAGCGGCGGTCGCGGCGGCGGGCAGGAACACGCACTTGGTGGCCAGGTAAGTGTCGAGCCCCTCCGGCCCGTACACGCTGCCCATCCCACTGGCCTTGCGCCCGCCCCACGGCGCGCCGATGTCTGGCACGTACAGGTTCACCCCGAACGTCCCCACCCGGGCCCGCCGGGCGATGGTCAGGCCGCGTTCCGGATCGTCCGTCCAAACGCTCCCGGCCAGCCCGTAGCTGGAGTCGTTGGCGATCGCCACCGCCTCGGACTCGTCGTCGTACGGGATCACGGTCACGACCGGCCCGCAGATCTCGTCCCTGGCGATGGCCATCCCGGCCGTGGCGTCGGCGAACACGGTGGGCTCGAAGTAGTAGCCGCGCACCGGGGTGGCCGGCGGCGCCCGCCGGCCACCACCCGCGCACCCGCGCTGACCCCCGCATTGACGCACGTCTCCACGCTGGCCCGCTGCCGCGGGCTGGCCAGCGGCCCCATGGTCGTCTCCTCGGCCATCGGGTCGCCGACGACGAGGCAAGAGGCCTGGCCCGCCAAAGCCGAGACCGCCTCGGCGTACAGCGCCCGCGGGGCCAGCACCCGGGACATGGTGAAGCAGGCCTGCCCGGAGTTGGCGAAGCACAGGCAGCCGAGCTCGGCCGCCGCGACGTCCAGGTCGACGTCGTCGAGCATGATCGCGGCGGACTTTCCGCCGAGCTCCAGGGTGACCGGCTTGAGCGTCTCGCCGCAGATCGCCGCGATGCGCCGGCCCGAGGTCGTCGGCCCGGCCACGGCCACGGTGTCCACCCCGGGGTGGGCGGCGAGCAGCTCGCCGACCTGGTCGGTCCCGGTGACCAGGTTGAACACGCCGGGCGGGAAGTCGGCCGCCTCGAACGCCTCGGCCAGGATGTACCCGGACAGCGACGTCTCGGCCGCGGGCTTGAGCACGATCGTGCACCCCGCCGCGAGCGCCGGGGCGAGCTGGCAGAACGCCAGGATGAGCGGGTAGCTCCAGGACGCGATCACGGCCGCGACCCCGGTCGGCTCCCGCCTGATCATCGTGCGCCCGGCGAAGCTGACCGCCTCGCGGTATTCCTCGGTGCGCAGGTCGCGGGCCAGCGCGGCGTAGTAGCGGATGATCCCGCACGGGATCGACACGTTGTTCCGCCGGGACAGCGTGATCGGCATCCCCATCTCGGCCGTCACCAGCCGGGCGGTGTCCTCGGCCCGCGCCTCGAGGGCCGCCGCCAGGCGGTCCATGGCCGCGGCGCGCTCGGCCGCGCTGACCTGCGGCCACGGGCCCGTGTCGAAGGCTTGCCTGGCCGCGGTCACGGCGACGTCGACGTCGCGCGCGACCATCGACGGGACGGCGCCCGCGACCTCCTCGGTGGCCGGGTTGACGATGGTGATCACGTCGGCCGACCCGGATCCGACCAGTCGGCCGCCTGCGTACAAGTCCCGGTACTCGAGCAACACGGGTCCCTTCCTGCGCAGCCCGGGCGGCACTGGGGCCACGGGTAAAGTGCTGTCAATCTGTACGGCTGACGCACTACTTGTCAAGTATCACCCGGTCCCGCCGTCATGACGATGACCTTTTGTTAACGATTCAGCCAGGTAGGACAACCTGGCTGAACCAGGCCTTGTGGTCCGCCACAGCGACCGGCGCGGCCCGTCATCGTATGATCCGGTCATGGCGGTACCGAACTGGTCACCCGTGCTCGCCGCAGGCCGCGGCCGAGCCAACGGCTCCGACGGCAGCGACCCGGTAGGAACGACCCGGGACCTGGACCGCGAGAACGCCGCGCTGCGCGAGCTCGTCACCGTGTACCGGTACCTGTCCGGGCTCGCGCTGCAGGACGCCGACCTGGCCGGGGTGGTCAGGCTCATCTCCGACCGGACGGCCGCGACCGTCGCGGTGGTCACCCAGCTGATGGACGTGCTGACTGCGGCGGCGGCGGGCGTGCCCGCGGACAAGGCCGCCGCCGACGTGCGGGAGTACGTGGTCCACCCGCGGCTCGGCCAGGTGCTCCGGGCGTCGCGGCTCAGCCAGCGCGCCCTCCGGCTGCCGAAGGTCGGCGGCATGCCCGCGGTCATCGTCGCGCCCATCCTGGTCGGCGACGAGGTCCCTTCGTACCTGATCACGATCGACCCCGCCGATAACATCTTCGGCGAGGACATGAGCCTGCTGGTCACCGAGCACGCGGCCACCATCTGCGGGGTCATCCTGGGCCGGGAGCGCGTCGTCGCCGCGGCCGCCCGGCGCGTCCGCGACGACCTGGTCGAGGGCCTGCTGCTCGGCCGGGGCCGGGACAGCGCCGACACCGACCGGTGGGCCGCTCACCTCGGCTACGACCCGGCCCGTGACCATAACGTGGTGGCGATCGCGTTCGACCTGCCGGCCCCGGCGGCGGGCACCGCGCTCCCCGCGGCCAGCCGGGGGGACACCACGGCGCAGCGGCAGCGGATCTGGGAGAGCATCGAGCACTTCGTGGCCACCCGCGCCCCCGAGGCGATCGTCTCGGCGCGCGAGAGCGAGGTGGTGGTGGTCACCGCGGCGCCCATGGACGCGCGCCAGCTCGCCGCCGCGTGCCTGGCGAGGCTGGCCGAGCTGTTCCCCTCGGCCAAGATCGTCATCGGGATCGGCGGGACCTGCCGCGACCCCCGCGAGGTCGCGCGCTCCTACGCGCAAGCGCAGCGCACCACCGCCACGCTGCGCCGGCTGGGACGGGCCGGAGCAGTGTCGGCGTTCGGTGATCTGGGTGTTCTCCGCCTCCTGCTCCAGGTGCCCGACCTGACCGAGCTGAGGTCCTTCGCCGCCGACGTGCTCGGCAAGCTCAGCATGCACGAGCAGGAGCACAAGTCGGAGTACCTGGCCACGCTGGCCTGCTACTTCCGGGAGAACAACAGCCCGCAGCGCGCCTCGCGCATCCTGCACGTGCACCCGAACACCGTGGCGTACCGGGTCAAGCGGATCGAGGAGATCACCGGGCTCAGGCTCGACAACTACACCGACCGGCTCATCGCGCAGGTCGCGCTGGAGATCCTGGACGCCCTCGGGGACGAGCCGTGACCCAAGACCAGCAGCGCCAACAGCACCGGGCGGCCGCCGTCCTGGGCCGGCGCGTCCTGGTCTGCGACGGCGCGATGGGGACCATGCTGCACGCGGCGGGCGCCGCGCTCGACCGCTCGCTGCCGGAACTCAACCTGTCCGACCCCGTCCTGGTCAGCGCCATCCACGAGAGCTACCTGGCGGCGGGCGCGGACGTCATCCAGACCAACACCTTCGGCGCGAACCGGCTCTGGCTCGGCCATCATGGGTTCCCCGACCAGGTGGTCGAGATCAACCGCGCCGGGGTCAGGATCGCCCGCGAGGCCCAGGCCCGCTGCGACCGCGAGGTCCTGGTCGCCGGTTCTGTGTCGCCGGCCGTCACCGCTCCGCAGCGCCGGCGGATCGGCTCGGCCGAACGCATGGACGTGATCCGCGAGCAGGTCCAGGCCCTCGTCGCCGGCCCCGGCGTCGACCTGGTCATCCTCGAGACGTTCGGGTACCTCGACGAGCTCGTCGAGGCGATCGGAGTGGCCAGCGGAGTCTGCGAGGTGCCCATCGTCGCGCAGGCCACCTTCGCCGACGACGCGCACACCCTGGGCGGCGAGACCCCGCGCGAGGTCGCCACCGTCCTGTCCGGCCTGCCGGTATCGATGCTCGGCACCAACTGCACCATCGGCCCGCAGCGGATGCTGACCGTGGCCGAGGACCTGGTCCGCTACGCGACGATCCCGGTCAGCGCCCAGCCGAACGCCGGGCAGCCGCGGCGCACCGGCCCGCGCCACTTCGAGTTCAGCATCGATGGCGGGTACTTCGCCCGGTACGTGCGCCGGTTCGCCGACGCCGGGGTGAGTCTGGTGGGCGGCTGCTGCGGCACGACGCCGACCCACATCGCCGAGGCGGTGGCGGCCATCCGCCCGTCCGCGGAGTCGGCCCCGGCCCAGGCGCCGCCGCGCCAGCGCACCCGGACGCCGCGGCCGGCCGCGCCCGCCGGGCCGGCCCGGCCGGTGGCGGGCAGCCTCGCCGACCAGCTGGCCAGCCGGCGGTTCATCGTCGCCGCCGCGATCGCCACGCCGGCTGGCGTAAGGACCGGCGAGGCCGTCCAGGCCGCGGCCGAGCTGCAGGCCCAGGGCATCGAGGTGTTCGCGGTCCAGCCGCCGGAACTCGCCCGCACGCACTCCGATTCCCTCGACATGGCGCTGCACCTGCAGCAGCAGGTCGGCGTCGAGACCATCGCGACGGTGGTGACCTGGGACAAGACCATCATGACGCTGCAGGCCGAGCTGCTCGGCGCGCACGCGCTCGGCGTCCGCAGCGTGATCTGCACGACCGGCAGCCCGCCCGTGCTCGGCGACTACCCTGCGGTCGACGGGATCTGGGAGGTCGACTCGCTCCGCCTCATCTCGCTGCTGTCCGGGCTGAACGCCGGCCGCGACTCGGACGGCCTGGCGCTGACCACGCGGACGTTGTTCTGCGTGGGCGCCCGGGTCAACCCCGGCGCGCGCGACCCGGACGCCGAGGTCGCCAGGGCCCGCGCCAAGGTCAGGGCGGGGGCGCACTTCCTCGTCTCCCGGCCCGTCTACGAGCTGGACTCGCTGCTGCGCGTGGTGTCGGCCCTGGAAGCCGACGACATCCCGCTGCTCCTCTCGGTCACCCCCCTGCGCAGCTTCGAGGAGGCCGACTACCTGGCCCACGAGGTCCCAGGGGTCCGCATCCCGCCGGACGCGCTGCGCGCCCTGGACCGCGCCGGGCGCGGCGGCGCCCGCGCCGTCGGCATCGAGCTGGCCGCGGACCTGCTCCGCGAGGCCCGCAAGCTGGTCAGCGGGGTGATCCTGACGGCCGCCGAGGAGGACCTGACCGTCCTGGCCCCCCTGCTCGCCGCCGTCGGCTGAGGCAGTTCCTTATCCCGAACGGCGTTTGGTGCCCGCCCCGGTCACGCTCACCGGAACAGGCGGTCAACGTACTCCGCGCCGATGCCGATCTTCTCGTAGTGGTCCCGGCACAGCTTGATGTAGTCGAACACGTCGAAGGTGCCGTTCGGCTCGCCGTTCTCGTCCAGCCAGATCAGCGGCCCGGTGACGTTGAAGGTCACCTTCATCGGCTCGTCGGACTCGTAGGCGATCAGCGTGTGCGCCTCGCCGGGCGCCTCGAAGATCCAGTCGCCCGCGGTCGCCACCCAGTCGTGTTCCAGGTAGCCCCACTTGCCGGAGATGGTGTACGCGAAGACCTGCTGCGGGTGGTAGTGCCGGTTCACCAGCCCGGCTCCGCGGCACAGCAGCACGTCGCACCACCGGTTCTGGCTCGGCGAGATCCACAGCGGCCGGGTGCCGACCGTCTCCGACAGCGGCGCGTAGTAGCGCTCGTCGTCGGTGGCCGCGTTGGCGATGTACGCCTCCGGCATCGCGCCGGGCCTGAACACCTGCGCCACCGGCTTGAACTCCCGCCAGAACTCGCCGCCTGCCGCCTCCGCCATGGGTTTCCTCCTGTATCCGTCGTGCGCGCGTCAGGATTCAGCGTCCACCCGCCGCAGCCGGGGGGCAACTGCCGCCCACCCCGGATGCGCGGGCCCGTGGCCCGAGCACAACGCGCCAGTGCCGCGGATGTCGCCGATGACAATCGCCCCAATTCCCCTTGCCGTGCGCCTTGTTCCCCTCGACGCGGCGCAGGAGCCTGAATGCTGTGTCACCCAACGGGCACGCGGACGTGCGCACCCACGAAGTCCCCGTTCCCGAGCCGGACCTGACGCCGGAGGCGATCATCGGCCGGGCGCGGGCGCTGATCCCCGCGGTCATGGACCAGCAGGACGAGGCGGAGAAGCTCGGGCATCACACGGCGGAGCTGGACCGCCTGTTCACCGCGGCCGGGTTCTACCGGATCCTCCAGCCGCGGCGGTTCGGCGGCTACGAGTTCGACCTGCCGACGTTCTGGCGGGTGATGCTGGCGGTCTCGGCGGGCGACCCCGGCACCGGCTGGGGCCTGACCCTCGGTGCCCACCACGCGCTCGTCGTCGGTGCCTATTTCTCCGAGGCAGGTCAGCGCGACATCTTCGGCGCCTCCGGCGACTTCCGCTGCCCGCACCGGCCGCCCCCGATGGGCTCCGCCGAGCCAGTGCAGGGGGAAGGGGAGGCGGGTGGGGGATACGTCGTCAGCGGCACCTGGGACTACTGCTCAGGCATCGCCCACGCCACGCACTTCATGGGCAACGCGCTGGTCGCGGGCACGAGCGAGCGCATCGCGGTGGTCATCCCCGTGGACCAGGTCACGGTCCTGCCCGACTGGGGTGACGGGGTCACGCTCGGGATGAACTCCAGCGGTTCGAACAGCGTCCGCGCCGACGCGGTGTTCGTGCCCGTGCACCGCACGGCGCCGGGGGACTGGACGCACCGGACCGACCAGGCGCCCGGCGTCAGCCTGCACGGCAACCCGATGTACTGCGGCCGGATCTACGGGGTGTACCACGCGGGCCTGGTCATCCCGGTGATCGGCGCGGCCCGCGCGGCGCTGGCGGAGTACGAGCAGATCATCAGGACCAGGCCGACGGTGTTCCCGCCGCAGGTGCTCAGGTACACCCACCCGGACTACCAGCGGCCCTACGGCCAGGCGGTCGCGCTGACCGACGCGGCGGAGGCGATCGTGCTGCACGCGGGGGACCGCTACACGGAGCTGGCCCGGCGCTGGGACCTGGCCGGCGAGCCGTTCACCCGGGAGGACGACGTCCGCCTGTTCGCCATGCTCCAGCAGGCGGGCCAGCTGGCCGCCCGGGCCGTCGAGATCATCATCGCCGCCGCCGGGTCGTCCGCGGTCAAGCGCGGGACCAGGCTGCAGCGCTACTACCGCGACGTGTCCATGTACCACGGGCACATCGCCGCGCAGCACCTGACCACCGCGGGCGAGCTGGCCCGGGTGCACTTCGGCCTGCCGGACAGCCTGTTCTAGTTGGGGGAGGACCCATGGCGCGCCGCCTGACCCCGCCGTTCCGCGCCGATCACGTGGGGAGCCTGCTCCGCCCGCCCGCGCTGCTCCGCGCCCGGGCCGACCACGCGGCCGGGACCATCACCGCCGAACGGCTGCGCGCGGCCGAGGACGACGCGATCGCCGAAGCGGTCCGGATGCAGGAGGAGATCGGACTGCAGTCGGCCACGGACGGCGAGTTCCGCCGCGCCGAGTGGCACACCGACTTCATCGGGCGCCTCGGCGGCATCCGCTACGCCGCCACGTGGACGCAAGTCCCTGTGTTCGGCAGCGACACCGAGACCAGCTACGAGGCGCACGGCACCGAGGTGACCGGCCGGGTGCACCTGGCCGAGACCATCTTCGGCGACCACTTCCGGTTCCTGGCCTCGGCGGTCACCACCGCGGTGCCCAAGCTCACCATCCCCTCGCCGAGCATGGCGCACTTCCGCGCGGACCTGTCCGGCAGCGGCTACGCCGACCGGGAGGAGTTCCGTGCCGACCTCGCGGCCGCCTACGCCGACGAGATCGCGGCGGTGGCCGGGCTCGGCTGCCGCTACCTCCAGCTGGACGACACCCTGTTCGCGTTCCTGAACGACCCGGCCTGGCGCGAGCGCGCGGCCGGGTCCGGTCTCGATCCCGAGCACCAACACGAGATCAACGTCGGCGTGATCAACCGGGCCCTGGCCGGGCGCCCGGACGGCCTGGCCGTGACCGTGCACATGTGCCGCGGGAACTACCGCTCCGCCTGGTTCAGCTCGGGCGGGTACGACTTCGTGGCCGAGGCGGTGTTCTCGGGCCTGCAGGTCGACGGGTTCTTCCTCGAGTACGACGACTCACGCTCTGGGACGTTCGAGCCGCTCCGTTTCGTCCCCGCCGGGACGCTGGTCGTCCTGGGCCTGGTCACGACCAAGACCCCGGTCCTGGAGTTCAAGGACGACCTGAAGCGCCGCGTCGAGGCGGCCGCCCGCTTCGTCGACGGCGACCGCCTGTGCCTGTCCCCGCAGTGCGGCTTCGCCTCGACCGTCGACGGCAACGCCCTGACCATCGACCAGGAGCGCGCCAAACTCGATCTGGTCGTCAGCACCGCCGCCGAGCTCTGGGGGGCCTGACCTACTTCCTGCGCATCGCCAGCTGCGGCGATAGCCACAGCGGCGGCAGGTATCCGGCCAGGTTCGACAGGGGGAGGACCTCGGGTCGCAGCTGGATCCGGCCGACCCAGTTGCCGGATCGGGGACCGGACGGCTAGGGCTCGTGGATGAGCAGGCCGCGGATGTTGCGGCCGTCCAGCATGTCCCGGTAGCCCTGGTTCACCTCGTCAAGCTGGTAGCGGTTCGTGACCAGCTCGTCGAGCTTGAGCTGCCCGGCCCGGTACAGCTCGAGCAGCTTCGGGATCGTGTCGAACGGGTTCCCGCTGCCGAACAGCGCGCCCTGGATCCGCTTCTCGAACAGCGTCAGCTCGAAGCTGGGCAGCTGGATGGTCTTCTTGCCCGGGCCGGCCAGCCCGGTGATCACCACGGTGCCGCGCTTGCGGACCGCCGCGAACGCGGACGCGATGACCTCCTCGGTGACCACGCCCACGGTGATCAGGGCCTGATCCGCGCCGACCCCCCGGGTCACCTCGGTGATGATCTCCTGGGCGGCCGCCGCGTCGGCGGCGATGTGGGTGGCGCCGAACTCCATGGCGTTCTCCCGCTTGAACTCCAGCGGGTCAACCGCGATGACGTTGCGCGCGCCGGCGAACGCCGCGCCCTGGACAGCGTTGATGCCGACGCCGCCGATCCCGTACACCACGGTCGTGTCGCCGGGCCGCACCCCGCCCGCGTTGACCGCGGTGCCCCACCCGGTCGGCACCCCGCAGCCGACCAGCGCCACCGTCTGCAACGGCAGGTCGTCGTCGATCTTGATGCAGGAGTGCTCGGACACCACAGAACGCTGGGAGAACGTGCCGAGCAGGCACATCTGGCCGAAGTCGTCGCCGTCGGCGTGGAACCTGAACGTGCCGTCGGGCAGGCAGTTGTCGAAGAACAGCGCGCCGAGGTCGCACAGGTTGGTCATGCCGCTGGCGCAGAACCGGCAGTGCCCGCAGGTCGGCAGGAACGAGCAGACCACGTGGTCGCCGGGCTTGAGCCTGCTGACCCCGGTTCCGACCTCCTCGACGACCCCCGCTCCCTCGTGCCCGCCGACGATCGGGTAGCGGACCGGGATGTCGCCGGTGCGAAGGTGGTCATCGGAGTGGCACAGCCCCGCCGCCACGAACCTGACCAGCACCTCGCCCTCCTTGGGCGGGTCAAGCTCCAGCTCGATGATCTCCCAGTCCTTGCCCATGTCCCTGAGCACCGCTGCCCTGGTCTTCATGCCACCTCCCGCGTCATCCGCCTGCCATATCATCCGCCGTAGCCGCCCCGCGGTCCATGTGTCGGACCCCAAGAGTCCCGCCTCGCCCGTTGGCCTCAGGTCCGCATGAGAACGTGGGTCTCATGACGGTAGTTGCTCTCGCCGAACCAGGCCACGCGGAACCGCTGGCCGAACTGGCCGAAGACATGGCTCGCTTCTACGGTGCGACCGAAGTCGAGCCGCTGGAGGTTCGCCGCAGGCAGATCCGCGCGAGCCTGTTCGGCGATCCTCCCTCTGCCTACGCGCTCCTGGCCTGGGATGACGGCAGGCTGGTTGGCCTGGCGTCGTATTCGTTCTTGTGGCCTGCGGTCGGGCTGACGCGCTCGCTGTACCTCAAGGACCTGTACGTCGCCGCGTCGGCACGGCACCTGGGTGTCGGCAGGCTGCTCATGCAGCATGTGTTCGACCTGGCAGTCGAGCATGGCTGCACCCGGGTGGAGTGGACGACCGACCAGGACAACCCAGCCGCGCAGCGGTTCTACGCTCAACTCGGCGTTCCCGTGGCCGAATCCAAGTTGTTCTATCGGATCGAAGGCGACCACTTGCGCCAGCAGGGCGAACGCCTCCGCCCGCAGCAGCCGTCCGCCGCCGGGGATCAGGAGCCGCGCTGAGCTTCAGTTCAGAGCTGTGGCAGGCGGCGGCGCGGCTCAAGTGCAAATAGCTTGTACTACAAATTGCTTGTACTACAAATATTATGTAGCATCGAGCTCATGCCACAGCTCATCGGGCGCGACCGCGAACTCGCGGACCTCGACCGCGCGTGGCAGCAGGCGCGGTCGGGCATTCCGCAGCTTGCCGTGCTCTGGGGGCGGCGCCGGGTTGGCAAGACCTTCCTGCTGACTCACTTTGCCGAGGGCAAGAGGACCGTGTACTTCACCGCGACCCGCCAGGACAGCGCGGAGCGGCAGCTCTACCGGCTCGCGGAACGGATGCGCGAGCAGCTGGGCAGCGAGGTCCAGGACCTACTGGCGGCGCCCTTCCACGACTGGGAAGCCGCGCTCCGCTTCCTGGTCCGGCTCGCGGAGAGTGATCCGCTGCTCGTGGTCATCGACGAGGCACCGCGGCTGCTGAGTTCTCAGCCCGACTTCGCTGATCTCGTCTCCGCTGTCTGGGAGAACCGGGTGCGTAGTCAGCGGCTGATGCTGGTCCTGACCGGGTCCGCCGTGAGTGTCATGGAGCAGATGCTCGGTGCGCAGGGCGGGTTGCACCGGAGAGCCGCGCTGGAGTGCCGCCTCGATCCGTTCTCTGTATCGCAGGCGCGTCCATTTCTGCCTTCGATGCAGGCAGCCGACTTCATCACCGCGTATTCGGTATGCGGCGGTTACCCCCTGCACCTGGACCAGTGGGAGGCGTCCGCGCCCGTCGAGGACAACCTCCGTCGCCTCGCGTACGAGCCTGCCGGCCTCCTCGTGCGTGACGCGACGGACATCCTCGGCGAGGACCTGGACTGGCGGGGAGGGTATGAACGGGTCCTCGCAGCGATCGGCTTCGGGGCACGCCGGCGATCGCGCATCGCGGGCCGCGCCCAGCAGCGCATTGACTACACCCTGGAGCGCCTGCGCAGAGCCGCCTACGTGCGGCGGGTCGTTCCCATCGGCCACGTCTCGGCTGACCCGCTCTACGAGATTGCCGACACCTACCTGGCCTTCTGGTTCGGCGTCCTCCGCGACGACGTCGACCTGATCGAAGGCGGGCAAGGCGACGCGGTGCGGCACCGATCTGAGCCGCGCCTGCAGCAGCACATCGGCCGGGTCTTTGAGAGTGCCTGCCGGGACCATGCCACGTGGCTGGTCCGTGAGCGGCTCCTCCCTCGGGACATGGTCATCGGCCGGTGGTGGCGGGATGAGACCGCCGAAGTCGACGTCCTGGGCATGATCGGTGACAAGACTGCGCTCATGGGCGAATGCCGATGGCAGACTACCCCGCTGGCGGGCCGCGACCTGACCGAGCTGCAGCGGAAGATCGCATACGTCCCCGATCCTGGCGACGACCTGACCCTGATCTTCTGGACCCGCAGCGGCGCAGCCGAGCCGGGATTCCCCGCCAAGGTCTTCTCGGCCGACGACGTAATCAGGTAACAGCGATAGCGCCCGTTGATCCGGCTCCCGGAAGCGGCGGGATCTCTCCGGGATACTGGCGTTCGAGGCGCCGGTAGGGGGCAAGCCGGGGCCACCTCGCGGTTCATGTGTCGGGCCCCAAGAGTCCCGCCCGCCCGTTGGCCCCAGGCCAGCTTCCCGACGTTTCCGCGGAAACGCCCCGCGCAATTGCGCGAAGCGGGAGGAGGGCTACGGCCGCCAGCCCCACGTGGCCAGGAGCAGGCCGGGGTTTTGTCCTGGTGGGTTGATGTCATAGACCTTCATCGCCGACCACGGGAACCGGGCGGTCAGTTCGGCCAGTGAGCCGGGCTCGACGGTCTCATAGACGTGGATGGCGAAGAGCAGTTTGTACTGGCCGATAGCGGCGGTGGTGAGGTCTACGGCCTCGGCCACCGGTGGCTGCGTGCGGCGCAGGTCGAGCCCTGACTCCTCGCTGAGCGCATGGCCCCAGGGGGGAGAAACGAACACGATCAGCAGGTCCTCGCCCGGTTGCCCGAGCGCCTGCAGTCCGTGCTGGCAGCTGTCGTGTCTCAGGTCAAGGCCCAGGCCCGCGATGCGGAGATTCTTGCCGGCCAGCTCGAACACTACGTCGTCCAGCTCGAAGCCGATGGCCCGGCGCGCGCCGGTATGCCGGTTGATCCAGGACAGCGTGTTGCCCGACCCGGCGAACAGGTCAACGACCATCGGCGCAGCAGCAGGCGCGGCTCGCGCCACCGCCGCGACGTCGGCCCCGATCAGGTCGGCCAGCCGGTCCGGCGTGCACTCCACCGCCGTGCGGCCGAGTATCCGCACGCCACGTGCATACCACTCATGCGGCTTGAGGCCGTAGATCGACACGTGGTCCGGGTCACCGAAGCTGTCGCGGCCGTATTGCCGGACTTCCCACAGGGCGAGCATCTCGTTGCGCTTGTCGCCGAGCAGGAACCAGCGGTCATAGACCTGCCGGCCGGGGTGACCAGGTCCGCTCGCCATTGCTCACCACAGGCCATTCCGCTTAGCCAGCTCCGATGGTCCTCGCAGCGCAGCATCGTCTGTGATCAACTCCGGGTAGCCGAGATCGGTAACGCGCACGACCGAGATCATCGCACAGCGCGGTTGGCCAAACACCTGCCCGCCCGCACCAGTCTGAAGATCACTTATATGCCGAACGGCGGTGGTTTCACCGCTAGCTCAGCCGTCGACGGCCGAGGGATCGGGGGCGGCGCTGAGCTTGAGCTCGGAGCTGTGGTAGGCGGCGCGGCCGGCCAGGTCGGGGCTGTACCTGGTGATGATCTGGCGGACCCGCCGGGCGGCCAGCGGGCCGAGCAGGTCGTAGCAGCCGATGAACAGCTCTCGGGCGGCCGACCGCGGCCAGGCGGCGGGGAGCAGTTCGGCGGGCAGGTCGGGGTCGAGCCCGGGGAAAGCCCGCCACTCGTCCATGACCCGGGTCCTGGCGATCAGCGCGTCCGTCGGTGGCACCTGCCCGGCCGCCGTGGTGTCCCGCAGCTGGCCGGCAAACGAGATGAAGTGCTCGTACCGCGCCCGCAGCCCGCCCAGATCCCAGGCGTTCGCCGGGATATCGCACTCGGTCGGCACCGAGGTGGCGCGGAACGCGGTCGCGGTCGTGATCCCGAGGTCCTTCAGGTACCCGATCACCTCGGCCGCGTGGTCACGCGGGGAGACCCACAGGCCGTCGTACAGCGGCGCGAACCCGAGCCAGCGGAGCTGCTTGCGCAGCGCGTCCCGCGCCGCCCGGTTGTCCTCGGGGATGGAGAACGCGACCAGCGACCACATCCCGTCCCACGGCTGGTTGGCCGCGCCGAAGGAGAAAATCCGCCGGGCGCCGTCGTCGAGGATCGCCGCCGCCCGCGGGCTCAGCCGGGAGAATGTGCGCCGGCCGGCCTTGGAGGTGACCAGCAGCCCGTTACGGGTCAGGCGGCTCAGCGCGGCCCGCGCCGCCGAGTCGCTGACGCCGAACTCCCCGAGCAGCGCCACGATCACCGCCGAGGGCAGCGGTTCGGTCCGCTGCCACCAGTAGTCGCCGAGCAGGGTGAGCAGCAGCCGCGGCGGCCGCTCCGCGGCGGCGCCGGGCGAAGTCCACGGTCCGGCCTGGTCGGCGTCCAGGTCGGCGAGGCTCCTCACGGAATGAGAATAACTTCGGCGGGTCAATGCCGAGGAAGCGGAAGCAGTTGTGCCACGTGATGTCGTCGAGCTCGGCGGCGGGCAGGTCCATCGACCGCAGCGTCCGGCCGGCCGGCTCCTCCCTGGGCATCGCCGGGAAGTCGGACCCCACCAGGAGCCGGTCCGCGCCCAGCATGTCGATGAGGTACCTGATGGCCCGCCGGTCGAACACCAGGCTGTCGTAGTAGAACCGCCTGGCCAGCTCGGCCGGCCCGGCGCCGGCGGCCCAGGGCGCGGCCTCCGGCCCGCGCTCACCAGGCGGTTCCTCGTTCCAGGTCCGCCCCCAGAACCACTGGGCGCGCGTGAGCATCAGCGGGAACCCGCCCGCCCCGTGGCTGAACGCCAGGCGCAGCCCCGGATAGCGATCCGCGACCCCTCCCGTGATGATGGCCGCCGCGGCCAGGCTGCCGTCCACCCCGACGCCGAACGTCGCGGTCGCCGGACCAGGCAGGCGGTCGGACGCGACGGGCATCGCGTGCACGAAGACGGGCACCGATAGCCGTTCGGCCTCGGCGAAGAACCCGAGGAACCGCTCGTCGGCGAGCGAGACACCGCCGACGTTGGAGGCGATCTCCACCCCGGCCAGGCCCGCCTTCGCGACCAAGGCAAGCTCGCCCGCGGCGAGGTCGGGATCCTGCAGCGGCACCGTGCCGAGCCCGTAGATTCGCCCGGGCGCCGCCGCGGCCAGGCCCGCGATGTACTCGTTGACCCAGCGCGCGAGATCCCGCCCCGGACCAGGCGCCAGCCGGTAGTTCAGCAGCGGCGGGAACGGGGAGACGACCTCCGCGTCCACCCCGCTGGCCGCGCTCGCGGCCAGGCGGCGTTCGGCATCGAACCAGGCGTCCCGCGCGGTGAACCGCAGCGCGCCCGAGGTCAGCAGCCGGGTACCGGCATCGTCCCCGGCCGACATCCGCGGCCAGTCGGCCGGGTCGCAGCCCGGCGGCGCCGCCTCGGGAAACGTGCCGGGGATCACGTGCGCGTGCGCGTCGACCAGCACGTCAGGTCCCCGGCACGATCGCCACGTGCACCGCGTCCTGCCCCGGCACCTCGCCGGCCAGCGTCTCGATGGCCAGGCCGACGTCATCCAGGCCGAACGTGTGCGTGTGCATCCGCGCCAGCGGGAACCGGCCGGTCTCGATCAGCCGGATCGCCTCGGCATAGGCGCGGGAGTCCACGCTGAACGCGCCCTGCACGGTAAGGGACTTGTTGATGATCAGGTCGGTGGACAGCTCTACCGCACGGCCGCCCTTCAGCCCGGCGAGCACAACCCGGCCGCCCCAGCGGACGGCGTTCAGCGCATCGCGGATGGGCTGGTCGGCCATCGGGGTCAGCTCGAGCACCACGTCCGCCAGCTCGCCCCCGGTGATCTCCGCCACTCGCGCAACGGTGTCCTCGGCCTCGACGTCGATCGTGTAGTCGGCGCCGAACTCGCGGGCCAGCGCCAGCTTCCCGGCGTCGCGGGTCAGCCCGGTCACGATGATCGTCCCCGCCCCGGCCGCCCGGGCGGCCAGCACCGCCGCGAGGCCGCGCTGCCCGGTGCCGAGGATCAGCACGGTGTCGCCCAGCCCGACCCCGCCGAGGTGAGCGGCCCAGCGCACCCCGGCGCCCAGCGGGTTGAACATGACCGCGACCTCGGCCGGGAGGTCGGCCCGGACCTTGTGCAGGATCGCGTTCGGGTGCAGGTGGATGTACTCGGAGAAGCCGCCCCACAGGCCGAGGCCGCGCTCGGGCGGGTTGGAGCCGCCGTGGCTGCCGATCCGGTTCCGGCACGACATGTACCGCCCGGTCAGGCACCGGTCGCACGACCGGCACGGAATGAGGATCTCGACCGCCACCCGGTCGCCGACCTGGACGCCCCAGCGCTCACAAGCCCTCTCGCTGGCCTCCTCTATGATCCCGAGCGGCTCGTGCCCGGGCACCATCGGCAGCCACTGCCTGCTCAGGTGGCCCTTGTACTGTTCCACGTCGCTGCCGCAGATCCCGCACGCCTCGACCCGCAGCAGCCCGCCGTCGTCCGGCCCGATGACCGGGCGGGGGAACTCCCTGATCTCGATCTCCCGCGGCCCGGTCTGCACCGCCGCCCGCACAAAGTCAGCCATAATCCAGCTCCGGCCCATCGAACTCGGTGATGTCGAGCGGGATCAGCGACGCCGGTCCCGCATTCTCCGCAGGCGGCGTGTACGCCCAGTACTTGGCCCGGGCGCCGCCGTCGATGACGAAATCGCAGCCGGTGATCAGCCGCGCGTAGTCCGAGCAGATCCAGGCCACGCAGTGGCCGATGTCGGTGGGGGTGGCCGCCTCGCCCATCGGGATATTCCGCCGAACGTCGTACGTCCCGGGCGCCCGCCACCACGATGGGTGTTCACCAGCGGCCCGCACGGGCCGCGGCGGCGAGGTGCGCCCCTCGGCGCGCCAGGCCGCGAGCAGTTCCGGGTTGTCCGGTCGCGGCGCGGTGGGGGAGAAGCTGTTCACCCGGATCCCGTACGGCGCGAGGTCCATCGCGGCGGCCCGGACGAAGTTGGCCAGCCCGCCCTTGTGGAAGGCGTAGGCGATGAACCCGGCCGCCCCCTGCCAGGCGTTCGACGACAGGATCGAGACGATCGACCCCTTGATCCCGCGCTCGATCATCGCGATCGCGGCGTGCTTGGTGAACAGGAAGTTCCCGGCCGCGGCCACGGTCACCGCCCGGTTGAACGAGGCGAGGTCCTCCTCCAGGATCCCGCGCGCGTGCAGGTCGGCCGCGTTGTTGATGACGATGTCGATCCGGCCCCACGCGTCGAGGACCGCGCCGATGTTCGCGAGCACGTCGTCCTCGGAGCTGACGTCGCCGGACAGCGCGAGCCCGGTCCCGCCGTTGCGCTCGACCCGCCGCACGGCGGCCTTGGCCGCCTCGAGGTTCAGGTCGTTGCAGGCCACGCGCGCGCCGTACCGCGAAAGCGCCAGCGCGATCCCGCTTCCGATGTTGGGCCCGGCCCCGGTGACCAGCGCCACCTTGCCGTCCAGCGATATGTCCACGGCGAAGTCCTCAACCCTTGGGGCTGGCCACAGCGCCGCATGCGCCCGATGCGGTGGCGGCCATAAGCGTTCCTGGTTGGTCAGGGGACACGATATATGACACTTTTGACGTCGAGAAGCGCGTGATATGAAAACTGTTAGCTAGCCAAACCCAAGCCCGACCACAAGTGAGAAGGAACGGGACCCATGATGAAGACCCGGGCGGCGGTGCTCCGCAAGGGCGGCGAGCCATGGGAGATCACCGAGCTGGACCTGGACGAGCCAAAGGCCGGCGAGGTCGTCATCCGGTACGAGGCCGCGGGCCTGTGCCACTCCGACGAGCACATCCGCGCCACCGGCACCGCGCGCCTCCCGCTCGTCGGCGGGCACGAGGGCGCGGGCGTGGTCATCAAGACCGGCCCCGCGGTCACCCGCGTCAAGGAGGGCGACCGGGTGGCCTGCTCGTACATCCCGGTCTGCGGCACCTGCCGGTACTGCTCCACCGGCCACCAGAACCTGTGCGACGCGGGCAAGAACGCGGCCATCGGCTGCCTGGTCGACGGGACCTTCCGCTTCCACGACGGGGACCAGGACCTGGGCGGCATGTGCGTGGTCGGCTCGTTCTCCCAATACGCGGTGCTGTCCGAGTGGTCGTGCGTGAAGATCGAGGACGACATCCCGTTCGAGCTGGCCGCCCTGGTCAGCTGCGGGGTGACCACCGGGTTCTGCTCGGCCATCTACGCGGGCGACGTGCGGCCGGGCGAGACCGTGGTGGTCTTCGGCACCGGCGGGGTGGGCATCAACGCCGTCCAGGGCGCCCGGTACGCCGGGGCCAAGAACGTCATCGCCGTCGACCCGGTCGAGTTCAAGCGCGAGCAGGCCATGGAGTTCGGCGCCACGCACGCCTTCGGCGACCCCGAGCAGGCGCACGCGCGCGTCGTCGAGCTGACCCGCGGCCAGCTCGCGGACAAGGTGATCTGCACGGTCGGCGAGATGAACAACAACGTCGTCAAGGCCGCGGTCAACATGACAGGGAAGGCCGGGACGGTGGTCATTACCGGCGTCGGCTACTACAACATGGTCCTGCCCGGCGGCATCCTGATCGGCTACCACCGCCGGATGCAGGGCGCCCTGTTCGGCGGGGCCAACCCGCTGTACGACATCCCGATGATCCTGGGCCTGTGGCAGGCCGGCGACATCAAGCTGACCGAGCTGGTCACCAAGCGCTACACCCTCGACCAGATCAACGAGGGCTACCAGGACATGATGGATGGCAAGAACATCCGTGGCGTCATCATCCACGAGCACTAGAGGGACCGCACGATCATGCCGTACCAGATCCTCGACCCGACCGGGACCACCCAGGCCGCTCACCGCAGCGCCGCCCACAGCAGGCCCCGCCCCGGGCCGCGCGCCGCGCCGACCTGCGCGGCGCCACCGTGGGGCTGCTGGTCAACACCAAGCAGAACGCCGCCCCGTTCCTCGACGAGGTCGGCAGGCTCCTCCAGGAGCGCTACGGCGCGACCGGGGTGATGGCCCGGACCAAGGTCAACTTCGCCGCCCCGGCCCCGGAGGACCTGGTCAAGGAGATGACCGCGGAGTGCGACGTCATCATCACCGGCATCGGCGACTGCGGCTCGTGCAGCGCCTCGGCCGTCGCCGACGGCATCGCGTTCGAGTCCGCCGGGCTGCCCGCCGCCGCGATCTGCAGCGACGCGTTCCGCGTCACCGCCGACGCGATGGCCGAACTCCGCGGCGCCCCCGGCTACCGGTACGCCACCACCCCGCACCCCGTCGCGGTCCTGACCCCGGATCAGGTCCGCGAGCGCGCCGCCCGGGTGCTCGACGACGTGGTCGCCCTGCTGACCGCATGACGGAAGCCCCGGACCCCGAGGCCGCCCAGGCCGCCATCGAGTACTGCTACGCCCAGGGCTGGTCCGACGGCCTGCCGCTGGTCCCCGCCTCGCAGCCGCTGGTCGAGGCGTTCCTGGCCACCACCACGCGCGCCCCCGACGAGGTCATCGGCGAGTTGGAGCAGGTGGGCCGGAACTGCACGGTATACCTGGCCGCCGTCAACGCGGCGATGGCCGGCTGCCTGCCGGAGTACTTCCCCGTGGTGCTGGCCGCGTTCGACGCCCTGATGCGCGAGCGCGCCGCACGCGGCGGCGGCTGGCAGTCCACCAGCGGGCCGGCCCCGATGATCGTGGTCAATGGCCCGGTCCGGCACGAACTCGGCTTCAACGCCGTCGGCGGCGCGTTCGGCCCCGGCTTCCGCCCGAACGCCACGGTGGCCCGCGCCATCGGCCTGATCGTGCGGAACGCGTTCGGCATCCGCCCGCACGTGCTCGAGCAGGCCACCCAGGGCCTGCCCGGCCGCTGGTCGATCTGCCTCGCGGAGAACGAGGAGGAGTCCCCGTGGCCGCCGTTCGCCGCCGACGGCGGACAGCCCGAGGGCATCAGCGCGGTGTCCGCCACGCTGCTGCGGACCTGCGAGTTTGTGGACAACCGGCACACGCAGGACCCCGAGCAGGTCCTGTGGGACGTCGCGGACACGATCTCCCGCACGGGCTCGCTGATCTTCCGCGACACCTCGGCCGGCGTGGTGTTCTGCCCCGAGCACGCGCAGATGCTCGCGGCCGCCGGCTACGCCAAGCCGGACGTTCAGGCCTGGCTCATGGAGCACTGCGGCCGCACCGGCGCCGACCTGCGCCGCGCCGGGAAGAACGGCCTGCGCGGCCCGGCCCGCTTCGCCGACCCCGACGAGAGCGCCGACGGCACCTTCACCCGCATCCTGCCCTCCCCGGCGCACGTCCCCCTCGTCGTCGCCGGCGCGCGCAACGCCGCGATCTCCATGGTGGTCCGGATCTTCGGCGAATGGTCAGGCACGGCGACCCCGGTCGGTGTTACCCCATGATCGATACCGAACGAGCGGTGGTACTGCGCTCCACGCTGGCCGCTGACGGTTACGAACTTGAGGTGGCCGAGGAAGGTGACCGCGTCCGGGTCACGATCATCGCCACCGAACAGGCGTGCGCCGACTGCCTGGTCCCCAAGGACCTGATGCGCTCCATCCTGGCCCAGACGCTGAGCGTGCCCGCAGACGCGATCGACCTGACCTACCCCCGGGACCTATAACCTGCCACTGTCACCCCAGAAAGTGAGGCACGCATGTCCGGCCGCACCAGCCCCCCGTTCCGCGCCGACCACGTCGGCAGCCTGCTGCGCCCGCCCCGCCTGCTTGAGGCCCGCGAGAACTTCACCGCTGGCCTGATCACCGCCGCCGACCTGCGCGCCGTCGAGGACGAGGAGATCCCGGGGGCGATCCGGATGCAGGAGGAGGTGGGCCTCCAGTCGGCCACCGACGGTGAGTTCCGCCGCGCCTCCTGGCACATGGACTTCATCTACGCGCTCGGCGGCGTCTCCAAGGCCCCCGGTCACCTGGCCGTAAAGTTCCATAACGCGGCGGGCGACATCGAGTTCACCCCCGCCTCGATCATGGTCGACGGGAAGCTCCGGATCGACGAAACGATCTTTGCCGACGCCTTCACCTTCGTGCGGGACCACGTCACCACGGCCGTGCCGAAGCTCACCATCCCGTCGCCGAACATGGTCCACTACCGCGGCGGCCCGGCCATGCTGGACCCGGCGGTCTACCCCGACATCGAGGAGTTCTGGGCCGACCTGGCCGCCGCCTACGCCAACGAAGTCCAGCGCCTGGGCGCCCTGGGCTGCACCTACCTGCAGTTCGACGACACCAGCCTGGCCTACCTCAACGACCCGGCCCAGCGCGCCGAGATCGCCGCCCGCGGCGAGGACGCCGAGCACCTGCACCATCGCTACATCAGCCAGATCAACGCCGCGGTCAAGGACCGGCCCAAGGGCATGGCCATCACCACCCACATGTGCCGCGGCAACTTCCGCTCCTCCTGGGTGGCCTCCGGCGGCTACGACTTCGTGGCCGAGGCCCTGTTCTCCGAACTCGACGTGGACGGCTTCTTCCTGGAGTACGACGACGAGCGCTCCGGCGGCTTCGAGCCCCTGCGCTTCGTCCCGAAGGGCAAGCAGGTCGTCCTAGGCCTGGTCACCACCAAGCGCCCCGACCTAGAGTCCCCCGACGACCTCAAGCGCCGCATCGACGAAGCCGCGAAATACCTCCCCCTGGACCAGCTCTGCCTGTCCGGCCAGTGCGGCTTCTCCTCCACGTCCGAAGGCAACGCCCTGACCCAAGCCGAGCAACTAGCCAAGCTCCGCCTCATCGTAGAAACCGCCCACGACATCTGGGGCGACTGAGACAGAAGCGCCCCGAGTCGCCTCGCCCCGCCGGGCTCTCGTCCCGCTGTCCTCCCGCTCTGATCCCCTTAATGGGCCTTGGGTGCCCCAGGACTCGATAGACGGGCCTTGTGGCACCCAAGGCCCGTCATCTCGCCTCCGTCCGGCCCGTTTTGTCGGACCTGTGTGACACTGTGTCGCCATGCCGAAGCGATCCGCTTTCGATGTGGAACGCCTGGGACGCGTGTTGCAGGTGCAGCGTCAGGTCGTCACTCGCGAACAGGCCCTCCGGTGTGGCATGCCGCGCAGCACCATCACGCGCCAGGTCGCTCCCGGCGGGCGGTGGCAGCGGTTGCTGCCGGGCGTGTACCTGACGGTCACCGGGACCGTGACCCAGGACCAGCGGCAGATCGCGGCGCTGCTGTACGCGGGCCCGCGGAGCCTGATCACCGGACCGGCCGCGGTGCGGCGCCATCGCCTGCACTCGGCCGGACCCGACGTGGTGGACGTGCTGATCCCGTGGGCCTGCAGGCGGCAGAGCACCGGGTTCGTGCGCGTACACCGGACGAGGCGGATGCCGGATCGGACGTTCGTCACCGGGCCGATCCGCTTTGCCAAGCCCGCCCGCGCGGTGGCGGACGCGGCCCGCAGTCTGACCCGCTTCGACGACGTGCGCCAGGTCGTCTGCGACGCGGTGCAGCGCCGGGCCTGCACCGTGGCGGAGCTGGCCGAGGAACTCCAAGCAGGGCCGGCCAAGGGGGCGACCCTGTTCCGCGATGCCCTCGCCGAGATCGGCGACGGCGTCCGGTCGGTCGCGGAGGCAGATGCCCGGCTGTTGATCCTGCGCTCGGACTTGCCCAAGCCGATGTTCAACGCACGGCTCCACGACGCGGACGGCGTATTTATCGCCACCGTCGACGCGTGGTGGCAGGAGGCCGGAGTCGCGGCCGAGGTCGACTCCCGCGCCTACCACCTGGGCGCAGAGGATCAGGATCGCACCACCGAGCGGCACGACAGGCTTATTGCGCACGGGATCTTCCCGCTGCACTTCCCGCCCAAGCGGATCAGGACCGACGGCCCTGGCGTCATCAGCGACATCCGGTCGGCGATCGCGAAGGGACTGGCCCGGCCGTCGCTGCCCATTACCGCGCTCCCCAGCGACTGAGCCTTGTGGGTCCGGCACAAGGCTAAGACGCGGATGGGCAAGCGCCGGGACAAGAGCGCTTTTCGCGGGCTGTAAGAGCTAATTGACCCCTTGCGGCCGATCCGGGCGGATTCTAATATCCAAGACAAATTATCCGACACTCGACATATTTTTTGTCACACACTTTCGATGGGATGCCCGATATCGGAGTAGGTGAAGGCCATGAGGTTCGGCTCAGCGGAGCGGAAAGAGCGGAAGAGGATACGAAGATTCGGGCTCGCGGGGACGGCCGTACTGCTGGCCCTCGCCGTGGCCGCGTGCAGCAGCAGTAGCAGCAGTAGCTCGTCCAGCGCCGCGGCACCGGCGAGCACCGGCCCCCGCGCAGGCGGGGCGATGACAGTCTTCGAGGCCACGGGTTATTCCGGTGACTGGCCGGACGGCCTGGACCCGGCGACGAACATCGACGGCGCGGCGGACCAGGACTACATGGACGCCATCTACGGCGAGCTGTTCGAGCTCGGCCCGAAGGGCGCCATCATCCCCGACCTGGCGACCGGCTACTCGATCTCCAGCGACGCCAAGACGATCACGCTGGACATCCGCCCGGGCGTGAAGTTCACCGACGGCACGCCGTTCAACGCCACCGCCGTGGTCTGGAACATCAACCGTGACCTCAAGTCGGCGTGCACCTGCAAGCCGACCTGGCCGGTCACGTCGGTGACCGCGACCGGTGCCGATACGGTCACGATTACCCTCAGCGCGCCGGACGGCGCGTTCATCGACGAGATCTTCGACTCGACGGCCGACTGGATCGCGTCCCCGACGGCCGAGCAGAAGATGGGGGAGAAGGCGTTCGCCCTCGACCCGGTCGGCGCCGGCCCGTTCGAGGTGGTCAGCGACACGCTCAGCTCGGTCCTCGCGCTGAAGAAGAACCCCACCTACTGGCAGGCCGGCCGCCCGTACCTGGATACGCTCACGTTCAAGTCGGTGGCCAGCGACGAGGCGGGATACGAGGCCCTGCTCGCGAAGGAGGGCCAGATCTACGTCGACATGTCCACACCGTCGCTGCTGCAAGAGGCGGCGAAGAATCCCGCCGTCGAAGTGGAGAACCAGCTCAGCACGTCACCGTACGACCTGCAGCTCAATACGAAGACGGCGCCGTTCAACAACGTCAAGGCCCGGCAGGCCATCTACGCGGCCACCAACTTCGGGCCGATCCTGCAGCACGTATTCGACAACATGTACCCGCCCGTCCAGGGGTTCACCGGACCCGGCGGGATCTGCTACCAGCCGACGGTCCCCGGTTACCAGGGGTACGACCCGACCCTGGCCAAGACGCTGGTCGCGCAGAGCGGCCTGAACAAGGTCACGATCAACCTGGGCACGATCCAGAACCTGGTGGCGGAGGAGACCACCGAGGCCCTGCAGACCGAGTGGGCGGCGGTCGGAATCAAGACCATCATCCACGCGTACGCCCTGGCCCCGCTCATCGCGCAGTTCGTCTCGGGCAAGTGGCAGTCGATGATCCAGACCGCGGGGTCCTACGACCCGGCGGCCGGGGTCGGCGTCGGCTTCAGGTTCTCCTCGACCTCACCGTTCAGCGGCGTGCACGACCCGCACCTGGACTCGCTGCTCAACCAGGCCGCGGCGCTCACCAACCTGAGCCAGCGGTGCGCGATCTACACCCAGGCCGCCAACTACATCGCCTCGAACTACTACGGCCCGTTCTACTTCGCCTTCGCCCCGGCCAACGTGGCGGTCAAGGGCGTCGTCGGGCCCGGCCTGACCGAGCCGCTGCCGGCCGTCGTCGTCACGCCGACCATCCTGTGGGAGGACGTGGCCTACAGCAGCTAACCCAAGGAAACATCAGATGGCGGTAGCCGACCACGCCGCGACCGAACCGGCCGAACCCGAACCGGCCGGACCAGAACCCGGCGCGCGAGCACGAGCGCGAGCGCGCCGGGTCCTCGGCTCCCCCAGCCTCCGGCTGGCGAGCCGCAGGCTGCTCGCGGCGATCTTTGTGCTGTGGGGCGTGACGTTCCTGACCTACATCGTGATGAACCTGCTGCCCGGCGACGCGGCCCAGGAACTGCTCGGCGCCAACGCGACGCCCGCGGAGGTGCACCAGCTGGAGGTCCAGCTGCACCTGAACGAGCCGTTCTGGGTCCGGTACGGTAACTGGCTCGGTGACGCGTTCCACGGCAGCCTCGGCACCTCGGTCGTCAACGGCGAGAACGTGACCACGATCCTCGGGACGCGACTCCCGGTCACCGCGGAACTCCTGCTCTACGCCTTCGTCGGGTCGATCGCGTTCGGCGTCGCCGTGGCCGTGCTCGCGGCCCGCAGGCCGAACGGCGTCGCGGACCGACTCGGCATGATGGTCAGCATGACCGGGCTGTCCATCGCGCCCTACGTGCTCGCCCTGGTCCTCATCTACCTGTTCGCGGTCAGGCTCCCGTGGTTCCCGGCCATCGGGTACACCTCGCTGACCGCCGACCCGTTCCAGAACATCAGGTCGCTGACCCTGCCCGCCATCGCCATCGGCTTCCCGCTGTTCAGCATCTACACCCGCCTGCTGCGCGCGGACATCATCGAGCAGATGCAGCGCGAAGACTACATCGTGACCGCGCGGGCCAAGGGCGTGCCACCCTGGCGGGTGCTGCTGCGGCACGCGCTGCCCAACTCGATGTTCGGCCTGATCACCCTGGTCGCGCTCAACCTCGGCACGCTGGTCGGCGCGGTAGCCATCATCGAGCCGATCTTCTCGCTGCCCGGCGTGGGCGCGATCTTGATCCAGTCCATCAACGACCACGACGTGCCCGTCGTGGAGGGGATCGTCGTCTTCTTCGGCGCGGTCGTGGTGGTCGCCAACCTGCTCGCGGACCTGCTGTACACGGCGCTCGACCCGAGGATCCGGTATGAGCGCTCCGCTTCCTGACCTGCTGGCCCCGGGCGGGCCGGCCGACACCAAGCTGGTGCCACGGGCGCGCACCCGGCCCGGCTGGGTCCGCGCGCTAAGGCTCTGGGGCCCCGCCGGATTCCTCGTCCTGATGCTCGGCGCGTGCTTCATCTGGCCGAACATCTACCCCGTACCCAACCCGGTCCGCGGCAGCGTCCTGCAGGCCGGCCTTCCGCCGCTGTCGCCCGGGCACATCTTCGGCACCGACCCGGTGGGCAACGACGTGTTCTCCCGCATCCTGTACGGCGGGCAGATCTCGTTCGAGGTCGGGTTCGGCGTCACCGCCATCGGCCTGGTCGTCGGCGGCCTGCTGGGGATGGCCGCCGGCTACTGGGGCGGCGTCACCGACGCGGTCATCTCCCGCCTGCTCGACATCCTGATCGCGTTCCCCGCACTCGTGCTCGCGCTGGCCATCGCCGAGGGACTCGGCCCGAGCGAGGTGCACGTCATCTGGGCGCTGTCGGTCTTCAGCATCCCGGCCGTCGGCCGGATCGCGCGCGCCGCCACCCTGGCCCTGCGCGAGCAGACCTTCATGCTCGCGGCCCGGCTGTCGGGCACCAGGGGGTGGCGCGTGATCGTGCGCCACATCATCCCCAACATCGCACCGCAGCTCATGACGTTCAGCCTGCTCGGCATCGGCATCGCGATCATCCTGGAGGGCGCGCTCAGCTTCCTCGGCCTCGGCATCCCGCTGCCCGAGGCGAGCTGGGGGAGCATGATCGCGCAGGGGCAGCAGACCCTGTCGGCGTCCCCCGACCTGGTGCTGATCCCGAGCGCGTTCCTGTTCGCCAGCGTCCTGTCGCTGAACCTCCTCGGCGACGCCCTGCGGGAACGCTGGGGCGTCCGGTGAGCGACCACCTGCTCGACGTCGAGGACCTGAAGGTCGCGTTCGGAGTACGCGGGCGCCAACTGCACGCGGTCAACGGGATCAGCTACCGCGTCCGGGCCGGGCAGACGCTGGCCATCGTCGGCGAGTCCGGGTCAGGCAAGACCGTCAGCTGCCGCGCGGTGGTGGGCCTGCTGCCGCCCAGCGCGGTGGTCACCGGCTCGGCCCGGTTCCAGGGCACGCAGCTGATCGGGCTGAGCGACGACCGCATGCGCGAGTACCGCGGCGCGGACATCGCGATGGTGTTCCAGGATCCGGCGCGGTCGCTCAACCCGACGATGCGGATCGGCAGCCAGATCGCCGAGGCGGTCCGGGCCCACCGGCGGGTGACCAAACCCGAGGCCCGTGAACAGGTCATCGAGCTCCTTCGGCTGGTGCGAATGCCTTTGCCCGAACGGCGCTACCTCGAGTACCCGCACCAGCTGAGCGGCGGGATGCGTCAGCGCGTCATGATTGCCATCGCCCTGGCCTGCCGGCCCAAACTGCTCATCGCCGACGAGGCGACGACCGCGCTGGACGTCACGACGCAGGCCCAGATCATGGAGCTGCTGCTCGAGCTGCAGGCCGGGCTCGGCATGGCGCTGATGCTGATCAGCCACGACCTCGGGCTGGCCGCGTCCTACGCCGACGAGGTGATCGTGATGTACGCGGGCCGGATCGTGGAGCAGGCCCCGGCGGCACGCCTGTTCACGCGCGTCCGGATGCCCTACACCCAAGCGCTGTTCGAGGCGATACCGCGGCTGGAGCGGCCCGCGCACTCGCCGCTGCCCGTGATCGGCGGCCGGCCGCCCGACCTGGCCGCGCTGCCCGCCGGGTGCTCGTTCGCGCCGCGCTGCCGCCGGGCGCAGGACGATTGCCTTCAAGCCGCCCCGCCGCTGACCGAGCACGAGCCGGGCCACCGGTGGGCCTGCTGGCACCCGTGCGGGAACGGAGACGCGGCATGACGTCCGGCGAGCCCCTCCTGCAGGTCCGGGACCTGGTCCAGGAGTTCGCGGTCGGGGACCGCGGCGGGATCCGCGGCGGCACCGTCCAGGCCGTCACGGGCGTCTCGTTCGACGTGTGGCCGGGGGAGACCCTCGGCATCGTCGGCGAGACCGGATCGGGGAAGTCGACGCTCGCGCGGTCGATCCTCCAGGCGCCGCGGCCGAAGTCCGGTGCGGTCGTGTTCCGCGGCACCGACCTGGTCACGCTGCACGGTGCGGGCCTGCTCCAGGCCCGCAGGCACCTGCAGATGGTGTTCCAGGATCCGTTCGGCTCGCTGGACCCGAAGTGGCGAGTCCGGGACCTGGTCGCGGAACCGCTGATCGCGTACCGCGTCGGCAGCCGGGCCGGCCGGCGGCGCCGGGTCGATGAGGTGCTCGAGCTGGTCGGGCTCGACCCGGCCGCCCACGGCGGGCGGCGGCCCAGGGAGCTGTCCGGCGGCCAGGCCCAGCGGGTGGCCATCGCCCGGGCGGTCGCGTTGTCCCCGGCGCTGATCATCTGCGACGAGGCGGTGTCGTCCCTGGACGTGCTCATCCAGGCGCAGGTCCTGGCCCTGTTCGAGCGGCTGCGCGCCGAGCTCGGCCTGTCCTACCTGTTCATCGCCCACGACCTGGCCCTGGTCAAGCAGGTGAGTGACCGGGTAGCCGTCATGTACCTCGGCAAGCTGTGCGAGGTCGGGCCGGGGGAGACGGTCTACCGCCAGCCGCTGCACCCGTACACGCGGGCCCTGCTCGACTCGATTCCCAGCCCCGACCCCGCGGCCGCGCGCTCCACCCCCGACGGAAGGGTCAGCCGGGTCATCAGCGGCGAGCCGCCGTCGCCGATCCACCCGCCCAGCGGCTGCCGGTTCCGGACCAGGTGCCCGCGGGCCGCCGAACTCTGCGCGGAGCAGGCCCCGCCCATGCGCGAGCTCGCCACCGGCCATTACGTCGCGTGCCATTTCCCCCTGGCGGACCTGGCGCGCACCACCGCTCGTTCGGAGGAAAGAATCGGAGAAACCAAGCGATGAGGATGCGCGTCCTGCTTGAGCCGCACCACGGAGCCACGTACGCGCAGATCCTCGCGCTGGCGCGGACATGCGAGGAAGCGGGCTTCGACGCCTTCTTCCGGTCCGACCATTACCTGGGCATCGACCCGGACGACACCGGCTACCGCCCGACCGATTCGTGGACCACGCTGGCCGGCCTGGCCGTGCAGACCGAGCGGGTCCGCCTGGGCACGCTGATGACGGCCTCGACGTACCGCCGGCCGGGGCCGCTGGCCATCACGGTGGCCACGGTAGACGCGATGAGCGACGGGCGGGTCGAGCTCGGCATCGGCGCGGCCTGGTACGAGCGCGAGCACCAGTTCTTCGGCATCCCGTTCCCGCCGCTCGGCGAGCGGTTCGACCGCCTCGCCGAGCAGCTCGACGTCATCACCGGGCTGTGGGGGACCACGCCGGGCGAGACGTTCAGCTACCACGGGAAGCACTACCAGCTCACCGACTGCGCCAGCATCCCCCGGTCGGCCGGGCCGATCCCGATCATCATCGGCGGCGCCGGGCCAAGGCGGACGCCCGCGCTCGCGGCGCGGTTCGCGGCCGAGTTCAACAGCGGGATGTCCGACGGGCTGGCCGAGCGGTTCGCCAACTTCAGGCGGATCTGCGCCGAATCCGGGCGTGACCCGGCGAGCGTCCGGCTGTCGACCACGCTGCCGGTGTGCTGCGGGGCGACCCGCGCCGAGGCCGAACGCCGGGCCGCCGCGCTCGGCGAGGACGGGCTGCGGATGCTGCGCATGGGGATCACCGGGGACCCCGGCGACATCGCCGGGCGGCTGGCCGAGCTGCGAGCCGCGGGCGCGGACACCGTCTACTTCCACCTGTACGACGTGGCCGACACCGACCACGTCCGCCTGCTCGGCAGCGAGGTGCTGCCACGCCTCGCCGGCGCCTGAGGGACCGCCACCACCCCCTCGCGGCGACCTTTGTGCCGCACAACTATTTGCCATTCCGTTTATCCGGTTTCCCCGGATCTGCTTTGTGCGCCGCGACAACGGACCTCCGGAAAGCTTGTGGCGGTCATCGTTGCTTTCCCGAACGTGAACGCCCAGGATAGCGAGCATGGGGTCCCGTATGGTCAAGGACAGCCCGTCGCCAATTCCTTTTCCCCGCCAGGTGAATTCTCGCCATTCGCAATTTGCCGCAGCGGACGCTACATTCCGCCGATCCCGGCTGGCCTGTTGACCGCCAGGCCGCCCATCCCCGTGCACCCGCACCTGGGCGTCCGCGTGGCGTACCGGCTGCAGCGGGCGCTGCGCCCCAACGCGCGCTGGCGCTGGTTCGGCGCCAGGATCGAGGCGTCGGGCCCGGCGCGGGCGGCCTTCACCGGCGGGGAGCGGCTGGTCAAGCAGGACCTGTTCGGCTGCCGGATGTGCGGCCAGTGCGCCCTGCCCGTCACCGGCTACGTCTGCCCGATGGGCTGCCCGAAGGAACTGCGCAACGGGCCGTGCGGGGGAGTGGGCCCGGACGGCTCCTGCGAGGTGTACCCGGCGCAGGCTTGCGTCTGGGTCGACGCCTACGAGCGCGCGGCGAGCCAGGGCCGGGCCGCCGACCTGCGGCTGCTGCACCGCCCGGCGGATCACCGCCGCTGGGGCCAGAGCTCGTGGCTGAACTACTGGCAGGGCCGCGACGAGGGGCTGTGGACCAGCAAGGCCGGCGAGCGCCCTGGAGCGGACCGGTGAGCCTGCGCGAGCGCCTGGCGTCGGGCAGCTTCGCGGTGACCGCCGAGATCAGCCCGCCGCGCGGGGCGAGCACGGACCCGATGACCAGGGCGGCCACGCTGCTGCGGGGCTGGGTCGACGCCGTCAACATCACCGACAACCAGGGCTCGAACGTGCGGCTGGCCAGCTGGGCAGGCAGCCTGGCCGTGCTCGCCGCCGGGCTCGAGCCGATCATGCAGATGACCTGCCGGGACCGCAACCGTATCGCGCTCCAGTCCGACCTGCTCGGCGCCTGTTCGCTCGGCATCCGCACCATCCTGGTCATGACGGGGGACCACCCGAAGTTCGGCGATCACCCGGGCGCGAAGCCGGTGTTCGACCTGGACAGCGTCCAGCTCCTGTGGACCCTGCGGACCATGCGCGACCAGGCCACGCTGCTGTCCGGGCGGACGCTCGACCCGGCGCCCGAGTGCTTCCTCGGCGCCGTCGAGAACCCGTTCGCCCCGCCCGTGGAGTTCCGCGCCGACCGGCTCGGCAAGAAGGTGGCGGCCGGAGCGCAGTTCGTGCAGACGCAGTTCGTGTTCGACGTCCCGGCGTTCGGGCGGTGGATGGCACAGGTCCGCGACCTCGGGCTGCCCGAGCAGTGCGCTATCCTGGCCGGCGTCGGCGCCGTCAGGTCCCTGCGGGCCCTGGACTACATGCGCGAGAAGGTGCCGGGGGTGTACGTGCCGGACGAGGTCTACCGCAGGCTGCGGGCGGTCCCCGCGGATCGGACGGCCGCGGAGGGAGTCAAGCTGGCCGCCGAGATCGTCGAGCAGGTGCGCGACATCCCGGGCGTGGCCGGGGTGCATCTGCTGGTCGCAGGGAACGAGCAGGCCGTCCCCGGCATCCTGGACGGAGCCGGCCTCGGGGTGGGCAACGATGGACGTTGACCTGCGGCCGGTAAAGAAGCTGCGCGAGTCCGCCGCGGCCCGGGCGGCGCTCGGCCCGATCATCGAGGCGGTGTGCGCCTCGCCCGCCGACCTGTCCCGCCTGCGGGTGGTCTGCGACTGGATCCAGTACCGGAGCAACTTCCGCGACGCCGTGGTCAGCAGGCCGATCGGGGCCACGGACGTCGAGCTCGCCGTCGACCTGCGCCGCTGCGGCGACATCGCTCCCGACGACCTGGCCGAGCGGGTCAAGCTGGCGCTGTCCGACCAGTCGGGACTGGCCCTGGAGCCCTGGGTGCCCGGGCGAGACAGCTGCATCTGGCGGTTCAACGCGCTGTACTGGCAGGCGCTGTCGGTCTGGGAGCAGGCCACCGGCCGCGAGTACGAGCAGTCCCTGCCCGGCGGCGAGAGCGACGCGCGGAACACCGAGGCGGCCAGCGAGCTCATCCTGGAGCTGTTCCGGCTCTGGGACGACCTGGCCGCGCGGCGCGCGCTGCCCGACGAGTTGTACGTGCTCGAGCTCGGCGTCGGGAACGGGAACCAGGCACGCACCTGGCTGGACGAGTTCGTCCGGCTCGACCAGCGGCACGGGCGCGACTACTACCGCAGGCTGCGCTACCTGATGGGGGACTACTCGGCTCACGTGCTCGAGCGGGCGCACCAGGCCGTCGCCCACCACGGCGAGCGGGTCAGCGCGCTAGTCGTCGAGGCGACCCGCCCGGCGGTCACGCTCGGCTTCCTGGCCGGCAAGACCTTCCTGGTCTACATCTCCAACGTGTACGACAACCTGCCCACCGACGAGGTGGCCTGGGTCCACGGACGCACCTACCTGGTCGAGACGCAGGCGTTTTTGAGCGAGGAGGACGCCAGCCTCATCGCCGACCGGTTCGGCACCAGCCGCGCCGGGCTGGTGCCGCTCATCGACCGGCTGCTGCGGATCGGCCCCGAGCTGCTCAGCGAGTCCGCCCCCGTGCAGTTCGCCGACCCCAGCCAGGCGGTCTCGTTCTGGCAGGCGGTGTGGGAGGCGCTCCGGCTGCGGGAACGGTACGCCCCGCTGGAGGGACTGGACCGCTACCAGGTCAGCCCCGCGCTGACCGGCGAGATCATGCGGTCGCTGCTCGAGACAGAAGGCGACGTCCGCATGCACGTCAGCAACGGCGCGCTGGCCAGCTTCACCGGGACGCTGCCGCTGCTGCACCCGTACGGCCGGGTGCAGTGCCACGACCTGTTCCTGACCAGCCGCCCGCAGTACCGTACCGGGTTCTACGGCCCGGGCAAGTACGACGGCTCGGTGGTCAACTGGGTGAACGGGCCGCTGCTGCAGCTGGTGGCGAGCCGCCGGGGGTTCGGCGTCGAGTTCGCGCCGTTCCGCCAGCGGCCCGGCTCGAACATCACCACGCTCACCGCGCAGGCCAGGGATTGACTATGGTGCTGCTTCCGACCACCGTGGTGGGCTCGTATTCGGTGCCGGAATGGCTGGAGCGGCTGAAGACCGAGTACTACCAGCGCCGGATCAGCGCCCAGCACCTCGCCGAGATCCACGAGGTGGCCATCAAGGCGGCGGTCAAGGACCAGGAGCTGGCCGGCATCGACATCGTCTCCGACGGCGAGCTGCGCCGGGACAACGACGTGGACTACTTCCTCGCGCGCATTCCCGGCGTGCACATCCCGCAGCGGGCCAAGACCGACTACTTCGACTACTACGACGCCGAGGTCACCAGGCCGCTGCCAGACCTCCCCGAGGGCCTCGCCCTGGCCGACGACTTCCGGTTCACCCGCAGGCTCACCGACCGGCCGGTCAAGTTCTCCTTCACCGGTCCCTTCTCGCTGTCCCGCCGGATCCGCGACGACGCCTACCCCGACCCAGGCGACCTGGTACGCGCGCTGGCCCGCCGGCTGAACGCCGAGGCCCGCGAGCTCGCCGCGGCCGGCGCCGACCTGCTGCAGATCGACGAGCCGTTCCTGGCCGGGTACCCGGAGCAGGTCGAGCTCGCGGTGGATGCGGTCAACATCGTCACCGACGGCGTGCCCGCGACCTGGGCGCTGCACGTGTGCTACGGGAACAGGTACGCGCGCCCGTCCTGGGAGGGGCACTACGACTTCCTGTTCCCCGCGGTCAAGGCGGCGCGGGTGGACCAGATCGTCCTCGAATTCGCCCGCAAGGGCCTGGATGACCTGCGGCTGATCCGGCAGCACGAGTGGGACAGGTGGCTGGGCCTCGGGGTGATCGACGTCAAGACCCCCGAGGTCGAGTCGGCCGAGCTGGTCGCGTCCCGGATCAGGCGCGCGCTGGAGTACGTGCCTGCCGACCGGCTCATGATCAACCCGGATTGCGGGCTGCGGCACCTGGCACCCGAGGTGGCCAGGCGCAAGCTGCACGCCATGGTGGCCGGGGCCGCCGCGGTCCGGGCCGAACTGTCTGGAACCGAACCGCAGGGAGGCACCAAGACATGAGCGGCGCCGAGGAGGGGTTCCTGTTCACCTCGGAATCGGTGACGGAGGGCCACCCGGACAAGGTGGCCGACCAGATCTCCGACGCGATCGTGGATGCCGCGCTGGCCCAGGACACCGGATCACGGGTGGCGGTGGAGACGCTGCTGACCACGGGGCTTGTCGTGCTGGCCGGCGAGATCACCACCGCCGCGGTCCTCGACTTCGCGGCGATCGCCCGCCAGGTGATCTGCGACATCGGGTACGACACCGGCGAGTTCGGTTACGACGGCAACGCGGTCGGCGTAATCACGGCGCTGGACAAGCAGTCGCCCGACATCGCCCGCGGCGTGGCGGAGTCGCACGACGCACGCCGCCTGGGGAGCACCGATCCGTTCGATTCGGTCGGCGCGGGCGACCAGGGCATGATGTTCGGCTACGCGACGAACGAGACGCCTGAGCTGATGCCCATGCCGATCGTGCTCGCGCACAAGCTGGCGCGCCGGCTCGCGCAGGTCCGCCGGGGCGGGCTGCTGCCCTACCTGCGGCCGGACGGCAAGACGCAGGTCACGGTGCGCTACGACGCGGCCGGCCTGCCGGTGCGGGTAGAGAAGGTGCTCATCTCCACCCAGCACGAGGACGGGGTGGAGGCCAAGCTCGCCGACGCGCTGTGGGAGCAGGTGGTGACGCAGGCGCTGCCGCCGGACCTGTACGACGCCGCCGCGCTGCGCAGGGAGTTCTACGTCAACCCGACCGGGCGGTTCGTGATCGGCGGGCCGGTGGGCGACACCGGGCTGACCGGCCGCAAGATCATCGTCGACACCTACGGCGGGTTCGCCAGGCACGGCGGCGGCGCCTTCTCCGGCAAGGACCCGACCAAGGTGGACCGGTCGGCTTCCTACGCGGCCCGGCACGTGGCCAAGAACATCGTGGCGGCCGGGCTGGCCGACCGGGTCGAGGTCCAGGTGGCCTACGCGATCGGGGTGGCCAGGCCGCTGTCCCTGCTCGTCGACACGTTCGGCACGGAGAAGATTGGACGCTCTGCTCTTGTTGGCCTGGTACGCGACCATTTCGACCTGCGCCCGGCCGCCCTGGTGCAGAACCTGGACCTGCGCCGGCCGATCTACCGCCGGACGGCGGCCTACGGGCACTTCGGGCGCGACGAGCCCGGGTTCACCTGGGAGTACACCGACCAGGCCGCCATTCTCCGCGACGAGGCCGGGCTCGGCTAGCCCGGCGCCGGCCGCTTGTGGTCTGGCTCAGGAACCGGCCGGGCCGATTTGGGGATCACGTCATTGTTCCGCTGCGCCTTTCATGGAAATCTCCGCCTAAGCGCAAAATGAGCGGGAATTTTGGCTGCCTAGTAAGGGGCCCGAGTGCTGGCCGCAGTGACCAGATCACCTGGCGACATGGTGATCGAGGATGTTCCCGATTCGGGACCTGCCCGTGCCGGAAACGTTATCGTGCGGCCGGAGGCGGTCGGTATCTGCGGCTCGGACTTCCACCTGTTTTCCGGTGACGTCGGCGCGCTTTCCGGACTGCGCGACTTCTATCCGAGGATCCAGGGCCACGAGGTGTCCGCGGTGGTCGAAGATCCCGGTGACAGCCACGGCGCCAGGGCGGGCGAGCGGGTCGCGATCTGGCCGCTGCTCCCGTGCGGCGCCTGCTACCCCTGCCGGATCGGGCGGCCCAACGTGTGCGTGTCATTCCGGCTGGTCGGCGTGCACCTCGACGGGGGCCTCGCCGAACGGCTCGAGGTGCCTGCCGGCGCGGTGTTCGGCGTCGGTGACCTGGATCCCGACTGCACGACGTTCGTCGAGCCGGCCTCGGTGGTCGTGCACGCCCTGGCGCGCGGACGGCTGCGGGCGGGGGAGCAGGTCGTGGTGTTCGGCGCCGGGCCCATCGGCCTGGCCACGGTGCTTGCCGCGGCGGACGCGGGCGCGCGGGTGCTGTCGATCGATCCCGTCGCCGGTCGCAGGGACCTGGCCAAGCGGCTCGGCGCCGAGCGCGTGGCCTGGGCATCTCCCGCCGAGCTGCTCGAATCGGTCAGGAATTGGACCGGCGGCGAGGGGCCGCCGGTGGTGGTCGAGACCAGCGGCGAACCCAGCGTCCTGCCGCAGGCCATCGAGATGGTCTGCGCAGCCGGCCGGGTCGTGGTGGTCGGCATGTCCTCGGGCACCGCGGCGCTGCGGCCTGGTACGTTCCCGGAGAAGGAAATTGACGTTATCGGCTCCAGCTGCGCGACCGCCGAGGATTTCCTCAATGCGGTGCGGCTGGTATCGGCCCATAGCGCATCGCTCACCGCGCTCTTCTCGCATCATTTCCCGCTCGAGCGCGCGGCGGAGGCATTCGAATTCGCGATGAAACGGCCACAGGACGCGATTAAGATCGTGGTGACCGTAAATTAAAGGCACCTGGAAATCACTGCCCTGAGGGGGAGAGATGAGCAGATATATGCATATGACGTCGGCGCGCATGATGATCGTCCTCGCCGCGGCCGCCCTCGCCGCCGCCGGATGTAGCAGCAGTAGCAGCAGCTCAAGCAGCTCCAGCAGCACGAGCACCTCGGCGCCCGCGTCGAGCGCGCCGGCCACCACGACGGTGAGCACGTCGCAGTGCGGCACCAACCCCGGCGTGATGGCCACCGGCACGCCGATCCCGCTCGGCGTGATCGTCACCAACCAGCCGGGCACGTCGTTCACCGACATATCCAACATGGCGAACGCCTACTTCACCTGCGTCAACGACAACGGCGGCATCAACGGCCACCCGATCAAGTACTACATCGAGACCGAGCAGACCAACCCGGCGCAGATCGCGGCCGACGCCAAGCAGCTCGTGGACACCGATCACGTGGTCGGGATCGTCGGCAACACCTCCATCATCGAGTGCTCGGTCGACAGCAGCTACTGGCAGAAGCTCGGCTACTACATCATCGACTCGGGGATCGCGCCTGAGTGCTATGGGACGCCGAACAGCGCCGCGGTCAACATGGGGCCGCGGTACAGCTCCGACGGAGCCGTCCAGTACGCGCTCGCCCAGCACGTCTCCAAGATCGTCTTCGACCAGTCGAACGTGCCGGGTACCGGGTACATCGCCGCGGGGCCGAACGCCCTGGCCAAGGCCGCGGGCGTGCCGATCGTCCAGCTGACCGAGAACGTGCCGATCTCCGACGCCGACTCGGTGGCGATCAAGGAAGTCGACGACGCGGGCCCGGACGGCGCCGTGGTGCTCAACTTCACCCCGCCCGAGGCGCTGGTCATCCTGCAGGCGGCGCAGAAGCTCGGCTTGGAGGACCGGGTCAAGCTGTGGGCATGCTCGACGCCATGCAACACCGACTTCCTGGCCCAGTCGCTGGGCTCGAAGTGGAACGACAAGCTGTTCGTCAACGCCGAACTGCTCCCGCCCGACGTCACGAACACGCCGACGATGAACCTGTACAAGGCCATCTACAAGCAGTACGGCAAGGCGGTCTCCGGCGGCATCGGCAGCTTCAGCCAGATGGGCTTCACCGAGGCCGAGATCGCGGTGCACGCGCTGGAGTCGATTACCAGCGGGACGTACACCGTAGCCACCGTCAACGCCGCGTTCAAGGCGGTGACGAACTTCAACACCGGGATGCTGTGCCAGCTGTGGACCTACGGCAGCTACTCCCTGCACATCCCGAACAACGACGACTCCACCGTCACGCCCGACAACGGCAAGATGGTGACGGCCCAGGGCTGCACGCAGATCTCGGCGGTTGACCCGCAGATCGCGCAGTACCGGGCCCTCGCCGGCACGGCGGCGATGGCACCGACGTCGTAGGGTCGGTCTATGCCGCCCTGGCAGGACTTCGAGCCGTTTATCGTCAGCGGCCTGGCCCTGGGCGGGGTGTATGCCCTGTCCGGGGTCGGGCTGGTCGTGCTCTACCGCGCCACGGGCGTGCTGTACCTGGCGTTCGGCGCGGTCGGTGCGATGGGCGCGCTGATCGCGTGGTCCCTGATGCAGGCCGGGGCCCCCGGCTGGGTCAGCTGGCTGGTCTGCGTGGCCTTCGCCGCTGCGGTGACCCTCGCGTACGGGACCGTCTTCGGCCCGGCGCTGGCGGCGCGCGGCCCGCTGATCAAGGCGGTGGCCACCATCGGGCTGACCCTCGTCCTGTACGGCCTGATGGACCTGCTGTGGACGACCAGCGGCGGGCAGGCCCGCTCGATCACGCTGCCCACCGACAACAGCGGTTTCTCCGTCGGCCAGGTCCAGGTGAACTGGACGCAGATCATCGCGCTGGCGGCCGGCGTGGTGATCACGGTGGCGACCGGCGCGTTCCTGCGCTACACCAAGCTTGGCACGGCCATGCGGGCGATGGCCAACGACCGCGTGATCACCGCGACGCTCGGCGTGCCGGTCCGCCGGGTAGAGGCGGCGGCCTGGCTCGGCTGCGGGGTGCTCGCCGGCGTGGCCGGGCTGCTCCTGGCCGACCTCGTCGCCCTCGACGCGACGACCCTCACCTTCCTGGTCATCTCGTCGCTGGCCGCGGTGCTGATCGCCCGGCTGCGCTCGATCGCGCTCGCGTTCGCGGCCGCGATCGCCGTCGGCCTCCTGCACGACCTGCTGACCCCGATCACCTCGCTGACCAACTACCGCGACATGACCCCGTTCGTCATCGCCGCCGCGGGCCTGCTGGTGCTGTCGCGGCACCGGGTCATGGCGCAGTCCCGCGAGGAGGCCTGAGGTGCCCGCCGTGGGGCGCCCGCAGCTGATCCGGTGGGGCGTCGTCGCGGCCCTGGTCCTGTTCGTGCTGTTCGGGTTCCCCGCGTTCCTGAGCCTGTACTACATCGACGCGATGACCCAGGTCGCCATCTACTCGATGGTCACGCTCGCGCTGGGGGTCCTGGTCGGCCGGGTCGGTCTGGTCTCCCTCGGCCAGGTTGCCGTGCTCGCGATCGGCGCCTGGGTGGCCGCCCGGCTGCTGTTCGCCACCACGCAGCCCTACCCGCTGGTCCTGCTCGAGGCGGGCCTGATCACGATGGTAGCGGGCACCGCGATCGGGCTGCCCGCGCTCCGGCTGCGCGGCCTGTACCTGGCGCTGATCACGCTGATGCTGGCGGGCGCGATCACGGTGGTGCTCGCCACGGTGAACTTCCCCAACGGCGGCCACGGCTTCCTCGGCTACAACGGCGGCCTGATCCACATCCCGCCGATCCGGCGGCCCGGCGTCGCGGCGGGCGACCCGGCCTACTTCCGCTACTCGGTGGTGGTGGCGGCGCTGATGTTCCTGCTGGTGCTAGCGCACATCCGGACCCGGCCCGGGCGGGCCTGGGCGGCGATCAGGCAGAGCGAGCCCGCGGCCCTGGCCGCGGGGATCAACACCTGGCTGTACAAGCTCTGGGCGTTCGCGCTGGCCTCGTTCATCACCGGCGTGGCCGGCGGCGTGCTGGCCGGCGCCGTCCACTACCTGTACTCGATCGACTTCCCGACGCAGGACTCGATTACGCTGCTGGCCGTGGTGCTGATGGGCGGCGCCTACAGCCTGTGGGGCGCGGTGGTGGCGGCGCTCCTCTACCAATTCCTCCCGGCCCTGCTCAACAACTGGGGCGTATCCTCCGACTGGCTGATCATCTTGTTTGGCCTCGGCGTCGTGCAGGTGCTCACCACCGCGCCGGCCGGGCTGGCCGACCAGGTGCCCAGGGACCTGGCCCGCCTCGGCCGCCTCCTCATGCGCCTGCGGCGCCCGCCCGCGCCGACCCTGCCGTCCGGGGGTGACGCCGGATGATCGAGGTAACCGGGCTAACCGTCCGCTACGGCGGCGTCACCTCACTCGACGACCTTCACCTGGAATTCGATCAGGGCACCTGCGGGCTGATCGGGCCGAACGGCGCGGGCAAGACCACGTTCTTCAACGTGCTGAGCGGCTTCGTCAGGCCCGCCGAGGGAACCGTCCGCGCTTTCGGGGTAGACCTGCTGTCGATGGCCCACTTCCGCCGCGCCCGCTGGGGGGTGCGCCGGACGTTCCAGACCGAGCAGGCGATCGAGGATCTTTCGGTGTTCGACAACGTCGCGATGGTGCACGAGCACTCCGGGGCGGGCGCCGGGGCGCGCCGCCGCGACGTGCTCGACGCGATCTCGTTCACCGGCCTGGACGCCGACCCCGGTACCCGGGTACGCACGCTCGGGGCCGGGCAGCGCCGCCTGGTCGAGGTCGCGCGTGCCGTCGTCGGCCGGCCCCGGCTGGTGCTGCTCGACGAGCCCGCCGCCGGGCTGCCCGACGAGGAGACCCGTCATCTCGGCGAGGTAATCCGGCGCATCCCGGAGCACACCGGGGCGCTGGCGATCCTGGTCGACCACGACATGAGCCTGGTCTCGGCGTGCTGCCAGACCACCGCCGTGCTGGACTTCGGCAAGCTGATCGCCTCGGGCCCGACCGCCGCCGTGCTCCGCGACGACGGCGTGATCCGCGCCTACCTGGGGGTGGCATGAGCGCCCTGCTCCTGCGCGACCTCACCGTCGAGCGCGGCGGGCGCCCCGTGGTCAGGGACGTCTCCCTCGAGATACCGGCCGGGCAGGTGACCGCCCTGCTCGGACCGAACGGCGCGGGCAAGTCCACCCTGGTGCTCGCCGTCGGCGGCGTGCTGCGCCCCAAGACCGGGTCCGTGCTCCTCGACAAGGCCGATATCACCGGCCGGCGCCCCGAGCGGATCAGGCAAGCGGGCGTCGCGATCGTGCCCGAAGGCCGTCGGCTGCTCCCCGACCTGACCGTCGAGGACAACCTGCGCGTGGCCAGCTACGCCCTGTCCCGCGAGCAGGCGCAGGCCGGCCGTACCCGGGTCCTCGAGCTATTCCCCCAGCTCGCCCAGCGCCTGACCGCGCTGGCCAGGACCCTGTCCGGCGGCGAGCAGCAGATGGTCGTCCTGGCGCAGGCGCTGATCTCGGAGCCGGCCTACCTGCTCATCGACGAGCTGTCCCTGGGCCTGGCGCCCGTCGTGGTCGGCCGCCTGGTCCCGGTGATCGCGGCGGTCGCCGAGTCGGGCACCGGGGTCCTGCTGATCGAGCAGTTCGCGACCGTGGCGCTGGGCCTGGCCAACCACGCGCACATCATGGAGGGCGGCCGGATCCGCTTCTCTGGCCCTTCCAGCGAGCTCCGCGCGAACCCGGACCTGCTCAGGTCGGCCTACCTGCTCCGCGGCAGCACCGCCAGTCCCGGCCCGGCGCCTGCCCCGCCAGGCGCCGCGACCCCCGCCGCTCCCCGTAACCCCTTATCCCTGCGCATCGCACGACAGGCCCTGGTCCCGGCGATCGCCGGGACCAGGGCCTGTCGTCTCTAAGCCACCGGTTCTATTACGGGTGCCCGAAGAAGCAGTTCTGGTTGTAGTTGTGGTTGTGGTTGAAGTTTATCTGGCAGTTCTGGAAGGCCGGCCTGGTCAGTGACCAGGTGCCGCTGGCGTTCTCGGAGCCCGTCTCGGACCAGGTCCCTGAGACATGCCCCCACCGGTTGATGTTCCCGGTGAACGTCCTCGTTCCCTGCTTGGAGCCGTACCCATAGTTGAACGAGAAGGTGACGGAGTCCCCGAACACGTTCCCGCGGAGCGACCCCGTGATCGGGACGTACTGATCCGTCAGCGACCCGCGGAGGCAGGTTCCCTGCTGGTTGAAGTCCACCGCGTAGTCGTAAGTGCTGACCTCGAAGCTGACCCTGAGGGTGTTGGGGCCGTTGAGGTCCCACTGGCCCTGCTGGAACGGGAACTGGTTCTGGTACTGGTTCGGGTACTGGTTCGGGAACTGGTTCTGGTACTGGCCGCAGAACGGCGAGAACGGCCCCGAAGTGTTCGTAGTGGTGGCCGCGTTGGCCGCCCCCGCCCCGGTCAGGATCAAGGCCGCCACCGCCGGACCGGCGAGGGCAGCCATGATCGCCGCTTTTGCACTGAATCGCATAGTGTTCCCCTCTGGTATAGGCCGCCCTCTCGTACCAGACCGTGTGACCCCTGCCGTCACGTACTACGGCGGCTAACCATGCATTCACCTACAAGACGGCTTGATAGGCCTAAAGGTTCCTAGTGAGCCAGAAGATTGGCAGAAAATCACTATAAGAGACAGAAACAGACAGGAAACGCTCAACCGGGGAACATGTCCGCGGACTGGTAGGCGGGTGTCCCGCCGAGGACGAGCCAGACAGGAACAGCCAGAAAACAGTCAGCCGGGACGCGCCCTGGGTCAGGCCGCGTCCCGGCTGTCGGTCGTGCTACTAGAAGAGGAAGCAGGCCCGGTTCGGGGCCCACCAGAAGAACTGCTGGCAGGCGTGATGGGCATCCCTGGTCAGATGCCAGGTGCCACTGGCGCCGTCCGACCCGCCGTCGGACCACGTCCCTGAGACGTCTCCCCACCGGTTGATGTAACCGTTGTAGGTCCTGGTTCCCTGACTGCCACTACTCGGGTACCTGAACGTGAACGTGACATGGTTCCCGGACACGGTCCCGTGTAGCGATCCTGAGAACGGGAAGTACGAGTCGTCCAGCGTTCCGCTGAGGCAGCCTCCACGCTGGGTGAAGTCCGCGGAGTAGTACCACGTCATGGAGCTGCCGTTCTCGTTGACCGCGACGGTGTTGTCCCCGCTGAGGTTCCACTGCTCCCGCTGGTTCCGGAACGGGTTCTGGTTCTGGAAGAACGGGTTGCAGTTCTGGAAGCCTCCCCAGCTGCTTGTGGTCTGTGCCGTGGTGGTGGTGACGGCTGCGTTAGCCGGCCCCGCCCCCGTGAGCATCAAGGCCGCGATCGCCGGTCCGGCGAGCGCAGCCGTGATTGCTGCTTTAATACCGAATCGCATGGAGTTCCCCTCTGGTAAACGCCGCCGTTGCCGTACTGCGACTCGCGTGACCCCTGCGGTCACGCACCACGGCGGCTTGCCCTGCGTTCGTCTATGAGACGGGGCAATAGGTCAGAAGGTTCACCGTTTGCGTTGAAACTGGCAGAAACTGCCTGGAAAGGCCAGAAACATATAGGAAACGGTCAGTCGGGCCACATCTTCGTCGCCTGGTAGACCGGTGTCCCGCCGAGAACGGTGGCCAGGACGCCGATGTCCGCGATCCGCTCGGGTTCCGCCAGGAGCGGGTTCTCCTGCAGGACCACGAAGTCCGCGTGCTTGCCGGCCTCCAGCGAGCCGGTCTCGCGCTCGCGGTGCGCGGCAAAGGCGGCCTGCGTGGTGTACATGGCCAGGGCGTCCCGGGCCGGCAGGCGCTCGCCGGGGCCCAGCACCCGGCCGCTGCCGGTCCGGCGCAGGATGGCGTCGCGCAGGCCGAGCCGCGGGTCGGCGGTGATGACGGGGGCGTCCGACGATCCCGCCACGACCAGGCCGGCCCGCTGCCAGGAGGCGAAGGCGTAGAGTTCGTCGCTCCGGTCGCCGAACGCCTCGGCGAACCCGTCCCCGAGGGTCGACATGAACCCGGGCTGGCTGACGATCACGATTCCCAGGGCCGCGGCCCGGGCGGCCAGCGGCGGGTACATCGCGCCGCCGTGCTCGATGCGGTGCCTCAGCGGGTTGCCTGCGCCGGCCGCCAGCACCGCGGCGTAGGCGTCCAGGACGATCTCGATGGCGCGGTCCCCCTGGGCGTGGATACAGACCTGCAGGCCGCGCGCGTCGAAGTCACGGACCATCCCGGTCAGCTCGCCGGGGGAGAAGTACAGGATGCCCGAGCCGTACGGCGGGACGGGGTAGCTGCCGAAGATCGCTGCGGTGCGGCTGCTCATCCCGCCGTCGGCCCAGATCTTCACCGCCCCGGTGGCCAGCCGGTCCGAATGCCGGCCGGCCGGGACCCGGTCCGCGTGGTCGTGCACGACCAGCCCGCGGATCCGCACGCCGAGCAGGCCCGCCGCATCGGCCTCGGCGTACGCGGCGTACGTGTCGGTCCTCATGTCCGCGTCGCACGCCCCGGTCACGCCGAACGCCGCCAGTCGCTGGCTCGCCGCCCCGATCAGCCCGATTCTGGCGGCGGCGCCCATCCGGGCGATGTCCTCCCGCAGGTTCCGCTCGAATAGCGCGAACATCGGCCGCTCGAACACCACACCGTCGAGCCGGCCCTGGGCGTCCCGGCCGAACGCGCCGTCCGGTGGATCGGGCTGCCCGTCGGCGAACCCGGCCTCGGCCAGCGCGGCGGTGTTCAGCACGGCCGCGTGCAGCGAGGTGTGGTACAGCACCGCGGGCCGGCCGGGCACCGCCTGGTCCAGTTCCCCCCGGGTCGGGTGCCGCCCCTCGTGCAGCTTGTACTCCACATACCCGGCCCCGGTCACCCACGAGCCCTCCGGGGTCCGGCCGTCGGCCTCGCGCAGCCGCGCCTGGATCGCCGGGATGTCCGGCGCGGACGGCTGGCTGCAGTCCGCCGCCGTCGCGAGGTAGCCGACGTCGGCGACGTGACAGTGCGCGTCGATCAACCCGGGGACGACGGTGGCGCCGTCCAGCCGGACCACGGTCGCGCCCGGCGCGGCCGCCGCGCGGACCGCCTCGGCCGTCCCCACCGCGGCGATCCGCCCGTCCCTGAGCAGCATCGCGTCGGCCGTACCGCCGGCCGCCATCGTGACGACGACCGCATCCTCAACGATCAGGTCCATCGCTCGCCTCGCTCAGCAGGTTTCCGAAGATGTCCACGCCCAGCCGCAGCGCGTCGGCCTGCCCCAGGATCTCACCGGTGATCCCCGGGTGCGCGGCCCCCCAGGCCGCCGCGCTCGCGCGGGTGCCGAAGAAGTTCAATGTACCCGAGCCAGCTCCGCGGGCGAGGGCGCGCGGCCGGTGGCGGCGAACGAGCGCAGCACCTGCTGCTGGACCGCCCGCATCCCGTCCTCGGCCGGGGGCCGTCGCCCCACGACCCGGACCCGGATCCTGTCCTTCCGCATCGGCTTACTCCAAACCGCCGCCACGACGGTATAGCTAACGTGACTTTACGGAACGTACTGTGCAGCGGTGCGCAGTGGGCGCTGGTTCGTCAGCATCGCCGTCGCGCTGCTCTGCGCGGGATGCAGCGGCGGATCGGCCAGCCCGCCGCACCTGCACGTGGACCTCAGCGCGGGCCCCTTTTCCGCGCCGTTCGACACCCCGGTCCACGTCACGGTCAGCGGGCTGCCCTCGGGCGGGCTGGTCACGCTGCGGGCCCAGACGCTCGACTACGAAGGCAGGCCGTGGGGGTCGGCGGCGCAGTTCCGGGCCAGCGGGGCGGGCACGCTGAACCTGGCCACCGCGGTTCCGGTTTCTGGCAGCTACCGCGTGGCCGACGCCGCGGGGTTGCTGTGGTCGCTGCACGCGGCCTTCACCGCCGGCCCGGGCACCCAGTTCTACATGAACAACGACGCGGGATTCGTGGTCACGCTGCAGGTCGTGATGGGCGGCCGGGTTCAGGCCGCGGCAACCCTGGTCCGCCTTGGCCTGTCCGCGATCAGCTCCAGCGTTCAGACCGTGGCCCGCAACGGTTTCGCCGCCACCCTGTACACGCCGGCCAGCGTGAAGCCAGGTACCCCTGTCGTGGTGGTCATCGGCGGTTCGGAGGGCGGCGAGCTCAGCTATGACGCCGGAGGGCTGGCGCTGGTCGGCATCCCGGCGCTGGCCCTGGGCTATTTCGACGAACCTGGATTGCCGCGGTGCTTGTGCTCGATCCCGTTGGAGTACTTCGTGCACGCCATCGAATGGCTGCGGGCGCAGCCGGTCGCCCGCGGCCGCCCGGTCGTCCTGTACGGAGGCTCCCGCGGGGCCGAGGCAGCCTTGCTGATCGCCTCCTACGAGCCTCATCTGGTCGATGCCGTCGTGCTCAACTCGCCCAGCGCCGTCATCTACGGCGCCTACGGCGGCACCGGCGCAGCCTGGACCCTGCACGGCAGGCCCCTGGCTCCCAAGACGGAAATCCCGGCGGGCAACATCCGCGTGCCGCTCCTGCTCGGGGACGGCGGCCAGGACCAGGTCTGGGACTCCGCCGGGTACGCGAACATGATCGTCCAGGAGCTGCGCCAATCCGGGGATCACGCATCCTACACCAACCTGTACTACCCGCGGGCCGGCCATGGCAACTTCGGCAGCCCCCCGTACTATCCGTGGTCCGACTACGCGGCCGCGGGGTACGCCCTGGGGGGTACCGAGCAAGCCGACGCCCTGGCCACCGAGCAGTTCTGGACGAAAATGATCAACTTCATCACTAGTGTCTGAATCAGCCCATGCCCTACGTCATTAGCGCGGCCGAACGCGCATCGTTCGAGCGGTGCCGTCGGCAGTGGGACTTCGGCGCGGGGACCCGCCAGGACCTGGAGCCGCTGCACCGTCTCCAGGCGCCGCACCTCGGCGTTGACCAGCTGGGTCACGTTCGGCAGGCCGAGGATGGGACGGACCGCGATCGTCTCTGCGTCGGACTTGGCGTGGACCAGGCACGGGTACCCGTCGCAGGTGGCGCACCGGATGCAGGCGCTGCCTGGGCGGCGCTCCTCGTCCAGGAGGATCCCGCACGGTGCGGCGAACGGGTGATACCCGGCGTCGCGCATCGCGTCGGCGATCTGCTGGATACGCGGCTCGTGGCTGACCGCGGGCCAAGGGTACGGCCGGGACCAGTGTCCCTCCGTGGGATCCTCGCCGTGCGCGCCGTGCACCTGATAGAGCCATTCGGCCTTGGTGTACCACGGCTCGAAGTCGTCGTAACCGACCGGCCAGGCCGGGGACAGCCCGTCCCCGTGCTGGACCTCGCCGAAGTCCGCGGGCCGTAGCCGGTACAGCGCCGCGCCGTACATCTTTGGTGGCGCCGCCGACAAAGTAGTGCACCTGCGGCTGGAACGGGTGGCCGTCGGCGTCGTACCAGGTGTCCGCCGAGACGTACTTCCCATCGACGAAGACCTGCTCAGGGTCCCAGTTGGCCAGCTCGCGGGGCAGGAAGTCGCCGCGCTCGAGCAGCAGGATCCGCTTGCCCGCGTGCGCGAGCACGTTGGCGATGGTCCCGCCGCCGGCGCCGGTGCCGATGATGACGACGTCGTAGTGTTCGGTCACGCCTCGATGATGCCAGCATCCGTGGTGCGGCAAGATAGGTCCCGGACAACCGAGCCCACGTCGGAAGGCGGACATGAGCACTGACCACGTTGACGCGCTGGTGATCTTCGGCGCCACCGGTGACCTGGCCAAGCTGGAAACCTTCCCCGCGCTGGTGGGGCTGGTCGAACGGGGCGTGCTCAACGTCCCCGTGGTCGGCGTGGCCAAGAGCGGCTGGGGGCTTGACCAGTTCCGCGCCTATGCGACCGCCTCGCTCAAGCTGAACAAGATCGACCCGGCCAGCCCGGCGGCGGCCACGATGCTGGGGCTGCTCCGGTACGTGGACGGCGACCTGGACGACCCGGCCACCTACGAGGCCATGTCAACGGAGATGGGCCAGGCCCAGCAGGCCCTGTTCTACCTCGAGGTCCCCCCACCGCTGTTCGGGCGGATCGCCGAGGGCATCTCCAAAGCCGGAAGGGCGACGGGCAGCCGGGTCATGGTGGAAAAGCCGTTCGGCACCGACCTGGCCAGCGCGCAGCAGCTCAACGCGACGATGCGGGCGTACTTCCCCGAGGACGCCATCTACCGGGTCGACCACTGGCTCGGCCTGGACCCGGTCGACAGCCTGATGTTCGTCCGCTTCGCGAACTCGGTCATCGAGCCGCTGCTGAACCGGAACTACGTGCAGAACATCCAGATCACGATGGCGGAGGCGTTCGACGTCGCCGACCGCGGCAGCTTCTACGACAAGACCGGCGCGATCAGGGACGTGGTGCAGAACCACCTGCTGCAGGTCCTGGCCACCGTCCTGGCCGAACCCCCGGACGGGACCGGCCTGGACTCCTGGCGCACTTCCAAGTCGCAGCTGATCGGCGCGCTGCGCCCGCTGACCCCGGACCTCACCGTCAAGGGCCAGTACGACGGGTACCTCCAGGTCGCCGGCGTCGACCCGAAGTCCGTGACCGAGACCTACGTGGCCATCAGGCTCGCCGCCGACTCCTGGCGATGGGCCGACGTGCCCATCCTGATCCGGGCCGGCAAGTGCCTGCCGGTGACCGCGACCGACGTGACGATTACGTTCCGGCGTCCTCCGCACGACGCCTTCGGCCTCGGCGACCAGGCGCCCGCCAACCGCCTGCGGTTCCGGGTCAATCCCGAGGACCAGGTCAGCCTGTCGCTGGTCGGCAAGAAGCCCGGAGCAGACTGGCTGCCCGAGCCGGAGGAACTCAACTTCACCGAGCACCCCGGCCAGGACATGCGCCCGTACGACCGGCTCATTGGCGCCGCGCTCAACGGGGAACGCTGGCTGTTCGCCTCGCAGGACACGGTCGAGGCGGCCTGGCGGGTCGTCGGCCCCGTCCTCGGCGACGTGGGCCCCGTGCATCCCTACGCCCGCGGTAGCTGGGGCCCGGAGCAAGCCAGCAGCCTGCTCCCCGTCGGCGAGGCATGGTGCAGCCCACGGGGCTAAGCAGGACCGGTCACATCTGGTGTTCCTGCTCGACCAGGGTGATGATCTCGCTGATCGAGCGGACCATGCCGTGCCGCCGGCGGACGATGTCGGCGATCAGGCCGGTCCACCCGGTCTGGTGCGAGGCGCCGAGGGCCGAGCCGTTGTCGCCGTGGAAGTACTCGCCGAAGACCAGGTTGTCCCGCCAGGCCGGATCGGACTGCAGCAGCTCGTAACCCCCGAAGCACGCCCGCCGGCCGTCCGCACCCCGGGTGAAGATCCCGATGAGCCGGTCCTGCAGGTCGGCGGCGACCTTGTCCAGGGTCACCTGGCTGCCTGACCCGGTCGGGTACTCGATGGTGAACTGATCGCCGAAGTACGTGTGGTACCGCTCCAGGACGCTGATCACCAGGTAGTTCAGCGGGAACCAGACCGGCCCGCGCCAGTTGGAGTTCCCGCCGAACATCGGCGTGGTGGACTCGGCGGGCTCGTAGTCGATGCTGGCCGTGACGCCCTCGACCGAAAGCACGTAGGGGTGCTCCCGGTGGTAGGCCGACAGGGCCCGCAGGCCGTGCGGAGACAGGAACTCGCTCTCGTCGAACAGCCTGGCCATCAGCCGGCGCAGCCGGTCGCGGCCGGCCAGGGACAGCAGCAGCCGCTGGTCGCCCGAAGGCCCGCGCATCATGCCCTGCTCGCGCATCCGGTCGGTGTCGGTGAGGTCCGCGCGGCCGAGCAGGTCCGCGAACTGCTTGCCGACGACCAGGGCCCGGTTCAGGTCTTCCTCGTGCACGACGGCGGCCGCGAGCACCGGGATGATGCCGACCATCGACCGGACCCGCACGGGCACCTCGGTACCGGACGGCGTCACCAGCCGGTCGTAGTAGAACCCGTCCGTGTCGTCCCACAGGCCCTGGCTGTCCAGGGCGTCGCGGATGGCGGCGAAGTGCTCGAGGAACTTGAGCACCAGGTCCGACGCGGGCCGCTGCCCGGCGTGGTTCAGCACCGTGGCGATGCTGCCGAGGGCGACCGCGTACGCGCCCATCCACCCGGTGGCGTCGGACTGTTCCAGCGTGCCGCCGACGGGCAGCTTGGAGCGGTCGAGCGGGCCGATGTTGTCCAGGCCGAGGAAGCCGCCCTCGTAGACGTTCTTGCCGCCCTGGTCCTCCAGGTTGACCCACCAGGCGAAGTTGATGATCAGCTTGTCGAAGACCCGGCTCAGGAAGTCCAGGTCACGGCCCTCGTCGACGGTGAACACCTCGAGCGCCGCCCAGGCTTGCACCGGCGGGTTAACGTCCGAGAAGTTCCATTCGTAGGCCGGTAGCGCGCCGTTCGGGTGCTGGAACCACTCCCGGCACAGCAGGATGAGCTGGTACTTGGCGAAGGCCGGGTCCACGTGCGCCAGCGCCACGCAGTGGAACGCCAGGTCCCACGCGGCGAACCAGGGATACTCCCACTTGTCGGGCATCGACATGATGTCGAACGCGTCGAAGTTGCGCCACTTGCAGTTGCGCCCGGTCAGCCGCTCCGCCGGCGGGATCGGCTGGCCCGGGTCGCCGTCGAGCCAGCGGGCCACGTCGTAGTAGAAGAGCTGCTTGCTCCACAGCAGCCCGGCAAACCCCTGGCGCATGACCATCGCCTCGTCGGCGGTCGCCTCCCGGGGCGTCAGCTCCGCGTAGAACTCATCGGCCTCGGCCCGCCGCTGCGCCAGCACCTGCCCGAACTGATCCCCGAGCGGAGCGGGCGCCGCCAGGTCGGCCACGCCCGCCACGACCCTCGGCCGCAGGCGGACCCGCAGCTCGGCCGACGCCCCGGCAGCCAGCGTCACCTGGTACCAGAACGCGCACTTGGTCCCTGTCCGGGCCGGGTTCACGGTGGCCGAACCGCTGATCACGTGGTCGTTGATCCCGTCCTTCGGGTACGCCGTGATCGGGTCCGTCCCGAACAGCCGGGCCACGTTCGTCTCGTTCTCGCAGAACAGCGCCGTCGGCAGGGCCCCGTCCGGCCCGGGTCCCGCGATCAGCTCGAGGTCGCCGGCGAACGGGTGCGCGATATCGACCGCCACCGTCCCGGCCGGCTCGCCGTCGGCCGCGGCCAGCGTCGGCTTACCTGAGGAGTCCCCCCAGGACCAGGTGTTACGGAACCAGGACGTGGGAAGCACGTGCAGCGTCTCGGTCGCCGGCCCCGCGTTGGTCACCGAGATCGACATAAGCAGGTCATCGGGCCCGGCCTTGGCGTAGGCCACCTCGAGGATCCAGTACCGCCCGCTGTCGAACACCCCGGTGTCCACCAGTTCGTACTCCGGCTCAAGCCGGTTCCGCGCCGCGTTGACCTCAATGAGCTTCTCGTAGGGGAAGGCGTCTTGTGGGTAGTGGTAACGCCAGCGGTTCCAGGCGTGGCTGGGGATGGCGTCCAGGTACCACCAGTACTCCTTGACGTCCTCGCCGTGGTTGCCCTGCGAGCCGGTCAGCCCGAACGCCCGCTCCTTCAAGATCGCGTCGCGCCCGTTCCACAGCGCCAGCCCCAGGCAGAGCCGCTGCTCGACGTCGCAGAACCCGGCCAGCCCGTCCTCGCCCCACCGGTACGCGCGCGACCTGGCGTGATCGTGCGGCAGGTAGTCCCACGCCTGGCCGTCGGGGCTGTAGTCCTCGCGGACCGTCCCCCACTGCCGCTCGCTCACGTAGGGCCCCCACCGGTACCAGTCGCCCGCCTGCCGGAGCCCGTACTCCAGCTTCCCGAATTCCGACACCCGCTCGCGCTCGGCGCCCATCCCAGCCCCTCTCTGCTCGACAAAGGGCATTATGCCGAACGCCGCGACTCTGACCCCCGCGCCCGCCTTACTCACCCGCGTGGCACCAGGAATGCGAGAAGATCGGCTCATGACGAAACCGGTTCGGATCGTAGGCCTGGGCGGATCGCTGCGGGCCGAGTCCACCAGCCGCGCCGCGCTGGCGGCGACGCTGGAGGGAGCGGCGGCCAGCGGCGCGGACACGGAGCTCATCTGGGTCCGCGACCTGGGGCTGCCGCTGTACACCGCCGAGCACACGCCCCCGGCCGCCGCGGAGCGGTTCGCCGAGACCGTGTATGGGTGCGACGCGATGATCTGGAGCAGCCCGACCTACCACGGGTCGGTCAGCGGCGCGTTCAAGAACGCGCTGGACTGGCTGATCCTGCTGGCCGAACGCACGCCGCCGTACCTGTCCAACAAGCCGATCGGCCTGGTGTCCACCGCGGGCGGCGTGCAGGGCCTGCAGGCCGTCAACACGATGGATTTCATCGCCCGCTCGCTGCGCGGCTGGAGCGTCCCGCTGGTGATGCCGGTCCCGCAGTCGTGGCGGACGTTTGACCCGGAAGGGCGCCTGATCGACCAGGCGATCGCCGACCAGCTGAAGGCGCTGGGCGCCGAGGTCGTGCGCGCCGCCCGCCAGTTCCAGGACCACGGCACCTGCGACTACGCCGAAGACCAGCCGTACGCCGCCGACCGGCCGTAATCCGGACCCCGGCGCTTAGGCTCGGGGTTATGGACGAGGGCCGGGTGCGCGGGCTCTGGGCGCCGCAGCGCCGGGCGCTGACCATCGGCCTGGTCCTCACCATCACCTTCGTCGCGTCGGAGTCGCTGGCGGTGGTCACGGTGATGCCGGTCGTCGCCCGTGACCTCGGGGGCTTGCGCCTGTACGGCTGGGTGTTCAGCGCGTTCATGCTGGCCAGCGTGGTCGGGATCGTGGCGGCGGGCCGGGAGATCGACCGGCGCGGTCCTGCGGTCCCGTTCGTGGCCGGGGTGGTGCTGTTCAGCTGCGGGCTGGCCGTGGCGGGCCTGGCCCCGTCGATGGGTGTGCTGGTCGCCGGCCGCGTGCTGCAGGGCCTGGGCGCGGGGGCGGTGCCGCCGATCGCCTACGCCTCGATCGGCCGCACCCTGGAGGGCGCGTTGCGGGTCCGGATGATGGCGGTCCTGTCCACCGCCTGGGTCGCTCCCGGCCTGGCCGGCCCGGCGCTCAGCGCCGAGGTGGCCCGCCTGTTCGGCTGGCGGTGGGTGTTCCTCGGCCTGCTGCCCCTGGTCGTGGTGGCCGGGTCGCTCGCCGTGCCGGCCTTGGTCCGCCTGGGCCGGACCGGATCCGCCCATGAGCAGGAGCACCGGCTGGTCGACGGCTTGCGCACCGCCGCGGCCGCCGCGATGATCCTGGGCGGCCTGACGCTGGCGGCCGGATCCGGCCAGATCCCGGTCGGTCTGGCCCTGATCGCGGTCGGCGGGGTCGCCGGCCTGCCCGCGCTGCGCCGCCTGGTTCCGCCAGGCACCCTGACCGTGCGGCCGGGGCTGCCCGCCACGATCGCCAGCCGGGGCCTGCTGACGTTCGCGTTCTTCGGAACGGACGCGTACGTGACCCTGGCCATCACGGCGGTCAAGCACCGCACCCCCGTCGTCGCCGGCATCGCTGTCACCGGCGCCACGCTGGCCTGGACCGCCGGCGCCTGGGTGCAGGCCCGGCTGAGCGAGCGCTGGGAAGGGCGGCGCCTGGTGCGCACTGGGCTGATTATTGTCCTGGCCGGCATCGCCGGCATGGCCCTGGTCCTGCTGCCGGGTGTGCCGGTCGCGGCGGGCCTGGCCGCGTGGACCGTGGCCGGCCTGGGTATCGGCCTGGCCTATGCACCGCTGACGCTGCTGATGATGCGGCAGGCGCAGCCCGGGCAGGAAGGGCAGGCCTCGGCCTCGCTGAACCTGACCGACACCCTCGGGACCGCGATCGGCATCGGTGCCGGCGGCGCGGCCGTGGCCGCCGAGGCAGGCCACGACCTGCGCGTCGGCATCTGGGCCGCCTTCGCCATCGCGGCGGCGGTCGGGGTGCTGGCGCTCGCCGTCACCCGCCGCCTTCCGCCCGGCCCCACCTCAGCCCCAGCCTCCGGTGACCCTGTTCGCCGACCGGGCCACGCGGGTTGACCCGCACTTCTCCCTGACCCCCGAGACGGCTCCCGTAGTGGCGAAGCTGGTGTCACGGCTGGACGGGATGCCGCTGGCCATCGAGCTTGCGCACCGCCGAGGCGGCCGAGCAGGCCGACCGGGGCCTGGACCTCGCCCGCCAGGCCGGCTACCCGGCCGGCCAGGCCAGGGCCCTGCTGACCCTCTCCATCGCGGCCCAGTACACCGGCGATGATAAGCAAGCCCTGGACTGGGCCCGGCAAGCCAGCCGCATCGACCAGCGTGCCATCCCGGGCAGGCTCGCCAGGCAGTGCAACCACAACGTGGCGGACATCCTGGTCGATGTGGGTGACCTCGCCGCCGCCGAGGACATCTGCGTGACCGAACTCCGCTGCTCGCGGCCGGGCAGGCGCTGGGACCCGACCGCATCCGGGCCGCCGAACAGCGCGGCCAAGACCTGACCCTGGCCACCGCCGTCGAGCTGGCCATCCTGCTCGCCGGGACGGATCCCGCGGCGCTGCCCCGGCAGCCGGACCTGGGCCCGCTCAGTCCCCGGGAGCGCGAGCTGGTCATCCTGGTCGCCCAGGGCCGCACCAACGCCGAGATCGCCGCGCGGCTGCACCTGTCCGCCGGCACCGTCCGTTACCGCCTGGACCGCATCCGGGCCAAGACCGGATCCTCGCGCCGCGCCGACCTGGTCAAGCTCGCCCTGCGGGTCGGCCTCGTCTAACTCGGCCGGGCGCGGCCGCGTGAGGAACCGGTTGATCCCCGCGCGCGAGAGGTCGTCCGCCTCGGTGGCGCGGGTCGCTTCGGTCTCGGCCGCCATGGCCTGTTCGATCGCGTCCAGCGGCGGCCGCAGCAGCGCCAGGTGCGCGGCCGTGGCCCCACCGGGCGGCGTCCACCGGTGCACGATCCCGATAGCGGCCGGCACGAGGTCGGCCTCCCCGACGATCTGGTCGAGCATGCCGATGGCCAGGCCATCCCGGGCGCTGATCCGGGCGGACTCCATGACCAGGCGCATCGCCCGGTGCCCGACCAGCCGCGGCAGCAGGACGCTGGCCGCGTTGGAGATGGTCAGCCCGATGTCGTTCTCCGGGAGGAAGTACTCAGCGGCGGGAGTCCCGATCCGCGCGTCGAAGCACAGCGTCATCTCGCACGCGCCGCCCACGGCGATCCCGTTCAGCGCCGCGACCACCGGCACCCGCGTCCCCAGCGCCGCCCGGGTGATGTCGTGGAACAGCTCGATGTGCGAGACCAGGACGCCGGGCGGGAGTTCCGCCGCCTCGCGCAGGTCAAGCCCGGCCGAGAACGCCCGCCCGGTCCCGGTGAGCACGATCCCGCGCACCAGCTCGCCCCGGCCGAAGTGCCGCAGGATCGCGGCCAGTTCCCGGCACGCGTCCGCAGTGAGCGCGTTGAGCTTGTCCGGCCGCCGCAGCGTGACCACGGCGACGGCATTCTGCACGGCCACGTCGACGTGGCCGGATTCCGCATCCCAGGCAGCCATGGTGTCCTTCCTTCCCGTCATGCCCGCGTATTCGGGCGGGACGATACTAATTCTGTCGCCCCGGCGCGATGAGGGTCGGCGGCATGGACGAAAGTCGGATAGGAAGAAAATTCGTCTCATGCTAATCTTGTGACATGGCAGTGACTGCACGTCGGCGCCGGCCGCATCTCATCACACTGGCGATCCGCCGCAAGGGGATCGTCACCATCCCCGAGATCATTCGTCAGGAACTCGACCTTCACGAGGGTGATTACCTAGTGGCGACCGTCGAAGATGGTCGGCTCGTCCTGATCCCGGCATCGGTCATCCCTGATGATCAGGCGTGGTTCTGGACCCCGGAGTGGCAGGCCAAGGAGGCGGAGGCCGACCAGGAGATCGCTGGCGGCGGGGGTGTCGTCATGGGCGCGGAGGAGTTCATCGCCGAGCTTGCCGACAGGGCCGGCGTCTCAGTCGATGACCTGGCCTGACGTTGCCGACCTTTGAGCGGTTGGCGAGTTTCCTGCGGGACTTCGATGAGCTGTCACCCAGCCAAAAGGCCGCCTTCCTGCGTGCGGTGGTGCTGTTCGTGGCGGATCTCGGTGGCGGCGAGGGATTCCGCAGGAGCCTGCGCGTGAAGAAGATGGCGGGCTACGACAACGTTCTGGGAACTCACCTGGGCCCCCGACGGAAGGGCGACCTTCGAGTATGGGATCCCGGTCAAGGAAGGTCATCCGCACATCCGCTGGCGACGTGTGGGTACCCACGACATCTTCAAGCGGCCGTAGCCGCAGCAGCGACCACTGATCGGAACGTGAGCACCAGCCTGCCGCGTACACCGCCCGCCTCGAACCGGCGGAGCGTGTCGGCCGCCCGCCCGGCGGGCCGTACGTCCGCCACCCCCAGCGAGAGCGTAGCGGTCGCGGTCAGTCCGGCGAGCCTGGCCAGCGTACCCTGGCCCGGTCACGCCATGCCGCAAGCGAGCGACTGCCAGAGCCCGGCACGCCACATGAGAGATGCTTCAGACCGCCGACCGAGTCCGCAGCGTCGGGCACCGGGCCAGTCTGGAACCGGAACTCAGATCATCCTGTTCGATAGCGTGGATGTCGCTTCGACCTGGCGGTAAGGATGAGCGGGACCTCGACGCAACCCATGACTCCAACACCGGCGGCGAGACGTGTCAGAAATCAGGAGCTGCCTGACAGATAAGGAGTGTGAGCGCCATTCCCAGCGCCGTCCCGGCGGTCGACTTGTCTCCGTCCCTGCGACCGCGTGACGTCGCTGACCTGCCGACGCGCGAGCTCCTCGAGGCGGTCGTGAAATCGGGGTACGCAGGACACTCGTGGGATGAGCTGGCTGGCACGTCGCCTCGTCGCGAGAGCGCTTCCCGACCTCGGGTCCGCCGAACTGGGCGAATTCGACCGCGCGCATGACCCTCACGCCTGCGTGCCCGACTCGGAACCGCGCGCATGACCCTCACGCCTGCGTGCCCGACTCGGAGGTGTCGGCCGCCTTCGCCGCCGCGGCGGTCGCCGCGCAAGCGCTGGTGATCACCGGCCGCCTCCCCTCGGCCCCGCCGCCGCGCTAGGCGGAACCGGTCTCGGGCACGAGCAGGTACGGCCGCCATGGTGTCCTCCTTCCCGCCGTGCCCACGCGGTTGGCTCATCAGAAGGTCAGCACCAGCCTGCCCCGCACGCCGCCCGCCTCGAACCGGCGGTGTGCGTCAGCCGCCCGCTCGGCAGGCAGCACGTCCGCCACCCGCAGCGTGAGCGTACCGCTGGCGGCCAGTCCGGCGAGCCCGGCCAGCGTGCCCGCCTCGTGCAGGTGGCGGGCGACCTGCACCACGGATACCGTGATATCCCGCTCCGTCTGTCCGGCGAACGGGCGCACCGCCATGAGCTGCCCGCCGTCGCGGACCGCCGCGAGCGTCGGCGGACCCAGCAGCGCCGCGTCCAGCAGGGCGTCCACGCCGCCGGGACTCACCTGGCGGATCCGCTCCGCCACGCCGGCCCCGCGCGGGACCACAACGTCCGCGCCGAGCCCGCGCACCAGCGCCTCGTCGGCGGGGCTGGCGTCCGCGATGACCCGCAGCCCTTCGGCGCGCCCGAGCTGGATCGCGTACCCGCCGACGGCGCCCGCCGCCCCGGTGACCGCGAGGGTCTGGCCGGGCTGCAGGGCCAGCTCGTCGAGGGCGGCCCGCACGGTCAGCGCGTTCATCGGCAGGGTGGCCGCCGCCTGGAGGCTGATCTCCTGCGGTACCCGGGCCAGTGCGTCGGCGGCCACCACGACGAACTCCGCCTGCGCTCCGCCGCCGGGAGCAAACGGCGAGACCGCGGCCATCACCCGGTCGCCGGGGAGCCACCCGGCGGCGTCACCGCCCGCGACGTCGACCACCCCGGCTAGGTCCATCCCGGGTACGTAGGGCGGCTCAACCCCGGCGGGCATCGAGCGCGCGCCTGAGCGGAACACCAGGTCGGTCGGGTTCACCGCCGCCGCGGCGACCCGCACCCGTACCTGGTCCGGCCCGGGCGAGGGAACCGGCAGCGGGACGATCCCCAGCACCTCGGGTCCGCCGAACTCGGTGAAGCCGACCGCGCGCATGTGCCTCACGCTAGCCCAGCTGGTTCGGCGGGGACGGCCGGGATGCCGAAGATCCGTTCGGCGTTGCGGTGGTAGATCTTCCGCTTGTCCTCGTCGGAGATCTCGGCCTCGTCGAGGAACCGGACCGCGCCCTCGGTGACCTGGTACGGGTAGTCGATCGCGAACATGATGTTGTCCGCGCCGACCGCCTCGAGGCAGAAGCGCAGCACCGGCGCCCAGTTCATGCCGCTGGTGGTGATCGCGAAGTTCCGCTTGAGGTACTCGCTGGGGGTCAGCGAGAGCGTCGGCCGGGTGTTATACGAGGCGCGCACCGGGTGCATGTAGTCGATCCGGTACATCCAGTACGGGAGCCCCTCGCCCAGGTGCCCGAGGACGATCTTCAGGTTCGGGAACACGTCGAACACGCCGCTGCAGATCAGCCGCAGGCCGTGCAGCCCGGTGTCGGCCTGGAAGCCCCAGATGCCGGTCTCCAGGCCGTACTTCTTGAACGCCGCCGCGAGCTGCACCGCGGGGGAGCGCGGGTGGATGTAGATCGGCACGCCGAGCGCCTCGGCGGCTTCCAGGATGGGCCAGAACTTCTCCTCGTCGAGGTACTCGCTGCCGGTGTGCGAGTTGATGATCACGCCGTTCAGTCCCAGGACGGTCACGGCCCGCGAGATCTCTTCGGCGGCCGCCTTCGGGGCCTGCGGCGCGACCGCGGCCAGCCCCGCGAACCGCCCGGGATGCCGCCCGATCACCGCCGCCAGCCGGTCGTTGGCCAGCCGCGCGAGCGCCACCGCCTCGTCCGCCGGGAACGTCTGCACCCCGGGCGCGGTAAGCGACAGCAGGTGCACGTCGACGCCGTTGGCGTCCATGATCTCCAGCCGCTCGCCGTCCAGGTCCAGCAACTGCCTGCGGACCCGCTGCAGTCCCGGGGTGTCCTGGGTGAAGACGAAGTCCCAGAAGTCCTGGTCGGGCTCGGCCGGGTCCGCGGTAGCCGCCCAGCCGCGCAGCGCCTCGTAAACCTCGGGGACGCTGAACGCCTCCTCGGTCGCGATCCGCCGGTACGGCCAGGGGAAGCTCACGACCTCACCGCCATGACCGAGCGCACCGCGGCGGCGATCTTCGCCTCGTCGGGCAGGATGTAGTCCTCCATCGGCTGGCTGTACGGGACCGTAGCGTCCAGCGCCGTCACCAGCGCGACCGGCGCCTTCAGCGAAGCGAACCCGTGCTCGGCGATCTCCGCGGCGATGACGGCAGCGGCCGAGGCGTGCCGGGTGGCCTGGTCCACCAGCACCACCCGGCCCGTCTTGCGCACCGAGTCGAGGATGGTGGCCACGTCCAGCGGGACCAGCGTCCGCGGGTCGATCACCTCCGCCTCGATCCCCGACGCCGCGAGCGCCTGCGCCGCGGCCAGTGAACGGCCCACCATCGCACCGGTGGCCACGATCGTGACGTCGTCCCCGGCCCGCCGCACGTCCGCCTGCCCGAACGGCACGAGGTACTCCCCTTCAGGCACCTCGCCCGGCTCGAGCGTCAGCAGGTAATGGTGGAAGAAGCAGACCGGGTTGTCGTCCCTGATGGCCGTGGCCATCAGGCCCTTGGCGTCGGCCGGCGTGGCGGGCAGCGCCACCTTGAGCCCGGGTACGCCGGTGAACATCCCGTAGATCGACCCGGTGTGCTGCCCAGCCCACCCGGCCGTGAACCCGTATCCGGCCTTCAGGACGAGCGGGACCTTGACCTGGCCGCCGCTCATGTACCGGAACCGCGGCGCCTCGTTGACAACCTGGTCCATGGCCACGAGCATGAACTCGGCCATGTACAACTCGACCACCGGCCGGTACCCGGCGAGCGCGGCCCCGATCGCCATCCCGATCTCCGCGGTCTCCGAGATCGGGGTGACGCGGACCCGGTCCGGGCCGAACGCCTTGAGGAACTCGTCGTTCTCGGTGGTGGCGATGTTCTGCCCGAAGTACAGCACGGTCTCGTCCCTGGCCATTTCCCCGGCAATGGCCTCGTTGATCGCCGCGATGTAGGGAAGCTGCCTGCTCATTCGAGCCTCCTCAATTAGGAATAAGGCGTAGACGTGCCGCAGCGCCGCCTCCGGCGCCGGATAGGGGCTGGCCAGGGCGAACTCCACCGCCGCGGCCATCTCGTCCCGGGCCGCGGCGGCCATCTCCTCGGCCTGCGCCACCGGGAGCGCACCCGAGGCCGTCAGCCGGTCCCGCATCCGCACCAGCGGGTCGGCGCGCCGGGCGGCCTCGTACTCCTCCCGCGCCCCGAACACCGCGACCGCCTCGTGCTCGGGAAAGTGCAGCGGGACGCCGGGCGGGGCGATGATGTTGCCGTGGGCGCTCAGCCGGTACACCTTGGACTCCACCAAGGTGGGGCCGGCGCCCGAGCGGGCCCGCGCGACCGCGACCGACACCGCGTCGTACACCGCCACCGGGTCCCCGCCGTCGACCGTGACCCCCGGCATCGAGAACGCCCGGGCCTTGACCGACAGCGGCTCGCCCGCCGCCGCGTTGGCGTCCTCCTGCTCGACCCGCGTGACGACGTTGTAGGAGTTGTTCTCCAGGACGTAGACGATCGGCAGCTTCCACAGCGAGGCCACGTTCAGCGCCTCGGCGAACGCCCCCTGCTTGGACGCGCCGTCGCCGAAGAAGCACAGCACAACCTGGCCCTGCCTGCGGATCTGCGCCGCGTACGCGGCGCCCGTGGCCTGCGGGATGCCCTGCCCGACGATCCCCGAGGTGCCGAGGAAGCCGCGCTCAGGGTCGGCCAGGTGCATCGAGCCCCCGTAGCCGCCGCACAGCCCGGTCGCCCGGCCGTAGATCTCGGCCATGATCGCGTTGGGGTCGCTGCCGAGCACCAGCGGGTACCCGTGGCACCGGTACGTGGCCATCACCTGGTCGCCGGGGCGCAGCGCGGCCAGGGACCCGGCGATCGACGCCTCCGCCCCGTCGGCCAGGTGGGTGTGCCCGCGGATCACGCCCGGGTGCTCGGTGAACGTCGCCTTCACGCGTTCCTCGAACTCCCTGATCCGCAGCATCTGCCGGTACATCCAGACCAGGCGTTCGCGGTCATCCCCGGGCACCGTCTCGCTCATCACACGCTCCCATCGGAATCGAGGATCGCCAGCAGTTCGTCCACGCCCCGCACCCGCAGGTGCGGCTGGCGGGCGGCGGGCAGGGCGTCGTACTCGGCCAGGCGGCCGAGGCCGGTGCCGACCGCGATGGCCAGCGACCGGCCGCGATGCGCCATCGGCACCTCGAGCATCGGGTCGTCGCCGACCACGGCCAGGTGCGCCGGAGCGGCCCCGAGCCGGTCGGCCGCGCTGCGCAGCGCGTCAAGCGACGGCTTGCCCACCACGCGAAGCCCGCAGCCGGTCAGTGACCTGATCATCGCGGAGATGGCCCGCGACGTGCCGAGCGCCCGCCCTCCGTCCACCGCGAAGAACGGCGTCTCCGAGCAGCTGTACAGCTCCGCCCCGCCCCAGACCGCGTGGCAGGCGGCCTCGAGCGCGGGCATCGTGAACTCGGGGAACCAGCCGACCAGCACGGCGTCCGCCTGCTCCCCGGCCCCGGGCGGCACCACCTCCAGGCCGGCCTCGGCCAGCGGCTCGGCAAGCCCGGGCCCGCCCAGCGCCATGACCCGCCGGTACCCCAGCCGGGTGAAGACCCGGACCGCGCTGCTGGCCGGCGTCATCATCGCCTCGTCCGGTACGCCGAACCCGATCTCCCGCAGGAGCCTGGCGAAGTGCGCGGGCGTGCGGTTGGTCCCGTTGGTGAACACCACCCACGGCACCCCGTGCCCCGCCACCCACTGGGTCACCTCCAGCGCGCCCGGCAGCGGCCGCAGCCCGTGGTTGCGCCGGTCGCCGAGCACCAGCGTGCCGTCCATGTCGAACAGGAACCCGCGGACCGCGCGCAGCCGGGCCAGCGGATCGCGGGCTCCGGGATCGCGGTCACTCATCGCCACGCCCCTTCAGCTCGAGCCGGAAGCCGGGCTTGTCGACCACGAGCGTGCGCACGGACGGGCGCGTGCCAACCGCGCGGAGCAGCCGCAGCACGGGCTGCGCCTCCGGGTGGTAGTGCCGTTCCGCCGGGGCGGCGGTGAGCATCGCGTCCACCTCCTCGCCCGGCATGCCGAACCTCAGCAGCAGCTCCTCGTCGGAGATCCCGCGCGGCAGCCGCCGCCGCAGCTCGGCGACGGACAGGGGCGGCGGCTCGGCTGCCAGCTCGCGCGCCCGCGGCCGGTCCAGGATGCGGTCGAGGACCGCGGGCTCGACCGGCGCCGTCGGCTTGCCGAAGCTGCCCAGCACGTACCTGATCACCTGGTCGGGCACGACCTCGTACCGGGTCCCGCTCAGCACGTTGGACAGGGCCTGCCCGACCACCATCTGCGGGAACGGCGTGACCATGATCGGGTAGCCGAGCTCGGCCCGGACCCGGCTCACCTCTTCCATCACCGCGCCGAACTTCGCCTCGAGCCCCAGCTCGGCCAGCTGCCTGCGGGTCGTGGTCATGACGCCGCCGGCCACCTGGTGTCGGCTGAACGCCGCGTCATAAGCCTGCGGTCGGCCCGCGGGCAGCGACTCCGCGGCGGCGAGCCGGTCGAAGTACCTGGCCACCCGGGCCAGCAGCGCGTCGTCCACGGTCACCGTGTGCCCGAGCTCGCGCAGGTTCGCCACGATCCGCTCGGCGTCGGGCAGCGAGGACCCGTCCGCCAGCGCGCCGCAGGCGACCTGGAGGACCTCCACGCCGAGGCCGGGCGCGGCCAGGTAGACCAGCGGGGACAGCCCGATCGTGCAGTGCGCGTGCAGCTCCAGGGGCTTGCCGGCCAGGCGGGCCCGCACGGCCGGGAGCAGCGTGCGCGCTCGCTCCGGGGTCAGCAGCCCGGCCGGGTCCTTGACGTAGGCCCGGTCGATGTCCAGCGACGCGGCCACCCGCGCGGCGATCCCGGCGTAGAACGCGTCGTCGTGCACGGCCGAGATCGTGTAGGTCAGCGCCGCGATGATCTCGGTCCCCCCGGCCTGCCTGATCATCCGCGCGGTGGCCAGCACCGCGTCCATGTCGTGCGTCGGGTCCAGGACCACGAACCGCGAGATCCCCGCCGCGACCAGCCGCTGGTAGACCAGCCGCATCACGTCCGGGTGCGCCCGCTCCCACGAGATGAACCGGAACCCGGTCCCGATGAACTGCAGCGGCGTATCCGGCATGGCGGCCCGGGTGAGCCGGATCCGCTGCCACGGATCCTCCCGGTGCGTCCGCACCGCGACGCCCATCGCCGTGCTCGAGCAGTAGTCAAGCGCGCGGAACCCGACCCGGTTCAGCACGGGCGCGATCTGGAGGATGTGCGCCGTCCGCAGCCCGGTCGCGCTCCACAGGCTCTGGTTCCCGTCCCGCAGCGACACGTCCACGAGCTGCACCTCAGCCACTGGACCTACCAGCCTTCTTATCCCGAACGAGCGGTGGTTCCCGCCCCGCGCCACCTGCTTCCCCCGGTTGGTCGGCCAGCCGTCGCTCCCGAACGAGCGGTGGTTCCCACCCCGGGCCTCCTGCTTCCCCCGGTTGGCGCGCCAGCCAGCGCGCCAGCCACCCGGTGTCCACCCCGCCCGCCGCGAACTCCCCGTCTCCGGCCAGCGCGGCGAGCATCGCCAGGTTGGTCGCGACCCCCTCGATCCGGCACCGGGCCAAGGCGCCGCGCAGCCGTGCCAGCGCCTGGTCGCGGTCCGCGCCCATCACGACGAGCTTGGCCAGCAGGCTGTCGTACTGCGCCGGCACCGCCGACCCCGCCTGCACGTGCGTGTCCACCCGGATCCCCGGCCCGGCCGGGAAGACCGCGCCGGTCACGGTTCCCGGGCTGGGCCGGAACCCGGCCGCAGGATCCTCGGCGTTGATCCGGCACTCGATCGCGTGCCCCTCGAAGCCGACGCCCGCTTGGTCCAGCCGCAGCCCCCGCCCCTCGGCGACCGCGATCTGCTCCGCGACCAGGTCCACCCCGGTGACCATCTCGGTCACCGGGTGCTCCACCTGGATCCGCGCGTTCACCTCCAGGAACCAGAACGCCTCCGCCGCGGGATCGACCAGGAACTCGACGGTCCCGGCACCGGAGTACTTCAGGTGCTGACCGAGGGCGACGGCGGCCGCCCGCATGCCGACGCGCAGGGTCTCGCCGAGCAGCGGCGCCGGCGCCTCCTCGACGACCTTCTGGTATCGCCGCTGCACCGAGCAGTCCCGGTCGCCAAGGTGGATCGCGTTCCGGCCGTCGCCGAGTAGCTGCACCTCGACGTGCCGCGCGCCGGTGACGTAGCGCTCTAGGTAGACCCGCGGGTCCCCGAACGCCGCCTCCGCCTCCGCGCTGGCCACCGCGACCGCCCCGGCGAGCTGACCAGGCTCGCCGACCACGCGCAGCCCGCGCCCCCCGCCGCCACCCGCCGCCTTGACCAGGACGGGGTACCCGATCCGCCCGGCCAGCGCGTCCGCCTCGCCTGCGCTCACCTTCCCCCCGGCCAGTGCGTGCGCTTCATCGGCGGTCACCTTCCCCCCGGCCAGTGCGTGCGCTTCATCGGCGGTCACCTTCCCCCCGGCCAGTGCGTGCGCTTCATCGGCGGTCACCTTCCCCCCGGCCAGTGCGTGCGCTTCGCCGGCGCTAACCTGCCCGCCGGGCAGCACCGGCAGCCCGGCCGCGACCGCGTGTGCCCGGGCCGCGAGCTTGTCCCCGGCCGCCTCCAGCACCTCCGGGCCTGGCCCGATGAAGACGATCCCGGCCGCTTCACAGGCCCGCGCCAGGCGCGGGTTCTCGGACAGGAACCCGTACCCCGGATGGATCGCGTCCGCCCTGGCGGCCACCGCCGCCGCGACCACCGCGTCCACGTTCAGGTAGCCGGCCGGCCCGATCCCGATCGTCTCGTCGGCCAGCGCGGCCGGCACCGACCCGGCGTCCGCGTCGGAGACCGCGAGCACGGTCGCGATGCCGAAGCGCCCGCACGTCCTGATGACCCGCACCGCGATCTCCCCGCGGTTGGCGATGAGCACCCGCCGGATGATCACGGATCGGCCCTGATCCGCATCAGCGTGGCCCCGAGCGCCGCGAACTCGCCGTTAGCCAGGCAGATCTCGGCCACCGTTCCGTCGGCTCCCGCCGTCACCGAGTTCATCAGCTTCATGGTCTCCACGATCGCGACCACGGTGTCCACCCCGACCTGGCTCCCCACCTCAACGAACGGCTCCGCCCCGGGCCGCGGCGCCCGGTAAAACGTCCCCGGCAACGGCGCCCGCACCGCCACCAGCCCCCCCGCCTCGCCAACCCCCACCTCGCCGATCCCGTGAGCCCCTCCAGCTCTGTCAGCCTCACCAGCCCCAACCCCGTCGTCCTCGTCAACCCCACTCGCCCCGCTGTCCTCCCCGGTCCCAGCTCCGCCGTCATCGATCGGGCCTTGGGGCCCCCCACGCCCGATAGACGGGCCTTGGGGCCCCCAACGCCCAATTTCCGCCCCGGCCCCCGCCCCCGCCTCCCCGAGCACCTGGGTCGACTGGGTCCAGCCGTCCGGGGTGCGGCGGAGGGTCAGGCGGAAGCGGGTGGTCTGCAGGTCGAGCTCGTCGTAGGGCATCGAGTCGAGCAGCGCGAGGATGTCCGCCACGTCCTCGTTGGTCAGGTCCATCACAGCGGCTTCCCCAGGCGGGACAGGATGTGGTCGCTGGCGCGCGGCTTCGGGCTGGCGACGGGTGCACGGTCGCGGGCCGCCCAGACCGTCTCCGGGCGGCTCTGCAGCAGCACGATGCGGTCGGCGAGTTCGGCGTGCAGGGGCGGGCTGGCCGGGTCGTCACCCAGGAGCGCCCACTCGATGTCCTGCGGAGAGCCGAAGTGCTCCTCGACCCGGCGGGCCACCTGGGCCAGCGTCCGGGCCTCGTCGTCGGTCAGGCACGGCCTGCCGCGCAGCGCGGTGGGCATGGCCTGGGCCGTGACCCCCGTGGCGTTCGGCGCGAAGGAATGCAGCCGGAGCTTGGTGCCGGTCCGCCGCCCGGTGATCTCGCCGGTCACCTTGCTGACGGTGAAGCTGTCCGGTGTCACCTCCCCAGCGACCAGGGCGGAGCCGAGTCCCCAGGTTCCCTCGATGGCCACCACCGACCGGTCCCCGGTGACGGGGCTGCGGGTGAACATGACGCCGGCCGCGCGCGTGCTGAGCATGCGCTGGACGACCACGGCCATCGCCAGGCCGTGCTCGGGCAGGGCCAGCCGACGCCGGTAGGCGACCGACTCGTCGTTGTACAGGCTGGCCCAGCAGGAACGCACGCGGTCAAGCACCGCATCGATGCCGCGAACCGCGAGGTAGGTGTCCTGCAGGCCGGCGAAGCTGGCCTCGGGGCTGTCCTCCAGGGTCGCGCTCGACCTGACCGCCACCGCCGAAGCGCCCAGCCTCTCATGGGCGACAGAGATTTGCGCCACGACAGACGCCGGCAGCGGAGCCGCGGTGATCGAAGCCCGGGCGTCGGCCGCAAAGCGCCCGATCGCGCCGACGTCATCCGCCGGCAGCCCCGCGACCTCACCGCGCAGGGCGCCACCGGGATCCAGCGTGCCCATGGCCAGGCCGAACGCCTCGGCCGTCACCACGTAGCCGGCCGGGACGCGCAGCCCGGCGCGGGTCAGCTCCCCGAGGCTGGCCGCCTTGCCGCCCGCGGAGGCGACGTCGGCGGCGCCCAGGTCGGCGATCTGGCGGACGAGGCGCGGTGGCGCACCAGAGGACTCCATGACCCGCGGGTCAGCCGATGACGTGGACGGTCCCGCGGTCACCGTCGACGCGCACCAGCTGCCCGGTCCTGATCCGCTTGGTCGCGTCGCCGGTGCCGACCACGGCCGGCATCCCGTACTCGCGCGCGACGATCGCCGCGTGCGACATCGAGCCGCCGATATCGGAGACCGCGGCCTTGATCTTGCCGAACACCGGCGCCCAGCTCGGCGCGGTCACCGGGCAGACCAGGATCTCCCCGTCGCGGATCTCGCCGATCTGGTTGACGTCGGTCAGCACCCGGGCGGGGCCCTCGACGATCCCGGACGAGGCGCCGGTGCCGCGGATCGCGCCCTCGTCCGGGCGCAGCCAGGCCTCGATCGTCTGCTGGGTTACCCCCCAGAGCATGTGCACGGCCGGGTCGTTGAGCGCCTCGGGCACCGGCCCCAGGGCGGGCGGCGGCGACCAGTCGCGCAGCGCCGCGAGCATGCGCTTGCGCTCGGCCACGATGGGCCGCCAGTGCGCGGCGCCGAGCGGCGCGCCGCCCGCGGCCCAGGCCAGCATGACGTCAGACAGCGCCTGGTCGATCTCGGTGTGGTGCAGCTGGAACACGTCCTCGGCCTCGGCCAGGACCCCGAACCGGGCCAGCAGCCCGCCGAACTCGCGGATCTTGCCGAAGAACTGGCTGGTGAACCAGTGCTCGCAGTAGAACTTGTGATCCTCGACGAACGGGAAGACCCGCCGGCACAGACCGAGCATCTGGTCGAACGCGCCCCGCTCCTCCTCGCTGACAAGGAGCTCGCGGTACTCGGTCGCGATCCGTTCCCGCTCCGCCCGCAGCGCCTCGGTCGGGCGGTCGGCCAGCCTGCCGGAGCGCACCTGGGCGACGTAACGCGGGAGCGCCGTGAACGGGACCGTCAGGTCGTCGGCCCAGCTGCGGTGGTGGTGGTAGAAGCCGTCTCCGGTGGAGACGTTGAACCAGGGCTCGCGGGCCTGCTCGAACGCGGCGAGCCAGGTCTGGCCGGCCTCGCCCCGGCCGGCCAGGGCCAAAAGGACCTCAGCCGACGAGCACCCCTCGGTGAACAGGTCGTCCACGCCGGCCTCGACGGCGATGCGCGCGAGTTTGCGGAGCTCGTCGTCGGGCCGGTACATGATCACGTCGATGCCGGCCACCATCCGCGCCGCGGTCTGGTCGCTGATCTCGGGGAAGGCCTGCTTGCAGAACTGGAAGAACACCACGTAGGCGCCGTAGCCCAGCATCAGCATCTCGGTGTGGTGGTGCCACATCTTGGAGAAAAGGTCGATGCACCGGTGGAAGTTCTCCCGGACGTAGTGGTTCTGCGCCACGCCCCGGGCCTCGGTCACTACCGAACTGTCCTCGAACTCGGGGAGTTCCGGCACCGTGATGGCCTCGATCTGGCGGATCAGCTCCCGCATGCGGAGCTTCCAGCCCTCGTACAGGTCGTCCCAGTTCTCGTAGTAGTGGGCGGCCCGCTCGCCGAAGATCGCCGCGCGGCGCCCGATCTCCTCGGGGTCGGTGACCGGGATGGCGGTGATGTAGACGCGCCCGTTGACGATCCGGTGCTCGATGCCGAGCGTGGTGGGGAAGACGAACACACGGGCGGTGTTGGCGCCGATCGCGCTGTACGGGACCTCGGCCGTGACGGTGTCGAAGGCCGGCATGGGCTCGGGGAAGTGCATGGAGTTGTAGAACCAGAACCGCTGGTCGTCCTCGGGCTGGAAGCGCGTGAAGTACGGGTACATGGACCGCCAGCCCTCGGCTCCGGGTGCGTCAGCGATCTCCGACGGGAGGGGGAACCTGGGCGCGCTTCCGTTTCCGTCCATCGCGTACTCCTTCAGTCGGCCAAAAGGCGCAGGTCCGCACCGCCGACGCTGGCATAGCAATCAGGGCCATTCAATGGCGAACCCCACGATTTCGGTCGGCCAGATCTTGGGTCACGACCCAAACGCGCGCGCTACGGCTTCCTGGCCACCACGGCGTAGAGCGGGATCGGCTCTGACGGCACCGGCTCGGCCTCGTCGGGCCGCCATTCCGGCACCGTGACCAGGCCGGGCTCGACCAGCTCGAGACCGGCCAGGAGGCCGGTAAGGTCCGCGCGGGAGCGGAGCCTGACGTGCTGCGGGGCGAGCTGATTCCACCGCTTCTCGGCTTCGGGCAGGGCCGGGTCCAGGTCGCTGGCCGGGTGCATGATCGCGAAGTAGCTGCCGGACGGCACCGCGGCGATGAGCTCCGCCATAGTCGACGCGACCGCCGCGTCGTCCTCGATGAAGTTCAGCAGGTCCACCATCATGACCGCGACCGGCTGGCGGAAGTCCAGGGTCGCCCGCGCTTCGGCGATGATCGTGCCGGGGTCCCGGGCGTCCGCGTCGACGTAGCTGGTCGCGCCTTCGGGGAGCGAGGTGAGCAGGGCGCGCGCGTGCGCCAGCACGACCGGGTCGTTGTCTACGTAGACCACCCGGCACTGCGGGGCGACGGACTGCGCGACCTCGTGGGTGTTGCCCGCGGTGGGCAGGCCGGTGCCGATGTCGAGGAACTGCCGGATCCCGCCCTCGGCGGCCAGGTAGCGCACCACGCGGCGGAGGAACGCGCGCGAGGCGGGGGCGGCGATCCTGATCACCGGGGCGACCGACATGAGCTGCCGGGCGGCCTCGCGGTCGGCCTCGAAGTTATCCTTCCCGCCGACCATGTAATTCCAGGCCCGCGCCACGTTGGCCACGTTGGCGTCGACCTTCGGCAGCGGCGAAGAAAAGGTCGTGGCCCTCACCGCCTCGTTCGTCACCGTCGGCGACCCTTCAGCCGCATAGCGACTCAGCGTATGCCCGCCGACACCGGTCGCGCCACCCCGTCCCCGGTCGCCCGGGGTCATACTCCGCCGGGCCAGCTCACGTCAGGTCAGGCGCCGCTCGGCGGCCCACCGGGTGAGCTGGTGGCGCGTGGAGAGCTGGAGCTTGCGCAACACCGAGGAGACGTGACTTTCCACGGTCTTGACCGAGATGTACAGCTCGCGGGCGATCTCCTTGTAGGTGTAGCCCTGGGCGATCAGCCGGAGCACCTCGCGCTCCCGGCTGGTCAGCTGGTCGAGCTCGGGGTCGAAGGCCGGCTTCGGGTCGTCGGCGGACGGCGCCGCGGCGAACGCGTCGAGCACGAACCCGGCCAGCCGGTGCGAGAACACCGCGTCGCCCGCCGCTACCCGGTGGATCGCGTCGGCCAGCTCGGCGGTGGAGATCGTCTTGGTCACGTAGCCCCGGGCGCCCGCCCTGATCACCGCGATCACGTCCTCGGGAGCGTCCGAGGCGGACAGCGCCAGGAAGCGGACCTGCGGGTGATCGGCCTTGACCGCCTGGACCACGGCCTGGCCGCCGCCGCCGGGCAGGTGCACGTCGAGGAGCACCACGTCGGGCAGGAGCGAGCCGATCAGGTCGATCGCGGGCTGCACGTCGTCCGCCTCGCCCACCACGTCGACCTGCCGGCCCAGCTCGGCGCGGACCCCGGACCGGAACAGGCCGTGATCATCGACCAGGACGACCCTCGGAACGTTCACGTGCGCCCCGCCGGGTGCCCCGCCGAGCGAGGCATCTTCAGCGAGACCTTGGTGCCCTCGCCAGGGGCGCTGGTCACAGTGGCGGCACCGCCTCGCCGGGACATCCGGCCGTGCACGGACTCGGCCAGCCCCTTGCGATCCTCGGGGACCGAATCGGGGTCGAACCCCTTGCCGCGATCCCGGACGACCACCGAGACCTCCTCGGGCTCGACCTCGGCGAACAGCGAGATCACGCCGGCTCCCGACCACTTCGCCGCGTTGACCGTCGCCTCGCGGGCGGCCGCGAGCAGGGCGCTCAGGTTCTCGTCGAGCTCGCAGTCTCCGACGGTCACCGCCTCGACGGGTACCCCGTACCTGGCCTCGACGTCCTGCTGGATCTGCCGCACCCCGGCCGCCAGCGTCATGTCCGCGTCCGCCTCGTTCGGCCCCCGCCCCTCGAACAGCCAGGAACGCAACTCACGCTCCTGCATCCGGGCCAGCCAGATGACCTTCTGCGGATCGTCGGCCCGCCGCTGGATCAGCGCGAGCGTCTGCAGGACCGAGTCGTGGACCCGCGCCGCGATGTCGGCGCGTTCCTCGGCCCGGACCCTGGCCTGACGTTCGATGCCCAGGTCGCGCGCGATCCGCAGCCACCACGGGCCGAGGAACAGCACGATCCCGGCGATCACGGCCGCCACCCCGCCGAGCGGCGCCAGCAGGGCCAGGCTCGCGTGCGTCTTGGCTAGCGACACCGATCCGCTGAGGATCAGCGCGGTCGCGATCGCCAGGCGGATCGCCGAACGCCGGTTCCGCGACGTTTCGCCGACTGCGGCGCCCAGCGGCTCGGCGTAATGCCGGAGGGCGGACTGCTCGTCCGCCGAGCCGTTCCGCCAGATCAGCACCAGCCCGGCCACGGTGGCCACCTGCGGCCACGCCCAGCTGGCGAACCAGCTGTCGTTGAATACCCCGCCGATGAGCAGGAACAGGGTGAGCAGCGTCCCGAGGCCGAGCGCGAGCGCGATGCCCCGGGAGTCAGACCGCGCCTTGTGAGCGATGCTGTGGTCCGCCCCGGCCGCCGGTATCAGCAGCCAGGCCGCGACGTATCCGGCCACGCCGAATCCGGTAGTCACCAGCGCGATCAGCACGAACACGATCCGCACGACCGTGGGGTTGAAGCCCCGCCACTCCGCCACGCCCGAGGCCACCCCGCCGAGCAGGCGGTCGGACGGGTCGCGGCGCAGCGGCCCGCCGGTGCCCTGGTGCCTGCGCCAGAACGGGCCGCGGTGCCAGGGCTGCATCGAAGGCGGGCCGCAGTCGCCGGGCCAGCGTGGTGGTTGCTCCACGTATCCATCATGGCGCGCGATCCCTGACCTGGCTATCAGGGCCATCCCTGATCCGTCCCGGATACCCGGGCCCCGAGATCGGGGGTGCGCGAGGGATCTTCCCGATGTGCTGGCCTGCCGCGCGGAGCCACTCTAGAGCCATGAACACTAACGCAACGAACCCGCAAGCCATCACCGACGAGCCCGAGACCCACACCGACACTGAGCCCAAGTTCGGGTCCCAGCCGGAACGCGTCCTCCTCCGCCGGTCCCTCGACGACCGGATGCTAGGGGGCGTGGCCGGGGGCCTGGCCCGCTACTTCGGCGTCGACGCCGTGATCGTCAGGATCGCCTTTGTGGTCCTGACCTTCGTCGGCGGCGTCGGCATCCCGCTCTACCTGGCCGGACTGCTGCTGATCCCCGAAGAGGGCAGCGACTCCTCCATCGCCAGCTCCATCATCGAGTCCGTACAGTCCCACTCACGGTAGTCAGGCAGGAAGATCATCATGTACTCACAGTCAAGCTCGTCCCGGTCGCGCGGTTTCTCGCCCTTGTTCCGCGCCCCGTATGCGGACCAGCACGTGCGCGTCTCCGACGCGGAGCGCCAGGAGGTCGCCGACCGCCTGGCCGAGCACTTCGCGTCCGGGCGCCTCGACCAGGCCGAGTTCGACGATCGCGTCGGGCGCGTCATGGGCGCCAAGACCCGGGCGGACCTGGGCGGCCTGTTCGCTGACCTGCCGGAAACTGGGGCTCCGGTAGTGGCAGAACACCCGCGGTACCGGCGTCGTGGCCGTCACCCGATCCTGCTGCTTGCGCTGGTCATCGCGCTCATCGTGGTGGGCACGCACGTGGTCTCGTGGTTCTTCGTACCGTGGCTGTGGATCGCGTTCCTGGCGGTGGCCGTGCTGTTCCTGACCGGCCACCTAGGGCGTCCGCGGGCCAGGCAGGACCAGGATCGCAGCTAGCGGTCGCCCGCGCTGAACAGCGCGGTACTCGGCGGCGGCGGGATGGCCGTCCCGGACAGCGCCGTGGTCGGCGGTGGCGGGATGGCCGTCCCGCATAGCGCGGTGGTCGGGGGCGGCGTGATCGCCGAACACGACACCGCCGTGGTCGGCGGCGCCGGGATGTCCGAGCAGGACACGGCCGTCCGCGGGGGCGGCGGGATGGCCGTCCCTGACAGCGCGGTACGCGGCGGGGCCGGGATGGCCGAACACGACAGCGAGGTCGTCGGGGGCGGCGGGATGGCCGTCCCCGACAGCGCCGTTTTAGGCGGCGGCGGGATAACCGAAGGCGACCGCACGCTGCTGCGTTCAGGCGGGCTGCCCTGCGCACCAGAGTCCATAGCTCTAATGCTGCGTCCTTGACGGCCGTTGCGGAACTGTCCAGGGGGATAAATCTTCGCCGCGCTGGCGGCGCCGCCGACGCTAAGCCAGCGCGGTGACCGCGGTCACGGTCAAGACGTCCGCGTACGAGCCGGCAAACTTAATGTCCGAGCTCGGGAGCAAAGATCTCTTTAGGCCGAACGTGCGATGGTTCCCGCCTAGAAGGGGTTTGAGGTGTTCGTGCTTGGCGAGGGACTGGGCGAGGTGGAGGACGACGACGACGGAGTGGGCGATGGCGTCGGTGAGGGAGTGGGCGACGGCGTCGGCGACGGGGTCGGCGAGGGAGTGGGGGATGACGAGGACGCAGCGGCAGTCGGGGACGCCGAGGTCTTGGACGCCGACGGCGACGCCGAGGTCGGCGCGGCCGGGGTCGGGGCAGGCGTCAGGAACGCCGGAGGCGCCGATGACAACGACGGTGAGGGGTTCGCCGACAGCGAGGGGGTCGGGGGGAACGTCGACGGCGGGAGCGAGACCGAATGTGACGGCGTGGGCGTGGCCGCGGGCTGGAGCGTCGTCAGGCCGGAGCCGTGCACCAGCGCGTAGGCCAGGACGGCGCCGCCCACCACCAGCACGGCCACGATCCCGGCCACGGCGGCCGCGCTGATCCCGCGGAGACGCCGCAGGTGCAGCAGGTGCGCCAGGTGGTCCAGGTGGTCCAGGTGCAGGACGTGCCATAGGTGCGTGCTACGCGCGGCGTGAGCCCCCCGGCGCCCCCCCTTCTCCCCGGCCTCGCGGGCGCCCTGGGACAGGTCCAGGTGCTGCGTGGCGAAGCCTTGCACGGCGGGCGCCGCGCCGAGCGGCCACAGCGCCGCCAGCAGCAGCGCCGCCTCGGCCAGGTGCGACCGGCCGCGTTCTTCCCAGGCGGGCCCGTAGATGCCGGCGGCGGCCGTCCGGAGCGCGGCGACCAGGCTAGTGCCGTCGGTGGGCCGGTATCCCGGTTCCTTGGCCATCCCGGCCTCGACCAGCGGGCGCAGTGGCCCGGGCAACGGCCCCAGCGGCACCGGCTCGAACTGATGCTGGTAGATCAGCCGCTCGGCGCTGTCCCCCACGAACGGGGGCCGGCCGGTCAGGCACTCGTAGAAGGTGGCGGTGGCCGAGTAGACGTCCGAGGCCGGGGTGGCCGGGGCGCCGCGCATCTGCTCGGGGGCCGCGTACGACAGCGTGCCGGCCGGGATCGGCCGGTCACCGGCGCGGGCGGCGATGCCGAAGTCCGTCAGCTTGCTCACGCCGTCACCGTTGACCAGCACGTTCTCCGGCTTGTAGTCCCGGTGGACGACGCCCTGCCGGTGCGCGGCGGCCAGGCCGAGCAGGGATCCCTGCAAGACGACCAGCGCCGCCTCCGCCGTGGTCTGGCCCTGATTAGACAGGATCTCGCGCAGCGAGACGCCGTCCACAAGCTCCATGACGATGGCCGCGCCGACGTCTGACTCGACGTACTCGTACAGCCGGACCACGTTCTGGTCGTCCAGCGAGGACAGCACGGTGGCCTCGCGGCGGAAGCTCTGGATGAACCCGGGGTCGGTAAGCAGGTCACCGCGCAGGTACTTGATCGCGACCAGGATGCCCGACGCGTCGTGCCTGGCCAGCACCACGTCGCCGAACCCGCCTCGGCCCAGCGGGCGCAGCTCGGTGTACCCGGGCACGCGCCAGCCGGCCCGGCCGCCGCCGGACCCGCCCGGCCCGAAGTAACCGGGACCGGATGACCCCATCGCCCACCTGGCTCATCTTCCGGTCCGGTGCGGCGCAACAGAACCCCCTGGTCACAAAAAGAAGAGTAACCCGCCGCCCCCGGCAAACTTAAGGTCCGAGGCAGCCGAGCACGCGCTCGGGGGTGATCGGCAAGGTGGCGGGCCTGACTCCGATGGCGTCCTGGATGGCGCTGGCCACGGCGGCGGCGGGCGGCCCGATCGGCGGCTCGCCGATGCCGCGGGCCCCGAACGGTCCCATCCCCTCGCCGGACTCGAGCACCACCACGTCGATCTCCGGCACGTCCGTCGCGGTCGGGATGAGGTACTGGAAGAAGCCGGCGGTGAGGTTCACCCCGTCGGCCATCACGATCTCCTCGAGCAGCGCCATGCCGAGCCCCTGCGCGACGGCGCCGGAGATCTGGCCCTGCACGGAGCGCGGGTTGATGGCCCGGCCGACGTCGTGCGCGGCCACGTACCCGAGCAGCGTCACCTGCCCGGTGTCGAGGTCGACCTCGAGGTCGCACAGGTGCGCGCCGAACGTGAAGTCGGGAAACACCCGGTCGGCCCGCAGGTTCTTGACCACGGGCTGGCCCTTGGGGCCGAAGAACGTGCCGAGCGCCTCGATCGGCACGTTGCGCCTGCGGCAGGTCACCAGCGCCTCCGGCAGGCTCATCCCGCCGCCCGCCCGGCCGCTGACCAGGCCATCCTCCAGCCGCAGTCCATCCGCGGGCTCGCCCAGGGCCTCCGCCGCGGCGGCCAGCACGCCGTCGCGCAGCAGCACGCTCGCCTCGTAGACCGCGTTGCCCGACATCAGCAGCTGCCGCGTCGCGGTCGTGGTGCCGGCCAGCGGGTTCAGCGCCGAGTCGCCGAAGTGCACGGTGATCCGGTCCATGGGCACGCCGAGGACCTCGGACGCGATCTGGGCCAGCGACGACGCCTGGCCGCCGCCGATGTCGGGGACCGCGCACCGCACCGAGAGGCTGCCGTCGAGCTGGAAGCCGACCCAGGCCGCGGCCGAGTCGTTCAGCCAGACCAGCCGGCCGTAGGACTGCATGTTGCAGGCCAGGCCCCGGCCCACCGCCTTGCGCGGCCCGGACGGCTCCGGCTTAGGCCCGGCCCGGGCCGCCACCGTGTCGATGGCCTGCGCCAGCAGCACCTCGGTCTCTATGATCTGCCCGACGGGCAGCGCGTCGCCGCGGGCCAGCGCGTTCCGCTTCCTGATCTCGGCCGGGGTCAGCCCGAGCTCGCGGGCCAGCAGGTCCATCTGCGCCTCGTACCCGAACACCACCTGCATGCCGCCGAAGCCGCGGAACGCCGACGTGGGCGGGTTGTTGGTGTACGCGCACCTGGCCCGCAGCCGCACGTTGCTGACCTGGTACGGACCGCAGGCGTGGACGGAGGAGTACAGCAGGACCAGGGCGGACAGGTACGCGTAGGCCCCGGAGTCCGCGGTGATGTCGATCTGCTGGGCCAGGAGCCTGCCGGAAGCGTCGGCGGCCGTCCGGTACCGCAGCCGCATCCGGTGCCGCTTCGGCCTGGCCAGCAGCGACTCCTGGCGGGTCCACTGCATCCGCACCGGGCGCCTGGTCCGCCACACGGCCAGCCCCAGGTAGGGCTCGACCGTCATGTCCTCCTTGCCGCCGAACCCGCCGCCGACGTAGGGCGCGATGACCCGCACGCGTGCCTCGGGGATGCCGAGGATCCGCGCCACGTCCCGGTAGTGCTCGACGACCTGCGTGGCCACGCGGAGGGTCAGCACGCCGTCGTCGTCCAGCCAGCCGACGCCGGCCTCGGGCTCCAGGTAGGCGTGATCGACGGCCTGGGTCTGGTAGGTGCCCTCGACCACCACGTGGGCGGCCGCGAACGCCGCGTCCACGTCACCCCGGTCGATGTCCCACTCGCCGATCAGGTTGCCTGCCGCGTGAACCGAAGGAGCGCCCTCGGCCAGCGCCTGGTCCGGCTCGAAGACCGCGGGCAGCTCCTCGTAGTCCACGGCCATCAGGTCACACGCCTGCGCCAGCGCCTCCTCGGTCTCCGCGATGACCAGCGCCACCGGCTCGCCGTGGAACCGCACCCGGTCCGTGGCGAGCACCTCCATGCTGGCCTTCAGCGCGGCGACCTCGACCGTCTGGCCCGGCACGTCGACCCAGATGACGTTGTGCGGCACGTCCTCCCCGAACAGCACGCTGACCACTCCGGGCACCCCGCGCGCCGCGCTGGCGTCCCGCGCGGTGATCCGCGCCGAGGGCACCGGCGACCGCACCAGGCGGGCGTGCAGCATGCTGGCGAAGGCCAGGTCGCCCGCGTACCTGGTGCTCCCGGCCACCTTCTCCGCCTGGTCGTGCCGCGGCAGCGGCTGGCGCACGACGCGCAGCTCGTCTTCCTTCGACGTCCGGATCCCGGCCATCACCGGCCCTGCTCTTCCTGTGCCATCTCGATCTGGGCCATCTCGATCTGGGCCAGCTCGATCGCGTCCACGATCGGCCCGTACCCGGTGCACCGGCACAGGTTGCCGTGCAGTTCCTCGCGGATCTCCCGGCGGCTCAGGTGGCGCCCGCCGGCCAGCGCGGCCGTGGCCGCCATCAGCATGCCCGGCGTGCAGAAGCCGCACTGCGCGGCGTGCTGGACGTGGAAGGCGCGCTGCAGCGGGCCGAGCGACCCGTCGGCCTCGAGCAGCCCGGCCGCGGTGGTGACCGCCGTGCCGTCCACCTGCGCGGCGAGGACCAGGCAGGCCGAGACCGGCTCCCCGTCGACCAGGACCGTGCACGCCCCGCAGATCCCCTCGCCGCACCCGTACTTCGGGTCGGTCACCCCGGCCGCCTCGCGCAGCCAGCGCAGCAGGGTCAGGTGGCCTCCGGCCGTCCTGGACACCTCACGGCCGTTGACGGTCAGGGTCAGCGAAACCTCCGCAGTCACGCGGCCTCCAGTGACCTGTGGCTGGCCTCGGCCAGCGCGCGCGCCACCAGGACCCGGGCGAGGCGCGCCCGGTAACCCGCGCTGGCCCCGGTGTCGCTGGCGGGCCGGATCCCCTGTATCGGCCCGAAACGGTCGCCGACCTCGCCTACGCGAGCGCCGCTCAGCGAGATCTCCACGTCCGCCAGCCGCACCGGCCGGTCAGCGACCGCGCCGACCGCCACCCGGCTCTCCACGATCACGCCGCCCGCCATCCGGACCAGCGCGGCCGCGGCCGCGAGCGCGAAGTCCCCGTCACGGCGGGAGACCTCCTGGAAGCTCCACCCCCAGCCGGGCCCGAGCGCGGGAACCCGCGCAGAAACCACGAGCTCGTCCTCGGCCAGCTGCGTGGTCAGGAAGCCGAGGTGGAACTCCTCGGCCTTCACCTCCCGCGAACGGCGCCCGTCCGTGATCTCGTACACCCCGCCCAGCGCCACCATGACCAGGGGCAGCTCGGCCGCCGGGTCGCTGTGCGCCAGGGACCCGCCCAGCGTCCCGCGGGCCCGGACCCGGGTGTTCCCGATCTTGGCGGCCGCCGCGCCGAGCAGCGGCTGCCAGCGCGCGGCCACCGGATCGCCGGCTAGCCGCGCGTGCGTCATCAGCGCGCCGACCGTCACCAAGCCGTCCGCCACGCTGACGTCCCGCCCGGCCGCCGCACGCGAGATATCGACGACCACCTCGGGCTGGACCAGGCCGAGGTTCACCAGCGGCATCAGGCTCTGCCCGCCCGCGATGACCTTCGCGCCCTCGCCGTGCTCGCGCAGCAGGTCGCAGGCGTCGGCCAGCCGCTCGGCCCGCTCGAACCGGAACGCCCGCGTGAACATCACGAACCGGCCGCGGAACCTGGCGACCAGCCCGGGTCCAGGCCGAGCAGCAGGGCCGGGGTCTGCTTGGCCATCTTCTCCAGGTACTCCTGCGGCACGCCGATGTCGATCAGGGCGGCCAGCAGCATCCGCAGCCCCTCCGGGTGCGGCGGCCCGGCGAACTGCCCGAGGTCGGAACCCAGGACGATGTTCTCGCCGCGCAGCGCCATGATCCACTCGGCCAGCTCGCCCGGCTGCTGCTCCCAGAAGATCGGCGACACGCAGGAGCAGGCCACGTACTCCATGACCGCGCCCTTGGCGATCAGCTCCCGCTGGGTATCCAGGTCGAGCTTGCAGAGCGACCAGTTCGCGTGGGTCACGATGAACCGGGTGACGCCGGCCTGCGTGGCCGCGTCGAGCAGGGCGCGGATCTCCGGCAGCGACAGGTGCCCCGTGGCCAGCGCGACGTCGTTCTCCGCGACGACCTCGCAGATCGTTCTGGCCTGGGGACTAAGGGTGACACCGTCCTCCTCGAAGACGGTCACGCCCTCGCCGGGGAGCTGCTTCTTGGGCCGCCCGAACTGGGGGTAGTCAGGCATGTCGAAGAACTCGGCATGGTACTTGGAGTGGTTAGACGGCATCCACACGACCTTGGCGCCGTAGTGGATGGCGGCTTGGGCGACGTACGGGCTCAGCCCGCCGACCGACCGGTTGAGCACCACCGACCCGAACGACGAAACCTCCGGGTGCATCCGGTTGACGTAGTAGGCGCGGCCGGTGGTGGACGCGTCGTGATCCTTGAGCACGAAGCCGCGCATGCCGTACGCGATCGCGTACTCGGCCAGCGCGGCGTCGTCGATGTGCCGCCTGAACAGGGCAGGGGCCGTGTGCGCGTGCATGTCGATGGCCCCGCGCAGTATCTCGAGATCGGGTCGGTCCACGCTCACTCCCGTCCGCATTCTCGTCACCCGAGATGACATTTCGCCAGCCGGTATCGGGATGTTAACATGCCTCCATGGCCGACAGCGATACCAGGCCTGCGTTCCAGGTCCTCGAGCGGACGTTCGGCATCCTGGAGGTCTTCACAGAATCACACCCCGAGTGGAGCACCACCCAGGTTGCCCGCGAACTTGAGCTGCCGGTGCCGACGGCGCACCGCATCCTGGCCGCGCTGAAGCGGCTCGGCTACGTCAGCCAGGACGGGCAGACCCGGCGTTTCCGGCTCGGCCTGGCCGCGCTCAGCCTCGGCGAGCGGGCGCGCACGCTCGCCGATCTCCGCCCGGTCGCGGTCGGTCCGCTCCGTGAGCTGTCCGAGGCGACCGGCGAGACGGCCCTGCTGACCGTGCTCAGCCCGGCCCGGGACCGCAGCGTGTGCCTGGAGCGCGTGGAGACCTCCCAGCCCCTCCGGCTGTCCGTGCTGCCGGGACGGCAGCTGCCGCTGCACGCCGGCGCGTCGCAGAAGGCGCTGCTCGCCTTCATGCCGGCCGGCGAGATCGACCGCCTGACCGCGCAGCCCCTGGAGCGCTGCTGCACGGCCACGATCACCAGCCGCCCGGCGCTGCGCCGCGAGCTCGCGGCGATCCGCGCGCGGGGCTGGTCGAGCTCTTATGAGGAGACGAACGTCGGCGTGTGGGGGATCGCGGTGCCGGTCCTGTCGCCGGCCAACGTGGTCTGCGCGGTGGGCATCGCCGGGCCGAGCCCCCGGCTGACCGACGCCCGGGTCCGCCGGGACGTCCGCCTCGCGCACGAGGCGGCCACCGTCATCGCCCGGGCGCTCGGGCTCACCGCGCCGGCGGTAACGGTCACCGACGCCCGCATCGGCCCGCCGGATAAGGCCCCGCGACGTGAGGGGAGCCCGCGATGACCAGCCCGCTGGATGGCCAGGTCGCGATCGTGACCGGCGCGGCCAAGGGGATCGGCTGGGTCGTCTGCCAGTACCTGGCGGAGGACGGCGCCCGCGTCGCGCTGGCCGGGCGAGACACCGGCGCGCTGCGGGCCAGGGCCGCCGAACTCGACCGGGAGTTCCCCGGCCGCGCCAGCCTGGCCGTCCGCTGCGACGTCACCGACGAGGACCAGGTCCGCGCCATGGTCTCGGCCGTCATGGAAAACTTCGGCGGCATCGACATCCTGGTCAACAGCGCGGGCGGGACGGGCCCGATCGAGACGCCCGCCCAGGACTACCCGGCCGAGGAGTTCCGCCGGATCCTCGACCTGAACGTGATCGGCACGTTCCTGCCGTGCAAGCACGTGATCCCGCACCTGATCGAGCGGGGCGGCGGGCGCATCGTGAACATCTCCGGGACGTCCGGCCTGCGCGGCTACAGGAACCGCAGCGGCTACTCCTCGTCGAAGTGGGCGGTCCGGGGCCTGACCAGGACGCTGGCGCTGGAACTCGGCCGGTACGGCATCACCGTCAACGACGTCTGCCCGAACGTCACGCACGGCGGGCGGATGGACAAGATCGTGGCCGAGAAGGCCCGCGTGACCGGCAGGACGGCGGACGAGGTGTACGCGGACTTCACCGCGCAGACCGCGCTCGGCCGGTTCGTGGAAGAGTCCGACGTGGCGGCGGCGATCAGGTTCCTGGTCTCGCCCGGCGCCGGGAACATCACCGGCCACGACATTCCCGTCGACGCCGGCTGGGACGTATAAAACGCGGAGGTGCACGATGCCACTGATCGAGGTCAAGGCCACCGACCGGCGCTTCACCGACCCGGACGTGAGCGAGCGGCTGATCACCGCGCTGACCGACGCGGCCTGCCAGGTCTGGGGCGAGGACGCCCGGCCGAGCATCTGGGTCGTGATCGAACCGGTCCCCGCCAAGCAGTGGGGCGTCGGCGGCAAGCCGCTCGCATGAGTTCCGCCGGCCGCCTGCTGTCGACCAGCCTGACCGCCGGCGACGAGGGCAACCCGCGGATCGTCGGCGGGCACGGCGTCTGGTTCCGCCTGTCCGACGGGCGCGAGGTCATCGACGCCAGCAACACGGCGGCCCCGCTCGGGCACTGCCACCCCGAGATCATCGAGGCCGTCAGGCGCGCCGCCGACGCGCCCGTGATCAACGAGGGCTGGCACTGGGCCGAACGCGAGGAGGCGGCCGAGGACCTGCTGCGCATCGCCTTTGCCGGAGAGGAGTGGGCCGCGGCGGTCCGCTTCTTCATCAGCGCCAGCGAGGCCAACGACGCCGCGCTCTCGCTCTGCCAGGCGCTGACCGGCCGGAAGGAGCTCGCGACCAGGCAGCGCGCCTACCACGGCGGCGCGGGCCTGGCCAGGGAGCTGACCGTGCAGCCGCAGTGGCACGGCGGGCTGGCCGGCGCAGGGACGGCCGGAACCATCGGACCCGCCAGCGCGGCCCCGCCCCGGCTGGCGACCGTGCACGAGCTGCCCGCCCCCTCCGGCGCGCGCGTCACCGGGCAGCCGGACCCGACCGCGGGAACGGAGTGGATCCCGGGCGCCCGGGCCCAGCTCGCCCGCAGCGCCGCCGTCCTGCTCGACTACAGCCAGGGCGGGATCTACCACTCGCCGGGCTACCAGGACCGGGTGGCCGCCCTGGCCGGGCAGGAAGGGGCGTACTGGATCGCCGACGAGACCGTGACCGGGTTCGGCCGGGTCGGCGGCTGGTTCCAGTTCCAGCAAGGCACGGCCCGGCCCGACCTGGTCACGATGGGAAAGTGCCTGTCCGCGGGCGGCGCCGCGGCGGGCGCGATCGTCCTGTCCCAACGGATGCTCGACCGGCTCGAGGGCACGAGCTGGCAGAGCTACTCGACCTACCGCGCGCACCCGCTCGCGATGGCCTCCATCCGCGCCCACCTGCGGGTATCAAGCCGGGAAGGCCTGTACAAGCGCGCCGCCGACCTCAACGCGGTCATGTACGACCGGCTGGCCGAGGTCGCCGCCCAGCACCCGAGCGTGGCGCGGATCGACGGGCGCGGCCTGCACTGGACCGTCGAGCTGCACGGCCCCGACTGGCGCAGCTGGCGCGGCGAGGACCCCAACCCGCTGGCCAGCCGGGTCGTCGCGCGCGCCCTGGCCGCCGGCGCGCTGATCGCCACCAGCGGCGAGCAGACGTCGCTGTTCCTCGCCCCGCCGCTGGTCATCTCCGACGCCGAGCTCGCGCAGGTCTTCGACGCCCTCCACCACGGCCTGGAGCTGGCCGACGCCGAGCTGGTGGCAGGTCCGTAGCACACCGCCCGTTCGGGAAATGACAATCTCTTTATCCCGAACGAGCGGTGGTTCCCGTCTAGAAGATGCTCGGCGTAGTCGGTCCGGGCCGAGGCCGACATCGCGTATCGCGCCCGCGTGATATGCGGCCGCCCGGGTTTACCCGCGCAGGCGGTCGAGCGTGAGCAGCACGCGCGCCCGCAGCTCGATGACCGAACGTACCTGCTGTTCGTCGTAGCTGCCGAGCAGCCCGCGCCCGGACTTGACGCCGAGGGCGCCCTGCGCCAACAAGGCCGTCAGCACGGGCGGAACGGCCGTCCCGGCCGACAGCCGCGGGAACAGTTGCTCGGCCACCGCCCGGTGAACGTCCAGGCCGGCCAGGTCCACGGACAGGAACGGGCCGATGGCCGCCCATCGCGGGCCGAGGCCAGCGGTAACCACCCGGTCCACGTCGGCGGGCGTGCACACGCCGGCCGCGACCAGGTGGTAGGCCTCCCGGATCAGCGCATACTGCAGCCGGTTGGCGATGAATCCCGGCACGTCCGCCGTTACCCGGACCGGCTGCTTGCCGATGGCGATCGAGAACGCCTCAACCCGGTCGGTCACCGCGGCGGCGGTCTGCGCCGCGGGCACGATCTCCACCAGGGCGACCAGTTCCGGCGGGTTGAACCAGTGATAGCCGATGAACTGCTCGGGCCGGGCGAGCCCGGAGGCCAGCTCGGCCAGCGACAGCGACGACGTGCAGGTGCCCAGGACCGTCGACGGTCCCAGCCGCGGCTCGATCGCCCGGTAGAGCCGGCGCTTGGCCGTGACGTCTTCCGCTACCGACTCGACGACGAGGTCGGCGCTCAGGTCGGCGCCGTCCAGGTCCGTGGTCCCGGCGATCCGCCCGAGTATGGCCTCGCGCTCGCCGCTCGGCACCCGGCCCGCCCCGATCAGCAGGCCGACCGATTCCTCGATCCGCCGCCAGGCCGCGTCCAGCGTCGGCTGCCGGCGCGCCACCATCGTCGTCGCCGAGCCGCCCAGCGCGAACGCCAGCGCGATCCCGGCGCCCATGGTGCCCGCGCCGACGCAGGCCACCGAGGCCGGCGGCCGGGGCGTGCCGGGCTCCGCGGCCGGGCCCGCGCTGCCGGGCCCGGTCATCGCTCGCCCCAGAAACCCTGCTCGTCCAGGTACGCGGCGATCACCGTCCGGGCGTGCCGGATGTGATCACGCATGGCCAGCCGGGCCGCCCGTCCGTCGCCCGCGCCCAGCGCGGCGCGGATCCGCCGGTGCTCATCGATATTGAGGTCGCGCACTTCGGGTGAGACCCGCAGCGCACGGGAGATGTAGTCCTTCGGGCACCTGTCGCCCAGGTCCTTGATGACCTGCAGGAGCGGGACATTCCCGGCCGTCTGGTGAATCGCGGTATGGAACCAGTCGTTGGCGTGTTTCATCCGCAAGCCAGTGCCGGCGGCCGCGGCGTCATCGGTCGCCGCCGGGTCCAGCAGCCGCACCGCAGCCTCAAGCTCGCTCTGCGCCGCGTCCAGCTCGGTGATGCAGCGGTCGGTGATGCGCGCGGCGGCCAGCTCGCAGGAGAAGCCCTCGAGCTCGGCGCGCACGTCATAGATGTCAAGCAGTTCCTTGCGGCCCAGCAGCCGGACGGTCGCGCCCTTGTTCGGCACGACCACCACCAGGTTCTTGGCCTGCAGCTTGCGCAGTGCTTCCCGGACGGGGGTCCGGCTGACCGCGAACCGCTCGCACAGCTCCTCCTGCGGCAGCCGCGAGCCGGGCGGGTAGAGGCCGTCGAGTATGGCGGTCTCCAGCCGGAAGGCGAGCTCGTCCGCCAGGCCCGTGGTCACGATCGGCTCGGACGCTACGCTCATACCAGCAGAATATCCATGGATCCAATAAATATTCTACCTTAAGCTCATGGTTTCGATCCTGCCTCCCTTGACACGCTTATGCACACGTGTTGACTATTGGATCCATGAGTCCAAAGCCCTCGCGGGTGGCGCTATCGTGACGATCAGCGGCCAGCGGACCGTGCGCCCGGCCACCGGGCCCGCGCTGCGGTGCCGGGGCTGGCGGCAGGAAGGCCTGCTGCGCATGCTGGAAAACACCGTCGCGATCGGCGAGCGCCCGGCGGATCTGGTCATCTACGGCGGTGCCGCCCAGGCGGCCAGGAACTGGGCCTGTTACGACGCCATCGTGGCCGCGCTGCGTGACCTCGCAGACGACGAGACGCTGCTGATCCAGTCCGGCAAGCCGGTGGCCAGGTTCCGGACCACCTCGGACAGCCCGCGCGTGCTCACCTCCTCATCCCAGCTGGTGCCGCGCTGGGCCACCTGGGACGTCTTCCATGCGCTGCAGGCCCGCGGCCTGATGATGTACGGCCAGTACACCGCGGGCGCCTGGCAGTACATCGGCAGGCAGGGCATCCTGCAGAGCACCTATGAGACGCTGGCCGAGTGCGCCAGGCAGAACTTCGACGGCACCCTGCGGCACCGCACCGTCCTTTCCGGCGGGCTCGGCGCCATGGGCAGCGCCCAGCCCCTGGCCGTGGAATTCCTCGGCGGCGTGTCGCTGATCTGCGAGGTCGACGAGGCGAAGGTCGGCAAGACCCTGGCCGCGGGCTACCTGCGGACCGCCACGGCCGATATCGATGAGGCCGTCAGGCTCGTCCGCGCCGCCGCCGCCTCCGGCCGCCCGCTGTCGGTGGGACTGCACGCGAACGCCGCCGACGCCCTGCCGAGGCTGCACGAGATCGGCTTCCGGCCGGACGTCGTGACCGACCAGACGGCGGCGCACGACGCGCTCGAGGGGTATATCCCGGCCGGGTACTCGGCCGCCGCCGCGCGCGCGGTCCGCGCGCAGGACCCGGACCGCTACCAGCGGGAGGCGCTGGCCTCCATCCGCACCCACGTGTCGGCCATGCTGGCCTACCTGGGCACGGGCAGCGTCGTGTTCGAGTACGGGAACGCGATCAGGGAGCAGGCGGCCCGCGCCGGCCTGGACGGCGCGTTCGGCTTCTCCGGTTTCGTGCCCCTCTACATCCGGCCGAACCTGTGCGTGGGCCGCGGCGCCTGCCGGTGGGTGGCCCTGTCTGGCGATCCCGCCGACATCGAGACGATCGACCGGGCGATGCTGGAGCGCTTCGCCGGTGACGCCTCGATCACCGGCTGGATCAAGATCGCCAGGGAGCGGGTGCCGCATCAGGGCCTGCCCGCCCGGACCGCGTGGCTCGGCTACCGGCAGCGGCTGGAGTTCGCCACCATGGTCAACCGGCTGGTCGCTGCGGGCACGGTGACCGCGCCGGTGGCCATGAGCCGGGACCACCTGGACGCCGGCTCGGTCGCGCAGCCGACCCGCGAGACCGAGAACATGCTGGACGGCAGCGACGCCGTGGCGGACTGGCCCGTCCTGAATGCCCTGGTCAACACGGCGGCAGGCGGCGACCTGGTCGCCCTGCACCAGGGCGGGGGAAGCGGCATGGGCGGATCGATATCGGCCGGGCTGACGGTCATCATCGACGGGACCGACAGCACGCAGGCCCGGCTGGACCGGGTGCTGTGCACCGATCCCGGCATCGGGGTCATCCGCCACGCGGACGCCGGCTACCCCGCCTCGGTCGCCGCGGTGGCCGAGCACCGCCTGGCCGCGCCGATGGTGCGGGGCCGGGGCGATCCCGCCTGAACGACGCGACTGGAAGGGGTGCGGTGGACGCTTCGCAGGCCACCTTCAACATCGGGGTCGATACGGGCGGCACGTTCACCGACGCCTTCATCGCCGACGAGGCCGGCGGCCACTGGACGGTCAAGGTCCCGACCACGCCGCACGACCTCACCGTGTGCTTCTCCGATGCGATCGAGGCGTCGGCGCAGGCGGTCGGCCTGGCCCGGCATGATCTGCTGCGCCGGACCGCGGTGATCAGGTTCTCGTCCACGATCGCGACCAACACGGCCCTGACCCTGTCCGGGCCCAAGCTGGGCCTGCTGGTGACGGCCACTGACCGGCAGGCGCTGTACGGCCTGGCCGGGACCGCCGACGGGGCCAGGCTCGCGCAGTTCATCGCGCCGGACATGATCACCGGGATCACTGAGGAGGTCTCGCCGGCCGGTGAGGTGCTGCTCAGCCCATCCGGAACCGAGGTCGTCGCCGCGGTCCGTGACCTGCTCGAGCGAGGGGCCAGGCTGCTCGTCGTCTGCCTGCGCAACAGCGCCGTCAACCCGGCCAACGAGGCAGCGGTAGGACGGATCATCAACGCTAGCTATCCCCGCCACTACCTGGGCGCGGTACCCACCCTGAAGTCCACGGACGTGAGCGTCATCGCCGGCGATGCGGACCGGATGGCCGCCGCGGTGGTCAACGGCTACCTGCACCGGCGCCTGGCCACCTCGCTGTACAAGGCCGAGGACGACCTGCGCGCCGCCGGCCTGGCCCGGCCGCTGCTCATCGTGACCGCGGACGGCTCCGTCGCCCGGGTGGCCAAGACGCTGGCCCTGGCCACCTACCAGTCCGGCCCCGCCGCCGGGGTGCACGCCGGGGCGCTGCTGGCCCGGGCCTACGGGCTCGGCGCGGCGCTGACCGCCGACGTGGGCGGGACCAGCACCGACTTCGGCCTGGTCCTGGCCGGGCGGCCGGTGCGGCGGCCGCGGGTCGAGGTCGGCGGCCTCCAAATCGGGCAGCCGTCGGTCGAGCTGCACTCGATCGCCCTGGGCGGCGGTTCGGTGGTCTCCGTCACCGACGGCGCGATCGCCGTCGGTCCGGCCAGTACCGGGGCCGCGCCCGGGCCCGCCTGCTTCGGCCTGGGCGGGACCGATCCGACGCCGACCGACGCGTGGCTCGTCCTCGGTTACCTGGATCCGGCGAACTATCTCGGCGGTCGCCGCCGGCTGTTCCCCGACCTGGCGGCCGGCGCGCTGATGAACACGGTCGGCGCGCCGCTGGGCCTGTCGGCGGAAGAGGCCGCCCTGGCCGTCACCGAAGCGGCGGTGCAGGCGGCCGCCGGCGGCGTCGGCGAGATGCTGGCCCGCCCGGCCGCGCGCGACGCGATCGGCAGCCTGTCCGCGGGTGACCTCGCGCTGATCTGCTACGGCGGCGGCGGCGGATGCCTGCTCCCGGCCGTGGCGGCGCGCGCCGGGCTCGGCCAGGTATACCTGCCGGGGCTCAGCCCCGTCTTCTCCGCCTTCGGCGTCAGCACCTTCGACGTAGAGCACTGCTACGAGGCACGGCTGGCGGCCGGGAAGCTGGCCGACGGCGGGCCGGACCCGGTCGCCGCCCTGGTCGCGGCCGCGCGGCGGGACGTGCGGGGCGAGGGATTCGATCCTGGTTCGGCCGCGATGGCGGTCAGCGTGCGGTTTGACGACGGCACGGTGCTGGCCGAGGACCTGGAGCCGGATCAGGTTGCCGCCGCGGTACGGCAGATCGGCCTGGCCGCGGACCGGCCGATCCTGGCCCGGTTGCGGGCGACCTGCGTCGTGCGCAAGCCGGGCCTGCCCGGCCAGGCCGCGTCCGGCGGGCCGCTGGCCAGCGCGCAGACCGGTCGGCGGGCCGTGCTGCTGCCCGGCGGCCGGCACGAGGTACCCGTCTATGCGCGGGACCGCCTGCAGGCGGGGCATGCGATGAGCGGGCCCTGCCTGATCGAGTCGAGCGGCAGCACCTGCCTGGTCCCGGCCGGGATGAGCTGCAGGATCGATCACTTCGGCACGGCGGTCCTGGCGCCAGGCGCCTGACGGCCGGAGGGAGGCAGCCATGGAGTCCACGCGCCGCATCACCGAGTACATCGACCTCGACCTGGCCGCGGAGCGCTGGAGGTGCAACAGGTGCGGGGCCGACCTGGGCGACGCCCGCGACACGTACAAGAAGGGCTGCCTGATCGCGGCGCGCGACCCGGCCGAGGTGCACCCGCCGCTGGTGGCCGGTTCCGCCTACAGCTTCGCGCCGGACCGGGACTGGTGCCGGATCGTCGAGTTCTACTGCCCGCGGTGCGCCGCGCTGGTCGAGGTCGAGTACCTCCCGCCCGGTCATCCCCTGACCCATGACATCGAGCTCGACCTCGACGCCATGAAAGCCAGGCCCACCGCACCGGGGGCGACGGCATGACCGCCTCCATCGACATCGACATCGGCGGCACGTTCACCGACTGTTACGTGACGCTGGACGACCGCCGGGTCTGGTGCAAGACCAGGACGACGGCCTTCAACCTGTCGGTCGGGATGAACGAGGCCATCGCGGAGGCGGCCGGGCGGCTCGGCGTGGGCATCGACGCGCTGCTCGCCGAGACCGGCATCATCCGCTACTCCACCACGCTGGCGATGAACCGGCTGATCGAGCGCACGGGCCCGCGGCTCGGCCTGCTGATCACCGCGGGTTTCGAGGACACCACGCTGATCGGCCGGGGCACCCAGTGGGCCGACGGCATCCCGGTCAAGCACCAGCGGAACATCGCCCGCATCGGCAGGCCGCGGCCGCTGATCGGCAAGGACCTGATCGTCGGCGTCAACGAGCGGGTCGACTCAACCGGGGCGATCGTGCGCCCGCTGCACGAGGACAGCCTGATCGATAAGATCCACTACCTGGTGGACCAGGGTGTCCGCGGCTTCGTCGTGTCGCTGCTGTGGAGCTTCCTGAACCCAGCCCACGAGCAGCGGATCCGCGAGCTGATCGAGCAGGAGTTCCACCCGGCCTACCTGGGCGCGATGCCGGTCTTCCTGTCCAGCGACGTGGCGCCGCGCATCTACGAGTACCCGCGCACGATGATGACGGTGCTGAACGCCTACCTGCATCAGTCGATGTACGAGGAGTTGTCCGGCATCGGCGACGAACTGCGCGAGCGGCGGTACGGCCAGCCCATGATGATGATCCACAACACCGGCGGCATGGCCACGGTGCTGCGGACGGCCGCCGTCAGCACCTATAACGGCGGGCCGGTGGCCGGGCTGATGGGCAGCTCGTACCTCGGCCGGCTGTACGGCTACCGCAACGTGGTGACCACGGACATGGGCGGCACCAGCTTCGATATCGGCATGGTGGCCGAGGGCAGTCCCCGCTTCTACCAGTTCATGCCGGTCATCGACCGGTGGCTGGTGGATGCGACCATGGTCGACACGCACTCGATCGGGGCGGGCGGCGGATCCATCGCGCGGGTCAACGCGCTGATCGCCAACCGGCTGGAGGTCGGCCCCGAGAGCGCCGGGTCGATGCCAGGTCCCGTCGCCTACAACCAGGGCGGCACCGAGCCGACGGTGACCGACGCCGACATCGTGCTCGGCTACATCAACCCCGACTATTTCCACGGCGGCGCTATCCGGCTGGACCGGCCGCGGGCCGAGCGGGCCATCCGCCGCAAGATCGCCGAGCCGCTCGGCGTCAGCACCGAGGAAGCCGCGCTGATGATCCGGCGCGTCGTCGACGCCAACATGGGCCAGGCCATCTGGCGGGAGACCGTGCTGAAGGGCTTCGACCCGCGTGACTTCATCTTGTTCGCCTTCGGCGGGGCCGGGCCGACCCACTGCTGCGGCTACGCCAGCGCCGCGGAGATGGACAAGGTCGTCATCTACCCGTTCGCGCCGACGTTCTGCGCGTTCGGCTCCGCGACCATGGACGTGGTGCACCTGTACGAGCGGTCCAGGCATCTCCACCTGCTCGACCCGGTCAGCGGCGCGTACCTGACCGACTACCAGGCCTTCAACGACATCGTGGAGTGGCTGCAGGAAGCCGCCCGGCGCGATTTCGAGGGCGAGGGCTACCGGAGCGGGCAGATCGATTATGTGCTGGAGCTGGACATGAAGTTCGGCGGCCAGCTGAACGTCAAGCGCGCCACCTCGCCGGTCCTGCGGGTAACGAGCCAGGCAGACGTGCTCGCCATCCGGCAGGCCTTCGAGCAGGAGTACGCGCAGGCCTACAGCCCGCTCGGGCTCAACCCCGAGGCGGGCATCGAGATCCAGAACTTCGCGCTGCGCGGCCGGGTGCCGCAGCCCAAGCCCGAGCTGGAACGGCACGAGCTCGGCCCGGCCGACGCGTCCGCCGCCCGGTCCGGGCAGCGGCGCGCGTACTGGGGCGGCGAGACCGGGTGGCTGGATACCCCGGTCTACCGGCAGGCGCTGCTGCGGCCCGGTCACGTGCTGGCCGGGCCGGCCATCGTCGAGGCCGAGGACACCACCGTGGTGATCGAGCCGGGCTGGATGCTGCGCATCGGCGAGTACCTGGACGGCGTGATCGAACGCCAGCCCGACCCCGGCCGAGAGGATCCGTGATGGCCGTCGACCTTGACCTGATCGAGCAGGGGATCAAACCGCTGCCCGCGACGCCGGCCGAGCTGGCCGCGATGGCCGAGCTCGGCCCGGCCGACTACGAGATCTACAGCGAGATGCTCTCCATCATCTGCCAGGAGGGCAAGGACATCATGACGAAGATGGGCATCTCCGCCATGCTGCACTCCGGGGATTCCGTGGCCGCGATCTACACGCCACGGGGAGACCTGGTCACCGCCATCCTCGGCACCTACCTGCACTGCGTGACCGGGCAGATCCCGATCAAGTTCATCCTGAAGTACTGGAAGGACAACCCGACCGTCGGCATAAGGCCGGGTGACGTCTTCTACTGCAACGAGGCCATCTACGGCGGCATCCACAACCCGGACCAGTTCGCCGTGGTCCCCGCGTTCCTCGACGGCGAGCTGATCGCCTGGACGGTGGTCGGCGCGCACCAGGCCGAGACCGGCGGCAGCGAGCCGGGCGGTGAGATCACCACCGCCAGGTCACGGCATGACGAGGGGATGAAGCTCACCCCGATCAAGATCGGGGAGCGGTACCAGCTGCGCGACGACCTGCTCAAGATGATGGAGAACTTCATCTCCCGTGCCCCGCGGATGCAGGTGACGGACGTGCGGGCCCGGGTGTCGGGCGCCGACCGGGTCCGGATGCGGCTGGAGCAGCTCGCCGCCAAGCGTGGCGTCACCTTCCTGTCCGGCTTGTTCCGGAAGATGATCACCGAGACCGCCGAGGGGGCCAGGTCCCGGATCCGCGCCTGGAACGACGGGACCTACCGGCACACCGTGTTCCTGGACACGACCGGCGCCGAGGCCGGGCTGATCCGGGTGTGCCTAGCCCTGGTCAAGCAGGGCGACCACCTGACCATCGACCTGACGGGTACCTCGCCCGAGCATGAGGGCAGCTTCCAGGCGCTGGCCGCGTCCACCCGCGCGCATTGCGCGGTGAACCTCTACTCGTTCCCCTTCCACGACTTCCCGGTCTCGGCCGGGATGCTGGAGCCCGTCGACTTCATCATCCCGCACGGCACGATCCTTGACCCCGATACCGAAGCGGCGATCTCATGCTCGCCGCTGGCCGCTTCGGCGGTGTTCCCGCTGCTCGGCGTGACGTTCTCGAAGATAATGTTCGACAGCGACCAGCGGTCTCAGGTATGCGGTTTCGCCTCGTCGAACTCATCCGCGCCGATGATCTCGGCGGTGAACCAGCACGGCGTCCGGATCACCGACTTCATGGGATACCCGCTGAACGCCTGGGGGCTGTCGGCCAGGTCCGACGCCGACGGGGTTGATGTCTTCGGCTTCCCGCACTGCCCGTGGGGCAAGCAGCCGGACGTCGAGGACACCGAGAGCGAGTTCCCTGTCCTACACCTGTACCAGAGGATGCTGCCGAACACGTGCGGGTTCGGCCGGTGGCGCGGCGGCGCGGGCGCGGCTATCGGTTACGTCATTCACCACGTCCCCTACGCCGTGTGGACCTCCACCCAGAAGGAATCCAAGCTGCCCACCCACGCCGGCCTGTTCGGCGGCTACGCCGAGACTGTCGTGCCCGGCATCCGGGTGACCGGCACCGACGTCATAGCGCGGCTGGCCAGCGGCGATCCCGATATCCCGCTTGACGACATCGAGCTGGTCACCCGCAACACGCTCGGCGGCGAGCTGCACCTGGAGCACCAGACCAGGCCGGCCACCGTCCTGCACCGGGGCGAGCTGCTGTGCGCCAGCACCCAGGGCGGCGGCGGGTACGGCGACGTGCTGGAGCGCGAGCCCGGGCAGGTCCTGGCCGACCTGCGGGGCAACGTGATCACGCGATGGGTGGCCGAGCACGTGTACTGCGTGGCGGTCACCGATGACGGTCTGGCCGTGGACGGCGGGCAGACCGAGCGGCTGCGCGCGGCTGAACGCGCCAGGCGGCTGGCCCGCGGCCAGAGCTGGGATGATTTCCACCGGGACTGGGACCAGCTCAAGCCGCCGGACGAGGCGCTGAAGTACTACGGCAGCTGGCCCGATGCGCGCAAGAACCGCGAGGTGATCAGGATCTGAGCCCACCCATGGCGCCCATGGACGCCAGGAGCCGGGTCCGGCAGTTCCTGGCCCGCGGCACCGCGGACCGGCCGCCGTTCCTGGCCATGGCGACCGAGTACACGGCCAGGCTGGCGCAGTGCACCGCGGGTGAGCTGCTGGCCGACCCGGGGCTGTTCGTGCGCTCGTTTACCGAGTCCGTGGCCGTGCTCGGCCTGGAGGCCGTCCTGATCGAGATCCCGGCCGCCGTCGCCGTGGGCGGCGACCCCGCCGCTAGCGGGTATGCCGTCCTCCGCGAAGACCTGCACCGCCTCCGCGCCACGCTGCGAGACCAGCTCGCCATGGCCGTCCTGCTCCCCGGCCCGCTGACCCTGTCCGCCTCCCTCGGCCTCCCCGCCACCACAGATTCCCTGGACGACCTGGTAACGGCCCTGATCACCATCGAGGAATACCTCGGCCCCGCCGACCTCGACGCCCTCGCCCTCCTGGAGCGGGAAGCGGTAGCCGACGCGGACGTCCCTCTCCTGGCCGACGCCACGGCGGCCTTCTGGAATGTAGCCCGCTACTACTCCCTTCCCTCCCTCCTGATCGCCGCCCGGGGCACCCCCCGGCTGGCCGAAGCCGGGCCGACCGCGGTGGCCGCCTGGTCCGGCGTCACCGCGGCCGAGCTACTCGCCGGCGGAGCCGCGGCCGCTGGCCAGCCACCGCCAGCTGGCCAGCCACCGCTCGCTGGCCCCGCGCCGCTGCCGCCAGGCGGCTTCTATCTGAGCGCGGGCGAGATCCCGGCCGACTGGCCGGTGGACTCGGTCCGCTCGCTGGTCCGGCCGCTCTCCTGGTAGCTCCCCGTCGGCCTCGCGCCGGCTAGCTGGTGCCCAGCCCGATGGAGCCCTGCGGGTCGATCTCGTGTATCTCCTGCTCGGCGATCCGCGTCTCCTCCGGCACGTTGAGGCTGCGGGCGAAGATCCAGTACACGATGGCCGCCACAGGGAACCCGATGAACGGGGAGATGTCGCCGCCGCCGAGATCGTGCGCCACCACGCCGGTGTACAGGCTGGTGCTCATGAACGGGGCCATGGCGAAGAACCCGACCCAGTAGGCGGTGAGGCCGCGCCACCCCCACCGGTGGTACATGCCGTTCGGCTTGAAGATCTCCTTGATCGCGTAGTTGCCCTTGCGGACGAAGAAGAAGTCGACGAGGTTGACCGCCGTCCACGGGATCATGAAGTACAGGATGATGGTCAGCCACGCCGAGAAATCGGTCAGGAATGAGCCGGGTATGGTGAGCGACAGCGCCGTCCCGGCCACCGCGATGAACGTGATCGCGAGCAGCCGGTTGGTCCGCGTCGTCTTGATCGGCTTGATCGAGTCGATCGTCGTGAGCGTGGCCAGCCCGCCGCTGTACATATTCAGGCCGATGACCGCGACCAGGCCGGGCCACGAGCACAGCAGCACGATGAAGCCCCACCCGTGGAACCACGCGTTCCCGGCCGTGTGGATCGCGGTGACCGATGAGGTGATCTTCGGGTAGACGGCGGCCAGGAAGGCGCCGAGCCCGGCCAGCCAGACGGCCCCGATCCCCGACCCGAGGTACGTCCACCAGAAGGCCGAGGCCGTGGAGGTGCTGCGCGGGAGGTAGCGCGAGTACTCGGACACGTAGGGCGCCCAGGTCAGCTGGTAGCTCAGTACGGCACCGAGCTCGAGCAGGAACGGATCCCCCTTGAACGTGCCCAGGGAGTAGAAGCCGGCCGGCACGTGGACGACGGCCAGGATGCCGATGGCGAACAGCACGTACACGGCGATGAACAAGATGCTGGCCCACTGGCAGAACACGTGGATCAGCCGGTAGCCGAAGATGGCCCAGACGAACGCGATCCCGCAGATGATGATCGTCGAGATGGTCAGGTTGGTCCCCGCGGTCTGCTGGACCGTGGCCGCCGCGATCTCCGTGTTGAACACGTTGTAGCCGATGAACAGCGCCACCGCGACCAGGACCGGCAGCAGCGCCCCGTAGTACCCGAACTGCGGCCGCGACTGGATCATCTGGGGCAGGCCCAGCTTGGGGCCCTGCGCCGAGTGGAACGCCATGAACAGCGTCCCGATGACCGAGCCGAGCACGATGGCGAGGATCGACCAGTCGAAGCTAAGGCCGAGCGCGACGCCGAACGCCCCGATGGCCAGCGTGGCCAGCTGCGCGTTGCCGGCGAACCACAGGGGCCCCAGGTGCCACACCTTCCCGTGGCGCTCGCTGACCGGGACGTAGTCGATCGACCTGGTCTCCACGCCGGTCGCCGACGGTTTTGTTGCGGTTCCCGTTACGGATGTGTCCATGGTGACCTCCAAGGCACCCTTACGTGTTGTCCCCGGCCCAGGCGTCGGCGCGGGTATACAGCTCTTCACGGCGGTTCTCCCACAGCGCCGAATTCAGCCGGTCGGCTTCGGCTAGCTCCTCCTGCAGCGCGATCTCGGCCACCAGCAGCGCCGGGCCGGCCGGGCTGGTGAGCTCGTGGACCTTGACGGCCCGGCTGACCACGCGGCCGAGCGGCGAGATGACCTGGCTGCCGCCCAGCAGCGCACCCGACGGCGTCCGGCCGCACTGATTCGACATCACCCACCACTGGCCGTTCTCCAGGGCCCGGGCCGGGTACAGCCCGTCCCACCAGCTCTCGGCCTTCACCTCGTACGCGCTGGCCTGCACGACAACCCTGGCCCCGGCCAGGCGCAGCGCCCTAGCCGTCTCCGGGAAGTCGCCGTCGAAGCACACCGGCAGGCCGACCACGCCGAAGTCCTCGGTCGCGCAGACCGTCAGGCGCGGCCCGGCGGCGAAGATCAGGTCCTCGCCCAGCGGGGCGTACAGGTGCGCCTTGCGGTGCACCCCGCGCAGTTCCCCTTCCCGGCCGAACAACAGGGCGGTGTTGTAGACGTCGGCCCCGTCGCGCTCGGGCACGCTGCCGGCCGCCAGCCACGCGCCCGCCGCCGCGGCGGCGCGCGCGAGCGCCGCAGTGCGCGGCCCGTCCAGCGGTTCGGCGCTGGCGGCCACGTCGTCGGCCAGGGTCTTCGGGCTGTACCCCGACGGCCACAGCTCGGGCAGCACGATCAGGTCGCAGCGGCGCCTGCCGAGCTCCGCGATCAGCCCGAGCGCGGACGCCATGTTCTCGGCCGCGTCACCGGGACGCGGCAGCCACTGCGCGATGCCGACCACCGCCCGGTCGAGCAACGGCCTCACCCCACCTAAGGTCCGGCCGCTTCCGCGGCCCGCGGCGGCCTCGTAACAACCGGCGCCCCGCCTACGAGCGGGGGGTGAGGACCGCGGGCTCCCCGCCGGTCTTGGCCGAGGCCGGCATGAAGTACCGCGCGCCGACGTAGTACACCACGGCTGCGAAGACGAAGCCGACGATCCACGCGATGTCCGCGCCCCCGAGGGCCTTGGCCGCTGCGCCGACGATCCACGCGTTGTCCATGAACGGCCACTCGACCAGGACCGTCAGCCCGTACAGGACCAGCGCGAACCAGTTGACCTCCCCGTAGATGCCTTTGGCCTTGAACAGCTCGGGTATGTCGTAGTGCCCGCGCCTGATCAGGTAGAAGTCGGTCAGGTTGATGGCGGTCCAGGGGACGAGCAGGTAGAGCGTGAAGACCAGGAAGTTGGACAGGTCGGTGATGAAGTGGCTGCTCGCCTTCCACGCGATGATCGTGCCGATGATCGCGACTACGGTGGTGGCGATGAGCCGCGCGGACCGGCCTGTGGTCTTGGACGCGAGCGCGCCGGATGGCGAGATGATCGCCATGAACGTGAGGTACGGCCCGTAGAGGTTGCCGAAGTTCCCGGACCCGACCCCCAGGATGATGATGATCAGGAACAGCCACTTCACGGACAGCAGCCCGGCCAGGTACGAGGGGGCGTTCGCGCTCACGGCCGTCAGGGTCACGACGGCCGCGATGGCCCCGATGATCATGACCAGGGACGCGCCGAAAACCGACCCGACGTAGGTGTAGGTGAAGGTCTTCCAGCTCGGGGTGTCCTCCGGCATGTAGCGCGAGTAGTCCGACACGTACGGCGCCCAGGTGACCTGCCAGGCGACGAACACCGAGATCGCGAGCAGGATGTTGCCCGCCGTGTTGCTCCCGGCAGGCATGTGCTTGGGGAGGATGGTCAGCAGCTTGATCAGCATGGCGACGAAGATCCCCGTCGACAGGATGGTGACCCACCTGTTGTACGCGTGGAACATGTCGTAACCGAACCAGGTGATCAGCAGCACGAAGGCGTTGATGATGATGATGCCCTCGAGCGTGGTCACGTGGAACAGGCTGGCGATGGCCTGCCCGCCGAGGATCGCGCTGGAGGTGAAGTAGCCGATGTACATCAGGACCACGATGATGTTCGGCAGCGCGGTCCCGTACATCCCGAACTGCGCCCGTGACTGCATCATCTGCGGCAGGCCCAGGCGAGGGCCCTGCACCGAGTGCAGCGCCATGTACAGCCCGCCGGCCGCGTTCCCGACGATGATCGCGAAGATCGCCCACGGCAGGCTGAGGCCGAACACGATGGCCAGCACGCCGACGGAGATCGCGAGGATCTGCACGTTGCTGGCCGCCCAGAAGGTAAACAGCGTGTTCGGCTTGCCGTGACGCTCCGCCGGCGGGATGTAATCGATCCCGTGCCGCTCCAGGATCAGCGGTTCTTCGTGCGCTCTAGTCGCTTCCAGGTCAGATGCAGAGCTCATGGCATCTCCTCTTACCGCTGGCCCGCGCAGGACAACAGTCCCGGCATCATCGTCACTATCTCGTCCCCGGCCGGTGGGCGATATGGCGCCAGATGCCGAAGAATGGCCAGGGTTGCTGGCAGTCCTCGCCAATGATGCGACCGGGGGCCGGGCATACGATTCTGTGGGGAGCCGGCCGAGTACGGCCCGCTCCCACCGTAACCGCGCCCGCCCACCTCGGCTGGAGGCCTGGATGACCGTCGAGTTCGGCCTGGCCCTGGAGAACTTCACCCCGGAACGCAAGGTCCCCGAGATCGACGCTATCTCGGCGTACTCGGTCACCGCCGAGGAGCTCGGCTTCGCGTCGGTCTGGGCCTGGGACCACCTGTTCCTCGGGGCCCGGCGGCCCTTCCCGTTCCTCGAGGCGCTGACCACGCTGAGCTTCGTGGCCGCGCGGACCAGCCGGGTCATGCTCGGCACGGGCATCCTCGTGCTGCCGATCAGGGAGCCGGCCATCCTGGCCAAGACCGCCGCGACGATCCAGCTCGGCAGCGGAGGCCGGCTCATGCTCGGCGTCGCGGCGGGCTGGTACGAGCGGGAGTTCCACGCCACCGGGGTGTCGTTCGCCCAGCGCGGCCAGATCTTCGAGCGCAACCTGGACCTGCTGTACCGGCTGTGGGCCGACGACGACGTGACCGGCGAGTGGGACGGCCGGGTGCTCACCCACGTGCGGATGCTGCCACGGCCGCTGCCGCGGCCGCGGGTGCTTATCGGCGGGTACGTGGACCGGGTGCTGCGCCGCGTGGCCACCCGCTCCGACGGCTGGGTGACGTACTTCTACACCCCCGAGTCCATCGCCGGGGCGTGGTCGCGGATCCGCGGCTACGCCGAGCAGGCCGGCCGCGACCCGGACCAGCTCAACCTGGTCGCCCAGGTACCGCTGTGCGTCGCCGCCTCGTACGAGGAGGGGGACCGCCTGGCCCGCGAGTACGTCGGCGAGTACTTCGACGTGCCGGCCTGGAGCGAGGCGACGCCCGAGTCGGCGGTCCGCGGCACCCCCGAGCAGTGCGCCGAGCAGATCGCCGCCTACATCGACGCGGGCGTCCGGCACCTGGTGTTCTGCCCGTACAACTACGAGACCGAGCAGCTGCACCGGCTGGCCGCCGAGGTGCTTCCGCTGGTCATCGGGATCCGCGCGGGGGCGGACTGATGGAACAGGTGACGGTCCGCCAGGCTCGGGTGGAGCGGGAGGCCGGCGGGCGCCCCGTCGCCGACAAGCGGATGACGGCCGAGGCCGCCACGGCGCTGATCCGCGACGGCGACCACGTCGCGATCGGCGGGACGCTGTACTCGCGGACGCCGATGGCGCTGGTCTTCGCGCTGCTGCGGCACCGCAGGCGGCACCTGACCGTGTCCCGGACGCTGGCCTGCTACGAGATCGAGCTGTTCCTGGCCACCGGCGCCCTCGACCGGATCGTCACCAGCTGGGTCGGGATCGGGCTGCCGTGGGGACTGCCCCCGATCTTCCGGCACTACGCCGAGCGCGGGCAGGTCCGCTACGACGAATGGAGCCACCTGGCCATGGGGCTGCGCTACAAGGCGGGCGCCATGGGCGTGCCGTTCCTGCCCAGCCTGACCATGCTCGGCTCAGACCTGGCGCGCACGCTGGACCTGCAGACGGTGACCTGCCCGTACACCGGGGGGGAGCTGGCCGCGGTGCCCGCGCTCAACCCGGATGTGGCCCTCATCCACGCGCACCGGGCCGACATGTTCGGCAACGTGCAGGTCGACGGGTACCGCCACATGGACACCGATATGGCGAAGGCGGCCCGCACGGTGATCGTCAGCGCCGAGGAGATCGTCAGCCCGGAGGCGATCGCCGCCCGGCCCGACCAGACCATGCTGCCGCACTTCGCGGTGGACGCCGTCGTCGCCGCCCCGTACGGGGCGTACCCGCACGAGTGCTACGGGCGGTACGGGCCCGACCTGGAGCACTTCGACGCCTACGCCAGGTCGGTGCGGGCGGGCGGCCCGGCCGCGGGCCTGCGCTACGTGGAGCAGAACGTCGACGCCCACGCCGACTTCGCCGCGTTCCTCGCGGCGGCCGGGCCGGGCAGGCTGGCCGCGCGCGAGGCGGAGGCCAGGGAGCTGACGCCCCGGTGAGCGCGAACGGAGCCGCGAGCGCCGAGGAGCTGATGGCGATCACCGCCAGCCGACTGCTGGCCGACCACAAGGTGGTCTTCGCCGGTGTCGGCATGCCGCTGCTCGCCTCCGCCGTGGCCCGGCACATCCACGCGCCGCACCTGACGATCGTGCTGGAAGGCGGCATCATCGGCACGTCGCTGCGGCCCGGCCAGCTGCCGATCTCCACCAACGAGATGCGGGCGGCCTACGGGGCGCAGATGCTCACCGACATCACCGATATCTTCCTGTACGCGCAGCGGGGTTACTTCGACTACGGCTTCCTCGGCGCCGCGCAGGTCGACATGTACGGGAACATCAACACCAGCGTGATCGGCACCCTGGAGCACCCGCGCGTGCGGCTGCCCGGCACCGGCGGCGCGAACGACATCATCTCGCTGTGCAACGAGGTGCTGATCGTGACCGCGCACGAGCCGCGGCGCTTCGTGGAGCGGGTGGACTACATCACCAGCCCCGGCTACCTGTCCGGCGGGGACAGCCGGGCCCGGGCCGGGCTCGTGACCGGCCGGCTCGGGGCCGTGGTCACCGACCTGGCGCTGCTCGACTTCGAGCCGGACAGCAAGCGGATGCGGCTGCGCGCGCTGCAGGCCGGCGTGACCATCGCCGAGGTCCGCGCGCAGACCGGGTTCGACCTGCTCGTTGCCGACGGAATCACGGAGCTCAGGCCTCCGTCGGCTGAGGAGCTGGCGATCTACCGGGAGCTGCGCGACGGCCCGCCCACCGGTGCCGCCGAGGAGAGCGGCGGCCCGCGCGCCGAACCCGGCCGCGGCGAGGAGAGCGGCCCGGTCGCCGAACCCGCCGTCGGCGCGGCCGCCGCTGCCGCCGAGCCGGTCCCGGCCGGTCCCGCGTGAGCGCCCGGCCGGCCCGCGTCGGGCTGATGATCCCGTCCTCCAACACGATGATGGAGGTGGACTTCACCCGCGACCTGCCGCCGGGGGTAGCGCTGCACACCGCGCGGATGTACATGGAGGACACCACCCCGGCAGGCGAGAACCGGATGCTGGACGAGTTCGCGCTGCCGGCCGCCAGGGACCTGGGCACCGCGCGGCCCGACGTCGTGGTGTTCGGCTGCACGAGCGCCGGGGCGCTGCGCGGGAACGACTACGACACCGAGCTGTGCTCGCGGATCAGCGAGCTGACCGGCGCGCCAACCGTGTCCACCATCGGCGCGGTCCGCGCTGCGATCGAGGCGTCCGGCGCTGCCAGCGTTGGCGTGATCACGCCGTACGTCGACGAGCTCAACGAGAAGATCAGGGCCAGCATCGAGGCGGACGGGACGCAGGTGGCCGCGATCGCCGGGCTCGGGATCACGGAGAACTTCGAGATCGCCGAGGTCAGCGCGACCGAGATCGTGGCGTTCGCGGAGCATGCGCTCGGGGCGCTGGCCGCCGGCGGAAGCATCGGCCTGGTCTTCGCGTCCTGCACGAACTTCGGCGCGATGGCCGCCCGGCCGGCCATCGCGGAGCGGCTCGGGCTGCCGGTGGTCACCAGCAACCAGGCGGTGCTGGCCGCGGCCGTCGCCCGGCTGCAGGACCTGGCCCGCTGACGCCGATGGTGGCACCCGCCTTCGACTACGTCGCGGCCGGCAGTTACGACGCGGCGGTGCGCCTGCTGGCCGCGGGCGGCGAGGACGCGAAGATCCTGGCCGGCGGCCAGAGCCTGATGCCCATGCTCAACCTGCGGCTTGCGCACCCCGACCTGCTGATCGACATCAACCAGGCCGATCAGCGGCCGCCGTCCGTCGCCGACGGCCTGCTCCGGCTGCCCGCCCTCACGCGGCACCGGGTGCTGCTCGAGCACGACCTGGTCCGCCGGCACTGCCCGCTGCTGGCCGGCGCGGTCCGGCACGTCGGCAACGTGCGGGTCCGCAACCGCGGCACGATCGGCGGCAGCCTGGCGCACGCGGACCCGACGTCCGAGCTCGGCAGCTGCGCGCTGGCCGCCGGGGCCCGGGTCGTGGTCCGCGGTCCGGACGGCGACCGCACGCTGCCCGTCAGCGAGCTGTTCGACACCTACTGGACGACCACGCTGGCCGCCTGCGAGGTCATCACGGACGTGCTGATCCCCGTCGCCCGGCCCCGGCAGGGCTGGTCCTTCCAGGAGATGGTGCGGCGCACCTCGGACTTCGCGATCGTGGCCGTCGCTGCCCTCGTCGAGCTCGACGAGGGGGCGGAGGTCATCACGGGTGCCCGCGTGGCGCTGGCCGGGGTCGCGGACCGGGTGACGCTCGCCGATCCGGACCCGCTCGCCGGTCATTGGCACGGCAACGGGGACGTCGACGCGGCCGCCGCCGCGATCGCCGACCGCCTGGAGCCCGCCACCGACGTCCACGCGTCGGGAGAGTACCGGCGCCGCCTGGCGCGGGTCCTGGTCGCCCGCGCCCTCCGCCAGGCTTGCGCCCGCGCGACCGGGGCGGCGGGATGACGCGCGGCCCGGTCGCGGTGAGCGTCGACGGCGCCGACGGGGCAGGACAATGACACGCCGACCGATCGTGCTGAACGTCAACGGCACCGACCACGAGGTCTGGGTCCTGCCGTCGGAGACGCTGCTCGACGTGCTGCACGACGACCTCGGCCTGGCCGACGTCCGCTACGGGTGCGGCGAGGGGGTCTGCGGCACCTGTACGGTGCTGCTGGACGGCGAGCCCGTGAGCGGCTGCCTGATCCTCGCCGTGCAGGCCGCGGGCCGCCCGCTCACCACGCTGCGCGGGCTCATGGGCCCGGGCGAGGCCATGCACCCGCTCCAGGAGTGCTTCCTGCGCCACGGCGCCGCCCAGTGCGGCTTCTGCACGCCCGGCATGATCCTGACCTCGCTGGACCTGGTCCGCCGTCACGGCCGGCCCAGCCGGGAGGAAATCAGGTACGCGCTGGTCGGCAACCTGTGCCGGTGCACCGGGTACACCAAGATCCTGGACGCCGTCGAGGAGTACGCCGACCTGGCTGTATCCGATACTGGCGCTGAGCGCACGCCGGGGGTGGTGGCGTCATGACGACCACCGGACCGCCCCGCACCGCGACCGGCCGGTACCGGGTGGTCGGCACGTCGCCCGCCCACCACGACTTCGTCGAGAAGGTCAAGGGGTCGCTGCACTACGCGGCGGACTGGCGGCTGCCCGGCATGCTGCACGGCCGGGTCGTCCGCAGCCCGGTGCCCAGCGCGAGGATCACCGCCATCGACGTCAGCGCGGCCAGGGCGCTGCCCGGGGTGGCCGCCGTCCTCACCGCGGCCGACGTGCCGAGCAACGCCATCGTGGAGATGGCCAGCGGCGGGCTGGCCGAACTCGAGGTGACGATGCCGGTGCTGGCCGAGGACCGGGTCCGGTACGCGGGCGAGCCGGTGGCGGTGGTGGCCGCCGCGACCCGGCAGATCGCCGACGCGGCGGCGGAGCTGGTGGCCGTCGACTACGAGGAGCTGCCCGGCGTCTTCGACGTCACCTCGGCCCTGGCCGCGGACTCGCCCCGGGTACACGAGGTCGGCAACACGCTGGTCACCTGGCAGATCAGGTGCGGCGACGTGGCGGCGGCGCTGGCCGCCGCCGACGTGGTGGTGGAGGGCGAGTACCAGAGCCAGCACGTCGAGCACGCGTACCTCGAGCCCGAGGCCGGGGTCGGCTGGCTGGAGAACGGCGTGCTCACGCTGCGCGTGTCCACCCAGGTCATCGAGCACGCCGCCGCCATCGCGCGCATCATCGGCGTGCCGCAGGGCAAGGTCAGGGTGATCGCGGCGTACATGGGGGGCGGCTTCGGCGGCAAGGAGGACATGACCGTCGAGCCGTACCTCGCGCTGCTCGTCTGGCACACCCGCAGGCCGGTGCGGATGATCTGGGACCGGCAGGAGTCGCTGGTCGCCAGCACCAAGCGGCACCCGTTCCTCATGCGGTACCGGACGGCGGCGGCCAGCGACGGCACGATCACCGCCCAGCAGGTCGAGATCACCGGCGACGCCGGGGCCTACCCCAACCTGTCGCCCCGGGTGCTGTTCGCCGCGGCGGCCTGCGCGTGCGGCCCGTACCGGGTGCCTAACGCCAGCATCACCTCGAGCGCGGTATTCACCAACAACGTGCCGGCGAGCGCCTTCCGCGGGTTCGGCGCCATGCAGGTGGTGCTGGGTTACGAGGCGCAGATGGACCTGCTCGCCGAGCGCCTCGGCCTGTCCCGCACGCAGGTGCGGGAGCGCAACTTCCTGGTCAAGGGCGACCTGCTGCCGACCGGTGAACGGCTCGACACCTGCGTGGAGGTCGCCCAGACCATGCACCGCGCGCTCGCCCTGCTCGGCGAGCCGCCCCGGCCGTCCGGGCCCGGCAAGGTGACGGGCCGCGGCATCGGCTGCAACCGGCACCCGTACGGGCGGACGATCTGGTTCCGCGACCGGGCCTCGGCGTGGCTGAGCCTGCAGGCCGACGGCACGCTGCTGATCCGCTCCGGCGTCACCGACCTCGGCGCCGGGCAGGCCGCCAGCCTGTGCCAGATCGCGGCCGAGGTGCTCGGCGCGCCGCTTGACGACATCAGCATCTATATCGGCGACAGTGCGCTGAACCCGCCGGCCGGCGGCACGTTCGCGACCCGCCAGCTGTACATGTCGGGGAACGCGGTGCTGCACGCCGCGCTCGAACTGCGCGAGCGGATGGCGCCGGTCGCGGCCGACCTGCTCGGCGTGCCACCCGACGAGCTGGAGTTCGCGGACGGCCGGGTCCGGCCCGACCCGGCGACCGCACCGGCGAATCCCGGCGTGAGCATCACCCTGGCCGAGCTGGCCGCGGCCTGCGACAAGCGGGCCATCAGCACGGCGCACCTGTCGACCTGGCGGGCCGAAGCCGGCTCGTTCGACCCGCGCGCCGGGCAGGGCGATACCTTCCCCGACTACACCTACGGGACCCACGCGGCCGACGTGGAGGTCGATACCGAGACCGGGCAGGTCACGGTGCTGCGCTACGCCGCCTGCCATGACGTCGGCCGGGCCATCAACCCGATGCGCGTGGAAGGGCAGATCCAGGGCGGCGCCATGCAGGGCCTGGGCTACGCGCTGACCGAGGACATGGGCATCGAGGAGGGCTACGTGCAGGCGGCCCTGTTCGCCAACTACCTGATCCCGAACGCGCAGGACTTCCCCGACGTGCTCGTCAACATCGTCGAGAGCGGCGAGGGCAAGGGCCCGCTCGGGGCGCGCGGGATCGGCGAGCCGCCCATCGGGAACGTCGCCGCCACCATCGCCAGCGCGATCGCCGACGCGATCGGCGTCCGCCCGGCCCAGCTGCCGATGACCCCCGAGCGGGTCCTCGGGCTGCTGGGCGAGCGCGCATCGGGGACCCAGCATCCATCTTCCCCACACTAGGGAGCATCCATGAGACGTCAGGTGCACGCGTGAAAGCTGCGAGGCTGGTCGAGCGCCGGCGACCGCTGGAACTGGCCGATCTGCCCGATCCGGCGCCGGGACCCGGCGAGGTGGTCGTCCAGGTCGAGGCGGAGGGCATCTGCCGGACCGACTGGCACGTGTGGAACGGCGACTGGGACTGGGTCGGCCTGACCCCGACGCTGCCGCTGGTGATGGGGCACGAGCTGGGCGGAACGGTGGTGGCGGTCGGCCAGGGCGTGTCAGGGGTCCACGAGGGGGACCGGGTCACCACGCCGTTCCACGAGTCGTGCGGGCGGTGCGGCTACTGCCGCAGCGGCCGGTCCAACCTGTGCGACGACATGGAGTTCCTCGGCCTGACCCACGACGGCGGCTACGCCAGGTACGCGGCCATCCGCAACGCGGACTTCAACTGCATCAAGCTGCCGGAGGCCATCGACGCGCTGTCCGCGGCGGCGATCGGATGCCGCTACATGACGGCCTTCCACGCGGTGACCCGGCAGGGCGGGCTGACCGCGGGCCAGTGGGTCGCGGTGCACGGGGCCGGCGGCATCGGCCTGTCGGCCGTCCAGATCGCCGCTGCGCTCGGCGGGCGGGTCATCGCGGTCGACCTGGCCGACGCCAAGCTCGAGAAGGCCGTCGCCGAGGGGGCGCTGCACACGGTTAACGCCGGGACGCAGGACGCCGTCGCGGCCATCAGGGACCTCACCGGCGGCGGCGCCGACCTGGCGATCGGCGGCCTGGGGGCCGCCTCGCTCGTCGAGTCGGCCGTGCTGTCGCTGCGCAAGGGCGGCAGGCTGGTCCAGGTCGGCCTGACCAGCCAGGCCGAGCGGGGGTACGTGCGGGTGCCGCTCGACCACATCATCGAGAGCGAGATCGAGATCGCCGGGAGCGTCGGGAACCCGCACGTGGACTACCCCCGGCTGCTCGGGCTGGTCGAGACCGGGGTCCTGCGCCCAGCCAGGATCGTCGGCCAGACGCTCCCGCTGGAGCAGGCCAGCGCGGTACTGGCCGCGATGGACTCCTACGAGACGCTCGGCTTCTCCGTCATCACCGGATTGTAGAGGAGGTCCTGCGTGACGTCGCTAGGGCTTGACCGGGAGGTCATCGACGGCGGAACGTACCGTCGCACGGTCGACCGCTTCCGCTCGGCGGGCATCCTCCTGCCGACCTTCGCGCAGCTAGCCGCCCCGGGCACCCTCCCGCCGCTGGCGGAGGCGGTAGACGCCGACGCGGCGGACCCGCGGAACCTGTTCCGGGTGCACTGGTACAACGACCGCCGGCGCACCGGCCAGGCCGCGGTGCCGGTGCACGTCATATTGCCGAACGAGCTCACCGGGGTGGACGCGAAGATCGTGGTGGCCATCGGCGACCTGTTCCCGATGATCCGGGCGCACAAGGTGCTCGCGGCCTACGGGTGCCTGGCGCCCCGGATCATCACCGGAGCGTTCGACCCGACCACGGACCGGGCGGTCTGGCCCTCCACGGGGAACTACTGCCGGGGCGGGGTCGCGATCTCCCGCCTGATGGGATGCCGCGGCGTGGCCGTCTTGCCCGAGGGGATGAGCCGTGAGCGCTTCGCGTGGCTCGAGGACTGGGTCTCAGATCCCGGCGACATCATCCGCACGCCGGGCACCGAGAGCAACGTCAAGGAGATCTACGACAAGTGCGCCGAACTGTCCGCCGATCCCGGGAACGTCATCTTCAACCAGTTCGCCGAGTTCGGTAACCACCTCGTCCACTACCAGTGCACCGGGCAGGCCATGGGGGCCGTGTTCGAGGCGATGGCCGAGGCCGAACCTGGCCTGCGCCTGCGGGCCTTCGCGGCCGCCTCGGGTTCGGCCGGCACGCTCGGCGCCGGCGACTACCTCAAGGAACGCTACGGCGCCAAGATCGTCGCGGTGGAAGCGCTCGAGTGCCCGACGATGCTGGCCAACGGGTTCGGGGCCCACAACATCCAGGGCATCGGCGACAAGCACATCCCGCTCATCCACAACGTGATGAACACCGACCTGGTGGTCGGGATCTCCGACCGGGCCACCGACCAGCTGTCGGTGCTGTTCGCGGACCCCGACGGCCTGGAGTACCTGCGGATCCGGCGCCAGGTCCCCGACCCGGTGCTCGCCTGCCTGCCGGCGTTCGGGCTATCCAGCGTGTGCAACATCCTGGCCGCGGTGAAGGTCGCGAAGTACCTGCGGCTCGGGCCCGACGACGTGGTCATGACGGTGGCGACGGACGGCGCGGCCATGTACGGGAGCGAGCGCGAGCGCGTCACCGCCCGCGATTTCCCGGCCGGGTTCGGGGCGCTCGACGCGGCCGAGGTCTTCGGCCGGTGGATGCTCGGTACCGGCACCGATGACCTGCTGGAGACGACGCTGGCGGACCGGACCCGTATCTTCAACCTCGGCTACTACACCTGGGTCGAGCAGCAGGGGATATCGCTGGCCGACTTCGAGGCGCGGCGGGATCAGCGGTTCTGGGCCCGCCTGCGCGACCTGCTGCCCGCGTGGGACGCCATGATCGAGGAATTCAACGAGCGGACCGGCCTGGCGGCGGGATGACGCGGTCGGCTAGCGCGATCTGCTGCACGGCGTGCGGCTATGTGGCCGGCCCTGACGACCCGTACCCGTTCCGGTGCCGGGCGGCCGGGAAGGGCGACGCCGACCACGTGCTGACCCGCGTGCTCGGCCCGCAAGGGGCCCGGTTTCCTGCCGGTGGCGAGGTGAACCCCTACCTGCGCTACCGCGCGCTCATGCACTCCCATCACGCGGCCACGGCCCACGGGATGTCCGACGCCGGCTACGTCGACCTGGTGGGCTCGCTCGACTCCTCGGTCGCCGCCGTAGCCGGTCGCGGGTTCCGCGCCACGCCGTTCTTCCGCAGCCGGGAACTGAGCGAGGCCCTGGGCTTTTCCGCCGCCGGCGGGGTGTGGGTCAAGGACGAGACGGGCAACGTGTCGGGCTCGCATAAGGGCAGGCACCTGATGGGGGTGCTCATCCACCTGGCGGTGATGGAGGCCTGCGGGCTCCTCGACGCCGGGAACCGCCGCGACCTGGCCATCGCGAGCTGCGGGAACGCGGCCCTGGCGGCGGCCGTGCTGGCCCAGGCCGCCGGCTGGCGGCTCACGGTGTTCGTCCCGCCAGAGGGCGACGCGGGCACGGTAAGCCGGCTGCGCGACCTGGCGGCCACGGTGGTCACCTGCCCGCGCGAAGACGGCGGGCCCGGGGACCCGGCGTACCTGCGCCTGCGTGAGGAACTGAACCGCGGGGCGCTGCCGTTCACCACCCAGGGCACCGAGAACGGGCTCGCCATCGAGGGCGGACTGACCCTGGGGTACGAGCTCGTCAGCGATCTCGCGGGCGCGGACCTGGACCACCTGATCATCCAGGTCGGCGGGGGGGCGCTGGCTAGCTCGTCCCTCCAGGCGTTGCGCGAGGCGGCGGACCTGGGCGCGCTCGGCCGGCTGCCCCGCGTCCATACCGTGCAGACGTTGGGCGCCCACCCGCTGGAACGGGCCTACGCCCGCGTGCGGGCGCGGCTGCCCGATGAGCCGGATCCCGAAGCGGTGCGCCAGGCTATGGCCAAGGCCGCAGCTCACCGGTCGGAGTTCATGCAGGCCTGGGACACCCCGGCCCGCAGCGTGGCGACGGGCATCCTCGACGACGAGACGTACGACTGGCGGGCCGTGGTGGAAGGCATGCTGCTGACCGGCGGCCGGCCGCTCGTCGTGGGCGAGACCGCGCTCGTGCAGGCCCACGCGCTGGCGGTGGCCGCGACGGGGATCGCGGTCGACCCCACCGGGTCGTCGGGCCTGGCCGGGCTGCCCGAGTTGCGGCGTTCGGGCGAGATTGGCGACCACGACCGCGTGGCGGTGCTGTTCACCGGACGTCAGCGGTAGCGGGCAGTAGTTGCCGAGGGACCGGACCGCCTGCTGGCAAACATTGACGTAACGACCAGTGGACACCCACAGTGAGAACCGGAGGAACGAGAATGACCAAGCGAACGTACGGCGGGCCCCTGGTGGACGTGACCGGGGCGGCGGACCTGCACTGCCATCCGTTCCCCGACCTGTTTCCCCGGCTGGCCGACGATTTCGACATCGTCCGGGCCGCCCGCGATGCGGGGATGAAGGCCATCCTGCTCAAGTGCCACCACGAGAACACGGTGTCGCGCGCCTACCTGGTACAGCGGGTCATCCCCGGCATCCGCGTGTTCGGCGGGATCGTCCTCAACTACTACGTGGGCGGCATCAACCCCGCCGCCGTCGAGGCGTCGCTGCGGCTCGGCGGGAAGGAAGTGTGGATGCCGACGGTGGACGCGGGGTACCACGCCGAGGTGCACGGCGGCACCGGCGGTTACGACAACCAGCAAGGCGGCCGGCGCCAGGCCGAGGGCATCTGGGTACAGGACAAGGAAGGCAAGCTGCGCCCCGAGGTCAAGGAGGTGCTCGAGCTGGTGGCCCAGCACGGTGCCATCCTCGGCACCTCGCACCTGGCCCCGCGGGAGATCGTCGCGCTGGTGCGCGAGGCCCGCTCCGTCGGCGTGGAGAAGATCGTCATCACCCACCCCTACTTCCGGGTGCCCAACCTCGACCTGGACACGCTCGAGGAGGTGGCCAAGATGGGGGCCATGCCGGAGTTCGGGTACTGCACCGTGTCGCCCGCCTGGCAGTACGCCGCGCCGGAGAAGATCGCGGCGAGCGTAGACCGGATCGGCGCGTCCCGCTGCCTGCTCGTCTCCGACACCGGGCAGCGGCACAACCCGCTGCCGTCCGAGGCGCTGCGCATCTTCGCGCAGACGATCTTCGAGAAGGGCGTGCCGATGGAGCAGGTGACGAAGATGATCACGGACAACCCGATGCAGCTGCTCGACGTGGACGCCGATATCGAGCCGAGCCCCGCCGACCTGGCCTGGGCCCGCGGCCTGGTCGAGGACCCCTGCGCGACCATGCCCCCGGCGCCCCCAGCAGCCAGCGTGCCGGGCTGAGCCGGTGGCCATCCGGACGCTGCCCGGGCGCAGGCGGCGCGGCAGCGGTGTCCCGTTCGACGCGCTGACGGTCCGCGAGATGCTGGGCGAGGACGCCATGCGCGGGGCCCGGATCATCGCCGGGGCGGGCGGCCTTGACCGCGTGGTCACGTGCCTGAACGTGATGACCGTGCCGAACATCGTCCGGTGGACCAAGCAGGACGAGTTCCTGCTGACCACGGGGTACCCGCTGCCGCGCCAGCCCGCGGAGTTCTGCCAGCTGATCGAGCAGCTCGCCGGGAACGGGCTCGCCGGGCTCGGCGTCAAGCTGGACGAGTACCTCGCCGAGGTGCCGCAGGAGGCGGTGGACCTGGCCGACCAGGCCGCGTTCCCGATCATCGTGATCCCCCCCGCGCAGCCGCTGGATGACGTGCTGAGCCAGACGTTCGAGTCGATCGTCAACCGGCAGGCGACCGCGCTGGCCAGGCGGCAGCAGATCCACGACGCCCTCCTCGGCGTCGCGCTGACCGGGGGCGGCCTGGCCCGGCTGTCCGACGAGCTGGCCGAGATCCTGCCCGGCGCCAACGTGGTCATCTGCGATCCAGCCGGGTACCCGCTGGCCGCCACCACGCGATCGGGCCCCGTCACACCGGGCTTCCGCGACGCGAGCGGCCTGGTGAATACCGCCCGGCTGATCCCGGGCGTGCACACGGACGCCGAGACCGGCACCAACTGGGCCGCCGGGCTCATCCGGGCCGGCGACCTGCGCCACGGGTTCGTGCTCGCGGTCGGCGGGGCGCAGGGCCTGCCCGGCGTGGCCGGCCTGGCGGTCGAGCAGGCGGCGCTGGTGGCCGCCCTGCAGATCACCCGCGACCTGGCCGTCTTGGCGGTCGAGCAGCAGTTCGCCTCGAACGCGCTGCACGACCTGGTCACCGGCACGGCGGCCGACCTGGATCAAGCGCTCGCCCGCGCGGTCAGGTTCGGCTGGGACCTGCAGCGCCCGCTGGCCGTCCTGGTGGCGCGGCAGTGCGGCGCCGAGCGCGGCGACGACCCGTCCCGGCCGCAGGAGGCCTCCGCGCTGCGCGCGGTGGAGCTGTGGACGCGGGCCATCCGCGACAAGGACAGGAACGCCGCGGTCGCCGGGTTCGCCACCGAGCTTGTGGCCGTGGTGGGGATCCCCGACGCGGCCGCCCTGGCCCGCAAGGTGCACGCGGACATGACGGCCGTGACCGGGCGCGCCTACTCGGTGGGGGTCAGCCAGGTCGCCGCAGGCCCGCCGGACATCCCGCGGCTGTACGAGGAGGCGAGGGTGGCCCTGCAGGTCGGCCTGCGCCTGTCCGGCAGCGGGGCGGTGACGAGCTTCGCCGGGCTCGGGCTGTACCGGCTGATCAGCAACGTGAGCCAGGCCGAGCTGCGCGCGTTCGTCCACGACACGCTGGGCCCGGTCCTCGAGCTCCCCGAGCCGGGCCGTTCGGACCTGCTCAAGTCGCTGGTGGTGCTGTCCAGCACGCGCTTCAACGTGGCCGAATCGGCCCGGGTCCTGCACTACCACTACAACACGATGCGCTACCGGGTGACCAAGCTGGAGCGGATGCTGGGGGAGTTCGTGGACGACGCGGCGGCGTCGCTGCGGATCGGCGTGGCCGTGGAGGTCCTGCGCATGTACGAGATATCGGGCGACACGCTGCAGATCCTGCTCTAGGCGACGCTCACAGGTCGATCACCGTCACGCCGGTGGTGAGCACCCGGTCCGCGCCGACCTGACGTTCCGGTCCGCACAGCTCGATCTCCCCGTGCAGCCGCAGGTCCACCGACGACGAGCCGACCCCGACCTCGATCACGCCCGCTTCCACGACGCGCCTGCCCGAGACCCCGTGGAACGCGGTGCGGTCGGCGTGCAGGCGGAACGTCACCCGGCTGGCCGCGCCGGGCTCCAGCCAGACCCGCGCGAAGCCCGCGAGGGCGCGGAGCGGCCGGGTGACCTGCGCGACCGGGTCGCGCAGGTAGAGCTGGACGACCTCGGCACCCCCCACGGCGCCGCTGTTGCGGATCGTGCACGCGATCTCCGCCGTGCCGTCGGTCCCGATCCGCGCCCGTTCACCGGGCCGGGATCGCACACCGTCGCTACCAGGGACCGGGCGGACGGACAGGTCCGAGTAGGCGAACGTGGTGTAGGACAGGCCGTGCCCGAACGCGAACAGCGGCGTCGGGTCGACCGAGCTGACGCCGGTGCGCCCGGCCAGCGGTGCGGCCAGGTATGAGGACCGCTCGGCGCTGGCCAGCAGGGGCATTTCAATGGGCAGCTTGCCGCTCGGCACGACGCGCCCGGACAGCACCGCGGCGATGGCGGCGCTGCCCTCCTGGCCGGGAAAGAACGTCTGGACCGCCGCGGCGAGCTGGCCCGCGGCGGGCCCGATCGCGTAAGGCCGGCCGCTGATCAGGACGAGGATCACGGGCTTGCCCGTCTTGACCAGTTCGCTCAGCAGCTCGGCCTGGATCCCGGGCAGCTGCAGGTCGCTCGCGTCGCACCCCTCGCCGGAGCTGCCCCGGCCGAACAGGCCGGCCTCATCGCCCAGGACCGCGATCACGGTGTCGGCGGCCCGAGCGCACTGCAGCGCGGCCGCCACGCCGGAGCGGTCGTCGCCCCGGACCTCGCATCCGGGGGCATGCTCCACGCGGGCCTGCGGCAGGGCCTCCCGCAGCGCGGTGACGAGCGGGGTCAGCGGGATGCCCGCGCTGACGCCGGGGTGCGCGTACCCGACGTGCCGGGGGAAGGTGTAGCACCCGAAGCACGCGAGCGGGTCGGCGGCGAGCGGGCCGATGACCGCCAGGTGCCCGGAGGGGTCCAGGGGCAGCGCCCGGCCGCGATTGGCGAGCAGCACGATCGAGTGTTCCGCCAGGCGCCGGGCCAGGCGCCGGTGGGCGGGCGGGTCGAGATCCAGCGCGGCCGCCTCGCCAGCGCGGTCGGGCTCGGCCGGATCGAGCAAGCCCAGGTCGAACTTCTGCCGCAAGACCCGGCCGACCGCCTGGTCGATGAGGTGCTGGGGCACGTCGCCCGAGCCGACGGCCCCGGCCAGCGGCTCGCCGTAGCACCGGACGTTCGGCAGTTCCACGTCCACGCCGGCCCGCACGGCCAGGGCGGCGGCCTGGGCCGGCGAACCCGCCACGCCGTGCAGGGTCTCGAGAAACGAGATGCCGTAGTAGTCGGCCACGACCACGCCATCGAACCCGAGCTCGTCCCGCAGGACGCCGGTCAGCAGCCCGTGGTCGGCCGCCGCGGGCACGCCGTCGACGTCGGCGTACGAATGCATCACCGACCGGGCGCCGCCGTCCCGGATCGCCATCTCGAAGGGGAGGAGGAACACATCGGCGAACTCACGGGGGCCCACGCTGACCGGCGCCAGGTTGCGCCCGGCCCTGGACCCGGAGTACCCGGCGAAGTGCTTCACGGTGGCGATGATGCCGGCCGACTGCAGCCCCCGCACGTAGGCCGTGCCCAGCACGCCGACCAGATACGGATCCTCGCCGATCGTCTCCTCGACCCGGCCCCACCGCGGATCCCGCGCCACGTCGAGGACCGGCGCGAGGCCCTGGTGCACGCCGACCAGGCGCAGGCTGCCGCCGATGGCCGCCGCCATCTGGGACACGAGCTCGGGATCGAAGGAAGCGCCCCAGGCCAGGGGGGTGGGGAAGGCCGTGGCCGTCCAGGCCGCGAAGCCGGTCAGGCACTCTTCGTGCGCAATCGCCGGAATGCCGAAGCGGCTGTTCCGCGCGACCAGGGCCTGCAGCCGGGCCAGCTCCTGGACCCCCTCGACGGGGTGCAGCGGTACGGTCCCGAACACGCGGGTCAGGTGCCCGAGCCCGTCGCGGATCAGCTCGCCGAACGGCGGCATGTCCTGGGTGAACTCACCCTGCATGGGGGCCACCCCGTCCGCGTCGGCCGGATCGCTCAGCCAGACGGAGCACATCTGGGCCAGCTTCTCCGCCAGCGTCATGCGAGCCAGCAGATCGTCGACCCGCTCCGTAGCCGGCAGGGACGGGTCACGCCACGCTTGCCACCCAGCCGCGGGAGGCGTGAGCTTCACGCGGCCCATTCGGCCGTCGATTCGCGGACGATCAGCTCGGTGGACAGCTCGACCCGCTGGCTGCGTAGCGGGACGCCCTCGATGAGATCGCCCAGCATCTCGGCGGCCACGCGTCCCATGTCGGCCAGCGGCTGCCGCACGGTCGTCAGCGGGGGTGAGACCCACCGCGCGGCGGGCAGGTCGTCAAACCCGACCACAGAGAGGTCTTGCGGGATCCGCAGTCCCCGCTGCCGCGCGGCCTCGTACACCCCGAGCGCCTGCTGATCGCTGCCCGCGAAGATCGCCGTCGGGCGCTCCGCCAGGTCGAGCAGGTCGCCGCCGCGCGCGAAACCCCCCTCGTGCTGGAAGTCCCCGTGGCGCACCAGCGCCTGGTCGAACTCGACGCCGGCCCGCTCAAGCGCCGAGCGGTAGCCGTCCACCCGCGCGCGGCTGCACAGGTATTCGGCGGGACCCGTGATCGCGCCGATCCTGCGGTGGCCCAGGCTGACCAGGTGCTCGGTGGCGGCCAGCCCGCCCGCCCAGTTGGTCGCGCCCACGCTGGGCAGGTCGGGATCTGGCAGGCTGACCGGATCCACGACCACCAGCGGGATGCCTTCCTCGCGGACCTGGCGCAGCTGGGGAAGCGTGAGCTCGGAGGTCACCAGGATCACGCCGTCGGTGTCGTGGCTCGCCAGCGCGCTGGTCCAGCTGGCGGGCCGGGCGTTGCCGTGCCGGACCGACGAGACCGCGGCGCCCATCGAGTGACCGGCGCACCAGTCCTCCACCCCGCGCAAGATCTCCACCGCCCACGGGCTGTCGAGCCCGTTGAAGATGAGGTCGATCAGCCCCGACCGCCGCCCGCGCCGCGGGCCCGGGCGCTGGTACTCACGCTCCCAGAGCAGCCGCTCGACCAGGGCCCGGGTCTTCGGCGCCACGTCCGGGCGCCCGTTCACCACCTTGGACACCGTGGGCAGCGAAACGCCCGCTTCGGCCGCGATGGCAGCCATGGTGGTCCGGCGTTTCCGGCTCGACTCCTCCGCGCGCCCGGTCCCGGTCGGTTTCGTGCTCGGCACCTCAGTACCCTCCTGACGCCGCCCTGGTACGCCCTTCGAAACTAATCGATCTAGCTATCGTAACTCAAGCCCCGAAGTAGCGGGCCGCCTCGCCGCGCTGCTTATGGCAACATCGGCAGGTCACGAACCCGTGCTCATGCAGTTGTGACAGCCCACAGGGACTGTAACGAATCCGAAACGAAGGGTTGACCGGCTGACTTCAGTGTTCCTATGATAACGACATTTCCGAAAGGTTACCTAAACTTTCGGAACATGACACGCGGACGTCATTCGTGATGCGCGTCCGCCGCTTTCGGCAGCGCCAGGAGGCCCGCCAGTAGCAGACCCGGCCATAGGAAATCCTCGGCATCGTCAGGAGATGAGAGTCGCATGCGAGGTTCCAGGAGACCTGTCATCGTCGCCGTCGCGGTGGCCACGGCAGTCGCGATCGCCGCGTGCAGCAGCAGTAGCAGCACGTCAAGTACCAGTACCAGCTCAAGCTCGTCGAGCACCAGCGCCAAGGTCACCCTCACCTGGTGGAACAACGGCAACACCCAGCCCCTCCTGGGCGTGTGGCAGAGCGTCGCGGCCGCCTTCCACGTCACCCACCCGAACGTGACGATCACCGTCGTCCCGATCCAGAGCGACCTGTTCACCACCAAGATGCCGATCGCCCTGAAGTCTGACAACCCGCCGGACATCTTCCAGCAGTGGGGTGGCGGCCAGGAGGCCACCCAGTACACCTCAGGCAAGCTGGCCAACCTCAGCTCGCTCTCATCGAGCTGGATCAGCGAGCTGGGCCCGGCCGCCGCGGGCTGGCAGGTCAACGGGGCGCAGTACGGCATCCCCTACGATCAGCACGTGGTGGGCTTCTGGTACCGCAAGGACCTGTTCGCCAAGGCTGGCATCACCACCCCGCCGACCACGATCGCCCAGCTGGAGTCTGATGACGCCAAGCTCAAGGCGGCCGGCCTCACCCCGATCGCCCTCGGCGGCGGCAGCCGCTGGCCGGACGCGTTCTACTGGGAGTACTTCGCGGTCAGGCTGTGCTCGGAGTCCGTCCTGCAGTCGTCCATCAAGGCCGTCAACATGACCGCGCCGTGTTTCTCCCAGGCCACCACGGACCTGACCGCGTTCATGGGCACCAACCCGTTCCAGGGCGGGTTCAACGCGACCCAGGCCCAGACCGGCGCGGGCAGCTCGGCCGGCCTGCTGGCCAACGGCAAGGCCGCCATGGAGCTGCAGGGCGACTGGGAGACCAGCGTCGTCCCGGCCCTGACCTCCAACGCCAGCATCCTGTCTGACCTCGGCTGGTTCCCGTTCCCGCAGGTTCCAGGCGGCGCGGGCAACCCGACGGCCGTGCTGTCCGGCGGTGACGGATTCTCCTGCACCACGGGGGCCTCCGAGCCGGCCTGCGATGAGTTCCTCCAGTACATCGACAGCACCGCGGTCCAGGAGGAGCTGGTGCAGAAGGCGAACGTCGGGCTCCCGGCGAACAGCTCCGCCGAGGCGGTGCTGACCAACCCGGCGCTGCAGGCGGCCGCGAAGGCCCACGCCGACGCCGCCTACGACGCGGAGTACTTCGATATCGCCTTCCCGACCACCGCGGGCCAGGCGCTGGACAACGCGCTCGCGGACTTCTTCGCGGGCAAGGGCAGCAACTCGACCATCATCAACTCGGTGAGCAGCAGCTCCGGCCACTGATGGCGCGCACCCAGAGCGCGACGGCGGCGGCCGGGCGGGATATCGTCTCCCGCCCGGCCGCCGCCGGATCCCGCTCACCGCGCCAGCGGCGCGGCCTGCGCAAGCTGACCGAGCTGACCGTGCTGCTCGCCCCGGCGATCGTGCTGTTCGTCGGGTTCGTGATCGTCCCGATGATCTTCGCCGCCTGGTACAGCCTGTACAACTGGAACGGCTTCGGGCCGCTGAGCGACTTCATCGGCCTGCAGAACTACGGGGGAGTGCTGACCGGCCCGGTGTTCCACCAGGCCATCGAGCACAACGTGATCATCGCCGTCCTGTCGGTGCTGATCCAGCTCCCCATCAGCATCGGGCTGGCGCTGCTGCTGAACCGCCGGATGCGCGGCCGTACGTTCCTGCGGCTAGCCGTGTTCGCGCCGTTCGTGCTGTCCGAGGCGACGACCGCGGTGATGTGGTACGAGCTGCTGCAGCCGGGCGGGCCCGTCGACGCGCTGCTGAAGCACCTCGGCCTCGGCGGCCTGACCCACTACTGGCTGGCCAGCACCACGCTCGTGCTGTACACGGTGTTCGTCGTGGCCACCTGGAAGTACATCGGCTTCGGCGTGGTCTTGCTGCTGGCCGGCCTGCAGGGCATCCCGGCCGAGCTGCGCGAGGCGGCGGCCATCGACGGGGCCACGCCGTGGCAGGTGACCAGGCGGATCACGCTGCCGCTGCTCGGCCCCACGGTCCGGATCTGGATCTTCCTGTCGGTGATCGGCTCGCTCCAGCTGTTCGACCTGGTGTGGATCATGACCATGGGCGGGCCCGCGAACGCGTCGACCACGATCCTGACCTACCAGTACATCAACGGCGTCGAGCGCACGCAGTTCGGGTACGGCGCCACGGTCTCCGTGGTGCTGTTCGTCATCTCCCTGGTCTTCGCGCTGGCCTACCAGCGCTACGCGCTGCGCCGCGACACCGCAGGCGCGCTGACCCGGGCGGTCGGGTGAGATGGCCGCACTGAACGCCAGGCTCGGCCGGCGGCCGGGCCGCAGGGACGTGGTCCGCGAGCGCCGCACCTGGCTCTCGGTGCCCGCCAGCTACCTGGTCATCCTGCTCGTGCTGGCCGTCACGCTCGCGCCCATGCTGTACATGATCGTGGGTGGCTTCAGCACCACGGCCCAGCTCAACGCCGACCCCAACGCACTGCCGCACCCCTGGGTGCTGGGCAACTACGCCACGATCGCCACCTCGGCGCTGTTCTGGCAAGCCGTCTACAACAGCATGGTGATCGCCGTGATCGCCACCGGGCTCGCCGTGACGCTCGGCTCGATGGCGGCCTTCGCGCTGTCCCGCTACACGTTCCGCGGGCGTGAGGGGCTGTTCCTGCTGTTCGTGGCCGGGCTGCTGTTCCCGCTCAACACCGCGGCCCTGCCGCTGTTCCTGCAGTTGCAGCAGCTGGGCCTGAACGACAACCTGTTCGGCGTGGCCCTGCCGGAGGCGGCCTTCTCGCTACCGGTCACGATCGTCATCATGCGCCCGTTCATGCGCTCCATCCCTGGTGAGCTTGAGGACGCCGCGATCGTGGACGGCGCCACCCGGATCCGGTTCTTCCTGCGGATCCTGCTGCCGCTGTCCAGGCCCGCCCTGATCACCGTCGGGATCCTGGCCTTCGTCACGAGCTGGAACGCCTACCTGCTGCCCCTGGTCATCTTCACCAGCCAGGATCACTACACCCTGCCGCTGGCCGTGGCTAACTTCCAGTCCACCTACACCCAGGACACCGCGCGGGTCTACGCGTTCACCGCCCTGTCGATGATCCCCGCGCTCGCCATCTTCGTGTTCGCGCAGCGCAAGCTCGTCGGCGGCCTCGTCGGCGCGATCAGGGGCTGACCCGGGCCCGCTCAGCGCGGTGCCACCGGGGAACGCTTCCCCCGATCACCCGGCCGCTGACGTTGCGCATCAAGGTACCGAACGAGCATGACCAGGAGCCCCGGCCCGGCGACACGATCGCGGTGACCCGGCGCCGCTCGGCGAACAGCTCCTCGCCCGTCGCGGTCAGCCAGGCCAGCTCCTCCGTCAGGCCGGCCCGGCGGCCGTCCGCGCCGATCGTGCCGAAGCCGTCGTGCCGGATGGTGCCGTTGTTGTCGAGCTGGCGGTAACCATCGCCCCTGCGGTACGTGGGACCGCCCCAGAAGTTCTCGGTCCCACGTTCGGCAGCGACCAGGAGATCTCCTTATGCCACGGGTGATCCGGGGGACGGCAGTCGGTGACCAGCTCCCCGGCCGGTCGGGCCGCAGGGCCGCGGCGTGAACCCGGGCGATGCCGCCCGTCCCCACGATCGCTACCCGGATGGGCCTGGATGGCACGGCCACCTCCAGGGGATCGCGCATCCTCGAAAGTTTCGGAAAAGTTTCTTCCTGTCCGATTTTACCCACGCCAACCCGAGCCAGGTATCGTCGGCACTGCACATCTGGGGGATGCGGTACTGGCTGAGCGCGCCTAACCTGGCAGATCCCGACGATACGAGGCCGCCATGCTCGCTGATCTCCCGCTGTCCGAACTGCGCAGGTACGCACCCGAAATCGCCGAGCCCGCCGACTTCGACGAGTTCTGGGCCGCCCAGCTGGGCGCGGCGCGCGAGCACTCGGCCGAGCCGTCCTTCCAGGCGGTGGATAGCCCCGCCCGGCACGCCGCCGTCTACGACGTGACCTTCGCTGGCTACGCGGGCGACCCGATCAGGGCCTGGCTGCTCGACCCGCACCAGGCGGCCCCGGAAGCCGCGATCGTCGTGGAGTACATCGGCTACGGCGGCGGCCGCGGCCACGCGCTTGACTGGCTGAAATGGAGCTGTGCCGGACACCCGCACCTGGTCATGGACACCCGCGGGCAGGGCGGCGTATGGCGCAGCGCCGACACCCCCGACCTGGGCGATACCGGCGCACCGAGCACGCCGGGGTTCATGACCCGCGGCATCATGGACCCGCGCAGCCACTACTACACCCGCCTGTTCGTCGATGCGGCGCGCGCGGTAGACGCCGCCAGAAGCTGGCCCGCGGGTGCAGGCCGGCCGATCGTCACCACGGGAGCCAGCCAGGGCGGCGGCCTCGCGGTCGCGGCCGCGCACCTGGCCGACGGGATCGCCGCGACCCTGCCCGACGTCCCGTTCCTCGCCCACCCGCAGCGCGCCCTCGAGGTCACCGACGCCCTCCCGTACCGCGAGCTCGCCGACTACTGCAAGGTGCACCCGGACCGGGTGGACGAAATCTTCGCCACCCTCGCCTATCTCAACGTGGTCAACCACGCCAGGCGCGCCCGCGCGGCCGCCCTGTTCTCCGTGGGCCTGGCCGACACCATCACCCCGCCGTCCACCATCTTCGCCGCGTTCAACCACTACGCGGGGCCCAAGGACATCGCCGTCTACCCCTACAACGGGCACGAGGGCGGCGGCACCAGGCACTTCCTCGCGCAGCTCGCCTACCTGCGCCAGGCCGGCCTGAGCCCGCACTAGGCCAGGCCTACCCGGCGATCAGGCCACGGCCTGGACGAGCCACACTCCCGCGCCCATGCGCACGCCATCGGCAGCTGCGTACGGGGCCAGCGCGGTCCGCACCGAGGCCACCGCACGGTCGAACGTGCCAGCGTCGGCTCCGGCGAGCATCATCCGGCCCATCGACCCGGTGCGTATGAACTCGACGGCTTCCTCGACGCTCCCGCCCCCGCCGACCAGGATGGAGGCCTCCACCGCGGCGATCTCGATGTCCCGCCAGCCCCCCGCGGCCAGGATCTCGCGGGGCCGGTCCGGGTCGGAGAACGCGAACATGCCGGGCCGGTCGCCGGACCCGAAGCCGGCGGGCAGCGGCACGTGCTCGGCGAGAGCAGCCCCAGGCACCAGCAGCCATTCCTGGGCGGCCAGCGGCTGCCAGCACACGAAGGCGAGCCTTCCGCCGGGCCGGGTCGCCGACCGGATGTTCGCGAAGGCGGCCACCGGGTCGGCGAAGAACATCGTCCCGAAGCGGGATATGACGGCGTCGAACCTGGCCGGCTCGAGCGGGTGCACCTGCGCATCGCCCTGCTGGAACACCGCGTTGCGCAGGCCGGCCGCCTCGGCGGTGGCCCTGGCCCGGGCCAGCATCGGACCGGACAGGTCGAGGCCGACCGCCTGGCCGGGCGCGATGACCCGCGCGGCGGCGAGCGTCGTGCCGCCGCAGCCGCAGCCCACGTCGAGCACGTGGCTGCCTGGCCGCAGGCCGGCCGCGGCGAGGATCAGGGCCGCGAACGGCTCGTTCATCCGGTCGTACCGTGCCTGGTTGGTGAGCCAGTGGGTGAGGTCCTCGCCGGAGTTCCAGCTCTGCGCCTGGTCCGTGTTCGCGATGCTCATCTGACCTCTCCTCGCTGGTGGATCGTGCCGGCGGAGTCCGCGATCACTCCTACCCGGATCTCGTCGAGGGCCGCCCGGAGCCGGCCGCCGTCGGCGGCGGTCTCGGCGTGCTCGGCCAGTGCTGCGCCGAGGCGGTCGGCCAGCGTGCTGGCCGCGCCCTGCAGGAGGAGCGGCCGGCCGCGCCGGAGCAGGTCAGGCAGCTCCACGGCGCGGCTCGTGGCCGTGGTCGGCGCCCAGATGCGCTCGACGATCAGGTCGGCCAGCCTCCGGGCCAGCGCGCCGAGGTCAGCGGTGAGCACCTCGATCACGTCAAGTGCATCGTCGAGCGGGACGCCGGCCCGGACCCAGTCGGCCACCAGGCCGAGCAGGGCGGGACTGCGGACCGCGAAGTGATCCTCGCCGTACCGGCGCGCCAACCCGATCTGGTGAGCCCGGTCGAGCGCGGCCGCGTCCAGCTCCGGCAGCCGCTCGACCAGTTCCGCCCTGGTCAGCCGGAGCGGCGTCTCGTCCAGCGCCGCCTGGCTCTCGTCGACGCCGAGCAGCGTGGTGAGGTCCGTTCCGCTCTCCCACGCTCCGAGCAGGTCTCGTATCCCGGCCAGCGAGTAACCACGGCGCTGCAGGCGGGCGATGAGCTGCAGGCGCTGCACGTGCCGGCTGCCGTACAGGCCCAGGCGCCCCCGCCGTTCTGGCGGGGGCAGCAGGCGCATCGTGTGGTACTCGCGGATCGTGCGCACCGGCAGCTGGACGCGCCGCGCCAGGTCGTCGATGGTCAGCGGTTCGTCCGTCTCCGCCGTGGCAGCCATGGCTAGACAGTATCATAAAAGACTGTTACGGTAAATACCGTGACGGTTAAGACTGACCTAGATGACCGGCTGATCGTGGTGCTGCGGAGCGCCACCGGCATACCGAGCCTGGAGTACGAGCGCCCGCCCGAGCCGATGCACGGCGGCTTCTGGGCCGAGCTCTTCTCTTTCTCGCTCGCGAATCCGCCCGAGGGCTGGCCGGCCGAGCTGGTCGCCCGGCTCATGCCGGACCCGGGCACGGCCCGCAAAGAGATGATCGTCCAGAGCGCGGTGGCCGCCGCGGGCTTCCCCACCCCGTTCGTGCGAGCGTCCGGCGGCCCCGACTGCGGCCTCGGGCTGGCGTTCATGGTCATGGACCGCGCGACCGGGCGCCCGGCGCTGTCCGGGCTCGACGGCAGCCTGACCCCGGCGGCCGTGGCCCGCCTGCTGCGTCAGGTCCCTGACCTGCTGGCCGGGTCGATGGCCCGGCTGCACGCGCTCGACCCGGACCTAGTCCGCGGTGATCTCGAGCGGGTCCGCGAGGTGCCGGTGAACATGGCTGGCCGGCTCGCGACCCTCACGCGGTTCGCCGCCGAGTCCGGGCGCCCGGACCTGGTCGGTGCCGCCCACTGGCTGGCCGATCACCGGCCCGCGCCGTCCCCTGACGTCATCTGTCACGGTGACCTGCACCCGTTCAACCTGCTCGCCGACGGTGACCGGGTGGCCGTGCTCGACTGGAGTACCGCGTTGCTCGCGCCGCGCGCGCACGACGTCGGGTTCACCAGTTTGCTGCTCAGCGAGCCGCCGCTGCGCGTGCCGGGCTGGCAGCGGCCGCTCGTCCGGATGGCAGGCCGGGAGCTGGCCCGCCGGTTTGTCCGCGGCTACCAGCGTCAGACGGGCACGACGATCGAGTCAGGCGAGCTGAGGTGGCACCAGGCCGCCGGCTGCCTGCGGGCGCTCGTCGAGGTGGCGGGCTGGGTCCACGAGGGCGTCATCGACCAGCGCGCCGGCCATCCCTGGCTGCTATCAGGCCCGGCCTTCGCCAGGCGCCTCGCCACCATGACGAGGGCTCCGGTACGCGCCACGTGACACGGGTAACATCGTGGCGGTGGTGAGCGCACCAGACGCGGTGCCGGGCGGAGCTGCTGCTGACAGCGGCTTCGGCGCCGGCCGGCCGGGCTGGCTCGGGGTCCTGATGTACCTCCCGGCCAGCGAGCCGGTGATCGCCGAGCTAGCCCCGCGCGTCGCGCCCGGCGGATTCCTCGCGATCGCCGCGCGGACCGTTACTTCCGCGCTCTGGCGCCCGGCGGCCCGCCAGGACTGGCAGGCCGCGCTGGCCGCATTCGACGAACATGACCGGGCCCTGGCCGACGGGCGCGACATGCGCTACGTCAACGAGATCGGCGCCCCCGCCCGCGCCGATGACCTCGACGGGCTCACGACCGTGGCGGCCGGATACGGACTGCAGCTAGAGAACTGGTACGGCGTGCGCATCGCCGTCGATCAAGATGAACTGGACCCTCCGCCGCCGTCGGACCCGTGTGAGCTGGCCGCCCTGCTCGACGTCGAGGAGCGCCTCGGTGCCACCGACCCGTACCGGCAGCTGGGGCAACTCTCGCACCTGATCCTGCGCCGGCCTGCGAGTCGCGCCCGCATTGATTAGCGCCGCTGCCGGATGTATGGCAGACTCTCAGGATTCGGCAGCGGTTCACGTAGTACCGCGAGAGGGCGAGGCGTCCTCACCGCCGGACTCGGCGAGATAGTGGTGGAGGAACTCATGGCGCTCGGCATCTACATCAGCCCCGCCTCCATGACCGCTGTGCAGTACGACGAGATCATGGCGCGCCTGGACGCCGCCGGTGCAGGCCAGCCCGCGGGCCGCCTGTACCATTCGTGCTTTGGCACCGGCGACGAGCTCCAGATTTTCGACATCTGGGAGTCGCAGGAGGACTTCGACAAGTTCGGCGTGACGTTGATGCCCATCCTCGGCGACATCGGCCTTGACCCTGGCCGGCCCACGGTCGAGCCGGTCCACAACCTCATCCCGGGCTAGGCGATCTGCGGGATCCCCCGCACCTGCAGCACCCGGTCCAGCGCCGGGCACGCTAGCGATGACCTGAGTAGTGAGTACTCACTTTCTGGCGGTGCGCCGCGCCGCGTGGGCAGTTAGCCAGTTCGAAAGCTCATCGAACGCCTGGCGGCGGGCGGCAGGCTGAGAAAGGAAGACGTCGTGGATAGCCCCGGTGATCCCGATGCACGTCACATTCCGGCCCAGCCTGGGTGACAGCTGAGCTATCTGGCCGACGTCCAGCACGATGTCGACGGCGAACAGTTCCGGCGCTGGAGTCTTCCGGTTGCCGCTGGCCGTCCCGCACAGAACGAGAACCGGCACGGTGATTCCCAGGCCTTCGCGCACCTGCCGCTGACCCGCGTGGATACTGGCCAGCCAGGCCATTCGCAGGCGCGTACCGCTCACCGACTTCCAGGCGGTATTAAAATCCCATTCGCCTTGATAGGAGCGGTGCAGGCTTTGGGCATAGCGTGATGAAAGCCGCAGCGGAAACGCCGCGGCGGGATTGCGCCGAACGATCATCCGGCAGGCAGGGTCTACCAGGAACTGTACGGCTGCTGGCACGCCAGAACTGAGATAGGGACTATTGAGGATAAGGCCGTCTACGAGATTCCGGTGCTCGCCTTCGGCGGCCCACAGCGAGACCACCAGGCCGCCAGTCGAATGCCCGCTGACCAGTACCTGTTCGTAACCTGACCGCTTAATTATGTCGACGGCGGCATCGATTTCCGGATAGTACTCCCGCAGGGACAGGCACAAGCAGGCGGTCTGGTGAGGCAGCAGGGACCGGCCGTGCTTGCGCAGGTCCAGCGCGTAGAAACTAATGCCCAGGCCGGTATAGAAATCAGCTGCATGCTTCTGGAAGAAGTAATCGTTGTAGCCGTGCACGTACAGCACGGCCCGGCGCCCTTTCGGGTCAGCTGGCCGGCGTACCAGGGTTGCGGTGACGTCGCCCTCGTAATCCTTTCCCAGGGCGAGCGTCATCATCTCGTAGCCAGGGCCGAGGACGTCGGGTTGCCACCTCGCGACCTCGGGCACGCCAGCCAGCCTACGGGGCAGGCCTCGGGTCCCGAAAGCCGCGACTCGGCTCGTTTCGCGCCGTTGGCCCCAGCCCGCGCAGGCATTTGGCCATCCTCGACAGCCCAGCGCTTCGTCCTTGCGTCCCTCCCGCCTCGTCCCTGCGTCCCCCCGCCGCCTCCTCCTCCCTCCTGTCCAGCCTGCTCCTCCCTCCTCGCCCTACCCCGTACTTGTAAAGATTTCTCGCTAAAGATATCTTTATATAGTGTCTGACCAGGGTCTAAGCCGCTCGGCCCGGCTTGCGGGCCCGCAGGCGCTGCGCGGCTACGCCCATCCGACCCGGCTGAGGCTGATGGCCCTGCTGCGCCAGGACGGCCCGCAGACCGCCACGCAGGCGGCCAGGGCGACCGGTGAGAGCGTTGCGAGCTGCTCGTTCCACCTCCGCCAGATGGCCAAATACGGGCTGGTGGAGCGGGCCGGCGGGGGCTGCGGCCGGGAAAAGCCGTGGCAGGCGACCGCGATGGTCACTAGCTGGGACCCGGTCAGCCCGCATGACCCGGCGGCTGCCGCCGCCGCTCAGGCGCTGCAGCTAGCCCTGGCCGAGCAGTACTTCGAGCTCACCGCGCGCTGGGTGCGGGCCGAGGCGGGGGAGCCGGCCGAGTGGCGCCAGGCCGCCCAGTTCGGCGACTCGCTGCTGTACCTCACCGCGACGGAACTGGATGAGCTCGGCGGCCAGATCCAGAGCCTGCTCCGGCCCTACGCCGGCCGGCTCGAAGATCGCGCCGGACGCCCGGCAGGTTCGCGCCTGGTCACAGTCCTGCACCTGGCCTTCCCGGCCCTGCTCACCGGTCCCGGCCACCCGGCCGATCCAGGCTCGTGACCATGCCTGCTGCTGCGTATTCGCCTGGCGAGTCGGTGACCGCGTTGCTGCGGAGGCCCGGAAGGGTGCTTGGCGTCGCCGTCATCGAAGGGTCCGGCATCGCCTGGAGCCGGGCCGCGGGCGGACCGCCGGACCAGCTGTTCCAGGCCGGATCCATTTCCAAGCCGGTCACCGCGCTGGCCGCGCTGGAACTGGCCGACCGCGGTCAGGCCGACCTCGACGGCGACGTCAACCAGCAGCTCACTTCGTGGCGGCTGCCGGGATCTCCCGGGGTCTCGCTGCGCGAGTTGCTCGGGCACACCGCGGGCACGGGCGTGCCGTTCTTTCCCGGCTACCGGCAGGGCGCCGACGTGCCAGCCCTGGGCCAGGTCCTGGACGGGGTTGCGCCCTCGGTGACCCCGGCCGTGCAGGCCGACCCAGCCAGGCGCGGCAGGTTCTGCTACTCAGGCGGCGGCTACGCGGTAGTCCAGCAGCTGATCACCGATATCACCGGCCTGCCGTTCGCCGACGCCGCCCGCGCCCTCGTCCTTGAGCCGCTCGGGATGACCCGCAGTACCTTCGAACAGCCCCTGCCGCCTCACCGCTGGCCGGACGCCGCCCGGTCCGACTGGCACGTCTACCCGGAGTCCGCCACGGCCGGGCTCTGGACCACCCCCGGCGACCTGGCCAGGTACGCCTGCGCGCTGCAGGCCGCGCTGGCCGGCCGCCCGTCGCCGGTACGCCCGCAGGTAGCCGCCCAGCTCCTGACCCCGTACGCGCGGCTGCCCGCCAAGGGCGAATGGAACCTCCTGCCCCTACTGGGCGTGCGGCCTCCCGACTCATGCGGCCTGGGCCTGTTCCTCCACGGCGACGACCGCTTCAGCCACATCGGCGGCGCCGCCTCGTTCTTCTCTGTCCTGACCGCCTCGACGAAAGACGGAACCGGCGCCGTGGTCATGACCGCCGCCAACCCGGCGCCGTTCCCGTTCCGGCTGCTGCGGGCGATCAGCGACGAGCACGGCTGGACCGGGTTCCGCCAGCCGGCGATGAAGCGCCTGCACGGACTCCCGGGAATCAGGAACCTCACCCGGCCAGGGCAGGAAACCTTGTCCCGCCGGGGGCCGTTCATACCATAGGCCGGGGCGGGGGGGACCGCACAATTCCAGCGAGGAGGAGCCGATGCCGCAAGCGCCAGCACGGCGGGCTACCAGCACGTCATCGGACGTGGCCAAGCTCGTCACGCTGCATCACCGGCGGCGCGGGTGGGCCTGGGTGGCGGTAAGCAGCGCTATTGGCCTCGCGGTGTACGTGGGGCTCAACGTAAGCCTGTTCGAGAGCCTCACCGGGACGGCGGAAATCCTCAGCCGTATCCCGGTCTTCGCGCTGCTCGCTCTGGTTCTGGTCGGGCTAGTGGTCGTAATCGTCGACACATCGCGCATTCGCCGTGCCGACGCCGGCGTCCAGGTGAGCGCGAAGGGCAGCGTTTCGCATCACCCGCTGTACGCTCACGCGCATCGCTATCCGCCGCGCCACCACGGCAGCTGGGTGTTCGGCATTCTCATGCTCGTCGTGATGACGTGCATCACCTTGTTTCTCCTGCCCGCCCAGGTGAACTCGTGGGCCTATGCGGTCGGCGGGGAGCACCAGGACACCTTCAATCCGGTGTCGTACGGTCAGTCCTGCACTCACCTGGGCCGGAGCGGCGGCTGCCACATTGTGACCGAAGGCTATCTATCCAAAAACGGCGCGGACGTCACCTGGGGCAGCCAGGTGCCGCTCGGCCAGTCGTTCAGCGCCCGCGACCCGGTCTGGGCGTGGGGCAGCGGGCGGACTCTCACCGGTGGCGAGGGCTCGGCGATCGCGACGATCATCGGGGGCCTGTTCTTCGACGGGTTGACGCTCCTGCTTCTGTACATCCTCGTCGTGGTCGTGCGCGACACCTCGTCACGGCGAAGCCCGCAGACGTCCGTGCCCGCTGGCGCGGCTCCGGGCGTAGTCCACCAGACACCTCATCCCGATCGCGGTCACCACGGCAGCGGCGTCCGCCGCCCGGCACGCCGTGGGCGAGCTAAGCGCTGACGATCCCGGAGTGGCACAAAGCCCAGTGACCCGGCCGGGTCCGGTCCGGTCAGCCAGTCCAGGAGTAGTGCGTTGAGCTGGTCCGGTGCAGCGTCCCTCCTTCGGAGCGGTGGTCAGATGCCGAGCCTGTCGGCGAGCTGCCGGGCGTTGACCTGGGCGTAGTTGCTATAGCAGTTGTTGAACAGCACGTGGGTGACCTCCGCGCTATCGGCCAGGCCGCGGATCCTGGCCGCCCACCCGTCCAGCTCCTGCTCGGTGTACCGGTAGCCGAACCGCTCGTAGATGTCCTTGCTGTCCCACTTGTCCGAGTGGCCGTGCATCCGGACCACGGCCAGGTCGCTGGTGGCGGCCAGGACCGGCGGGATCGAGCTAGGGTAACCCTGCGGCATGTCCACGCACACGTACGGCAGCCGGCGATCGGCCAGGAAGCCCAGCGTCTCGGCCTGGTTAGCCTCGGTCATCCAGGTCCGGTTGCGGAACTCCACGCACACCAGGTCCGGCGCGACCCGGTCCGCGCAGGCCACGATGTACTCCTTGTTCGCCCGGGAGATCGGGAACCACGGCGGGAACTGCAGCAAGATCGCGCCGAGCTTCCCGGCCCGGCGCAGGGGGTCCAGGGCGGCCAGGAACCGGTCCCACGCCTGATCGGCCACCGACTCCTCGACGTCGGTGCGGTAGACCCGCTCCTTGCCGGACTGGCCCGCGGCCTCGCGGAGGTCGACGGGCAGCGCCTTGACCGGGGTGGGATGGCCGGTGAACAGGCTGAACGCCTTGACGTTGAAGGTGAACCCGGCCGGGGTCCGCTCCGCCCAGGACGTCGCGGTCTGCTCCGCAGGCAGCGCGTAGTAGGTGGCGTCTACCTCGACCAGCGGGAACTGGCGAGCGTAGAACCGCAGGCGCTTCTCCGGGGTGTCCGCCTCAGGCGGATACCAGCCAGAGGCGATGAGCGTCTTATCCGTCCACGACGCCGTGCCCACCAGAATCTGCGCCATACTCGCAGCCTAAAGACCGCATCTGCAGTCTCAGTCACGGGTTCAGGAACTGGCGCCAGCCACCGGGCAGGGTCGTCTGGCCCACCTCGATCAGGTACCCATCGGGGTCACGCAGATAGCAGCGGATCTCGGTCGCGTGCTGTTTCGGCGGCGTCAGGAACTCGGCGCCCCGCGCGCTCCACTCCGCGTACACCGCCTGGATGTCCGAGACCCGGATGTTGAGGAAGCCGCTGGTCAGGTCCGGATCCCGCGGTGTCGCCAGGGTGACGGCCGGCTTGTCGTCGGTCGGGCCGCCACCGACGTTGATGATGATCCAGCTGTTGGCCAGCGCCACGTACGACGGCTCACCGGAGCGGATGGTCGTGCCGCCGAGCACCTCGGTGTAGAAGCGGCGGGATCGCTCCACGTCGTCAGACACGATGAAGTGGGCCAGTGCGATCTCATAGCCTGGGTGGCTGCCGTCCGGCATCGTGTACCTCCATGGTCCGGGTAGCGGTACGAGTTCCCAGCCGCACGCCGCCTCACCGGGTGAACCGCCGGGCCCTGGGCGGAGCAACAGCGTACCGGGCATCACCCGGATCAACTACGTTCGTCCGGCATCCCGCGCGCCGTCGCCAGGTGGGCCAGTTCGACCCGCGACCGGATGCCGAGCTTGGCGAGGTCATCAGGGTCGGCCGGCTCAGCCTGGACGTGGGACGGCTGGCTGCAGATACGGGACACGGCCCGGTGCCGCTGACCCGGCTGGAATTCCTCCTGCTCAGGGAGCTGGCTGAATGCGCTGGCCAACCGGCACCCAAGAGCAAGCTGCTGGCCACCGTGTGGGGATACGAATTCGACCCGGGAACGAACGTCGTTGACGTGTGCGTGTGGCGCTTGCGGGTGAAACTTGGCTCCGACCTGATCACGACGGTGCGCGGTGAAGGCTACCAGCTCGCTGCCCAGTTACCGGGAGGCGTCAGATGCTGGCGACGTTATGCGACGCGACCATCATGGCTGCGAGGTCTTCGGGGTGCAGGAAGGAGGGCGGCGGGGGCGGTCCCCAGGAGAAGAGGCCCTTGGCGCCTTCCAGATCCTGGGGCTTCCAGAGCTGGTCGTCGATGATGCAGTCCATGTCGCTGTAGTACTCGCTGAAGTTGCCGGCCGGGTCCTTCAGGTACCAGAAGAAGTTCGAGCCGCCGTAGTGACGGCCTAGCCCCCAGACGTGTCGTTCGGGATGGTCTTCGAGCATCGCGAAGGCACCCCGCCCGACGTCGTTGACGTCGTCCACCTCCCAGGACGTGTGGTGGAGGAAGGACACCGGCGCTTGCAGGGCCAAGATGTTGTGGTGATCGGTCGAGCAGCGCATGAAAGTGCCAGCGCCCTTGATGTGGTCACTGATCTTGAAGCCGAGGCCCTCGGTGAAGAAGGACCTGGTCGCCTCGAAATCGGTCGAGCCGAGTACGGCGTGGCCCAGTTTGCGCGGTCTGACTTGAGCCGTTCGCAGTAGGCCGGGCGCGCGGGCACCGGTGCGCCCGGCACGACCTGGGCCGTTGTATTGCGTAGCCGGGATGGCCTTCTCCGTCAGTCGCGGGGCAAGCTCCAGATAGGCGACGGTGCCGGTGGCCCGCTCCGCAGCACGGATCCAGCCGGGTCCATGCTGCACGTCCAGTCCGAGGCGCTGGAGGTTGCGGGTGGCGTGGGCCAGGTCGTCCATATCGTCCACGCCGACGTGCAGGTCGACCAGGCGGCGGGTCGGCGCCGCCACGATGCGCAGCTGGCGGCCGCCGGCGCGGGTAGTGAACCAGCCGTCTTCGTCGGCGACCAGGCCGAAGTCCGCGTAGTAAGCGGCCGTTTCGGCCACGTTCGGGACGCCCATCGTGATGGACGTCAGTCGGTGCAAAGCCATGCCGAATCACCTCCACGGTCGGCCGTCTTAGCTATAGCTAAGCAGCGGGGGATCGCTGGTCAAGAGTCAGGTCGACTGAGAGGATCTCACCTATGTCCGCAGAGATTCCGGCCGAAGCGCTCCAGCTGCGATCGCTGGTGAGAGCCGATCAGACCCTTGAGCTGTTCTTGGACAACGTCCCGGTGTCAGCGCCGAGGCCAGATGAGGTCCTCATCAGGGTTGAGGCAGCACCGCTCAACCCGTCAGACATGGGCCTGCTCTTCGCCGGGGCTGATATGGCTGCCGCAGTGGCGAGCGGATCTGCTCAGCGCCCGGTTGTCACCGCGCCCATCCCCGATGCCGCCATGCGCGGCCTCGCCCGCCGGGTAGGGACGCCCATGCCGGTCGGCAACGAGGGCGCGGGCACGGTCGTGGCGGCGGGGGAGTCTTCGGCCGCGCAGGCTCTGCTGGGCAAGGTCGTCGCCGCGGCGGGCGGCGGAATGTACTCGCAGTATCACTCGGTCAATGTGGCGCTGTGCCTGGAACTCCCGGCCGGGGCGACGGCGATCGAAGGCGCAGCCTCGTTCGTGAACCCGATGACGGCGCTCGGCATGGTCGAGACCATGCGAATGGAGAATCACAGCGCGCTGGTGCACACCGCCGCAGCCTCCAACCTCGGCCAGATGCTCAACCGGCTCTGCATCGAGCAGCAGATCCCGCTCGTGAACATCGTGCGGAAGCCAGACCAGGAAGCGATGCTCCGCGCGGGTGGTGCCGTCCACGTCTGCAATTCGACGTCCACCGACTTCATGGCCGAGCTGATCGACGCGCTCAAGGCAACCGGTGCCACGCTTGCCTTCGACGCGATCGCCGACTACGGCCGGCAGGCGACAGGCTCGAAATACGTCATCATCCCGAGCCGCACCGCCTAGCTCATCGGGAGGTGGTGAGCGCGGCTGGCGGTGACAGCCCAGTTGGCGTGCCAGTCAGGCCTGTTCCGGCGGCTCGGCCGGACTAGAGCCACCGGACGCCTTGGGGGCCGGGGTGATCTTGTTCAGCCAGCACAGCGGGCACAGCACGTTCGGCCGTCCGTGCCGGCCCTTCTCGTGCTCCGACGCGAAGTACGCCGCGCCAGCAAATAGCACCAAGGGGAGGCCTCCGCCGAAGGGAAGGCCCGGGGCTCTCAGTATGGGGCGAGGCATCGCGGTTCACCTGTCCATCGATAAGGGCGGCGCGATCGGGGCCGATCGCAGGGAGCCGGCCCAGGCCGGCCCCTCCCAGTGTGACACCATCAGGCCGAATCGACGGTAAGGCCTGGCGGCGCTGCCCGCGCCCACCCCCGGACGACCTGGCGCGCCCGGCAGGATTCGAACCCGCGACCCGCTGCTTAGAAGGCAGCTGCTCTGTCCGGCTGAGCTACGGGCGCCCGCAGATAATTGTGCACGGCAAAGATCACACGTCGGCCACGTCAGGGTCGCAGTGATGCCGCGCGGCCACGGCGAACTGCCTGGTCGGCGATCAGGCCGCGAGCTGCACCCGGGGTGGGCAAACAGATGTCTGCTCCGCGCCGCTATGGTTCCATGGTAGCGATCTGAGCACTATGTGCTTCCAGGCATAGCACGTGGCTCGGTCGCCAATCAGGCAACCACTGTTCTTACCCAACCGCCGGAGTGCCAAGAAGAAGGTGAAGTCCGTGACCACGCCAGATGACGCCCACAAGGTCATGACCGCCTTTCGGCTTGGCTGGTACCTGGCGGAAACCCGGGGCCGGAACAGGCCGGGAGGTCCGCCCGGGAGCAGTGCCCAGATGCCCGACCACATCGACCACGCCCTCCCTTTGCACATCGAGCGCAGCGCGACCGAACTCCGGATCGAGGCCCAGTCCGTGATAGCGGCGCTGGCCAAGGACCTGCACGTCGACCACGACGAACACTGCGTCAGCTTCGGCGCGGCCATCGATGATCAGGCCAAGCTGCTGTCGCACGTCCGGGCGCCCACGGCGGCCCGCGCCCTGCAGCAAGGCATCGGCGTGCTGGCCAAGGCTCCGTCCAGGCAGGCGAAGCCTGTCGCCAGGGACGTTTTCGGCCTGCTCAAGCAGGCGATCGTCGACCAGCAGAAGGTGGTGGACAAGCGCTGGCAGGCGGTCGCCGACGCCGAGCTGGCCCTGGCAAACGCCAAGACCGAGGCAAAGCCAGCGGCCGAAGCCACCGTGAAGCTGGAGCGGGCCACGGCTGAGGGTGAGCAGAAGGGGCTCCTGATGCTGCAGGCCGGCGCCACCGCGCTGCAGCGCGCCTTCGGTCAGCAGGCCGATCCCGCGGCCGCCGTACAGGCCAGCCTCGCCGCGCTGCAGTCGGGCCTTCAGACCATCGCCGATGCCGCCCACCAGGCCTGGGAGGATCTGGCCGAGCTGCTATGGGAGTTCGACGCTCACATTCAGGACGTGCTCGCCGCGGTCGCGGACACCCAGGCGGTCGGATACCAGCTGGGACGGGGCCTGGCCGAGACCTACTGGGCCCTGGATCCTGCCCAGGACGAAGGCTCAACCGGCTGGAGCTTCCTGCTCGGCGAGGAGCGCTGCGCCGAGCTCGGCCGGCTGATCGGCCGGCTGGGGGCCTACATGGGTTCCTACACCGCACCGGCCGTCGCAGGGACCATCGTGATCTGGCAGTCCGTGGCCCAGACGCCTGAGTGGCGCGGCGTCGACCAGGACGCGGAGGACGCCGCGCAGCAGGCCCTGTACCGCCAGACCAGGCGATGGTACGAGCTGATCGTCCTCGCGCAAGATCCGACCACGCTGATCAAGCCGTACCAGCTCATGCGTAACTACCGAACGGTCCTGCACATCTTCCGACTGTTCTGGCCTCAGCTGATAGGGACGATCGTCGGCCTCGGCTTTCTCGGTTTCCTGCTGTTCTTGTTCAGCAGCAACAGCACGTCGGTCGTGCAGCAGTCGCTGTCCGGGATCCTGGCCGCCGTCGGCCTCTCGTTCGCCGGCCTCACCGGCCTGGTGAAGAGCTCGGCCCAGGCCATGCTGACGCGACTGCGCCAGGATTCGTACACGGACCTGGTGACCCTGGCGGTGCAAACCGCGCCGCCCATAAAGAACAAGAATGCGCTGGTCCAGCGGGCCCTCGACAAGCGCAGGCTGACGCCGGCCACGCCCAACTGAGCGGCAGAATAGCCAGGTGCCCCGGACAAGAGAACAGTCGCGCTGGCCGCTCGCGGCCGGGCTGGCCGCCGGGGTGGCCCTGGATGCGCTGCTCGGCGATCCGCGCCGCGGCCATCCGGTCGCCGCGTTCGGCGCCGCCGCCAGCGCGCTGGAATCCCGCGACTACGCCGACTCCAGGCTCCGCGGCGCCGCGCACGCGGCCGCCTGCGTCCTGGCCGCCGCCGCCCCGGCCGTGCTCATGCAGCGCCGCACGCGAGGCCGGCCGCCGCTGGAACTGGCCGCGGCCGCGCTCGCAACCTGGGCGGTCACCGGTGCCCGTTCACTCCACCATGAAGCCGAACGAGCGTTGGTAGCCGTCTCCGAGAATGACCTCGAGACCGCGCGGACAGTGTTGCCGAACCTGTGCGGCCGCGACCCCGCCGGGCTGGACGGTGGCGAGATCGTCCGGGCGGTGATCGAGTCGGTGGCCGAGAACACGTCCGATGCGATCGTGGCGCCGCTGCTGTGGGGCGCGGTCGCCGGGCTGCCCGGGCTGGCCGCGTACCGGGCGGTCAACACGCTGGACGCGATGGTGGGCTACCGCTCGCCGCGGTACCTGCGCTTCGGCTGGGCGTCGGCGCGCCTGGACGACGCCGCCAACTGGATCCCCGCCCGGGTCACCGCCGCGCTCACCGTCGCCATGGCCCCGGTGGCCACGCCCATGGGCTCCCGGTCGGCCGCGGCGGCGCTGCGCACCGTGCTCCGCGACGGCGGGCGTCACCCCAGCCCGAACGCCGGCCGCTGCGAGGCCGCCTTCGCCGGCGCGCTCGGCGTCCGCCTGGGCGGGACCAACGTCTACGAAGGCGTCGCCGAGGCCCGGCCTGGAGTGGGAGAGGGCCGGGCCCCGGATCCTGACGACGCCCGCCGCGCGATCCGCTTGTCCAGGGCCGTGACCGTGGCGGCCACTGGCCTGGCCGTGCTCATCGCGCTGGCGCGCCCGCGGCGATTAGAACCGCCGGGTGAAGGCGGCGAGCAGCCACACGATCAGCGCCGCGATGGCGACCCACCAGAGCACGTGGAGCGCGAATCCCGCCCCGGCGACGATCAGGATGATCAGCAGGGCTAGTAGCAGTATCAGCATGTCCGACCTCCTTCTCGGGGCTGACGGGAGGTAGAACTACCCCCATGGGAACTGTCAAACCTCGCGGCGCGCTCCTCGTGGCGGGGACCGGATCTGACGCAGGCAAGAGCGTGCTGGTGGCGGGGCTGTGCCGGTGGCTGACCCGGCAGGGCGTCGCGGTGGCGCCGTTCAAGGCGCAGAACATGTCGCTGAACTCCTTCGTGACCGCCGAAGGCGCGGAGATCGGGCGCGCCCAGGCGATGCAGGCGGCCGCGGCCGGGATCGAGCCGACGGCGGACATGAACCCGGTCCTGCTCAAGCCGGGCAGCGATCGGCGCAGCCAGGTCGTGGTCCTCGGGCACGCCGAGGCGGAGGCCGACGCGGTGGGCTACCGAGCGCACGCGCCACGCCTCCGGCAGGTCGCGCTGGAGAGCCTGGCCCGGCTGCGCGCCCGCTACGACGTGGTGATCTGCGAGGGTGCGGGCAGCCCGGCCGAGATCAACCTCAGGGACACCGACGTGGCCAACATGGGCCTGGCCCGGGCGGCCGGCCTGCCGGTCATCGTCGTCGGGGATATCGACCGGGGCGGGGTGTTCGCGGCCATGTACGGGACGCTCGCGCTGCTGCCGCCGGAGGACCAGGCCCTCATCTCGGGCTTCGTGATCAACAAGTTCCGCGGCGCCCCCGAGCTGCTGGACAGCGGGCTGACCATGCTCCGGCGGCTCACCGGAAGGCCGGTGTACGGCGTTCTGCCCTGGCGGGAGGGCTTGTGGGTCGACGCCGAGGACTCGCTGGCCCTGAGCCAAGGGGGAGCCGGGCCGGTCGGGGAGGGGAACCATCGCTCGTTCGGGGAAAAGAATGTCCTTCGCGTCGCGGTGGTCCGGTTGCCGCGGATCAGCAACTTCACCGACGTTGATGCGCTCGCCGCCGAGCCCGGCGTGCTGGTCAGGTTCGCGGACAGCCCGGCCGGGCTGGCCGACGCGGACCTGGTCGTCCTGCCTGGATCCCGGGCCACCGTGGCCGACCTGGCCTGGCTGCGCGAGCGCGGGCTGGCCGAGGCGATCGTCGAGCGGGCCAGGCGCGGCGGGCCGGTGCTCGGCATCTGCGGCGGCTACCAGATGCTCGGCGACGAGATCGATGACCCGGTGGAATCGAGCCGGGGCCGCGTCGGCGGGCTCGGGGTGCTGCCGGTCCGGGTCAGGTTCGGCGCGGTCAAGCGGCTCGGCCGTCCGTCCGGCCGGGCGCTCGGCGCGCCGGTGGCCGGGTACGAGATCCACCACGGCATCGCCGAGGTCACCGATCCGGCCGCCGAGGCGTTCCTCGACGGCTGCAGGCTCGGCGCCGTGTGGGGGACCAGCTGGCACGGCGTGCTGGAGAACGACGAGTTCAGGCGCGCGTTCCTGGCCGAGGTGGCCGCGCTGGCCGGGCGGGACTTCACGCCCGCGCCCGGCACCGATTTCGCCGCGCTCCGGCAGGCCCGCCTGGACGTGCTCGGCGACCTGGTAGCCGGTCACCTGGACACCGCCGCGCTGAGCCGGCTGATCGAGGAAGGGCCCCCGCCGGGGCTGCCTGCGCTCGTCACCTCATTCCGTTGACCCGGGTGCCGCCACGCTCTAGGGTGCGCCTTAAGAACGCTCGTTCGGGATGCGAACCCACGACCGGAGGTCGTCATGAGCGAATGGGACGTGACCAATTACGCGGCCAAGGACAACCTGCTCCAGGTCCTTAGGCGCGAAGCCGATGCGCTATTCGAGATGGCCGAGTACGGCCCCTGGACCGCCACCACCGCCTGCCCGCGGTGGGAGGCCAGGGACATCGTCGGCCACCTGATCGACGTGACCGAGAGCTACTTCGTCGGGTTCGACGCGGCCCGTTCCGGGACCGCGGTCGCCGACGCACTGGGCCTGAAGGTCATGCAGGAGCGCCTCGATGAGGGCGCCAAGGAGCACCGCGGCCTGGACCAGTCCGAGGCGGTCGCCAGGCTCCGCTCGGACTTCGCGAAGATGATGGAGATCTGCGAGGGGCTGACCGCGGAGGAGTGGGGCGGGCTGAGCGTCGGGCACAAGTACATGGGCCCGCTGCCGTCCTTCATCTACCCGGCGTTCCAGCTCATGGACTACGGCGTGCACGGCTGGGACATCCGCCAGGGCACCGGCCGGGCGCACGCGCTGAGCGGCGACACCGCCGACCTGCTGGCGCCGCTGATGTTCATCCTGTGGCAGGTCACCACGGAGGTCCCTGCGGACATGGAGCCGTTCTCGGTCGGCATCCGCGTGTCGGGGCGCAACGCCGGGGATTACAAGGTCAGCATCAGCGGCGAGGGCCTGAGCTACGCTCTCCAGGACCTGTCCGGGGAGCCGGCCGTGATCGATTTCGACGCGGGGAGCCTGGTGCTGACCGCGTTTGGGCGGGTCAACGCGGGAACAATCAGGGGGGACCGGGCGGTGGCCGACCAGTTCCTCAACTCGTTCTTCCGGATCTAAGGGGCGCCCAGCCTATGGACCTAGCCGCGATCGAGGCGCAGCGTGCGCGGCTGCACGCCGAATACATCAGGACCGACCGGCCGCCGAGCAGCGCGAGAGGGATCCACCACACCGCGCTGCTCAGCTCCGACGTGGAGCAGACCATCCGGTTCTACCAGGGCGTTCTCGAGTTCCCGCTCACCGAGATCATCGAGAACCGTGACTACCGCGGGTCCAGCCACTTCTTCTTCGACGTCGGTAACGGCAACCTGCTGGCCTTCTTCGACTTCCCGGGCCTCGACCTCGGCCCCTACGCGGAAGTCCTCGGCGGCCTGCACCACATGGCCATCTCGGTGACGCCGGAGAAGTGGGCCGCCCTGCGCGAGAACCTGACCGCCGCCGGGATCCCCTACCAGGAGGAAAGCGGCACCTCCCTATATTTCCGCGACCCCGACGGCGCCCGCCTGGAGCTAATCGCCGATCCCCTAGGCGAGATGTACGGCACCCACGTCCTGTGAGGCAAATCCCATCCATGATCACGACGGGTTTTAAGTCTCTGCAGACTGAAAAGTCTTCGTGATCATGAAAACCCCTCCCGCGGCGCGCGATGACCCCCTTCCCGCGCCCGGCGCGCCCGGTGACACCTACCTCCGCGCCCGGGGCGCGTCATGACACCTACCTCCCGCGCCCGGGGCGCGTTTTACGGGCTGGCCATCGGGGACGCCCTGGGTATGCCGACCCAGATGCTGTCCCGCCCCGAGATCGTCGCGCGCTGGGGGCCGGTCCTGACCGGCTTCGAGCCCGCGCCCCCCGGCCACCCGATCGCCGCGGGCATGCCCGCGGGCGCGGTCACCGACGACACCGAGCAGGCGGTCCTGCTCGGCAGGCTCCTGGTCGCCGGGCACGGCACGATCGACCCCCACGAGCTGGCCGGGGCCCTGGTCCGCTGGGAGCACGACATGGCCGAACGCGGCTCCCTCGACCTCCTCGGCCCCTCCACCAAACGCGCCGTCACTGCCGTCCTGGCGGGCACGCCTCCCGAGGAAGCTGGCGCCTCCGGCACCACCAACGGCGCCGCAATGCGCATAGCCCCCGTCGGCATCGCGGTCCCCCTAGACCTCCCGGACCCCGCGGCCACCCCGGACGCTGCGGCCACCCCGACCGCCGCCTTCCAGCCTAGCTTGTCGACCCTGGTCGACCAGGTAGAAGTGGCAAGCCGCGTCACCCACAACACCGGCATCGCCCTGGCGGGCGCCGCGGCCGCGGCCGCGGCGGTGAGCGCGGGAGTCTCCGGGGCCGGGCTAGCCGCAGCCACGGCCGCGGGAGTGCAAGCCGCGCGGATCGGGGCGGAGCGCGGCCACTGGGTGGCGGGCGCCGACGTGGCGGCCCGCATCGAGTGGGCTGTGTCCTTGGTCGCGGGCCGGGACCACACGCGGGCCGCCGAGCTGATCTACACGCTGGTCGGCACCAGCCTGGCCACCCAGGAGTCCGTGCCCGCCGCGTTCGCGGTACTCGCCGCCGTGCCCGGCGACCCGTGGCGGGCCTGCCTGCTCGCGGCCTCGCTCGGCGGTGACTGCGACACGATCGCCGCGATGGTCGGCGCCATCGCAGGCGCCTGCGCCGGAGCCGAGGCCTTCCCGCCTGAAGCGATCGCGATCATCGACGCCCACGGCCTCGAACTCGCCACCCTGGCCGACGACCTACTCGCCCTGCGTTCGAGTTGACAGGCGCGGTGGCCACGTCGAGCAGGGCCGGTAACGCCCGCCCGCCCCGGCGTCCGGTGGTGCGCATGCGCGCGGTGGTGCGCGAGCGCACCCCGGTGTCCGCAGCCCAGAAAGATCATGGAAGATCCGGGTTCAGTGGAAGATCCGGGGGACTATAGACCCCTCAAACTTCCACTAAGCCCGGATCTTCCACCAAAGATGCCGCCGGCCGCGGCCCGCACTAACGAGAGAAGCCAGCCCAGGTGAGCCATCCCTCCTTCGGCCAGCCGTTCAGCCGGCTGGTCTTCGCCGGCGAGGCGATCGTCGACCTGCTGATGTGGGTGCCCGCTTTGCCCGAACGCGGTGGTGACATGCTCGCGGGATCCTCGGCGGTCCAGGTGGGCGGCGGCTTCAACATCATGGCCGCCGCGGCGCGGCAGGGCCTGCCCGTGGTGTACGCCGGCGGGCACGGCACCGGGCCGTGGGGCGACAAGGTCCGCGACGCGCTGGACGCCGAGGGCATCGACGTCCTGCGCCCTCCGGATCCGGACGCGGACACCGGCTTCGACGTGGCCCTGGTCGAGGCGGACGGCGAGCGCACGTTCGTCACCAGCCTGGGCGCCGAGAGCCTCCGCGAGCCCGGCTCGTGGGACGCGGTGCAGCTATGGCCCGGCGACGCCGTCTACGTGTCCGGTTACGGGCTGGTCCCGCCGGACTCGGGCCCGGTCCTGGGGGCCTGGGCGGCCGGGCTCCCGCCCGGCGTGCTGCTGTTCGTGGACCCCGGCCCGCTGGTCGCGGACATCCCCGCGGCGGTCCTGGACCCGGTGCTGAGCCGCTGCGACTGGTACAGCTGCAACCAGCGCGAGGCCGCCCTGCTCGCGGAGGTGGACGACCCGGTCGAGGCGGCCCGCCGGCTGGCCAGGCGGACCGGGCGGACCGGCGTCATCGTCCGGGCCGGACCCGGGGGCTGCGTCCTCGCGCTGCGCGTGGCCGGGCCCGGGGACCAGGCCGCCCGGGTCGGCCAGGTAGGCCAGGTCGGCCTGTCGCTCGGCCTCATCCCCGCGCCTGCCGTCGTGGCGGTGGACACCACGGGCGCGGGCGACGCCCACTCCGGGGTGTTCCTGGCCGGGCTCGCCGACGGGCTGGCCCCGGCCGACGCGGCCTGGCGCGCGAACGCGGCAGCCGCGCTGACCGTTACCCGCGCCGGGCCTGCGGTGTCCCCGTCGCTGGCCGAACTCGACGAGTTCCTAACCTCACGCCGACGCCCTACAGCTTGACGGTGAGCACGATCGTGATAGGCACCCCGCCCGGGTCGGCGGTGAGCCGCTTGGTGATCGAGATCGGGCTCTTGATGGACACGGTCACGACAACCCAGGAGCCGCTCGACTGGAGGTAGCCGGAGGACGGTGACACCGCGATGATGGTGGTGACCGCGGTGGCCGGAAGGTGGATGGTCCAGCGAACCGGGCCGCCCACGGCGAACAGGTCAAACGTCCCAGTCGCCGTCTGCCCCTTGATTTCCGTCAGCACCAGCTTGCTCGGTTCCGCCGCCAGGGTCCCCGGTGTCTGCGAGGTCGACGGGGAGGGCGAGGGCGATGGGGAGGGCGACGGGGACGGTGAGGGCGACGGGGACGCAGACCACGAGGATGGCGCCGGGCTGGTGGGAGTCGACGCTCCGGCCGCTGGCTGGCTGGTCGTCGGCCCGTCGCCCGGCGTGGTCGGCGTGACCTTGCCCGCCGCCGCGGCCTTGTGGCTCGGCGACGATCGCGCTCCCGCCGGGATCGAGGCCGCGCCCGAGGTGGTCCCCTGGCCGACGATGCCGAGGGCGACGTTCGAGTGCGGCGACCCGGTCGACCCGCCGGCCGTCAGCATCGCGACGATCCCGCCCACCACGACCGCGAGGGTGACCGCTGCGATGGCGGCCGCCACCCGGGGATGCCGCCGGATCTGGTACCACCAGCGCGGCCCGGGCGGGAGGATGGGCTTGGGGAAACCCGTCCAGCCGAACGGCCCCGCGCGGTGCGCCACGCTCGCCCGGTAGGCGCGCCCGGTCGGCGTGTCGTCGGCGCAGGCCTTGAGCACCTGCTCGCGGAGCGCGGAGGGCAGCACCACTTCCGGCATCGGGCCGGCGTCTGGCTTGGCGGCGAGCCTGGTCGCGGAGCCCGCGCCGGTGTCGGCCCCGAGCTGGCCCAGGCATTCGTTGCGCGCGACCGCGTGCAGCCAGGAGCGGAGCTTGTCCGGGTCGCGGAGCCCCTCGAGCTTGGCGGTGGCAATGATAAAGGTGTCCCGGACGGCGGTGGCCGCGTGCCCCATCGGGTCGGGGTCGGGTAGCATGAACCGGCAGTAGGTGTACAGCGGCGCCGCGTAACGGTCGTACGTCTCGGCGAGCCCAACCGGGTCACCTGCGACGATGGCCGCGACCAGTTCACGGTCCTGCATGCGCCCTACCGTAGTTGGCTGCTGTCTCCGGCTGAGTAAGAACGACGTAACCGAACGGCGAAAGTGACAAGCCCGCGATCAGTTGTACGCAGCGTCCTGGCCGACGGGAGCCTGTCCCGGCTGCCCGTCAGCCACGTCGGGTTCGGTGTGAAGGGTGCCAGGCTGGGCCGGAGGGTGGAAGGGGATCCAGACCTGGACGCTGGTGCCGACCCCCTCGGCGGACTTGAGCATGGCATGGCCGCCGTGCGCGGCGGCGATGGCCTGCACGATCGACAGCCCGAGCCCGCTGCCGTGGCCGTTGCCTCCGTTGTGCCCGCCACGGTAGAAGCGGTCGAACGCGCGGGCCGCGGCCTCGGAGTCCATGCCCGGGCCCGCGTCCGTGACCTCGAGCAGCGCACCCTGCCCGGCCGCCGACAGGCGGACGGCGACCGGGGTGACCGGCGGGGTGTGCTCGCGGACGTTGCCGAGCAGGTTGGCCAGCACCTGCCGGATCCGCGGCTCGTCGGCGACGACCACCAGGTTGGCCGGCGTCCTGGCGTTGACCGGCCGGTCCGGCTCGACCGCCTGGGCGTCGGCGACGGCGTCCCTGACCAGCCCGGCCAGGTCCGTCTCGGTCAGGTCGAGCGAGGAGTGGCGGTCCAGCCTGGCCAGCTCGAGCAGCTCGGCGACCAGGCTGGACATCCGCTCCGCCTCCTGCTCGATGCGGCGCATGGCGTTCGGTAGCCGGTCGGGGCCCAGCGCACCCTGGCGGTACAGCTCCGCGTAACCGCGGATCGTGGTCAGGGGCGTGCGCAGCTCGTGCGAGGCGTCCGCGGCGAACTGCCGCACCTTCTGCTCGGAGGCCCACCGGGCCCGGAACGCCTGCTGGATTCGGTCCAGCATCGTGTTGATGGCCGCGGCGAGCCGCCCCGCCTCGGCGTGGTCGCGGGGGTCCGGCATCCGCGCCGTCAGGTCGCCCCGGCTGGTGATCATGTCGGCCGTGCTCGCCATCCGGTCCAGCGGCGCCAGGCCGCGGCTGATCAGCCAGCGGCCGCCCAGCGCGAGCAGCGCGAGCAGGATCGCCCCGGTGATCACCTCGGCGACGATCAGGCCGCGAACCTGGCTGCTCACCAGGCTGTTCGGCCGGGCGATGACCAGGACCCCCCCGCTCGGCGACGCCGGCACCACCGCGTGGCTGTTCAGCGCCTCCTTCGCGCTGACCAGCCGCCAGATCGCGGTCAGGGCCGGCTGGCCCGGCTGCGCGACCTGGAACAGCTGGCCCGTGGGATACTGCGACCTGAAGGCCAGCAGCGCGCCGATGCCGGTGAGGTTGTCGAGCATTCCCTGCAGCTCGGATGCGGCGGCCGACGGTGTGGACACCACGCTCGCCGACCGGTCCGCCAGGTCGTAGTAGGCCACCGCGTAGCCGCTCAGGCCCGGGATATCGCCCAGCTTGACGCGGGCGGCCAGGACCAGCTCGGAGCTGAACTGGTCCTGCTCGGAGTCACCGAGGACCGCCGTGGTGACCACACCCATGACGATGAGGAACAGGGCGGTGATCGCGATCAGCCCGGCCAGCAGCCGGGACCGCAGCGAGAGCCTGCCGCGCCCGGTAGCCCCCCGGCGCGCGGACCTCATCTGCTCACGCGCTCGGCTTCTGGCGGCAGGCGCAGGCTATACCCGACGCCGCGCTGGGTGTGGATCATCGGCGGGCCGAGCGGGTCGAGCTTGCGGCGCAGGTAGCTGACGTACGTCTCCACGACCTGCGACTGGCCGGCGAACTCCCAGCCCCAGACGTTCTCGAGCAGTTGCTGCCTGGTGAGCATCCGCCCCTGGTTCCGCATCAGGTACGCCAGCAGCCGGAACTCCGTCGGCGAGAGCTCCACCTGGATTCCCGCCCGGCGGACGACCCAGTGCTCCTCATCCAGTTCCAGGTCACCCACCTGCAGCAGGGCGGACCCGCTGGCCCCGCCGTCGTCCCCTGGCGTGCGCGTGGTGCGGCGCAGGACGGCCCTGACCCGGGCCACCAGCGCCTCGACCGAGAAGGGCTTGGTGACGTAGTCGTCGCCGCCGAGGGTAAGCCCGCGGATCGTGTCGGAGGTGGTGTCCCGCGCGGTCAGGAAGATGACGGGGACGTCGTTGCCGTCCTGCCGCAGCGCGCGGCAGACCTCGAAGCCGTCCATGTCGGGCAGCATCACGTCGAGGATCATCAGGTCGGGCTCGTACGTCTCCGCCTGGTGCAGCGCGTCCTTGCCGCTGGCGCTGACCGAGACGGCGCAGCCGTGGAACTTCAGCGCCACCTCGACCAGCTCACGAATGTTCGGCTCGTCGTCGACGACGAGCACCTTGGGGATACGGTCACCGTCAGCCATGGCTTCTCACGTTTCATTGTCCAGCATAAAGAGCAGTGCGGATGTGTGCAGCAGGACGCGGCGCGCCCCGGGAGGGAAGGCGCGCCGCGTGGGGTGCTCGTCAGCTCACTGACGTACCCCCCGTACCTGACACTGAGTTGGAGCCAGCTGCGGATCCGCCCGACCTGATCACGATAAGGCGGGAATCCCTGGCGCCGTTGACGACCGGGCCCCCGGTGAACACGGTCTCACCGTCGGCCAGCGCGTTGGTCGTGGTCTTGACGCCGTTCTGCCTGACCACGGTGTTGCTGACGATCAGCCAGGTCCAGACCGTGCCGTCCGGGGCCCGGACCACCAGGTCGCTCCCGTTGACGGAGGTGATCGTGCCGCGTTCGAACGCCAGCGTGTGGAAGCCCGCCGCGTTGTGGTAAGTGAATTCGCCGTGGACGCCCCCGAGGGCCCGCAGCCGGGCGATCGCCCGCCGGATGCGGCGCAGCGGCACGTTGGCCGCGGTGCTGCCGGCGGTGCTGAACGCCGAGTTGAGGACGGCCGCCTGGGCCGACTGGGCGGTGCTCGTGTTGCTGGTGGCGCTGGCGGCCGGGGTGCCCGACCCGGACAGCGCGTAGGCGATCCCACCGCCGGCGAGGAAACCGGCCAGGGTGAGGCCGGCGCCCCAGCGCAGGAACCGCTTCTTGCGGGACCCGGCAGGAGGATCGGGTGTACCGGCCGGGTGGGGCCCGCCTGCGGGCCCGGCCCCGATCGGGCTGTCGTACAAGTTGTTCATGCCAAGCAGGGTGGGTCACGGGTCTTGGACATCGCCCGGTCCCGTCTGTAAGCAGCCTGAGAGTGGCACGCGAGTTTGCTGTCGGTCAGCAGGGCGTCCGTGGGGAGCGCTCATGATCCTCTCGGATTCGCCGCGCCGGTTCCGCGGCCCTCACCGCCGCGATGACGGACAAGTGGGAAGTTGCTGTTCGTGATTCGCACGCAACGTGCCAGACTGTGAGCTATCGGTTCTGGTGGAGGGGCGACTGATGAACCACAAGATACCTTCTGGCGTGGACACGGGCCGGCCGTCGCCTGCGCGGATCTACGACTACATGCTCAAGGGCAACAACTACTTCCAGGTCGATCGCTTCGCCGCCGAGCGCATCCTGGCCGTCGAGCCCGAGATCAGGGACTGCGCGTGGTCTAACCGCGGTTTCCACCAGCGCGCCGCCAAGTGGATCTGCCAGCAAGGCGTGCGCCAGTTCATCGACATCGGCTCCGGGCTGCCGACGATCGGGAACACGCATGACGTGGTGCAGAAGGTGGACCCGGCGGCCCGGGTGGTGTACGTCGACAACGATCCGATGGTGCAATTGCACAGCGAGGCGCTCATCGGCAGCGGCGCGACGACGACCGGCGTGATCTGCGCCGACCTGCGAGAGCCTGACGCCATCCTGGACCATCCCGAGGTCCGCAGGCTCGTCGACTTCGGCGAGCCGGTCGGTCTGTTGATGACCGCGGTCATGATGTTCGTCTCCGATGTATCAGACCCGTGGGCCCTGGTGTCGCGATACGTCGGCACGCTCGCGTCCGGCAGCTACCTGTCGCTGTCGCACCTCACCGACGATTACAAGCCTCCGGCCGCGTGCGAGGGCTTCCGTTCCGTCTTCGACGGCGCCACCGAGCACCTGTACTTCCGCTCCAGGGCCAAGGTCGAGCGCTTCTTCGCCGGGCTGGAACTGGTCTCGCCGTACGAGGGAGCCGAGCCCGGCGTGACGTTCGCCGGCCTGTGGGGGGCCGAGGACGTCGAGCTGGCCGACAGCGACGGCTCGCGCTGGCTCTACTGCGGAGTGGCCAGGAAGCCATGACCGCCAAGCCCACGGTCTCCGCGCTCGGCATCGACCTGGCGGCCCAGGCCTGGCAGCGCTCCGGCCAGGGCGACGGCGCGATCGAGGTCGCGTTTGCCCGGGCTCCCGCCCCCGGGGACGAAGCCGAGTGGGTCCTGCTCCGGGTCGCGGGCGATGAGGACCAGCGGGTTCTCGTCTTCGACCGACACGAATGGGAGTGCTTCCTCGACGGTGCCCGCAACGGGGAGTTCGACGACGCGGCCACGCCCGCCTCGTCGCCTGGTGATCATTATTAACCCTGGGACTCTGGTTTGCGATTCGCAAGTTGGGTACCGTGTAGGGCATGACAGGCTTCCTGTCAAGAAGGAGATCCGCATGAGCGATGACGCGTACGGCGCCACCATCGCCAAGCGCCGGCTGGCTCGCGAGCTGACCACGGCGCGGATCAGGGCCGGCTACACCGCCAACCACGCCTGCGACATCCTGAACTGGGGCCGCGGCAAGGTCGGCCGCTTCGAGGCGAACCAGTGGAAGCGCCCGGAGATGAGCGACATCAGGGACCTGATCCGGATCTACGGCATCGAAGGCGATAAGCGGGACGAGATCGAGGACCTGGCCATCCGGGCCCGGGCCCGGCCCTGGTGGCGTGAGTATCCCGAGATCTTCGACGGCGAGTTCCCCGGTTACGAGAACGACGCCACCACCATCCGCGTGTTCATGCCGCTGGTGCTGCCCGGGCTGCTGCAGACTCCCGCCTACACCGAGGCGCTGATGAGGTCGGGGCCGCGGCCCCCGGCCTACCGGCGCAAGGCGGTCGATTCCCGGCTGCGCAGGCAGGAGATCCTCGACCGCAAGGACGGCACCGCGCCCATGGTCAGCGCCGTCATCACCGAGGCGTCGCTGCTGTACCGGTGGGGGATACGCGAGGACCGCAGGGAGCAGGTCGAGCACCTGGTCGCGCTCGGCTCCCACCGCAACGTGCAGCTGCGCATCCAGCGGTTCGAGGACGGGCCGCCGACCGGGATCGTGTCCATGGTCAACATCTTCGGCTTCCGCGATGACGAGCCGAGCCTGGTCTTTGTCGAAACCGACTACTCGATCGAGGAGGTGAGCAAGCCCGAGCCCGTGCAGGGGTACATCGAATCGTTCGAGCGTGCCACCGATGCCGCGCTTGAGCCTGCGGATACCACGGGCTATCTCGAACATCTGGCTAAGCGAATGGAGTTAAGCGATGACCGACCTGTCTCAGGCCATCTGGCGGAAGGCCCGCCGCAGTGCGCACAACGGAGGCTGCGTGGAAATCGCGGCCAACCTGCCCGGCGTGACCGCCGTCCGGGACAGCAAGCGACCCGAGGGGGGCGCCCACGTGGTCGGGCGGGACTCGTTCGCTGAGTTCCTGGCCGACGTGAAGGCGGGACGTTACGACCTGAAGTAGCAGTCGTGGCGGCAACGGAAAACCCCCGGGTGGATGCAGCCACCGGGGGCTTTCTGTCGTGCCTGGCCTGTCTCGTGGCCCAGTCGGGTGGGTAACCGACAGGTTCCCAACCGTGACTGTACATGCAGGTTCGACTAATTGCCAGACAAGAAACACTCTTAATCAGTCAATCGTCACAATTCAGCCACTAAGGACGCACGGACGTCGCAGGCACCATGGGTAACAGATAAGCCCGGTACCCAATCGGGAGAAAACAGTGACATAGCCCACTTATGTCTGAAATATTCGATATATCCAGTTTGGTACGCCTGTAATGAACTGCGATAAAAAGAATAATGCCATTGATATTGCGAAGCGGGTCAGCCGAGTCATAACCTGTGTTTCACAGATTAAGAGTCGAAAACCAGGTATCGTGTTCGCAGGTAAACTGCCGACGGCAACCCCCCCTCCAGCCGGCGGGCCTATGTCAGTTGATGGCCGGAGGCGTCAGGTATGAAGCAGGGCATTAGCAGTTGGCGAAGCGTTCACGCGGGTAACTGCCAGGCGTGGCCGCTTCCGGCCGACGCGACGTGTGCGTCAGTCGCGCGGCAGGTGTTCCGGGACGCGGTCTCGGAGGTCGGGCTTGAGCCAGACCTCCTCGATGACTGCATCCTGATGGCCAGCGAACTCGCGGCCAACACGCTGCACGCGCACGCGGTGGCCGGAGTCGGCGGAGGGGGCAATCGGCTCGCGTCCGTGGCAGCGGACGTGGAGGGCGAGCAAGAGATTTCCGCCGACCCGGCCCCACGGGAACCACAGGCACCGCAGGAACCTCGGACCCCACTGAACCCGTCGAACACACCAGCCCCACCGGCCCCACGGGCCCCGCAGGACGACGAGCCTCCCCAGGATCACTGCGGTCCCGAGCTCTGGCTGTACCTGCGCGGCCTCGGCACCCGCCGGGAGCTGGTCTGCAAGGTCTTCAACTGCGTCCGCGGCTGGCGGCACGGCTCCCCGCCGTCCCCGTCCAGCGCGTCCATCCAGGCCGTGACCGGGCGCGGGCTGCAGATCGTGCACGAGCTGTCGGATGGCCGGTGGGGACACCATCCCACCCGGGCCCGGCTGAGCGGCTGGGGACGGCGCGGCAAGGCCGTCTGGTTCGCGGTGCCCGCCCCGCTGGCGCACGCCCGCCTGGCGGACGTGACCGGCCTGCACGCGTACACCCTCTCCGCCGACGTCACGGCCACCCGGGCCAGCGAGCGGCTCAGCGCGCGCCAGGCCGCGCGGGAGCTCGAGGCGATGCTGAGCGAGCGCGGGTTCGGCAGGCTGCTGCGGGCCGACCAGCCGACCTCGGACCTATCGGTCCTGTCCGTCGGCCGCGGCCTGACCATCTGGTGCCGGTCCGGGGTGGTGTCGCTGAGCACCCCCGGCGGAGCCAACCTGCGGTGGAACTACGCCGACCTGGTCGAGGCGGCCGAGCAGACGGTGCGGCACTGCGAGGAGCTGGAGTTCAGCGGGGAGGTTGAGCTCGGCGAGGACCTGTTCGCCCAGGCCCAGTGACCCCTCAGGCAGGCCCTCAGGATCAGGCAGGCAGGGCCGCGGCCACCCGGCCGAACGCCCCGAGCGTGAGCTCCCAGAAGCCGGGCACGTCGATCTCCATCGCCACCCGGGCGTTACCGTTGCCCTCGGCACCGAACTCGATCACCGTCATCCCCGAGGTCAGCCGCCCCGTGGTCTCCACCTGAACCAGGGCGGGGACCAGCCCGAACACGTCGGGCTGCGCGACCCAGGCCACCGCGCACACGTCGTGCACCGGCGGCCCGGATGAATCGCCCACCGACAGGTACTGCTGGAGGGCCGGCAGCAGGAGCACGGTGCCGAGCGGTCCCAGCTCGCGCATCCGCTGCAACACCGCCGCGGAGGCTCCGGTCCGCATGGTCACGTCGAGCCCCAGCATGGTCACCGTCCAGCCGGCCCCGAACACCATCGCCGCCGCCTCCGGGTCGGCCCACATGTTGTACTCGGCGGCTGGCGTCGTGTTGCCGCGCCCCGACGATCCGCCCATGATCACGAAGTCCCGTACCCAGCCGGGGAGCCGCGGTTCCCGCCGCACCGCCAGCGCGATGTTGGTCAGCGGCCCGGTGGCCACCAGGGTGATCTCGCCGGGATCGGCGCGGACGGTGTCGATGATGAAGTCGATGGCGTGCCCGGCCGCCGGGCTGGCCGTCGGCGCCGGCAGCCCGGCCCCGCCCAGGCCCGACTCGCCGTGCACCTCCCGCGCGTCCAGGGCGGGGCGCAGGAAGGGCCCGGCGCACCCGGCGGTCACCGGCGTGTTCGCCGCGCCGATGAACTCGCACACCGCGAGCGCGTTCGCCGTGGTCTGGGCCAGCCCGACGTTGCCAGCCACCGTCGTGATCCCGAGGAGTTCGAGGCCCGGATGCCCGTGCGCGAAGGCGATCGCCAGCGCGTCATCGATCCCGGGGTCGCAGTCCAGGATGATCTTGGTGGCCATGTCCTGCTCCTGCCTCGCGTCGGTACCCGGAATGAAGGTACCGAACGAACGTTGGTGCGCGCCCCAGTGACCTGCGACGGCCGCGGTGTGTAGCCTCATCAGCGAGGAGGTCCGTGATGCATAACCCGCCCATCCCGAACGTCGAACGCACTGACCCGCAGATTGCAGGCCTCATCAACGACGAGGCCCGCCGTCAGTACGAGAAGGCCAGGCTCATCCCTTCGGAGAACTACGTGTCGCTGGCGGTGCTCGAGGCGTCGGGCAGCGTGCTGACCAACAAGTACTCCGAGGGCTACCCGGGTCGGCGGTACTACGAGGGCCAGCAGCTCATCGACCCGCTTGAGACGATCGCGAGGGACCGGGCCAAGGCGCTGTTCGGCGTCGACCACGCCAACGTGCAGCCGTACTCCGGCTCGCCCGCGAACCTCGCCGTCTACCTGGCGTTCGCGCAGCCGGGGGACACCATCATGGGCATGGCGCTGCCGATGGGCGGCCACCTCACGCACGGCTGGACCGTCTCGGCGACCGGGAAGTGGTTCCATTCCGTCCAGTACGGGGTCCGCCCCGACACCGGCCGGGTCGACCTGGACGAGGTCCGCGACCTGGCGCTCAAGGAGCACCCCAAGATCATCTTCTGCGGCGGGACGGCGATCCCGCGGACGATCGACTTCCCGGCCTTCGCCGAGATCGCCGCCGAGGCCGGAGCGATCCTGGTCGCCGACATCGCGCACATCGCCGGGCTGGTCGCCGGCGGCGCGCACCCCTCGCCGGTCGGGTACGCCGCGGTCATCACGACGACCACCCACAAGACGCTGCGCGGCCCGCGCGGCGCCATGATCATGTCCGACACCGAGCACGCGTCGGCGGTCGACCGGGCCGTGTTCCCCGGCCTGCAGGGCGGCCCGCATAACCACACGACGGCCGCGATCGCGATAGCGCTGCACGAGGCCGCGCAGCCCGACTTCCGCGACTACGCCAGCCAGGTGGTGGCCAACGCGAAGGCGCTGGCCGACGCACTCCTGGCCCGCGGCTACGACCTGGTCTCCGGCGGTACGGACAATCACCTGATCCTGATCGACCTCACCTCCAAGGGCATCGGCGGCAAGCCGGCCGCGAAGGCGCTGGACCGCGCGGGCATCGAGACGAACTACAACACGGTGCCGTTCGATCAGCGCAAGCCGTTCGACCCCTCGGGCCTGCGGATCGGCACGCCCGCGGTCACCACCCGCGGCCTGCGCGAGGAGCACATGGAGCCGATCGCCGCCTGGATGGACGAGGCGATCACCGCCGCCACCAAGGAGGACGAGACGGTCTACGACCGCATCGCCACCGAGGTCCGCGACCTCCTGGCCGCCTTCCCCGCCCCCGGCTGGACCCCGTAAGACCGCTCCGCGGAGGTCCCTACCCCCTGCCCCCCGTGACCAGCACCCCGCCCCCGCGACCGGCCCCCCCGCCCCCCGCGAACGGCTAGTCAAGATTCTTGACTAGCAAGACCCTTGTCGATACCGTGACGGAATGGCCGACGCCGACCGGGACGACTACACGACGCCCACGCTGATGGTGTCCGCGCGCGGCACGTACGCCCAGTCCATCAGGGCGCAGCTGCACCGCATCGGGGCCTATGACCTCCCGGCCAACGGGGTATTCATCCTGGCCGGGATCGACGCAGCGGGCGGGCCGAGGCAGGACTTCCCCGCCGAGCTGGGCGTCACTAAGCAGGCCGTCAGCCAGGCGATCGACGTACTGGTCAACCGGGGCTACCTCACCAGGCGCACCGACCCCGGCGACCGCCGCCGGGTCGTCCTCGAGCTGACCGGCCGGGGCGAGGAAGTCGTGGACGCCGCGCTGGGCGGGATCGAGGCGGTCGATCGCCAGCTCCGGGAGCGCGTATCGGCCGAGCAGATCGGCGCGATGCGCGCCGCGCTCATCGCCCTGACCGAGATCAAGGGGGAAGCCGCCGCCACCGGAGCGGGAAGACGCCGGCCGGAGCGCGAACTCCGCCGGTTCAGCCCCGTCTTCCCGGTCCGCGACCTGGCCGCGGCGCTGGCTCACTACGCGGCGCTCGGCTTCCGCACCTTCGCCTACGAGGGCGGCGGCTACGGGTTCGCCACCCGGGACGGGGTCGACCTGCACCTGGCCGCGCAGTCCGGGCCCGACCTGCACCCGGGCGCCGCCTACCTGTACGTGCGCGACGCCGACGCGCTGTACGAGGAATGGAGCAGGCCCGGCGTGGCGGGCCACACCCACCCGGTCGGGCCGACGGCCTACAAGCTGCGCGAGGGCTCACACACCGATCCGGACGGCAACCTCATCCGCTTCGGCTCACCCATACCGGAGGTGATGAGGTGACCCGGCGACTGAACCACGCGGCCAGGTCGGCCCTCGCCCTCGCTAGTGTCGCGGCGCTGCTGGCCGGCTGCGGGGGAGGCGGCTCCTCCGCGACGACCACCACCAGCACCGCTCCGGCCACCGCCGGCACCGCCACCGCCGGCACCGCCACCGCCGGCACCGCCACCGCCGGCACCGCTGGCCCCGCCACGAGCGGGCTAGGGGCGGTGCTGCCCCGCGACGTCATCGCCGCGCCGGTCAGGATCGCTCATACCGCCGCCGGGCCGGTGGGCTACCGGGAGGTCGGCGCGGGCAGCCCGCTCCTGCTCGTCATGGGACTGGGCGGGTCCATCGACGACTGGCAGCCCTACCTCGTCGCCACCCTGGCCGCCCACCATACGGTGGTCGTGTTCGACAACGCCGGCGTCGGCCAGACCGCCGCCTTGGCCTCGCCGCTCACCATTACCGCCATGGCCAACCAGGCCAGCGCCCTGATCTCGGCGCTCCGGCTGGGCCGCCCCGCGGTCCTCGGCTGGTCAATGGGCGGCATGATCGCCCAGGCGCTGGCGGTCCTCCACCCGGCTCAGGTATCCAGGCTCATCCTGGCCGCCACCCAGGCGGGGACCGGGACCGCGCGCCCCGTTCCGGCCGCGGCCGCCGCGGCGGTGGTCAGCTCGAACCCGGCCACGGTCCTGTCGGTCCTGTTTCCGGCGAGCGCGGCCGCCGCCGCCCAGGCCTACGTCGTGGGGATCCTGCGCTACCCGGACTTCTACCAGGCCCCGAGCGCCGTCGTCGCCGAACAGGCGACAGCCGTCGGGCAGTGGATCGCGGGGGATGACCCCGCCGGACGCCGGCTGGGCCAGGTCAGGATTCCCACGCTGGTGGCCGACGGGACCATGGACGCGCTCGATCCGGTCGCCAACGCAAGGCAACTCGCCTCGCTGGTACCGGGCGCGCAACTGCTGCTGTACCCAGGGGCCGGACACGCCTTCCTGTTCCAGGACTCGGCCAGCTTCCTCCCCGCGGTGCAGAGCTTCTTGAGTTGAACCCTGCCGCTCTTGCTCCACTCCAGCGCGCAGAGTAGAACGGAGCAGTGGGAAGACAGGCAGCCACCGCGCTTTACGTGCTCGTTATGGCAGGCGTCGTGGTCGGCGTGGACATTCTCTTCTTCAAGCATCATTTCTTGCCGCGGCTGCTAGTTAACGTCGGAATCGTCCTGGTATTCGGGACGGTCTACGTGGTGTTCCTCAATCGTCGCTCAACCAGGCCCTGACGGACATGGCGTTCCTCGAAAGGATTCGGTCAGGCTGCGGATGGTTCACGGCGCGAGCCGGGTCACCCGCCGCGGAGGTTCTCACGACGGCTGAGTCCCGCGCCCGGACCCGGGCCTGACCGCGATGACGGTGACCTCGATGAGCATCCCGGCCGCCAGGTCGGCGCGGACCGTGGTGCGGACCGGCTTGTTCGGTCCGGGGAACTGCCCCCCAAAGGCGGCGTTGAACTCGGCGAACAGGGCCAGGTCACTGAGGTGAACCAGGCAGGACACAACGTCATCCAGGGCCGCACCCGCCGCCTGCAGCAGGACCTCGATGTTGCGGAACGCCTGCGCGGTCTGGCCGGTGATGTCGTCGCTGACCAGCTGGCCGGTCCCGGGTTCGAAGCCGCCCTGGCCTGCCAGGAAGATCAGGTCGCCCACGGCCAGCCCGGGGGAGTACGGCCCGGCGGGCGCCGGGGCCGCATCGGAGGTAATGAGTTGCTTCATCGCAGCGCGCTTCCCCTCACACCCGGGTAATCCGACCAGAAAAAAATATAGCTAAATTCCTATATTTACAAGTGACGATCATCCGCCGCCGTTACCGCGATCCGGGGATGGGCAGCCGGGGCGGAACCTCGGTCCGGGGATGGGCAGCCGGGGCGGAACCTCGGTCCGGGGATGGGCAGCCGGGGCGGAACCTCGGTCCGGGGATGGGCGGCCGGGGCGGAACCTCGGTCCGGGGATGGGCGGCCGGGGCCGGAACCTGGGTCAGGGCCCCGCCAGTGACGGGTTACAGCTGGTCGCTTAGCTGGCGCGCGAAGGCCTGGATGGCTGCCTCATCGCGCTTGTAGAACGTCCACTGCCCGACGCGCTTGGAGGTGACCAGCCCGGCCCGGGCGAGCGCCTGCAGGTGGGCGGTGGCGGTCGGCTGCGCCACCTCGAGCTTGTCGGCGATGAACAGCACGCAGACCCCGTCGTCGACGAGGTCTCCGTCGCGCTGCGGCGGAAAATGCGCGACGGGGTCGCGGAGCCAGTCGAGAATCTGCAGCCGCTTGGGGCTGGCGAGGGCGCGGAATACCTCGGCGGCATCGAAGGCCCGCGCGGGGGTTGTCATCCCTTCGTCCTGTCGGCTAGCGTATAGACAGTTTCCTATATTCCTTGGTTACTTGGAGTATACACGGCTATGGCGCAAGCAGCGGTTATCCCCTGTGTGGCGGGCTGGCATGGGTCGGCCGAACTGCATCCGTACTTCGTGTGCGATGTCTTCACCTCCGAGCCGCTTGAGGGCAACCAGCTCGGCGTGTTCCCCGACGGGCGGCCGTTCGATACCGGGCAGATGCAGCGCCTGGCCAGGGAGATGAACTTCGCCGAGACCGTCTTCCTGCTCCCGCCGCAGGACGGGGGCGACGTCAGGCTGCGGATTTTCACCCCGGGTGCCGAGCTGCCCTTCGCCGGGCACCCCGTGCTGGGCACGGCGTTCGTGGTCGGAATGGCGCTCGGCGCCGATGCCGTGGGGCTGGAGACGGGTGCGGGTCTCGTGCCCGTCGCCCTGGAGCGCGACGAGGGCCAGGTCGTGTTCGGCCGGATGACGCAGCCGATCCCGGCCTGGGAGTCGTTCGCCCAAGAGCGTGAGCTCCTCGCCGCCCTCGGGGTCGGCTCATCCCGGCTGCCGGTCGAGCTCTACCGCAACGGCCCTCCGCACGTCTATGTCGAGCTCAACAGCGAGGACGCCGTCGCCGCCCTCCGGCCAGACCTAGCCGCCCTGGCGGACCTTGGCGTCGCCGCGAACTGCTTCGCCGGCCGCGGCCGCTCGTGGAAGACCAGGATGTTCTACCCGTCGGGCGGCATACCCGAGGATCCGGCCACCGGTTCGGCGGCCGGGCCGCTGGCGATCCACCTGGCCCGGCACGGCCGGATCGGATTCGGCGAGCGGATCGAGATCCGCCAGGGCGCCGAGATCGGCCGGCCGTCGCTGCTGTACGCCAAGGTCACCGGCGATCGGGACACGATCAACTCGGTCGAGGTCGCCGGTGCGGCCATGATCGTCGCCGAGGGCCGGTACCGGATCACCTAGGCTGCACCCTCATAGGGGGGAGCGGCAGGCGCGGTGCCACAGGATCCGCACCCGCAGATCCTGCAGGCAGGCATTGAACGGGAATCGGGTGACCGGCGGCGGCAGCAGGCGGTTGGCGGACGCGATCGCTCCCATGAGGAACCGGAACGTCCGCTGGTCGGCTTCGGTCCAGCGCAGCTCCATCTGCTCACGGAAGGGCGCGGGCAGGAAACCCGTGGTCACGAACCTGTTGAACGGGCCGAAGGCCACGCTGACCGGCCGCGGCAGGTAGTCCAGCGTCAAGAGCCGGTCCAGGTACGCACGGACCTGCGGATCGATCCGGACCTCGGCCACGGCGGACGCCCAGTACCGCTCGAACGCGGCCCGATCGGTCGGCCACATGGGCTCGGGCACTTGCAGCGTGGTGGCGAAGTTCCGGCACTCGCGGTAGATGGCGTCGGCGGTCGCGTCGTCGACCGGGCCGTGCAGCAGGGCGTGCACGTCGGTCACGCCCCTGTACAAGCACGCGGCCACCCACAGCTGCAGCCGCGGGTCGAACGCGCTATAGCTGACCGGGCTGCCCGCGGCCGAGCGGACGCTCGCATGCGCGCGGTTCACCTGACGCCGGCAGATCGCGCGTTCCTCCGGGGTGCCCAGCAAGGCTACCGAGAGGTACGTGACCGTGTTCCTGATCCGCCGGACCGGGTGCCGCATGACCTGACTGGCCTCGACCGTGCTCTCCAGCACGCCGTACCCGACCCCGGGCCGGGCGAGCTGCATCACCACGTTCGCGGTACTGGCCAGCAGCGCCGCGCCGTCGATCATCTCCCGGACGTCAAAGTCCGGTGGGACATCTGCCGTAATACTCACTGCGAACCTCTCACCCAGAGCATCCGCCCATAACCGCGTGAGGTCCACTGCCGAGGCGATACCGAGGGCAACCCCACGCGACCGCGGGGGGCCTACTGCCGAGGCGATACCGAGGGCAACCCCACGCGACCGCGGGGGGCCTACTGCCGAGGCGATACCGAGGGCAACCCCACGCGACCGCGGGGGGCCTACTGCCGAGGCGATACCGAGGGCAACCCCACGCGACCGCGGGGGGCCTACTGCCGAGGCGATACCGAGGGCAACCCCACGCGACCGCGGGGGGCCTACTGCCGAGGCGATACCGAGGGCAACCCCACGCGACCGCGGGGGGCCTACTGCCGAGGCGACGCCGGTGGTTTCATGGTTGATCGGGACAGTCCTGGCGCGCGGAGGAGGGTTCATGGCTTACCGGGTGGTCGTCATCGGCGCCGGGTTCGGCGGGATCGGCATGGCGATCGCGCTGAGGCGGGCGGGCGTGGAGGACTTCGTCGTGCTGGACCGGGCGGATGACCTCGGCGGGACGTGGCGCGACAACACCTACCCGGGGCTGAGCTGCGATATACCGTCCCACCTGTACTCGTTCTCGTTCCGGCCCTGGCGCTGGAGCAGGCGCTTCCCGCCGCGCGAGGAGATCCTGGGGTACCTGCGCGCGCTGGTCCGCGGGTACGGCCTCCGCCCGCACCTCCGCTTCGGCTCCGGGGTCGCGGCGGCAGAGTTCGACGAGCGCGGCGCGGTCTGGAACCTTACCCTGGAGGACGGCAGTACGCTGCAGGCGACCGCGGTGGTCTGCAGCGTCGGCCAGCTCGGCCGCCCCGCCCTGCCGGACATCGGCGGCCGGGAGTCCTTCGCCGGTCCCTCCTGGCACTCGGCGCGCTGGAATCACGAGGTCGACCTGGCCGGCCTGCGGGTGGCCGTGATCGGCACCGGGGCTAGCGCCATCCAGTTCGTGCCCGAGATCGCCAAGGTGGCCGGCCACGTCGACGTCTACCAGCGCACCCCGCCCTACGTGCTGCCCAAGTCCGACCGGCCCTACCGGGTCGCCGAGCAGAACCTCTATGACCGGCTGCCCGCCGTGGCCAAGGCCGACCGGCTGCGTATCTTCCTCTACGGCGAGCTGCTCACCAGCGGCTTCGTCCTTTCGCCGAAGATCCTGGCCGCGCCGATGGCGATGTGGCGCCACCAGCTCCGCACGCAGATCGCCGATCCCGAGCTGCGCGCCAAGTGCGTCCCCGACTACACGATGGGCTGCAAGCGGGTGGTGTTCTCCGACGACTGGTACCCCGCGCTGGCCCGGCCCGACGTCGAGCTGGTCACGGACCCGATCGAGCGGATTGCCCCGGACGGTGTGGTCACCGCCGATGGCACCACCCGCGCCGCGGACGTGATCATCTACGGCACCGGGTTCAAGTCGCTGGAGTTCCTCGCGCCGATGACCGTGTCGGGCCTGGGCGGCCGGAGCCTGCAGGAGGCCTGGCAGGACGGGGCGCAGGCCTATCTCGGCATCACGGTCTCCGGGTTCCCGAACTTCTTCGTGCTCTACGGGCCGAACACCAACCTCGGCGGCAATTCGATCATTTACATGCTCGAAGGGCAGATCGGCTACGTCACCGGCGCGATCAGGGCGCTCGACGCCGAACGCCTCGCCTGGCTTGACGTGCGGCCCGACGTGCAGGACGCGTTCAACTCATGGGTGCAATCGGCCAGCCGGACGTCGGTCTGGGAGAGCGGCTGCCACAACTGGTACACGACGGCCTCCGGGCGCAACACCAACAACTGGCCCGACCACACGTTCCTGTACCGGTACCGGGTCAGGCGCTTCGACCTCGCCGCGTACCGGGTGCGGCCTGGACGCCCGGCCACGGCCGAGACCAGCGCGGCATGAACCCGCGCCCCGACCAACGCGCCGACTCCGCCCGCTCTGCCCTTTCCGCCCGCCATGCCCTCCCCGCCCGCTCTGTCCTTTCCGCCCGCCATGCCCTCCCCGCCCGCTCTGTCCCTTCCGCCCGCCATGCCCTCTCCGCCCGCCATGCCCTCCCCGCCCGCTCTGCCCTTTCCGCCCGCACCGCCCGCTGGGCGCCGCGCGTGCCACCCGCGGTCATGCGCCTCGGGGTACGCCAGCTCGGCAAGCGCTGCCTCGACCCCGCCCTGCCGTGGCCGGTCCAGCGCGCGCGCCTGGAGCAGCTCAGCCGGGCCCAGCGCTTGCCATCCGGCACTAAGGTCGCCGAGCAGGCCATCGGCGGAGTGCCCGCCGAGGTGGTGACGGCCGGCGAGCCGGACCCGGCGCTCACGGTGATCCATTTCCACGGCGGCGGCTATTGCCTGGGTTCGGCGGGCACGGCCCGGGAATGGGCGGCGCACCTGAGCGCCAAGGTCGGGTGCCGGGTCGTGCTGCCCGAGTACCGCCTTGCCCCGGAGCATCCGCACCCGGCGGCGCTCCAGGACGCCCGCGCGGTCCTGAAGGCGCTGTCTGGCCAGGATCAGCCGGGCCCGGTGCTGGTGTCGGGCGACTCGGCCGGCGGGGGACTCGCCCTCGCCCTGGTGCTGTCGCTGCGCGACGAGGGCCAGGAGCTCCCGGCCGGCTGCATCCTGCTGTCGCCGTGGCTCGACCTCGGCCGCGACCGCCGGGCGGTCCCCGACCTGGTGCACCGGGACGTCCTGCTCAGCCCAGACTGGCTCGAGGCCTGTGCTCGCGCGTACGCCGACCCGTCCGCCTGGGCCGACCACTCGGTCTCGCCGCTGTACGCCGCGCACTCCGGGCTGCCGCCGCTGCTGATCCAGGCCGCGACCGACGAGTTGCTCGCCCCAGACGCCGAACTCCTGGCCGCCAGCGCCTCGGCCGCCGGGGTGGACGTGACCTACACCAGGTGGCCGCGCATGTGGCACGACTTCGTGCTCCAGCCAGGCCTGCTCGCCGCCGCCGACAGCGCGCTAGCGCAGGCCGCCTGGTTCGTCGGGCAGGTGACGGCCGGATCCGGCTGACGATCCGGGAACGTTACCGCTCAGCGCCCGACGACCCAGCAGGCCAGTCCCGTCAGCACACAGACTCAGCCAGCCCGGCTAGCCAATCCGCTTGCGGCGCTCGGGAGGTTCCCGGATGCCAAGGATCGGCTGGCCGCCCCGCACGCCCTGGTACTGGCTGTCCCAGGGCCAGCGCCCGCGTTTGTCCGCGTGTACCAGCTGCAGGGCGCGGATCCGGTTGTTGTAGAGCTCCACGGCCAATTTCAGGTGCGCCCACGGCACGGCGACCCTGACCATCTCGACGAGCGGGCCGTCGGTCAGCATGGCCTGCGTCCCCGGTTCCGGCGCGGCCGCGTGCAGCAGGTGCGCGGCCACGCCGTTGAGCACCTCGGCCGCCCGGTGCAGGCCCATGCCGGTGACGACGAGCTCGGGTTTGTGGTAGCGAGTGAGGCCCACGGTGTAGGCCCAGGGCGGGTGCCTGCCCTCCCGCTCGACGCCTTGTACGGCCCAGCCGTACACGTCGATCACCTCCCGCAGGTGCTCGTGGTAGTCACGGTCGGTAGCGCCCGGATGGTCACACATCCAGCACATGCGTGCCTCCCCTCGGGATGGCCGGACGCGTACCACTATGCCCATAGGCACTGACATTTCTGAGTTGCCGCAGGTCAGCTGGCAAAGATTATTTGCTTACCTGTTCGAACGAACCTATATTCGATCATGGACGCCTTACCCCGCTCGGGCGTCGATTACACGGAGTATTACACAGAGTACTGCCTGCCTTCCCCCGCGCGGCAGCGACGAGCTAGGTGGCCCGGCTGGCCGGGTGACCCGACGAGCACTGCACGGAGCGGGAGGCGGGCACGGCATGAACCGGGTGTACGGCGAGCCGGTGAACGTTCAGGCCAGGGACGACGGCCGGCCAGCCAGATTCGTGTGGCGGGGCCGGCTGTACACCGTGCGCGCGATCCTCGAGCACTGGGTCATCAACCGGGAGTGGTGGCAGGATCCCGGGGATTCCGGGTCCGAGCCGGGCCAGCCCGAGCTGGAATTCTGGCGGGTCGAGGCGTCCTCGGGGCAGGGCCTGGCCGCAGGCGTCTACGAGCTGCGCAGAGAAGTCGCGACCGGGCAGTGGACCCTGCGGCGGGGCCTGGATTGAGCTCTCCGCACCCGCGGCCGGGCCTGGATCGAGTGTCCCACGCCCGCGGCCGGGCCTGGATCGAGCGCCCCACGCCCGCGGCCGGGCCTGGATCGAGTGTCCCACGCCCGCGGCCGCCTCCGCCGCGCAGGCCCGGCAGGCGCAGGCCCGGGCGCCTACACCGTCAACGCCGAAGACTGCTGGGACCTCCGCGACCTGGACCACATCCGCGCCACCCGAGGCCTGGCCGTCGTCCGCGCCGCCCTCCGCCCCGCCGCCTCCCCACCCCGGCCCCAGGCCCAGACGCGCCCCACCGTCTTCCCCAACGGCTTCACCTTGCCCCCCTACGCAGAGACCGGCTCCCCAGGCTCCCGTCCCACCTACCCCTCCCGCCACCTCTGGCACCCCAGTCCCGGCGCCAGCGAGTAACACGTGGGCCTTGGGGCACCCAAGGCCCGATAGATGAGCCTTGGGGCACCCAAGGCCCGAAAGGCGGACGGGCGCGGCCGGATGGGGCTCGTGGCCTGCCCGGCAGCCTAGGACGCCGCGGTGCGCGTGGGGATGGTGTGGCTGCCGGGACACGCTAGGGCGCCGCGGTGCCCCGCAAGAGCTCGATGTAACGGGCGCCGCCGCGCAGGAGCACATCCTTGGCCCCGGACCGGATGACCGGCGCCCACCAGCCGCCGTAGATCCGGTCGAACTCGTAAGGCCGCACCGCATCCACCACGGCCTGGACCGCCTGCTGGGACAGCGGCAGCCGGTTCGGCGCCGACCAGACGAAACTCACCCGGTCCTCGCCCGGGGTCACGAAGATCGTGTCGCCGGACAGCAGCACCCCGCGCCCGTCGGCGCCGGAAGCCCAGTGCGCCACCGCGCTGCCGGGGAAGTGCCCGCCGCACTGGACGAGCGTGACCCCGGGCAGCACCTCCAGCGTCCCCGACCACAACCGCACCCGCGCCTCCGGACCGGCCCGCAGCCACGCGGCGTCGGCCGCAGGCACCAGGATCTCCGCTCCGAACGCCGCCGCCCACGAGTCGATGGAGCCGTAGAAGTGCGGATGGCTGGCGGTCACGAAGCTGAGCCCGCCCGCCGCGCGCACCGCGGCCACCGCCGCGTCGTCGATGAACCCCGACGGGTCCCACAGCAGGTTGCCCCCGGCCGTCCTCACCAGCAGCGAGCGCTGCCCGATGGCGACCGGCGGGTCGGCGCCGATCCCGGTCAGCCCGGGCTCGACCTCGCGCACGTCGGACCGGTGCCCCGCCGCGGCCAGTTCGGCCAGCGTGGTCCACCGCTGCCCGCCGGGCGGCACCCACTGCCGCTCGTCCGCGCACACCACGCAGACGTCGGGCCGGTCGTCGGCGAAATGGTTACCACAGGTCGCACAGACCCACGTCATAACACGCACCACCGCCCGTTCGGCATAAAGATCAAATTTAACCGAACGGGCGGTGGTATCACTTCCCGGCCCTGCGGGGGCCGCTTAGCCGGCGGTCGGCTCGCGCCACTTCACGGTGGGGCGGAGCGCCTCCAGGCGGACGCGGTGCGCGTACTGCTTGGTGATGTCGAACAGCGACTCGATGAGCGTGTCGGACAGCAGGTGCGGCTCCAGGCCGAGCTCGATCAGCGCCGTGTGCTTGACGTTGTAGTAGTGCTCGGGCGCCTCGACCCGCGGGTTGTCCACGTTCTCGATCGTGACGTCGCCGGGGTAGGCCCGGGCCACGGTCTCGGCGATGTCCTTGACCGACATCCACTCGGTGATCTGGTTGAACACCCGGAACTCGCCGCGGTTGGCCGGGTTCTCGCACGCCAGCTGGATACAGCGGACCGTGTCCCGGATGTCGATCATGCCGCGGGTCTGGCCGCCGGAGCCGTAGACGGTCAGCGGGTGGCCGATGACCGCCTGGATGGCGAACCGGTTCAGCACCGTGCCGAACACCGCGTCGTAGTCGAACCTGGTCGCCAGCCGCTCGTCCCTGGCGGTCTCCGGGGTCTGCTGGCCGTAGACCACGCCCTGGTTCAGGTCGGTGGCCCGCAGGTCCCAGATCCGGCAGGCGAACTCGATGTTGTGGCTGTCGTGCACCTTGGACAGGTGGTAGAAGGAGCCCGGCCGCTTGGGGAACAGCACCCGGTCGGTCCGGCCGTTGTGCTCCAGGTCCAGCCAGCCCTCCTCGATGTCGATGTTCGGCGTGCCGTACTCGCCCATCGTGCCGAGCTTGACCAGGTGGATGTCCGGGTTGGTCTCGGCGATCGCGTACAGCAGGTTCAGGTTGCCGACCACGTTGTTGTGCTGGGTGTACACCGCGTGCGCCCGGTCGATCATCGAGTACGGAGCGGCCCGCTGCTCGGCGAAGTGAACCACCGCGTCGGGCTCGAAGTCCCTGATGATGTGGTACGTGAAGATCGCGTCGGTCAGGTCGCCGACGTACATCCCGATCCGCTCGCCGGTCAGCTCGTGCCAGGTCGCGATGCGCGTCCGCAGCGGCTCGATCGGGACCAGCGACTCGACCCCGAGTTCGTCGTCGTAGTGCCTGCGGACGAAGTTGTCGGCGACGGCTACCTCGTGGCCCGCCTCCGACAGGTGCAGCGCTGTGGGCCAGCCGAGATACCCGTCCCCGCCCAACACCAAGATTTTCATGCTCCGGCTCTCCTACCGTGTCCTTCTGTCGATGGGTCTGACTTTTACTTTGCGTGTGCGTAATACCGCACCGGGCGGGTAACGTGCTCTGAGTGCGGATGCTGAATTCCTCCTCGCCGACTCGCTTGGGGCGGCTTCGCCGGAGTTAGCTTTACCGGCCTGCGGTTTCCGTACTGTATACCTGATCCTCACCACATGGTCGGCTAGCTAACCTAGGACGGCAATGGCTCTGGTAACCAATCGGCTCAGCGACACGATCGCCCGCAAGGCCCGCACGACGCTCGGCATCCGCTTCGGGCGCTTCGCGATCGCGGCCATCTCCGCCTTCGCGACCAGCGAGATCGTCTACGTGATCTGCGCCGCGCCGCTCAAGCTGTCGTCCACCGTGGCTACGCTGGTGGGCTGGTTCTCCGGCGTCGTGGTCAGCTACGTGCTCAGCCGGTGGGCGTGGGAGCGGAAGGGCCGCCCGAACGTCCTCAAGGAGACCGTGCCGTTCTGCATCGTCTCGGCGATCGTCATCGTCGTCCTCGAACTGGCGGACAAGTACCTCGGTTACCACCCGGCGACCTGGTGGCACCTGCACGGGACCGAGCGCGCGGTGTACCTCGCCGTGGTGTACGGCGTGGCCAACCTGTTCACGTTCCTGGTGCGGTTCCTGTTCTTCCACTACGTCCTCTTCGCGCGGTCGCCGCACCCGCCCGCCGCGACCGAAGAGGCGGTCGCCTCGGCCGACTCCGGGCCCGAGCCCTTCGTCGTCGCCGCGGAATCCACCGGCCCGATGCGCGCGCTGCGGGACGACGAAGGCCCGTCGGACCCCGCCTTATTCGCGGTCTCCGCCCGCCCTGCCCGGTCGGCCTGAGCCTTGCGCTGGCGCTCGCGCCACCAGGTTCCGTAGACGACCCGGGCGAAGCGCAGCCCGTAGAAGAAGTTGTTCACGCCGGGCAGGTGCAGCCCGTAGAGCGGGTTCTGGCCCTTCTTGCTCTCGCCGACCCGCCGGCGGTGGATGGTGGCGGGCACCTCGACCAGCTTGTAGCCGTGGGTGATGACCCCGATCAGCAGCTCGGAGGCCTGGTACTGCGGCTGCTCCAGCCGGACGGCGCCGGTCACCTCGGCGCGCATGGCCCGTAGCCCGAACGTCGTATCGCTGACCTTCTGCCCGGTGAGCAGGCTGATCGTGAAGGCGAAGAACAGGACGCCGGCCCGGCGGACGGCGTCGTGGGTCTCCTGGCTGCCGAGCCGGCGGGACCCGGTGACGAAGTCCGCCTCGCCGGCCGCGACGGGCGCGAAGACCCGCTCCATCTCGGCCGGGTTGTACTGCCCGTCCGCGTCGGTGGTCACGATGTAGGCCGCGCCGCCCTCGCGGGCCAGCCGGTAGCCGAGCCGCAGCGCGGCGCCCTGGCCCCGGTTGACCGGCACGTCGCAGACCATGGCCCCGGCCGTGGACGCTTCCTTCGCGGTGCTGTCGGCGCACCCGTCGGCGACCACGATGGCCGCCGTGGCCAGCCCGCACAATGTCTCCGGCAGCGCCTCGATGACCGGGCCGACCGCGCCTTCCTCGTTGTAGGCGGCGATCACGATCGCGACCGGGGGCAGGGCCGTCGCGCGTTCGCCGTAGCTTTGCGCGAACGCCTCCACCGCCGCATCGTCGATGGCCTGGTCCGCTGGGTTGCTGTAGGTCATGCTCGGGTCTCCGCTACTCGGGCCCCCGGGTGGTTGGAGTTGAAGTCCGGCCAGACCGTGGCCATGCCCGTCTCCGGGTCATGGACCGGCCGGTAGCCGATCGCCCGCGCCGCGGAGATGTCCACCACCACGGCCGGCATTTCCCCGTTGCCGGCGGGCACGTGCTCCACGGGAACGGGCGCGCCGGTCACCCGGCGGGGCATCCTGCGGCCGATGAAGCCGGCCCCGCCGGTCACCAGGACCCGGGAACCATTCGCCATGCGTGCTCCGTTCAGCCTCTTGCTATCTCACTCATACCTGTCGGTACGCGGCGGGTCGCGTCACCTGGCGTGTTTTGCCCGCCTGCTCGCCTGCTCGCAGACGGCTTGATTCGCCATCCGGTTCTATCGACTTACGTTCGCACACGCTACCTGGACGCGCTGAGAGTTTCCTGGTATATGGCTGGCAAACATGCGGCCGGGCCGGTCCGGGGCCCGTGTTGGTTCTTGGGGTTCTTGGTTCGGGCCCGGGCCAGTGTACCCGGCGTGGAGCGCCGCCCGGCCGACGCGATAAAGATGAGGTATGAACCCCGACGATCCGGTCGAGACCTCCTCGTTCCGCATCCTGCGGTCCAGGATCGACCTGAGCGCGCTGCCCCCGCTGAGCCGGGCCGTGCTGGAACGCGTCATCCTGGCGACCGCCGACTTCGACTACGTCACCGACCTGGTCTGTGACGAGCTGGCGCTGGCGGCCGGGGTGGCAGCGCTGCGCCGCAGCGTCCGGGTCGTCGCGGACGCGGCCACGGTCGCGGCGGGCGTCACCGGGTACCCGGTGATCTGCAAGGCGGCCGACTCCCTGTCGGCCAGGCTGGCGCGCACGGCGAACATCACTCTCGGCGCGGCCGCGGTCAGGCTGGCGTTCAGCGAGGCCGGGCCGGGTGCGATCTGGCTGGTGGGCAGCGCGCCCGAGGCGATTTTCGAGATCATGAACCGGGAGGTGGAGCCCGTGCTGGTCATCGGCGTCCCGGTCGGGTTCGCGGGCGCGGGGGAGGCGAAGGACGCGCTGCGGGACAGCGGCCTGCCGTGCCTGACCAACGTCTCGGAGAAGGGCGGCCCGACGGTGGCGGCCGCCGCGTTCACCGCCCTGTGGAAGATCGCCAGTCGCGAGGAGTCACCCGGATGAACGACCAGAACCGCTACCCGGCCGAGCAGCGGGAAGCCGTGTACCGGGTGATCGCCGAACGCCGCGACGTCCGGCGGGGGTTCCGGCCCGATCCGGTGCCGGCCGACGTGCTCGGGCGGGTCCTGGCCGCTGCGCATCAGGCGCCATCGGTGGGCTTCTCCCAGCCGTGGGACTTCATCGTGATCACCGACCAGGCCCGGCGGGAGCGGATCGCCGCCCTGGCCCGCAGGCACGCCGGCGAGTTCGCGGACGAGCTGCCGGGTGCCCGGGCCCGCGCGTTCGACCGGCTGAAGATCGAGTCGATCCTGGACACCCCGGTCAACATCGTGGTCAGCTGCGACAGGACCAGGGGCGGGCGGCACACGCTGGGGCGGCGGACGCAGCCGAAGACGGCCGATTTCTCCAGCGTGCTCGCGGTGGCGAACCTGTGGCTGGCGGCCCGGGCGGAAGGGCTCGGCGTGGGCTGGGTCAGCTTCTTCGACGAGCGCGAACTGGCCGCCGAGCTCGGGCTGCCGTCGCACCTGGAGGTGATCGCCTACCTGTGCGTCGGCTACGTGACAGAATTCGCGCCTGAGCCAGAACTCGCGACCGCCGGCTGGGCGCGCCGCCGCCCGTTGGCCTGGGCGGTGCACGCCGAGCAGTATGGCCGGCGCGGACTGCCCGGGGAGGAACCAGTGGACCCGCTCGCCGACGTGATCGCCGCGATCACCCCGCCGGACGCGGCGTCGATGGCCGCCGCCGCCGAACGGCAGGACCGGATGACCAAGCCGCGCGGCTCGCTCGGGATGCTTGAGGAGGTGTCCGTCCGGCTAGCGGGCCTGGCGGGCACGTGTCCGCCGCCGCTGCCTGAGCCCGCCTGCGTGGCGGTCTTCGCCGCCGACCACGGCGTGCACGCGCAGGGGGTCAGCCCGTGGCCGCAGGAGGTGACCGCCCAGATGGTCGCCAACTTCCTGGCCGGCGGGGCGGTGGTCAACGCGTTCGCGGCGCAGGCCGGCGCCGAGGTCACCGTGGTCGACGTGGGGGTGGCCGCCGACCTCGAGCCGCTACCCGGGCTGCTGCCCCGCAAGATCGCGCCGGGCACCGCGGACTTTACCGAGGGGCCGGCGATGACGCGCGAGCAGGCGGCCGCGGCGCTGACCGTCGGCCTGGAGGTCGCGAGGGACCTGGTCGCCGCGGGCAACCGGTGCCTGATCACCGGCGACATGGGCATCGCCAATACCACCGCGTCGGCCGCCCTGATCTGCGCCTTCACCGGCGCCGACCCGGCCGAGGCGACCGGCCGGGGCACCGGGATCGACGCGGCGACGTACGCGAGAAAGATCGACGTGGTATGCCGCGGGCTGGCCAGGCACCGGCCGGATCCGGCCGACCCGGTGGGAGTACTCGCGGCGTTCGGCGGGTTCGAGCACGCCGCCCTGGCCGGGTTCATCCTCGGCGGCGCCGCGCTGCGCGTGCCCGTCATCCTGGACGGGGTCATCGCGGGCGCCGCGGCGCTGGCCGCCGTCGCCCTGGCTCCCGATGCCGTCTGGGCCTGCCTCGCCGGTCACAGAAGCGCCGAGCCCGGGCACGCGGTCACCCTGAACCACCTGGGGCTCCGCCCGCTTATCGACCTCGGTCTGCGGCTCGGCGAGGGTACCGGCGCGGTGCTGGCCCTGCCCCTGGTGCAGAGCGCCGCCCGCGCGCTCCGCGACGTCGCCACGTTCGATTCCGCGGGCGTGGCCGACAAGGTCTAAGCCATGGACCCGTACCTCCTTGGACTCCGCCTGCGGGGCCGCCGCGTCCTGGTCGTCGGCGGGGGAGCGCTGGCGACCCGCCGTGTCCCGGCGCTGCTCGACGCCGGCGCGGACATCCTGCTGGTGTCCCCGTCGGTGACCACCTCCCTGGAGGGCCTGGCCGCGGCCGGCCGGATCCGCTGGGAGCCGCGGCGATACCAGCCCGGCGACGGGGAGGGTGCCTGGCTGATCTGCGCGTGCACGCGCGACCGTGCGGTGAACGCAGCCGTCGCGGCTGCAGCGCAGGAGCAGCGGACCTGGTGCGTCCGGGCCGACGACGCGGAGGAATCGGCCGCGTGGACCCCCGCCTCGGGCCAGGCCGGGAACGTCCGGGTGGGTGTGCTCAGTGGTGACCCGCGGCACAGCGCCGCGATCAGGGACGCGATCCTGGCCGGGCTGCGGTCCGGTGAGCTGAGCGCCAGGCACGGCCGCGGGCACCGCGGCGGGGTGGCGATCATCGGGGGCGGGCCCGGCGATCCCGGGCTCATCACCGTGCGCGGTCGGCAGCTACTCGCCGAGGCCGACGTGGTGGTGACAGACCGGCTGGCGCCCCGCTCGCTGCTGGACGAGCTGCCCGCGGACGTGCAGATCATCGACGCGAGCAAGATCCCCTACGGGCGGGCGATGGCGCAGGAGCACATCAACGAGGCGCTGGTTACCCACGCCCGGGCGGGCCGGTTCGTGGCCAGGCTCAAGGGCGGCGACCCGTTCGTGTTCGGCCGGGGGGCCGAGGAGGTCCTGGCCTGCCTGCGGGCCGGGGTTCCTGTTACCGTGGTGCCCGGTGTCACCAGCGCGGTGGGCGTGCCCGCCAGCGCCTGGGTCCCGGTGACCCACCGGGGGGTGGCACAAGACTTCCACGTGGTGTCGGTTCATGTTCCGCCTGATGACGAGCGGTCGGCCGTCGATTGGGGGATACTCGGCGGTAGTCGGGGCACCTTGGTATTGCTGATGGCCGTGGAACATATCGGTGCGGTAGTGACAGAACTCCTCAGGCACGGACGCGATCCAGGTACACCCGTTTCTGTAATCGCAGACGGGACTCTGCCGACTCAGCGCACAATTAGCTCAACACTGGAACAAGTGGAAAGTCGGGTACGCGAAGGGGGTTTGCGGCCGCCAGCGGTCATCGTGGTCGGTGGTGTGGTAGAGATCGCGGCGGAGATAACAGAACTCATGCGTCATGTAACCGCCTGACGGACGGGATAAACTCCGCCTGCCAGGCGATTGAGCTGGAGCGATCCCCGATCGATCGGGAGTCCATAAGGGACGTGGGAGATCGGCCGGGCAGAGGAGGCCGCTAGAGCGATGGAAGGTCAGGGCACGGCAGCGTCAGCAGCGTCTGCGTCCGGTAGACAGGGCGAGTTCGCAGGTGCTGTTGTGGCTGCTGAGTTTAATGACCCTGGCGGTAGCCGTGTGACTGATGATGTTCTGGATGGTGGTGAGGATAAGCATCGCAATGGGGATGACACCATCGTGATGCCTGTTCCGGACTTCTCCGAACCACTCGCGCCGGGAGCTGCCGCGTTTCCCCCTCCGCCGGAGTCCTCTCCGTCACCGAGGGAACCCCAGCTGCCCCGCGCGGGCTTCCTGCCCCAGACCGGCCCGCTGCCCCAGGGCGGCCCCCTGCCTCCGGCAGGCCGGCTGCAGGCGGCGGGCCAGCTGCCCCAGGAGCCCGAGATCCCCGTCCGGGCCCCGGCCGCCCCGGCATCACCCACCGCGCAGACCGGCCGCGCCAGGGGCGTCATCGTTCCGCCCATCCCGGCCAGCGCCTCCGCCCGGGCCACCACCGTCGCCCCGGTCCCTCCCGTCGCCCCCGTCGCCCCCGCCACGCCCGTCGCCCCGGTGACCGCCTTCGCCCCAGTCACCTCCACCGTCCCGGTGGCCCCAGCCGCCCCGACCGCCCCCGCCGCCCCGGTGACCGCCTCCGCCGCCCCGGTGACCGCCTCCGCCCCTGAGACTCCTGCCGCCCCAGAGGACCCCGAGCCGAGCCAGGACGTCGTGGACACGACCCCCGAGCCCTCCGGGACGGCCGAACCCGTCCCGGTCGCGGAACCCGTCCCGGTCGCGGAAACCGTCCCGGTCGCGGAAACCGTCCCGGTCGCGGAAACCGTCCCGGTCGCGGAAACCGTCCCGCCCCTTGAAGCGTCCCCGCCGCAGGCACCCGCCCGGCCCCAGCCGCCCGCCCAGTCCCACGTCCGGGTGGACGCGCGGCTGCTGGAAGCGGCGCTGCTCAACCTGAGGAAGCGCATCGCCGCCATCCCGCTGGTCTTCGAGATCGCGGGATCCGCCGAGGTCAAGACCGAACGCACCAAGCTGCTGAGCCAGATTGACGACTACCTCCTGCCGCGGGTGCGTAGGTCCGCCGCGCCGATCCTCGTGGCCCTGGTCGGTTCCACGGGCGCGGGCAAGTCGACCCTGGTGAACAGCATCGTCGGCTCCCGGGTCAGCGCGACAGGGGTCCGCCGCCCGACGACCAACAGCCCGGTGCTCGCCTGCCATCCCGACGACATCGACTGGTTCGCCGAGAACAACTTCCTGCCCACGCTGCCGCGCGTCAGGCAGGAGGGACTCGCCCGGCCCGGCCGGGACGGCCTGCTGGTCCTCGCGGCCAGCGAGGGCATGCCGCGGGGCATCGCGCTGCTGGACACGCCGGACATCGACTCCGTGGTCCAGGCCCACCACGAGTTCGCCTACCAGTTCCTCGACGCCTCCGATCTGTGGCTGTTCATGACCAGCGCCAGCCGGTACGCCGACGGGCCGGTCTGGGAGATCCTCCAGCACGCACGGGACAGGAAGGCGTCGCTCGGCGTGGTGCTGTCCCGCGTGCCGCAGACCTACCGCACCGAACTCGTGGACCACTTCAATGCCATGCTGGACGCAAACGGGATCGGGGCCGAGGACCGGTTCGTCATCCTGGAGACCCCGCTCGTCGACGGCATGCTTCCGCCGGACGCCTACCAGCCGATCCGCGACTGGCTCGCCGACACCGCCGCGCGGGCCGACCGCAGGGTGGCGGTGCTCTCCCAGACGATGTCGGGCGTGCTCGACACGTTCAAGTCCCGGGTCCCGGCCATGGCCGCCCACGTCGAAGCGCAGGTCGTGCTGCGCGGACGGCTGCGGCGGGCCGCGGAGGTGGCGTACGAGCGTGCCTTCGCCGAGGCGAGCACGGGCACGAAGAACGGCTCGCTGCTGCACGGCGAGGTGCTCGCGCGCTGGCAGGATTGCGAGGTCGGCGGCGACCTGCGACCGCGCCGCGGAGCCAAGACCGCCACCGCGGGCGCCAGGAAGGGCAAGCGCGCGCGGCGCGGCACGTCGCGGCCCGCAGCGCTGAACGCGGCGCTGCGCGCGGCCCTTGAGTCGTTCATCGTCTCGATCGCGGACCGGGCCGCCGAGCACGTGGACGAGAACTGGCGCGGCGACCCCGCGGGCACCGTGCTGCTGGCGGACGCCGTCGCCGAGCGGGCCCGCGGCGAGCGCGCGAAGCAGGTCTTCGAATCGGCCTTCGGCCCCGGCGGGAACGGGCGCGCGCCGGGCGCGGCGGAGGCCAGCCAGGCCACCGCCTTCAGCCGGTCCGGACCTGACCTGCCGCTGCGCGCCGCGCGCGCGATCGGAGCGTGGGAGGAGCACCTGGCCCGGCTGGTCGAGGTGGAGGATCTGCGCCCCGCGACCAAGCGCATCGGCTTCAGCGACGAGGCGCTTAGCCTGCTCGTCCTGGTCGCCATGCTGGGCGAGAACGCGCCCGCCGCCCCGGAAGGCCCGGCCGCCCAGGCTGCGGACGCCGAGGGGGCCAGCCTCTACACCGAGCCGCGGCGGCTGCTGACCTCCGTGTTCAGCGGGGTGACGCTGGCCGGGATCCTGGCCCGCGCGCGCGCAGACCTGCTCGATCGGGTCCGGCTGCTCCTCGACGAGGAGCTAGTCAGGTTCGTTGAGGTAATCGACGCGGCCGGGCCCTGCGACGACGTCGCGGCGATCCGGCTGTACCAGGCGGAATTCTCGCTCGAGGCGGTTAGGTGACATCGAACACGATCGGGGTGGCCGGGCTGCCGAGCGCGAGCGTCCCCGTCAGGCTGGCCTCGCTCACCGAACTGACCCGCATCGGCTCCCGGAGGACCGGAGCCGACGGGTTCAGCGAGGAGCTGCTCGCCGAGGCCGAAACGCTGTTGCGCCGCTCGGGCGAGCGGATGCGGATGTCCGCGTCGCACACCGTGGTCGCCCTGGCGGGCGGCACCGGGAGCGGCAAATCCTCCCTGTTCAACGCCCTGGCCGGGGCGAACTTCTCGCCGGCCGGGGTGATGCGGCCGACCACGAAGCACTCGCACGCCTGCGTCTGGGGCATGGAGGGCGCCGCCCCGCTACTGGACTGGCTCAGCGTGCAGCGGCGGCACCGCTACGCCCGGGCGAGCGCGCTCGATGAGGGCGAGGCGTCGCTGACCGGGCTGCTCCTGCTTGACCTGCCCGACCACGACTCGGTCGTCACCGGCTCGGCGGCGCTGGTCGACCGCCTGGTCAAGCTGGTCGACATGCTGGTCTGGGTACTCGACCCGCTGAAGTACGCCGACGCTGCCGTACACCGGAGGTACCTCGTCCCGTTGGCCGGCCACGCCGCCGTGACCATGGTGGTGCTCAACCAGGTCGACACGCTGAGCCCCGACCAGGCCGCCGACTGCGAAGCCGACCTGCGCAGGCTGCTCGACGCGGAAGGGCTGACCGAGACCTCCGTCCTGGTGACCTCGGCCCTGACCGGAGCCGGCCTCGACGAGCTGCGCCTCTCGCTGGCCGCCGCGGTGGCGACCAGGCGGGCGTCGGTCGACAGGATCACCGCCGACATCGATGCCCTGCTCGATCGGTTCGCCGTCTATTCCGGGGATCCGGTCCCCGGCTGGCTGCCGCCGGAGCCGGCCGCCGCCAGGCCGTCGGCCGCCGCCAGGCCGTCGGCATCTCCGGTCAGCGGGGCGGCCACCGAAGCCTCATCCGAGCTGGTGCTGGCCAGCCGCCCGCCGTGGGAGCGGGAGGACGGCGACGGTCACCCGGGTAACGGCGCGGCCAGGGACCCCGAGGGCGCGCTCGCGGCGTCTAGCCCGGCGTGGCAGGACCCCGGGGCCGACGGTTCGGGAAACGGGCAGCAGAGCAGCTTGGCCGACTGGCAGCCGTGGCAGGCGACCGCCGCTCCGCTGGCGGAGGCGGCGCCGGTCACCACGTCACGGCCCCCGTGGGAGGACGCGACGCCCGACGGCCGGAGCGCGGGTGCGCGGGCACTTGATCCCGTGACCTACGTCCCCGCAGGTCCCGCCGGGACGCTGACCGCCGCGTTCGCGAAGGCGGCCGGGGTAACGGCCGTCACCGAGACGCTGAACGGCGTCCGCGAGCGCAGCGCCGCGGGCTACATCGGCTGGCCCCTCGCGCGGCTGGCCGGGCGCCTGCGCGGGCAGCCGCCCGCGCGTAAGGCGATCGCCGCCGACGGTGACACCGCGCAGGCGCAGCGCTCCGACATCGACAACGCCGTCACGGCCTTTGCCGACGAGGTGGGCGCGTCGCTGCCGGAGCCGTGGTCACGCACCGTCCGGGAGGCGGCCAGGTCGCGGGCGGACGAGGCCCAGGCGGTCCTGGGCGTGGCGGTCGCAGGCGGGCTGCCGCCGCGTGACAAGGTGACCGGATGGTGGCGACTGGTCGCCCTGGCTCAGTGGCTGCTGATGACGCTGTCGCTGGTTGGCGTGGTCTGGATCGTGGTGATCCTGGCCGCCCACGGCGGGCACAAGTCGTCGTCCCTGGCCAGCGACGTCTCCCTCGCACCCTGGCTCGGGGTCATGGTCGTCGCGCTGTTGCTGCTGGGCTGGCTGATCTCATCCTGGTGCCAGAACATGGTGGTCCTGGCCGCGGACCGCGAGCGCGAACAGGCGGTCCAGGCCATCATGGCCCGGATCGCCGCGGCCACCAGCGACCTGGTCCTCGCCCCGACCGGCCGGGAACTCGCCGAATACGAGCGTTACCGCACCGAACTGGCCGCCGCCCGCCGCGGCATCCCGACCCTCGCCTGACCGATCGAATGGCTGAGGACCACGCCGCCCCCGACGGCGTCGACCTGGACCGGATGCTCGACCTGCAGACGCCCTGGTGCCTCATGGTGGCGGCCACCCTGCGCATCCCCGAACACATCGCCAACGGTCACACCGACATCGCCGACCTGGCCGAGGCGGCCGGCTGTCACGCGGATGCCCTGCACGCCGTCCTGGCGTATCTCGTATCCAAGGGAGTGTTCGTCGAGGAATCGCCCGGCCGGTTCGCCTGCAACCGGCCCGCCGAGCAGCTCGCGGACCCCAGGCGGTTCCTCGACCTGGAGGGCATCGGCGGCCGGATGGCCCACGCGTGGGGAACGCTCCTGGATTACGTCCGGACCGGCCAGCCCGCCTACGCCACGGTGTTCGGGCGGCCGTTCTGGGAGGATCTGGCCTCGCACCCGAGGATCGCGGCCGACTTCGACGCGCTGATGGGCCCGGCCGGGCACGGCGTCCCCGACTACGACCTCGAGCTGTCTGGCGGCTGGGACCGGATCCGCAGCATCGTCGACGTCGGCGGCGGGACCGGAGCCATGCTGGCCTCGCTGCTGCGCCGCCACCCGGAGGTCCGGGGCACCCTGGTTGACTTCCCGGGCACCGTCGCCCGGGCCGCCGAGACCTTCGACGCCGCCGGAGTGATCGGCCGCGTGACCCTGGCCGGGCAGAGCTTCTTTGAGCCCCTGCCGGCCGGAGCCGACCTGTACGTGCTCAAGAGCGTGCTGAACGACTGGCCCGACGAGCCGACCGTGGCCATCCTCCGCCGGTGCGCCGAGGCCGCCCCTTCCGCCGGGACCGTCATCGTCCTCGGCGGCGTCTCGCCCGACGAGGCGTCCCGGCCCCTGGCCATCGACATGCTGGTCGCGGGCGGCAAGACCAGCACGGTCACGCAGTTCGCCGGGCTGGCCCGGCAAGCCGGGCTGGAGATCCTCGCCGCCCGGACGCAGTCATCAGGCCGGTTCGTGGTCGAGCTGGGCCATCAGGTCTAAAGCCATGCCAGTGGCGGGCGGCGAGACCAGCACGCTCACGCAATTCGCGGAGCCGGCCCGGCAAGCCGGGGCCCAAGGTCCTCGCCGCCCGCCACCAGTTACCTTGCTATGTCAAACTGGACGGGGCGCCGGGGTCAGCCGTTGCAATTCTCGATCGTGTCGACCGGGTAGCAGTTGTCCGGCGTGTTGATAATGACCTCTGTCACGAACGCCAGGGTGACGTCTCCCTCATCGTCGTTGTAGATCCGCCGCCGCCGCCGTCGGCAGCGTGGTTAACGGTGAGCAGGCTGTGATCGAGAGTCAGATCTGAGTCATCGTTGTAGATGGCGCCGCCCTGGCCGTCCTCGCCGAACGCGCTGTTCATGGAGAACAGGGTGCCGGTGGCGGTCAGGTTGTAGTCGTTGAAGATAGCGCCGCCCTCGGCGTCCTCGCCGGTTGCGATGTTGTCACGGAAGCTACCCCGGCCGATCTGCATGTTGTTGTCTTCGTTGTAGATGGCGCCGCCGTATTCGGCGTTGTTGCCGACGAAGGTGTCTTGGTTCAGCGTCGCGGTCGATACGCCGTTTTCGCTGTATATGGCGCCGCCGCTTTCGGCGCTGTTGTCGGTGAAGGTGGCGCCGTCCACGATCAGGGGGCCACTGTTGTCGATGGCGCCGCCGTAGCTGTCGTCGGCGGTAGCGGTGTTGTCGCTGAAGGTGCCGCCGTAGACCGTGAGCGTGGCGTCCTGGTTGGTGATCTTCACGGCGCCGCCACCGTCGACGTCGCCGCCGCCGTCGCGGATGTTTACGTTCTCGAGGGTGAGGTGCCCGTTCGCGCAGCCGACCACGAGAACGCTGAAGGAACTGGACTCGGTATTGCGCTCGAGGGTGGCGGGGCCCACGATCGTGAGGGTCTTCATGATCGACGGCAGCTGCGCAGTGAGCACGTAGGTGCAGTGCGGCGTCAGGTCCAGGATGGCACCGCTGCTGGCGTCGGTTATTGCGCTAGTCAGGTCGTCCGTGGTGCAGCCGACGGGTGTGGGGGTCGTGGCCAGTGCCGCCTGGGTGAATCCGAGACCAACCGTCGCGGTTCCGCCCAATAGGGCGACCGCTGCCGCGGCCCGCAGGAGTCTGAGGTGCATTGAATCATCCCCATAGGTGATAGATGCCATGTGACCGGTTTTATGGATTCGTCCTGCATATTCCACCGAATCCCCTGCGTGCAGCAAGCCATATCCCCAGGTCACAACGAGTAGAGCGATACCATATCCGACTTCGATACGGCTTGGCATATGAAACGCCGGGTCGAAGGCTGTCGCCTGGATAACGGACCGGGATAAGAAATGGAGCGACGATGAATTGCCATTTATGGACTCCTAATTCAGGACATTTACGCAGACATTGGTATCCGCTGGCATCCGCCCGCCCGGGACGCGTAAGGTCGTGTGCCATCACCATCACCGCCACCCACTCGCCAACCAGAGGAGCGATCGTGAGCCAGCAGGACTCGGAGGAGAGCCGGGTACTCAGCCTCGTTCACGGGCAGGTCTGCTACCTGCAGATACCGGCGGCCGACACCGCAGAGTCGGCCGCGTTCTATGAGGCCGTCTTCGGTTGGCGCATCGAACGGCCCTACACCGACTTCGAGGCTCCGGGCCTGATCGGCCAGTGGGTGGACGACCGCGCGCCCTCCCGGTACGGCGGACCGATGATCTGGCTGCACGTGACCGACATGGACGAGACGCTCGAACGCGCCGTGGCCCACGGGGCCGAGATCGCGGAACCGCCGACCCCGGACGGCCCGGACCGCACCCTGGCCACGATCCTTGACCCGGCCGGCAACCCCATCGGGCTGGCCGCACACGCCAAGCCGGAGTGACGGGTCCCACGCCTGGCCGCGCATCGTTTCAGCTTCAGGCGGACAGAATCGGGGTAAGGCGAAAGCTCCCTACCCGGTTACAGTGTAATCCTGTAATCATCGGGAGAATGGCCGGGTACCGTGATGGACGCCAGAGATGCGCTGGACGCCTATTCGCAGATCGTTTCCGGTGTGGCCGAACAGCTCACCCCGAAGGTCGCGAGCCTGCGCGTGCCACACCAGGGTCCCCGCGGGATGGGAGAGGGCCTCGGCTCGGGCGTGGTCTTCACCGGCGACGGGTTCCTGCTGACCAACGCGCACGTGGTCGGGGGGGCCGGCGGCGGCACCGCGTCGTTCTCCGACGGCACCGAAGTCCCGTTCCGCGTGGTGGGCGCCGACCCGCTGTCCGACCTCGCGGTCCTGCGCACGACCGGCGCGACGCCTGAGCCCGCCGAGCTGGGCGAGGCCGATCAGCTCGTCGTCGGCCAGCTCGTGGTGGCGGTGGGCAACCCGCTCGGCCTGGCCGGATCGGTGACGGCCGGCGTGGTCAGCGCGCTGGGCCGGTCGCTTCCCGCGCGCGGGCGGCTGATCGAAGACGTCATCCAGACCGACGCCGCCCTCAACCCCGGCAACTCGGGCGGGGCGCTCGCCGACGCGCACGCGCGGGTGATCGGCATCAACACCGCGGTGGCGGGCGTCGGCCTCGGCATGGCGGTCCCGGTGAACGCGACCACCCGCCGGATCATCTCCGCGCTCATGAACGACGGCCGGGTCCGCCGCGCCTACCTGGGCGTGGTCACCATACCCGGGCCCGTGCCCGCGGCCTGGCGCGAGCGCCTCGGGCGGACGGCCGGCCTGCTCGTCCACGAGGTGGTCTCCGGCGGCCCCGCCGCCCGGGCCGGCCTGCGCCCCGGCGACCTCCTGCTCACCGCCGCAGGAAAGCCAGTCAAGGCCGCCCAGGACCTGCAGCGCCTCATGTTCGCCGAGGCGATCGGCCGTCCCCTCTCGATCACCGTCATGCGCAACGGCGCCCTGGTTGACGTCATCGCCGAGCCCAAGGAACTAGTCGCCGCCTGACGCCCTAAATGAAGCGAGTTTCTCGATAATCGGGCGTCACGGCCCGCAGGAACCGCCCGGCCGCTCGGGGACTACGGAGGCGGACGACGCGCAGGTGGCTGTTGGCCGGATCGGCGAGCGCGGTCGCGTACCGCTCCCGGCGCGAGCCGTGCGTCTTCCACGCCCAGGCGAGCACCGATTCCTGCTCATCGAGCGTGAAGATGTTATGCCAGCGCTCCCGGTTGCCGTTCCACAGCTCGACCCGGCCGGCGACCCGGCGCAGCGTCCTCCACGAAAGCCGCCGCATCACGGTGCGCTTGGGCAGGTCGAGCCAGATCACGGTGTCCGCGCGGGCCCACACGAGGTCCCGGACCGTGCTGTAGTTGCCGTCAATGACCCAGCTAGAGCCGGAAGCCACCGCGGCCACGCAAACCCGGAACTCCTCCGCGGGCAGCGGCGTCCAGTCGGCCTGGTGGTACACCGAGTCGAGTTCCAGCCACGGAACGCCCAGGACGCCCGCCAGCGCAGCAGCGAAAGTCGACTTGCCGGCTCCGGAGGTGCCAACCACCGAGACGCGCCGCACAGCCGCCGAACCTAGCAGCGGTTCCCCCGCTTGTCACCCAGATTTCCGCCCCGCCATGATGGGCACATGATGAGCCACGAACCGGTGCGCGCCCCCCGCGGCGCGCAGCGCACCTGCAAGGGCTGGGCCCAAGAGGGCGCCATGCGCATGCTGATGAACAACCTGGACCCGGAAGTGGCCGAACACCCCGACCAGCTCATCGTCTACGGCGGCTCGGGGCGGGCCGCCCGCAGCTGGGACGCCTACGCCGCGATCGTCGCCACGCTGCAAGACCTGAACGACGACGAGACCCTCCTGGTCCAGTCCGGCAAGCCCGTCGGCGTCTTCCGCACCCACGAGTGGGCCCCCCGCGTGCTCATCGCCAACTCCAACCTCGTCCCGCAGTGGGCGACCTGGGAGGAGTTCCGGCGCCTGGAGCAGCTCGGCCTGACCATGTACGGCCAGATGACCGCGGGCTCGTGGATCTACATCGGCACCCAGGGCATCCTGCAGGGCACCTACGAGACCTTCGCGGCCGTGGCGGCCAAGCGCTTCGGCGGAACCCTGGCCGGCACGATCACCCTGACCGGGGGCCTCGGCGGCATGGGCGGCGCGCAGCCGCTGGCCGTGACCATGAACGGCGGCGTGTGCATCTGCGTCGAGTGCGATCAGTCCCGGATCACCAGGCGTATCGAGTACGGCTACCTCGACGAGCAGGCCGACGACGTGGACGACGCCATCAGGCGGGCCGTCGCGGCGAAGAACAAGAGCCAGCCCCTGTCCATCGGGCTGCTCGGCAACGCCGCCGACATCTTCCCGCGCCTGCTCCACTCTCACGCGCCCATCGACATCGTCACCGACCAGACCTCGGCGCACGACCCGCTCACCTACCTGCCGCGCGGCGTCGCCTTCGAGGACATGCCCGCCCTGCGCGCCGAAGACCCGCAAGGGTTCACCCGGCGAGCCCGCGAGTCGATGGCCGCCCAGGTCGCCGCCATGGTCGGCTTCCTTGACGCGGGCGCGGAGGTGTTCGACTACGGCAACTCCATCCGCGGCGAGGCCGAGCTGGCCGGGTACGACCGCGCGTTCGAGTTCCCCGGCTTCGTGCCCGCGTACATCAGGCCGCTGTTCTGCGAGGGCAAGGGCCCGTTCCGCTGGGCGGCCCTGTCCGGTGACCCGGCCGACATCGCCGCCACCGACCAGGCCATCCTCGACCTGTTCCCGAACAACGAGGCCCTGGCCCGCTGGATCCGCATGGCGCAGGAGAAGGTCCACTTCCAGGGCCTGCCCGCCCGGATCTGCTGGCTCGGCTACGGCGAGCGCCACCTGGCCGGCCTCCGCTTCAACGAGATGGTCAAATCCGGTGGGGTCCAGGCCCCGATCGTGCTCGGCCGCGACCACCTGGACTGCGGCTCGGTCGCCTCGCCCTATCGCGAGACCGAGTCGATGGCCGACGGCTCGGACGCCATCGCCGACTGGCCGCTGCTGAACGCGCTGGTCAACACGGCGTCCGGCGCGTCCTGGGTGTCCATCCACCACGGCGGCGGCGTGGGCATCGGCCGGTCGATCCACGCCGGCCAGGTCTGCGTCGCCGACGGCTCGGACCTGGCCGCCGAAAAGCTCGATCGCGTCCTGGTCAACGACCCGGGCATGGGCGTGATCCGGCACACCGACGCGGGCTACGACCTGGCCGCGACGGTGGCCCGCGAGCGCGGCGTCCGCATCCCGATGGCCAGCCCGTGACCTTCGCCGACCTCTGGCGCGACCTGGAACCGCTGGGCCGCGACCCCGTAACCGGCGGCTACCGCCGCTACTCCTGGACCCCCGCCGACGCGCAGTGCCGCGCCTGGTTCACCCGCCAGGCGCAAAAGCGCGGCCTGACCGTGCAGCCCGACGCCAACGGTAACTTGTGGGCCTGGTGGGGCCCGAAGCAACCCGGCGCCGTGGCGACCGGCAGTCACCTGGACTCGGTGCCCGACGGCGGCGGCTTCGACGGCGCCCTCGGCGTGGTGACCGCGCTGGCCGCCGTAGACCTGCTAAAAGAAGAGAACTTTTATCCCGAACGAGCGTTGGTGCTCGTCACGTTCACCGAGGAGGAAGGCGCTAGATTCGGCCTGCCATGCCTGGGGAGCCGCCTGCTGACCGGGGCGGTCGCCCCGCAGGCCGCCAGGGGCCTCACCGACGACGCGGGCGTGACGCTGGCGCAGGCCATGGCGTCCGCCGGCCTCGACCCGGCCCTGATCGGGCCCGACCCAGCCCTGGTGGACGGCCTCGGCGCCTTCGTCGAACTGCACGTTGAGCAGGGCCGCGCCCTAGCGCCGATGGGGTCGGCGGTCGGCATCGCCGAGGGTATCTGGCCGCACGGCCGGTGGCGCCTGGACTTCACCGGCCAGGCCGACCACGCGGGCACGGCCAGGTTCGCCGACCGCAGGGACCCGATGCTCGCCTACGCGGGCACGGTCCTCGCGGCGCGCCACGCCGCGGCGGAGCACGGTGCCCTGGCCACGTTCGGCAAGGTCATCGCCGAGCCGGGGGGCTCCAACGCGGTCTGCTCGGCCGTCCGCGCCTGGCTGGACGCCCGCGCCGCTGATGAAGCCACCTTGTCCGAGACAGTCACCGACGTTCGTTCGGCAGCAGAAAGGTGTTCCGCGGAGCAGGGGGTGACCCTCAGCGTGCGCCAGGAGTCCTACACCCCGGTAGTCCGCTTCGACGAGGAACTGCGCGACCGCATCGCGGCGGTCCTCGCCGCGGCCGGGATCGCGGCGCCGGTGCTGCCCACCGGGGCCGGCCACGACGCCGGCGTGCTCGCGGCGCGGCTGCCCACCGCGATGCTCTTCGTCCGCAACCCCACCGGCGTCTCGCACTCGCCCGCCGAGCACGCCGACCTGGCCGACTGCGAGGCCGGCGTCCGCGCGCTCGCCCTCGTCCTGCGCGACCTGGCGGGCCCGAAGTGACGCGCCGGTCCTGGCTCGCCGCCCTGGCCTGGCTGCCCGGTCAGGGCGTACGCCGCGACGTCCTCATCGAAGCCGACGCAGAGCGGTTCACCGCCGTCACCGCCTCGGCCACCGATGTCCCGGACGGCACCACGCACCTCGCGGGCCTCACCCTCCCCGGGCTCGCGAACGCGCACTCGCACGCGTTCCACCGGGCGCTGCGGTCCACCACCCAGGCGGACCGCGGGACGTTCTGGACCTGGCGCGAGCGAATGTACCAGGTCGCGGCCCGCCTGGACCCGGACAGCTACCAGGCCCTGGCGCGCGCGGTGTTCGCCGAGATGGCGCTGGCCGGGGTGAGCTGTGTGGGGGAGTTCCACTACCTGCATCACCAGCCCGACGGGCGCCCGTACGCGGACCCCAACGCGATGGGGCGGGCCATGGTCGCGGCGGCCGCCGAGGCCGGCCTGCGCATGACGCTCCTCGACACCTGCTACCTCGCGGGCGGGCTGGGCCTGCAGGGCCCGCAGCCGCTGGCCGGACCCCAGCGGCGGTTCGGCGACGGCGACGCCGCGCGCTGGGCGGCGCGGGTCACCGGCCTGGGCTACGACGCCCACGGCATGGTCACGCCGCACGCCAAGGTCGGCGCGGCGATCCATTCCGTCCGCGCGGTGCCCAGGGACCAGATGCACACGGTGGTGGCCTGGGCCCGCGGGTGCGGCGCCCCGCTGCACGCGCACATGTCCGAGCAGCGGGCCGAGAACGAGGCGTGCCAGGCCTTCTACGGGATGTCGCCCGCCCGGCTCCTCTACGAGGAGGACGTGCTCGGGCCGCGGACTTCGGTCGTGCACGCGACCCACGTCGATGCGGGTGACCTGAAACTCCTCGGCGGCGCCCAGACGTTCGCGTGCATCTGCCCCACGACCGAGCGCGACCTGGGCGACGGGCCCGCCCCTTCGCTGGCGCTGGCCGCGGCGGGCTGCAGGCTCACCCTGGGCAGCGACAGCCACGCGGTGATCGACATGTTCGCCGAGGCCCGCGGGGTCGAGTACGCCGAACGCCTGGCGCGTCGCTCGCGCGGCCACTTCACCGCAGAAACCCTCCTGCGCGCCGCCACCTCCGACGGGCACGCCAGCCTCGGCTGGCCCGACGCGGGCGAGATCGCGCCGGGGGAATGGGCCGACCTGGTCACCGTGTCGCTGGACACGGTCCGGACCACGGGCACCCCCGACGGGCTGGCGGCGGAGGCCGCGGTGTTCGCCGCCACGGCAGCGGACGTGCGGAACGTCGTGATCGGCGGCCGGGACGTGGTCCGCGACGGGGTTCACCTGCTGGTGCCCGACGTGCCGGGGGAGTTGTCCCGGACGATCCGCGCCGCCCTCGGGTATCCGTCATCATGACCGAGATGCCCGTGGCGGACCTGGGGCCCGGGGTCGCGATGCCCATGGTCGGATTCGGCACCTGGCAGCTGACCAGTCGGCGTGCCTACCAGGCCATCACGTACGCCCTGGAGTTCGGTTACCGGCACATCGACACCGCCACCATGTACCGGAACGAGTCCGAGGTCGGCCGGGCCATCAGGGATAACGGCGTCGACCGCGGCGAGATGTTCGTCACCACCAAGCTGCAGCCGCGCGACGCCGACCGCGCCCGCGCCATCCTGGGCGAGAGCCTGCGCGCCCTCCGCACGCCCTACGTCGACCTGTGGTTGGTGCACTGGCCGCCGCGCAGGCGGGCCTTGGTGCCGTTGTGGCGGGAGTTCCTCGCGGTGCGCGACGAGGGTCTGTGCCGCAGCGTCGGGGTGAGCAACTACAGCATCGACCAGATCGATGAACTCATCACCGCGACGAGGGAGAAGCCCGCGGTCAACCAGATCCCGTGGAGCCCGGCCCGCTACGACGCTGCGTTGCTAGCCGCGCACGCCGACCGCGGCGTGCTGGTCGAGGGCTACAGCCCGCTCAAGGGCACCAGGCTAGGCGATCCCGTCCTGGCCGAGATCGCCGCCAAGTACTTCGTCACGCCCGCCCAGGTGGTCCTGCGCTGGCACCTCGAGCTCGGTATCGCGGTGATCCCGAAGTCGGCCAGGCCGGAACGCATCGCATCCAACCTGGACCTGTTCGGCTTTTCCCTCACCCCCGAGGAAATGGCCCGGCTGAACCGCCTCTGACCCCTGGCCCTGTCCCCGATCCGTGCTCGCTCCGTGCTAGCTCCGCCCTGCCCTCCTCCTGCCCTATCGTCTCCTTCGCCCCTGCTATCTTTCCTGACCCTGCTATCTTTCCCGCCCCTGCTACCTCTCCCGCCCCTGTTATCTCCTCTGACCCCGCTGCCCCCTCTCACAGCGCTGCCTCCCCCCACCCCACGGAGGTCGGGATTATCCGGCAACGTGTTGCGGATGGCAACGGGTTGTCCACAGGTAGGCCAGGCGCGGGTGGTCATCCACAGGGGCGTGGTCGGGTCGGCGGCGGGAGCGCGGGTCGTCCACGGTGGAGGGAGCGCGGCGGCGTGGGGCCGCCGCAACTTTCAAGGAGAATCGCTATGAGCCAGGGCGGATTCGTGACCCTCGTCGGCTTCGTGGCCATGGAGCCAAGCCTTCGCGTAACCAAGGACGGCCATCACGTCGCGGACGTGCGGGTGGGCACGGCGAGCCGGATGCTCGACAAGCAGACCGGGGAGTGGGTGGACGGGGAGACCTCGTTCTACACGGTGACCTGCTGGCGCAGGCTGGCCGACCACGCCAAGGCCAGCCTGCGGAAGGGCGACCCGGTGCTGGTCAAGGGGCGCTTCCGGACCAGCAGCTACGAAGACAAGACCGGCCGGCTCAGGACCGAGGTCGAGATCGTGGCGGACACGGTGGGGCACGACCTGAACCGGGGCATCGCCAACTACATCCGGCCCGAGCGCCCGCGCCAGAACGCGGCCGACGACCCGGCCGCCGGCGGACCCGCCGGTGGCGACCCGATCGACGAAGAGGCGATCGAAAGGTTCGGGAGGGAACTCGACGAGAGCCTGGGCGGAGCCGAGTTCGCGGCCCACGCCCTTGAGCCGGACGACGCCGCCGCGCCGTTCTAAGCCCTGAGACTCGCCATTCCCATCCCGAAGACCACGAGGGTGCAGGTGTCTGCGGTGCCACCCGGAGCGGACGCGGTCGACGCCGTTCCGCTGTCGCCCGGCGCGGCACTGCAGACACTATGCGTAACCAAAGCCGGGACAGGGTAACTAAGACTTCGCGGATCTAATCGAGTCCCGCAAGGCCCTCCAGTCCCGCAAATGCGCATTCATAGCCAAGCGAGCCAACATACCGGTTTCCCCGACACTGAGAACTCATCGCATCTATACTGTTACCTAACGTGATGGCCAGCACCTGGATTATGGTCCGGATCAGCCTGGCACATGATGGGCAGGGGCATGTCAGCAGTGCAAGAGGCGGTCAGATATCGCCAGCAGGGCCTGCAGCGGCTGGCCCGGTGGTCCCCGCACGGGACCGCCGTGGGGGGGCGTCCCCCCGAGCGAACGTCGCGCTGGCCGCTGCTGAGGATGCCAGCCCCATTTGTCGTGTACGTGCTGACCATCCTCGCCTGCGACCTGGGACTGATCGGCTGGCAACTGGCCATCACGCCGTTGCAGGCGGCCGACGTGATCCTGTTCGCCGCGCTGCTGGGCGCCGCGGTGATCTGCATCGAGGCGATGCGGCGGCTCGGCCAGCCGTCTGGGACGTCGCGAGACCTGCTCTCCGCATGGTGGCTGCCCATCGCGCTGCTGCTGCCCCCGCTGTACGCGATGTTCGCGCCGCTGGTCATCGGGGCCGTGCTGTTCCTGCGGGTCCGCACGACGCCCATTTACCGCCGGGCGTTCAATTCGGCCGCGCTCGGGCTGGCGGGAGCCGCGGCATCGGCCACCTTCCACCTGACCGTCCCGGGGGCCGTCCGCGTCTCGCTGGCCGGCCCGGACGCCTGGCTGACCCGCCCGACGGTCGTGCTGACCGCGGTCGGCTGCGCGGTCATGTTCTCGGTGCTCAGCAGCGGTGTCCAGGCGGTCGCCACGCACCTGGCCGAAAACGGTGCCCCGCTGGTCGCGACCATCCGTGACCGGGAGAGCCTGCTGCTCGACCTCACGGAAACCTGCGTGGGCATTCTCGTCGCCATCACCTGCGCGCTCAGTTTCCTGCTGCTGCTCGTGGCCCTGCCGCCGGTCATCCTGCTGCAGCGCTGCCTCATGCACCAGCAGCTGGCCGCCGCCGCCCGGACCGACCCGAAGACCGGGCTGCTCAACGCCACCGCCTGGCAGCGCGAGGCCGACGCCGAGGTCAGCCGGGCGCAGCGGTCGGGCGTCCCGCTGGGCCTGCTGCTCGTGGACGTCGATCACTTCAAGCGCGTCAACGACCGCCACGGGCACCTCATCGGCGACCAGGTCCTGCGCGCGCTGGCCGCCGAGCTCAGGCAGCAGGTCCGCGAGTCCGACGTGGTGGGCAGGTTCGGCGGCGAGGAGTTCACCGTCCTGCTGCCGCGCACCGACGCCAGCGAGGCCTGCCGGATCGCCGATCGGCTGCGCACCAGCGCGAGCCTGCTGCGGGTCTGCGCGGCGGAGGCCAAGATCAAGGTCACCGTCTCGATCGGGGTGGCCGTGCTCGGCCAGCACGGCGGCGACCTGTTTGAGCTGCTGGCCGCGGCGGACCTGGCGCTGTACCGGGCCAAGGACGCCGGCCGCGACGCGGTGCGCCTGTACGCGAAGGCGAACGAGGCAAGGGACGAGACAACGGACGTGTGCCCGTAGGCTTGAGTCCATGCCGGAGTTTGTCTAGCCTTCAACCACAATCAACCGCAACACGGATCAAAACGTTATAAGCGCCGTTCAAGACAGCTAATCAAACTTATTACCGTGCAAGATCTATCACGTGTTCTGTCCGGTTTGGGCGGTTACGGCTGCGTGTAACCATGACTTTCCCATGACTGGCGAGATGGAGTTAGGCGCCTCGTGCCAAGGTCCGCATGTCGCGTTCCTCAGGGCCTTGGTGCCAGTTGAGCCGGAACCATGCTGTGCGGCCTGCGCTGTCGCCGCCGATTCCCCAGTTGCCGTCTCCGGCGATGGCGGCCACGATGGCAAGTCCGTGCCCGTGCTCGTCGTCGCGCTCGTCTACCGTCCATGTGCCGCCTTGGTCGATGACCTCAACCCACGCGTAGTCACCGGGGTAGAGCATCGCCCGTACGACGAACGTCCGAGCGGGGTGGCCAGACAGGCTGTGCAGGACGGCGTTAGTCGCCAGTTCGGACGCCAGCAAGACGAGGTCATCCGCAACCGGGCACGCGACGGCCACCCTCGCCAGGTCAGCGCGAACGTACTGCGCCTGGTCGGCTGTGCCCGGATAGTCGCGTTCGAAGGTGATCGCCTCGGGTGCCCTGGGGGGCTGCGTACGCACGGGCTTTCGCCCCCTTTCGTGCCTGCGTGGTAGCAGCTTGCACGCCCAGAGCTGTGTGTAGTGGTGATCGGGTGGCATCTGGCAACCGTTGCCGCAGTTGGCAACGCTGCGTACAACGCGAGGCACGCCGACGCGCGGACGGGGCACCCTCCGAAACCGAGGATGCCCCGCGAGTACGGGCTTTGCTCTAGAGCCTGGTCACTTCATCGTCGCGATGAACGCTCGCCAAGCACTGGCGGTCACGCTCAGCATGCCGCCGTCGCGGTTGTTGGTGTCGCGCACCATGACTGCATCAGCGGCACTGGCGACCTCTACGCACTCGCCACCGTTCGCGCCCGAGTAGCTGGCAGTACGCCAGTTGCCTGCTGTCTCCATTCGCGTGCACCCTCTTCGATCAGGCAGAGGCTTTCGGTGCCTCGCAACGCTTCGGTTCTGAGCGCATCGAACCGGCCTGAAAGTTCGAGAATCACGCGAGAGTCTTCGAAAACCTGACCGGCCACTGCGGTTTCAATATACGCTGCCGATCCGTTCGCCGCTTCAGCCAGAGCGAAGCCCCCGGTGCACTCGGCGTGCGCGACGTCGGGGACTACCTGAATGGTCACATTCGGGAGCTCAGCGAGGTCAAGCAGACGTTCAAGCTGGTCAGCCATGATCGGCGGGCTTCCGGTCCGGCGACGCAACGCGGCCTCATCGATCAAGAACCACACCATCGGCGCTGGAGGCATCTCGCGGGTGAGGATCGCCTGTCGGCCCATCCGTGCGGAGAGCCGTTCTCTGACTTGTTCAGCGGTGGCACCGGGGAACGTCCGCAGCTGCGCTAGCGCGTATGACTCCGTTTGCACCAGTCCGGACAGCGACGAAGGTTGCCAGATCCGTAGGTTGACCGCGCGTTGCTCGTGCTCGATCCAGTTGCGGAACCAGGGCGGCATCGCTGACCACTGTCGGCTGTCTTCGTAGAAGCGGAGAAACCAGCCGGCGCGCTGGGGAAACGCGAGGTCGCACATCTGCGCGAACTTCTTCGTGGGGGCGCGAACGCCGCGCTCGACGCGCGACACCTGACTCTTGTGATACCCGACAACCCGGCCCATCTCGGCGAGCGTCATGCCGACTGCCAGCCTTGCCCGCTGAACCTCGCGCCCGAAGTGCAGCGCGGGGTTGCTAGGGTCAGCGTTCATCGGTGAACACCTCGCGCCGCGCGGCAGGCGGACCCGCGCGGGCGCGCGGACCACGATCAGCGACCGATCGTGGGCTGTTCATGGGTGATGTGTCATCTCGTGATGCGTCGGATGCCTCGCGGACCCCGGCCCCGTGCGACGCACGTACGGGGCCGGGGCGCTTCTTGGCAGGGTCGCGGGAACGGTATGCACGCCGAAGCAAGCGACCGAACGACCCTGCCGGAACATCCACAGACTACATGCCATTGCTATGCCTTGTAATGCCTTGTTCTGGCTAGCAAGGCCTGACCTGGCATTGTCTACCATGATCGTCATGGCTGTGGACTGGGCAAACTTCGTGGCGCACCGTGGCGCCACGCCGGTCTACGTCCAACTAGCCGACTGGATCGAGAACCAGATCAGGGCTGGCAACCTCGCGCCCGGAGACCAGCTCCCCAGTCAGCGGGAGATGAGAGACCTAACCGGCCACTCCATGGAGACCGCCGGCAAGGCCATGACGCTCCTCCGGAAGCACGAGTTGGTCGAAACCTCGACCATCGGGACGTTCGTCAAGCGCTGAAATCCAAACCGGGGCTGCTGTGTGGCTCGCAGGACCCAAGCCTGCCCGATGAACAGTGACGCTTCCCTTACGTACCACTTCATAGCGTGAGAAATTGGGCACACTGTTAGCAGCAGGCGAGCGACCAAGGGAACGGGCAGCGCGCCACATGACAGTGACACCCGCCACGGGGCGGGCATTCGTTGACCGCGTCAGCGCGTGTCCAGACGGACCAGTCGCCGACGTTGGTTGCAGCCTGACCACGTGTGCAGCCCGCTTGGCTGGTAACCGCCCATGCAGGTAGTCGCGACGTGGTCCGGCGGCCACGCCGACCTACTGCGGCAAGCCTTCCGCATGACCAACGAGTCGTTCGCTGAGCACCTATGCGTCCACGCCCGTACGGTCGCCAATTGGCGCGGGAATCCCAAGGTCATCCCTCGGCCGGCGATACAAGAAATTCTTGACGCCGCGCTTGAACGTGCGCCGGATAGGGTTAAGGCTCAGTTCGCCCTGCTGATCGGCGAGACGGAACGGGACAATAAAGAGGCTGATGAGCTGGAAGCTCTTGAGGAAGCACTTGACGCTAAAAGCAACTCCGAGATTGAGGGTTCCCAACTTCTCGCGTCGGTACAAAGCCATATCCATGAGATCGTCGCGCTGGACAACCGATTTGGTGGTGCAGATCTTCTCAGGCTCTCCACCAGGTTCTTCCGAAATTTGCGCGACCAACTTGGTACGGGTTGTTATGATCCTCGGCTTGAACGTGACCTGCAGTCTGCGGCGGGAGAGCTTGCCGAGGTAGTCGGATGGCTTGCTTACGATGCCGCGGCACACGATCTTTGTCGGCAGATGAATCAGGAGTCGCTATATTTCACGCGTCTTGCTGGCGATAAGACCATTGAGCTTCTTACATTGCAAAACTCGAGCATGCATGCCGGAGCCGAGGGGCGGCCGAGGGAGGCGCTCCACATTGCGCGCTCGGTTCTGGAAGGGAATTATAAACTTTCGCCGCGAATAAAAGCACTCTTCCTCACCCGTAAGGCTCGCGCACTTGCGCAAAGCGGCGACGAAAGCGCTCTGCGGCTGCTGCCAGAAATCCGAGACCTGTACCTGCGCGGGGTCAGTGATGCCGATCCTGCGTGGGCCTGGTGGATCGATGACCGCGAACTAGCTTGGCATGAGGCCATGGTGCAGCGAGATCTCGGACTCTCCAGCAGGGCGATAGAATGCTTCGAGCGGTCAGTCATGGCGACGCCAGCCGATGAGATACGGAGCCAGTACCTGCACCGCGCCTATCTCCTTCAATCGCAAGTGGACAACAGAATGTGGGAATCAGCGGAGCAGACCGTCCGCCGATTGATTCCGCTTGCACGAGAAGTAGCATCGACGCGCACGGCAGTTATCTTGCGGAGCGTACCTGATCAATTGGCAAGGCAAGGGATGGTTCCCGCTGGCTTTTGGGAACAGTTTTCAATGCTAAGTGCGGTGCTGGACGAGACCCCGTATTATGCCAACTGACCGTGAAATCGCCGCAAACGCTGACCCGAACCTTCAGCAGCACTTCCTTGTATCCGCCGAAAAGCTGTCAATGCTGATTTCGGCAGCGGACATCCGTCCCGAAGACGATGTCCTCGAAGTGGGAGCTGGAATCGGCACCGTCGCCAGGGAACTACCGAGATCGAGAAGCCTGACGCTTGTCGAACTCGACAACCGGCTCATCGGATTCCTTCGCCAGAACGTGCCGCATGCCAACGTAGTGCAGGGCGACGCCCTGGAGATGATCCGCTTGATGACGTTCGACGTGCTCATCGGAAATCTGCCCAATCATGTAACTGAGTCGCTACTCGCGCTGATACCTGGTTTGACGTTTCGGGTAGCCGTCCTGGCGGTGGGCGAATCTACAGATCTCGATCTGCTTGGACACAATTTCACATGGTCCGAGGTTACCAGAATCACTGGGCATGATTTCCTTCCGCCGCAACCAAGCGTGTCCCGCATCGTGCGGGTGGTTCCCGTCGGCGGGAATGTCTAGGCGATCGAGCGCCTCATCACCTGACGGCCCCTCGCCAGTCTGACTGCGGTCTGCGCTGGCTCCTTCAAGCACCGGGACCTCTATCCGGTGCTTTTTGCATTGCAGTTGCACTGTAATTGCATGATCGAAGCGGATCGCTCGCCGTGAATTGCATCGCTACTGCATTACCAATGCATGGGAAAACAGGCCGGCAGACGGTGAAATCGGAGACACGGAACGAACCGTCCGAAGCTCCGAAGGAAATGATGCCGGATGAACTATTACGGAAACGATGAGGAGCGAGTTCGGCTAATCGCCGGATTGCGTGACCTCGATGACTTTCTCGACCGGAACCCCGGGGTTCACAGTGCCCGTAAGGAACAGGCGGGGTGAATAGCGATGCCGGTCAGCGTCATTCTCGGTTCTGTCGCCGTCACGGGTGCGGCGTTCGCTGGGGGACTGCTCGTGGTCATCATCGGCATACGTCGTGGCGAGCATTCCAAGCGCCTGACCGGTCGGCCCGGCAGCGTTTCCGAGGCGCTCGCCCGTCGGTTGCTGGTCGGCTCCCGTGGTCACGACTCCTCCCACCACGCGGGAGATAGCCGATGAGCAGAGCTATCGACCTGTCAGCCGTCGTCATATCCGTCCGCCACTGCCACGAATTCGACTGCAAGAAGTGCCGCGCCCAATCTCGTTGGCTTCGGCGCAAGTCGTGGCGATCCCGCAAGTCCGCCAATCGCCGCACTCGCGGCCGGAAGGGGTGATGTCGAAATGACCGTCTCGATTCCGCTCATCGCGCTAGCCGCGGTTGTCACCTATGTGGCTTACCGGCACATGGGATTGCGGGTCTGGCACGCGATCGTCTGCGCGCTGCTTGGTTTCCTGCTTGCCGCAACCAGCGCCGCGCCGCAAATCCGGGGCTTTATCGCCGGAATCATTCAGTGGCTCCAGTCCGCCGGGAAGGGGTGATGCGTGATGCCGAACAGCAATCCGTATTCCGCGATCGACATTCCGGAGGTCATGAGCCGGAACCAGGCTGCGCGCGACATCGTCTCCGGATTCGCCAGCGCAGCGCCCACGCTGTCGGCAGCGTGGCTGCATATTCAAGCCGCCTTGGCCGATGCGCGGTACTTGGCCAGCGAGCTGACCCGACTGTCGACCGAACTTGCGAACGCACGTCTCTGGCACGCGAATGCGCTTGCCGCGATGCGTGCCACGATCGGCGCGCAGCGCGACGGAGAACTAGACCCCTTGTACTACATCCGCGATGAGCTGAGCGCGTCTCAGGACCTCCCTGGGACGCGCCGAGGGGGCGACGGTGACTAGCTATCGCCGGATGCGCCGTCAAGCCCGCCACATCCGCCGTGGCGGTATGCAGCCCATGATGTTCATCAGTGGCGACCCAAGCCAGTTCCCGGCCTCCGCCGCCGTGGTCCTCGCGCGGTTCGCCTGGCGCTACCGCTCCGAGCTGGCGCCGTTCGGGGCGGCCGCGATGACGCTAGGCGCGGCGGGCTGGACGCACGCGGCATTCGCGAGGTGGTGGGCACTGATGCTGGCCAGTTCAACGCTGGCCGCGTGGCTGATCGCATTCTTCGGCGCAAGGGTCGGACTCGCGCCCATCGCGGAACGCGTCTACGCGGCCACCGTGACGTTCGCGGTCGGTGGTTGGCTTGCGATCGCCACCGCGCTAGGTCCGTTCATGCCGCCGCTTCCGCAAGTTCTGGGAATCGGCACGATGGTTCTCGCGGTGCCATGGTGGGCGCACCGCCGCCGGCGCGCGAAGGTTCGCGTTGAACGCAAACTCGCAGCATGGCCGGACATCGCCCGCGCGATCGGCCTCATCGGCTCCGAGGTCATGTCCGCGACTGTGGATGTATGGGGATGGCGTGCGAGGTTCCGCCTCGCACGCGGTCAGACCATCGCCGATGTGACCTCACGGATTCCCGCGATCGAATCCGGTCTTGGGACGTTTCGCGGTGCGGTCCGCATCTACCCCACGCCCGACGACCTAGCCAACCGTTTCGAGTTGCGAGTACTCGACACAGACCCCCACGCGGACGCCATTCCCTGGCCCGGCCCATCCATTAGGTCGATAACGGAACCGATCGAGCTAGGGCCGTTCGAGGATGCCGCACCGTGCCGCTTGCTCTTCCTACGTCGGCATGCGCTGTTCGCCGGTACGACAGGGTCCGGCAAGAGCAGCGGGCTTAATGTGCTCATGGCGAACCTGACAGCCTGCCAGGATGTCATCATCTGGGCCGTCGACCTGAAAAAGGGTATGGAACTCGGCCCGTGGCAGGAATGTATAGACCGGCTCGCCACCACCCCGGCGCAGGCAGCCGCATTGCTCCACGACGCGGTCGTGATCCTCCAAGCCCGCGCGGAATACCTCGCGACGCACGGTCGGCGTACCTGGGAGCCATCTCCGGAGATGCCCGCGCTTGTCATCATCATCGATGAATACGCTGAGCTTGCCGAGCAATCGCCCGACGCAATGGACGACACAGACTCGATAGCACGCCTCGGACGTGCCCTGGCCGTGACTCTCGTAGCTGCGACCCAACGGCCAACGCAGAAAGCCATGGGGCAAGGCGCAGTCCGATCGCAAATGGACATGCGGATATGCTTCCGCGTCCGAGAGCCGCGGGACGTGGACCTGGTCCTAGGTCAGGGAATGCTCACCGCCGGATGGAATGCCCACAAGCTCAACGCGCCAGGCAAGTTCTTGATCTCCGCACCCGAGCACGACATTCCGCGTCGCGCCCGCGCCTATCTCGTAACAGATGACGCTGTTGCGGATACCGCAGCACACCACGCGCAAATACCACGGCAGCTCGATGAAATATCGCGCACAGCAATCGCGACGACATACACAAACGATGTGCGCACCATTCCGGCCGACATCGAAGAAATCTCCGAACAGCGCCTAGACGCGAACGCCATGCTCTGGGCCGCGCTCTCCACAGCGCCCCTGGAAGGAATTGCGGTAAGCGACCTGATCGCGATTACAGGAATGAGCCGACGATGGGTCTTCTGGCGCCTGAAGAAGCTCGCCGAACGCGGTGAGGCAGTCCAGACCGTACGCGGTTACTGGCGGGCAGCGTCGTGACACAACGTAGCCAGGAGTGCAAAGTGCAAGTGCAAGCCTCGCACGTGTCTGCACGTATAGCGATGCTGGCAGTGGTTGCACTTGCACTTGCACTCGCCCGCAAGCCGATGGCTCAACACGGCCGCGAGGGACGGCCGACGCAAGTTACCGCGGACAACCACCAGGCCCACGGCGCACAGCGCCCGGCCCAGCAAAAAGGGACACTAGGCGGTTCTAACCGTCTCCTATCATCACGCGACGTTGCCGCAATACTCGCCATCCCAGAGCGGACTGTCCGCGATAAATGGAAGGAATGGGGACTGCCAGCCTACAAAATCGGAAAGCACCTACGATGGAAAGAACGCGACGTATACGCGTGGATCGAACGCCAATCCGTATGACTTACAGGTCGGCCGTGCCTGTCACGGCAGGTACGGCCGCCTTAGATGCAGGATTTCCCAGCGTCCACGCGAGGATGTCTAGCAGCCGCAGTGGCGTCAGGTTTCCTGCTCGGCGCACCAACAAATCGTCATCGCCGGCAAGGCTAAAAGGAGAGCCAGGTAAGGTCACTGGCATTGTCGATGAGATCTTGCTTGGCAGCTTCCCGGAAAGCGGAACCAACATCTTCGGTTTCTCCCGCCAATTCAGAGACTCGCCTCTGGTAAGCCTTCCCAACGTATGCGTCGTGAATTGGTACCAGCCACGGTCGCTTCAAGTGCAACAATTTCGAGCGCTTGGCCCGACCGATGCCATGAGACCGGAGGCAACTGTAGAGCTGCCTCACACGCTAATCGAGCAGATTACCTGGCTCCCATTCCTCCATCCGTGCGCACGGCGGTACTTTGTTGAATGATCCAGGAGTGGCCGCATTCAGCAGAACGGGCACATCGTCTGCATGTTAGCTGCGCGGCTATGATGACCAGCCGTCCGATGTCAGCAATGGTGACTCCGTCAACGGGTTCGGCTGCGCCGCCCGGCCCTGGGCGCCCGCTGGGCAGCCCGGCCAAGTCGTACCAAAGGACGGTCTCGTGATGATCGCGGGCACAAGTGACGAGGAAGTGCCGAGCCTGGTCACGTGATAAATCGTGATCACCTATGCGCATATCGAGAACGGTACACCGGCTCGTGGCCGATGCGATCCGTCACCCCGTGGACCTCAACATGAAAGAAGACGCGGTTACCCCCGGCAGCCGAGACGAGCCACCGGGGGTTACGCTGTCACGTCACGGCTTTCTCCGGATGATGATCTGCAGGCGGATGATGACTGGGACGGGGACGACAGGGAGCATCCCGGCCAGATGATGAGCTTGTACAGCGATCGCGCCCATAAGGCTCTCCTTGCGTTCTAGGCGAGCGCTCCGGCTGGTGGCCCAGGTTGACACGACCGACCGTTGGGCGTAGTGTTGGGCACGTAAGCCTGGTGGCTCTGCGGAGCGTTGCCTTTGTTTTGTTTGGTGACAGACGATGGTAGCAGCACTCCGTAGAGCCACCTACTCATCCGTGTCTTCACCCAGGTCATCGGCGTGTCTTCCCCGGCAGAGTGAGCCACCCTCGGCGCGTAGGTGGGGGGCAGCCTGGCTCGCTACCCCCTTGCGCGAAAGCGCACCGTCGCGGGGGCGCTGCCCGCCGCGCCGTTACCCCGCACCCGCCCCGCGCGCACCCCACCGTAACGCAGCGTGTATGGCCGCACCGGGCGAGCACGCCGAGCCAGTCGTCGTGCGCCGACTGCGCCGATCGGCCGGGCGAAAGGTCACAGGGACCGGACCGGAACGCCGCGCATTGTCCGGGTCGGCTCCTCTAGCCTCAACAGTGCTTCGCATCCGCGCTGCGCGCGGACTCGCCGTTGACCGAGGAGACTTCGGCCGACTCTGCGGGCCTAACGGCGAGGGGCCAGGCCACAAGCCCGGCCCGACATGCGCGCGGCGAACTTCCTGTTCGTTGCCTGTGTTACTCGCCCTTCAGACGTAGAGTCTGCTGTCTATGGATGATGAGACTTCGCATAACACTTCCGGTCCGGTAGGTGCCCCGGTTCCCTCGGACTTTCTGTCGGTTACCGACTTCATCGGAGCTCATGAGTCGTTTCATGATGCCAGAACTCCATCTGCTATTCAGACATTGGAGCGTGCCGCGCGCCTCGCCAGTAATTCTATCTTCGCAATCCGTCTCCAACTGGCCCGAGTACGGACATCGAGCATACCGGCATCGGGTGATGTTAGCGATGCCATAATGCAGCGCTGGACTGACAGTGAATTTCTGATCATCGCATTGTGGCGACTTCGCACCGTGGCGTGCATCGCGGCATCTGTAGGAGGACCCGTTGAAGAAAGCATTGCCGCTGCGATCGAAAGATTCGACAATCAAGTGCCACACCTAAAGATGATGCGCCATGTTAGCCAGCATCTTGACGACTACGCGATCGATCATCCAAGAAAGCGGCGGCAACACAAACCTAATTCGCGGCAGCTTATTGGCCGCCGCCTGTTGGAAGTTACCGGATTGGGCGATGACGAGTTCCACTGGCTTCGCGGCAAGCTCAACTTCGCTGATGCCGAGGCAGGGGCGAATGCACTGTACCAAACAATTCGGAAGGCACGTGACAGCCTGAGCAGACCCGAATCTGACTGTTGAGCTGCACGAACGACCCTCAACGACCGCGCGTTCCCAGATGATAAGGAGACGGTAGCGCTCTGGCACCCGGAGCACCGTACGGAATGTTGGAGCGGGCTCTATCGTAGATTCTGGAAACATTGACAATAGTCGAAATCGCACGAGAACCGTCGAGTGCGGCGACGCAAAACCTCAGTGTCTCCAAATTCTTCAGCGCACTTGCAGCAGATCTGAGGTTGCAGTGGCCGATTGGTCTTTCGGCCACAGTAGTCGCAGATTTCGAGTTGATCGCGGGCGGCTGCCAGCACTGCTCGTTGTGCTGGGCTAGTTGGGCGTTGCGGCACGCTGTCCGCGAGGGCATAGAGCGGTGCGATCCAAAAAGGGGTCTTCCCGCGCAGTCGGCGAACCACTTTGAGCCAGGCAGCAGGCTCTTGGTCCGGCGCGTAATTACGATGCAGTTCATGAAGTTGCTTAAGCGTGAGCAGGCCGTCTGGAACTTCTCCTGCGAGGTAGGCGGGCTTGCGATCTATAACCGGATCGGTCATTTCATACGGCAGGCTCGGCCGGTGTGCTCGCTGCCGCCCCATTGTGCGCTACTAGGCCGCTCGCGCGGTGGGCCGCAGGCAAGGAAAAGAGGGTGCACGCACAAAAGCCCCCCTTTTGGACAAAAGGGCCATAACGGTTACCGCGATACCGACGTCACGGAGCGCGCCGGGAGTGGTCACGGCCGTGATGATCGCGGTGGCTGCTGCCAACGCAGGCAGGCGCTGAGGAGCGCGGTCGAGTAGTGCTGTCCAGGCGGATCGGAGCCATGCCATCATGCTGGCATGATATGTGACCGAGCATGCGCGCGGCGTCGGCGGCAGTCGTCGTTACTTGGCTTCGAGGCGAAGAGCCAGCGTCCCCCCGCGCGGGCCACAAGAAAGGTCCTCTCGGTTAGAGGAGCTTAGAGGAAGTTAGAGGAATCGAAAAGATTTTTTTTTATTTGGATCAACGTAGAATGATTTTCTGCTCTATGTAGAATCCGAGAGCTTTTTTTCTTGTATTCGGAGGAAGACCACGCTGCGGCAGCAGCTACCAAGGCTGAACAACCAGCAGTAATTCCAATCGCGATACCATGTGTCTCAGTAGTTGCGACGGACAGCAGAGCGCTTGCTGCTGCCAGCACCGCCGCCCTGATTCGGGACACTGCCCCTCCGTCAAGTAATCCGTTGGCCGCGATGGTACCTCAGAACGTGGAGATGAACGCGGAAACATGCCACGTCAGCCCGAGTGACTATCTGAGTGAAAGCGCGTATGGGCCTTGCCTGGACCTTGGCGGACTCTAGTGAACAACGATTAGCAGGTACACGCGGTACCGACGAAAGCAATGCGCGTGTCGCTCTGCCTTCCGGGCGAAGAGGCCACGCTCCAAGCGGGCCGTGCACAAACGTGCCATGGCACGGAGAGAACTGCGGTCATCGGCAGTCACTCAAGGGCGCTAGGAACGACCTCTGACCTGCTTATATTGAGGTCACGCCCGACCATGAGGTGCCTCCAAAGCAGTGAGTCATGCTCGATGCGCTAGCTCTTGCTCCACTCAGCAAACTCGGCATCCAGTGCCGCTACGGCTCGCTTGGCAGCAGATGGCAGCAGATGCCCGTAGACCTGGTGAGTCACGTTGATGTCCCGATGGCCGAGGAAGTGGGCAAGCTCGGTGATCTGCACTCCCCGCGCGAGCATTGCGGACGCGTAGGCGTGCCGCAGCGAGTGGGGAGAGAACCCGTCCGAGATACCGGCTGCCTCGGCAGCGCGCGTGAACCGGAAGTAGACCGTGCCGTATCGCTGAAACAGCTTGCTGTTCCCCGGGATGAGCGGCCCATCGGGCATGTCTCGAACCATCTCCCACAGCCACGAGGGCACAGGCACGTCTCGGTACTCGCCCGCCTTGCGGTGCTTGAGCGGTTCCCGCGTCTTGCCGTCCCCCGACGCCTGCCACGCCACCCTCAAGACGCTGCCGTCTTCTATGAAGTCCTCCTTGCAGACCGCTAGCGCCTCTTCGATGCGAAGACCGCAGCCGCGCATGAGCCATACGCACAGTCCCGCGCCGCTCACAGCGCGCTTGGTGTCCGGGTTGATGCCGCCGTCCGCTACGAACTTGACTTGCTCGTACGCGGGGAATACGAAGCTCTTGCGGGAGTACCGGCCGCTGTCGGCCAGCTCGATGCCGTCAAGACGGTGCTTGCTGAGCTTGCCCGCCTTCACTGCTTCCGCAAGGGTGCCGACGATGACGTACCGCGCTTGCTGGCGAGGCGTGTTGCTCAGATGCTTCATCGTGACGGCTAGCAGTTCGATCACGCTGTCACGATCGTTTGCCACCTGGTCGAGCGTCATGTGGCCGAACACGGGCTTGACGTGTTTGCTGTACACGCTCCGATAGTGATCCTTGCTGTTGTCAACGATGGGCAGGCGCGAGATGAACGACTCGGCCGCTTCATCGAAGTTCTGCTTGCCTGTACGCCCGTGGTGGACGAACGTGATGTCGCCTGACCGCTTGTCCACGGTGAGCTTGAGCTGGAAGTCCTGGGCAAGCTTGCGACCAGAACCGTGGCTGACGCGCCCGTTGCGCAGCTCATCCTTGAACGACTTCTCAAGCTGCTTGCCGTTGACCCAATAGCGCAATGTCCAAGCGTGCTTGCATCTCTCGATGGTGTCGGGCTTGCACGTATGCTGGCAGGTGCCGGCGGCGCACTGCTTGACCGTCTCGGGACGGTGGTTGGACATGTCGCACTTCTTGAAGATCACGCCCGTGCGGTTGACAGCAAGCGCCATGCCGGTTCCCTGACTTCTCTCTGACGTAGAGGAGCGTTGCGGGTAGTTTACCTGCGACAACTGATAGGTTAGGACACATGCCGGAGTTCATCTACGTGATGAGAGCCGTGCGCAAGGCGCACGGCGACAAGGTCGTACTCAACGAGGTCACGCTGGCGTTCCTGCCCGGCGCGAAGATCGGCGTCGTGGGCCCGAACGGCATGGGCAAATCGACCCTGCTCAGGATGATGGCAGGCGTAGAGCAGCCGTCCAACGGCGATGCGCGCCTGATGCCTGGCTTCACCGTCGGGTTGCTGGCCCAGGAACCCGAGCTGGACGAGACCAAGACGGTCCTCGGCAACGTCGAGGACGGCATGGCCGGCACCATGCGGCTGCTCGCGGAGTACAACGAGATCGCCGAGAAGCTGGCGACCGACTACTCCGACGCGCTGCTCGAGCGGATGGGCCGCCTGCAGGAAGAACTCGACCACAAGGATGCCTGGGACCTGGACAGCCAGATCGAGCAGGCCATGGACGCGCTGCGCTGCCCGCCGCCGGACGCGGACGTCACCAGCCTGTCCGGCGGGGAACGGCGGCGGGTCGCGCTGTGCCGGCTGCTGCTGTCCCAGCCGGACCTGCTGCTGCTCGACGAGCCGACGAACCACCTGGACGCGGAGAGCGTGCAGTGGCTGGAGCAGCACCTGGAGAAGTACCCGGGCACCGTCGTCGCGGTCACCCACGACCGGTACTTCCTCGACGACGTGGCCCAGTGGATCCTCGAACTCGACCGCGGCCACGCCTACCCGTACGAGGGCAACTACTCCACCTACCTGGAGACCAAGGCGGCCCGGATCAAGATCGAGGGCGCCAAGGACGCCAAGCGCCGCAAGCGCCTCGAGGACGAGCTCGAGTGGGTCCGGTCCAGCCCGCGGGCGCGCCAGGCCAAGAGCAGGGCGAGGCTGGAGCGGTACGAGGAGATGGCCGCCGAGGCGGATAAGAACCGCAAGCTGGACTTCGAGGAGATCCAGATCCCGCCGGGCCCGCGCCTGGGCAGCGTGGTGGTCGAGGTCGGCAACCTGGTCAAGGGGTTCAGCGAACGGTGCCTGTTCGAGAACCTCTCGTTCAGCCTGCCGCGCAACGGCATCGTCGGCGTCCTCGGGCCGAACGGCGTCGGGAAGACCACCCTGTTCAAGATGATCGTCGGGGAGGAGCAACCCGACTCGGGTACGATCCGCATCGGCGAGACCGTCAAGATCGCCTACGTGGACCAGGCCCGGGCGCGCATCGACCCCAAGAAAAACGTGTGGGAGGTCATCTCGGACGGCGAGGCGCACATCCGCGTCGGCAACCTCGAGATCCCGAGCCGGGCGTACGTGGCGGCGTTCGGGTTCAAGGGCGCAGACCAGCAGAAGCCGGCCAGCGTCATGTCCGGCGGCGAGCGAAACCGGATGAACCTGGCCCTCACCCTCAAGCAGGGCGGCAATCTGCTGCTGCTCGACGAGCCGACCAACGACCTGGACGTGGAGACGCTGGCCTCGCTGGAGAACGCGCTGCTCGAGTTCCCCGGCTGCGCGGTCATCACCAGCCACGACCGCTGGTTCCTCGACCGGGTGGCCACGCACATCCTGGCCTGGGAGGGCGGCGCCAACTGGTTCTGGTTCGAGGGCAACTTCGAGTCCTACGAGAAGAACAAGATCGAGCGCCTGGGCGCCGAAGCCGCCCGCCCGCACCGCGTGACCTACCGCAAGCTCACCCGCGACTAGCCAGCCGAATCCCGCCGCCGAGCTCCCCGGCGTTTCCGCGGAAACGTCCCACGCAATTGCGTCAGACGTTTCCGCCTGTCAGGGCCGTTGAGCGGGCCTGCCGTCACGTTCCCCGGTCTAGCGTGGTCCGCGGCGGCCGGCGCGACGTGGTCCGCGCCGGTCGTCGGCGGCCCGCGGCCGGGGTACGCCGCGCAGCGCGCGGATGGCCGGGGCCGGGGCGGCGAGCGGCCACTCGTAGACCAGATCCTCCCCGACCCGGAGCCTGGCCCAGCGCGCCGCCTCGACCTGCAGTCCTCGCGCGGCGCGGCCCAGAGCCTCGGGCGGCGGCACGCGGGCGACGTCGGCCGGGTCCGCGCCCGGCTCGGTGAGGGGTATCGCGGACAGCTTCGCGCGGGTGAGACGCCGGATGTCCTCGCCGGACGGGGCGTCGAGCATCGCGACGGCCTCGACCAGGTTGGCAAGCAGTTCGGCCCGCATGATCCGCTGGCGCTGCGCTCGCTTCAGCTCGTCAGAACGCTCCTCCGAGTGCGGCGGTCGCCGGCCCTGCACGTGGTCCATGCTCGTGTAGACCATGCCCGCGGCGATGCCGCCCCAGATCCCGTCGGCGATGCCAAGCTCGCGCTCCACGACGAAGTGCCGCAGGTCGTGCGGCAACTCGGTCCCCGGCCTCGTGAACTCCTGCATGCGGTAGACCACGCCGTCGTCCCGTTCGATGACCGAGTAGGCCCTCGCATGATCGGGGAACCGCCGGAACGTGATGCGCATGAGCCCACTATGCGCATCTCATCCGCCGGCGGCCTAAGCATTTTCTGCGGGGGTACCAGGGCCAGCCGGGGGTGCCCGTACGGTAGCTTCACCGTCTGGAGTGAGGCTACGAACCGGGAGGCGGCGATGACGCGACGGGTTAACAGTGAGCTGCTGCTGGTAGGGAGCCTGCCTGCGGACTCGGCCGATGCGGCGCTGCGCGCCGCGGCCGGGTTCTTCGGCGACCTGGTGTTCGCGCTGCCGGACGGCGAGACCGGTCCCCGGGTGGCCTGGGTCGGCTACGAGCGGGAGCGCCTCGTCCGGCCGAACGCTGATGTCGTCGTAGTCCAGGAAACGGAGTCGCCGACCGGGATCCCCCGGCACGCGTACGAAACCCCGGTGTTCGCCCTCCGCCCCGGTGTCACCGAACTTCGCTGGGATTCCTGGCCGCGCATCGATGACGCGATCGCGGGCTACCAGGTGTTCAGCGCGCTGCGCGCCGAGGGCGTGATCCCCGCCGGCCTGCGGTTCCAAGTCGGGCTCCCGTTCCCGGCCAGCGCGCTGAACGGGTTCAAGGCCGACTTCTCCGCCGACTACCCGGTGGCGGCGCGGGCGTTCGAGGATCTGGTGGCCCGCGAACTGAACCGGCTGACCACGGCCGTGCCGCCCGCCGACCTGGCCATCCAGTGGGACCTGGCGTACGAGACACAAGACCTGGAAGGCGTCCTGGCGTGGACCGGCGAAGGCGCGTGGGAGCGGTTCGCCGGCCCGGTCACCCGGCTGACCCGGCTGATCCCGGCCGAAGTCCTGGTCGGCTACCACCTGTGCTACGGGACCTTCCCCGAGTGGCCGATGTACGAGGCGCGCGACATGGGGCTGCTGGTCCGGATGGCGAACTACGCGGTCGCGAACTCCGGGCGCACGGTGGACTGGCTGCACCTGGCCGGGCCGCGGTACCTGCGCAGTGAGGACCGCAGCTTCTTCCGCCCGCTGGCGGACCTGGAACCGGGCGACGCGCGCGTCTTCCTGGGCATCGTGCTGCCGATCGACGGGCTCGCCGGGCTGCGGCGCAGGCACGCCACGGCATCGCGCTACCTGTCCGACTTCGGCGTGGCGTTCTACTGCGGGTTCGGCCGCCAGCCCGGCCCGGACGGCCACCAGACCATGCGGGAGCACGCGCACGTGGTCCGCGCGATCCGGGACGCTGCGCCGTAAAAGACGCTGCGCCGTAACAGCGGCGGACCGCGGTCATGTCGCGGCCGACCGGGGCGTCCTATTGTTGGGGTGTGCTGAGCGGACCCCGGCTGCGCCAGGTGGCCCTGGTGGCGCGCGACTGCGACCAGGTAGCTGGTGACCTGAGCCAGGCCTTCGGCTGGCCGGCGCCCTTTCACGACCCGGGGGTGGGGCGGTTCGGCCTGACCAACGCGGTGTTCGCGGCGGGCGACACGTTCGTGGAGGTGGTGGCTCCCGTGCAGCCGGACACGACCGCCGGGCGTTACCTCGACAGGCGAGGCGGTGACGGCGGGTACATGGCGATCTTCCAGGTCCCGGACCTGGCGGAGGCCCGCCACCGGGTGGCCAGCCTGGGCGTCCGGGTGGTCTGGATCACCGCCGACCTGCCCGACATGGCCGGGACCCACCTGCATCCCCGGGATGTGCCAGGCGCCATCGTGTCGCTGGACTGGGCGGACCCGGAGCAATCGTGGCGGTGGGCGGGCCCGTCGTGGACGGGGCGGGTGCCCGAGCATGCCCCCGGCGGCCTGACCGGGCTGACGATCGAGGTCGACGACCCGGCCGCCGCCGCACGGCGCTGGGCGGCGGTACTCGGGATCCCCGTCAGCGGGGACACGACAGTAATAGAGCTGCCGGACCCAGGCCAGCGGCTGCGGTTCGTGCCTGCCCGGAGCGGTCGCGGCGAGGGAATCACCGAGGTAACCATCGCCGGACTCCCCGCCGGCGAGTCGTGGGTGATCGGCGGGGTCCGCTTCGCCGACGAGGAAGGATGACATGACCGCACTCGATACGGGCACCGAGGACCTGCGGGCCGAGATCGATGACGGCGTGGCGGTGATCACCATGAACCGCCCGGAGCGGCGGAACGCCTTCTCGCACGCCATGGTGTCCGCCCTCGGGGCGGTCTTGGCCCGGGTGGAGACCGATGATGCCGTTGGCTGCGTCGTGCTCACCGGGGCGGGCGGGGCCTTCTGCGCCGGCGGCGACGTCAAGAGCATGGCCGCCCCGCCAGCGGATCACGGCGACGGGGCCGCCCCGTCCCTCGACGCCCGCATCCACCGCCAGCGGCTGAATCAGCGCGAGACCAGCGGTCGCCTGTGGCGCATGCCCAAGCCAACGATCGCCGCCATCGGCGGCCCCGCGGCCAGCGCCGGCCTGTCGCTGGCGCTGGCCTGCGACCTGCGCTACGCGGTACCGGGGGCGGTGCTGACCACCGCCTTCGCCAGGGTCGCCTTCGCCGGAGACTACGGCGGGACGTGGTTCCTTACCCGGCTGGTGGGCAGCTCCAAGGCCAAGGAGCTGTACTACTTCTCAGAGCGGCTGAGCGCAGAGGACGCCCTGCGGCTCGGGATCATCAACGCCATCTTCCCGGCTGCCGACTTCGAGCGGGAGGTCATGGAACGTGCTCGTCGGCTGGCGCAAGGGCCGTCGGTCGCTTACCGCTACATGAAGGAGAACCTGAACCGGGCCGTATCCGGCGAGCTGGAAGACTGCATGGACCTGGAAGTGACCCATCACGTCCATACCGGGCTGACCGAGGATCATCGCGAAGCCGCTCAAGCCTTCGTGGACAAACGCGAACCACATTTCCGCGGCCGCTAACAACCCCGCTGGTTCAGGCCCCGCCGACTGACCGCGCGTTGGACGAGATATCGCCGGAGTCGATGCCGAAGGCCACGATGCGCGTCGGCCGGATCCGTACGATGGTGTCCTCGAAGCGCTCGCCGAAGGCCTTGCCGCCCGACGGGACCACCTCCGCGGTACCGCGCACCTCGATCATCCGCGGCTGCCAGGGCGGGAGCACGTCGTCGATCACGATGCTGGCGCGGCCCGAGCGCTGCACGTCGCGCAGCTTCTTGGTCTGGCTCATCCGCAGGCCGCCCACGTCGATGGCGTCATGCTCGGCGTTGTAGCGGAATGACGTCGGGACCACGTGAGGCTGGCCGTCCGGGCCGACGGTCGCGATCCGTCCCAGGCGCTGCCCGGCCAGGTACTCGATCTCCAGATCGGTGAAGACGCTCATGCCCCGCTAACCGGTTTGCCTGCGATGGCATTCCGCGGGCCCCGCAGCGCCGGACAAGCCGGACAATGGGTCAGTGGTCTACGTCGAACCCAGCCGTTTCGAGGAAATGGTCGTCACGGCGCTGGACGGGCTGCCGGAAGAACTGGGCAAGCTGATGGCCAATATCGCGGTGACGGTCGAGCACGGCCCGGGCCCGCCCGGCCTGCTCGGGCTCTACCAGGGTGTCCCGCTGACCAGCCGCACATCGCAGTACTCGGGGGTGCTGCCCGACCGCATCACGATCTACCGCCGCGCGATCTGCGCGATCTGCCGGACCGAGGACGAGGTCGCCGACCGGGTCCGCCGGACCGTCATCCACGAGGTTGGCCATTATTTCGGCATTGATGACGACCGGCTCCGCGAGCTCGGCTGGTAGCAGACCTGCTCGTTCCATC
>CAWBKD010000003.1:0-35399 GCA_963789225.1 uncultured Actinomycetes bacterium
GACTGCTCTGACGGCTGAAGCCGCCAGCTTCTCAGGCCGCATCGGCCTGACCAGAGCCCAGCCCGGCCCTGGCGTAGATGTTCCTGGCCCCGTTCACGTCGGCGTCCATGCCGCCATGCACGGGGCAGATCACGGTGTCCTGCCGGGGGCGGGTGCATCGTCGCCCGCACTGGTGGCAGTCGATGCTCGTGTAGGCCGGGTTCACGAACACGATTCGCCGCTCAGCTTCTTCCGCTTTAGCTGCGAGGATGCCCGCGAACTGTGCCCAGCCCGCGTCGAGGATCGACTTATTCAGGCCGCCCTTGGCGGCGGCGTTATTCGGGAGGTAATCGCCCGGCTGTTCCGGGTCCGGCTTCGGCGCGGGACGCTTCGTCATCCCGGCCGTATTCAGCTTCTCCAGCGCGATCACGTCGCACTCGTGGACTAGGGCCCGGGCGGTCTTGTGGTGGAAGTCGGCCCGGCGGTTGCGGATCGGCGGTGGACCTCGGCGACCTTCGCCTTGGCCCGGCGGCGGTTGGCCGAGCCGCGTTTCTTGCGGGCAAGCGCCTGCTGCGCGGCCGCCAGCTCCTCGGCGGACTCGCGGGTGAAGCGCGGGTTGGCGATGACCTCGCCGTCGCTGGTGGTGGCGAACCGGGCCACGCCGACATCCAGGCCGATCTCCCGGCCGGTCGCGGGGAGCGGTCGGCCGGCACGTCATCACAGGACAGCACCACGTACCAGCGGCGGCCCTCCCGCTTCAGGCTGATCGTCTTGACCCGGCCCTGCACGGGCCGGTGGGCGTGGACCTTGACGTGGCCGATGCCCTGAAGGTAGACGCGGCCCAGTCCGGCTTCCACCGGCAGCCGTCGCCGTCGGACGGCCACTCAACGGAATCCCACCGGTCCAGCGCCTTGAACCTCGGGTAGCCGCGCTTCTGCCCGGCCTTGCATCGCCGGTAGAACGCGGCCATCGCCTTGTCCAGGCGGCGCAGGGTGGCCTGCTGGGAGGAGAACGACCACCGGCCCTGATCCGGGTCGCAGGCCGCGGATGTCCTTGAGCTGGGCGGACTGCTGACCGTACCGGACGCTGACCTTCCGCATCCGCCACGCCTCGCGGCGCTCCTCAAGCGCGGCGTTATACAGCCGCTGGTGGTCCCGCAGGCACTGGGCCGCGCGGGACGCCTGCCCCGTGGTCGGGTAGACCCGGAACTTGTACGCCCGCCTCACCGGTCGCTCTCCTTGCGCCACGGCCGCTCATACTGCGTGTCGATGTACCGCTGCACCGTCGCCGCGCTGACCGCGCCGGCACTGGCGGCGAAGTATGACCGGGACCACAGGGTCGGCAGCCGGGACCGCAGGTGCGGGAACTCCTGGCGCAACATCGGCTGGACGGTGCCTTTGAACTGGTTCGCGACGTACGCGGGAGAGTCTTTCGGGGGTCTTGACGAACAGGTGCACGTGGTCGGGCATGATCTCGCACGCCACGATCCGCCAGCCGTGCTCAGCAGCCTTGGCGTCGATCAGTTCCCGCAGCCGTACCCCGACCGGGCCGGCCAGGACGGCCTGCGGTACTTCGGGCACCAGACGACGTGCAGGCCAATGTCATACACGCCGCCTGCGGAGACCTGCACGTCACGAGCCATAGGGCTAGTATACCAGCAGCGTCTACCTAACAGAGGGAGGGAGGGTGACGCGATTCCCCTGCCGCCTGAAGACGGCAGTCCCCTCCGCGCAAAACGTGATGGCGCCCGCGGGTGGGAAGCCGACGCGGAAGCGCTAGGGGACCGACCGGGGCACCGGCCGCGCGGCGTAGTCGGCGATGATCTTGTCTCGCAGGCCGAGCGGCGTCGTGTCGCGCAGCGTCTCGCGGGTGTCCCTGCGCTCCGCGGTCCACACCTCCAGCGCCGGGTGTCCGATCACGTATGCCTGGCCCCAATGCCAGTCGAGGGCGCTGAACGGCTCGTCCCAGCAGTGGCTCATTGCATCTCCCCGAGCAGCTCGCCGAGCTTGTCGAGCACGGCCTTCAGCTCATACCGGCAGATCACCGTCTCGCCGCTCTTCGCGGGGATCACGGCCCGCCAGAATCCGTCCAGCTCGATCGTCACGTCCGGGTGCTGCTCGCGGAACCGCAGCAGGCGGGGCACCTGGTCGGGCTCGTCCTGGCCGGCGTGCAGCCGCGGCCGGGGGGTGTCAGAATCGTGCACAGTCGCCTCCTGATAGGCGATAGGGACCGGCCGCCGCTAACCCCGGTGCGCCGGTCCCGTCATTACTGAGCGGATACGACATCTGACCCTACAGCGCTATGCAGTGCCCTGCTAGGCCCTGCCAGGCGTGGCATTAGTTCGCGCAGGTCAGCAGTGCCTAACCTGGCTCTGTGCAAGATCATCCGCCGATCGACCCGAACGCGCCGAAGCTCGTCTACCTCCAGGTGGCCGACCACATCACGGCGCGCATCGAGGGCGGGGAGCTGGTACCCGGTGCGCGGCTGCCCGCAGAGCGCGATCTGGCCGTCGAGTACGGGGTGAGTTATGACACGATCCGGCGGGCAACCGCAGTGCTGCGGGAACGCGGGCTGATCATCACCATCGTCGGGCGCGGTACCTTCGTCAAACCCGTCGACTGACAGAAGGGGAAGTGTGAACAGAGATCTTGACCGGGCGCTGCACCAGGCCCGGAATACGCTGAACGCGGCGAGGTTCTCGGATCGGGGCCGGGCCGAGGATCCGCAACGCTGGGAAGGCATTGAAGGCGACCTCTACCGTGCGCTCAACGAACTGACCGAGGCTGCCGAGCAAGCAAGCAGGGCATCCCGGTAGCAGCACAGCCGCGCAGGGCCTTGACGTCCAATGTCGGGTAGCTCGCGGTATGGGCGCCCGGTAAGCCGCTAGCGACGCCGAAGCCGCCATCGCCGGATGGCGGCGGTTCGGTAACGTCCCGATGCTGATCAAGGAAATCGCCGAGACTGATGAGGTGATCTCTTTCATCCCGCACTTCACGGCGGCCCGATTTGCCTAGTGAGATAACCGGCATAGTCGACCGGCGGCGGGGGCCAGTTGTCGCTATCGAGATACAGCCGCTGCCCGAGCAGCGGGCCGCTCTTGCAAGTCAGGGCTACCGGCGACTTCCGGTAAGGGTGGACGCACTTCTGGATACCGGGGCATCCCGGACTCTCATCCCCATGGGGATCGGGGAAAATTTCGGGCTGAAGCGCCGGAATGACGTCACGAACGTGGGCCTACTGCCTGTGCCGGTCACCACGCGGTGCTACGTGGCGGGCATCACCGTAGTGGACATTGACATGGCGCCGCTCGCCATCGAAGCGGGAGAGTTTGATCTCCCGGAGGATAAGGGATTCCGCGCAGTCATCGGGCGCGATCTCCTTTCCTTCGGCGAATTCACCTACATAGGCGAAGGCGCCGCGGGGCTCGCCAGGTTCCGGCTAGCCTTCCCCGGACCGCCGGCGGACCCGGGAACGATCATCGCGGAGTAAGCCGCCCAGAACAGTTTTCACGGCTTCCGGGCAGTGCGGTGACCTCATGGCGCAGAACGTCAGGGTGCTCGCCGCCAGCCTGATCCCGTCAAGGCGGGCGCGCGGGGTCCGTTAGGAGTCTGGGTTGACAGTCTGGCAGTCCTGCTCCACCTGCGAGGCGTCCACGGTTACCATGCCCGCCTCGGCCTGACCGAGGCCGCCGCCCTGGCCTGCTGCAGTCTGCACGTTGGCCAGGAGGGTCGACATGTCCTGGTAGAGCGTCCCGCTGGGAGCCTCGCTGACGGCTCTCCGCAGCGTGGCGATGCCCTTCAGGGTTGCGGGTTCGCCCCCGGTGCCCAGGAACCAGGTACCGAAGTCATGGCAGGCGGCTGCGGCGGAGAAGCGCGGCGCGGCAGGGGCGCTGCTGGCGGGGTTGCCGTGCCCGCTCGCCACGCCGATCGCGACGATGATCGCGACGATGATCGCAATCAAGGTGCCCAGGCCGATAAGCACGCTGCGGGTCCGCCGCTTCCTTGGCCGCCGTGGCGGGCGGCGCGGTTGAGGCTGCGGTCCCGGCGCATCGGCCTGCTGCTGCGGCCATCCGACCGGCTGGTACGGGTCTTGTGGCCCTTGCGGCTGGTATGGATCCGGCTGCTGCGGCAGGGCGGCAGGGAATGAAGCGGGATACGGGTCGGATCCCAAGCCGACTGGATACGCCGTGCCGTCCTGTGGCCCGCTCTGCTGCTGGTGTCCCGCAGGCTGCGGCTGGCCGCCTGGACCCGGGCCGGTGCGAAATATTACCGCGCCGGGCGGCGGCACCGGCATCGGCTGCGTGTCCGGCGTCCACGCCGTGCCGTCCCACCAGCGGAGGACCTGCTGGCCGGCGGGGTCCGGATACAATCCCGGCTGCGACTGCCGCGGATCCTGCCGCGGCTGTGCGCCAGACGGTCCGTATTGCTCGGCCGGATAAGACTGCTGGCCTTGCTGGCCCTGCTGGCCTTCCGGATTCCACGGTGGCTGCGGCTGGCCCATGGTTCCCTCCCCGGCGCGGGCCGCCGTTGGCCGCGCACCCGCTGTGCAGACGCGCGGGGCAGGCCCGCTGTGCACGGAAAGTTTAAACCTGACGCCGGACCGTAATCAGGCCATTTCCGCGATTGCCCTTTTCAGCTTTCAGCTCGTAAGGCTGGCCGGGCTCCGGGGTTCCCCTGGCTCGGGTTCCTGGCCCTCGTGACCGGCGGGCAGGAGGCACTCGTAGATGCTCTCGGTGCCGTCCGTGTCGTACTCGGCGGACAGCGCGCCGCAGCGGGCGCCGGTCATCCGGGGGATCCCTCCGGGTGCTGCCCGTTGGCCTCGGCGAGCACCATCTGACGCACTCTGCGTTCGGCAGCCCGGCTGATCCCGAACCGCGTTTGCAACTGCCTCGCCGACAGCGGGTTAGAGGCGGCAACGGATGCCTCCAGTGCGAGCCGCGCGGCGTGCTCTGCGTCGAGCGGGACCACGGCGGGCTCGGAGGTAACCTCGGCCGGGCCAGCGCCGATCAGCTGGACGGGCTCGTAATGCTTCTCCACGACGCGCTTGAGTACCCCCAGACCGACCGCGAGCGCCGAGGCGGCGGCCAGCGGCGGCACCGCGGCCGTAGCCCTCGACGTGAGCGCGTGGCTGGCTACGTGGCCGACGTTCGCCGCGACGCTGACCGACAGCCCGGCCAGCGTGACCGACCACGCGAACAGCCTCGACCTCGGCGCCCACCGGTCAGTGAGCGCGACGAACAGGGCCAGCTCGCCGACGCACACGAACGTGTCGACCATCGCAGGCCAGATCAGCGCCCACCCGCCCGGCACCCCGTGATGGGAAGCCCACAGGTACAGCGCCCGGTAGGATTCGCCGAACGCCACCAGCGTGGATGCGGCGACGAGGAACGAGATCACGGCCAGGGCAGCGCGGCGGGGGCCGCGCAGGATGTCCGGGCTCATCAGGACCATTCCGTCTCCGGGTCGGCTGCCACCCCATGAGCTACGCCGCGAAGCAGGCCAGGCTGCTTCGCGGCCTTGGCGTTGCTGGTCCGCCTGGCCGTGACCTTCCCCGCTTGCGGCCATCAGTGTGCCGCCTGCCAGATGTCGGTGAATGCCGTTCCACCCGCCCGGACCAGGCCCGGTGAGGCCAGGACGGTGCCGGTTGCCCCGATCAGGTCGACCGGGTGAACGGCCCACAGCCGGTTGGTCTCCATGCTGCCGTGCGTGCCGTTCCGGCTGGTAACAGCGATGGCGGTGTAGGTCTCGGTGCCGAAGTCGGCCAGGGGCAGGTTCGCGCCCGCTTCTCCGGGCACCTCGGCGATGACTTCGGCACTGATGTTGCCGCAGCCGGGCCCGTTGGTAGTCGTGCCGCCGGGGAAGATTCCGGGCGGGCACGGCTGGCTGGTGCTGGCCCGCGCGCCCGTGGTCCGGTCGCTGACCGTGAGCCGCCACCGGCCCGCGGCGGCATCGTAGTAGACGCTGGCGGTGATCAGGTCTCCGGGCGCGATGGGGACGCTGTAGAGCATGACCGGATTGGCCGGGTACATCTCATAGAAGGCCAGGTAGCTGGCATTCCCGTCGGTGCAGGTGGTGTAGGTGCCGATCTGCTCGACGCTTTCATCTTCCCAGCCGTCGAGACCGACCCACGAGGTTGCCCACGCGACCGGCAGGGGTGAATCGGCGCAGTTGACGGATGGCTGCACCCACGTGGCTGTGACGTACCGGAGGCTGCACGTGCCGCATGCCAGGGCCATGTACCCTGACCAGCTCGGGTTGCCCAGCGCGGTCCCGGCCTGGACCGGGGTGCCGATCCCGAGCCCGAGCGTGACGGCCACGCTGATGGCGACCGCCCCGGCAGCGTGCCGACCGCGGCGCCGCGTCACCGGACACGCTCCTGGCGGCAGCGCTCAAGCAGCGCGTCGGCCCGGGCGGCAGATGCGTCGTCGGCCAGACGGATCTCGGAAACCAGCCGCGACCGCATCTGGTGCAGCTCACGCAGCATGGCGTCGATCTCGTCCATGGCGGTGTTCGCGGCTCGGCGAACCCCCGGCTGCGCCTTGCTGTCGTCGCGGTCTTCCAACTGGCCGAGGGCGATGGCGAGCACGCCCATCGGGTCCTCAAGCTTGGCGTAGACGTCGTAGGGCTCGCGTTCGGTGGCTACGGTGTTCATCAGGTCTCCAGTCGGTTGAGCGGTTGGGGACTCAGGGGCGCCGCTGCTGCTGTGAGAGGGCATGCGGTGGCCCGGCTTGGCTGACGGAATGTGACCGGCTCGCGGGCCTCGACGACGGGCCGCGTGATACCCGGCGCGCTACCGCCGGGAAGGTTCCGCGATGTACCTATGGCCGGATCGCAGGAGGGCAGGAAAACGCAGAAGCGGGCGTGAGCTGGCGTAGATGCGCTTGAGCGCCCTACGGTGCCCAGCGTCTCCCAGAACTTACGGACTGATGACGGGGTGGAGCGCTTTTGCCTGCTTTGCTGGCTTGCATGGCCTTCTGCGCCTTACCGTGTAAGCGTGAGCAACCCCGATCCACCAGGACGGATCGTCGTCGTCGACGACGATCCCACCGTCGCCGACGTCGTCGGGCGCTACCTCATCCGGGACGGGCACACGGTGGAGTGCGTGCACGACGGGTACGAGGCGCTACGCCGGGTCGCCGAGGAGCCCCCCGACCTGGTGGTCCTGGACCTGATGCTGCCCGGCATGGACGGTCTCGAGGTCTGCCGCAGGCTGCGCGCGCGCTGGCCGATCCCGGTCGTGATGCTGACCGCCCTGGGCGATGAGACCGACCGCCTGGTCGGCTTCGAGACCGGCGCGGACGACTACGTGACCAAGCCGTTCAGCCCGCGCGAGCTGGCCCTCCGTGTCCGTTCGGTGCTGCGCAGGTCCCGCGGAACCGGCCTGCCCGACAAGCCCGACCTCGGCTCGATCACCGACGGCAACCTCGTGGTGGACCTGGCCGCGCACGAGGTCAGGGCGGACGGCAAGCTGGTCCAGCTGACCTCGCGGGAATACGACCTGCTGGTCTTCCTGATGCGCAACCCGCGCAAGGCCTTCACCAGGGAGCAGTTGCTCGCCGAGGTGTGGAGCTGGACGTTCGGCGACACGTCCACGGTCACGGTGCACGTCAGGCGGCTGCGCGAGAAGCTCGAACCCGACCCCACCCTGCCGAGGCGCATCGTCACCGTGTGGGGCGTCGGGTACCGGTACGAGCCGGAGGCGGCGTGAGCGCGCTGGCCGGAGGCGACCTGGCGCTGCCCGCTGGCATCGCGTGGTCCGATATCTGGTACATCTCCAGCCGCGTCCTGATCATCGCGCTGTGCGTCACCGTCATCGGCATCGTGGTGCTCCGCCAGGTCGCGGCCCGGTCGATCAGCCTGATGATCACGATCGTGGTGGCCGTCTCGGTGATCTGCTCGATGGCCGGCGTGGGCGTCATCGCCTACCGCATGCTCGGCAGCGCCGAGGAGCGCGACGAGATCCTCGACCTGATGGTGATCGCGGGCCTGGCCGCGCTGATCGTAGCGCTGTTCGTCGCGCGTCGTCTCATCAAGGCCAGCCGGGCTATTTCCGCCTCGGTGCAGGAGGTCGGCGAGACGGGCGTCTACATCGCGCCGCCGCCGCCGCTGCCCGCCGAACTCGCGGAACTTTCGGACGGACTCACGGTCGCGCACGAGCGCCTGGCCAAGGCCCGCGGCCGGGAGCGAGCCCTGGAGGCCAGCCGGCGCGAACTCGTCGCTTGGGTCAGCCACGACCTGCGCACCCCGCTGGCCGGGTTGCGCGCCATGGCTGAGGCGCTCGAGGACCAGGTCGTGGTCGACCCGTACACGGTGTCCCAGTACCACTCGCAGATCCGCCGCGAGGTCAACCGGCTGACCGGAATGATCGACGACCTGTTCGAGCTATCCAAGATCCACGCGGGCGCCCTCCGCCTGTCCCGGCGCATGGTCGGGCTCGAGGATCTGGTCGCCGAGGTCGTGGCCAGCACCGAACCCGTGGCCCGGGCCAAGGGGGTCCGGCTCACCGGCGCGGCCGTTCGCGGCATGCCGGTCTTCATCGACGCCGCGGAGATGGGCCGGGCGCTACGCAACCTGGTGACCAACGCGATCAGGCACACGCCGTCGGATGGGACCGTGGACGTCCTGGCCGAGGTGCAGAGCGGGCTGGCGTGCGTGAGCGTCACGGACGCCTGCGGCGGGATCCCGCTCGAGGACCTGCCGCGGGTGTTCGACGTGGCGTTCCGCGGTGAGTCGGCCCGCACCCCGGGCCCGCAGGAAGGCGCCGGCCTCGGCCTGTCCATCGCGCGCGGCATCGTCGAGGCGCACGCGGGCCAGATCGGCGTCCGCAACCTCGGCCCCGGCTGTCAGTTCCTCGTCAAATTGCCGCTGGCCCGCCCCGGCGCCCCCGCGGCAGTCCCGGCCGATTCCGGTCCCCGTCGCTCCCGCGCCATCACCACGCCCTAGCCGGCCGTTCTCTGACATCGGACGACGCCACACCAAAGAATAAGTCGAAAACTTTGACTGAACGGCGTTTTCTCGGAGAAAATGTCCTAGCCGGGTGCTAGAATCGAATTAGTTGATGCTCCAAGATCCAACCGTTGACGAGTGTCCGGTCAAGATCCCGTAAGAGCCAGGCGGAAAAGCCAAAATACTTCCCACTCAGTTTCCTTCCGCACGCATCCCGCGGGGAGGTGAACACCCAGATGGGTACCGGTCCAGAATTCGCCAGCCGGGCGGAGGCCGCCGAGGCGGTCCGCGCCGGGCTGGGCTACCTGGCCGCGCTGGACCCCACGCAGCTGCCGATCTGCGCGCAGGCGGAGCTGCTGCAACTCCTGGAGCAGGCCCACGCGCTCGAGACGGCGGCGCGGACCGGGGTCCTGGGCGGGTTCACCGCCGCGCAGGGCTACCACGAGGACGGCGATTACAGCCCCAGGTCTTGGCTGATCAACCGGACCGGGATCACCAAGGGCGCCGCCACCGCGCATACCCGGTGGGTCAAGCGCGCCGATGCCCACCCTCGGGTCGCCGCCGTGCTGGCCGCCGCCCAGATCTCAGAGTCCGTCGCCCGCACCGTGTGCGACTGGACCGACATCCTCCCCGCCGACTGCCAGGAGACCGCCGACGCCATCCTGCTCGCCGCCGCGCTGTCCGGCGCCAGCCTGCAAGACCTGGCCCAGCTAGCCGCCGAAATCTACGCCCGGTCCCGGCCGCCGGACCCCGACGGACCAGACGACGGGTTCGAGGACCGGTCGGTCCGGCTGGAGACGACCTTCGACGGCGCCGGAGTCCTCGGCGGCGACCTCACCCCGGCGTGCGCCGCAGTGGTCGGCGCGGTCCTGGACGCCCTGTCCGCCCCGGCGGGGGCAGGGGACCTGCGGACCCACGGGCAGCGGTACCACGATGCGCTGCAGGACGCGATGCAGCGGCTGCTCGGCGCCGGGCTGCTGCCCGAGCGGGCCGGGCAGGCGGTCCGCGCCTGGATGCACATGTCTCTGGTCGAACTGCTCGCCCTGGACGGCGACGGGATGCTGCTCGGGCAGTGGGTCACCGCGGTCCGGGCCCGGTGGGCCGGGCACCGTGCCGCCGCCTCGGTCGGCGGCAGCGACGGGGCGGCGTGGCTGGACGGCGACGCGGCCTCGGCGGTCGCGTGTGACGCCCTGGTCAGCCCGGTCGTTATGGGCGAGGTGGACCCGAGCGCCCTGGACGGGCTGGTCCGGCTCTGCGTGGAGCTATCCCGGTGGGACAACCCGGACCCAGATGGCGGGAACCGGCAGTCGGCTGCGGACCCGGACGACGCGGACCCAGAGCCGGCCGCCACGGCTGCCGTGCCGGGGTCCCCGTCGCGGGAGGCGCTCGAGCGGGCCATCATCGGCAAGGCCGTCGAGCTGCTGTCCGGCCCGGGCGGGCTGGCGTCCTTCCTGCGCCGCCAGCAGCTCGGCGCCGCGCTGGCCGGGCCCAGCCTGCCGCTGGACATCGGCTACAGCGACACCGTCCCGGCCGCCATCCGGCACGCCGTCACCCTGCGCGACCAGCACTGCCAGTGGACCGGCGGCTGCGACCAGCCCGCCGCGGCCTGCCAGGTGCATCACGTCCGCCACCTGGCCAACGGCGGCCCCACCAGCGTCAAAGACTGCGTGCTGCTGTGTTTCTTCCACCATCAGGTCGTCATCCACCGCTGGGGCTGGCAACTCGTCCTGAACCCGGACGGCACCACCACCGCCTGGAACCCCGACCGCACCAAGGTCCTCCACAGCCACAGCCCGCCCGCCCGCGCCGGGTAGCCCCGGCGTCAAGCGGGTGAGTCACCGGGCACTTCATGATCGAGGGTGTAGTTGGCGTCAGCGCCAGAATTCGGTGAGCTGCCCGGCAAGGCCCCGGCCTTGGTCGTAACCGGCTCGAGCGGCGGGCGCACGCGTCGACACATCCATCATGTTGACGCCGAACGCGTTAAGCGAGACGCCGTCCGGGAAGATCGTCTCAACTCTGCTGCCGCCCGCGCGGAGTTCGTCAACCTGTCCTGCGAGGTGCATGCCCCACTCCAGCGGATGCCGTGATCTGCCACCGAAGGGTGACAGCACCAGCACCCGCTCGTATCCGGCTGCCAGATCGGCATTCTCGTTGCGTCGGTAACCGCCGTCGATGTATCGGCTGTCGCCGACGTCGATCCAGCCGACGTACCGATGATCAGATCGGCCTCGGTCACATCCAACCCGGCATCGAGCAGGCCGGCGACGACGCCGATCTCCCACGCATTGCCCGCCGATCCACCACCATGGAGGACCAACGCTCGCTCACCCGCGGCGCGCACCCGCCTTGTCGCGTCGATCTGCGGCTGATCCTGGTCGGACCTCGGCCGGTCGGCGGCCGTCGTCGAGGTGGAGTGCAGAGATGAAGAAGGTGTCGTGTTCATGGGAGTCGCCTTTCGCGAATTGCCTATCGGGCGCTCCCGGTGGCGACTACCTCAGTCGCGGGACCGTGGACTGCGGGGGAGCACCCACTGGGACTGCGTTCATGGGTCTCACCTCCTGCCGATGGATCACGATCGCGGGAACGTTAGCACGTCGGCGACGCGGTGTGCAATCGCCGACGCCCCTGCAGCCGCGGGGCTGAGCGCTACCGGATGAGCTGCTGGACGATCAGGTAGACGCCGAGCAGGATAAGGGCGGTCCCGGCGGCCTGCTCGGCGCGTTCGCGCCAGCGTTCGGCGATCTTGGCGCCAATGGCTAGGCCTAGTTGAGCGGCCACGAAGGCCTGCAGGGCGATGGCGAGGATGACGGTGCTGACGGGCAACCGCACCAGGCCGAGGCTGAACCCGATGGCTAGCTCGTCCAGGCTGATACTGATCCCGAGCCCTATGAGCGCCAGCCCGCGGCTGGTCATGATGAGGCTAGCCTTGTCGTCCTCATCCTTATCGCCCGCGAACAGCATCCAGATCCCGATGCCGATCACGGCGGCGGCGGCCAGGTAATCGGCGATGTGCCCGATCCCGCGCGCCAGCACGCTCCCCAGCGCGAGGCCGATCAGCGGCATCCCGCCTTCGAAGATCACGAAGACCAAAGAGATGCGAAGCCGATGCCAGACGGTGGCGACCAAGCTGGCGCCGAGCGCCGCAGCGACCGCGAAGGAGTCCAAGCCCAGCGGGAGGACGAAGGCCAGCAGTTTCAACATGACGTGGCGTATGCCCTAGAGAAATCGATATGTCCGAACGTCCGCTACGGCCAAGGGTATTAGCTTGCTCCGCCTTGACCTGGGGCAGCGATAGCTTCTGAGGCATGACCTCACCCGGACCAGCGCAGACAGACGGCGCAACCGGCTTCGATGGCTGACGGGACTACATACGGAAGCCGCCGGCCAGCGCGGGCTCACGGAGGGGAGCGTGGGCGAACTCGGCCATGCCCTCGGCGAAGCGGGTCTGCGCGCGGAAGCCCAGGTCGGCGGCGGCCGCGAGCGGGGAGGCCACGATGTGCCTGACGTCCCCGAGCCGGAACTCCCCGGTCACGACTGGTTCGATACCGCCGAACGCGTCGGCCAGCGCGGCGGCCATCTCGCCGACCGTATGCGGCTCGCCGCTGGCGACGTTGTAGCACCGCAGGCCTCCGGTCGCGGCCCCGTCGGCCGGGCTGGCGCCGGTGACCGCCTCGTCGGCGGCGTCGAGGGCGAGCAGGTTGGCCCGGGCCACGTCGCGGACGTGGATGAAATCACGTCGCTGGCCGCCGTCCTCGAACACCCGCGGCGCGACCCCGTTCTCCAGGCAGGAGCGGAAGATGGCGGCGACTCCGGAGTAGGGGGTGTCCCGCGGCATCCCGGGGCCGTACACGTTGTGGTACCGGAGCGCGACCGCGGCCCCGCCGGTCATCCGCGCCCAGCTCGCCGCCAGGTGCTCCTGCGCCACCTTGCTCGTGGCGTAGGCGTTGCGCGGATCAAGCGGCGCGTCCTCGCTGACGGTCGCCGTGGTCAGCGGCTGCGCGCATCGCGGGCAGCGTGGCTCGAAACGCCCCGCGGCCAGGTCCGAGGGATCGCGGGGCCCCGGCCGCACCCGGCCGTGTGCGGTGCAGTCGTAGGCTCCCTCGCCGTAGGCGACCATCGAGGAGGCCACCACCAGGCGCAGCACGCCGCACCGGCCCATGGCCTCCAGCAGGACCGCGGTCCCCGTGACGTTGACGTCTGCGTAGACGGGCAGGTCAGACAGGTCTACACCGAGACCGACCATGGCGGCCTGGTGGCAGACCGCGTTGACCCCGGCCAGCGCCTCGGTCACCGCCGCCGGGTCACGCACGTCGCCGATGATCAGATCGTCCGGCAGGCGCGTCGGCCGGCCCTGGTGGACGGCGGGCCAGAGCGAATCAAGGCCACGGACCTCGTGGCCTGCCGCCCGGAGGGTCTCCGTCACGGCAGACCCGATGAACCCGGCCGCGCCGGTAACCAGAACGCGCATGACTGCAGCAAACCACCCCCAACTCGCACCGCGAGCCCCCAGCCGACACCGTCACAGCTTCGTAAGGGCGTACCAGCCACTTTGCGGACCCAACCCGCCCGCGTCGCCAGTACTGTCGGGCGCCATGGAAATCGCGCGTATCGATGTCGTCCTGCCCTGCCTCAACGAGGCAGGCGCGCTGCCCTGGGTCCTGTCCCGCATGCCGCCCGGTTACCTTCCCGTCGTCGCGGACAACGGGTCCACCGACGGCTCTGCCGAAATAGCCGCGGGGTACGGGGCGCGCGTCGTGCACGTCCCGCAGCGGGGTTTCGGCGCCGCATGCCACGCGGGCCTGCTGGCGGCGCGCAGCGAGATCGTCTGCGTGATGGACGCCGACGCGTCGTTCGACCCTCGCGACCTGCCTGCCGTGACCGGGCCCGTCCTGGCCGGGGAGGCCGATCTGGTCCTGGGGCGCAGGTCAGTCCGGGGCAAGGGCGCCTGGCCGCTGCACGCCAGGATCGGGAACAAGGTGCTGGCCGCCGAACTGCGCCGCCGGATCGGCGTCCCGATCCGGGATCTCGGCCCGATGCGCGCCGCCAGACGAGACGCGCTGCTGGCCCTGCCTATGTCGGATCGCCGCTTCGGGTACCCGCTCGAGATGGTGGTGCGCGCGGCGGAGGCCGGGTGGCGGATCGCCGAGACCGACGTGCCCTACTACCCGCGGAACGGGAAGTCGAAGGTCACCGGCACGCTCGGCGGCACGCTGCGGACCGTCAGGGACATGCGCAAGGTGCTCGCCTCCGTCGCGGCCCCGGTGTCGTCGTGACCGGCCCAGTGGTGACCGGCCCAGTGGTGACCGGCCCAGTGGTGACCGGCCCCGCCTACATTGGCAAGCACAGGCAGGAACCCCGGACCGGGACTATCAGTCCGTTCGGGCCTACCGGCGAGGCAGGACCGGACGGCGCGCTCGCGGCGCAGGTCATCGTGATCGCCAAGGAACCCGTGCCAGGCCGGGTCAAGACCCGCCTGACGCCCCCGTTCACGCCCGCTGAGGCGGCCGCGCTCGCGGAGGCGGCGCTGACCGACACCCTCGCGGCCGTGGCGGACGCCTCCGTCACCCGCCGGGTGCTCGCCCTCGAGGGCTCTCCCGGCCGCTGGCTGCCGCCTGGGTTCGACGTCATCGGCCAGCGGGGCGGAGGCCTCGACGAGCGCATCGCCTGGGCGCTCGCAGACGCCCGCGCGTCGTGGTCGGCTCCCGTGGTCCTGATCGGGATGGACACGCCCCAGGTGACGCCGGAACTGCTGGCCGCCGCCGCCGAGCCGTTGGTGTCCGGCGATGCGGACGCCACCTTCGGCATGGCCGAGGACGGCGGCTTCTGGCTGCTCGGCTTGCGCGAGATCGATCCGGCCCTCGTGCTCGGCGTGCCGATGTCGCTACCGGATACGGGCGCGCGGCAACTCCGGCGGCTGGTCGAGGGGGGCCTGCGGGTCCTGCCCTTGCCCGCGCTCACCGACGTGGATACGGCCGATGAGGCCGAACGGGTCGCGGCCATGCTGCCTGGTTCGCGTTTCGCGGCCTGCCTGCGCGCACTGGACAGCGATGCCCCCCAGCAGGCCGCGGCCATTCGTTGACGACATTTCTGCCAGCGGGAACACGGCGATGGCAGACAGTGGTTAAATGACTCTGGTTGTGCGAAGTTCGTGCACGTGTCACAGCGCCTGCGAAGTTCAAAAACCGCAGGTGTTCTGGTTTCCCGAACGCCGGCCCGTGGGGCAGTCCGAACGGGCAGCCTCGCCGCAACCCGGGACACACGACCGTGGGTTCCCGAAGTCATATCAGTATCCGTAGGAGAAGTACATGCCTCAGGGCACCGTGAAGTGGTTCAACTCGGACAAGGGCTACGGTTTCATCGCCCCCGACGACGGCTCGGCCGACGTTTTCGTCCACCACTCCACCATCAAGGTCGACGGATTCCGCACGCTACAGGAAAACCAGCGCGTTGAGTACACCGCCGGGCGCGGCCCCAAGGGCCCGCAGGCGGAAGAGGTTCACCCGCTGTAACACGCCACGACCTAACGACTGAGGGGCGGTCCTCCAGGACCGCCCCTCAGCGTCGTTCTGGGCTAGGCGCCGACCGGACCGATGACGGTGACCAGGCTGCCGTAGGTGAGATACGGGTAGGCCTTGGCGGCCGAGTCCCAGGGCAGCTCCACGCAGCCCAGGCTCTGGTTGTACCCGTAACCGCCCCGCGGGAAGTAGTGCACGGCGTCGCCGTCGTTGAAGTAGGAGACGTAGTAGACCGGATCGTCGTACGGGGTGCCGTCCGGGTTCGTCCCCGTCATGTACGTGAAATAGAACCGGAGGTAGACCGGGTAGGTGCCGTCCACGGTAGGCCGACCGGGGATCCCGGTGTTCGCCGGGGTCTTCAGCACGACGCGGCCGTCGTGCCAGACGGTCAGGGTCTCGGGGAGGTTCTGGTTGGCGAGGGCGTAGGTGTACCCGTTGGGGTTCTGCTTGTCCTTGGCCACCGCGGCGAGCAGGTCGGTCCAGACCGTACGGTCGGCGATGCCGTCCATCGTCAGTCCGTGCACCGACTCGAAGGCCCTGACCGCGCCGACGTCGAGGATGTTGCTGGCGCCGGCCTTCCACTGATCCTTCAGGTTCGACGGGTAACCGCTCTGCCAGCTGAACGTCCCGTTCGGCGGTGAGTACGCGGCCGCCATCTGCGCCTGGGCATTGCCGGGGCTGATGGCGGTACGGGATTTCGACGTCCAGGTCAGGGGCAGGTAACCAAGCTGAGCCAGGAGTTGCTGCAGGCGCATGGTGCTGAACGAACCGGTGGTGAAGCTGTCGGTCACCGGGGCGCTCAGCGTCCCGGTGCCGTCCGCGGACGTCACGCCGGAGGGGACCGTGACCGTCACCTTCGTGTCCTCGAAGAAACCGCCCGACGGGACGAAGACCGCCAGGTCACCCTGGACCGTCCAGTTGCCCGCGATCTTCGGGGAGATCTGCGGCAACGGGGTGCTGGCGGACAGCGGCGCGGAGAATTGCACCCAGATCGGCGCCGCGCCGTTGACGCCGTGTGCGCCCTTCGCCGGGGTGATCGACACCACCTGGAACACACCCGCCGCCTGATCCGGGCTCGACGTGTCAGACGGCTGAACGGACGGGGCCGGCGCCGCGTGGCTCCCCGGCGCATCAAGGGCGACGATCGAGATTCCGGCCACGAGCACTAGCGCGGCGCCGCCGGCGGTGAGCTTGGCTGCAGTGGCTCCGCGGGTGCCCAGCGTTGGCTGCTGCCTGCGGAACCATCCGGATCGCGGCACGGTGCCGTCCCCCTTACGATATTGCGGAATTGCACCACACTAGAGGCCGGAACTCTCGAACCAGGCAAGCTCCGGTAACAACTCCTCCTACAGACAGACGCGTACGCCCCAGGAATGGTTGCCGACTCACCTTATCGCGGCGTGGCCCGCTCGGCGGACCCGGACTCCGGGACGTGACGCACCCCACGCGGCCAGCGCCCGAGCCCGTCCCGGAGCGAGCCAGGTCCGCCGCCGGACCCTCGATCGCCCACCCCGGAAATAGTCAAAGAATTATCAGTCGATCGGTACCAAGACCGATTCGGAAAATACCGGGTTCGGCTACCGAGAATTCACCCGGTATGACGCCGGCGGTTAACCAAAGTCCACGGCCGGTTCGACTACGCCGCCCGCCGTACCGATCGCGAAGTGCCTCTCGCTCGCTCAGCGGACGTGGCCCGCGGAGTCGGCCGGCAACCCCCATGACCTGCCGGACGGGCTCCGGTTGGAGCCGTGGTCGTAACTCCCAGGAAATAACTGGCGGTCACCGAGAGAGCCGTAATAACTACGTTCCGTCCCGGATGGGGGTCAGCCGACCGCGGCTCGTAGCGCCTGCGGCCCTATCACGGAGCAATCTCGGGTTGATCAACGGGCTGTCACCTGCGACGTAAGAACTCGGCAATGAATTACCGGGGTTTCGCCGCCGATCCGCCCTTAGAACCGGACAAAACACAAATCTTCTTGATTTCCTGTTTCCGCCATCAGGGCGGGTCTACGTTGATGCACCGGGAGCGTCACAGCGGACATCCATGGAGGTGGATTGAATGCTCAGCGGGCATCAGTCCGCGCGGCGCCGTCGCGGTAGGAACAGTCGTGCGGCGCGTATCGCGGTTCCCCTCGCCATCCCGATGGCGTTGGGCCTGACTCTCGGGATCATCCTGGCCGTCTCAGCAGGCCGGGCGACGACGATCGACCAGTCGGCTCTGGGGTCCTGTGCTAGTCCAGACGCCAGCGCGCCCGCGCTGGCCGATCCGACCACGAGCGCTCCCGCGTCGCCCACCCCGACCCAGAGCTCCGCGAGCGCCGCCCCGTGGAACTATCAATACCCGACCGTTCCCGGCTGGGATCCGGCCCAAGGCGGTCAGGGCTGGGCCTCTCAGTACCCGAGCTATACGGCACCAGCCGACCCGACCACGAGCGCTCCCGCGACAACCGACCCGACCACGAGCGCTCCCGCGACAACCGACCCGACCACGAGCACTACTGCGGCAGCGACACCGTGCGCGAGCGCCAGCGCCGACCCGACGACTAGCACGACGGTGCCCCCGGCCGCGACCTTCGCCAGCGGGCAGGTCGCCTCCTTCCAGCTCGGCGACCTGGCTACTGATCCGGTCGACGGCACCGGCGCCGCGATCAGCCTTGACCAGACCGCGGCGCAGGCGGCCACGTCGATGAACTGCACCCTGACCGTGCCGAACCGCCCGCTGACCGCGCAGGGCCTCGCGACGCCGTACCAGCTCGGCGACGGCTGCACCATGGAGGACGCCGCGAACGAGGGCGCCTTCGTCGAAGCAACCATCCTCGCGCCGGACGGCTCGGTCCAGATCTACGACCCGCTGGTCGTGACGGCGGGCACCACCCCAGCGGTGGCGCCGGTCCCGCCGACGATCGCACGAGGCTCGCAGGTGATCGTCGACATCGGGTCCAACGGCAACAACCTGGTGCTGGAGGGACAGGGCGCGCGCCAGGGTAACTGCGTCGATGCCCTCGGCCAGTCCGTCATCGGTCAGGTATCCGGGTGCAACACCGTCAACTTCTACCGGGCCGCCAACGCCATGATCGCGGACGGCGTGCTGAAGGTCCCGGCGATCGGGACCTCCGACGACGGCGAGCCGTGCGAGACCGTGCGTAACTTCGCCCTGATCGACCAGGATCAGAGCGACAACGTGATCTCGACGTACCTGCTCAACGCGAACGGCCAGACCGCCCAGGACACGGCGGCGAACGCGGCGTCGCTGACGGGTGCCTCGCCTGTTGGCAACGGCAGCGACGACCGGCTGCTCGCGGACTTCGTCGACCCGGCGAACGGGTGCAGCGCGTTCAGCGCGCCCAACTCGACCGACGCGAACGGTACCTCTGGCTCGCAGGCCCTGAACGAGCTCAGCGCCAGAGTCAACCAGACGGGCACGATCGCGGTCGTGCCGGTGAACGACGAGATGACCCTGGTCAGCAACGCCTACAGCATTGCCAAGACCAACGTCTACCGGTCGCTGGTGGACCAGCCGCTGCTGGCCGGCAACGTCAACACCACTGCGGTCGCCGCCGACTACTGCCAGAACATGGTCGACATCGCGCCCGCCCATAACCAGCTCGACTTGGCCAGGGACGCGAACTTCGCCTCCCCGGTTCCGGGCACTGGTGACAACCTGGCCACGTTCATGGCGGCCCGGCTGTCCGCCTCGTTCGGGGTCCTGGGTTGTGTGAACTTCGGCCTGACCGATCCCGTCACCGTCACCGTGAGCGGTGCCGGGGTGGCCACCGCGGCCACCTACAACCTGGCCTCGCAGGCGGCGACCGGTGCCACTCCGGCCAGTGGCAGCACCGCGACGGCAGACCCGACACCGTCGGGCATGCCGGCGAGCGGGGGCGGCGGGTTCAGCTGGGGCTACGGGCTGGGGACCCAAGAAAACCCCGGTACGGTGAAGCTGCCGCCCAGCCGCCGCGGGCACCATGAGGACGTCACCGGCATGTGAGGTCCAGCCCGACAGCAATCCGCAACCAAGGGAGGCGGCCCCGGCCGCCTCCCTTTGGCGTGCCCTGACCTGCGGGTGGCCGACAGAGGTATCCGAAAGGTTAGTCTTTACTTACCCTAGTTGTGTGTTCGAACGGTCGCTACCTGTGACGTAATGAGTGAGAAAGAACTCCGATTTACCAATAAATCTGGTTATTCACTCCACAAGGGGACAAAAAGACTTTCCGCGCTTTCTCCCACACCATGACGTAACGGGTCTAACCTCGCCCTCCAGGGAGGGACATAACGGAGGTGGACCATATGCTCACTGGGAGTAGGAATGTCCGACGCCGCCGGGTGCGTAAGCGGCCCGTAGCGCAGTCCGTCGTGCCTCTCGCGATCCCGATGGCCCTCGGACTCGCGTTCGGCGTGGTGATCGCGGTCTCGGGCCACCCGGCTAGCCAGCTCACCGTCTCGCCGCTCGGCGCGACGGCGGCGGCCACGGGGACGGCGAACCCGGCTGCCAACGCGAATATGAACTGCGAGCTCGTCGTGCCCGCGCACCCGGAGACCGCGGCGGGGCTGGCCTCCCCGTACCTGCTGACCGGACCGGGCGGAGAGAGCCCGGCCGCCTCGGGGTGCCAGCAGTCGAACCCGAACCTGCAGGCCTTCGTGCAGGCCACCATCCTGAACCCGGCCACCGGCCGGCTGTGGGTGTACGAGCCGCTGGTGACCACGCTCGGGTCGCCGCCCGCGGTCGCCCCGGTGGTGCCGAAGCTCCCCAAGGGCGCCGTGGTCAACCTGATGATCGGGTTCAACGGCAACGACCTCCAGCTCGTCGGCGCGCTGGCGAACACGCTGACCGTGGCCAGGTGCGTGAACGGCCTGGACGGGTCGCTGTTCGGCCAGGTCTCCTACTGCAACAGCGTGGCCTTCTACGCCGCCGCGGACACCGACATCTCCGCGGGCAAGCTGCAGATCCCCGGCAACGGCATCTCGCCCGTCACCGGGCAGCCGTGCCCGACCACGCGCAGCTTCGACCTCGTCGACCAGGACCCCAGCGACAACGTGACCACCCAGTACCTGCTCACCGCCGACGGCGAGACGGCCCAGGACAACGCGGCCAGCGCCGCCGACCTCCCGGGAGCGATGACGATCAACAACGGCAGCGACAACCGGGTGCTCGACAGCTTCGTCCTGCCCGCGCTCGGCTGCACCCCGTTCACCGCGCCGGACATCTCCAACGGCGGCCAGCCGGGTACCTCGCAGACGCTCGATGAGCTGTCCGCGGCGGCCAACCAGAAAGAGCCCATCGCGCTGGTACCGGAAAACGACCCGATGACGCTGGTCAACGGTCAGCTCAGCCAGTGGAAGACCGATCTGTACCGGATGGGCGTCGGCCAGCCGCTGGTGATCGGCGGCACGCAGGAGCCGTTCAAGCAGTCCCTCGACGGCGGGCAGCAGGCCGACACCCCGGCGAACTTCTGCGCCAACATGCTCGACACCCAGTCCGCCTTCATCGCCGCCAACCAGGCGCGGTTCACCGCGACCGCCTCGCCCGTCCCGGCCATGGGGAACAACCTGTTCACGTTCATGGCGGCCCGGCTGAGCGCGTCATTCACCAACCTCGGGTGCGCGGGCTTCGGCCTGCGGAACACCGTGAACCTCGGCCTGAACGGGCAGGGGGTGGCGACTTCCGCCACGCTCAGCCTCGTCCGGCAGGCCCCGGACGCGACGGCCGCCTCGGCCACGTCGGCCACGTCGGCCACGTCGGCCACGTCGACCGCCTCGGCGTCGCCGTCACCCACCGCGGTGCCCGCCTCGTCCGACCCCCAGTGGGTGGTCGTAGCGCCCGGAGACTCCTGGAACCCAGCCGATCCCTGCGGCCTGGAAGGCTACGGCTACGGTTACGGCGACAACAACTGGTACGGCAACGGCTACGACGGCTGCGAAAGCTACGGAGCCTACGGAGCCTACGGAGCCTACGGAGGCTACGGTGGCTAGGTACGAGCGGCGGTTAGCCGATGCTCCCGATGGTCGCGATGTTCGAGGTGTTGGCGTACCAGTTGCCGGACTCCGCGGTCTCGAGCGGGGCGGTGGCGGTGTCGGGGGGCAGCGACGACGGGTTGACGAACGTGCTGCCCTGCGGCCCCGCCTCCACCGCCTCGCCGAGCGCGCTGCCCTTCAGGTACGCCGACCAGGACAGGAACCACTCGGTCCAGCCGTCGTCCCACTTGCCCGCCGCCGTGCTGGCCGTGATGGTGATGGGATCGCCGGGCACGGAGAGGTTGTAATACGTTTGCGCGTCGACGGGCGGCAGGTTCACGCAGCCGTGGCTGACGTTCGTGGTGCCCTGGTCGACGACGCTCCACGGCGCCGAGTGGTAATAGTCGCCGCTGAACGTGAACCGGACCGCATAGTAGACCAGCTCGTTGTAGTAGCCAGGGCTGCCGGGCGGGCCGCCGCCGATCATCTGCACCGGGTTGTTCTTCTGGACCGACAGGTAGGAGCCGTCGGGGGTGGGCAGGGCGGCGCGGCCGGTGCTGATCGGCCAGTCATAGGTGAGCTTGCCGCCGATGTAGATCTGCGTGTGGTGCGTGGTGGTGCTCGCGACGGCGATCACCGACTGGCCGATGGTGAACGTCTGGGTCAGGTCGGCCGTGGCGTAGACGCCCGGGGCTCCCTCGACCCCGTTCAGGTGGCCGAAGAAGCTGACCGTGGTGTTGGCGGGCCAGTAGTCCCGCGGCCGGAAGTCCAGGTGCTCGCTGTCGTCCCAGTACCACGCGCCGATCACCGGGTTGGACGTGGTGAGCTCCAGCGACCGCTCGACGGCGGCCCGGTTGGTGATCGGCTGGCTGAAGATCAGCATGATGGGCATGCCGACGCCGTAGGTCTGGTCGTACCCCTCGTAGATCTCGGTCGTGAACGTCTGCGTGGGCGTGAGCGTGCTGAACGTGCTCGTGTTGGTGACCGTCTGCCCGTTGATGCTGCCTGTCGCCGTCACCGTATAGGTCCGCCCGGTGTTGAGCGCCCACAGGCTATGCCAGGTCTGGTCGCCCGGGCTCAGGGTGCCGGTCACCGGGTCGCCCGACGCCTTTACCGTGACGTTGGTCACCTTGCCCTGGGTGGCGGTGACGGTGATCCCCGCCGAGGGCTTGGCGTCATGGCTCCCGTTCGCGGGCGTGATCTTCAGGTCCGCCGCGAGCGCGGCCGCGTTCGAGCTGGCCGAGGCGGTCGACTGTCCCCCCGCCTGCCCCGCGGGCGCCTGGTTCCCTGGGCCGCTGCTGCAGCCCACCACGAGTAGCCCGACGGCCATGGCCGCCGTGGCGCCTACGTACCGCCGCACTCGCGAAGCCGAACCTTCAGACCTGCGGTCTGTCCCGCGCACGGTGAGCCTCCCTCAATGCGCCGAAAGTCAGGTCGCCGCACCGCCATGCCCAGTTGCGTGCCTGGTACCTGCTACGCATCGTACGTGGTGCTTTCGGGACCGGCTCCCCGAATACAGACGTACGAAACGTCCGGTAGGTTACGCCGAGCCGACCGCTTGCCTTCGGCGGGCGGCCCGGTCGCCCCAGGCCCCCGCGCCCGCCCAGGCCAGGGCGAGCAGGGTCAGCAGGACGATCACGTACTCCGGCCACGCGCCGATCCGGTCCGCGAGCGTGCGGTAGCTGACCAGCGGGACCCGCGCGTCCAGGATCGCCTGGCGCCAGATGCCGCTGCTCGCGATGAGGCTGCCGTCCGGCGCGATGATCGAGCTCTCCCCGGTGGTCGAGGCGTAGACCACGGCACGGTCGCTCTCGATGGCCCGGATCCGCGCCATCGCCGTCTGCTGCTCGGTCTCGCCGAGCTGATTGTCCAGCTCGAAGTCCGCGTCGTTGGACTGCAGGGCCAGCACATTGGCCCCGGCGTTGACCTCGGACCGCACGAGGTTGTCAAAGCCCACCTCGTAGCAGATCACGTCGCCGAGCCTGACGGGCCCGACGCCGAACACGACGAGGCTGTGCCCGGGGGTGAAGTCCGCCGGCACCAGCGAGGTCAGGGAGCTGATGCGGGAGGTGATGGCCCGGAACGGGATGTACTCACCCCACGGAACCAGCTGGCGCTTGACGTAGATGGGGTACGTCGGGCCGCGGCCGGGCACCCAGAGCTGGCCGGCGTTGCGCAGCGGCCCCTGCAGCACCTCGCCGACCAGGACCGGCCGGCCGAGGCCGTCCACCGTGGACAGGATCTGGTCGTAGACAGTGGGGTACTCGAACGGGTCGAGGCCCACGGCGTCCTCCGGCCAGACCACCACGTCCGGCTCGGGCACCCGCCCCGCCTTCACCTCCGCGGCCAGCTTCAGCGTGGCCGCAGCCTGGTTCTGCGTGACCTCGCTGTCGTTCAGCAGTTGCGGCAGGTTCCTGGCCCGCGGCACGTTGCCCTGGATCGCGGCCACCACGGCCGTCGGCGCGCCCCCCGTCGGGTCGACGGGCAGCAGCCCGCCCGCGAGGACCACCCCGGCCGTCACCACCGCAGCCAGCCCCGCCCGAAGCGCGGGGGAGCGGGCAATCCCCCCCAAGGCGGGCCAGGGGGGTTTGGGGGGACGGGCAGTCCCCCCAAGTGGGGGGTCCCCGGGGGGTAGTCCCCCGGGGGCTAGCACGGCGAGAACATACCGGGCGAGGATGGCGCCGGTGAGGGCGACCAGGAAGGTCAGGAGCGGTGCCCCGCCGACGGCGACCCAGCGGACGTCCGGGGCGACGGACTGGCTCATCGCCAGCCGGCCCCAGGGGAACGCGAACGGCCACCGGTCCCGGAACCCCTCGGCGACCACCCACCACCCCGCCACCGCCGCGGGCCAGAACGGCAGCCGCAGCAGGAGCCGCTGGCCCACGGTGAGCAGGGCGAAGATGACCGCCTCGGCCAAGGCCAGCGCGGCCCACGCGTACCACGCCACGTTGAGCAGCCACGTCAGCAGCGGCACGAACAGCGCCAGGCCGAACGCCAGGCCGCAGCAGAGCGAGCCCCGCAGGCTCCGCCCGGTGAGCGCGATGACCAGCAACGCGGGCCCGACCGCGGCCAGCGGCCAGGCGTCCAGCGGCGGAAAAGACACGAAGACCGCGATCCCGCCGAGGACCGATAGGAGCATCGCCCAGGGCCAGGTGAACCCGCCGAAGGCCGCCGTACGGCTCGCCGTGGTCCCCGAGACGGACCCGGCCTGGGCAGATATCACGCTCGCAGCCTAACCGCCCGGCGCGCGCAGCGTCACGGGCGGATTCGGCCACGGAATGGTTGCAGAGCAGGACAAGCCGTGTTGTCTGCCTGAAGGTGGCAATCGGCTCGGCTATAGTACCGATGGCGAACGCCTCAAGTGGGGGGGCGTGCACTAGCCATTTCGTCCTTTTCTTAGGTAGTGCACATGACATGCGTCAATTGGCTGAGCCGTGATTAAGATCCGCTACCGCGATGCGGATGAGCTTTCGCCCGGATTACACGCTGCGGCCGTACCGCAAGGCCGCAACACTGTTGTTTTCCTGCTGCCCGGGCTGACCGCGGCCGAGCGGCGCTCCGCGCTGCGCAGGCTGCGGCTGTCCGCGCGGATGGGTTACTGCCCGCCGCTGCCTCCGGCGCAGCTGGCGCTCGCGCTGGCCGCCGACCGGATCAGGACGACGGTCGGCCAGCTCGGCACGCTCGTGCGTTCCCACCCGGCCGGAAGCACCGTGCCCGTCATGGTGATCTCCGCGGGCGCGATCGCCTTCCTCGCGCTGTCCGCGGTTTCCATCCAGGTCCTGCACCTGCCCCACAACCTCGGCCAGTCCTCGGCCCAGGCGGGTACGAACGGCGAGTCGGCCCGCGGGATACCGTCCCCCAGCCCGTTGCCCGCCCCCACGACCACGAGCCCGAGCCCGATCAATGCCATCGTCGCGCCGGCCTCGACCAGCCCCGCGGCCCGCCGCCGCCCGCGCCCCCGCCCGACCATGACCAGCTCCGCCTCCACCTCGGGCGCCGGCGTTGTCCCCTCGATCGGGCCCCCCACTCCCTCGGGGGGAATCCCCACCCTCGCCGACCCGGAACCCACCCCGTCGCAAACGGAGACCCCGGCCATGCGGCAGCCGTCGCCGTCGCCGGCCAGCACCTGCCTGCAGGTGGGGCCGCTCGGCATCTGCCCGTGACGCGCCGCGCTCCCCTACGCTGAAGCTGGGTGCGGCGGAACGACGGGAGCGTGGGGTTGAGCAGGCGCGGGTGGTTGCTGTTCGCCGCGATGGGCGTGATCTGGGGCATCCCCTACCTGCTCATCAAGGTGGCCGACGGCGGCGTCTCGGTCCCCGTCCTGGTGTGCACGCGCGTGGCGCTCGGCTCGGCGCTGCTGCTGCCCGCGGCCATCCGCGGCGGGCACCTGCGCGCGCTCAAGGGGCACCTGCGGTGGCTGGCCGCGTTCACCGCCTTCGAGATCGTCGGCCCGTTCGCGCTGCTGTCAAACGCCGAGAAGCACCTGCCCAGCTCGACGAGCGGCCTGCTCATCGCCGCGGTGCCGATCATCAGCGCGCTGCTCGCCTGGCTCACGCGCACCGGCGACCGCCTTACCGCCATCCGCTGGGCCGGGCTGGCGGTCGGCCTGGGTGGGGTGGCCCTGCTGGCCGGGCCCGGCGCGGGCCGCGCGGGCACGCTGCCGGTTATCGAGGTGCTGCTCACCGCGCTCGGCTACGCGACCGGCCCGCTGATCGCCAACCGCAAGCTCGCCGGACTCCCGCCGGTCGCGGTCAACGCGGTCTGCCTGGGCACGGCCGCGGTCGTCTACGCGCCGTTCGCCGCGCTCACCTGGCCCCGCAAGGTGCCGTCGCTCGAGGTGCTCGGGGCGCTGGCCGGGCTCGGCGTGATCTGCACGGCGGCGGCCTTCCTGGTCTTCTTCCGGCTGATCGCCGAGGTCGGCCCGGCTCGCGCCACGGTCATCACCTACGTGAACCCCGCGGTCGCGGTCACGCTCGGCGTCCTGGTCCTCGGCGAGCACCTGACCGCCGCGATCGGCGTGTCGTTCGTGCTAATCCTGGGCGGCTCGATCCTGGCCACCCGCCCCGGCTCGGGCCGGAAATCGCCGCCGGCGGGCCAGCCGCCGGACCCGGCGGTGGCGCAGGACAGTGCCACCATCGCACGTTCGGACTAATTTGAAGTTCTTGATATATGCCGAACGAACGGTGGTGCCCGTACCGCAGATGACCGAGACACCGATTCCGCAGGCGAGCCCCGCGGGCCTGCGCTTCGCGAGCGCGCAGGGGCGGTGGGTGGTGGCCGCCACCGTGCTGGGCTCGGGCATGGCGGCGCTGGACGCGACCGTGGTGGGCATCGCGCTGCCGGCGATCGGGCGGGACTTCCACGCGTCCGTGGCCAGCATCCAGTGGGTGGTCGACGCCTACACGCTGACCCTGGCCGGGCTGCTGCTGCTCGGCGGGACGCTCGGCGACAGCTACGGGCGGCGGAAGGTGTTCCAGATCGGCATCGTCTGGTTCGCGGTCGCGTCGCTGCTGTGCGGGCTGGCCCCGGACGCCGCGGTGCTGATCGCGGCCCGGGCCCTGCAGGGGGTCGGCGGGGCGCTGCTCACCCCCGGGAGCCTGGCCATCCTGCAGGCCTCGTTCGCCGAACAGGATCGTTCGGCCGCCATCGGCGCGTGGTCCGGGCTCGGCGGCGTGGCCACCGCGATCGGCCCGTTCCTGGGCGGGTGGCTGATCAGCGCCGTGTCGTGGCGCCTGGTGTTCTTCATCAACCTCCCGCTGGCGGTGGCGGTGCTGGTCATCGCCAGACGGCACGTGCCAGAGACTAAGGCGCCCGGTCCGGTCCCGAAGCTGGACATCCGGGGCGCGGTGACCATCAGCGGCGCCCTGGCCGGGATCACGTACGGGCTGATCGCGGCGTCGGCCTACGGCTGGGGGTCGGTGCCCGTGCTGGTGCCGCTGGGCGTGGGACTCGTCCTGCTCGCCGTGTTCATCCTGATCGAGGACAGGGAGCGCCAGCCGATGCTGCCGCTCGGGGTGTTCAAGTCCCGGCAGTTCTCCGCGGCCAACGCGGTGACGTTCGTCGTCTACGCGGCGCTCGGCGGGCTGTTGTTCCTGGTCCCCGTGGTGCTGCAGGTGGCGCATCACTACAGCCCGATCGAGGCCGGAACGTCGCTGTTGCCCGTGACGTTCATCATGCTCCTGCTGTCCGCCCGCTCGGGCGCGCTGGCGGCCAGGATCGGCCCGAGGCTCCAGATGACGGTCGGGCCGCTGGTCATCGCCGGGTCGTTCCTGCTGTTCACCAGGGTCGGCGGATCGGGGAACTACCTGACCGCGGTGTTCCCCGCGGTGGTGGCGTTCGGGCTCGGGGTGGCGATCATGGTCGCGCCGCTGACCGCGACCGCCATGGGGGCCGCCCCGGCCGAGCACGCGGGCGTCGCCTCGGCGGTCAACAACGACGTGGCCAGGGCGGCCGGGCTGATCGCGGTGGCGGTGCTACCCGCGCTGGCCGGCATCACCGGGGACAGCTACCTGCACCCGGCCGCGCTGGCCCACGGCTTCAAGGTGGCGGCCATGATCGCCGCCGTCTTCTGCGCGGCCGGGGGCGTGCTCGCCGCGCTCACCATCCGCAACCCGCCGCGGGCCGCCGGTGCGAAGGCGCCGCCGCAGGAAATAAGCTGCGCGCTCGAAGCGACGCCCCTGCGTACGCTGGAGCCAGCGCCGGCGACCGTTCCGGCGGAACGCGAGGACGGCCATGACGACTGAAGTCAGCACGGCGGCTCCGGTCGACGCAGCTCTGGTCGACGCCGCCGCCGCGGTGGAGCAGGCCGCGCGCGCCGCGCGCGCCACCGTCCCGGGCCTGGTCAGCGTCCCGGACGGGGACCTGGACCACGCGCTGCGCGCTATGGCCGACCATCTGGGCCTGCACGCCGACGACGTGCTCGAGGCGAACTCCGCCGACCTGCACGCGGCCCGGGCCGGCGGCGTCCACGACGCGCTGCTGGACCGGCTGCGCCTAGACGACGTGCGGCTGTCGGCCATGGCCGGCCAACTCCGCGCGCTGGCCGCCGTGCCTTTTGAGCCAGCACGGCGCGCGATCAGAGAGCTGCCCGGCGGACTGCTGCTTGAGGAGTACCGCAGGCCGGTCGGCGTGATCGGGGCCAACTTCGAGGCCCGGCCGAACGTCGTGGTCGACGTCGCGTCCCAGTTCGTCAAGTCGCGGAACGCCGGGGTGCTCCGGACGGGCTCCGCGGCGCTGCGTTCGGCCATCGCGCTGGCCAACCAGGTCATCGGGCCCGCGCTCGCCGCCGCGGGACTCGACCCCGCGATGATCCAGCTGCTCCGCGTGCCCGGGCAGGACTCCGCGCGGGCCCTGGTCAGCCAGCCCGGCCTGATCCCGCTGGTGATCCTGCGCGGCAGCGGGGACAGCACCCGGGCGCTGGCCGAGCAGGCGGCCCGGCACGGCGTGCGGACCCTGGCCCACGCCGACGGCGGCGCGGTCCTGTACGTCGACGCGGCCGCCGACGCGGACCTGGCGGAACGGCTGATCGAGGCGGGCCTGGACCGGCTGGGTGTGTGCAACCGCCTCAACCTGCTGCTCGTGCATCCGTCGAGGTGGGACGAGCTAATGCCGCGGATCCACCCCCTGCTCGCCCGGCTGGGCATCAGCGCCTCGCTCCCGCCGCACGCTCACCCGCTCGGGCACGAGTGGGCCCTGGACGCGGGGCATGAGGCGACCGTGACGATCGCCCCCGCCGAAGGCCCGCGCGCAGCGGCCGCGATCGCCAACGAGGAAACCTCGGGGCTGGCCGCCGCGATCGTCACCCGGGACGAGGCCGCCGCGGCGGAGTTCCTCGGCGCGTACGCGGGGACCGGGGCGTTCTGGAACGCCACCACGCGCCTGCTCGACGGTTTCAAGCTGCTGTCCGTGCCGGAGACCGGGATCAACATCGACAAGGTGCCGGGCCCGCGAGGGCCGGTCACGTTCCGCGACCTGTACCTGCGCCAGTTCGTGGTGACTCCCGTACCGGCGTAAAAACGGCCTGATCCGGCCATGGCGCAACAACTGAGACCGGTGTAATCTTTCCGCGATATTTCACCAGACACCACCGGCAGGCGGCGGTAGCCCGCGATCTTGTCCGTGAGCGGATCCCTGTGGCCTGGACTTACGTTGTGCTACCGGAGGTTGAGTTCCCTATGCGTCGGTCTGGTCTGTTTAGCGTTGTGTCCCTCCCGGCGGTCCGGCTGCTCCGCGCGGTACCGCGCCCGGCCGGGCTGGCCCTGGCCGCCGCCGTCGGCGCGGCGGGCCTGGTCGCGGGGGTCCCGGCTCCCGCGCTCGCCGCCCCCACGGCCACCTTCACCTCCACCGGCGGCCAGCAGACCTATCCGGTGCCGGCCGGGGCCATCGCGGTGACGATTACCGCGATCGGCGCACCCGGTGGCACCGGATTCAACGTTCGGCGGCAGCACGGGCGGCACCGGCGGCACCGGGAACTACTGCTCGGGCGGTAACGGCTCGCTCGGACAGGGCGGCAGCGGGCCCGCACCCTGCGGCGCTGACTCACGTGGCGACTCTGGTGGCGGTGGCGGTGGCGGCTACTACGGCGGCGGCGCCGGCGCAGAGCGACAGTTCGGGTCCGCCGGCGGCGGGGCCGGGTCGAGCTTCTGGGTGGCCGGGGCCACGGGGACTTCGATGAGCAAGGACACGACCGGGACCCCGGAAGTGACGATCACGCCGCTCTTCGCCTCGCTGAAAGTGACCACGACCAGCCTGCCCGCCGCGACCGGAGGGCATCCCTACACGGCGACGCTGGCCGCGACCGGCGGGGAGCCACCCTACTCCTGGTCGGTGACGGCCGGGTCGCTGCCGCCCGGGCTGACCCTTGACTCCTCCACCGGGGTGATCTCCGGGACGCCGGACGTCGCCGGCACCTATCACTTCACGGTCACGGTGACCGACTCGGAGGGCCCGGCGATGACGGCCAGCAAGGCGCTGTCGATCTTGGTGAGCGGGCCGCTGGTGACTTCGTTGAGCCCGGATCGCGGTTCGGAGTTCGGGGCGGCAGTGCGGATCAGGGGCACCGGGCTGGCCTGCCCGCCGGGCAGCCGGTCCTGCCGGGTCAGCGTGAGCTTCGGCGCTCATCCGGCGCTGGTGGTGTCCGTGACGCCGACTGAGATCGCGGTGGTCGCCCCGCCGGGAACCGGCACGGTGACCGTGACCGTCACGGTGGGCGGGGTGAGCAGCCAGGCCACCGCGGCCACCGAGTTCACCTACGAGTACGGGTTCGGCCTGTCCGGATTCCTGTCCTGAGGGCGGGAGGGCTGCCGGAACGTGGGCTCAGGCGGTCGGCACCGAGACGTAGCTGATTGATTCGAGGACCATCTCGTCGCCGCCGGTGATCTCGACGTCGTCGCTGGCGCAGCGCGCGCAGACGGCCAAGACGTCGGTGGTCTCGGCCGTGTGTCCGCAGCTCCGGCAGGACAGCGTGGCCGGCACCGTGACGAGATCGACGGCGGCGCCGGCCGCCTCCGTGCCTTCGGCGACCACGCTGAAGGCCTGTGCGAGGGATTCGGAGTCGACCGCGTGCCGGACGCCGAAGCGCACCCGGATCCCGGCTACCTTCCTTCCCGCGGCGCGCTGGCGTACCGTCGCCAGCACGCCTTCGCACAGGCCGTACTCATGCATGTCGTTCCCCTATGTTCCGCGGCGGTTACGCCGCGCGCCGCTGGCGCCGCTCGATGAGTTCGTCCATCACGCTGCCGATGACCGACGTCCGGCTGCCGCCGTTGCCGCCCCGCCCCAGGGCCGGGGCCACCTCCTGGAACGCAGACAGGCCCTCGGCCAGCATCCGCCGCGTCTCCGGTGAGGCCCAGATTGCCTGGGCCGCGTCGATCGCCTGCAGCATGCCCTTCCGCCCCTGGCGGGTGCCGACCCAGTAGCCGAACGCGAAACCGAGTACTACTTCCACGCCCATCACACCCTTCCTGGCCCGCGCGGGTCACATCTCACGTAGTTCGAGGTACCGCTTGATGTCCGGCAGTGAGTCGATCACCAGCGCCAGCACGGCGGCGATGATAACTGCCTTGATCAGCCTGCCGATCATGCCCGTGCACCTCCTTTCCAGGTCTAGATCAGTCCGCTATCACTTCCTGCTCGTCCGCCACATCCTGGTCATGCGCGCCCGCCGAACGCGTATCAGCCGAACGCGCGAGAATCTCGCGCACCGCCCGTACCGCGTGCGGCAGGGCTTCGCGTACCGGTTCGGTCAGGCCCATCCCCGCGCTGACGTTTGCCGGTTCGCAGGCCACGACCAGGCTCCGCCCCGGCCGGCCGCCCAGGGAGGCCAGCAGCGCGAAGATGTCGTCGGGTGCCAGGCTGTGCGCGTCGATGACCGTCCCCGGGACCGAGCCAGGCTCCGGCACGTCGACCTCGAGCACGGTGACCGTGCCCGGCTCCTCACCGCGCGCCGCCGCGTCCACCAGCACGAACAGGTCGTACCCGTCGAGCAGCTCATAGACCAGGTGGACGCCGCGGATCCCGAAGTCGCGGGCCTGCACGCCCGGGGGAAGCGGCTCCTGCGTGAGCAGCCGGACCACCTCCACGCCGAAGGCGTCGTCCTGCAGGAACACGTTGCCCACGCCGGCCACCAGCGTGCGCCCGCTCATGACCCGGCCTCGCAGGGTTCCACCTCGTCGGTCGCGAAGTACAGGAAGCGCCCGTGGGCGATCCTGAGGTCCTCGTCGGGGGTGTCGGCAAGCGACACGGCCAGGTACGGGTTGTCGTCGACGTCGAGCAGCACCGCCTGGACCTCGGCTACCCGCCCGATCAGGAACATGTCTTGGGCGTCGCTGCGGCGCGCGCCCGGCCGCAGCCGCACCCGGCTGCCGCGCGCGATCTTCTGGCCCGCGATGATCACGTAGTCGGTGTCCGGGGATACGGCGGCCTCCGCGTCCGGATCCCACCAGGGAACGTCCCGGTCAGGGTCCTGGGGCGGCTCGCTGGAGCGGGCCGCACCCGGGAACCGGATCGTGCCGTGCATCCGCCCCATGGCCTGCGCGTCCAGGGACTCAACGCGGTCGATCAGCGCGGCCGCCCGCGGGTCCGTGGCCCGGGCCTCGAGCTTCTCGTCGTCGGAGAGCGCCAGCGTGCGCAGGGTGAGGATCTCGTCGATCTCGGTGCCGTCGTACAGCTCGCCCGGGCTCTCCGGCGCGAGCTCGGGGTGGTCGTACAAGATGATCGGCGCGGACAGCATGACGTCCCGGCCGCCGTCAGGGTCGGCCAGGACGGGCCAGCCGCCGATGTTCTCGCACTGCGCCACGGCCGCCTTCGCCCAGATGGGCGGGTCGGTCATCGAGAGGAACTCCCCGCCGGAGATGCTCATGATCACGTGGGCGGCGACCAGCGCCGAGGGCAGGGCATCCTCCCGGTGCTCTGGCGCGGCACCGGGCGCGGTTCGGTTCTCCACCCGGACCTGCAGGCGGACCGCTCCCCACGGCCCGGGGAGCAGGGTCGAGCGCACGCGGACCGCACCGGCGAGTGGCTCGCGGCGGCGCACCGTATATCCCTGCGCTCCGTTATGGTCGGCCAGCGGTTCACGGTCCTCGCCGCCTGCGACGGCGAACTCGCTGGTCAGGCCCTCGCCGAGCAGCTCGTCGGGGCCGACGCTGACCTCGATCTCGCGTTCCACCGCCTCGTCCCAGGTCGCGCCCGCCGGGTCGGTCCGCCGCTGCACCTGCAAGAACCGGACGATGATCTGCAGGCTCGGCTGGCCGGAGTGCTCGAAGACGCACTCGGCCTGCGTGAAGGAGGTCTCCGAGGGGTCAACCGTCGTGTATCCGGGCGGCATGAGCACGCCGAACTGCCACCGGCTCCGGTTCTTGGCGGCCGAGGCGCGGTACGGGTACAGGATGTACCCCTCGTAGAGCACCGCGTCGGCGACGCGGCGGACGGCGTCGAGGTTCACGGCCGCATCGCCTCTCCGGGGTCCTCCGCCGCCTCGGGCTCGGAGCCTCCTTCGGCCCGGCCCCCCTCGGCCAGCGCCGCCTCGGCTAGCAGGGCCAGCAGGGTGGCGTCCCAGGTCGGCAGGGCGCGCCGCGCCTTGAAGTCGGACAGCGCGTCCAGGGTTTCGTTGCTGCAGCGCAGCCACGCGCTGCCGGGGAAGTGCGCGTTCACCAGGTCGCGCCAGACGCTTACGGGCATCCGGTAGGAGGACTCGGCGCTCCACGGCACGAGCTCGACGGAAAAGCCCTCGCCCGTGTCGAGGAAGACGGTCCCGCTGAACAGCAGAAGCAGCGGGATGGTGCCGTCGTCCAGGCCCTGCAGGTAGCGGGCCGACGCCACCTCCAGGTCGTACGTGCAGGGCACCTGCACATCGACCTCGGTCAGCGCGGTGAACGAGGGGACCATCGTGGTGACGGTCGCGAGCTGGATCGGCTTGACCGTGTCGGCCCAGCGCGACGGGTCTCCGAACAGGTCGTGCAGCCGCCGCGCCTCGGCCGCCGTGTACCGGCGGCGGTGCGGCTCGATGCGGATCTGGCAGCGCAGGGCGATCGCGTGCACGCGCACGCCGGAGGTCTCGCTGATCGTCAGCGAGAACGTCAGCGTGGGCGTCGCGGCGTACCGGTCCGCGCTCGCGCCGGTACAGCCGAAGATCAGGTCGGCCATGGCGCCGCCCCCCGGTCCAGGTCGCCGTCCCGCGGCTCGAGCGCGATCGCGCGCTGCCGCAAGCCGTCCAGGAACGTCGCGAGCGCGGTGCGGGCCTCCTGGCCGCCGTCGAATCCCTGCCAGAGCCTCCGGAGCTCGCCGACCAGCGCGTAGCACTCGTCGATGGGGATCAGGAAGGTTTCGTTCCCGTCGCCCGTGCGGTTGATAAAGATCGCCTCGACGTCGGGGGCCAGCGCCCCGAGCAGCGGGTAGGCGGCGGCGAGCCGGTCCCAGGCGGCCAGGTCGAGCTCGCACTCGGTGACGCCTCCCGGACTCGGGTACCCCGCTACCACGCGGCCCAGCGCCGAGTTGTAGAAGAAGAACGCCATCGCGACGGGAATCTGCAGCTCGTTCCAGTCCTCGCCGGTCAGCGGCCGGTCCGGGTCGTAGGCGACGCGCTCGGGCACGGACCTGTACCGCCCGCCGGCCGCTCCGGAATGGGTGAACAGCAGGTAGCACGCGCGGCAGGTGCAGGCCAGCGAGCGCTTCTCCAGGTCCACCACGTGCCCGTGCCGCTCGCCTAGCACCTCGCGGCACATCTCGCACCGCTCGGCGTCGTCCGCCGCGCCGGTCCCCGAATCCGAGCCGACGCCAGAGAGCGCGTAGCGCCGGGCGGGATCCCCGCCCGGCGCTACGCCCGGGGGCGGGGCGCCGGCCGGGCGCTGTACGAAGCGGCGCAGACCGGTCACCCCCGTCCCCAAGGCCCCGGGCCCCCCATAGGTCACCGGGACCCCCTGATCCCCGCGGGACGCCTGCCTATCTGCAGCAGCGGCAGCTCCGCGGCCACCTCGACCACCTCGATGTCGACGCTCGCCGCCTCGGGCGCCGCCTCCGCCACCGCCTGCTCGATGGCCACCGTGTACGTGGCCGCCGAGGAATTGCAGCCGCCTCCGCCGCGCTCCAGGCGGATGCGGATGACGCCCTGGTCGTCGACGCCCAGGAACTCCGCGTGGCCCGCGTGCGAGCCAAGCCTGGGCATGACCGCCTCGAGCGCGCGCTCGACGCGGGTGCCGACCTCGAGCGGGTGCAGGTCGTGCACCAGCAGCAGGCTCTCCACGAGCGGGTCGGCCGCCAGGGCATCCAGCAGCCGGGCGCCCGCCTCGCCGTCCTCGCCCAGGATCCTGACGATCTCGGCCAGCCCCGCGCCGTACAGCTCGACCAGGCAGCCCACCAGTTCTTCCGCCGTGGCGGCCACCTGCGGCCCGCCGTGCGACCGCAGCTCGGCGAGCAGCTTCTCGACCCGCTCGCCGGCTGCTTGCGCGCCCTGGCCTGCGGCCATCAGCCCTCCTTGTCGTTGGCTCTACCGCTGGCGGCCAGCCGGGTTAGG
>CAWBKD010000004.1:0-108985 GCA_963789225.1 uncultured Actinomycetes bacterium
CCGAGGTGCGGCGGGCGGACGCCGTAGGCCATGTTCTGGTTGTAGACCGAGCACGTCGCGTGGTTGTCGCCGCAGATCCCGCAGATCCGGCTGGTGATGAAGTGCGCGTCGCGGGGGTCCTTGCCCTTCATGAAGATGCTGTAGCCGCGGAAGATCGACGAGGTGCTGTGGCACTCGGCGACCCGCTTGGCCTTGAAGTCGATCTTGGTGTAGATACCCAGGCTGCCTACGATCCGCGTGATGGGATCCCAGGTCATCTCGGTGAGTTCGGGGGTCTCGGCGTCGGTTGACATTGCGTTCACCACGTCTTCTGGTAGCCGGTGCGGAGTTCGGAGCCCTTCACGCGCCAACTCGGTTCCTTGTCCGCTGTGCGGGCGGTGAAACCGCGGAGGCTGCGTATGACCGTGCCGTACATGCCGCTGGCGGTCGTCGAGACGCGCGCCCCTGGCGGCTCGTCCATGAACGGCATGAACTTGTCAGGGAACCCGGGCATCGTGCAGGCGATGCAGATGCCGCCGACGTTCGGGCAGCCGCCCACGCCGTTGATCCAGCCCCGCTTCGGCACGTTGCACTTGACCACGGGGCCCCAGCAGCCCAGCTTGACCAGGCACTTGGGCGAGCCGTACTCGGCGGCGAAGTCGCCCTCCTCGTAGTACCCGGCCCGGTCGCAGCCCTGGTGCACGGTGGCCTCGAACAGCCACTTAGGCCGCAGCGCCTCGTCCAGCGGGATCATCGGCGCCTGCCCCGCGACCTGGTAGAGCAGGTACAGGATCGTCTCGGACAGGTTGTCCGGCTGGATCGGGCAGCCGGGCACGCAGACGATCGGCAGCCCGGCCTTGGACTTCCAGCTCCAGCCCAGGTAATCGGGTACGCCCATGGCGCCGGTCGGGTTGCCGGCCATCGCGTGGATGCCCCCGTAGGTGGCGCACGTGCCTACCGCCAGGATGGCGGTGGCCTTGGGCGCTAGCCGGTCGAGCCATTCGTTGGTGGTCATCGGCTGGCCCGTCGCCGGGTTGTTGCCGAAGCCGCACCAGTACCCTTCCGACTTGATCGCCTCGTTCGGGATGGACCCCTCGACGACGAGGACGAACGGTTCGAGTTCCCCGCGGTCGGCCTTGTGCCACCACTCGATGAAGTTGTCGGCGCCTTGCTCGGGGCCGCACTCAAAATCGATCAGCGGCCAGTGCACCGCCACCTTGGGCAATCCCGGCAGGGCGCCCAGGACGATCTCCTCGATGCTGGGCTGGGTCGCGGCGGTCAGGGCCACCGAGTCCCCATCACAACCGAGGCCTCCGTTCATCCAGAGAATGTGCAGGACCGACTCTTCCGGAGCCTGAGTCATAGCGGCCACCCCTTCATCCGGCTGCCTGCGGCCGCGGGCAGCCAATTAAGGTCATGAGGTGATAGTCCATCCCCGGGCTGGCGGCGCGCCCGCCCGGCAAGAACCTGGGTGTGCGGTATCGCCTGGTCGCGCGAGCCCATTCTCGGCGCGTCCCAGCTACTCGCCGACGAGATGCGCCGGCACGCTGACCGCTCATCACATGCTCACTGGCCGGCGCTTGGCAACGGAGCCATCACCGGTTCCATCAGCCTAGTCCCGTGTCCCCGCAAATCTCAAGACACAACCGTCGCCTAGGTGGACACATATGTCTGACGGTTCAGACTCGTCTGGGGGGCCGTATTCCACGTACTCTCATTGTCATACCCGGTGTGGATGCACGCCGGGCTGTTGTGATGGTTTGAGAGGCGGAGGGTGGCGATGGCGAAGCCACACGACTTGATCAGCGACAGCATTGAAGTAGTACCGGTCGTGGTCCTGTCGCAGACGTTCCCCGCGCGCCCGTCCTCCATCCCTGACATCCGCGACTTCGTGCGCCGCTGCCTGTCCCAGTCACCTCTGTCCGAGGAAGACAACCGCGAGGTGGGGGAGACCGTCGCCGCAGCGCTGCTGGAGGCGGCCGGTCCCACCGGCGCGATCAACGTCTCCTTCCGCATCTTCCCCGACCACGTCGAGGTGGACGTCCTGCGCTCCGGCGGCCAGATCGGGACGGCGGCGGGCCTGGACGCCCTGACCTCCCTCCTCAAGTCCGACGCGATGCACGCCCCCGCGGGTGCCGGACGCGACGGGTCCGCATCCGGATACGACGCGCCGGAAGAGAAGGGCTTCGCCGACTGGATGGCCGCCGCCCTGCGCCGCGAGGGCATGACCATGGAGGTAGCCGCGCGCCAGCTCGGGGTGTCGGTCAAGACGGTCAGCCGCTGGGTGGGCGGCAGCACCGAGCCGCGGCTGCGCGACCTGCGCCGCATCCGCGAGCTCTTCGGCGATTTCCCCCTACCCTGACGAGCGCTGCCCTGACGAGCGCTGCCCTGACGAGCGCTGCCCTGAGGAGCGCTGCCCTGACGAGTGGACGATTGTGTCCCAGGGTGCGTACGGTTAGCCCGTGGCTGCAACGACGGGTAACTTCAAGCTCGGCCCGGGCGCCGGGCGGGTCATGCTGAAGACGGGCCGCGTCGGCGTCGCCGCGCGCGCCGGCCATGACCTGACCATCGAGGTGACCAACTGGTCGGCCGTGATCGAGGTGCCAGCCGAGGACGCCGGCGGCGTCACGGCCGCCACGGTCTCCGCCGACCTCGACCTCGGCTCCCTGCAAGTGCGCGACGGGACGGGCGGCGTGAAACCGCTCACCGACTCTGACCGTGACGGCATCAAGAAGACCATCGGCGGCATCCTGGGCAACGGCACCGCCACCTTCACCTCGTCGCGGATCATCCGCACCGGGGCCACCGGCGGCGCGATCGAGGGCACCCTCACGCTGAACGGGAAGTCGCAGCCGGTCCGCCTGCAGGTGGCCGAGCCCGCCCCCGGCCGCTACCGCGGCAGCGCCACGATCCTCCAGTCGGCCTTCGGCCTCAAGCCGTACACCGGCTTCTTCGGCGCCCTCAAGCTCAAGGACGAGGTAAGCGTCGAATTCGAGGTCGACCTGGACCGGGCGCAGTCCAGCTAGCTCAGCCTGTGGCAGGCTGTCCTGGTGAGGATGCGGGACGGCTGGGAGTCGGAGGCCCGCAACCACCCGATCAACTCGGCCGGATCGTTCCCGACCCACGACGCAGACGCGCCGTTCACCATCGAGGGCTCCTACCTGGACCAGGCCCCGGCCGACTGGCGGGCCGACCGGGGCGGCATCACGATGACCTTCCACAGCGAGCACCGGCCGCTGGAGGCCTACAGCCAGGCGCTGGAGGCGGCGGGCCTGCTGATCGAGGCGATCAGGGAGCCGCGGCCGTCCGAGGAACTCCTCACCCGGCGGCCGAGCCAGCGACGCTGGCAGCGCATCCCCATGTCGCTTCACCTGCGCGCGGTCAAGGGGTGAAACGCCGGGCCGAACGAAGCGATACAAAGTGCCTCGTGTGACGATGGCGGGCATGATCGAGATCGACCGGCTACGCCCCGATGACCGGGCCGCGTGGGAAGTGCTGGCCCGCGGGTACAAGGCGTTCTACCAGGACCCGGAGACGGACGAAGCGTACGAGGCGACCTGGCAGCGGCTGGCCAGCGGCACGGAGCTTTACGCCTTCGGCGCCCGCCTGGACGGGCGGCTGATCGGCCTCGCGCACTACTTCTTCCACCCGACGTTCTGGTCCGGCGAGGCGTGCTACCTGCAGGATCTGTTCGTCGAGGAGGCCATGCGCGGCCGCGGCGCGGCGCGCGCCCTGATCGAGCGGGTGGCCGAGGCGGCCAGGGAAGGCGGCGCGACCCGGTACTACTGGCACACCCAGGACACCAACGCCACGGCCCGCCTGCTGTACGACCAAGTGGCGCGCTTCAGCGGGTTCATCCGCTACTCCTATCCGCTCTGACCCCTGGTCAGGACGGTTGGCCCGCGATGGCCCGGACGCCGGCGATGAACAGCTCGACGCCCAGCCGGTAGTGCAGGTCCGGGTCGCAACTGGCCATCACCGCGGCGCCTTCGACCAGCCGCGGGTACCTGACGACGGGCAGCATGGCGAAAGAGACCTCGATGCGTCGTTGATGCTCGGCGCGCTCGTCCTCCGGTAGCTCCGGGTGGTATCCGGCCTCGCTCATGACCAGCATGATCCCGGTCCACAGGGTGCTACGGGCGATCTCGCTGGCGTGCTGCTTATCGAACCCGGCGCCGCGCAGGATCTCGAGGGTGGCCTCGGTGGCGCGCAGCGCCGCCTCGTTCTGCTTTTCGTGCTCGAGCACCAGCTGGGGCGCGGCCGGGTGGGCGCGGAGCATGCGGATCAGCGATTCCAGCCCGGCCTGGAGCTGGGCCCACCACGGGACCGACGGGTCGACGTGCACGTCGATCTCGCCCCAGACGCGCTCGGCCATGCCCTCGAGCAGGTCTTCCTTGCTGCGGAAATGCCAGTACAGCGCCATCGGGGTGACGCCCAGGTCCTGCGCGAGCTTACGGATGGTCAGCGCGTCGAGCCCGTCGGCGTCGGCGAGCTTGAGCGCCCGGTCGACGACCGCGCGCTTGCTCAGCCGGGCGCGTTCGCCTTCCGGCTCCTCTGGGCGGGGTTCTGCATCCATCACTTGACAACTATACACCGTACAAGTGATGATGTACAACGTACGTGTACGACGTATAAGAACAAGATACAGGTACGGCGTACATGGCCTCAGACCGAAAGGATGATCGCTGTGTCAGCGAGTAGCGCACAGGCTTCGGGCGCTTCGGGGCGCTCGCCGTCACGCCGGTGGTGGGCGCTGGCGGCCGTCAGCCTGGCCACCTTCATGACCTACCTGGACAACAACATCGTCAACGTGGCGATCCCGACCATCCAGCGCAGCCTGCACTTGTCGGTGTCCGGGCTGGAATGGGTGGTCAGCAGTTACCTGCTCACGCTGGCCGGGCTCCTGCTGGTCGGCGGCAGGCTCGCCGACCTGTACGGGCGGCGCAGGCTGTTCCTGGCCGGCCTGGCCGTCTTCACGCTCTCCTCGCTGGCCGCCGGGCTGGCGGGCAGCGGCAGCGTCCTCATCGCCAGCCGCGCGATCCAGGGCATCGGCGCGGCCCTGCTGATGCCGGCCACGCTGGCCATCATCATGGCCGTGTTCACCGATGTGCGGGAACGCAACATGGCGATCGGCATCTGGGCCGCGGTCAGCGCGCTCGCCCTCGCGACCGGGCCGGTGCTCGGCGGCCTGATCAGCCAGCACCTGCACTGGGGCTGGATCTTCCTGATCAACGTGCCGATCGGCGTGATCACCTTCGTCATCTCGATGCTCTACGTCGGGGAATCGCGTGCCGACTCCGCAATCCGCCGACTCGACCTGCCCGGCCTGGTCAGCTCGGCGGTGGCCCTGTTCGCGCTGACCTACGCGCTGATCCAGGGCAACGTCAACGGCTGGACTTCACCGTTCATCCTCGGCGCGTTCGCCCTGGCCGCCGGGGCGGTCGCGGCCTTCCTCGCGATCGAGGCCCGCACCGCGAACCCGATGGTGGAGCTGGGCATGTTCCGCCAGCGGGAGTTCAGCGGCGGGACGAGCACCATGATGATCTGGGCCTTCGGGATCCTCGGCATCTACTTCTTCACCTCGATCTACCTGCAGGAGATCCTGGGCTTCTCCCCGACCAAGGCCGGCCTGGCCTTCGTGCCGATGGCGCTGACCGTCGCGGTCTTCGCGGCCATCGCGCCCCGGGTCGAGAACTGGGCCGGAGCGCACCGCACGGTGGCGGCCGGCATGCTGCTCATGGTCGTCGGCCTGGTCCTGTTCGCCCGCCTGGGCCTGCACGCGAGCTACGACAGCCTGCTGCCCGGGTTCACGCTGTTCGGCGCAGGTGCCGGGCTGATGAACGTGCCGGTCACCAACGCGTCCATGCAGGCCATCCCGCAGGCCCGGGCCGGCGTCGCCTCGGCCCTGCTCAACGCCTCGCGCGAGGTCGCGGGCCTGCTCGGGATCACGGTCATCGGCGCGATCCTGCGGACCCGGCAGTCCGCCGCGCTGCGCGCCGGGGCCGGGCCGGTGCACGCGTTCCTCGACGGGTACCACACCGGGCTGCTCGTCACCATCCTGCTGATGGTCAGCGGGATCGCGGTCAGCTACCTGACCCTGCGCCCGCGCGCCGGTGCGCCAACGCCCACCAGCGAGATCACCGCGGCCGGCGAGATCGAGGCCATCGCCGAGTCCCTCGGCGAGTTCGTGGAGCCGGACGAACTCCTGCGGTAAAAGCCAGATCACCAGCCTTGGCCGGGCGGGACACAAGTATCCTGCCCGGCCAAGGCATGTCTCACGACCGGCCGGGGACAAACCACCGTTGCGAGCCCAGTGGTAGAGTAGGAAAGTAAGAAAATCTAACCTGGGAGGAACGGCCGCCATGGGTGTGCCTGCCGCCAAGGTCGAACCGCAGCCCCGCATTAGCGCCAGAGTGAAGGTCCGCGCCAAGGCGCAGCTGACGCTGCCGGAGGAGATCAGGCGCGTTCTGCACATCAGCGAGGGCGACGAGGTGGAGTTCTCCGTCCACGACGACGGGACGATCACGGTCCGCGGGTACGTGTCCATCCCGACCGATCAGGCGTGGTTCTTCACCCCGGACTGGCTCACCGGGGAGCGGGAAGCCGACGAGGACATCGCGGCCGGTCGGGGTACGGTACACGAATCCGCCGACGATATGTTCGCCCACCTGCGCGCGATCGGCTCGGCGGATGCCTGATGCCGACGTTCCAGACCCTGCCCCGTTTCGAGCGGGACTGGAAGAACCTCACGTCGCAGCAGCAGGCTCTGTTCCGCAAGGTGATCCTGGAGGCGTTCGTGCCCGATCTGATGGCCTCCGACCGCCCATTCCGGCCAGGCCTGCGGGTCAAAGGGGTGGCGGCCCACCCCGGCGTGTTCGAGATGACCTGGGATAACGACGGCCGGGCGACCTTCAGCTACGGGAAAGAGCGGGTCCCAGGCCAGCCGCACGTCATCTGGCGGAGGATCGGAACCCACGCCATCTTCGCCCCGCCTCCTAGCCCGTGAGCTAGTGGTCATCGCGGACGAACTCGCGGAATGACCGGATCGAGTCCGGGGTTGGCGGGGTCATGACAACAGTGGGCATCATCGGCAGCGGGATGATCGGCGGCACGGTGGCCCGGCTCAGCGTGGCGGCCGGGTACCACGTCGTGGTGAGCAACTCCCGCGGCCCGGAGACTCTGGCTGAGCTCGCCGCGGAACTCGGGCCGCTCGCCACCGCCGGCACTGGCGAACAGGCCGGCGAGGCGGGCGACCTGGTGCTGGTCAGCATCCCGGTGAAGGCGTTCGGCGACGTCCCGGTCAAGCCGCTGGCCGGCAAGCCGGTCCTGGACACCGGGAACTACTACCCCGGGCGTGACGGGCAGATCGCCGAGCTCGACACCGGCGCGCTCACCAGCAGCGGCCTGCTCCAGCGCTACCTGCCGGAAGCGCACGTGGTGAAGGTGTTCAACAACATCTTCTTCAAGCACCTGCAGTACCTGGCCCGCTCGCACGGGGCGCAGGACCGCAGCGCACTGCCGATCGCGGGCGACGACGCCGCGGCGAAGGCAGCGGTGACCGCCTTCCTCGACTCGATCGGCTACGACGCCGTGGACACCGGCCCGCTCGCCGAGAGCTGGCGCCAGGAACCGGGTTCCCCCGTCTATGGCAGCCCGTACGGCCCGTACTCCGACGAGATGGGCACGCCCGCCAGCGCCGCAGCCATCCACGCCGCCCTGGTCGGCGCCCACCGCTAACATCCAGGTCCCGGATCCGCCTCGTGGTCCGCACCAGTCCCTCGCGTCACACGGGCGCGGCCGACACACTCCATGGGTGTGGCACCCTACCGATTCTTGCCTATACGTTGCCACTCTCATGGGTTTCGCCCAGCCCAGCCCCGCTCTGGCCCGCCCGGCCCACCGCTGGCTCTAGGCTGGATGGTCTATGAGCACCGCACCAGCAAAGGCGAGCAGGGCCGAGGCAGACACCGAAGACGGGGTCATCCACACCGAGGACCTGACCAAGGTCTACGCGGGGACCGACTTCGCCGCGGTGGACAAGCTCAACCTGGACGTGCGGGCCGGTGAGATCTTCGGCCTCCTCGGCCCGAACGGCGCTGGCAAGACCACCACCGCTGGCATCCTCACGACCAGGGTCGTCCCGACGTCGGGGCGCGCCTTCCTGGCCGGGGTGGACGTGGCCGCGCACCCCGCGCTGGCCAAGCAGCTGAGCGGGATCGTCTCCCAGCAGAACACCCTGGACCGCCAGCTGTCCGTGTTCGAGAACCTGTACTTTCACGGCCGGCTGTTCGGCATCGGGGCGAAAGAGTCCCGGCAGATCGCCACCGACCTGCTCGAGCAGTTCCAGCTCTCGCGGTGGGCCAAGGCCTCGGTGTACGCGCTGTCCGGGGGGATGGCCCAGCGGCTGATGGTGGCGCGGGCCATCTTCCACCGCCCCTCGGTCCTGTTCCTCGACGAGCCGACGGCCGGGCTTGACCCGCAGAGCAGGCTCGCGCTGTGGGACCTGCTCGGCGAGCTGCACGACGAGGGCCAGACGATCCTGCTCACCACGCACTACATGGAGGAGGCCGACCGCCTCTGCCAGCGCGTGGCCATCATGGACCACGGCCGGATCCTCGCGCTGGATACCCCGGCCGCCCTGAAGGAGAGCATCGGCGCCGACACCATCGTCACCGTGAAGACCACCGGCGACCCCGGTCGGCTCGCCGAACTGCTGGGCCGCGACGTCGAGGGCGTCACGCGCACCCGCGTGGCGGGCGACCGGGTCGAGCTGCACATGCAGGCCGGGGACCGCCTGGTCCCGCGGATCGTCCTGTCGGCCGAGGGCAACGGCTTCGACCTGTCCGACGTCTCGATCGCCGAGCCGAGCCTGGAGACCGTATTCATCAACCTGACCGGAAGGGAGCTCAGGGAAGAGTGACCACCACCGAGGTAGCCCCCCAGGTCCCGGCCCGCCGGATCGGCGGCGGCCCCACCCGCTCGGTCGCCCGGGCCAGCTGGACCGCGCTCGGCGCGCTCATGCTGCGCGACCTGGTCGTCCTGCGCAAGGACTTCCGGGTGTTCGTGCTGCGCACGATCATCCAGCCGTTCCTGCTCTGTTTCGTGTTCCTCTACGTCTTCCCGAAGATCGGGCAGGGCATCGGCGGGACCGGCCCGGTGCAGGAGTCGGCCTTCGCGACGATCCTGGTGCCGGGGGTCGTCGGGATCTCCATCATGTTCCAGGGCGTCCAGTCCATCGCGCTGGCCATGGCCCAGGAATTCGGCTTCACCCGCGAGATCGAGGACCGGGTCCAGGCACCCTGCCCGATCTGGCTGGTCGCCATCGCCAAGGTCCTGTCCGGCGCGGCCCAGGGCGTCCTGTCCGCGGCCATCGTGCTGCCGATCGCGTCGGTCGTCCACGCGCCGGGCGTGCAGGCGCACCTGACCCTGCACTGGTGGCTGATCGTCACGTTCGTCCCGCTGGCCTGCATCGCGATGGCCGGACTCGGCCTGGTCCTCGGGACCAGCTTCGAGCCGAGGAACATCGGCCTGATGTTCGGCTTCATCATCCTGCCGATCACGTTCCTGGGCGGCACCTACTACCCCTGGAACAAGCTCGCGCCGGTGACCGTCGGCGGGTGGCACTGGCTGCAGACGATCGTGCTGATCAACCCGCTCATCTACGTGAACGAGGGGATGCGCGCCGCGTTCACCACCGCCCCGCACATGCAGTTCTACGTCATCTACCCCGTCGTGGTCGCGTTCGCCGCGGTCTTCCTGACCATCGGCCTGCGCAAGTTCCGCCGCCGCGTGCTCTCGTAGGCGTCAGGCGCCGGCCTGCGCGGGCAGGCTGGAGCGGACCTCGTCCATGTCGAGCTCGCTGGCCTTAGTGATGAGCTGCTCGAGCGCGGCCTCAGGCAGCGCGCCGGGCTGCGCGTACAGGATGACGCCGTCCCGGATGATCATCAGCGTCGGAATGGACGAGATCCCGAACGCCGCCGCGAGCTCCTGCTCCGCCTCGGTATCCACCTTGCCGAACACCGCGTCGGCGTGCCGCTCGGACGCCTTCTCGAAGACCGGCCCGAACATCCGGCACGGCCCGCACCAGGCCGCCCAGAAGTCGACGAGGACCAGGCCGCCGCCGCTCACCGTCGAGTCAAAGTTGTCGGCCGTAAGCTCGACCGTCGCCATCGTCCGCCTCCTCGCGTGTGATACCCGCAGGGGTATGTACAACGCGGGGCCCGGATAAATTCCTCAAAGACCCTTCATCCCGAACGGCGGTGGTACTCCCCCCGCGCACCTGTTTCGCCTCGAAGGGCCGGCGGTCAGGCGAGCGAGAGGAAGAGCTTCTCCAGGCGCGCCCGCTCGCCCACCGCTCGTTCGACAGCCGCCTGGTCGCGGCTCGCCTGCTCGTCGAGCACGCACTGGCAGAGCCCGCTGGCGATGATCTTGAAGCCGGCCCGGTCCAGGGCGCGGGCCGCCGCGGCCAGCTGGGTCAGGACGTCCTGGCACTCCCGGCCGTCCTCGATCATCCGGATCACGCCGCCGATCTGCCCCTGCGCGCGGCGCAGCCGCTTAACCACGTCTGCCAGCTCCTGGCTGTCCACGTTCACGCTTGGCATGGTATACCCCTTGGGGTATGGCGGACGAAACGCGGATCGAGCGCACGCCGGTGCTCGTGGTGGGCGGCGGTCCGGCGGGCCTGGCTGCCGCCGCGGAACTCGGCAGGCACGGCGTCCGCTGCGTGGTGATCGAGCCGCGGGTCGAGGTCTCGCACCGCCGGCCGCGGGCCAAGACCACCAGCATCCGGACGATGGAGTACCTGCGCCGCTGGGGCCTGGCGGACGCGCTGCGCGCCGCGGCGCCGCTGCCCGTCGCGTGGTCGCAGCGCGTGACGTTCTGCGAGTCGCTGGCCGGGCGCCGGATCACCGACTTCGATGGCGCATTCGGGCTGACCACCGTCCGCGACGACCGGTTCGCCGAACCGGGCCAGCAGGTGCCGCAGCCGGTCGTCGAGGAGGTGCTCCGCGGTCACCTGCGCCGCCGGCCGGGCGTCGACCTGCGCCTCGGCCACGCCGCCACGGACCTGACCCAGGACGACACCGGTGTCACGGTGGCCGTCGGCGGCGAGGCGGGCTCCGGTTACCTGATCAGGGCGCGGTACGTGCTTGGCTGCGACGGTGTGACCGGCGTGACCAGGGAAGCGGCGGGGGCGCGCTACGTCGGGCGCGCCGATCCGCGCCCGAACTTCAACGTGGTGTTCCGCGCCCCCGCGCTGGACACGCACCTCGGGCCCGCCGTCCAGTATTGGGTGGTAGGTGCCGGGCGTTCGTCGACCTCCGGCCTGATCGGCCGGCTGGACCTGGCCGGCACCTGGTGGGCGATCCTGCCGGGGGTCGAGGCGGCCTTCGGCGCAGCGCACGCCTCCGCGCTCATCACCGGCCTGATCGGCGCGCGGGTCGACCACCAGGTGCTCGCCACCGACCCGTGGACGGCGCGGATGCTCGTCGCGGACCGGTTCGCTGACCGCCGCGTCTTCCTCGTCGGCGAGAGCGCGCACGTGAACCCGCCGTTCGGCGGGCACGGGTTCAACACCTGCGTCGGGGATGCGGTCAACGTCGCGTGGAAGATCGCCGCGGTCGAGCAGGGCTGGGCGCCGCCGGAACTGCTGGCCAGCTACGAGCCGGAGCGCCGCGGCGTGGTCGAGGCCACCGTGGCCAGCGCCGAGTCCAACAACCGCCTCCTGGCCGACGTGCTGCCGCGAGACGAGGCGGTGATCCAGCGCGCGAAGCGAGCCGAATTCCACAGCCTGGGGCTGGTTCTCGGGTACTCCTACGCCGGGTCGCCGGTCGTCCAGCCCGGCGCCGTCCCCACCGTGGACGTGACCAGCTACACGCCGTCGGCCGAGCCCGGCGCCCGCCTCGCCGTGGACGTGACTACCTACACGCCGTCGGCCGAGCCCGGCGCGCGGCTGCCGCACCACTGGCGGCCGGACGGCTCGTCCCTGTACGACCGCCTGGGTCGCGGGTTCACGCTGGTCGGGCCGGTGCGCTCGCACGCAGGGGCGGCCGCAGACCTGGCGCGACGGGCCCGCCGCCTGCGGATCCCGCTCACGCTAACCGAGGTGCCCGCGCCCTACCCGTGGCATGACGAGTTCCTGCTAGTCCGCCCCGACCAGCACATCGCCTGGCGGGCCGGCGACCCGGCCGGGATCGACCTCGAGGCCGCGACCGGATTTCCGGGACGCAGGTTAGGGACTTTGGTCCCCGGCACCTCGTGACCCTCTTCACTTAAGGCCGATACGAATGGCGGGCAGGGTGGGAGAATTCAGAGCTGCCTGCGGCCCGCATGCGGCCTTTACCCCCGGAGGATCCGTTGAGAAACCTGGCGATCGCGGGACACGCTCCCGCGGCCCTTGACCTGAATGGTCCCGGCACCTACGTGCACTGGAACGTCTTCACGATCTCCGTCGCGAACCTGGTTCTCATCGCAGTCATGGTCGTCATCTTTGGCGTCGCGCTCCTGCTGCCCTTCCCTAAGGGGCATCGCCACGACGGCGAGGTGCGGGACGGGGACGTGCCAGATGTGCCGGAAGAGCCCCTGAGCACCGCGCACGGTGCGGTGGCCGAGGGGGATGAGCGGATGTGGACGGCGCGGGTGCGCCGGCGCGCGCTGGCCGCGCTGCCGCCGGGCAAGCTGCTGCCCGACCGCCAGCCGGCCTACGTCGCGTCCTGGGTGTACGTGTTCGGCGTGGCCTCACTGGCCGCGCTCGGCGTGGCGATCGTGAGCGGCTTCGCGATCGCGCTGGGCGGCACCGACTGGTGGCACACCAACCCGGTGGGGCACTTCTTCAACAGCCTGCACCTGTGGAGCGTCGAGCTGTTCATGGCGCTGCTGGTCATCCACCTGTGGGGCAAGTTCTGGATGGCCGCCTGGCGCGGCCGGCGCACCCTGACCTGGATCACCGGGGTGATCGCGTTCGTCGCCTCGATCGTGGAGTGCTTCACCGGGTACCTGTCCCAGCAGAACTTCGACTCCCAGTGGATCTCCACCAACGGCAAGGACGCGTTCAACGCGGTCGGGGTCGGCGCCTTCTTCAACCTGATGAACTTCGGCCAGATGCTGCTCTGGCACGTGGTGCTCATGCCGATTATCCTCGTCGCGATCATCGGCGCGCACGTGCTGCTGGTCCGGGTCCGCGGCGTCAGCCATCCGCTGCCGGCCACCCGGCCGCGAGGGCTCGCCGCCAGGCGCGCGGCCCGTGCCGCCGACCGGGCCGCGTGGCGCGGCCCGACCCGGCGCTACGACATCCTCAAGGAAGGGACTATCGCCTCGGTGGTGATCTTGGTCCTCACCTTCGGCCTAGCGGCCCTGCTGTCCTCCCCCGACGTCCCGCCGGTCACCGTGGCCAGCTGGGTCCAGGCCGCGCCGGCCGACTTCCTGGCCACCGCCGCCAGCGAGCTCGACGGCACCAGCGAGACCGCCATGTACGGGCCGCCCTACAACACCAACGGCAGCCCGCAGAAGATCCTGTTCGCCCCGGCGAACTGGTTCGGCGTGACGCAGCCCATCACCGACACCGCGCAGACGTTCGTGCTCTCGCCGCTGTCCAAGGCCGCCCCCACCGACCCGGCGCTGGCCTCGGCGCTCGCCACTTACAACGCCGCGTCCCCCGCCCAGCAGCTCAAGTGGGCGACCAACTACGGCAGCGTGGTCACCAAGGTGACGTTCAGCAACGGGACGCCGGTGGTCCCCGCGGCCAACGACGGACCCGTCCCGGTCATGCTGGCCACCGAGCTGACCCTGGCCCGGGCCGGCGCGATCGACGCGGACCTGCTCGCCCAGCGCCCGTTCTACGGCACCGACTTCACCAAGCCGCTGCTGTTCCTCGAGGACGGCATGTACTTCGTCGGCCAGGCCACCGCCATGCACCTGACCGGCACCCAGTGGGGCATCATGAACGAGACCGGCAGCTACCCCGGCCAGCCGTGGCTGTGGCTGTACCAGCTGTGGTACCAGCTGCCCGGCTACCGGACCTCGACCAACGCGGACCTGATCGCCATCTACTGGACCGGCCTGGGCACGATATTGCTGCTGCTCATCCCGTTTATTCCGGGCCTGCGTGACATCCCCCGGTGGATTCCGGTGCACCGGCTCATCTGGCGGAACTGGAACCAGCAGGCCACCGGGTCCGCCGGGCAGCCCGAGCCCGGAGCCAAGCCCGAGCCCGCCGGGCAGAAGTAGGCCGCTACGATCGGGGCCGTGAACGGTGCGCAGGCCCTGATCGGCAGCCTCGTCGGCGCGCGCGTCGACGTGTGCTTCATGAACCCGGGTACGTCGGAGATGCACTTCGTCAGCGCCCTGGACTCCGTGCCCGAGATGCGCGGGGTCCTGGCGCTGTTCGAGGGCGTCGCGACCGGCGCCGCCGACGGGTACGCGCGGATCGCGGGCCGGCCGGCCGCGGTGCTGCTCCACCTGGGCCCCGGCCTGGCCAACGGGCTGGCCAACCTGCACAACGCGCGCCGGGCCCGCACCCCGGTGGTGAACATCGTCGGGGCCCACGCCACCGGCCACGTCCGCTACGACGCGCCGCTCCAGTCGGACATCGAGGCCCTGGCGCGGACGGTGTCCGGGTGGGTGCACACCTCCGGCACCACCCGTGACCTGGCGCAGGACGCGATGCGCGCCGTCGCGGCGGCCCGCGCCGGCCTGGTCGCCACCCTGGTCCTCCCGGCCGACGTGTCGTGGGGCGACGGCGCCGCGCTCGCCGCGCCCCGGGCGCCCGCACCGCCGCCGGAGGTCCCTGGCGGTCAGATCTCGGCCGCGGCCCACGTCGTGTCTTCCGGTGCATCCGCGATGCTGCTGCTCGGCGGGAAGGCGCTGACCGAACGCGGACTGCGGGCGGCCAGCCGGATCGGCGCCGCGACCGGCGTCAGGCTGCTCGCCGAGACGTTCCCGGCGCGGATGGAGCGCGGTGTCGGGGTCCCTAACGTCGACCGGCTGGCCTACCTGATCGAGGTGGCCGAGGCCCAGCTGGTCGGGGTGCGCCACCTGGTCCTGGCCGGGGCCCGGTCACCCGTGTCGTTCTTCGCCTACCCCGGTCAGGGTGGCGACCTGGTGCCGGACGGCTGCACGGTCACCGTCCTGGCCGGCGCCGACCAGGACGTCGAGGCCGCCCTGGACCTGCTGGCCGGCGAGGTCGCCGCGGGCACCGAGCCGGTCCTGGCGGCGGGCGCGCCGCCCGCCCCAGATCCGGGCCCGCTGAACGCGATCAGCCTGGCCAACACGGTCGCCGCGTCGCTGCCCGAGCGCGCCATCGTCGTCGACGAGGCCAACACGTCGGGGTTCGCGCTGCCCATGGCCCTGGCCGCGGCGCCGCGGCACAGCCTGCTGACCCTCACCGGCGGCTCCATCGGGTACGGCCTGCCGGTGGCCACCGGCGCGGCGGTCGCGGCCCCCGACCGGCCCGTCGTGTCCCTGGAGGCCGACGGCAGCGCCCTGTACACCATCCAGGCGCTGTGGACCCAGGCGCGCGAGCGGCTCGACGTCACCACGGTCCTGATCAACAACGCCGCCTACGCGATCCTGCGGATGGAACTGGCCCGCACCGCGGCGGGGCACGCGGGCGAGCGCGCCGCGCGGATGCTCGACCTGTCCGGCCCCACCCCAGACTTCACGCAGATCAGCGCCGGGCTCGGGGTGCCTGCGGTCCGCGTCGCCACCGCCGAGGACCTGGACGCGGAACTGCGCCGGGCCTACGCCGCACCGGGACCGCACCTGATCGAGGCCATCGTCCCGCCGGTCGTCCCGCCCCCCTCGGGAACGGCCTGGTAAGCGCCCGCCCTCGAAAGAGGTCCCGGCCAGCAGGTCAGGCCTGGCTGAGGATCTCGGCGAGTTCGGCGTCCCAGTCGATGCAGTCCGTCTCCTGGCCCTCGGGGACGACCTGGTACGTCCGCCGGAGGAACGCGGCGATGGCCGACGCGGGCGCCTCGAACTGCGCGTGCCCGAACGGTGAGGTCATCGCGATGTTCACGATGCCGTGCCCGGAGGCGGTTCCCTCCCCGCCCGCCTCCGGGTCACCTGATGCCGCTGACGGCCAGACCTGCACGTCGCCGATCCCCTCGCGCGAGTGCAGGGCTGCCGCGAGTAGCTCGCGGGCGAGGGTCCACTCCACCGGCTCCCCGGTCCCGACGTGAAACGCCATCTTGACGGCGTACGGGTCCTGGCGGGTGTAGTGCAGGCTGGCCATCAACGGCACGATCGTGTGCTCCGGCCGGACCAGACCCAGGCTCAGTTCCGCTGAAACCGCGGTGCGAGTGCGGTCCATGGACTGTCACCCTCTTTCTGTCGTGGAACGGGTTCACCGCCTGGGGCCGCGGTTGCTGGCCCGGAGCGTGATTCGTCTTGCGGATACCGTCCCGCGTCCAGGTAGCCAGCGGGTTTCCCGGTCAGGTGCAGAAAGGTTGCAAACGATTGCTAACCGAGGGTGTTCAGGTATTAACGCAAAAGCTCCCTGGCGATCACCAGTTGCTGGATCTGGCTGGTGCCCTCGTAGATCCGGAACAGCCGGACGTCGCGGTACAGCCGCTCGACCGGCACCCCGCGGATGTATCCGGAGCCACCATGGACCTGGACCGCGCGGTCGGCGATCCGGCCCACGGCCTCGCTCGCGAAGTACTTGGCGGCCGACGGGGCGAGCCGGCGGTCGGTGCCCGCGTCGTACTGCCGGGCCGCGTCGAGGACCAGCGACCGCGCGGCGAGGTATTCGGTGTGGGAGTCGGCCAGCATGGCCTGGACGAGCTGGTATTCGCCGATCTTCCGGCCGCCCTGGGAGCGCTCCTTGGCGTAGGAGACGCTCTCGTCGATGAGCCGGGCCGCGACTCCGACGCACAGGCCCGCGATCGTCAGCCGGCCGTGCGCGAGGCTCTGCATGGCGGTCGCGTAGCCGGCCTGGGGCGCCTCGCCGACGAGCGCGTCCGCGGGCACGCGGGCGCCGGTGAACACGACGTCAGCGGTCCAGGCCCCCGCCTGGCCCATCTTGTGGTCCCGGGCCGCGACGGCCACCCCGTCGGTGGCCGCAGGCACGATGAACACCCCGATGCCCTTACCGGGCGGTGCCTGCGGGTCGGTGCGGGCGAACACCATGAACACCCCGGCCGCCGGGGCGTTGGTGATGTAGCGCTTGAGGCCGTCGATGACCCAGCCCCCGCCGTCCTCAGGCCTCGCCGTGGTACCCAACCGGCTGGGGTCAGAGCCCGCGTCCGGCTCGGTCAGGGCGAACGACGCGACCACCTCGCCGGAGGCCAGCCGCGGCAGCCACTGCTTGCGCTGCTCCTCGGTCCCGGCCGCGACCAGGACCTGCCCGGCGATCCCGTTGTTCGTCCCGAACAGCGACCGGAACGCGGGGCAGGCGTAGCCGAGCTCGATGGTCACCCGGACCTGCTGTTCCACCGACAGGCCGAGGCCGCCGAACTCGGCCGGCAACGCGTAGCCGTACAGGCCCATCTCCTTGGCCTGCGCGATCAGCCGGGCCGGGATCTCGTCGGACTCGTCGATGCCGGCCTCGGCCGGCATCACCTCGCGCCGCACGAAGTCGCGGAGCACGTCGAGCAATTGGTCGAACTCGCCCTGGGTCACCATGACGCCAGTCTCGGACCGGCACGGAACGACTGTCCAGCCTTGACGCTTGTGTTCGCAACTGCTAACGTTCGCGTTTTCTAACGTTAGCCAGTGCCGTCTAACTTCGGGAGGAGCAGAACCATGGGTCAGCCGCGAGCGGAGAAGCTGGGCGGCAGGCGGCTGGTCCCGCCCACCCAGCTGCCGGGCGATGCCGGCCGGATCGCGGTCTTCACCGACCCGGACGGCAACCAGGTCGGCCTGTGGGAGTGAGGCCTGTGGGAGTGAGGCCTGTGGGAGTGAGGGTTGCCCGGTGACCGCCGGGCCGGGGGAGGGCGCGGCCGACGAGGCGCTGCGGGCGATCGCAGAGCCGCGTCGGCGGGCCATCCTGAAGCTGGTCGCGCACGACGAGCTGGCCGCCGGGCAGATCGCCGAGGCGTTCGACATCACCAGGACGGCGGTCAGCCAGCACCTGACCGTGCTGAAGAACGCCGGGCTGCTGACCGAGCGCCGCGACGGCACCCGCCGGCTCTACCGGGCCCGCGCGGAAGGGCTCGCCGGAGTCCGCGAGTTCCTCGACGACCTGTGGGCTGGCTCGCTGGACGCCGCCCGGGCGATCACCGAGGCCGAGCGGGGCATCACCGGCGATGACCAGTCCGCCGCTACCGGATGACCGCTAGGCCCCGGTCCGGGAGAAGTGCGTGTGCGGCCGCTCGAGCAACTTGCCGTCGACGAAGGTGTCGACCATCTCGTTGTAGAACGCGATCATCCCGGCGATCGGCAGCAGCTCGCGGGTGGGGAAGTCGTACGCCCAGGCCACGTCCTGATAGACCGTATCGCCAACCCGGACCGACCAGTATGCGCTGGTCACGCCCTTGTACGGGCACGCGGTCTGGTTGCCGCTCGGGATCAGGTGCGCGAAGTTGACGTGGATCCGGCTGACGTAGTAGCGCGTCGGGAGCCCGGTCTCGAACACCATCACCGGTGACGGCGAGTCGGCCAGCACCAGCCCGCCCAGCTCGACGCGCACCGGCCGGTCCGAGCGCACGGCGTCGACCCGCGAATAGGGGTTACGCGGGTGCACGAAGACCTGCTCGTCTTCCTCGAACCAGGCGTCCAGCGCCCCCCAGTCGAAGCGGACCGTACCGGGCAGCCCGTCGATCGCGGACTCGGTAATCAGCTTGGCCGCCCGCGGCCGGTGCACCTCGCCGACCCGCAGGCCTTGTACCTCGGCGGCGCCGCGGCCGGTCTGCTGGGCCTGGCCCTCCGGGACGAGCAGGTCGCGGCGTACGTCGGAGACCGGAATGTAGTACTGCGGGTAGTACGGCAGCTCCCAGACGTACCGGGCCCCGGTCGTGTCCAGGACCTTCTCGCCGTTCAGGTAGGCCCGGATGCGCCGCGGCACGGGTTCGACGTGGTTGACCTCGATGAGATGCGCCGGGTAGTCGGTCATGGTGGCTCCTTCAGATCGTCACTACGGAGGAGTAGATCGCGGAAACCTTGCTGGTCCCCAGGGCGCTGCCCCAGGTCATGGAGATGCTGCCGCCGGGCAGCAGGGCGATGCCGAAGGTGTCGCCCGGCCAGATCGCGGGGTTGCCGTAGGCGCCCGACACCTTGATCGCCGGTCCGAGCCAGCCGCGCTGGATGGAGAACGGGCGCAGGTAGGTGGCGTAGCCCGGCGCCGGCGCGCTGGTCTGCCACGCGACGTAGGCGACGCCCGCCTGGCCCCCTGCCGACTCGACGATGTGCGGGGCACGGTCGGTGTCCGGCGTGACCCGCAGCGGCGCGGACCAGGTACGCCCGCCGTCCCGCGAGTAGGTCAGCCAGCCGATGTCCCCGGCGGCGGTCTGGGTGTCCCACGTGGCGTACAGGTTGCCCGCGGCGTCGACGCTGATGTCTCCGTCGATCCACCACTCGGGCACGGACAGCGTCCCGACGCCGGGCCAGAGCCGCGGCGGATCGGCGGGCCAGTGCGTCCCGTCCGCCGAGGAGGTGAAGTATTCATAGCCAGGGTGCACGACGTCGGTGCCCGGGTCGGTGGGGTGAGCGACGTAGAGCACGTCGACGTCGCCGTCCGGGCTGACCACGAGCGGGGCGCTGTAACCGCCGCCGAGCGGGAACACCGGCTCCAGGTGGACGATGGGTCCCCAGGTCGCCCCGCCGTTGCCGGAGCTCTGGATGACGGCGTTCAGGTCGCCTTTGGCGTAGGCGCAACTGCCGCCCTTAGCGCACAAGGTCTTGACCTCGGCCGCGGAGGGGCCGTAATCCCAGGTGAGGAACAGCCGGTGGCCCGCGCCCGCGGCGATGAAGTCCCGGTCGCCCCAGTTGCCTGGCGCGGGCGGCAGCACCTGGCGGACCTGCGCGAAGCTCGCGCCGTGGTCGAGCGAGACGGCCACCACCGGGTTACCGGACACGATGGAGCCGGCGCTGGCGTGCATGAAGGCGGCGTAGACGGTCCCGTCGGCCGCCACGGTGAGCGCGGGATCCCAGCTGGCGCCCCGCGAGCCCGGCACGGTCAGCGCGGCACCGAAGTGCCGGCCGGAGTCGGTCGAGCGGGCGAAGCCGATCCCGCCGCACCCGATCCACTCCGCGTAGACGTAGCTGGGCGGGGCGAAGGCCTCCTCGACCTCGGAGCTGTTGCCCGCGCACCCCGCGCTGATGTCCGTCATCGGGGTGGCCGTCGGAGCCGTGCCCGGAGCTCGTGTCGTGGTGCGCACCCCGGGCCCGGTCGCCGTCGAGGTGCAGGCCGACGCGGCGGCCAGGGTCAGGACGACCAGCGTGACCCGGGCCGCCCTCGACCTGAGGCAGCGAGTGAACATCTATCACGCACGATAACCCGGCGCCTACGGCCACGCTCCGGCCGGGCGCGGTCAGGAACCGTAGGATCCGTGCCGGCCTGCGCCCGCGGCGAACCGGGCGGCGCCCGCGCCCGCCTCCTGCGCCAGCGGCACCTGCCCGTGCGCGAACTCCGCGGCCAGCGCCGCGGTCTCGCCCAGGCCGTCGGCGTCCAGCACAGACGCGCGGTCGCTGCGCAGGCAGGCCTGCGGGAACGAGGCGAGCTGGGCCGCCAGGTCCTGCGCCGCGGCCAGGGCCCGCCCCGCCGGCACCACGCGGTTGGCCAGCCCGATCGCCGCCGCCTCGGCGGCGTCCACGGCCCGCCCGGTCAGGATCATGTCCATCGCCCGGCTGGTCCCGATGAGCCGAGGCAGCCGCACCGTCCCGCCGTCGATCAGCGGGACGCCCCAGCGTCGGCAGAACACGCCGAACACGGCGGTCTCGTCGGCGACCCGCAGGTCACACCACAGGGCCAGCTCTAGCCCGCCGGCCACCGCGTACCCGGACACCGCGGCGATGACGGGCTTGGACAGTCGCAGCCGGGTCGCCCCCATCGGCCCGTCCCCGTCCGGGGCAACCCGGTTGCCGCGCTCGGTCCCCATGGCCGTCAGGTCAGCGCCCGAGCAGAACACCCCGCCCTCGCCGTGCAGCACCGCCACGGCCGCCCCGGGATCCGCGTCGAACGCCCGGAACGCCTCGGCCAGCGCGGCCGCGGTCGGCCCGTCGACCGCGTTGCGCCGGGCCGGCCGGTACAGCAAGACCGTGCTGACCGCCCCCGACCGCTCCACCCGTACCGCCTGCTCGGACATCACGGTCCTCCTGGCTTGTCCCGCGGCGACGTCACCGTCCCGCCAACCTATAAGGTGGGCGGGCCCGATGACGTCAGACCTTGTGGAGGCGAAATGAAGCGGTCGTGGCTGACCCGCGGAGTACTCGCGGCGGGAGCGGCCCTGATCCTTCTCATCCCGGCGGTCGCGGCGCAGGCACGGCCGGCCGGCGACGGTCCCGCCGGGTTCTGGTGGGGCACCGACAGCTTCCCGGTCTCGGTGCCGGGCAGCGCGCCCTACAGCATGCCCTATCTGGGCGGGGCCTACGGGGGGTACATCGGGATGACCGGGAACTGGGCGTACTGGCTCGGCTGCAAGGGCGGCTTCATCGCCTTCGACGCCACCGACGCCGCGAAGGCGCACACCGACTTCGCCACGTACGGCAAGGGCGTCGGCGACGGCGCGTACTGGTTCATGGGCGGCCCCGGCGTGGACCCGAACTACAACGGGAGCACCGCCGAGGCCAGCGCCTGGGGCGCGCGGCAGGCCGCCCGCGCGCTGTCCGACATCGCGAACGGCGCCTTCGACTACAAGGTCGTCTGGATGGACGTCGAGCTACCGGGCATCGCGCCCGCGCCTGACAACGGCTGGAACAACGTCTACACCTCGCCGTGCAGCGGCGTGATCAGGCAGAGCGGCATCCCGGCCGCCGTGAACCGCGCCGATTTCAACGGGTTCGCCGATTACATCACCGCCCACTCCTCCGACAAGGTGGGCGTCTACTCCACCGCGAGCGTCTGGACCACGATCTTCGGCACCGGGACCTACTCGCTGATCCCGAATACGTATGAATGGACCTACGAGCCTGAGACCACCAACTACACCGGCGGGTATCCCTCCGGCTGGTGCCTGAACCACGGATCCGGCCCGTGCGCGCAGTTCTTCGGCGGCCAGACCAGCTCAAGCAGCCACGCGCTCAGCTGGCAGTGGTCCGGCGGTGGCGGCGCCACCAACGGCATCGGCGGCTTCAACGGCGACCTGGACCAGATCGACTCGAGCCGCATGAGATAGCTGTGCGCACCGCCCGGCCCGGCACCGGGATCGCCGGAGCCGGCGTTGGTCTCGCCCTCGGGCTGCTGGCGCTCGGGCCCGGGCTCAGGCGGGGTTTCCTGCTCAGCTACGACATGGTGGTTGTCCCCCGCGAGCCGTTCTCCGCGGCCCTGCCCGGCCCGGCCCCGCCGCGCGCGGTACCCAGCGACCTCGTGATCGCGGTGGCGTCCCGGGTCCTGCCGGCTGACGTCGTGCAGAAGGCGGTGCTGCTGTCGATCTTCGTGCTCGCCTGCGCCGGGGTGGTCGCCCTGCTGGACCGGGAGCCGCTCCTCGCCCGGCTGGCGGCCGGGGTGTGCTACGCGTGGAACCCGTACGTGGCCGAGCGGCTGATCATCGGCCAGTGGGCGCTGCTCCTGGGGTATGCGGGCCTGCCCTGGGTCCTGCGGGCGATGCTCGCGCCCGACCTCCCGTCGTGGCGCGGAGCCGCGCGGCTGGGCCTGGCCATGCTGCCCGCCGCGATCGGCGGGTTCGCCGCGATGACGGTCACCGCGCTGGTGGTCCTGCCCGTGGCCCTGTTCGCGGCCAGCCTCCGCCGGGCGGTCATCGGCCTGTCCGCCCTGGCCGTGGCCAGCCTGCCCTGGTTCATCCCGGCCCTGCTGCATCCGGTCTACGTGGACCCCGCGAGCGTAGCGGCGTTCGCGGCCCGGGCCGATACGCCGTTCGGCAGCATGGGCAGCCTGCTGATGCTGGGCGGGATATGGAACGCGCAGACGGTACCGAAGTCCTACGGCGGCGCCTGGTCCGCGCTGTGGCTCGCCGTGGTCATCATCGCGGTGGTTGGATACGCCGCGATCGCCCGCCCGCATGCCCGTGCGGGGGGGCCTGGGGGGGCCGTCCCCCCGGGTCATGCCCGTGCGGGGGGGTCTGGGGGGGTCGTCCCCCCGGGTCATGCCCGTGCGGGGGGGTCTGGGGGGGTCGTCCCCCCGGGTCATGCCCGTGCGGGGGGGTCTGGGGGGGTCGTCCCCCCGGGTCAGCACCGCTGGCCCGGACTGGGCGTGGCCGCGATCGCCGGGCTGGTGCTGGCCGGCATCGGGGTGACCGCGGTGGGCCGGGACCTGCTCAGGTCGCTGATCGGCGCGTGGCCGGGCTTCGCCGTACTGCGTGACGGCCAGCAGTTCGTGGCGCCGCTGGCCCTGGCTGAGGCGGCCGGGCTGGGCGTCGTGGTCGGGTGGGTGATGACGCCGCGCCCGTCTCGGGGCGGCGTGGACGTAGCAGGGGCGATGCTGGGGGTCTTCGCGTTGCTCGCGCCCGTGCTGCTGCTACCCGGCCTGGCCTGGGGCGCCGCGGGGCGGCTCCGCCCGGCCGACTACCCGGCGGGATGGCTGGCCGCGGCGCGCCTGATCGACGCCAGCCCGGCCGGCGGAGCCGTGCTGATCCTGCCGTGGGAGACCTACCGCACGCCATCCTGGAACCACGGCGAGGTCGTGCTCGATCCCTGGTCCCGGCTGCTGTCGCGCCCGGTGATCTGGAACGACGGGACCCGGGTGGGCGACGTCGAGCTGGCGCCCGACGACCCGCGCGCACGCCGCCTCGACGGCGTCATCCGCGGTACCGGCCCGCTGACCGCGGCCTTGGCAGCGGCCGGGGTGAGGTTCGTGGTGGACGACCCGGATGGGCCAGGTCAGCAGGTCGGCGCGCGGCTGCCCGGGGCGATCGTCCTGGTGGACCAGCCCGGACTGTCCGTGTTCCAGCTACCGGGCTAGTCGGCCAGCAGGCCGGCCTCGCCGGCCGTGACGGTGGCCTGGCCGCGCCTGGCGGATTTCATCAGCCGGCTGTGCTCTTCGTCGGGTACCGGTTCGGCCTGTCTGGGCAGCATGTGCGGGACGCCGTTCTCGATCCGGTACAGCCTGCGCAACCGCGGGTTGTACAGCACTGCGTCGTCGGCGAAGTAGAGCAAGCCGCGCTTGTCGATCGGACACACGAGGACGTTGAGCAGCGCCTGCTCCAGGGCCATCGTCATCTCCTCACCTCGGCCAGGTCGCCGGAGGCCGGCTCCGGCGACTGCCGGGAGAGCGAGATCATGACCAGACCGGCCAGCGCGATCCCTGCCACGCGCAGACCGAGCTGGCCCGGGCTCGCCGGCAGGCGCTCATGGAACAGCCAGGTACCCGTGATGATGAAGTACACGCTGCCCGTGACGGCGGACACCGGCACGAAGATCGACGCCCGGCTCGCCTGCAGCGCGGCCTGGAAGAGCAGCATCGCGACCACCAGGCAGCCGCCCAGCACGTACAGGTACGGCGACTCCAGGACGCCGGCCGCGATGCCGACCGCCGTCTGGTGGTCGGCCAGGATGCCGGAGAGCCCCTTGATCGCGAGAGCGGCGACCCCGTAGAGCAGGCCGGTGCCGACGCCCGACCAGACTCCGGTCATCGGAGCGCCGGGCTGGCGGCGGTGGGCCAGCAACGGACCAGCCGCGGCCAGCAGCCCGACTATAACCGAGGGAACCATGACCGCCGCCATCGCACTTGGGCTGGCGTGACGGCCGACCTCGGTGTTCGTCGCGGACAGGGCGATCGCGACCAGACACACGGCGATCGCCGCCACACCCCAGGTCTCGCTCGCGCGCAGCCGCTCTCGCAGCACCAGCCGGGAGAGCACCAGAACCAGCACCACGCCGGAGGCGAGCACCGGTTGCACGACGCTGACCGGCTCGACCGTCAGCACCACGGTCTGGCAGGCCAGCCCGGTGAGCATGAGCGCGAACCCGGCCAGCCACGCCCGGCTGGTCGCCAGGCTGACGATCACCTGCCCCAGCCGGCGCAGGTCGAGCGCCTGCATCTGCGCCAGGGCCCGCTTCTCCAGGACCAGTCCCACGTTGTAGGCCGTGGTGGCCAGCAGCGCCAGCGGGATTCCCGTGACCGCGGCGGCGCTCATCGGTCCGCCTCCGTAGGGGCTTCCCTGGCGGCCGGGCGAAGCCGGGTCGGGAGCGCTGCCGCCGGGGTCAGCGCGGCGGCCAGCGCGACGAGCGCGCACGCCTGGGCGGGCCGGCCGAACGGGCCAAGCAGGCCTGCGCCGAACGGCCGCACCGCGCACAGCAGCCCGGACGCAAGCATGGCGGCGAGGGCGAGCACGGGCATCCGCGTGGCCGGGTCACGGGCGATCGCCGGGCCGGACGACCGCGGCGGCCGCCCGGCCAGATACGCGAGCAGCGGAACCACGAGGGCCACCGGGCCGCCCGCCACGAAGATCAGCGCGGTGACAGCCAGCACGCGAGGCCAGGCGCGCCCGTCGCTGGCCGGCGGCGACCAGCCGGCTGGCCCCTCCCCGCGCCCGCGACGCGTCCAGGACCACGCCACGACGGCGAGCAGGAGGGCTGCGGCTACGACCGAGATGACCAGGGCGACGTGGTAGGTCGCCGCCGGGGCGAAGCTGAGCGTGACCGTGCCACCCAGTCCGGCCGGCAGGATGAAAGCCTGCTGCCAGCCGTCGAGGCGGACCGGCGTGAGCCGCTGCCCGTCCAGTGCCGCGGTCCAGCCGGGGTTGTAGTTCTCGTGCACCTCCAGGTAGGAGGCCGCACCCGAAGCGACGCTGAGCCGGCGCTGGTCCGGCTGCCAGCTGCGGACGGTCACGGTGCGGGGGGCGCCGGGCCCGGCGGCGGCCGGGTGGGCACTGGACAAGCTGAGGTCGGTGACCGCGAACGTGCCGGGTGTCGCCGCGGTGAGCGTATGCGAACCCGAAGCGAGGCTCACCGTACCCCCGCCCGAGCACAGCCCGACCCGCAGCGGGAGATACTCGCTCAGCTCTCCGATCGTGCCGCTGACCGACGTCCGGTACACCCGCCCGTCGATCGTCAGCGCCGGGCCCTGCCCGCACGCCAGGGTGAACCTCGCCTGCTCGTCCGGCGTGACCGCGCGGAGCCCGGCCAGGGCGGGCACCGAGAGCTGGTCCAGCCGGACGGGCAGCGCCTCGAGCTGGCCGGTCAAGGTCACGATCGTGGCAGCGCGCACGCCAGGGAAGGACACGTCGATCCGGTTGGTGGTCAGCGGCGCGAACCGCACCAGGCCGCCGGGCCCGATGCTGGCCTGCCGCGTGCCGTCCGGGCTGGTCACCTTCACGGTCAGCGGCGTGGACGGCAGGCCAGCGGCCGGGCGCACGATCAGCGACGCGATGCTACGTCGGCCGTGCCAGCTCAGGTGGATGACCGGGCTGGGGGTGTCGGCGGTCCACGGCACGGTGCCCGATCCGCTGATCAGGCTGGCCGGGAACCCGGTCGGCTGCGCACCCGGCGTGGAGGCCACGCTGACCTGCAGCAGGCCCGGGCCGGGCGGGCTGATCCGGTCGAGCAGCGCGTCAAGACCGGGACCCGGCAACGCCAGCGCGGAAGCGTTGAGGTCCAGGGTCTCCGGGTCGGCGACGGTGAACGTCCGGGCCATCGGCGCGGTGGCGGTCGGGTCGGCGAAGGCGAAGGGCGATGGCACCTGCTGGCGGAAGGAGAAGGCGACCGAGCCCGCCTGTCGCCCGGCCGGATCCTCCGCGGGCTTGAGCAGCCGGGTCACCTGGACCCCGGGGATCAGCACGTCGGATATGCCCGCTCCCGGGTAGGCCAGGCGGATCCGCCGGGCGCCGGTGATCGTGATGCGCAGCCAGCCGGTGCGCCCGGGGACCACGTTCAGCGGCTGGGTCGCGCCGGTCGTCGCGACCTCGGTGGTGGCGCTGCCTGCCGCGGTGGACACCCGGAGCTGGGTGGCGATCTCCCTGTCCGTGCTGTCGTCGAGCAGGCGTATCCCGATGCGGTCCGGCAGGTCGAGCTGGCCGGAGAAGTTGATCTGGATCCACTGTCCGACCGGCGTCAGCTCGTTGCCTTCCGCCCAGGCCGTCGCCGGGTTGCCGTCGAAGGCGTTTACCGGGTCGTCCTGCTGGGTGTCGGCGATCCACGAGCCGTAGGACGAGGCCGTGACGCTCGCCGCGCCGGACAGCACGGCCACGGTCTGGTGCCCGGCGGCCGGCACCGGCAGCAGTTGCCGGGGCGGGCCACCGGCCCGGCCCAGTTGGCCGACGCCGGGTGGGTTGGTCTCCGTCGCGGTGTAGGTGTACGAGACGTTGGCGTTGACCAGGCCGAACAACGTGTCGGCCCGGCGCTGCCCGTCCGTGACAGCCCATTCAGTGGGTCGGACCGGCAAGGGGTCCCCGGACACGATGGCGGGCTGCGCGGGGCTCAGCAGGTTCTGCCCGGTGAGCTGGAGGAGCGAGTCGGGGCCTCCGTTGACCAGCACGGTCTGGCTGACGGGCAGGGTGGTCACGGGGCTGGGTGTCCCGGCGCCGGGCGCGGCGTAGACCTCGACCGCCGGGTAGCTGGGCACCGCCGCCTGCTGCGCGCGGGTCGACCGCGGCTCGATCTGCGCGCCGCCGATCAGCGGGCCGAACGAGGCGACCCTGACGAACCCGGACAGCGCCAGGGTCTGGTGCACGAGCGCCGCGGACGTGTACCCCACCTGCCGCGGGTCTAGGTCGTTCCGAACGACGACGTAGCGGATCCCGGCGCGCTGGAGGTAGCCGGCCAGGCCGCTGACCTGCTCGCCCGATTCGATCGCGTTTTCCGCGGTGTCCAGCAGGATCTGCGACCCGGCGCCGCCGTAGGGCACCAGGGCGGCCTGCGCCCACGGCGAGGCGGCCAGTGCCACCAGCGGGTCGTCGATCGGATCACCCCAGAGGTAGTCGCCGTGCGCGTCCGCGGGCACCACCAGCGCGGTGTTCAGCGGCGAACGGGCCGCGAGGAACGCGGCGACCTGGTACCAGTAGCGCGGCACCGCGGAGAACGAGCCCGGGTTCAGGACCCGGCCGGACAGGTACGGCAGCATGAGCCCGATCAGCACGATCCCTGCGACGGCCCTGGCCTCCCAGTTGAAGATCCGCCGGAGCCGACCGCCCGGTCCGCCGGGACCCCGCGCCAGCCAGGTCGCGACCGCGTGCGCCAGCCCGAGCGCCAGCGCGGCCGCGATGACCGGTTCCAGCTTGTACACGTTGCGGAACGGGGCGAGCGGGCCGTTCAGCAGCTGATCGACCGATTGGTGAAACGGGCCGCCGAGCGCCCCGCCGTAACCGGCCAGCGCGCCGGCCGCGGTCACGCCCACGGACAGCCGCAGCCAGGCCGCGCCCGGCATGCTCCGCAGCGCCAGCCCGTACAGGCCGCACGCGGCCGCGATGGCGCCGGCGATGATCGCCATGGGAGCGCTGACCATGGCCCAGCCCGCGGCCAGCCACGGCGTGCCGAGGTTGAGGTAGGCGGTCCAGTTGCCGGCCCCGCGCAGTGCGGCGGCGGCCGACATGGTGCCCGTCGTGGTCGCCGATTGCTCCACATACGGCAGGAAGTTGAACGCGTACCTGCCCTGCAGCAGCAGCGGCAGCGCCCACCACGCGGTGGCCAGCACCACCGCGCCGCCCCAGCAGGCGGCCAGGCTCACCAGGCGGCGCCCGCGCGCGTAGGTCAGGATGAACAGGACGGGCAGCACCAGCGCGTCGATGGTCACGGTGGCGTTCACCCCGCCCATGAGCAGGACCACGGCGCCCGACCGCGCCGCGGGCCCGACCACACCGCCCTTCCCGACCACACCGCCCTTCCCGCGCGCGGCCGCCACCAGCGGCAGCACCGTCCACGGAGCGAGCATCCCGGGCAGCGCCGAAACCGAGGTGGACCCGATCACGATCGTGAACGTCGGCCACAGCGCGAACGTCAGCCCGGCCAGGAACCGGGAGGTCGGCGAGCCGATGCCGAGCGCCTCCGCCAGCTTGACCAGTCCCGCGAAGCCGGCCGTGATGATCAGCGAGAGCCACAGCCGCTCGGTGAGCCAGACCGGCACGTGCGCCAGGTGGCCCGCCGCGTAGAACGGCGCCATCGGCACGGCGTACCCGATCGCCTGGTTGTTCAGCGTGCCGAAGCTGGTCAGCGGGTCCATGAGGTGCCACAGGCTCGCGAGAAAGCCGTAAGGATCCAGGTCCACGCTGAGCTTGGTGTCGAAGAACATCCGGCCCGGGTCGTTGGCCACCAGGACGCCGAACGCGCACAGCCAGACCAGGCCGGACCAGCGCAGTACCGGCCTCCGCGGGGGGGTCTGGAGGGGTTGTCCCCTTGGGGCAGCACTGCGGGGCGGCCGGCCAGATGCCCCGTCCGGTTCGCCATCGGTCCGGGACGGTGTCCCCGGGGTGGCGTCGGCCTGCGCGGTCATCCGACGCGCCGCAGGATCAGCATGAGGTTCCAGGTGGCGACCTCTCGCAGGCCAGGCACCCGGACCAGGAGACCGCACCAGCGCGGGTAGTAGCGGGGCCGCGCGGCGACGATCTTGATGTCGTCCCGGGCCCGCAGCGCCCGCAGCACGGGCCCGATGTGCACCCGGAACAGGTTGACGCCGACCTCGTGCTTGGGTGGGCGCCGGTAGCGCCTGACGTAGCGGCGTTCGGCGTATTCCAGACCCAGGTAGTGCCAGGGCGACATCTCGTGCCCGCCCCACGGGGAGTACCAGTTGCAGTAGGCCACGTACACCAGCCCGCCCGGGCGGGTAACCCGGATCATCTCCTCGATCAGCCCCACCGGGTCGGGGACGTGCTCGAGCACGTTCGAGGAGAACGTCACGTCGGCGTCGCCGTCGCGGACCGGCAGCCAGTAGCCGTCCGCGACCACCGCGCCGTCCGGCGCGTCGGTCCGCAGGTACAGTTCGGCGAGATCGGGCTCGAACAGGTAGCAGTGCGCGCCGCGGGCCCGGAACGCGGCGGTGAACCAGCCGCCCCCGCCGCCGACGTCCACCACCATCCGGCCGTCAAGCTCGGCGTGCTCGGCCACCTGCTGCACCGCGTCCTCGGCGAGGGCCGCGTAGAACTTGTCTGGCTCGGCCTGCTCGGCCAGGAACAGGCGGAACAGCCTGACCGACCGCGCCAAGCCGGAACCGGTCGCCTGATCAGCACGGATGCGGCGAATCGGCGCCAGCAGGCTCATGCAAGTCCTCGAGTGTCGTGCACGGTCGCTGCCGAGCGGCGCGAACTTCGTCTACGTATGGTATTGCCTGGTATCCAAGGCGCACCGGGGATCCCCGAGCCTTGACTACCAGCAAGTAACCACTGGATTATGTTTGCCATCCTCAGGCAGGGATCACGACGTGGCCCGCGGCTGACGCGGATCCGCCGCGCCATCCGGTGGCCTGGAGCCGCGACATGAACGATGACCCAGGCGCTTGGCCTGCGGAGACTGACCTGGCACGACCGGAACCGCTCGGTTCAGGCGACCGGTCCACGAGTATCCTCTTCGTCGCGTGGCGCGACCTGGCCAACCCCCGGGCCGGCGGATCCGAGGTCCTGGTCGACCAGCTAGCGTCCGGCGTGCTCGCCCGCGGGCGACGGGTGACCCTGCTGTGCGGCGGACCGGTCGCCGAACGGCCTTACCCCGTCGTCCGCAACGGCGGCACCTACTCCCAGTTCCTCCGCGCGCCCCTGGCTTATCTGCGCCACTTCAGGAACTACGACCTGATCGTCGAGGTCTGCAACGGGATGCCCTTCCTGGCGCCGCTGTGGTCCCGGCGCCCGGTGCTGTGCCTGGTGAACCACGCGCACACGGAGCTATGGCCGATCAGGTTCCGCCCGCCCGTGTCCACCGTGGGCCGACGCATCGAGAGCTCGCTCATGCCCTGGGTCCACCGCGGGAACCTGTTCCTCACCGTGTCCCCCTCCACCGCGGAGGCGCTGCAGCGGATGGGGGTGGGCGAGGACCGGATCAGGCAGATCTGCAACGGCGTCGTGCAGCCCGACCCGCTGACGCCGCGTTCGCCGGACCCGCTGTTCCTCGCGTTCGGTCGGCTGGCCGACTACAAGCGTTTTGACCTGCTGTTGAGGCTGTGGGACCGGGTGCGGCACGTCGTGGGCGGCACGTTGGTGATCGCCGGGGACGGGCCGGAGCGGGGCAGGCTGGAGGGGCTGGCCGGGCCCGGCGTGGAGTTCACCGGCCGGGTGTCGGAGGAGGAGAAGCACCGGCTTATGTGCTCGGCGTGGCTCCTCGTCCACCCGGCGCTGATCGAGGGCTGGGGGCTCGTGGTGGCCGAGGCGGCCATCCGCGGCACTCCTACGGTGGCGTTCGACGTGCCGGGGCTGCGCGACTCGGTGGTGCCCGGCCAGACCGGGATGCTCGTGCAGACCGAGGGGCAGTTCGCCTCGGAGTGGGCGTCGCTGGCTATCGATCAGCGTCGGCGCGAGCAACTCGGCCAGGCGGCCCGCACGCGGGCGCTGCAGCTGCACTGGTCCGCCGCGGTGGAAGGCTTCGCCGGCGTTGCCGACGAGGCCATCAAGCGGAAGGAGCCGTTATGGCGGTAACGGCCTCGGCGCCGGGCAACCCGCTGCAGGAGTTCTATGAGAGCCCAGGCGTCCCGCTCTCCTCGGGTCCCGACCGGGCCCGGCGCCAGGCCCAGCTGCTGGCCGGGATGCTGCGGGGCCGCACCGACCCGGCGGTGATCATCGACCTGGGCTGCGGCGACGGTTCCGCGCTGGCGGTCGCGGCCGGTCCTCACCCGGCGCACCGGTTCGTCGGGATGGACTGGTCCGGTGACGCCCTGCGGCGTGCGCAGGCCCTTGGCCTGACGGTGGTCCGCGCGGGCGTGACCGCGCCGGGGCTGCCGGTCGCGGACGGCGCCGCGGACGTGGTGATCATGAGCGAGCTGATCGAGCACCTGGTGGACCCCGACGGGGCGGTCGCCGAGGCCCGGCGGGTGCTCCGCGCGGACGGCTCGCTGCTGCTGTCCACGCCGAACCTGGCCGCGTGGTACAACCGGGGGCTGCTCGCCCTGGGGATCCAGCCGGTCTTCTCCGAGGTGAGCCTGCACGGGGTGTTCGGCAGGCCGGGTCGCGTGGTCGCCGGGCACCTGCGCCTGTTTACCCGGCGGGCGCTGACCGAGTTCCTGGCCGCACACGGATTCCGCTGCGTTACGGTGGCCGGGGCGCGTTACCACGACGTGCCGCGGCCCCTTGGCCCGCTCGACCGGGCCTTCTGCCGCTGGCCGTCCGCCGCGTCCATCCTGCTGGTGCACGCCCGGAAGGAATGACTCCGCCATGGCGCAGGTGTCTGACACCGGAGCCGACGCGGACAAGGCCCCTGTCCGCCGGCCGAGGCGCGGACTGGAGCTGGGCGGCCTGGCCATCGGGATCATCGCCGGGGTGGGCATTGCGCTTGGCTTGCTGATCCCGGCGCGGCACCACCCGTCTGCCCCGGCCGCGCCGAGTACCCACGCGCCCGTACTGGTACGCGTTCCAGCGGGACCGGTACGCGTTCCGGCGGGGCAACCGAACCCTGCTGTGCTGGACGGGGAGTGGATCGCCTACTCCGATCATTCCACCTGCGCCGACTGGGCCGGCGGGGACGGGGTCTCCGCCATCCGGCTGAACTCCTCACAGCTCGCCTGGTTCTTCTCCGATTCATTCATCGGCCCGGCCGGGCCTACCATCGGCTTCTCGCACCTCAGCGGTTTCGTGCACAACGCGGTGGTCGTCCAGACCACGACCGGGCGAGGCAGCACGTTCGTCACCATGACGGGCGGCGGAGCCTGCACTGGCCCCGGCGGTCCTGGCAACGCGGCCTCAGTGGTGGGGGCATCGACGACGGTGCCCATCGGGGAGTCCGACCGGTACTGGGACGAGGACGGCATCGAGATCAGCGGTACGGTCGTCAAGTTCTACGACCATTACCTCGGCCGCCGCTTTCCATTCGTCCCGGTCGGAACGGTGATCGCCACCTTCCCGGCCAGCCAGCTCAGCTCGGCCGGCCACGGATCCCAATACGGTGCGGTCGCCCAGCCGGACCTGGTGTCGCTGCCTTCATACACCCCGCCGTCCGGCGGCTCCCCGATCCTGTGGGGCGCTGCGCTGCTGCGCGCCGGGAACACGGTGTACATATACGGGACACAGAGCCCGAACGTGCAGGTCCCTGGCAACCGGCTCTACCTGGCCCGGGTCCCGGCGTCGCAACTGACCACGTTCTCCGCGTGGCGGTTCTACACGGGCGCCGGCGCGTGGGCGGCCGGACAGCACAATGCCGGGCCGGTGCAGCCGCCGGGCAGCGGCCTCAGCGTGTCGACCGGGTTCAGCGTGATCCAGGCGGGGAGCCGCTACTGGCTGATCCAGGGCGGGGTGACGCCTGGCGGACCTGATATCGACGCCTACCCGGCCAGCGCGCCGTGGGGCCCGTTCGACTTCAGCGCCGGAAGGGTGCTGTACCGCGACCCGACCATCGGGCTCTCCGCCGCGGATGACTACCGCATCCTGTACGAGGCGCGGGTCGAACCCGCGCTTTCCACCCGCGACACGCTGGTGATCAGCTATAACGTCAACTCCGAGGCGGTGACCACCGGCTGCGTGCCGATGTCCGACTTCACCAACACGGTGACACTGCCCCGGTTCATCGCCGTTCCGCTGACGGCATTCGGCGATGACCCGGGCGCGTCCGGCAACTCGGCGAGGAGCGGACCGCAGGACGATCCGCGGATCGTGGCGGGGGACCCGTCGCAATGGTTCGACGCTTGGGCTTATCCGGGCACCGGCTGTCCGCCGGTGCCCGGCCTGGCGTCAGTGCAAGCTAGGCCGGGCACCGGTAAGGTCGCGTTGAGCTGGCCCGATGCTGGCCTCAGCATCCACTATCGCGTCTACCTCCAAGGGCCGGGCGAGCCAGGCGGTTCCCCGGTGACCACCGCATCCGCCGACGGCACCACCATTACCGGGCTGCAGCCAGGCAACTACCAGGCCAAGGTGGTGCCGGTCAACTTCAAAAACAAGACCGGGCCGGCCGCCAGGGTAACGTTCACCGTCCCTTGACCCGGCTGCTGTACCCTCCAATGAAGTCCCACCCCAAGGAGCAGTGTCGTGGTCCGGGTGATCATCGCCGTCGTTGTCGGTCTGGCCATCGCGATCGGCGGCACCGTGCTGATCGTCAACCTGGTCTCGGGCAACAGCACACCCAGCTCGTCGGTCTACAACTACGGCTCCCGCTGACGGACCGCTCTGTTTCGACGCAATCCTCATCGGAGGCTAATCTGTCCCCCTCGGGGAGCCAATAGACTCCTGATTTCGGTCCGCCAACCTGGCGGTTATCTACGTGCCTTAAAGCCCCGTCGCCGATCTAGTGGAACATTCCTCCACGGTAACTCTAACTTTCCATCATCAGCGCGCCGCCACTGGTAGGAAGGTGTCCGGACGTATGATCAAACCGTAAGGGTCGGCCGCCTTAACGACTCACTCATCCTGTAGATCAGATGCCGGCGTGGTTTCGGGACGGTTCATCACGCTCGAGCGGGGCCTGCCCACTAGAGCCCGGATCGGGGGCTGGGTCAAGCCTTCGGCTGTGAATAACCATGCTGGACGTGAGGATAACCTCAGCGTTCTGTGGATAACCATGTTGATTAGAGGGGAAGATGAGTCGGGACACTCGACAATGCTTGACGATGCCCCTAGAATATCGCCGTTCAGACAGGTACCACCTGGAACGCAGGGCCGGGCGAGTGGTAAGGCTGGGGAACTGGCGAGCCGCGGGTGCCGGGGACTAGCGGGGCAGCGGCGGCCGTGTCGGCGTCGATGACCGCCATTTGGAAAACCAGCCAGTTCAAGATCCACCTACTCAAGCCTGTCAATCTCACTCGGGAGACACCTATGCGGCAGGGACGCACAGGTCTACATAGACCTGGCGATAGGAACCATCACGGTATAAGTTCTCACGATCTTGATGACCCATATGTGATTCGAGCCTCCGACCTCGTTTGGAGGGCGAGTTCCCGCTGCGCCGGCAATGGGGCGTGCGCCGAGGTGGCGCAACCATCCATGGGCCGCGTCGCCGTTCGAGACGGCATGAACCCACAGCCGGATGGGATCATGATCTTTACCCAGGAGGAATGGGGAAGCTTCCTGGCCAGGATCAAGGCTGGCCAGTTCGACGTACGTTAACGTTCTTACGATTCTGGCGTGGCGAGGCCTGAACAGAAGATCTGCGGCAGAACACTAGGTGTGCTACCGATCGATGCGGGCTTGGTCATGATCCGCCCCGCGGTCCAGCCGGTGCAGGTAACTGCCCGGCTGGACCTCGCCTCAGATGTTCGTTGGGTCGTGGATTTCGTCGGCCGCGGCGCGCACGCTGGTGGGCCGCTCAAGAGCCGCGATGATCAACGGCAGCACGGACACCAGGTCGTCTCGGCCTTGTCGGCAGCCAGCGGACCAGCTCGCGACCTCCTTCTCAAGTTGAGCCGTACGGACTTTGGCGCGTGCGCTCTCGGCTTGCCAATAGCGCACCTCTTCCTGCATTTCTTCGCGGAGGCGTGAGATGGTGGCGGCGCTGCGCGCCAGTGCGAGTCGCCAGGCCACTAGCACAGCAATGGCGGCAAACGCCATGATGATCAGGACGCTCATCGGGCCACCTCGGCTGTCCCCAGCAGCGGTGGCCTGGTCGAGGCAACGCCCGCTCCGGTGACGAAGGCGTCAGCGTCCCTGTTGCGTCGCTTACGCCCAGATGTAGGGTGAGTCATACCTTGACTCTCTTTCCGTCGATGCTTTCGGATGGAGCTCGGTATCAGCTGGGCTAGCGGGGCCTAACCGCTGGCCCAGCGGCGTGTGTAGGCATAGACGCGCCGTCGGTGAGGCTCACCGAGCCGTCCTGCGTGGGGCTTTCGGTGGCGCCCGGGTGCGCCGTGGCGACGCGAGACGCCGGGGCCGGAGATCATCGACAGGTCGGGCGCGGCGCGCGCCCCCGAAAGAAGCACGCGGCGGGAGCACCATCCGGTTGCTCCGCCCAAGAACCAAGGCGCCCCTCCACGGGATCAGGGTCCTTACCCTGATTGTGGGCCGAAAACTGCAACTTGCACTACTTTCTCCGGGAATTTTTCCGAGTTCTTCACATTGTGGTCATGGGGGAGTATCGTCACTTGAGTCCCGCGTCATCGGTGCGACTGGTGATTAGAAAGGGGCCGGACGGGTGCCTGAGTACGGCAGCCCGACCGTGCGTCGCCGTCGGCTCGCCGCCGAAGTGCGCCGGCTCCGCGAACGTGCGGGCTATACCGAGGATGAGGTTGCTGAGCGCCTCCGGTGGTCTAGCTCCAAGATCAGCCGAATCGAGCTGCACCGCCAGGGGCTGAAGCCGCCTGACCTCGCCAAGCTGCTGGATCTCTACGAGGTCAGCGAGGCTCATCGCGGCGAACTCATGGCCCTTGCTCGCGAGCCGAGACGAAGAGGCTGGTGGGAGGCTTACTCTGATGCGCTCCCCGAAGAGTATTCGACGTTCATAGGGTTGGAGGCCGACGCCGAGTCGGAGTCGAGCTGGTCACCGGAACTCGTCTACGGCATGTTCCAGACCGAGGACTACGCCCGAGCCGTGATTCAGGCCCACATGGGATCGACGATCTCTCGCATTGACATCGAACGCCGGGTCGAGACCCGGATGGTGCGCCAGGGTGTAATGACCCGCGATGCGCCACTAACGTTGTCCGTCGTCCTGGACGAATCCGCCTTGCTGCGCTTGTTCGGCAACGAGTCCATCATGCGCAATCAGCTGAAACGTCTCATCGAAATCTCTCAGCTACCCAACGTAGACCTCTATGTTCTGCCGCTGGCCGGGACACACCCGATTGGTACGGGCGGCTTCACGATCCTGAGGTTCGCGCCCGCCCACGGAACGAGATTGCACGACGTCGTCTACATAGAGCAGCTGACCAGGAGCGCCATCTACGTCGAGGATGAGGCTGACACTCATGAGTACTCGGTCAACTTCGACCGGCTCACGACCGAGGCGCTTGATCCGGTCAAGTCGCGAAGGTTGATCAACAAGACCGTGAGAGAACGCTGGTCTTAGCTCCGAGGGTCAGAAACCGGCCCAGCGGGGGCGGCGGCGTTCGGCGAAGGCCCGGACGCCCTCGCGGGCGTCGTCGGAGGCCAGCATCCGCTGGTAGGCCGGCAGGTCGCCGCGCTGGACGTGGAAGCCCTCGAACACGGCGGTGCCCTCGGTCTCGCGTAGGATCTCCAGCGCGGCCGCGACGGCCAGCGGAGCCGAGGCGCAGATCGCGTGGGCCAGGTCGAGGGCCGCCTGCATGAGGCCGTCGGCGCGGACGACCTGGTTGACCAGGCCCCAGCGGGCGGCTTCGGCGGCGGTCATGCGCCGACCGGTGAGCAGGAACTCCACGGCGATGGGGCGCGGCAGCCTGGCCGGCAGGCGGAGCAGGCCGCCGGCGTCGGGCACGAGGCCGAGCGTCACCTCGGTCAGCGCGAACTCGGCGTGCTCGGCGGCCACCACCAGGTCGGCGGCCAGGACCAGCTCGAAGCCGCCGCCGAGCGCCAGGCCGTTGACCGCGGCGATGACCGGCTTGCCGATGTCGTAGAACTCGGTCAGGCCTGCGAATCCGCCCGGGCCGTGGTCGGCAGTGATTCCCTCGCCCTCGGCGGCTGCCTTCAGGTCCCAGCCCGCGCTGAAGAAGCGCTCGCCGGCCCCGGTGAGGATGGCGACGCGGAGCTCAGGATCGCGGCGGAGCCGGTCGAAGGCGGCGTACAGCGCCCGGCTGGTCGGGACGTCGATCGCGTTGGCCTTCGGCCGGTCCAGGGTGATGACCAGGACCGGTCCGTCGGCTCGTACCTGCACGTCCACGGTGCTCACGCGCCGTAGGGCCGCAGCAGGGACCGGGCGATGATGTGCCGCTGGATCTCGCTGGTGCCGTCCCAGATCCGTTCGACCCGGGCGTCTCGCCACCAGCGTTCGGCGGGAAACTGCGACATCAGGCCCATGCCGCCGAAGATCTGCACGGCGGTGTCGGTCATCCGGCCCAGCATCTCCGAAGCGTACAGCTTGGCCATCGCCGCGTCGGCGTCGGTCATCGTCCCCTCGTCGCACTTGGCGGCGGCCCGCAGGGTCAGGAGTTCGGCCGCTTCGAGCTGCGTGGCGCAGTCCGCCAGCTGGAATCCGACGCCCTGGAACCGCCCGACCGGCTGGCCGAACTGCCGGCGCGTCGCCGCCCACTCGGTGACCGCGTCCAGCACCCGGCGGGCGCGGCCGATGCTCGTGGACGCGACGGTCAGCCTGGTCGCGCCCAGCCACTGGCCCATCAGGTCAAAGCCGCGCCCCTCCTCGCCGAGCAGGTTGGCCGCCGGGACGCGGCAATCGGCGAACGACAGCTCGCACTGGTGGTAGCCGCGGTTCGAGACGCAGCCCGAGCCCCTGGTCACGGTGAGGCCTGGCGAGTCCTTGTCGACCAGGAACGTGGTGATCTTCTTCGCCTGGCCGTTCCTGGCGATCTCGGTCCCGGTCGCGGCGAACAGGATGATGAAGTCGGCCACGTCGGCGTGGCTGATGAAGTGCTTGGTGCCGTTGACGACGTAGTCGTCCCCGTCCCGGCTCGCCGTGGTGGACATCGAGCGGATGTCGGAGCCCGAGCCCGGTTCTGTCATCGCGACGCAGTCGTGCCGCTCGCCGCGGATGGCCGGGATCAGGTAGCGCTCGCGCTGGTCGGAGTTGCAGCCCTGCAGGATGTTGCTCGGCCGCTCGACCAGCATCTGCAGGGCGTAGCTCGCCCGGCCCAGCTCACGTTCGACCAGGACCAGTGACACCGCGTCCAGCCCGCCGCCGCCCAGCTCGGCGGGCATGTTCGCGGCGTAGAGCCCGGCGGCGATCGCCTTGGCGCGGATCTGGCTGGCCAGCTCCGCCGGCACGTCGTCCAGGCGCTCCACCTCATCTTCGTGGGGGTAGAGCTCCTTCTCCACGAACGCGCGGACGGTGTCCACGATGAGCCGCTGCTCTTCGGTGAGGGTGAAGTCCACTAAGCCCTCCGGGGATGTCCGGCCGGGATGGCGATGGTGCGCCCGACGTACTCGGGGACCGGCAGCGCCGCGGCGTGCGCCGCGCTGATCTGGCGGAGCCTGCGGGCGATCGGCTCGGGAAAGGGCGCGGCCTTGCCCGCCCGCATGTCCACGTGCAGCAGCATCTGCTCGGCGGTGGCGATGAGGCCGCCCGTCTCGCTGTACATCTCGTGCACGATGTGCAGCCGCTTGTCGTCCATGCCCAGCACCTGGATCGTGAGGTCCAGGCGCTCGCCCTCATGTGCTTCGCGCAGGTTGCGCAGGTGGGTCTCCACCGTGTAGAGCGAGTGACCGCCGCTGCGGTAGGCGTCGTCTACGCCGAACGTCCGGAAGAACGCGTCCGAGCTATCGCCCATGATCAGCAGGTACGCGGATTCGGTGAGGTGCTGGTTGTAGTCGGTCCACTCGGGCGAGACCGTCACGTCGCGCAGCCTGAACGGGGCCGGGATGTCCATCAGGCGCTCTCCGCAGTCCGCAACGTTCATGATACGAACGATTTGTTGGTGATGTGGAGCATATCAAGGCGGTGGGAACGTTGAACGATACCAAGGCAGACCTGGCCTTCGTCGGCGGGAAGATCCAGACGCCCGCGCACCCGTCGGGTTTCGTGCAGGCCCTGGCCGTCCGCGGCGGGCTGCAAGCCGGCCGGGCACGAACCGATGAGGTCATTCGTTTAGCGGCCGGCAAAGGAGCTCGAATGCGGCAACGACTGGTTGCGATTTCGGCGATGGCAGGCTGCGCTGCGATCTTCCTCGCGGCCTGCGCCTCGTCTTCTTCTTCTTCTTCTTCCGTGCCGACCTCGTCATCGAGTGCGCCGGCCACCGGTCCGACGGCGGCACCTGCTCCGCCGGTCCCGGCCGCGGCCGGTAACTTCGACTCCTGCTCGGTCGTCACCAGCGCCGAGGCGGCCAGCGCCCTCGGCCAGGCCGTCACCCAGGGAGTGCTTGGCCACGCCACCATCGAAGGAGGCCTGGCCTGCGTCTTCTACGGGCCGTCCGCTCCCACTCCGAGAGACCCGAATGTGTCCCAGGCCGATTCGGTGCGCGTGGTGGTAGTCCGCGGTCCGGAGGCCCTCACCTGGTACCAGGATTACAAGTCCAAGGTCAGCGCCCAGCCGGAGTCCGGTTACGGCGACCAGGCCTACTACGACGGCTACGCCTCGCTCAGCATCCTCAAAGGCGACTACTACCTGCGCATCGCCGTCATCCCCGCCGGTGCCCCGCCGTCCCTGACCGCTGAGGAGCAGCTGGCCCGCGCCATCCTGCCGAAGCTGTAGACGCCGCGGTCAGCCGGTGATGCCGACAATCGGTGCCATGCTGGTACGAATAGCCCGGACCTAGGCCGCCGCGGCGGTGAGGACGAGGACGGGCGCGGGGCGCGCGATGACCAGGGCGGTTCCGGAGCGGGCGTGCGTGATCAGCGTGACCGAGCCGGTGTGCTGGTCCGGCCGCTGGCCGGGATTGCGCTCCGACGGCTTGCCGCTCGGCCCGGAAAGCCCGAGCGGTACGCCGATCCCGGCGCAGAGGACGACCAGGCTGACCGCGCCGGCGACGCGGCGCCGGCGGGTCCTGCGGTGGCGCGCGATCACCACGCCGGCCAGGCCCTCGTCGGGCCGCACGTCGTCGAGTTCGCTCTCCAGCGCGAACCTCAGGCTGAACTCGTCATCAACGTGGATGGACACGGCGATCTCTCTTTTCTTCGTCGTACAGGAGCTGCCGGAGCTGATCGAGGCCTCTGCTCGCCGCGGACTTGACGGTGCCTTCGGCGATATCAAGCGCGGCGGCGGTCTCGGCCACCGTGGCATCGAGCAGGTAGCGGCAGACGAGCACCTCGCGCTGGACGTCGGGCAGCTGGCGCAGCACGCGGACCAGTACGTGACGGCGGTCCACCGCCTCGGCAAAGGAGACCACGTTGGCGAGGTCGTCCAGATCCTGGCTGATCTCCGGGTGCCGGCGGCGGTGCCGCCAGCGTTCGCGGCACGCGTTCACCAGCACGGCCCTGGCGTAGGCGTGGGGCGCCTGTTTGGCCTGCTCCCACCGTCGGTAGGTGCGCAGCAACGTGACCTGGAGCGCGTCCTCGGCGTCCTCCCGCGAGGCGAGCAGCACCAGGGCCGCGCGCAGCAGCGAGGGGGACGCAGCCTCGACGAACTCGGTGAACTCCGCGTCGCGGCTGGCTCGCGCGCCGGCCCGGATCGCTCTCACGAAATGTTTAATGCCGACGGGCCGCCCCGGGTTCCAACGAATTTCGCTAGCGCAGGAAGCCCTCGTAGGAGTGCTGCTCAAGCTGGCTCTGGATCTGTTTGACGGTGTCCAGCCCGACGCCGGCCATGATCAGCAGGCTGACCCCGCTGAGCTGCAGGTCCTGGCCGAGCCCGATCTTGTCTATCGCCACCAGCGGGAACATCGCCACCAGGGCCAGGTAGACCGAGCCCGGCGCGGTCAGTCGGCTGAGCACGTACGCCAGGTAGGCGGAGGTGGGCGGGCCTGGCCGCAGGCCAGGGACGAAGCCGCCGTACTTCCGGATGTTGTCCGAGAGCTCGTCCGGATTGAACGTGATCGACACGTAGAAGAACGTGAACCCGAGGATCAGGCCGAAGAACGCCAGGACGTAGACGTATGGCGCGGTGAGCACGGCGGGATCGAGGTTGCGGTCGATCCAGGTCACCCAGCCCCGAGAACACCGCGCCCGTCCGGGCCGCCTGGACGTACACCACCGCGTACATCAGGCCCAGCCCGATCGTGACGTACCTGGTGTACTGGGTGATCGTCGCCTGGCCCGCCTGGCCCTCCTTGCGGAGCGTCTCCAGGCGCGGGATCACCTGGGTAAGCATCTGCACGATGATGCTGGCCGTGATGTAGGGCAGGATGCCGATTGCGAACACCGTCAGGTGCAGCAGCGCGTTGCCGCTGAGCAGGTTCACGATGCCGAAGAACCCGCTGGAGCTCGACAGGCGGGCGCAGTAGCTGACGTTCTGCTCGGAGATGCCCGGCGCCGGCAGGTTCGAGCCGAACCGGAACAAGACGATCATGGCTCCGGTGAACAGCAGCTTTGTGCGCAGGTCAGGCGTGCGGAACGCCCGGACGAACACGCTCAGCACGGGCGCCGCGCGCAGGTAGCTACCCACGCCCCTTGAATGCCGCTGCGCGCCCCCCGGTTCCGGAGGCGCCCCGTCGTGCAGGCGGTCGGGGATTGACAGGACAGTTGTGCCCGCCTCATGCTGAGCCGGTCATCAGGTGGGGGTATTGCCGTACCCGGGTGCGGGCAAGGAACCTCAGCTGGGTCCAGGCCGAGTAAGCAGCGCGACGATGTCGAAAATTACCGTGGCCGCGGCGATCGAGGTGATCTCGGCGTGGTCGTAGGCGGGTGACACCTCGACCAGGTCGGCGCTGACGAGGTTGAGGCTGGTCAGGCCCCGTAGCACGCGCAGCAGTTCCCGGCTGGTGAGCCCGCCCGCCTCCGGTGTCCCGGTGCCCGGCGCGAACGACGGGTCGAGGACGTCGATGTCGATGGACAGGTAGACGGGCAGGTCGGCCACCCGCTCGGTGATCGCGCCGATCGTCCCCGCGACCCCGAGGTCGTCAATGTCGCTGGCCCTGATGGTCCGGAACCCGAACCTCCGGTCGTCGTCCAGGTCGGCGCGGCCGTAGATGGGACCGCGGATGCCGACATGGATCGAGTGGTCCTCGACCAGGAGGTTCTCCTCGAACGCCCGGCGGAAGATCGTCCCGTGCGTGGTCGGCGCATTGAAGTAGGTGTCCCAGGTGTCCAGGTGCGCGTCGAAGTGCACCAGCGCGACCGGGCCGTGCACGCGGTTCACCGACCGCAGCATCGGCAGCGCGATCGTGTGGTCGCCGCCGATGGCGATGACCTTGCGGTCGCCCTGGAGCAGGTCCGCGGCGTGCGCGGCGATCTGCCCCATGGCCTCCTCGATCGAGAACGGCGTGACCGGCACGTCCCCGGCGTCCACCACCTGGATGGCCGTGAACGGGCTGCAGTCCAGCTCGACGTGGTGGCCGGGCCGCAGGTGCCGGGAGGCCTGCCGGACCGCCATCGGGCCGAACCGGGCCCCGGGCCGGTAGGACGTGCCGTTGTCGAACGGCACGCCCAGCACGGCGACGTCATAATCCGGGACCCGGTCGATCTCAGGCAGCCGGGCGAACGACCCGGAGCCCGCGAACCGGGGCACCTTCCTCCCGTCGACCGGACCGACCGGATCGCTGCTGTGCCCTGACATGCCGATCTCCCCTCTGTGCTGGTGAGGAGATCATGACCCGTCGGGGGGAAGGCCGAAGGCGGCGGGGTGGAGCAAGTGGGCGATCGCGAGAACCGCCTCGGCGTCGCGCGGGCTGGGCGTGATCTCGTCGTAGCTGAGCGGCAGGAAGCAGTGGTTCTTCACGGCGGGCAGGCTCTTGGTGGCCGGGAAGGTATCCAGGAACTTCTCCTTCTGCGCGGCCGTCGGGGTGCCGTAGTCGTTGATGATGATGCACTGCGGCTGGGCGGCGACGACCTGCTCCCAGGAGACCGAGTCAAAGCTCTCCTTGAGCGAGGCGAAGATGTTCGTCCCCCCGGCTAGGTCGATCTCCGCGTTGACCGTGGCGAGCCCGGCCCCGGTGAACGGCGCGGATTCGCCGCTGTCGTAGTCGAACACCGTAATGGGCGCCAGGCCCGCCACCTTGGCCCGCACCGCCGCCACCTGGGCCTGCATCGCGGCGACAAGCTGTGCCGCGCGTTGCGGAACCCCGAAGATGGCGCCGAGGTTACGCAGGTCCTGGTACGTGTCGTTGAGGCTGACCAAAGGCGGCCCGGTCTGGACGCGCGCGCACGACTCGCTCAGGACAAGGGTCTTGATCCCGAACTTGGCCAGGTACGTGGGGGTGTAGTTGGTCCCGGTCTGAAGGCCGTAGTCCCAGCCCGCGAACAAGAAGTCGGGGTGCAGCCCGATCAGTTCCTCCAGCGTGAAGTAGTTGCTGGGGTCCACGTCGCGGACCTTGGCGAACCCAGCCTGGAATGCGGGCGGGATCGGCTGGCCGACCGGGCCGTCGCCGACGGCCCCGAAGTCGCCGACCATGTGCGGCTCAAGGCCCAGCGCCAGCATGTCCTCCGTGGTGTTGATGTCGTTGGACACCGCCCTGGCGGGGGCCCGGTCATAGGTGACGGGGACGCCGCAGCTGGTCACGGTGACCGGATACCCGTTGGTCGGCTTGGCGGACGACGATGCGGTCGGGCTGGCGCTCGCGCACGCGGTGAGCAGGCTGCCGGTCAGCAGCACCGCCAGCAGCGCCGCCGCCGGGGCTATGAGGCATCTGGCGCGGCCGAGCGCGGTGGCGGGCAAGAAGGGTCGACTGCGATGACGGGATAGCACGGGTGTCCTTCAGGGTAGGTCGTGGCCCTAGCGGCCTCGGGCTGCGTGCGACGCGGGATCAGGTGCGGCGTGCCGGTGTCGGGATGCTCGATGACCAGGACGTCGGCGCCGTAGGCGTTGCGGATCGTGGCGGGCGTGAGGACCGCGCGGGGCGGCCCGTCGGCCACGATCCGCCCGCCGGCCAGCACGTGGACGGTGCCGCAGAACATGGCCGCCAGGCTCAGATCGTGCAGCGCCGCCAGCACGCTGACGCCCAGGCCGGTGACCAGCTCCAGGATTTGCACCTGGTAGCGGATGTCCAGGTGGTTGGTCGGCTCGTCCAGGACAAGGTGGTCCGCTTCCTGCGCCAGCGCCCTGGCGATCAGGGTGAGCTGTTTCTCGCCGCCCGACAGCGTGTTGAAGCTGCGGTCGGCCAGGTGCGCGCAGCCTGCGCGCGCCATGGCCTCCTCCGCGATGATCCGGTCTGCCTCGGTGTCGCGGCTGAAGGCCTGCTTGTGCGGCGTCCGCCCGATCATCACGATTTCCCTGACGGTGAAGTCGAACTCGCTGACGAACTCCTGGGTCACGACCGCCACGCGCCTCGCGGCATCGCGTGGCCTCATCGCCAGCAGGTCCGCGCCGTCCAGGAGCACGCGCCCGGCCGACGGCGGGTGAACCCGGTAGATGGCCTTGAGGATCGTCGACTTCCCGCTCCCGTTGGGCCCGAGCAGCCCCACGAACTGGCCGTCTCCGACCGTGATGTCGATGTCGGTCACGATGCGCCGCCCGGCGATGTCCACGCACACGCCCTCTAGCCGCAGGCTCACTGCGTAGACCCGTACATGTAGGGGCGCCGGCGGATGAGGAAGATCAGCGTGGGCGCGCCGATGAACGCGGTGATGACCCCGATCGGCATTTCCTGCGGGGCGACGATGGTCCGGGCCAGCAGGTCGCCGAGGACCATGAACGAGGCGCCGAACAAGACCCCGACGGGCAGCACCCGCCGGTGATCGGATCCGACCACGAGGCGGACGATGTGGGGTACGACCAGGCCGACGAACCCGATGATCCCGCTGACCGCGACCGCGACGCCGGCCAGCAATGAGGTGGCGAAGAACAGGTTCCGCCGCAGCCGCGCCACGTCAACGCCCAGGGACGCCGCAGGCTCGGCGCCCATCGCTAGCGCGTTCAGCGACCGGCCCTGCGCCAGCAGGTACACCATGACCGCGGCCAGGGCGATCACCGGGATGGGCAGCTGGTTCCAGTTGGCCAGCCCGAACGAGCCCATCAGCCAGAACAGCACCAACTGGGTCGCCTGCGGGTTGCCGCGGAAGATCAGGAAGCTCGTCACCGACTCGAACATCGCCGAAAGCACCACGCCGCACAGGATCAGCTGGGTCGGGGCGAGCTGCCGGCCCTTCCGCGACACCAGGAACACCGCTGCCATCGCCACCAAGGCTCCCAGCACGCTGCCCACCGAGATCGCCCAGATCCCCAGCGACGCGAACGCCCCGAGCAGCAGGACCGCGGTCGCGCCGACGCTGGCGCCTGATGACACGCCGAGCAGGAACGGGTCGGCCAGCGCGTTGCGCACCAGCACCTGCACGACCGACCCAGCGGTGGTCAGGGCCGCGCCGACGACGGCGGCCAGCAGCACGCGAGGCAGCCGGATCTGCCAGACGATGATGCCGGCCACGGTGTTATCCGCGTGGCCGGACAACTGGCTGGCGACTACGTGCCACACTGCACCGGGGCTGAGTGGCACAGAGCCGATGCCCACCCCGGCCGTCATCGTGATCAGCAGCAGCACCGCGCATGCGCCCAGCACGAGCGGCAGCGGGATCCGGTCCCGGCGCCGGCCAGCCGGCCGCGCGGGTCCCTGTCGGCCCGGCGATGAGGGGGTAGCAGTGCCCTGGGCAGCCTGGGTATCTGCCAGGTCATCCATGGCGCACCAGCATCCTCCGACAGCTCATGGAGGACGCGCGACCCGCCCTTCCTCCGAGGGCCACTTCGCTGGCCCAGACCAGGCGACCGGGCTCGCCCCCGAGGGGGACCACCGTTGCGGGACAGCGCCGGGATCTCACCGGACTTCGCTGGCTGGACACGCCCCGGCCGAAGCCGGGGCACCGCAACTGTAGGCCCCCGGCCAGCACACCGTCAAGGCTCATCAGATGATCAGGCTTCAGGTCGACGCGAGGCCGGCCTGGCGGTACTCGCGGGCGACGGCGGTGATGCGGGTGGCCGCGCCGGGCAGGCCGTTCCAGTGCGTGTGCAGGTAGGACGCGTGCACCCGGCCGCGCACGAAACCCTCGGTGACGGCCGAGCCGGCCGCCACCCAATGCCACGCGTTGGCCTTGCCGTCCACGGACCGGACGGCTGTGCGATGGAACTCGTGGCCGTGGGCGCGAGTCCCGGCCGGCCCGAGCGGTGAGGAGGTGGCGGCCACGGCGTCGCGGTACCCGAGCGTGAGCTGGCCGGTCATCACGGCGTCGGCCTCGAGGACCCCGCACATCGGGTGCCCGTCGAGCGACCGGGCCAGGTACAGCAGGCCGGCGCACTCGGCGATGACCGGCGCGCCCGCCCGGGCCAGCGCCGCGACCTCGGCTCGCAGGCTGGCGTTGGCCGACAGGTCCGCGGCATGCTCCTCGGGGAATCCGCCGCCGATGACCAGGCCGTGCACGTCGTCAGGGAGCTTCTCGTCCCGCAGCGGGTCGAAGGTCAGCACGTCCGCTCCGGCGGCGGTCAGCAGTTCGGGGTGCTCCGCGTAACCGAACGTGAAGGCCGCCCCGCCCGCGACCGCGATGCGCGTCCCGGTCGGAGTCACCATCGGTCGTTCGGTATCAGAAGGCGCGTCGGCGGTCTCCGGGAGTGCGCTGGCGGTCCCGGCCAGCCGGAGTACGGCCTCCAGGTCCACGCCGCCGGCGACGATCGCGGTCAGGGCCGCGACCGCGGCGCCCGCGTCGCCGCCCAGCTCGGCCGCTGGGACAAGCCCGAGGTGCCGGGACGGCACGGCGAGCTGCCCCAGGCGGCGGATCACGCCGAGGACCGGGACGCCGGCGGCGCCGGCCGCCTCGCGGAGCAACTGCTCGTGGTGGGCCGAGCCGACCCTATTGAAGATCACGCCGCCGATCCGGGCCCGCGGGTCGAAGGTCGCGAAGCCGTGCAGCAGGGCGGCGGCCGACGAGCTGACGCCGGCCGCGTCGACAACCAGCACGATGGGCGCGCCGAGCAGCCGTGCGACGTGCGCGGTGGACGCGAAGTCCCCCCGGCCGGACGCCCCGTCGAACAGGCCCATCACGCCCTCGATGACCGCGACGTCGGCCCGGGAGGGGGTGGTGGCCCCGTGGAGGAACATCGGCACGATCTGGTCCTCGCCGACCAGCCACGGGTCGAGGTTGCGGCCGGCGCGCCCGGCGGCGAGCGCGTGGTAGCCGGGGTCGATGTAGTCCGGGCCGACCTTGTGCGGCGAGACGGCCAGGCCACGCTGGCGCAGCGCCCCGAGCAGGCCGGTGGCGACGGACGTCTTGCCGTGACCGCTGCCGGGAGCCGCGATGACGACGCGCGGCAGGTTCACCACTCGATGCCGCGCTGGCCCTTCTGGCCGGCGTCCATCGGGTGCTTGATCTTCGTCATCTCGACCACCAGGTCCGCGGCGTCGATCAGGTCCGGGTGCGCGTCCCGGCCGGTGATCACCACGTGCTGGTACCCGGGCCGGGCGGTGAGCGCGGCCACCACGTCGTCGACGTCGATCCAGCCCCATTTCATCGGGTACGTGAACTCGTCCAGGACGTACATGGAGTAGCGCTCGGCGGCCAGGTCCCGCTTGATCTGCGCCCAGCCCTCGCGGGCGTTCGCGGCGTGGTCCTCGGGATCACCGCGCTGGATCCACGACCAGCCCTCACCCATCTTGTGCCAGGCGACCTCCCCGCCCTCGCCGGTCTCCTCGTGCAGCCGGCCGAGCGCCCGGAAGGCGGCCTCCTCGCCGACGCGCCACTTCGCGCTCTTGACGAACTGGTAGACCCCGATACTCCAGCCCTGGTTCCAGGCGCGCAACGCCATGCCGAACGCCGCGGTGGACTTCCCCTTCATCGTGCCGGTGTGCACGATGAGCAAGGGCCGGTTCCTGCGCTGCCTGGTCGTCAGCCCGTCGTCGGGGACGGTCTCGGGTACTCCCTGCGGCATGGCTCAGGCCACCTCCCCGCGGACGGCCCGGGCTTCCCGGACGGCGCGGACCGAGCCCGCCAGCGCATCGACCGAGAGCTCGCCCAGGTGCAGGTATTCGGCGCCGAGGGCCTCGGCGAGGGCACTGGCCAGGTGCAGGCGGACCGGGCCTGCCTCGCAGTCGACGACGACGGCCGCGATGCCGTCGCGGCGCAGTCGCATGGCGGCCGCGTCCGGTTCGCCGCCCGCGGTGTGCCGGCCGTCGGTCACCAGGACCAGCAACGGCCGGCGGAGCGGGTCGCGCAGCCGCTCGCGGCACAGCGTGGCGTGGGCCTCGGTGAGCCCGGCGGCCAGCGGCGTCTGGCCCCCGGTCGGCATGTGCGCCAGCCTGCTCGCGGCGGCTTCGACCGAGGAGGTCGGCGGCAGCAGGACCTGCGCGCCAGCCCCGCGGAAGCAGATGAGGCCCACCTTGTCGCGGCGCTGGTAGGCGTCGAGCAGCAGCGAGAGCACGGCGCCCTTGACCGCCTCCATCCGGCGGCGGGCCGCCATCGATCCGCTGGCGTCCACCACGAACAGGACCAGGTTGGACTCCCGTCCCTCGCGGCGGCGCTCGCGCAGGTCGTCGCGTTCCAGCACCAGGCCGGGTCCGGTCCGCCCGCGGCGGACCTGGTGCGGCGCGCTGGCCGCGAGGGTCGCGTTCAGGTGCACGTCCCGCGGCGCCGACTCCGGCCGGCGGGCGCCGACGGTCCGGCCGCCGTCGGTGTAGGCGCGCGAGCGGCGCCCCATGGTGCCGTGCCCCTTGCCTGGCACCTCGAGCCGGCGCGCGCGGAAGGTCGCGCCGACGGGCGGGACCGAGTCCCGTTTCCCACCGGCGGGTCCGCCGTTGTCCCCGTGCTCGGGGCGGGGCGGCTGCGGGTCAGGGTCGTCGTCGGGCCCATCGCCCGGCTCGCCGCCGAGCGCCTCGTCCAGCTGCTGTTCGTCCAGGCCCGGGGGGTCGAAGGGATTACGGCGCCGACGGTGCGGGAGGGCCAGCCGGGCCGCGGCGCGGATGTCGTCGCGGGTGACGGCTTCGGCACCGCGCCAGGCCGCGTGCGCGGTGGCGGCCCTGGCGATCACGATGTCGGCCCGCAGGCCGTCCACGCCGAAGCCGGCGCAGACCGCCGCGATCTGCTCCAGGGCCGCGTCGTGGACGACGACGGCCGCCAGGCGCGCCCGCGCCGCGGCGATCGAGGCGGCGACCGCCGCCTCGTCGTCGGCGAACCGCGCCGCGACCGCCGCGGGGTCGGCGTCGAAGGCGATCCGCCTGCGCACGACCTCGGCCCGGGTCGCCGGGTCGCGCGGCGCGGCCGCCTCGACGGTCAGGCCGAACCGGTCAAGCAACTGCGGCCGCAGCTCGCCTTCCTCGGGGTTCATGGTGCCGACCAGCAAGAACCTGGCCTCGTGCCGCACCGATACGCCGTCGCGCTCGACGTAGCTGGTCCCGAGGGCGGCCGCGTCGAGCAGCAAGTCCACGAGGTGGTCGTGCAGCAGGTTGACCTCGTCGACGTACAGGACGCCGCGGTGCGCCGCGGCGAGCAGTCCGGGCTGGAAGGACGTGACGCCCTCGGTGAGCGCACGCCCCACGTCCAGCGACCCGGTGAGCCGGTCCTCGGTGGCGCCGACCGGCAGCTCCACCAGCCTGGTCGGGCGCGGCTGCGCCGCGGCCCCGGCCGGGTGCGGGCCGTCCGGGCACTGCGGGTCGGGGGCCGCAGGCGAGCACGAGAAGCGGCAGCCCGCGATGACCTCGACCGGCGGCAAGACCGCCGTGAGCGCGCGCACCGCGGTCGACTTCGCGGTCCCCTTCTCCCCGCGCACGAGGACCCCGCCGATGGCCGGGGAGATCGCGTTGAGCACAAGCGCCAAGCGCATGTCGTCCATCGCGACGATGGCGCTGAACGGAAACTGGATCACGGCCATAGCCCTTCACCCGGCGGGTATCCGCGCCCGCCGACAGCGACGACCGCCGGACGGTAGCCCGACGGCACGGGTGCCGATGGCCTGACTTCCCGTTATGGCAACAGGTCACAGTGGCGGGACCGCCCCGGATTCGCACCGGTGTTCCTCGGCAGCCGTTCGCCCGCCATCCTCTCACAGCCGTGCGGCAGACTGTACGGCGTGCGCTTCAAGACCGTCACGGTGGTCGGTATCGGGGCCGACGGGTGGGCCGGGTTGTCGCCGCGTTCGAAGGCCGCGATCGAGCAGGCCGGCGTGCTTGTCGGCGGCCCGCGGCAGCTCGCGCTGTTGCCGGAGGCCGTGGCCGGCGGCGGATTCCCCTGCCGAGCCCGCTGCAGCCCGGGCTGTCCGAGCTGGTCTGCGCATATGTCGGCACCGCGCAGGCCGATGCGACGCTGGTGGTGCTGGCCAGCGGTGATCCGATGTTCTACGGCATCGGCGCCACCCTGGTCCGCCTCCTCGGGGCCGCGCAGGTCACCGTGCTGCCCCATCCGTCGTCGGTGTCGCTCGCCGCGGCCCGGCTCGGCTGGCCGCTGGACGACGTCGACGTGGTGAGCCTGGTCGGTCGCCCGCGAGAGCTGCTGCACCCGTTGCTCCAGCCGGGGCGGCGGGTACTCGCGCTCACCGCCGAGGCCACGGCGGCCGCCGACGTCCGCGCGCTCCTCGACGTGCGCGGTTTCGGCGGCAGCCAGGTCACGGTGCTCGCGGACCTGGGTGGCGAGCAGGAGGTCGTCGAGCCGGCCGACGGCCAGCCGCACGGCCGCCTGGCGATCGTCGCGATCGAGTGCAGGCTCGACGCCGGCACCGCGCCGCTGCCGCGCGTTCCCGGCCTCCCGGATGAGGCCTTCGAGCAAGACGGGCAGATCACCAAGCGCGAGATCCGCGCCCTCGCGCTGGCTGAGCTGGCCCCGGTCCCCGGTCAGCTGCTGTGGGACGTGGGCGCCGGCTCGGGCAGCATCGGGATCGAATGGATGCGCATCCACCCGGCGAGCCGCGCGATCGCGGTCGAGCCGCGCGCCGACCGCCGGGAGCGGATCGCCCGTAACGCCGCCGCGCTCGGCGTGCCAGGACTGGTCGTCGTGCCCGGCGCGGCCCCGGACGCGCTGTCCGGGCTGCCCCAGCCCGATGCGGTGTTCATCGGCGGTGGCGTCACCACCGGCGGGGTCGTGGCCGCGTGCTGGGACGCGCTCGCTGTGGGCGGCAGGCTGGTGGCGAACGCGGTCACGCTCGAGGGCCAGGCGGTGTTGGCCGACTGGCGGCACCGCCTGGGTGGCACCCTGACCAGGATCGGGGTGGAGCGCGCCGACGCGCTGGGCACCTTCACGACCTGGCGTCCCGCCCTGCCGGTCGTCCAGTGGTCGGTCCGAAAGGAGACTCCGTGACCATCCATTTCGTCGGCGCGGGCCCCGGTGCCGCCGACCTGATCACCGTCCGGGCGCAGCGCCTGCTCTCGGAGTGCTCGGTGTGCCTGTACGCGGGCAGCCTCGTGCCCGCCGAGGTCCTCGCGCACTGCCCGCCGACGGCCCGGCTGATCGACACCGCCGACCTCACCCTCGACCAGATCACCGCGGCCCTGGTGGAGGCGGACGCCGCCGGGCTTGACGTGGTCCGGCTATGCTCCGGCGACCCGGCGGTGTTCAGCGCCGTCGCCGAGCAGGCCCGCCGGCTGGACCGGGCGGGCGTCGCCTACGACATCACCCCCGGCGTTCCGGCGTTCGGCGCGGCCGCGGCGGCCTTGCGCCGCGAGCTCACCGTCCCCGGGGTCGGCCAGACGGTCGTCCTGACCCGGATCGCGCACCGGGCCACGCCGATGCCGCCGGGCGAGGACCTGGCGAGCCTCGGCGCGACCGGCGCGACGCTGGTGCTGCACCTGGCCGTGCAGCGGATCGAGCAGGTCGTCGCCGAGCTGACGCCGCACTACGGGCCGGACTGCCCCGCCGCCGTGGTCGCCTACGCCAGCCAGCCGAACGAAGTCATGCTGCGGGGCACGCTCGGCGACATCGCCGCGCAGGTGCTGGCCGCGTCCGTCAAGAGCACCGCGGTGATCATCGTGGGGAGGGTGCTGGCCGCGGAGGGGTTCCGCGACAGCCACCTCTACTCGTCAGCCCGGTCCCGGACCTCTACTCCTGATCCCGATCCCGGCGGAGCAGGTAGGTATCCATGATCCAGCCGTGCTTGTTTCGCAGCTCGGCCCTGGCCGCGGTGATCTGCTCCGCCACCTCGGCCAGCGGGCCGCGGATCAGGGTCTCGTCCGGCGTGCTGAGGTAGGCGCCCCAGAACACGGTGAGCTCCGGGTCGTCGAGTCCGGCCGCGGTGAAGCCGGAGTCGAGCATGACGACGGCGCTGTCAAGACCCGGGGGCAGCCCGCCGGCGATCCGGCGGGCGGGGGTGATGTGGATCGGCTCGCCGATCCGGTTCAGCGGGACGCGGTGCGCGGCCGCGAGCGCCTGCACGCTGGTGACGCCTGGGATCACCGTGTAGGTGAAGGTGACGGCGCCGCGGGCCAGGAGGCGGTCGATAATCCGCAGCGTCGAGTCGTAGACCGATGGATCGCCCCAGACCAGGAACGCGCCCACGCCGTCGTCCCCGAGTTCGGCCGCGATCGCCGCCTCGATGAGCTCGGCGCGGGCCTCGTGCCAATCGGCCACCGCGCCTTGGTAGCCAGCGGAGGTCAGGTCCGGTGACCGGTCGCGCGGCGGCTCGGCGATCTCGACGACACGGTAAGCCCGGCCGCGCGACATGTCGGCGCAGGATCTCGTCGCGGGCCGCGTTCAGCCCGGACTTCGCGTCGCCCTTGTCGATCCGGAAGAAGACGTCCGTCCGGTTGAGGGCCTGCACGGCCTGGACCGTGATCTGGTCCGGGTGCCCGGGGCCCATGCCGACGACGAGCAGTTCACGCATCTGCCCAGTGTGCCGCACTACCCTGAGCCGGGTGCGGATCCTGATCCTCGGCGGGACCGGCGAGGCCCGGGCGCTGGCCGCCGAGTTGGTGGCGGCGGGCGTCGACGTGCTCTCGTCGCTGGCGGGCCGGGTCGCGCAACCGCGGCTGCCCGAAGGGCCGGTCCGGGTGGGCGGGTTCGGTGGTGCCGAGGGCCTGGCGGCGTTCCTGCGCGCGGAGCGGATCACCGGCGTCATCGACGCAACCCACCCGTTTGCTGGCCAGATCACCGCCCACGCGACGCAGGCCGCCGCGGAGGCCGGGGTACCGCTGCTGGTCCTGCGCCGCCCGGAGTGGGCGGCCGCTCCCTCCTGGGACCTGGTCCCGGACATCGGCAGGGCGGCCGCGGCCGTGCGCGCCTGGCCGGGAGAGTCGGTGTTCCTCACCACCGGTCGCCGGGACCTGGACGTCTTCGCCGCAGATGACCGGCACCGCTTCCTGGTCCGGACCGTCGACCCGCCGGAAGGGCCGGTTCCGCCGCGCATGACGCTGGTGCTCGACCGCGGCCCGTACACAGTCGAGGGCGAGTCGGCGCTGATGCGCAGCCACGACGTCGGGCTCCTGGTCACCAAGAACAGCGGCGGGCCGATGACGGAGGCCAAGCTGCTCGCGGCCGCTTCCCTCGGCGTGCGGGTCGTCATGGTCGAGCGTCCGCCGCTGCCGGAGGGGAGCGTGGTGGTGACGACCGTCGCCGAGGCCGTCCGGTGGCTCAACCGGGGTAGCGGCGAGGAGTGATCACCCTGGCCGCTCGCGTTCCGTCGCGCAGGACGTAGGTCTGGCTGGACCCGACGATGAGCAGGCACTGCATGTCAACCTGCCCCGGGTCAAGGTCGCCGAGCGTGGTGACGGTGACCTGCTGGTCGGGCGTGCCGACGGCCCGGCCGACCACCACCGGCGTGTGCGGGGACCGGTGGGCCAGCAGCAGGCTGCGGGCGTCGGCGAGCTGCTGGCGCCGCGAGACGGACGCCGGGTTGTAGATGGCGATCGCGAAGTCGCCGGCCGCCGCCGCCTCGAGCCGCCGGGCGATGACCTCCCAGGGCTTGAGGCGATCCGACAGAGACAGCACCACGTAGTCGTGGCCCAGCGGGGCGCCGGCCTGGCTGGCGACGGCCTGCGCGGCGGTGATCCCGGGCACGACGTCGACCGCCACGTCCGCGAACCGCTCGTGGCTGGCGGCGGCCTCGAGCACGACCGAGGCCATGGCGAACACGCCCGGGTCACCGGAGGAGACCACGGCGACCCGGCGGCCTTGCCGGGCCAGGTCGAGCGCGAACTCGGCCCGCTGTGCCTCGGCCCGGTTGTCGCTGCCGTGCCGCCGCTGCCTCGGGTTGGGCGGGACCCGGTCGACGTAGGGCCCGTACCCGACGATGTCGTCCGCGGCGGCCAGGACGGCCATCGCCTGCGGCGTGAGCCAGTCGCGCCCGGCCGGCCCAGGCCCACCACGTCTACCCGCCCGGGTTGGTCCGCGCGGCCGGAGTGCGCCTGGTCGACGGGCCGGTCGGTCGCCTGGCTCCCGGGGACGATGATGATCGACATGTACGGGACGGCCGACGGGTCGACGTCTCCGGCGGGCTCGATGAGCTGCTGCGCGCCGCCGGACGCGCGCTCAACGTAGTACGCCTGCGGGAGGCGTCCCGATTCCTTCAGCGCCTGCAAGACGTCGGCGTAGCTGCGGCTGATCTTCATGATCGCGGCCGCCCCGGTGCCGCTCAGCCGCCGGGTGAGCTCGTCGCGCCCGAGCGTGCCCGGCAGCACGGTCAGCACGTCGTCGCCCTCCACCAGCGGCGTCGCCAGCGCCGCGGACGCGGCGCTCACCGAGGTGATGCCGGGGACGATCTCGGTGCGGAAGCTGCTGCTTATCCGCTTGTGCATGTGCATGTAGCTGCTGTAGAAGAGCGGGTCCCCCTCGGCCAGCAGGACCACGTCGCGCCCCGCTGCGAGATGCGCCATGAGCCGGGCCGCAGCCCGCTCGTAGAACTCCTCGATCGCCGCCTCGTACCCGCCCGGATGCTGCACGGGTTCGGTCGTGACCGGGTACACGAGCTGTTCCTCGATCTGGTCGCCGCGCAGGTAGGGCGCGGCGATCGAGCGCGCGATCGACCGCCCGTGGCGGGCGGAGTGGTAGGCGACGACGTCGGCCGCGCCGATGATGCGTGCCGCCTTCACGGTGACCAGCTCGGGGTCGCCGGGCCCGAGCCCGACGCCGTACAGCACCCCGGCCGTCGTGTTCATTCGGCCTCGGACGCGATCGCGTTTACGGCGGCGGCGGTCATCGCGCTGCCTCCCCGGCGCCCGTGCACCACGAGGTGCTCCAGGCCGGACTCCGCCAGGGCCTGCTTCGACTCCGCGGCGCCGACGAAGCCGACCGGGATGCCGATCACCGCCGCCGGCCGCGGGCCGGCCTGGCCGGTGAGCTCCAGCAGGCGGAACAGCGCGGTCGGGGCGTTGCCGATCGCCACCACGGCCCCGTCCAGTTGGTCGGCCCACAGGTCGACGGCCGCGGCCGAGCGCGTCGTCCCCAGGCGCGTGGCGAGCGCGGCGGTGGCCGGGTCGCCCAGGGTGCAGACGACCTCGTTGCGGGCGGGCAGCCGCGACCGGGTAATCCCGGCGGCGACCATGTGCGCGTCGCACAGGACGGGCGCGCCGCCCCGCAGCGCCGCCCGCGCGTGCGCGACCACGCCGTCGCTGTAGGCGACGTCGCGGGGGAGATCCGTCATGCCGCAGGCGTGGATCATCCGGACGACGACCTGCGCCACGTCGGCCGGGAAACGGTCCAGTTCCGCCTCGGCCCGGATGGTCGCGAAGGAGCGGCGGTAGATCTCGGCGCCGTCGCGGACGTAGTCAAACCCCGGCAACCTGGTACCCCTGGCTCGTGGCGGTCACGTCGATCTGGGTGGCCGCGGGCCGACCGCAGTGCCGGGCACATCCGCTGACGTGCACGATCCGGTCCGGCCACCGCGCGGCGAACTCCGCCGCATCGGCCTGCACGTCAGCCAGCGCGCTCGCGCACCCCGGCTTCCCGGCGCACGCGGTTAGGCGCAGCCACGGCGAGGCGGGGTTCACGCCGAACCCGAGGTGCGCGGCTTCGGCCAGCGTCCGGGCCGCGTCGGAAAGATCCGGGACCACGACGCTGCGCCACGGGGTGATCCGCGCCGGGCGGCCCGTGACCTGGCCGGCGAGCCAGGTCAGCTGGGCGGAGGTGAGGCGCCCGAGCGGAGCGAGCAGAACGGCAGCGGTGCCGTCGGGCCCGACGAGGCCCACGGGCCGGCTGAGCGCCCGCGAACCAGCAGCGGTCACTTGCGGGGCAGCGGTCACTTGCGGGGCCGCGGCGAGCCGCAGGCTTGCGGCGACCACGGCGCGGACGCGCTCGTCCCCGTCGGTCAGGTCGGCGATGCGCCACGCCGTGCCGCCCTGGGCCGCCGCCTCGTCCAGGAACGCCTCGGCACACGCCAGCATCGCGGCCAGGACCCCATCCTCCGAGGCTAGGGTCGCCAGCCCGTTGACCACGGTGCCGTCCGGCCCGACCCGGGCGGTCACGTCGGCCCCCAGGCCGGCCACGTCGCCGCGCCCGTCGTCCACCGCGAACAGGAACCGGCCGGGCAATTCCGCCAGCCGGGGCCGGGCGCACAGCGCGACGTCGAGGGCCCAGACGATCCCGGTCAGGTCGGGCCCGCCGTCCAGGCCGGCCAGCGGCGAGGCGAGCACGTTGCGGACCCGGTCGTGGCTCAGCGACGGCAACAGCCCCGCCTGGGTGAGCTCCTCGGTGAGCGGACCGGCGGCCACCGGTGCCAGCGCACGTAGCTGCACGTTCCCCCGGGAGGTCAGCTCCACCCGGCCGTCGCCGAACTCGCCCGCCAGCCGCGCCAGCACCCGCATCTGCCCGGCGCCGATCAGCCCGCCTGGCAGCCGGATCCGCGCCAGGTACCCGTCGACCGCCTCGGCCAGGCGCAGCACCCCAGGGCACCGGTCGGCCGCGGCATGGCCGACCGCGGAGCGGTCGGCAGAGCTGGTCGCGGGCACGCGCGGATTCTACGCCGTCGCGCGGAAGCCCGTCCGCTGAGCGGACCTGGGACACTAGCCGCCCGCCGCCGTAGATCACCTGGAAGCCCCACCCGTATCGCCAGCCCCAGTTATCGCTAAAGATTTCGTCAATGCAGCGAATCGGAGCAAGATCGGTGGCAAGCAGCCATCCGATCCCTGGTCGTGCGGCCGCCGGGGGCCGGAGCCAGATGGGCTCTTTTCTCAGCTTCTCCTCATCCAGCAGATGGCAGGATGGGGCACAGCCGTGCGGCACGGGAGGCGAGATGGGCGTATTGGTCGGCAAGGGCGCGCTGGTGACCGGCGGGTCGCGCGGGATAGGCCGGGCGATCGTGAAGCGTCTGGCGGCCGACGGCGCCGACGTGGTGTTCAGCTTCATCGCCGATGAGGCAGCCGCGCAGCGCGTGGTCGGCGAGGTCGCCAAGGGCGGGGGGAAGGCGTTCGCGCTGCGGGCCGATCAGGGAGACCTGAACGATGTGCGGCGCCTGTTCGACGAGGCGCGGGAACGGCTTGATGGCCTAGACATCGTGGTCATCAACGCCGCGTCCCTCACTACCGGTGTGCCGGTCGCGATCGATGACGTGACCGAGGACCTGTACGACCGGTTCATGGCGGTGAATGAGAAGGGCCCGTTCTTTATCATCCAGTACGCGGGCCGGGCCCTGCGAGACGGCGGCCGGATCATCACCATCTCCACGCTCAACACCCGCCTGCATCCGCCGGGCGGTGCGCTTTACACCGGTGCCAAGGGCGCGGTGGAGCACTTCACGGCGGTGGCGGCGCTGGAGTTCGGCGGGCGCGGGATAACGGTGAACGCCGTTTCGCCAGGTGCCACGGAGACGGAAGGGCTGCGAGCCGCGAACCCGGGCGAGACGTTCGAGGACGACGTGGCCCAGACCGCGCTCAAGCGGCTCGGGCAGCCGCAGGACATCGCCGCCGTCGTGGCCTTGCTGGCCAGCCCCGATTCCGCCTGGATCACCGGCCAGGTCCTACGGGCCGATGGCGGCTTCCTACCCTGACCTCGCACTGCCGCCGTCGTCCGTCTCCTAGCTGGCGTCGCCGGCGGCGAGGTTGACGCGGTAACGATGCGGTTCACAGAAAATGTGTTACTGTGAGACTGTGAGGAACATCACGGTCTCTGTTCCCGATGGTGTCTATCGCAATGCCAGGATCGCCGCCGCGCAACGCGACACCTCAGTGAGCGCGCTGGTCGTCGCCTACCTTGAGCAACTGTCGGGACGGATGGATGAGTTCGCCAGGCTCGAGGCGCTGCAGCGCGAGGTCCAGGCCGGGATCAGCCAGTTCCGCGCCAGCGGTGGGCTAAGCCGCGACGAGGTGCACGATCGTGCGGTTCGTTGACACCAACATCCTGCTTTACGCGATCTCCCGCGATCCGCTAGAGCAGGACAAGGCCAAGCGCGCTAACGACATCCTGGCTGAGCGCGACCTGGCGCTATCAGTGCAGGTACTTCAGGAGTTCTATGTCCAGGCGACCCGCGCAAGTCGCCCGGATGCCATCGGCCACCAGCAAGCGGTCCTGCTCATCGAGTCGTTCCGCCGCTTCCCTGTGCAGGACATCACGAGCGGGATCATGATGGCGGCCCTGGACGCCCGTCAGCGCTTCCAGCTCTCATACTGGGATGCCGCGATCATCGAGGCATCCCGCGCGATGGGGTGTGCGCAGGTCCTGTCCGAAGACCTCAGCGACGGCCAGGATTATGGCGGCGTCCAGATCGCCAATCCGTTCCGCTGAGAACCCCTAAACACGGTCGGCCGGCCCGGCTCGCCTGACGCCACATAGAATTGGCGGCCCTCGGGCAGCGGGCCCGGAAGCTACGCAAGGCAAGCGGACCCTGGACTGGAGTTACCGTGATCGTCCTGCTCTCCACCTCGGACACCGACCTGTTGTCGGCCCGGGCCAGCCGGGCCGGCTACCGGCTGGCCAACCCGGCCCGGCTCGAGGTCGAGGAGCTGCCGTCCCTGCTGGATGACGCGACCGCCGTCGTCGTCCGCCTCCTCGGCGGACGCCAGGCCTGGCCGGACGGGCTGGACGCCGTCGCGGCGTCGGGCGTGCCGATGATCGTGCTCGGCGGTGAGGCGACCCCCGACGCCGAGCTCATGGCGCTGTCGACCGTGGCGGGCGGCGTGGTCGCCGAGGCGCACGCCTACCTGGCGCACGGCGGGCCGGAGAACCTGCGCCAGCTCGCGCGGTTCCTGTCGGACGCGATCACGCTCACCGGGATGGGGTTCGACCCGCCCGCAGCCACGCCGACGTGGGGCATCCTCGAACGGCCGGCCACGCCGACCAAGGACGGCGACGCCCCAGTCGTCGGCATCCTGTACTACCGCGCGCATCACGTGGCGGGAAACACCGGCTTCGTACACGCCCTCGCCGACGCCGTCGAGGCGGCCGGAGGACGGCCGCTCCCGGTGTTCTGCTCCTCGCTGCGCACGGCCGAACCCGCGCTGATCGACGCCCTGCGCCCCGCGGACGTGATCGTCGTCACCGTGCTCGCGGCCGGCGGGCTGGTGCCGGCCACCGCAGGCGCGGGCGGCGCCGACGAGAACTGGGACGTCGGCGCGCTGGCCAGCCTGGACGTCCCGATCCTGCAGGGCCTGTGCCTGACCTCGTCGCGGTCCCAGTGGGCCGAGAGCGACCAGGGGCTGACCCCGCTGGACGCCGCCACCCAGGTCGCGATCCCCGAGTTCGACGGCCGGCTGATCACGGTGCCCTTCTCGTTCAAGGAAGTGGGGCCGGACGGCCTGACCAGCTACGTCACCGATCCGGAGCGCGCCGCGCGGGTGGCAGGCATCGCCGTCAAGCACGCCAGGCTGCGGCACGTCCCAGCCCAGCAGCGGCGCATCGTGATCATGCTCTCGGCCTACCCGACCAAGCATGCGCGCATCGGCAACGCGGTCGGGCTGGACAGCCCCGCCTCGGTCGTGCGGCTGCTCGCCGCGATGGCGAAGGCCGGCTACGAAATAGGCGGAGACGAACTCCCGGGCGTAGCCAACGGGGACGGCGACGCCCTGATCCACGCGATCATCGCCGCTGGCGGCCAGGACGAGAACTGGCTCACCGAGGAGCAGGTAGCGGGCAACCCGGTCAGGATCAGTGCCGCCGACTACCTGGCCTGGTTCGCCACCCTGGACGCCGACCTCCAAAACGCCGTCGTCAAGCACTGGGGTCCGCCGCCCGGCGAGCTCTTCGTCGACCGCAGCCAGAACCCCGACGGCGAGATCGTGCTGGCCGCGCTGCGGGCCGGGAACGTCGTGGTCATGGTGCAGCCGCCCCGCGGGTTCGGCTCGAACCCGGTCGCGATCTACCACGACCCCGACCTGCCGCCGAGTCATCACTACCTGGCCGCGTACCACTGGCTGCGGGATCAGTTCGCGGCGCACGCCGTCGTCCACGTCGGCAAGCACGGGAACCTGGAGTGGCTGCCGGGCAAGACGTCCGGGCTGTCGGCCGGCTGCGCCGCCGACGCCGCCATCGGTGACATCCCGCTCGTCTACCCGTTCCTCATCAACGACCCAGGCGAGGGCACCCAGGCCAAACGCCGCGCCCACGCCACCCTGATCGGTCATCTCGTCCCGCCCATGGCCCGCGCCGAGAGCTACGGCGACATCGCGCGCCTAGAACAGCTGATGGACGAGCACGCGCAGATCGCGGCGCTGGACCCGGCCAAGCTCCCCGCCATCCGCGCCCAGATCTGGACCCTGATCCAGGCCGCCAAGCTCGACCACGACCTGGGGCTGGACGACCGCCCGCACGACACGGAGTTCGACGACTTCCTGCTGCACGTGGACGGCTGGCTCTGCGAGATCAAGGACGCCCAGATCAGGGGCGGGCTGCACGTGCTCGGAGCAGCGCCTGCCGGCGCAGCCCGGGTCGACCTGGTCCTGGCCATCTTGCGGGCCAGGCAGATGTGGGGCGGGCAGGCCCAGGCCCTGCCCGGCCTGCGCGAGGCGCTCGGTCACGTCGAGCGCTCCGGCGATCGCACGGACACGGACGCCATGGAGGCCCGGGCCCGGGCGCTCGTTGAGGCCATGGAACACGCCGGCTGGGACCCGGCCGCGATCCCAGAGGTCGTCACCGCCACCCTGGGCAGCGAGAACGAGCCGGTCACCGACGTGCTCACGTTCGCCGCCACCGAGGTGGTGCCACGGCTCGCGGAGACCACGGACGAGATCGGCCGCACCCTGCACGCGCTCGACGGCGGGTTCGTCCCGGCCGGGCCGAGCGGCTCACCGCTGCGCGGGCTGGTAAACGTGCTGCCGACCGGGCGCAACTTCTACTCGGTCGACCCGCGCGCAGTCCCGTCGCGGCTCGCCTGGGAGACCGGCCAGGCGATGGCGGACTCGCTGCTCGAGCGGTACCTGGCCGACACCGGGACCTACCCCGACTCGGTCGGCCTGTCCGTCTGGGGTACCGCCAGCATGCGGACCTCGGGCGACGACGTGGCCGAGGTCCTCGCGCTGCTCGGCGTACGGCCGCTCTGGGACGAGGCATCCCGCCGGATGACGGGGCTTGAGCCGATCCCCCTTGACGAGCTAAGAAGGCCCCGGATCGACGTGACCATAAGGATCAGCGGCTTCTTCCGGGACGCGTTCCCGCACGTGGTGACGGCCCTGGATGACGCCGTTCGGCTGGTGGCCGGGCTCGACGAGCCGGACGAGGCGAACTTCGTCCGCGCCCACGCCCAGGCCGACCTGGCCGCGCACGGCGACGAGCGCCGCGCCACCACGCGGATCTTCGGGTCCAGGCCGGGCGCGTACGGAGCCGGGCTGCTGCCGGTGATCGACGCGCGGAACTGGCGCGACGACGCCGACCTCGCCGAGGTCTACGCCGTGTGGGGCGGCTTCGCCTACGGCCGGGGCCTCGACGGCAAACCAGCGCGCGACGACATGGAGCGCGCGTACGGGCGGATCGCGGTGGCGGCGCACAACACCGACACCCTCGAGCACGACATCGCCGACTCCGACGACTACTTCCAGTACCACGGGGGGATGATCGCGACCGTCCGGGCGCTCACCGGCCGGGCCCCGCGCGCCTACATCGGCGATTCCACCCGCCCGGATACCGTCCGCACCCGGTCGCTGACCGAGGAGACCGCCCGCGTGTTCCGCGCCCGGGTCGTGAACCCGCGGTGGATCGAGGCGATGAAGCGGCACGGGTACAAGGGCGCGTTCGAGCTCGCCGCCACCGTGGACTACCTGTTCGGCTACGACGCGACCGCGGGCGTGGTCGAGGACTGGATGTACGAGAAGCTGGCGGAGACGTACGTCCGCGATCCGGGGATGCGCGAGTTCTTCGGCCGGTCCAACCCCTGGGCCCTGCACGGCATCGCCGAGCGGCTGCTCGAGGCGGCCGACCGCAAACTCTGGGATGCCCCAGACCCCGACACGCTGGCCGCGCTGCGGCAGGCCTACCTGGACACCGAGGGCGAGCTCGAGGGCCGCTGAACCCTCCGCCGCGCGGCCCGCAAACGGAAGTGAAATAGTTGTGGACCGTGCACCTGCTCCCTGCGGAACGGTCCGGTCACCGGATCATCGACGGCGAACGCGTGTGCCAGGCGATCGCCGCCATCAGCCCGCCCGAGGCCGTCCAGGCCCACGCGAAGACCTTCGCCGTCCTGGGCGACCCGACCAGGCTCACCCTGCTGATCGCGATCAAGGCGGCCGGGCCCATCAGCGTGTCGGACCTCGCGGCGGCCACCGGACTGAACGACACGACCGTGTCCCAGACGCTGCGCTACTTGCGCGCCGCCGAGGTGGTCTGCGCCGAGCGGGACGGGCGGGTCATCCGTTACCGGCTCGCCGACGGGCCGGTCGCGGGCCTGCTCCCGGGCCGTACGGAGCACTTGACGCTCCGCTCGGAGCCGTGAATGACTTGCGGTAGTCCCGGGAGGAGCCCTCATGATCGAAGCCGACCGCGCCGCCCTGCGCAGAAGGTACGCGGAAGAACGGGACAAGCGGCTCCGGCCCGAAGGCAACGATCAGTACCTGCAGTTCACGGGCCAGTTCCGCCCGCTGCTCGATGACCCATACACCTCGCGAACGCAGCGCCAGCCCAAGCGCGACCACGTCACGTTCGCCTTCATCGGCGGCGGCTTCGCCGGGCTGGTGACCGGCGCCCGGCTCAAGGAGGCAGGCGTCGCGGACGTGCGGATCGTGGAGAAGGGCGGCGGCTTCGGCGGCACCTGGTACTGGAACCGCTACCCGGGCGCGCAGTGTGACACCTCCGCGATGATCTACATGCCGCTGCTGGAGGAGACCGGCCACATGCCGTCGGAGCGGTACGTGCACGCCCCGGAGATCCGCGCGCACTGCGACCGGATCGCCAGGCAGTTCGGCCTGTACGACGACGTCCTGTTCCACACCGAGGTCACCGAGCTTGAGTGGGACGCACCCAAAGGCCGCTGGATCGTGCGGACGAACCGGGGCGATGAGTTCACCGCCCAGTTCGTGGGCATCGGGACGGGACCGCTGCACGTCGCGAAGCTCCCGGGGATCCCCGGCCTCGAGACCTTCGCGGGCCACGCGTTCCACACCAGCCGCTGGGACTACTCCTACACCGGCGGCGACCCCGACGGCGCGCCGATGGACCGCCTGGCCGACAAGCGCGTGGCCATCATCGGGACCGGCGCGACCTCGATCCAGTGCGTCCCGCACCTGGCGAAAGCGTGCGGGGAGTTGTTCGTCGTCCAGCGGACGCCGTCGTCGGTGGACGTCAGGGACAACCGGCCGATCGACCCCGAGTGGTTCGCCGGCGTCGCCCGGCCGGGCTGGCAGGAACGCTGGCTGGAGAACTTCGTCGCCAACATGGCCGTGGTCGAGTTCCCCGAGGAGGACCTGGTCAACGACGGATGGACCGACCTGGCCAAGCGGATGCGCGGCCGGCTGACCGCGCCGCGCTCGTCCCCGATGGGCTTCCAGGAACTGCTCGACGACTTCGAGATCGCCGACTTCGAGAAGATGAGCGAGATCCGCGACCGGGTGGACGAGATCGTGGCGGACCAGCAGACCGCGCAGCGGCTCAAGGCCTGGTACCGCCAGCTGTGCAAGCGGCCCTGCTTCCACGACGAGTACCTGTCCGCCTACAACCTGCCGACGGTGCACCTGGTGGATACCGACGGGCGGGGGGTCGAGCGGATCACTCCCGCCGGGGTGGTCGTGGCCGGGGTCGAGTACCCGGTCGACTGCATCATCTACGCGTCCGGCTTCGAGGTCGGCACCGAGACGGCGCGGCGCTACGGGTTCGACCTGGCCGGCCGCGACGGGGCGAAGCTGTCGGAAGCCTGGTCCGACGGGATGCGGAGCATGCACGGCGTCCACGTCCACGGGTTCCCCAACGCCTTCCACGTCCAGCTGTGGCAGGGCGGCAACGTCGTGGCCAACGTCCCGCACAACCTGACCGACTCGGCCAAGACGGTCGCGGCTGTCGTCTCCCACATGGCCGAGCACGGCTACGGCGTGGTCGAGGTCACCAAGGAGGCGGAGGACGCCTGGATGGAGCAGGTCAGGCCCAACCCGGTCATGAGCTCGTTCCTGGCCGATTGCACCCCCGGCTACTACAACAACGAGGGCCAGTTCGACGGCCGGCAGTTCCCGCTGGGCGGCGGGTACCACCAGGGCGCCCCCGCGTACTTCCGTTATATCGCCGAGTGGCGCCAGTCCGGGGACTTCGCCGGCCTAGAGTTCACCCGTACGTGACCGCTGGTTCACCGCCCCGTCTACCTGCGGGAACTAACAGATTCAAAGCTTGGCCTTGAATCGCCGTTACCTAGGTCGCTACCGTGGATGCGCAGGCTTGGTATGAGCGAGCGTTGCTTGCCCACTAGCGGGCTTGGGTATGAGCGAGCTTGCCGTTTGAAGTCGCGAGGGGGCCGTCCCGGCTGCAGCCCACAGGGCCGGGGTGGTTAGGCGACCGCTTTTCCTGCCCTGGAGGAATCATGGCCACACCTGCTCCATCATTTATGGCGGCTTCCCTGGCCTGGGAACCCGAGCCGCTTCCGGTCGCTCCCTACCTGGAGCCGGCAGACTCATCGGAGGCCGCGTCGGGCGACGCCCACCGTCGTCCACTGCAGGTAGCCCAGTGCTCACTGTGCGGCATCGCGCTTCCGCTCGGCCTGCTAGTCCCTGACGGCGGCGAAGCGTGCGCCGATGTCCGCTGGTACTGCAAAGACGCTAAGTCGTGCACGGAGCGCTGGACCACTGCCCGTCCGACCCCCCGTGCTCTGCCCGCACCAGTGCAGTCCGTCGCCTAGCTGATCCTTTCCGCCTCGGCCGTTGACACGGCCAGGGGGCCTTGAGACGCTGCCGTGAATGTCCCCATCGTGATCCCGCTGGAGTAGCCGAAAGAGGGGATTCATGGCAACCGTCGAGACCGTGCGCGGTCCGGTCGAGCTAGGCGACCTCGGCCCCACTCTCATGCACGAGCACGTCTTCGTGCTGTCCACCGAGCACGTGCAGAATTACGGCAACACCTGGTGGGACGAGGAGGCGCGGGTCGCCGACGCCATCGTCAAGCTGAATGCCCTGCACGCCAAGGGAATCCACACCATCGTCGATCCCACCGTGTGGGGCCTCGGCCGTTACATCCCGCGCATCCAGCGGATCGCCGCGCAGACGCCGGTCAACGTCATCGTCGCCACCGGCCTGTACGTGTACGAGGAACTGCCGCAGCAGTACGCCTTCCGGGGACCGGGCACCCTGATCGAGATACCCGAGCCGATGGTCACCGACTTCGCGCGGGACATAACCGAGGGCATCGCCGGCACAGGCGTCAAGGCCGCGTTCCTCAAGTGCTGCATGGAGACCCCGGAGCTGACCCCCGGCGTCGAGCGGATCGCCCGCGCGGTCGCCCGGGCGCACCTCGAGACGGGCGCGCCCATCACGGTCCACACCTCGGGTCCGCACCAGACCGGCCGGATCGCGGTCCGGATCTTCCGGGAGGAGGGCGTCGACCTGAGCAAGGTCGTGATCGGGCACGCGGGCGACAGCAACGACCTCGACTACCTCACCGAGCTCGCCGATCAGGGCGTGCTCCTGGGCATGGACCGGTTCGGTCTTGACCTGTACAACCCCACCGCCGAACGCGTCAAGACCATCGTCGCCCTCGCCGCGCGCGGCTACGCCCCGAGCATGGTCCTGGCCCACGACGCCAACTGCTTCATCGACTACTTCGGCGAGCTGCATGATCAGCTACGGCCCGTCGCCGCACCGAACTGGCACTACGAGCACATCAGCGACGACGTGCTCCCCGCGCTGCTCGAGGCGGGCGTCACGCAGGCCCAGCTGGACACGATGCTGATCGAGAACCCGGTGCGCTACTTCACGCCCGGCGGAAACAGTACGGCATGACCAGCCCGGACCGAAGCAGCCTGGGCGGCATCTTCGACCTGACCGGGGTCACGCGCGGGCCCGACGGCATCAAGCGCTACGACGTCCTGCCCGCCAACCTGGTCCACATGCTGCGCGCGAGCGTGGAGCGGCGCGGCCCGGCGGAGGCCGTCGCGGAAACCGGCGGCGGCCCGCGGCTGAGCTACCGCGAGCTGTGGGACCGGGCCGCGCGGGTGGCGGGCGGGCTGCGCGCCTCCGGCGTCGAGCGCGGTGACCGGGTCGCGATCCGCCTGGGCAACGGGGTCGACTGGGTGCTGGCCTTCTTCGGCGCCGTGCTGGCCGATGCGGTGGTCGTCCCGGTCAACACCCGCTTCACCGACGCCGAAGCCGACTACGTCATCACCGACTCCGGCGCACGCTACGTCTTCGCGCCGGGCGACGCGCTGCCGGAGGGCGAGCCCCTGGTGGTCGACGACCAGGACCAGGCCCACCCGGCCGCGATCTTCTACACCAGCGGGACGACGGGCTTCCCTAAGGGCGCGGTGACCACTCACGGGAACTTCCTGTCCAACGCGGAGACCTGCCGCCGCGCGCTCTACGTGGCGCCCGATGACCTGCGCACCCTGATCTCGGTGCCGCTGTTCCACGTGACCGGGTGCAACAGCCAGCTGCTGGTCGCGATGTACGTCGGCGGCACGGCGGTGATCATGCCCGCCTTCGACGTCGGCGTCTTCCTGCACGCCATCGAGGACGAGCGGATCGACACGATGGTCACCGTGCCCGCGATCTACTGGCTGGCGATCAGCCAGCCGGCGTTCGGCAGTATTGATATTTCCGCCGTGCGGTCGGTCTCCTACGGCGGGGCGCCGATCGCGCCCGAACTGGTCGCCCGGCTCGGGAAGGCTTTCCCGCAGGCGCGGCTAGGCAACGGGTTCGGCTTGACCGAGACCTCCAGCGTCGCGACGTTCCTCCCGCATGAGTTCGTCGCCCACGCCGACTCCGTGGGTTTCGCGGCGCCGGTGTGTGACGTCCGCCTCGACGACGTGCGGCCCGACGGTACCGGCGAGCTGCTGGTGCGCGGGCCCAACGTCGTGTCGGGCTACTGGAATAAGCCGGAGGCTACCGCCGTGGCCTTCCGCGACGGCTGGCTGCACTCGGGCGACCTGGCCAGGATCGACGACGAGGGCCTGGTCTACCTGGTGGACCGGATCAAGGACATGATCAACCGCGGCGGCGAGAACGTGTACTGCGTCGAGGTCGAGAACGCCCTCGCCGGGGCGCCCGGCGTCTTCGACGCGGCGGTGCTCGGCGTGCCCGACGAGATGATGGGCGAGAAGGTCGGCGCCGTGATCGTGCCGGCACCTGGCGTAGAGTTCGACGCGGCGGCCGTGTTCGACTACCTCGGCGCTCATCTCGCCGACTTCAAGATCCCGCAGTACCTGGCGGTCAGCGCGGCGCCGCTGCCGCGCAATCCCGGCGGCAAGCTGCTTAAACGGCAGCTGCGAGACGAAACCGACTGGGCGGCCGCGATACGGCGCTGACCGACCGCCCGTGACGACGGAAGGGACCGGCCATGTGGAATTCGTTCCGCACCGACGACAGGACCGGCATCACGGCGGAGGTGATCACCTATCCCGGCGGCGGCGGGGACGAGATCCACGCCTACGTCGCCAGGCCGACGGGCGATGGCCCGGCGCCCGGGATCGTGGCGGTGCATCACCTGCCGGGCTGGGATGAGTTCTACCGTGAGTTCTCCGACCGGCTCGCGCGCCACGGGTACACGGTGATCTGCCCCGACCTGTACTGCCGCTTCGGCCACGGCACCCCCGACGACGTTGCGGCCACGGTCCGGTCGCAGGGCGGCGTCGCCGACGACAGCGTGGTGGCCGACTGTGCCGCCGCCCTCGCCTGGCTGAAGGCCCTGCCCACGAGCAACGGCAAGGTCGGCATCATCGGCTCCTGCTCCGGCGGCCGTCACGCCCTGCTGGCCGCCTCGCGGGTGCCCGGCTTCAACGCGGTCGTCGACCTGTGGGGCGGGGGAGTGATCGCGGCGAAGGAGGAGCTGTCGCCGTCCCGCCCGGTCGCGCCGATCGACTACACCGCCGACCTGGCGGCGCCGCTGCTCGGGATATTCGGCAACGACGACTCGCACCCCTCGCCCGAGCAGGTGGACCTGCACGAGGCTGAGCTGAAGCGGCACGGCAAGGCCTACGAGTTCTACCGGTACGACGGGGCCGGCCACGGCTTCTTCTACTACCACTGGCCGATCTACCGGCCCGAGCAGGCGATGGACGGCTGGGAGAAGGTCTTCGCCTTCTTCGGCAGCCAGCTGTCCGGCTGACCGCCCGTAACCGGAGTTCTTCTTTTTCCCGAACGGCGTTGCTGCCTGCCCCGCGCCGCCCCGGCGCCCCTCGCGCCGCCGGCCGGGGCCGGGCCCTGTCACCCGAGCGAGGCGGGACGTGAGCGGCCGCCCTTGACATAACGATTTTCGTTACTTACGATTCTCGATAATAACGATTATCGATAAGCGAGGCCTGCCGATGTCCGCATCTACCCTCAAGCCCCCCAAGCCGCGCAGCCGGCTGCAGCGACTCGCCACCGTGGACCGGCTCGCCACCGCGATCACCTGGGTGTTCTGGATCGTCGCCATCTTCACCGCGCTCCGGGTGATCCTCGCCCTGACCCGGGGCGGAACCCTGTTCGCCCCCACCCTGGACGCTCCGTCCGGCCCGCCGCTGCTCGTCTGGGTGACCATCGGGCCGCCGTTGCTACAGCACGCCGGCAGCGTGCTGATTCATTCCGGCCTGGCCCACGGCGTGCAAGCCAGCTGGAGCGGTGCGGTTCTGGGCACCCTCCATCCCACCTCCGGGCAGGCCCTGGCCTTCGCGGTCACCCTGCTGCCGCCTGGCCTGCTGCGCGTCGGCACGCTCTACCTGGCGATGCGGCTGGCCCGCACCGCCGCCCGCGAAGGGGTCTACACCGTCCAGGCCGCCCGGCTGGTACTGTTCCTGGGCTGGTGGCTGCTGGCCGGCGGGCTGGTGGCCAGCATTGCCGAAGGGTTCGCCCGGCTGAACCTGCTCGGCCTGCTGGTCACCTGGCACGTGGACTGGGTCGACTGGCCCTCGTCCTGGGGGTGGTCGTGGCCGGTCGTCTGGTTCGGCCTGGGCCTGATCATCTTCGCCCGCATCATGCGGGTCAGCGCCGGCATGCGCGCCGATCTCGAGGGGACGGTGTAGTGCCGTCCGAGGCCCCGGATGACCACGCCATCGCCATCCACCTGGACAAGCTCCTCGCCGACCGGGGCATGACCCTGACCGAGCTATCCGAACGGGTCGGCGTCAGCGTGGTCAACCTGTCCATCCTGAAGAACGGCCACGCCCGCGCGATCCGGTTCAGCACCCTGACCCGGCTCTGCCAGGCACTCGACTGCCAGCCCGGCGACCTACTCACCCACAACAACGCAAACGGTCGGGTCGGCCAGCCGACCCCGGACGGAAACGGCTTGTGAAAACATGCACAAAACGCTTCCGCGGAAACGTCAAGGCCGAGCGAACCATTCGCCGCTGCGATGACTTCCGGTCGGCCTGGAGTCTTATAGTCAGTGACACCGCAGGAGGGAGCGCCCGATGATCGGTACGTTGCGCACGGTGGTACTCGACGCACCCGACGTGCGGAGGCTGGCCGCGTTCTATACCGCCCTGGCCGGGTGGACCGAGCAGTACGCCGGCGACGACTGGATCACGCTGGAGACCGGGGACGGGTGGCGCATCGCCGCCCAGCTCAGCCCGGACCACGTACCGCCGCGGTGGCCCGATCCGGCGTACCCGCAGCAGGCGCACCTCGACCTGCGCGTGCCGGACCTCGACGCCGGCTCGGCGAAGGCGGTCGAACTGGGCGCCGAGCTGCTGCGCAAGAACGAGAGCTGGTACACGCTGGCCGACCCGGCCGGGCACCCGTTCGACCTGTGCCTGTTCCCGGCGAAGCAGAAGACCACGGTCATGGGCGTGATGCTCGACTGCCCGGACGCCAAGGAGCTGAGTACGTTCTACGCGGAGCTCCTCAGCAAGCCCGTCACGTACGAGGGCGAGGGCATGGCGATGATCGGCGAGGACGGGGCGCAGCCGGTGATGTTCCAGCAGATCACCGAGTACCACGCGCCGCGGTGGCCCGACCCCGCGTATCCGCAGCAGTTCCACCTCGACGTCACGGTCAACGACGTCGACGCCGCCGAGGCGGCGGTGCTGAAGCTCGGCGCCACCTCGCTGTCCTTCGGCGGGGAGAACTGGCGGGTCTATGCCGACCCCGCCGGCAAGCCGTTCTGCCTCTGCTGGGACTAGGGACCGACCAGCCGCCAGTTAGCTGAGCCGCCGGTCAGCTGATTCTCCCGGTGGAACATGCGGACGTTTCCCGTTAGGGCCCCGCAACCTCCTGGACGAGCCGCAGCATCAGCGCGAGCGGCGGCCAGCCGGCGTGGCCGCGCCGCGTCACGGCGAAGGAGCGCAGGATCACCTCAGGCTGGCGCAGCCGCCGCAGCGTGACCCCGCGGGCGGCCGGCCACGCGGCCGGGAGCAGCCCGACCCCAAGGCCTGCCACGATCATGTCTTGTACCAGGTCGAGGCTGTCCGCGCGGTGGGTGATGCGCGGCTCGAAGCCGGCCAGCGAGGCCACGACGCGGATCACCTCCTCGTCGGCGGTGTTGCGTGAGTTCACGATCCAGTCCTGCTCCCGGTACCGGCCGAACACCTCCAGCGCGGTGCCGCCCCCGCGCCCGGGGACGGATGGCGTGCCCAGCCCCCACGAGGTGCTGCCCAGCGGGTGGCTGGACAGGCCGCGGCCGAACCTCACCGGCGCCAGGTTGTAGTCGTAGGTCAGCGCCAGATCGACCTCGTCCGCGGCGAGTAGCTGCAGCGCTTCGGAAGGCTCGTGCTCGAGAATGTGCAACCGGACGTCCGGCTGTCCGTCGGCCAGGATCCGGGCCGCCGGGAGCAGGATCTGGCGGACTGCAGAGGCGAACGCGGCCACCCGCACCGTGCCGGCCGGCGCTGCCGCCGGGTCCAGGTCGAGGCGAGCCGCCTCGATCGCGGCCAGGATGGTGACCGCGTGGCCGGCCAGCCGTCGTCCGGCCGGGGTGAGCCGTACCCGCCGCCCGTCCGGCTCGATCAGCGGGGTGCCCGCCTCCCGGGCCAGCGTCGCGATCTGCTGCGAGACGGTGGACGTGGTGACGTGCATCGCCTCGCCGACCTCTCTCATCGAGCCGAGACGGGACAGCTCGAGCAGCAGCTCGAGGCGGCGCGAATCCACCTGCACATCATTCATGATTCATGAACGGTATGTCCATTAGTCTCGCGTGGACACGGATGATCTGGCTCATGTCTACTGGCACGATGACGCTCAGCGCGAGGGCATCTGCGACCCGGGTGGGCACCGCGATGGCGGTGGGCTCGATGGCCAGCGTGCAGGCCGGACTGGCGCTGAGCGTGCCGCTGTTCGGGCAGATCGGCCCGCTGGGTGCGGTGTGGCTGCGGCTCGCGTGGGCCGCGGTGATCCTGCCTGTCGCGATCCGGCCCCGGCCGTGGCGGTTCCGCCGCCGGATGCTGCTCGTGACGATTGTCCTCGGCGTGGTGACCGCCGGGGTGACCATCCTGTTCATGGAGGCCGTGGCCCGGCTGCCGCTCGGCACGGCCACCGCCCTGGAGTTCCTGGGCCCGCTCGGCGTGGCCGTGGCCCGCGGCCAGGGAGGCCGGCGGCTGCTGTGGCCGGGGCTGGCCGCGGCCGGCGTTCTGCTGTTGACCCACCCGTGGCAGGGCGGCGCCAGCCTGCCCGGCATCGCCTTCGCGCTCGGCGCGGCGGTGTGCTGGGCCTGCTACATCCTGCTCACCCAGGTGGTCGGGGACGAGGTGGCAGGCCTGCAAGGGCTGGCGGTGTCCATCCCGGTGGCCGCCCTGGTCGCCACCGCCGTGGCGGGACCGGCCATCGCCCGGGCGCTGACGCCGCACCTTCTGCTCGTCGGCGTCGGCCTGGCCCTGCTGGTGCCGGTGGTGCCGTTCAGCCTGGAGATGTGCGCGCTGCGGCGGCTGACCACCGCGGCGTTCGGCACACTGATGTGCCTGGAGCCCGCATTCGCCCTGCTCGCCGGGTTCGCGCTGCTCGGCCAGGTACCCAGGCCGTGGGCGCTGGCCGGGATCGCGTTCGTGGTTGCCGCCGGCCTCGGCGCGGAGCGGACCGGCGCCAGGCGGGCCCCGGACCAGGCTGGCACCGGGACGATCGAACCGAACGACCGGGATCGGCACTCAAGGGCAGCCGACGAACTCACATACCGTTAGGACCATGAGCGAGCAGGCACGGACCCCCGAGAGCGGCGTCACGGATGAGGCCGTGCTTCGCTACCTCGACGACATGGACGGGGAGTTCCGGCCGGTGTTTGATCGCCTGCACCGGCTGATGGTGGCGACGTGTCCCGACGCCGAACTGGTGGTGTCCTACGGGATGCCGACCTTCCGGATCGGGCGCCGTCGTCTCAACGTCGGGGTTTGGCAGCACGGGCTGTCGCTGTACGTATCGCCGAGCCGCGACGGCGGCTTCTCGGCGCGTCATCCCGCGCTCGCCGCGGGGAAGTCGACCATCAAGCTCAGGCCAACAGACGCCGCGGGCATCCCCGACACCGAGTTCCAGGACTTGTTCCGCGCCGCGCTGCTCGCCTGACCAATGTCGATTATCCATCTCTGGCGGACCCGCGATGGAACTCCCGCCGCGGACCCGCCCAAGGCCGAGCCGTCGGGCTCGGCCGAACAGGTGCTGTTCCGGGAAGCCAAACGCCGCGAACGACGCCGCCGTGCCATCGCGCTCGGCGTGATTCTCGCGCTCGCCGGCCTGGTATCCGGACTCGTCTTCGCGGCCGGCGGGTCGTCCCCTCCGCGCTCCGGCACCGGCGCCAGCTCCGGGAACACCCCCGGGCCCCCCGGAACGGCCGCTGGCCACTTCACGTTCCGGGGCAATGGCATCGGCGGCGCTCGGTTCGGCCAGCCGGAGGCCGTCGCGATCGAAGCACTGGACCAGGTCCTCGGCTCCCCGACGACGCCGCGGCCCACCGGCGCCGCCGGGAACTGCACCATCGACTCCTACCTCGCCTGGAAGACGCTGACCGCCTACTTCTTCCGCGGCCGCTTCGTCGGGTACGACTCGGCCAGCCTGCTGGCGGCCCGGGGTTCCGAGGTGATCCCGGGCGCGTCGACGGCCGCGGGCCTGCGGATCGGCGACGATATCACGCAGGCCAGGCGCATCTACGGCCGCGCCTTCGTCGTGCTGTTCGCGCAGGGCGGGAGCTGGCGCGTCACCACGCCGACCGGGGTGCTCGACGGCTATCTCACCGCCGTCCCGAGCGGCCCGACCCCGCCGGACCCGAAGATCGCGGACGTGAGCGCGGGATCGGTGGGTTGCCCCGCCGCCTCGCCCTGATCGGCAGTGCCCAGTAGCTGCCCACGATCCCGGCGGCCAGAGCCAGCATGAAGAACGCGGCCGAGTACGAGCTCGCGGTCGCGACGGCGCCCGTAGCGAACGCGCCGACCCCGGTTCCGTCCGTCCAGGGGATACTGAGCGCCTTGGGGAAACAGTAAGTCAGGACGATGACACCGGCTAGGCCCAATCGCGACGGGCCCCCGGCGAGGTGCAACCGTTCGTTCGGCAGATGAGTCTCCTATACCGGACGAGCAGTAGCGCGGCCCGCGAAGCGAGCCGGCGAGGGGACGGGGGTGGTCATGCCCGAGCCAGTCCGCGGCGGTCAGCGGTATATGCCCGGGCTCGACGGGCTTCGCGCCGTGGCCGTGCTCGCCGTCATCGCCTACCACCTCCAGTTGCCGTTCGCGCCGGGCGGGCTGCTGGGCGTGGGGGTGTTCTTCACGCTCAGCGGCTACCTCATCACGGACCTGCTGCTCGGCCAGCACGCGGTGTCGGGTCAGCTCAGGCTGGGCGAGTTCTGGCTCCGCCGCGCGCGGCGGCTACTGCCTGCGCTGTTCGTGATGCTGGCCGTCGTAGCGGTCTGGGTCGCGCTGCTGGACCGGGCGCAGTTGCCGGGCCTGCGGGCCGCCGTGGCCGCCGCGGCCGGGTACGTGAGCAACTGGTGGCTGATCGCCCAGCACAGCTCCTACTTCGCCCGCTTCGGCCCGCCGTCCCCTCTGGGTCACCTGTGGTCGCTGGCCGTGGAGGAGCAGTTCTACCTGATCTGGCCATGGCTGCTGCTGCTCGGCCTGCGCGCGGCGCCCGGCCGGCGGGGCCGGTACTGGCTCACCGCCGCGACGCTGGCGCTCGCGGCCGCTTCAGCGGTCGAGATGGCCCTCCTCTACCACCCGGGGTACGACCCGACCCGCGTCTACGACGGCACCGATACCCGCGCGTTCGCGCTGATGATCGGCGCGGCGCTGGCGTTCGTGTGGCCGAGCCGCCGGCAGCGTTCGGACCTCGGATCTCGCGGCCGCTGGCTGCTGGACGGCGCCGGGGCTGCGGGGCTGATCGGAATCCTGCTGCTGGTCTGGCGGACCGGGCAGTACTCCCCGTTCCTGTACCGCGGCGGGATGGTGCTGCTGTCGGTCTGCACGGCGGCCGTCGTCGCCGCGTCCGCCTCGCCTGCGAGCCGGATCGGCCGGGCGCTCGGCTGGGGGCCGCTGCGCTGGCTCGGGGTCCGGTCCTACGGCATCTACCTGTGGCACTACCCGATCATCGTGCTGACCACCCCGGCCAACGGCGGCGAGAGCCTGGCCCGCGGCGCGGCGCAGTTGGCCGCGAGCGTCGCCGCGGCGGCCCTGTCCTGGCGGTTCATCGAGGAGCCGATCCGGCACGGGGCCATCGGCCGGCTCTGGGCACGGCTGCGCGGCAGCGGCTGGCGGGCCGTCCAGGGCCAGGGCTGGGCCGCGCTCGGCGCGAGTTCAGTCGCCGTCGTGGTCGCCGCCTGCGGGCTGGCGGGCGTGGTGCCCGCCGTATCACGGGGAACCCCGGTCGTGTCGGCCGCCAGCGCGAGCTCGCTGCTCGGCACGTCGGCCGACCAGACCGTCGATACTCCTCCCTCCGGCCTGAGCAGCTTCGGGCCGCCCGCTCCGCCGGCGGCGCCGGAGTCTGGTGCCCAGCTGCTGACGTCGTGCCGTTCGGTCGTGCATATCGGAGACTCGACCTCCGACGGCCTGGTCCTGCCCGCCTACCAGCCCGATCCAGCCCTGCGGATCGCCGCGCAGTACCAGCGGGTGGGCGTGACCAGGTTCATCCCCGAGGTTTCCGGGGCCCGGTCGATCGTGGAGACCTGGCACGGCTTCCCCAACGGCTACACCGTCGCCCAGCAGTTGCTCGCACAGGGCTACCACGGCTGCTGGGTCATCGCGCTGGGCACCAACGACGCCGCCGACGTGGCCGTGGGCTCGAACGTCGGCCTGCCCGCCCGGATCCAGCGGATGATGTCGCTGATCGGCGACCACCCGGTGATGTGGGTCAACGTCATATCACTGCTCGCGTCCGGTCCGTATTCGGACCGCAACATGCAGCAGTGGAACCAGGCGCTGCTGCAAGCCTGCCCGAGCTACCCGAACATGCGCATCTACGACTGGGCCGCCGTGGCCAAGCCAAGCTGGTTCATCCCTGACGGCATCCACTACAACCCCCAGGGGTACGCCGAGCGATCCCGCCTGATCGCCGACGCCCTGGCCCACGCCTTTCCCCAGAGCCGGCCCGGATGGTCCGGGATGACGCGGATGCTGTCTCCCGCAGTGACCGGCGTGGCGTTCAACTCCCAGCCGAGCTGCCTCGTGCACTGACCCGTCATGTGCGGACCGTAGCATCACCGCACGTTCGGGATCATTGGATCATTTTTGCCGAACGAGCGTTGTTTCACCTCCCGGTACGCACGTGGCCTCGACCGGAATTTCCTGTCCGGTCTGGGTGAGCGCACCCAAGCCGACCGGAACCAGGCCATCATCCTGGCCAGGGAGGCCGGCCTCGGCCGGAACAGCTCGACGTCGAGTTCGGCGAGCTGAGGGCACCGCGGGACCGACCCACGCGCGTTCGTCAGAAGTCTGTCTTGAGCCGTTCGATCTCGCGGGTGTGCGCGCGCAGTTGATCGAAGGCGGGCCGCTCCCGGATTCGGGCCAGCGCCCAGCGGACGGCCTCCGCCCGGTTGCCCGCGATGCCCGCAGCGATCAGCGCGTCCACCGTGTCGAGTTCCTCCGGCTTGAGGCGGACCATCACCGCGGTGAGATCGCCATCGGATCTACCCTCGTCAGAGACGAGGAGCAGCAGACCGCCTCCGCCCCGGCGCTGGCCGGCGGCGTCTTCGAACGTGATCCTGATATGCCGGAGCTCGGGTAGCCGCTGGGTGAGCGCCCTCCGGAGCTGCATGACCGCCGGGCCGTTTTCGTTGCGGAACGCCTGGAGCAGCTGGGGGGTCCGGGCCGGCTCTGGGCGTATGCCGTGAGGCTCGGTGAGGACTAGCTGGGCCACGACCTCATCCGGTCCGAATCTGCCGCGCTGCAGAACCTCGCGCTCTGCCTCATCGAGTTCTAGCTCACCTGACGGCAGCAGGCTGACGCGGCGCACCGAGCCCGCGAAGATTCTTTCCGCTTCGTCCTGAACCGCCTGCTGCATGCGCTCTCTGGCTTCCTGATCCACCCGATCCTCCTGAGTTACCTGAGAAATTCAGGTTACTTTGCTGCTTAGGAAACCCCAACTGTAATTATGGCAAGTAACGCTCGGCGGTACCTGATCAGAGCGAAGCCGAGAGTTGCCAGGCACGCGGCCGCGAGAAGCGAGTAAGGGACCAGGTCCGAGGTGGCCTGGGCCAGGGCCCCGCTGCCCCCGGCGGCCATGGCCTGGCCGCTGGCCCAGGCGAGATTGGCCAGGCCGAACGCCAGCCCCTGATCGAGCCGCTGGCGCTGGGCGCCCTCGCTCACCAGCGCCATGGCCGGGGTGAACAGGGTACCGAAGGAGGGCATGCCCACGATCAGGGCGGGGATGAGCACGCGCGCCGACGCCAGCGCGGGCGCCAGCAGGCTGATCGCCACCGCGCCGGCCAGCGAGCAGCCGATCGGCACGATGGCCCCCCGCCGGTCGGCGGCCCGCCCCGCGACGGGTGACATGCCGTCGGCGCCAGCGCGCGAGTTAGTCAACGTGGGCCGTGAGACGGGCTCACGGGTATAGGTCGTCGCGGTTGACAATCGCTCGCAGCAGGCAGCGCACATCGGCACGGGCCCGGCTAAAACGCTGATGAGTGTTACCGGCTGTACCGCCGTCGTCGGCGAACCATTCCGGGTAGGTAGCGCACAGGGCCGGGTTACCGTCGGCATCGCACACGTCAGCGGTGATTATCGACCGCAGGACTTTCTCGGCGACGCTCGCCACTAGCTCGCGGTAACGGAAGGGATCGGGGGATCGACCGGGCACTGCGGCGGTCAGGGACTCACGCTCGGCCTTGAACCGCTCGAGCCAGTCATGGGCAAGCAGGTGCGTGGCCACCGTCTCGTCCACCGGGCACTGGAGCGCTCTGCCGCCGACCTTGCCCTGACACGCGTCGGCCAGGCCCGCGAAATCGGCAGGCAGGATCGCGCCCAATTGCCCGCGCAAGGAGATGATCACGCGGACCAGCACCCGGCAGAAGTAAGCCTTCAGATCTTCGATCTCGCCAGGGTCCTTGATGCGCGCCATCAACACGAAGGTCTGCTGAAGGGCGTCCTCGGCAAGCTCAAGATCCCCGGCCCGCGCCCGGGCACGCCTTATAACCTGGGGATCTTGCCGGATGGCCAGAAGTTCCTGAAGGTAGTCCTGCCTTCCGGCTGGGGTTGTGGTGATAGACAGGGCGCACCCCCAGCGAGTGGTGACCCAGACCGTTTGCCGACAACTGTCGAAAAACAGTCCCCTACATCGACAATAGTCCGACAGTTTGTGAGGGATGTCAACTAGTGCACCGAATGTTACGTTAAGTGAGCAGATGGTGCGCAGTACTGTTGTCCACAGACGGCGGCCGTACTCAGACCGCGGACAACAGCTACCGGTTAGAGCAGGTGTCCGTGACGCTTCTTCGCCTGTAGATAGGCGAGGGTAGTCGGCGTCGGCTGCGCTCGCAGGGGGATGCGTGTTACGTTAATGCCCGCCTTCTTCAGCCCCTCGATCTTGCTCGGGTTGTTGGTGAGCAGTCGCACGGACTTAAGGCCAAGCTCGTTGAGGATCTGCACCGCATCGGCATATTCGCGCAGATCGGCCGGAAGGCCAAGCTTTTCGTAGGCTTGATAAGTATCCAGCCCGTCTTCGTGGTTCAGCCGGTAAGCATCTGCCTTCGACCGCAGCCCGGCCCCTCTGCCTTCCTGATCCAGGTAGATGAGCACACCGCCCTGGACCGTAAGCAGCTCGCGAGATCTCCTGAGCTGCCACCCGCAATCGCATTCACGCGAGGCGAATACTTCTGAATACATGCACCTTGAGTGGATCCGTACGAGGCAGCCGTCCACCGCCTCACCATAAACTGCAGCCGCGTTCGAATAAAACTTCGGGTCGGCACCAAAGGCGCTATGCATGCCAACCGGGGTGGGCCTGCCGTCAACGGCAATGTCGTGCACCACTGACTCTGCACTCACTGATTACCACCGCCCACGGATCCGGCTCGTTCATTGAGCAGTTCTTCAAAATCAGCGATCTCGCCTGGCGTTGGGATCGAGGACGAGGTGCCAAAACTTTGTCCTGCAACCAGCATGGCATGATAAGCATAATAGAAATCTTGCTGGGTTGCGGTATGGCTTGCCGAAATTCGCGCGGCCAGGGCGGCCGCGAAGGCATCCTTTGAGGCAGATTGGTCCGTTGTGATCACCGGGGCAGGCGGCGGCGGCACGAAGTCGTCGGGTGCACCATAGATCCGGCACTGGTTCGGACCGAGCACACAGATGGTGCCCACGCCGGCGAGGAGGAGTCGGTGCGCGATGTCCTGCTCGCTGAGCGCGTCATCATCGTCCCCAGCGTCTTCCAGCATTTCCTGCAGTTCCCACTCGGTGGCTATCAGGTAGTCGATAAGGCGGAGCTCACTTCGGGACAGCGGTGCACCCTCGATCGGGGGCGAGGCCGTGACGATCAGCGGGCACCTTTTCGACCGTGAGATCACATCAAGGACCACCGCAATGGTTTCCCTGGGAGGTTCGAAGGTGAGGAGTACAACGGAAGCGGTCTCGATGACGTTCTGGAACGCCGCACTTCGCAAGAACTCGTTGCTCATACGGACTTCGTGCTCGTTCTTCCATCCGATGTGCGCGTACGAGCCGTTCTTGAGCGCGAGGACGACGGTCCGCGGGGACATGCTGTTACGTCGCGTCTCAAGGTAGTCCGTGTCGACGCCTTCGGTGCGCAGGAATTCGCGAATCTCGTCTCCCGCCTGGTCCGAGCCGAGCGGGCTAATCAGCCTCACCGTCGAGCCTTGGCGCGCTAGGCCGACTGCCTGATTCAGCCCCTTGCCGCCCGGGCGCTCTTCGAACGCGTATGCTTGCACCGAGGTGTAGAAAGTCGGCATGTTCCTCAGGCCGAAACTGAGGTCGTAAACCGCTGCGCCGATAACGACGGCCGCGTACTCGTCCGCCCCCGGTCCCTCTTGGTTGGGCCGGGTAATGCCCAGGCGACTTCCTTCGAACTCCTCGGTAACTAGCGCGGTGGCGAGCAGTCCGAGGGCGGCGTCCTCCCGGTCAAGGCGCAGGCTTCGTACGGTGGGCGTCAGTGGTGCAGGCACGCCGTGCGCAGCGTGCAGCTCGTCCCATTCCTGAATGAGCGCGAGGCGCCGGTCCGAAAGATCCTCTGCATAGAGGTCCGCTCTCGTAGCCGCCCCTTCGTTCAGCCGAAGAGAAAGGGCGGCGTCGACGACCAGGCTGTCCGTGACCGGGAGCGCTGCTGCCGCCTCGCGTACCGCCTCAACGATCGCTGCGGCGCGGTCGAGTCCCTGATCCTGGAGGTGACGCACCGAGGTGAGCCGCTCGAGGGTGTCCAAGGCCAGCGAGGTGCTCGTGATGCGGTCGGATCGCAACCCAACCCGCGTGCGCAGGCTCTTCAACGTTGCCTTAACGCCCGCTGCGGTTCTAGAAGGGTGATCCCACCTCATAGCTGACACGCCTGAGACACTTCCTCTGGCTGCAATCAGACCTCTGTCCCGACCTGCGCAATCTTAGCGCCATTCGTGCGACAATTGTCCACTGCCCCTCCTGACGCGAACGTCAGTTACTCGTTGCGGCAATCTACCGGCGGGCAACTGACCGTGTTCAGGAGGATAGCGGGCTCGGGGTAGTTCTGGCTCGGGTTTGGCTCGACCGGTTCGGCACCCAGCGTGACCACCTTCGAGCCGAGGTCCTGTCCAGCTGGGTGCTCCTGCCGGGCCTGCATGACGTGCGGTCGCTGCTGCAGGCCGTCCGCGAGCCGCGGTGAAACTGCCTGAGGAGCGTGTGTCAGGTTCGCCGCCGGGTCGGCTCTTCTGTTTCAGGTGCTGACCGAAGGAGGCAGGGAATGACCATCGAAACCATCACCGAGCACGGCGATCCCAACCCCGATCCCCAACCCGATCCGACCACTACCACGCAGGCGTACATAGAACCCGCAACACCGGCGGACGCCACGCTGCAGGGCCAGGCGACCGCCACGATCAAGCGTCTGCTTGAGGAACACCCGGCGGTCGCCAAGGAGATCAAGGAAACCCTGCGCACCCGCGTTTACCTCCGGGAACTGGCCGGACGTACCGGCCAGGCCGAGGCACGCGAGTGCGGCACCGAAGAGCACGAGGCCAACCTGGCCGTCAAGCTCGATCCCGGCGATCACCGGAAACTCAGCTTCGGGCTGGGCTTCGCCATCGTCGTCGCCCTGGTGATCCTCGATGCCGTCCCGCTGAACTGGGCCGCCCAGGCGTTCGGCCTCCTTTCCGCCGGGACCTTGCTCGTCACGTGCATCCTGGTCGTCGCGTCGATCGCGGCCATGCTGGGCTTCGAGGTCACCCGCGGCCACCCAAGGCGGCGTGGCGTGCTCACGGCAGTTGTCACGGCGGCGTACCTCGCGCTCCTGGGACTCCGCGCCGAGTTCCTGATCACGGTGTCCGGCGAGTCGCTCCCGGTCGCCTTGCTGCAGTCCGCCCTGCTGACCGCGATCTCGGCCGGCCTGGTCCTGTCCGGCTCGGCTGTCCTGGCGCGGACCCGGTACTTCAGCCATTCGCGGGCTCGCGCCGCTGCCCGGCGCGCGGCTCAGGCCGCTGACGACGCCCGCGCCGCGGAACGACAGGCCGCCGAAAAGCTCCAGCGTCACATGGGCACCCTGCACCAGATGCTCCTGCCGTGGGCGCTTCGCTCTACGGCCCCGGAGGGCGTCGATCACGCCAACTGGGACGCCGCGCTCGACCGGGCCATCCGCGCTCTATTCGCACCGACGACGTGAGACGACGTGACCGGGCGCGGCTTGCCGTTCCCTGCTCACAGTGACCCTCCAGACGTAGCTCAAGCTGAGCGTGACGCCGCCTGTCCTTGCGGACACGAACTCAAGTTCCAGCAGAAAATGCTGGCCAAGGCGGCCATTACGGCGTGGAATTGTAGTTATGAACGACCTCACGCCGAATGTTGAGCGCGAGACTGGCCAGGTGATCCTTGAAGGCCTTCCCGCCGGCGTGGCGGGTGAAGCCCCTCTGATCCCCGTGCCAGGTCTGGACCTGGCCTTCGACCGTGCCGATGGCCGTCTGTGCCGGGTGGTAGTCGATACCGACGGTGCCGACGGGTCCATCTCGGTCGGTGAGCAGGTAGCAGCGATGCTTATCCAGTTGTTCGGCGCGGACGCGCCGAGCGTGGTATCTAACCCAGCGGGAGCGCACGCGCTCTCGCCCGATCCGAGGCTAGCCGTAGCGCTGTCAAGACTGGCCCGCCTCGACGCGGCCCGGGCCACCAGCCCGGTTCCGCCCAGCTCGCCCTGGTGGGCGGCCGAGGCCGCCGATCTCGCCGAACACGCCGGCCTGCCCGCGCGGGCCGACGCCGAAGCACACCGAGCCCTGGCCACACTGCCCGGGCAACTGGACAGCATCGACACATCAGTGCTTCCCCAACAAGCCGTCCGGGCGGCTCTGGCCGTCGCCGCGCTCACCGCGGCGGACGATTCCACGGCCGCCACCCGGCTACGGGAGGCAATCGGCCGGCGATCCGGGCCGCCGCCCGGAGCCCCGGCTCCTATATCCGAATTCGACGTGGCCGCCGAGGTGGAAAGCCTCGAGAAGGACGGCGTCCGCCTGGCCGGCCTGCAGTGGATGCTCGACCCCGGCCTGGTGCCCGAAGGGCTTTTCCGCCCTGGGCTCTCGCCTTACTCGGATCTGTCGGTAAGGCACGAGCGCGCGGCGGGGCAGGTAGTGGTCGAGGCCGTTCTGGCCCCGGGCGCGGACTGCGGCGCACTCGGCCGCTGCCTGGCCCGGCTGGTGGACCCGGACGTCCGCCGCGTCCTGGCCCAGGCAGCGTTCACGAAGACGGCTCCGGACCGTGCCCGGGCCGAACTGCAGCTGCCGTTCCCGCTGGATGAACTGCCAGAGAGCTGGATCGACGTGGTGCAGGACAAGCTGTGGCCGGTCCGCAGCGCCAAAGGACACCGGATCAGGCGCGCCCTACGCTGGGCCGACGCAGCCCTTCGCGCCGAACGCGCCCCGGCCGGACTGGCCCCGCTTTCGGCTCACGAGGACTGGGCCGCCCTGGCCGCTGTGGCCTGGGAGCGGTGCCAACGCGACTGGGAAGCGGCCGGCGATGCCGGCCGCGCCGGCCAGGCCGCCCGGCGCCCGCCCGTTCCGCAGCGGACCTGTGACGGTCCCGCCTATCTGGCCGAGGCAATCGGCCGCTAGAACAAGGGCCCCGGAAGCGACCGCACCCGTCGCTTCCGGGGCCCGTAGTATGGGCGGCCGCTTAGGTCTTCTCGATCACCACCAGCACCCGCCGGTTCGCGGCCGAGGCCCCCGATCCGACCACGTCGCTGGCGCCGTGACCGACGATGATCAACTCGGACTCCGGAACCCTGCTGGCCTCGAGCCAGCCAGCTACCGCCGTGGCACGCTCAAACGACAGGACATAATTGGCCTCAGCGGTCCCGGGAGTACTCGCGAACCCGTTGATCACCGCAGTTACCCCCGGCCGCCGCAGCTGCGCCAGCAGCTGCTTGAGCGAGGAGACCGCGGCCGGGCTGAGCGCGTAGCTGTCGTTACCGAACAGCACCGGCACCGAGACGGAATCGCTCGGCCCCTGCTCACTCAAGTCGGCCGAGACCAGCCGCGCGAGCTGCGCGGCGGTGACCTCCGACCCCACCAGGGCGGCCTGCGCTGCCCCGGCCCCCAGCAGGTCAACCTGGACCGCGCTGGCCGCGGCCTCGGTCGGGAGATAGCTGGCCACGACGATGACATCGTCGCCGGTCAGCTCACCGGCCGGAAGCGCGCCGCTGAGGTCGTCGCAGAACAGCACGATGACCCGGTGGTGCCCGAAGACGTTGCCCGCTTCCTCTTCCAGACCCGCCAGCGTGCTGGCCGCGACCGCGCTCTCGGCCGCCAGGCTGGCCTGATCGCCGGGCGGGTCGGCCAGCCTGCTGAGCTTCTGCGAGATGGACAGTCTGGCCAGCCAGGCCGAGGTGTCCGCGCGCGTCTGCGCGGCGTCGGCCGCCAGATCCGCGGCCCGCTTGGCCTGCCAGGCCTTCAGCCGATTGTGGTACTGAGCCGTCCGGTATTCCGTCTGGCCGCTGCCCGGAGCCAGCGGCTCGTCCGGGAGAACGACCGCCGACGGCGCCGGGGAATCCGACGCGATGATCGTCCTGGGCGGCATGCCCGCCTGCAGGATCCTGATGTCCTCGTTCGGCCGGGCGGTGCTGGCCACCAGAATGGACAGCGCCATGCTCGAGGATGACCCGTTCACCACCGCCAGCAGCGCCGTGGTGGGGACGTTCGGCCTGAACGTCACGGTGTGTCCCGTCGCCGGTCCGTCCGGTGAGCTGGCCAGGCTGCAGCCGGTCAGCATGGTGATCGCGGCGGTGACAGCGATCCAGGTCGTCCGCTGGACAAGCTTCCTCATCGCTTGCTCCTTCTCTTCCGTCCCGCTGGCCATCGCCGCAGGATCTCCGGTTTCTGGAAGGAAAGAGGACCGCCACGGCCAGCCCTGACAAGGGCGACAGTGGGACCTGGCCAGGGCGACAGTGTCAGCCAACGAGGTCTCAGCCCTCTCATGGGAGAAGGAGCGCACGAGAGAGGACAGGGCCATGCCGCCAGATCACCGGCTGACACCGGCCCGGATCATCGGTGAGCTGCTACTTAACCATCCGGAAGCCGCCAGCCTGCTGGCCGCCGCCACCCGCTGGCGGTCGCTGGCGGTGTGGTCGGCGGCCAACGCCCGCCAGAAGTTCGCCACGGCCCAGGCCGCCCGACTCGCCTACGAGGAGCTTGCCTACCTCCTAGAGCCGCGCCGCCACCACTCCATCAATCTCGTCGCCGGTCTGCTGCTTCTCATCATGCTGAGCGCCGGATTGGTCATTCTTGACCTCATCGAACTCGGCGGGATGAGGTCGGTGCCGGCCGCGCTGGCGGCTACCGTCGTCTGGCTGACCGCGGCCTGGCTTGACGCGATCGCTGTCCGCCATCGGCGCTGGACGCTGGTGGCCGCCATCACCGCCGCGGGATCCGTGCTCGGTCTGCTGCTGGTTGTCCTGCACGCGGTCGGCTCGCATCCGGCCTGGCCGGATGTCGGCGGGCGCGCCGTCTTCGGCGCACTCACCGGAGCCTTCATTCTCGTGCTCGCCGCCGGTGCCGCCGCACTCATGGCCAATCTGGAGTCGGCCAGCCTGCTGGCGGCCCGGCGGCGCTGGTACCGAGCCCGGGCCGCCCACGAGGAGGCGACCAAGATTGAGCAGGCCGACTCCCGGGCCGCCGCAGTTGCCATCCAGTCCTGGCTAGGTCTGGTCCGGGCTCGGATGACCACCATCGCCGCAGACGATGACTACCTCGCCCAGGCGACCGTAGCCTTCGCCGCCGCCCTCGTAGGCAACGGCCATCCGCAACTTTCGTCTCCATAAGATCCCGCAGCCCGATCCTTGGTGTCAGCAAGCCGACCTCAGCGGTGTCAGCGCGGTGACTGACGCCCGCGCCCCGATCCGGCACGCTGATGGCAATTGAACGGAAAAGGACGGGGCGATGAGAATGCCAGACGGTGAGCGCATCCTGCAGGAGCGACTAGGCACCACTCAGCGAGCTCAGGCGCCGACGGGAGTGCCGGTCTCGGCCTGACCGTAGGTCAGTACGTGATGCCGGGGAACTGCTCGCGGGCGCGCTCTAGCTGGCCGGCCCACTCGCGGGGCCAGCCGAACGCGCGGGCGGCCTGGCCGCTCAGGTCGGCGGCCGCGGCACCGCTGGTGAAGTGGACGTACTCGCCCCAGTTCATCCGCCGGGTGTAGGTCCCGCCGGAGTCGCGCGGGAAGTGCCGGGCTAGCTCCCGGAAGAACCTGTTCATGACCTCCGCCCGCCCGCACTCCTGCCATAGCGGGTAGAACCAGTCGCGGAACCAGTGGGTCCCCCGGCGGGGGAAATCGTCGGTGTTGCCGGTGAACCGGCGGTAGACGCCCGCGGCCTCCCGGTCCATGCCCAGCGCCGTGTAGAGGTCATAGATGTAGAACTCGGCCCACTTGCTGTCGCCCCAGATCTCATACGCGGGTGAGCCGTGGGCACCGTTGTTGGCGCTCTCCACCGAGTGCCCGATCTCATGCGCCGGCAGCTCGCGAGCCAGGGCGTTGCCCTCCCGCCAGTTGTCCAGCCCGCAGTCGCTGACGTTGTGGTGGTCGTGAACGGGGCTGATGTAGTAGCCTGCGTGGCCGCCGCCGTGCCGCCCGGCGTGATGGATGGAGTAGATGCGCGGGTCAGGCCCGAACGCGTCGCCGTAGGTGGCCTTGGAGTATTGCCAGGTCACATTGATGAACCGGGGTAGCCATCCGACCTCGGACCGGCGCACGTCGGGATCCAGGTAGATCGCGCAGTGCTCGTCGCTGTGGTAGAGCCGGAGCAACTGGCGGTGGTCGAACCAGTGCTCCTGCCAGGTGGCCGGCGGCTCAGCCAGCTGACGCTCCGACTCTGCCTCCACCAGGTCCTCCCACTCCGGGCCCTGCCCCGGCGGTGTTCGTTAAGCCCTCATCAAACGCGATCGTATGGCCATTAGCCTGCCCGCTGCCGGGAGGGGGCGCCGGCGATGAGGTCTCGCAGCCGGTTCCAGCGCTCCTGGTGACGCTCGCCGTAACGGCGTGCGGCTCGCCTGGCGAGCCGCGGTCGGCTGGCATAGCGGTGCTCCGCCCACCATGACCCCGGCTTGGCCAGCCTGATGGCTCCGACCAGAGCCACGACGCTGATGAAGATGCCGGTAACACCGGTCACGACCTTTCCCTTGAGCAGGCAGATCACGCAAAGCAGGAGATTGACGGCGATGACAGCGACCGACGACCACCACCCCGCGGTCCCGATACGGCCGGTCACGAAGTCAGCGCCGCCGATCAGCGCCCCGGTTATGACCAGGACACAGAAGATCGCATCGACCGATTTCCGCCCCTGATCGGTCCAGTAGACATCCTCCAGGTGCAGCCAGAGCGCGAACTCATCGACGGTGAGGCCGACGCCCACCCCGAACACGGCGGCGGCCACGTCGAGTGGCGCCCCTCGCGGCGTCTGCGATACCAGGACGATGCCGGTGCCGATGATGACCAGGATGCCGAAGACCTGGTGATGAATGTGATGGCCCGCGATTCGGACGTTGCCCAGCCCGGCCCCGGCACCGGTCCCTGACCGGATCAGCCTGGTCACGAGCCTGGCGATGATGAAGGTCACCAGTATCGCCAGGAACATCCACATCATGGGGCGCAGCGAAAGGTCGCTCCGGTCAACCGGGATCCTCAGCCGAGGCGAGACCTTCACCCCGGACGGGATCTTCACCCGGGAACCGAGCCGTGACCCCATGCGGCCAGCCTCAAGTTGCACGGTGGCCCGCTCAGCCGCGGTCGCCTGCGGGCGCGCCGACAAGTTCGCGCCGGTCGCAGATCAGTGGGGTGTTCAACCAGAACCAGTTCACCGGTAGTCACCTCCGTGAGAATGCGCCGCGCAACGGCCTTGTCGGCGCCGCATCTCCATGCTCGCCGATGGCCTAAGGGGATCCGCTGGGTGCTCTGGGGGAAGCACTAGGGAGCACCTCGTCTGGCCAAGGCGCCGCGTCTCCGCGGAAACGCTCCACGCAATTGCGTCATATGCGGAAACACCGTCCCTCTCGCGCCGCTACCCTGCCCCATTCTTTATCCGAACGATCGGTGGTTCCAGCCCCGGCTGCTCGGGGCCGGCCGCTTCGGATAGCGACACGACATTGGCTACGGCACGAGCACGGTGCGCTCGCCTGGCGGGTCCGGCTGGGTCCAGATGGCCTCCACGTCCGCCAGGGCCATCGTGTTCGGCTTGACCGCGATCGTGCCGGCGTTGATCTCGTCGACCAGCGATGGCAGCTCGGCGAGGTAGGCCGCGGTGGTGACGGCGCCCTGGCCGTTCCCCTGCAGGCGAAGATTGGCCGAGCGCAGCGCGACCGAGGGCAGCTCGATCGTCGGGCCGGCCATCGCGCCGATCTGGATCCAGTTCATGGCGCGGCTGCGATCCGAACGCGCGAATAGGAACGCCATCATGGCTCGCTGGGCCGGCTTGCCCCATACGTAATCAAGGACGATGTCGACCTCACCGGCTGCGGCGCCGAGCGCCGTGTCCGTGGCGTCGCCGTCGTCAGTCAGTGGGACGACCTCATCGGCTCCGAGCGCCGTGAGCGTGCCGAGCCGCCCGGGGTCGCGCCCGGCGCCGACCACGCGCCCGGCGCCGAGTCGTTTGGCGATCTGGATCGCCATCGCTCCGGCGTTCCCGGTCGCGCCGAGCACCAGGACACTCTGGCCGGGCTCAAGGGGAACGCGGCGGCGCAGCGCCACCCACGACGACATGGCCGGGTTCATCGCGGCGGCCACCCTGGCGACGTCGGTGCCGTCGGGTAGCTCGATCGCGCGTCGCAGGTCGACGACCGCCTTGTCGGCCATCGTGCCCATGACGCCGTCGCCAGCCGCGAAGTAGACCCGCCGGCCGTCCGGCCGGCGCCCGACCCCGTCGATGCCTGGGATGCTGGGCAGCGTGCCGGTGCTGGTGTAGTGCGCTCCCGCAGCCCCGGTCCGGACCCGCGGATGCAGGCCCACGGCCAGGACGTCGACGAGGACCTCCTGGTCGCTGGCGGGCTGCGGAACCTCGAACTGCTGGTAGTGCGGCGGCTCGTCGAACGATGTCACGACGGCGGCGTTCATGGTGGCCATACAGCCGTTCCTTCCGGAGTCCTGCCGGTTTCCATTTAGTTGGTGTCACGTACTAATTTAGTTTGTGCCACCAACTAAGTCAAGTACACTACCTTCATGACCACCCGGCCGGCCGGCATCTCCGCGCCGCCTGCAGGGCCCGAGACGTTGAGCCCTGCCGACGGACTGGCGCAGCTCTCCTTTCTGGTCCAGGGCGTCCTCGAGCGCCGGGCCCGGGAGCATGGCCTGTCGATCATCCAGACGCGCTTGCTCGGCATACTGCGGGACCGCAGGCCGACGATGCACGAGCTGGCCAGCTTCCTGGGCCTGGACAAGTCCAGCGTCACCGGCCTGGTCGACCGCGCGGAGCGCCGCGGCCTGGTCGTGCGCGTCCCGTCCACCGCGGACCGGCGGGCTCTGCTGGTCAGCCTCACCGACCACGGCCGGTCGCTCGCGTCCGCCATCGAGGCCCGCTTCGACGCGGACATCTCGCTGCTGCTCGAGCGCCTGCCGCCGTCAGATCGCGATGCCCTGCCCCGGCTCATCAGCCGGCTGCTCGTCGCGCACGCCACAGATCAAGGCATCGACTTGTTCGCCACCATCAAGACCGAGCATCCGCAAGCCGACCCTTCGGCCCCCACGCGCCGCTAATCCAGTCTCGTGGCCCCCGCCCGACGTGATCCCCACGGTGGTGGCCGTGGTGATGACCTTGCCGAACAAGACGCTGATCGGGCAGCTGCTCTACACCCGGTAGGTCAGGCCAGGGGCACTGGCCAGGGTGTTTCCCTGGTGCGGAGACCGGCTCCTTAATCCACTGTAGATATCAGCACCGACCGCCTGGCCGGCGCGTAGGCCCGCTGACACCCGAAGAAGGAGCAGCAGATGACCCAGACCCTTCCCTACCAGCAGATGGGAACTGCGGACCGCGGGCAGGCCCACGCGCTGTTCTCGCAGACCATGAGCTACGTCGCGGCCACCGCCGGACTGTTCGCGCTCGGCGCCTGGCTGGGCCGCAACCTGTCCGGCGGCGTGGGCATCGTCGCGTTCATCGCCGCCTTCGCCGCCCTGATCGGCATGCGGTTCGCCGCCAAGCGATCCGCCCAGGCCACCGTCGCCCTGCTCGCCGCGTTCGGCCTGCTGATCGGCCTGGCCGTCGCCCCCACCGTCGCCTACTACGGCGCCATGGACCCCCGCGCGCTATGGGAAGCCGGCGGCGCCACCGCCCTGTTCATCGCCGGCTTCGGCGCCGCAGGCTACGCCACCCGCCGCGACCTGACCGCGATCGCCCGGATCAGCTTCTGGGCGCTGCTGGCGCTGATCGTGTTCGGCATCGTGCTGATCTTCGTCCACATCCCCGGCGGCGAACTGGTCTACTCGGTGCTCGGCCTGGTCATCTTCGCCGGGTTCACCATGTTCGACTTCCAGCGGCTGCGCACCAGCACCGATAACGCCGCCGCCCCCCTGATCGCCGCCTCGATCTTCCTCGACGTGCTGAACGTGTTCCTGTTCTTCCTGGAGATCTTCTCCGGCGGAGATCGGTAGTCATCCCTGCCCTCTTCTCCCGGGTGGTGATGACGTGCAGGCTAGAGTCCGGGAGGTCCACGACTATGAGCACCCACCAACTAGGCCAGGCGGTATTCACCTCGGTCCTGCCCGAAGACATCGACTGGGAGCCGTTCCCGGCGTTCCCGCCGTCGGCTCGTCTCGCCGTCGTTGTGGGCGATCCAGCGCAGTCCGCTCCGTACGTGGTCCGGGTCAAGCTGCCGTCCGGCGTCAAGCTGATGCCGCACAGACACCACGAGGATCGGGTGTACACGGTCATGTCCGGCGTGTTTTACATCGGCCTGGGCGAACGGTTCGACGCCGGGAAACTGCTGGCGTACCCGCCGGGTGCCGTCATCGTCCTGCCCGGCGGCACCCCTCATTTCCACTGGGCAGAATCCGGTGAGTACGTCACCCAGGTGACGGCGTTCGGGCCGATCAGCCTCGAGTACCTAGACCCGGAAGACGATCCGCGGCACAAGTGACCCGAAAATTAGACCTCACCTGGGCCCGGCAGGCGGTGGCGCGGCATTGATGGTGGTACCGGCCCGGCCGGCCAGGATGTCGACGGCATCGGTCAGCGCGCCGATCGCGGCCGGCTGGCCGGACGCCCTGACGAAGCGGATGCACGCTTCGACCTTGGGGCCCATCGAACCGGCCGGGAACGTCATGGCTGACAGAGCGTCGATGTCGATGGCCTGGATCGGTCGCGCGTCCGGCGTGCCGTAGCCGTCGATGATCGCCGGCACGTCGGTGAGCACGAGCAGGCGATCGGCTTTGAGCGTGATCGCCAGCTCGGCCGAGGTCAGGTCCTTGTCGACGACGGCTTCTACTCCGGTGAGCTCGCCGGCGCTCGACCGGATTACCGGCACTCCGCCGCCTCCGCCGCAGACCACCAGCGCGCCGGCCTCGGCCAGCGAACGTACGGTATCGATCTCCACCAGCCCCAGCGGCCCGGGCGAGGCCACCACGCGCCGCCAACGGGACCCGTCGGCCGCGATGGTCCATCCCATGTTCGCGGCCAGCGCCTGCGCTTCGTCCTTGTCGTAGCTGGCCCCGATGAACTTGGTGGGGTTGGTGAATGCCGGATCAGCCGCGTCGACGACCGTTTGGCTGACCACGCACACCGCCGGCTGGGCGACACCCGCGTTACGTAGCTCCTGGACGAGCCAGTACCCGATCATGCCCTGGGTCTGGGCGACCAGCACGTCGAGCGGATACGGCCGGCTGAGGCTGGCATCCGCCTGGCTCTCCAGCGCGAGCAGCCCCACCTGCGGCCCGTTGCCGTGACACAGCACGAGCTGGTGATCGGCGGCCAGCGGGGCGAGGGCCGCGGCGGCCTGCCGGACATGCCGCCGCTGAATCACGGCGTCCGGCCGGTCGCCCCGCTCGAGCAGGGCGTTCCCGCCGAGGGCCACGACGACGCGCATCGCTCAGCCCACCTTCCGGTCCGAACCGCTTCGCATTTGCGCTGGTCCTCTCGGCATAGACAGGTTCGCAGCGGTGTTGATCAGCGCCACGTGGGAGAAGGCCTGGGGGAAGTTCCCGAGCATCCGGCCGGTGGAGTGGTCGTATTCTTCAGAAAGCAGGCCGACGTCGTTGCGCACGCCGAGCAGGCGCTTGAAAATTTCTCCGGCTTCACCGGAGCGGCCCATGAGGGTCAGGTTGTCCGCCAGCCAGAAGGTAGTCATCAAGAACGCGCCTTCGGTCCCGGTGAGGCCGTCTACGCCGTCGTCAGATTGATAGCGGCGGACAAAGCCATTCTCGACGAGGTTCTCTTGGATGGCCGCAACCGTGCCTGCGATGCGCGGATCGCCGGGAGGCAGGAACCCCACCGGGGCCAGCATCAGCAAACTGGCGTCGAGCAGCTTGGATCCGTAGTACTGGGTGAAGGAGTTGATCTCTGGATCGAAGCCCTTGTCGCACACCTCAGCGTGAATCCGGTCCCGCAGCTGCGTCCAGTGCGCCACTCGGTCAGCCGGCAGAACATGGTGGTCGTTCGCCAGCTGAATGGCGCGGTCGAACGCCACCCAGGCCATCACCTTGGAGTGGGTGAAATGGCGCCGGGGCCCCCGCACCTCCCAGATCCCGTTATCGGGCTCGTCCCATACCGTCTCCAGGTGGTCCAGAATGGCCAGCACCAGGCCAGGATCCCAGCCCGCCTCGCCAGGAAACGCGCTCCGGGCTGCCAACAGAGCCGAGTCCAGTACCTCGCCGAATACATCCAGCTGGAACTGTGTCGAGGCCTGGTTGCCGATCCGCACGGGTTTCGAGCCCTCGTAGCCGGGCAGCGCGTCGAGTTCGAACTCCGTCAGACGTCGATCTCCGCCCACGCCGTACATGATCTGCAGCTCACCGGGGCTGCCGGCCGCGGCCCGCCGGAGCCAGCGGGCCCAGGCGGCCGCTTCCTCGGTGTATCCGGAGAGCAGGAAGGCCTGCAAGGTGAAGGTGGCGTCGCGCACCCACGAGTAGCGGTAATCCCAGTTCCGTTCGCCGCCCAGTGACTCCGGCAGCGAGGTGGTGGCGGCGGCACACACTGCTCCGCTCGGATCATAGGTCAGGGCCTTGAGGGTGATGAGCGATCGGATCACGTCATCGCGCCATTCGCCGTGGTAGGTGCAGCGACCGGCCCAGGCGCGCCACCATCGCCGGGCGTGGTTGCAGGCCGCCAAGCTGTCCAGGGGGAGGGGAACCGAGGCGGTGGCCGGAAACCAGGTCAGCGAGAACGCCCGCTGCGTGTTGGGCCCGACCTCGAAGGAAGCTACGGTGGTTTGACCTTTTCCTACCAGCGGGATGGGACTGTGCAGCAGCAGGCCATCGCTGCCTGCCACCATCAACAGCCCATCACCGGTGGCGGTAACCCAGGGAGTAACCGAACCGTACTCAAACCGCACGATCAGCTCCATCGCCATTTCGACCGTGCCCTCACGCCCCTCCACGATGCGATGAATGGTCGGGTTCGGATGCTGGGGCGGCATGAAATCCATCACGGCCACGCGACCGGTCGAAGTCTCGAACACCGTCTCAAGGACCAGCGTCTCGGGTTCGTAGCGCCGGGACACCGCGGTGACATCGTCCTTGGGGGCCATCAGCCAGCGGCCGTTATCTTTGGTCCCCAGCAAGGCGGCGAAAGCCGCCCCGGAGTCGATCCGGGGAACACACCACCAGTCGATGGAGCCAGACCGGTCCACCAGCCCGACCGTTCTGGTGTCACCAATGATCGCGTAGTCCTCGATCCTGCCTGGCATCGGTTTCTCCTGCCTCGAGGCGATCGCTCATGGCCCCGCGGCGGGGATCGTGGCGATCATGAGGGCCTTGATCGTGTGCATCCTGTTCTCCGCCTGGTCGAATACCACCGAAGCGGGTGACTCGAATACCTCGTCGGTGACTTCCAGGGCGTCCAGCCCGCGCTTGGCGTAGATCCGCTGGCCGATTTCGGTGTCGCGGTTGTGCAGGGCGGGCAGGCAGTGCATGAACTTGACCGCCGGGTTGCCGGTGTCCTTCAGCACGGTCGAGTTCACCTGGTAGGGGAGAAGCTGGTCGATCCGGGTGTCCCACTGGTCTTCCGGTTCTCCCAGGGACAGCCACACGTCGGTGTAGACGAAGTCCGCCCCGGCCACGCCCGCGTCGACGTCGGCGGTAACCGTCAGCCTGGCCCCTGATCCGGCGGCCAGCCCCGCCGCGATGCCGCGCACCTCCGCCGACGGCTGTAGCGCCGCCGGCGCGCAGATGCGCGCGTCCATGCCGAGCGTGGCCCCGGTCACCAGCAGCGAGTTCGCCGTGTTGTTCCGGCCGTCACCCAGGTAGCAGAAGGCGACTTCCGTCAGTGGCTTGCTTGAATGGTCGGTCATGGTCAAGATGTCGGCCAGCATCTGGGTCGGGTGCCAGGTGTCGGTGAGCCCGTTCCAGACCGGCACCCCGGCGAACTCGCCGAGGATGTCCATGGACTCCTGGGTGAATCCGCGGTATTCGATCCCGTCGAACATGCGGCCCAGCACGCGGGCGGTGTCCTTCACCGACTCCTTGTAGCCCAGCTGGGATTCCCCCGGGCCGAGGTAGGTGACATGGCCGCCCTCGTCGTGGGCGCCGACCTCGAACGCGGACCGGGTCCGGGTGGAGGTCTTCTCGAAGATCAGGGCGATATTGCGGCCCGCCAGGCGCTTCCCGGTCACGCCCCGGCGCTTGTCCGCCCGTAGTTGTCTGGCCAGGTCGACGAGGAAGAGGAACTCTTCTTGGTTAAGGTCGGTTTCCTTCAGCAGGCTGCGTCCGCGCAGGTCCATCAGATGCTCCTAACGTTTACTAGGCGGGATCGCGCTCGATCGGGCAGGTCATGCAGCGGGGACCGCCGCGGCCGCGGCCGAGTTCGCTGCCGGGCACGTCGAGCACCTCGATGCCGTGCTTGCGCAACATGGTGTTGGTGGTGGCGTTGCGGTCGTACCCGAGGATCACGCCCGGGGCGACCGCCAGGTAGTTGTTGCCATCGTCCCACTGCTCGCGCTCGGCGGCCCGGATGTCCTCGTCGGTGACCAGCACGCTGACCGCGTCTACGCCGATCGCCTCGGCGAGGGCGTCCCACAAGCTGGGGTTGTGGGTGACCTTCAGGCCGTCGCCGGAGTCGTCCCCGGTGATGGTCCACGATCGCCAGTGGCGGTCGATGTAGGGGTACAGGACGAACGTCGTGCGGTCGATCATGGTCATCACCGTGTCGAGGTGCATCATCGCGTGCGACTTCGGCAGCTCGACGGCGATCACGGTGTGGGCCTGGCCGCTCTCGAACAGGGCGCGGGAGAGGATTTCCGCCGCCATCGGCGTGGTCCGCTCGCCCATGCCGATCAGGACCGCGCCGTGCCCCAGGACGTGGACGTCGCCGCCCTCGACACTGGCCGGCAGGTGATCGGCGTCGTCGCCGCCGTAGTACGTGATGAAGTCGGCTCCTGCGAACATGGGGTGGTACTCGTACATGGCGCGGATGTGCAAGTGCTCCCGCTGCCGGGCGGGCTTGGCCATCGGGTTCATCGAGACCCCGCCGTAGACCCAGGCGGAGTTGTCCCGGGTGAACAGGTGGTTGGGCAGCGGCGGAAGCAGGAAGTCATCGGCCCGCAGCATGTCCCATTTCAGGCTCTTGGCCCGCAGCGGCCGCAGGTCGGCCTTCAGCACGCCGCCGACTAGGTACTCGGCCAGCCGTGGCCCGTCAAGGTCCTCGAATAGCTCGCGGAGCGGGTCGACGAACGTCGGCCCCAGGATCTCGGGGGTGCACAGCCGGTCCAGCACGAACGCCCGGCCCTCGGGCAGCTCCAGCGTCTCGGCCAGCAGCTGCCCGAAGTAGTGCACCTGCACGCCGTGATCGCGGAGGATCTCGGCGAACACGTCGTGTTCTTCCTTGGCCTTCGCGGCCCACAGCACGTCGTCGAACAGCAGGTCGCCGATGTTCTGCGGAGTAAGCCGGGACAGCTCCAGGCCCGGCCGGTGAATGATGGCCTGCCGCAGCTGGCCCACCTCTGATTGCACGTTGAACGTCATGACTGTCCCTCCGAGTTCTCGTCGCGGCCCGCCGGAAGGTCCGCTGGCGCCGGGATCCGACCAGTGTTTTCTTCGTGGGCCCGGATGAAGGTGTAAAGGATGATCCCGACCAGGACGACGACCATGGCTTGGTACACCGCCGAGTACCCGGAGGCGAACGTGACCCACAGCGAGAACAGCGCCGCCGCGACGCTGATCGACAGATCCCGGGCCAGCAGCCACCCCTGCACCGGCCGGCGACGGGACACCAGGTAGGTGAGCTGGGCGCAGGCCGAGAACAGGTACGGGATGGCCACGGTGACCACGGTCAGGTCGACCAGGTAGGTGAATATGGTCAGCCCGGAGCTGGTGGTGTAGCGCCACAGCATCAGCAGCGACGGCAGCGCCGCCGCGACCACCACGCCGAACCAGGCGGTGTCCCTGCGGTCGGTCCAGGCGAACTGCCGCGGGAACAGGCCATCGTTGGCCGGTGCCCGTGACACCTCGGCCGTGACCAGGGTCCAGCCGATGAGGGCCCCGAACCCGGAGGTCGCGGCCAGCGCGGCGACCAGCTTCCCGGCCCAGGCGCTATGGGGGAAGATCGTCTCGAAGGCGTTGACGAACGGCGCGCCGTTGTTCACCAGCGCGCGGTGCGCGACCAGGCCCATGACCGCGGCCGACACCGCCAGGTACACGATGGCGGCAGCGCCGGTGCCCAGCAGTGAGGCGCGCCCGACGTTCCGGCGCGGGTCCTTCACCCGCTTGGCGGTGATGGCCGCCGTTTCCACGCCGATGAACGAGAACAGCGCCACCCCGGCGGCGATCCCGATCGCCGAATACAGGCTGCCGCCCGAGGCGTTGAACGCGCCGAAGTTAGCCTTGCTGACAAAGAACCAGCCAGCCACGCCGACGAACAGCAGCGGCAGGTACTTCAGCACCACGGTGACGTTCTGGATCCAGGCCGTATCCCTGATCCCGGCCAGGTTGATCGCTGCCGGGATCCACAACCCGATCAAGGCGATCCCCCAGTTCGCCAGGCCCGACGGGTTGATCCCGAACAGGGCGTCGACATAGAACACCCACGACGAGACGATGGCCGCGTTGCCCGCCCACGCCTGAACCCAGTAGCACCAGCCGGTCAGGTACCCGGCGAAGTCACCGAACTCGTGCCGGGCGTAAGCGTAGAGCCCACCGTCAGAGTTCGGCACCCGCCTGGTCAGCTGGCCGAACAGAACGGCCAGCACCAGCGCGCCCACGGCGATCACCGCGAGCACGGCCAGCGAGCTCGTGCCCGCGCCTGCGAGCACGGCCGGCATGGTGAACACCCCGGCCCCGATGACGGTGCCGATGACCAGTCCGGTCGCCGACGTCAGGCCTAGTACGCCGGCCTTCTGCTGATCCTTCGTTGACGACAGCTCCGGTCCCTCATCCTGCCCACCCGGCGGGCGGGCGCTGACAGCGCTGGACATGGGTTCCTCCTCCCGGGGCGGCCGACCGGGTCGTCCCGCGGTGCGCCGAGGTGGGTGCTGGCCTCTACCATCGCGCTCCGGATGGCCCTTTCGCGCCCGGGGGAGACCCTGGCCCATACCCGGGACTCCGCGGTAGGCAGCTCAGGGGTGCCAGTGAGCCCGGCGCCAGGGGTTCTCACGGGCGCGATGCCGTGCCTGACCTAAGACCATGGAAGCTGTCGTCAGTTGCACCGCGGACAAGCGAAGGGCACGTCATGGGAACAGCAGGAGACGCGCCGTCGGACGTGCCGCAGGACCCGGAGCTGGCGGACGCGTCGAGAGGTAAGTGGGCACACCTCATTGAAGACCTCGGGCAATGGGCCGGGGGTTCGGCCGTGGACGGACCGTTCGGCCTGCCGGCGGTGGAGGTAGAGCGCCTCGCCGCTAAGCGTCACGTCACGGCCGACGAGGAAGCCTAGCTCGGAGTCTTCGTGGCCCGCGCAGTCAGTGACCGGCGCTCTGGCCGCCGTCGATGTGCAGGATCTCCCCGGTGATGAACGGCGATGCCTCGAGGAACAAGATGCCGCCGACGACGTCGCTGACCTGCCCGACATGCCCAAGCGGAGGAAGCTGGTCACCGAGTCCTTCATAGCTTTCCGCCGGATGCACCGGCGTTTGGATGATGCCGGGCGAGACGGCGTTCACCCGGATGCCGCGGGAGGCGTACTCGACAGCCAGCGACCGGGTGGCCGCGGCCAGTCCTCCCTTGGTCAGCGCGGTCAGGACCGAGGGCGTGCTGGAGTTCGCGTATTCCGCGATCGTCGCCGCGATGTTGACGACGTGACCGCCGTGCTGCTTGAGCATCTCGGCGATGGCCCGCTGGGTCAGCCAGAAGAATCCGCTGAGGTTGACGCCGACCACCTGGGCGTAGTCCTCGGCGGTGTAGTCGGTGAACGGCTTGGAGAGGTAGACGCCGGCGTTGTTGATGAGCGTGTCGATCCGGCCGAAGCGCCCGAGTGCTCCGCTGATGATCCGGTCGGCGGTGGCGGGGTCGGCGATGTCGCCGTCGATGGTGAGCACGTCGGGGTCCTCGGCCGGCTTCATGGTGCGGGCGGTGGCCACCACGCTCCAGCCCTGCCGACGGTAGGCCGCGACCAGGCCTGCGCCGATGCCCTGGGAACCGCCGGTGATGACGGCGACCTTCTGGCTTGTCTGGTTCACGGCGTTCCAGCCGCGGCTGGCTGGCGGGCGGCGGTGATCTGGCCGGTAAGTGCCTTGAGCGCGTCGACGTAGATCTCCGAGAAGGTCGGGAAGGGCTGGATAACATCGCGCAGGACCTGCAGCGGCACGCGAGCGCGGATCGCCAGCGTGGCCTGCTGCATCCATTCGCCAGCCTCGGGGCCGAGCGCGTAGCCGCCGGTTAGCCGCTCGCCGTCGCTGAGCAGGGTCAGGAAGCCGCTGGACTGGACGTGGGTGTAGGTGGCCGTCTTGGCCACCTGGGAGAGCAGGGCAGTGGCGGTGAACTGGTCCTGCGCGGCGCCGACCGAGGCTGCTTGCGGGTCGGTGTAGACCACGTCGGGGATGGCCTCGTAGTGGGCCTCGCGGGCGTCGCCGAGGATGTTCGAGGCCACGACCTCGCCCTGGTACTTGCCGACGTGGGTCAGCTGCCGCACGCCGGTGACGTCGCCGACGGCCCACAGGCGGTCCCCAGCGCGCAGGTGCGTATCGACCACGATGCCGTGCGGTCCGGTCTGCGCGCCGACCGTTTCCAGTCCCTCGAGTACGCGCGCGCGCCGACCCGTGGCGACCAGGATGTGGTCGCCACGCAGTTGGCGGCCGTCAGCCAGGGTTAGCACGTAGTCTGTGCCGTCGCGTCCCGCGGCGGTCGCCTGCACACCGAGGATGAGCTCGATGCCGTCGTGCCTCAGGCATTCGCCGAGGGCCTCGCCCAGCGGTGCCGGCTCGCGGATCAGTACGTGCGCGGCCGCCTCGACCAGGACCACCTCGCCGCCCAGGCGGCGCACGGCCTGCGCCATCTCGGCGCCGACCGGGCCGCCGCCGAGGATGAGCAGGCGCCGCGGGACGGCCTTCATGCCGGTTACCTCGCGGTTGGTCCAGGTCCCCTCCAGCTCACGCAGCCCAGAGACGGGTGGTATGACCGCGTCAGATCCGGTCGCCACGACCACGTGCCGGGCGGTATGACGCGCGCCGTCGACCTCGACGACGCCCGGCCCGGCGAGCCTCCCTGTCCCGCGCAGCAGGTCGATGCCCTTGCCCGCCAGCCAGCGCTGCTGCCCGGCGTCTGAGTAGTCCGAGACCATATAGTCGCGCCAGGCCAGCGCCGCCGCTACGTTCACCTCCGCGCTGGCGCCAACATCGCGTGCGCCCTGGACCGCCTCTCCGGGCCGCAGCAGCGTCTTGGACGGGATGCACGCCCAGTACGAGCACTCGCCACCGACGAGCTCGCGCTCGACCACGGCCACGCGCAGGCCGCCGTCGGCCAGGGCCCCGGCGCAGTGCTCGCCGGGCGAGCCGCCACCTACCACGATGACGTCGTAGTCCGCGGACTCGTGTGTCACCGGCATGGTTCTCTCCTTCAATTCGGGACGTACCAGCCTTGTTATCCATCGTCGTGGTTGAGGGCGGCCGTCGCACCCGTGGGACACCCTGGCCGGTCCCCTGGTGCGGTTCGGTCACGCCCAGGAGCCCGGTACCACGCCTGGGCATCGGCGCTGGTTAACCGCACGGCCCTGGTGACGTCAGGCAGCGCTTCCCGGAGCTGTCGGCGGGACGTGATGCCGAGTTTTCCGCAGATCTTGTGCAGGTGCCATTCCACGGTGCGAGCACTGAGGAACAGCTCAGCGCCGATCTCTCTGTTGGTCTTCCCGTCCCGGGCGTGCCTGGCGATCTGCATCTCCTGCGGGGTGAGGTCTCGGTCAGTCCCAGCGACTCGCTTGCGCACGGTCTCGCCGGTGGCCAGCAGCTCATGGCGGGCACGCTCGGCGAACCCAGCCGCCCCCATCGCGTCTAGCATTTCTTCGGCGCGCCGCAGCTGCTCGCGGGCATTGGCCCGGCGGTTCTCGCGGCGGAGCCACTCTCCATAGACCAGGTGCGCGCGGGCCAGGTCGACCCGGGCACGCGATCGGCCGAGGTAGCCGATAGCCGCTTGGTAGAGGTCCTCTTGATCGCTCAGCATCGCCTGCGAGCGAGCCTGGACGCCGAGTGCCCAGTCTGTGCCCGCGGCCATGGTGATTCGGGACAGGGAGTACATGACCCCTTCGGCGCGCCCAGGCTGCCCTGACCGGGCCGCCGCCTCGATCAGTTCGGCCATCGACCATCCGGCTACCGCGGATGGCCCGGCGTGCTCGATGGCATCCTCGGCCGCAGATAGGGCCTGCGCGTAGCGGCCCAGGCCGTTGTTAAGCATCGCGGCTGCGCAGTTCGCTGCGGCCACACCGAGCCCTTCGCCGCGCAGCGCTGCGTCCTGCCCGGCGCTGTTGATCAGGGCCCGCTCCGGATCCGCATGCCCACGCAGCGCCGCCACGCCGAGGGCGCCGTACGGGGCAGCCCTGATGCCAATGGCATCGGCTATCGTCTGCGCTTCGGCTGCCAGCGAATCTGCCGCGGCTAGATCACCGGCCAGCAACCGCATGCAGCTGAGCGCATTGAGGGCTGATGGCAGGTCACTGAGCGCTCCCTCGCTACGTGCCAGCCTGACGTACCGGCTGGCGAGCGCATCCGCTGCCCGGTCATCCCACCCTTGCAGGGCTCCGGCATAGGCCAGTGGCAGCAAGCTGAGCTCTGCCGCGCTGGTTATCTCGTCGCCGAAGCCGCGTATGGCGCGGTGCAAGAGCGACGCTCCCGCGACGAGTTCGCCGCTGAAGGTAGCTGCGAGCCCGGCCAGGAGGGCGTCGGGCAGCCCTGGGAAGTCCGCACCCGACGCACCTTCCCGCGCGGCGCGCGCCACGTCTGCGATCGTTGCGCCAGGAGCCGCCTGGCTGCCGGCGGACAGCGCAGCGCGGATCGCCTCCAGGTAGGCCACGCGCGACTGTGCGGCGTCAAACCGGCTCAGCTGTCGGGCGGCGTCGAGGAGCAACTGAGCTGCGTCGCCGCCTCGGTTCACGGTGAACGCGAGCCTGGCGCTCACGAGGTCGGCGCGCGCTTGCCCGTGATCGTCCAGCATGTCCGGCTCCGTCAGGTCGAGCAGCTTCGCTGCGGCGTCGGGTTCGCCCGCCTGAAGCATGACCGAAGCGGCGGCGAGGCTTCTTTCTGCTCGCCGCGCCGCATCCGGCGTGGCCGTGGCAGCGCGTTCGAGGAACGCGGCCGCGGCGGGGAGACCGCCGCGCGCCTGCGCTCGGGCTGACGTGCGCTCCAGTTCGGCGGCTACGTCCTCGTCCAGTCCGGTCAGCGCCTTGGCCCGGTGCCATGCGCGACGATCAGGATCAGCACCTGGATCGGTGGCCTGCGCCAGTGCGCAATGCGCCAATCGGCGCTCCCGCAGGCGCGCGACCCGGTAGGCCGTTGACCGGACCGCGTGATCCCGGAAGACGACCCGGCCGTTGAGCGCGATCAGGCCGGCCTCTGCCGCGGGGATTGCGGCCTCACTGGTGATAGCCAGCTGCGCGGCCGCCTGCCACAGCAGTCCCGGATCGCCAGTGGGGTCCGCCGCGGCGAGGAGAAGCAACTGGCGGGTCTCGGGCGGAAGTTCGCTCAGCTCTGCGAACAGGGTTTCTGCTGCGCTTCCAGAAAGCACATCAGGGAGCCCGAGGCCCCCGGCCAGCTGAGCTGGCGATACCTCGTGCAGGAGGCCAAGCAACGCCCCGGGAATCCCCCTTGCTTCGGCGAGTATCTGATCCCGTATCCGGTCATCAATCGGGCACTGCAGGACGGAGGCCAGGAGGTCGCGAGCGTCCGCATCGCGCAGCCCGCCGAGCGCCATCGTGGGCAAGCCGTCCAGGTCCTTGATCGGCTCGGGCGCGGCGAAGAGCAGCAGCAGAGGTTCGATGGTCAGCCGCCGCGCGGCGAACCCGAGAGCATGCCTTGACGCCTGGTCCAGCCAGTGCGCTTGGTCAATGACGCAGATAAGCGGGCGGTCGGCGGCCGACTCTGATAGCAGGCCGAGTACCGCCAGGCCCGCCAGGAAGCGATCCGGTCCGGTACCTGCCCGCATGCCGAACGCGACCTCAAGCGCCGCACGCTGGGGGCCAGGCAGGCGGCCGAGCAGATCGAGCATCGTCCCGCACAGCCGGTGCAGCCCGCCGAAGGCCAGCTCCGTCTCCGACTGCGCGCCCGCCACCCGGACTACCTGGAAACTGGCGTCCAGCCCGGCCGCGAAGTCCAGCAGTGCCGTCTTTCCTGTGCCTGACTCGCCGTGCACCACGAGCACGGCGCTGCCCTCGTCACGTATGCCGTCAACCAGCTTGGCCAGTCGTCCGCACTCAGCCTGGCGCCCGTGCAGCCTGGGGAATTCCGTCTTCGCCGACATGACACCAGACTGCCTGGCGCGTGCCCTGCAGCCCATTGAGCGCCCCTCAGCCTGTGGCTCAGGCTGTCCGCGCGCCGACGTGGGGTTAACCCGAGCCCAGGGGCATGGCTACCACCACTGCGGCGACATCGGGGAGATCCCTACCAGGTCGGGGGTGTTAGGCTTCGCTCAATTAGGTAGGAAGGTTGGCCATGACGATTCCCGCGTCGCAAGATCCCAGCCTCGGGTTCCTCCCTGGCGATCACGTGTGCGCCTTCTACAGCGGCAGCCGGAACGTGCTGGACGATATTGTCGTCGATTACGTCACGAAGGGCCTGGTGGCGGGGAACAGGGTCTTCTGCATGGTCGACCAGCCCGCTGCCGTGCAGAGCAGGATTCTTCCTGAACTCGTAGCGAGAGACGGCATGCTGAATATCCTCACCGAGGATGAGGCGTACATGCCGGATGGCCGTTTTTCTAAGGACGCGTTCATCCGGAACATGCAGGCCAGGGTCGTCGAGGCGTTCTCTGGAGGGTACGAAGGCTTCCGGGGTGTCGGGGACGAGAGCTTTCTTATACGGAACGGCGTTGACATCGGGGAATGGTTCGCCGCGGAATCTGAACTCAATAGGATCGTCCCTGACTACCCGCGCCTGTTCTTCTGCCTCTACGATCTTGACCTGTTCGACGGCAGCACGATCATGCACGTGCTGAGGACGCATCCGCGGGTGTATGTCAATGGCATTCTCATCGGCAACCCGCACTACCAGGCAGACCAGCTCCCCGGATAGCCGATGCCGTCTGCGGAGCGCCGCGGCAGCGGTGCTGATGACGTACCGGACGTCAGCCGGGTCCTATCGTCGGTCAACTCCGTGTTCAGCCTGTCGCTCATCTTGGCCCAGGCGTCTTCTCCTGCCCAGGCCATGCGCCTCGTCACCACGGCCGTTCCGTCGATCGCCGCTTCCCATAGCGCCGTAGCCTGGCATCCAAGCAAGTCGGGGGAGTACTACGAGCAGGCTCCGGAAAGCGTCGGCAGCCTCCTGACCGAACTGACGGGAGTCGCCCGGCTCGACGTGGAAGGCCTTCCGGCCAGCTGGGCGTTCCCTATCACCTCGCCGCTCGCGCGCGAGCAGGTCTTCTTGATCGTCACAGGCACCGAGGACCTGTCCACACAGGAGACCTTCCTCTTGTCGGTCCTCGCACAACTATGCGGCGCCGTCATCGCGAGTCTGCACAGCATTTCCGAGGCGGAACTGCGCGGCCAAGCCGACCGGGAACGCGAGGTCGCCGAGGCGCGGGCGGCCGTGCTCGCCACCACCGAGGAGCGGCAACGCGCGATTCTCGAGACTGCTCTCAACGCCGTCATCAGCATCGACCGGGACTCCCGGGTGACGTACGTGAACAGCGCGTTCGAGCGGACCTTCGGCTACTCGGCCGAGGAGGTGGCCGGCCGCAGCCTCGCGGAGACCATCGTGCCGCCATCACTGCGGGAGGCGCACCGGCGCGGCCTGGCCCGCTACCTGGAGACGGGGCAGGCCACCATCCTGGACCGCCGGATCGAGATGCCGGCCATGCGCGCCGACGGTACCGAGTTTCCTGCCGAAGTGTCCGTCACCCGTACCGGGCCGCCCGGACAGCCGGCGTTCACCGCCTACGTGCGCGACATCACCGACCGCCAGCGTGCCGAACAGGAACTCATAGCGTCGCGGGCCCGCGTGGTGGCCGCATCCGACGCCGCGCGCCAGCGCGTTACCAGGGACCTGCACGACGGTGCCCAGCAGCGCCTGGTCGCCACTCTCATCAGCTTGCAACTGGCCGAACAGCGCTGGGAGTCCGCCCCGCAGCGGGCGCGGGAACTCGTGGGCCAGGCCCTGGACGACGCGCGACGGGGGCTCGAGGACCTGCGCGCGCTGGCCGCGGGCCTGCATCCCGCGATCCTCACCCAGCATGGCCTGGCCGCGGCCGTCCGCGCTCTCGCCGACCGGCTTCCCGTCCCCGTCGAGATCGACGTGCCCGGCATCAGGCTGCCCGCGGCCGTCGAGGCCGGCCTGTACTTTTTCTGTTCCGAAGCACTGACCAACGTCGTCAAGCACGCGCACGCCACGTGCGCGTGGATACGGCTCGAGGTTCCAGGTGACCACTGTGTTGTCGAGGTCCGGGACGATGGAATCGGCGGCGCGCGTCTCGGGCCGGAGACCAGCGGCCTCATCGGGCTGAGCGATCGAATCGGCGCGCTCGGCGGAACGCTGGACATCATCAGCCCGCCCTCGCGCGGGACGATGCTCCGGGCCGCCGTCCCGATCCGGCCAGATACCGAGCCGCTTCCGGGCCTTCAGCCGTTACCTGGTTCATCGCCGCCGATGGTGGCAAATCAGGCCGGCGGTGTAGCTTCAGACCGTGAGTCCTGCTCAGCGGGTGCGTGTCATCGTCGGTGAGGATCAGTCGTTCGTTCGCGAGGGCATCGTCCGCGTCCTTGATGACGGGGATTTCGAGGTCGTCGGCACCGCAGGCGATGCGCGTGACCTCATCCGGCTGGCCGATGCGTACCGGCCAGACGTGGTCGTGGCCGACATTCAGATGCCCCCCGAGCACTCCGATGACGGGCTGCGGGCGGCACTAGCGATCCGCGCTGCCCATCCCGGGGTAGGCGTTCTGATCCTGTCCCAGTTCCTGGAGGACGCGTATGCGCTCGCCCTGGTCGCCGACGGCGCGCAGGGCGTCGGCTACCTGCTGAAGGAAAAGGTGGGAGACCTCCGGATGTTCACCGACGCGGTGCGCCGCGTCGCCGAGGGAGGATCGGTGCTCGACCCCAACGTAGTCGCGCGCCTGGTGGGCCGCAAGCGAACGGCAGGACCGCTTGACAGCCTGACGCCCCGCGAGCGAGAGGTGCTGGCGCTGATCGCCGAAGGCCGCTCCAACGTCGGCATCGCCCAGGAACTCGTCGTCACGGTAGCAGCCATCGAACGGCACGTGACCAGCATCTTCGACAAGCTCGGGCTGCATGCCTCACCCGAGGACCACCGCCGGGTGCTGGCCGTGCTTAAGTACCTGCAGGCCTGAACAGGTCGCCCAGGTCGGTCGTGGCCAGCTCCTCCTTGGGGACGAACGCGTCGGCGGAGCATCCCCGGAGGATCTCGGCGGCCACGTTCCGGACGTCGGCAGAGGTCAGCACGATCCGGGCGGACGGGCAGGCTTCCGCAAGCGCCGCCGCCGTGGCGAAACCATCTTGCCCCGGCAGGTTGATATCCAGCAGTATTGCGTCCGGACACTCCCTGATGGTGGCGGCCAGTGCCTGAGCTCCGTCCGCGGCCTTTCCCAATACGTCAAAGCCGCGCTCAGCGAGCAACTCGGCCGCCAGGCCGAGGAAGCTCGTGTCGTCATCGACGATCAGGATCCGGAGCACCACATAGGAATGGTGCCTAGGGGACCGGCCCTATGGCTGTAGGGATATCCCGAGGATGTCACCTACCCGGGCTGTGTGCTGCCCAGGGGTTCCGGCCCGGGATTGTTACTGGCGCGACGCGGAACCCGGGCGCGCCACCATGGATCCAAGGTGTCCCGGCCGTTTGGTCATGCGTGGCTGAACGGTGCTGGCCCGGGGAGGATCTTCATGCCCGACACGCCGCAACCGCACCGCCAGCCGTCGCCTCGTCGGCTGTTCGCCATCGCCGCCGCGGCCGCCGTCGTCGGCTTCATCCTCACGCTCTCGTTCGGCTTCGCCGACCACGCCCCGGCACCGCACGGCGTACGGGTCGCCGTGGCCGCACCGGCAGGCTTCGCGGCGGGGCTGGCTGCCGGACTCTCGCATGCCGCACCAGGCGGCTTCACCGTCACGGCCGCGCCGTCCGCGCGGGCCGTGATCGACGCTGTCCTCTCGCAGTCGGCGGCCGGCGGCCTGGTCACCGGGGCGACCGGTCCCGTGACGATCGTGACGGCGGGCGCGGCGGGATCGAGCCAGCAGCAGGCGATCACGGCAGCGCTCATGGGCGCAGCGACAGCGCTCCACCGCCAGGCGCGCTCCCTGGACGCCGCGCCACTGCCAGCCGGTGACCGCGCGGGCCTGTCCGTCTTCGTCTTTGAGCTCGGCCTGCTCCTCCCGAGCGTGCTCGGGAGCATCGGCCTGTTCCTGCTCGGCAGGCGCTTCCGGGTCTGGTGGCGGATCACCGCCGCAATGGTATTCGCCCTGCTGACCGCCTGCGGGAGCGTGCTCGCGCTCGACCCGATCTTCGGCGCCCTGACCGGCGCGAGCGCAGCGCTGATCGGCGTTGGCTTCCTCGGCTCGCTGACGTTCGTGGCCTTCGTCGCCGCCTGCCAGGCGGTCACCGGGCTGCCGGGCACGGGCCTGGCCGCGCTCGCCTTCGTCGTGGTCGGGAACGCCGTGTCCGGCGGGACGATACCGTTCGCGTTCCTGCCCGACGGCTTCCGCCAGGTAGCACCCTGGCTCCCCAACGGCGCCATCGTGTCCGCCGCGCGCGACGTGGTGTACCTGCCCCACTCCGACCTAGGCCATCCGCTGCTCGTCCTCGGGATCTGGCTAGCCGGGTCGCTGGCCGTGCTGGCCTGCGTGGACCTGCTGCACCAGGCCGAACGCCGCCGTACACCGGGCCGGGAGGCCGAGATCTACGCGACGTCGGGCACGGCCCACCTGCGGCGACGGCTCGCACACGCTAGCCACTAGGGCCTCGACTAGCCACCTAGGGGACTCGATCGCGCCCCTGCGGGCGCGACGATGTCAGGGAAGCGGTCGCCCGACCGCGGACCATGAGGAGCGAGATTCCATGGTCACCTGGCTAAACGCGTCCTTCGCGATGCACTTCCGGATCATCGGCGGCCTCACTGTCCGGTTTGCGGCCAGCGAGAGCCGCAGTGATCATGCCCTGTTGCTCAGCCCGTGGCCCGAGAGCCTGCTTGCCTTCGAACCGGTCTGGTGGCGCCTCGCGAAGCACACTCACCTGGTGGCGGTGGACCTGCCGGGGTTCGGCCACTCCCAGCGCCGCGACTCGCTGCTGTCCCCGAGCGCGATGGGCGAGTTCATCATCGCCGCTGCCGACGCGTTCGGACTCGAGCACCCGCATGTCGTCGCCCCAGGCATCGGCACCGCCGCCGCCCTGTTCGCCGCGGCGCAGCACCCGGGCCGATTGCGGAGCCTGGTCGTCGGCAGCGGCGCCGCCGCGGTCCCGCTCCAGCTCGGCGGGCTGGTCAAGGACGTCATCGAGGCCCCGGACCTGGACGGGTTCCGCCACGGAGACCAGCGGCAGCTCGTGAACACCGCGCTAAGCTGCATGAGCCGCTACACCCTTCCCGAGTCAGTCCGGGACGACTACCTGGCCTCCTACCAGGGAGACCGGTTCGTCGAGTCGCTTCGCTACCTGCGCTCCTACCCGGCTGAGCTTCCGGTACTGGCTGACCTGCTGCCGCAGATAGACACCCCGGTGCAGATCATCGCCGGCGCCAGCGATACGGCAGTACCGCCCGTGAACGCCAGATTCCTGCACGAGCGACTGCCGCACAGCAAGCTCGACGTCATCGACGCGGGCCACTTCACCTGGGAAGACGCCCCAGCCGAATACGCCACGCTGGTTACTAGCTGGTGGCGCAGCGCGGCCGACGGATCGAGGAAATGAGTACCATGCCTGGCGCTTACCACGACACGGTGATAAACCTCCCCAAGCCCGCGCTGCCGCCCGTGACGTCCGGCCAGGCACCCGGGAGCGAGTTGCACGGCCGCCGCGGCGAGTGCGAGATGCTCGACCGGCTGGTCGCTGACGTGCGCGCAGGCCAGAGCCGGGTCCTGGTCCTGCACGGCGAGCCGGGAACCGGCAA
>CAWBKD010000005.1:0-357094 GCA_963789225.1 uncultured Actinomycetes bacterium
AGCGCTCGAACAGCACCGTGCCCAGTTCACGGGCGAGCGAGGCGAGTGCGGCTGACACCGACGGCTGGCTCACCAGCAACTGCCCCGCCGCGCCGTGCACGCTGCCAGTGCCCTTCACCGCCAAGAACGCGCGGATCTGGGTCAGGGTGATCGCCACCAGGTACCTCCTCTAACTCGCTCCGGGCACTAACCCATAGGAATTCACCTATCATTCCTGCGGCATCAGCAGCAAAGCCGGCTCCGACACCGCCAGCCCGGAGTCCCGGTGACCGGCCAGCCACGCGGCGAAGCAAGCCCCCAGACGAATAGGCACCGCCCTGCCTGTCACGTCATGTCACGGTGCGTAGCAAGACGGAGCAGAGCGCTGCCCGGCGAAGCACTCCGGATCGCCGAATACGCGCAGCTCTCGTCTAGGGCCGCTTTACTGGGCGACAGCGCTCCGATCGTCCAGTTCTGGCGGTGGTGTGAAGATCCCGCGGCTGGTACCCGTAAAGTGACGGCGGAGGCTCGAAGAACGAATTACGCGCTGATCGTCGCCGTCACGAGACCAGGCGGGTGCAAGCATCGCCAGCGTGTTTTGAAGGCCGGGCTCGGAGCCTTTCCCGCGTTCCCCCAGAAGTCTGGGGAGGCGACGCGGCCGGGGACGGGGCCGGCCGAGATCAATGAAGCCGAGGCCGGGGCCGTCAGGTCGATGACGGAGGATCCGGCTCATGAGCACAGGAGCGCCGTCACTATGAAGGGCATCATCAGGCAGGTCGGCCAGGACGCCGACGCCACCCAGGAGAACATCGAGAAGACCCTCGCCGGAAGTGAGTTCTTCTGGCTGGACCTCGACCTGCACGACCCGGGGCCCGACGACGATGTCGCGGGGCTGCTGACCGGCACCTTCCACTTCCACCCGCTGGCGGTGGCGTCGGCCATTAAGTTCGGCCTGCGGCCCCGGATCGACGACTTCGACGACTTCACGCAGGTCATCACGTTCGGCATGGCGGGCGACGGGAAGGAGGTGGCCGAAATCCACTGCTTCATCACCGAGAAGTTCGTCGTCACCCTGCACGAGGGCAGGTGCCCAGCGCTGCTGGCCGTGGTGCTCCAGCGGGTCCGCGACCACCGCGACACGCAGATCCCGCCCCAGGTCGGCCTCCTCTACTTGATCTTGGACAGCCTGATCGACTCGTTCTTCCCGGTGCTGTCGGAGCTGGACGACGACATCGACGACCTGGAGAGCGCGATCTTGAAGAACCCGACCGAGGAGCAGCTCGGCACGCTGTTCGACATGAAACGGAGGGTCCTGGCGATCCGCAAGGTGGTCGCGCCGCAGCGGGACATGATCGAGAGCCTCAACGGCGGCATGGTGTCGATCCCCGGCCTGACCGGCACGGACTCGGTTTACTTCCGCAGCGTCTACGAGCACACCATCCGCATCACCGACATGGTGGACTCCTACCGGGACCTGATCAGCGGGGCGATGGACACTCACCTGTCCATGGTGTCCAACCGGCTCAACGTGATCATGAAGCAACTGGCCATCGTGGCCACCTTCTTCCTGCCGCTGGGTTTCCTCACCGGGTTCTTCGGCCAGAACTTCGCCTGGCTGACCAGCCATCTACAGATCAGCCTGCCCTATTTCCTGTTCCTGGGCATCGGCTCCGAACTGGTCGCGATCACCTTGCTGCTGATGATGTTCAGGCGGCGCGGCTGGCTGGGCAGCGGCCCCACCGCCTGACCGTAACCACCGACGTCCAGGTCACGGCAGCCCAGACGGCCCCGCGACGAATGGGCCGGGCGGCGGCGACGCTGACCCGGGGTTACCAGCGGGCGGGACCCGGCCGACCAGCGCGCGAGACGCCTTCGCCCGGGTGACAACGCGCAGAACGTGCGCTTATGTACCGGGCATCGCCGTTGGCAGAAGGTGAGAGCAGCCGCACCGAACGGCGGCTACTTGCGTAATGGTGCAGGTCAGTTTCGGCCCCCGTCCATAGAGCGCGTCCGTAGGTCGCGGGCGGGACGTGCCGATTCGGGAGCCCTGACGCGGCCATCTGTAGCGCATTAGAGCTACACTGCGGTATGCTGGTCTGGGTAAAGAGAGGATTCGTGGGCTGCAAGCACATCGTTCCGTATCAGTGACACGGCCAGGACTCGCCTGACGTCCCGCGCCGCCCGGGAGGGCATGACCGCTACGGCGCTGCTGGATCAGCTCATCGTTGAGGGAACTGATCAGCTCGACTATCCGGGAATCATCTTCCAGGGGAAGGCTCATGACCGCCGCGCGGCACTGGCCGCAGGCCCGGACGTATGGGAGGTCGTCGAGCGACTGCAGGAGCTAAAGGAGGGCAGCGAGGAGCACCGGATCGGCCTGCTGGCCGCCGAGTCGGATCTGCATCCCCGGCTTATCCGCATTGCCCTGGATTATGCCGCGGAACACGTGGATGAGGTTCGGGAACTGATCGACCGCAACCGGAACATGGCAGAACGCAGCCGCGCGATGTCGCCAGGCGGCGCGAATCGCTTCTGGCGTGACGTCAGCTCCTGATCGATGGATGTTCCCGGCACCCACTGCTGAACTACTGCGTGATAGCTATGGCCGGGACGCCGTCCATGTCGGAGAGGCCGGCCTGAGGGCGGCTGATGATGCGCAAGTCGCCGCGACCGCCCGGGCGGAAGGCCGGGCGTCGTTAGCGGGAACGTGGCGGACTTTGCTCCAGCGCGACGTTGCCCTGGTATTCGTCCTGAAAAGGAACCTCCCGGCGGGAGGCGGGCAAGCTGCCGCCCTGGCCAGGATTCTGGACCGGTGGGCGCAGGATTTTCCGGATCCCTACCTCGGTCATCACTGGCCGAGACAGACTGAGCGGTCTGCGCCAAACTAGTCAATCAGCGCAAAGCCGAAATACCAGTTTCCCGGGAAGGGATAACGCAAGAATACCAGTCATGCGCTATTTTTTCTGCCGAGATCGTAGGCTAACAATCACTACATATCGGCGGTTCACGTGCGTTGTGCAGCCTATGAGGCATGGACACAGCGTGACGGGCGGGGGGCGTCATTACGCTGCACCGCTCGGCGGCGGGGATCCGCCGGTAAGGCAGCCAGGCGATCCGTGGTTCTGCCCTGCCGTGGTGATATGCCTGCCAGGAAGCGGCCCGCCCCGAGGACACCGTGACCGCCCGCCAGACCCTGCTCGACGGGCTGGCCCGCGACGCTGACATCGTTGAGCCGGTTAGCGAGCTTGCGGCCCTGCATCCGCGGGATAACACCTTCCCCGGCGAGGTGTTCCTTCATGTCGCGGCGGACGCGCTGGACTGGTGCGGGGCCAGCCGGCTCTGCACGGCGGGACCGAACCGGATCTGCTTGATGAGGTCGCGTGGTGGCAGGCCGGCGACTTCTGGCAGTACGCCCTGTTCGCGGCCGTCGCCTGCATCCGCGCCGCCGCCAGCCGGGCGGGCGTGCCGGTGCGCCAGGCATGCCAGGACCTGGCCCGGCACCCTGGCCGCCCGGCGCCATAACGACCACTTCGGGACGTAGCGGAAGCGGTCATCTGACGATGGGGCGGCCGATCATGACGGCGCATCAGGCACCTGCTGTCACCCGGCCCGGTGCGGCTGCCCGGCCAGCGTGCCGGCCAGGCTGACCATGATCTCGCGCATCGTCCCGTTCACCAGACGCGATCCGGCATCGAGGGCAAGCGCCTCCAGCATCTCGTCGTGAAAGAGCAGCGCATAATGGTGCAGCCGCCGGAACGGGGCATCGGAGTGGAACGGGTGCACCGAGTTGACCTTGATCGCCTCCTCGATCCACCTGGAGTTGAGCACCTCATGCGCCTGGTAGCCGTCCAGCCCTTTGCCATAGAGCGGGTGGCCGCTCATCGCCTCGTCGCCGGGACCGCCGAACCGGATCTCCGAGCAGCCCCGCATCTCGATCACGACGAACAGCGACGGGTCTGCGCCGGCGGGTGAGACCACTTTCACGCAGGTGCCGTTCCGTTCCGTTCCGGGCTGGCTGGCGAGGCACACGACGAACGCCCGCGACCCGTTACTGATCAGGTGCGGAAGCGGCGCACCTGCGTCCCAGCGGGGGCCGATATCGATGACTTGCGCGTACTGCTCACCGCGCGCCGAGGCCAGATCCCGCTCGGCCCTCAGCTGGTCTTCCCGCGCAGCCCGCCACGCGTCCAGGTCGTCCCGGCCGAGTCCGCGGCTCAGCTCACCGGCCCGTTCCCGCGCGGCGGCCAGACGTCGCTCCAGGTTTTCATGCACGCGGCAATTCTGGCATCGGCGACAGCACGCGGAACAACCTAATCTGCGAGGCTATCCCCGCACGCTCACATAAGCAGTGCCGACAACATAAGGCGGATTGGACCCCGACCGGTTTCGTAGACACCACGCGAAGTGGCACGATGGTCTACGAGGAGAGAACCGGAAATGGGTCGAGCCCGCAAGAAGTACACCCAGGAATATAAGGACGAGGCCGTCGGGCTGGTGATAAGCTCCGGCCGTCCGATAGCGGAAATTGCCCGGGATCTGGGCATTAACGAGGGAACGCTGGGGAGCTGGGTGGCGAGGGCGAAAGAGTCCGGGAAGGTGACGGAGAGACCGCTTACCACGGACGAGCGGGCGCGGCTGAGGGAACTTGAGGACGAGAACCGCCGGCTCAAGATGGAGCGGGACTTCCTAAAAAAAGCTGCCGCGTGGTTTGCGAAGGAGAACCAGTAAAGTTCGCGTTCATCGCCGGGATGGCGGACGAGAACGAGCGCAAGCCACGCGGAGAGAGATTCCCGGTCACGTTCATGTGCGAGATGCTGGAGGTATCCCGGGCTGGCTATTATGCCTGGCGTCGGCGGCTGCCCTCGGACCGGCAGCTGGATGACGAGAATCTCACTGAGCTGATCAGGGAGATCCACGTGGAGAATAAGGGCCGGTACGGCATCGACCGGATTCACCGCGAGCTGGCCGCGCGCGGTCACCGGGTCAGCCCGAAGCGGGTCCGGCGCCTGGCCCGGGCCGCTGGCCTGCGGTGCGTGCACCCGCGGCCGTACAAGGCCACGACTGTCCAGGACCCGGCGAACAGCCGCGGCCTGGTCGACCTGGTCGGCCGCGAGTTCGTCCCCGAGGCGAGGGACCTGCTGTGGTTCGGGGATATCACGTACATTTTCACGGCGGCCGGCTGGGCATATCTGGCGACGGTCATCGACGGGTTCTCGCGCAAGGTGGTCGGCTGGGCGATCGCGGATCATATGCGGGAGGAACTGGTCATCGAGGCGTTGTCCATGGCAGTCGCGAGCCGCCGGCCGGGAACGGGCCAGGTGATATTCCACTCAGATCGCGGGAGCCAGTATACCGGCCAGGCATTCCGCGATTCCTGCTTCTCGAATGGAATCATACCGTCGGTCGGGAAGACCGGCATCTGCTTTGACAACGCAGCTGCCGAGTCATGGAATGCGACGTTCAAGAAGGAGCTTATCCACCTGCACGCGTGGACGGGCATCCAGCACGTGAGAATGGCCGCGTTCGAGTTCATCGAGGTCTACTACAACAGGAAGCGGATACAGCGGGCGCTTGGCTATCTGGCACCGGCTGAATTCGAGTCCAGAGTTGACAAAGTTACGCAAGAGGCAGCATAATAGTACTGTCTACGAAATCGGTAGGCGTCCAGATATTGGTCGTCAAGTGTCCTGGCCGATGGCCATGGATCGTGATGGGGTGCTTGCGGGCGGCTCGGCTGCCGCTGTGGTGCTCCGCCGTGGGCGCTACGGCCGGCGACACCGGGTCAGGCCCGCGCCGGGGGATACATCAGCTGTCCCGGGTCGTGGCGTCCGGCGCTGCCTGATTACTGGGCCTGGCTATGGACTTGGGGGTGGTCGTGATCTGCCAGTGCGCGCCGGCCCAGATCTCGGCGAGCGTGCGGCGGTCAGTGCCGACCGCGACGCATCCGGCGGGCCCGGCGCAGGACAGGCCGCCGGAATCACACCGAACGGATCTTGGCCGCCATGTGTCCTCGACGACGACCACGGATCGTGACGGGGGTGCTTGCGGGTGGCTCGGCTGCCGCTGTGGTGCTCCGCCACGGGCGCCGCGGCCGGCGACACCGGGTCAGGCCCGCGCCGGGGGATACACCAGCTGTCCCGGGTCGTGACGTCCGGCGCTGCCTGATCACCGGGCCTGACTACGGACTGGGGGTGGGCGTGATGTGCCAGTGCGCGCCGGCCCAGATCTCGGCGAGCGTGCGGCCGTCGGTCCCGACCGCGACGCATGCGGCGGGCCCGGTGCACGACAGGCCGGCCGGCCGGACGTGCGGTTCCGGCTGCGGCGGGCTCGGCATCGGGTGCAGCTGCCACGCGGCGCCGTTCCACGACTCGGCGACGGCCATGATTCCCCCGTTGTAGGTGCCCACCGCCATGCAGACGCTGGCCGAGCTGCACGACACGGCGGTCAGCTGGGTATGGCCGATCAGGTTCACGTCGGGCACGTGCTGGGTCTTCCACGTGGAGCCATTCCAGCGCTCGGCGAGCGCGAACTGCCCCGACGCGCTGCTGCCGACCGCGGTGCACGCGCGCGGTGATGTGCAGGAGACGGCGCTGAGCTGGTTCCAGCTTGCCACGTCGACCGAGCCGATGACCCGCCAGGACGATCCGTTCTACCGCTCGGCGAGGGTCCTGTCCCTGGCGGTGGGGCTGGGCCTGGCGGCCACGCCGTAGGAGTAGTCCCCGACCGCCAGGCAGAAGCTCGGCCCGGCGCAGGAGACTGCGGCCAGCGTGATGCTCTGCGCCGGGTGCGCCGGCCGGGGCATCGGCTCCAGCGTCCAGCTCGTGCCATCGAAGTACCCCGACTCTGGCGTGCCGCCAGCGGTGACGCCGACGGCCATGCACGAACTCGGCGCCGCGCAGGAGACGCTGGTGAACGGGCTGAACCGCAGCTCGACCTTCCAGGTCACGCCGTTCCAGCCGATGATGAGCGATCCGACGGCGGTGCAGCTGGTGGCGCTGGGGCACGACACACTGTCCAGGGTGCTGCCCCGGCCGGTACCGGGCGACGGCTCGACCCGCCATGCCGTGCCGTTCCACCGCTCGATGAGCGTCGGCTGCGGGCCGCTGGCCGTCCGGTAGTAATCGCCGACCGCGGTGCAGTTCGCGGCGGAGGCACACGACACGCCGTTCAGGAAGTCGACGTGCTTCACATCGGCCCTGGCCGCTGCCGGGCCGGCCGGCGGTGAACTGGCAGCGCCCGTTCTGGCCTGGCTGGCCGCACCGGCGCCCGAAGCCGGACGGGCGACGGCGCCCGGGCTTCGCACCGCACTCGCCGTGCCTGCTGCCCCGCCCACCGAGCCGCACCCGGCCAGGACGGCCAGGCAGGCCAGCGCTACATTCAGACGGCCGATCCCCCTGGCTGCTGCCCCCAACTCGAGGCGCATTTCGGCGTGCCCGCCGCGGGCGGGATCCTGGTCGCGGTGAACAACCGGCTGGCCAGCGCCGAGATCGGGTACATCCTCGCCCACAGCGGCGCGCGGTACCTGCTGCTGGATGCCGCTTTGGAGGCGCTGACCGCGCCGCTGGAGCTGGCCGGCGTGACCGTGATCCGCTGCCCGGATCAGTACGAGGAGTTCCTGGCCGCGGTTTCGCCGGCGATGCCGGTGAGCTGGCTGGAGCATGAAGAGGAGACGATCTCGGTTAACTACACCTCCGGGACCACGGGCCGGCCCAAGGGGGTGCAGTACACCTACCGCGGCGCGTACCTGAACGCGCTGAGCGAGGTGATCGTGGCGGGCCTGGGCCCGGATTCGGTCTACTTGTGGACGTTGCCGATGTTCCACTGCAACGGCTGGTGCTTCCCGTGGGCGGTCACCGCGGTGGCCGCGCGGCACGTGGCCATCCGAGCCGTGGACCCGGGGCTGGTCTGGGATCTGATCGACGGCGAGGGCGTGACGCACTACAACGGGGCGCCGACCGTGCAGCTGATGGTCATCAACCATCCCCGGGCGCACCGCCTGGACCGGCCCGTGACCGCGATGGTGGCCGCCGCTCCCCCGTCGCCGACGCTGCTGGGCCGGATGAGCGAGCTGAACTTCCGCGTCGTGCACGTGTACGGCCTGACCGAGACCTACGGCCCGATCACCGTGTGCCCCGAGCCGGAGGGGTGGCGCGAGCTTCCGGTGGAGCAGCGGGCCAGGTACCTGGCCCGCCAGGGGCAGGCCTACCCCTCCGCCGATCTCGTCCGTGTCGTCGGCAAGGAGATGACCGACGTCCCCCGGGACGGGGCCGCGATGGGCGAGGTGGTCATGCGCGGGAACAACGTCATGAGTGGCTACTTCAACGACGAGGCGGCCACGGCCAGGGCGTTCGCCGGCGGCTGGTTCCATTCCGGTGACCTTGCCGTGTGGCATCCCGACGGAAACATCGAGCTGCGCGACCGCGGCAAGGACATCATCATCTCTGGCGGCGAGAACATCTCCAGCATCGAAGTCGAGCAGGCGATCTGTGCCCACCCCGCCGTGCTCGAATGCGCAGTCATCGGGATCCCGCACCCGCATTGGGGAGAACGGCCCAAGGCGTGCGTCACCCTCAACGAGGGTGCCGTAGCCACCCCGGACCAGATCATCGCGTTCTGCCGCGAGCGCCTCGCCCGCTACAAATGCCCCGACGCGATCGAGTTCGGGCCGCTGCCGAAGACCTCCACCGGCAAGATCCAGAAGTTCGCGCTGCGCGACCGCGAATGGACCGGTCAGGACACGAGGATCAGCGGAGCATAGTGCCCGAGGCCTCACCGGCACTCAGGCCACCCGGTTTCGTGCCCGGGCCAGATCGCGGTAGCGCTTGGACCAAACCTTCAGACGCCAGAACATCGCGACAGCCGCCAGCCGGTCGCCACCTCTGAGAGTTCAGGCGGCTACGTTCGCTCCCGGAGGGCCCCACAGCATCTCTGCGCCGGCACTGTCCGCTTAGGCCGGATCTGCCGGCGTACCTCTACCTGGTCCGCCCTCGCACGTGCCGCCCGGGGCTGAATGTAGGCATACTGGGGCATCAGCTGAGGTTTCGCCTGCCTTGGCTGGGTGATTGGGGATTGAGCCATGGATCCCGGGATTGATGCCCAGGCCGGTAACGTGCTCGGGGGGCCGCCCACGCGGGTGTTCGACGTGGTACTGCGCGGCTATGACCGCCGTCAGGTAGATCAGCACATCGAGCAGCTGGAGGACCAGGCCCGCCAGTACCGGGGTCAGGCGCAGGCGCTGCAGCGTGAGCTGTCCGCCGTGCAGCGCCAGCTGCGGGAGCGCGAGCGCCCGGCCGATGCGGGCCTTAGGCCCGGGATCAGGCAGTTGCTGCGGCTTGCCGAGGAGCAGGCTGCCGAGATCCTCGCCGAGGCCAGGGCAGCCGCTGACGAGCTGCAGGCTGCGGCTAAGGCGGCCGCCGCCGAACTGCGGGCTGCGGCCGGGAATGAGGCCGCGGAACTGCGGGCAGGTGCCGAGCGGGAAACCGGAGACCTGCGCGCGTCGGCCGGGCGGGAAGCGGATGCGGTCAAGGACAGCGCGCGGCGGGAGGCTGACGAGCTGACCTCGATCACCGGACGCGAGGCCGCCACGGTCCGCGCCACGGCCGGCCATCAGGTCGCGGAGAAGCGGGCCGCGGCCGAGCAGGACATCGCCAAGCTGCGCATGACCACCGAGCGGGAGGTCGCCCAGCTGACGGCCACCGCGAACCGGGAGCGGGACGAGATTCTCACCACCGCCAGGCGGCAAGCGGACGAGACGCGCAGCCAGGCCCAGCAGATCCTGGGGGACAGCCAGGCTCAGCGGGCCCACGCCGAAGCCGGGCTGGAGACCCGGCTGGCCTCCCGCCGCGAGGAAGCCGAAAGCCGGGAGGCAGAACGCCTGGCGGCCGCGCGAGCTGCCACCCAGACGCTGGTCAGCGAGGCCGAGCAGCGGGCCACCCCAGCCGGGCAGCGGGCCGCCAGGGCCACCGCGCACGCGGAGCAGACCTTGCGCGAGGCAGACCAGCACTGCCAGCAGCTCGTATCCAACGCCGAGCAGAACGCCGACCAGATCGTCGCCCAGGCCAAGGCGCACGGCGACCAGCTCCTGACCGGCACTAACAACGAGATCGACCGGCTCCAGGCCGCAGCCCAGCGCGAGCTCGGCGAGCTGACCAGGCAGAAGGACAGCATCTCCAGCTACCTCGCCCAGATCCGCCAGCTGCTCAGCACGCAGCTGAGTCCCCCCGGCGAACCGCCCGCGAGCGGCTGCTTAGCAGGCTCCGGGTCCCGGCTCGCCGGCCAGCCGGGAGGCAGGTCAGGCGGCCACCACCGCAGCCGAGGACCCCAGCAAGCCGCCCGGCAGCCAGCGACCGCGCCACCGACAGGGCACCGGGCCCCCACGCAGATTGCCCGGTTATGTGCGGCTGCCCTTGGCCTCGGCGAGCGCGGCTTCCGCATCGGATACTGCCTCGATGCCGGTCCCGCGCCGACCGCCCGCCGGCGCCACACAAGCGCCGTCGTGCACGCGCGGCCCCGGCGGCCAGGGTGGAACTCACCGCGGGCGGTGACGTGCGGGCTTTGACGACGTGCGGCCAGCCCGCGGCCCGGTGAGCTGGCCGACGTCCTTGTCGACGACGCGGACACCAGGCGCGAAGTGCGCCACGGCGGCGGTCATCCGGTCCGTATCCAGGCGCCACAGGTTCGCTGCGCGGCTGGCCAGCAGCATATCGCCGCTGACAGGCGTCAGCGCGCGGGCTGTCACCTGGCCGGCCCGCTGGCCACGGCGCCCGGCCAGCGGCAGGGCACCTCTATGGCGGGCCACCGCCACGTACCGCATGGAACGGCCGTAGGGCATCGGCTGGCGCCAGAGCACCACTTCCCTGACGTCGGCCCACGGGATCAGGCAGGTGGTGGAGCGATACCGCCCGGGCGAGCCGCCGAGGGTGATGCCCCTGGCATCGACCCGCAGCGCCACCCGGCGGGTAGCGATGCTCGCGATGAACACCAGCGCGCCGCCGCCGAAAAGCACCAGCGTGACCACCCGCAAGGCCAGCGACATCGGCACCGTGACCGCGATCAGGACGAACACGGCAGCCCCGATGATCAAGCCGCCGCTGCGGCCGTTCCACCCATAGCGGGCCACATACACGCCAGGCTCAGGACTCACACGGCTCATCATGTCCCAGCACAACGCACACGACCAGGCTTCGCCACGCATTCCCAGCCGGGGCGCAGTGAACCAGCCCAACAGCTGGTCGAGACCAACGGCATTCGCCTGAACGTCGCCGAGCAGGCGAAGGAACTCTTGTTCTCCTGTGCCGTGGCTTTCCGGGGGGTCCTGGTACTCCTGGCGCCGTCAGATCGGCGCGCTCGCCGATGCCGACTTGCGGTCCGGAGCGCTCATGGTCAGCCTAATCCGCCGGGGCAACGTACGCGATGATAGCCCCGCCGAGGCTGGCCACGGCGGGGCGTGTTTGATATCCGGGTGCACTTGCAGGTTCGGGACGGGTACTACTGCGTCTCGAGGATGACCATCGACTCGGGCGGCAGGGTGATGCCGGAGGCGAGCGAGGACGCGCTGGTCGTGCCCTGCACGATGGTGGAGTTGGTGGCGTTCTGGTTCGCCGCGGTGTAGGTCCAGGTCTTCAGCTGGCCCTGCAGCGGCGCGCGGAAGCTTGCCGTCTGCGCGGAGCCGGTGTTGGTGTTGATGAAGGCGACCGCTTGCTGCCCTCCGGGCAGGCGGGACTGATAGGCCAGGACGTCTCCTGGATCAGTGGTGCTCAGGGTGCCCAGGAGCGCCCCCGGCCGGGCCAGCACCGAGGCCAGCACATAGCCGTAATACGGCGTTTCCGGCGCGGGCGGCGAGTCCGAGGTGAACATGCCGTAGTCCGGGTTCGTGCAGGTGGCGCCGGTGTTGCCGTAGTTGTTCATGTCCCACCAGTCCACGCTCTGTGCTCCGGCGGCCAGCCAGGAAAGAACGTCCCCGGCGGCGAACAGCGCCCCGGCCGGCGTGCACACGGTGGTCGTCTCGTTGTTCGAGACTCCCGTTTCGCCGACGACGACCTGAGTGCCGGGGTCACGGGCGTCGAGCTCGCCGCGGATCTGGCCGTACAGCGAGGGCACCGACATCAGGGACTGCAGGACCTGCTGGTCGGTCGGGTTGCTCCCGCCGGTGGCGCCGCTGAAGGAGAAGGGGTAATAGTGGGCGTCGACGAAGCTGACGTACCGTCCGTCCTGGCCCAGTACCGTGTTGTTCCACTCGGAGTTGTCCGGCACGGACGCGCCCGGCACGTCGCTGCCGAAGGCCCACGGCACGCCGATCTGGGCCGCCGGGTCGGCCTGCTTCATGGCCACCATGAACTGACGGGCGTTGACGGCGTAGGACGTCGCCAGCGTCTGCGTCCCCTGAGCATCGCCCTGTGTCACCTGGGGGCATGTCGGGTTCTCATCGACGCCGTTGACGGAGGAGTAGTCGTTGGGCTTGTAGCCCTGGAAGTCCTCAGGGGCCTGAGCCAGCCAGTTGTTGACCTCCCAGCAGCCGTAGTTCTCGTTGCCCACCTCCCACAGTGCCACGCTGTCGCCGGCCGTGCTCAGCGAGTGGCTCACCCAGGCTGCCGCCTCGGCGGGCGTGCCCGAGCCGAAGTTGACCGTCACGAAGCTGCCCGCGCCGATCGCCTTGGCCTGAGCCGAGAACTGGTCGGAGGGCAGCGAGTCGGTGCTGTCGCAGCTGGCTCCGGTGAACGGCGCCGTCGTGTCGTAGGGGAACGGAGCGCCCGTGAAGCTCCCGTAGGGGTTCCCCCAGATGCAGGTCTGGATGTCGGTGTTGGTCTGCCAGTCGTAGTAGTCGGCGTACGAGCCGCCGCCGTAGCGGAGCAGGCCGATGCCGGCTGCCTTGAGAAGCGGCTGGATCGTGTCCAGGCCGCCGCCCGCCGACACGTCGGCCGCGTAGATGTAGTCCCACGGGGCGGTGTTGAGCCCCAGGGCCAGCGGCGACAGGACGTGGCCCCGGCTGCTGGCCCGGCAGCGGGGCCGCGTTCGCCGCACCGGCCGCGGAGAGGGCCGCGGCCACCGCGACGGCCAGGCCGGCGGATACGGCCGCGCGGCGGGCACGTCGTCGGCGTCCTCCGGCCCGGGCGCAAGGCGAGAAAGATCTTCCGGATGCTTCAGTCATTGCCACGCCCTTTTGCTCGGATAGGCCTATACGCCACGGATCGACCACGATCATGGAGTTGGCGGAGTGGCAGCCGGGGCGTTCTCGAGCCGGAAGACGCCGACGCCGAACGGAGCCAGGGTGGCGGCCCCGTCGACGGCCGAACCGTCCAGGCGGGCCAGCCAGAGCCCGGGGGCGAGTTCTGGCTTGACCGTCACCGGCTCGCTCGCCTGACTCACCAGCCAGGCGAAGCGGGCTCCGTCGGAGCGGACGAGCACGTCGCAGGCGACCCGGCGATCGTCGGCCGTCACCAGCCTGCGAACTCCGGCGTACGCCGCGAGGGCGTCGTAGATCGCGCTTGTTGCCTCCGGGTTGGCCTGCGGCGTCGCGGCCGCCATGTGCTCGACGGGATAGGTGCACAGCACGACGGAGCCAGCGCCCACGCGGCGTAGCAGCAGAGCCGGCCTGCCGTGGCCGTCGGCGGCGAGCACTTCTGCTCCGTCCGGGCGGACCGGCAGGTAGGCGCGGCTGTGCTCGTTGCCGCCAGCACGGAAGGTCAGCCGGGTGCCGGCCGCCAGCGTGCCGAAGTCCCTGCCGAAGGTGAAGGCCACCTGGTCGTCTTCGATCGCGTCGACCAGGCCGGCCCTGAGCTGATGCTCGACCCCGAACATCGCGTTGAGGTGGCCATACGAGGGGCCGCGGTGCCAGCCGGCCGATCCCGGCGAGTATGAGACGTAGACCGTCGCGCCTCCCCTCGCCAGCCGTTCGAGCTGGTGCCAGGTAGGCGCGAGCAGCTGCTTGACCGAGGGCACGAGGTAGAGCATGGCGTCGCCACCGACGCCTTCGCTCTCCCTGGCCAGCGCGAGCGGCAGGTCTGCCAGCCGGGCAGACACATAGGCCTGGCGCAGCGTGTCGTAAATGTATCCGGGGTCGGATGGCGCGGTGAACGGATAGCTGGTGTCGAGGTATGACGACACCACCAGCGCGGTGTCGGCGGCGGTACGCTGGCACCGGCCGATGTCGACGGCACGGAGCGTCTCGGCGAACGCCTTCATCTCGGCCAGCTGCGGCTTGGGGTGGCCGCGGACGTCGGTGAGCCCGAAGTGGAGCTCGAAGGCATGATGCCGGTAGGGATCCTGGCCCGCCAGGTCGTCGTAGTCGGAGTTGCACCAGCCGATCCAGCCGGTCGCGCCGGCCAGCAGGCTGTTGTGCAGGACCTGGCGGTAGTAGCGGGCGGCGTTGGCACCGGAGACGAAGTCCGAGCTGACGCCGAACTCCTCGAGCACGACCGGGCGGCCGAACGTGCCCGCCAGCTCGCACTCCCATGCCGCCGCGTAATGCTGGCGTACCTCGTCGTCGCCCACAGGGTAGACGTGCGGTCCCAGGAAGTCGCAGAGCCGCGCCGCGTCGGCAAGAGAGAACCCGGCGTGCTGCCTGCCAGCCTGGGTCCCCCACGCGCCGTCGCCGAGCGAGAAAGGCTGCTGGCCGCCCGCCGCGCGCACCGCGTCCCTGATTATCTGCGCCCAGGCGGCGATGACCTCCCGCGGCGCGCTTCCCCCGCCGTAGATCGGCATCTCGTTGGAGACCAGCCAGCCGCACACCGCCGGGTGGGCACCGAAGCGGCGTACCATCTCGCCGGCGAACCAGGCCTGCCGGGCGACCATCCAGACGTCGGTGTAGAGGTCCCGCCCATCGCGCCAGGGCGGGTCCCAGTTCTCGCCGGACATGTGGCCGACGATGAACGTCGGCACGGTGGACATGTCCGCCTCGGCGTGCCGCTCAAGGAAGTCGGCAAAGCGGTCAGCCATCACATCATCGATGCGGTCGGGCTCAGGCATGAAGTCCGGCCAGTAGAAGAACGAGCGGGTCATGCCCAGGCCGTGCTCCCGCAGCACGGCCAGCTCACTGCGGACCGTGTCCGGATCATAGTTCCGCCACATCAGCGGGCCGCCGGTCCGGGACCAGAAGTTGGCACCCAGCCAGTTGACCGGCTGCCCGGCTATGACGATCCGCGCGGAATTCCGGTGCATACGGGAAGGCTCCCCTCTTCGAGCCCGATGCTGCGGGAGTCGACTGGCCGCTCGCGCCAGGACGCCCAAATTACTATACCGATTAAGTAACGCCGGGGGAACGCCGCCTGGAAAGTTATTTATGCTAGGCCCGGAGATCTCTTTCGGGATATGCGCCGCGCTGTATCGTTAAGCGCAGCGCGCTGCACGGTTATGCGCCATGGCCAGCAGGCACCTGCCAGGACCTCGCCATTACACTGGCCAGCAGCAGTGAGGCCCGCGTGTCACGCGGCCAGGCGGTACCGCGCCCGATGGCGGGTAGCCGTCGAGAGGGGACAGAAGTGAAGCGTCCGACCATCGCCGACATCGCAAGCCGGGCGGGAGTGACCAAGGCGGCGGTGTCGTTCGCCCTCAACGGCCAGCCCGGCGTCTCCGCAGCCACGCGAGAGCGCATCCTCGCGATCGCGAGCGAGATCGGCTTCCAGCCCAGCAGCGCGGCAAGGGCACTGTCCGACGGTCGGGCGGGCGCATTCGGGCTGGTCGTCGACCGCCCGGCACGAACGCTCGGCATCGAGTCCTTCTTCATGCAGCTGATCTCCGGCATCCAGGCTGAGCTGTCCCGGGACCACATTGCGCTGCTGTTCACGACGGCGGAGGATCAGGCGGCGGAGATCGACCTGTACCGGACGTGGTGGGCCCAGCGGCGGGTGGACGGAGTGTTCCTGCTCGACCTCCAGCTCCGCGATCAGCGGGTGAACACGCTGCAGGAACTCCGGATGCCAGCGATCGTGTTCGGCACCCCCAAGGGGTCAGGCTCGCTGCCGGCCGTCTGGCAGGACGACGTCGCCGCGACCAGGACCGTGGTGGAGTACCTGGCAGGCCTCGGCCACCGGCGGCTGGCCCGGGTAAGCGGCATCCCCAGGTACTGGCACACCAAGCTGCGCGCTGATGCGCTGCACGAGGCCGCGCGCGCCGCCGGGCTCGAGGCGATGTCCGTCGAAGGCGACTACACCAGCGAGCACGGTGCCCAGGCGACCCGCGAGCTGCTCCGGTCGGCTAGGCCGCCGACCGCGATCCTCTACGACAACGACCTGATGGCGATGTCCGGGCTCGGCGTCGCTCAGCACATGGGAGTGCGGGTACCCGGCGAGCTGTCGATCGTGGCCTGGGACGATTCCGTGCTGTGCGAGCTGGTCCACCCGTCGCTGACCGCGCTCCGGCGGGACATCGCCGCCGCCGGCGCCGAGGGCGCGCGGCGCATGGTCGAGCTGGTCGGCGGGTCCGAGGTCGGAGATTTCCAGGAACCGCCGCCGGTGCTCGTCAGGCGCGGCAGTACCGGCACCCCGTCCCGGCCGGACGAACAGCCGCCGCACCCGGCTGCCGCTCCTTAGCCGTTCCGGTATCTGATCGAGATCTGAACGATACCGACATAATCCTTTACCTAATGCCAGCAGAGGGATAACACTTAACCGGTATAGTCCGTGTTCGGCTGCACTGGGCGCCCGGTTCGAGACGCTAGTCGGCGCGGCGCGGACGCGAAAACAAGAACAGGACGCCCGACCTGGCGGTGGCCATGACGCTCTTAGTTTGCGTGCGCTACGGCCGGGTGTTTCGCGGCGCCATTCCATGACCGCGCATTGTCTTTCCATGACTACGGTTACCCGGGGCCGAAAGAAAGAAGGGTTTCAGTGATATCGACAAGACCCTGGCGGGTGCGAGCGGCGGCCGTGGCCGCCGCGGTCCTGGCCGGCGGCCTGCTGGCCGCGTGCAGTAGCAGCACTAGCAGCCCGAGCAGTAGCAGCCCGTCAACGGGGCCGACCGGCGTGCTGACGATCACCACCGGGGCGGCCGGCACGTTCGCTGACGACTTCAACCTGTACTCGCCCAATGCCGAGGACGCGACGAACGGGATGATCTACGAGCCGCTGTTCTTCTTCGACACGGCGAAGGACGGCGTGGTCGAGCCCTGGCTCGGCACCAGCTATAGCTGGTCCAACGGGGGCAAGACCCTGACCGTGCAGCTCAGGCACGGCGTGAAGTGGACCGACGGCAAGCCGTTTACCAGCGCGGACGTGGTATTCACGTTCGACCAGGCGATTCACAGCACGGCGCTGAACAAGTTCGGCCTGCCGCTGGCGAGCGTCGCGGCTAACGGGCCCTATGCGGTCACCATTAACTTCACCCAGCCCGCCTACACGGATGCTTACTACGCACTCGGCAGGGTCGAGATCCTGCCCCAGCACATCTGGGCATCGATCAAGGACCCGGCCACGTTCCTGAACACCGACCCGGTGGGCACCGGGGCCTACGAGCTCGGCAGCTTCTCCGGCCAGGTCTTCACGATGACCGCGAACCCGCACTACTATCTTCCGGGCCTGCCGAAGTTCAAGACCATCCGGTTCCTGGCCTTCAGCGGGAACACCACATCGGACGCGGCCATTGAGTCGGGCGAGGTGGACTGGGCCGGCAGCTACATCCCCGGTATCCAGAAGCTCTACCTGGCCAAGAACAAGAACTTCGTGGTCAGCGACATCCCGCTGTCCACGGCGTTCCTGGTGCCGAACATGGCCAGCGGCCCGACCGCGAACCTGGCGGTCCGGCAGGCGATCAGCGCCGCGCTCAACCGGACTGACATCAGCGACACGGTCTACAACGGCTACGCGTCGCCGACGAACCCCGAGGCGCTGATCCTGCCGAACTTCTCGTCCGTCCTCTCCCCGTCGCTGGCCGACGCATCGTTCGGTAGCCCGAACGCAGCCGCGGCCAAGAACATCCTGACCAAGGCCGGCATCAAGACGCCCCTGAACCTCACCGTCGACATGGTCTCCGGTTACACCGACTACCTCAGCGACCTGCAGATCATCCAGGCACAACTCAAGCCTGCCGGCATCAACCTGACCATCGACCAACCCGCCTATGCCACGTTCACCTCGCTCCAGGACACCGGCAAGTTCCAGCTGCTGATGGACAACTTCGGCTACACCCCGAGCCCGTGGGCCTACTATTACTCGATCCTGGACAGCTCGATAGCACCTGCGATCGGAGAGGTCGACACGGTCGGCAACTTCGGGCGCTTCCGCGACGCTCAGGTGGACAGCCTGCTCAACCAGATCGCCGGCACGACGAACACTGGGGTGCAGGACCCCGACTTCTACAAGATCGAGCAGATCTTCGCCTCCCAGCTCCCCGACATCCCGCTGTTCAATCAGCAGGACGAGATCGAGTTCAACGGGAACGTGGTGGCCAACTACCCGTCGGTATCCAATCCCTACGGCGCTACCGCCGTGTACATCCAGCCGGACCTTGGCTGGGTGGCGGCGCGGCTCGTCCCCGTGAAGTAGTGAAGCAGCAGGCGCTGAGCAGGTGACGCCAGCCTGACCAGCGACCGGTGGCGCCGCGTTCCCCCTTCGCGGCGCCACCGGTCACGGTCAGCGGCGGCCGCTGGCACGGCCGGCCGCCCGGCCGCGGAGGAGGAAGAGGCCCAGGTGCGTTATGTGTTCCGCAAGCTCGGTTTCTACCTGATAGCGGCGTGGGTAGCGCTTACGATCAACTTCCTGCTGCCGCGGCTCATCCCGGGGAACCCGGTCGAGATCCTGATCTCGCGGATGTCGCAGTCCGGCACCATCCCCGCAGATGAGGACCAGGTGCTGACCAGCCTGCTCGGCCTGGGCACCGGGAACATCTTCCAGAAGTACTGGCAGTACCTGGACGGCCTCGCCCACCTGCAGCTCGGCCTCTCGATCACCGATTTCCCCACGCCGGTCAGCACCGAGATCGCCTCGTCTATCTACTGGACGCTCATCCTGGTGGGCACCGCGACGGTGATCAGCTGGGTACTTGGCATCGTGCTCGCGGCCAGGGCGTCCGGCGAGCGAGCATTCCGGATAATTCTGGTGGAGATCCTGCCGAACGAGCTCCCGGTGATCGTGTCCAACCTGATCTTCGCGATGATCTTCGCGATCCTCACCCAGGCCGGGCTCGCGTTCATCGGGCTCGGCGACCCGACGATGCTCACCTGGGGCAACATGCTCAACATCGCCTACAACGACGAGGCGCTCTCGTTCGGCGCGTGGTGGTGGTTCATCCCGCCGGGCGCCTGCATCGCGCTGCTCGGCATGGGGCTCGCGCTGATCAACTTCGGGCTTGATGAGGTACTCAACCCGCGGCTGCGAGTTTACCGGCCGGGAAAGTCGCGATGACCGCAGGCGACCTGGTGCTGCGCGCGGAGCACGTGTGCGTGGAGTACGCCGGGCCGCGCCCGACCCGGGCGGTCCGTGACGTGACGGTGGAGTTGCGCCGCGGTGAGGTGCTCGGCATCGCCGGGGAGAGCGGATGCGGCAAGTCCACGCTCGCCTATGCGCTGACCCGGATGCTGCGGCCGCCCGCCGAGCTCACCCGCGGAAGCATCATGTACTTCCCTGATGGCGGCGCCCCGGTCGACCTCATGACGCTGGACAGCGAGAGCCTGCGCGGATACCGGTGGAACAAGGTCTCGATGGTGTTCCAGAGCGCGATGAACGCGCTCAACCCGGTCGCCAGCCTGGGCAGGCAGTTTGACGACATCTTCGAGGCCCATCGCCCGGCCATGGACCGGGCAGCCCGCCACCAGCGCGCCCGCGAACTGCTCGAGATGGTCGGGATCGACCCGGCGAGAATCCGCGGCTTCGCCCACGAGCTCTCCGGCGGCATGCGGCAGCGGGTCATGATCGCGATGGCGCTGGCCCTGGATCCTGAGGTCGTCATCATGGACGAGCCCACGACAGCGCTCGACGTTGTGGTGCAGCGGGAGATCCTCGACGAGATCGAGCGGTTGCGCGAGGAACTCGGCTTCAGCGTCATCTTCATCACCCATGACCTGTCGCTGCTGCTGGAGATCAGCGACCGGCTCGCCGTGATGTACGCGGGCCAGATCATCGAGTATGCCCCGTCCGAGAGGGTCGGCTCGTCTCCTGCGCACCCTTACACGCTGGGCTTGCTGCGCTCGTTTCCCGACATCCGCGGGGCCAGGCGCGAGCTGCGCGGCGTTCCCGGCACGCCGCCGGACCTGCGCGACGACTTCGGCGGGTGCCCGTTCGGTCCCCGATGCTTCTACGCGTTCGGCCCGTGCCTCAGCGTGCCGCCCGTGCTGCGGCCGGTCGAGGCGCGACGCGGCGGGGCGGAAGCGGACCGCTGGACCGTGGCCTGCCACCTGCACGACCGCGACTGCCGGCCGGACGGCCCGCCGACCGAGCTCGGCGGGTCAGCACCCGGCACCGCCACCCCGGTCACCGCGGACGATGCGATCGGCACGGAGACCGCCGGAGGCGAGCGGTGAGCGTGCTCGAAGTCCGGGACCTGACCGTCGAGTACCGGCAGCGTGGCGGCGCGAGGCTCAGAGCCGTCGACGGGCTCTCGTTCGCGCTCCAGGAGGGCCAGACGCTCGCGCTTGTCGGCGAGAGCGGCAGCGGCAAGTCGACGGTCGTCCGTGCGCTCGGGCAGCTCGTGAAGCCAACGGCGGGCGAGATCCTGCTCGACGGCCGGCCCGCAGCCCGGCACGGTCCGGCCCTGCGGGCCTACCGGCACCGGGTTCAGGTGATCTTCCAGGACCCGTTCGCCTCGCTGAACCCGATGCACACCGTCGCGCACCATCTGCGCCGGCCGCTGCAGCTCCGCCAGCGTCATCTGCACGGCGCCGCCCTGGATGCGGCGACGGCGGATCTGCTGCGCTCGGTCAACCTGACGCCACCCGATGAGATTGCCGGGAAGCACCCGCACGAGCTGTCCGGCGGCCAGCGGCAGCGGGTGGCGATCGCGCGGGCGCTGGCGACCGACCCCGACGTGCTGCTCGCCGACGAGCCGGTGTCGATGCTCGACGTCTCCATCCGGCTGGAGATCCTCAACCTGCTCGACCGGCTGAAGAAAGACCGCAACCTCGCCCTGCTCTACGTCACGCACGACCTGGCGACCGCGCGGCACTTCTCGTCCGAGATCGTCGTGATGTACCGGGGCGAGATCGTCGAGCGAGGCCCGAGCGACGAGGTGATCCTGCACCCGTCGCACCCCTATACCCAGATCCTTTCCCGAGCCGCGCCGGACCCCACGGCCTCCCGTGCGGCGCTGGCCGCCGCTCGCGCCAAGCGCCAGTCGGCGCGTGCCGTGCGAGCCGCCGAGCAGCGCGAGGCCGACCTGGGCACCGGCTGCAGGTTCCGCACCCGGTGCCCGTTCGCGGCGGACATCTGCACGCGCCACCCGGAGGATATGGGCGTGTCCCCCGGTCACCAGGCGCGGTGCTGGCTCTACGCCACCGCTAACGGCAGCGGCCCCGCGCTGCCCCTCGCGAGGCCGGACGAATGACGCGGCAGCCGCAGCGCGAGATTGCCCGCGTGCCCGTCGACCCGGACCGGGCCACGGTCTACGCCGAGGGCTGGCAGTCATGGAGCGCCACCCAGATCCTGCCGGTGACCGCGGCGCCCGCCCTCCCACCGCCGGACTCGCTCGCGATCGACTGCCAGTACGGCGCACCGCCGCCGCCCGGCGTGCACCAGGGCTCCGGGCTGATCGCCCTCGACCCCGGCACCGGAGGGCCGGTGGCACTGTTCACGGGGCAGGACGCGTCACGTTCTGTACCGGTCATACAGGCAAGGTTCCTGAACGGATACGTCCTAATCACTGCCGACGGACCGGTCAGCCAAACAACGGACCAGGGACCGGGCGGGCTGGCGGGCGCACTGTGCCGGTGGGGCGAGGGGTTCGCTGCCCTTGCGGGCGTGGCGCGCGGCAGCCTGCGGCAGATCCCGCAGGTCTGGTGCTCGTGGTACCAGTACTACGCCAGCGTGACCGAGGCGGACATCACGGCGAACCTCGCGGCAATGGATGACCTGCGGTTGCCGGTGCGCGTGGTGCAGATCGACGACGGCTACCAGGCCGCACCGGGCGACTGGCTGGTCCCGTCGGGCCGGTTCGCCAGCCTGCCCGACCTGGTGCGCCGGATCTGCGGCACCGGCCGCCGGGCCGGGATATGGATCGCGCCCGCGCTGATCGGCAGGAGCAGCGAGCTGCTCGCCCGGCGCCCGGAGTGGGCGGTACGCAGCGCGCAGACCGGGGAGCCGGTGTCCGCCGGGAACGTGGTGCGGGAGGAGTGCACGGCCCTGGACATCACCCATCCGGGTGCCGCCCGCTACCTCACCGACGTCCTGAGCGCCATGCGGGAGTGGGGCATCGACTACTTCAAGGTCGACTTCGCCTACGCGGGCGCCTGCGAGGGCCTCCGCCATGAGGACGTCAGCGGGGTGGAAGCCTACCGGCGCGGCCTGCGCCTGATCCGGGACGCGATCGGTCCCGCGGCAGTGCTGGTCGGCTGCGGTGCGCCGATCCTGCCCTCGGTCGGCCTTGTCGACGCGATGCGGGTCGGCCCGGACATCGCCGCCCGCTACGAGCCGCCCGACGGCCACCCGACGAAGCCGTCGGGGCGCAACGCCACCAGGAACGTCGTCGCCCGCGCCTGGCAGCACGGCAGGCTCTGGGTGAACGACCCCGACTGCCTCTTGGCCAGGCCCGGTGTGGAGCGGCGGGAGGCATGGGCCGAGACCATCCGGCGATTCGGCGGCCTGCGATCGTCAGGGGACGGCCTGGCCGAGCTGGACGACTGGGGCCTGAAGACGACGCGGCGCCTGCTCGTGCCCTCTCCGGCCGAACCACTGGTCTCGGTGACGGGGACCTGACGTCTTTGCTGCGTGCCCTGGCAGATCTGCAGCGCGCCCTCATCACGCTCCTGGCGCCTGGCAGCTAGGTCGGCGATCTCGCGGTCTGTCACGCCGCAAGACTAGGCCACCAGGACAGCCGCCTCGGCTAGTCGCTTGGCCCGAGGTGCCACCGCATCGCGGCCACGGTCCCGCTCTCTGGCGTGGCCACGCAGATGAACTCCAAGCTCGAGTCGACGTGCAGCGGGTCGTCGCGGCCATTCGCATGGACCTGCCGGGCCAGCTCCTCAACCGTCTTAGTCAACTCCACGTTCTGCGCGGGCGAATGTACCAGACCGATAACGGCGTCGGACCTCCGGCAGCACCCGCCTACCAGCTGCCCGAGCGCGGGTCGCTCCCGGACCTCCGGCTGTACGGGCATCTCATCGATGACGGCATCGCCGCCGCCGATAGCCGCGGCACCATCGTCGCCCGTCTCACCGCCCGGCGGCCGGCCTAAGGCTGTCGACGGGGAGAGCCAGGTAATGATCCGCTGCGCCTTGTTTGGCCCGTCCACCTCCCAGTGGGTGCGCCACCGATCTGGTCCGGTGGTGGTTATCAGGCCGCGATAGAAATCCTCGCGGCATGGGTGATGCACCCACTGGCCCGGAGTCCAGGCGTGGAACGGCCGGCCGTCGGGGAAATGCAGCCACCACCCCTCCTCGGCGCGCAGCAGGCGGTAGGACCGGGAGACGGACAGACGGGATCCGTTCCAGAGCAGGGTGCCCTGCTCGACCCATGCGATGTGACCGCCGCCCTCGCTGCGCAGCGTGAGCTGACCGCACACCAGCCCGGACAGTCCGGTACGCCGGTCGGCAAGCCTTCGCGTCATCCGCCAGGCCCCGAGCAGAGCAGTCGGGTCGATCGCCGCGATGGTGTTACCGGCCGCCGCTGCTTGGGTCATGCGGGGACGGCCTGCATGGCTTCGGCCAGCAGCGTGACCGACCGCAGCCGGCTCTCGATGGCCGACGCCTGGTGGGCGACGATCACCTCGTCGGCCCCGGTGTGGCGGATGAAGCCGTCGAGGTAGTCTCTCACCTGGGCCGGAGTGCCGACCGCTGTGTATGTGAGCATCTGGTCCACATGGGCGCCGATGCCCGCGGCCAGCAGCTGGTCGGCCTGCTCGTCGGTCAGGTTCTCACTGTCCTGGTCCCGGCGCCCGCGCCTGTACAGGCTGATGGCCCGCACTCGCCGGATTGCCTCGAGCTGCTCCCGGGCAGCGCTCTCCGCGTCGGCGGCGATCACGTTGACGCCTGCGATCGCGTACGGCTGCCCCAGCTGTCCAGACGGACGGAACTCACGCCGGTAGACGGCGAGGGCTTCGTCAAGTGATGCCGGCGCGAAGTGCGAGGCGAATGCATACGGCAGGCCCAGCATGGCGGCCAGTCTCGCTCCGAACAACGACGAACCCAGGATGTACAGCGGGACGTGCGAGCCCTTGCCGGGGACTGCATCCACCCCCGGCACCCGGGTATTGCCAGTGAAATAGCCCTGCAGCTCCACAATGTCCTGGGGGAAGGTGTCGGCGGAGCTCGGGTCGCGGCGCAGCGCGTACATCGTGTTCTGATCCGAGCCGGGCGCCCGGCCCAGGCCAAGGTCGATCCGTCCCGGGTACATAGCGGCAAGGGTGCCGAACTGCTCCGCGATCAGCAGCGGGGAATGGTTGGGCAGCATCACGCCGCCCGCGCCGAGCCGGATCGCCTGGGTCTGCGCGCCGACGTACGCGATCACCACACTGGTGGCGGAGGAGGCGATGCTGGGCATGTTGTGGTGCTCGGCATACCAGACCCGCAGGTATCCCAGTTCCTCGGCCCGCTGGGCCAGCGCCACGCTGTTCGCGAAACTGTCACTGGCGGTCTGACCCCGCGCGATTGGCGCCAAGTCGAGAATGGACAGCGGGACACGCATTGCTGGCTCCTCACCTCAAGACATCGTTCACGATCCAGCCTGGCACTAGATCGTTGACCGGTTATTCGTGATCTTGGGTCTGGGTCGAGCGGGTGTTACTCGCATGTGCGCCAGCCATAGGGTTCTTCTCGTGGCTGATGCTATCTTCGAGGAACCTCGGCTCGCGGAGATCTACGACCCGCTGGACCCTGACCGTTCCGATCTGGATGCCTACGCGGCTTTGGCGGATGAGTTCAGCGCTGTGACCGTCCTGGACGTCGGCTGTGGCACAGGAACTCTCGCGTGCCTGCTCGCCGCCCGCGGTCTGGAGGTAATCGCTGTCGATCCGGCCGCCGCGTCCCTTGACGTTGCCCGCCGGAAGCCGGGCGCCGACGGTGTCCGCTGGCTGCACGCAGACGCGACGGCCCTGCCTGCGCTGCAGGTCGATCTCGCGGCCATGACCGGGAACGTGGCTCAGGTTTTCATAACCGGCGAGGAGTGGGCCGCCACGCTAGGGGCAGTCGGTAAGGCTCTGCGACCCGGGGGCCGGCTGGTGTTCGAGAGCCGGGATCCGGAGAAGAAGGCGTGGCTGGAGTGGAACCGGGACCAGACCTACCGCCGTATCGTCATCCCGCGGGCCGGCCCCGTCGAGACGTGGACGGACCTGATGGACGTCAACGGAAGCCTGGTCTCCTTCCGGATGACCTTCGTGTTCGGCAGTGACGGTGCGGTGCTGACTTCCGATTCCACGTTGCGGTTCCGGAGCCGCCACGAACTCGCGGACTCGCTGGCCGCGGCCGATCTGGTCGTTGATGAGGTCCGGGACGCTCCCGACCGGCCCGGGCGTGAGTTCGTCTTCATCGCACGGCGGGCGGCTGGCGAAGACCACCGGCGCCGGCACGCCGTGGCTGATCCGTGACTGGCAAGTGAAGAGTGTCCAAGATCGGCGTGTCTACACACGTCTGACCTTGGGAAGTCATCGTGATCGCCGACCTGGACACTCTCCTGACCGCACTGTACGTCGAGCTGACCGACCGGATCATCCCCTTGCTCGGGTTCGCCCGGTCCGGCCCGGGCAAGCCGCCGGAGGTGACCGACGCCGAGCTGGTCTGCCTGGCCGTGGCGCAGGTGCTGCTGCGCTATGACGACGAGCGGCACTGGCTGCGCGCCGCTCCGGCCCTGGTCGGGCACCTGTTCCCGCGGCTGCTGGGGCAAAGCGAGTACAACCAGCGGATCAAGGGGGCGGCGCCGCTGATGGAGGCGGCGCTGCGGTGGCTGGCGGAGGCGACGCTGGGCAGCGCGGAGATGCTGCGGCTGATGGACGCCACACCGGTCCCGTGCGGGCACTCGGTCATCACCGCGAAGCGCTCGGACCTGTACGGGTGGGCCGGGTACGGCTATTGCCCCAGCCATTCCCGCTGGTATTGGGGAGCCAAGCTGCTGCTGATCTGCACCTGCGACGGGACGGTGACCGGGTTCGCCCTGGCCAACCCCAAGCTCTTCGGGGAACGCCAGCAAGCCCGGCAGATGCTCGACCGCCAGCCGGCCAACCGGCCAGCACCCGGCACCGCCATCGTCACCGATAAGGGCCTGGCCGGGGAAGACACCGAGGACTTCTTCGCCAGCCCGGACCTGGGACTGGCGCTGATCCGCCCGTCCCGCAAAGACGAGAAAACCCCCAGGGCCTTCCCGAACTGGCTGCGGCAGCGGGTCGAGGCGATCATCTGGACCCTGAAGAACCAGCTCGGCCTCGAACGCCACGGCGGCCGCATCCCCGCCGGGCTGTGGGCCCGCGTCGTGCAGCGGCTACTCGCGCTCAACGCCTGCATCTGGCACAACTGGATGATCGGCGCACCAGTCAAGCGCTCCCTGATCGCCTACGAACACTAACCACATGACCTGCCCAGATTTCCCGGTCAACGATCTAGAGGTAGTGCTCGAGATCTGCCTCGATGTCACCAGGCAGTACTGGCGGCTCGTAGCGCTTGATGACCTTGCCGTCCCGGCCGACCAGGAACTTGGTGAAGTTCCACTTCACCTCGTCGGTACCCGCTGCCTCCGGCCGGATGTTCGAGATAGCTTCGTAAAAGCCGCCGTATTGCGGGCCGAAGTCGCCAGGCGCCTCGGCGCGCAGCCACTGGTACAGCGGCTCGGCGTCTGGGCCGTTGACCTCGATCTTGGCGAGTACCGGGAAGGTCACGTCGCAGGTGGACTTGCAGAAGTCCTGGATTTCCTCGTCGCTGCCTGGTTCCTGTCCCTTGAACTGGTTGCAGGGAAATCCCAGGATCTCCAGGCCGCGATCCTTCCGATCGCGGTACAGCGACTCCAGGCCTTCGTACTGCGGCGTCAGCCCGCACTTGCTCGCGACGTTCACGATGAGCAGTACCTTGCCCTCGTAGTCGTGCAGCGGAACCTGCGTGCCATCCGCGGCGGTCCCCGCGAAGTCGTATGCCGTGGTCATGATTGCTCCTTATCGGCGGAACGACGGACTCGGCTGCGCCCGCACCCCTCACAGGGCCAGAACACCCAGCCGCGGTAGTTCGATTCCACTCAGATGGGCAGGCGGGCGCCGACCTCCGGCACGCGACGCGTTCACCACCGCGGTGGCGCCGTCGGGGGATTCGGGCTGGGCCTGATCCAAGGTCGCGGCGGCGAGCCGGGTGTCGCCGCCGGCGATGGCCTTGGCGGCCAGCCGCAAGGTGACGGCGGCCAGGTCGCGGGCTTGGCCGACCGGGGTGGACATGGCCATGCTGCGCCGTTCGATGGCGCGGTTCAGTGCCTGCCGCAAGGTGTCCAGGTCGGGCACGTCGATGTTGTCGACGTCGATGCCTTCCTCGGCTAGCAGCGGCGCCAGCTCGTGCAGTAGCTCGTTCGCCATGCCGGGCTTGAACTGGATCTCCGGCGGCCCGGCGGGCGGTTCAGGGCTGCGGCGTCGCATGTCTGGCACGCCGTCCATTGTGGCAGGTCCGCCCGCCGCGGCGGGCGTGACGATCCTGGTTCACAGGCCGGGCAGCGCAGCGGGAGCATCCCACCCCCGGGTCTTGCGCGGCCGGGCGTTTAGCTCGGCGGCGACCGCGGCCAGGTCGCCCGGGCCGTGGGCGCGCAGGTCGCTGTCCTCGGGGAAGTACTGGCAGAGCAGCCCGTTGGTGTTCTCGTTGGACGGGCGCTGCCACGGGGTGGCCTTGTCGCAGCAGTACACCGGCATGCCCAGCGCCGCGGTGAGCTCCCGGTGCAGCGCCATCTCCTTACCCTGATCCCAGGTCAGCGAGCGGCGCAGCTCCGCCGGCAGCGATCAGCGCGCGCGGCGCCCGCATGCCGACGCCCGGGAGCATAGTGTCTGGTGCCCTGTCTAGGAGAACGCGGCGGCGTAGTCGGCGGTGAACTGCTCGAAGGAGCGGGCGGGGCGGCCCAGGAGCGACGGGACGTCCTGGGTGACCCATTCGGCGTCGCCGTCGGCGGTCAGGCTGAACGCCTGGGCGTTCATCTCCGCGATCTGGTCGGGGACTCCTGCGCGGATCATCGCGTCCTTGTTCTCCTCGAAGGTGAGCTCCCGGTAGGTGATGGTCCTGCCGAGCAGCTTCGACAGCACGGCGGCCACGTCGTAGTTGGAGACCAGTTCCGGGCCGGTGAGCCAGTAGGTCCTTCCGGCGTGTGCGGCGGGGGAGGTGATGATCTCGGCGGCCACCGCGGCGACGTCGCGGGCGTCGACCAGGCCGGAGCGGCCCTTGCCTGCGGAGGAGCCGAGGCTGCTCGTCGTGGCGATCGCCGGTGCCAGCGCCAGCACGTTTTGCATGTAGGCGTTGGACCGCAGCAGGGTGTGCGGGATTCCGGAGGCAGCCAGCCCCGCCTCGATTTCGGCCTGCCAGCGCCGCCGCGCGATCGGCGAGTCAGCCGGGGCCTTGCTGGTCGCCTTGACGACATGACCCGCGCCGGCCCTGGCGGCGCTGGCGACGACGTTGAGTTCCTGGGCGGGCACGGCCGGGCTGACCAGCACCACGCCGCTGACGCCGCTCATCGCCTCATCGATGCTCGCCGGCACGCCCAGGTCACCCGTGGCGATCTCCGCGCCAGCCTCGGCCAGCGCCCTGACCGTCGCCCTCGCCGGGTCCCGCACCAGCACCCGGACGGGCGCGTCCCGCTCGCGGAGCAGGCGGGCCGTCTCGGAGCCGACCTTCCCGGCCGTTGTCACAAGAATCACGATGAGCCTCTTCCTTCACTGAGAATGGGTTACAGAACCCATTCTGGCGAAGCGTGGAATGGGTTGTCAAACCCAGAAAAGTGGTAATGTGGCGCTGTGGTAAGCGAGGCACGCGATCGCCCGAGGCTCACGGCCAAGGGAGAGCGCACCCGGGCCAGGATCGTCGAGGCGGCCGCCGGGCTCATCTACGAGCGCGGCGTCGCGGGCACCTCGCTGGATGACATCAGGTCAGCGGCCGGGGTCAGCGGGTCCCAGCTGTCGCACTACTTCGCCGGCAAAGACGAGCTTGTGAAGGCGGTCATCGGCTACCAGGCCGCGACCATCACCGGTAACCAGCGGCAGGCCGATCTCGGCAGCCCCCAGGGGCTCCGGGCCTGGCGGGACATGGTAATCGCCCAGGTAAACAGCAGCCAGGGCCAGGGCGGCTGCCCGCTCGGCTCGCTCGCCGGGCAGCTGGCCCAGACCGACGCGCAGGCCCGCGCCCTGATCGCGGCCGGATTCGGGCAGTGGTCAGCCGCCATCAGCGACGGGCTGCGCCGTCTTCACGCCGCTGGGCACCTCCCGGACGGCACCGACCCGGACGACCTCGCCGTCACCCTCCTCGCCGCACTCCAAGGCGGCCTCATCCTCGCCCAGGTTCAGCGCGACACCCGCCCTCTCGAAACCGCCGTCGACACCGTCCTCGAGCTCACGCGCCTCCGCCGCCGGGACGTGCCCGCAGACGGCGATGCCTCCACACCCTAGATCCCCTGGGGACCGGAACCTCGGCGAACGGACATGAAAGCACAGGACAGCGATACCGCCGAATGAGCCGATCGCCGAACTCGGTGCGGATGACAATCGCGCTTGACGCGCCATGCGCTGCCCGCAGAACGGCCAGTTCTGGGTCATGCTCGGTGCCGGGGCGGGGCGTGGCCGAGGGAAATTCTTAGGCAACGGGGCCGTTCGAGGGTGGTGGTCTTCTCGGCGGGCCCGTACCAGCGAGGCGTGCCCAGGTTGTATTAGACCCAGCCCGCCTGCTGGCGTACCTGTGGCTAACGGGGTGGTCATAGGTCGAGGACCAGGTCGTCGTGTGGCTGCGAGCAGCAGATGAGTACGCTGCCGTCGGCGGGGTCGTCGACCGGGTCGGGAGCATAGCGGACTGTTCCGGAGATGACGGTTGTCTGGCAGGTGTGGCACACCCCGGTGCGGCATGACCAGCGCACCGGTACGTCGCAGGCTTCGGCGAACTCAAGCAGGCTGGCGTAGCCGGGGTCCCAGCGCGCGTTCAGGTCGCTGCGCGCGAAGGAGACCATGGGGCCGCTGCCTGGCTGGCCGGCGGGCGGGTGCGGCCGGCGGGCGGCCGCGGGTGCGATGCCGGGTGTCTGCGCAGGCCCGGGTCCGAAGACCTCGGTGCGGATGCGGGCAGGCTGGATTCCGCCCGCGGCCAGGGCCGCGGACACATCTGCCATGAACGCGGCAGGGCCGCACAGGTAGGCGTCGGCGTCGCGGGGCAGGTCCAGGGCGGCCAGGACCGGCGCCGACAGGCGTCCCGCCGTTTGGTAGTCGCGGCCCTGGATGTCATCAGGGCCCGGGCTGCTGTAGCAGATGTGCCGGTGCGCGCTGGGAAGGGCGGCCAGCAGGGCGCGGGATTCGGCCGCGAACGGCTCATCGGCGCGGCGGCGCGCGCCGTGCAGCCACCAGATGTCCCGGGTGGACCGGGCAGCGGCCAGCGCGTGCAGCATGGCCAGCACCGGTGTCGCGCCGACACCCGCGCTGATCAGCAAAACCGGCGCCTGGCCCGGGCGCAGGGTGAACGTGCCGCGCGGCGCGGCGACCTCCAGCAGGTCACCCACCCGCACCCGGGTGTGCAGGAACTGGCTTCCGGCGCCGTGTTCCTCCCGCTTGACACTGATGCGGTAGTCGCGGGCGCCCGGGGGCCCCGACAGCGAGTAGCTGCGCAGCAGCGGCCGCCCGGCGGGGTCAGGGTGCAGGCGCAGAGTCAGGAACTGTCCGGGCAGGGCGGCCGGCACGCTCCCGCCCCCGGGATCGGCCAGGTGCACCGAGATCACCGTCTCGCTCTCCCGGCCGATTGCGGTCACGGCGAGCGTCCGGAACCCCGGCCAGGCCGGCGGCGGGCTCGCGTCGGTCAGGCCCGCGTTGCCGGCGGCCCCCCCGGGCTGGTCGAGCATCTCCTGGAACGAGGCCTTCCACCCGGCGCTGAGCGCCGGGATACGCAGCGCGCGCAGCACCTGCTGCCGGGGATGCCCGGGCAGGTACAGCAGGGCGTCCATCTCCGCGACCGTCATGCCTTCCGGGCCGGAGGCAAGCTTGATGATCTCCTGCCCGGCCTCCACCGTGCCCTCGGTCAGCACGCGGAAATAGAACCCGGGCCGGTGATGGGAAACCAGCAGCGCGGGCATCTGGGGATCATCCATCCGGATACCCACCCGGAAGCAGGTGACCCGCGGCTGGGTTACCTCGAAAACCGCGCCGCCGATCCGGTACCGGTCGCCGATGCACACCTGATCGTCGGCCAGTCCCTGCACGGTGAGGTTCTCCCCGAACTGCCCGTACTCAAAGTCATCCCGGCCCAGCTGCTCTTGCCAGTACCGGTAGGACTCAATCTGGTAGACGAACACCGCCCGCTGCTCGCCGCCGTGCCCGGCCAGATCACCCTGCCCGTCACCGTCGATATTGAGCCGCCGCACCATCCGCGGCCCCGTGACCGGCTTCTTCCACACCGCCGTGTGCACCGTCCTGCCCTGCCAGGTCACGTCCCGCGGCATCCCCACATTGACCGACAGCAGAGCGTCGGGCCGCTGCCCCGAAGTCACCACCAGCTCACTTTCTCACGCAAGCGGCCAGCCAGACCGCCGGGGGATGACCGAACAGGTGACACTGATCCGGCCGGTACGGAGCGTAGGCGGGTGGCACGGCGGATGGCGGGCGGTCGGCCCGCAAGCCGGTCACCGCGCGCCAGCGGAACGACCACGAGGCGATCCGGGCTGACCGGTTCTCTGGGGTCCTACCGCTGGCCGACGAGGCGTGCCAGCAGGCGGCCACCCGGGCGCGCAGGGCCGGCTCCTGGGACAGGTCGTCGCCCGCCGGATCGGCGGCTAGCTCAGCTCCTGCCTGCGCCAGCCAGTCGGCCAGCAGGGCCCGCAGCACGTCGTCCTTGCCGGTGAAGTGCGTGTAGAAGGAGCCCGCCGAGCGGCGGGCCTCGGTGGTGATGTCGGTGATCTTGGCGCTGTGATAGCCGTTGCGGGCGAACACCCGGAGGGCCGCCTCTTTGAGCGCGGCCTCGGTCTGCGCCGCCTGGGCCTTGCGGCTGGTCGCTGGCTCGGCTGGCAAGCGGGAACGATCGGCCCCGGGATCTCGGCCGGAGACCATCGCCCGGCCATACTTGGGCCATGGCCGGCTCGTTCGCCACCCGTTTCGCCGTGGTGCGCTCACGATATGGTCCTCTCGCCCTGGGCCTGGATCCCTCCGGCCCGGTTCTGGATGCCTGGGGTATCGGGGACAGCCCGGACGGTGTCGACCGCTTCGCTGACACCGCGCTCGAGGCAGCCGCGGGGACCGTGGGCCTGGTCAAGCTCCAGGCGGCATTCTACGAACGTCATGGCTGGCAGGGGTTCAGGACGCTGCAGCGGCTGATCTCCGCAGCGCGCAGCGCAGGCCTGCTGGTCATCGTGGACGCCAAGCGGGGTGACGTGGGAACCACCAACGACGCCTACGCCGAGGCCTACCTGGGGGCCGACGCTCCCTTGGGAGCCGACGCCCTCACCGTCCATCCCTACCTCGGTGTGGGCGCCATGGGCACCCTGGTCTCCCGCGCCCAGCAGGCGGGAAGCTGCCTCCTCGTGGTGACCCGGTCCTCCAATCCCGAAGGCCGCGATATCCAGTCCGCCGCCGCCCCCAGCGGGCGCACGGTGGAACAGGATCTGATCGAGCGCGGTCCGGTGGACGGGACGTGCGTGAACACCGGGTGCGTGCCGTCTAAGGCGCTGCTGGCCGCCGCCGCTGCCCGGCACGACGCCGCCAGCCAGCTGTTCCCCGGGATCGCCACGCAGGCGGGCCCGGTGGGCATGCCGGCGCTGACGGGCGGGAAGGACGAGCTGGTCGCGGCGATGCGGGCATCGAAGTATGCGGACCTGGCCGCGGACTACGGCTGGGAGATCATCGCCGGGACGGCCCGGTTCGCGGGCGGCGCGGACGCGCCAGTGCTGGATATACTGCGCGGCGACGGCGGCACCACGACGGTCGAGGCCGGGCAGTACCTGGTGGCGACCGGGACGGCACCGTGGATACCGCCCGTCAGCGGGCTCGCCGGCGCCGGTTACCTGACCTCCACTACCGCGATGGAGCTGACCGAGCTGCCGGAGTCGCTCCTGGTGATCGGCGGGAACGCCGTCGGGCTGGAGCTAGCGCAGATGTTCGCCCGGCTCGGGGCTCAGGTCACGATCGCCGAGGCCCTAGACCGGCTCGCCCCGTTCGGCGAGCCCGAGGTCTCCGCCGCGATCGAGGACGCATTCGACGACGAGGGCATCGGGATCCTCACCGCCGCGACTGTCACGTCTGTGCGGGGGAGTGCCACCGGCCGTTCGGCAAAAATCGGGACGGCCGGCGGGCAGGACCGGGAGCTGGCGTACGGGCAGATCCTGGTCGCAGCCGGGCGCCGCCCGGTCACCGGCGGGCTCGGCCTGGACGCCGCCGGGGTGAAGATCGGCGGGCGCGGCGAGGTCGTCACCGATGAGTCCGGCCGGACGGCGAACCCGCGGATCTGGGCGGCGGGTGACGTGACCGGCGGCCCACAGTTCGTCTACGTCGCCGCGGCCCAGGGATCCGCCACCGCCGCCAACGCTCTTTTTGGACGTCGTGTCGTTCTGGCTCAAGCCGTTCGGGTTCTTCGACAGGAACCCGGTTCCGCCGGACGGGCTGTGGATTACGCGACACTCCCCCGGGTCACCTTCACCAGCCCGGCGATCGCCTCGGCCGGCCTGACCGAGGCCGAGCTCGTGCGGGCGGGGGTGGCGTGCGACTGCCGGGTGCTGCCGGCCTCGGCGGTGCCGCGCGCGATCGTCGCCCGGGACATCTGCGGGGTGTTCAAGCTGGTCGCCGAGGCCGGCACCGGGCGGGTCCGCGGCGTGCACGCCGTCGCCGCCGGCGCCGGGGAGATGATCACCGCGGCCTCCTACGCGATCCGCGCCGGAATGACCGTGACCGACCTGGCCCAGGCGTGGGCGCCCTACCTGACGATGTCCGAGGGCCTGCGGCTGGCCGCCCAGGCGTTCACCCGCGACGTGTCCCGGCTGTCGTGCTGCGCGGCCTGACCCAGCAGAAAGGGGAAACCCCATGACCGACATGACCGATCTGACCCGGTTCACCGGCGGCAGCATCGCCGGCCGGCAGCAACGCCTGCCCGGCCCGCTGCGCGGCCTGCACCGCGCCGTGCTGCGCCGGTTCCTCGAGACAGGCGCGCCGCCGACCGCGCGGTGGCTGCGGCAGTCCGCCCTGGACGAAGGCCTGGACGCCGCAGCGCTGGACGAGCTGGCCGCTGCCGACGCCGTGCACGTGGCGAACGGGGTCGTGGCTGTCGCCTACCCGTTCTCCGGAACCCCCACCCCGCACCGGGTCGAACTGGACGGCCTGCCCGCGGTGTACGCGATGTGCGCCATCGACGCGCTCGGCCTGCCCGCCATGGCCGGCCGGGACGGCGGGATCACCTCCGCCGACCCGCACGACGGCACGCCCATCTCGGTGTTGGCCCGTGACGGCACCTGGTTCTGGACCCCGGCCTCGGCGGTCGTCGTCGCGGCGCGCGCCACCGACTGCGGCACCGAGTGCAGCTCGTTCGAGGTCATGTGCCCGAATACCGTCTTTTCCGCCAGCCGCGAGTCCGCGCAGGCCTACCTGGCCGGCCGCCGCGACCTCGACGGCGAGGTCCTCGGTCAGGACACCGCCGTCGAACGCGGCCGACTCAACTTCGGGACCCTGCTCACCGGCCCGGCTTGACCGGCCGTTCATCAGGAGGAACAGCACATGCTCACGTCATGATGCGTACTGCCTTCCGGTGTTGGTGGTCAACATGCTCGGGGTGTGCGGTCAGTAGGCGCCGAGCGTGCCGCGCACCTTGGTGATGCGTTCCAGTACGCGGAAGACGATGATGCCGGCGGCCAGGTAGGCGGCGGCGGTGACAGCCAGCCAGACCAGGCCGCCGGTTCCCCACGGGCCGGTGACGCCGCGGTGGCCGAGCATCACGCCGTACAGGCTGGCCACCGAGCTGGTGACCGGGAACACGCGGCCCAGGCCCGCGAACCAGCCCGGCACGGTGAGCAGCGGCAGCGCCGAGATCGCGAAGATCATGACCAGCAACAAGATGGTGTCCTGCAGCAGCGCGATCCGCTTCCACAGCAGGGTCATCCCGGCCATGATCAGCGAGTACCCGATGCCGGTCACCATGAGGAACACCGCCGGCACCAGCGCGGCGGCGGTCCAGTGGAAGTGCAGTGTGACGAACGCGCTGACCAGGCCGTAGACGACGCCCATCAGGACGAGCGTCTCGAGGATCGCCGCGGCCAGCCGCCCGGCGGCGGCGACCAGCCAGGACGGCAGCGGGGACAGGTAGACCTGCTCGATCGTCCCCGCCTGGATCTCACCGAGCAGCCGCCAGAACAGCTTGACCCCCTGGAAGAAGAAGAACATGGCCGGGAGGAACGCAACCATCAGCACCGAGATGCGGTGGCTGTTCAGCGTCCACCCCAGGTGCCCGGCGGCGATCTGGTGCCCGCTGCCGAGCATCGGCCCGAGCAGCAGGATGAAGATAACGAAGAACGGCAGCTCCATGGCGATCTGCAGCTTCTCCGACCAGGCGAACAGCAGCCCCTTGCGGACCTCGTTGCCCAGTGCGGTCAGGAATTTCATCACGCTGACAGCCCCCCTTCGTGCCGTGCCCGGCGCACCGTGTGCAGGTAGGCGGCCCAGCCCAGGCCGGCCAGGCCCACGACATGGACCAGCAGCCACGGCAGCGTCCCGTCGGTCCAGGCCGTGCCGAGCCCGCGCCCGGCCAGCGTGGTGTTCAGCACCTCGGTGCCGAGAGCGGTGGGCACGAACCTGGCGAAGACCTCGACCGCGTGCGGGAACAGCGTGATCGGGATGAACATGCCGCCGAAGAACATGACCGCCATGTTGAACACGTGCACGACCGCGCCGATGGAGGCGACCCGCAGCGTCAGCGCGGTCATCAGCAGACCGTAGCCGAGCCCGTCGGCGATGGTCAGCGCCAGCGGCACCAGCGCGTCCGGCCGGATCACCCAGTGCGGCCCATACCCGAAGCCGAACGCGATCACCAGCACGATCGCCGGGATCAGCCCTTCCACCGCGAGGGCGGCCAGCCTGCCAGCCACCAGCAGGGACGCCGGGGCGGGGGACAGGTGCGCATGCTCCAGGGTGCCGCCGTTGACCTCCTCGGCGATCCCGCCGCTGCCCTGCAGCGCCGCGGTCGACGCGACCGCGTAGGCGAACAGCCCCGGCAGGGTCAGCGCCAGCACCGGCAGGACCAGGTGCCCGCCGCCGATGAAGAACTGGATCATGAGGTACAGGAATCCGTTCAGCACGATCGCGGTGATCGTGATGGCGCGGTGCCGCCACATCAGCCGCAGTCCCTTGCCTGCCTCGTTGGCGAAGGCGCGCAGCGCGAACCCTCGCGGGGCGGGCACCGGCGCCGCGGTACGGGGAACAGTGATCGCGCTCATGCCGCCTGCCCCGCTTTCGCGTCCGCCGCCGGGGGAACCCGCGTCCCGGCGCCGATGAGCCGCAGGAAGATCTCCTCCAGGTCGGGCTGGGCCTGGGTGACCGACAGCAGCGGGATCTCCCTGGCGCGGAGCTCGCCGAGGAAGTCGAAAAGCCGCCCCTGGTCCGCGTCGCGGAGCACCACCCGGGTCGTCCCCGCATCCGCGTCGGCCCGAGCCCCGGCCGGCAGCGCCCCCGCGAAGCCGTTCAGCATCCCGGCGACCCGCACCTCGAACCGGTCCTCGGCGAACTGGGACAGCAGCTCAGCCGCGGGCAGGTCCGCGATGATCCTCCCGTCCCTGATCACCGCGATCCGGTGAGCCAGTTCCTGGACGATCGCGAGCTGGTGGGTGGTCAGCACGATCGTCTTGCCCTCGTCGGCGGCCAGGTGGGCGATCCAGTCCTTGACGGTGCGGGCGGCCTCGACGTCCAGGCCGATGGTGGGCTCGTCCAGCAGCAGGATCGGCGGACCGGTGATCAGCGCGGCGGCGATCGCCACCTTCTGCTGCATGCCGCGGGAGTAGGACCCGACGGTCTCGGTCCGCCGCTCCCACAGGCCCAGGTCGGTCAGCAGCTGCTCGGCGCGCGGCTGGGTCTCGTGGGCGCTCAGCCCCTTGAGCCGGCCGAAGTACATCAGGTTCTGCCAGGCGGTCAGCGGCCAGTACACGTTGCGGGAACCCTCCAGCACCGCGCCGATCTGCCGGACCGCGTCGGCGCGCCGCTTTCCCACGTCGTAGCCGTTGAGCCGGATCGTCCCGGCGGTGGGCAGGATCAGCCCGCACGCCATCTTGATCGTGGTGGTCTTGCCCGCGCCGTTCGGCCCGAGCAGCCCGATCACCTGCCCATGCGGCACGCTCAGCGTGACGCCGTTCACCGCGATGAGCCAGTCCTTGCCCCTGCGGTATCGCTTGGTCAGGCCGGACAGCTCGATCGCCGGCCGTCCGTCCGGCGCGCCGTCGCCTCGTCGGCCATCCACCATGCGACCTCCTTATCGCTCTGCCTTATACTGTAAGCTTTATGTTTACGATAGGCTTTATGCCGAAAGCTTGCAATTGAAGAACCGACCGGAGGGAACCATGGCCCCACGGGCAAGGGCGGCGCGCACCACCGCGAGCGAGCCGGGGAACGGCATGCCGGCCGCGGGCGACCCCGCGGTGGCGGCTTCCGCGGAAACCGCGGATCACGGCGTGCCGCGCCCCCGGCTGACCAGGGAGAAGGTGCTGCGGGCGGCGCTGGAGTTCGTCGACGCGAACGGGCTGGCCGCGCTGTCCATGCACAAGCTGGGCGCCGAGCTCGGCGTGCAGGGCATGTCGCTGTACAGCCACGTGGAGAACAAGGACGCGCTGCTCGACGGCATCGTCGAGGCCATGTCCTGGGAGGCGCAGCCGCCGCCCGCGGAGGGCACCGGCTGGCGGGACGCGCTGCGCCACCTGGCCGCCGAGATCCGCGGCATGATCCGCCGCCACCCGGCCGCCGCGCCGCTGCTGGCCAGCCGGCCGGTCATGCCGACCCGGCGGCTCGAACAGCTCGACGGCTACACCGGGCTGCTGATGCGGGCCGGGTTCACCGAGGACCGGGCGATGGACGTGCTCCGCACGGTGTACATGTACGCGCACGGGTACGCGCTGGCCGAGGCGTGCCTCACCGCCTCCGCCGGGTACGGTCCCTGGCCCGCGGATGAACTGTCCCAGATGCGCCGGGTCACCGAGATGGTGCCCCGCGACGCGCCCGACCACCTGCTCCGGCTGGCCATACTGTTCTGCGGCCGCCGCGACATGGACGAGCAGTTCAACCTCGGCATCGAGCTGATGATCCGCGGCCTCGACGGCACGGACGGCGAGCCAGGCTGCTGATGCCGGCCTGAGGTGCCGGAGCCGGCATCCGCCGCCATCGGCAGCGGGACGCCGCCCGCCGCAGTGCTGGCTCCGGCTCGCGCCTGAGCGTACTGCCCTTGACACGGGTACTTGGCGCTCATTAAAATGACTGGATAGTCAGTCATTATAGCGGACGGTTGGGTATCCAGGCGAGTGAGGCGGGACATGAGCGTTTTCCGCGACCAGGAACAGATCTCCGCCGTCCGGCTGCCGGAATCCGGGGCGGGCCGTGTTCCGCCGGCCGCCTCCAGGCCAGGTGCCGGGCGGATCGCGGCGCGTTATGTCAGTGTCACCGGCCCCGTGCCGCGCGGCCCGGCCGGGGTGCTGGTCGCGGTGGCGTCCTTCGCCGTGGCGGGCGCGGTGGGCGGGCGCGCCGGGCTGGCCGTGGCGAGCGGGTACGTGGCGGTCATCGGCACGTACTGCCTGCTGAACTTCCTGCACTGCCGGGAGACCCACTGCGGCGTCACCGGGCCGGGTTTCCTCTTGGCGGCCGCGGTCGGCTTCGGCGCCGCGCTGGTGCCCGGACCGGCCCTGTCCTGGTACCGGACGAGTACGGAAGCGGTAATCTTCCTGGCGATCCTGGCCGCCGGCTACGCCCTGGAACGGGCGGTCGCGGCGCGCACCGGCCGCCGGGTCCTGCGATAGAGGAACGCCCAATGCCCAAGATCGCCGAGGAGGCGCGCGCCGCGCGCCGGGACCAGATCATCGCCGCCGCGGCGGAGTGCTTCGCCACGTCCGGCTATCACGTCACCACGATGGCCGATATCGCGGAGGCGGCCAGGGTGTCCAAGGGAACCCCCTACCTGTACTTCCCCGGGAAGGAAGCGCTGTTCATCGCGCTGTACGAGGAGTGGGACTGCGGCCTGGCCGCCCGGGTCAACGTAGCGGCCGGGGGGCTGCGCGAGCCCGCGCGCGGGTCCCCGCGCGCCGTCCTGGCTGCGGTGGCGTCGGCCATCGCCGCCCACGTGCTGGACAACCCGCGGGCCTGCCGGGTGCTCATGGAGGCCACCACGCTTGCCGCTTATGAGCCCGCGATCGCCGCCAAGGTCCGGGCCGCCAGCGCCGTAACCCACGATCAGCTTACCGGCCTGTTCCAGTCCGGCATCGCCGCCGGGCAGTGGCCGCCGGGAACCGACCCGGCGTTGCAGGCGCGTCTGTTTGTCGCGGGCCTGTACGGGCTGATGGCCCAGTGGCACACCGCGCCCGGCTCGTTCTCCCTGGAAACCGCGATGGCCGCGCTGGCGGGCACCGAGAGGGCAGGCTCCGGCGGAGACCGGGCCGGTGCAGGCAGGAAAGGAGCCGATCCATGAGCCAAACCCAAGTCGTATCCGGCGAACCGCCCGTCCGCGCGTCGGACGCCGAGCGGGGTCAGGCCACCGAGATCCTCCGCGCCGGTTACGCTGAGGGGCGGCTGAGCCGGGCCGAACTCGACGAGCGGCTCGGCGCGGCCTACGCCGCGAAGACCCGCGCGGACCTGCGCGACCTGACCAGCGACCTGCCCGGCGCTACCTCAGCGCCGACCGCACGCGACCTATCGGTGACCGCGACCGTGCCCCTCGTGGATACAGAATCCGGAACCGGCATGGGTCCGGACCGTTGCCTTCTGCTGTGCCTGCTGTTCGCGTTCCCGCCGGCCGGGATTATCTACTGGATCCTCACCACCCGCAACTGGCCGTCCCGGACCGGGCCAGGACCTGCACCCGGACCCACCACGACCGCTGATCAGGTACCGGAACCCGCTGCGCCCGGCGCAGGTGACCGCGTCCGCCGGGAGATCGGGGTGGATGTGTCGCCGGCGTTCTGATATTTGGCGCATGATGACAGCTACCCACCACGGCAGACCATCGGGCGGAGGATTCCCAGTGCCAACCCGGCTCGTACGTGCGCGGTTCTGGCCCGGCCTTGCCGCGGTCATCCTGATCGCGAGCATGCTGCTGCCGCCAGTTGCTGGCTACGCGCGGCAATACGCCTTCGCGCAGGCGCTGCAGTTCGTGATCTTCGCGGTCGCCGGCCCGGCGTTGCTGGCACTGGCCATCCCATGGCGCACGCGCTCGCCTCGGCTGCCCGGTGCCGGACGGCCTCGCCGGCCCGCTGTCCGCGCCGCGATCCGGCTGGCTGCCTTTATCGCCCTCGCGATCACCTGGCGGCTGCCGGTCACGGTCAACGCGCTGGCCCGCCACCCTGCCCTGGCAGCTGCCGAGATGATCACGTTGGTGGCCGCCGGTACCGGGATCTGGGCGGAGCTAACCGGCACGCGACCCGCACCAGGGCAACCGGCCCGCCCGGCACGTGCCGCCATGGCCGCAGCGGCCATGTGGACGATCTGGGTCCTCGCCTACCTCACCGGCATGTCCGGGGCGTCCTGGTTCGCCGCCTACCACCACGGCGCGCCGGGCGGCCTGGGCGCCGCTGCGGACCAGCAGATCGCGGTGGCGATCTTGTGGACAGTCCCGGCGCTATGCTTCCTCCCCGTCCTGTTCGTCACGGTCATCGCATGGCTGGGCGGCAGCAGCCCGGCCGGAAACCGGCTCTCGGCCGCATCGGCCAGCACACCTGGCAGCCGGCCTCGCCCGCCGCGAGGGTGGCGTTCGCCAGACACCCGATGATGACTGCATGGCCCTGACCGGCAAGGCGATCGCAGCCGCTGATGATCCGGTGCCCGCGGTGATCCCGCCACCAGGGTAGGCGGCCTTCCGGACATCGGCGCCGGAAGCGTCGGTCCAGGCATCCGCGCCGCTGGGCGCATCCGGACGAATCGCACCCCCAAGGGAGCATTAGACTATAGTTGTATTATGCAAATATTGGCTGATGCGCAGGATGCGGGCGGGCGTACGGCGCGGGAGCATCGGGCGGATGCCGCCGCGGTGGACGCGGTGCTGACGGCGAGCCGGTCGCTGATCGCGGTAGCGACCCGGTCGCTGGGCGCGGCGGCGGAGGAGACTACCATCGCGCAGTACCGGGCGCTGGTGGTGCTGGCCTCACGGGGGCCGCAGCGCATGGTGGACCTGGCCGGGGCTCTGGGTGTCGCGCCGTCGACGGCCGGGCGGATGTGCGACCGGCTGGTCCGCAAGGGCCTGATCCGCAGGCACCGGGCCCGGGCGGACCGGCGCGCGGTGCTGGTGTCGGTCACCGCGGCGGGCCGGCTGGTCGTGGACCAGGCCACCGCGCGGCGCCGCGCGCTGATCACAGACATCCTGGCCAAGCTGCCCGCCGATACCCAGCGGGCGGTCGCAAGGGCGCTGCAGGCGTTCGCGGACGCCGCCGGGGAGGTGCCCGACAGCCAGTGGCCGTCCCCCGGCCCCGCGGATGAGGCAACCGCAGCCCGGCCGCCGATGGCGGCCCGGTCCGCGAAGAGCGCGAAGGAGCGTCCGTGACGGGCACGCGCCCGCAGGCGGGTGCCGCGCTGGCCGGACGGGCGGCCGGGTGGCTGCGGGCGGGCCGGGGCGGCCTATTCCTGCTGGCGCTGCTGGTGGGGGCCGGGTCAGGGCTGGGCGCGGTCGCGTTCCGGTACCTGATCTACTTCTTCACCTGGGCCGCCACCGGGCACAGCCAGTTCGGCCAGCAGGGCCGCGCGGGCAGCGCGCACCTGCCCTGGCTCGGCCTGGGTTTCTTCGTGGTCATCCCGGTCATCGGCGGGCTGATCTACGGGCCGCTGATCTACCGGTTCGCCCGGGAGGCCCGCGGGCACGGTGTGCCCGAGGTGATGATCGCGGTCGCCGAGGCCGGCGGCCGGATCCGCCCCCAGGTCAGCGTGGTCAAGGCCATCGCCTCGGCGGTGTGCATCGGGGTGGGCGGCTCGGTCGGCCGGGAGGGGCCGATCGTGCAGATCGGCTCGGCGCTGGCGTCCAGCCTGGGCCAGTGGGTGAAGATGCCGGAGAACCGGCTGCGGATCCTGGTCGCCTGCGGCGCCGCCGGCGGCATCGCCGCCACCTTCAACGCGCCCATCACCGGGGTGTTCTTCGGCGTGGAGATCATCTTGCGGGAGTTCTCCGTTGACGCCTTGTTCACCGCGATGCTGGCGGCGATGATCGCCGACATCACCGCCATCCCGTTCCTCGGTGACAAGCCGTTCCTGTCCGGGTTCCCGGCGGGCATCGTCTTGCACCACGCCCGGAACTACCTGCTGGTGGCGGTGCTGGCGGTGATCGCGGCGCTGATGGGCCTGGCGTTCAAGGCGGTGCTGTACAAGACCGAAGACCTGTGCGACCGGGTGTGGCAGGGCCGCCCGGAGTGGGCCCGGCCGGCGGTGGGCGGGATCGCGCTCGGGCTGCTGCTGCTGGCCATCCCGCAGATGTACGGGGTCGGCTACCCGGTGATATACAAGGCCACCGCCGGCCAGTACGCGCTGTGGTTCCTCATCCTGCTGGCGTTCGCCAAGATCGCCGCGTGCAGCCTGACCATCGGGATCGGTGGCTCCGGCGGGGTGTTCGCCCCGTCGCTGTTCATCGGGGTCACCTCCGGCATGGCCTACGGCGACGTCGTGCACCACATCTTCGGCCCCGCCGCCGGGCAGCCCGCCCTGTACGCGGTGGTCGCGATGGGCGCGGTCTTCGCCTCCGCCGCCCGCGCCCCGCTGACCTCGCTGGCGTCCGTGGTCGAGATGACCGGCAACTTCGCACTCACCCTGCCGGTCATGCTCGCCGTCGCCATCGCCTCGATGACTTCCCGCGCGCTGTCCTACGGCACCATCTACACCACCAAGCTGCTGCGCCGCGGCATCGACATCGACCGCACCACCCCCTGGCGCGCCCTGGCCGACCTCAAGATCGCCGACGCCATGCGGCCGTTCCGCCCGCCGCTCCCGGTCCCGCCCGCCGTGCAGACCAACGCAGGCGGCGGCGCGGCACCGGACGGGACGGCGCTGCTCGGGCGGGTCATCTACCGGCCCGGCCCGCAGGCCCTGTTCGCCACCGAGTCCGTCGCCCAGGCCCTGCCGCAGCTGGAGGCCTACGGCCACGACGGCCTGCCCGTCCTGTCTGCCGACGGCCACCAGATACCAGGCTGGGTCACCGCCCCGGACGTGCTGCGCGCCATCGCCCGCCAGCTCAGCACCGCGCAGGCCGAGACCGAGCAGGCCCAGCTCGGCGCCGACCGGGACCACGACGGCCCGGGTGCGCTCCCGCAGCACCCGCCGACCCCGCTGCCCGGATACCAGTTCACCGAGATCACTCTCACCGCCGACTCGCCCGCCGCCGGGCGCAAGCTCGCCGACGTCAGCTGGCCGGCGGGCAGCGCCCCCGTGATCGTCCTGCGTGGCCACCGGCTCTACCCGCCCCAGCCGGAACTCGCCCTGGCCTGCGGCGACCGCGTCATCCTGCTCACCGCGGCGCCCGGCGGCGAACACCACGCCCAGCCCGCCGGTGAGGAGACCAGCCATTCTGCGGCCGCTGCGACTGGGACGACCAGTTCAACCTCGGCATCGAGCTGATGATCCGCGGCCTCGACGGCAAGGACGCCGAGCTGAAGGCCGATCGCGGCCTGAGCTTCCGGAGCGGGCATGCGCCGCCATCGGCAACGGGACGCCGCCCGCCGGTCCTCTCGCAGCCGCGCCCTGACCGGCCGGTTCATGTTATCTAAGGGCCGGACATGCACCCCTGCAACCGGGCGCCGGACAGCCCGGCAAACGCGCGGCCGCCATGGTCGGCGCGGCGACGCCGGCGCTGTCCGGCCTGGACCCCTCCGGGGGCAGTCCGGCTGACGTGAGCGGTACCGGAACCCTACGGTCGGCGGGTGGATGATGACTTCACTGAGCGGTACGGGAACCTGCTGACCGGTTCCTATGACTGCGTGGACCGGGTGGTACTGAATGCCTACTTCCCGCTGGGCCATAACCCGGGCGGGTTCCGGTGCTGGTGGCGGCGGCTGCACGGCAGCGATGACCTGCTGGATGACACGCACCTGATGCGGATGGCCGGGCGGTTCGCCCGCCGGGTCAAGGCCTGGGCGGCCGCGAGCGGGGTGCCGGTCATCTTCTGCACGGCCGGGGAGCGTAAGCACCTGATCGCGGAGCAGTACCTGGAGGAGAACTCGGTCGCGCCGGGGGTGTTCTTGATCTTGGCCGCCAAGGCACCGGCCACGGTCTGGAAGGTCAAGCGCTCAGCCCGGGGGGTGATCACCAGCCTGGAGAGAAAGCGGGAGCACGTCTATCACTACAGCTTCCACATCATGGACCCGGCCTTCGGGCACCTGACCATCAAGATGTCCGGGCACCCGCCGTTCGGCGCGCAGGTGATCCTCAATGGCCACGAGTACGTCGCGGTCGCTGAGATCGCGGATCCGCAGCGCCTGGCCCGGGTCGCAGATGCCTGGCCGCAGCACGCGGCTATAGGGCGCCTGGGCCAGGTCTGCGACCGGTGGATCTATTCGGCCTGCCTGTGCTTCGGCCTGGACCTGGCCGAGCAGGAGGCCAGCGGGTTCTCTCATCGCGGCCACAAGTGATGATGTTCCCTGATGTGGCCGCGGGCCTGACGATGGATTGACCTGGGCTGCGCACCAGAAGCTTCAGCCGGGTGCTATTCCGTACTATTCATCTGGCTGGGCTGTGGCTGGCGGAGTCCATATCGGCCGCGCTGACGGCTTGCGGCGGACGGCATTGCGCCTGCAAGAGCAGGTCGGGTATCCGGTCTCCGGTCGCCGAGTCGCAGCAAGCCGACTCCGATCAGTGCTGCCGCCAAGGCGCCGCCCCACCAGACGGCGTCGGGTGACGTTGCGAGCAGCGCGCCGCCGACCGCGGGGCCGAGGGCCACGCCTGCCGTGAAGGTGAGGCCGTAGAGCGACATGTAGCGGCCGAGCAGATGCGGCGGTGCGAGGTCGGCGACGATTGGGCCGAGCACGATGAACTGCGCGCACTCACCGATGGCGATCACGATCGCGACCCCAGCCAAGACGGTGGTAGCGGTGAACGTCGAGCTCGTTAGCGTTGCGAGCAGGACCGCGAGCAGGCCGATTGCAAATAGCGCGCTGGTCGCGGCAAGAGCGTGTGTGCGGCGCATCCGCTTGACGACCCGTGTGGCTGGAATCTGGGCGACGACGATGAAGAAGGTGTTGATGAAGAAGACGACGCCGATCTCGCCCGGCCCGACAGGCGTGTGCGCGACGTCCTGGCGGTGGGCTGCTCAGTCCCGTTCTCGCGGTGGGCCAGCGGTGCGGTCAAGCTGGGCAACCGGCCGCCCACGGCCGCGGATCTCGAGACGCACCTGAGCACGCTGTTCCCGCCGGTCCGGCTCCGTGGCTACCTGGAAGTGCGCTACCTGGACATGTCCGCGCGTGTCGGGCCGAAAGCCTCCCGCAAGCCCGCAGCCGAACATATCGCCGGATATCGCACGCCCGTTCCATTCTGCTGGTGACTGTCTGTTATAGCCGCCGATGTCTGTTGACGTGCCCTGGCAGGAACCAGGGCACGTGCGGCTGGTCGCAGTGCGGGAACTCGCTGCCGGCATGCCAAGGCGATGTCCGCTGGGGCATGAGGCAGGCTCTCGCTCCTGCCGGAGTGGGTGGGGTAGGCCGGCTGGCGTTCCCCACGGTGTCAGGGCCGCTGGATGCCTGGCCTGTCTGGGTGTCCTCGTTCCGGGTATTCCCGCGCCTCCGGACGTCACGTAATCCCGTGCTACACTTATTTACGTGTAATGAGCGAGTCGTTTGAGGTGGATTGTCGTGGGCAACCAGAACATCACGCTGTCGCTTCCTGAGGAGGACATCCGGGAAGCCAGGATCCTAGCGGCCAGCCGCGGCACGTCGGTGTCGCAGCTGCTTGCCCGGATGCTGAGGGAACTGGTCGAGCAAGAGACTGGATATGCCAGCGCCCGTGACCGTAGCCTGGCCCGGCTGCGCGAGGGGATGGATCTCGGCACCGGCGGGCACATCAGCTGGAGCCGGGACAGCGTTCATGAGCGGTAACCGCCGGTTCGTCGATACCAATATCTTGGTGTACGCACATGACGATTCGGCGGGCGTCAAGCGGGATCAGGCACGGGCGCTGGTCGAGCAGCTGTGGGAATCCCGCGATGGCTGCCTGAGTGTTCAGGTGCTGCAGGAGTTCTTCGTGAGCGTTACCCGGAAGATCGCCAAGCCGCTCGGTGCGGAGACGGCGAAGGAGATCATCGCGGACTTGTCACGCTGGCATGTGCATGTCCCGGCAGCTGACGACGTCCTTGGCGCGATCGGCATCCACCAGCGCACCGGGATCTCGTTCTGGGATGCGATGATCGTCCGCAGCGCAGCTGAAATGGGCTGTGATGTGCTCTACTCGGAGGACCTCAACACTGGCCAGGAATACTCCGGGGTCCGTGCGGAGAACCCGGTCCAGCCTCCGGCCGCCGACCGCGCGTAGCAAGCCCCGGGGCGTTCCGCGAAATCAGCGGCCAGCGGCCGGACCGAAGGTCAACCGACCTGCCTTACGCAATGAAGACAGCGCAGCAACCGTGCAGATCAGCTCCGCGCAGGAGAGCCGCAGCAAGACGCACTACGGAATGTCACAGCGTCCCAGAGCCCAAGCGACCTGCCGACTCTGGGCGTCTGAGAATTGCGTCAGCCGCGCGCGCGGTCGCCCGCAGATCCTCCAATTCTGTGTACCGCCACCTGCACCGCATCCCGCCTTTCGGCGCGACGCTTTGATGTCTGGTTTGGCGGCGGACAGGTGGTATCGCCGGGCAGCCTCGGCGAGCGCCTGGGTCGCTGGTGTCCCTGGGGTGTGAATCTTGAGGCCAAGCATCCGCTGCGCCGCTTCACGTCGAGGTGGTCGATACCAGTGGTGTAAAGGGTTCTACCGTCTCGGCTCAACAAGAAGTTGCCGCCACATCCTGGTGACGTGCCCGTCCACGGTGACCTCAACGTCCGCGCCGCCACGGAAGTTGCTGCGCCAACGGGCGTCTGTCAGCGAATACAGCCCGGCCTGGCGTCAGTGCCACTCCTCCAGACGCTGCCTAACGGTGTAGCGCCAGTTCCGCGACCCCGAACCCGCACCTGGGTATGACGCGGTGAGATGGTTTGCTCACGCCAGCTCGACCCAGATTGCACTCGAACTGCATCCGGACCCTTGTCATCTATCGCCGGAATCGTATCTGAATTCGATTACCTCGCCTGACTAGTATCTTCCGTGGCTCCGCTTGAGCACGGCCACCAAGGCATCCTCCGCGCTGGCCTGGGTGTACGGGTTGGGGTCAATGACCGGACCTGCCCAGAGCAGGCCGAACTGGCCGTGCCGGTTGGTGTCGTGGGCCTCGATGGACCGCGCCTGCTTTCGGAAGAACGAGGAGAACTGGCTGGTTCTGGCAGTGACAGCCAGCACCTTGAGGTCTTGCGCGAAGATTCCCTTGTACGACTCACGGGCGCCGCGGGTGCTGTTGCCGCATCCGGTCCCCCCGCATCGCTCGTGCAGCACCCCGCCGATCGCGAGATGGCTGATCGCCGCCTTGGCGATGCGTTCGGCGGTACGCAAAAGCCCGGAGTCCTTGGTCGCCCGGTAGAGCTGGGCAAGGCCTGCCAGGATCACGCCCTGGTTGTAGGTCCAGGTGGTTGCGTGGTTATTGGCGCAGCGTGAGTCGAGGCCGTCGTTGATCAGGTCACTCTTGTTGATCATCCCGCTGACCTTGAACCACGACCATTCGGGTTTGGCCCACCTCAGGTACTTAGTGTCGCCGCGGATGGTGTTGTGCAGCCAAGCCGTCAGCTCAAGGAAGATCTCGTTGGTGATCGCATTCTTTAGGCCCTGGCAGTCGTCCAGTACACCCCGCCACGGCATGTGCCGTCCCAGGACCGGTGAATGTAGTTGGCGTCGGTTTCCGCCATCGCCAGGTACCGTCTGGACCGGGTGATGTCGTAGGCCTGCAGCCAGTCCAGTCCCCACCAGCCGGTGTCGTTGTTGTAGGAAGTCTCGAAGTTGCCCCGCCGGAAAGCCACTCGACCGGGCTCTGCTGACGTGCCTTGCCGAGCAGGCTGAAGACGGTGCGCCGGTCGCCGATCTGGGGTGCGGCCCCGGGCATGTAGCAGCCTGGCTCGTCGGCCGTGGCATGGCCGCAGTCGGTATCGACCTGTCGCCTGGCATGATCGCCGTCGGCCGCAGGGACTATCCGCAGGTGGAGTTCCGCGAGGGGGACTTCCTTGCGCTCCCGGCAGCGGACGGTGAGTTCGGGGCGGTCGTCGCGTTCTACTCGATCATCCATCTTGAACCTGGCGAGCTGGGCCGGGCATTCGGTGAGATTCACCGGGTGCTGCGGCCCAGCGCGCTTTTCCTCGTCGCCTTTCATATCGGTTCGGAGGTCAGGCACCTAGCCGAGTGGTGGGGTCACGAGGTAGACGTGGACTTCGGTTTCTTCGAGCCGCCGGATATCGCCAAGGCTATGGAGCAGGCAGGCTTCCGTGTCGAGATGCGTCTGGAGCGGTTGAGCTACCCCCAGGAAGTCGAGACACGCCGCGCATACCTGATGGCCCGCCGCCAGCCCTGAACCAAGCCGGGCATGAACGGATCTGGGAAAGCACAGAGCGATCTTTCGGTACCTGCGGCCAGGGCCACGGCGATCGACCGGCTGACGTGCATATCGAGGCGGCTATTCGTGCGTCCCAGGCGTGATGGCCGGTCACGCTGCGCAGCTTCCGGTCAGGAGTTGGCTGCCGGGACGGGATCAGGGACGGGCCTGTCCGCGCTGGGCTGGGTGGTGGCGCGGGCGCTGTGCCCGCCTAGCGCGATGACGGCCCTGGCGGTGACCAGGTGGTACAGGAGCAGGAGCTGGGTGAGGCCGAGCGCTTCGGAGCGGTGCAGGTCCGAGGCGACCGTGAACTCGCCGAGCCGCTGGGTGCGCAGGTGACTCGCGAAGTGCATGCGGTCCCAGATCGCCTCCTCCAGCTCGACGGCCCGGTCTGCGGAGATGGTGCCGGGGATCCGGAGTTCCTGCTCGCCGGGACGGTCGGTGAGGGTCAGGTCGTCGGCGTCTGTTCCGTCGCCGACGACCCCGGTCAGGTCGGGATGGGGCAGCGAGTCGCGCAGGAACAGGTGCGCGTCGAGCTGGCCGGGGTCCTGTGACTGGCCCGGCGTGAACGAGACGACGATGTCGGCGTAATGGCGCTGGGGGCGGATGTAGGCTTCGGAGTCGCGCTCGCGCCGGTCCAGTTCCATGAGCACCTGGTCGGTTGAGTAGCCGCGACGTGAGCAGTCGCGGGCCACCTTCCAGCGTCGCCTGACTTCCTCGGGAGGGTTCAGGTAGACGCGGATGTCGAACATCTCCCGCAGCTCGGCGGTGTGGTTGATGAGCAGCCCTTCGGCCACCACGAACCGGGCCGGGCTCATGTAGACAGGCGGCCCGAAGGTGCCGTCGGCGTGCCGGTAAACCGGCTTGAGGATGGCCTCGTTATGCCGCAGGTGCCTGATGTCGCAGGTCAGCACGTCCAGGTAGTTGCAGTCGGGGTTAAGCGGCGTGATCCCGCTTTCGGCGCGCTGGCGCCGGTCGTAGCGGTGGTAGTCGTCGGCGCAGAAATGGGTGACTTTGTCCTCCCCGAGCACGCGGACCACGCCCCGGGTGATCGTCGTCTTCCCGGAGCCGGAATCGCCGGCGATGCTGAGCATGATCGGCCGGGGCATCAGGTCACCGGTTCCGGCCGAGCCGCGACAAACGAGACAACCTGGCCCTGGCGGACCCGATCGTAGCCGTTGACCTTGATGTACGCGCCGGGATTGGCCTGCCGGCAGGCCTCGAGCTCGGCCAGCACGACGGCGGGGTCATCGGTGCCGAACAGCGGGAGCTTCCACATCGTCCAGTAGTGGTCGTAGGGATCTGGCGCGCTGGTGTACTCGATGCCGACGACTAGGTGCCGGCTGAGAATGGAGCGGACCTGCTGCGCGAGCTGCTCGCTGGACAGCTCGGGCAGGTAGGAGAAGGTCTCGAGTCTCATGTCTGCACCACATCCGGGATGTCGACGGCCTGGAATTCAAATCGGATCTCCCGCCAGGTCTCCAGCGCGGCGGCCAGCTCGGGAGACTGACGGGCGGCCTGCTTGAGGATCTGCGGTCCCTCGGCGGCCAGATCACGTCCCTCGTTGCGAGCCTGAACGCACGCCTCGAGTGCCACCCGGTTGGCCGTCGCCCCGGCGCGGCTGCCCTGGGGATGGCCTGCGGAGCCGCCGCCGAACTGAAAGACCGCGTCATCGCCGAAGATCTCGACCAGGGACGGCATGTGCCATACATGGATCCCGCCGGACGCGGCAGGCATCACCGCGGGCAGCGAAGCCCACTCCTGGTCGAAGTAGATGCCCCGGCTCCGGTTGGCGGGCACGAACTCTTCGCGCAGTAGATCCACCACGCCCAGCGTGATCTCCCGGTCGCCTTCGAGCTTGCCCACCACCGTGCCGGTATGCAGATGGTCGCCGCCGGCCAGTCGCAGCCACTTGGCCAGCACCCGGAAATGGATGCCGTGATCTTTCTGCCGGTCGATGACCGCGTGCAGGGCACGGTGAACGTGCAGCAACATGCCGTTGCGCCGGCACCACCGCGACAGCGTGGTGTGCGCCGAGAACCCGCCAACCAGATAGTCGTGCATGATGATCGGCGAGCCGAGCTGCCGGGCGAACTCGGCCCGCTCCAGCATCTGCTCGCAATCCGGGGCGGTGACGTTGAGGTAGTGCCCCTTGCGCTCGCCGGTCTCCTGCTCGGCCTTGTGCACCGCCTCCATGACGAACTGATACCGGTCGCCCCACCGCATGAACGGCTGCGAGGTGATGTTCTCGTCGTCCTTGGTGAAGTCGAGCCCGCCGTGCAGCAGCTCGAAGCACGCGCGCCCGTAGTTCCTCGCAGACAGGCCGAGCTTGGGCTTGAGCGTCGCGCCGAGCAGCGGACGGCCGTACTTGTTCAGCCTGTCCCGCTCGACCTGGATCCCTGCCGGCGGGCCCTGGAAGGTAGTGACCAGTGCGACCGGGATCCGCAGGTCCTCCAGCCGCAGCGCCCGGATCGCCTTGAACCCGAACACGTTCCCGGTGATCGAGGCCATCATGCTGGTCACCGATCCCTCCTCGAACAGCTCGAGGGGATAGGCGACGTAGGCCAGGTACTGGTCCGGCCGGCCGGGCACGGGCTCCAGGCTGTAGGCGTGCGCCTGGTACCGCTCGAGCGTCGTCAGCCAGTCGGTCCACACCGTGGTCCAGGTCCCGGTCGAGGACTCGGCCGCGACGGCCGCCGCGGCTTCCTCCGGCGCCACCTCCGGCTGCGGAATCAGCCTGAACGCGGCCAGGACATCGGTATCACGCGGCTGGTAACCGGGATCCCAGTAGATCTCGCGATATTCGCGAACTCCCGCTTGGAACATGCCCTGAAGCGTATAGTGTCCGAGTATTTAAAATAAGAACCAATTTGTCTATATTTCATAGGAGTTTCTCTATGACAGCGCGGCCTTGCGCCGAGCGGAGGAACTCGCTGAACGCGCGGACCGCCGGGCGTGGCGGCCCGGATGGCGAGAACAGGACATGCCACGGGCGGGTCAAAGGCGTGCCGGCGACGCCGATCTCGCAGAGCGTGCCGTCCCGCAGTTCGCGGGCCACAGCGAATCGCGAGATCAGGGTGATGCCGAGGCCGACGGCCAGGCCCTGCTTGATCGCGCCGTTCGAGCCCAGCGTCAGGCACTCCGGCGGGCGGGCCTCAGCCGAGCCCAGGTCCAGGTCGGCAAGCAGGCGCTCGGTTGCCAGCCGGGTGCCCGAGCCTTCCTCGCGTAGCAGCCACGGGATCCGGGCCAGGTCGGCCGGAATCTCCCTGCCCACGACCACCAGCTCGTTCCCGACCAACGGGTAGCCGGCCAGGCTCCTGCCCGCCGGCCGGCCACCGATGCCGATATCGGCGCGCCGGGATTCCAGCCGCTCGAATACCGTGGCCCGGTTGCCGACCTCGAGCAGGATGCTGACGCCCGGATGAAGCTGCCGGTAGGCCTGGATGAGCGGCGGCGCCAGGTACTCTCCCGCCGTGTTCACCGCGACGAGCCGGATCCTGGAGTTCTCCGGGTGGGCCGCCTCCTGCGCGGCATTCCTGCCTTGCTCGAGCAGGCCGAGCACTTGAGCCGCGTAGGGCGCGAAGGCCTCACCGGCCTCGGTCAGCCGCACTCCCCGGCCATGCCGTTCGAACAGCACGGTGCCCAGTTCGCGGGCGAGCGAGGCGAGTGCGGCTGACACCGACGGCTGGCTCACCGCCAACTGGCCCGCCGCGGCGTGCACGCTGCCGGTGCTCTTCACCGCCAAGAACGCGCGGATCTGGGTCAAGGTGACCGCCACCAGGTACCTCCGCTAACTCGCTTCGGGCACTAACCCATAGGAATTCACCTATCATTACTGCGGCATCAGCCGCAAAGCCGGCTCCGGCACCGCCAGCCCGGAGTCCCGGTGACCGGCCAGCCACGCGGCGAAGCAAGCCCCCAGACGGATAGGCACCGCCCTGCCTGTCACGTCATGTCACGGTGCGTGGGGGCAAGACGGAGCAGAGCGCTGCCCGGCGAAGCACTCCGGATCGCTTAATACACGGGTGATCCGTGTCGCTCCAGTGTTCTTGCCCCGCAGATTAGGTAAGGCCAGGTACGGACGGTCAGTAGCTTGAAGACCCGCGTCGTAGGGCGTCATGGGGCTGAGTGCAGACCATTCGCTCTGGACGTTTGTTCACCGGCTATTCCAGGTGCAAGCCCAAGGCGAAGCAGCTACTTATGGTTCCTTGCCTGAGGCGCAGCTGGCGGATCTCTGCCGTGGCGAGATGGGGCAGGGTGCGGTGCCTGGACGGATCCACGCCCGAGAAGCCCGCCTGCAGGATCTGCAGTGTGTCTCCATGGGAGACCAGCAGGATGTCACGACCGCAGTGCCGCCGCTCCAGATGCGCGATGAGCGCGGTTGCCCGGTCCAACACAGCGGCCGCGGGCTCAACGTTGCCGTCCGCGTGGACCGGATCGGTCTCGTCGGCTGCCCAGACACGTACGTAGTTGCCGATCGCCGACCCTTCCCAATGCCCGAAGCGCCGCTCGCGGAGGGCTTCGGCGATGACAACCTCCGGCGCACCAAGGTGTGCGCGCACGATCTCTGCCGTTTGCCTCGCGCGGGAGAAGTCCGATGAGTAAATGACCGTGTCCCCAGGCAAGCCGCAGCTCTGTGCCGCTGCGAGCGCCTGCTGCCGGCCATGCTCCGTCAGCCCGTAGTCACCGTGGCGGTCATTTTCTATGCGGCTCACGATGATCCCGCCGACGTTCGCCTTACTCTGCGCGTGCCGCATGACGCTGAACTTGTTCGCCAGGCGATCGACGCCGCTCAGATGGTTCATGACCGTCCATGACGCTACCACCGGCGGCGTCCAGAAATAGCCCCGAGACCAGGACCCGAAAACAGCCCGTGCCACGATCAGCAAACGCCACTCTGCCGAGATCGTAACTGGGTCGAGGATCACGCACCCGGTAATGTCGGCTTCGACATGCCGCATGATGAAAGCGCTGACCGCGATCCGGCGCGCTCTTACGAGCGCCTCGACAGGGTCGACCTCGCTCGGCTGGGGCGCGCCGCGCAAGCTGAACTCGCAGCGTTCTTCGCCCGCAACCCGCACCTTGCTGGCTGGCGGGACCGGGTACGCATCATCGCCCTCGCGCAAGGCGGCGCCGAGCATTACCTGCGCGGTCGCCGGGGGATTCGAGATCTCGACGTCATTGTCTGCTTCGCAGAGGACTCACGCCTGCCGCGTCTTTTCCGCCGTATGGTCGTCTCCTGGGATTGGGGTCCCTCTAAGCTCGGGCGCTGCCCGCATGACCCGCCGGAATACACCGGCCGTGCTGTCGATGTCGCCTTCTGGGTCATCCCGGACCGCCCCAGCGCTATCGCCGGGCTGCGAGAGTGGCTGGACAGACGGGCAGCAAGACACGTCGATCCCGAGCGAAAGCCCGACCTCGCACACGAGCCAATCGTCCTCATCCACCCCGACCTTGGATCAGTCGCCTGGGACCCGGGCGAGGCTCCTCCGCCCAGGCCCAAAACAACAGGGCATCGCAAGCCGCATGGCCTGGTGCCTCTCTGAGGCTCTACGGCTCACTCATGATCGGCTGCTGATGGCCAGCAGGCTGTTACCGATGCGCCCCGAGCTCGACAGAACAACCCGTTCGGCGTGGCTGTGACTTACCACCACCAGGTCGCGATCAGCACACATAACGAAGGCGGTTCGCGTTCACAATGTAGGTCGCGGTCGGTGATCGCCGGGTGCCATCGGCTTCCGCGACGATAGGGGTGGCGTACCGGTCCAGGCTGCCGCGGGCCCGGCTGCCGCCCGCCGAGCCGTCCTCGCAGGCGGGCATGGGAGCGTCCTTATGCTGGGAATGTCGGCGATGGGCAGAGGAGGCATGATGGCGCGTATCAGCTACGTCGATCCGGGCACGGTGACCGACCCGGAGCTGGCCGGGTACCTGGCCGATGCCCGGGAGCACGGGACGCCCCGGCTGGAGAGCCAGGCGATCCGGGCGCACGTCCCGGCGGTGCTGCGCACCTTCAGCCAGTCCTGGCAGCAGGTGTTCCGGGACGGCGTGCTCGATCACCGGGTCAAGGAACTGGCCCGGGTGTTCATCGCCAAGACCCTGGACTGCGGGTACTGCGCCGCCCAGCGCTCGGACCTCGGCGCCGCCCAGGGCCTGGACGAGCGTGCCTTCGACGAGGTCATCGACTTCCGCCAGTCGCAGCTGCTGACCGCACGGGACAAGGCCGCGCTGCGCTGGGCCGAGGCGATCGCCTGGGACCCCGGGCTGGCCGATGATGACCTGTGGGCCGAGCTGCACCGCCACTTCACCGAGCCCGAACTGGTCGAGCTGGGCTATTTCATCGGCCTGACGATGGGACAGCAGCGGTTCCTCAAGACCCTCGGCGTGCGCCACGGCGACCTGGGCCGCGACAGCCTGGCCGGGCTCGCCCCCGACGCCGCCGCCGCGCTGGCCGGCAGCTGACCCCCTAGCCCGGACGCCACCAGGCGGCCAGCGGATCACGCCATCCCGCGCAGGCCATCCTGGCCGGTATGCCTCCCGCGTATGGCAGCTGACCAGCCACCCCGAAGCAGGCCAGCCGGCAGCGCGTCCCCGAGATCGAGCACCGATCACACGGCCTGAGCCGTAACGGCAGGTCACCGAGTTCCCTATCGATGAGTCCGCCAGCAATGTCGTGGACGCGGCCAGGATCATGCCGTCCACCGACAGGGGCGTGAGCGCCGCGACCGAGCCCGGCTGCCCATGCAGCGCCACCGGCATGTGCATGTGAAGGTAGGAGACCGTGCCCGCGATCAACGCCAGCAACGCCAGGAGGCAATCGTGGTCCACCTAATCCACTAATTCGCCCCCGCGCTCAACGCGAGCCTCCAAGGACCAGTTCACCCGTGATAGCTACTGCCCTACGTGACGTCAGAGCCGTCCTCCCGGGAGACAGCCCGACTACTCCCCAGAGATTAGGTCGCTACCACCGGAGGCGCAGCCGGAAAACCTCCAGCGGGACGATGCCCGACGAGGCTCCCTCGGCGGATTCTGACTCCAGTCGACATCCCACCGGATCGCAGGAGGTTTCATGTCCCTCATCCGCCGCAACCGCCACGCCGCCGTTGCCGCCATCCTCGCCGCGGCTGCGGTGGGCACTGCCTTCGTCGCCGTCGCCGTAGCCTCCCCAGCCAACGCCGCCAACGCGTCGACCACCACGTCACGGATCTCCACCTGGTCCTCGCAAACCGGATGGCCGGGCCCGGCTGCTGGCGGCTGGCGGCCCGGCGCCGACCCATCCATGTGGGCGCCTAGCGGCCCCGCCCACACCGAGTACTTCCACGTCGTGTCGACCAAGCCCTCCGGCCCAGGCACCATCATCGTCACCGGGGTCATCAACGCCGGCGGCACCGAGGAGCCGGGCCGGGCCATCGACGGTGCGGCCTTCGCCGGCGGCAGTTTCCGCATCGACCACAGCGCCGGGCAACCTACGGTACGCTTCGACTCCTCCACCTGCGTCGGGACCATCACCCAGGTCGGGCCGTTCGAGGTGATCGACGCCACCGGCCACATGGGTGGCCTGGTCGGCAGCGGCCGGTACGTCTTCCAGGCGCTCTACACCACCGCCCGCGTGGCCGACCACTGCTCCTCGACCATGACGGCCTACACCGAAACCATCGAGGGGGTAGCCACGGTCAAGGCCTAAAACGTTGGGCCCGAACCGCGGCCCGGGGAGCGCCCGGCCGCATGCGCCCGCGCGTACAGCGAAGGAGATAAGAGATGGAGCACACCCGGCTCGGTGACACCGGGCTGAAGATCAGCCGGCTCGCGCTGGGCTGCATGAGCTACGGCGACCCCACGACCGAAGGAGCCCACCAGTGGGCCCTGGCCGACGACGACGCGCAGCCGTTCTTCCGCCAGGCTATCGAGCTCGGAATCACCTTCTGGGACACCGCGAACGTCTACCAGGCTGGGACGTCGGAGGAGGTCACCGGCCGCGCGATCAGGCGCTATTCGCGCCGTCGGCCTGATCCCCTACTCCCCCCAAGGCAAAGGCCTGGCCCGCCCCTGGGGTGAGCAGTCCACCCGGTCCAGCGTCGACCACGTCGTGCAGGCCTTCGACTCACCCCAGGACGAGCCCGTCATCAACGCCGTGCAGCAACTCGCCCACGCCCGCGGCGTCACCATGTCGCAGGTCGCGCTCGCCTGGGTGCTGCGCAACCCCGCCGTCAACACGCCGATCGTCGGCGCGACCAGACCGCATCACCTGCCCGAAGCCGTCGCCGCGCTTGACCTGGAGCTGACCGACGACGAGGCCGCCGCCCTCGAAAAGCCCTACACCAACCACGGCCCATCCTGGTACTGAACAGGACTCATCCGCTCGCATCCCACCTGCGGGGGTACGGGGCCCCTTTTCCAGCAGCCGGTCCGCGGCCTGTTGGGAGGGCTCCAGACCGGCAGGCAGGCCGCGCCATGGCCGGCCTGCGGCCGGCGTCAGGACAGGCCGGCCCGGACTAGGCCGGTCTCGTAGGCGATCACGACCAGCTGGGCCCGGTCTCGCGCGCCGAGTTTGGTCATCGTCCGGTTGACGTGGGTCTTGGCGGTCAGCGGGCTCATGAACAGGGCCGCGCCGATCTCGTCGTTGCTCATGCCCGCGGCGACCCGGGCGAGCACCTCCCGCTCCCGGTCAGTGAGTACCGACAGCGCGGAGGCGTCGACTGGCTGGGCGGGACCGCGCCCGGCGATGCTGGAGATCAGCGTCCGGGTGACGCTCGGCGACAGCAGGGCATCGCCGCGGGCGACCACCCGGATGGCGCTGATGAGGTCCTCCGGCTCGGTGTCCTTGACCAGGAAGCCGCTGGCCCCGGCGCGGATTGCCTCGAAGACATACTCGTCCGCCTCGAAGGTGGTCAAGATGATGACGCGCACGCCGCTCAGCTCGGGGTCGGCGGCGATCTGCCGGGTTGCCTGCAGCCCGTCGGTCCCGGGCATGCGGATGTCCATCAGCACCACCTCGGCCCGCAGCGCCCGGGCCAGCTCGACCGCGGCCGCCCCGTCCGCAGCCTCCCCGACGACCTCGATGTCGGGCGCCGAGCCGGCGATGAACCGGAAACCGGCCCGGACGAGAGCCTGATCGTCGGCGAGCAGGACCTTGATCACGGCCGGCTCGCCATGGGGCGGGCGGGCTGCCCGCCAGCACGTCCTGCGCCGCCGGCGTCCTGGCTGGCAGCGGCCGGCCCGCGGCCCGCGGCCCCGCCGTCCGGGACCGCGGGGGGGCCTCCAGCGCCTGCCGGACCCACCGGGGCCTCCGGTCCCGGGGCTGGGGCCGCTGGCGCCACCGGCAGCCGGGCGCGGACGGCGAACCCGCCGCCGGGACGCGGCCCGGCATCCAGGGTGCCGCCCAGGGCGGCCGTCCGCTCTCGCATCCCGGCCAGTCCCGCCCCGGTCCCGTCACTGAAGGCCGCAGGCGCGGCCCCGCCGTCGTTGACCACGTCCACGTACAGGTATCCGCCGTCGTGCCGCAGGCCCACGGTCGCGGCGACCCGGCCGGCGTGACGCACCACGTTGGTGAGCGACTCCTGCACGATGCGGTAGACGGCCAGCGTGACCGGCGGCGGCAGCGGGACTGGCGGCTCGGCCAACTCCAGCGTGGTCGGCGTGCCGGCGGCGCTGGTCGCCTCGACGAGCGCGGCGACGGCGCGCAGGTCCGGCACCGGTACCGCAGGGCTCCCGCCGTCGACTTGCCGCAACACCTCAAGGATGGTCCGCAGCTCGCGCAGTCCGGACTTGCTGGCCCTACGGATCGCCTGGATCGCCTCGGCCGCGCTCGCCGGATCGGCGGCCAGCTGCATGCCCGCCGCCGTGGCCTGGACGTTGATCATCGCCATCGAGTGCGCAACCACGTCGTGCAGCTCCCGCGCGATCCGCATCCGCTCGGCGTCGACGCGCCTGCGGGTTTCCTCCTCCCGGGCCTGCTCGGCCCGCGCCGCGCGGTCAGACTCGGCAACCAGCCACTGACGGCGCGCCGCCACGTACGCGCCGACCGCGCCCGCGGCGAGCAGCTCCGGCCACATCGTGGCGTTCGGCCCGCCGAACCAGCCGAACGGCCCGAGCAGCCCCTCGGTCACGAAGATAGCCGCCGCCCCCGCGAGCCCAGCGGCAACTGCGATACGCCACCCGCGGGTCAGCGCGACCCAGTACACCCCGACGATGACCGGAACGAGCGCGGCACCGTCGATCTGGCCGAGCGCCGCCCACCCGACCGCGCCGCCCACGGCAACCCCCAGCACCCCGACCGGACGGCTGTTACGCCAGATCAGCGCCACGCAGGGCACCACCAGCAGCAGGTAAGCAGCCAGCGGCGGACGGCTGGCCAGGTGCAGACCACCGTAACGATGCACCGGGTTGGCCTCGACCCAGGCGCCGACCACGGCCAATGCCGTCACCAGCGCCACGCCCCCGGTTTCCAGCCAGCGCCGCGGCAGCCTGACCATGCCTTTGATGCCCATCACCCGGAGCGTATACCGGCCGCGTGTCGGCGTCATCGTCGCTGCGCAGGCGGGCGGCCTACTGCGCTGGCAGTACACGCTGCTGCCGGCGCGGTAGCTCACCAGACGCCAGCAGGCCGATGCCCGATTACCCCCGCCCGGGAGAGTCTGGCGATCAGCGGCGCAACCGGACGCCGAGAGCCACATAAAGGAGTGCCCGCATGCTCACCACCACCGCTTCCGCCGTGCCGCACATCAACCAGGGCCGCGCCCGGGCGCTGTGCGCCGCCGCCGGCGCACTGGCCGCAGCCCTCACCTGGATCGCCGAAGTCCCCCTGCTAGGCATCCACCTCAACGTCCGCTTCGGCCCCGGCCACATGAACACGGGCGCCGGCCACATCCAGACCATCGCGATCGGCCAGGTCATCGGCGTCACCGTGGCTGCCTCGCTGTTCGGCTGGCTGCTGCTCACCCTCCTCGAGCGGCGCACCCCGCACGCCCGCCTCCTCTGGACCGCCATCGCATTGGCCGCGCTGGCCGCGTCGCTGGCCCTGCCGCTGGCCCTCGCCACGACCAGCGCAGCCGCCACCGGGCTCATCGTGATGCACGTGACCGTCGGGGCCGTCGTGATCCCCACCATGGCGCACACGGCCCGGACCCGCTGACAGCCCGCCAGAAAGCCGGGACGGCCCGACCGTCCCGGCTGCGCCACCCCTGGCCAGACCAGCCGACGCATTCGCCCGGACGTGGAAGCCGCAGGCGGGCCTGGCGCGTGTCAGCCGCGGCGCGGGTAGCGGCCGTGGCCGTTACCCGCGCTGGCGGTTCACGCTGTGCCGGTCAAGGGCGGGCTCCCCGGGACGGCCGGGCAGGCGTGGTCATCGTGGCCGCCCGGTCGCGCCTGCCATGGGCCGCCGGACTGGCGTGGCGGGCTGGAGGGGCTGGGGCTGGGGCGGGAGGCTGGGCTGGTGAGGGTGAGCTCGGCGAGCAGGATGGCGATGTCGTCGTCGAGGTGGCGGGTGCGGGCGCGGAGCCGGCTGAGCAGGTCGTCGGCGGCTGCTTGCAGGTCGGGGCGGCGCAGCGCGGCGGCCTGCTGGTCCAGGCGGAAGAACCGGCCGCCCAGATCGCGGGCCTCAAGCAGCCCGTCGGAATAGAACAGCAGCCGGTCGCCGTCGTGCACGGTGAAGGTGGCGGGGTGCAGGTCCGGGTGCAGGCCGAGCGGCGCGGCGAACGCGGCCGGGGCGAGCGGCTGGAGCTGCCCGTCGGCGGCCAGCCGCAGCGGCGGGGAGGTGCCCGCAGTTGACCAGCTGGATCCAGCCTGCAGGGTCGAGCTCGGCGAAGACGGCGGCGCCTGCCCGGCGCCCGGCTGGCACGCAGAGGCTCAGACGTGATCGTGGGATCTACTGTTCGCCAGTTCAGGGATCGAGAACGAAGTCGCAGCGAAATGTTCGATCCGTGCGGTGCAGAGCGGGACAGTCAACGAACGCGGCAGCAGCGTAAGGCGGCTCTGCTCGGGCAGGCACTTCGGCGGGCGCGCAGAGACTGCGCTCCCCAACGCGGTCCGTTGTCCGCCGCGGGCTGGGATTTAGCCAGCGGGCCCCCGGGTCTGGCTGCGGCGACCCGCTCGGCCGCGCGCACGGTCCCGCGGGTCATTTCTCTGTCTCCTGTCGATGCTTTGAAGTCTCTGGCCTGCGAAACGCTGGGCTGCGGAAGGTGCGCGACAGGAAGAGAGCCACGACCATGACCACGCGGTACACCGCACGGACCGCAGGCCCGCACCGGTCACATGTCTTGTTCATCTCTGCCCGCGTCTGTGAGCTGCGTCATGACCTGGCGGGCGCCGATCGCCGGGATCGGCCGGGCGGGCCCGGGCCCTGGCCCGGGCCCGGGCCCGCAGGTCGCGGGGCAGCCCCTGCGGCGAGTTGGCGGACCCAGCGCATCCGCTCGGCGGCCGCCTGGGGGTGGTCGCCGAACTCTTGTGCCATCCGGCTGGCGCAGCCGCGGGTACCGAACCGGCGCACGGCGCGGCTGGTCGCGATGGCCACGCTTTCGGCGACCGGTGCGTCCGATCGCTGCAGCGCGGAGGCGAACAGTGCCTCACACCCGCGTCGTCGACGTTCAGCCGGGCCTCGCAGTCCTCCCCGCCGTTGATGTGCTTGCCGGGGCGGGGACCGGCTCGCCGGGAGCGGGGGCACCGCGGCGGGCGAAGCGGACGGGCAACCCGCCGATGAGCCGGGTCTGCGTGTGGACGGATCTGCCCGGTGAGATGGTCACGGTGTTGCTCCTGACTAGGCGGCTGTCGTGCTGTGCGCGACCTGGCTGGCGGGTGCGGGGCTGGGCGAGGCGGGCGGCTGGGTGGCGGGTTCGATGGACAGGTGCGGCAGGATGCGGTCGAGCCAGCCGGGCAGCGACCAGTTGGCGCGGCCGGACAGGTGCATGACGGCGGGGACGAGGATGGTGCGCAGGAGGAAGGCGTCGAGCAGCACGGCGGCGGCCAGGCCGATGCCGATTTCGCCGATGACTTGCTGGCCGGACAGGATGAAGGCGCTGAACACGAGGATCATGATGGTGGCGGCGGCGATGATGACCCGGCCGGTGGTGGCCTGGCCGGTGCGGACGGCCTGGTGGTTGTCGCCGACACAGGCCCATTCCTCGCGGATCCGGGAGACCAGGAAGACCTCGTAGTCCATGGACAGGCCGAACAGGACCGCGAGCATGAGCACGGGCAGGAACGATTCGATGGGCCCGGCCTGGCCGAGGTTGAGCACGTGCAGTCCCCAGCCGTACTGGAAGACGGCGACGAGCACGCCGAAGGAGGAGGCGGCGGCGAGCAGGTTCATCACCGCCGCGACGGCGGGGATGAGCAGGCTGCGGAAGGCCAGCATCAGCAGCAGGAACCCCAGGACGAGGATGACCCCGACGAAGATCACTAGCTTGGGGCCGATCACGGTGGCGAAGTCGCCGTTGACGGCGGTGACGCCGCCGACGTAGACGCGCAGCGTGGTCCCGTGTTCAGCGGCGGGGATCACGCTGTCGCGCAGCTGGCTGATCAGGGTGCTGGTGGCGGCGGCTTCGGGGGAGGTGGTCGGTGTCACGCTGATCAGCGAGGCGCCGTGGCCGGGGTCGGGCGCGGAGACCGCGGCGATCCCTGGCTCGGTCCGCAGCGTGCCCGCCAGCCGGGCGAACGCGGCCGCATCCGCGGGGGTGCTGGTGGTGCCGGCCAGTGCCAGCGGGCCGTTGAAACCGGGGCCGAAACCTGTGGCGAGCAGTTCGTAAGCCTGGTGGGTGGTGGTGGCGGCCGGGTCGCTGGCCGCGTCGGAGGAGCCCAGCCGCAGCGACAGCACCGGGATGGCCAGGACGAGCATGACGGTGGCCGCGGCGGCGGCTAGCGGTGCGGGGTGGCGCTGGACGAAGGCGGCCAGCCGCGTCCACGCCCCCGATGTGCCGTCGGGGGCGGGGCCGGCGGCGGCCAGCCGGCGGCGTTCCCGGCGGGACAGCACCCGGATCCCGAGGAAGCCGAGTAGCGCCGGCAGCAAGGTGGTGGCGGCGGCCACGGTGAACAGCACGGTGATCGCCGCGGCGATGCCCAGGCCGGAGATGTAGCCGATACGCAGCACGAGCATCCCGAGCAGGGCGATGCACACGGTGGTCCCGGCGAACAGGACCGCGCGGCCGGAGGTGTTCAGCGCGCGGACCGCGGCGTCGCGGGGGGACATCCCGGCCTTGAGGCCGGCGCGGTGCCGGGTGACGATGAACAGCGCGTAGTCGATGCCCACGCCGAGGCCGATCAAGATGCCCAGGGTCGGGCCGGAGGAGGGAATGGTCACCGCGTTCGAGAGCAGCCCGGTCGTCATCAGGCCCGAGACCAGCGCGGCGACCGCGACGGCCAGGGGCAGCAGCATGGCCAGCAGGGACCCGAACGCGATGAGCAGCACGATCGCCGCGGCGATGACGCCGACGCCGGCGCTGATGCCGACCGAGGGCCGCAGCGCGTTCTCCACCGCCGGGCCGCCGATGTCGACCTGGACGCCGGGGGCCCGTGCGGCCTCGGCGAGGTGGACGACGCGGGTGACGTCCGGCACGGGCAGGCTGGCTTGCGGAGCGTCGAAGATCACGGTGGCGTAGGCGATCTGCCCGTTCCGGCTGACCTGGGCGGCGCCGCGGGCGGAGTACGGGCTGATCACCGAGGCCACCGCGGGCGCGGCGGCGACCCGGCCCAGCATGGCGGTGATCCGGTCGCGGACGGCCGGGGCGCTTACGCTGCCCGGGCTGGCCCGCCAGACGATTGTTTCCTGGTCCCCGGCGTGCCCGGGGAACGCCTGCTCGAGCAGGTTCTGCGCGGTGGTGGAGCCGGTCCCGGGCAGGGTGAGGGCGTCGGAGTAGGTGAATCCCGCGGTCCGGCCGGTCACCCCCAGGACCGCCAGGAGCGCGAGCCATCCGATCAGTACCCAGGCGCGGTGCTGGAAGCACCAGCGGGCCATCGTTGCCATGTCAGTCCCCTGTCTTCGGTGCAGTGAGATCTTGTAATGAGACATTAATGTCTCATATATGGATGTCACAGTACATCACCGAGTCAATAGTGTAAACTCGGGTCTATGGCCAGGAGCACAGCCATCCACGACCGGGTGGCCGAGGCGATCCTCGACGCCGCCGCCGACCTGCTCGCCGCCGGCGGCGAGCCACCCAGCATGAACGACGTCGCCGCAGCCGCCGGCGTGGGCCGGGCCACCCTGTACCGGCACTTTCCCGCCCGCGAGCAGCTGCTGCAGGCCCTGACCGCCAGCGCCCGCGACGCCACCGCCACCCGGCTCGCCGAAGCCGACCTGGACGCGGTCCCCGTGCCCGAGGCCATAGCCCGCGTCGCCCGCGTGGTCGCGGCCGGCGGCAGCAAGTACGCCGCCCTCATCAGCCTGTTCGGCGTCTCGGACTACGCCGGCGACGCGGAACAGCAGATCGACACGATGATCCGGGCGCTGCTGCAACGCGGCCTCGACGACGGCACGTTCCGCGGCGACCTCACCGTCACCGAACTACTCTTCGTGCTCGGCCAGCTGCTCCAGGCCGCAGCCCGCATGACCGCCGAGCACCAAGCCGGCGTCGAGAAAGCCGCGGCGCTGGTGACCTCGGTGTTCCTGCACGGCACCCAGAACCCCACAGGACCGGCTCCACGCTAAGGACAGGACCGGGGCTAGACGGCTCACACAAGCGGAGAATGGCCGTCCGACGAGTTCCGTTAAGCTGGCTGGCGGGCGCCTGGCCCGGTCCGCGGGAGGCGTGCCCTGCCACGGCCACACCGGGCACATGATTAGTCGTTCCCCGCGTAAGCGTGCTCATAGGACGCGATGGCAGCGACCACTGCCCACTGGCCACCACCGCCGCGGTGGACCAACTCATGATCCGATCTGCTCGGTCATCGGGCATCGCCAGCCTGGCCCACTGTCAAACACCTAGCATACGCTCGTGTGTGATATGATCGTATTTATGGCACAGGTGGACAGATTTTCCGTGACGATGCCGCCCGAGCTTGGAGAGGGCGTCCGACTGGCCGCGGCCCGGCAGGGCACTAGTGTGTCGACATGGCTTACCGAAGCGGCGGCCGACAAGCTGCGCAATGAGCTCCTCGGCGCTGCTCTGGACCAATGGGAGGCGGAGGACGGCTCGTTCACCCAGACGGAGCTGGATGAAGCGGCGTCTCGGCTCGGGCTTGCGCCGCGTTCGGATGTGGCGTGAAGGCGGTTCTCGACGCGGGTGCCCTGGTGGCGGTTGATCGCCAAAACCGCCTGATCGGCGCCCAACTGCGGGTGCTCCAGCAGCGGGGAACGCCGATCCGGGTCAGTTCCGCCGTGGTGGGTCAAGTCTGGCGAGACGGGCGCAAGCAGGCCAACCTCGCCCGGGTGCTGGCCGGCGTCGGCATCGAGGCACTTGGTAAGGACGACGGCAAGCGCATCGGCGAACTACTCGCGTTGTCAGGCTCCGCAGACATCGTTGGCGCGCACGTAGCGCTGATAACAGCGCACGCCGACCTCGTCTTGACCAGCGATCCCGGCGGCATTCGCAAGCTACTGCAAGCTCGGAAGGTTTCGGCGCGGGTCCAGGCCGTTTGAGGCTCCTAGTCCTGCGAATCTTCGCTTCCAGCGGCCAGTTGCGCGTCCGGGCATATCCACGGTCAGATCAGGCTCCCGACAGGTCCCTGACCAGGGCGTCGGCCGTGTTCTCCTCCAACAGGACGCGGTATGCCGCGGCCAGTTGGTGCACGACTGGCGCGTGTCGCAGCTGACACGCCTGGGCATCCCGGCGCCGCTGGCCGAGGTCTACGCCGACCGCATCGACTGGCATCAGATCGCCCGCCTGATCCAGCGCGGCTGCCCCACGCGGTTGGCCCTACGCATCGCCAGCTGACCTCCAGCCTGGGAGTGAATGCGATGCGAGCAGGCGTGAGGCTGCCGCCTGCCGGGACACCGATGCGGAGCTGTTTTCCCGGTCGGCACCGCCGGGCCTGCGTTGCGCCAGATCGAGGAGGCGAAACGGATCTGCGGGCCTGCGCAAGATCTCGCTCCTGAAGCCCGGCCCGCAGGAGACGTCGACCGCTCTCGCGCCCGTCCGCGATTAGGCGCGCTCGCGATGAAATCCTGCGTCGGCGCAGGCCCTTTCGAGGATGTCGGCGCCGAAGGCTTCAACCGGGCCGAGCGCGCCCGCGGGCCGTACGCCGCGGGCGACCGCCTGGCCCGCCGCCCAGGCGAGAATCGACGCGGTGAACAAGTAGGGATCCCCGCCGGTCAGGTGCACCACGGCCAGGTCCCTGCCGCTCGGATCGCCCGCCACGGCCACCACGTCGGAACGGATGGCCTCGGCAGGGCCGGGCGCAGCCCTGCTGCGCTGAATCCGGCGGGCCGACACATCCAGGGCCCGGCGCACGCCGGGCAGGCTGCCCACCGGCGCGGTGAGCACGGAGCCGTAGTGGACGAGCCTAGTAGCGCGGCCGAACCAGCCGAGGTAGACGCCCACGTCGGTGAGCGGCCGCGCGGGGACGGCGTCTGCCCCGGCTGCCCGCCGGAACCTGGGCAGCGCGAAATGCTCTGATGAGCCAAGGGAGAAGGCCTCCCTTTTCGTGCCGTCGATCTTGAACGAGGTGACGTGCGCAGCGGTCCGCTCGCTCACGATGCGGCCGCCGCGGAAGGCGTATCCGGGCTCAAGCAGCACGCCGGTCGCCGATGCGCGGGTGCCCGCGCTTGCTCCCCGCCGGATGTCGCCACGCACGAAATAGCCGACCTGTACCCGGGTCGCGGCGGGCCCGGCGGCCTGCAGCGCGAGTGCTCCGGCCAGGTTTCCCGGCACGAAGTCGTAGCCGAACGCGGTCAGCAGTACTGCACCGGTCCGTTCGGCGCGCGGGCCGAATTCCTCGAACACCTGGCGGATGAACGGCGGTTCACCGGTGGAATCCAGGTACACCGCGCCCGCATCCACCGCCGCGGCCACCACAGGACGGCCGACCTTCATGAACGGTCCCGCGGTCGACACGAGCACGTCACCGGCCCCGATGAGGTCCCGCAGCGGCCCGGGTCCGTCCGCCGCCGCGACCGCCGTCTCCAGCTCGGTCCCGTCGCCTGCCTGCGCGAGCCGGGCGGCGAGCGCGCTCAGCCGGCTTCGGTCACGGCCCGCCAGGACCGGGCGCGCCCCGCTGCCTATCATCGCCTGCGCGGTCAGCGCACCCGTATAGCCGGTGGCCCCGTACAGCACGATCCGGCCTGGCATGACATCAACCTATCCGGCGCCGGGACTACCTCGCCCAGGCCTCGGGTCGCTAGGCCTGCGGGTCTGCCCCTGCGAGGCTGGCCAGGGCCTGCCGCAGCTCTCGGCGTGAGCCGACGCCGAGCTTGGCGTAAATCTTGCTGAGATGCCATTCGACGGTCCGGGTGCTGAGGAATAGCCGGGCGCCGATCTCCACGTTTGTGCGGCCGTCGGCGGCGAGCCGGGCGATGTGTGCCTCCTGGGCGGTGAGCTCGCTGACGGTCTCGACTGTCCGCTTGCGCACCGTGTCGCCGGTGGCCAGCAGCTCACGCCGGGTCCGCTCGGCGAACGCCTCGATGCCCATCGTGGCGAACAGGCCATGGGCGGTCCGCAGCTCGGCGCGGGCGTCCCGGCGCCGGTTCTGGCGGCGCAGCCATTCGCCGTACAGGAGGTGGGCGCGGGCCACGGCCGGGCGCATGCGGGTACGGCCGAGCCGCTCGATCGCCTCGCGGTAGCTGTTCTCGGCGGTCTGACCCTCACTCAGCAGGGCTCGTGAGCGCGCCTCGGTGCCAAGCGCCCAGTCGGTGCCGCTGGCGCGGGTCGTCTCGGCAAGCCGCTGGAAAGCGTCGGATGCGCGCGCGGGCTGGCCGCTGCGGACGGCCGCCTCGATCAGCTCGGTGAGCTCCCATCCGAGGACGCCTATGTCGTCGTACTGGCACACCAGCTCGGCAGCGGCGAGGGCCTTGTCGTAGCGGCCGAGGCCGTTGTACAGCAAGGCGGCGGAGTACTGGCTGGTCACTCCCCTGCCCTCGCCGCGGCTCGTCACGCCGTCCATGTTGGCCTGGATGAGCTCGGTGGCCTCGGCCTCACGGCCCCGCCACGCGGCGATGCCCACCACTTCAGCGCCGACAAGCTCGAGTTCCCCGGCGACGACCGCCGCTTGGACCTCACCGATGTGTTCGTCTTCCCGGCGCCTGTCAGCCCGGAGCATCACCGCACACTGCTGCACCGTCACCACCCCGCTGCACCGTCACCACCCCGGCACGACCGTGCTGATCATGGACTCCAACCCGACCAGCGCTCCGCCGCCGATCCCGGCCCCGGTGACCGGCCCGGAGTTCTACCCCGGCGCGGGTCTACCGGATCAACATCGACACCGACGGCGACAACCACGCCGACGTTGCGTTCACGTTCGTGTTCTCCGACCGACGTCATCTACGTCGAGGGCGGCAGCCACTACCACCTGGCGCGCAGCATCACCGGCACGGCCTGGCCGACGGCCTGCTGAAAGCACTGGAGGACCGCGTCTATGTAGGCGTGAGCGCCGGATCGATGATCTTCAGCCGCAATCTCAACGAACGCTCGGCCGACATCATCGGGGACGCCGCAGACCTGCACGTCCTCGGCGCGGCCACACTGGACCCTCCGCTTGGTCTCTTCGAGTGGTACCTGAAGCCGCACCTGTACTCACCGGATTTCCCGGAGCGCGGGGACGCCTGGGCCGATCGGATCGCCGCGCAGACGGACTTCCCGATCTACTTCATCAACGATGAGACGGCCATCCGCGTCAACGGCAACCAGACGGACATCATCTCCGAAGGCCGGTGGCGGTTTCAGCCATAGCTCACGGCGCAAACCTCGGCGTGGCAGCCGATCCCAGAAGGGCGTGCGCCAACCGCAGCTCATCAGTCTGACCATGACCAGCGGACATGGTCGCGGCGACGCTGTTCTGAGCGAGCTGGCGCGCTTAAAACCTAGCGCGTTGCAGGCGGTGATACTCCTCGGCTTCGGCGTCCTGCTCACCGCGGCCGCGGTGATCCTCGCGGCGCACACGACACCAGGCGCGGCCGCCCGGTTCTTGGTGACAACCTTCAGTTCCGGCTGACGACATGCGACCCATCAGTGGTGTATGATGTGGTGTATGAAGCGGACCAACATCTACCTCGCCGAGGGCCAGGCTGCCGCGCTGGACCGGGTTGCGCAGGCAGCCGGCATCTCCCGTGCTGAACTGATCCGCGAACTCATCGACCGGGCGATCGGCGGGCACCCCGGCGCGGACCTCATCGCGGACCTCGCTGCCATTGACGGGTCCTTCGGAGTCCTGGCCGGGGAGGACACGTTCGCCCGCGCGCGGGACGAGCGCATGAATTACCTGGAACGGCTGGCCGACGCGTGATCCTGGTCGACAGCGACGTGCTGATCGAGCATCTGCGCGGCGACACAGCCGCACGGGACTGGCTCGTGCACGCCCGGCAGTCCTCAGGGCCCCTGGCCATCAGCGTTGTAAGCCTGACCGAGATCGCCGGGGGGATGCGCTCGCCGGAGCGCCGCGAAGTCATGCGCCTGCTCGGCAGCATGCAACGGTTCGAAGTCAGCGAACAGGTGGCTTGGCGGGCAGCGATGCTCATGCGCGAGTATCGCCGGTCTCATGGCGGGATTGGCCTCGGGGACTACCTAATTGCCGCGACCGCGCTCACCGAGGGACTGGAGCTCGCGACACTGAATGTCCGCCACTACCCCATGTTCCCTGGACTTGCCCGGCCCTTCCCGAACTGAAACGTCAGTCAACCAACGACTTCCCTCGCGCCGGGAACTCGACCGGTGCCATCACCTCCGCCTCCGTCGGCAATGCCGTCCAGCTCGCCGCGCGCAGCCAGCCATCGCTAACGCGGTTTTCCACGCCACCGGACGCCGCATCCGCCACCTCCCGATCATGCCGGAAGACCTCATATGACGAAGACACCCTCCACTGCGCCCCAGCATCAGCCGCCTGGTTGTCTGACCGATATCGCGTGGACGTTGCGGCCCGCGGCAGCACCACAGCGGTGCCGGTCTCAATGGCGGCGAGCGTGGTCTCGGCGCGGTCCGTCAGTGCCAGGGCGCCGCTCAGTATTCCGTGATAATAGACTACAATTTTGGTCTATGGTTATGTTGCCGTTGTCCGATGTCAAGGCCAGGCTGTCCGAGATCGCCGAGGAAGTGGACCGTACGCACGAACGCGTCCACATCACGCGCAACGGCCGCGAATACGTCGTGCTGATAGCCGCCCAGGACCTTGAGTCCATCGAGGCAACGCTTGAACTGCTCGCCGACCCCGCAGCCCAGCGGCGGATAGCCGAGTCCCAGCAGGAGATCGCGCGCGGTGAGGGACTGACGCTTGACCAGGTGGAGCAGTCGCTTATGGAGCGGTTCGGCAAGCGCTGACCCGTGGCCTACCACGTCGTGATCTCGCCCACGGCTGCCAGGCAACTGCAGGAGCGGCTGCCGGAGGCTGTCGCGTGGGCCTGTTACGAGTTCATCCGCGGCCCGCTTGCCGAAGAACCACACCGGGTTGGCGCACCGCTGCGAGCCCCTTTCGAAGGGCATCGGCGCGCACAGCGCGGGGAATACCGGGTCCGCTACACCATCAACGAAGACGGCAAAGAGATCCACATCCTCGACATCGATCACCGACGCGGTATCTATGAGCGGGACTGACTTTGAGCAGAGGGCGCGATGACCGACATGCTCGCCGCGGCGGGCTCAGGCCGCGCGCCGGGTAGGGCAGAACCTGGGCTGATCCACCGTCACGACCTGATGGCCGCCTTGAACCGGGCCGCCCAGAAGCGGGTCACGATCATCGCGGCGCCTGCCGGCACCGGGAAGACGTCGCTGTTGCGCGCGTGGGCGGACCAGCCGGGTCAGGATTGCCGTATCGCCTTCATGACTGTTCGGCCGGGCCAGCACGATATGCAGCTCTTCTGGCTCACCATGCTGGGCGCGGTCCGGGCCGCGGCAGGCACCGGCGAAGACGGTGCGCAGCTGCCGCCGGTGACACCCGGCGCGAGCGGTAATGCGATGGTGGACAAGGTGCTGTCCGAGCTCGAGGAGTCCGGCGATCGCTTCGTCCTGGTCATCGATGACCTGCATGAGCTCAGCTCACCGGAGGCCGCCGGGCAGCTCACAGCGCTGCTGACGCGCCTGCCTCCGGGAGTCCGCGCGATCGTGGCCACCCGCCGCGACCTGCCGCTGGGCCTGCACAAGCTGCGGCTGGCCAGTGACCTGGCGGAGATCCGCGCCGCGCAACTGCGCTTTACCGAGCCTGAGACCCGCCAGCTCCTCGCCGCCGCCGGGATCGCGCTGCCCGGGCACGTGGCCGCGATGCTGCATCAGCGGACCGAGGGCTGGGCGGCCGGGCTGCGGCTCGCGGTACTATCCCTCGCCGGACACCCCGACCCCGGACGGTTCGTCGCCGAGTTCTCCGGCAGCGACCGCACGGTCGCCGAGTACCTGATGGCCGAGATGCTGGAGCGGCAGCCGCCGGAGGTCCAGGGCCTGCTGCTGCGCACCTCCGTGCTGGACCGGGTCAACGGCGAGCTCGCCGACCTGCTGACCGGGGCCACGGGGTCGGAACGGCTCCTGCTGGAGCTAGAGGACGCCAACGCGTTCGTCGTATCCCTCGACCCCGGCCGTACCTGGTTCCGTTACCACCGGATGTTCGGCGGGCTGCTCCGGCTGGAACTGCGCCGCACAATGCCCGCGGACATCCCGGGATTGCACCAGCTCGCCGCGGGCTGGCTGGCCGCGCGCGGCCAGGCCGCCGACGCCATCGGCCACCTGCAGGCGGCCGGCGACTGGGACGAGGCGGCCCGCATGCTCACCGACCACGCCCTCAGCCTCACCCTCGACGGGCAAGCGGGCACCGTGGCGGCGCTGCTGCGCTCCTTCCCGGCCCAGACCGGCGAGGACTCCCCCGACCTGAGCCTGGTGCGTGCCATCGCAGACCAGTACCAGCTCCGCCTCGACCAGACCGATGCGCACCTGCGCGAAGTCAGGGCGTACGCAGCCACCACGCCGCCGCCCGGCCGGCGGCGGCTGCAGATGGCCATCGCCTCGGTGGACCTGCTGTCAGCGCGGCTACGCGGGGACTTCGACGGCATCTTCGAGCAGGCCGGGGCTCTGCTGTGCCCGGGCGACGGCCAGACGAGCGCGGACGCCGGGCTCAGCAGCGACCTCAAAGCCGTCGCGCTGCTGAACCTGGGCGTCACCGAGGCATGGTCGCTGCGGCTGGCCGACAGCGAACGGCACCTGGCAGAAGGCGCCGCCCTCGCCGGCCGCATCGGCCGGCCCTACCTGGAGGTGGCCTGCCTGGCCCATCTGGGGTTCGCCTCGACGGGCCACTCCTTCGCCGTGGCCCGACAGCGCTGCGAGGAAGCCATAGCGCTGGCGGCCCGGCACGGCTGGGACGCTGAGCCGGTGATCGCCCCGGCCCTGGCGGCGCTCGCCAACGCGCTGATCTGGACGGGGCAGTTCGACCTCGCCGAACATTGGCTGGACCGCGCCAGGCGCGCCACTGAGGCCGACGGCGAGCCCGGCATCCGGCTGCTGGTGTGCCTTACCTCCGCGATCATCCAGGCGGCGCGCGGCTACTGCCACCGGGCGCTGGAGGAGTTCGCCGCCGCCGGGCGGATGCAGGCGCTGATGGTGGGCGAGCATGGGCTGACTATCCGCGTGACTGCCTGGATGATCGCCACCCAGGCCCGGCTCGGGATGTCCGGGCAGGCGCGGGCTGCGCTGGCCGCCCTCGGCGACCGGCAGGCCAGCGCCGGCGAGATCCGCAACACGGCCGCGGTGATCCTGCTGGCCGAGCAGGACCCCGCCGCCGCCCGCCGCGAACTCCGCGCCGTCCTCGACGGCAGCGTCCCGGTTCTTTCCTACCTCACCCGGGTCGAGGCGCACCTGCTGGACGCGCTCGCCTGCCGCGACCTAGGTAATGAGCGCGCGTCACGAGAGGCCGCGGAACAAGCGCTGAACCTCGCCGAGCCGGACCGGCTGATCCTGCCCTTCGCGATGACCGGCGCATGGCAGCTCCTCGAAGCCCTGCCGCCGCACGGCACATCGCACGCGGCGCTGGTCAGCGACATCCTCGACGCCATCCGCGGCGGTGCGCGGGCAGGACCGAGCCAGCCTGCCATGATGCCGGCCGAGGAACTCAGCAGAAGTGAGCTGCGCGTGCTGCGCTACCTGCCGACGAACCTCACCCGCCGCCAGATCGCCGGCGAACTGTCGGTATCGGTGCACACCGTCGACAGTCACATCCGCCACATCTACGCCAAGCTCGGCGCCGCCGACCGGACCTCGGCGGTGCAGCGAGGCCGCGAACTGCGGCTGCTGTCCGTCGGCCGCACCTGAACGCCCGGCCGTCACGGCCGATCCGCAGCCGGCCCCGGCGTCTCCGTCGGCACCATGGTCGCGGCGGCCCTGAATCCGCTGGACGTGGCATTCGTGAACGACCAGTTCCCGCTTCGCCGGCTGCAGCGCGGCGCCAGCCAGCCGACGTCAGCAGGGCGAATCACCGAAATCCAGTGATGACCTTCCCTCCTCGCGGGGCGATCCTTGGCGTGGTCACGAGCTTGCGGACGCGCACGGCCGACAGGGCCGTGCCCCGAGAATCCAGGGAGAAACAGTGACATCACCAGCCACGGACGCTACCAGCGCCCCAGACCTGCCCGAGTACGCCCCCGTCCCGGCGATCGCGAAGGGGGCGGCCCTGAACGAGCACGGATACCACGTCTGGCAGGTCGAGCGGAACCTCTACGCGGTCACCAACAACGTCTACATGTCCGCGTTCCTGACCACCCCCAACGGCGTCGTGACCTTCGACGCGCCCCCGAACATCGGCCACAACATCCGGCGTGCCGTGGACGAGATCACCGCCGCCAACGGCCTGACCAACCAGGTCACCCACATGGTCTACTCGCACCACCACGCAGACCACCAGGGCGCGTCCTCACTGTTCGGCGGGGACATCGTCCGCATCGGCCACGAAGAGACCCGGCGACTGCTGCTGCGCGACGATGACCCCGCCCGCCCCTCCCCGGACGTGACCTTCTCCGACAGCTACACCCTGGAAACCGGCGGCGAGCGGGTCGAACTCGCATGGCACGGGCCCAACCACTCGCCGGACAACATCTACATCCACTTCCCCGACCACGACACCTTGATGTTCATCAACGTGGTCAACGCCGGCTGGATCCCCATCTACAACCTCAACCTCAGCGACGACGTCATCGGGTACACCGGCGCCCCGGCCATCGCGCTGGACTACCCCTGGACCCACCTCATCAGCGGGCACCTGGGCCGGGTGGCAACCCGCGAGGACGTCGCGATGCACCAGCAGTACATCGCCGACATCGAAGCCAGCTCACGCGAGGCGCTGGCCTCGGTCAACCCGGGACCGCTTTTCGGGCACTACGGGGAGAACGTGTGGGCCGGGGTCAGTGCCTACCTTGACGCCGTTACCGAGTACGCGGCCGCCCCCGTCATCGCGAAATACACCGGCGTGCTGGGCGGTGCCGACATCGAGATCTACACCAGGACCACGACGTTCGCGATCATGCAGTCGATTCGCCTCGACCGCGGCCCCAGCGGCCCGGTCCACCCCTGACCGCAACGCACCACGGCGATCCTGGGGCTGGAAACCGTCATGGAACGTTCCGCCCCAGCTGCCCTTGGCGAAGACCTCCGACCGGTGTCTGGGCCGCGGGTCGCCAGGCCAGGTAAGGCGGCTGCGGGCCGGATGGATACGGCGTGTCCGGCGGCGCCGGTCTCCGCCTCGGCGGTGCCGACATCCGGGCGCTGGCCGATGATCGCGTCCGCCACCGTGGGAAAGATCGCGAGGTGCCGGTCCAGGCCGCTGGCTGACAAGACCCTTGCTACGTCGGGCGTCGGCGAGGCCAGGCGAAGCCATCCGCCGAGCAGACTGGCGCGGCGTCCGGCGCCCACCAGGACCGCAAAGCCGCTGGCGTCCGCGTATCCCACCGCCGACAGGTCGACGATAAGCCGGCTGGCGCCAGGACGGAGCAAGCCGAGGAGCTTCTCGCGCAGGGCGGGAGCGGACGTGATGTCAAGTCCTCCCCCGAGCACGGCGATCACCCAGTCATCCCGTTCAGTACGGGAGCTGGCAGGCTACGTTGCGCTGCGAGAACGGGCAATTCGGTGGCAGGCGCGGGCGGCAGGCTGTCAGTGATTGCGGCCTCGTCTGCTGGCGGCCGGGCCTGGGCGCGGGGTTTCGCAGCGCGGTCGAAGAAGCGCAGCAGTTCTACCGGGATGGGCATGATCAGGGTGCTGTTATTCTCGGCGGCGACCTCGACGACGGTCTGCAGGAGCCGGAGCTGCAGGGCGCCCGGGTCGGCGGACATGACGGTGGCGGCCTGGGCCAGCTTCTTGGATGCCTGGTACTCGCCGTCGGCGGAGATGATCCGCGCACGGCGCTCGCGTTCGGCTTCGGCCTGCCGGGACATCGACCGTTTCATCGATTCGGGCAGCGAGATGTCCTTGACCTCCACCCGTTCCACCCGGATGCCCCACGGTCCCTCGGTCGGCGCGTCGATGGCGTCCTTGAGCCGGGCGTTGACCTTCTCGCGTTCGGACAGCAACTGGTCCATGTCGCTCTGGCCGATCACCGATCGCAATGAGGTCTGGGCGACCTGGGACACGGCGTAGGTGTAGTTCTGCACGTTGACGATCGCCTTGGCCGGGTCGATGACCCGGTAGTAGACGACCGCGTCCACCCGGACGGTGACGTTGTCGCGGGTGATGCCCTCCTGGCCGGGCACCGTCGCCGCGATGATCTGCATGTTGACCTTGCGCAGCCGGTCAGAAATCGGGTTGACCCAGGTCAGCCCCGGTTGGCGGACGGCCGGCAGTATTTTGCCCCAGCGGAAGACGATGCCTTGCTCGTACTGGTTGATGATCTTGAAGCCGAACATCTCGGCCGTCCTGTTTCCCTGGCGCATGGTGCGCCAGGCTGACCTGACCCGCGGACGGCGCCGACGTGACTGCCAGCGTTCGAAATGCCCCGGGTCTGTTTCTATTGTCCCACACCGGCGGAGGGCCGCCGGCCTCGCGCAGACCACCGCCGGCCAGGACGCCTTCAACATCGTCCCGCACAACTTCGTTAAGGCCTGACCGGGAAGCTGGCTGCCCCAAGGAAGAGCCATGCCACCGGCGGGTCCGGCCGGATGGCCCGGCAGGGCCGACAGGAACGGGGCGGCCAGCGATGAGCCGCCCCGGTCCCTGTCATGCAGTGCCAGTCAGATCGCGTGGACCTCTTCGGCCTGCGGCCCCTTGACACCCTGGCCGGGGGTGAACTCGACCCGCTGGTTTTCCTGGAGGCCGCGGAAACCGCCGCCCTTGATGGCGGAGTGGTGAACGAAGACATCGGGAGTGCCGTCGTCGGGGGCGATGAAACCATAGCCCTTGTCGGCGTTGAACCATTTCACTGTGCCCTGAGTCATTGCGCTCTCTCCTGCTGAGACGATCTTCGGGGCCGCGGGCGCTGACCCCGGGCTGCTGCGACCGCCTGTCGTCGAGAGCCAGGCCCTGGAATCCGCGGCGCCGCTGCCAGAACTCCGCAGGCGCTGTGACACGAACACGAATTTCCAGTACAACCAGAACCAGTAAACACCACCGCGTGGGCTCGACGATCGCCGGACCCCGGGAAGTGCTCCCGGCTGACCGCCGCAATGTTTTCGCGGGTGCAGCTGCGGGGGTCCGGAGCAGCACTATTTGTATTACTACATCTTCCTCATCGCTACATACCGCCGCATATCCGGCAGCGATCTGACCGCCACCAGCCCAAGCGCCATTCCGGCGGCGGCCATGGTGATCGCCGTGACGTATCCGAGTGTCCGCATCATGTTCTCCTGCTCTTCAGCGGATCCGCGACAGCGGCCCGCGACGTTGCTATACCTCATCCCGGAGCAGGCGGCGCGCTGCACTGCGGGTCAGCTGCCGACAGCGGCGGAGGACCGAGCCTGTCAGGCGGTAACGTGCATCGTCTTCGCCGTGCTCCGGGATTCGGGCCAGCGCGCGCTCATTGACGACGACGTCACGGACGACATGCTCGGCCAACGCCGGGTCGCAGCGGCTCAGCAGCGCCTGCCTATACAGCCCAACGGCGTAACGGCGATAGAGGTCGGCGTCCCGGCTGCGCGCCGAGCCGACCGTCACACGGGCACGAACCGCGCCGGTCTTACCCGATCCCAGCATGGAAAGCTCCGAGCATCTCGGCGGCGTCGCAGTCGGCAGGCGCCATCAGCCACCGAGGTCCGGAGCGGTAACTCCACGTTACCACGGGCGAGATCACGGACGCGATCGGTGCGCGTGGCAGGTGGTCCGGGTGCGCGCGTGGGTCGAGATACGCGCGGGTTCTTGCCGCGGTCATTCAGCGGGGCGGTGTTCGGCTGTGCTGGTGACCAGGTTGGCGGCGCAGTCGCGGAGCTTGCGGTGGGTGGTCTGGGAGAGCCGGGTGAGCAGTTCGAAGGCCTGCTCGGGGGTGCAGTGCCGCTGGGCGACGAGGATGCCCTTGGCCTGCTCGATGACGGCGCGGGTTTCCATCGCCCGCCGCATGTCCTCAGCCAGCGCGGCAGTGATCTGGTAGAGGCGGGCGTTGGCGATGGCGATGGCGGCGTACCCGGCGAAGGTCCGGGCGAGCTCGATGGCGTCCGGGTCGAATGCGCGGGGCTGGGTGGCGTAGATATTGAGTGCGCCGAGGACGGCTTCCTGAAGAGGCAGCGCCACCGACAGGGAGGAATGCACGCCGGCGGCGAGGGCTTGGCGGGCGAATGCCGGCCAGCGGGTCTCTGCCGCCATGTCAGGGACGGTGACGGTCCCTGCCGACTGGGCGACCTCGAGGCAGGGGCCGAAGCCGTCCTGGTACTGCGTCTCGTCCAGGTCCAGGGCCAGCTGACCGACGAAAGCCGCGGTGTAGGCACGGTCGGATTCGACCAGGGTGACCGAGGCGCCTGCCATGCCGGGCAGCGTCTGCCTGGCCAGCTCCGCGACCCGGGCGAGGACGGTCTGCAGGTCACTTTCACCCAGCTTCATCCGGCCGAGCTCGGCGAAGGCCACCAGCGGGTCAAGCGGTGTTCCGGTGATGATGGCTCCAGCGCGCTAGGCCGCCGCCAGTGAATCTGAAAGCTCAGCACGTGGCGGTTGCAGGGTCGGCACCCCAGCGGGGGCGCTGCACGACCGTGACAGCGGCCGGGACCGGCGCCATGCCATTCACAGGCGCTAGCTCGCTGCCTCCAGGAGGCGACAGCCACAGGACCCCAGCCTATCCGTTCCAGTCCCGTAACGGTTATCCTGGCCGTGGGCCAGCAGCGCGCCCAGGTAGTCGAGCACGACTGCTGGAGGGCATCATGACCCGGCTCGCGCGTCCAGACCCCGCGCGCACCCCCTTCCGGAACGACCATGCACGCCAGGGCCTGGCCCCTTGGCCGAGGCGTCCGCGCCACCCGGTTCCGGGGTGGACGGTGGTCTCGGCCGGCCTGGCGCCTGTCTTGGCGACCGGGGGCTGGCTGGTCGCCGACGCGGTCCAGCCGGCCTCCTACAGCCCGATCCGGAAGACGGTCAGCGTGCTGGCTGGCCACGCCGGAACCGATCGGTGGATCATGACGGGGGCCTTGTTCCTGGTGGGCGGGTGTCAGCTCGTGACTGCCGCGGGCCTGGTCGGCCTCCCGGTGCCCGCCCGCATCGTGCTGGCCGTCGCGGGCCTGTCCAGCATCGGCATCGCGGCATCTCCCGAACCCGTTCGTGGCTCGACTCCGCAGCACCTCGCCTGGACTGCGCTCGGCGCGGTCGCAATCGCGGTCTGGCCTGCCTTCGTCGCCCGGCGCGCGCCACCGCGGCCGCTGATCCTGAGTAGCTACGGCTGCGCCGTCGTGACCGCCGTGTTCATTGTCCTGCTCGGCTGGCTCGTCATCGAGACCCAGGGCGGCACTGACCTGGGCTTGGTTGAGCGCCTGTTCCTATCGACCGAGACCTGCTGGCCGTTCGTCGTCGCCATCGCCCTGCGGCAGACCACGGGCTGACTTGTCCGACCCGGCAGCGGCGGGCTTGGCGTGAATAAGTGCTGGGGCGTGCCGCCAGGTGAGGCAGGCGATCGCGCCGAGGGGGATGGGGGGCAGGTAGGTGACGGCCCGGTAGAGCAGCACGGCGGCCGTCACCTGCGCGGTGGCCTGGTGGCCGGCGTCGGCGGCCAGGATGGCGATCAGTCCGAGTTCGGTGATGCCGAGACCGCCGGGGGTGATGGGCAGCACGGTCAGCAGCCGGACGAACGCGAAGGCCGCCAGGGCGGTCTGCCACGGCACCTGGGCCTGGGACAGGCCGATGCCGCGCAGGCAGGCCAGCAGGACGAGCCACAAGGTGAGGTTGCTCGCGGCGGTGGCGGCGGTGATCCGCCAGCCGCGCACGGCGATCAGGGCGCCGGCCCGGTCCCGGAAGCCGAGCAGTGCTCCGGGGAGGTCGGCGCAGGCCGGCCGGCGGGCCACCCGGGCGGCGAACGCGAGGGCGGGCTGCAGCGCGCGGCCCGCGGCGAGCGCGAACGATTCGCTGCGCATCAGCAGGGCGAGCCCGGCGGCCAGGGCGGCGAGCAGGGCCAGGCCCACCGCCGCGGCGGCGATCAGGCCGGCCCCGGGCCGGGTGGCCGTAACCAGGACCAGCAGGGCCAGGACCGGCAGGCCCAGGCGGGCGAAGACGTTCCAGATTCCCGACACCAGGGTGTACAGCACGTACTCGGCGGTGCTGACCCCCCAGCTGGACAGCATCGCCCAGCTGACCCCCATGGCCAGGGCCCCGCCGGCGGGCAGGGTGTTTGCCACGGCGTTGGAGCCGAGGTTGACCACGGCCGCCTCGCGCAGCCGTATCGACGGCAGCACCGAGCAGATCATGATCCAGGTAGAGACCATGCTGGCCGCGGCGGCCCCGGCGACCAGCAGGACCTGCGGCCAGGTCATCGCGCCCATGCTGGCCCACACGCTGCGGTAGGACGCGAAATGCGGGACGGCGAAGCCGAAGATGGCCGCGATGACAGCGGCCGACACCGCGGTACGGAAGATCTCCCGGCCCGATCGCGACCGCGGCCGCCCCTGACCCGTAATAGCGTCGGCTGGCGGTCCGGCAACGGCCGTCACCGGAGCCCCTCGGGATGGCGGCTGTCGAGGTGGGCAGTAGCCTTGGCGGCCCAGCCGAGGCGTTGGAACACGCGGATCACGGCGGCGGAGATGTCAACCCGACCAGGGTCTGCGCCGCGGCGGGTGGCAAAGGGGCGGTGCGCCGGTATGGCCGCATTCCCGGGTACGCAGATCCACACCGGACATAGGGGCGCCTTCCTGCTTTCAGCAGCAAGGCGGGGTCTTGACCCGGCGGCTAGTTCACCAGTTCCGGCGCCAACACTACGCCGAATATCCGCCCCGTGCTCCCATCCCGCCCCGGCGGACGCCCTTGACTGAACGCGCTATAGCCTCACCGGCCCGCTGACGGCTGGGGGCCGGCCCGGCAGGGGTTGTCACGCCGGTTCAGGCAATGAACCGCGCTATCGCGACGTACTGGCAGGCCGCGGCGGCGCAGACGTAAGCATGAAAGACCTCGTGATAGCCGAACACCGACGGGTAGGGGTCAGGCCAGCGACGATGGTAGGAAAGCGCTCCGGCGGTGTAGAGCAGGCCACCGGCGAGCATCAGGACCCCTGGTGCGACGCCGGCATGGATCCATACCCACGGCAGTGCCAGGCCGGCGGCCCAGCCCAGCCCGATGAACGTCGCGCCGACCAGGCGCTCTGGTGCGTTCATCCACGTCAGGTGGATCGCAGCCGCGGTCAGGGTCAGCGTCCACAGCACGATCAGGCCGGCCCGCCCGACCGGGCCGGGGGTATCCAGCAGGAAACCGGGAGTGGCCGTGCCGGCGATGAGGAAGAAGATCATCGCATGATCCAGGCGCTGCAGGCGCTGCCTCCCGGCATCGGTCCAGGTCCCGCGGTGGTACAACGCGCTGATCCCGAACAGCGCGCTCACGCTGACCGCGTAGACCGCGACCGCCATGACCTGCCTGGGTCCGTGCGCGCGGGCCAGCAGCAGCGGGCCGAGCACCAGCGACACCCCGAAGCAGAGCAGGTGCAGCCAGCCACGAAGGACGGGCTTGGCGTAGTAGACGCCGCGCCTGGAGTCGTAAAGCGGCTCTGCCGCCGGGGAGCCCGCGACCGTCACCGTCGGCCTCCATTTCGTGTCGAGTCTCCGGACAGACCGGGCGGGTACGGGTAAGCGTCAGTCATGGCGGCGGCAGGCGGCTGCTCCAGCGCCGCTAAGGTGCTGGACGATCTGGCGGAATGACTCGACGAAGCCTTCTTCGCAGTAACCGAGGTCGGTCTCTACGCAGAAGTCCCTGACGAGGCCCTGGACCCGTCGCAGGTTGGGCCGGGGCATCGACTCGAATAGGTGGTGCTCGATCTGGTAGTTAAGGCCGCCGAGCATGAACGTAGTAAACCAGCCGCCCCTGACATTCCGGGCCGTGACCACCTGGCGTCGGGCGAAGCCGGCCGCCGTTGCGGAATCGATGATCGGCATTCCCTTGTGGTTGGGCGCGAAACTGATGCCCAGGTACACCGAGAAGACCGCCTGCTGCACGGCGATGAAAGCGAGTGCCTTCAGCGGGGAGAGCACCCAGAGCACCACCGTCAGGTACAGCGCGGCATGCAGCACGATGAGTGAAGCTTCTACCGCCGAGGCACGGTCTCGTTGCTGCAGAAGCCGCTTGATCCCGAGTACGTGCAAGCCGACGCTTCGCAGCAGCATGAGCGGGAAGAAGAGCGGCGCCTGCCAGCGGGCCAGCCACGATGCGAGATGGCCGCGCCAGTTTCCCGGCGCTCCAGACGAGGCCAGGACGACTCCCTCGCCGATATCAGGGTCGCGGCCCATCTCGTTGGGATGCGCATGGTGTGCGCTGTGCTTGGGAACCCACCAGCCAAAGCTCAGCCCGATGAGCGCGTTCGCCACGATGAGGCCGAGCAGGCGATTGCGCCGGCGCGCGCAGAAAACCTGGTTGTGCCCCGCATCGTGGCCGAGGAAGCCCAGCTGGGTGAACATCACCCCCACCAGCGGGGCGACCGCGAGAGCCGTCCACGAGTTGCCCACCACGACGAACAGGGCCCATCCAGCGAAGAAGACGAGGATCGTCAGGGTGATCTTCACCCGGTAGTAGCCCGGCCTGCGGTCGAGCAGACCCATAGCCCGCACCTGCCGCGCCAGTGCGCGAAAGCTAGCCGTCGAGGGATCGACGGCTAGAGGCAGCCGGTCTGCGGCTACGGCGCGGCCCGACGGCAGGGCCAGAAGGCTGGGTGCTGTGGTCATCGTCGCTCTGTCCTCCTGGGCGCCTGCCGAGCACACCGCTCGGGCTTACGTCGCCAGGGTCTGGAGCAACGAGGCCGCAGCCAGGGCCTACCCGCCACGACCGCACCTGCTCTTACGGTACCTCCACCAGGCGGCCCCGCAAGGCCAAAGCAGGGCGAGGTCTCCCGAGTCGCGTCAGCAAGCCGGCGTTCTGGCCAGGGTGCGGCCGGTCAGCGGCGCGGCGGGGTTGGTGGACCGCACGCGGCTCAGGCTGTGGCGCCGCTGCCCGTTCGCGCAAATTGAATTCTTTTCTGCCGAACGAACCGTGGTGCCTGTCCCCGATGATCGGGGCTGCCTCGGCGATTGCGACCGGTGGCTCGGCCAGCGGCCGGTGCGGGCCCCGGTCGTGCGGGTCCCATGAGGCACAATGAGAGCCACCGCCGGGAGGTTGGCATGGCAAAGCATCCGCTCATCGGCTATCTCGTATGGCTGGTCCTGTTCGGCGCTGTGTTCGCCTGGGAGGGCCTCGCCCTGGCCCGGGTGACCGGCGTCCCCGCCCTCAGCGACGTCTTCCGCGTGATCATGCGCTATCCCATCGGGCGGTGGGCGCTGTTCGCGTTCTGGCTGTGGGCCGGCTGGCACTTCTTCGTCCGCGGCTGGCACTTCCTGCTCCGGGCCTGAGCTCATCATGGCTCCGGCCGGGGTGCTCGCGCTGTCGTTGGCGGACCGTCAGGCCCTGGTGCCGATGGCCGCCGGTTACCTGATCCTCATGTCGGCGCTCGGCTTTGGCCTGCGTCGCCTGTACCGGCCACGGAGGCCTCCGTCCGGGGCCGAAATGTGGCCGGATGGGAGGCGGACCACGCCGCCCGGCCCGGGCCAGCGCACCGGCCGGGCCGCGCTGGTCAGGCGTGTGGCCGGCACCGTCGCCGACGGCTACGTGCTGCTGCTGGCGGTCGTGGTCGCGTACTACTTCGGTGTCACCCGGGTCGGGCCCGGTTTCCTGGAGAGCGAGATCACCGGAACGGCCCTGCTGCTGGCACTGGCGACACCGGTATTCACCGCCCTGTCCTGGCTGACCGAACGCCGACGGCGCAGCAGAGCCCGCGTCCCCCGGAGCGACCGGACAGGTGCCCCAGAGCGCTCCGAGTAGATCCAGGTCGTAACCGGGGGCGAGGCTGACGTCATGTCCTGGTGCCCGTTAGCGTCCGCGCTGGTGTTCTCGTTCGGGCACGATTTGTGGCGTGATATTTCTTCTGGTACGTGTCTTGGGCGAAAGGCACCGGCAGTACGTGGCAGCCCTGCTCGTCACCGTCACCGCCTGCGTGCTGGCCGGCGCCGGGTTGTTCGCGCTGACCCAGAACCTGCCGTTCACCACGGGCCTGTACTGGGCGGTGATCTTGCGCAAGCAGGCACCTGACCTGCCGATCACCGCCCAGGTCAGCTCGGCTTCGGTGCGGGAGGCGCTGCGCGAGCTCGGAGTCCAGCATGCGGTGTCGGCGCAGGAACTGGTGGCCCGCACGCTGGCCACCACCCTGGAAACGCCGCACGCGGGCGAGATGGTCGCCCAGCTTGTGGAGTCTGGCCGGGACATCCTGGCCGAGATCGACGCGGCTCGGCGCCAAAATCGACGCTGCTTCGCGGTCCTAACCCAATCAGGCGGATATCGCATAAGCCGGTGACGAAGGCGAAGACACCACCGAGGCAGGCCAGGCCGATGACGATCCAGGTCACGTAGTCGTTCACGACGCCACTTTGGAAGCGGCGGGCGGCTGAGGCGAGCGGGGCGTTCGGCCGGTATGCGCGCAGCAGCGGCAGCCGCCGCCAGTACAGCGCCAGCGCGGCCAGGATCAGCGCTCCGATCGCCGAGCAGAGCCCGGCCAGCACGCCGGTGACCGTCACGCTGGTGGAGCCGACGGCGAACAGGGCCACCGGGTGCGTGATGTGCGCGCCGTGGAGCACGGTCGCGTTGTATCCGGCCTGGTCCTCGAAGCGGACCGCCGCCGCCTGCACCGCGGGCCCGAGCGGGCCGATGACGCCTACCCCGATGGCGGCGACCACTAGGATCGCCGGCGGGACGATCATCGTGAGCGGCGTGCGGTCCTTGCCGCCGGCCGTCTCGCTGGTCTCCTCGGCGGCCTCCCTGGCCATCTGCGGGTCTTCAGTGGGCCGGTCGCCCAGGCCGTAGAACACGCCCCCGGCCACCCGCAGCACGGCCCCGCCGACCAGGCTGGAGCAGACGATCAGGACGGGGATGAGCCAGGTGCCCGCGCTGGCCTCGATCCAGCCTTTGCCGAGGAACGTGGCGAACGGCGGCAGGTCGGCCAGCCCGAGTCCGGCCAGGGTGAAGACCACCCCGGTAACCCGCAGCGGCCGGCCGCGGCCGTGCAGCCACGGCTCGTTAACCGAGCCGAGCCGATGCAGCACGATGCCGGTGCACAGGAACAGGGCGCCCTTGACCAGCCCGTGGCCGATGACGTAGACGGCGGTGCCGGCCAGGCCGAGCGGCGTCAGCAACGCGATGCCGATGAGGAACATGCCGGCGTGGCTGATCGTGGAGAACGCAAGCATCCGCTTGATGTGCCGCTCCCGGAAGCAGAACAACGCCCCTGTCACGGCCGTCAGCAGGCCGAGGGCGAGGAAGACGTGGCTGATGGCCGCCCGGTGCCCGAGCGCCTGGCCGAAGACCGACCAGTAGATCCGGGCGATGCCGTAGAGCCCCAGCTCGACCATCACCCCGGAGAACAGCACGCAGACCGGAGTCGGCGCGACCGCGTGCGCGTCCGCGAGCCAGAAGTGAAAGGGCACGATCGCGCTCTTGATCAGCAATCCGGCGATGACCAGGACAAACGCGACGACCACGAGCCGGTCCGCCGGGTGCTTCGCGATCGAGGTGCCGATCTGCGCCATGTTCAGCGCCCCGGTCCGCCCGTAGATCAGCGCGATGCCCGACAGCGACAGGTACGCGCCCACGCTGTTGGTGATGGCGAAGTTGAGCGCGCCCTGGATCGGCCCGCGCTCCTCCGGCCGGTACGCAGTCAGCGCATAGGCCGACACTCCCATCAGCTCGAACCACACGAACAGGTCGAACAGGTCCCCGGTGAGGCAGAATCCGACGATGCCAGCCAGGAAGGTCAGCATCAGCGCCTGGAAATAGCTGGCGACCCGCTCGAAGTACCGCCAGGAAAACGTCATCGCCGCGGTCACCAGGACCGCCGCCAGGCAGGCGAGCCCGGCGCTGAGCGGCTGCGCCTCGAAGTCGATGCCGATGGACACACCGTGCGCGGGCCGGAAACCGGCGAACCAGTAGACCTGGTCGCCGCCGCCGGTCCGGATCATGATGACGCCCAGCATGACGGCCACGCACGCCGCGGCCAGGATCGCCGTGACGTCGAGCAGCCGGCGCCTGTTCCGCAACAATGGACCGAACGCCGTAACCGAGGCGGCCACCAGCAGCGGGACCACGACGACCAGGGCGAGCAGCTGATCCACGGCGGATCGTTATCCCTTCAGCGCGGCCAGTTCCTGCGGATCGAGGGTGCCGAAGCGCTTGTAGGCCTGGATCGCGAACGACAGCAGCAGCGCCGTGACGGCCGCCTCGACCACCACGTCGGTGAGCGCGCACGCCTGCACGACGGGGTCGACCGCGGGGGTGTGGTTCGGCACGTCGAAGAAGTAGGGAGCGACCGCTCCCGTCACGTACCCGACCCCGAGCAGCAGCACGTAGGTCGACGACTGGACCACGATCAGGCAGATGATCTGGTGCACCAGGTGCCGGCTGGTGACGACGCCGTACAGCCCGACACCCAGGATCCAGGCCACGACGATGAACGGGAAGACCTGCATTCGCTAACCCCCTTTGCCTGACGAGCAGCGTCTGATCCAGCAGCTCGCCGACGATGAGGACGAACGCCGCGGCCACCTCGATCCCCACGAAGAAGCTGATCAGCGCGATCGTCCCGGAGGAGCTCACCGCGCCGGGCACCTGGCCGAGCGGCAGGAGGTTCTTCAGGTACGGCAGGCCCATCGCCACCGCGGTGACCCCTACCGCGGCGAAGCCGGCCGCGCCCACCGCCTCGGCCACATCGGTGAGATCGATCGGGCTGAACCGCTTGAAGACCAGGAACTCCCCGGACAGGTAGATCAGGATGAACGCGGTGGCGAGCATGACCCCGCCCTGGAATCCGCCCGACGGGTCGGTCTGCGCGTGCGACGCCAGCCACCAGCCGGCCAGCACGACGGGGCCGGCCAGCAGCAGCGCCACCATCCGTACCGCGCTGCTGGTGGCAGGCACATCCCGGTCGGCGGCCTCGTCCACGGCCGGCCGGTCCCGCTCGCCGCGCAGGCGGCGCAGCACGGTCGCGACGCCCGCCGCGGCGGCGAACAAGATGAACTCCTCGCCCACCGTGTCGAAGCCGCGGTACTCGAAGTTGATCGCGGACACCACGCCGGTGGCGTTGGTCTGCGCGACGACGACGCGCAGGATGGCGGGCCCGTACGGCCCGGGATACCTGCCGAAGCCCGGCAGGCCGAGCAGCCCCCACAGGTAGAAGGCCGCCAGGCCAGCGCCGGCGACCAGGAAGATCCAGCGCCGCTGCCGCGGCGTCATTGCTCTTTTTTCCTGACCTTGGCCAGCGTCAGCAGCAGGACCGCGGGCAGCAGCACCGCGCCGACGGTCAGCTCGGACAGCGTGACATCCGGCGCCTGGAAGGCGAGGAACAGCACGGCCAGCAGCACGCCGTAGGTGCTCAGCATCAGCACCTGCCGGACCGGGGCCCTGATTAGCACCACGGCCGTCGCGCCGACGGCCACCAGCACCAGCAGCGTGACCTGCAGCGCGTCCATCATGCCGACGGGCACCGTGTACGGGGTGTGCACCGCGAGGGTATTCACCGCTCTCGCTCCTCCCCGCCGGCGGCTCCGGCACCCTGGCCTGGACGCCAGTCCCCCTGCTCGCGGACCCGGATCGCGCGCATGGTCGCGTGCGACAGGTACGGCCCGGCGATCGCCAGGAAGAGCAGCGCCACGCAGGTCTCCCCGGTGTTCTCGTCCAGGCCCGCCTGCACCAGCACGGCCAGCGCGACCAGGACCGGCGCGACCAGCGCGGCCGGCGTCACGAAGTGCAGCTTCTGGTACGCGTCCCGCATCAGCAGCACGCCGAGCGAAGCGCCGAGCACGATCGCCACGGCCAGGCCGAGCAGGACATCCGCACCGACGTCCCGGGCGATCACAGCCAGCGCTCCATGGCGCGGACGAACACCAGCCCGCTGCCGAACATCAGCATGGCGAGCAGCACCGGCAGCTCGAACAGGCTGGGCCGCTGAAACGCCTGCGCGAGCAGCACCAGCACCATGACCATGACGGAGGTGATGAACTCATAGCCGACGACCGCCGAGCCTAGGTCGCCGCGGGCTATCACCATCCCGGCCGGGATGATGCAGGCCAGCATCGCGATCGCCGCCGCGGTGAACGCAACGACCATGTCAGTCGCCCCCCTTGACCACCAGCTGGTGAAGGATCATCGTTCTCGCTGCCGCTGCCGCTGCCGCTGCCGCTGCCGCGGTCGATGCCGAGCGCGAACGCGTTCGGCGCGATGCTCCGCCCGCCGATCAGCAGCACCCGGCGGGTCACGCCGGCCGGCGTGTCATCGCCGTAGCGGACCGGTTCGGTAACGAACGCGCTGTCCGGCTGCTCGCCGCGGACCAGCCTGCGCCACAGTGCCGCGTATACCGTCACCATGTCGGCTGCCACCTGCCCCGGCAGGCGCGGCGCCGGCACCAGCCACCTGACCCGCATCCGGAACCGTGTCGCCGCCTGATAGGTGGCCAGCTCCGCGAGCAGCGCCGCGATCGCGGCGGCTCCCGCGCCTGCGAGCAGTTCGTCGGTGGCGAGGGAGTCGTCGAGCATGACCCACAACGACATCAGCAGCACCCACCAGACCAGCCAGGCGCCGATCCTGGCGGCAGGCGGCTGGTGGTATTTCCGCTCCCTCGGTTCCCCGGCGAGCGGGCCACGGTCTGGCATGCCAGCCGACTACCCTATGTGGCCCGCGCAAACCTGACCAGGCATATCAGGCCCCACCCAGCTGCCCAGGCCCTGACGGCGCGGCCGACAAGCGGCCGGCGCATTCCAGCATCCCGGCGTGCACGAAGGCCTGGGGCAGGTTGCCCCGCAGCTGCCGCTGGCGGACGTCGTATTCCTCGGTGTACAGGCCCGCCGGGCCGCACGCCGCGCGGTTGCGCTCGAACCAGCGCGCTGCCGCGGCGGCGTCCCCGCAGGCCTGCGCGGCCTGCGCCATCCAGAACCCGCACAGCAGGAACGCGCCCTCGCTCTCGTGCAAGGGCCGGGCGTCGTGGCGGAACCGGTAGACGTACCCGTCCTCGGTCAGCTCGTCGTGGATCGCGCGGACCGTCGCGCGGCTGCGGGGGTCGTCGGCCGGCAGGGTTCCGCGGATCACCGGCAGCACCAGCGCGGCATCCACCCGCGCGTCCTCCGGTGAGCGCTGCCAGCGTCCCGTCGGATGGACGGCATCGCCGAGGCTGGCCAGCAGCGCGTCGGCCAGAGTGCTCCACCGGGCCGCCTGCCGCTGCCCCGGACCGTCGGGCGGCCCACCCACCGCGGCGGCCAGCGAGCGCAGGCCGGACACGCACGCCAGGCGGGAATGCGTCCAGTGCCGGTCCCCGAGTTCCCAGATGCCCGCATCGGGCTCGGACCAGCGCTTCTCGATCGCCCCGGCGGCCACCGCCGCCGCCTGCCAGTTCTCTTCCGCGAGCATGTCCAGCCCGGCGGCCGCGGCGAACAGCTCAAGGCACTCCCCGAGCCCGTCCAGCTGGAACTGGCCGGCCACCCGGTTCCCGATCCGGGTCGTCCCGCCCGGATACCCGCGCAACGGCACCCCGTGCTCGTCAGGAATGGGCTGCCCGGTCACGGTGTAGGCCGGCATGAGATCAGGACCGTCGGCCAGGATCCGCTCGGTCAGGAACTGGACGGTCCCGGCCAGCAACGGGTGCGGGCCGTGGGCGGCGACCGCCAGGCCGGCGTAACACTGGTCACGGATCCAGGCGTACCGGTAGTCGTAGTTACGGCCTGCTTCCAGCCGCTCGGGCAGCGACGTAGTGGCGGCCGCGACCATCGCGCCGGTGCTGGCCGTCAGCCCGCGCAGGACAGCGTAGGCATGGCGGGCGTCGCGCGCCGCGATGAGGTCATCGCAGCGGGGCACCACCGTGGACCAACTCTCCTCGGTCGCCGCCCAGGCCTCGTCCGGATCGGGCGGCGGGCGGTCCAGCGGCCGGTCGGAAAGTTCTAGGACGAGATCGTGGTGACCCCCCTCTGGGAGCTTCACCGTGAGGACCAGACCGTCGGCGCCGACCCGGGCGCGGGCCGCGCCGGACCACTGGAACCAGATCCGGCCGCTGCGGCCGGTCCAGCACCCGCCAGCCCGAGACAGCTCCGTCATCTTGCTGCGCCCGAAACCGGCGCGGACGTCCAGCAGCGCGTTCACCCGGGCGGGCCCGTCGACCGCCTCGATGCGCCGCAGGATCACGGCGCGGTGCGGGTCGGCCGGCATGGCCAGCGCCTCCCGGCACTCGGTGCGCGATGAGCCGACCCAGCGGCTGCGCCAGATCAGGCTGCCGCTCTCGTAGTAGCCGCCCCAGACATGCCACGGATCGGCCGACGCGACGGCGTAGGCGCCGTGGCCGCCGAGCAGCCCGCTGAAGACCGCCGGGCTGTCCCACCGCGGCGCGCACAGCCACGAGATGGCCCCGTCCTGTCCGATGAGCGCTCCGCGCTCCCCGTCGGCGATCAGCGCGTACTCACGCAGCACATGCGGGCGGAACGATGCGGTCATGGGCCCCTGCTGTCCCGCAGCGCCCAGTCCAAACGCCGTTCGGCGCGTTTAGCCCGCCCCCCGCCGGGCAGCGGCTTCGACATCCCTCAGGCCCAGGAAGGCTTATCCAATGGAAACCCAGACCGTTGTCGTCACCGGTGCGAGCGCCGGAATCGGGCGCGCCACCGCACGCCTGTTCGGGCAGCGCGGCGCCCGCGTCGCCCTGATCGCCCGCGGCCAGGCCGGGCTGGACGGCGCGGCCCGCGACGTGGAGGAGGCCGGCGGCACGGCGCTCACGATCAGCGCCGACGTGGCCGATTACGATCAGGTCGTCGCGGCGGCCCGGCAGGTCGAGGAGCAACTCGGGCCGATCGACGTGTGGGTCAACGTCGCGTTCACCTCGGTCTTCTCGCCGTTCCGTGAAATCGCCGCGGATGAGTTCCGGCGGGTCACCGAGGTCAGCTACCTCGGGTTCGTGCACGGGACGATGGCGGCCCTCGCGCTGATGCGCCCCCGGGGCCGGGGCACGATCGTGCAGGTCGGATCGGCGCTCGGCGAACGCAGCATCCCGCTGCAGTCGGCCTACTGCGGAGCCAAGCACGCCATCAACGGATTTACGTCCTCGGTGCGCTGCGAGTTGCTGCACGAGGACTCCGGCGTGCACGTGACCGTGGTCCAGATGCCCGCCGTCAACACGCCTCAGTTCTCCTGGGTGCGCTCCAGGCTGCCGAACCATCCCCAGCCCGTGCCGCCGATCTACCAGCCCGAGGTCGCCGCCCGCGGGGTGCTGTACGCCGCGGACCATCCGCGCCGCAGGCAGTACTGGGTGGGCGCCAGCACCGCGGCCACCCTGCTCGCCAACCGGGTGGTGCCGGCCGTGCTCGACCGCTACCTGGCCCGGACCGGTTACGCCGCCCAGCAGACGGCCCAGCCCGCCGAACCCGGCCGCCCCGATAACCTGATGCAGCCCGTCGACGGCGGCAGCGGGCACGATTTCGGGCCGCACGGCGCCTTTGACGACAGGTCGCACGACCGCAGCCCGCAGCTGTGGATGTCACAGCACGCCGGCGTGTCCGCCGGGGCGGTCGCCGGGGCGGCCGTCATCGGGGCGTTCCTGGTCGGATGGCTCGGACGCCGCCGGTGACGGCGCCGGCCGCGGGAACGGCCGCGGGGCGAGAGTTGCAGATGATCCGGGTCGGCTACGGGGCGGCGCTGGTGCTGATGCCCGGCACGACGATCTTCCTCGCCACCGGCCGCGTCCCCGGCAAGCGGACCCGCCGGGTGGCGCAGGTGCTCGGTGCCCGGCACCTGGCGCAGGCCGCGCTGACCGCCACCGCGCCCCGGCCCGGGGTGTTCGCGATCGGCTGGCAGGTCGATGCGGTGCATGCCGCGTCGATGCTGCTGCTCGCCGCGGTCAGCCGGGCCGCGCGCAGTGCCGCCCTGACCGACGCGCTGACCGAGGCCGCGTTCGCCGCCGCGGGGTTCTCGGCATCGATCGGTGAATCGGCGGTCCGTCCGCTAGGTCAGTGACGGCGGTAGGGTTCGGCATCGGCGTCCCGCAGCGTCAAGCCGAGGCCCGGCTGGTCCGGGTCGGGCGTCATGACCCCGCCGTCAGGATCCAGGGCGCCGTCGAAGAGCATCTGCTCGATCCGCTGGTGGTCGTGGAAGTACTCGACGTGCCGCAGGTTGGGCACCGCAGCGCCCACCCGCGCATGCAGGTTAGGTGCGCAGTGCCCGGAGACCTGCACATTGTGTGCCGCCGCCAGGGCGGACCCGCGCAGGAACTCGGTGATGCCGCCGCAGCGGGTCACGTCTAGCTGCAGGCAGTCCACCGCGCCGGCATCGATGAGCCGGGCCGAGTCGGCCAGCGACCAGCTGTACTCCCCGGCCGCCACGTCGGGTAGCACCTGGCGCCGCACCGCGGCGAGCCCGGCCAGGTCCTGCGAGGAAACGGGCTCCTCGAACCAGCTCACCCCGTACTCCGCGACCCGGTGGCCGACCCGCACCGCCTGCCCGGTCGTATATCCGCCGTTGGCGTCCACGTAAAGCTCGGCGTCAGGCCCGATGACGTCCCGGGCGAGGGCCACCCGCTCCAGGTCCCGCCGCTCACGGGTGCCCCAGCTCTCGCCGATCTTGATCTTCACTCGCGGGATGCGGTCCTTCCCCACCCAGCCGGCCAGCTGCTCGCGGGTCTGGTGCTCGTCGTAGCTGGTGAAACCGCCGCTTCCGTAGACGGGGACGCTGTCGCGCGCCTGGCCGAGTAGCCGGGTCACCGACACGCCGAGCAGGCGTGCCTTGAGATCCCACAGAGCTATGTCCACCGCGGAGATGGCCGTCGCCGCGATTCCCGGGCGCCCGATGTTGCGCACCGCGCGCGCCATGGCCTCGGCCGCTCCGGGCACGTCCATCGCGCTGCGGCCGATCACCGCCCCGGCCAGCACGTCGGCGATGACGTCGCCGGCCGCGGCGGCCGCGTAACTCCAGCCGATGCCGAGTGTCGTCCCAGCCCGGACCGAAGCGAGCACCATGATGGTCTTGTCCCAGGCGAGCGTCCCGTCCGCCTCAGGCGCATCCGTCGGGATCACATAGGCGGTGCTGGTGATCTCCCGCACGATCGGCCCGTCATCGCGCACGCTGAACCCCTTCGCGTCATGCTCCGTCGTTAACTGGATGACTGCTACCTGCACGGGGCGCCCTCAAACGTTCCGGGTGACGAACGTCACAATCGTCAATGTTTACCTTCGCCCGGCTGGGCTAGCCGTGTGTCGTTCCCGAACATAGGAGACAGGCGTTGCAGCCTTCGAGCTGGCAGGACTGGCAGCGGTGGGTGCAGGACGTCGACTGGTCGGACTGGCGCTCGTGGCTGCGGCGCGTCGCCTCGACAGACTGGACGACAGGCCCGTGGCCGGGCGCTCCCTGGGATCAGGCCTCCCTGGCCGGGGAGGTGTCCCTGACGTTGCGGGCGTTCGGCGAAGACGAGCCGGGCGAGGGGATCGGCGAGCACCTCACGGCAGCCTGGCCAGCCTTCCGCGAATGGTGGCGCGAGGGCGCGGCCCGCCCGACGGCCGGGCAGGCCCGGGCGCGGCTCGAAGAGCACATGCCCGAGCTCGTGCCGACGTGGCAGCGGCTGGTCGGCATGCTCGGCGACGACCCCGAGGCGGCAGCCGCGCTGGCCCTGTGGAACCCGCCGCCGTTCCTGACCGGCTGCTCGCAGGCGGCGGTGCTGCCCGGCGGCCCGGCGCTGGTCCGTAACTACGACTGGGACTACCGGCTGTTCGAGGCGGTGGTGGCCAGGACGGGGTACGGCGGGCGGCCTGTGCTCGGGATGCTCGACTGCCTGTGGGGTCTGCTGGACGGGGTTAACGACGCGGGCCTGGCCGTCTCGCTGACCTTCGGCGGCCGGCCGCAGGTCGGCGAGGGGTTCGGGATCCCGCTGGTGATCCGCTACGTGCTGCAGACCTGCGAGACGGTCGATGACGCGGTGCGGACATTGCGCCGTATCCCCGTGCACATGTCCTATAACGTCACGGCGATCGACCGGGACGGGCGGCGCGCCACGGTTTACCTGGCCCCGGACCGCCCCGCTCAGGTAACCAGCCTGGCCGTGGCCACCAACTACCAGGGCACGGTGGAATGGGCGCCGTACGCCGCCGCCATCCGGACCGTCGAGCGGCAGGAGCACCTGGAGGAACTGGTGGCGGCCGGGGCAGATGGCCCCAGCATCGTCGCGGCCTGCCTGCGGCCCCCGCTGTACGCCACCCGTTTCGGTGCGGGCTTCGGGACCCTCTATACCGCCGAGTACCGCCCGGCCGAAGGGGCTGTGAGTTATCACTGGCCGGAATGCACCTGGAGCCAGTCCCTGGACCATCTCCGCCCCGGCACTATCCAGGTCCGGCTCGGCGGCGCTGATCTCGCCCCGCCACCCTTCTCATCACGGGACGCCGCGGCGGAGTAAGCCTCGGCCGGCCGGGTAGCAGGCGCGCCATGACGCGCTCTGACACCGGCAAGCTCCAGCACGCGCTCACCGAAGCCGTCGACGGCGAGGTCCGGTTCGACGCGGGCTCGCCGACCAGGACACCGTCATGCTGGCCGACGGATTCTCCTGCCGCACGCAGCTGGCCGTCGGCCGCACCGGCCGGGAGGGCTGGCACCTAGCCCAGTTCTTGCTGGTGACCAGCTATGTCGGCGGCAGCCTGGCCGCGGGCCTGATTACCGTCTTCATCGCCGGCCTGTTCGGCCTGTTGTGGTTCGCGTTCCCGCTCGCCAGGCGCCACTGACCGCGCCGCGCCAGATAGCGGTATTGTTCGTCCCGGCATGGGCGAGTCAGCGCTGACCAACCGCAGCCGGTCAGCGCTTAGGTGATTCCCCGCTCTGGAGTTCCTCGGCGCTCGTCTGCGCGCCCCGGTAACCCGCCAGCGCGGCCGCCTCGCGTTCGGTTTCCGCGTTCAGCTCGGCCCCGAGCAGAACCGCCAGCCCCACCAGGTAGAGCCAGAAGATGAGAATCACCACTCCGGCGAACGCCCCGTAGGTCTTGCCGTACGAGCCGAACTTGGCCACATAGAACGAGAAGCAGAGCGATGCGAGCAGGAAAATGACCGTGCCCAGCAGGCCGCCAGGGCTGACCCACCGCCAGCGGGGCGTCTCGCGGTTCGGCCCGAGGAAGTAGTAGAACGAGAACAGCAGCGTGATCAAGACGATGGTTACCACCCAGCGCACCACCGTCCAGGCAACAGTGAAGGCCGTCACGCTCACTCCGACGTGGCCCTCGATCCCCGACCCGATCGACGCGCCGAACACGATCAGGGCCGAGGCCATCCCGCCGATGATCATTGTGGCCAGCATGAGCGGGAACGCGTAGAGCCGCTTGGCCACGAACTTACGGTCGACAGGGACTTCGTAGGCAATATCGAGCCCGGTTTCCAGCGCGGCCATGCCGCCTGAAGCACTCCATACCGCGACCGCCACGCCGATGATCAAGGCCGTCAGCGAACTGGCCGACGAGCGAGTGGTGGCCGACTGCACAGCCTGGGTGAAGACCGTCCCAGCACCTTGCGGCAGGGCCTGGTCCAGGCCGTTAACCAGCCGGTGCAAGCCGCTCGCTCCGATGTGCGCCAGCCTCGCCACGCCGAGCAACGCGATGAGCGCCGGGAACAGCGCCAGGAACCAGTGATAGGCCAGGCTCCCGGCCGTGATGCTGCACCGGTCACGGACGAACTTTTTCCCGGTGCGCTTGAACGTATTCTTCCAGCCGGTCCCGCCTAGCTCGAGCGGAGTCTCGGGGCCGCCAGACACCTCCTTCTGCGGCGGGATCGTATCCTGGCCCGCGTGCCGACCGCGCCGTGGGTTCAGCGGCGTCATGTCTTCTTCCAGCGCCAGATGGCCACCGAACCGGCGATCAGGACGCCGACGGCCAGCGCCACCGGCCAGCGGCGCTGCAGTAGGCAGCCCACGCCATAGATCGCGATGACGCCGGATGCGCCGAACAGGCCGGCGCCCAGCGCCGCCTGCTTGCCCTTGCTAGTCATCTCCAGCCGGGCGAGTTTCAGCTCGTCCCGGACGAGCACGGAAACCTGCTCGGACAGCATCGTGACGAGCTGCCCGGTCGTGTGCTCTTCGTGATTGGGAAATTGAGTCGCGCTTGAACGTTCCACGGGACGTCCCTTCGTCCGGACTGCTGGTTTAGTTCCGTGCGCTTACCCAGCCGACCGCAGGTTTAACGTGACCGCGCCACCAGGGAACGTCGCGTCCACCGCGACTTGCAATACGGACATGCGAAACATGCGCGACCGCCCGTCGATGGGCTCCGATCCGGAACGCGGCGGGCTGGCCGTCGGCCGCTCGTTGCTCCGCGGCGCGCTCTTCAGCCCACCCGGAACGCGTGGCCCGCGCTAACCGGCCTGTGAGTGACCGTGCGATTCGGGCACTGACTGACAGCTCGTGCCCCACGGCGCCGTGCCGGACCGACACGGCTGCGCGGTAGAGCCGCTGACGGCCAGGAAGATAAGCAGCGCCGCCAGGCCCAACACGACCGGGATGGCGATGATCGCGCGCCGCCTACCGGTCAGCCAGGCCCGCCGAACGCTGGCCTTCGACAGAAGCGACTCCGTTCGCGGCGCTCCGTCATCGCGGGTCAGCCGGGTGAAGATCGCGAACATCGACCTGAGCCGGGGCTCGCCGCCTTCCAGGGCACTCTCGATCTCGTGCAGGACCCGCTGCTGGCTGACCGGCAAACTCACCACCGTCCACTGCCCGGGGAAACCCCGGCGAAACTCTCCCGTTCGTGGCCGTGTATCGGGATTGAGGCTGCTCATCAGGGGGAGCCGCGGTGACCAGTCGAGAGGAGGCATGAGCACCGCCGATAAGGACAGGCCGGGCCAGGCTTCAAACACTGCGAAGCACCGGAAAGGTGTTGATCGTCTTGCCGCGGGTAGGAGGGCGATCCGCTACCGACGTCAAGGAGATGCCCACTATGGCCAAGCGCCACATCGATCCGGTCCTACTGCAGCTAGCTCAGGCCATCAACGAGTCAGGCCAAGCCGCGGCCCCGGTCGTGGTCTCGGTGCACGGCACCGTACTTCACGGCACCCTGATCTCGGAGCAGAGGTACTTCAGTGAACTCGTGGAGGGAAACCCACTCATGAGCGCGCTGGAGCCGTCCTCTGGCCTGCTGGGCAAGGAGTACACCACGGAGGCGGAAGCCGCATCCGCCCGGCACCTGCACATACAGGCGACGGGTAACCGTGGCGACGCTGAGCTTGCCGAGGGCCTGTGGCGCATCAGCCTGGAGGCCGTCGACGGATGGACCCTCCGCGCGGGCACCGAAGCCGATCGTGGGCCGTTTGCCCGCCTGCTCGGCAACCCCTAGCCGCTGCTGGCATGCCGCTACGGTTTGACCGGTCTCACCCGTGAGGAACGCGGCCAGTGCCGGGCAGCACCATTTCGTGGTGGTGGCGAGCAGGCTGCCGGTGGACCGGGTCGAGCGCCCAGACGGCGAGGCTAGCTGGCGGCCAAGTCCGGGCGGGCTGGTCACGGCGCTCGAGCCGGTCATGCGGGAGGCCGACGGCGTGTGGGTCGGCTGGTCCGGTGACGCGGAATCCGCTCCGGGGGCGTTCGAGGCCAACTGCCTGGACCTGCTGGCCGTGGGACTGTCCGCGGAGCAGGTGCGGGATTACTACGAGGGATTCTGCAACGCGACCCTGTGGCCGCTATACCACGACGTCATCGCCTCGCCGCAGTTCGAGCGCCGGTGGTGGGAGGCCTACGTAGCGGTCAACCGGTCGTTCGCGGTCGCGGCGGCCGCCGCGGTGGCGCCCGGCGCCACGGTCTGGGTGCACGACTACCAGCTGCAGCTGGTGCCGCGGATGCTGCGCGACCAGCGTGTCTTTGCAGGTACAAGCGATCGATCCCAGGAGGCATCTGCCATGACTGATCCTGATGGGCCCCGGCACGTCGAAGTGGGCGATGATGGCCAGCCGGTCGCGGCTGCTGAGGTGACAACGAACGCCGGAGCCGACGGAACTGTGCGGGCGTCGTTGCACGCGCCGGCCGGGCATGTTACTCCTGGCACCCGGGCGAGCCTGGTTGATGCGGTCATGGATCTGCCCGAGGTGCAGGCCAGCGAGCGCATGGAGGCCACTGTCCCGCTCGGCGACGGCGAATCGCTTGAGCGACTGCGGGAGCGGACCGAGAATGCGGTCACGCGTTCGGCCGGATCTACCACGCTGCTGGACGCAGATATACCGCCAGGGAGCCAGCCGGAAACCGGTCAGGATCCCGACGATACGAGCTGAGATGCGCGTTCTGCTGCCCACGCTGCGCCGTGTCGTCATGATCCCGGCGATCGCGGGCGTGACCGTGGTCAGTGGCGCGCTGCTTGTTCTCGCCGCTGTCGTCACCGGGCCAGTGTCGCTGTGCCTGCGGGGGCGGTGGCGGGCCGTGCGGCTGGGCGCCTTTCTCGTCACTTACCTCGTGGTTGAGCTCGCTGCCCTGGTCGGCGCGTTCGCGGTCTGGGTCCGGTGCGGCCCTGCCTCGCGGCGCGATGCCGTCCGCTATCAGGATTTGAATTTCCGCCTGACAGAAAGGCTGCTCAAACGCCTGTACCGGGCCGCTCGCTGGCAGTTCGGGCTTCGCGTGGAAGTTCACGCCGGCCATCAAGAGCAGCATGAAGCCCGTGCGGGCGCACCGCCCGGGCCGGTCATCGTCCTGGCCCGGCACGCCGGACCAGGAGACACCTTCCTGCTCGTCTATGGCTTGCTGGCGTATGCGGGCCGGCGGCCGCTGCTCGTGCTCAAGCACACGCTTGCCCTTGATCCATGGATAGACGTGCTGGTGGGCAGGGTCCCGCACAGCTTCATCGATCCCCATGGGCACGCCGACCGGGCGGTCGCGCTGATCAGCGACCTCGCCGCGGGCATAGGGGACCGGGATGCTCTGGTCATTTTCCCTGAAGGCGGTAACTTCACCCCCGGGCGCCGCCGGCGCGCCATCGACGGCCTGCGACGCCATGGCCGGCGCCGCGCGGCCAGGCAGGCGGCCGCGCTCGGCCATGTACTGCCGCCGCGCCCGTCCGGCACCCTGAGCGCGATCGAGGCCGCGCCCCAGGCCGATCTGACCATCGTGGCTCACGCCGGGCTTGACCATCTCGACTCGGCTGGCGCCGTCTGGAAAGGCATCCCGCTCCGGGGCCCGCTGCGGGTCACCTGGTGGCGAATCCCGGCCGGAGACGTGCCCTCCGGCCGGGACGCCCGCACGGAATGGCTCAATGCCCAGTGGGCGCGGGTGGATGACTGGATAGCCGGCTACGCGGCCAGCAGCCGCTCAAAGAACGAGCGGTAGAGGCGCAGCCCCTGCCTGAGGTCCTCGGTGGAGACCTGGCGGCCGCCTGCCAAGCGCTCTTCAAGCCCGGCGCGCTCGCTGGCGAACATCGCGGCCAGCCGCTGCATGAGCTCTGCTACGAGCGCGTCGGCTTGCTGGACCGCTGTACTCGGCTCGTCGACGAACTCCGCCTGGATATCCTTCCAGCGCATGGTCATCCTCTGCAGTTCGCCGTCCGCCAGCAAGCTGGCCCGCGGCCGGGGGTCAGCTGCGACGCTGCCCTCGCCGGCGGTGTCCTGCCCGCTGCGGCCGGCGTACCCGGATGCTGCATGACCTGCGGTGAGGCCGGCGCCGTCGTCAGCATGGCCGTCGTCAGCATGGCCGTCGTCAGCATGGCCGTCGTCAGCATGGCGGTCGTCAGCCAAGCCTTCGTCAGCCAAGCCTTCGCGACCGGCCGGCGCCGGGACGTCCCCCCGGCCCGTCCAGGGGCCGGCCGCGGCGATCTGCTCTGTGGTCAGACCACGGTCTCGTGTGTCGTCAGTGTCGTTCATCGTCCGCCTCACCGGCCTGTCCGCTGATCGTAGTAATCCGGGTCCGGATCGGCCGGACCGACGCCGTCGCTTCCCACGCCAGCCGACCCATCGGTCCGCCCGTTGACGCCGGTCCCCGGGTCCCGTGGATCCGGTACGGCAGTTCCGCGCTGACGGCTGCTGGCGCTGGCTGGCTGCGCCTGGCCGGTGGTGCCCTCTCCTGCGCCGTTGCCGTCTGGACGCAGCAGCTCGTCGAACAGGGACCGGTACCGCAGTAGCGCCTCGCGCAGGTCTTCGGTGCTGGCCTGCTGAGTCTCGGAGCGTTGCCGCACGGCGTGCGCGAACCGGTAGTTCTCAACGGTGTCTGGGTAGTCGACCGATACCAGATCGGCCTGTACATCGAAGTCCTTCATCGGGTAACCCCGCGCCTCCATGACGCGGGTGACGAGGATATCGGCAGCAGTCGTGGCTTGCGCCGGCTGATCTACGAAGTGCTCCTGTACGTCACGCCATTCGTCCGCGAACTGCAGCCGGGTGGCTTCCGGCAGTGGGTTGACCTCGAACTGAGCCCGCTGCTTCTCACGTGCGCGAAGGTCGGCCTCGGCGGCACGCTGGCCGCCGCGGTTCTCTACCGCCCGGTCGTATTCCGGGCCGAAGCGCTGACGAAGCATCGCAGAGTTGCGTTTCCTGGCCCCCACCGCGACAAGCGCGATGGCGATCACCGCCACGATGGCGATCACGACCCATACCAAGGTAGACATCAGATCCTCCTGTCATTGGATCCGCTTCCCCTACCCGGCCGCAGGAACTTAAACGGCGGGCTGGGAAGGCTCAGCTCCTATCGAGTCGGCGTATGGCGATCTCGTGCAGCAGCAGCCGGATGGCCGCGGCGACCGGGATCGCCACGAACGCTCCGATGATGCCGAGCAGCACGACGGTCGATCCGATCACCGGGATCAGGTCGAGCAGGGCCACGAACATGCCGAGGAGGAGCGGGTAGGGGATGCCGAACGCGAGCATCCAGAAATAGGTGCCGAGGCCGGCGATCACCGAGGTGATGACGTTGCCCAGCACGTAGCCGCCGACCTTGGCGAGGATCTCATCGCCGAGGAGGATGGCCCGCGGCCGCCGCGAATGCGGCACGGCCAGCCGGGGACCGGGTCAAGGCCCGCGGCGACGAAGAGGGCCAGGCCGATGATGATGAGCACCGACCGCGCCCCGATGACCAGCCCGGTCACGCCGTAGGCCACCGCCACGCCGAGACAGGACGGCCAGATTCGGCCGGCCGGGGCCCGTTCACGTAACCCCGGCCATCGTGGCCATTACTCATCCGGGCGGATTGAGATCCGCAGGCGCAGCTGCGCAATATAGCTACCTGCGCAGCATGAGAACGACTAGCACGATTATCACGATGACGACTATCGCCCCGATACCAATATACATTGACTTTCCTTTCCTGGCAGCGCCCGGTGTCGATTGTGGATGACTTTTCCGGCGCCATCTTTCAGATTGGGTCCCGACCCAGCTACCCTCACATAAGCCCGCAAACCGCTGGCGCCCGGCTTTGTCGGGAGACGGTGATCTCTGCCGGTCAATTACCACCGCCGGGCAGGATTTCGCGGGCCTTGGTCATCAGGCCTTCCTTGAGCACGCCCCACCGGTCTTCGTCGCCCTTCAGGAGCGCCATGGCGGTGTTCTTGGCCTGTTCGAAGGTGGCGTGCGGCGGAATCGGCGGAACGTTGGGGTCAGTCCGCACGTCAAGCACCGTCGGCCGGTCGGCGGCCAGGGCCTGGTCCCAGGCCGCGCCGAGCTGGCCAGGCTCGCTGACCGCGATCCCGCCCAGGCCCAGGCTGCGGGCGAAGCCCTCGTATGACACGTCGGGGAGCCGCTGGGATTCGGTGAATTTCGGCGCGCCTTCCATCGCCCGCATCTCCCAGGTGACCTGGTTGAGGTCGTTGTTGTGCAGCACCGCGACGATCAGCCGGGGATCGGTCCACTGCTCCCAGTAATGCTTGACGGTGATCAGCTCGGCCAGGCCGTTCATCTGCATCGCCCCGTCCCCGGCGAAGACGATGACGGGCCGGTCGGGGTGCCCGAACTTGGCGCCGATGCCGTACGGCACACCGGGACCCATGGTGGCCAGGTTCCCGGACAGCGAGCCGCGCATGTCGCCGCGGAACCGCAGCTGCCTGGCGTACCAGTTCGCGGACGAGCCGGAGTCCGCCGTGACGATGGCATCCATCGGGAGCCGCGCGGACAGCTCGCGGAAGACCAGCATCGGGTTGACCGGATCGGCCGCCACCTCGGCCTCGGCGTCCATCGACCGCCACCAGCCGACGACCCCCGCCTCGATGGCCTCCCGCCAGGAGCGATCCTCCTTGCGCTTCAGGTGCGGGATCAGCGCCCGCAGGGCGGTGGCCGAGTCCGCGACCAGGTTGACCTCGTAGGGATAGCGCATCCCGATGAACTTGCCGTCGATGTCGATCTGGACGGCGCGCGCCTGGCCGAACTTCGGCAGGAACTGCGTGTAGGGGAAGCTCGAGCCCACGGTCAGCAGCGTGTCGCAGTGCATCATCATCTCGTAGCTGGGCCGGGTGCCCAGCAGCCCGATCGAGCCGGTCACGTACGGCAGCTCATCGGAGAGCACGTCCTTGCCCAGCAGGGGCTTGGCCACCCCGGCGCCGAGTAGCTCGGCGACCTCCTCGAGTTCACGGCGGGCCCTGCGGGCGCCCTGCCCGGCCAGGATGGCGACCTTGGAACCGGAATTCAGCACCTCGGCGGCCTGCATGATCGCGTGGTCAACGGGAGAAGTGACCGGCCAGCTGGTCCCCAGCGACGATGGCACCATCTTGAACTCGTGGGTGGGCGCGGAGTACTCCAGTTCCTGCACGTCGGAGGGGATGATCAGCGCGGTGGCCGCCCGCTCGGCGATGGCGGTGCGGATCGCCCGGTCCAGCACGTTGGGCAGCTGCTCGGGAACCGTCACCATCTGCACGTACGGGCTGGCGACGTCCTTGAACAGCGAGAGCAGGTCGACTTCCTGCTGGTAGGAGCCGCCCATGGCGCTGCGGCTGGTCTGGCCCACGATCGCCACGACGGGCACGTGATCCAGCTTGGCGTCGTACAGGCCGTTGAGCAGGTGAATGGCGCCCGGGCCCGAGGTCGCCATGCAGACGCCGACGCGGCCGGTGAACTTGGCGTACCCGACGGCTTCGAAGGCGGCCATCTCCTCGTGCCTGGCCTGGACGAACTGCGGCTTGTTCTCGGCCCGGCCCCAGGCGGCCAGGATCCCGTTGATCCCGTCGCCGGCGTAGGCGAATACGTGCTGCACGTCCCAGGAGCGCAGCCGCTCGAGCAGGTAATCGGCAACTGTCGGTGCCATGTGCTATTCCTTCCGTGGCCCGTTGATGTGTCAGGTGATACCGCCAGCGATCAGGTGATCGGCCGTGCGGGCGGCCACGGCCATGATCGTCAGCGCGGGGTTGGCGCTGCCCTGGGTGGGCAGCACGCTTCCGTCGGTGAGGTAGAGGTTGGGTACCGCGAAGCTGCGGCAGTTCCCGTCCACGACGCCGTGCCGTTCGTCGCGGGCCATCCGGGCCCCGCCGACCAGGTGGGCGTAGCGCTGGATGGTGATGACCTCGTCGGCGCCGGCCGCGTGCAGGATGTCCTCCATGACCGACTGCGCCGCCCGGGCCAGGGCCCGGTCGTTGTCGCACTGGGAGTAGGAGAAGCGGGCCACCGGCAGGCCGTAGGAGTCCTTCTCCTCGGCGAGCGTCACCCGGTTCTCCGGCAGCGGCAGGAACTCGCACAGCGCGCCCAGGCACGACCAGTGCACGTAGTCGCTCACGTACTCGCGCAGCGCGCTGCCCCAGTGCCCCTGGGCGGCGACGTGCTCGGCCCAGGTGATCGGCAGCGGCGAGACGGTCTGGACCGAGAAGCCGCGCTTGGAGTCCTTTCCGGGGTCGGTCTCGTAGAACTCCTCGGTGCTCACCTCGGGCGGCGGCGCCTTGTACATCCGGACCTCGGCGTCGAAGCGGCCCGCGGTCTGCGGCGCGCCCTGCACCATGAGGTACCGGCCGACCTGGTCGAAGTCGTTGCACAGGCCGTCGGGGAAGCGCCCGGACGACGAGTTCAGCAGCAGCCGGGGCGTCTCGATCGAGTACCCGGCCACGGCCACCATCGCGGCGCGCTGAAAGCGCTCCCGGCCGCCGCGGACATACCGCGCTCCGGTCGCGCGGCCGGTGCGCTCGTCGACGGCGATCCCGGTGACCATGGCGTCGGCGCGTACCTCCCCGCCGTGCGCCAGGGCGTCGGGGACGTGCGTGATCAGCGGCGACGCCTTGGCGTTGACCTTGCAGCCCTGCAGGCAGAAGCCGCGGTAGATGCAGTGCGGCCGGTTCCCGAACCGGCCGTTGGTGATCGCCACCGGGCCGACCTTGGCGGTGATCCCGAGCTTGGTCGCCCCGCGCAGGAATACCTCGCCGTTCCCGCCGACCGGGTGCGGACGGTGGGGGTAGCCGTGCGGGTCTCCCCATGGCCAGCGCTCACCCGCCACGGGCAGTTCCTGCTCGATCTGCTCGTAGTACGGGCGGAGCTCGGAGTAGCCCACCGGCCAGTCGGCCCCGACGCCGTCGAGCGTGCGGGTCATGAAATCGCTCGGGTGGAAGCGCGGCGTGTACCCGGCGTAGTGGATCATCGAGCCGCCTACACCCCGCCCGGAGTTGTTCGACCCCAGCGGCACCGGGTCGGCGCCCGCGATCACCCGCGGGTCGGTCCAGTACAGATGGTGGGAACCGGCCTCGTCGCTCACCCAGTCCGTATCCGGGTCCCAGAACGGGCCGGCGTCCAGGGCCGCCACCTTCCAGCCGGCCCGGGCCAGCCGCTGCAGCAAGACCGAGCCGCCCGCGCCGCAGCCGACGATCACCAGGTCGATCTCGTCCTCATCGGCGAACTGCCGCATGTCGCGGCGGAGTCGGTGGTTGGTCCTGGTGCCGTCGTTGGGCAGCAGCCAGGCCGATTCGTTACGGGCGCGGACACCGTCCCGGGGACCCATCAGGCGCCCTCCTTGACGGGGTCCTCGGCGGGCCGCGCGTCACGGACCTCGAAGGGCTCGAGCTTGCCGACCCCGGCGTTCTTGTAGCCGCGCGGGTAAGCCGGGCCCGGGAAGCCGATCTCGGTCCAGGCGAACGGATGAGCGTAAAAGGCCGTGCAGGCGTACCGGGTCCACAGGCTCCATACGCGCGCGGCCGGCAGCCCGTGCCAGTCGGCGGACTTCAGGTCCTGCACGGCCTGGACCAGCGCCGCCTGGTCGGCCCAGGGGGCTCCGGCGAACGAGGTGCCGCAGCGGTGTCCGGAGTCGGCGTCGAGATACGACAGCGTGTCCCGCCAGGCCTGACCGTCCTCGGGCATGTCCGCATATCGCCAGCCGTCGGTCTCGCCCGCCGCCAGCCGGGAGTCGACCATCTCGCATACCGGGACGGCCGCCTCGCCGTCCTGGCCGGTGAGCAGGTTGAGCAGGGCCCGGGCGCACGGTGCCTCCGCTCCGGTGAAAAACTCCAGCGCCGGAGGCGGCCCGATCCTGGCGGTCACCACGTCGGCGGTCACCTGATCCCAGTGCGGGGCCTGGCTCAGCACGTCGAAGCCGGGGAACCGGCCGGCCCGGCCGTGGTTTCGCTCCATCTCGCCGCTCACTTCTCCCGCCGCAAGATCGCGGCCAGCAGGCCCATGCCCCCCACCATGGTGACCAGCAGCGGAGCTAGCAGCGGCGGCCCCATCTCCATGTTGTAACGGGCGTTCCGCCAGCCTCCCGGCTTCTGGGCGATGCCGCGGGCGTGCAGGTACAGGCCCTGCAGGCCGTTGGCTACGATCGCCGCTGAGGCGATGGGCAAGGCCGTCTTCGCCATCCGGCGGCTGCAGAACCCGGCGACCCCGGCGGCCGCGCCGACCGGCCCCAGCACGACAGGCAGCCACATCATCTTGTTGCCGAAGCTGGCGCTGTCATGCTCGAAGTAGATCTCCGCCGCCGTCACCAGGGCCCCGGCCGCGGTCAGAGCCGACAGGCTGCGCTCGAAGTGCCCGGTCTGCACGTTCCGCACGATCCGGTCGATACCGCTGACGGTCTGGCCTGCCGCGCTGCGGCGGGCGCGCAGAGATGTCATGTGCTCCTCCTGATGGCCGACGAAACGCGGGGTTCCCGTCATGGCTTTCCGTTCTCGCCCTGACGGCCGGCTCCGGACCGCACTACCCCGCCAGCCGGCGCCAAACCAGGTGTAGGTTGCAGGCCTGAAGCGAGGACGCAGGAAACCAGCGCGCTAACTGGATAGATCGCTGGTTTAGAGGTAGATATGGCTGGCAGAAGCTAGTTGCCAATTGAGGGGAAGATGAGTGGCACGGCTGACGTGGAGAAACCGCCGATTCTTGACATGATGTTCGATTCCGGCACCCTCCACGTGCTGAGGGCGGACGTGCAGGCCCGGGCCAGCCGGGCCGGCTTCCCTGACGACCGGGTCGAAGATATGGTGCTGGCTATTCATGAACTGGCGGCCAACGCGGTCCACCATGGCGCGGGAGCAGGACGGCTGCGGATCTGGAATGTGGCGGGATCTCTGCACTGCCAGGTCGACGACGGCGCGCACGTGTCCGGTGACCCGGCCAGGCCGGGAGCCGGTCACGTGAACGGCCACGCCACCGAGACGGAAAGCCCTCGCATCGCTGGCGCGGTGAGCTCATGGCAGGCCACACCCGGTCACGGCCTCTGGGTAGTCCAGCAGGTAGCTGACCAGTTGCAGGTCACGTCCGGTGCGCAGGGAACGAGGGCCACGGTCAGCTTCAGCCCATCGCCGGAGGCGTCGAGGTGACGGCGCGGGTCGATCCGGAACCGGTTGAGGCTAGGCTCCGGGCCATTCAGTCGATAACCGATGCAGCCTTGTCCGGCCTGGATGATCGAGAGCTGATGGCCGAGCTGCTGGACCGGATCAGGGAAGTCCTGGGGGCCGATACTGCCGCGGTCTTGCTGCTGGACGTCTCATCCGGCCAGCTGATCGCGACCGCGGCCGCGGGGCTGGAGGAAGAGGTACGCCAGGGCGTGCGCATTCCGGTGGGCCAGGGGTTCGCCGGGCGGATCGCCGCCGGGCACCAGCCGGTGATCCTGGATCATGTCGATCACACGACCGTGCTGAACCCCATCCTGTGGGCCAAGGGCATCCGGTCCATGATGGGGGTGCCGATGGTGGCGGGCGGCCAGGTGATCGGGGTGATGCATGTCGGCTCCCTGATACCCCGCCGGTTCACCGGTGATGACATCGAGTTGCTGCAGCTGGCCGCGGACCGGGCCGCCGCGACGGTGCAGTCCAAAGCGGCCCAGGCCGATCGCCTCGCGGCGGCTGCGCTGCAGCGCAGCCTGGTTCCAGCGGCGCCGCCGGCCGTGGCCGGGGCGGAGCTGGCCGCCCGGTACATCCCGGGCGACGGCGGGGTGGGCGGCGATTGGTACGACGTGTTCAGGCTGCCATCGGGCGAGCTGTGCGTGGTGATGGGTGACGTGGCCGGCTTCGGCCTGAAAGCCGCGGTGATCATGGGGCGGATGCGCAGCGCGCTGCGCGCCTACGCGCTGGAGACCAGGGACCCGGCCGACGTCCTGGCCCGGCTCGACCGCAAGATGCAGCACTTCGAGCCCGATGCGATGGCCACCGTGCTGTACGCGGTCATCGACCCGGCACTGGACCAGATGCATGTCTGCCTGGCCGGGCATTTCCCGCCGGTCATCGCCCGCCCGGGGCAGCCCGCGGAACTGGCCCAGGTCACGCCAGGCCTCGTCATCGGCGTTTCCCCCGGCGCGCGGCGGCCGGTGACTACCGTGCCGATCCTGCCCGGCGCCCTGGCGTGCTTCTACACCGACGGCCTGATCGAGCACCCAGGCGAGGTAATCCACGAAGGGCTGGACCGGCTGTGCCGGGCGGTCACGGCGGAATCCGCCGAGGCGGCCTGCGCCGCGGTGATGCGAGCGCTGGTGGGCAGCGCGCCCGCCCGCGACGACATCGCCCTGCTGATGTTCCGGCGCCTGGCCGACCCGCCCGTTACCCGGATCGACAGACAGGAGGCGCACAGTGACGCCTGAGCCCGACTTCCCGGTGCAGATGGTCAGCGGCGTGCCCGTGGTGGCGGCACCCGAAGAGATCGATATCGCCAACGCCGGCCGGCTGCGAGCGGCCCTGCTGGACGCAGCCGTGCACGGGCACGGCCGGTTCGTGGTCGACCTGACCCGGACCCGGTTCTGCGACACGGCGGGGCTGCACGCGCTCGTGGCCGCGCACAGGCGGACGCTGACCGATGGCGGTCAGCTGCTGCTGGTCGCATCCAGACCCGGCGTCCTGCGCATCTTCGAGATCACCGGCCTTGACCGGGTGATCCCGCACGCGGCAAGCCTGGAAGAGGCCCTTGCGCAAGTGCCCGAGGCCCAGGCCCGGCCGACTGCGGACGATCGTCCACAGTGACCTGAGGAGACGGGTGCTGCCCTGGCTGTAGATCCGGGCGCCGCTGAGCCCGCAGCGGCATCGGGCCCTGGCGGGTCCGGTGTTCGCGGCATATGATCAGTGGGCGGATCCGAGAAATGAGCCGCTGGGTCCAGACCCCGCCCGGCTACTGTGGCAGAGGGCGGCGGTTATGCGGGGTCTAGAACTGAAAACCAGCGCGCGTGATGGTCATGTTGTCGTGGCCCTGCGCGGGGAACTGGACGTTTGCGGCGCGGCGGGCGTCGAGGCGGCCATGGCGGCTGCGGTGGTGCCGGGTCAGAGCCTGATCATCGACATGTCGGCGCTTGACTTCATGGATTGCGCCTCACTGGGCGCTCTGCTGAGGGTGCAGGAGCTAGCCCGGAGCTTTGGTGGCGATGTGGTCTTGGCCGCGCCGCCGCGGCGCCCGCGGCGGCTCCTGGTCCTGACCGGCCAGGATCAGGTGTTCTGGGTTCATCCCAGCGTGGAGGCCGCTGTCGTGAGCATCGGCAGCCGCCGGAGGCTGTACGCTGTGCCGGGGCCTGCGGTGTGTACCGGATCCCCGGGGAGGGCAGCGCCGTTGGGTACCGGTACCGGGTGATCGCGGCCGGGGCAGCGGCGGCCCTGGCGGGTTCTCCGCGTGCCCGGATGCGCAGATGACTGACCGCCGGACCGTGGTCGCGTGGGGGCAGCTGGCCGCGCACGCGGCCGGACACGGCCGGCGGGTGTCGGTCGCCGACGTGTGCGCTATCGCGGTCAGCTCAGCTCAGCTCAGCGGGGCGTGGCTGGCGGCCGCGCGCAACGGCGAGCCGGATTTCGTTATGTGCGTGACGGATCTGGCCAGCGAGCAGCTGCCCGAACTTCAGCTGACCCTGGGAGAGGGGCCGTGCCACGACGTGCTGGCGTCGGCCGCTCCGGTCCTGGTCGGCGACCTGGGCGATGAGGAGTACGGCCGCCGGTGGCCCGCGTTCACCCCGGCCGCACGCCAGCTCGGCGCCAGGGCGATTTTCACGTTCCCGCTGATCGTCGGGGCCATCCGCGCCGGGGTGCTCGGCTTGTACCGCGTCTCGGCCGACCCGCTGTCGGACAGGCAGCTCGGTGACCTGCTCATCCTGGCCGATGTGGCGACCGTGATGCTGCTCGGCAGCGCGGACGGTCACGGGGAGAACGGGGACGAGGCTGGGGTGGACGGGCAGGCGCCGGACCTGGCGCTGCACCGCGCCGAGATCGATCAGGCCACGGGCATGCTGACGGTCCAGCTCGGCGTCCGGCCCGCGGAGGCGTTCGCCCGGCTGCGGGCTTACGCTTACTCTGAGGACCGCCGTCTGGCGGAGGTGGCCGGCGACATCGTTGCCCGGCGCCTACGGCTACGCCGGGACCCGGGTCAGGATGGCGGCCCATGACAAATCCGACCGCGCCGACCGTACTTTCCGGCGGCGCCACCGCGAGTCTCCCCACCACAGGCGAAAGGTGATTCAGATGGACACCCAGCTGCTATCGGACACCTTCGTGGACCTAGCCGACACGATGGTCGCCGACTTCGACGTCATCGACTTCCTGCACATGCTCACCGACCGCAGCATCCAGCTCCTGGCCGCGTCCGCGGCCGGGGTCATGCTGGCCGACCCCCGCGGCGAGCTGCGCGTCGCGGCGGCCTCCAGCGAGGAAGCCGGCCTGCTGGAGCTGTTCCAGCTGCAGAACGACCAGGGACCCTGCCTGGAATGCTTCCGTACCGGCCAGCCCGTCATCGCCGCCGACCTCAGCGGCCCGGACCAGCGATGGCCCCGGTTCGCGCAAGCAGCCGCGCAGTCGGGGTTCCGGTCCGTGCACGCGCTGCCGATGCGGCTGCGGGATCAGGTCATCGGCGCGCTGAACCTGTTCGCCGCCGTGCCGGGCCCGTTCGACCCGGCGGACCTGCGCATCGGCCAGGCCCTGGCCGACGTGGCAACCATCGGTCTGCTGCAAGAGCGGAACGTGCGCCGCCGCGAGACCGTCGCCGAGCAGCTCCAGGCGGCGCTGAACAGCCGAGTGGCGATCGAGCAGGCCAAGGGCAAGCTCGCCGAGCGGCTCAGCATCGACATGGACCGCGCCTTCGCGATGCTGCGCGATTACGCCAGGAACAGCAACCAGCTTCTCACCGACGTCGCTCGCGACTTCGTCCACGGCGCCAGCGCAGAGTTCCCGCCACCGCGGCGCCGGCCGACCGACTAGCAGCCAGGCGCCCAGATGAACGTCGGGCGCTGCGGGGAGTTCCAGGTCGCCCGCATCGCCGGCGAGGCCAGCTGGAGCTACTTCGCCGCGCCGTCGACCGTCACCGGCGTGACGTTCAGCTCGGCTCACGACCGGTCCGGGTTCCGCCCGTGCCCGATCATATGTGGACCGTAAAACCACCGCCGTTCGGCATAATTAGAATTCTTTTTTCCCGAACGAACAATGGTGCATGGCCGCGCACCCGGCGGGAACGGAACCGGGCGATGGCGGGTTCTCGATGCGGAAAGGATTGCGAAACCCGGTCACCGGTGGCTCCCTGTTTGTTTACCGCTGCCCGGGGGAGTGGTCAGTCGTGAATTCAGGCATTGCCCGTGCACCGAAAACCGCGACGGCAAGGAATGCCGTACGGTGGGCTTGACGGTCCCGCTACGGTTTTGTCCGTAGCGCGGGTCCGGGCCGCGCTGGAGGCGCGGGTGCCGCGCGAGCGGAGGTGGCGGGTGGCGGTCGGAGCTGACGCGCAGATTACTGATCTGACGGTAAATGATCATGCCTGCCTGACGTTCGGCGAGCCCGAGGAGCTGTTCGACCTGACCGCCGCATTTGTGCGTGACGGGCTGGCTGGCGGGCTGAAGGTCATATGGGTGAGTGAGGCGGGAGCGCAGCGGGCCATTTCGGAACTGACGCGGCGCGGAATAGCGGTGGAGCCGGCACTGGCCTCTGGGCAGATGGCGGCGGCCGGGTCCGAGCGGCGCCTGCTGTCCGGACAGGCGTTCAGCGCAAGCCAGGCGATCGGGTGGCTGAACGGGCAGATGGCAGCCTGCCGGCACGAGGGGTTCCCCGGCCTGCGGGTGGCGGTGGACATGAGCTGGGCGCTGCGGCCGGTCACCGGGGTGGAACAGCTGCCCGATTTCGAGGAAAGCGTCGCGGCGGCGCTGGTCGACAGCACCGTCTCGGTGTTGTGCCAGTATGACCGGGAGCGTTTCGACCCGGTCACGCTGGCGACGGTCACGGCCTTCCATACCCGGTCAGTGGCGGCGGCGACCTACCACGCCGACGCGATGCTGCGGATCTGCCGCCAGTACGCGCCGCCTGGCATCCGGCTGGCCGGGGAGATCGACTACAAGCACGAGGAGCCGCTGGCACTTGCGCTGGCTGAGGCGATCCGGCTCGAAGGTGATATCACCGTCAATATGACGGGACTGGCGTTCATCGACGGCTCGTGTGCCCGGATGATCGTGGATGCCGCTCGGGGCATGGCCGCGTCCCGGTCGGTGGTGTTGCAGTGCCACCCCGGGATCGCCGCCACGTTCGCCATCCTGGGCGCAGACGATGTCCCGGGCATCAGCCTGGTGAGCGCGCATGAGCGATGATGCCCGCAGCCGTTGGCAGGCGCCTGACCCGGCGGGAGGCAGCCTGCGAGGTGCGGGCGGCGGGGAGCCGCCGGTCCTTGATCAGGTTTTCGACGGCGATTCGCTGTATTCGCTGCGGGCGGCGGTGGCGGCTCACGCCTCGCAGGCCGGGATGCCGGAAGGCCGCGCCAGGGATCTTGTCCTGGCGGTACATGAACTGGCCGCCAATGCGGTTCGCCATGGCGCCGGGCATGGCCGGCTGCGGCTGTGGGTGACAGAGGACGCGGTGCGGTGCGAGGTCACCGACGACGGCCCGCCGGAGATGTCAAACGGCACGGATGCGGGACCCCGGGACGACGCGCTGTGGCCCGTGGCGCCCGGCCATGCGCTTTGGCTGATCCGCCAGGTCGCTGACCAGGCCAGCTGGGATGCTGGCCCGTCCGGTACCACCGCCACGGTGACCTTCCGTCTGGGGCCGCCTGCGCCGTTCCGCCTGGCTCAGCGATTCCTGGACGGCTGCGCCATCCTGGCCGTCTCCGGCCAGCTGGACCTGGGTTCAGCGGGTCAGTTCGCTGATGCGATCGGTGACCTGATCGCCGCAACCCCGGGCCTGCGCCTGGTCCTGGACCTATCCGGTCTCACCATGTGGGATTCCTCCGGCCTGGCCGCACTGATCACCAGCCAGCGGCGGATCAGCCGTGACCCCGCAGCCCGGCTGGTCCTGGCCGGCCTGGCCGGCCACCTCGTCCAGCGCCTGAGCGAGGCCGACGTGGCCAGCCGGTTCACCTTGGCCAGCACGAACGCCGACGCGGTGCGGATGGCCGTCCTGCCGGGATGAGGCCCGACGTGGGGCCAGCGGTATTAGTGTCAGGTGCAGCACGGAAACGGAAATGTTTAAAGTGCATCTCGCGGGTAGCTAGCAGCCACAGGATCGCCTGATTTCAGGCGCTCATACGGAAACGCTGTTAGGAGCTCCCTTGATCGTTCTGGGCATCATTCTGCTCATTATCGGATTCGTCGCAAAAATCGCCATTATCTGGACGATCGGTATCGTCGTCGTAGTGGTCGGCGCGGTTCTGGCCTTGCTCGGGATGGCCGGTCACGCAGTCGGCGGCCGCAGGCACTACTTCTGACCGTGGCGCCAGGCGCGACGGGTCCCGCCAGGCCGACGTGGCGATGACAGCGCTGCGCCGGATCTAGCCCGCGATCGCCTCGTCGAGCCCTGGGTAGACGTTCAGCACCCGGCCGATGCTGGTCAGCTCGAGCACCCTGCGCACCGATCCGCCCGGCGGGATCGCCAGCCGCAACTGCGCGCCACGCGCCCCGGCCTGCTCATGCGCCTGCATCAGGGCGCGGGTCTCGATGCGGCCGGCATTGGCCGTCTTATTCCCGCCGCCAGGCCAGAACCCCTGGCCCCGCGGCGTCCGTCAGGTACCGGCATGGTGAGCCGAGACGCGCCATCGCGGGCGCTATGCCAACGGACGATCATGATGACCGCGCCGCCGAGCATGCGCTCCTCCGGTAGCCCCGGAAGCTGGCCGCCGCCTGGCGTCTACATCCGGTACCTAGGTCCAAACGTATACTCGCATGGAGAAACTAGCAAGTTTTTTCCGGAATCCAGTAACCTGTTCATTCATGGCCAGCTGGGCTTTTCTTACTGTGCACGCCAGGGTCCTGCTCTGTGTCGCTCATGACCCCGGAGTCCGGCTGCGGGACATCGCGGCCAGCCTGGACATCACCGAGCGAAGCGCGTTCGGCATCATCACGGACCTGGTCGAAGCCGGGTACGTGGTCAAGGAGAAGGACGGCCGCCGCAACCGCTACCGCATCCAGGCGCACCTACCGTTGCCAGAGCCCACCGCCCGCGAACATACCGTCGGCGAGGTACTGGCCCTCCTCGTCGGCGTGGACGCGCCCGCGACCTGAGACCTGTCAGAGCTTGGTCAGCTTGGCGAAAGGCGAAGGGATCCGTATCTTTTGTGAACCGAAGTCGACGATCACCGCATCGTCGTCCTCGACCAAGACGACCCGGCCGAGGCCGTACTTATCGTGGGTCACCTGATCGCGAGCGGTGAACTGCTCCACGGGCGGGTCCACGGGCAGGGCATTGAAGGGACTTGTGGGCAGGAAGCGCCGGGACGCGGCGCGGGCAGGCTTCATCAATACCAGTATGCGCCCTTCCAGCCCCGGTGACCCCATGTCCGGCCGTCCGGGGTGCGGCGCCTGCCGGGCCGGCGGCCAGCCGCATGGGCACGAGAGGCGACGGGCGTTGGAGTCTGGCCTTTGCGGGCTCTTGCCACGGCTCGTTCGGCTGAATCGAACCACGGAGCGGCCGGAAAGCCGACCTCCAGGTTCTCGGCTATGGTGGTCATGCGTTCCTGCGCGAGGCCGTGGCGGACGCTCAGCCATTGCTCGGGACGTCGGCGGGCATGCGAGGCCGCTCTAGCCAGCCTCCGGATTGTCATGACGTTCTCGCCGGGCCCGCTACCGCCGTTCCGTCACCTTCAGCGGCTGACCGATACCGTCGGCCCGGCCGCGCGCACCGACGGGATCGTGCCCCGGCGCGGGGACGGCTACCGCGTGGACGACGTTGCCTGCGGCCTCGTGGTGGTGTGCCGAGAGCCGTCGCCCTCAGCCGAGCTCATCACCCTGGGCCGCCGCTACCTTTACTTCCTCACCCAAGCTCAGGCGGCAGACGGAAGGTTCCGTAGCCGCCTCGGCGACGACCGCCGGTGGCGCGGCCCACCCGGAGCGCGGGATGCCTGGGGCCGGTCCCTGTGGGCCCTGGGCACGGCCGCGGCCCGGGGCCCCACCACGGGGATCCGCGAGGAAGCCCTGGCCCGGTTCGACGCGAGCGCAGCGGTGGGTTCTCCGTACCCGCATTCCATGGCGTTTGCGGCGCTCGGCGCCGCCGAGATACTCGGGCGATGGCCCGGTCATCCCGGCGCTCTGGCGCTGCTGGCCGTCGCCGGCACCGTCATCGGCGAGCCGGCCGCCGATGACGCGTGGCCGTGGCCGGCCCCCCGGCTCAGCTACGCGAACGCGGCGATCGCCGAGGCCGTCATCGTGGCCGGCGAGAAACTCGGCCACGATCACCTGGTACGCAACGGCCTGCGCATGCTCGGCTGGCTGCTGGCCGGCGAGACCCGGAACGGCCACCTATCCGTCGTCCCCGCCGGGGGATGGGGTCGCGGCGAGAACCGCCCCGCCTTCGACCAGTACCCCATCGAGGTGGCGGCGCTCGCAGACGCCTGCACGCGGGCGGCCGCGGTCACCGGCGATACCACCTGGCTGGCCGGCGTGGAAATGAGCGTAGCGTGGCTGCTCGGCGACAACGACGCCCGGATCCCGATGCTCGACGAGCGGACAGGCGGGTGCAGCGACGCCCTCAGCCGCACCAGCCGCAGCCGCAACCAGGGCGCAGAGTCGACGCTGGCGATGATCTCCGTGCTACAGCAGGGCCGCCGCCTGGACGCTGCGCTGGCTGGGTGACCAGCCCACGGTCCGGGACGTGCTGTACATTGAAGGCGCATACAGCAATGGCGTTGCCGTATCGGCACGCCGGTCGTGTCTCGTTCACGTGAGCGGACTGGTTCCCACGGATGTGGTGGCCTCAACAATGCGGCCGCCTGATCCGGAAGGGATCCTTTGACCATCCTCCTCGATGGGAAGTCGGGCGCTGGCCCGGCGCGGCACGACGTCCACGGGCTTCCGGCCACCTTCGACTCACTCGGCGTCCCGGCGCCGCTCGTCGCGACGCTCGCCGCGGCTGGCATCACCGCGCCGTTTCCGATCCAGGCGGTCACGCTGCCCGACTCCCTCGCCGGGCACGACATCCTCGGGCAGGGCCGAACCGGTTCCGGTAAGACGCTCGGTTATGCGCTCCCCCTCGTCGCGCGACTCGCCGACGGCTACACCATGGCATGCCGTCCACGTGGCCTGGTTCTCCTGCCGACGCGCGAACTCGCCAGCCAGGTCCGGGAGGTTCTGGTGCCGCTGGCCCAGGCCATGGGCCTCAGCGTCACGGCGGTCTTCGGCGGCACCGCGCAAGGGGCACAGGTCGCTGCGTTGCGTGACCGCGCAGATATCGTCGTCGCCTGTCCCGGGCGGCTCGCCGACCTCATCGAGCAGGGCCACTGCCACCTGGGTGACGTCGAGATCACCGTGGTCGACGAGGCGGACCACATGGCCGACCTGGGGTTCCTGCCCGTGGTGCGGCGCCTCCTCGAGGCCACGCCGCCGGAGGGCCAGCGGATGCTTTTCTCGGCGACACTCGACAACGCGGTCAATGTCCTGGTCCGGCGTTTCCTGAACAATCCCGCACAGCACGCCGTTGACTCGGCCGCGCCGCCCGCCCAGATCAGCCATCACCTGCTCACCATCAGCCCCGAGGACAGGCTGGCTGTTGTCTGCGCCCTGGCGGGCGGCCGTGACCGGGCGCTGGTCTTCACCCGGACCAGGCACGGCGCCCGCAAGCTTGCCCGGCACCTGGCCGAGGCAGGCGTGCCGGCCGCCGAACTGCACAGCGACCTGCTGCAAAGCGCCCGCACCCGGAACCTGGCGTCGTTCTCCTCCGGCGCGGTCCGCGTCATGGTCGCGACCGACATCGCCGCGCGCGGCATCCATGTCGACGGTATCGGCCTGGTCATCCACGCGGATCCGCCGGCCGAGCACAAGGCCTACGTGCACCGGGCCGGGCGCACCGCCCGCGCGGGCGCCGCCGGCGTGGTGATCACCCTGCAGACCCCGGCCCAGGGCAGCGAGGTACGCCGCCTCATGCGCCGCGCAGGCGTGGTCCCCCACGCCGTGACAGCCGGCCCCCACTCCCCGGTACTGCGGTCCCTTGCCGGGCCACCCGCCGACCGGGTCATGCCGCCTCCGCGGCGCCGCAGCCAGGGCCAGGCCCTTATGGCGGCCAGCGCCACCGGACCCGGCGCCGCCGCGATGTCACGCGGGGCCGGCGGCCACCGCGGACGCCGCAGGCACTGACCATGACCGAGATCGTGCTTCGGGTCGGATCCGGGAACGGCCTTCGCATCCTGCCGACGGCACCCCGGTTCGCCGCGCTCCCCGGCCGATCAGCTAAGGCCCTGGCGGAGGATCCGGCCGCGGGCATGGTGTTAAATGGACCTGGTTGCAGTCGAAGTTCGTGTCCGTGTCACAGCGCCTGCGAATTCTGACCGCGGGCGCCGTCGATTGCCAGGCCAGGCCTCGGAAGGACGGGCGGTCGCCATAGCCCGGGATGCACCCCGTGGATCCTGATGATCGCCTTGGCAGGAGAGCGCAGTGGCTCAGGGAACAGTGAAGTGGTTCAACGCGGACAAGGGCTACGGGTTCATCGCCCCCGACGACGGCACACCGGACGTCTTCGTTCACCATTCCGCCATCGAGGCTGACGGTTACCGAAGCCTCCAGGATAACCAGCGGGTCGAGTACGACGTCACCCGGGGCACCAAGGGCCCGCAGGCCGAGCACGTCCGTCCGATCTGAGGACCCGGAGGGTACCACGCCAGCGCCCACGCGGAGCCTGCCTGGTTGCGCCGGGCGCGGGCAGGTGCCGCGGTGCCAGCCCGGAGAACATCCGGCGGGATAGGAGGGCGAGTATGGGTGACTTTTACGGAATCAAGCCCGGAACGATCCCTGGCTTCGCCGAGGCCGGCGGCGGCAGATTCATGAGCGTGACGGACCTTCCGGGCCATACTGTCCGCAACATGGCCATGTTCATGGAGAAGCTGCGCGTGATGCACGCGGATGACGCGCTGGCGTTCGAGGTGTGCGTGCGGCACGTCGCTTCCATGATCGAAGATCAGCGCCGGGAGGAAGGCAGGATTGACCCGCGAGAAAACCCTGCCTCATGAGACTCGGTTCCTCCCTGGACCCCTCCGCCGACCCGTGCAGCGGTCCCAACGAGTGCGGCAACGTTCGCTGGTGGCCCAGATCAGCAGGATGGCGCGGAGAGGGTTGCACGCCATGCGCAGATCGGTTCTGCGTGCCTCGCCGCGGCGACGGCTGATAGGGCCATTGAGCGCAGGTGGACGAGACAGCCGCGCCGGAATTCCGTCGTGTTGCCGTCCGGCAGTTGACAGACAGCGCGGGCTCGCTTCCGCCCTCGGCGCTGTATCGGCGCTGCTGTGGGCTTGAATGGCGCGCCAGATCCCGGCCCGGACGGCGACGCCGTTGAGATCGGCGGGCGATCACCTGCCGCTCCGCTGGTTTCTGGCGATGAGGAGGAGGGTCTTCCCGCCGCCCGAGCGGCAGCCGTCGACGCTACTGCCGACCCGGTGAAGGACTACCTCAAGCAGATCGGCAAGGTCCCGCTGCTCAACGCCCAGCAAGAGGTCGAACTGGCCAAGCGGATCGAGGCGGGCCTGTTCGCCGAGGACAAGCTCGCCGACGGCGGCCGGAACCTTGGCGCCGACACGCGGACCGATCTTGAGCAGGTCGCCGAAGACGGCCGCAGGGCCAAGGACCACCTGGTGGAGGCCAACCTGCGCCTGGTCGTCTCGCTGGCCAGGCGGTACACCGGCCGCGGCATGCTGTTCCTCGACCTGATCCAGGAAGGCAACCTCGGCCTGATCCGCGGCGTGGAGAAGTTCGACTACACCAGGGGCTACAAGTTCTCCACCTACGCCACCTGGTGGATCCGGCAGGCGATCACCCGCGCCATGTCCGACCAGGCCCGCACCATCCGCCTTCCGGCGCACATCGTGGAGGTCATCAGCAAGCTGGCCCGGGTGCAGCGGCAGATGCTCCAGGACCTGGGCCGCGAGCCGACCCCCGAGGAGCTCGCGGTCGAGCTGGACCTGACCCCGGAGAGGGTCATCGAGGTGCAGAGGTACGGCCGGGAGCCGATCTCGCTGCACACCCCGCTGGGTGAGGACGGTGACAGCGAGCTGGGCGACCTGATCGAGGACTCCGGGGCGATCCAGCCCGGTGAGGCGGTCAGCTTCACCATGCTCCAGGAGCAGTTGCAGTCGATCCTGGACACGCTGTCCGAGCGCGAGGCCGGGGTGGTGTCCCTGCGGTTCGGGCTGACCGACGGCCAGCCGAAGACCCTGGATGAGATCGGCAGGGTCTACGGCGTCACCCGGGAACGCATCCGCCAGATCGAGTCCAAGACCATGTCCAAACTCCGCCACCCCTCCCGGTCCACGCTCCTCCGGGACTACCTCGACTGACCCGGCCGGTACTCGTCCGGGCGCTGCCCGGAGACCTGCACGGCAAGATGGTATGCTTGCATTGGCAGCAATGCTGGCATTGCTTTCAAGCTGCTCGGAGGTAGGGACGATCGCGACGCTGACGATCAGGGGACTTGACCCCGTGACGCATGCGCGCCTGCGTATCGAGGCCGCGCGACACGGGCGTTCGATGGAGGCGGAAGTACGGGCCATACTCACCGAGCGCCTGGCCCCGAGCGCCGCCGAGCGCGGTCTCGGCAGCCGGATCCATGCGCGCTTCGCCGGCCTGGAAGGTGAGCTGCAGATTCCTGACCGCAGCGACGAGCCGCCCCGGGCGGCGGTGTTCGACCCGTGATCGTCCTGGACACCAACATCATCTCCGAACTAACCCGCCAGATCCCCGAGCCCGGCGTCATTTCGTGGCTCGACTCGCTGCCCGCCGAAGAAGTCGGCACCACTGCGGTTACCGCCGCCGAACTCCTCTACGGTGTCGCCCGGATGCCTGCCGGCCGTCGCAAGACGGAACTGGCGGCGGCGGTCCGCGGGCTGCTCGGCGACGACTTCCGGGACCGGGTCCTGCCCTTCGACGAGCCCTGCGCCTCGCGGTACGCCGATATAGTCTGCGGCAGGGGGACGCTCGGGCGCCCGATCGGCGTGGCCGACGCCCAGATCGCGGCCATCTGCCGCACCGCCGAAGCAACGCTGGCGACACGCAACACCGATGACTTCTCCGCAACCGGGATCGAACTGATCAACCCATGGAAACTGGATCGACCAGAGCCCGCATGACGCGGCGACCGGTCGGCCCGTACCCGGCCTGGCTCTGACAGGCATCCAGCCAGGACTCCTGCAGTGCGGAACGCGCTGGCAGTTCCGCGCCGGACGCCTATTCCTGCCAGCTGATCGCGTCCGCCGCAAGCAGCGCATGAACGCCCCAGGACTCGTTCGCCACCTGGGTGACCCTCAGGTCGAGGACCGGGCTGGCCAGCGCCAGCGCCGCTGCCTTGCCAACTCCGTAGCTGGCCTGCAGCCAGGTCAGCATCGCATCGAGGGCATCGCCCATGGCCGCGTTGAGATCCGGGCTGAAGCCGAAGGTGATCTGGCCCGCAGGGGTCTCCGCGTGCACGCCTGGAACCGGCCGCTGCGTGACCAGCTCGAGCTGAAGCTCGGTCGTCATGCCGCACTCGATGGCGGTGCCTGCCACCTCTCCGTCGCCTTGGGCAGCATGACCGTCGCCGACGCTCAGCAGCGCCCCAGGCACGGCAACCGGCAGATACAAGATCGAGCCGGCGACCAGTTCCTTGCAGTCGATGTTGCCGCCGCCGACGGCCCTGGGCGGGATGGTGGAGTGCTCGCCTGGCTCATCCCAGGCGACGCCCGTCACGCCGTGGAACGGGGCTATCCGCACGGTGTGCCCCCGGTCGCTGGTAGCTAGCCGCGTGTCCGCGTCAATCTGCCAGAGCAGCCAGGCAGGCGGGCCCTCGTGCAGGCCGAGGCGCCTGGTCAGCGGGGTGTCGCGGCGGGCGGCGACAGTGTAGCCCCAGGGGTCGGGCCGCAGGGAAATGAACCGCACCGCGAGCACCTCGCCTGGCACCGCACCGCGAACAGCGATCGGCCCTGTCAGGCAATGGCCGCTGCGCCCCTTGCTGGCCATCGTCGGCACCTTTTCGCCGGGGAACGTCTGCGGCTGCAGGTGGCCGGACGCGTTCAGGGAGCGCAGCACGATCGTGTCGCCGGGGTCGACGGTCAGCACCGGCGGCAGGTCACGGGAGAAGACATCTATTGTCGTCGACGGCGACGGGTCGAGCTGGTGGCGAGTCATGCAGCGATCTTCCCCGCTCTGCCCGAGCGCGACAATGCCAGGACCGGCAGCCCGATACCGGTCTCGCGCACGGCGTTGCCACCAGCAAACCGAACGATTCGAGCCGAACCGTTGGTTCGGTGCTACCCCTTCGCCGAGCATGGGGCGTGCCGGTCCGACGAGGACCACTGAAGAATCACAGGACGAGAGGGAACGAGATGAACCTCAGCAAGCGAATCAGCCGCCTGCTCGCCGCAGCGGCGCTCACCGCCGGGCTCGGCGCCGCAGCGGTCGGCACCACCGCGGCGCCGGCGTTCGCCAGCAGCACCACGTGCAAGACGTTCACCCTGGAGCACGTCTACTTGACCGGCCCGATATTCGCCCAGCCCTGGGAAGACGTCCCGGTCTGCTGGAACGGCTCGACGGTCTGGCAGAACGGCCACATCACAGCCGGCTACAGCCTGTTCGGGTACACCACGACCGGCGTCAGCTGGGCGGGCACCTACAACGACGCGAGCCACGAATGGCTCGGCATGGGGATGAACCTGCCCATCACCACCTTGGGAATCAAAGGCTTCACCGCGAGCACGGTGCTCACCCCCCGGTGGTACGTCAACGCCCACGGCGTCATTTACGCCTTCGGGTCCAGCTAACAGAGCCGGGGCCGGGCGTGCCCTGGACGACCGCTGGGCTCGGCGCGCTGCAGGGCGCGCCGAGCCCAGTGCTCGCGGTGGCTCCTCAGCCTCGCCCGGGGGCTCCTAACTGGTCTTCGCCTTGCAGCCGGGCCTTGACGTCGGTCTTGAGTACCTTGCCGACCTTGGACCGGGGCAGATCGGGCCAGACCTCGACCTGCTTGGGTGCCTTGACGCTGCCCAGGCGCTCCTTGGCGTAGCGGCGCACCTCGTCCGCCGTGACCGTCTGGCCGGGGCGCAGCTGGAGCACTGCGGTGACCCGCTCTCCCCACTTCTCGTCGGGCAGCCCGATTACCGCGCAGTCCTGCACAGCCGAATGCCCCAGAATGACCTGCTCGACCTCGGCGGAGTAGACGTTGAAGCCGATCTTAGTCAGGGCCTCCTCCAGCCGGCTGGCCGACATCGGGGCCGCGCCATACCACAGGCACTGCAGGCTGGTCAGGTCCGTGGCTGGCAGGTCGTGGTGGTCAAGCAGCATGTAGATCAGCGTGGGCGGCAGGAACGTGTGCGTGATCCGGTGCCGCTCAGCCAGGGCCAGGAACTCGGCCAGGTCCGGCTTGGGCATGATGACGATCTCGCCGCCCAGCGCCAGCACCGGGAAGCACAGCACGCCGGCCGCGTGGGTGAGCGGGGCCAAGGCGAGGTAGCGCGGGCGCGGCAGGAACGGATAGCTCATCAGCGTCAGGGCGGACATGGTCTCGATGTTGTGACCGGTCAGCATGACCCCCTTGGGGCGCCCGGTGGTGCCGCCGGTGCCGACGAGCATGACCATATCGTCGGCCGACTCGGCCTGGTAAGGTTCGGCGGCCTCGGGACCGATCCAGTCATCGAACGGGACCGCGCCCGGCTGCTCGCCGTCGAGGCAGACCAGGATGGTGAGGTTGGGCAGGTCGGGCAGGATCTTGGCCACCAGCGGGGCGAAGGCGGCCTGGAAGATCAGGCAGCGGCAGTCGAAGAAATCGAGCAGGTCTCGGTTTTCGGCCGCCTCGTTCCGCGGGTTGACCGGGCACCATACTGCGCCCGCGCGGGAGATGCCGAACACGCAGCTGAACGCGATCGGGTCGTTCGCCGACAAGATCGCGACCTTGTCACCGGGGCCGACCTCGGACCGGTCCAGTGCGCGGGCGATCCGCCAGGAAAGCCGCTGGACGTCACCATAGGTCAGCGTGCGTCCGGCCGCGGTCAGACAGGGAACCTCCGCGCCCAGGGAGACGCCCTTGTCGAGGAATTCGGTCAGGCGCACGCTGTCCCCGGTTCCTAGTGGTAGACGGCGAGGTTCGGCTCCATGACCAGGCCGAAGCTGCGCAGCACGCCGAGCAGTTCGTGGTGGCCGAAGGCCTGACAGCCGGATGCGAACCCGGCCCGGCGGGGCGCCTGCTGGAGCAGTGCGTACGCGCCGTAGGCCTGCATCAGGCCGGTCTGCTTGTAGTTGGAGTTTCCGTGGATCACGCAGTGCGCCCGGCCCAGCGGACCGGAGGCGTGCACCGAGTCCAGCGAGGTGTTGATCCTGGTGTTCTCGCGCGGCGGCATCTGGTTCATCACGGCCGAGGCGTGCTCGGTCAGCACGCGCAGCTTCTCGCTGTCCGGCAGCCCCTCGGTCTGCTTGACGGCTGCGCTGACGATCTGCGGCACGCCCAGCATGAGCGGGCGGTTGAACACGCCGCCCAGGGCCTTGACGTTGGCCACCCGAGGGTCGCGCTTGAACCACACCGGATGTGACATGCCTCCCCACGGCAGGGCCAGGCCGGTCTCGTGCTGGCCGGGGACCACCACGTCGTACAGGCCGGCGTCAGCCGACCACTCGACATACTGGTTCTGCTCCAGGTAGTACGCCTTGGACAGGCACGCGTTCATCAAGATGGTCAGCGTCGAGGCCACCGTCGGCGTGCCCTTCCAGAACACCAGGATGTCCAGCGTGTCTACGCCCGGCTTCTCCAGGCACAGCTGGGCGGCGATCTCGCTGGTGGTGTACATCTGGGCGATGCCGGGGGCGAGCAGCAGCCCCTTTTCGGCCATCCGCGGGCCGTACCGCTCGTCACAGACGATCAGCCAGTCCTGCTCACCCGTGGTATCCAGGTAGTGGCATCCGGCGTTGAGGCAGGCCTCCACGACCTCGCCGCCAAGCTGGGCGAACGGGCCGACCGTGTTCAGCACCACGCTGGCGCCGTCGAAGAGTTCGCTCAGCGGCTCGACATCGTGCGCGACCTCGACGATGTCGTGCTCTACGGTGTCGATGCCGGGCACCTTGTCCATGGCGTCCTGGATCCGGGCCTTGTCCCGGCCGGCCGCCACGAACGGCAGGTTGAACTCGCGCAGGTACTCGCAGACCAGGCGGCCGGTATAGCCGGAGGCGCCGTACACCACGACGGGCTTGCTGGTGGCCATGGCGTTCATCCTTTCCTAGTGACGGTTGCTACATGCCCATGCCGCCGTCGACGGGCAGGCCGGCCCCGGTGATAAACCTGGCACCGTCTGAGGCGAGGAACACCACCGCATCGGCCATGTCGGCGACCTCACCGACCCGCCCAAGCGGGGTCAGGTCGACCACCCCCGCGACGGCGGCCTGCGGGCTCGCGAACAGGCCCAGGGTCGCCACGTCCTGGGCCAGCTGGTTGCCCATCTCGGTGGGCACCAGGCCCGGGTAGACGCAGTTCACCCGTACCCCGTAGCCGAGCTTGCCCGATTCCATCGCGGCCACCCGGGTCAGCCGGTCCACCGCGGACTTGGTGGCGGAGTAGACGGCGATGCCGGGGAAGGCGATCGTAGCGGCCACCGACGCGACGTTGACGATCGCGCCGCCCCCGCCCGCCGGGCCACCTGGCCGCATCGCCCGAAAGCCGTGCTTGATGCCCAGCGCCGTGCCGGCCGCCCCTGACTTCCCGGCCGCGCCGCGTTGTGGTGACATGCCTGCTACCCGCCCTGGGCCTGTCCATGCACAGACGCGTGAGGGACCTGAGTCTGGCCAGGGAACTCATCGCTCCTGGCGACCAGGTACAGACCAGGGGTTTACACGGGGGTGATCGCGCGCCCTGGGGTGCGATGGTTATGCCATGTCGCGCGCAAAGAGCGGGCGCCAGGTCATCTTCCTCGGCGATCTGGTTGACTGCGGTCCGGCAGCACGGGCCGTCTCGAGACTCGCCGTGGGCATGATGCCGAGTAGTCAAATGGATACTAAAAGTAACAATACCTGCAGACCCGCGTAAACGGACTGCGAGACCCAACCAGTGGAGGATCCAGATGGCCGAGCTCCCACCGCCCCCAGCGGGAATTGCGCTATGCCACTTCATAGTCTCGGATGATGTCGAGCGCTCACGGCGCTTCTACACCGAAGTACTCGGCGGCAGAGTGGCCTTCTCTGGTCCCGGAGGGCTGACCTATGTCGCGCTATCCAACACCTGGATCATCATCAATACCGGCGGAGGCCCGACCGACGACAAGCCGACGGTCACCCTGGAGACGCCGCGTGATCCCGACCGGGTCAGCAGCTTCCTCAACATCCGGGTCAAAGACATCCAGACCGTGTACGCCGAATGGAGCGCCCGGGGCGCTCAATTCCTGACGCCCCCGAAACAGCACCAGTACGAGATCCGCTGCTATATCCGCGATCCCGACGGTTATCTGATCGAAGTGGGGCAAACCACAGATCCAGACGGGGACTGGTCGCCCGCCCACTGGCCATCAAGTACGCCCGCCGAGACGCCCGAGTGAAGGCCGGAATCACCGGTAAATCCCGCATCAACGGCAGCCAGTCCCCCGGACACCGAATGAGGCTGAGGAGCTTACGGTCATGACTACCGCGATCATCGGCACTGGAGGGCTCGGATCGGTCATCGCCCGTCAACTCGCCGCAGGCGGAGAGACTGTGCGGCTCTCAAGCGCCGACAGCGAGTCGGCACGAACGCTGGCGGCGCAGATCGGTCACGCTGCGGTCGTCGCCACCGGCAATCGCGACGCGTTGCAGGGCGCCGATGCCGTCGTCCTCGCGCTGCGGTTCACCGTGCTGAAGGGCGTCGTAGACGAGATCGCCGGTCAGCTAGCCCGCAAGCTCGTGATCGTCCCGAGTAACCCGGTCACCGTCGACGCGCAAGGCAGCGTCGTTCGTGTCCTGCCGGAAGGGCAATCCTCTGGGAAGGTCGTGGCCGGGTGGTTGCCAGCGGGGGCGCGCTTGGCCATGGCGTTCGGAACCATGTCGGCCGATCTCTTCCTGTCCGCCAGCAATCGGTCACCCGAGCCGGCGGTCCTGTTCTATGTGACCGACGACGACCGTGCCGGCGTAGAAGTCGAGCGCCTGATCCGAACGGCCGGCTTCGAGCCTGTGAAGGCCGGCGGGATCGAAACAGTCGGGCAGGCTCGAGGTTGGCGGCGACCTACACAATCTCGTCGTCGGCCCCGCGGAGGCGCGGGCACTAATCGGTAGGGCCTGATTCCTCGCCGCCCTGGCCGGCGGCATGCACCATGGCCACACCGGGCCCCGTAGGAGACAACCATGTATCGCACGGCGTACCGCACCGTCCACGTCAACGGCTTGTCTGTCTTCTATCGCGAGGCCGGCCCGCAGGATGCGCCCACGATCATGCTCCTGCATGGATTCCCCTCCTCGTCCCGCATGTGGCAACCGCTGCTGGACCGACTCGCCGACCGGTTCCACCTCGTCGCACCGGACTATCCCGGGTTCGGGCATAGCGACGCACCCAGCCACACGGAGTTCGCGTACACCTTCGACCGCCTGGCCGCGGTCGTCGGCCATTTCACCCAGGCACTAGGGTTGACCAAGTACACCCTCGTCATGCAGGACTACGGCGGCCCGGTGGGATTCCGGCTCGCGACCGCCCATCCCGAGCGGCTTGAAGCGCTCATCGTCCAGAACGCCGTCGCCCACGAGGACGGTCTCGGTCCACTGTGGAAGACCCGGCGCGAGTTCTGGGCTGACCGCCAGACACACGAGGCCGCGCTCCGGGAGAACTTCTTCTCCTTCGCGGCGACGCGGCAGCGGCACGTCGGAACCAGCCCGAACGTCGAGAACTACGACCCGGACCTGTGGACTGACGAGTTCGCCTTCCTCAGCCGACCCGGCCAGCAGGACATCCAGACCGATCTGTTTTACGACTACCGCACCAACGTCGCGAGCTATCCCGCCTGGCAGGACTGGCTCCGCAAACGCCAGCCACCCCTGCAGGTCGTATGGGGCCACTACGACCCCTCGTTCCAGGTCGAGGAGGCCGAGGCATACCGCAGGGACGTGCCAGACGCCGAGGTGCACGTCCTCGACGCCGGCCACTTCGCTCTCGACGAGCAGCCCGACGTGATCGCCGACCTGACCAGCAGATTCCTGCAGCGTCGGCAGGCTCACACCGATAGCTGATAAGCACCGTCCCCGAAGATGAGCTCTTCGGTGGTGTCGGACTTGAGGCGTGGATGAATTTCACAGTCCGCACCCGCTGGCCAGCGGGTGCAGAATTGAGGGATGCTTAGTCTCATATGACCGTAGTCTCCGAAGGAAGTCGCACGGGGGCATGGAGGAGACGGGAGAGGTATGGCTACTGACGAGGATCTGCTGATCGAGGCGGCCCGCCGGGAGCGCAGGAACCGCCGGTCCGGCCGCAACCTGCTACTCGCGCTGGCCGTGGCGGTGGCCTTTGCCGCTACTGGCTGGGTGCTGGTCTTCCGGGTACGCGCGTTCCTCCAGGCGATCCCGTTCCTGCCCCTCGGAACCGTGACCAGATCGCTGCTGGTCATCGGCATCATCGCCTTCGTCGTGGCCGGCCTGATCGTCGTGGGTGCCGTGCTGATGGCCAATCCCCGCAAGCGCTGGGGTGACCCGGTGGTCGGTGGCTGCCCGGCTTGTGGCAACTGGACCCTGCGCCAGGGCACGGCGGCGCCCGCAGGGCAGGGTCCTAAGGGTGTCGTAATCCTCTGCGACACCAAGGGCTGCGCCCATGCCAGCGCCACCGTCACCACCGCCAGTCACGCCAGGTAACGCTGGACCCTTAGCCGCGCCCCGGGCTCGCCTGGCGACCGAACGGACTGTGCCCTTTCCCTGTCCCGCCAGGGGCTCGGGCGGCACAATGCACTGCATGACCGAGCGGACGTCCGAGAATCCGATCGTGATCGTCGGCGGCGGCCTGGCCGGCGGCAACGCGGCGGTGACCCTCCGGGAGGAGGGTTTTGCCGGACCTGTCGTGCTCATCAGCCGGGAGCCGACCGTCCCCTTCGGTCGCCCGCCGCTGTCTAAGACCTACCTGCGGTCGGAGGAGGAGCTTGATGGCTGGTACGTCAGGCCGGCCGGCTGGTACGCCGACCACGATGTCGAGCTTCGCCACGGTGCCGCCGTGGCGGCCGTCGATCCCGCCGCGCACACCGTCACCATGGACTCGGGCGAGGAATTGGGCTACCAGAAGGTACTGATTGCCACCGGAGGACGTAGCCGTCGGCTGGGGATCCCCGGGTCCGGCCTGTCCGGGATCCACTACCTGCGGACGGTGGCCGAGTGCGACGCGATCAAGCAGGCGGCGGTGTCGGGCCGACGCGCGGTCGTGATCGGCATGGGATTCATCGGCTGTGAGGTCGCTGCCTCGCTGACCCAGCTCGGCGTCCGGGTGACCGCGGTCTTCCCCGGCCAGGACCCGCTGGACAGGGTCCTGGGCGGCCAGGTCGGCGCGCTGATCGGCGCCATCCACCGCGCGAAGGGCGTCGAGTTGCTGCCCGGAGAGCAGGTCGCCGCCTTCCAGGGCGGCGCCGAACGCCTGGAAGCGGTCGTCACCGGCACCGGCCGCCGCATCGCGTGCGATTTCGCCGTGGCGGGAATCGGCATCCAGCCCGATATCCCGGCCGTGCCGGTCGCGCAGGAGAACGGGATCCTAGCCGACGAGCTGTGCCGGGCCAGCGCGCCCGATGTCTACGCGGCCGGTGATGTAGCGAACCAGCTTCACCCGCTGTTCGGGCGGGTCCGGGTCGAGCATTACAACAACGCGGAGAAGCAGGGCACCGCCGCGGCCCGGTCTATGCTCGGCTCGGCGGCTCCCTACGACTACCTGCACAGCTTCTGGTCCGATCAGTACGAGCACAAGATCGAGTACGTCGGCCACGCCGACAGGTGGGACGAGTTCGTTATCCGCGGCAGCGTGGCCGACGCCAAGCTGATCGGCTTCTACCTGGTGGACGGGATCGTGCGGGCCGCCGTCGGCCTCGACCGCGGCGGTGATCCCGAACTGGACCTCGACGGCGAGATGGCCGCCTGCGCCCGCCTCGTCGCCGCGCGAGCCCGGCTGGCTCCCACCACGCTCGCCGACGAGCACACCGACCTCTGGTCGCTGGCTCGCGGCTGAGACGCCAAGCTACGCGTTCGAGAACAGTGGGATGTTCGCCCCGCTGACCGGAGCCAGCGGGCTGTCGAGCAGCGCTACGATCAGCTCCGCGACGTCATCCGGGGTCAGGCCCGGGCGTAGCGCCGGGTTGGCCCGGCGCAGCATCTCGGTGTCGACGGCACCCGGGCTCAGGCAGATGGCGCTGACGCCGTGCTCCTTGCCCTCGACCGCGATCGCCTCGGTGAGGCCGATGACCCCGTACTTGGACACGTTGTACGCGGCCAGCCCAGGGAATTTCTCGGTGGCGTAGATGCCGGACAACGATGCGATGTTGATGATCCTGCCCTCGCCAGCGGGTGCCATGGCGGTGAGGGCGGCGCGGCAGCACAGGAACGTACCTGTCAGGTTGATCCCGAGCGTTTCGTGCCAGATCGCCGACGTCGTTTCGGCGAACGGCGCGGGCGTCAGCACCCCGGCCGCGCAGACTAGCGCGCCCAGCTGGCCGATGCGCTCGACCTCCGCGAACAGATGGCCGACGCCGGCTTCGTCGCTGACGTCTGTGGATATCGGCGTGGCCTGGCCGCCCAGGCCCCGGATCCGGCTGGCTAGCCGGTCCAGGGCCTCGCCGTTCCGGGCGGCGAGCACCACGTGAGCGCCGGCCGCCGCCACGGCCGCAGCGGTAGCCGCTCCGATCCCGCGGCTGGCTCCCGTGACTACCGCCACCCGTCCGGTCAGCCACAACTTACTCACCGGCCACTCGCCGGTAGAGACGCTCGTGCGCGTCGAGGCTCAGTTCCAGGTCGAGTCGGGTCTCGGCGTGCTCACGGCAGGCTGGCCGCGAAATCCCGGGCACCCGGGCCACCGCTTCGACGGCGGCCTGGATGTCATCGGGTGGCACCAGGAAACCAGTGACGTGGTCCACGATCACCTCACCCAGGCCGCCGCGCCGGAACGCGACGACGGGAGTCCCGCACGCCTGCGCCTCGGCGGCGGCCAGCCCGAAGGGCTCGTCCCAGCGGGCGGGACACAACACCACGGCCGCCCGGGCCATGGCCTGCCACAACGAGGTCCTGGGTACTCCCTGGTGAACGGTTACCCCCGGCCAGCTTCGCCGCGGGTCGATCTGCTCCCGGCTGTAGTCGGCGTCGTAGACGTCGCCGTAGACGTCGATCGGCACTGCGGCCGAGCGGGCGATGTCGATGGCCTCGGCGGCGCCCTTCTCCGGGCTTAGCCGGCCCGCGAACAGCGCGCCCCGGCCGACCGTCTCCGACCAGGGAATGGCGCGGGTGGACGGGTACGGCGGCAGGACCGCGTCGACGGCGACGACCCGGCGCCAGGCGCAGGCCTGTGAACTCGATACGGCGGCCACCGCCGGCGGCCTGCCGCTCCGCGCTGCCTGGCGGAGTGCCGCAGACACGTCGTCGTCGGGTGGCAGGTGGAGCGTGTGTACCACCGGCACCGGCAGCGCCGTCGCGAGCCGTACCGCGGGAGCGTCGAAGGCATGATTGTGGATCACGTCATACCGGGTGGCCTGCATGGCCGCATAGGTGGTAGCGAAAGCGGACTCGGCCGCCGAAGCCGCATCAGGGGCTTGGCCCGGGGTCGGCCCGAACGCCCGGTAGAGCGTGCCCGCCAGAGCCCGGGGATCGATTCCGGTGTCGATCACCTCGACGCCCGGGATGTCCGATCCGGCGGCGGCGTAGACGTGGACGTCGTGCCCGCGGCCGGCCAGCCCGCGGGCCAGATCCGACACGAATGCCTGCGAACCGCCGAGCTGCGGCTCGCGGATGGCCGTCACCAGCGGCGCCATGATCGCGACCTTCATCCCGCCTGCACCTTGAACGCCAGGTCTCGCGGTGGGTTGATGCCCAGTACCTCGAAGGGGACCATCCGCGTTCCGAGCCCTCGCACCTCGCCGGCGGCCCTGGGGAAGAAGACCTCGGCCAGCTCCACCGCGTCGGCGTGGCTGCCGAACTCGGCCGACATCGGCCCAGGGAAGCTGACGTACCTGTAGCCGCGCGCAGCCAGCCAGCCGAGGTGGTTCGGCCAGAGGATGGCCACGCAGCCGCCCGGTCGGCACACCCGCTCCATCTCGGCCAGCCCGGTCTGGCCGCCGTGTCCCGCGGCGGGGGTGAAGGCTGAGCAGGCGACGACCAGGTTGGCGGAATCGTCGGGCAGCGGCAGCTGGTCGAAGAACCCGTGGACCACGCGTGCCCGGTGGCCATGGTCGGCCGCCGCGAGCTTGCGCTCGAGGATCAGGCGCATCGGCCGGGCGGGCTCTACCGCAACCACGTGCTGCCCGCGCCCGATGAGCTCCATCGTCAGCCGCCCCGTACCCGCACCTACCTCGACGATCCGGTCCACGTCGCACGGCAGCCAGCCGACGATCCCGGGATGCAGCCGCTCGGCGCTGGCCAGCCGGTCATAAAGCTCCGGTTCGAGCCGGTACAGCAGCTCCCAGGCCAGGATCACGTCATTGTGCGGATCACCGTCCCCTTGCGGGAGGAACCGGCTCGCCTCCTCAGGAGTGAACACGCTCAGGTCTGCGGCCGTGTACCGCCTCCGCAACTCCAGAGACGGGCCCTCCCTGGCCGGAGCCTCAGGTCTGGCCAACGACCTCGGCCCAGTTCTTGTCGGTCTCCCAGACCCGGACCGACCGCAGCAACCCATCGGGGAGCTCCGGCCGCAGCCGCTCCCAGAACGCGTCGGCCAGGTTTTCCGCGGTCGGGACGCGCCCCTTGAGCCACGGGACATCGGTATTCAAGTTGCGGTGGTCCACGTCGCGAAGGATCTGCGTGGTGATGACGTCCGACAGCAGCTTCAGGTCCAGGACATAACCGCTAGCCTGATCGATCTCGCCGGCCACGACTACCTCCAGGACGTAGTTATGCCCGTGCAAGTTCGCGCACTTCCCGAACAGGCGCCGGTTCTCGTCATCGGACAGGTCCGGGTCATAGAGCTGGTGAGCGGCATTGAATGATTCACGCCGACCGACCAGAGCGGTCATCAGCCTCACCCTCTTTCGAGGCGCTTGCCAAGGACAGCCAGGATCATGGGCCGGTAGCTCGTCACACGGCTCCCAATACTGTGAGTCCTTGGTTCGAGCATAAGGTGCCAACTCAAGCCGACGCGGAATGCCGACGCCGGTTAGCTCCGCCACCATTTGCGTTCGAGCGCCCGATCGGTGCCGCCGGTGCGGTCGAGTGCGTCGAGCTCGGCGATGTCCTCGTCCGACAGCCGGAAGTCGAAGACCTGGGCGTTCTCGGCGATGCGCTCGCGGTGGGTCGACTTGGGGATGACCGGGATGCCTCGCTCGATGCACCAGCGCAGCAGCACCTGGGCGGGAGTGCGCCCGTGGCGCCGCGCGATCCGCGCGACCGTGTTGCTGGCGAGGTGGCGGCCGGTTCCCAGCGGGCTGTAGGCCTCCAGCGCGATCCCGTCCTGGCGGCACGACTCGAGCAGAGCCCTGCGGTACTCATAAGGACTGAACTGCACCTGATTCACGACCGGCGGGACAGTCGCGGTGGCGAGCAGCTGCCGCAGTTCGCCGACGCCGAAGTTGGAGACCCCGATCGAGCGGGCATAGCCGAGTTCCCGCGCCCGCTCCATCCCGGGCCACGCCCAGGTCGGGCCGCCCTCGGGCCAGTGGATGAGGTACAGGTCGACGTAGTCGATCCCGAGCCGCTGCAGGCTGCGCTCGATCTCCGCGACCGGGTCCTTCCGCCCGGGATAGAACTTCGTGGTGATGAACACCTGCTCGCGCGGGACACCGCTCTCGCGCAGCCCCTGTCCCACGCTCGCCTCGTTGCCGTACGCCTGCGCCGTGTCAATGTGCCGGTAGCCGAGCTCGAGCGCCCAGCGGACGGCATCCACGCACTCGCGGTCGTTCTGCACCTGCCAGACACCAAGGCCGACCAGCGGGATCTCATATCCGTCCGCCAGCACGCGGGCCCTACCGTCTGCCGTCACCACATCCGCCGACATTGCATCCTCCTCGACTGACCGAAAACGCTCCCGGTCGCTCAGCTGTTCCGAGGACGACCAGTACCTTATTCGGCCCGCTGGTCTCAGCCCTCCCGGCCGACGCCCAGCAGCAGCTCCGGGCACGCCTGGCCAGGAAGCTAGGCGATTCGGCCAACGGCGTCACCGTCCGCACCGTGTGCAACATCGCCCTGGGCAGGAAGTAAGACCGCCTTCCCCTCCCGCTAATTGGTTGGTGCAGTGACGGCGGGACTGGAATCCGTCTCGTGCCGTCTAGGCGTCGTCGACGACCTCCGCGAATGCGATCACTACGCCTCCGGTGGCGTGCTCGAGGGTAGCGCCGACCAGGGCGCCCGCCTCCGCGGCGGCGGCGCTAGCCGCGGCGTAGTCGGCAAAGTACAGGTCCAACAGTCGGTATGCCGGGGTCGGGCTGCCGTCTTCCTTGGGCCAGACCTTCGACGGATACGAAAACCTCCTCCGTTGAGGCACTACCAGCCCCCGTGGCCTTCTGGCTGCCTGACAGGCGCCGATGAGTGCTCGTATCGGCACGGGGCGCGCTCCCTGAACTCGGACATAGCCTCGTGGCATGTCCTCATCGGCCGGTGTTCGCTGGCGGCCCGGTCGCGTCATGTTCCGCCGGTACGCCGTCGCCTGGGCCTACCTAGCCTGCTACCTGGCCGCCGAGCTCGCCTGGGTGCTGCTGACCCCCCGCGCGCAGGCCACGCTGACCGCGTGGGCGAGCACGAACGTGGCCAATCTCGAGCATGAGCCCATCGGCCCGCTGGTGCTGTCCGCGTTCGTCGGCCCGGGCTACCTCCTCATCTGGCCGGTGCTCATCGCCCTGGCGGTCTTCGGCGCCAACCGGGCGTTCGGGAATGCCAGGACGGCGCTGACCTGCGTGGCCGGACACGTGATCGGATCGCTGGTCAGCGAGGGCATCGTGGCCTACCGGGTGGACGCTGGCCAGTTGCCGGTGACCGACAGGCACCTCACCGACGTCGGTCCTTCGTACGTGGTGGTGTCCGCCATCGTGATCGCGGTGGTGTGCGGGACCTGGCTGGCACGTGCGGCGGCGGCTCTCGATTTCGCCGTGCTTGTGGTCGGCGGCCACATTTTCGCCGGCCTAAGCCACCTCGACGTATCCGCCGTCGGTCACCTCACCGCTCTGGTCACCGCGGCCGCAGCCGTCGCGCTGACCATGGCCCGGCGGGGTCGGACCCTGCCCGAGGCCGTCCCCAAGCCCACACCACCGGTCACGTAACGTGATCGGCCTAGCAGACAGGCACCGGTCTCTTCTTGAATGTCCTGAATGAGAACGACCGTGAATGACAATTCATGACATTTCTATTGGTGGCGGGCGGCGAGGACCCCGAGCCCGGCTGGCCGGGCCACCTCCGGGTACTGCGTGAGCGTACTGGTCCTCCAGCCCGTCATTAGACGGCGCCGCGGTAGTTGGCATCATGGGCCAATGGCGGAAACGATCGGTTCCTTTGCGGCTCTTGGCGACAGCTTCACCGAAGGGCTCAATGACCCGCGCCCCGACGGCGGCTTCCTCGGCTGGGCCGACCGGACCGCCGAGGCGCTGGCCGCGCATAACCCCGATTTCCGCTACGCGAACCTCGCGGTTCGCGGCAAGCTGGTCCACCACGTGCTCGAGGAGCAAGTCGAGCCAGCCATCGCGATGTCGCCTGATCTAGTCAGCGTCGCGGCCGGCGGCAACGACATCCTCCGCCGCGCGGACGTGGACAACCTCGCCGAGCTCTTCGACTCGGGCATCGCCAGGCTGCGCGAGGCGGGTTGCCGCGTGATGATCTTCACCGGGTTCGATCCGCGTGCGTTCCCGGTCATCAAGCTGCTGCGCGGCAAGATCGCCGCCTACAACATGCACCTGCGCGCCATCGCAGACGAGCGCGGCTGCGACCTGGTCGACCTGTGGTCCATGCGGATGTTCCGCGACCCCCGGGCCTGGAGCGAGGACCGGCTGCATCTCACCAGCGACTCGCACCGGAAGGTGGCGTTGCGCGCCTGCGAGGTGCTCGGCGTACCGGTGCAGGGCGACTGGCGCGTGCCGCTGCCCTCCGTCGTCAGGCAGCCGTGGCTGACGGCCCGCCGCGAGGATCTGCTGTGGGCCAGGGAATACGCGCTGCCCTGGGTGAACCGCCGACTGCACCACACCTCAAGTGGTGACGGCTTGCCGCCCAAGCGCCCGGAGCTGCTCCCGGTCCGGTGAATCTGTTGCTATGCATCCTGCTGTCCTGTCTTCCAGGTTTCTGGAAGATCCGTCTCGGATGCGCTGGAGCGGAGGATGACCACCTATCGTGAAATCGTCAAGACCGCTATCTCTGCGTGAAGGTGCCAGCATCGATGAGTGACGATTGGCAGGGCTGGTACCAGCCCTCGTCCGGTGGTCAGCCGGCCGAGTCACACCCGGGCGGCGCCGCGGGCGCGGCTGCCGCGAACCGGGCCGGGGCGTGGCCAAGCCAGCCTCCGGCTCGGTCAGGGCCAGGCGAGGGCAATCCAGGACAGCGGGATCTGGGCGGTGGCGGCGGGCGCCGCTGGCGCTTCTGGGGCCAGCCGGGGCGGCGCGGTCGGCGGATCGCGCTGATCCTTGGCATGGTCGTGGTGGTACTGATCGCGGGGTCCGTCGGGACCTACTTCTGGCTCAACGGCAAGCTGAACAAGTCCGTCTCACTCCCGGCGACCTCGCTGGCCTCGGCCGGGACGAACTGGCTGATCACAGGGTCGGATAGCCGGGCCGGACTGTCCCGCGCCGAGATCGACGCCATGCACGTCGGGTTCGACGAGGGCACGCTGAACTCGGACTCGATAATGCTGCTCCATCTTGGCAGCGGCCGCCCGGTGCTGATCAGCATCCCACGTGACTCCTACGTGGACATTCCCGGTCACGGCTGGAACAAGATCAACGCGGCGCTGGCCTACGGCGGGGCGAGCCTGCTGATCCAGACAGTCGAGAACGTCACCGGGCTGAAGATCGACCATTACATGGGGATCGGCTTCGGCGGACTGGTCGCCGTGGTGAACAAGATCGGCGGCGTGCCGATCTGCCTCAAGACCGCGCTCACCGACTCCGACTCCGGGGTGCATCTGGCCGCCGGGTGCCACAACCTCGACGGGGACCAGGCGCTCGCCTTCGTCCGCGACCGGCACTCGTTCGCCACCGAGGACCTGCAGCGGATACAGGACCAGCGCGCGTTCCTGTCCGCCCTGCTGAAGAAGGCCACTTCGCCCGGCGTGTACCTGAACCCGTTCACAGCCCTGTCGTTCGGTTCCACCGCCGCAAGCTCGATGTCTGTCGACATAGGAACGAGCCTGCTCGACCTGGTGCACGCGGCGTCAGCGCTGCGCGACCCGGAGACGGGCACGGTGCCGATCGCGAACAACAACTACTACACGAGCGCCGGCGACACGGTGCTGTGGAACACGACCGAGGCGACCGAACTGTTCAAGGCCCTGAAGAACGATTCGGCCATCCCGGCGGGCTTGCTGTCCGGTACCACCATCGGCTGAATGCTCGCCGCAGCGGGCGCTCTTGCTTCTCAGGCCTCCACCGAGAACAAGGGCTCGCCGAGAACTGAGGTGTCTACCTCGATGCCAAGACCGGGGCCCGTGGGGGCAGAGCCGCGGCCGTTGACCGACCGAGGCCGGTACCCGGCAACGTATTCGCCGTGCGCATACCTGAGCTCGTAGCCGAAGCAGTCCAGCCCGACCAGCTTCAATGTGTGATCCCGTCTTTCACAACTGCAGTGGCGCCCAGCGCGATCCAGCCGGGTGCGCCCACGTCATGATCAAGAACGGATACTACTGCCGATGCGTCACCCCGGGAAGTGGCCAGCCGACCGGCCGCCCGCGAGCACGCAGTGCCGATCGCCGGCTCGGGCGTGACATTACCCGTGCCTGTCCTGAACGTGATATGCTGAAAATTGGCGCCGATAAAATCTGCCGTAATCGTCTTCCGTATCGGATAACGGCCCGGAATTCTGGTTTGTTCCCGTAATGGGTATGACTTTTCTCTTCTTTTCTCCCCTTCCGTAGCGGCTTCGCTGCTTGCATACTCGTGTTTCGTGAGAAAGCGAGACATGCACATAATCCTGGAAACACCACGACTGGTTATACGTCAGTTCACCGAGGACGACGTTGATAACCTGTTCGACCTGAACAGCGACCCTGAGGTGATGCGCTACCTCACCGGCGGCAGGCCAACCCCTCGCGAGGAAATCCGGGACCAGATCATCCCCTTCCATATCGCTGTCTACGGCCGGCTCGACAGGCTCGGCACGTGGGCGGCCGAGTACACCGCCACCGGAGAGTTCCTGGGCTGGTTCCACTTCCGCCCGGGACCCGGCAGTGACATCACCAACATCGACCTCGGCTACCGGCTGCGCAGGGCCGCGTGGAGCAGGGGCTACGCCACCGAGGGGTCGCGCGCCCTGATCAGCATGGGATTCACCGATCTTGGCGTCGAGCGGGTGTTCGCTCATACGATGACGGTCAATACCGCATCGAGGCGGGTCCTGGAGAAATGCGGCCTGATGCTGGTGCGCACCACCCCGCACGAGGGAACTGACGACATCGAAGGCGCCGAGCACGGCGAAGTCGAGTACGCGCTAACCAAGCCTGAGTGGGGGCGCACGGCCGACGATGCCGCAATTAGCCCCGGGCCACCGCCCGGGGGCTGACGCGCCCTCAGAAGGGAACACGAACCAATGGCCGTGCTGCGGGTGAGCGAGCCGGTGTGCCAAAGGTTTCCCTTGCTGCGGATCGCAGCCGTTGTGGCCTGCGGGTTCGGCGGGCACGAGCCCTGGCCCGAAACAGATACCGCGCTCGCGGCGCTGGAGAAGGCCGCGACAGACGGCGATACGTTGCCGGCCGCGGCGAACGACCCACACATCGCGGCGTGGTACGCGGCATACCGGGCGTTCGGCACCAACCCGAAGCGAGAGCGGCCGAGCATGGACGCCCTCCGGCGGCGGCTGGCCCGGACAGCCCGGCTACCGCGAATCAACGCCGCGGTGGATTGCTACAACCTCGTCTCGGTCAGCCATAGTGTCCCAGCGGGCGCGTTCGACCTGGACGCGGTGCACGGCGACATCGTGGTCGGGTTCGCGGTCGGCCACGAGGAGTTCACGCCGCTCGCCGAGCCGGGCACCGTGGAGCATCCGCGCCCCGGCGAAGTGATCTACGCGGACCAGACATCGGTGCTGACCCGGCACTGGAATCACCGCGACGCGGACCGGACCAAGGTGACCCCGCACAGCAGCAACATCGTGTTCCTGCTGGAGACCACCGAGTCCGCCGCGTTCGGCCCGGCCGTCGACGCCGCCGCCGCCGACCTCGCCGCTCGCGTCGCCACCCGCTCCCGCGAGGTCAGCACCCGTTGGCTCACCCCCGCTTCCCCCGTCGCAGTACTCGGCGACCCGGCCAGGTAAACCGGGACCTTGTGCGTGCGGGCCGACGCGGTTCAGTAGGGGGATGGCTGGTTGAAGATCACCGTCAGGCTGACGATCTTGTTGTCGCGGACACTGAAGTAGCTGGTCAGAACCAGCTCGTCGGGCAGGTTCGTCTTGTCGTACGTACCGTCGTAGCGGGCTCGCACAATGACGTCGCCGTAATGGTCGATGACTTCGCGGACGTCCATGGTCACGTGGTCGCCGACGAACTCCTTGGCCATGAAGTCCCGGATGGCACCGGTACCCCAGATCTCGCGGCGATTGTCGTTGACATAGGCGTCCGGGGCGAACGTGGCCACGATCCGCTCGGTGTCAAGGGCGTTGACGGCAGCGATGTGCTCGGCCACGACTGCTGGCAGTTGGGTACTCATAGCTGGGTCCTCCTCGGGTCGGAGCCTGGAGCAAGGCCTGGCCCGGACCCAAGATGCGGTGGCGTCGCTACGGGACCTGCTCGCGGAGCCGTCCGCGGTGGCGCCGGTCAGCCAGCGCCGGGTCGACGCGACCGTGGCGGCGGCCATCACCGGCGTCGTCAGCACGGGCGATCTTCTGCCCTGGTATCTGGGTGCGCTCGGCGAGCTTTACGGCACCCTCGAGGCCCGCGGTGTCCCCGCGTCCGGTCCGGCGGGGGGCATCTACGCCAGCGAGCTGTTTTCCGCGGAACGGGGGGAAGCGACCATCTTCGTGCCCACCGCAACCGAGGTCCAGCGCCTAGCCCGGGTCGCCCCTGTAGTCGTGCCCGCCGCCGAGCTGGCGGTCATCGTGCACGCGGGCTCCCATACCGACGTGGACCGGGCCTACGGAGCGCTGGGCACCTACGTGGCCAGCCATGCCCTGCGGGTAGACGGCCCCATCCGTGAGTACTACCTCGTGGGCCGTCGCGACACCCCGGACGAGAACGCCTGGCGCACCGAGATCGGCTGGCCGATCTTCAGCACTAATGCAGCCGCTTAGGTACAGAGCGAACGGGGCGTCGGTAAACGGGATCCGCTGAAATAGCGCTGGCCGATGCGGGGTTGCATATCTGGGCACTATGCGTCCGCACCCAGCGGGTCGCGCCTTAGCGAAGGAACTTACGTGTCAGACAACTACGACAAGGACCCCGAGGCCATCTCCCGGCTGACGCGGGAGCAGTACCGGGTCACCCAGCGGAACGGCACCGAGCCGGCGTTCAGCAACGAGTACTGGGATAACAAGAAGCCCGGCATCTACGTCGACGTCGTATCCGGCGAGCCGCTGTTCGCCTCGCTCAACAAGTACGACAGCCGCACCGGCTGGCCGAGCTTTACGGTGCCGATCGAGCCAGGCCGCGTGGTCGAGCGACGGGACTTCAGCCACCTGATGCTCAGGACCGAGGTCCGATCGGCCGGTGCCGACAGCCACCTGGGCCACGTTTTCCGCGACGGGCCCGCCGAGGCCGGGGGCCTACGTTACTGCATCAACTCCGCCGCCCTCCGCTTCATCCCGGTCGATGACCTGGAGCGCGAGGGCTACGGCGCCTATCGCAAGCTATTCGAATCCACACATGACACCGGGAGGGCTTCATGACGACCGAGAAGGCCATCTTGGCCGGCGGCTGTTTCTGGGGTGTGCAGGATCTCATCCGCAAGCTCCCCGGCGTGCTCTCGACCAGGGTCGGCTACACGGGCGGCGACGTGCCGAACGCGACCTACCGCAACCACGCCGGACACGCCGAGGCGATCGAGATCACCTTCGACCCGGACCGGATCTCGTACCGCGACCTACTGGAGTTCTTCTTCCAGATCCACGACCCGACCACGTTGAACCGGCAGGGCAACGACCGCGGGACCAGCTACCGGTCGGCCATCTTCTACCTCAGCGACGCCCAGAAGCAGACTGCCGAGGACACGATCGCCGACGTCAACGCCTCGGGCCTGTGGCCGGGCAAGGTGGTCACCGAGGTGTCGCCGGCCGGCCCGTTCTGGGAGGCCGAGCCCGAGCACCAGGACTACCTGGAGCGTTACCCCGACGGGTACACGTGCCACTTCGTCCGCCCCGGCTGGAAGTTGCCGCATCGGGCCGACAGGGTCACATCCTGAGATCGTGGTCCTGTTAGACGGGACGCGGTGAGGGGTTCGCCGCCGGAGAGCTTTTGTGCAGGTGGCGGACGTGAATCTTGGCCGTGTTCGGCGCGGCCTACTGTGATCCGGCGTCGTGCTCCTGCTGCGACGCCTGGTCAGCATTGCCCTGCGCGATGTCCCGCGCCGACCGGCCGGTTTCCTTCTCGTAGGCCCGCGAGTCAGCGTCGTACTCCGGGTTGTTTCGGCGGCTCACCAGCCGGGGGATGACGATGGCTGCGGCGGCGAGCAGAAGCCCGAGCGCAGCGGCGAGTATTCCGATGGTCATGACTAGCGTCTTCTCCGAGCCTGTGGCTATTCTCGCGTGGTCCAGCTTATGCATCGCAGACAAACCCAGCGGGCGAAGCGCCCGCCGAGACGGGGATGGGAAGACGAGCCAGAACCAGGGTCAGGGAGAAACTCGTTCAGGGCAAGCCGCGGCGGGCGCGCCGCGTCCGGGGCTCGCCTTGCTGTTGTCCTTGTCGATGGCGCAGTTCATGGTCGTGCTGGACACCATGCCCCGTTCGTAGCATCCGGGTATGATCAGCACGAATACCCCGAACCGAAGGGCTCACCAGAGCCGAGGAACCTACCTCATGGCTAGCATCCCCGATGCCGACCTGACCGGAGTCTACTGCCGTAAGTCCAGGAAGGGCGATAAGCAGCAGATTACGGTGAACCGGCAAAAGCGCCTCGCGCTGCAAGACTGCGAGAAACTGGGCCTGACGGTCAGCCCGCAGAATATCTTCATCGATAACGGCGCGTCCGCGTGGCTGCGGAACCGGAAAAGGCCGGGATGGGACGCGCTATTGGCAGCGGCGCGGCGCGGCGAGATCAAGCATATCGTGTGCTATCACCCCGACCGTCTGATGCGCCAGCCGAGGGATCTGGAGGAGCTGCTTTCTACCTCCGATGAGTACGGGATCATGCTGTATGGCCGGGTGAATGCCCGTAACCTGCAAGATCCCGATGACCGGTACAATCTGCGGATCGAGGTAGCGCACGCCTGCCGTTCGTCTGATGACACGTCGCGCCGCATGAAGGACCAGAAGCAGGAACGCGCGGAAATGGGCCTGCCAAACGGCGCGCGCCTATGGCTATACGCCTGACGGACTGACGATGGTAGCGGCGGAAGCCGCGATCGTGCGGGAGATATTCGACCGGTTCACCAGGGGCGAGGCGCCCTATTCGATAGCAGTTGATCTCAACAGGCGGGGGATCAAGACGGCCAAGGGAATGGCGTGGTCGGAGGCGACTGGCCGTCAGCAGTTGCGGAATAAGCATGTGGCCGGCATCTGCTGGCACAACGGCCAGGAGGTGGCCGTGGGCAAATGGCTGCCGATCATCCCGCGCGCCCAGTGGGATTTCGCGCAGGAGCTGCTGACCTTCCGCAGCGTCGCCGCGCGGAAAAAGCGAACGAGGAACCGCACGCCGCGCGCCTCATTCTGCGCGGCCTGGTTATCTGCGGCAACTGCGGTACCGCGATGGCCGGATGCAGCGGAAAAGTCTACCGGTGCTCGCGCGCCAACCGCCAAGACGGGCAGAAGTGCGCGCGGACCATGCAAGCCGGACCGCTGGAGAAATTCGTGGAAGACGCTGCTGTCCGGCTGCTGGCCGGGCTAGCTTTCAGCCCGCGTCGCACGCGCAGCGCGGCGGTGGAAGCGGCGGAGCGCGAAATAGCCGAAGACGAGCAGCAGATGCGCGACCTGCACGACATGTGGCGGAACAAGGAGATCTCCACCGAGGAGTACCGGAGGGACCGCCGCGAGATCCAGGCGCGCATACGGGAGAACGAGAGGAAGACGATCGTCAAGGCTAGGTCCGTCGAGTCGATATCGGACCTCATCGGCCCGGACGCCAAAACCAGGTGGGACGCGCTGACCGCCGAGCGGAAGAACAGTGTGCTGCGGTTCCTGTTCAGCGCGGTCATCATCGGCCCTCCCGGCCCGGACACGGTTCCCGGCACTATGAATTACGGCCGGATCGAGATCGAGCAGAACGAACTCGGCTGACACGCGACATATGCTAAAGAGCCTCCGGCAGTCGCCTGCCGGAGGCTCTCTTTGTGGTCCTTATGCCACGTCCTGCTGATCATCGCAATCACTGTCCAGCAATCCGGCCAGCAATTCCGCCTTCTCCGCGCTGATCACCATCTTGAATTTGCTCGTCACCCTGTTCAGGTGGTACGCGCGTAGAGCGTCTTGATTCGTGATCCGCCCAGGGCGTTCACCTCTCCTTCGTCCGAATCCGTACCGGGCTGATTTGTCGTCGGGCATCACCTCCCCCGTACGACTCGGCGGGCATCCCTCCTCTCGCGTGCGACATGGGTGCGATGCGTGATCGTCCATGTCCGTCCGGATGTCCGCGTCCACGGCCCTAACGTGCAGACGCGCGCAAGGCGTGGACGGACGATGGACGAATGGACGATCGCCATCCGTGACGGCCGGGCGCCTCGCGTGCCCGGTGGCCCCTGAGACGCTGTGGACCGTTCCGACGGTTGCCACCCACGGGAACAGGCCTGACGCCGTTCGCGTGCCCACGGCGATCCTGGGGCGCCCTGGCACGCTCAGCGATCGTTCCGTCACGCCGCAGAGCGTACCCAGCCAGGCCAGGTCAGCAGCAGTCCGTAAGGAATCCGTAAGCCAGCGAGCGGAATCCGGGAATTCATGGCAGGTCCTTGATTAGCTCAGTGAACGCGCGCAGCTTTTCAACCAACTCCGGAACCGAATCCGAGACGATCGTAACGTCAAGCCGGCGATGATCGGCAACATACCGGCCCGGACGCCGTACATTCCATTCCGCGCCGTATTCGTTATTCAGCGCGGTAAGCGGGTCTGCCGACATGGGCTCCGTTATCCTGCTCACGGAGATAGCCCGTCGGCATCGTGGCCGTCAGCGCGTTCGGCAAGCTCAGCGTCAATTGCCCGCAAATGAGTCTGTATGGGCCCACGCGCCGGTGAATCGGTAGTCATAAGCCCTAGGTTCGCCCGGAGCTCGCGCTTTGCGCGTTCAAGGTCCGCGGTGGTCTGCTGCCGGAGGCAATAATGGTCCTGAGCATAATTGCGTCTGCTGACTTGCCGTATACGAGCCCGCTGCTCTTGTTCGGCTATCACATCGTCAAGGTCATTCCGCAAGCCATCGGGTGCATGGGCACCTTGCGGGATCTCCCCGATGGCACGCTCAAGCGCGCTGCGGCGCGCGCTCAGTTCATAGGTCGTCAGCGCGTAAACCGGATGCTTTAGCGGTGTCACATGCCCGCCCCTTTATTCGCTCGGCGCTGGGGACTTGCACGGTCGATAGTGCCGACTGCCAGGGCTGGCCACTAGGTCTGATTACTGATACGCGACAGCCGATTACTGATGCTGGTAGACGGGCACGGCAGGGACGGCGCGTACCCTAGGTTGCATGAACCAGGGAACGGGACGCCTTCCCCCGGAGTTGTGGTCCGCTCCGGTGATGGCTGCCGCTCTGGCGAGTTGCGACCTTGCGACGCTGCTGGAGGAGATCCGGCGAGCGCACGGCTGGACACAGAAGCAACTCGCGTCTGCGGTGGGCTACTCCCAAAGCTGGGTGTCGAACGTGCTACGCGGTCGGCAGGCGCTAACTATCGACCAGGTCCGGGAAATATCCCGCAAACTGGGCGTGCCCGTTCACCTGCTCCGGTTCAGTGATACAGGAGGTGACGATCCGACGAAACGCCGTGACTTCGGTAAAGCAATGGCGCTCGCGCTTGTCCCCCTGCCCGCGCGGTCAGAGGTAGACGAGACCACCGCGTCGACGCTAACTGCCATTACTGGTGCTCAGCGTCGGCTCGATGCGACTACTCCCGCTCGTGACCTGGCGCGGGGCGTCGCTGCACATGTCGAGATGGCTAATCACCTGCTGTCCCGTGCCCGTAAATCGCCATTCGCCGCTGACATTGCTGCCGCTGTGAGCGAGGCAGCAGGATTCGCAGCATGGCTGCACGCCGAGATGCATGATATCGGCACCGCCCGGACTTATTATCGGCTGGCTATTGACCGGGCTGGACGTGCGAAACAGAACTTGCTCGCGGCTTACATGCTCGGCAGTCTGGCCGCATTCGAGATCGACGGAGACGACCCCGGCCTCGGTCTCGCCCTTATCGCTGAGGCACGGCGCCAGATCGGCGAGGAACCCCACCCGACCCCGCAAGCATGGCTAGATTCCATTGAAGCACTTGGCCTTGCCGCCATAGGTAAAGGTGCCGATGCCGACAACGCGTTGAGCCGGGCAAGAAAGGCTGTCGGGAGAACACCCGAGCTTGCTCCGGTACCGTGGCCGTGGGTATTCTCCTTCGATCAGCCGAAACTTGCCGGCTACCAGGCATTGGTAGCCGTCAGGCTCGAACGTCCGGCCGACGCACTCGCAGCTTTCGCTGACTCATTGTCAGCGACGCAACCCGCGCCCAAGCAACGTGCAACTATCATGCTTGAGGTGGCGACGGCTGCCCGTCAGGATGGCATGCGGAAGAACGACAGCGAACGAATCGATGAGTCGTTCCGGCTTGCCCACGAAGCACTCGGGGTCGGCATCGCCTACTCATCTGAGCGAGTGATCGAAAAGGCGAGGCGCTTCCGCCGTAATTACACTGGCCCCTGCACCAGCCACGTCCGCAACTTCGACGAGAAACTTCGCTCCACTCTGCTGTAAGGACGCCTATGCCTCGAATCGCCGTATCTGGCCATCGCGGCCTGAATGCTCACACGGTCAATCTGATCGATAAGGCTATTCGCGAGAGGCTCGCCAGATACCCGGCCAGTGTCACCGGCCTGTCCTGTCTCGCGGACGGGGCCGACCAGATATTCGCACGCGCAGTCATCGATCTCGGCGGAACACTCGAGGTCATGATTCCCGCCGAAGAATACCGGGCAGGCTTGCCCGCCGAGGCACACACCGAATATGATGACCTGCTGGCCCATGCAGTAGCCGTTCACTGGCTGCCATTTATCGAGTCAACGTCAGAATCTCATATGGCCGCCAGTAAGCTCATGGTGGATAAAGCTGACGAACTATACGCGGTGTGGGACGGTAAGCCTGCACGCGCTTACGGAGGAACCGCCGATGTCGTCGCCTACGCTCGCGACCACGGCACGCCGCTAGGAGTGATATGGCCAGTTGGCGCAACGCGTGATTGAGCCAGCTTAGCTCCAGGAACGCTGAGCTTAAAGGACCCGACGATCCTTAGTCGCTACGCAAGTCATCTAGCGAGAATGCTATTCTAAATTCCACCTTCACCGTGCGCGGACGGCAACCGTCTGCGACAACTGTAACAATCAGTGTTGGCTTCATATTAATGATCACGACTCCACTGAAGTTTAGGTCGGGCAGGTTGCGCGACCATTTGCCGTGAATGATATTATCCACGCCTCCATCCCACTGAATAGCCTTGTATCCATTGTGCTCTGGATGCCAGCGTTCCACAGGCTTCCAACCGGAATGGGCATCGTAGAAGAGTAGCCCATCGAACTCGATTCTTATGCCAGGGTTGCGCGCAGAATACTTTGTCCTGTTTCTGAGTAGCACCGTCCCAATTGGGTTAAAAATACTAGAGTTATCGGGTACTGCAAGAGAACTGTCCTGGGCCTCGGCATTGTCCAGCATCAGAGGGAAAGCCAGATCGACTCGCGGTCTACGGGAAAGTAGGTCAGCCCCAACCTGTAGCCCAGTGAAGGGCGCGACTTCTCTATTAACCCACTGCGGATACTGTTTTACACGTTTAACGATGAAAAGAATGTCTGATCCGAAGGGAGAAAAACTTATCTCTGCCTCCAGATAGGGTCGGCCGTTCGCTTGAGAGTAGGCGACGACAGCAATTATTACGGCTATTACTGCTACTGCGTATGCTATGACTGCTACTACCACATTTAGGCGCGTAAGCTGCACGATGCCGGTCGGAAGGCCGAGCTTATAGTCGTATCTCCACACGCCAAGGATGGGGACGAGGCCGGTAAGTGCAACGATCAGTGCAAGGATGACCGCCGATCTGCCGAAGCTTACCGCCGCGCGTACTCGGCGGAGGCTGCGGGAGAGGATCTTTCGCAATTGGCCAGGTAGAACTGTTAGCATATTCCTAAACACACTCATAAGTGCGACTCTACAAGCCGAACGTGCCCTGTGTCCTGTTTCCGGCACTCACCGTGATTGTCTAGGTCTTTGTCTATCGCCTGCGGCCGAGCGCTCCATCCGTGCAAAGACGCGGGACCTAGACGTGGGCGAACGTTGGGTGACGCTGCGTGATTGTCTCATTGTCTCGTCCCGTCCCGCGTGTCTGCTCTACGCGTGCAGACGCGCGCACGCGCGAGGAATGAGACAAACGGGACGACGCACAGTGACCGGAGAGCGGCTCCCCGCACGACCGGTTCAGCTCCACGCATGCGCGAAGCGCCCGGCGCGCTGCTCTCAGCAGAACAGCAGGTCAAGGCGCTAATACAGGACATGTTACGAAAGGAGTTTGACTGACTTCACCATCGTCAACGTGGCGCTGCCCTCCATCCAGCGTGACTTGCACATCGCCACCACGACGCTGCAGTGGCTGATCAGCGCCTACGCGATCGCCTTCGGCGGATTCTTGCTGCTGGGCGGGCGGCTCGCCGACGTCTACGGCCGGGCTAGGCTCTACCGGATCGGCCTGGTCGTGTTCGTCGCGGCGAGCATCTCAGGAGGCCTGGCCGTCGAGCCGGGCCTGCTGATCGCCTCCCGGGTAGTGCAGGGGATCGGAGCGGCCATGCTGGCCCCCGCAGGCCTGTCCCTGCTGGTCACCTCCTGGCCCGGGGAGCAGGAACGCAGCCGCGCGCTGGGGACCTATGGCGCGGTCGTGTCGGCGGGCTTCGCGTCGGGCGCGGTGCTTGGCGGCCTGCTGGTCGAGGCCACCTGGCGGCTGGTCTTCTTCGTCAACGTCCCCATCGGCATCGCGCTGCTGGCGGCCTCGATGCGGCTGCTCCCACGGGATCCGGCTAGCAGCGGGCGGCAGCTGGACGTTCCCGGCGCTTTCACCGTGACGTCCGGGGTCGCCCTGCTGGTGCTGGCCATCACGCGGGCCGGGGACACGCGCCAGGCCACTTGGCCGGCGCTGCTGGGCGGAGCCGCGATCGTGCTGCTGGCCGCGTTCGTGGTCCGGGAGAGGAGGGCTCGGGAGCCGCTGCTGGACCTGGCCCTGCTCAAGGACCGCGGTATCGCCGGGGCCAACCTGACCCTGATCGCGGTCGGCGCCTTCAGCGCCGGGCAGGTCCTGCTGGTGACGCTGTACCTGCAGGAGGGGCGGGGGCTCAGCCCGGTACTCACCGGCCTGTGCTTCCTGCCGCAGGCGGCCGGGGCGTTCGCGCTGTCGGGCCCGGCCGGCTCGTCCCCCGCCTCGGGGCCCGACGTGCGCTGGCCATCGGCCTGTCCATCGCGCTGCTGGCCCTGGCCGGGACGGCCACGGCGGTGCTGGCCGACTCGCTGCCCGCGCTGCTTGTCGCCCAGTTCGCGATAGGCGTCGCGGCCCGGCTCAGCCAGGTCTCCTCTACCCTGGCCGGCACCCGCGGGCAGGCCGCGGCCCGGTCCGAGGGTACGGCCAGCGCACTGCTTACCGCCACGAGGCAGTGCGGCTCGGCGGTCGGGGTAGCGATCGTATCCGCGGCACTGGTTGCCGTCCACGGGGCGGCCAATCACCGGACAGCGGTGGCGATGTACATCGCCGCTAGCTTCGCCCTGGCCGGCCTGCTGGCCACCCTGGTCATGCCCCCCGCACCGCCCCACGCCGCCGGAGCGCGGTCCCAGCCGGAACCGGAGCCGCACCATCTGTTCCGCCACAGCGCGGGCGGGATCCCGTAGCCAGATCCTCTCCCTCGTGCTGGGCAATCACCCCGGATCGGGCGACGACTCGTCACTCGCACGTCAGGGGCACCAAGCCGGGTGTCCACGGCGGCGACACCGGCGCAGAACTCCCGCGGCGCGGGCCGGCGCGGTATGGCTCGCTCGGAAATCGAAGTCTTAATATTCCGAACGGCGGTGGTGCCTGCCTTGGGCCTGCCTCCTCGTTAGCTAACTATGCGCACGGCTGACTGTTCGGTGCCGCACGGGAGCCGACCAGAATGAATTGTCCGGAAAGCGTGAGACCGGCCGACCCGCCGGGAAGGAAGCTGGACGGAGACGGCGATGATCGGGCCCGATCACCCAAACGGCGTGACGACGAGTCACCCCGCAGCGGGTAAGGCTAGCGTCAGGAATCTGATCGAGGAGGTGCGTCGGTTTGCCGCAGACGCAACTCAGTCGGGAGAACAGTGATGTCAACAGACAAGCAAAAAGAAGCTGCGCGACGCAATATCGAGGTTGCTCGTGAGGTCAAGGAAGAGCGGGCTCACGGAGAGGACGTCCCGCGGACGTCGGAGGGCCTGACCACCGCAGAGAAGGACGGCCTGGCTGACTCCGAATTCGCCTTTCCCAGGGAGCGCAAGGAGCCCATCCACGACGCGGAGCACGTGCGGAACGCAATTGCCCGGTTTGACCAGGTCGAGGGCGTTACCGATGACGAGCGCGACGAGGCCTGGCAACGGATCCGGGCGGCGGCCAAGAAGTACGGCATCGACATGAGCGAGGCTGACTGGCGCGAGCTCTTCGGGCGGCATCCAGACGAACCGAAGCGGTAAGGCCAGCCGCAGGCCCTGCGGATCCACAACCGCCAGATCGGATCCTAAGCGATTCAGCCTCACGCCCTGAGCCACCTCATTCGGCTTGGGCGGCTCCTAGGACGAAGCCGGTCGTGTCTACGGCTCATCCAGGCAGCGGGTCGGCGGCTTGGTCCTCGCTGGCTGGCCTGCTGCCAAGCTTCTCCGCAGTCCCGGCGCTGTCTTCCTGGACTCCCCGCCTAAGCCCGCGCAGTGCCACGACCGCCGCCACCGCCATCACGATGGCCATCCCGTAGAGCACGTCCCTGGTCGCGGCGGCGAAGTCGGAGCGGATGAACGCGGGGATAGCGGTGATGTTGCCGCCCTGCAGTTGGGCGATCTTGGCCGCCTCGGCCGAGGCGGCCGGGCCGGGCAGGCCCTTCGCGGTGAGGGAGGAGGTGACCTGGGACCGGAACTCGTTGATCAGGATCGTACCCAAGATGGCGAAGCCGAGGCTGGCGCCGTAATTGCGGACGGTCTGGGTGATGCCCGAGGCCTGGCCGAAGGAGTAGCGGGAGGCGCGGTTGATCGCGTCGGTGTTGGCCGGCCCGAGCATCAGGCGCGCCCGCGAAGATGATCACGCCCAGCACCGCCATCCTGCGGTGGCCTGCGATGTCCGCCACGCGGCCGCCGAAGGCGAACGCGGCCGCCAGGGCCAGCAGGTAGGCGTTGATCGCCCACTGCATGCCGCTGGCCGACAGGCCCAGATCGCGCTCGATCGTGGGCGCCGCGATCGAGACGATGGTCTGGTCGATGAACGTCATCGCGACCGCGAAGATCATCGCCGTCAGGATCAGGTTCCGTGACCGGCCACCGGCGGTACTGCTGATGGTCATGTCTCTCCTGTAGGAGGACGTGGAAGCCCTTGCTTGGCCCAGGCTTTCACGGCCCCGGGGTCCAGGGCTAGGAAGCCACTAGGAGACCGGCGAGCAGCAGGCCACTGCCGCGGTGGAGCGCACGGTCGCCGACCTGGGCCGCCTGGACACGCTGATCAACAACGCCGGGGTGATGCTGCTCGGCCCGGTGGTGGACGCGCCCCTGGCGGAGTGGCAGCAGATGGTGCAGCTGAACGTACTCGGCCTGCTCTATTGCGGCCGCGGCATGTCGCGGTCAACGAGATGCTGATCCGCCCCACCGAACAGGAGCGATAACCCTACCGGGCACGGACGGGATTAGGCTCGAAGCCAGAGGACATTGCCGGAAGGCTTGGTGGCCATGGCACAGAACAGACAATGGGTGGTTGACACGCTGCGCCGCCTGGGATACGAGGACGAAGCCGAGGAGGCGGCGCGGGTTCTCCCCGATCCCGTCGATCAAGAGCAGCTCAGGGAGTTCGGTGACCGGCACGGGATATCCGTGGCGGAGCTGACCAGCCGAATGGGAGGCAGCCCCTGATCCGGGCCAGCTCGGCCGAAGTATCAAGCGGAACCGCCTGACTTGACGGTGTACGGTTCGTGAGGATGGTGCCAGACTCAGGGATGTACCAGATCGGGTTTGCCGGTTGTCTAGGGGACGTAGAAATCGGCGAGCTCAACCGTTGAGCAGCGCATGGAGGTCACGATAATGACTGACGAGTTCGGCGGCCCACAGCCCGACACTGATATCGACGAGTTCGGCGGCCCACAGCCGGACAGTGACGCCGACCAGTTCGGCGGCCCACAGCCAGCCATCGATACGGACGAGTTCGGCGGCCCACAGCCAGCCACCGATACGGACGAGTTCGGCGGCCCACAGCCGGACTCTGACACGGACGAGTTCGGCGGCCCACAGCCGGGATAAGAGCGGCCTGCCCACTCCGGAGTAACTTGGCGGCATGGGAGCTGAGGAGCATCTGGCGGGAGCGGGACGACTTGGTGACCCGGAGGCGTTGGCTGCCCGGCTGTTCCGTGACATGGCCGGCGCTCTGGAACTGCTCACCGTGTACCTGGGCGAGCGGCTGGGCCTGTACCAGGCCCTGCGAGACAGCGGCCCGGCGACCGCCGCGGAGCTGGCCGCCCGGACGGGCACCGTCGAGCGGTACGTCCGGGCGGACCGGGTTACGTTCATCGCCGCTGACGCGTCCGGCCCCGGCGTGTCCGGCCAGTACGACTTGGTGACGATCCTCGAAGCACTGCACGACATGTCCCGGCCGGTAGACGCGCTGCGCGTGGCACGCGGGCTGCTCAGGGAACCAGGCTGCGTCATCGTCGCTGACGAGGCGGTTGAGGCCGAGTTCACCGCACCCGCTTCGCTCGAAGAGCAGTATCACTATGGCTGGAGCGTGCTCGCATGCCTGCCGGCCGTCATGGGCGACCCGGATACCGCCGCGACCGGAGCCGTGATGCGACCCGCCACGCTGCGCCGGTACGCTCTGGAAGCCGGATTCTGCGACCTGGAAGCCCTGCCGGTCGAGGCGGGCATGCTGCGTTTCTACCGACTGACCCCATGACCTCGCGCCGGACGCCATCATCCGGGTACCGGGGCGTCACGATCGCCGCGTCCATCGCCCTGCTGGGCGACGGGGCGGACGGTGGCCGCGTGCCGCCTCGCCAGGTCGCGGTAGGCGGCGGGATTCGTGTCTACCCAGCGCTTGGCCTCGCCGGCCACCTCGCGCAGCACCTTAGCCGGGACGCCCGCCGCGAGCATGCCGTCGGGAATGACCATGCCGGGCGGCACCGTGGCGCCCCCGGCGACCAGGGCACGACGGCCCACGATCACGCGGTCGAGCACCGTGGCGCCGTTGCCGATCAGCGCTTCTGCGCCGATGACGGCGCCGTGGACCACGCACAGGTGGCCGACGGTGGCCCCTTCGCCGATCTCGGTCACCGGGTCGTCGCCGCCATGCAGGACCGACCCGTCCTGGACGTTCGCGCCGCGCCGCACGATGATCGGCCCGAAGTCGGCCCGCAAGACGGCCCCGTACCAGATCGATGCCCCGGCCTCCACGCGCACATCCCCGACCAGGGTCGCGGTGGGCGCGATAAACGCCTCCGGGCTGACCTGCGGCTCCTTACCTTCAAACGCGAATAGTGGCACCTGCCAATCATGCACCCACGTCCTGGCAGCCCTTAATGGGCTTCGGGGAGCGGGAGGCGCTTCTTGGCCTCTTCGTAGAGGTCGGCTGGCAGCGGTCCCCGCTCCGCGATGGCGATGTTGCTGGCCAGGTGGGCCGGGTTCGACGTGCCGACGATCGTGGTCGACAGGCCCGGGTGGCTGAGCGTGAAGCGCAGGACGAACTCCATGTTGCTCATGCCCGCCTCGCTCAGCAGGTCGGCGACGCCGGAGGTCTCCCAGTTCCGCTGGCCGACGCCGGGGTCCTGGCCCAGCGGCCTGGCCCGCCAGTTCTTGTCCTCCGACGCGGCGCCGCGCGCCGCGCCGCCCCGGATCAGCGTGCCCGCGCCCGCGCCGGCGGCCTCGGCGATGAGGTCCTCGTGATCGCGCTGGACCGCCGAATACGGGATCTGGAAGACGTCGAAGACGCCCATCGCGAGGTGATCGGGCAGGTTCGGCAAGATGCCCGACATGCCGATGAAGCGGAGCTTGCCTTCGGCCTGGAGGTCTCTGAGCGTCTCGACCGTACGGTGCTCCTCGAGCGTCGCCTGGCTCGGTGACATGTGCACCTGGACCAGGTCGAGGTAATCGGTGCGCAGGCGCCGCAGCGACTGCTCGACGTCGGCGCGGACATTCCCTGGGGTGTAGTCATGCGGGTAGGGCGGAGGCGTGTCGGCCGGGAGCGCGAGCGGGCACCCGCACTTGGAGGCGAGGAAGAACTCGCCCCTGCGGTGGCCGAGGTAGGCGCCGATCAGTTCCTCGCTGCGGCCGTAGTCGGGCGAGGTGTCGATCAGGTTGATGCCGCCGTCGAGGACCGCGTTCAGCAGGCGGCCCGCGTCCTCGTCCGCGATCTCCGGACCGCGCGGCTGGCCTCTCAGCTCCATCGCGCCGTAGCTGAGGATGGTCACGTCCGCGCCGGTACCCCCGAGGGTTCGTGTCATGATCGTCATGTCTGCCACGCTATTCGTAGGATGCCCGCGCGCGGCGGTCGGGAGCACCAACGCTCGTTCGGGAAAATCGACATTCATTTTTCCGAACGGCGATGGTATCTCCTTCGCCGCCCCCGGAGGAGCGCGGCGGTGCGGACCACCCGCCAGCTGCACCTGCTCTACGACGGCAGCGGGCAGGCCGCGCGGATGGACCACGACCCCGCCGCTGCCGCCCGCGCCGCCGCCGCCATCCTGCTCGACGCGGCCCCGGGGATCACAAGGGCAACGGGTAGCTAGAAGGGCGGCTCATCGGAGTGGCCGCCCGGACTGTCGGTCGACCACGGGTCGGAGTCGGCTTCCCCGTAGCCGCCGTCCGGCTGCCCGCGCCCGCCGGCCCGCGCCGCCGCAGGCTGGCCAGCACCGTTCCCGCCGGTCCTGGCGACCCGGTTCACCTTCGCGGAGGCGTTGCGCAGGGAGGGGCCCACGTCATCGGCCTCGACCTCGTAGACGGTGCGCTTCTCGCCTTCCTTGGTCTCATACGACCGCTGCCGCAACCGCCCCGACACGATCACCCGCATCCCGCGAGTCAGGCTCTCCGCCACGTTCTCCGCCGCCTGCCGCCACACATTGCACGTCAGGAACAAGCTGTCGCCGTCCTTCCACTCGCCGGTGGCGTTATCGCGGAACCGCGGCGTCGAGGCCACCCGGAACCGCGCCACCGGCTGACCCGCCGGGGTAAAACGCAGCTCCGGGTCATCGACAAGATTCCCTACGATCGTGATCTGAGTGTCGCCTGCAGCCATGTACCCACGCTAACGCCGGGTACTGACATTTCTGCGCGCCTGGCGGCGAGCCGGCGCCGTTTCTCGTCGGCGCGCGTATCCTCGACCCGATGGCCGAGCTGATTGCCGACGACGAGGACCTGGTCGTCCGTCTCACCCCGAGCGAGAAGATCTGGGGTTTCCACGGCGACATCCGGGTCCGCCTGTCCTCCATCGTCTCCGTGGCGTCCGATCCCAAGCCGTGGCTGGGCCTGCGGGGGTGGCGGATGGCCGGGGTCAGCTTCGTCGGGCACGCGGTGCTGGGCACCCGCCGGCACGGTGACGGTTACGACTTCTGCATCCTGCACCGCGATCGGCCGGCGGTCCGGGTGCAGGTGGCGTCCGGACGTTTCAGCCGCCTTGTCATCTGCGTGCCCGAGGGCGTCGACCCGGAGACCGAGGCGGCCAGGATCGCTGCCCTGGCGGGGATCGCCCCCTCGGCGCCGGTTAGCTAGCGTCGGTAAACCGGGGCGCCCGCCGCTCGAACTCCGCGGCGACCGCTTCGGCCTGGTTGGGACTACCGATGAGGCTGGCGATCTCCTGCTGCTCGGCCGCGAAGCCGGCCTCCAGGTCCACGCGGCCCGCCAGGTTCAGGAGCCGCTTCGCCGCCCGGATGGCATGCGGGTTGCGGGCCGCGATCGAGCGGGCCAGATCGAGCGCGGATCCGCGCGGATCCGGATCGACCCGGGTCGCCAGGCCCAGCGCCACGGCCTGCTCGCCGCTTACGACACGCCCGGAGAAGGTCAGCTCCTTGGCGACGTCCCGGCCGACGAGTTCGGGCAGGAGCTGGGTCCCGGTCATGTCGGGCACCAGGCCCCACCTGATCTCCAGCACCGACAGCCTCGCGTCCGGTGCGACGATTCGGATGTCGGCACCGAGGGCGATCTGCAGCCCGCCGCCCAGCGCGTTCCCGGTCAAGGCCGCGATGACCGGGACGGGGATCTCCGCCCAGACGTACGCGGCGCGCTGTCCCGCCGCCCGCGCCGGCCCGTGGCCGGGAGGCAGGTCGACCTGAGCGCTGCGCCGCTCGCCATCACGCATCGCCTGGAACATGTCGAAGTCCAGGCCCGCGCAGAAGTCCGGTCCTTCACCGGACAGCACGACCGCCCGGACCCCCGGCTCGGACTTGAGGCGCTCGCCCGTCGTGACCAGGCCGGTGAACATCGCCCCGTCCAGGGCGTTCCGCTTTTCCGGGCGGGCCAGGCGGACATCCGCCACCCCGTCGGCGATAGTCACCACGACTCGCTGCTCGGTCATTAACGCTCCCCTGGACACGCTCGTTCGGAGTATCAACCCGATCACTGGCCGGACTTAACATCGTTGCGGATGAGGCACCTGCTGCTATCCGAGCTTTTACGTTACTATCCGCGCTATGAAGGCTCACGGCCACAACGTGGTCCGTCGATCCTGGGGTGGGAACGAACCGGGAACCGTCTGGATTGCGTACTACTCGGCATGAAAGTCAACATGCCTCTCGTCACGCTGCTGAGCGGCGCCGCGCTTGGCGTGGGCGTCCTGGTCGCCAGCATGCTGCAGCCCTCAAGCACGGCGTCGGCCAGCGCGTCCGGTGCTACGTCGCCGTCATCGCCGGCGTTCACCTTTACCGCGCCGCCAGCATCTCGTGCCTCGGGCACCGCGTCGGCCACAGCACCGACCACCGCATCGGCCACGGCGCCGGCTGTGACACCGACCAGCGCGTCGGCCGCCGCACCGGCGACCACCCCGGCCTCGACCGCATCGACGGGCACGTCGCACGTCCCGGCCCAGGCGGACTACGTGGCCCAGGTCAACGGCGGCGGCGCGGCGGTCGCGATCTCGGTCCACAAGGGCAAGGCGGTCGCGTACGTCTGCAACGGCCACGCGGTCGCGGCCTGGTACCGGGGCACCGTGGCACGCGGGAAGCTGAACCTGACCGGCAAGAACGGCGCCCGGCTCAGCGTGGACTACGGTGCCGGGAAGGCATCGGGTTCCCTTACGGCCGACGGCGTCCATTACAGCTTCTCGGCGCCCATGGTGCACGGGGTGGTGCCCACGGGACACCGGCCGCCAGGTCTCTACGAGGCCACCGCGACCGTGGACGGAGTCAAGATCAAGGCCGGCTGGATCGTGCTCCCAGACGGCAGCCAGGTGGGCTCGGTCGAGTACGACCCGACCTCCGCCATCCCGCCGACGGCGCAGGCTCCGTTGCTCAACCTGGCGACGGACACGGCCCAGTACGACGGGGTCACCCTCGTGGCCAGCCTGATCAGCGGCCTTACCGGCAGCGGATTCTGATCAGCCGCAATCTTCCTGACGACTTGGAACGGACATGACCGCACAGCCTGAAGCGTCGCCCGCACCCGACCGCTATTCCCTGGGCATAGGCAAGCTGATCGTGCCCAGCCTGATCGGCGGGCTGGTGGCGCTGACCCTTGGCGTCTACGGACGCCTCCATCACCCGACTGGTGTCGTGGTCAACGTCGCGGGTTTCACGAGCGCGGGCTACGTGAAATCGTGGCTCGCCACGATCGCGACCTTCTTCGCCATCGTCCAGGTGACCTCGGCCCTGGTGATGTACGGGAAGATCCCGCGGGTCCGCGCCCCCTCGTGGATCGGCAGACTGCACCAGTGGTCCGGGCGGATCGCCTTCCTGGTGGCGGTGCCCGTCGCCATCGACTGCCTCTACGGGCTCGGCTTCCAGACCTACAGCACCCGGGTCCTGATCCACTCGATACTCGGCTGCGCGTTCTTCGGCTTCTTCACCATCAAGATGCTGATCCTGCCCAAGCGAGGGCTGCCGAACTGGACGCTCCCGCTGGCGGGCGCTGTGGTATTCACCGTGCTGGTCGGCATATGGTTCACCTCTGCCTTCTGGTTCTTCTCGACCTTCGGGGTCCACCGCTGAGGAGGCAAGTCATGACCCGATCGTCAAGCCGCCGCGCCGTCCTGGCTGGCGCCTGCGCCGCGTGCGCGGCCGCGCTAGCCGGATGCGCTCGCTACGGCACCAGTAACGGGCTGGCGGGTTCGCCGGCGGGTGCGCCCGCCTACGGCCCGCCCTCGGCGGGCACGGGATCGGCGGGCACGGGCTCGGCGGGCACGGGCTCGGCGGGCACGGGCTCGGCGGGCACGGGCTCGGCGGGCGGCAGCGCATCCGCCGTCCTGGCCACTACGACTGAGATCCCGGTGGGCGGCGGCAAGGTCCTCACCGCGCAGAAGATCGTGATCACGCAGCCGCAGGCCGGTTCCTTCCACGCGTTCACGGCCATCTGCACCCATCAGGGCTGCATCGTCAACGCCGTGTCGGGCGGGACCATCAACTGCCCGTGCCACGGCAGCGAGTACAGCATCGTCAACGGGTCGGTCGTGCGCGGCCCGGCCCCCCTTCCGCTGGCGGCGGTGAGCATCAAGGTTCAGGGCACCTCGATACTTCAGGTGTGACCGGCTGGTCCGGCCGGGTCAGCCGCGCACGGCCAGGTGCCGGGTGAGGTGATCGATCACCTCACGCGCGTCGTCCTCGATGCCGAAGATGAACGAGGACTTGCGCCGCCGCAGCACGGGCAGCCCCAGCGCGTACAGGCCCGGGCTGTCGACCGCACCGCCCTCGTGGCGCAGCTGGCCCTTCGCGTCGACCACGGGCACGTCGAGCCACCCGTAGTCAGGCCGGAAGCCCGTCGCCCACACGATCGCGCGGATCTCGCCGCTGGCCAGGTCGACCTGCAGGCGCGCGGAGGGTGGCACCCCCGTCGGCGCAAAGCGCTCGGGAGGGCCGACCTCGGCATCACGCCCGTGCGCCCGGGCCCATTCGTCGAACGTGTCAAGCAGGCGCCGCATCTTGAGGTCCGCGAGCGAGAACACGTTGCGCAGGCCGCCGGAGAACAGCGCACGGCCGTCCCGGACCGCCGCCCAGCGGCCGACCAGCTCGACGCCCATCGAGGCAAGCGCGTTCAGATCGAGCGTCGTCCGCTCGGCAGTCCCGACGAGCTGGGGCGAGGGCAGCCGGCGGGCCCGGGTGAGATCGTCGATCTCGTCGTACGGCTGGTCCCACACGCCCGACGCGGCCATCCACCACAGCACGTCCCGGCCGCGGTACGCGCGCGGCATCCGCACGTGCTCGCCCACCGAGAGGGTCACCGGCCGACCCGACCGCTGCAGTTCGGCGGCCAGCTGCACGCCGGTCGCCGACGCTCCCACGACGAGCACGCCGCCATCGGGAAGCTTGGCGGGGTCACGGTAGTCGAACGGGGTCAGCTGCTCGACGGACCCCGGCACGGCCGCCGCGAACGGCGGCACCGCTGGCTGGTTACAGGCACCGCTCGCGACGACCACGGCCCGGCAGCCGATCTCGCCGTGGCTGGTGGTCACCTGGTACCCGCCGTCGGTGCGCCGGACCGACATGACGTTCGTGCCGGTCCGCACGGGAGCGCGCGAGACCACGGCGAAGCGCTCGATGAACTCGGTCACTTCCCCCATGGTCATGTAGCCGTCGGGATCCGGGCCCGCGTAGCCCAGGCCTGGCAGGCGGCTCTGCCAGTTGGGAGTGAGCAGCCGCAGGGAGTCCCAGCGCTCGCGCCGCCAGGAGTTCGCTACCTCGCCGCGCTCGAGCACGACGTGGTCGATCGACCGGTCGCTGAGGAAGTGACTTGCGGCCAGGCCCGCGTGGCCCGCGCCGATGACGACCGTGGTTACGCGCTCGATGACGTGACCCTCACTGCTGGCCGGAGCGCGCACGTCGGACAAGCCGCCGCGCGGCCGCTCAAGCGACCTCGACGGTTACGTTGGTCGGGTTCGCGAGGGCGTCGAACACGGCGGAGCGCTTCTGGGACTGGGCCACCAGCGCCTCGATGTCTTCCTTGGAGGCGTCCGCGTCGATCGTGAACGTCACCTTGATGTCGTTGTAACCGTTGCGGACGTCGCTGTCGGCACCGAGGATGCCGCGGATGTCGTGCGCGCCTTCGACGACCGACTCGACCGAGTTCAACTTGATGCCGCGGTTTTCTGCGACGGACGCCACGCCTGCCGTCAGGCAACTCGCCAGGCCGACGAGGAGGTACTCGATCGGCGTGATGCCGTTGTCCGTGGCCGCGAAGACGTCGGGGTGGTCGGCTTCGAACACCGACTCCTCCTTGTGGTCATGCTCCTCGCCCAGGCCGAAGTAGCTCTGCACCTTGATCTGGCTGTGCACGCCGTGCTGCCACTTCGCGGACGCGCGCCAGGTGAACTGGGCGGCATCGGGCGCGCCCTTCAGCACCTCGCGCGCCTCGAGCAGCGCCTGAACGTTGACGCCGTTGGTGACGGTGGTCATGTCGCGTGATTCCCTTTCGCTTACTTCTCTAGTTTTCCGGTGGAGATGCCTGACAATACACCAGCTGGTACCAGCTAAGATAGCCCGCATGGCGGAGCCAGGCTCGACGCTCACGGCCGGCCCAGCCAGCCGCCGGCCCCGTCGGCCAGGCTGGCACTGTCGGCACGGTCGAAACGCGGTACCTCGACCTGCCGGAGCCGGTGCGACTCGACAGCGGGCGGGACCTGTACCCGGTCCGCGTGGCCTACGAGACCTACGGTGTGCTCTCACCCCGGCGAGACAACGCCATCCTGGTGTGCCACGCGCTCAGCGGCGACGCCCATGCGGCGGGATTCGCGAAGACGCCGCCCGCCGAGGGCACGCGTGACGGGTTCGCGGCCGAGGATCGCGACGGCACGGCCGGCAAGGGGCTCGGCTGGTGGGACGGGATGATCGGGCCGGGCAAGGCGTTCGACACCGACCGCTTCTTCGTCGTCTCCACGAACCTACTCGGCGGCTGCCGCGGAACGACGGGGCCCTCGTCGGTCAACCCCGCGACGGGCAGGCCCTACGGGGCGGACTTCCCCGTGATCACGGTGGCGGACATGGTGCGGACCGAGCGCGCGTTCCTGGACGCACTCGGTATCGAGCGGCTCGCGGCGGTGACCGGCGGCTCGCTCGGCGGGATGCAGGCCTTCGAGTGGGCGATCCTGTTTCCCGACCAGGTGGATGCCGTCGTGTCGATCGCCAGCACGCACGCGCTCCAACCGCAGGGCGTGGCCTGGAACTCGATCGCGCGTGACGCGATCATGCGCGACCCGGCCTGGCAGGGCGGCCACTACTACGGCACGGGCCGCGCGCCCGAGGCCGGCATGGGCGTGGCGCGGATGGTCGGCCACATCACGTACCTGTCCGCGCCGGCGCTGAGCGAGAAGTTCGGGCGGCGGCTGCAGTTCGCCGACGACATCCGCTATACGATCACCGAACCGGAGTTCCAGGTCGAGAGCTACCTGCGCCACCAGGCCGACTCGTTCGTCAAGCGCTTCGACGCCAACACCTACCTGTTCACGTCGCGCGCGCTTACGTACTTCGACCTCGCGCGGCAGTACGGCGGCGGATCGCTCGCGAAGGCCCTGGAGGGCGTCTGCGCACGGACGCTGCTGATCGCGTTCAGCTCCGACTGGCTCTACCCGCCGTCTTCGTCGAGGGAGATCGCCGACGCGCTCAGCGGGCTCGGCAAGCCGGCCGAACTCCACGTGATCGAGGCGCCGTACGGCCACGACTGCTTCCTGCTCGAGGAGGCGCGGCAGACGCCCATCATCCGCCAGTTTTTGAGCAAGCACAGCCTGGCCGAAAGCGGGGTCGGCGGGTGACTTCGAGGAAGAGGCCTTGGTGACCGACAAGCTCCCCCGGGCCGAGGAGGCCCGCGCGTTCGGATTCGAGACGCGCCAGTTGCATGCGGGGCAGCGGCCCGACCCGAACACGGGCGCGCGCGCGGTGCCGATCTTCCAGACCACCAGCTACGTGTTCGAGGACCCGGAATCGGCGGCAGCGTACTTCAACCTGCAGGAGTACGGGAACACGTACTCGCGCATCATGAACCCGACCGTCGCGGTGTTCGAGGAGCGGGTGGCCAACCTCGAGGGCGGCGCTGGCGGAGTGGCGTTCGCCAGCGGGATCGCCGCGCAGGCCGGCGCGCTCTTCACCCTGCTGCAGCCGGGCGACCACGTCGTCTCGTCCTCGGCGCTGTACGGCGGGACGGTGAACCAGTTCAAGCACTGGCTGCGCAAGATGAATGTCGAGCTGACGTGGGTCGACCCCGACGATCTGGACGCGTGGCGCCGGGCGGTCCGCCCGAACACGAAGGCGTTCTTCGGCGAGACGATCGGCAACCCGGCCGGGAACGTGCTGGACATCGAGACCGTGGCGGCCATCGCGCACTCCCGCGCACTGCCGCTGATCGTGGACAACACGTTCGCCACGCCGTACCTGTGCCGCCCGATCGACTGGGGCGCCAACATCGTCATCCACTCCGCGACCAAGTTCATCGGCGGCCACGGCACGAGCATCGGCGGGGTCGTCGTCGAGGCCGGCACGTTCGACTGGTCCAACGGGCGGTTCCCCGTCGTCGCGGATCCGTCGCCCGCCTATCACGGCCTGCAGTTCCACGAGACGTTCGGGACCTACGGCTACCTGATGAAGCTCCGGGCCGAGACCCTGCGCGACCTGGGCGCGGCGCTCTCGCCCTTCAACGCCTTCCTGTTCCTGCAGGGGCTCGAGACGCTGTCGCTGCGGATGGAACGTCACGTCGATAACGCGGGGGCGGTCGCGGCGTTCCTCGAGTCCCACCCGCTGGCGTCGAACGTGACCTACCCCGGCCTGCCGTCCAGCAAGTACCGGCCGCTGGCGGAGAAGTACCTGCCGCGCGGGGCCGGCGCGGTGTTCTCGTTCGACTGCGCGGGCGCCCGGGAAGGCGGTCAGGACCTCATCAGGGGCCTGACGCTCTGGTCCCACCTGGCGAACGTCGGCGACGCGAAGAGCCTGGTCATCCACCCCGCCAGCACGACGCACCGCCAGCTAGGCGACGACGAGCTGCGGGCGGCGGGCGTCGGGCCGGGAACGGTGCGGCTCTCGGTCGGCACCGAGTCCGTCGAGGACCTGATCTGGGATCTGCAGCAGGGTTTCGCGCTCGTCGCCGCGACGGCGGGAAGGAAGGTGGTGACGCCGTGACCGATCTCGCGCGGTACCAGGACCCGTTGACGATCCAGCGGGTGCTCCACACCGCCAGGACGATCGCGATCGTGGGCCTGTCGAACAACGAGCTGCGGGCCAGCTACTTCGTCGGCTACTACCTCAGGCGGCACGGCTACCGCGTGATCCCCGTGAACCCCCGCGAGACGGAGATCCTCGGGCAGAAGTGCTACGCGAGCCTGCTGGACGTACCCGAGCCGGTGGACGTGGTGAACGTGTTCCGCGCGCCGGATGCGCTGCCGGGGATCGCGCGGGACACCGTGGCAATCCAGGCGGGCGCCCTCTGGTGCCAGTTCGGTGTGATCAACGAGGAAGGCGCGCGGATCGCCGAAGACGGCGGCGTGACCGTGATCATGGACCGCTGCCTCAAGGTCGAGCACGCGCGCTACGTGGGCCGGATGCACTGGCTCGGTTTCAACACCCAGCGCATCACCTCTGTCCGCGCCGGGCTCCAGTAGCCGGTGGTACGTTCAGCAGGAAAGGCCATGGAACTCCACGTTGGATGCGCGATGTGGAGTTATGCGCCCTGGCAAGGCCGCTACGTGCCCGGGTCGCTGTCGCCGCGTGACCGCCTCCGGGCCTACGCGTCCTGGTGCAACGCCGTGGAGGGCAATACCACCTTCTATGCGACGCCCTCCCTGGCCGCGGTCACATCGTGGGCCGAGCAGACCACTTGGACTTCCGGTTCATCCTCAAGCTGCCCAAGGCGATCACCCATGAGCGCCGTCTCGCTCGCCTGCCCCGCCGGTCACAGGCCCTCACGTCCTATCCTGTCGTCCGCTACCTGGGCCGGGACGACGCGGCGCGTACCGTCGCGGGGTGGCAGTACTGGCTCGACGTGGTGGCCGAATGGCTGCGTGAAGGCCGTTCCCCGAACGTCTTTATCCACACGCCCGATAACGTCGACGCCCTCGGGCTGGCCCGCCGGTTCCACGAGGACGTGCGAGCCCGGGTGCCCGAGGTCGAGCCGCTCCCTGAACCGATCCCCGCCGGACCGCCGACCCTGTTCTGAATCCCCGAGAACCGGTCAGCCAGGCTTGGCGGCTAGCCGCCGGGCTGGCGCGGCGCGGCCCGGCGTCACCGGCAGGTGCAGCGGCCCGCGGATGGTCGTGGTGTTGCGCCGCCGGACGGGTCCGGCCAGCGCCAGCCCCGGCATCCGCTCGGCCAGCATCCGCAGCGCGATGGTGGCTTCCAGCCGGGCCAGCGGCTGCCCCAGGCAGTAGTGGATGCCGCTGGAGAAGGCGAGGTGCTCGGCCCTGGGCTCACGGTAGATGCTGAACGTGCCCGGCTCGGGGAAGACCTCCGGGTCGCGGTTGGCGCCGCCGATCAGCGTCACCACGCTCTGGCCCGGGCGGACGGTCTGCCCTTCGAGGTCCAGTGGCTCCAGCGCCACCCGGTCGGTGAGCTGGACCGGCGGATCGAACCGCAGCGTCTCCTCGACTGCGCCGGCCGCCAGGGCCGGCGGGTCGGCGCACAGGTCCTGCCACTGCTCGGGGTGGCCGAGCAGGGCCAGCACGCAGTTGCCGATCAGGTTGACCGTGGTCTCGAACCCGGCGACCAGCAGCAGCACGCACATCGGCATCATCTCGGCCGGCTTGACCTGGTCGCCTTCGGCCGCGACCATCCGGCTGATGATGTCGTCGGCCGGCTCCCGCCGCCGCAGCTCGAAGAGGTCCTCGAACAGCCGCTGCAGCTTGACCCCGTTGGCCTGCAGCTGGCTGGCGTGCCGCAGCGACTTGATCCCATCCAGCGCGCTGCCGATGACCGCGCCGTACTGCGCGAAGGCGGCCGCGTCCACATCGGGGACGCCGAGCAGGTCGGTGATGACCGCGATCGGCAGCGGCGCGGCCAGCGCGGAGACCAGATCGAACTCACGGCGCGCGGCGGCCTGGTCCAGCAGGTCGCCGACCGTGCGCTCGATGCGGCCGGCGTAGCCGGCCACCGCCTTCGGGCTGAACGCGGGCAGCGCGAACCGGCGCAGCCGCGTGTGATCAGGCGGGTTCATCCCCAGGAAAGAAAACTCGACATCGGGGTCGGAGTGGACGCCGAACCGGCGGTTCCGCAGCACCGAGTCGCACACCCGGTGGCTGACGGTCAGCCAGTCGCCCAGGCGGGTCGGCACCAGCGTGCCGCTGGCCCGGATCCGCTCGTAGACCGGGTAGGGATCGGCCCGTCCCTGGTGCAGGTTGAGCAGTGCCAGCGGGTCCCGCCTGACGTGCCCGGCGTAGGCGACGGTGGCCCGCTGCCGGTACAGGCCGGCGGCGAACGCGACGGCTCGGCCGGCCTCGCTCACGGCTCCTCCCCCGCGCTGGCGGGCCTGGCGCCGAGGCCGTGCAGGAACGTCCTGACCGCGAGGCCGGGTGCGTCCAGCGGGGCCAGCTTGCCGCCCACGACCGACTCGGCTGCCACGTAGACGATCGAGTAGAGCGTCTGCAGCAGCCACCAGTCCGGGACGCCTGCGGCGAGCGCGCCGAGGTCCTGCGCGCGCTTGAGCACGGCCAGGCAGCGCGCTTCCACTGCAAGCCAGCGCTCGCCGATGGCGCCGACGTGGCCGAAGGCCGGAGTGCGCCACAGGAAGGCCAGCTGCGGACCGATCGGGATCATCGCGGCGACCAGCGCCCGCAGGCCGCCGTCGGGTTCGTCACCGCCGCCCGCCCCGGCGACCGCCTGCTCCCACAGGTCGATCGCCCGGTGCCCGACCGCGCACAGCAGGTCGTCGCGGGTCGCGTAGTGCTTGTGCAAGGTGGTGCGCCCGATTCCGGCGGCCTCAGCCACCTCGGCCAGCGACGCGGCCGGGTCCGCGACCAGCGCCTCAGCCGCGACATCCAGGAGCAAGGGCCTCGCCCCGCGGCGGAGCCCGGCGAGGTTATGAACACTCATGTTCACAACGCTAAGAACTCGTTCGTAACCAGTCAACACTGTTCACGAACGGAATTGATGGGGGCGGCACCGTACCGGGAAGAGACTGTACGGTGCAGCCCCCATGGGCTAGCCCGTGGCCGCACGCGGGCGGCGGCGAGTGCCGCGGCCGGTCAGGCCCGGGCGAGATTGACCTGGACGGCGGTGTCGCGGGTGATCGCCACCGCATCGGCCACGGTGGTGATGAGGGTGCAGCCGGCCTCGCGGTACCGGCGGGCGGTGACGCCCTCCATGGCGTGCACCCCGACCGGCTTACCCGCGGCGGCGCAGGCCGCCCAGATGCGCTGCAGGGCCGGATTCAGCACCGGGTCATCCGGGTCGAGCGCACAGCCTAGGGAAAACGACAGGTCCCGGGGGCCGACGTAGATGCCGTCGACGCCATCGACGGCCAGGGTGTCGTCGAGCTCGGCGAGCGCCGCGGCCGACTCGCACATGACGAGGCAGAACGGATTGCCGGCCGCCAGCACGCCGCCCGCGGAGCGGTGCCCGGCGGGCGGGTAGCGGACGGCGCTCGCCGCCTGGCGAGCCTGCGCGGCCGAGTCGACGTTCGGCACAATGACCCCCTCGCACCCGAGGTCGAGAGCCCGCCCGATATCGGCGGTGTGCGCATGCCGGACCCGGCCGATGGGCGTGGCCCCCGCAAGCCGGATCGCGCTGGTCATCGCGGGCAGGTCGGTCTCGGTGGCCCCGCCGTGCTGCAGGTCGATCACCACGTAGTCCAGGTCCGCGGCGGCTAGCAGCCGCGCGCTCAGCGGCGACGGGATCACCGACCAGGCGCCGTAGAGGGGCTCACGAGCCGCGAGCCGGGAACGGAAGTCAGGCGTCATTGTCATGGGGCCAGAGAACCATACCCCACCGCTGCACTAGGAATCTGGCGTCAGCACCCGGCGCGGATGGCGGCCGTCGACGTACCCCACGAACGGCGGGTAGATGTTGTAGCCGAGCAGTTCCTGCAGCCGTTCTGGCAGCTCACGGGCGATGTCCCGGGGCACGGCCAGGCAGTGGTTCTCCTGCTGCCGCAGCCAGCCCGCCGCGTACTCCAGGATCACGCCGAGCCGCGGCCGGCTGGTCCGGTTCGCGCCGCCGCCGTGCCAGAGGCTGCCCAGGTAGAACAGGGCCGATCCGGGCGACATGACGGCCGTCTCCACCGGGTCGTCCGGGCCTGGCCGCCGCCCCGGCTCCCACCGGTGGCTGCCGGGGATGAACCTGGTGGCACCGTTCTCCGCGGTGAACTCATCAAGCGGCCACATCGTGTTGACCACCAGCGGCGGGTGCGGCTCGGGCACCGGGTAGATGGCGTCGTCCCTGTGCCAGACCTGTGCCTTCTCACCAGGCCCGATGCAGATGCCGACGGGGGCGCTGAGCTGGTAATGGCCTAGGACCTGATCGAGGACGCCGAGGAGCAGCGCGCCGGTGGCGAGCGCGTCGAACGCGCGGGTCTTGGCGAACAGAGCGTAGACCCGCTGGGTCTCGAAGCCCTCGAAGGAGTTGCGTCCGGTCCGGGTGGTCCGCAGCACGCGGCCCAGGTCAGCCTGGGCGTCCCGCGCGCCGTCCGCGGTCATCATGCCCGTCACGACCACGTAGCCGTCGTCCATCAGCCGCTGGGCCACGTCCTGGCTGGGCGACGTGGCGGGCATCGTCGCCATCATCAGCCTGAGATTAGGCCGGCAACCGCGTGCCGTCTAGCCGTCGAGGATGGTCAGGTCGAGCCGGGCGAGCCGTTCCGGGTCGGCGAGGAAGTCCATTTCGGCGATCTTCCCGTTGCGGACGATCACCGAGGCGATGGTGAACACCTTGCCGTGACGGGTCGTTACCATGCCGGCGACCCCGTTGACCAGCGCGGGGCGCATGCCGAGGTCGACCTGCGACCACATGACCGCCTGCCGTGCCACCTGCAGCGCGCCGCGGACCTCGGCGGATGCGGCGGCAAGGGCCACGCCGCCGTCGGCACGCAGCACGACGTCGGGGTCAAGCGTGGCGACCAGAGCGTCGAAGTCGCCCTCGCGCGCCGCCGCCAGGAACGCGTTGATGACCTCCCGCTGGGCGCTCACGTCGACGTCGGGAGCGGTGGGCTGGGCGCGGACGCGGCGCCGGGCCCGGCTGGCCAGCTGGCGGGTCGCCTGCGGGGAGCGGTCGATGAGCGGGGCGATCTCCCCGAACGGGACGCCGAACATGTCGTGCAGGACGAAGGCCAGCCGCTCGGCGGGCGTCAGGGTCTCGAGCACCACGAGCAGCGCGAGCCCGACCGAGTCGGCGAGCAGCGCCTCGTGCTCGGGATCGACGCCGTCGGCGCGGTCGATGATCGGGTCGGGCAGGTGCGGGGTCAGCGGCTCCTCCCTGCGTACCGCGCGGGAGCGCAGCATGTTCAGCGAGACGCGCGCGACCACGGTGGTCAGCCATCCGCCGAGGTTCTCGATCTCGCCTGGTTCGGAGCCGCTGAGCCGCAGCCAGGCATCCTGCACGGCGTCTTCCGCCTCGCTCACCGAGCCCAGCATCCGGTAGGCGACCGCCAGCAGCCGGCGACGGTGCTCCTCGAATCGCTGCGCCAGCCAGTCCTGCTCGCTCATCCGGTCATCCTCCCTCGGCGACGGCTATCAGGTTGACCCGCCAGGACCGGCCGATGTGACCCTATAGGCTGACCTGCGCAGAACCCGATGCGTGGCTGCAGCGGCTGGCCGGCCGGCGCGACCTGGACCAGGACGAGGTCGACGAACTGCTCGGCCGGATCGATGCCGAACGAGCCGGCCGGGATCTGATCGCCGCGCTGGCCTCGCTGCCGGAACGGGACCGCGCGGTGATCGAGCTCGTGGATCTCGCGGGACTCCGGCCGAAGGAGGCGGCATGCCCGCGCCGCCCGGCGGCGGCTCCGGCTCTGGATCCGGCTCGGGAACGGTAACCGGCTCGGGCGCCGGTCCGGCTTGACCGAGCCTGGCGACGGCTTAGCCCAGACGGGGGCACCCGGCGGCGGCAGCCATCCATGACGGATGGTCTTCCGCCGCCGTCTGGTTCCTGTCCGCCAGGTAGCCTGAACGCGATGCCTGGGAAGCTTGACGGCCGCGTCGCGCTCGTGACCGGCGGAGGCCGCGGGATCGGCCGTGCGATCGCGCTCGGCTACGCCCGGGAGGGCGCGCAGGTGATCATCACCGTGGCGAGAAACCCCGATGAGGCCGAACGAACCGCCGCGGAGGCCCGCGACCTGCCGGGCCTGATCACGGCGGTGGCGGCGGACGTCACGAGCGACGCCGACGCCGACCGGCTCGCGGCCCAGGTGCCGGCGCCGGACATCCTGGTCAACAACGCCGCCCGCGGCATGCGCTTCGTCAACGAGCGGTTCATGACCGACCTGCGGCCGTTCTGGGAGACCGACCGGGGGGCGTGGCGGATGGTGATGGACACCAACATCAACGGCGTGTTCTTGATGACGCGCGCGTTCGTGCCGGCGATGATCGAGCGCGGGTCGGGCAGCATCATCAACGTGACCGTCAACGAGGCGACGATGACCAGGAAGGGGTTCTCGCCTTACGGCCCCTCCAAGGCGGCGGTCGAGGCGATGACGAAGGTTTGGGCTGCGGAGCTCGAGGGCACCGGCGTCGTCGTCAACCTGCTCCTGCCCGGTGGCGCCACCAACACGGGGATGGTCACGCCGCACGCGCTTCCCGCGGACATCACGCTCCTGGAGCCCCAGATCGTCGTGCCCGGCGCGATCCACCTCGCGCTCACGCGCACGAGCGGCCAGCGGATCGTCGGGACGGAATTCCAGGCGTAGCGGCCGTGGTCTGCGTGCCGCACCCGAAACGGCGATCGTTATTGTTCGGGCTATGACCAGGATTCCCTATGTACGGCGCGAGGAGCTTGACCCCGAGGGGCAGCAGCTGTGGGACGGCCTCACCGACGGCCTTGGCGAATCGCTCGTGACCGCCGAGGGCGGCCTGGCCGGGCCGTTCAACGCGTTCGTCACGGCGCCCGGCGCCGGGCGCCGGCTGTCCGCACTCGGCGCGAAGCTCAGGTTCGGCACCTCGATCGAGCGGCGGCTGTCCGAGATCGCCATCATCACGATCGGCGCGCGGTGGCAGGCGGAGTTCGAGTGGTGGGCGCACGCGCCCATGGCACGCGAGCACGGCGTCGCGGGCGCGGTGGTGGACGCGATCGGGCGCGGCGAGGACCCGCCGTTCGAGGCGGACGACGAGCGGGCCGTCTACACCGTGGCCCGCCAGCTCGGCCACTCTGGTCACCTGGACCAGGAGGCCTACGATGCCGCGCACCGCTACCTCGGCGACGCCGGGATGGTGGAGCTGGTCTCGCTCTGCGGGTACTACACGCTGATCTCGTTCCTGCTGAACGCGTTCGCCGTGCCGCTGCCGCCGGGTGCCGCGCCGACGTGGGCGCGGTCGTGACGCTCCCGGCAGAAGCCACGGGCACCGCGCCCGGGCGCGCCCGGCTAAGCGGGCGGCGGGTGCTGGTGGTCGGCGCGGGCACGCGGCCGTCGCCGGAACCGGATCCGCCGATGGGTAACGGCCGTGCCATCTCGGTGCTCGCGGCCAGGGAAGGCGCGGCGGTGGCCTGCGCTGACCGTGACGCGGGCGCCGCGGAAGCGACCGCGGCGCTGGTCCGCGCCGAAGGGCGGCTGGCCCCGGTCGTGCTGGCCGACGTGGCCTCGCCGGAGGCTTGCGCGTCGGTGGTCGCCGAGTCGGCGGCGGCGCTGGGCGGCATCGACGGCCTGGTGCTGAACGTCGGTATCGGGCTCGGGCGGGGGATGGCCGGGACGAGCGCCGCCCAGTGGGACCAGACGTTTGCGGTCAACACCAGGGCGCACTTCCTGGTGGCGGCGGCCGCGCTGGAAATGCTGGACCCCGGGGCCGCGATCGTGTTCATCAGCTCGGCGGCGAGCCTGCGGGCGGCGACCGGGATCCCGGCGTACGACGCGTCGAAGGCCGCCTTGCTCGGCGTCTGCCGGCAGGTCGCGCGGGAGGGGATGGCCAGGGGCATCCGGGCTAACCTCGTGGTGCCCAGCCTGGTGGACACCCCGCTCGGGCGGGAGGCGTCGCGGCTCAACCCGGGCCGCACCGCGCGGAGCCTGCCGTTCGGCAGGCAGGCCACGGCCTGGGAGGTCGCCTACGCCACGGTGTGGTTGCTGTCCGGCGAGTCGAGCTACGTCAACGCGCATCCGCTGGTCCTTGACGGCGGCGCGACCAGCTTCGGATTACCGGCCGCGTCCCCGGCCGACTCCGGCAACGGCTCGTCGAACCTCGAAAGCCCGGCCAGGGCCGCGCTGTCGGGCGCCACCCGGCGTTCGTCCAGCCCCGCCAGGTAGTCCCCGGCGCGCCTGGCCACCTCTGACAACAGCGCCCGAACCTCGGCGTCGGCCAGCGCAGACATAATGAGCAGTCTGACAGCCCGTGCAGAGGAGGGCGAATGAGCAACGTCGTCGTGGTCGGCGCCGGGCTGGCCGGGCTGGCCGCGGCCCGGCGGCTGGTGGCGGGCGGGCACGAGGTGACCGTGGTCGAGGCGCGGGACCGCGTCGGCGGGCGCACCGAGGGCCTGGTGCTGGCCGACGGCACGCCTCTCGAACTCGGCGGGCAATGGCTCGGTGAGGGCCACGCGCGCATGTATGAGCTGGTCGGCGAGCTGGGGCTGGCGACGTTCCGGACCTGGAACGACGAGGGACAGCTGCTGCTCGACCTGCAGGGCAAGCGGTCCACGATGAAGCCGCATAAGGGTGCCGCCCCGCGCCTCTCGCCGTTCGTGCTCGCGGACCTCGCCCAGGGCCTGCTGCGCTTCGCCCGCCTCGCCGCGCGCACCGACCTGGAACGGCCGTGGCTCAGCCCGGACGCGGAGGTACTCGACGGGCAGACGTGGGAGAGCTGGATCCGCCGCAACCTGCGCACCAAGGCGGGGCGCGCCTACTTCCACGTCGCCTGCGAGGCGGTGTGGGCCGCAGAGACCAGCGACGTCTCGCTGCTGCACGCGCTGTTCTACACGCACTCCAACGCCGACCTCGAGACGCTCATCTCGGTCGACCGGGGAGCTCAGCAGGACCGCGTGGTCGGCGGATCGGTGCGTGTCGCCGAGGCGATAGCCGCCGCGCTGGGCGAGCGGGTCGTCCTCGGGCACCCGGTGCGCCGGATCGAGCACGACGGCAGCGGGGTCCGCGTCATCGCCCGCGACGGCTCGGAGTACTTCGGGGACGCGGCCATCGTGACGCTGCCCCCGACCTTGGCCTGGCTGGAATATGACCCGCCGCTGCCATCCTGGCGCGATCAGCTCACCCAGCGGATGCCGGCCGGCTCGGTCATCAAGGCCTTCGCCGTGTACCCCGAACCGTTCTGGCGTGCGGACGGGCTCAACGGGCAGACCGCCTCGGACGCCGGGCCGGTGAAGATCACCTTCGACAACTCACCCCCGTCCGGCACACCTGGCGTCTTGATGGGCTTCCTCGAGGGCAAGCAGGCGCGCCTGTGGGCGCGGCGCAGCCAGGCCGAGCGGCGCGAGGCCGTGATCGGCTGCTTCGTCCGCTACTTCGGCCAGGCGGCCGCGCACCCCGAGCAGTACCTCGAGCGGGACTGGATGGCCGAGGAATTCACTCGCGGCTGTTACGGCGCGCACTTCGCGCCGGGAGTGTGGACGTCCTACGGCGAGGCGTGGCGCGCGCCGGTCGGGCGCCTCTACTGGGCCGGCACCGAGTGTGCCTCTCTCTGGAATGGCTACATGGAAGGCGCCGTCCGCAGCGGGGAGGCCGCCGCGGAGGCAGTCGCCGCGCTCTGACCGTCCGTGGCCGGCGGACGGGGCGGTGACCCTAAGCTCGTGTCATGGCCAGGTACTTCGACATCCATCCGGCCAACCCGCAGCGGCGCGCGCTGGCCCAGGTCGCCGAGATCGTGCGCACGGGCGGCGTGATCGCCTACCCGACGGACTCCTGCTATGCGCTGGGGTGCCAGCTCGGTAACCGGGACGGCATGGCCCGGATCAGGTCGATCCGCGGTCTGGATGACCGGCACCACCTCACGCTGGTGTGCCAGGACTTCGCCCAGCTCGGCCGGTTCGTGTACGTGGCGAACCCGGTGTTCCGGGCCATCAAGGCGGCGACCCCCGGCAGCTATACGTTCATCGTGCCTGCGACCAAGGAGGTGCCGCGCATGCTGCAGCACCCGAGGAAAAAGACAGTGGGGGTCCGGATCCCGCGGCACGTGACGACCCAGGCGCTGCTCGCCGAGCTCGGCGAGCCCCTCGTCTCGAGCACCCTGCTGCTGCCCGGGCACGACGAGCCCCTGACCCAGGGATGGGAGATCGCCGAGCAGCTTGACCACGCCGTAGACGCGGTGATCGACTCGGGCGACTGCGGCACCGAGCCGACCACGGTGATCGACTGGTCCGGAGAGGAGCCCGAGATCGTCCGCCGCGGAGCAGGTGACACGTCCGGGTTTGAATGAACGACACCTGGGTTCGCGCTGCTCACCTATCTCGCTCAGTCAGTGCCAGTCGCAGATCGCCCAGACCACCCTGCGCAAGGTCGTCGGCCAGCACACCTGGACCAGACGCTGTCCGAGACCGACCAGATCAACGGGTTGCCCGAAGAGGCGGTTCAGCCGATGTCGCGGCCGTTTACGGTCAGCCTCACGTCGATGTTCCCCCGGGTGGCATTGGAATACGGGCACACCTGATGCGCGGCAGCAACGATCCGCGCTGCCTGCTCTGGGTCCTGAACCTGCGGCAGGGTCACGTCGAGCTCTACCGCGAGCTTGAAACCACGCTCCTCGGTGGGAAGCAGGCTCACCCGGCTATCGATCGAGACATCACCTACCTCGGCGCGTTCACGACGGCCGACCACGCCCAGAGCACTCTCGAAGCAGGCCGCATAGCCCACGGCGAAGAGCTGTTCGGGGTTCGTGCCACCACCCTCGCCGCCCATCTCCTTCGGCGAGCGGAGTTGCACATCCAGGGCTCCATCGTTCGTACGTCCGTGGCCGCTGGCCCGGCCGCCAGTGACCGTTGCCTCCGCTGTGTAAAGAACTCGCGCCATCTCGACTCCATTCTCGGGATCTGTACCGATATTGGAACGTACGCAGGCCCGGCACCAGCGGGTGCCGGGCCTGCGTCTAGCTGTTATCCCTTGGCAGGCCTGGCCTGCCCGCGGCTCAGGCGGCCGCGCGGACGTTGGTGGCCTGCGGGCCCTTCGGGCCCTGGGTCACCTCGAACTCCACGTGCTGGTTCTCCTCGAGGCTGCGGAAGCCGTAGCCGTCAATCGCGGAGTAGTGCACGAAGACGTCCGGTCCGTCGGTGCGGGAAATGAAGCCGTAGCCCTTCTCCGCGTTGAACCACTTGACGGTTCCTTGCGTCATGATGCTCCTTACAGGGGCTGGATACGGGTCCGCACCGTGCGGTACCCGGGCCGGGTTTCTCGACGCGACTTTCCCCAGATCCCTGAAGCAGCGCGCCCGCAACATCGTTCTCCGCGAGCGTGCAGATAACACGAACACAAGACAACTACGACCGCCGACCACAACCGATCCGGTGCATGGTTCATTCCCGCCCGTCCGCGGCGCGGGAATACGGCACCGTGCTGAGGGCCTTACACTGGCGGCGGCGGTCCTTACCGCCACTCTCGCGGGTGAGCAGCCCGCGCGGTCGCTTGTGTGAGCAGTCCGGTTTCGGTCAGGCAGCCGTTCGATGCTGTCCTAGACGTCTTCGAACATGACGCGACCCCAAACCACGATGGAGCTCAAGCATGCCCCACAACGCCCGCGGTCGGCGCACGCCGTCCCGCAGCGGCATCAGGGAACCACAGCGGCACGGGCACGCCGCAGGCAAACGGCCGCCGACGCGGAACGATGGTCCGCATACCGGGCTAGACCAGGCGCTGGCCGCCGCCGCCGCGCTGCCGCAGCCGACTGCGGTCACATTCAGCGCGCTCGGCGTTGATGACCGCCTGGTCAGCGCGCTGGCGACGAGCGGCATCCGGGAACCGTTCGCCATTCAGGCCCGGGTGCTTCCCGATGCGCTAGCGGGCCGCAGCGTTCTCGGCCGGGCGCAGACCGGTTCCGGCAAGACGCTCGCCTTCGGCCTCGCGCTGCTCACCCGGCTATCGGCCACGCCATCCCCGCGGAAGCAAAAGGAGCCCCGTGGGCTGGTTCTCGTCCCGACCAGGGAACTGGCCAAGCAGGTGGCCGACGTGCTCGAGCCGCTAGGCCGCCGCGTGGGCGTGAGCATCGCCACGGTCTACGGGGGGGTGCCGATCGGGCGGCAGATCGACAGAGTCCGCGACGCTGACATCGTCGTGGCCACGCCAGGTCGGCTCATCGACCTGATGGAACGCAGGGCCTGCAGGCTCAGCGGCATCGAGATCACGGTGCTTGACGAGGCCGACCATATGGCCGACCTCGGATTCATGCCTGCGGTCACCCGGATCCTCGACGACACTCCGCCCGGCGGCCAGCGGATGTTCTTCTCCGCGACGCTGGATCGCGCAGTAGGCCAGCTAGTGACCTCTTACGCCAGCGATCCCTCGCTGCACGCCGTCCCGGCCGCGGTCGACTGCGGCCCGGCCGAGCACAGCGTGCTGGTCCTCAGCGCACAGGACAAGGTGCCCGTCGCGGCGGAGATCGCCAGTCGCCCAGGGCGGACGCTGTTCTTCGTTCGAACCAAGCACGGTGCCGACCGCCTCGCCAAGCAACTGGTCAGGGCCGGGGTCAGCGCCGGCGCCATCCACGGTGACCGCAACCAGAGTCAGCGTCAGCGGGCCCTTGACGCGTTCGCTGCCGGGCACCCGCGCGTCCTGGTCGCCACCGATGTAGCCGCCCGCGGCATCCACGTCGATGACGTCGACCTGGTCGTACAGTACGATCCGCCGGCCGACTCCAAGGATTACCTGCACCGCTCGGGGCGCACGGCCAGGGCCGGGGCGTCGGGCATGGTCGTCGCGCTCGCCGAGCGCGGGCAGGTCCGCGATCTGCAGCGGCTGCAGGACGCGGCGGGTATCACCGCCGCCCACCATGAGGTGGCGGCCGGGGATCACGTGGTCAGGCAGATCGCGGCCTCAGGCACGCCGATCCCCCCGGCCAGGACGCCGATCAACCGCACGAGCGGGCCGGACGCCAAGCGGACCGGTAACCCCGCCGCGGGCCGGACGCCCAGACGCCGGTCCGGAACGTCGAGCCGAACAGCTTCCCGCGGACGACCGCCTCGCGTCCGGGTCTGAAGATCAGACGAGGGCCGATCTCTCGGTAGCTCAACGTGGCACCACGAGGCGAAGCCGCCGCCGTAGCGCACCGGCTGCACCTCTTGGGCTAACGACGGGTGTCCCAGCCTGGCGCCGCCGCGCGCGGCGAGCCTGGCGGGCGGCGTGGGCCAGCGCATCGCGCTGAGCCTCGCGGTGCAGGTCGGCGAGCCGGGCCTGACCGACGGCGTGAGCGATGGAGTGGAACATCGCGGCCTCCTCGGTAACGTAACGGGGCGTTATCTCGAGGGTGCGGCTAAGGCCGGGCGGCGCGGATCGGACGATCGTCTAGCATCCGGGCCGCGAGTACTTAGATTCGCGCGGTTGGTGCTTAGGGCTGGGGCGTGCGGGCGATCAGGTACGCCGCCATCAGCCCCGCGAACCCGGCACCCGCTACCACGACCCGCACACAAGCTCCTTGTCCAGCGCCAGCTCAAGCAAGAGCCAGGACTATAGCGTGCAAGATCAGCCCCACGCCCGCGCCCACCACTGTGCCGTTGATGCGGATGAACTGGAGATCTCGCCCGAGGAGCAGTTCCAGCTGGCTGGCCGTCTCGGACGCGTCCCAGCGCTCGATGGTCCCCGTGACCAGGTCGGCGAGCTCGTCGTGGAAGTGATCGGCCAGCGCCCGGACGCCCGACTCGACCATGCGCTCCAGGCCGTCGTGCAGGCGGTCGTCTGAGGCCAGCCGCCGACCCGCCGCGACCAGCGCTTCGGCCAGCCGGCGGCGCAGCTCAGAGGTCGGGTCGGCGGCCTGGGCCCGCAGGGCCTGCTTGGCCTGCTGCCACAGCGAGGAGGACCAGTCGCGCACCGCGGTGCTGCCCAGCACGTCGCGCTTGATGCGCTCCCCGCGCTCGCGCAGCTCAGGATCGGTCTCGAGGCGGTCGGGCAGCCCGGCTACCCACTGGTCGAACTGGCGCCGGGACTCGTCGTCGGGATCGGCGGCCATCGCCACCAGCCGCTGCCGCAGGCGGCTGTACAGACGGTCGAAGACCCGCCGGTAAACCGCGTCCGGGACCCAGCGGGGGGATTCGCCCGCGAACACAGCACGGAACTCCTCGTAATGGTCGGCGAGGTAGCGGTCGGCCCCGGACAGCAGGACGTTGAACAGCCCGGCGTGGTGGCCTTCCGCAATGATGACCCTCAGGGCCCGCCCGGCCAGCGGCGCCACCTCGACGGAATCGACGACGCGGGTCAGTTCGGCGGTGAGGACCTGCTGGACCTCGTCATCGCGGAACGCCTCGGCGACCGTAACCACCGCGTCCGCGGCGTAACCCGCCAGCCTGGTGGCGTTGGCCTCGTCGGTCAGCCAGGCGGCCAGCCGCGGGACGAGGCGGGCGGCGCGGATCCGTTCCGCCAGCACGTCGGCGTTGAGGAAGTTCTCTTGCACGAACCGGCCGAGGGTGACGGCGAACTGGTCCTTGCGCTCGACGATCACCGCGGTGTGCGGGATCGGCAGGCCCAGGGGGTGGCGGAACAGGGCCGTGACCGCGAACCAGTCGGCCACGCCGCCGACCATGGACGCCTCAGCGCCGGCCTGCACGTACCCAAGGAGGATCCCGTGGACACCGGCCACGGTCACGGCCACGAACAGGAGCGTGACCGCCGCCAGGAGGGCGGTGGCCCGCCGGCGCGCGGCGGCCAGGCGGCGCGTCCGCTCTTCGACCGACTCGTACTCGGTCGTGCGCAGCGGCGAGGCGGGCATCGTGGCAGTAGGTTCCATCAAGCCGTCCCGGTCAGTCCGCGGTGCAGGCGGAAACGTCAATCCGATCCACCCACGATATTGACCGGGCTCAGGCGCGGCCCGGACGGGTCGTCACAGGTTGCCCGTGTTCGGCGGCACGCAGGACGTCAGCACCATGCTGGTGTCCCACCAGCGGACCGGGTTACACCAATTCGCGCTCGTCCCGGGAACGGGCAGCTGACGGAGGAGCGCACCGCCGTTGCTGGCCCGCCCGGTTGCGGCGAGATAAGCACCGATGCGCGAATCCCGTTACGCCAGGGGATCTTCTTGTCACCAAACGCGTTGGAAAGTGCCTAAACCCTGTCCCGCAGGGTGGGCGTTCAGGTTTACTCAAGGCATGCCCGCCGCCGGCGTCCAGGCCCAGCTACCCCAGGAACCAAACAGCTTCATCGGCCGTGAGCGCGAGATCGCCGAGGCGAGCCGGATGCTGCACCGGGCGCGCGCGCTGACCCTGTGCGGGCCGGGCGGGATCGGGAAGACCCGGCTGGCCCTGCGGATCCTGGCTGCGACGGCGGATGAGTTTCCCGACGGTGCCTGGTTCGTGGAACTGGCTGACCTGCGCCAGCCTGAGCTGGTGGCCTCGCGCGTAGCGGCGGCCATCGGCGTCAGCGAGGAACCCGGGCGCCCGCTGCTCGATACTCTCGCCGATGCGCTGCGCCCGCGCCGGCTGCTGCTGGCGCTGGACAACTGCGAGCACCTGATCGACGCGTGCGCGCAACTGGGCCAGCGGCTGCTGGCCAGCTCGCCGGGGCTGCGGCTGCTCAGCACGAGCCGCGAGCCGCTGCGCATCGCGGCCGAGACCGCGTGGGAGGTGCCGCCGCTCGCGGTAGCGCCCGGTGACGCCGAACGCCTGGCCAAGGACGCGCACCGGTACGAGGCCATCCGCCTGTTCGCCGAGCGGGCCGCCGCGTCCCGGCCCGGGTTTATCCTCGGCCCGGGCAACGCCGCGGAGGTCGCCGCGATCTGCCGTGCGCTCGACGGGATGCCGCTGGCGATCGAGCTGGCCGCGGCGCGGGTCCGGGTGCTGTCACCAGAGCAGATCAGTGCCCGGATGGGTGACCGGCTCGAGCTGCTCACCACGGGCGACCGGTCCGCTCCGGCCCGCCAGCAGACCCTGCGCGCGGCGATCGAGTGGAGCTACGAGCTGCTGTCCGCCCAGGAACGGATCCTGTTCCGCCGGCTGTCCGTCCTCGCCGGGTGGTCGCTGGAGATGGCCGAGCAGGTGTGCGCCGACGATGACATCCCTGCGCCGGAGGTGCTCGACCTGCTCACCGCGCTGTTGGACAAGTCGCTGGTCGCCCTCGATCCCGCGGTGATGGGCGAGGCCAGGTACCGGATGCTGGACACCATCAGGGAATACGCCGCGGCGCGCCTGGACGAGGCCGGGGAGTCGGCCAGGTTCCGGCTCGCGCTGCGCGACTACGCCGTCCGGATCGCCGAGCGGAACGGGGCGATCGGGATGGCGCAGGTCCCGGCTACCTGGTCGGCCCGGGTGGACGCCCTGCGCCAGTACGACGTCGAGGCCAGGAACGTGATCCAGGTGCTGACCTGGTGCGTGGCGCAGGGCGACGCGGAGACCGGCATGCGGATGTGCGCCGCGGTCAGCCCGTGCTGGATCGTCTGGGGCACCTTCGCCGAGGGCCGCGAGTGGCTGGATTCCCTCCTGGCTCTGGACGCCCCGGACGTCCCGGCCGGGCTCCGGGGCGCGGCCACCGTGGTGCACGCCCAGCTCACCCTGCCCAGCGATCGCGTCGCGGCCGAGACCCTGGCCCGCGCCGGGCTGGAGCTGTGCCGGGCCGCCGGCGACCAGTACTGGACGGCATCCGCGCTGAACCTGCTCACCGAGATCGCCCTGCACACGGGGCGGGCGGAGGAGGCGGCAAGCACCGCGGAGCAGGCACTGTCGATCGCGCAGGCCGCCGGTGACGGGTGGAACGAGGGCTACGCACTGGGCACCCAGGCCGCGATCGCCGCCGCGGCGGCCAAGCTCCGGGAGGCCGAGCTGCTGGCCGATGCCTCGGTCACCGTCATGCGGCGCATCGACCAGCAATGGGGGGTGGCGCGGGCACTCCTCGGCCTCGGCGACCTGGCCAGATTCCGCGGTCACCCCGGCGAAGCGCACAGCCGGTACGTCGAGGCGCTGGCCATCCTGCAGGAGGTCGGCGCCCGCCCGGAGATCGCGCGCTGCCTGGCCGGCCTCAGCCGGGTGGCCATGGACCTGGGCGCGATCGAGCAGGCCAGGCGGCACCTGACCGGGAGCATCGAACTCAGCCAGGCCACCGGGTCACGCATCGGCACGGCTCGCGGGCTTGAGGCGTTCGCGGCGCTGGCCGCCCACGACAACCAGCCCGAGCTGGCGGTGCAACTGGTCGCGGCCGCCACCGCGCTGCGCCAGACCGCCGGGCTGCCGCCGCTGGCCGGTGCCCGCACCGACGGCCTGCTGGCTCCGGCCCGCCGCCTGGGCGATGCCGTGGTCGCCGGGCTCTGGGCCCGCGGGCTGGCCCTGAGCAGCGAGGAAGCGATCGCCCTGGCCTTGGACAAGGACCTGTCGCCCCGGGTACCCGACGGTAACGGGCGGATGCTGAGCGCGGTGAAGGGCTACGTGGTGGCATCGGAGCCGCCGGGCTCGCTCACCCCGCGCGAGCACGAGATCGCGGCGCTGGTAGCCACCGGGCGCAGCAACAAGGCCATCGCCGCCGAGCTGTCCATCAGCCCGCCCACCGTGGCCAGGCATATCGCCAACATCCTGGCCAAGCTGGGGTTCAGGTCGCGGACCCAGATCGCCGTCTGGGTCTCCGACCGGCCGCTGCGGGCCGCCGCCCACGGGGAGCGCAGCTCAGAACCGGGCTAGTACGTGCTCCGTGATCACGGCACAACCCGCGTCCGCCGGGAATGTCGGGCGGGACAATCGCCGCTTTCGGCGCTCCTGACGCCTTGCCGTGGCTCACCGGCGGCAGCAGGCTCGTAGGTATGGCCGGGATGCACGTACGGGATGGGGTACCACCGCTCGTTCGGCATAAAGGTTTCCTTGTCTAGGGACCGGGTGAGCCATGGACAAGCTGGCAGGCCGGCGCTGACCCGGGAGGAGATCGGGCGCCGGGTCGCCGCGCTGCTGCCCGACGGCGCGGTGGTCAACCTGGGCGCCGGGCTGCCCGCGCTGGTGGCCAACTTCCTCGGCGGGGCAGCCGAAGCTGGTCGGGCGCTGCGACTTCGAGGTCACTGCGCCGGGGTGCGTGGACACGGTGGTCACCGACCTGGCCCTGCTGCGGCGGGCCGGCGGCGGGTTCGCTCTGGCGGAGGTCGCGCGCGGCTTCACGCCCGCGGAGGTGGCCGCGCTGACGGCGATGGAGATCGACGTGACCGGGGACATCCGGATCATGCAGGACTGCTGGGAAGACTGACATGCGAGAAGAGCTGCTCGACCCGACCGGCGCGAGCGAGCGGGCGGTCGACACGACGCTGACGCCGCGTCTAGGCAGCCTGCACGGGCTGACCGCCGACCTGCTGGACAACGCCAAGCCGAACGCCGCGGTGCTCCTCACCCGCACCGGCCGGGAGCTCCAGCGGTCACACGGCATCAGGCAGTTCGTGATGTATCAGAAGGGCTACTTCGGCACGCCGGTCGAGGAGATCCTGATCCAGCAGATACTGCACCACTGCGATTTCGTGGTGGCCCTGGACGGTCCCGTCCGGGTGCTCAACTCTCCGTCCGCGGTGCTCGTGGTGGTAGCCGGGGCGGGCAACGCCGGGGTGTCCGCCGTGGACGAGACGTTCGGGCCGCGAGGCGCGCCGCCGCCGGTGACGCGGATAGCTACTCGACTTCCTTGAGGATGCGCTGCATCTGGTCCAGCTGGTCCCGGAGTTCATCCATGCGCACGCTCAGGTCGGTGAGCCTGAGGTCGACGTGCTCCTGGGCGGTGATCGCCATGTCGCTGAGGCGGCGGTACTCGTCGGCGAGGGCGCGGTATTCCTCGCCGCTGGTCAGCGCCGCCCGGGCCTGCCGGGAGGCGCTGAGCTGCCGGGCGATCACCCAGACCGTGAACACGACGGCTATCGCCAGCGAAATGACCAGGGTGAGGTCATCATTTGGGTTCATCTCAGGAGCTCCGCGTCTCGATAGCTATCCTCGCCCAGGGTCCGCGCCGCGACCATGATCGCCTGCGGGGTCAGGTACAGCGCGAAGGGCGTTACCTGGTAATACTTCATCGCCTTGCCGTCGTCCGAGAGCTCAAGGACGGCGGACACTAGCCCGGCGGCCCGCAGCTTGCGCAGGTGAACCTGCAGCAGGGCGCGGCTTATCGCACAACGGTCACGCCGACCTGCTCCGCGAGCTGGTCGACGGGACGACCAGCCTGTAGGAGCTCACAGGCGCAGGAGACGGGCGCCGTATCGAGCTCCCGATCTTGGCCACCGGCCTCCTAGCCGACGTCGATCCGTCAGCTACTGTGAAGAGATGATGTCTGTGCCTGCCTCTCCTGACGGCGATGGCCCGATGTCGGCGATCGCGCCCAGGAACATCCGCGCAGCGCTGATCGGCAGCGAAGTCGCCGATTTTGACAGTGAGTACCGGCGTACTATGGCCGAGGCTGCCGAGACGCTAGACCTTTCTCCGGTATTGTCAATGCTCACGCGCTGGCAGCGAGTGGTGCTATCTACGCGGGACGATCCGGATGCTCACCGGCACATGCTGGCCGCCGCTGCCAGGCTGAACGCAGGCGACGCTGTTGCGACAGAGTCGTGGCAGGAGACTAAGGCCAGGCTGGGCCTGTAAAATGTACTCCGTCGAGACGGAGGAAGTCACGGTCCAGCAGGTGGCGGCTCTCCCAGTAGAGGCGCTGCCTTTCTACGCCGAGCTGATGACCGTCCTCCAGACCGCGCCGTGGAGCGGCGAGGCCTACAACCGGCAGAGGCCGGATGCCAACATGCGCAATCACGTTTTCGGTAAGCGCGGCGAGGGCCTGGTGAATTATCTGATTCTCGACGATCGGCCGAGGGCAGCACGGCAGAGGCACTCCGGCTGGAGAGCCTGCTGCGCCAACTCGAATACCAGGCGGGGCTCGCCGCCGCGCGAGACGAACGACCGATCGACACCGAATGGCTGCGCACCGAACTCGGCCTCACCGCCCCGCTCAGCGAACGCCTGCCATAGTCGCGGGAGCGCCCTGGAAAACGCCTGGTACTCGTCAGACCGCGAGTCAATTGCCGGAACCGCCACGTAAGACCTTGATGACGGTCACAGGCGTGGCGGATCAGCCGCCGTAGCGCCGCTGCCTGGCAGCGTAGCTGCGCAACGCACGGAGGAAGTCGATCTCGCGGAAGGCCGGCCAGTACGCGTCGCAGAAGTAAAGCTCGGAGTAGGCGCTCTGCCAAAGCAGGAAGTTCGACATCCGCTGTTCGCCGCTGGTCCGGATCACCAGGTCCGGGTCGGGCTGGCCGGCCGTGTAGAGGTGCCGGGCGATGTCGTCCATGGTCAGCGACTCGGCCAGGTCGGCCAGCGAGTCGCCTGCCTCGGCGCGTTCGGCCAGGTGGTCGCGTAGCGCGTCGACGACTTCCTGGCGACCGCCGTAACCGACGGCCAGGGTCACATGAGCGCCGGTCTTGCATGTCCGTGTCGCGTCGACCGCGTCCTTCAGGGCATTGGCCGTACCGGAGGGCAGCAAGTCCAGCATCCCGGCGATGTGCACCTGCCAGTAGGCGTCCGGCCTGGCCAGCCGCACCGCCATTACCTGCTCGACGACCCGCATGAAGTGAGCGACCTCGGCGTCGCCACGCCGCTGCAGGTTCTCCGTCGAGCACAGGTAGATGGTGACGTGCTTGATGCCGACTGCCTCGCACCAGGACAGCACGTGCTCGAGCCGACTCCCTGGTAATGGACATCGAGAGACCCGAGTCAGCCGAGGCCGCCGCCGGCCCCGGTGACCAGCGCCACCTTCCCGTCCAGGCTGAACAGCGCGGGTAGCCCCATCGAGTACCTCCGTTACCAGATCTCGCGGGCCACCTCTCCGACCAGCTCGAGCTTGCTCTGCTGGGTGTCCGCGCCGATAAGGTTCGCGCCGATGGACACCGACGCGAACCCGCACTGGGTGGACAGGGCGAGCCGCTCCAGGTCGACGTACTTCGCCGCCTCGTTGACCCGCGCGGTGATATCCGCGACGGGCTCTATCTCGGTGGTCTTGCTGGACACGAGGCCGAGCACGACCACCTTGTCGTCCGGTACCTTGGCCAGCGGCTCGAAGGTCCCCGAGCGCTCGTCGTCGTACTCCATGAGGAACACGTCGATGTTGTGCATCCGGCCGAAGATGGCCTCGGCGGTCGAGTCGTAGCCGCCGGTCGCGATCCACTTGCTCTGGTAATTGCCCTTGCACAGGTGCAGGCCGAAGGTGACGCCCGGCACGTCCGCGATGGAGTCGATGATGTCGACGCCCTCGGTCAGGGTGCGCTCGGTGGGCATGCCGAGCTCCTCGCGCAGCGTGCGGTTTTCCGGGTCCACGAGCGTCCCGAGGTCAGGTGAGTCGATCTGGATGTAGGTGCACCCGAGCCGGGCGAGCGCGTGCACCTCGTCGCGGATCACGGCGGCGGCGTCGGCGAACATCTCGTACGCATCCCGGTAGGCCGCGGCCGACAGCTCCGGCGACCAGGCCGAGTACAGCACCAGCGGGCTGGGCAGCGTCACCTTGACCGGCTTGCGGGCGCGGCCGCGGGCGTAGGCGAACTCCTCGAGGGTCAGCATCCGCTTGCCCCGGAACTTGCCGGTGATCGTGATCGGCGCGTGCCAGTCCCAGATCTCCCCGCCCTGGCCGTGGAAGTTAACCGGGGCGCCGGGCCGCTCGCTGACGCCCTCGACCTCGGAGAGCAGCTGGTCGAGGAACGAGAAGCGGCGCAGTTCCCCGTCGGTCACGACATCGAGCCCGCACCCTTCCTGCAGCGCGATCCCCTCGTCGACGGCGCGATCTTCAATCTGCTTGAACTCGTGCGGTTCCATCCGGCCCGCGTCGAGCGCGGCCCGGGCCTCGAAGAGATGGCGCGGGCGCAGTAGCGAGCCGATCACGTCGGCGTGGTAAGTACGCATCATCGTCCCTCCTTCGCTGTTACCTCCTTGCGTACTCGCCGCCAGGCGGGCAGCAAAAGAGCCGAATTCCGGCTTTGACGACGACCACAAGCAGCGCGGCGTAACGCACGGCGCTGACCACAAACGCGTCGGCCGCGGATCAGCCGGGAGCGTCGCCCGCGGCCCCGCCGAGATAGCTGGCCGCCAGCGTCGTCGCGCCAGCGGCGGGATGGTAGCCACCGCCCTGGCCGACGACCAGACGGAATAACACGCCAACCGGACGATCGGTATAAGCGTCCTCATGGTTGCGCGGGTCGGCCCGCTGGGGCCGCGAGCGCGAGCGGGCCTAAAGGACCTTGGTTGGAGGCTTGGATGCGCACACTTTCTCGGACACGGACCACCAAGCGGAGGAAGCGGCTGGCCGCCGTCTGGCTGAGCGTCGTGGCCCTCATCGGCGTGATCAGCGGGAGCGCGACCGCGGCCCGGGCCGGCGAGTCGGCCGCAGGCCAGGCCAGCGTGCCGTGGCACAGCGTCGGCCAGGGCTGGATCCTGGCCGACGTGGCCAAGTCGCAGTCGTCCGGCCGGGGAACGCTGTACCTGGTCTCGCCGGGGGGCCAGCGTTACCGGCTCACCTCGGCTCCGGCGAACTCCATCCTCGAGGACTGGTCAGGGAACGGCACCTACGCGCTGTTCTTCCCCCAGAACCCGGGCCCGACGACCGCGCCGATCACCGTGCTCAACCTGCACACCGGTAAGGCCAGCGGCTTCACGGTGTCCTCCAATCAGGTCTTCCCGAACATCTCGTTCTCCCGGCCGGACGGGACGGCGATCCTATTCCAGGGTGGGTACACGGGCTCGGGCGCGGCCTTGCCGCTGGAGCGATTCAGCCTGACAGGCGCGCTGGAGCAGTCCTACCCGACCCAATTCCCGCAGGCAGGCACCTACGAGGGCGCGCGGTTCCTGGAGAACGCGAGCGGTACGGAGCTGGTCGTCAACACGCAGAACGGCCTGGAGCTGATGTCCAACTCCGGCCAGCCGATCCGCGCTCTCGCGACGCACGGGCCGGGTTCGTGCAGCCTGCTGGGCTGGTGGAGCAACGGGAGCGTGCTAGCCAGCTGCGGGAACGGGCAGCTGCTGGCCTACCCGCTGTCCGGCGGCCGGCCCGACCAGCTGACCTCCTCCCGTGACGAAGGGACCTTCCTCGGCGCCTGGCATATCCCGAGCGGGACGTACGCGGAGGCCGCCGCCTGCGGTTCGACCTGGCTGGAGAAGCTGAACTCGAACGGCACCTCTACCACCCTCACCATCCCCGGCGCCGTGGATGCCGGGTCGGTCCAGCCGCTCGGCACCCTGGGCAACCAGTTGCCGCTCCTGGTCGCCGGCGGCTGCGACGGGCACTATCCGTACAGCTTCGTCGACTGGTACAAGCCGTCCACGAACGTGGCCAAGACCGTGGTCGGCGGTCCGGCAGGCGGCGGCTACGTGACCGGCGCGGTCCTGTTCCGGGCGGCCGGGCAACCGGAAACCAGCTCATTTTAGGAGTTTCTGCACCTCGCGGAACTTCGGGTGCTGGGCGTCGCGCAGCCACTCGAACAGGACCATCTCCGAGGTCACGATCTCGACTCCGTGCCGGCCGGCGCGGTCGAGCGCGGCTCCCTTGTCGGCCGGGTCACGCGAGCCTACGGCGTCCGCGACCATGAACACGCGGCGGCCGGGACGGACCAGGCCGAACACCGTCTGCAGGACGCAGACGTGCGCCTCGACACCTGCCACGACGATCTCCGCGGAACCCGTGGGCAGCAGGTCCGCGAAACCAGGGGCGTCCGCGGCCGAGAACGCCGTCTTCGACAGGACCGCCTGCGGGTAGGCCGCGAGCGCCGCGACCGTCGGGCCGAGGCCGGCCGGGTTCTGTTCCGACGCGCGGATGGGCACGTCGAGCAGTTGCGCCGCCTCCGCCAGCCGCACGGCCCGCGCGACGACGGCCTCGTGGTCGTGGATCACCGGCATCAGCCGCTCCTGCAGGTCGATCAGCAACAGCACGGCGCCCTCAGCGGTCATCAGCACACCACCGACGCTACTTCACCAGGCCGGAACCGTCATCAGGACGAGGAGGGGATCGAGCCGGATGGGGGCAGCACGGGCACGCGTACCGGGATGGTGTCCGGGTAGATCAGGCCCGTGCCGGTGTTGAGCACGACCACCTCGTCGGACTCGGACAGCCAGCCGGACGCGCGCAGCTGCCGGACCGCGGCGAAACAGGCGGCACCCTCCGGGCAGATGAACGTGCCCTCCAGGCGCGCCACCTCGCGCTGATCGGCGAGCAGCGCCTCGTCCGTTACGGCTACGGCGGTCCCGCCGGTGGCGTACAGCGCCTGCAGGACGAGGAAGTCGCCGAGCGCCTTCGGCACCGTGAGACCGAACGCCACCGTCCTCGCCCCCGGCCATGGCTCGCTCTCGGTGGCACCGGCCTCGAACGCGCGGACGATCGGCGCACAGCCGGCCGCCTGCACCGCGACCAGGCGCGGCAGGCGGCCGGACACCCAGCCAAGCTCGAGCAGTTCGTGCAGGGCCTTATGGATGCCGATCAGGCCCACGCCCCCGCCGGTGGGGTACACGATCACGCCGGGCATCCGCCAGCCGAGCTGCTCGGCGATCTCCAGGCCCATCGTCTTTTTGCCCTCGATCCGGTACGGCTCCCTGAGCGTGGTGACGTTCTGATACCCGGGACGCCGTTCGACGGCCTGCGCGACGAGCCGGCCCGCGTCCCCGATCAGGCCGTCGACCAGGTACAACTCGGCGCCGACCGCCACGCACGTGGCGCGGGTGATCTCCGGTGACCCGGCCGGCATGACGACCAGGCTCCGCAGCCCGGCCCGTGCTGCGTACACCGACCAGGCCGCCCCGGCGTTGCCGTTGGTCGGCATGGCGACCGCGGTGACGCCGAGCTCAGCGGCCCGGGAAACGCCCACCGCGGCGCCACGCGCCTTGAACGTGCCGGTCGGCAGGAGGCCCTCGTCCTTCATCAGCAGGTTCGGCACCCCGAGCGCGCGGCCCATCGCCGGCAGGGCCAGCAGCGGCGTCATCGGTTCGCCGAGGCTCACCACGCGGTCGCGCGCGCGGACCGGCAGCAGTTCGTGGTAGCGCCACAGGTCCGCGGGCCGGCCCGCGAGGTCGGCCGGGGACGCCTGGCGGGCGACCTGCCGCAGGTCGTACCGGGCGAGCAGCGGCGACCCGCACGCGCAGGTGCCCTGGATCCGGTCGGCGTCGAGACGGGTCCCGCAGCGCGGGCAGTCCAGGTGGGACAGCGTGGAGTAGGGCATCGGCACGGATAGTCTCCTCGGGGCATTAACCACCGCTCGTTCGGTATATAGAGATCTTTTCTCCCTAACGGCGATGTGTTACCTCCCGATGTCAGTACCTCGTGGCATGATCTGACGACGTGTTCATCGCCGACCTGCACGTGCATTCGAAGTACTCGCGCGCGTGCAGTAAAGACTGCGACATCGAGCATCTGTGTGCCTCCGCGTTGCGCAAGGGGCTCACGGTCCTGGGCACAGGGGACTTCACGCACCCGGCGTGGGCCGCGGAGCTGAAGGAGACCCTGGTCCCGGCCGAGCCCGGCCTGTTCCGGATCCGGCCGGAGCTGGAACGGGGCGTGTTGCGCGATTCCCCGCCCTCGTGCGCCGGGACGATCCGGTTCATGCTGTCCGTCGAAATCTCGACGATCTATAGGCGTGCCGACCGGACCAGGAAGGTGCACCACCTGATCTACGCGCCGAGCTTCGACGCCGCGGACCGGATCACCGCGGCGCTGGCCAAGATCGGCAACCTGGCGTCGGACGGCCGGCCGATCCTGGGGCTGGATTCCCGCGACCTGCTGGACATCACGCTGTCGGCCGATCCCGGCTGCTTCCTGGTGCCCGCGCACGTGTGGACGCCCTGGTTCGCGGTGCTCGGCTCCAAATCCGGCTTCGACGCGGTGCAGGATTGCTACGCCGACCTCGCCGGGCACATCTTCGCGGTGGAGACGGGCCTGTCGTCGGATCCGTCGATGAACTGGACCTGTTCCTCCCTTGACGCGTACCGCCTGGTCAGCAACTCTGACGCGCACTCGCCGCCGATGCTGGGGCGCGAGGCAACGGTGTTCGGGACGAGCGTGGACTACTTCGCGATGGCGGAGGCGCTGCGGACGGGGCGCGGCCTGGACGGCACGCTCGAGTTCTTCCCCGAGGAGGGGAAGTACCACCTGGACGGGCACCGCAAGTGCGGGGTCCGCGTCGACCCGGAGCAGACGCGCGCGCTGGATACCATATGCCCGGCCTGCGGTAAGGCGCTGACCGTGGGCGTCCTGCACCGGGTGGCGGAGCTGGCCGACCGCCCCGTGGGTTTCCGGCCGGACGGGGCCGCGGGGTACACGTGCCTGGTCCAGCTGCCCCAGATCATCGGCGAGATCCGGGCTACCGGGCCGAGGAGCAAGACGGTCACCGGCGAGGTCGGCCGGCTGACCGGCACGCTGGGGCCGGAGCTGAGCATCCTGCGGGACGTCCCGCTCGACGACATCCGGCGGGCGGGCGGGACGCTGCTCGCCGAGGGCATCGCCCGGCTGCGCCGGGGTGAGGTCCGCCGCGACGCGGGTTACGACGGGGAGTACGGCACGATCAGGCTGTTCCAGCCCGATGAGCTGGACGGGACGGCGCTGTTCGCGCTGGAAGGCCTGGCGGCGCCCGAAGGCGAGACGGCGCGCCCGGCCGAGCGTCCGAGGGGATCCCGTAGGCCGAAGCGGTCCAGTGCCGTCCGGGAGGGCGCGGCGGCCGAGCCCGCCGCGACCGGTTCGGTCCTCGACGGCCTCGATCCTGACCAGCGCGCCGCCGCCGCGGCCGCCAGCCCGCTGCTGATCATCGCGGGGCCGGGCACCGGCAAGACGCGGACGCTGACGCACCGCATCGCCCACCAGGTCACCGAGCTCGGCGTGCCGGCCTCGCAGTTCCTGGCGATCACGTTCACCAGGCGGGCGGCGCAGGAGATGCGGGACCGGCTGGCCGCGCTGTGCCCAGGCCAGGATGACCAGATCACGGTGACCACTTTCCACGGGCTTGGCGTGCGGATCCTGCGCGAGCACGGCGAGCTGGCGGGGCTGCCCGCGGGGTTCGCGGTCGCGGATGAGGTCACCAGGCTCCGGGTCGCGACCGAGGTGGCCGGGTCCGAGCGCGAGGGGCGCAGGCTGGCCGCGGACCCGGACCGGGCCGGACGGCTGGCGCTGCGGAAGGAACTGGCCGCGCGCGGCCTGGTGGACTTCGACGGGCTGGTCGAGCTTTCTGCGGGGCTGCTCGGCGACCATCCGGATCTCGCGGCCGGGCTGCGGGACCGGTGGCGGCGGGTCAGCGTGGACGAGTACCAGGACATCGACGCGGTGCAGTACGACCTGCTCCGCTCGCTCTGCGGGGACGGTGCGGGCCTGACCGCCATCGGGGACCCGGACCAGGCGATCTACGGCTTCCGGGGCGCCGACGTCGGGATCTTCGGCGCGTTCACGGCGGACTTCCCGGCGGCCGTCACCGTGGAGCTGGCCAGGAACTACCGGTCGAGCCCGGAGATCGTGACCGCCGCGATGCAGGCCATCGCGCCGACGACGCTGGTCCCGGCGCGGAAGGCGGTCGCGGTCCGCGGGGGCCCCGGCCGCGCCGGCTCCCGTGACACGGTCAGCTTCCACGAGGCGGCCGATGAGCACGCCGAGGCGGCGTGGATCGCCGCCGCGATCGACCAGCTGCTCGGCGGCACCTCGTTTCACTCACTGGACAGCGGGCGGGCCGACGGGCACGAGCACGGCAAGCTCGGGCTGTCTGACATCGCCGTCCTGTACCGCACCGACGCGCAGGCCGGACCGCTCGGCCAGGCGCTGACCCGGGCGGGACTGCCCTACCAGAAGCGGTCGCACGACCTGCTCGCCCGCCGGGCCTGGGTGCCGGACATCCTGCGCGAGATGCTCCTCGTCGCCGACCCGGTTCGCCCTGCGGCGGGGGAGGATGTCCTGTCGCAGCTCACGGTGGCCGTGCGGGCGCTGGCCGCGACGAGGGGCGAGCGTGACGCCACGGTGATCGACATCCGCGCCGCGGGCGAGCTGCTGACGCCGCTCGCGCGGCGGTGCGGCACCGACACCGAGCGGTTCCGGGCCGAGATCGCCCTGGGCGCGGAGACCGACGCGCTGGATCCGCGAGCCGAGGCGATCACCCTGCTGACCCTGCACGCCGCCAAGGGCCTGGAGTTCGACGTGGTGTTCCTGGCCGGCTGCGAGAGCGGCCTGCTGCCGCTCAGGCTCCCCGGCTCGGGGCCGGTCACCAGCGAGCAGGCCGCGGAGGAGCGGCGCCTGCTGTTCGTCGGGATGACCAGGGCCCGCGGCACGCTGCTGCTCACCTGCGCGGCGCGCCGGACCCGGCACGGCGCCGAGGAGGCCACGGGCCGGTCACCGTTCCTGGCCGCGATCAGCCGGGACCTGCTCAGCCTGGCCACGCCGCAACGGGCCCGGCCTGCCGGCGACCGCCAGTTGCGCCTGCTCTAGTCAAAACCCTGCCTCACCAGGCCTTGCACAGGACGGGCCGGAGTGCCCGGTGCTGCATGTGTCAAGCAGTCTGCTTGACATCTCAATCATGCTTGATATAGTTTGCATATCGAACTCGTGAAGGAGAGCAGCACAATGTCACGCACCCGCACGCAGGAGGACCTTCTGGCCACGGCGCGGAAGGGCCAGGAGATCATGGCCGACGCGATCAGGACCTGGGTCGAAACCGTCAGGACCGCGGCCCCGAGGCTGTCGTCCGTCTACGCGCCGTTCGCGGACAGGTTCCCCAAGGTGCCGTCCGTCTACGCGCCGCTCGCGAGCCAGCTGCCCCGGGCGAAAGCCGCGGTGGCCAGCGCCTATGACCTGGCCGAGCGCATGCTGGCCAGCCAGCGCAAGTTCGCCGAGGACGTGGTGAAGGCGACCAGGCCGCTGATGCCGGGCCTCGGCGTGAGCCAGCCGGAGGACCACCGCGAGCCGGCCCCGCAGGAGCCGGTCGCCGCGACGGCGCCCCAGGCCGCTGCGTCCAAGCCCGCTGCAACCAAGGCCGCCGCGACCAAGGCCGCCGCGACCAAGAGCACGGCCAAGACCACGGCGACTGTCCCGGCCCCGAAGAGCACGGCGGCGAGCCGGGCTCCGAAGACCACCACGAGCACCGCGAAGCGCGCGCCGAGGAACTCGACCGCCGGCTGAAACTCCGGCGGCGGGGCCTACAGGCCCAGGTCGCCCAGTTCCTTATACAGATCTGCGCGCGGATGATCTTGGCTGACCGGCACCACCGCGGTGGCGGGAGAGCCGCGGCCCGTCCCTCCCGTCTGCTTCGAGTGGCTGGGCTTGGGCTGGCCGCGCCTGGCGCGGAAGATCCACCCGGAGGCTAGCCCGCCGACCAGGCCGCCGAGGTGGCCCACCCAGCTCACCCCCGGGGTGCCCGGGATCGCCACGGTCAGGATGTAGGCGTACGACAGCGCCATGACCACGGCGGCCAGCGCGTCGATGAGGTTCCTGTCGATGAGGCCGCGGGCCAGGACGTAGCCGAAGTACCCGAAGATGAGGCCGCTCGCGCCCACCGTCAGCTCGTTGTTGCCCTGGAACAGCCAGACCGCCATGCCGCTCGTGATCGCGACGAGCAGCGTCACGCCGAGGAACTTGACGACCCCGCGGTAGGCGGCGAGCAGGCCGAAGACGAACAGCGGCCCGGAGTTGCCCTCGATGTGCTCCCAGGAGAAGTGCAGGAACGGGGCGGTGAAGATGTCGCCCAGGTGCCCGAGGCTGCGGGGCAGGATCCCGTAGCTGGCGTCGAGGTGGTAGTGATCGCCCCAGTTCGCGACCTGGAGGGCCCAGATCAGCGCGATGAACCCGACCATCAGGAAGAACGCCTTCCTGGCTTCGTCCACGTCGATCTCGGCAGCCCGGTGAGCCGTGCGGCCCTTGCCGCCCAGCTGAACCGTCGTCGCGGCGGTGGGAGGGCCTGAGCCAGGTTGGCTAGTCATACTTTATTGTCTACCCGTCGCGCCGTGGCCGAGACCGGATGACCCGCAGCAGGTGCTCGAGGCGCTTACGGCATCTAGAGTTTCCTCAGTGGCATCATCGGGTAGCGGAGGTGGTCATGGCTGCCGTCGCATTCGGCCCGGACCGGGGGAGGCATCGGTCCCGCCCCAGGACCGGCCTGGTCCTCGGGGCGGGCGGCGTGCTCGGCGCGGCCTGGATGACGGGCGCGCTGGCGTGCCTGCAGGACCGGCTGCCCTGCGCCCTGGGCGACGTCGACGTCATCGTCGGGACCAGCGCGGGCAGCGTGCTGGCCGCCGCCCTGCGCTGCGGCACCTCCGTTCAGGAGATGGTGGCCTGGCAGCGCGGTAAGGCGACGGGGGCGCTGAGCGAATCGGCCGCGCTGGCCGCGCTGGACGGACCGCTGCCGCCGCTGCCGTACCCGCGGTTCGGTTCCGTGCCGCTGGCGCGCGCGGCCCTGCTCGCGCCGCACCGGGTGCCCCCGTGGGTAGGCGCGAGCGCCCTGCTACCGCACGGCCGGGGCCAGCACGTCGCGCTGCGATCCCTGATCGAGGCGCTGCAGGGGCGCCATGGCGAAGGCAATCAGCCGCGGGCCTGGCTCGACGGCGACACCTGGCTCGCGGCCGTGGACTACGGCACGGGGCAGAGCGTGTACTTCGGCCGGGAGGGCGCCCCGCTGGCCGCCGTGCCCGATGCCGTGGTGGCCTCGTGCTCCATTCCCGGCTGGCACGAGCCGCAGCTCATCGGCGGCCGGCGCTACGTCGACGGCGGCGTGCGGTCGGTCACCTCGCTCAGCGCCCTGAGCGGCACGGACCTGCGCGAGGTCTACGTGCTCGCGCCGATGGCCAGCATCGAGATCGATTACCCGCTCCAGGCGTACCTGCGCATCGAGCGCCCGCTGCGGCAGATGATCACCTATAGCGTGCTCCGGCAGGCCAGGGCGCTGTCCGCGCAGGGGATGCGGGTGACCGTGCTGACGCCGGGGCACCAGGACCTGTCCGCCATGGGGATCAACCTGATGGACGGCAGGCGCAAGGAAGCTGTGCTCGAGGCCTCGTTCGTGACCTCGGCCGACGCGCTCGGCCGCCTCGACCGGGCGGGCGCGCGCGCCGCCTGACCAGGCCGGTCAGTGCTCCAGCGCGGCGTCGAGGGTGATGTCCACTCCGGTGAGCGCCTTGCTGACCGGGCAGCCGGCCTTGGCGTCCTGGGCCACCTTGGCGAACTGAGCGTCGTCCAGGCCGTCGACCTCGCCGCGGACGGTGAGCTTGATGCCGGTCAGCCGGAATCCCCCCGCCGGGTCCGGCCCTAGCGAGACGTCGGCCTGCACGTCGAGGGCCTGCGGCGTGCCGCCTGCCATCCCGATCAGCGCCGACAGCTGCATCGCGTAGCAGGCGGAATGGGCCGCGGCGATGAGCTCCTCGGGGCTGGTGTACCCTCCGGCCTCCTCAGCGGCCCGTCGGGGGAACGACACCTCGTAGGTGCCGATCTTGGAACTCGTCAGCTCGACCAGGCCCTTGCCCTGCTCCAGGGTCCCGGTCCAGGCGGTACGTGCGGTACGGGTTGGCATCGGGTCTCCTCATCGGGGCGGCAGCGACATCTGCTCCACCCTAGTACGAACCATCCCGGACCACCTGGAAGGTGGCCAGGGTGGGATCGGCCGCGTAGGCGATCCGGCCGCCGTCGGCCGCGACCTCGCGCAGGGCCTGTAGCGCGTCGGCCGTGACGAGCTCGCCGGGGGCGAGGACCGGCACGCCGGGCGGGTAGGGCGCGACCAGTTCGGCGCTGACCCGGCCGATGGCGGCGTCGGCGGAGACGGTTTCGTTGGGGGCGAAGAACGCCTCGCGCGGCGACAGGATCGTCTGCGGCACCACCGTCCACGCGGCGGCGGCCGCCGGGCGGCGCGGCTGGCCCCGGTGCCGCTCGATCGCGGTGATCAGCACCTCGGTGAACACGGCGACCCGCTCTTCGTCGTCGGCGATCGAGGCGATCGGGATGATGAGGTCCTTCTCCCCCATCTCCACCGGCATGCCCGCCGCGATCAGGTCGGCCTCGACCAGGCCGCCGTGGGCCCCGGTCCCGGCCAGCAGCACGACGAGCTTGGCCGGGTCCACGTCGGGACCGTCGAGGACGTCTACGCCCGGCACCTCGCGCAGGCGCCGGCGCGCCGCGGCGACGCCGCGCAGCAGCCGGGCGCACAGACGGTGCCCGTCCCTGGCCAGCAGCGCCCGCGAGGCGTCGATGCTGGCCGTGATGGAGCCGGCCGGGCTCGTGGTGTGGGTGGCCTCGAACGAGCGGTTGAGCCGGGCGACGTCCAGCCGCTCGGTCCTGGCCAGGAGCAGCGCCCCCTGGGTGTACGCGGGCAGGGTCTTGTGGGCGCTGGTCACCATCCCGTCCGCGCCCGCCGCGATGGCGTGCGCGGGCAGGTCCGGGTGGAAGCCGAGGTACGCGGCCCAGGCCGCGTCGACGATCAGCGGCACGCCGGCCTCGTGCGCCGCCCGGGCGTGACCGGCCAGGTCTCCGGTGGTCCCGACGTACGAGGGGTCGCCGAGGATCACGCCGCAGGCCGCGGGGTGCGCGGCCAGCGCGTCCTTGACGGTCTGCACCGCGACCGCGCCGGGGAGCCCGGAGGACGCGTCGATCTCCGGCCGCACCCACACCGGCCTCAGGCCCGCCATCACCAGGCCGAGCAGCAGCGACCTGTGCAGCGTGCGGGTGATGATCACCTCCTGGCCCGGCTGCCCGATGGCCAGGCAGAACGACTGGTTGCCGTGGGTCGAGCCGGCCACGGAGAAGCGGCACCAGTCGGCCCCCCACAGCGCGGCCGCGCGGGCCTCCGCGTCGGCGAGCAGACGATCGGCGTGCTTGATCGTGTCCAGCCCGCCGTACAACGGAGCGTCACCCGCGACGACGGCGCCGGTCAGGTCCTGGCGCTGCTTGTGGCCCGGGGTAGTCATCGGGTTCAGCCGCCCGGCCTCGGCCAGCCCCGTCCAGTTCAGCCAGGCGGCCAGCAGGGGGGCGTCGGCCGCGAGCCCGAGCGGGTCACGAGGATCGGCCTGGATCTGGGGCAGCGACGGGTCAGGAAGTGTAGTGGTCACCGGTCTAGTGTCGGCGATCAGGAGGCCCGATCCGCTGCCGGGGCGGGATGCCCCGCTATGGTGTCGGCGTCGGCTCGGCGGTCTGCGACGACTGGTGTACTCGTTGCGACTATTTGGTGGATCGACGTGAGGGTCAGTGCCGCGGGCTGAAGAAGATCACCACTACGCCGACGGCGACGATAGCCGCGCCCAGCCAGTCGAACCGGTCCGGCCGGTGCCCGTCGATGCCCCAGCCCCAGAGCAGGCTCATGATCACGAATACGCCGCCGTAGGCGGCGTAGACCCGGCCGAAGTCGCCGCTGGACTGGAACGTCGGGATGACGCCGTACGCGACCAGGATCACCGCCCCGGCCAGGCCGACGGGCCAGGGCGCCCCCTCGCGCAGCCACCGCCAGACCAGGTAGCCGCCGCCGATCTCGGCCAGCCCGGCGGCGACGAACAGCCCGATGCTGCGTAGGACGTTCATCACCCGACCCTAGCCGGGGATGCCGGCGGTTCACCGTCCGGAGGGTGTGCGCTACTCTCGCTCTAGCGGAGAAATCGATACGCAGAGCAAAGATGCTAGAACTCACCGCTACCAGCCAGGGCCTTCAAATGCATTACCCCTCTGGGGGGACCTGTACCATTGCGGATGAAGGCGTCATACTTGGCACTACGTAGTCCTTACGTGGAGGTCGCACCTCTTGGCAAGCATGGCCCACCGCGTCGCAAAGGGCCTCGTCGGGGGATGCGCGCTTCTCCTCGGGGTTACCGTCACCGGATGCGGCGCACCGCAGTACACGTACATCGCGAACTCCAGCGCGAACACCTACTTCAAGGTCCCCTACGGCTGGCACAAGATCAGCCCGTCGGACCTGGCCAACGAGTACAAGGCGGTGACCGGCGCCTCGACCAGTGCCTGGATGGTCGCGTATGAGCCGGGCGCCAACCCCACCGCGGGCGACTTCCTCTCCTTCGGCACCTCCAGGCCGTTCGTGTTCGCCGAGATCGGCCAGCTGACGTCCACGGGGAGCCAGGAGCTTTCCTATGACTCCCTGCGCGACCTGTTCGGCCTTCCCGTGTCCTCGGCGGCCAGGCAGAGCGTGCCGAGCACGTTCCCGCTCACCGATTTCACGCAGCTCCGCGACGAGGTGCTCACCCCTGGCCACCAGGGCGTGCACGGGGTCAGGGAGACCTTTGACTACACCGACCCCGGCGTCGCGACCGACACGTTCGACGAGATTGCCCTGACCAACGCCGACCAGACCGAGGTCTACCTCCTCGTCGTCCACTGCACGACGGCCTGCTACAGCAACGACCAGGCTGAGATCAACGACGTGATGACGTCGTTTACTATCGGGAGCCCGTGATGAAGAAGGCCCGCGCCGCCGAAGGACTGCCGCCACCCGGCGGGCGGCCGAGGGACGAGGACCTGTTCACCCGTAAGAAGCTGGCGTTCTGGGACAGGATCAAGTTCCTGGTCATCCTCGCCCTGATCTGGTTCATCCTGGCCTGGTCGGTCATGGCGAACGACCCCATCGTCGGGTTCTCGGACGCGCTGAAGATCGAGGTGCGGACCGGCTACTGGGTCTTCATCCTGGCCGGCCTGGAAGTACTCAGACAGATTCACTTCCTGATCAGCGAACACTCGCGGGCCTACCACAGGTTCTGGACCTGGCTGGTGTTCGGGGGCATAGAGCGGGTTACCCACCGCCGGATCTCGGACTGGTCCAGGTTCCGGCTATCACGGCTGGTGAAATGGGTGTTCTGGATCGCCGTGGTCGCGGTGGTCACCGGGAAGATCATCCACACCTCGCCGGTCCTGGCGCTGCTCCGCGGCCCCGAGCTGATCTGGCACGTCCTGCCGTACGTGCTGCAGGTCATGTTCACGCTCTTGTTCGTGGTGCTCCAGTTCGTCGCCCTGTTCTGGTTCATGTCGCGCGGCGGTGTGGACGTTTATTACCCAGACGACATCAAGACCAGGTTCTCCGACGTCTGGGGCCAGGACCACGTGCTCGAGCGGGTCAAGGAGAACATCATCTTCCTGGAGAACCCCGAGATCGTCGAGGAAAAGGGCGGCTACGTCCCCGGTGGCCTGCTGCTGTGGGGTCCGCCCGGGACCGGCAAGACGCTGATGGCCGAGGCGGTCGCGGGCGAGACGGGCAAGCCGTACGTGTTCGTCGATCCTGGCGCGTTCATCAACATGTTCATGGGCGTCGGCATCCTCAAGGTCAAGTCGCTGTTCCGTAAGCTGCGCAAGCTCGCGCTCCGCTACGGCGGCGTGATCGTCTTCTTCGACGAGGCCGACTCGCTGGGCAACCGCGGCCAGCTCGCCCAGGGCGGCGGCATCGGCGGGCCGGGCCGCGCCGCGCCCGCGCCGTTCGCGCACGCGGGCTGCCACGGATTCTCCTACCTGTCGACCGACACCCAGTGGCGCCTGACCCGTGAGGCCATGGCGTCAGATATCCCGGATGAGCCGGGCACCCGCCGCAACAAGCAGATCATGGGCGGCATGATGGGCGGGGGCAGCGGCGGCATGGGCACGCTGCAGGCGCTGCTCACCGAGCTGTCCGGGCTGAAGAAGCCGCGCGGCCTGGTCAACCGCTACGTACGCCGGATCTTCGGGATGCGGCCGAAGCCGCCGCCCAAGTACCGGATCCTGGTCATGATGGCGACCAACATGCCGTCGGCGCTGGACGAGGCGCTGCTGCGCCCGGGGCGCATCGACCGCATCTACAAGGTCGGCTACCCGTCGAAGGCAGGCCGGATCCGCACCTACGAGGGGTACTTCGCCAAGGTCCGGCACGAGCTCACCGCCGAGAACATGGACAAGCTGGCCACGATCACGCCCTACGCCACGGGCGCCACGATCAAGGACCTGGTCAACGAGTCGCTCATCACCGCGATCAGGAACGGCCGCGACGTCATCACCTGGCCGGACGTGATCAAGGCGAAGCAGCTCAAGGAACTCGGGCCGCCGGAGGACGTGGAGTACATCGAGCGCGAGCGGCACGCGGTCGCCGTCCACGAGGCCTGCCACGCGCTGGTCGCCTTCCGTACCCGCCATCACATGGAGATCGACATCGCGACGATCGAAAAGGGCGGCGACTACCTGGGGATGGTGGCGAGCATCCCGCCGGAGGACCAGTTCACCAGGTGGCGCAGCGAGTACGAGACCGACATCCTGGTCTCCCTCGCCTCGCTGGCCGGGGAGCGGATGTTCTTCGAACAGGACAGCTCCTCCGGAGTGTCCGGGGACCTGGAGTCCGCGACCGCCGTCGCGTCGTTTATGGAGGGGTTCTGGGGCATGGGGAACACGGTGTCCTCGTACTCCACGGCCAAGCGCCTCGAGGTCGGGTCGCCCGGCGGCGGCACGGGCGGCAGGCTGAAGAAGGGCCAGGACTCCGAGGCCCAGGCCCGGCATGCGCTCGCGGACCGGATCGAGGACAACCTGAAGACCCTGCTCGAGCGGACCGAGGAGATCATCAGGGAAAACCGGAACGACGTCCTGGCTCTCGCACACGCCCTGGAGAGCCACAAGACGCTCAGCGGTGAGGACGTCGTCGCCGTCCTGGAGCACACCCGCGGCCCGCTGGTGGACGGGACGTCCTACGGGGACCCGGCCTTCGTCGCCCAGCTCAGCGACTACCACCTGAGCGCGGCCCGCGCGCACCGCGATCACAGCCAGGAGCAGCTGAACCTGCCGGTGCCCGTCAACGTCCAGCCCTGGACGATGCCGGTCGTAACCGCCGAGCCAGAGGCGCAGGGCCTCAACGGGCACAACCCCGATCAATCCCTGGCCAACCCTGATCAGTCCTGACCAGTCGTGATGCCACCTGACCGGTCCTGAGGCCTGCCGTGCGCCGGTTGGCGCACGGCTGCGGGTGCGGCAGGTGGTCAACCTGGTCAACGGGTCCACGCCGGCCGGTCTCGCCATCGCGGCGCTCGGCCGCGCCGCGATCGCCCGCAGCGCGGACGGTCTGTACACCGGCACGGGGTACCGGCTGCCCGTGCCGCCCGCACCGGCGTTCTGCGTCGGCAACGTGATCGTGACCAGGCGGGACGCGATTGAGCCCGGTTCGCGGCTGTTCCGGCACGAGGCCCGGCACGCCACGCAGTTCGCCTGGTGCGGCGGGGTGATCATGATCCCGCTGTACCTCGCTGCCGCGGCCGTGTCCTGGGCGCTGACCGGCGACTTCGGCGCCCGCAACGTGTTCGAGCGGCTGGCCGGCCTGGCCGACGGCGGCTACGCCGACACGCCGCTGCGCCCGGCCCTGCGCCGGGTCAGCCGCTCCAGCCGGCGAGCAGGCGCTCCCGGGCGGCCGGATCCCGGGCCGGCCGCAGGCGCACGTGACGGATCGAGCGCCAGCCCTTCCCGGTAAGCAGGAACTCACGCTCGCCCGGCAGCGCGGCGATCCCGTTCATGATGGCCTGCGGATCCCCCAGGTGCCGTTCCCGCGCCGGGCGCGCGTTGACCAGGTCGGTGACCTCCCCGCCCTCCGGGTCGATCCCGGCCAGGTACGACGTACCCGCCACGTTGGCCCAGATCGTCCCCGCGGACCAGGCCAGGTCGTTCAGGCCCTGGACCCGCCGGCCGTCGCAACGGACGTGGATGATGGCGAGCGGGCCGAGGGTCCGCGGGTCGCGGCGGACCAGCTCGCTGCTCCCGTCGCTGGTCACGAGGTAACCGTCGGCGGCGCACAGCCCCCAGCCCTCCCGGTTGTACGGCACCCGCTCGGCCAGTTCCATGGTGCGGGCGTCCCAGGCCAGTGCGACCCGGTCCTGCCAGGTGAGCTGCCAGATGACCGCGCCCGCGCGGCAGATGCCCTCGGCGAACAGTTCCGCGGGAAGCGGCGCCCGCTGCTCGACCTGGCCGGCCCCCAGGGGGTACCGGCACAGCGCCGAGACGCCGTAGAGCCCGGTGGACTCCCACACCCACCCGTCCTCCGCGATCAGCCCCTGCGTGAAGCCGCGCCCGGGGTGGGCGAAACGCCGGACGACCTCGGCCCGCCACGTTCTCAGCTGCCACCGCCTTACTGGTCCTGTCTTACATCCGCGCGGACAGCAAAGTTGTAGCAGCAGGAGATGTCGGTGGGATACTGGCCCGGTGCCTGGCGAGGGTGAGCGCAATCGGCTCAGGCAGACGTTCGATCAGGTCGCGGAACGCTACGACCGGGCTCGGCCGGTCTATCCGGAACGCCTCTTTGACGACCTGATCGCCCTGACGGGGATCAAGCCCGGCGACCACTTGCTCGAGGTGGGCTGCGCCACCGGCAAGGCGACACTCCCGCTGGCCAGGCGAGGCTTCCGCATCACCTGTATCGAGCTCGGCTCCGGGCTGGCCGCCGTCGCCCGCAGGAACCTGGCCGGATTCCCGGTGGAGGTTGTCAAGGGGCGGTTCGAGGAATGGCGGCCCGAGGAGCCGGTCAGCTGCGTGTACGCGGCCACGGCCTGGCACTGGATCGACCCGGCCGTCAGGTACGAGCAGGCCTGGCGTGCGCTGCGGCCCGGCGGTCACCTGGCCATCTGGGCGCAGGACCACGTCTTCCCCGACGGGGGCGATCCCTTCTTCCGCGAGATCCAGCACGTCTACGACGAGATCGGCGAGGGGCTGCCCGCGGACACGGTTCTGGTTCAGGCCGGGAGAACTCCCCGACGACCGAGCCGGCATCGAGGCGAACGGGCTGTTCGAGGTGGTCGCGGTCCGCCAGTACGACTGGGAGGTCATCTACACCGCCGAGGAGTACATCGAGCTGCTCGGCACGTTCTCCGGGCACCTGACCATGGCGGGCTGGCAGCGGGACCGGCTGTTCGGCGAGATCCGCCGCCGCCTGGCGCAGCGTCCCGACCGTTCGGTGCGTCGGGGCTGGGGTGCCGTCCTGCACGTCGCGCGCCGCCGCGAGCTTGGCAGCTAGGCCTCAGCGTATTCGCCGGCCCATGTCCTTGGCGGAGTAACCGCCGAGCTCCTCCACCGATGCCTTGAAACGGTCCGACTGGAGCAGCGACCACAGGGGCGCGAGCAGCGGTGACTCCATCGCGCCCGGCGCGACCACCAGATCGTACGGCTCGGTAGTGAGCGGCACGAAGTCCAGCCCGAGCGCCCGGGCCGCCGCCATGATCCCCATCCCCGCGTCGGCCCGCCCGGACGCGATCGCGGCGGCGACCGCCAGGTGCGTCGGCTCCTCCCGGGCGTACCCGTCGACCAGGGACGGCGCGATGGACAGCTGGGCGAGCATGACGTCAAGCAGCACGCGCGTCCCGGCGCCGCGTTGCCTGTTCACGTATCGGACGCCGGCCCGGGCGAGGTCGGCCAGCCCCTCGATCCCCAGCGGGTTCCCCGCCGCCACCATCAGCCCCTGCGACCGTTCCACCAGCCGCACCACGGCCACGTCCCGGCTGGCGGCGCCGAATACCCGGTCCACGTACGGCAGCGTGTACTCCCCGGATTCCGGGTCGAGCAGGTGCGACCCGGCGATGTGGCAGAGCCCGTCGCGCAGCGCCACCAGCCCGCCGAGCGACCCGACGTTCGACGACGCAAGCGTCACCAGCGGGTCCTCCGCACGCAGGGCGGATGACGCAAGGTCAAGCACCAGATCATGGGACCCGATCGCCACGATGGTGCCCGCGATCTCGGCGGGCCCGCGCAGCAGCTCGACCAGCACGGACGAACCCGCGTGGTGCCCTTCCACCCCGGCCGGCACGACGAGGAGCCCGTCGGCGCGGACCAGCGACGTCAGTACGCCGGCCCCGCGGGGCAGCGGCGTGGCCACTAGGGAACCGCCGACGGAACCGAGCCTGACCCGGACCCAGTCGTCCATGCCGAGCGGTGACGCGAGCTTGCGGGCCAGCCGGGCCGTCACCTGCGGCCGCTGGCGCGGCGGCGCACCGGACAGCTCGGCCAGCAGCGGCACCGCGAAGGTATCGAACGTGAGCGCCGCCGATACCGGGTAGCCGGGCGCGCCGAGCACCGGCGTACGCCCGACGACGCCCAGCACGACCGGGTGCCCGGGTCGGACGGCGACTCCGTGCACGGCCAGCGTGCCTTCGGCCGCCACCACCCGCGCCGTGTAGTCGTCCCGTCCGGCACTGGAGCCGGCGATCACGATCATCAGGTCGCACGCGCCGGCGGCGGCTCGCACGGCGGCCGCGATCCGGGCCGGGTCGTCCGGCTCGATCGGCAGCACGCGCGCCTCGCAGCCGACCTCCCGTGCCTGCTCCGCGAGCATCAGCGAGTTCGTGTCGAGGATCTCGCCCGGGCCCGGCTCGGTGCCGATCGGCTGTACCTCGTCCCCGGTGGGAAGGATGAGGACGAGAGGCTGCTTCCGGACCGTCACGTGCGTCTGCCCGGCCGCCGCCGCTGCGGCCAGGTCGACGGCCCGCAGCCGGTGACCCTCCGGTAGCAGCAGCTCACCCGCGCTGACGTCCTCGCCGATCGACCGGACGTGCTGGTACGGGGGGACGGCGGCGCGCAGTTCGGCGCGGCCGTCGGCGTCGTAGTGGACGTGCTCGCGCATGACCACCGCGTCGCGCCCGTCGGGCATCGGGTCGCCGGTGTCCACGACGTCGTAGGCGCCAGGTGACAGCCATCGCGGGGTGGTCTCGCTGGCGCCGAGCGTCTCGGCGGCGCGGACGGCGATGCCGTCCATCCCGGCGGCGTCGAAGGGCGGCGAGGACCGCACGGCCCACACCGGCGCGGCCGTGACGAGCCCGGCGGCCTCGGCGACGGGCACGGTGACCGCGGGCAGCCGGTCTGGGCAGCCGACGGCCTCCCTGGCCGCGCGCCACGCGGCCAGGGCCTGCGCCGCCGGCACGTCCTTGATGAAGGGGCTGTCAGGCATACAGGACCACGTTAACCTCGCTGCCCGCGTCGAGCCCGGTCGCCTCCTCTGGGATCACGATATAGCCGTCGGCCGCGGTCAGGACCGACAACAGCGCCGACAGGCCGAACACCGGTATCGCCAGGCCATTGTCGAGCTTCACCTGGACGACGTTGAGCCGCCCGGTCGCTGACGCCAGATCCCGGGACAGCCGGGCCCGCGTCGAGGGTTCGGGCGGCGGTGCCGTGCAACCGCCGACCAGGCGGATGACCGGCTCCCCGATCAGGCGGAACACCACCAGCGCCGAACGCGGGTTCCCGGGCAGCCCGATGATAGGCACCCCGGCGCACTCGGCCAGCAGGGTGGGCTTGCCGGGCTTGATGGCCAGGCCATGGCACCAGATGCCGGGCTGCCCGAGGCGGGCGACGGCGTTCGTGGTCTCGTCCCGGGCGCCGACCGAGGACCCGGCCGAGATCAGAAGCGCGTCGCTGGCCGGCAGGGCGCCGCGCAGCGCCGCCTCCAGCGCGCCCGGGTCGTCGGGCACGATGCCGCCGAAGACCGCCTCACCCCCCGCGTCCGCTACCAGCGCGGCCAGCGCGGCAGCCGTGGCGTCGCGGACCTGCCCGGGCTTGAGTTCCTGTGTATCCGCCGGGACTACCTCATCACCGGTGGAGAAGATCGTCACCATGGGTTTCTTGTGCACCGAAACGGACGTGACGCCGGCCGCGGCGAGCATGCCGAGGTCCTGGGGGCGGAGCGGACGCCCGCGGGGCACGACCTCGTCGCCGGACCTGGCGTCCTCGTCGGCCCGCACCACGCCCTCGCCGGGTGCGACCGGCCTGACCACCTCGATCGTGCCTGGCATCACTTCGGCGGTGTACTCGATCATCACGACCGCATCCGCGCCCGGCGGGATGATGCCGCCAGTCGGCATGGTGATCGCGCAGCCGGGAGTTACCGCCTCCTCGGGAGCGGCGCCCATGCGAACGGACCCGCTGACGGTGAGATAGCCGGGGAGACCTTCGGAGACGCCGTACGTGTCGGCGGCGCGGACGGCGTACCCATCGACGGTGGAACGCGGGAATCCAGGCAGCGGGTGCGGCGCCGTGACCGGCTCGCTCGGCACGCGGCGCAGCGCCAGGTGCAGCGGCACGATCTCGGTCCGGGTACGCCGGTCCGGGCGGAAGCCAGCCAGGGCCTCCGCGACCGTCCGGGTGGTGAAGAACTCCCGTGCGGCCGGGTCAGCCATGGTCCTCCGCGAGACGCAGGACGCTCATCACCGGTCCGAGTGCGACCTGGCCGAGCCCGCAGATCGAGGTGCGGCGCATCACCTCGGCCAGGTCACGGACGTCCCCGTCCACCGCGGCGGGGCCGCCGCCCGCGCCGAGCAGCCCGTCGAGGATGACGTGCGCCTTGGCCGAGCCGACCCGGCACGGCACGCACTTGCCGCACGACTCGTCGCGGAAGAACCGCAGGACGTTGACGGCGGCAGCGAGCAGGTCGGTGCCTTCGGCCATGACCACGATCGCGCCGGACCCCAGCATGGAGCCCGCCGCCTGCAGCGTGGCAAAGTCCAGTTCCACGTCCAGCTGGTCCGGCCCGATGAAGTTGGAGGACGCGCCGCCCGGCTGGATGGCGCCGAGGCGTTGGCCGCCGGTGACCCCGCCGGCCAGGTCGAGCAGCTCGCGGGCGGTGGTGCCCATCGGGACGCAGTACACGCCGGGCCGCTCCACGTGGCCCGAGACCGCGAAGAACTTCAGGCCCGCGTGGTCGCCCCGGCCCTGCGCGTTCCACCACGGCGCGCCCCGGGCGGCGATGACCGGGACGTGGGCGAACGTCTCGACCGAGTTCATCAGGGTCGGCTTGCCGTGCAGGCCGTAGGTGCCGGGGAACGGCGGCTTGTTCCGCGGCTCGCCGCGGTGCCCCTCCATGCACTCGATGAGGGCCGACTCCTCGCCGAGGATGTAGCCGCCCGGAGACGTGAACACCTCGACGGACAGGCGCCGGCCAGCGCCTCCCGCGTCGGGGCCGACCAGGCCGGTGTCCCGCAGGTGCTCGATCTCCTGGCGGATGACCTGTTCTTCCGGGCCATACTCGTGGCGGATGAACACCCAGCTTTCCTCGGCGCCGACGGCCAGCATGCCGAGCAGCATGCCCTCGAGGACCAGGTGCGGCTGGGTGGCGAGGATCTCCCGGTCCTTGAACGTGCCGGGCTCGGACTCGTCGGCGTTGCAGATCACGTACTTCGGCGTGGTTTCCTGCGCCGCGACCAGATCCCACTTGCGCCCCGCCGGGAAGCCGGCGCCGCCCATGCCGCGCAACCCGGCGTCCTTGAGTGCGGCGATGATGCCCGCCACGTCCCGACGGCCGCCCAGCACGTCGCGGAGGACGCCGTATCGGTCCTCGGCGGTGGAGTAGGGGTCGTTCGGCCACCGTGCGGCTGGCGGCCGGGCCGCCGCGGCCGATTCGTGGGCCGTTTCAAGGGCCGCAGCGACAGCGGCGGCGACCTCGTCAAGCGGGACCGGTGCCTCGTTTACCGTGGCCGCCGGGGCGATGTCGCAGCGGCCCAGGCAGGATCCCTCGACTAGTTCGACGTCGGCGTCGGCGCCGTACCGCTCCGTGAGCGCGGCGATGCGCTCGTCGGCGCCGCGCAGCCAGCAGGACAGGTCGTGGCAGACGCGGAGCTCGGCCTGTTTCGGCGGATCGGTACGGAAGTGCGGGTAGAAGGAGATCAGCCCTTCGATCTCGTACAGCGGGCGGCGGACGTCGCGGGACAGCGTGATGAGTTCCTCGCGGGGCAGCCATCCGACCCGCTCCTGGATGGCGTTCAGCGCCGGGATCAGGCTCGGGCCGGGGAACCTTCCCGCGCGCGCCTCGACGCCGGGGGCGCGGGGCGGGGCCTCAGCCATCGGCCTTCTCGATCCGCACCGCGCAGAACTTGTACTCGGGGATCTTCCCGACCGGGTCGATCTCGTCGGTCGTCAGCAGGTTCGCCGCCGCCTCCCGGAAGTGGAACGGGATGAAGCAGTTGCCCCTGGCCTCCCGGTGCGAGACCTTGGCCGCCAGCTCGATGACGCCCCGGCGGGAGCTGACCCGGGCCAGGTCGCCGTCTTCCAGGCCGAGCTCGGCGGCGTCGTCCGGGTGGATGAACACCAGCGCCTTGGGGGCGATCGCGTCCAGCGCGTAGGACCGGCGGGTCATCGACCCGGTGTGCCAATGCTCCAGCATCCGGCCGGTGTTCAGCACGAACGGGTACTGCTCGTCGGGCAGTTCCCTCGCGGGCAGCCACTCGGCGGGCACCAGGTGCGCCAGGCCGTCGCTGGTGTTGAACTTCTCGGTGAACATCACCACGGTGCCGTCGCTGTGCTCGGGGTCCGGGTTGGGGTACAGCTTGCCGGTCAGGCCGAGGTTGTCGTAGGTCAGGTTCTGGTAGCTGGGGATGACCGAGACCATCTCCTCGAAGATCTGCCGCGACGAGGCGTAGTGCCAGTCCAGCCCGATCCGGTTGGCGATGTCCTGCACGACCTCCCAGTCGACCCGCGCCTGGCCCGGCGGGTCGAGCACCTTGCGGCCGAGCTGTACCCGGCGGTCGGTGTTGGTGTAGGTGCCGTCCTTTTCCATGTAGGAGGAGGCCGGCAGGATGACGTCGGCGAACTCGGCGGTCTCGGTGAGGAAGATGTCCTGCACGACGAGGAACTCCAGTGCGGCCAGTGCCTTGCGGACCTTGTTGATGTTCGGGTCGGAGAGGAACGGGTTCTCGCCCAGCATGTACATGCCGCGCACCCCGCCCGCCAGGGCCGAGGCGATGATCTCGGTAACCGTCAGACCCCGCTTGGGATCGAGGTCGGTACTGCCCCAGGCCTGCTCGAACCTGGCTTTGACGCCGGGGTCGTCGGCCTTCTGGTAGTCCGGGTAGAACATCGGGATCAGGCCCATATCGGAGGCGCCCTGCACGTTGTTCTGCCCGCGCAGCGGGTGCAGCCCGGCGCCGGGCTTGCCGACGTTCCCTGTGATCGAGCACATCGCGATCAGGCAGCGGGCGTTGTCGGTACCGGTGGTGTGCTGGGAGATCCCCATCCCCCAGAAGATGATGCCGGACTTGGCGCTCCCCCAGGCCCGGGCCACCCGACGGATCAGCTCGGCGGGCACGCCGGTGATCTGCTCGGCACGCTCCGGCGGATAGTCGGCGACGGTCCGTTTTAGCGCCTCGTAGTTGGAGGTCCGGCTGGCGATGAAAGCATCGTCGGTGAGGCCGAGCCGGATCACCTCGTGCATCACGCCGTTATAGAAGGCAACGTCGGTGCCCGGCTTGAGCTGGCAGTAGAGGTCCGCGTGGTCGGCCATCTTATCGGCCCGCGGGTCCACATAGATGATCGTGGTGCCGTTGCGGCGGGCCTGCTTGAAGAAACTAGAGGCGACCGGGTGGTTGGCCGTCGAGTTGCTGCCGGTGACGATCGCCACCTCGGCGTTGATCACGTCGCCGAACGTGGTGGACACCGCGCCGGAGCCGATCCCCTCGAACAGCGCGGCCACGCTGGAGGCGTGGCACAGCCGCGTGCAGTGGTCCACGTTGTTCGTGTGGAAGCCGGTCCTGATCAGCTTCTGGAAGAGGTAGGCCTCTTCGTTGGAGCACTTGGCGCTCCCGAAGCCTGCAATCGCGGCCGGGCCGCCAGCCGCGTAGATCTCGGTCAGCCGCCGCGCGACCAGGTCGAGGGCTTCGTCCCAGGTCGCCTCCCGGAAGTGCGGCAGCACCTCGGCGTAGTCAACCAGGCCGCCGGGCTTGCGCCCGCGCTTGCCGCCCTTGCGCTTCTCGCCAGGGCCGCCGTCGTCGGCTAGGCCGTGCCCGTTGGCTGTGCCTCCATCCGGGCCGCCCGCCGCCATGTCGCCGCGGACGTCGGCGGAAAGGGCGCCCTTCGGGTAGGAGTCCTCGCGGCGGATCAGCGGCACGGTCAGCCGCTGCGGCGACGCGGCGTAGTCCCAGCCGTACCGGCCCTTGACGCACAGCCGACCGTGCGACCCCGGCTGCTCGCGGCCCTGCGCGTAGGCGATCGCGCCGCGCTCGCGGTCCACGTAATAGGTCAGCGCGCAGCCTACGCCGCAGTACGGGCAGACGGTGTCGACCGCGTCGAGTTCGGCGCGCGGCCGGATGGGGATGTTTCGGATCGGCTTGTTGGTCAGCGCGCCGGTCGGGCAGGCCGCCACGCATTCACCGCACGAGACGCAGGACGAGGCCCCCATCGGGTCGCTGAGGTCGAACGCGATGTGCGTGGCGTAGCCCTTTCCGCTGCGCCCGATCACGTCGTTGCCCTGAATGTCGTCGCACGCCCGGGTGCACCGGTCGCAGAGGATGCAGGCGTCGTGGTCGACCGCGATGACCGGGTTGGACAGGTCGACGCCACGGCCGGAACCGCAAGGCAGGCCGGTGTTGTCACGGGTAACCGCGTACCTGTCGGCCAGCGCGAGCAGCTCGTTATCGCCGGTCGTGGTCTGCTTGGGGTCGCGCTCGCGCGGCGGCTGGTCGGAGATGAGCAGCTTGGTCAGCGTCGCGCGGTTGCGCTCGAGCTCCGCGGTATCGGTCTTGACCTGCATGCCGTTCTCGCAGGCCCGCACGCAAGACGCCGCGAACGCGGGCGCCCCGACGTCGACCACGCACAGCCGGCAGACGCCGACGGGATCGAAACGCTCATCGTGGCACAGCACGGGGATGTCGATGCCGGCACCCTTCGCGGCCTGCCAGATTGTCGCACCCTCCGGGGCAGTGACCTCACGTCCGTCGATCGTGAGCGTTACCGTCCCCGTGCTCTCCTGGGCAGTAATGGCCATAGTGGGAGTATCCGCCCACTCGCGACGTTAAGCCAAGCCGAGGCCCTCGACGGCCGCCGGGCCTGGGCGTCCCCCAGGATCAAGGCCGCGCATTTTGTAGTACGAGCCGATCATCGCCCGCAGGCGGTCGGCGGTGAGGGCGGCTACCCGCCCGGACGGGAGGGTGAGCGGCTCGTTCAGCAGCCGCTCTGGCAGCCAGTCGTCCGCGGGCTGCCAGCCCTCACGGATGTTGTAGACCCGCTTCGCCATGACGATCCGCCGGGCGGTCTCGCGCAGTTCCCCGCCGGACACCTCCCAGCCGGTCACCCCGGACAGCAGCGCCGCCCATTCCGTGAACGGGTCGGAGAATACGCCGCGCAGGAACTTGCACAAGATCAGCGAGTCCATCACCGCCGCCCGGTCTTCGGTCTCGATGGCGGCCGCCACGTGGGCGTCGCCGCCGTCGAGCCGGTCCAGTTCGCCGGACAGGTCCGCCTCGTAGGCGCCCGAACGGTTGTGGTCCGCTCCCCTGGCGTTCACCGCTAGGCCCAGCGCCATGGCGTGCAGCGTGCGGGGCTCGTACCCCGGCATCTCCAGGCCCTTGACGTGCGCGGCGAACGACGCGGAGCCAGCCCCGACCGTCCGGGCTGCTCGTCTTGATCCCTCCGCCAGCAGGGCACCGAGCGGCGTGCTGCGGCCGCCGACCTCGTCCAGGACGCGCAGCAGCGCGGACGAATCGCCGAACCGGAGCCACGGCGCGTCAATCAGGCCCCGCTCCGCGCACTCCATCGCCCACGCGATCGTGCCGCCCGCTGAAATCGTGTCGATACCCAACTCGTCGCACCGGGCGCTCGCCGCAAGCACGGTGTCGGGGTCGCTCACCCCGCACATCGGGCCGAGCGCGAAGACGTTCTCGTACTCGACGCGGGCCTGTTTTCCGCCGCGCGAGCGGTAGATGTGCTCGCAGCCGATCGTGCAAGACGCGCAACTGCTGCGGGCCACGCGCCGCATGCCTGCCACATCCGGGGCCGCGCTGCCCGCGGTCTGCCCGGCGAGCTCGGCCGCGCCGTCGAAGGTCGCGGCCTGGAAGTTACGCGCCGGGAGCGCGCTGATGGCGTTGAACGCGAGCAGGTTGGCCAGCGTGCCCAGCTCGCGGTATTTCGCGGTGGCCGGCCCGAACAACCTCGTCCGCAGGTCGCGTGCTGCCGCCAGGACCGCCGCCGGGTCAGCCGTGCCCACCTTCGTCCCGGCGCGGACCGCGATCGCCTTCAGGTTCTTCGCGCCCATGACCGCACCCAGCCCGCCGCGGCCCGCGTGCCGCCCGTCGTGCGAGATGGTGGCGTACCGGACACCGCGCTCGCCGGCCGGGCCGATCGCCGCCACCCGCCAGCCGCGGCCGAGCTCGTCGCGCAGGTGCCTGTCCGTGTCAGCCGCGGTCAGGCCGGCCAGCTGCGAGGCGCCGATGAGGCGGATGCCGTCGCCGTCCACAAGCAGGACGGAGAGTTCCGGTGCGCGGCCGTCGATCACGATCGCGTCGTGACCGGTAAGCTTCCCCGCGATCGCGAACTGGCTCGAGGCCAGCGCGTCGGTCAGCATCCCGGTCAGCGGCGACTTCGCCACGACCGCGAACTTCGCGCTCGTGGTCAGCGGCGTGCCGACCAGCGGGGAGAACACGAACGCCAGCGGGGCCCGCGGGCCGAGCGGGTCAGCGCCCGGCGTTCCCAGTTGCCAGAGCAGCCAGGTGCCGAGCCCCGCGCCCCCGATGTAGGCGCGCAGGACGCTATCGGGCAGCGGCCGGTCCTGGCTGGTGCCGTTGCTCACGTCCACGACGAGGACCCGCCCGAAGTAACCGCCAGCTGGCATGCCGTCACCCTCCTGCGTCGGCGGACAGGAAGAACACAGCGTCGCCCGCCGCGAGCGGCGTCGCCGGATCGCGGGTGATCTGGTCGCCGTTCAGCGCTGCCGTCACGTGCCGGTCGAACACGACGGCCATGGCGTCGGCCGCTCCGCCCACCGTGGCGGCGCGGACCACGTGCGGTCCGCTGGCGTTACCGCCCTTGGCGAGCGTCCCGAAGAGCTGGACCGTAACCTCGGGCGCGGACCGGGCGCGCGCCGCCGCGTAGTCCGCGGGAGTGTTGACGTTCAGCACGGAGTCCAGGTCAGGGTCGAGCGCGGAAAGCAGCGGATCCCCTTTCAGCGCCGCATCGTCAAGCGTTTCCACCCGGCACTCGTCGAAGAGGAAAGCGGGCCGGAGCCGGTCCTGAAGGACCAGGCGCTCGGCAGCTCCCGCGAGCGAGACCCGGTACGCGGCGGCCAGCGGCTGTTTGTACCCGCGGGCCACCGGCAGCGCGACATCCGTGCCTTCGTCATCTTCCAGGACGCGGACCACCCGCCGGATGAAGGCCGGGTGCAGGAAGGGCATGTCGGTGGAGCTGACGAACGCGACCTCGGCGCGCCCGGTTAGCGCGGCCAGCCCCGCGGCGATACCCTGCACCGGGCCTTTGCCCTCGTGCGGATCGTCGGCGACCAGGATGCCGTCAGGCAGCTCCGGAAGGTCCTGGCCAAGGGCGCGGACGACCACGACCGGGCCGCTCGTCGCGCGAGCCAGGATCCGGACCGTACGGCCCAGCAGCGTGGAACCATGCCACTCAAGCGCTGCCTTGGGGGTGCCCATCCGGGATGATCGCCCGCCGGCCAGCACTACTCCCGCACAAGCCGCCACTTTGTCATGGTACGGCCGTTATGCAGCGGCGCTGGCGGTCGCCCGCGGGATGGTGCGCTGGACCTGACTGAGGAACTCCGCGTTGGAGGCGGTCTGGTGGGTCTTGTCGAGCAGGAGCTCAAGGGCCTGCTGGGAGTCCAGCGCGCCGAGGGCGCGGCGGAGCTGAGCGGCAGCGCGGTATTCGTCGGTCGTCATCAGCAGCTCGTCACGGCGGGTGCCGGACGGCAACGGGTCGATGGCCGGGTAGATCCGCTTCTCGGCCAGCTCGCGGCGGAGCCGCAGTTCCATGTTGCCGGTGCCCTTGAACTCCTCGAACAGGACGTCATCCAGCCGGGAGCCGTTGTCGACCAGGGCGGTGGACACGATGGTGAGCGAGCCGCCGCCTTCGATGTTCCGGGCGGCGCCCAGGAACTGGCGGGGCGGCAGCAGGGCGGAGGCCGCGACGCCACCCGCCAGCGTGCGGCTGCTGGCCGGGGCGGCCAGGTTGTAGGCGCGGCCAAGCCGGGTCAGTGAGTCGAGCAGCACCACCACGTCGCCGCCCGCCTCAACCAGGCGCTTGGCCCGCTCGATGGCCAGTTCGGCGACGCGGATGTGGTCTTCAGGGGCCTGGTCGAAGGTGGAGAAGACGACCTCGCCGCGGATCGACCGGCGAAGGTCCGTGACCTCTTCTGGGCGCTCGCCGACCAGGACCACCATCAGCTGGATCTCGGGGTGGGCGGCGGCGATCGAGGCGGCGATGGCCTGCAGGATCATGGTCTTGCCCGCCTTGGGCGGCGACACGATGAGGCCGCGCTGGCCCTTGCCGATCGGGGCCACTAGGTCGATGATGCGCGCGGTGTCGGATGGGTTCCCGTCCTCCAGGCGCAGGCGCTGCTCGGGATACAGCGGGGTCAGCTCGTCGAAGTGCGGGCGCACCCGGGCCAGTTCGGGCGGCATCCCGTTGACGGTGTCCACGCTGACCAGGGGGCGGAACTTGGCCCGTCCGCCAGGCGAGGGCCGGGCGGTGCCGTCGATCTGGTCGCCCTTCCTCAGGCCGTACTGCCTGATCTGGCCGGCCGATACGTATACGTCGGCCGGGCTGGGCCGGTAGCCGGAGACCCGGATGAGAGCGTGCCCGTCGGCGGGATCGACCAGGCCGGACACCGGGACGCTGGCCGGCGCCTCGACGGCCCGGGCCTGCGCATCGGATTGCTGGATTGTCGTGGTCATGAATGGATTTCCTTTCGGGGAAACGGCGAATCCGCGCACGCTGAAAAGAACGGCTGGCGCGGCGCCGGGCGTAGAAGCGGACGGGCGCTACCTGGGCAGATGAGCCAGTGCGGTAGAGCGGTAATCCGCTGGGAAAAAGTGCTCGACGTCGAATCGACGGAGCCGGGAAACGTCACCTAACAATGTGACTGTAACCGATAACACCGGTGGGCGCTAGTTCATTCCGCCGCGGTCACGACGGCTGCGCTGCGGCACGACGGCTGCGCTGCGGCACGACGGCTGCGCTGCGGCACGACGGCTGCGCTGCGGCACGACGGCTGCGCTGCGGCACGACGGTGTACTTGAGGTCTCCTACGCCTGGTTGAGGACCAGCAGGAACTCCAGCAGGCCGTGGTCCTGGGTGGTAACGAAGCCCGCGAAGCTCGGGTTCTGGATGTTGTAGTCAGAGAACAGGACCGGGATATCGCCCGCCACCTCGATGTGCCCGCCCTTGAGCTCGGCGGTGAGCGTGAAGTCAACCGCGCGGGTGGTGCCGTGCAGGGTCAGGCGGCCGTGCGCGGTGTAGTCCTTGATCACGCCGCTGGCGGGCAGCGGGCCCAGGTCGATCGGGCTGGTCAGCGTGAACGTCCCGGTCGGGTACTGGGCTACATCCATGATCCGCCCGTCGAACTGTGCGTCGCGCTGGCTCTTGTCGCTGTGGATCGTGTCCATCGGCACGCTGAACGTGGCGGCGGTGACGGAGCTGTCCGCGATGGTCAGGTGCCCGGTGATCGTGCTGGTCCGCCCGACCGCGGTCGCGCTCTGCCCGAGCAGGACCTCGTTGACGCGGTAGCCGACCGTGGAACCGGATCCGATGTTCCACGTCCCGGTGACCGGCTCGTTCGCGGCGGTGCTGGCCGTCTGGGTGCTCCCCGACGCGGCAGCCGAGGTGGAGGGTGACAGCGACAACGCGGCTGGGGTGCTGCCGTCAAAGAAGTGGATGTAGACGAACGGCCCCGCGACGGCGAGGACGACCAGGGCGGCGACGGTCACCAGGAGCCAGCGCACCCAGTGGCGAGATCTCGTAGACGGCATGGGAGAGAGTATCCACGCCGGACCTCTCAGTCGGCTCTGCGGACGCTTAATGCGAGCGCAGTTATGATCGCGGTGGTACAGCCCGTTGGGGGTGGACATGAAACTGACGCTCGACCTGCACGACATCTACAACCGAGGACAGGACATAGACCGCGCGCTGCGGGCGATCATCGAGGAGGCCGAGGCCAAGAAGGCGCCGCTGGTCGAGATCATCCCGGGCAAGGGCTCGGGGCAGCTCAAGAAGCGCGTGCTGCGGTTTCTTGAGCAGGATGAGATCAAGGCCAAGTACCACCGGGTCGAGAAGGACTCGAAGAACTTCGGTCGGCTTTTTGTGCATTTCCGCTGGTAAGCGCCGGTAAGGCCGGAGCTAGCGGGAGTTGCTGGGCGGTTCGGCGCCCGCCTACCCTGACGCGCGCGTCGGCTAGCCGCGGATACCGGGCGGGACCTGGGGAAGCATTCAGGGCACACTCTGATCAAGCTCCACGAATGGCGGCCTGACCAGTACCTCTGACCAAGACTAAGGAGTGGCGTCATGGGGTTCACAGCCCTGGCTCGGCGGGCAATCCTAGCTCCGGCGCTGGTGCTTGCGCTCGCCGCGGCCGTCGCCGCGTGCAGCAGTTCCAGTTCCTCTTCGAGTTCGTCATCGGCTCCCGCCTCATCTGCCCCCGCGACGTCCGCGGCCGCGTCCACGCCGGCCGCCACGAACACCTCCGGTGCGGTGGCCGAGATCACGACGAACTGGGAGAAGTTCTTCGCCTCCAGCACTCCAGTCTCGGAGAAGGTCACGCTGCTCCAGAACGGCAATCTCTTCTCCGGGGCCATCAGCGGCCTGACCAGCCTGGTGAGCGGGCTCGGCGCCAAGGTCACCGGCGTGACGGTGAACTCCCCCACCTCGGCCACCGTGACCTACAACCTGACCTCAGGCGGAACGTCGCTGCTGTCGGGCCAGACCGGTACGGCGGTGTACGAAAGCGGGGTCTGGAAGGTCGGCGACGCCAGCCTGTGCGGGCTGCTGAAGCTGGTGCCTGGCGGCTCGGAGCCGGCCGCGTGCAGTTCAGCCGGCTGAGGTAGGGCCGGGCAGGTGGCCAGGCCGGTTGAGACGGTCTCCGGAGGTCAGCGCGGCGAGGGGATCATCGCCCGCGGCGGCACGTCGCTGGCGCTGGCGACGCTGTGCACGCTGCTGTTCCTGACCTTCCTCGACAACACGGTGGTCAGCGTCGCGCTCGGACAGGTGTACACCAACCTGGGCGCGAGCCCGACCCAGCTGCAGTGGGTCGTCGGTGCCTACGCCCTGACCTTCGCGAGCCTGATGCTGGCCTGCGGGATGATCGGGGACGAGCTCGGCAGGAAGAAGGTCATGCTGGCCGGGGCGGGCGTGTTCTGCGCCGGTTCGGTGCTGTGCGCGCTCGCCCCGAACGTGGACGTGCTCATCGCCGGGCGAGCCGTGATGGGCATGGGCGCGGCGGCCAGCGAGCCGGGCACGCTGTCGATGCTCCGCCAGCTTTATCCCGACGCCAAGGCCAGGAGCAGGGCGATCGGGGTGTGGGCCGCCACGTCGGGTTTCGCGCTGGCCATGGGCCCGGTCGTCGGCGGCATCCTGGTCGGGGTCTGGAACTGGCGGGGCATCTTCTGGTTCAACCTGGCCTTCGGGTTGGCCGCCCTCGTCATCGCCGCCATCATCCTGCCGGAAAGTTCTGACCCCAGCGCGGCGCGGGTGGACACCGCGGGCACGCTGATCGGCGCCGCGACGCTGGGCTCGTTCGTGTTCGCCATCATCTACGCGGAGTCGGCCGGGTTCAGGTCGGCGGCCGCGATCGTGCTGCTCTGCGTGAGCGTGGCCGGAGCGGCGGCGTTCGTCTGGCGGGAGCGCCGCGCCGCGCACCCACTGCTGGACCTGAAGTACCTGCGCGTGCCGCAGTTCAGCACGGCGAACATCGTGGCGATGTGCACGTACTTCTCCACGTTCGCCATCTTCTTCTTCACCGCGCTGTACCTGGTCATCGTCGTCGGCTCCTCCGGCTTCCAGCTGGCCCTGGTCTTCCTGCCGATGACCGTCCTGATGATCGGCGCCTCGCTGCTGGCCGGGCGCTGGACGGTGGTGGTCGGGCTGCGCTGGTCGATCGTGATCGGCTGCCTGCTACTTGCGGTCGGGCTGTTCCTCGCCCAGGGCTACCTCAGCCCCCACCCGTCCTACGGGCCGCTGATCGTCGCGCTCTCGCTCGCCGGCATCGGCATCGGCACCACCGTGGTCCCGATCACCTCGGCGGTCCTGGCCGCCGTACCCGCGGAGCGTTCGGGTATGGCCGCGTCCGCCACCAACACCAGCCGGGAGATCGGCGCGGTCACCGGAGTGGCGGTCCTGGGCTCGCTGATGTTCTCGCAGCTGCACGTCAGCCTCGTCGCGCAGATGAACCATATGCACGTGCCAGCCATCTACCAGGGCATCGTCATCACCGACCTCGAGACCGGCAACTTCACCGTCCCGCCGGGCCTGTCCGCGGAGCTCAGGAAGCTGCAAACCGAGCTCACCCATGTGGCCTACACGGCGTTCCACACCGGGCTCCGGGCCGCGCTCTACCTGTCGGCCGGGCTGGCCGTGCTGGCCGCGGTGCTTGCCCTGATCACGCTGCGCACGAGGCAGGCGGACTCAGTGTCGTAGCGCTGACCTCGGCAACGGTCCGCTCCGGCGAGCCATCGGCGGTACAGTAAATGCTCGCGGAATCCAGCGCATCGACTGAAAGCGGGACAGAGATGTCGCAGCCGCCTTTCGATCAGCCTCCCTACGGCCAGCCGCCGCAGCAGCCTCCTTACGGCCAGCCGCCGTACGGCCAAGCACCGCAGCAGCCTCCCTACGGCCAGCCGCCGCAGCAGCCTCCCTACGGCCAGCCGCCGCAGCAGCCACGGTACGGGCAGCCACCGCAACAGCCCCCCTACGGCCAGCCGCTGTACGGGCAAGCACCGCAGCAGCCGCCTTACGGGCAACCGCCCTTCGGACAGCCGCCGTACGGGCAGGGACCGCAGCAGCCGCCCTACGGGCAACCTCCCTACGGCCAGCCGCAGCAGTTCTTCGGGCCGGAGGGTGGGTACCCGCCAGGTCCTCCCGTGAAGCGGCGCAACGGCTTCGCGGTCGCCGGCATCGTGCTCGCGATCCTGATCTGGCCGCTGGGCCTGATCTTCTCGATCCTCGGGCTGGTCAAGTCGAAGGCGCGGGCGGAGCAGCCGGCTCTTGTCGATCGTCGGCATCGTGATTTCGCTGCTCATCGGCGCGGGCTCCATCGGCCTGATCGTCGTCGCGGCTGGATCGCCGGCGGCGGACCCTGGATGTCTCGCGGCTGAGAACGACGCCCGGACGCTCACGAGCAAGATCACGGCGGACGATAACGCGATAAGCCGGGACGAAGGGAACGCCTCCGCGGAGAAAGCCGACATCAACCGCTTCATTGCCGACATGCAGACGCTGCAGTCGGAACTGAACGCCGCACAGGCCGAGGCACACCACCAGTCGGTCCAGGCCAAGATCGGCGCCATGAGCACCGACCTGGGCATTGTCGTCTCCGACCTGAAGGCGGTTCAGCGCGGCGACACGAGCAAGGTCAGCCAGCTCGACGCCGCCGCCGGCCGGCTGCAGGGTGACGGCTCGGCGATCGACTCGATCTGCTCGTCGCTCTGAGCGGTCATCCGGCTCTGCCCACGATTGCTAGCGCCTGCGCCCCTGCAGGTAAGTTGCGGGCTGTGCAGATCCTTGTTCTCGGCGGCACGTCTTTCGTGGGCCGCGCCATCGTTGAGGACGCCTTGCGCACCGGGGCTGAAGTGACCCTGTTCGGGCGGGGCAAGACCGGAGCTGACCTGTTTCCGGGGGTGACCCGGCTCACCGGGGACCGGGACACCGGCGACTACACGGCGCTGCGCGGCGGAAGCTGGGATGCGGTCGTAGATGTCAGCGGCTATGTCCCCCGGCATGTCGGTCAGGCGATGGATGCGCTCGGCGAACGGGTCGGGCGGTACCTGTTCATCTCCAGCCACGCCGTCTACCAGAAGACCGGGGTGGGGCCAGGCTCCACCGAGGACACCCCGCGCCGTCCGCCCGTGCGCGACACCGAGGAACTCAGCGACGAGACGTACGGCCCGCTCAAGGTGGCGTGCGAGGACGACGTAACGGCCAGGTACGGGTCCCGGGCCACGATCGTGCGGCCCGGGAAGGTGGCCGGGCCGTACGACTGGCAGAACGGACTGACGTACTGGGTGCGGCGCGCTGCCCGCGGTGGCCGGGTCGCGCTGCCCGGTGACCCGGACCAGCCGGTTCAGATCATCGACTGCCGCGACCTGGGCCGTCTGGTGGTGCAATTGCTCGCTGACGATCGCCCGGGGGCGTTCCACGCGGTCGGCCCGGCGGACCCGGTCACGATGGGCGGGCTGATCCAGACCTGCGCGCGAGTGGCGGGTACGCAGGTGAAGGTCGCGCCGGTGCCACCAGAAACGGCGCCCCCGATGTTCCCGCTGATCCGGACCGACTGGCCATCGCAGCAGCGCAGCGCGGCGCGGGCCACGGCGGCGGGGATGCCCGCCACTCCGCTGGCGGTAACCGCGGCCGACGTCCTGACCTGGGACCGCGAGCGCGGCGAGCCGCCGCTGCCCGGTGGTTTCACCCTCGAACAGGAGCAGGCGGTCCTCGCCGCGCACGATCGCGGAGAGGCGCGATAGAGCCGGGCGGTCATGGCGCCAGCCTGGCGGCGTCGATCAGGTGCGTGACGCTGGACTCGAATATGGCGTCCTCATCTCGGGCCGGGCCTGCGGTAGCGAGCGCGGCGGCCAGGTTCGGGTACGGACCGCTGGCGGCAGCCAGGGCGAAGGCCCGTGCGTACATGGCGGCGTGCTGGCTGCCGGTGACGCCTTGCCGGTCGCGGGTCGCCTGCAGGGCGCCGTACGTGGTGGCGAAGCCGCTGATCAGCGCGATGAGCTCCAGCTTGGCTCCGGTATCGAGCCGGCAGCCGAAGCCCGCGCGAACCGCCCTACCGGGCCGGCGACCTAGTAGGCACGGGCGAAGATCACCCGCTTGCCGTAGGCGGACGGCTTGCCGCAGCGGATGCACGTGCCCTGCTCGGCCTCGCCAGCCAGCGGGATGCAGCGGGGAGAAGCCGTGGTTTCCGCCTTGATCTCGTCTTCGCACGCCTGCTCGCCGCAATCAAACGCCAGCGCCCAGCCGACCGCCACGGCGGCGACGAACTCGGGCCAGGAATCGACGATGGCCGTGTGGTCATCGCGGAAGTCGGCGGCGCGCCGCGCCAGCATCGCCTGGAACGCCGAAAGCTCGGCGGCCAGCAACGCGGGCGCCGCTTCGAGCGCGATGGCCTGCTTAGCGGCGTTCGGATCCGGATAAGCCAGCCGACGAGACATCAGCGTGGTTCCGGCGGCCAGGTCGCGCGGGCCAAGCTCGAGCCTGATCGGCACGCCCCGCATCTCCCAGTCGTTGAACTTGAAACCGGGCGAGACCTGCGGGCGGTCGTCCACGTGCGTTCGGATGCCCGCGCGCTCCAGGGTGACGGCCAGCTCCGCGGCCGCGGATAGGGTGCCGTGGGCCTGGTCGCCGTGCCCGATCGGGACGATCACCACCTGGTAGGGTGCCAGGGCCGGCGGCAGCACCAGGCCCTTGTCGTCACCGTGGGTCATGACCAGGCCGCCGACCATCCTGGTGCTCATGCCCCAGGAGGTGGTGTGGCACAGCTCGGCCGTGCCGCTCTCGCCCGTATACATGATGCCGAACGCCGCTGCGAAATTCGTCCCCATGAAGTGGGAGGTGCCCGCCTGCAGGGCGCGCCCGTCCCGCATCATGGCCTCGACGGTGAACGTGCGCTCGGCGCCGGCGAACCGCTCGCCCGGCGTCTTCTCGCCAGGCACGGTCGCCATGGCCGCGATCTCGACCGCTACATCCTGGTAAAAGCCCAGCGCCAGCATGGTCTCGGCGATCGCGTCAGCCGCGGTGGCGTGCGCGGTGTGGCCCTCCTGCCAGAGGAACTCGCTGGTGCGCAGGAACATCCGGGGCCGCAGCTCCCACCGGAGCACGTTGGCCCACTGGTTCAGCAGCAGCGGCAGGTCCCGGTGCGAGCTGATCCACTTGGCCATCATCTCCCCGATGATCGTTTCCGACGTCGGCCGGACGATCAGCGGCTCCTCCAGTTCCTTGCCGCCCGCATGGGTGACCGTGAAGAACTCGGGCGCGAACCCCTCGACGTGCTCGGCTTCGCGCTGCATGTAGCTCTGCGGGATGAGCAGCGGGAAGTACGCGTTCTGGTGCCCGGTCGCCTTGATCCGCCCGTCCAGGTCCGCCTGCAGCAGCTCCCAGATCCGGTACCCGTAGGGCCTGATCACCATGCTGCCCCGGACCGGTCCCCGGTCCACCAGTTCGGCGCGGAACACCACGTCGTTGTACCAGGCGGAGAAGTCCTCGCTCTGCGGGGTAACGCTGCGGTCGTCACGGGCCATGATGCTCAGGTTACCGACGCCGCCTGCAGGCGCCGATCAAGTTTTAGGCCGGCGGGGACGGCCCTTCCGTGGTACCCGGGCTGGCGCGGCTGGCATGGTCCGGCCGGGCGGGTGGTGCTGCCGGCGCGGCGAGCGCGGCCTGCTCCATCTCGATGACGGACGCGGAGCGCAACCGAGCCTCGTAGGCCGCCTTGCCCCGGCGGACGCCGAACAGCCGTCTGGTCCACACCAGGTAGATGACGAGCAGCAGGTTGATCACGAACGCCGCGACCTTCAGCCAGGTGATGTCCCCTCGAGCCAGCTCCCAGACCTCCACGGGCAGGAAGACCGAGGTCGCGATCATGGCGAAGTACTCGCCCCACCGCTGGCCGAGCCACAGGCCTATGCCTTCCACCAGCTCGATCAGCGCGTAAGCGGGCAGGCCGATGGTCAAGATGGTGATCCAGCGCGGGCTGATCGTGAGCGCATGGTTGACCAGCACGAGCAGCTTGGAGTGGCTGACGTCGAAGCCGAGATCCTGGTACAGCGCGCGGATGGCGGGTAGGGCGCTGTTGTAGGCCCGCTGGATCGAGGCCTGGTCGTACTTGAACCACCACACCCCGTAGGCGGCGACGCCGACGATCAGGAAGCGGAGGAACCGCTCGATCGCGAATATGCGCAGGATCAGCTCGCTGCGCAGTTCCTTGCCCCGGCGGACCAGCGGCGCCGCTGCGGCCGGGCCGCTGCCGTGCTCCCCGCTGGTCACGAATGCGCCGCAGCGCAGGCACCGCCAGGCGGTTCCGTCCCCGGTCGGAGCCATCAGCCGGTTCCGCAGTTCCGGTTCGTCCGGGGCGTACGTCACATGCCCCTTGCGAGCACAGCCGAACAGGCTCCAGTCCACCCTCTCCAGAATACGAACCGCACTCGACTGGCTGCCATCTTGCCGAGGCGCGGCCGATGAGTTAGCGGCCGCAGCGCCGTCCAAGCATGGGGACGACGGCGGAAAACGACTCCTAAGGAGCTCAAGATGACCAGTGACGCGCATCCGGGCACCCGCATCGTGGGCAGCCTGCGTTCGGCCGACGGCCAGAGCATTGTTCGCATCGAGGGCCGCTACGACACCGACATCGAGGACGTGTGGTCAGCGCTCACCGATCCCCGCCGCTTGGCAGGCTGGCACGGCCAGGTCGAAGGCGACCTTCGGCCCGGCGGGGAGTTCCGCCTCTACCTCGAATCCGATGACGTGGAAAGCGCCGGTCGCGTGGAAGCGTGCGAGCCCCCGCGGCGGCTGCTGGTCACGACCAGGGAGACGGACGAATCCTGGCGCAGGGGTCAGGGCGTGCCGCCGTTCGACTCGACCATCGAGGCCACGCTCACCGCGGACGGCGGTCAGACCATCCTGGCCATCGAGGCCGGCGGGATGCCCCTGGACGTGATCGCCTTCTACGGGGCCGGGTGGCAGATCCACGCCGAGAATCTCGCCGCCTACCTCGCCGGGCGTGAGCGCGGCGACACCGCGGCGCGGTGGGATGAGCTGGTCCCTCCCTATCAGGACCTGGCGGCCAACATCCGCTAGCTACTCGGAGACGGTTCCCTCTGGATCGAGCAGTGACCTCAAGAGGTCTTCCACGTGGTCGTAGCTCGCCTCGAAGCCATCGGTCCTGTTCATGTGGTCACGGCCAGCCTGGTCGCGGAACGCCAGCCGCTGGGTCAGCGTCGTCACTCCGTGAGCTTCGTGCAGTTCGGTGGACTCGATGGCCTCCACGCCTGGCCACCCCTCGAACAGCCAGGTCTCGACGGTCCGGGTCGGCGGCTCGACCTCCAGGTAGGTTCCGCGGAACGAGCACTCCCTCCCGTCTGGGGTCACGAAGACGATGTGGTAGTCCCCGCCGACTCGCAGGTCGATCGAGCAGACCTTCATCGTCTCGTCAAAGGGAGCGAACCATTTGCTCACATGCTCCGGCTTCGTCAAGACGTCGAAGACCAGTTGGATCGGAGCGTCGAACTCTCGGGTGAGGACGATCTCGAGATCGTTCGGGAACTCCACGCGTGCCGATCCATGCCGGTTAGGTGTCACTGCCGCTCTCCTTGTTGTAGCTCTTTGAGGTAGTCGTCCATCCGGTCCATCCGGTCATGCCACGCCTGCTCGTACCTGGCCAGCCACTCGTGCAACGGCCGGAGTCGAGCGGGTTCCAGGCGGTACAGCCGACGACGCCCCTCCGCCCGGCACCTGACGAGTCCCACCTCGCTGAGCACCCGCAGGTGTTTTGAAACCTGAGGCTGGGACATCGAGAGCTCGTTCACGATCGTCCCGACCGCCTTCTCGCCTGTGATCAGCGCGTCCAGGATTTCGCGACGGTCAGCCTCGGCAATGGCGTTGAAGACATCCGACGTCGTGGAAGCGCGGGCCACTGGCTTATCATATTCCGATATCGGCATAGGTCAAGGCCGCTGGCTGCGCTGGTGCTAGGCGTGGGAGCGGCGCGCCGGTGGGCTGCGCGGACGGCCCCTGCTCACCGCGCGGGTTCTACCTCCGCTACGGCTTCACCGACACGGGCCGGGTCATGTGGGGCGAGAACGTCCTCGCGTTCGATCTCGCGTGGCGCGGCTGACCGGGGATCGCCCGGCGAAGGTTAGTCCCGGAACACTTCTGCCTGAAACCACTTCCAGGTCCGGGGGATCCCGACCTCACGCGCGACGGACGGCGCGTAGCCGAGCATCTGGTTCGCCAGGTCGTAAGAGGCGAAGTTGCGATCGACCTCGCCGGCTCGCTTGGGCCGGTACTCGATCGGGTGGTCGGGGACGCCCGCGGCCCGGCGGCACAGGTCGGCCAGCTCCCGGACAGTGGTCTCCACGCCTGATGCGGCATGTAGCACTGTGCCGCCAGGGACGTCCTTCTCCAGAGCGAGCTGGAGGGCGTTCGAGATGTCGTCCACATGTACGTAGTCGCGAGATGCTGACCCGTCGCCGTAGATGATCAGAGGCGCTCCGGAGTGGATCGACTCGAAGAAGACGTTGAGCACGCCGCGCTTGCGGGCGCACCATGGCCCGTACACGTTGCCGAACCGGATGGCGACGGTGCGAACCCCGTATGTCTTGGCAAATGCGTGCGCGTAACCTTCGCCAGCCAGCTTGCTCGCCCCGTACGGCGAGATCGGCTTGGGCAGCGAGCCCTCGTTGACGGGCGGCGTGGCGTCTCCGATCAGCGCCCCGCCCGTCGACGCCAGTACTACGCGCTCCACGCCCGCTCTCCGCGCCGCGTCGAGGACGCGGAACGTGCCGAAGACGTTGACCTCGAAGTTCGTCCCCGGGTCCTGAACGGATCCGATCACCGAGCCAGCGGCGGCTAGGTGGATGATCGCCCCCAGGCCCTCGATCGCGTCGTTGAGCACCGCCGCGTCGCGGATGTCGCCCTTGACTAGTTCGGCGTCCACGTCGGCCAGGTGCGCGGCGTCCCCGGTACTCAGGTTGTCGAGCACCCTGACCCGGTATCCGCTCGCTACCAGCCGCCGCACGAGCGTCGCTCCCACAAATCCCGCGCCGCCGGTAACCAGGATTCCGTCAGAAGCAGTCACAAGAGCCGGAGTTTACCCGCTCCCTCGCGGGCCCACTGGCACATCAGCCAGGCGAACCGTGTGCGTGATCGATCGCTACGGGCGGCAACTCCTCGACCTGGTGCTTGGAGAGGTTGAGCCGGATCCCGGTCTCGACGTCGGCGACCGCACCGATCGGGATGGCCACTTCCTTGCGCCCCCACAGGTGCCCCTCCTGCAAGAGCACGTGCGTCACCTGGTGGTCATCCGGGTCGATGACCAGGCCCTCGACCAGTCCGATCTCCCCGTCCGTGGCGTGGACATGCTCACCACGACGGACCTGCACTTCGCCGAGGGGCACCGAGTCGTAGGTCACCGTCCGCCGACGCGGGCCGTGGCTTCCTCCCGTATCCCAACCCTGGCCGTCGGTCCAGACCCCGCTCAGGCCGTAATAAGGCAGGCGCCATACCTGGTCCGGTTCGTAACCCGGATGCTCGCTGCCCGCCACGAAATGCGTTTCTTCGGCCGGGTCGAGCTTGTCGAACTCCGCTTTGGTACAGCTCAGCCGGATCCCATCCGCTGTCACCGCGGCGAGGCCCACCGGGACGAGCCGGTCAATATAGTGCCCATGCTCGTGCTTCGGGCCTACTACTAGATGAGTGATCGCTTGGCCGACCGGGTTGACGACCACGCGGATTACCTCACCGCAGTCCCCATCGGTACAGCTGGCGCTGGCCCCGATGGCGAACGTTGTTCCTGTCATCGGCCCGACCTCCTTGTTCCCTGGATGGTAGCGCCGTCAGACCCCATTTGCCGACAGGGGTGATCAGTCGCCCAAGCGGGCTCCCAAGCGGCGAGCGGTTCCGCGAATCTGATCGACAAGCTGCTGGGCCTGGCGCAAGACTCTTAGCCATGAGTGAAGCGGATGAAAAGCAGGCGTTGCATCGGTTTCTGCGGTACGCGCGCGGGGCTCTGCTCTGGAAACTCGAGGGGCTGTCTGATTACGACGTCCGGCGGCCGATGACGCCATCCGGTACTAACCTGCTCGGGCTGGTCAAGCACTGCGCGGGGGTGGAATGCGGGTACTTCGGCCCGGTGGTTGACCGGCCGTTCCCGGGCATGGACGACCTGGACTGGCATGAGGCTGAGCTGAGCGGTGGCATGTATGCCTCCGAGGCCGAATCACGCGAGCAGGTGACGGAGTTCTACCGGCGGGTGTGGGCGCACTCCGACGCCACGATCCAGGAGCTGCCACTGGATGCGCGCGGGACCGTGCCATGGTGGCCGGAAGACAACAGGCACCCGACGCTGCATACCCTGCTCGTACACACGATCCAGGAGACCGCGCGGCACGCCGGGCATGCGGACATCATCAGGGAATCCATCGACGGTGCTGTCGGGCTGCGTGAGGGCGTCGCTGGCATGCCGGAAGCCGATGCCGCCGCCTGGAAACAGCGCTACGACAAGCTGGAAAGCATCGCCCGCTCCGCCCGCTCCACGGCACCGTGACAGGACGGGACCATGCCATCGCGGCGGTGATCGGCAAGGCTCAGTCCCGTGCCTTTGCCTGCTCGTCCCCTGAGCGGGCCATCTCCGCATCTGAGCCCAGCCGCGACGGCACGACAGGCAATCGCACCTTAATCGCGGGTCAATGCCGTGCTGGCACGCTGCTGCTTAGTGAGCGTCTGATGATTCGCTGGGCGGGTGAGGCGGCGGGTCATCAGGCGATCATGGCCCACAAGATCATGGCTTCGTGGCTGGCGGGCAGGGACTAGTTGGTCGGCCTCAGGCCCCAGCGGCCGCGCCGGTAGGTATCCCTTCATCATCCCTCCGCCTTCCGACCGGAGCCTGCTCCTCGTCCCCGAAGGCAGCGGGGATTCCGCGGTCAACTCCATCGAGGCGCGCCTAGCGCGCCTGGACCGACGCCTAACGTTTACTCGCTAGTCATGAAGAGGGGCCCTATGTACCAGCCCTACCCGACCGGTGCGAGGATGCCGGTCACGTCGCGCCCGCCCGTTCCGCGCTCGGTCGCCAACGCCGTCAAGGTCATGTACGTCGGCGCGCTCACCAACATCCTCGCCATCGTCATCAACGTCGTCACGGTCAGCGCCACCACGCGCGCCTTGGAGAAGAGATTCCCGAACCTGTCGGTGAGCGAGCACCGCCTAGTCGCCGGGTACATCATCGCCGGCCTGATCTACGCCGCCGTCTGGATCGTCCTGGCCCGGCTGTGCCGCAGCGGCAGGAACGGGGCGCGGATCACCGGGACGGTGCTGTTCGGCCTGGCCACCCTCGACACGCTCGCCATCGGCTCCGGCGCCATCCCGGATGCCAGCGCGGCCAGGGCCTGGGCGCCGGTCATCTGGCTGGTCGGCCTGGTCGCGGTGGTCTTCCTGTGGCAACGGAGCTCGACCAACTTCTTCAAAGGCATACCGCCCCGATAATTGAAGTCGATCACCTGGTCGAGCGCTTCCGGCGCGGTGACCGCATGATTTCCCTGACCTGTGCGTCCGCCGGGGAGTCAAGGGCAGCGATGGACTCAGCGAGGTTGGCGAAGAGCGCGGCGAGCCCACGCGCCGGTGGGACCATACGCAATTGCGCCGGGCGTTTCCGCGGAAACGCCCGGGGCATCTGTCCTGGCCCGCGACACCTACGGCGGCAGGGCCGGCCAATACGGCGGAACCGGTGAGATCTTGACTCAACCTGAGTGGTCGGCCGGCGGATACCAGGAAGCAGGACCGTGAATTGCCCCGGCCTCCCCTCCTCTCATCGCTGCTTCCTTTACCGCATCAGCCGCGTGACTACGGGAGCCCGAACGGGCGTCATGTCCCGCCTGCGCTCGTTGCCCCGCGGTCAGAGTCACGCTTGAGCTGGAGGGGCGGGCGCGTACACTCAGCGGGCCTCCCCATCTTGGTTTTGCAGTACGAATTCACCGACTAGCGCCGAGTATTCTTCCGCTTGCTCCAGCTGCACGAAGTGCCCGGAATGATCGAACACTTCGACCCGGCCGTGCGGCACCTGGTCCCGGAAGGCGTCGATCTGCTCTGGCGACGTGACCAGATCGGACACGTGGATACGGTGCGGCTGCACCCGGTCCCGGCGCTCGGGCGTAAGCGGATGGCCAAGCTGACCGTGGCGGATCTTGACCGGCTGTGGAAGGCGAAGCGGGAGGCGGGCTACAGCCCGAACAGCATCCGGATCATGCGGACGGTGCTGCACCACCTCTTCCTCCAGGGGACTTTCACCCCCAATCGATCGCCCATGCCGGGCGTACTCAATGGTGGCCCAAGGCCATTTCCGGAGGAAACGCGAAGCGCCATTGACGGTGGAGGGGTGCCGCCGCACACTCAGCGGGCCATCCACGGATCTAAGCCTCGCAGGAGTCTTGAACCTGGTTTTGTCGTATACAGGGCGGCTATTCCGCATCTGTTCTGGCGCAATTTCACCAAACCCCGGGTATCAGCCGCTTATGTACGGCTGCATAACGGCGATACGGCTCACCCAGAGAGGTTATGAGAGCTCGCTCCTCGAAATGTATCCGTGCGATCAGGCCGACGGTCGGCACGATCACGAGGACGGCTATCGAGATGACATTGGTAAGAGCTAGCCCAAAACCGACGAAGAAGATAATCAACCCGCTGTATGAAGGATGACGCACCCAGCGGTAAGGGCCTGTGTCGATGACAGGTTGCTGCGCCGACACGCGCAGGTCGCCAGTGAAGAAACGCCCGAGCGTAAAGATCGACCACTGCCGCACGAAGATGCCCAAGGCCATCAGCACCAGGCCGATGACGAATACGGGCCATCGACCGGCACGCAGGTCGGCTGAGCCCACGCTGGCGGCCCCCAGTCCGCCGAGCAGGCCTCCAAGGATCGAGACAACGACGATGACCTGACTCCACGGCTCGACTGCGGTGCTGTCCTGCCGGTGGAGACGACTTCGAAGGCGCATTACGCCCTCTCCTACAGCGAACAGACCGAACAACGCCCAAAAGGCGACCGCGGCTCCTGGCTGTTGCCATAGCGGCGTCATCGCGAGCATTCCGCTAGCAGGCTGGGGTCGCGCGTATGACCGGTCGAACTGCCAGAGAGCAAGGAGAGCCGACAGGACGGCATCGAGTTCGCGTCATAACTACGACCGGCACTATCTCGACGGAGAGCACGCACAGCGGCAGCGTAGCGGATCAGCCTTGGAGCGCCTGTCGTGTGACTTGGCCAAGGAGCTAACCGCACCGCTGTTGTCCGTTGTTCTCGCTGCCGCACCGCGGCGAGCACGGCGGCCTGAACCCACGCCTCAGCTGGCATGCCGGATGATCCGCCCAAATAAGTGGTACCGGATCGGCTGGGACGGTGCGGGCGCGCCGGGCGGGGCCTCCCAAGGCCAGAGCCCGGCGCGGGGAGCGCCGGACCTGGCGCCGCGCAGCGGCGCCGCTTGTCCGCAATGTGGCCCGGCTTGTCAAACCGCCCGAGCATACCTCGCGTGAGCGTGAGACCTGGAGCAAGGCGGAGGTCAGGAAGTTCCTGGCCAAGGCGTCCTCTGACCGGCTGTACGTTGCATGGCGCCTCTCGCTGTATGGCCTTCGCCGCGGTGAGGTGCTCGGCCTGCGCTGGTCGGATATCGATCTGCGGGCTAGGACGCTCATCGTCAATGAGTCACGGGTGCTGGTCGAGTACCGGGTCCGCATCGAGGAGCCGAAGTCCCATAACGGCAAGCGGACGCTGCCGCTCGACGGCGAACTGGTGGCCGCGTTGACCGCATTGCGTAAGCGCCAGCTGGAGGAGATCACAATCGGGGGCACCTCCTACGGATCCGGAGTCGTTGAACTGGACTGGTACCTGGGCGGCGAGTACGTGATCACCGACGAGGCCGGGACTCCCGTTCATCCTGAGTGGTACTCCGATGAGTTCCGCCGTCTGCTCAGGCGGGCTGGACTGCGGAGGATCACCCTGCACGACTCGCGTCACACGCCGTGACGCTTATGGAGCACGCGGGCGTACCGATCTCGATTATCAGCAAGTGGGCGGGTCACTATGACTCGGCGTTCACGCAGAAGACCTACGTCCACGCACGCGAGGAGGACCTGCAACGGGGCCAAGCCGCGCTCGCCAGGATTCACAAGATCGCTTAGGGTTGTGAGAAATTGTGAGACGCCAAGGTCCAGGACGAGGACTCAGCTCCTTGGCAAGTTCCGAGGATGGGGCTCTGGCCTGGGGTTTCGGTGGCGCGCTCGGAGGGACTCGAACCCCCAACCTTCTGATCCGTAGTCAGATGCTCTATCCGTTGAGCTACGAGCGCAGTTCTTGCAGCATACTGCGTCCAGAGCCCTGGTCACGCCCAGTTCAGACCCGTCCGGGCCCATGCACAGCGAGATTAAGGATCTGATTCTCAGATCCTAAGTCCGCTCAGAGTGGGCTGTACCGTCCGATCGTCTACCGGCCTACCAGGCCGATGTGGAGGTCGTTGTAGCGGTTGTCGTGGATCCCGATCCGCGTTGCCGCGATGTTGAGACCGGCGCTGCAGCGAGAGTAATGACGATCTGGCTTGACTACACGGAACGTATGTAACTAATCGAGCATTCCGGTTGATCGCCGGGAGTTCCTGTGCTCTCCTATCCGCGTGAGCCGTCGGGCTGCGCAGCGGTTGGGGGGTGGCGGCTGTGGCTCAAGACGATCGCCCTCTGACCCCGAGTCGAGGCGTCCTGATGGATGCTGCGCCACCGGTCTCGGCAAAGCCATCGTGGAGCCGGGTCCTCGCCACCACCATCAGGCTACGGGTGCAGCGGCTGCACCGCGCAGGTTCCCGGCCCTGGCGTGCACCCAGGTGGCCGGGCCGGACCTGGTCCCGTGGACGCTCCAAGCGCTTGCTGACCACTTGGCGCCTAGCCGTTGTCTTGGTGGTCCTGGCAGTCATCGCCGGAGCCGCCGTCAGGTTCGCGGAGACCTCTCTCCGTGCCAAGCTGCCGCCTTCGGCGGCCAGCTCTGACCCCAGCAGGGGTAACGGCGAACCTTCCCAGGTACAGGCCGCAGTCTGGATTGCCCACCAAGTGACCAGCGCCGCGACGGTCGCGTGCTATCCCGTGATGTGTACCGCGTTGTTGCAGCAGGGCGTCGCGGCGGACCGCCTGGTGCCGTTGCGGACCGGGTTGGCCGGCCCGATAGATGCCAGCGTGATCGCGGCATCCCCGTCGGTCAGCAGCCAGGTCGCCGACCATTATGCGCCTGCGCTGATCGCGAGCTTTGGTTCGGGCGCCACCCGGATCGAGGTCCGCGCGGTTGAGCCCGGCGGGACGGCGGCCTACGAGTCCGCGCTGCAGGCCGACCTGGCCGCCCGCAAGAGCGCCGGATCCCAGCTGCTCAGGAACTGGCATATCCAGTTCACCGGTCGGGAGGCGGCACAACTGCGGGCGGGCGAGGTGGACTCGCGCCTGCTGGCGACGCTCGCGGCGCTGGCGACCCAGTACTCATTCCGCGTCACCGCTTTCGGTGATGCCTCGCCCGGCGTTCGAGCGGTGTTCCGCGAAGCATCCATCTCTCCTGGCGGGGGGGACGGAGCAGCCGAGCTTGTGGGGGCCGAGGCCCTGGTGAACGAGCAGGATCCTCCGTTCCTGCCTGCTTATGTCGCCATCGGCCACCCGGCCGCCGACCAGGCCACGTTGAGCATCGAATTCGACGCGCCGAGCCCGCTGGGATTGCTGTCACCGACCCTCGAGGTTGACCGACAGCACTCGGCTGCAAGCACGACCGTGATCGCTGGCCCGCTTCCGCTGGGATGGGCACGAATAAGTTGAGAGGCAAGCACATGAAATTCCTCAGGCATCTGGCCAAGCTGGCCACGATCACCACGCTGCTCGGAGGTCCTGCTGTCCTGGTCTGCGCGGCATCGCCCGCAGCATCCGCCGCAACTGTGGCTTCCGCGTCGCCCGCGGCCGCGCAGGACGGATGGGTCCGCATCGCCCACCTGTCCCCCGAGGCCCCGGCCATGGACATGTACCTGTATCCGTTCGGTAACCCAGGAGACCTTATCGTCCTGAGGGACGTCAGGTACGGCGATGTTTCTGCTTACCAGGCGCTGAGCCCCGGCGAGTACACGGTGGCGATGCGGGGCTTCGGCGCGCCTGAAACCAGCAAGCCCGCGCTGACCACGAGTTTTATGGTGAGCTCGCATGCGGCCTACACCGTGGCGGCCCTCGGCCCCGACCCTGGCCTGCGGGTGGAGGTGCTGCACGACCAGATGACCGCACCGGCGGGCAAGGCCCTGGTCCGGGTGTTCCAGGCGTCACTCAGCGAGCCTAGTGTGACGGTCAGCTACGGAACTGACGTTCTTGCGCGACAACTGGCCTTCGGAGCGGCCACGCCTTACACGGCCCTCTCACCGGGCGAGGAGACGGTCAGGTTCAGCGCGTCGGGCAAGGACGCCAGTATGCCGGTCAAGCTGACAGCCAACACGATTCACACCATCGTGGTGCTCGATGACTCTTCCGGGCTGGAAGTCGACGCCTGGACGGACGCTGTGGGCAGCCAGATCATGCCCAACGGCGGAGCCAACACCGGTTTCGGCGGGACCGCGCCGCACCCGCCCGCGAGTCCCGTGCCCTGGCTGCTAACCATGACATTCGGGGCGGTGCTGACCTGGGTGGGCTACACCGGGCTGCGCCGTTCACGCCGCACCGCCGCAGTCTGCTAGGAATGGGAGAATTTTAAGCGTCTGATTCGGTTGCACACCCGGTCGGCCGTCATCTGGCTCTTCCCGGTTCAGCTCGGCGGGAAACGAGAAACGATCTGTAGTCAGATGCTCTATCCGCTGGGCTACGAGCTCCGACGCTTATCGCGGACGCGCCAGCCGAGCATGGTGTACCCAGCGTGCGCCACCTGTCCGTCCGCCGTCACGCGGGCATCGGGCCGTTGGCGTCCAGTACCACCGCGAAGTCGCCGTGTTCGAGTACCCGCAGGCCGAGTGTCTGCTCGTAGAAGACCCGCGCCCAGTCCAGGTCGGTCGCGGCACAAAGGCCGCTAGGTCGCTCGACTCCGGTATGGCGTGTCCTCAGCGGTAGGGCGTGGCGCGCATCGATCATACGAGGTCCCAACTTCTTCGGGCGCAGAAACGTCCTATGGGGCGTTACGCGGCGTTTCTCGCGCTTGGGCGGGATCTGGATCGTTAGCATTACTGCCGGTAAGGGTCACATGGGTAGCTATCCGGAGGAACGGGTCAAGGCCACGAAGACTCACGCCCGCGCGCCTGGCCTCGATGGGGTCCGGGCGCTGGCCGTGCTCGCTGTCATGGGTTTCCACGCCGGCGTATCGGAGCTTTCGGGCGGCTTCCTCGGCGTTGACATCTTCTTCGTGCTAAGCGGATTCCTGATCACGGACCTGCTGGTCGTTCAGTACGATCGGCTCGGCCGACTGGACCTGAAGGGTTTCTGGGCCCGGCGGGCCAGACGCCTGCTGCCGCCGCTGGCCGTGATGCTGGTCGTCGTCACCGCGGCGGCGACCGTGATCGAACCGAGCCAGGAAAGCTCGTTGCGCCTGGCCCTGCTGGCCGCGGCTACGTACACCAGCAACTGGTACCAGATCGCGCATCACGTTTCGTATTTCGCATCGCTTGGGCCCATGCCGCCACTTGATCATCTGTGGTCACTGGCCATCGAGGAGCAGTTCTACCTGATCTGGCCTCTCCTCCTGTGGTTTCTCATTCTCAGGCTGCCTACACGGCGTGCGCGGATCATAGCCACGTTGCTTGGTGCGGCGCTGTCGGCGCTGGCCATGGCGCTGGAGTACACGCCGGGCGGCAACCCGTCGGCGGTCTACTACGGTACGTACACGCACGCGTCCGCGCTGCTGATCGGGTCCGCGCTCGCCCTGGCCTATCCGCTGGCCACCCTGTCCTCTACCTCGGCCAACCTGACCAGGCGCCTGGACGCCGTGGGCGTCGCCGGACTCGCCGTCCTGGCGTGGGCCATCGGGCACTTCTCCGGAAGCGACCCCGCGGTCTACCCGTTCGGCCTGATCCTGGCCGCGGTGGGTGCGGCAGGCCTGGTCGCCGCAGCCGCCAGCAACGGCCTGATCTCGGCGATGACCAGCCTGCGGCCCTTGCGCTGGCTGGGAATCCGGTCCTACGCGATGTACCTGTGGCACTGGCCGGTGATCGCATTGACCGGTGCCGTGGCCGGCCAGGCTGCCTCCTCGCCGTGGCTGTGGGTCCTCGAGGCGGCCCTGACGATCGGGCTGGCCGCCCTGTCATGGCAGTTCATCGAGGGGCCTATCTTGCAGAACGGCTTCCGCGTGACCTGCCGTCATTGGATCCGGCTGCTCACCAGCGCGGACGCTAAGCTTGCGCGCAGGCGCTGGGACGTCATGCCGACGGCCGTGGCTGCAGCCACGCTAATCGCTGTCGTCTTCGCCAGCTACGGCATCGCCCGGCCACCGGCGCCGGTGGCTCCCGCTGGCCTGCTACGGCAAGTCGCCGAGGGCGAACGGGTTGGCGCGGCCTCGCAGGCAACGCAGCCGCCGCAGCCTATGCCGACGGCCTCGCAGCCCAGCGCATCTTCTACGCCCACCTTGGCGTGTCACGTCGGCGGCGGGTCACCAGCCGTCTCAGGCTGGCAGGTCACTGCGGTCGGCGACTCCGTCATGGTCGCGTCGGCCGCCGCTCTGCACACGGCCATGCCAGGCATCTATATCGACGCACAGGTGGGTCGGCAGATGGCGACCGGGCTGGCAATCATACGGAGCCTGGCCGCCAGGCACCGGCTCCGCCATATCGTCATCGTCGGACTCGGCACCAACGGCGACATCACCTCCGCGCAGATGCGCCAGCTGCGCCGTGCCATCGGGTCCAACCGCGACCTGATCCTGGTCAACACCTTCGGGCCGATGCAGTGGGAATCCGAGGTCAACGCGGTGATCGCCTACGCTGTCCGGCATACGTCCCACGCGGAACTCGCCAACTGGAACCAGGCGATCAGGCACCATACCAACCTGCTCTGGCCGGACGGCATCCATCCGCAGCCATCGGGCGCCCGGCTCTACGCACGCGTCGTGCTCGCGGCGGTGCGGGCAGACCTGTCGCGCAGTCAACCGCCATCGTGCCCGGGACCAACCCACTTCGTCCGGTAGTACTGCTCCCCTTATTTTAGATCTGCGGCGCCCAGCGTCAAACTGCTGGATGGGCCCTCCCGCCGTCTCAGGATCGAACTCACGCCCCGAGGCAGGCCCGCGGGCACCCGTCAGCACGTGTTCTGCGGCAGTTCCCCTGGTCCCGTATCCCGCGCCGTGGCGTCGTGGACGAGGAGCGGTGTGGTCCCGGCGACGCCATGGTACGCGTCGCCGTTGGCCAGTTGAGCGACCATGTAGAAGTCGTTCGTGCGGTCCCGCATCCGGCCGTCGTACTCAGTGGTGCCGTTGGGGACCTGACGGTTTTCCAGTTCGGCGGCCTCAGTCGGCCGGTCCTTGCCCTTCAGACGGTCTTCTAGGCCGACCAGGTGGCGTTCCGGGTCTTCAGTCTCGGTGCGGCGCATCGCTGGGGTGAACGTTTCGCGTTCGAGTTTTTCCATTCGGGCATAGCCGCGGCCGATGGCGTTCTGCCGGTAGGCGGCGTCGACGGCAGCGCGGTAAGCTGCGGTCCGGTCCACACGCAAGGCCGATTCCAGAGAGACACGAGATGAGTCGTGGGGACCGTCACCACCGACTGCCTTGCCTTGGTCCTTGCCAGCGGCGTCCGGATCCTCGGGGGCCGACCGGACACGGCGGGCCATATCGGCGCTGCCGGGCACGTCGGCCAGGTCTGACCGATCGATCCGCACGCGTCACCCACCTAGCGGCAGCAGGCCAGTATCGAATGTCCTCCTAGGAAACGGCCGGATACTGGCCGCGGTTCACCGCGGCCACGGCAAGCTCTTCCAATTCAGCAGGCCTCAGATCATGCTCCGGACGGTTAGCCTTCTCTCCGCCCAAGGCGCGTATCACTCAATGTGAACAATTGCAGTACAGATGAAGCTGAATTTGAGAAATTGGCCAAGTCAGATGAGAACCTTCAAGGCTCACGGTGTCGCATACGACATCCGTGGTGAGATTACGGCGCACAGCGTGAGACCCTACTGGTGCGCTACCCGCGGGCCATGTCCGCAAAGCGGCTGTAATGACCCTGAAACGCCACGGTCACGACGGTAGTCGGGCCGTTCCTGTTCTTGGCCACGATGAGGTCCGCCTCACCAGCTCGCGCCGACTCCTTCTCGTACAGGTCTTCCCGGTGCAGGAGTATGACTATGTTCGAGTCCTGCTCTATGCTGCCCGACTCACGCAAATCGGACAATAGGGGCTTCTTGTCGGTGCGCTGTTCGGGGCCTCGGTTCAGCTGGGATAGCGCGACCACGGGGACGTCCAGTTCCTTGGCGAGCAGCTTGAGGGAGCGGGACATCTCCGAGACTTCCTGCTGGCGGTTCTCGACCCGCTTGGGCGACGACATCAGCTGCAGGTAGTCGACGATGACGAATTTGAGGTCGTGCCGCATCTTGAGCCGACGGCACTTGGCCCTGATCTCCATCATCGACATGTTGGGTGAGTCATCGATGTACAGCGGCGCATCGGCGACCTCGCTCATCCGCCTCGCCAGCCGGGCCCAGTCGTCATCGTTCATCTGGCCGGTGCGCATCGTCTGTAGCGGCACCCGGGACTCGGCCGACAGCAGCCGCATCGTGATCTCGTTCCGCCCCATCTCCAGGCTGAACAACACCGTAGCGATGCCGTTCTTTATGCTCGCGGTGCGAGCAAAGTCTAGTGCCAGGGTAGACTTGCCGGCGCCAGGTCGCGCTGCTATGACTATCATCTGGCCGGGGTGGAGGCCGTTGGTGAGGGCGTCCAGGTCGGCGAAGCCGGTGGGGACGCCGGTGAAGTGGTTGCCGCGGCTGCTGATCGACTCGATCTCGTCGAGGGCCCCGGGCATGATCTCGGACAGGGAGTGGTAATCCTCGCCTGAACGGCGCTCGGTGACCGCGTACACCTCGGCCTGGGCCCGGTCCACGAGCTCGTCGGCCTCGGCGTCGCCCGCGTAGCCGAACTGCACGATCCTGGTGCCGGCCTCGACCAGGCGCCGGAGGATCGCGCGCTCCCTGACGATGCGGGCGTAGTAGCCGGCGTTGGCGGCGGTCGGCACGGAGGCGATGAGCGTGTGCAGGTAGGGTCCGCCGCCGACCCGGGCGATCTCGCCGCGCCTGGCGAGCTCGTTGGCGACGGTGATGGCATCGGCCGGCTCCCCCGGCCGTACAGGTCGAGGATCGCCTCGTGGATCAGCTGGTGAGCCGGCCGGTAGTGGTCGGCGGGGCGGATCACCTCGATCACGTCCGAGATGGCGTCCTTCGAGAGGAGCATGCCGCCGAGGGCGCACTGTTCCGCAGCAACGTCGTGCGGTGGGGTCCGCTCGAAGTCGTCGTTCCGCGGTATCTCGGCGACGCTCACGCGACCCTCCTCCCCCCTGCGAGTGAACGAGGCACGAACGCCCTCCTGCCTCCGCCTGACTCTGTTCTAGCCGATAGCTCTGACATTTTGCCGGCCCTCGGCCCACCGCACCACTCGCCCGGTGGACGGTGGTGTGGACAAGGTGTGCAAACACGCCGACTACGTTGTGCGCAGCCTGGGGAAATAGCTGTGGAAATGGCCAGAGTAAATACCGTGACACGCCATCTAGCTGCGTTAATGAGATCCACTAGCTGTGCGGAAGAAAAACTTGGCGGCGATTTTCTGGCGGAAAATCCACAGCCGCTATCCACAATGCTGTGGTTACAGGCTGTGGATAACGGCTGTGCGAAAGTGGACCCGCGAAGGGTGGGGGGCTGCTATCCTTCGACGGTGTGTTCGAGTGACCAGTCCGCGCTCGGGCGGCTCATGGAGGCCATCGAGCAGCTCGAGGCCGACCGCACGGCGGCGGAATCCGCCGACCTGGAGGCGCGGATCGCCGCCGTCTGGTCGATGATCAGCGACATCGATCCGGAACTGGCCCGGCTAGCGTCCGGCTACCACCGGACCAGCGACTAGCTGGCGGAAATCTCGATGTCGACCGAGGCGCTGACCTCGGGGTGCAGCCTGACGCGGACCTGGTGCGAGCCGACGGTCTTGATCGGGTCGCGCACCTCGATCCGGCGCCGGTCGAGCTCGGGGCCTCCGGCCTCGCGCACGGCGGCGGCGATGTCGGAAGGCCCGACCGAGCCGAACAGCCTGCCGCCTCCGCCGGCCCGGCGGCGCATCCGCACGTGCAGGCCCTCAAGCTGCGCGGCGATCACCTTGGCGTCTGCCAGGCCGCGGATCTCCCTGGCCGACCTGGCCCGCTTGATCAGCTCGATCTGCTTTTCCGCGCCGCGGGTCCAGTTCATCGCGAGGCCGCGCGGGATCAGGTAGTTGCGCCCGTAGCCGCTCGCCACGTCGACGACGTCGCCGGGCTCGCCCAGGCCGCTCACCTCTTGGGTGAGGATGAGCTTCATCGGTGTACGACCCATGTGCCTGCCCCCTAGCGCGCCGTGCTCGTGTATGGCAGCAGCGCCACCTCGCGGGCGTTCTTTATCGCGGTCGCGATATCGCGCTGATGGCGGGTGCAATTGCCCGTCACTCGCCTGGCCCGGATTTTGCCGCGGTCAGAAATGTACTTGCGGAGCAGACCGGTGTCCTTGTAGTCGACATACGCGAGCTTCTCCTGGCAGAACACGCAGACCTTTTTCTTCGGCTTGCGTAGTGGTGGCTTGGCCATCGTGGTGCTCCTTAGCAGAGCCCCGCTCGCAGCGGGGATGGTCGGTTTCTGGTTATCTGGCTAGAACGGTGGCTCGTCCGAGAACCCGCCCGGGCCGTCGGTCGCCCATGGGTCAGCATCTTGCCCGTAGCCGCCCGAATCGCCCCGGCTGGACTGCCTGCCACCGGACGGCCCGCCCTGCCCGTACCCGCCGGCCTGGCCCCCGGTCCTGGCGACCCGGTTGACCTTCGCGGAGGCGTTGCGCAGGGAGGGGCCCACGTCGTCGACCTCGACCTCGTAGACGGTGCGCTTCTCGCCTTCCTTGGTCTCATACGACCGCTGCCGCAGTCGGCCGGACACGATCACCCGCATCCCGCGAGTCAGGGACTCGGCGACGTTCTCCGCCGCCTGCCGCCACACGTTGCAGGTCAGGAACAGGCTGTCGCCGTCCTTCCACTCGCCGGTGGCGTTATCGCGGAACCGCGGCGTCGAGGCCACCCGGAACCGCGCCACCGGCTGGCCGGCCGGGGTAAAACGCAGCTCGGGGTCATCGACAAGGTTCCCCGCGATCGTGATCTGGGTGTCGCCTGCAGCCATCGGGATACTCCGGTTTGTCGCTAAATCTGCTCAGTGGCGGTGTTCTGGCCGCGTGACCTTGGTCCGCAGCACGGCCTCGTTCAGGTTGAGCTGGCGGTCGAGTTCCTGGACGACGGCCGGTTCGGCGGTCAGGTCCACGACGGCGTAGATGCCCTCTGACTTCTTCTCGATCTGGTACGCAAGGCGGCGCTTCCCCCAGATGTCCACCTTGTCGACCTTGCCGCCGCCGCCGGTCACGACCTTCAGGAACTGGTCAAGTGACGGCTGGACGGTGCGCTCCTCGAGGTTGGGGTCGAGGATGATCATTATCTCGTAATGGCGCATGGGCGTCCTGAGCCTCCTCTGGACTAATGCGGCCACGGTCTTTCCGTGGCAGGAGGTGTCGCGGTCACGAGCCGACGCGTGGATCGGCCGGATTACCCGCAGCGGCGCCAGTGTACCAATACCATCGGTGTCCGCGGTAACCGGCGACCGCGGTCGCCGGCCGGGGCGGGACCTGTGGTATTCCTGTGTTCGGCACGGGGAAGACTGAGCGGTGAAGCGTATGCTCGCCCTGACATAAAGGAGGTGGTCACCGTGGCAGGCACCGTTCGGAGCGGCCCGCAGCAGAAGATCCTGAACTCTGACGGGCAGCGCCACCCGGTCGTGAACATCCTGACCATCTTCACGCTGGTGGTCGGGCTCGCGTCCTTCGTCCTGGGCATGATCGTCAGGAACGTGCCGAATCTCGTGGCCGCCGTGCACGTCATCGCGACCGGCACCGGGCTGGCCGCGATGCTGGTCGGGCTGTACGTGCAGATGATCTCGGCCACCAGGGAGCAGCGGGTCCTCATCGTCACCGGCATCATCGCCGGGTTCGTCGGGCTCGCCCTCGGCCTGTCCAAGGGCGGCTTCGTCGGCTAGGCACCGCGCGAACTAGGCTCTGGGCATGCCGCGCATCGGAGCCCACTTCCACGTTGACAACCCGCTGGCCGAGGCGACCGCTCTCGGAGTGGACGCCGCCCAGTTCTTCCTCGGCGATCCCCAGGGCTGGAAGGGGCCGGTCATACCCGGCGGCGACCCGGCCGCGGTCCGGGCCGCGTACGCCGCGGCCGGGATGGATATCTACATCCACGCGCCCTACGTGATCAACGTGGCGACCAGCAACAACCGGATCAGGATCCCCAGCAGGAAGCTGCTCGACCAGCAGCTCCAGGCGGCCGCGTCCATCGGGGCCAAGGGGCTGATCGTGCACGGCGGTCATGTGCTCGCGGGCGTCGACCCCGAGGAGGGCTTCGAGAACTGGCGCAAGGCGGTGGAGCGGATCGAGCGCCCGCTGCCGATGCTCATCGAGAACACCGCAGGCGGTGACGGCGCGATGGCCAAGTCGCTCGACGCGATCGCCAGGCTATGGGAGGCGACGGCCGGCGCCGCGGGTGATGACGGGCACATCGGGTTCTGCCTGGACACCTGCCACGCGAACTCGGCCGGCATCGACCTCGCCGACGCGGTAGACCGGATCAAGGCCATCACCGGCCGGATCGACCTGGTGCACTGCAACAACTCGCGCGATGAGTTCGGCTCCGGCCGGGACAGGCACGCCAACATCGCGACCGGGACGATCGACCCGGCCCTGCTATTGGCCGTCGTCCGCGCCGCCGGTGCGCCCGCGATCTGCGAGACACCCGAAGAAGACGGCGGCCTGGCCGCCGACATCAGCTGGCTGAAGCAGCATCTGCCTGCCTGACACCAGGGCGACCCGTCAGGGCCGGAAGGTCACGCGGAGCCGGTGGACGTCGGGGGCGCCGTCGAGGACACCACCGGCCGGATCATCCGTACCGTCGACTCGCACCACATCTCGTTCGGGATAACAGATATCCCGCACGACGTAGGCGGAAAGCAGCGCTACGGTGAGGAACCTGGCCAGGAGCGCGGCGAAGTACCAGCCGGTGCTGATGCCCTGATAGCCGGTCACCGCGTAGCCCTCGCTGCGGTACACGAACAGGAGATAGCCCCAGATGCCGAAGAAGTAGCCGACCTCGGCCAGCTGCCATAGAACGTACGGCCACAGCCGCGGCCGGGCGAGGACGGCGAGCGGGACGAGCCAGAGGACGTACTGCGGCGACCACACCTTGTTCGTCATCAAGAACGCGGCCAGCATCAGGAAGCACAACTGCGGCAGCCGCGGCCGGCGGGGGGCGGCCAGCGCCAGCACGGCGATCGCCAGGAATGAGATGGCCAGGAAGAAGGCCGACATCTGGTTCAGCGAGCCGAGCTGCGGGTTGCCGAGCACCGGCACGTTGAAATGCTCAAGGAGATACCAGATCGAACCCCAGTCGGCGCCGCGGTCCTTGCTGTAGGCGTAGAACCTCGCCCAGCCCGCCGGAGCGGCGATCAAGACCGGCACGTTAACCGCCAGCCAGGCAGCCGAGGCTGCGGCGAAGGTCTTCCAGAACTCCCGCAGTTGCCCGGTCCGCAGGCACAGCAGGAGCAGCGGCCCGAAGACCACGAGCGGGTAGAACTTGGCTGCCACCGCCAGGCCGAGGAAGACGCCGGCCCAGACGCCGCGGCGCGCCGCCCAGGCCGCGATGCCCAGCGCGGTCAGGGCCAGCGCGATCATGTCCCAGTTGATGAACGCGGACAGGATCAGCGCCGGGGAAAACGCCACCATCAGCGCCTGCCAGCGCGCGCCCGGCCCGGCCGCGCGGGCGGTCGCGAGCACCCCCACCACCAGGCAGACGGCCAGCAGCGCGACCGTGACGTCGAAGAACTCCCGGCCCCTGATCACCACGCTGACGTTCCTGACCAGCCAGGCCGCCGCCTGCATCGCCGCGCCGATCAGCACCGGGTACTCAACCGGGTGGCCGGTGTAGGGGACCTTTCCCGCCGCCAGCCCCTCGTTGTAGTACAGCGGGTAGATGTCGGTGTAGCAGGCGTCCTGGAACTGCTTGGGGTAGTAGTTCCAGGCCCCGGACCGGCACGGCGACTTCTCCGCGAACGCGAGCACCATGGCCACCACGGACGCGGAGGCGAGCACCGCGGTACTGCCGAGGGTTACCGCGAGCCCGGAGGGGCCCGAGCGGGCCAGGCGCTCTCGCCACGCCCAGGTGGTCACCTCGCGGTGGTCATCGGGCGGGAGAGCGCCCTGCTGGGCGTCTTCCACGCTCCTATCTAACCGCGCCTTGCGCCCCGTCTGCGCCCGCGTCGCCGCACCCACAGGCAGGTAATGGGCAGCGCGGTGAAGACCCCGCCGACGGCGGCGCCCGCGACGGCCCCGCTGGCCGTCTGCGCGCCACCATTGCCACCGCCGCCGAACGGCTGCGGGGTGTCCTGCGGGGTGGTCGTGCTGCAGGTCACTTGCTGCGGGTCGCAGGTGTACGTGGGGAACGGGTTGGGGTTGCCCGCGCCCGAGCTCGGCTGGGGACCCGGGTTCTGCCCATTCCCGTTCTGGCCGTTGCCCTTGTTGTGCTTCGGCGCCTTCCGCAGGTTCGGCGGGACCAGGTTCCACGCGGTGCCGGTGAAGGTCGGCTGCTGGAACTGCTGCACCCCGATCGGGACGAACATGTCCTCCGCGTAGGTGTGCCAGATCGTCGCCGGCCAGGTCCCGCCGAACCCGCCCTGGCTCTGACCGCCGAGGTTGTTGAGGGTCTCGGACCCGGTCCCCGACTGGTTGCTCGTGAAGATTCCCAGGGCGAGGGCCTGGCTCGGGATGGCACCGATGAAGAACGCCGACTGCGCGGTGTTCGTGGTGCCGGTCTTGGCGATGATCGGCTGCCCGTTGCTCATCGCGGCCACCGTGGCCGTGCCGTAGTTGGTGGTCTCGGACATCGCGTACTGGACCTGGGAGTCCTCTTCGGCGTTCAGCGTCGGGTTGGCGTTGAACACCTGGGCGCTGTTGATCACGATCGGGGTTTGCACGCCGTTCAGCGTGATCGACGTGATCACGTGCTCGTCGTGGTAGACGCCGTTATCGGCGATGGTGGCCAGCATCGAGGCCTGCTCGCCGACGGTCAGCGAGGCCTGGCCCAGGGTGACGCCGTAGTCGTCCTGCATGTCGTCGGGACCGGTGATGCCGGCCGCGTCGGTGTCCACGCCGAACGCCTGCGCCATCTGGGCCACGTTGTTGGCCGTCGTCGTGCTGCCCTGCCCGGCCACGACGTGCCACAGGTCCGAGTACGCGGTGTTGATCGATTCGGCCATGGCCAGCTGCGGCGTGAACGGGCCGTTCTCCGCCGCGGAGTCGTTGGTGACCAGTTTCGACCACCCGTTCGAATTGGCCGGGAGAGAGGTGGACGGGTAGGCCTTGGGCTCGTAGTCCGGCGGGATGTACTGGTAATCGAAGCCGTCCAGCGTGCTGGTCTTCACGTTCATGCCCTGCTTGACCGCCGTGGCCAGGATGTACGGCTTGAACGAGGAACCGACCTGCTCGCGGTTGTACACCGCCATGTTGACTTCGCAGTCGATCTTCGCGCACTCACGGGCGGTGATGACGCGCCCGACCCCGTTGTACTTGTATCCTGGGTAGCCGGGGCCCGGGTACAGGGCCTGGATCGCACCGGTAGCCGGATCCACAAGCACGGCGCCGACGTGCATATACGACTCGAACGGGTAGGCGCTGGCGTTCATCTGCGCCTCGTTCGTGATGACCGCCTGGTAGATCGCCTTCATCTTTGCGTCGTCGATCGACGTCCTGATGGTGTAGCCGCCGTCGTAGATCTGCGACCAGGTCAGGTGGTAGACCTGCTCCAGCTCGTTCCTGACCATGAACATGATGTAGGGATCCCACGGCTGCGGGCCGAAGCTCTGCGGGACGTTGTCCCCGATCCCGGGGAACTTCTCCGCCGCGGCGGCCTGCGCGCTCAGCGTGCCCGTCTGCACCATCCCGGTGAGCACGTACCTCCAGCGGGCTTCGAGCTGCGCCCGGTACTGCGGCAGCGGGTACGTGCTCGGCTGCTGGATCAAAGCGGCGATGACCGCGTCCTGCGCCACGCTGAGCTGCCCGACCTTCAGGCCGAAGTACGTCTCGGCAGCGGCCTCCACCCCGTAGCTACCGTTGCCCAGGTAGATCGTGTTGAGGTAGTTCTCCAGGATCCACTGCTTGGACTTCTCCTTGGCGATCTTCATCGCCACGAAGATCTCCTTGAGCTTGCGGCTGAGCGTCTGTTGGGTACCGATCCCCTGGTAGTAATTCCTGACGAACTGCTGGGTGATGGTCGAGCCGCCCTGCAGGTCCTCGCCCTTGACGTCGGCGAGGGCGGCGCGCACGATACCGTCGGGGGAGATGCCCCCCTCGGTCCAGAAGTGCCGGTCCTCGGCGGCGAGCACCGCGTTGACCAGGTTGTTCGGAATCTGGTTCAGGGTCAGCATCACCCGGTCGGTGGTGCCGAACCGCCCGATGAGCGTGCCGTTGCTCGAGTACACCAGGGTCTGCGCGTAGCCGGTGCCCGCCATCGCCGCGGTGGGAACCGGCGTGTCCTCGTACGCCACGGCCACGACGATGGCGCCCAGCACGACGATGCCGCCGACGATGCCCAGGAACACGCCCAGGACCTTTAGCGGTGTCCAGTGCCGCCACCAGCTGCCCTTGACCTTTGACCGGCCAGGCCCGCGAGTTCCGGGACCACCGGGACCGGCAGGGCCGCCAGGGCCGCCGGGGCCGCCGGGACCTCCCGGGCCGCCGGGGCCGCCTGGGATCCAGGCCGTGGTGCGCCCGGGCATCCCCGCGCCCCAGGTGGGCTGGCCGGCGTCTCGCATCCCGGTCGTCCGCGCATGGCTGCCTGTGCGCCTGTTCCGCTCGCCCGCGTCCTGGCCTACATCGGGGTAGCCGGTGGCCTGGCTGTCGGGATAGTCGGCCTGCGGCCTGCGGAATCCCTGGGTGTCCCAGCCCTGAGCGTCGTAGCCGAGGTCGTAGTCGACGGTGCTCCCCTGGCCGGGCGGGAGCTCGTATCCGCTGCGGGGGTAGCCGCCGCCGGGGTAGCCGCCGTTGGCGTAGTCCTCGTTGGCCTGGTTTGCGCCTGCCCCGCTGGCGAAGGAATCTCCGTTGCGCACATCGCGATAGCGAATGTCAAAGTCGTCGGCTTTGCTGCTCACGCGCGTCCTCGCTGTGGCTCGGAGACCGCGGTAGCGGGTGTGCGGCCTCTACCCGAAGGGCGGGTCCAGCGGTCCGGGAACCCACCCGACTGACACGTTACCTCGTGAATTGGATCTTCATTGGCTAGTCCGCGCACGTCGCCCTCGGCGCACCACAGGTTCGCCGGTGCCGAGCACGTACGAGCAGGCCAGGTGATTCCACCCGCAGCCCTGGCAGACCTCGACGACGTAGACCCGGAATTCGCCGTACTCCGCGGCCATCTCGGCGAGCTCCCGCGACTGCTTGACACGCCCCTCGTACTGCCCGAGTTCGTCGCCGTAAACATAGGTAACGTGGGTGAGCCTGGTCTTCTTGCAGATCGGGCAGCGGTCCTGGGTGGGCTCGCCGTGGAACTTGGCGGCCCGCAGCAGGTAAGGGTGAGCGTCGCAGACGTCAGCGACGGTCGTCTGCCCGGCGTACACGGACGCGAGCGTTGCCCGGCGGGCAAGCCCGTAGTCCACGACCGAACGCCTCGACGTCACTCCGCCAGAGTACGTCGGAACCAGGGCCGGAGCCGAGCCCGGAGGTGATCATGTTCGCGGGCAGCGGCACGGGGTTGCGGATGAACAGGGGACCACATACTATCCACATGTATCGATGCGATACATCGAGATGATGTAACGGATATAAATATCGTCGCGACGCATCGCACGGATACACCCGATAGGAAGATTAGGCACCTCTGGGGGCAGCGTGGGCCGCAACCGATCCGGCGTACTGGAACTCGCCGTGCTTGGGCTGCTGCACCGAACACCCATGCACGGGTACGAGCTGCGCAAGCGGCTGTACACCGTACTCGGCGCGTTCCGCGCGTTTTCCTACGGGTCGCTCTACCCCTGCCTGCAAGAGCTGCTCGCCGACGGCCTGATCGTCGAGGAGCACGAGCAGGACGAGCCGGCCGGCGCAGCCGGGCCCGCCGGGACCGCGCGATCCCGGACGAGCCGGCGGTCGCGGAAGGTGTACCGGCTGACCGCCGACGGCAAGGAGCGGCTGCAGGAGCTCCTCGGCGAGGGCGGCCCCGCGGCGTGGGAAGACGACGGGTTCGGCGTTCATTTCGCGTTTTTCGGGCTGACCCGGGCCGACGTACGGCTCCGGATCCTGGAGGGCCGCCGCAGCAGGCTCGAGGAACGCATGGAGGCCATCCGGGCGGCGTTCACGCGCACCAGGGAACGGGTTGACAGCTACACGCTGGAACTGCACCGCCATGGCCTGGAATCAGTCGAGCGGGAAGTCCGCTGGCTCAACGAGCTGATCGCCTCTGAACGGCAGGCTGGCGAACAGGGACACATTTCCGAGAAGGAGCATCCTGATGGGTAAGGTACGCATCGCCATCGTGGGGGTGGGTAACTGCGCCAGTTCCCTCGTGCAGGGACTGGAGTATTACAAGGACGCCGACGACGGCGCCCGGATTCCCGGCCTCATGCATGTCCGGTTCGGCCCGTACCACATCAGCGACGTGGAGGTTGTCGCCGCGTTCGACGTGGACGCCAAGAAGGTGGGCTGCGACCTGGCCGAGGCCATCGTGGCCAGCGAGAACAACACGATCAAGATCGCCGAGGTGCCGCCGACCGGCGTGATCGTCCAGCGCGGGCCCACGCTCGACGGCCTCGGCGAGTACTACAGGGAGATCATCACCGAGTCCGACGAGCCGCCCGCCGACGTGGTGCAGGTGCTCACGGCCACCGGTGCCGACGTGCTCGTCTCTTACCTGCCCGTGGGTTCGGAGGAGGCCGGCCAGTACTACGCCCAGTGTGCCATCGACGCGCGGGTCGCCTTCGTGAACGCGCTGCCCGTGTTCATCGCCTCCGACCCGCAGTGGGCCGCGAAGTTCACCGAGGCGGGCGTGCCGATCATCGGCGACGACATCAAGTCCCAGGTCGGCGCCACGATCACGCACCGGGTCCTGGCCAAGCTGTTCGAAGACCGCGGGGTCGAGCTGCTGCGCACCTACCAGCTCAACTTCGGCGGCAACATGGACTTCATGAACATGCTGGAGCGCAAAAGGCTCCAGTCGAAGAAGATCTCCAAGACCCGCGCGGTCACCTCGCAGGTCCCGCACGAGATGGAACGGGCGGCCGTGCACATCGGCCCCTCGGACTACGTGCCGTGGCTCGATGACCGCAAGATGGCGTACGTCAGGCTGGAGGGGCGCGCGTTCGGCGACGTCCCGCTCAACCTGGAATACAAGCTCGAGGTCTGGGACTCCCCCAACTCGGCCGGGGTGATCATCGACGCGGTGCGCGCGGCCAAGATCGCGCTGGACCGGGGCATCGGGGGGCCCGTGATCTCCGCGAGCTCGTACTTCATGAAGTCGCCGCCCGAGCAGTACGGCAACGACGTCTGCCGTGACCTGGTGGAGAAGTTCATCCGTGGCGAGGTCGCGCGCTGAGCACCGACGCCTAAGCTGGACGGGTGGACCGGCGCAGATCGACGTTCATCGGTGACCTGCGCACGGTCCTGGCCGAGCGGGACTTCCGGCGGCTGTTCGCCACCCGCCTGGTGTCGCAGACCGGCGACGGCATCATCACCGCCGGGGTTGGCACGTACGTGTTCTTCAACGCGTCCACGTTCCCGAGTCCGTCCGCAGGCGCAGCCGCCTTCACCGTCCTTTACCTGCCGTATTCGCTCGTAGGCCCGTTCGCTGGCGTGTTCATCGACCGTTGGTCCCGGCGCCAGATCCTGGTCTGGTCGGCGTTGCTGCGCGCCTCGTTCGTGGTGCTGACCGCGGCGCTGATGGCGGCAGGCAACCGCTCGGTGCCGCTGTACGTCGCGTTGCTGCTCGTGCTCGGTGTCAACCGGTTCTTGCTGTCCACGCTGTCGGCGGCGCTGCCGCATGTGGTCGACGGGGACCTGCTGGTGATGGCCAACGCGGTGGCGCCGACCGCCGGCGGCATCATGGCGATCATCGGCGGCCTCGTCGCGCTGGGGCTCAACGTGGCCACCGGCAACACCGAGCGCGGCGCCGCGGTCACTGTGCTGGCCGGGGGCGCCTGTTACGTGGCGGCCAGCCTGGTCGCGGCCACCATGCCCCGCGACCTCCTCGGGCCGATCCGCGAGCCCGGGGCTCCGCCGCTGGGGCGGCTGCGCAGCCAACTCGGCCAGGTCGCGGTCGGCCTGGCCGACGGCGCGCGCTATATCGTCAAGCGACGCGGCCCGGCGGCAGCGCTGGGCGCAACCGGCGGCTTCAGCCTCCTGCTCGGGCCGCTGTTCTTGATGGCAATCCTGCTGTACCGGAACTACTTCTACCGGTCGAGCGTCAAGCTCGCCGAGGGGCACTTCGGGACGCTGGTTGCGGTCGCCGGGGTCGGCTACTTCTGCGCGGCGCTGTTGACCCCGGCCGTGACCAGGCGGCTGTCCAAGACAACGTGGATCACCGTGCTGCTCGCCGCGAGCGCCGTAGTGACCGCCGCGCTGGGCGAGACGTTTGTCCAGCTCGCCTACCTGGCCATCGGGTTCTGCCTGTACCTCACACGGCAGGGCGTGGCGATCAGCGCGACCACGATCTTGCAGGAGGAGGTGGACGACGCCTACCGGGGCCGGGCGTTCGCCTTCTACGACATGATGTTCAACGTCACGTACGCCATCGGCGCCGTAATCTTCGCGGCCTTCATGCCGTCCGACGGCCGCTCACCGGCCATCGTCGGCGCAGTAGCCGCGGGGTACGCGATGTTCGCGGCCGGCTACTGGCTATGGTCGCGCGGCGGCGTCCGATCGTCGCCGGACCCGGCGGCACCGGGCTCATCCTCGTCGGGCTCCGGCTCCGGGACGGATATACCCTCGTCCGCCGCCCAGCGCCGCAGTTCCTGAGTCACCCGCTCACGGCCGAGCCCGCCCTCGGCGATCCGCAGCTCAAGCAGGAAGTTATAGGCCTTCCCGACCAGCGGGCCCGGGGCCAGGCCGAGGATGCGCATTATCTCGTTGCCGTCGAGCTCCGGCCTGATCCTGGCCAGCTCCTCCTGCTCGCTCAGCTCGGCGATGCGCAGCTCGAGGTCGTCGTACACGCGGGCCAGCCTTTCCGCCTTCGCGCGATTCCGCGTCGTGCAATCGGCCCTGGTCAGCACGTGCAGGCGGGTGAGCAGGGGCCCGGCGTCGCGGACGTACCTGCGAACCGCCGAGTCCGTCCACTCACCCTCCGCGTAACCGTGGAACCGCAGGTGCAGCGCGACGAGCTTGGTGGTATCCCGCACCACGTCGTTCGGGAAGCGCAACGCGGTCAGCCTGCGCTTGGTCATCGTGGCGCCGACCACCTCGTGCAGGTGGAACGCGACCCGCCCGCCGGGCAGCAGCGTCCGGGTCTGGGGCTTGCCGATGTCGTGCAGCAGCGCGGCCAGCCGGACCCTCAGGTCGCCCTCAAGCCCGTAACGCGGCTCCAGCTGGATCGCCTGCCGGAGCACCGTCAGGCTGTGCTGGTAGACATCCTTATGCCGGTGATGTTCGTCCGCCTCCATCCGCAGTTTGGACACCTCGGGCAGCACCTGCTCGGCGACCCCGGTCTGCACCAGCACGTCGATGCCCAGCGCCGGGTCTGGGGTGAGCATCAGCTTCTCGAGCTCGCCGGCGATCCGCTCGGCGGAGACGATCTCCAGCCGGGGCGCCTGCTCGGTCATGGCCGCCCGCACGTCCGCGGGGACCGCGAACCCGAGCTTGGCCGCGAACCTGGCCGCGCGCAAGATCCGGAGCGGATCGTCGCTGAACGAGTCCTCCGGGCGTCCCGGGGTCCGCAGCACCCCCGCCCTGAGCGCGTCCAGGCCGCCGAACGGATCGACGAGCTCGTAGTCGGGCAGCCTGGCCGCCATCGCGTTGATCGTGAAATCGCGCCGGCTCAGGTCCTCCTCAAGGGAGCGCCCGTACCGCACGTCGGGCTTGCGCGAGTGGGTCCGGTACTGCTCGCTGCGGTAGGTGGTGATCTCGAAGGTGACGCCGCGCTTGCGCAGGCCGATGGTGCCGAAGGCGATCCCGACCGTCCACACATGATCGGCCCACCCGCGGACCAGCTCCATGACCTGCTCGGGCGTGGCGTCGGTGGTCAGGTCGAGGTCGGTGGGCCGCTGGCCGAGGAACACGTCCCTGACCGGCCCGCCGACCAGGGCGAGGTCGTAGCCGTGGCGCATAAACAGCTGGCCGATCTCGCCGGCTGCGGGCACCTTATCGCGCAGCATCGCGGCCGCCGCCTTCCGCTGTTCGTCGCTCATGGACACGGCCATCGAGAGTAGCGATCGCACGCGCCCCGCGCGAATACCATTCCTGGTGTGCACGGCTTGCTACCGGCGAACCTCATGCGGCGCACCCTGTCCAGGGCCGCGTCGGTGGCTGCTGCGGCCGCTGTGCCAGCGGCGATCACCGCCGCCCTGCTGGCCCTGGCCACCACCCCGGCGCAGGCCCGCCCCGCGCACCCGGCGCTGGCGAGCGGCGTAACGGTAACCATTGACTCGATGAGCCCGCGGTACGCCACGCCGGGCTCCACGGTCAGCGTTACGGGAACGGTCAGCAACGGCACGGCCCAGCCCAAGGCCGGGCTCCAGGTACAGCTGTACACGTCATCGACGCCGTTCCCCACCCGCGACCAGATGGACGGGTACCTCAGCCAGGGCGACGACGGCGGCCTGGTGACCGCGGGGACCCCCTTCACCCTCACGGTCAGCCTGGCTCCCGAGACCACGGTCCAATGGCACGCCTCGTTCAACGTCACCACCGCAGGCATCACCACGTTCGGGGTCTACCCGGTCGCCGCGCAGGTCAGCGACACCGCCGGCAACGTGCTGGCGTCCGATCAGACGCTACTGCCCTTCTGGTCAGGGCGGCAGGCGGCAGGCCTGCAGCGCCCGCTGGCGATCGCCTGGGTCTGGCCGCTCATCGACCAGCCGCACCACGAGGTCTGCGCCGAGCCCGCGCCCGCCGACCTGCTGACCAACACCGACCTGGCGGCCAGCCTGACCCCGACGGGGCGCCTGTCCGCGCTGCTCGCGGCCGGGCAGGCCAACGCCGACGCCCGCCTGACCTGGGTCATCGACCCGGCCTTGCTCGGCGACGTGGAGACGATGACCCAGCCGTACCTGGTGGATCTGAGCTCCTCGTGCGCGGACCACAGCCACCAGCCGGCCAGCAAGGCGGCCACCGCCTGGCTCTCCGCCCTCCGGACCGTCACCTCGAGCCAGCCGACCGTGCTCACGCCGTACGCCGACGTGGACGTCTCTGCGCTCGTCCACAGCGGGCTGAACGCCGACCTGACCAGCGCCTACACCACCGGATACGCGGTGGCAGAGCAGATCCTGCACCGGTCGTTCACCCCGTCGATCGCCGTCCCGGCCGGGGGGACCGCGGATATCAGCGTGCTCACCACCCTCGCCACCGCCGAGCACATCAACACGGTGGTGCTGAACAGCAGCGAGATGCCGCCCTCGGACACCGCAGTGTTCGAGCCCGACAACGCGATCACCTCGATCAGGACGCCGGCCGGCACGACCATGACCGTCCTGCTCGCGGACCCGGTCCTGACCAGCGTCCTGTCGGCGGGAGACACCGGCTCGGGCGTCGTCCCGCCGGGCACGCAGTTCGCGGTCAGCCAGCGATTCCTGGCCGAAACCGCGATGATCGCGGCCGAGGCCCCGGACTCGTCCCGCTCGATCGTGGTGGCACCGCCGTCAGGCTGGAGCCCATCGGCCGCGCTGGCCGACGAGTTGCTCAGCGAGACCGTCCACGCGCCCTGGCTGACCCCGACCGCACTGGGCAGCCTGGCCCGGACGCCTGACACCTACGCCTCGGTAGCCCGCCAGTCCCCGCCGGGCAGGCGGGCCAGCCCCGGCGAGCTCAGCCGCAGCTACCTGAGCACGGTCAGCGCGGTCGATGCCGCACTCGGCGTGTACAAGTCGATGCTGTATCGCCCGGCCCCGTCCTACCTACAATCCCTGGACGAGGAACGCGCCGCCACCGAATCGTCGGCCTGGCGTGCCGACGGCGCGGGGCAAGGCCTGGCCCTGGCGTACAGCCTGTCCTCGTACCTGAGCGGCGAGGAAGACAAGGTCCAGATCGTCGTCTCGCCGCAGGTGTCGATGGGCGGCGCGTCCGGACAAATCCCCGTGTCGATCAGGAACGGGGGGAACAAGGCCATCGAGATCCAGCTCAGCGCCAGCGCGGACAACTCGCCCGACCGCCCCTCCCAGCTGACCTTCGGCCACGCGCGCAACCTGGTCACGGTCCCGCCCGGGCAGGCGGTGACGGTGCGGCTGCACGTCAGCTCGGCGCCGATCGGCTCCACGCTCATCCGCCTCAGCCTGACCAGCGCGAACGGGACACCGCTGACGTTTGCCGCCAAGTCATTCACCGTGGTGTCGACCAGGTACGGCCGCGCCATCTTGTTCCTCATCGGCGCCGCGATCGGCGTCCTCGTGCTGACCTCCGTCTACCGCGCCGTACGGCGGTGGTTGAACGCAGGCGGCCGGGTCACCGCCGAGGAAGCCGACCCAGCAGGTACCGTCGTGACAGGCACCAGTGGCGCGCGACACCCGACGGAGGCTCCGGATGACCTGGCCGAGGCACGACGCCGGGCCGACGACGCCTGAGCCGGGGCCCGGGGAGCCGGGTTCGGATGAGCTGGAGCGGTCCCGGCCCGGCTGGTACGCCGCGGACGCTGATCCGCTGCCGCCGCTGGACGGCCCGATGCCGGGCGGCGGCCCCAGCCCGGCCGAGACGACACTGCCGCTCGCGCTCGAGTGGCCCGCCCCGCCTGCCCGGCCGCCCCGGGTCCCCCGGTTTACCCCGACAGCCCCGCCCGGTCCGGGCGGTCCCGGCGGCGCACCGCCCGGCTGGCGCCGTGTGCCCAGGCCCGCCGACTACCGGCCGCCGCCGGACGACCACAGGCCGAGGTACCCGCAGCCCGGATACCGGCCGCCCGCCGGGGCGCCGCCGCCCCCCGGCGCCCCGCCCCCCGGCGCCCCGCCCCCCGCCGGTCTGCCGGGAGGCCCGCGGCCTGCGCGGCCGACCGGGGCGCGCGCCGCCCCGCGGACCAGCCTGATCCGCTCCGGGGCCGGCATGGCGGTCGGCACCCTGGTCTCGCGGGGCACCGGATTCCTGCGCACACTCGTGCTGGTCTACGCGATCGGCATCAGCACGCTCGGCAACGCGTACAACAACGCCAACACCCTGCCGAACACCGTGTACTACCTCATGCTCGGCGGCATCTTCACCAGCGTGGTGGTGCCGCTGCTGGTCAGGGCGGCCAAGCGCGACCCGGACCACGGGGAAGCCTACGCACAGCGGATGTTCACCCTGGGCGCGGTGTCCCTGCTCGCGATCACGGTGATAGCCACGCTGGCGGCGGGGCCGCTGGTCGACCTGTACGCGCCGACCATCCACGGTCCCCCCGGCAGCCCGGACGCCGCCGAGCACCACCTCATGGTGGTGTGGGCCTACTTCTTCATCCCGCAGATCTTCTTCTACGGCATGAGCTCGCTGATCGGGGCGATCCTGAACACCCGCGGCCGGTTCGCGGCGCCCATGTGGACGCCGGTCATCAACAACCTGGTCGTGATCGCCTTCGGCGCCCTCTACATAGTCACGGTCGGCCTGCGTAAGGATCCGCAGGACATCTCCTCGGCCGGGGTACAGCTGCTCGGCATCGGCACCACGCTCGGCGTGGTCGCGCAGACCGTCGCGCTGTTCCCCTCGCTGCGGGGAGCCGGGTTCCGCTGGCGGCCGACGCTCGGGTTCAGGCCGGGCGAAGTCAACGAGATGCGCCGGATGGCCGCCTGGATGTCGGTCTACGTGGTCTCTCAGTGGGCCGGGAACCTGATCGTCCAGATCGTCGCGAACACCTCGCCCGGGATAAACGGCTACTCGGCGTACTCCATCGCGTGGCAGCTGTTCCAGCTGCCGTACGCGATCGTGGGCATCTCGGTGATCACCGCGCTGCTCCCGCGGATGAGCGAGCACGCGAGCTCCCGCCGGTATTCCCTGGTCAGGGACGACTTCTCGATCGGGGTCCGGCTGGCCTCGGTGATCGTGGTCCCCGCCGCCCTCTACCTCGGCCTGCTCGGCGGCCCGCTCGCTGAGTTCCTGCTCCCCTACGGCAGCGCCGCCGACCCCGCCCACGCCAGGTACGTCGGCGAGGTTTTCGGCCTGTTCTCCCTCGGCCTGGTCCCCTACATGCTGACCCAGCTCCAGCTGCGGGTCTTCTACTCGTTCCAGGACAGCCGGACCGCCGCCTTCGTCGGCCTGCTCACCATGGGCATCAGCATCGCGGCCGACTACGTCGCGCTGTCCATCCTGCCCCGCCTGGACGTGGTGGCCGGCCTGGCCGTCGCGTACGGGATCGCCAACCTGGCCGGGGCGATAACCGGCTGGGCGCTGCTCCTGCGCCGGGTGGGCAGCCTGGACGGTTGGGCGATCGCCCGGAGCCTGTCCCGGATGCACCTGGCGACCGTGCCGGGCCTGGCCTTCGCGCTGATCGTCATGGTCGGCGCGGGTCACGTCGTGCATGACCCCAGCTCGACCTACGGCCTGGTGGTCACCGTCGTGGGCGGCGGGGGGGCGGTCTTGCTGTACGCGCTCAGCGCCAGGGCGCTGCGGGTGGCCGAGTTCGGGTTCGTGGCCCGGACAATTGCGGCAAAGTTCGGCGGCCCGGGCAGGCGGCACTAGCATGGGGTTCTACCTATGAGCACCTACACGTCGGAACCAGGGACCCGGCTCGCGGGGCGGTACCTCCTCGTTGACCAGGCGATCGGGGGGACCGACTGGACGTACTGGAAAGCGATCGACGAGACCCTCGCTCGCTCCGTCACCGTGCTCACGTTCGCGGCGGGCTTCGACCGGGCGGCCGAGGTCGTCGCGGCGGCCAGGGCGGCCAGCAGGCTGAACGATCCGCGGTTCTCCCAGGTCTTCGACGTGGAAGACGCCGACGGGTCCGCGTACGTGGTCCTGGAGTGGGTTGCCAGCGATTCGCTGCTCGACATGCTCGCCGACGGCCCCCTCGATCCGCCGCGTGCCGTCTCGCTGATCTCCGAGGCCGCGCAGGCGCTCGCGGCCGCGCACGCCAGCGGGCTCGCCCACCTGCGGCTCGATCCGGCGTGCGTACACTGGACGCCCCGCGGCGGGATCAAGATCACCGGGCTGGGCGTCGCCGCCGTCCTGACCGGCGCCCAGACCTCCGCGGACGACGGGGAAGACCCCGAACTGGCCGACACCCGCGGGCTCGCGAGATTGCTCTACGCGGCCCTGACCGGGTACTGGCCGGAGCCCGGGGGGTACAGCCGGGCGTTCGGACCCGGCGATGCGCCCGAGTCCGAGTCAGACCACGCATCGGTCGTGCTCCTGGCCGCGCCGCAGGCCGACGGCCTGCCGTGCACGCCGCACCAGGTGTCGGCGGACGTGCCGACGAATATCGACGCTCTGACCTGCCAGGCGCTGTTCCAGCGACCGAGCCGCCACGGCCCGGCGCTGAGCACTCCCACGAAATTCGCCGATGCTCTGGCCAGCGTTGCCCCGCCCGCGCCGCTCCCGGTTCCCGCGCCCGCCACGGCGCCTGTCCGCCAGCCCGCTCCCGGCCGGGCGCCGAGATACCAGCCGACCGGCCCCGCCGACGATTACCCGGCCGCCGATCAGGCCCGGACCACCCTCGACGAGCAAGCCTACCGCCAGCCCCGGACCCCGAGGCGCTCCCCGCCGAGCAGGGCCATCCTCGCCGTCGTGATCGGGGTGGTCCTGGTCGCGGCGGGCGTAATCGGCTGGTCCCTCAGCCACCGGGGCAGCCACTCGGGCTCTCCGCAGGCCTCCGGCCAGACCTCGTCGTCCTCGTCATCGTCCGCGCCGGACACCGCGGCCTCGAACGTGCTCAGGCCGGTCGGCGCGAACAGCTTCGACCCTCTCGGCAGCAGCGGGAACGAGAACGGCAACGAGGCGAAGTACGCGATCGACAACAACCCCAGCACCTTCTGGCACACCGACTTCTACGACGACTATCCGACCTTCGGGAACCTCAAGACGGGCACCGGGCTCATCCTCGACATGGGCGGGCCGGTCCGGCTCAGCCAGGTGGTCGTCCAGTTCGGCACGATCTGCTGCGCTCACGTCGAGATCGAGATCGGCAACGATAACAGCCCGTCCTCGGCCACGCTCAGCACGTTCACCCAGGTGCAGAGCTCCGATAACGCCGTCGGCAGCACCACCTTCGACGTGACGAGCCAGGCGACCGGCCGCTACGTGCTGATCTGGATCACCTACCTCCCGCGGCTGGCCGGATCCTCGAATCAGTACGAGGCGCTGATCTACAACGTCGTGGTCCACGGCTTGCCCGTGAGCCAGTCTGGTTGATGGCACATGCCGGGCGCCGACGGGCCGCCTTCGGACGCTGAGCTCCTGCGCCGGCACGTAGCAGGAGATAGCGAAGCGTTCGGCGAGCTCTTCCGCAGGCACCGCGACCGGTTGTGGGCGGTCGCGCTCCGGACCGTAGGTGATCCCGAGGAGGCCGGCGATGCCCTCCAGGACGCGATGATCTCCGCGTTCCGCCGGGCCGGAGATTTCCGCGGCGACTCCGCCGTCACCACCTGGCTGCACCGGATCGTGGTGAACGCCTGCCTCGACCGACTGCGCCGCAAGGCCGCCCGGCCCGCCGTATCGGCGGGCGACGAGCAGGCCTTCGAGGCCCTGGTGGCGCAGGACTCCGATCCCGCCAGGACCACCGATACCCGGCTGGACATCAACGCCGCGCTGCAGATCCTCCCCCCGCAGCAGCGGGCCGCCCTCCTGGTCGTCGACATGCTGGGTTTCTCCGTGGCCGACGCGGCGATCATCCTCGAGACGTCCCAGGGCACGGTGAAAAGCCGGTGTGCCCGGGCCCGGGCCCGGCTGCTCCCCCATGTAGCGCACCTGCGAGGGAACCGATCGGCGAGTGAGAGCGTCTCACCTGCGCAGGGAGGAGACGCATGAGGCGGCAGACGAGCCACCTGGACGCCGATGTCCTGGCCGAGTTCCGCGCGGGGCTCATCACCGGGCGCCGTCGGCGTGCCATCGCCGCGCACCTGACCGATTGCGCGCGCTGCACCGCCGCCGACGGTCAGCTGGCCGAGCTCTCCGCCCTCCTCGCCGCCATCCCGGCCCCGGTCATGCCCGACAGCGTGGCGCAGCGCCTCGATGCGGCGCTCGCTGCCGAAGTAGCGCATAAGGATGAAGCCGAACGAGCGGTGGCTCACCATTCGCGACGCAGGCGGGCCCCACGACCGGCGCGGCGGCCCACCCTGCAGCTCGTGATGATGCGAGTGCTCGTCCCGGCCGCCGCCGTGGTGATACTCGCCGCGGGCGGGTACGGGCTCAGCCTCATCGGCGGTCACTCGTCCTCCTCTTCCTCGGCCACGGCCGGATCGGCCGCGGAACCGGCCGCAGCGTCCGCGGTGCCCTCCGCGGCGCAGGCGAACGGCCTGACCGCGCCCAGCGCGTCGGGCCGCGCCGCGAACCCGGGCATCCAGAAGTCGGCCCTCGGCCTGGTGCCGGAGGGCATCGACTTCCTGCCCGCCACGCTCAGGTCACAACTGGAAGCCGTGCTGCGGGCGCCGGCGGCAACGCGCTCGGCACCGCGCTCCTCCGAGCCGCTCGGGGCCTGCGTGGTACGGCTGGCCAGCGGCGTCAGCCCGGGAACCGTGAAGCTGGTGGAGAGCGCCTATTATCAGGGCCGGCCGGCCATCGTCATCATCGTGTCCAGCGGCAGCGGTTATCTGGCCTGGGTGGTGACCCCCGGCTGGGTGGCCCCGGGCTGCTCGGCCACCGGCGCCGGCGTGCTCGCCAGGACGACGCTCCCGGGAATCTCCGCGCCCTAGGATCGGTTCACTGGTATGCCAGTCAGAAGGGGTTGATGAGGGTTGGCAGAGGTGACCGAGGTCCGGGACGTTATCGTCATCGGATCGGGCCCGGCCGGATATACGGCTGCCCTGTACGCCGCGCGCGCGCAGCTGCGGCCCCTGGTGTTTGAGGGGTCGGTGACCGCGGGCGGTGCGCTCATGCAGACCACCGACGTGGAGAACTTCCCCGGGTTCCCCGACGCCATCATGGGCCCGGAGCTGATGGACTCGATGCGCAAGCAGGCCGAGCACTTCGGGGCTGAGCTCATCCCTGACGACGTAACCGCGGTCGACCTGGCCGCGAGCCCCAAGGTCGTCAGGACCGACGGCGAGACCTACCTGGCCAAGACCGTGATCATCGCCACCGGCTCCCGGTACAAGGAGCTGGGCGTGCCGGGCGAGAAGGAGCTCGGCGGGCACGGCGTCTCGTGGTGCGCCACCTGTGACGGGTTCTTCTTCCGCGGTCACGACATCGCGGTCGTCGGCGGCGGCGACTCGGCGATGGAAGAGGCGCTGTTCCTTACCAGGTTCGGCAAGTCGGTGACCGTGATCCACCGCCGCGACACGCTCCGGGCCTCGAAGATCATGCAGGAGCGCGCGCTGGCCAACCCCAGGATCACGTTCCTGTGGAACAGCGAGGTGGCCGAGGTCCTCGGCGCGGAGAAGGTGACCGGCCTGCTGATCCGGAGCACCAAGGACGGCACGGAACACGTGCTGCCCGTGACCGGCCTGTTCGTCGCGATCGGGCACGATCCGCGGTCTGAGCTGTTCTCCGGGCAGCTGGCCATGGACCCCGAGGGCTACCTGCTGGTCGACCAGCCTTCGACGCGCACGGCCATCGAGGGCGTGTTCGCCTGCGGCGACGTGGTCGACCACACGTACCGGCAGGCCGTGACCGCGGCCGGGACGGGTTGCGCGGCCGCCCTTGACGCGGAGCGCTGGCTGGCGAGCAAGGAACACTGACACCGCCTGCGGGACAGGAATTACCCAGAACAAGCAAAGGGATGTGATCGCCAGTGGGCGCGACCAAGGTCGTGACGGACGCGAACTTCGAGACGGAGGTCCTGCAGAGCGATAAGCCCGTCATCGTCGATTACTGGGCCGAGTGGTGCGGTCCGTGCCGCATGGTCGCCCCGGTCCTCGAGGAGATCGCGGCCGAGTACGCGGACAAGATCGATGTCGTCAAGCTCAACATCGACCAGAACCCCGGCACGTCGCAGCGCTACGGGATCATGGCCATCCCGACCATGAACGTGTTCTCCGGCGGCGAGGTCGTCAAGCAGATCGTCGGCGCCAAGCCGAAGTCGGCCCTGCTCCGCGAGCTCGCCGAGTTCCTCTGATCCGGATCCGGACGAGGCCGGCCTTCCCGGGGGCCGACCTTACGGCTGCGACGCCGCCGAGACGGGGCGCAGCGCCCCCTGCGTCGCGGCCGGGGTCATCGAGCCGAGCAGGCGCTCAAGCGCCACTTCGACGTCTTCCCGCCAGGTCAGGACGGTTCGCAGGTCCATCCGCAGCCGCGGGTAGTGGTGATGCGGGCGGATCGTCTTGAACCCCACGGCCAGCAGGTAATCCACCGGCAGCACGCAGGCGGGCGATTCCCAGCGCCGGTCACCGAACGCCTCGATCGCCTTCACACCGCGCCGGGTCAGGTCCTTGGCCATCGTCTGGACGAGCATCCGGCCGATGCCCCCGCCGGCGAACTCGCTGAGCAGGTGCGCGGTCATCAGCAGGACCGCGTCGGCGCTCACCGGGCTGGTGGGAAAGGCGATCGAGCGGGGAACGTACTGCGGCGGCGCGAAGAGCATGTACCCGGCCGGGACGCCATCGACGTACGCGATCTTGCCGCAGCTGCCCCACTCCAGCAGCACCGATGAGACCCAGGACTCCTTCTCGAGTCCCGGGTCGCCGCTTTCTTCGGCCCGGGCCTTGCTAACCGGGTCGAGTTCCCAGAAGACACACGTGCGGCATTTCGGCGGCAAATCGCCGAGATTGTCCAGCGTGATATTGGCGATACGGCGCGACATCCTGTTTCCCGGCAGACCGTTCCCCGGCAGAATCCATAACCGTTAACGGGAGATACCCCTTATCCTGGCATGGTACTCGGGGGGGTCGTCCCCTGGACACGAAAGCTCAAGGGACTCGGGGAGAGACCGTGACACCCGGACAGCAACCTGCATCGCAGCGACAGCTTGTTGACCCGTACGTGGGTCAGTACGCCGAGCGAGCCGTCGGGATGGTCGCCTCCGAGATCCGGGCGCTGTTCGCGGTCGCGGCCCGGCCCGAGATCGTTTCGCTGGCCGGCGGCTCGCCCTATGTGGCCGCGCTTCCGCTGGACGCGGTGGGCGACATGGTGGGCAAGCTGATCGCCGAGCGCGGCGACAGCGCGCTGCAGTACTGCACCGCACAGGGCGACGCCGGGCTGCGGGAGCGGATCTGCGGGGTCATGGCGCTGGAGGAGATACCGGCCCACCCGGACGAGATCGTGGTCACCGTCGGCTCCCAGCAGGCGCTCGACCTGCTGGCCAGGATATTCATCGACCCGGGCGACGTGATCTTGGCCGAGGCGCCGTCCTACGTGGGCGCGCTGGGTGCCTTTGCCGCCTACCAGGCGTCCGTGCTGCACGTGGCGATGGATGACGACGGGCTGATTCCCGAGGCGCTCGAGGAGGCGATCCGGCGGACCGCCGCAGCGGGCAGGCGGGCCAAGTTCCTCTACACGGTGCCGAACTTCCACAACCCGGCCGGGGTCACGCTGGCCGCCGACCGCCGACACCGGATTCTCGACATCTGCCACCGCGAGGGCCTGCTCGTCATCGAGGACAACCCCTACGGGCTGCTCGGCTTCGACGGCGAGCCGATGCGCGCGCTGCGCGCGGACGACGACGAGGGTGTCGTGTACCTCGGCACGTTCTCCAAGACGTTCGCCGCGGGCGTGCGAGTCGGCTGGGCGGTCGCCCCGGCGGCCATCAGGGACAAGCTGATCCTGGCCGCCGAGTCGGCCGTGCTCTGCCACTCAAGCTTCGCCCAGCTGACCGTCCGCGAGTACCTGACCACCCAGCCGTGGCAGGAGCAGATCAAGACCTTCCGCGAGCTCTACCGCGAGCGGCGGGATGCCACGCTGAGCGCCCTGTCCAGGATGATGCCGCCGGGGTGCCACTGGACGCGCCCGGCCGGCGGCTTCTACGTGTGGCTGCGGCTCCCGGACGGCGTCAACGCCAAGGCCATGCTGCCCCGGGCGATCTCCTCGCGGGTCGCCTACGTACCGGGAACGGGCTTCTACGCGGACGGCTCGGGCGGACAGTACGCCCGGCTCTGCTACTCGTTCCCTGAGCCCGCCCGGATCGCCGAAGGCGTCCGCCGGCTCGCCTCGGTGATCCAGACCGAGATCCAGCTGCGGGATGACTTCGGCCCGGCCACGGAAACGCCGTAGCCGCCCGACCACGAGCATACTTCGAAATCATGGACGATAGGACCGAACTAGATCAGGTCGTGGTGCTGGCCGGCGGGCTGTCCCCGGAGCGGGAGGTGTCGCTGCGCTCAGGTCACCGGATCCGCGACGCGCTCATCCAAGCCGGCATCGACGCCGTCGTGGCGGACGCAGACGCGGCGCTGCTCGGCCACCTCCGGGAGGACCCGCCCAGCGCGGTATTCCCGGCCATCCACGGGGCATGCGGGGAGGACGGCGCGATCCGGGAGGTGCTGGGGCTGCTCGGCACGCCGTACGTCGGGTCGGTCGCCACCGCCTGCCAGCTGGCCTTCGACAAGCCGACCGCCAAGACCCTGGTCGCGACGGCCGGGGTGACCACGCCGTCCTCCGTGACGCTGCCCCGGGAGACGTTCCACGACCTCGGCGCCGCCGCGGTGATCGACCTCATCATCGGCAAGCTCGGGCTGCCGCTGTACGTCAAGCCCTCGCGCGGCGGGTCCGCGCTGGGCGCGGGGCCGGTGCGGGCAGCGGCCGGGCTGCCGGCTGCCCTGCTGAGCTGCTTCGCCTACGGCGACATCGCGCTGGTCGAGCGGTTCATCCCCGGGACCGAGGTCACCGTCGGAGTGATCGACCTCGGCCACGGCCCGCAGGCCCTGCCCGCGGTCGAGATCGTCCCCGGCGGTGATGCCTACGATTACGCGGCCAGGTATACCCCGGGCAAGACGGAGTTCTTCGTCCCGGCCCGGCTGCCCCGCGACGTCGCAGCGCAAGCCGAGCAGATCGCGATCGCCGCGCACTCGGTGCTCGGGCTGCGCGACCTGTCCAGGACGGACCTGATCGTGGCCGACGACGGTACGGCCTACTTCCTCGAGGTCAACGTCTCGCCGGGGATGACCGAGACGAGCACGCTGCCGATGGCGCTGCAGGCCTCGGGGCACCCGTTCGGCGCGACGTGCGTCAGCCTGCTCGAGCTCGCCGCCGCCCGCGGCGCCTAGGGGAACTGCCTGACCCGGCCCGGCCGACTCGGTCCCCTAGGCTCGTGTCCATGACACAGCGCAAGAGCTTCGGGAGCGACAACCACGCTGGTGCCCATCCGGCGGTCCTGCGCGCGATGGTGGAGGCCAATCCGGGTGATGCGGTCGCGTACGGCGCGGACGACTGGACCGCGCGCGTGACCGCGGGCCTGCGCGAGACCTTTCGGGCGGAGGGAGGCGCCTTCCTCGTCCTCAACGGCAGCGGGGCCAACATCCTCGGCCTCAGCATCCTGCTGCGCCGGCACGAGGCGGTCGTCTGCGCCGACTCCGCGCACATCAACACCGACGAGTGCGGTTCACCCGAGCGCCTGGTCGGGGCCAAGCTCCTGACGGTACCGACCGCGGACGGCAAGCTCACGCCGGAGCTGATCGCGGGACAGCTCTCCGGGCGGGGTGACGAACACCGCTCGCAGCCGGGGGTCGTGGCCATCACCCAGTCAACCGAGCTCGGTACCTGCTACACGCTGGCCGAGATCCGGAAGATAGCGGACTTCTGCCACGCCAACGCCCTTCAGTTGTTCCTGGACGGGGCCCGCCTGGCCAACGCGGCCGCCTTCCTCGGCTGCTCGCTCGCGGAACTGGCCGAGGGCGTGGACGTGCTGAGCTTCGGCGGCACCAAGAACGGTGCGATCGGAGCGGAGGCGCTCATCGTGATGCGCAGCGGCCTCGAGGTGGATGCCCCGTACCTCCGCAAGCAGCAGACCCAGCTGACCTCCAAGATGCGGTTCATAGCCGCCCAGTTCGGCGCGCTGCTGGAGGATGACCTCTGGCGCGCCAACGCGGCTCACGCCAACGCCATGGCCCGCAGGCTCGCCGACGGGGCGGGCGCCGTGGCGGGCGTCGAGATCGTCCACCCGGTCCAGGCCAACGCGGTCTTCGCCCGGCTGTCCGCCCGGCACATCGAGGCCCTGCGCCGCGACTGGATCTTCCACCCCTGGGACGAACGCGAGTCGGTGGTCCGCTGGATGACCGCGTTCGACACCACGGAATCCGACGTCGATACCTTCCTGGCTGACATCCGCGAGAGTGCCGAGGTTTCCCGTGTAACATGACGGTGAAACAACACGGGAGCGTGCGATGCCATCACAGTTCGAGTTCGGATTCCTCGTCGGCCTGCTCGTCGGGGAAGGCCACTTCGGCGGTGACGGTCGCCAGCCGCACGTGACCCTCCGCATGCACGTCAGGCACGAGGCGATCTTCCGGTGGCTGGAGCGCACCTTCCCTGGCGGCCGTGTCTACGGGCCCTATCACCACGGCGGGCGGGACTACCTCCAGTGGATGGCGCGCGGGGCCTTCCTGCGAGACGAACTCCTGCCCGTGCTCGACCGGTTTCTCTCGCCCAGCCTGGACCGCCACAGCTTCGAGCGCTTCCAGCTCATGAAGGCCCGCTACCCCCTCGCCGGCGCCGAGCCGGAACGGGCGATCGCGCCCGCGACCCGCGGATCGGCACCCGCACCCGAACCCGAGACCTTCGCCGAGCTGCTGACCGAGCTCCGGGAAGTCTGGCCGTCCTGACCAGGCCGCTAGTCCGCAGACTCCTGCTCGAACGCGGCGGGGGTCATCGCCTGCACGATGCGCTGCAGGTCGTCGAACGTCGCGAACTCTACGACGATCTTCCCCTTGTTGCGGCCTAGCTCCACCTTGACCCGGGTTTCGAACAGGTCGGAGAGGCGGTCGGCCAGGCGGCGGAGTCCGGGAGCCGTCGGTTGCTTGGCCGCGGTTCGCGCCGAGCGGCGCGGTGGCGACTCGTCGGAGCCGACGGCGACGATCTCCTCGACGGCCCGGACCGACAGGCCCTCGGCGACGACCCGGGTCGCCAGGTGCTCCTGCGCCTCGGCGTCCTCCAGGCTGAGCAGCGCGCGCGCGTGGCCGGCGGACAGGACACCGGCCGCGACGCGCTTCTGGACGGCCGGCGGCAGGTTCAGCAGCCGGAGCGTGTTGCTGATGTGCGGGCGGGAGCGGCCGATCTTGCGCGCGAGTTCTTCGTGGGTGGCACCGAAGTCATCGAGCAGCTGCTGGTAGGCCGCCGCCTCTTCGAGCGGGTCGAGCTGCTGCCGGTGCAGGTTCTCGATCAGCGCTTCCCTGAGCATGTCGTTGTCTTGCGTCTGCTTGACGATGGCACCGATCTCGCTCAGCCCGGCCCGCTGGGCGGCACGCCACCTCCGCTCGCCCATGACGAGCTCGTATCGGCCCGGAGCCACGGCCCGGACGACCACGGGCTGCAGCAAGCCGACCTGCCTGATGGACTCGGCGAGCTCATCGAGCGCGTCCTCGTCGAAGCTCCGCCTCGGCTGGCGGGGATTGGGGGTGATCGCGGTGACGGCGATCTCGGCGTACCGGGCACCGACCACCTCGTCCAGCCCGGCGTCGGCCTCGGGCGCGCCCGCGGGGATCCCGCGCCTGCCCGCCAGCAGCGCTGCGTCACCCCCCCGGGCCGCCTCGCCCTCAGATGTCAAGACGGACTCCGGGATCAGGGCCCCGAGTCCCCGGCCTAGACCTCGCCTTTGCTGAGCCACCACGTCTCCCCGGTCTAGCCGCGTTACTGAGTTCTCGCCGACTGCATCGCCAGTTCGCGGGCCGCCTCCATGTAGGCGATGGCGCCGCTCGACGCGGGGTCGTACGTGATCACCGATTGCCCCCGGCTCGGCGCCTCCGACACCCGGACGCTCCTCGGGATGATCGTGTGCAGGACCGAGGCACCGAAGTGCGTGCGCACGTCATCGGCCACGTCCGACGCGAGCCTGGTGCGTCCGTCGTACATCGTCAGCAGCACGGTCGAGACGTGCAGGCCGGGGTTGAAGTTGACCCGGACCAGCTCCGCGGTGTTCAGCAGCTGCTGGACCCCCTCGAGGGCGTAGTACTCGCACTGGATGGGGAGCAGGACCTCCTCGGCGGCGACCAGGGCGTTGATGGTCAGCAGCCCGAGCGACGGAGGGCAGTCGACGAACAGGTAGTCCAGGTTTGACATGTCGAAGGCCCGCAGGGCCCGGGCCAGCCGGAGTTCCCTGGCCACGACCGGGACCAGCTCGATCTCCGCGCCCGCGAGGTCGATGGTGGCCGGCACGCAGTAAAGGCCCGGCATGTCCCCGGCCGGCCGCACGACCTCGGCCAGCGGGCGGTCGTCGACCAGCACGTCGTAGACCGAGGGAACCCCGGAGTGGTGTTCCACGTCGAGTGCGGTCGATGCGTTGCCCTGCGGGTCCAGGTCTAGGACGAGGACGCGCGAGCCGTGCTGCGCCAGGGCGGCGGCCAGGTTGACCGCGGTGGTGGTCTTCCCCACTCCGCCTTTCTGGTTCGCGATCGTCATGACCCGGCAGCGGAACGGGCGCGGCCACGGCTGGTGGTCGCTCATGCCGCGGACGACCACCGCGGCTTCGGCCGCCCGGCCGATCGGGGTATCCGCGGGATCGGACGGTACCTCCGGGATGACCACCGACCTGGTTCCAGGCGAAGCCGACGCGGCAGCCGCCGGGTCCTCGCGCCGGTCACTGACCCCGCGGCCCCCCTGCACCCGGCCGCCCGCACCGCCAGCCTCCGGCCTGTCTCCGTTCACCTGAACGCCTTTCGATTCTCGGTCTGCATCCGGCTGACCCGGACCGGGCCCGCCGTCGGCCGCCGGCCAGCCCAACCCCCCGATCGCGGCTACGCCGCCAGCCAGCACCGTGTCTTCCTGTTCCCGTCCCGGCGACCCGTCCGGCCAGCCCAGCCCCGCTGTGTCCTGCTGGTGATAGCTGAGCCTCACCTATGTCCTGCCTTACTGAGCGAAGAACCGCACGACGGTAGTCGCAGGAACGACCTTACCTTGCCCCGCCCGCACAACCTGGGCACTGCGCGCACCAATTCGGCGCAGGACAGGACCGGCGCTCTTGAGCTCCTCCGGGGCTGTGATCCCCTTGATCGCCAGAACCATTCCTCCCGGGCGTACCAGGCCCACGGCCAGCTCGACCAGTCGGGGCAGCGGGGCCACCGCCCGCGCCGTCGCGACATCCGCCCGCAGCAGGCCCGCCCTCGCGACATCCTCCGCGCGGCCCCGCAGCACGCTGGCGTTGGCGAGGCCCAGCTCGGTCACGCACTCGGTGAGGAAGCGGCAGCGCCGCTCCATGGGCTCCAGCAGGGTGATCGTGACCTCGGGCCGCACCATGGCCAGGACCAGCCCGGGCAGCCCGGCGCCGGAGCCGATGTCCACCAGCGTCTGGCACTGCTCGTCGATCAGCTCGGCCACCACCGCGCAGTTGAGCAGGTGCCTGTCCCACAGCCTCGGCACCTCACGCGGGCCGATCAGGCCCTGCTCCACGCCGCGCGTAGCCAGCACGTCCGCGAAGGCCTCGGCGGTGGCCAGGGCGGCCCCGAACACGGTCGCCGCGCTCGGAGGGGGCGTCGGCATCACCCGACAGGGAAGACGATCACCCGCCGGTTCGGTTCCTCACCCTCCGACTCGCTGCGCTGGCCTGCCGCGGCTACCGCGTCGTGAACGATCTTCCGCTCGAACGGCGACATGGCCTCCAGCGTCTTCGGCTCGCCCGTCCGCGCGACCTCCTCGGCGACGGTGCGCCCGTAGTCGGCCAGTTCCGTGCGGCGCCGCGCTCGGTAGCCTCCGATGTCGAGCATCAGCCTGGCGCGTGCGCCGGTCTGCCGGTGTACCGCCAGGCGGGTCAGTTCCTGCAGCGCCTCCAGGACCTCGCCGTCGTCGCCGACCAGCTCTTCCAGGGTCGCCCCGACGACGGACACGATTGCACGATCACCCTCGACGTCCATGTCGATATCGCCGTCCAGATCGGCGATATCCAGCAGGCCCTCTACGTAGTCAGCGGCGACGTCGCCCTCCAGCTCAAGATCGCTGAGCCGCGGGCTGGCCTCGTCCGCCTCGTCGGCGTCGAGTTCCTCCGCCTCGTCCGAGACCTCTACGTCCTGCTGGCTCACGACCGGACCTCCACTGCTCTCGGCATCACCGCTTACCCGACCGTTTGCTTCTGGCCTGCCGGTTCGGCTGCTGCCGCACCACCTTAGTGGTGGGCACTTCGGGCTCGGGCTCGGGCTCCGGCTTCGGCCTGCCGAGCCTGAGTAGCCCGCGCTTCTCGGTACCGTTCTGCCCAGTCGCCGCCGCGGACGCGGTGGCGGTCTGGCTGCGGGGCGCCGGTCGGGTCCGTGCGCCGCCCGCCGCCGGGCCCCGCGGCGCGCTCGTGCTGGCTCGCCCGTTGTTCGTTCCGGTCCGCGAACCGCCCGACGGTGCCTTCGCGCTGCCGCCGGAGGCTGGCTTGGCGGCACCGGACTTCGGGCGCGGGGAAGTGCTTGTCGCTTCTTCCTTGGCCCACGCACGCGTCTCTGCCAGCTCCGACCCCGGGGGCGCCCAGTTCCTGAACATGAAGTACTGCTGGCCCAGCGTCCACAGGTTCGTGGTCACCCAGTACAGCACCAGCCCGTACTGCCAGTAGAGCCCGGTCAGGGAGAAGAACGGGATGATGTACATCATGTACTTCTGCGACTGGGCCATCGGGTTGTCGGGGTCGATGTTGGTGTTCATCAGACCGCGCTTGGAGCTCTGCCGGACAGTCATGAACGTGGTCGACGCGCTCACCACCACGGTCAGCGCGATGACGATGGCCACGTGCACCGACGGCGAGGGGTGCGCGAACAGCAGCTTGTCGCCCAGGTGCACGCCGAAGATCGTTGCCTTCTGCGCGCTCTGCTCGATCGGCACGGTCAGCCCGTAGGCGGGCTTGACGCCCGGCTTCCACTCGGCGATGGCCCGCAGCACGTAGAACAGCGCGAAGAACACGATCATCTGCGGGATCATCGGCAGGCAGCCCGCCAGCGGGTTGACCCCGTTTTCCTTGTAGAACTTCATCGTCTCTTCGTTGAGACGCTGCTTGTCGTTCTTGTACTTCTTGCGGAGCTCGGCCAGTTGCGGCGCGTGCTGGGACATCTTCCGCTGGGCGTGCACCTGCTTGACGAACAGCGGGACGAGCAGCAGCCGGATGATGATGACCAGGACCGCGATGGACAGGCCCCAGGCCAGGCCGGTGTTCGGGCCGAACAGCGCGCCCATCGCGATATGGAGGTGGATGATCGCCCATGCCACCAGGTCAGCCAGCGGATTGAGAATGCTCACCGGTCAGCTCCTCGCGGGCTTGGCGGGATTACGCGGGACGGCACCGGGTCGTAACCGCCGGGATGAAACGGATGGCATCGGGCGATGCGCTTGACCGCGAGCCATAGCCCGCGCGCCGCGCCGTGCTCGGCCAGCGCGGTGAGCGCGTACTCGCTGCACGAGGGCGCGAACCTGCACCGCGGGCCCAGCAGGGGGCTCACGAACCGCCGGTAACCCGCGATGGGGACCATGAGCAGCCGTGCCGGCACCGTCGCGGTGCGGCCCGGGCTGACCCGGGTTTGTGTCTGTGTCATTACCGACGCGTGTCCCAACCTGCCGCTGCAGCAACCTGCCGATCACCAAATCCAGATCCGCGGCGAGATCCGGCTGGCTCGCGTGCGCGGCCTTAGCGTTTGCGCGCACCACAAGAAGGCTACCGCCCGGGAGCGACTGAAGGTACCCGCGCATGAGCTCACGAAGCCGCCGCCGGACGCGGTTCCTGGTTACCGCCGAGCCTACCGCCCGGCTGACCACGAATCCGACCCTGGCCGGCTCCCGGTCATGCGCCCCGTCGGCCCGCACCAGCAGGTGACCTACCACCAGCGGCCGGCCGGCGCGAGTCCCGCTGCGCACGGTGAGCGCGAACTCCGCGCCCCGGCGCATCCGGGCCTGGGACGGCAGGATCAGGCACTCAGCTTTTCGCGGCCCTTGTGCCTGCGGGCCGCGAGAACGGCACGGCCCGCCCGGGTGCGCATGCGCAGCCGGAAACCATGCGTCCTCGCGCGGCGCCGATTGTTCGGCTGGAACGTGCGCTTACTCACTGGGGGCTCCAGGTAAAGGGATCGTGACAACGCGTGGGCGTAGCGACGTACGGCTCGCGGATTCATCACAGGCTACCATCTGGAAGACCGCCGTTTGCCAGGCGTCTCCCGCCGCCGCGGCTTAGGCTGTGGAAAGTTATTCTCCCCGAGCTGTCGCGGTCACCGTGTGCAGCCGGGATGCCACGTGCACAACATGTGGATAGTTCTGTGGATCGTGGGCCCTGGCTCGCGGCATTGGGGATGCGAGGGGAGCACACAGGGTGGCAAATTCAGACCTGGCAGAAGTATGGGCTCGATCCCTCGACGGACTGGCCGACCTGCAGATCCAGCCGCACCAGCGGGCCTGGCTGAAGCTGACCCGCCCGCTCGGGCTGGTGGAGAACACCGCCCTCATCGCCACCCCCAACGAATTCGTCAAGGAACAGCTGGAAACCCGCCTGCGCCCCCTGCTCACCCAGGCCCTTTCCCAGCAGCTCGGCCGCGACATCCAGCTCGCGGTCACCGTCGATCCCGCGCCACCGCCGGCGCTGGCCGCCGGGGCGGGCGTCACCGACCTCATCGCCGAGCCCGCCGGGCCGCGAGTCCAGGGACTCGTCGTGTCCCTCGGCGCGGAGGACGGCGCACGGCACGCGGCGCAGCTCCCCGAGCCCGAGGACGCGGCGATGCGCGAGCCCGTCCACCAGGACCCAGGCCGACACGGGGGCATCCCGGGAGGCCAGCCCGGCCCCCGCCCAGGCGGCACCAGGCTCAACTCCAAGTACACCTTCGAGACGTTCGTGATCGGGTCCAGCAACAGATTCGCGCACGCGGCGGCCGTCGCGGTCGCCGAGGCACCCGCCAAGGCGTACAACCCCCTGTTCGTCTACGGCGACTCGGGCCTCGGCAAGACGCACCTCCTGCACGCGATCGGGCACTATGCGCAGACCCTCTACTCCGGCCTGAAGGTCAGGTACGTCAGCTCGGAGGAGTTCACCAACGATTTCATCAACATGATCAGGGACGGCAAGCAGGACGGGTTCCGGCGCCGGTACCGCGACGTGGACGTGCTGCTCGTCGACGACATCCAGTTCCTGGAGAACAAGGAAGGCACGCAGGAGGAGTTCTTCCACACCTTTAACACCCTGCACAACGCCAGCAAGCAGATCGTGATCTCCAGCGACCGCGCGCCGAAGCGCCTGGTCACGCTGGAGGACAGGCTGCGCAGCAGGTTCGAGTGGGGCCTGCTCACCGACGTGCAGCCGCCCGAGCTCGAGACCCGCATCGCCATCCTGCGCCGCAAGGCGATCCAGGAAGGGCTCAACGCGCCGCCCGAGGTGCTCGAGTACATCGCCAGCCGGATCTCCACCAACATCAGGGAACTCGAGGGCGCGCTGATCCGGGTGACGGCGTTCGCCAGCCTCAACCGGCAGTCCGTCGACCTCCAGCTCGCCGAGATCGTCCTCAAGGACCTCATCCCCGAGGCCCAGGGACCCCAGATCACGATCGCGACGATCATGGGCCAGACCGCGTCCTACTTCGGCCTGTCCATCGAAGATCTCTGCGGGACGTCCCGGTCCCGGGTGCTCGTCACCGCCCGGCACATCGCCATGTACCTGTGCCGGGAGCTCACCGACCTGTCGCTGCCGAAGATCGGCCAGCAGTTCGGCGGGCGCGATCACACCACGGTCATCAACGCCGACAGGAAGATCCGCTCCCTGATGGCCGAGCGGCGGTCGATCTACACGCAGGTCACCGAGCTCACCAACCGCATTAAGCAGCAGGCCCGGGCGGGCTGACCGACCGCCCGCAAGTTATGCGCACAGTTTGTGGACAACATTGTGGAAGACATTCGGATAACCGGGGGACAACCCGTGGCAAGCTCGTGCCGCTGCCGCTGCAGGCCACAGCAGGGCCGGTGCCGTCCCCCGGCCGCACGCAGCGCCTGTGCGCAGCAAAGGCCGACTGACCAGCGCAGACACGGGTTCTCCCCATATCCACCGCACCTATGACTATGACGTTTATCTAAATAGGAAAAGAACAACACCGAAGTAGACCCTGTGGGCCAGGACGGCGCAGAACCACTGCTAACCCCCATGCTGCGCACACTGATACGTAGGAGGCAGTTCTCGTGAAGCTCCAGGTTGAGCGTGATCAATTGGCGGAAGCCGTGGCCTGGACCGCCCGGGCGCTGCCGACCCGCCCGACCGCCCCGGTGCTCGCCGGGATGCGCCTGCACGCGGGAGCGGAACTCACCCTGTCGACGTTCGACTACGAGGTCTCGGCTCAGGCCTCGGTGCCGGTCACCACCGATGAGGAGGGGACGATCCTGGTGTCCGGCCGCCTGCTGGCCGAGATCACCAGGTCCCTGCCCGCCAAGCCGGTCAGCCTGGTCACCGACGGTACCCGCGCCACGCTCAAGTGCAGCAGCGCCACCTTCACCCTCGTCCTGCTGCCGGAGGAGGAGTACCCGACGCTGCCCGAGATGCCGCCGCTCGCGGGAACCGTGGGCAGTGACGCGCTGGCCTCCGCCATCAGCCAGGTGGCCATCGCGGCCGGCCGCGACGACACCCTGCCCGTGCTGACCGGCGTCAGGATCGAGATCGCGGGCGACACGCTGACCCTGATCGCCACCGACAGGTACCGGCTGGCCATCCGCGAGCTGCGCTGGAATCCGGCCCGGCCGGACCTCGACACGGCCGTGCTCGTCCCGGCCCGGGTGCTCGGCGAGACGGCCCGCGCCCTCACCTCAGGGGCCGAGGTGTCGATATCGCTCGGCGGTGACAGCCTCATCGGGTTCGCGGGCGCCGGGCGGCAAACTACCACCAGGCTGCTGTCCGGTGAGTACCCCAAGACCCAATCGCTCCTGCCCGCCGAGTTCAACGCCACCGCGGAACTCGCGGCCAGCTCATTCGCCGAGGCGGTCAAGCGGGTCGCGCTGGTCGCCGAGCGGAACACCCCCGTGCGCCTGGCCTTCAGCCCCGGCCAGCTCGTGCTCGAGGCAGGCGCATCGGAGGAGGCACAGGCGGTGGAGGTCCTCGAGGCGGCCTTCGAGGGCGATGACCTGCAGATCGCCTTCAACCCGCAATACCTGCTCGACGGGATCGGGGCGATCGACACCGACATCGCCAGGATCTCCTTCACCTCGCCGACTAAGCCCGCGGTGATCTCGGGCAAGGGCGAGCGGAACCCCGACTACCGGTACGTGCTGATGCCGATCCGGTCGGCCGGGTAACGGGCGTACGCCCTCTAGTCTCGATCTGTGTACCTCACCCGGCTCGCCCTGACGGACTTCAGGTCCTACGCGGACACCTCCGTCGAGCTGGCTCCCGGCGTGACCACCTTCACCGGGCTGAACGGGGAGGGCAAGACCAACCTGGTCGAGGCCGTCGGCTACCTGGCCACGCTGGGCAGCCACCGCGTCGCCACCGACGCGCCACTAGTCAGGCACGGAGCGGAGCGTGCGGTCGTCCGGGCGGCCGTCACCGCGATCGGTGGCAGCGTGCTGGTCGAAGTCGAGCTCAACCCGGGCCGCGTCAACCGGGTCAGGCTCAACCGCGCGCCGCTGCCGCGGCCGCGTGACATCCTGGGCACGCTGCGCACGGTGCTGTTCGCGCCGGAGGACCTGGCCCTGGTCAAGGGCGACCCCGGCGACCGCCGCAGGTTCCTCGACGACCTGCTCGTCGCTACCGCGCCACGGTACGCGGGCGTGCGCGCCGACTACGAACGGGTGCTGCGGCAGCGGACGGCCCTGCTGAAGTCGGCAGGGGCCAAGGGGCACCTGCGCGGTGCGGCGCGCGAGTCCGTGACGGCCACGCTCGACGCGTGGGACGCGCAGCTCGCCCGGGCGGGCGCCCCGCTGCTGGCCGGGCGGATGCGCCTGGTCGCCGCGCTGCGGCCACACGTGTCCGCCGCCTACGAAGCGGTGTCCGGCGGTCGCTCCGGCGACGGGTCCGCGATCTCCTACCGCGCCTGCGTCGACGCGATCGGCCCCGATGACCAGCCGCCGGTGATCGAGGCCGCCATACTCAAGGCGCTGGCCGGGGTCCGGGCCAGCGAGCTCGACCGCGGCGTCTGCCTGGTCGGGCCGCACCGCGATGAACTCGAGCTGTCCATCGGCGGGCTGCCCGCCCGCGGTTACGCGAGTCACGGTGAATCGTGGTCGCTCGCACTCGCGCTGCGCCTGGCCAGCTTCGCGCTGCTCAGGGAGGGTGGCGAGGATCCCGTGCTCATCCTCGATGACGTGTTCGCGGAACTGGATGCGGGGCGGCGGGAACGGCTGGCGGCCCTGGTCGCCGACGCCGAGCAGGTCCTGATCACGGCCGCGGTCCCGGTCGATATCCCCGGCCTGCTGACCGGCCCGCGCTTCCACGTCGAGGCCGGCGTGATCAGCCGTGCCGGCTGACCGCACGAGCCCGGATCGCGCTCGCCTGGCGGCGGAGGCGCTCGCCGAGGCCAAGGCGGACGCGCGCGCCCGGGGCGAATATGTTCACCCCCGGGGGGACGACCCCCCCGGTGACCCCCCCGCGCCCGGGGGGGCTGCCCGCCGCCCCGTACCCCCTGGGGGGCGTCCACGCCAGGACGACCCGGAGCGGCTGGCCGGCGCGATCGACGGCCTGCTCGACACGCGCGGCTGGCAGGAGCGGGCGGCGATGGGGTCGGTCTTCGGCCGCTGGGCGGAGATCGTTGGCCAGGACCTGGCGGCGCACACCTGCCCGGATACCTTCGCCGACGGGGAACTCGCGGTGACCGCCGACTCGACGGCCTGGGCGACCCAGGTCCGGCTGCTCGCGTCGGTCCTGGTGGCCCGGCTCAACGCCGAGCTCGGCCAGGGCACCGTACGCAGGGTGAAGGTCCGCGGCCCGGCACCGCCGCGCCAGCGCGGCGCCTGGCGCGTCCCCGGCAGCAAGGGCCCCGGCGACACCTACGGCTAGCAGGCCAAGACGGCCCAGGTTGTCGTCGGTCGAAGGTAAAATGAAAGAGCGCAAGGATGGCCACATCGTGGGGGCTGGGCTGCGCGCTTTCTGATGCAGGATGGAGTTTCAGCTTGTCCTACGATGCACGTTCGATCACGGTACTCGAGGGCCTCGAAGCGGTCCGTAAGCGACCCGGAATGTACATCGGCTCGACCGGCGAGCGGGGCCTGCATCACCTGGTCTACGAGGTCGTGGACAACTCCGTCGACGAGGCGCTCGCGGGGGAATCTGACACCATCCACGTGACGCTGCTCGCCGACGGCGGAGTGCGCGTCCAGGACAACGGCCGTGGCATCCCCGTGGACGAGCACCCGGTGGAGCACCGCCCCGCCCTCGAGGTCGTGATGACCACGCTGCACGCGGGCGGCAAGTTCGACGGGAAGTCCTATGCGGTATCCGGCGGGCTGCACGGCGTCGGCGTGTCCGTGGTGAACGCCCTGTCCTGGATGCTCGAGGTCGAGGTCCGCAGGGACGGCTACGTCTGGACTCAGGGTTACGAGCGCGGCGAGCCGATGGGCCCGATGGTCCGCGGCGCCGCGACTCAGGACCGCGGGACCACGACCACGTTCTGGCCCGACAGCGAGATCTTCGAGACCACCGAGTGGTCCTTCGAGACGCTATCCAGGCGGCTGCAGGAGATGGCGTTCCTCACCAGGAACCTGCTCATCACGCTCACGGACGAGCGGCCGGACAAGCAGCGGGCTGTGCAGTACCGCTACGCCGGGGGGATCGCCGATTTCGTGCGGTACCTGAACGCCTCCAAGGAGCCGGTCCACGGCTCGATCATCGACTTCGAGGAGGAAGCCGAAGGGATAGCCGTCGAGATTGCGATGCAGTGGACCGGGGCTTACACCGAGTCGGTGCACACCTTCGCGAACACGATCAACACGGCCGAGGGCGGCACCCACGAGGAGGGCTTCCGCGCCGCGCTCACGACGATCGTCAACAAGTACGCGCGCGACCAGAAGCTGCTGCGCGAGAAGGACGACAACCTGACCGGCAACGACGTCCGCGAAGGCCTGACCGCGATCGTCTCGGTCAAGCTCGCCGAGCCGCAGTTCGAAGGGCAGACCAAGACCAAGCTGGGCAACACCGAGGCCAAGTCGTTCGTGCAGAAGGCGTCCAACGACCACCTGCGGGACTGGTTCGACCGCAACCCCGGCGAGGCCAAGGAGATCATCAACAAGGCCAGCCAGGCGGCCCGGGCCAGGATCGCCGCGCGCCAGGCGCGCGACCTGACCCGCAAGTCGCTGCTCGGCGGCACGTCGCTGCCCGGCAAGCTGGCCGACTGCCAGTCCACCGACCCCGCGGAGTCCGAGATCTACGTGGTCGAGGGCGACTCGGCCGGCGGCTCCGCCAAGGGCGGCCGGGACCCGAAGTTCCAGGCCATCCTGCCCATCCGCGGCAAGATCATCAACGTGGAGAAGTCGCGGATCGACCGCGTGCTCAAGAACACCGAGGTCCAGTCGCTGATCACCGCGCTCGGCACCGGCATCTACGACGAGTTCGACGTCACCAAGCTGCGCTACAACAAGATCATCCTCATGGCCGACGCGGATGTGGACGGGCAGCACATCACGACGCTGCTCCTCACGTTGCTGTTCCGGTTCATGAAGCCGCTGGTCGAAGCCGGGCACGTGTATCTCGCCAACCCGCCGCTGTACAAGATCAAGTGGGAGGGACGCGGCGTTCAGCCCGGCTACGCCTACAACGACGCCGAGCGCGACCGGCTGATCGAGGCGGGGATCGCGGCGGGCCGCAAGGACCCTCGCCCCCGCGACGCCGTGCAGCGGTTCAAGGGCCTCGGCGAGATGAACGCCGAAGAGTTGTGGGAGACCACGATGAACCCGGCGCAGCGGGTGCTGCGGCAGGTGACGCTTGACGACGCGGCCCAGGCCGACGAGCTGTTCAGCGTGCTGATGGGCGAGGACGTCGAGGCGCGCCGCGCGTTCATCACCCGCAACGCGAAGGACGTCAGGTTCCTGGACATCTGATCCGTCGGCCGTGAGGCCTGGCTGGTTCTATCCGTAAGTAGGGATTGCGAAAGTGACAGAAGTTACCGATCCGCCGGGCGGGCACGACCGCATCGAGCCGGTCGACATCCAGTACGAGATGCAGCGCAGCTACATCGACTACGCGATGTCGGTCATCATCGGCCGTGCGCTGCCCGACGTGCGGGACGGGCTCAAGCCGGTCCACGTGCGGATCCTGTACGCCATGTACGACCAGGGATTCCGCCCGGACCGGGGGTTCGTCAAGTGCGCTCGGCCCGTCGCCGAGGTCATGGGTAACTACCATCCGCACGGCGACAGCGCGATCTACGACGCGCTCGTCCGGATGGCGCAGCCCTGGTCGATGCGGATGCCGCTGATCGACTCCCAGGGCAATTTCGGCTCGCCGGGTAACGACCCGCCCGCGGCCATGCGATACACGGAGTGCCGCCTCACCCCGCTGGCGATGGAGATGCTGCGGGACATCAACGAGGAAACCGTCGACTTCCGCGAGAACTACGACGGCCGGTCGTCCGAGCCCGTGGTCCTGCCGAGCCGGTTCCCCAACCTGCTGATCAACGGGTCCGAGGGGATCGCGGTCGGCATGGCCACCAAGATCCCGCCGCACAACCTGCGCGAGGTCGCGGCCGGGGCGCAGTGGTACCTGGACAACTTCGGGGCCTCCGACGAGGAGCTGCTCGACGCGCTGATGGAGCGGATCCAGGGTCCGGACTTCCCCACCGCCGGCCTGATCGTCGGGCGGCGCGGGATCAGGGACGCCTACCGCACCGGGCGGGGCTCGATCACCATGCGCGCCGTGGTCGAGGTCGAAGAGGACGCCCGCGGGCGCACCTGCCTGGTCGTGAGGGAACTGCCCTTCCAGGTCAACCGGGACAACCTAGCCGAGAAGATCGCCGAACTGGTCCGGGACGGCCGGATCAACGGGATCGCCAGCATGCAGGACGAGAGCAGCGGGCGCACCGGCCAGCGGCTCGTGATCGTGCTGAAGCGGGACGCGGTCGCCAAGGTCGTCCTCAACAACCTCTACAAGCACACTCAGCTGCAGGACACGTTCGGCGCCAACATGCTGGCCCTGGTCGACGGCGTGCCGCGCACGCTGCGCCTGGACCAGATGATCAGGTACTGGGTGACGCACCAGATCGAGGTCATCGTCCGGCGCACCAGGTACCGGCTGCGCAAGGCCGCGGAGCGGCTGCACATCGTCGCCGCCCTGCTCAAGGCCATCGACCGGATCAACGAAGTCATCGCCCTGATCAGGGCCAGCGCCTCGGCCGCTGAGGCGCAGCAGGGCCTGATGGGGCTGCTGGAGATCGACGAGATCCAGGCGCGCGCCATCCTGGACATGCAGCTGCGCAAGCTGGCCGCCCTGGAGCGCCAGGAGCTCGTCGATGAACGGGACGATCTCGAAGCCAAGATCGCCGACTACGAGAGCATCCTGGCCTCGCAGGAACGGCAGCGGGAGATCGTGGGCACCGAGCTGGCCGAGATCGTCACCAGGTACGGAGACGCCCGGCGCACCGAGATCATCGCCTATGACGGCGAGGTGGCCGACGAGGACCTGATCGCCGAGGAAGACGTCGCGGTCACCATCACGTACGGCGGGTACGCCAAGCGCACCAAGACCGACCTGTACCGCGCGCAGCGGCGCGGCGGCAAGGGCGTGCGCGGCGCGCAGCTTCGCACCGATGACATCGTGGACCACTTCTTCATCACCACGACCCATCACTGGATCCTGTTCTTCACCAACAAGGGCCGCGTCTACCGGGCCAAGGCCTACGAGCTGCCCGACGCCGGCCGCGACGCCCGCGGCCAGCACGTGGCCAACCTGCTCGCGTTCCAGCCCGACGAGCGGATCGCCGAGGTACTCGCGCTGCGCGACTACCAGGTGGCGCCCTACCTGGTCCTCGCCACCCGCTCGGGGCTGGTGAAGAAGTCCAAGCTGACCGCCTTCGAGAACGTGCGGTCGGGCGGCATCATCGCGATCAACCTGCGCGAGGACGACGAGGTGATCGCGGCCCGGCTGGTCTCCCCCGAGGACGACCTGCTGCTGGTGAGCAAGGGCGCGCAGGCGATCAGGTTCCACGCCGACGACGACTCGCTGCGCCCGATGGGCCGGGATACCTCGGGCGTCATCGGGATGCGGTTCAACGACGGTGATCAGCTGCTGGGTATGTACGTGGTCAAGGACGGCGGTGACGTGCTGGTGGCCACGGGCGGCGGCTTCGCCAAGCGCACGCCGGCCGACGAGTACCCGGTCCAGGGCCGGGGCGGCCGCGGCGTTGTCACCGCCAAGATCACCGAAGCCCGCGGTGAGCTCGTCGGCGCGCTGATGGTGCACGCCGACGACGAGATCTTCGCCATCACCTCGGCGGGCGGGGTGATCAGGACCCAGGCGGGCGGGATCAAGCGGTCAGGACGGCAGACCATGGGGGTCCGGCTGATGAACCTGGCCGCCGGGGACAGCGTGGTGGCGCTGGCCCTCAACGCCGAGTCGCTGGCCGAGGGGGAGCCGGCCGACGAGGACGCCGACCCGGGCCAGGTCGAGGGTGAAGCAGATCCTGAGGCGCCTGCGGCCGGATCAGACGACGAGTAATCCGGGACGAATAGGGTAGAGGGGTAAACTTCGGGCTCGGGTCCACGGCAACGACTGCGGGGACCTGCGCGTCCCATAAATAGCTAGAGGCAGCGGTGAGATGCCGCCTTCTTTGCATGGCTGTCGCATGGGCGTCTCGTCCAGAGATACCCTCGTGAGGGTCTGGATCAGAGGGAGGACGGCTTGGACAGGCGTACGGACGACCCCGATGAATCGGGTGGGGCGTCGCCGACAGTCGTGACCTCACGACAGGACGGCGATGACCCCATCTCCGACGATGGCCGCGACACCCGCCCGGTCGGCATCATCGTGCCCTCGCCCATGATGCCGCGGATGCCGGGTGAGGCCCCGGCCGTCCCGTCGATGTGGAACGCCCCCGCCGTCGGCGAGAACGGGAAGGACGGCTCCGAGGCTGCCGTCACGGACGCTGCTGCCGAGGACGCGCCCGCCGGGCTCGGCGCCCTGGGGCCGTCGGCTTTTGACTCGTCCGCCTTCGACATGCCGGAGTTCTCCTTTAGCGCTCCGGACTCACCGGGTCTGGACTCCTGGGGTACGGGCCCGGTCTCCTGGAGCCTGAACGATACTGACGAGCCGTCGGCCGACGGCGCGCTCGCGACCGACCCGCTAGCGCCGGACGAGCCCGACGCCAGCCCGCTGTTCGAGCAGCCGTCGTTCAGCACGTCGTACACCCCGCTGCCGGCGGTGAGCGAGCCGCCCGCCCCGCAGCCCAGCGCGGATCCGCCCGCGGTCTCCGCGGCGGCGTTCACCTGGGAGACTCCCGAGCCCCCGCCCACGTCACCGTCGTCGCCCGCCCGGACCTTCCTGCGGTCGGCCGGGAACGCGAAGCCCCCGGCTCCCGCGAGGCCGGCGGCGACCGTCGCCAGCCCGCAAAAACCCGCGCCGGCCCCGGCCCCGGCCACGGTGCGGAGGGCGCCGCCGAAGGCAGCCGCCAAGCGCTCGGTCCGGCAGGCGCACCTGACCATCGCCCGGGTCGAGCCGTGGTCCGTCATGAAGTTCAGCTTCGTCGTGTCCCTCGTCGCCTTCGTGATCCTGTTCGTCGTCGTCACCGTGCTCTGGGGCTCGCTGTCGGCGCTCGGCGTGTTCGACTCGCTGCAGCGCGTCGTCTCCAACGTGACGTCCAGCCAGGCCTCGAACGGCGTGAACGCGGCGAAATGGTTCTCGGCCTCCCGGATACTCGGCTGGACCGCCCTGCTCGGCTCGCTTAACATCGTGCTGATCACGGCGATGTCGACCATCGGCGCGGTGGTCTACAACCTGACGTCCCGGCTGGTCGGCGGCGTGGAAGTGACCCTCCGCGAGACCGAGTGAACGTCCGCGGTCCCGCGTCACGGCGCGACCGCCCCGCAGGTACGGTAGGATGTTGGCTTGCGCCTGTTTCCGCAGGTCAAGCCGGTTATGGCATGGGGTTATAGCTCAGTCGGTTAGAGCGCGTCCCTGATAAGGACGAGGCCCGTGGTTCAAGTCCACGTAACCCCACACCTGGTATCCTTTCCCCAGTTAACCGAAGCCATCTGTTTGCTGCGGAGTGCGGCTGAGACCATACATCGGGTCCAAGCTTGCTAAGCTGCCCGTACACACCTGCGGTCAGCCGATCCGCTTCCGCGGGCAGGATCTGGACGTCATCGAGGTGGAGGGTTCCTCGTGGTAAAGAAGCTGCTCCTGGTCGTCCTTCTCGGGCTCGCCGCATTCGCCGTCTGGCGTAAGGTCGTTTCCGACCGGGCCGAGCTCGACCTGTGGACCGAGGCGACGGCAGCTGACGACGACTGACCCGCGCGATCGGCGGCGAGGTCCGGCAGCCCGCGGACGAGCCGTCCGGCGCCAGGGGGCGACCCGGTGAGCGATACTTCTCCGGTTTCACTGGTCTGCTGTGACGTGCTCGGAGCCGCGGCGGCCGACGCCAGCGTGCTCGAGCGGGCGTTCGCCGAGGCGATCGCCACCCAGGGCGTGGTAACGGGGACCGCGGCCTACGTCAGGTCCATGGTCCAGTTCGACAGGACCCGAGGCTGGTCTCCGGCCGAAGTCATCCACAGCCTGTTCCCCGAGGACGAGATCCGGGCGCAGGCCGCGATCCTCGCCTTCGAGCGGTCGTTCCAGGCCGCCGTGGACCGGTTTGGCGTCCTCCCGCTGCCCGGGGCGAACGAGGCGCTGGCCAAGCTCACCGCCGCAGGCACCAAGGTCTGCCTGCTCTCGTGCCTGTCCAGGCCCGCGCTCAGCCTGATCACCGAACGCCTCGGCTGGTGGCAGCGCGCGGACCTGATGCTCTGCGCGGACGACGTGACGAGGGGCTTCCCCTGGCCCGACCTGGTCCTCACCGCGGTCCTGCGGCTCGGCATCGGTGACGTGCGGGACGTGGCCGTGGTCGCGGCCACCGAGAGCGGCGTGCTGTGCGCGCGGCGCGCCGGGGCCCGGCTGGTGATCGGCATGCGGGGCGGCGCGCACAGCGCGAGCAGGCTCCGCAGGGCCGGGGCCACCCACCTGCTGGCGGATATCGGCGACCTGCCGGACCTGGTGGCATCACAGGGCGAGAGCGGCGGCTACGCCGTTGACCACGGCGAGTGACTGACTTCGCCTGCCGCGTGGCAGACTGTCAGGCATGCCGGAACTGCCGGAAGTGGAGTCGCTTGCAGAATTTCTGCGCGCGCACGCTACGGGTCACGCGATAGCGCGCGCCGACGCCGCCTCGTTCTCGGTCCTTAAGACCTTCGACCCGCCGCTGACCAGCCTGAACGGGCAGGTGATCGCCGGGGTCGGCAGGCACGGCAAGTTCCTCGACATCTCCACCGACCAGGGTCTGCACCTGATCATGCACCTGGCCCGGGCGGGCTGGCTGCGCTGGCGCGAGGACCTGCCCACGACGCCGCCGAAACCCGGCAAGAGCCCCCTGGCCTTCCGCCTGGCGCTCGACGACGGCTCCGGGTTCGACCTCACCGAGGCTGGCACGCACAAGCGCCTGGCGGTCTACCTGGTCCGCGACCCCGCCGAGGTGCCCGGCGTGGCCACGCTCGGTCCGGACCCGCTGGCCGCCGATTTCACCATGGACACCCTGGCGGGCCTGCTGTCCGGCCGCCGGACGCAGATCAAGGGCGTGCTCCGCGACCAGCGGATCATCGCCGGCATCGGCAACGCCTACTCCGACGAGGTGCTGCACGCGGCGAAGATGTCCCCGTTCAAGATCGCGGCCAGCATGACCCCTGACGAGGTGGCCGTCCTGTACGACGCCATCAAGACGACCCTGCACGAGGCGGTCGAGCGTTCGGCGGGCCTGGCGGCCGCCGACCTGAAGGGCGAAAAGAAGAGCGGCCTGCGGGTACACGGCAAGACCGGCCAGGCCTGCCAGGTCTGCGGCGACACGATCCGGGAGGTCTCGTTCGCCGACTCCGCGCTCCAGTACTGCCCGACTTGCCAGACCGGCGGCAAGCCCCTCGCCGACCGCCGCCTGTCCCGCCTGCTCAAGTGAAAGATCCATTGACCCCGAACGGCGCTTGTTGCTCCCCCGCGCCATGCTGTGCATCGCGGCCCAGGTCCTGACCGGGTAACCTGGGCGCAGACATTTCGGGGCTATAGCTCAGCTGGAAGAGCGTCTGGTTTGCATCCAGAAGGCCAGGGGTTCGAGTCCCCTTAGCTCCACCCAGGTCAGAGGCTTATTGCGATCTTGAGGGGCGCTGAGGAGAGCCAAACCAAGAGCCAAACGTCAGCGTACTATCTGGCATACGACGGCTACTGCGCGCCGTGGGCACGGCGAAGGTTCGGGTCTTCAATTCCAGCCCGGTCTATCCTGGAACTTCCGACACATCCCGGAGGTCCAGGCCTGTGGATGACGGCAACGCGCGGCGCAATGTTCTGTACCTGGTTATCAGCGGAGCTCCCGCACCTGAAGGGGTGCCCGCACTAGTTGCCGTGTGTCAGGCCGCCGGGTGGCGGGTGGTGGTCTTCTGCACGCCGACCGGAACCAGGTTCGTCGATCCCTCTGAGCTGGAGCGGCTGACAGGCGAGCCGGTGCGATCGGAGTACCGGACGCCGGGCACCGGTGCGCCGCTCCCGCCCGCGGACGCTGTGCTCGCATGCCCGCTGACGTTCAACAGCGTCAACAAGTTCGCCCATGGACATGCGGACAACTTCGCGATGGGCCTGCTGTGCGAGATGGTCGGCTACGGCACCCCGGTCGTCGTGGTGCCGCATTGCAAGCCCCAGCTCGCCAGCCACCCGGCGTTCAACGCAAGCCGGAGACTGCGCGCCAAGGGCGTCTGGGTCGGTGCGATCTCGCTTGGCTGGGGTCCTGCGACTGGGCCGGATCCGGCAAGGATCACCCCGGCGTGACGATCGAGGTCCGGGAACGGCTGGTGGCAGGCGCAGATCCCGGAACCGAACGGTGAGATCGTCACCACCCGGTACACGCTGCGCGCGCTGCTCGACAAGCTTGAAGAACTGCTCGGCGAGAACCCCGGCGACACTCCCGGCCGGGCGCGCAGCTGATCACGCCGCTCAGTCGCCGAGCCACTGGATCTTGACGACAAGGACGAGATCGTCGGGCGGGTACACCAGGAACGTGACCAGCCCGTCGTCGTGCGGGCTGAAGTGCAGCGTTCGCAGCGGCATTGACACATCGTCGCGCTCGTCGCGGCGACGTTGATACTGCACCGGGTCTACGATCACAACCGCATCCAGGAATGCCGCGAGCACCGCCTGCACAGCCGGATTCAGGTCGGCGAACTCCTGGTCAGCGGGGCCGTCCAGCTCCCACCGGTACACCGGTCAGACGCCGAACCGGGCCCGGACCTCTTCCCGGGTCGTTCGCTGCCCGGCAGGCGGCAGCCCCTCGTTTCGGTAGGTGTCGACACGAGCCAGGAACTCCCGCTGGGCCTGAGGGTCGCGCCAGGCATCCGCCTCGAACCACCAGCGCCGGACCGTCTGCACGAGCGGAGTCAGGTCGCCCTGCGCGCGCGCCCGCTCGAACGCCGCATCCAGATCCGCGTCGTACCGTTGCAGCACCTCATCGTCGGCGTTGGCGGCCAGCACGGCCCGGATCGCCGCCGGCGTGCAAGCCGGGCGAGGCAGGACCTGGGCTTGCCTGGCATGCGGCGTGGTCATCAGCAGCCCTTCCAGAGATCGGCGCTTGAACCAGCATAAGTGCGCCCACTGGCAGACAGCAGTCATACCGAAGTCCCTTGGCCCTGACCAAGCCGAGCGCATGCTCCGTTGCGCTCCAGGCCGAGGCGGAGGCAGGGTTGAAGACCTCCGCCAGCTACACAGTGGCCAAGGCAGTGGACGATTGGGCTGCTGAAGCGCTGGACGGCCTGGCGGACAAAACTGTCCGGTCACATGTGGACCTGCTCAAGCCGGTTACGATCCTGATCGGCAACATCCCGCTGCGGGACCTGAGCGCGCACGACGTGCGCCGCGCCTTGCACAAGCTGGCTGAGGAACGGTCGACCCGGACCATGGCGAGCACCCACAACGTGCTGATGCGGGCCATCCGGCACGCGGAGGCTAACGATCACGTGGGCCGGAACGCAGCCAGTCCGGCGATGGTAGGCGCTCCGCCGCCAGCGGGTCCGGACATCCGAAGGTTGTTCATCCGCGTGGCTCCCAGCCGCATGCCGCAACCGCGCCCACGCTGCCTGCTCCGGATGGCAAGCTCCTGCCAGGCTCGTGTCGGTTATCGATTGTGTCGCCGGCCCGTGGTACTGTTCGAACAAGGTTCGAACACCACTCGAATCTGGGTTCGCAGGAGGACAGTGAGGGGCATGGCCTGTCGGTCGCCTACTCGCGCGGCTATTCGCGCGGATTCGCGTAACATTACTCATCCGTTCCACCCGGTATGCATGCGGCAGCCAAGCCGCACGGCAGGAGTGTCATGGATCGCGATGAGGTCGAGGAACTTCATTTCATCACGCCGATCGGCACCCTGGACTCGATCTTGGAGCACGGGATCTTGTGCCACGATCGTGCTTCACTCCTGCCGCACCGCTCGATTGCAAATGAATCCGTGCAAGACATCCGGCGCGGCAAGTCGGTACCTGGCGGGCTCAGCTTGCACAGCTACGCAAATCTCTACTTCAATGCGCGCAACCCAATGATGTACTGCCGACAAGATGAGCCCGACTTGGTCGTAGTCCGGGTTTCACCGGCGGTACTTGATATCCCCGACACAGTTGTCACTGACGGTAATGCCGCAGACCAGGATACGCGGTTCTACCCGTCACCTGAAGGACTCCTGTATCTTAATTTTCAGCGTATTTTCGCTACGTGGTGGACTGATCCCGATTACTGGACATACCTGGAGAAGAAACGTGTCAGAAACGCTGAAGTTCTAGTGCCGGGTCTGGTACCATCAGAATATATCGAAGGTTGTTACGTCGATACGCAGGAGAAGCGTAGAGCCTGCCAAGCTTTGGAGGACTTGCCCGTCGTTAATGTTCGCAGGGAGATCTTCTTCAGATGAGTAACGTGCGGATACTCGAAGGTGACCTACTGAAGTCGAAAATGCACGCTCTAGTTAACACGGTGAATACCGTGGGCATCATGGGTAAAGGCGTAGCGCTAGCATTCAAGAACCGGTATCCGGATATGTACCGTGATTACGTGAAGCGTTGTGAGCAGGGAGAGGTCCGGCTCGGCGAACCGTACGCGTATCGGGCCTTGGATCACGTGATCGTGAACTTCCCGACCAAGCAGCACTGGCGCTCGGTCAGCCGCCTTAGTGACATCGAGACTGGCCTGGACTACCTTGAAGACCACTATAAGGAGTGGCAAATCAGGTCGCTGGCGGTGCCGCCTCTAGGCTGTGGCAACGGTCAGCTTGAATGGCGAGTGGTCGGCCCGATCCTGCTTCGGCATCTCAAGCGCCTAGACATTCCCGTCGAGCTGTACGCACCTCACGGGAGCACTCTACTTGGTGAAATCCAACTCGATCTGCTCGACCAGCTCGATCCTCAAGGCGACGACCAGCAGTGGCGGCTGGAACCGTGGCTCGTTGCAATTGCTGAGACCGTCCACCGATTGGAATCACTGCGTTATCACTGGCCTGTCGGCCGCGTAATGCTGCAGAAGATCGTCTACTTCGCAACTGCGGCCGGTCTACCAACTGGCCTGGAATTCCAGCGCGCCAGCTATGGTCCGTTCGCACCTGAACTCAAGGCTGCGGTCGGGCGTCTGCAGAATAACGGCATTCTCACAGAGCGCCAGCGCGGCCGAATGATAGAGATGCGTACCAGTTCGGCCCTTGAGGATGCACGTGCGAGCTACGGAAACCAGCTCGACCAGTGGAACGATCTGATTGACCGACTCGTTGACCTGGCAGCCCGATTCGACACAGCCGGTGCCGAAATCGCTGCGACCGTCCACTATGCCGCCTACGATCTGCATAACCGGTTGGACCGCAGGCCCACCGTGGCTGAAGTCGTCGATTACGTCGAAGACTGGAAGAGTCGACGTACTCCAAAACTTGAACGCAGCGACATCCTCCGTGCTGTCGTAAATCTCGGGACACGAGGTTGGCTGCAGGTTGATCCTGATAGTGCAACAGAGCAGGAAATCGAAGACCTCGTAGCCGGTTGCACGTTAGTTTCGTTACCAATACGGTCAGTGGCCATATCGCCGCAGACCGTTGCATTGATCTAAATGATCATGGTCGGTCCCGCGGCCGCGTTCCGTGGGAGGAGGCAGCCGGTTGGCCGTGGTCGTCACCGTGGCTAAGGGTTACGACCTGGGCTACATCTGGAAGACCCGGGGCGAGGCTGCTGGCCGTGCGATGGGCGGTTATTACCTCAACGCCGCTCAGGCCGGGGAGCCGCCGGGCCGGTGGTGGGGACCGGGGGCCCAGGCCCTCGGCCTAACCCCGGGCCAGGTCGTGCAGCGCGAGCCGTATGAGGCGGTCTATCAGCAGATCGACCCGCGCAACGGTGCCAGCTCGGCCAGGCCCGCGCCGGTATGCCACGTTCGCTGATCACCTGGCCCGGCTGAGGGCTGCCGAGCCACACGCTACGGCCGAGCGGCTGATCGAGTTGGAACGCGAGGCGGGTGGGCGACGCGTCAGCCCGCTGTCTAAACGGACGTAACGGTGTCGTTCTCCAAGTCCATCTCTGCCCGTCCCTGACTTATTTGCAGGCGCGATAGGGCAGCATGACCAGGATCGGCTCGGCGAGGCTGAGCGTCTGCGCCATTGTTACCCCAAGCACGCGGTAGTGCACGACCACGGGGCTGGTGGCGTCGCCAAGGAAGGAAGTGTCGGGCTGGCCCCTGCTGCTCATTGCCCTGGCATCACCCCGGATCGTCGGGTCACAGATCACGCGTTCGGTGAGCCCGGCCCACACCGTGCCCCCTGGTGCCAGAGCTACCGGGTGGAACGGTGTCATCTGGCCGAATCCAGGGCCGAGCTGAGCACCGGCGGGGGCAAGCGCGTTGACCACGCCGGGGGCGAAGGTGCGCAGGGCCACTCCGAGCAAGGTCACCGGGACGGGGCCACCGTTGTGCACCGAGAAGCCGAAGGTAACCACCCCGCCGGGCCGGTTCGCCCACAGGACCTCGCCGTAACCCTGGTCGGTGGGAAAGACGGACGCGTACTCAGCTGCGGTGGGCGCGGCCAGGCTGCCACTGTTGACAGGGAGTACCCCAGACCATCCGACAGGGCTCGCGCTCAACGCGGGGTGTGTGGATGTGATCGCGGCCAGGTAAACGGCGGCCAGGCCCGTGACGGTAACGATGGCCAGCCAGCGGCCACGCCGTGATCGCGGTGGCGGGGCCTTGACCACGGCCTCGGTAGTGGACGCGACCACAGATGCCTCCGGTAATCCGGTTGGTCGAACCGTAACAACGGTCAGCGGCCTGTGCAATCCTTCTACCGCCCGTCTTCCTCTGATGCCACCGGTGCGACCTCACGACCTACCGCTTAGGGAGGACGTGGGTGGCTAGGCGCAGACCTGCCTGCGCGCTGGTCGGCGGGCAAGTTGGAGTATCCGCGAGTTACCCTGATTCCCCGGCATCGACCGGCGGATCGGGCACGCAACGGGCACGTTGCCATACAGCGCGTTGGCATCGTAGACGATGACGAAAGGCATCGGCCCAGAGCTCGCCCAGCTCCTGGCCGAGTTCGGTCAGCTCGCCGACTGCACCCCTGCGCTCTAGGTCATCCCGCCGTTGGTACACCATCAGCTCTCCGAGGGCCACCCCGCCCCGCCGCAAGGCCCCCAGTATGTCCAAACCGGCAACGGAAGCCCCGGCCGTCAGCGACTAAGGCCTTCAGGGAGAGCCAACTGATGCTACTCTCCGGTTCTAAAGTGAGGGAGATCGTTGGCATCTGGGGTCCCCGATTCCTCGATGGACTGTTTTTACGGGGAATGAGGGTTACGTCCTGGACGTCCGGCCGGTGCTGGCCAGGCCCATAAGTCTCTTGGCCCCAGGCCGGACACAGCCGGGTCACGGGAGTATGTCAGCTTCGTACCCAACGTGCATGAAGTTCGACCCTCGCGAATCTGGTGGTGGGAGAGTTGGCAATCTGGGCCGCATGGGGAGGGTCATCGTGAGCGATCAGCAGCGATGGGATCCGTGGCCGCTGCAAGGCCGCCTGGCCAGCCTGGATACGAGCAACATGCAGCCGTATACCGCCTCATGCTCTGCTCCGCGGCGGATGGGACCCGGGGGGTCGGCCGATGGATCCGCTTCAGCCTGGTGATCCGCTCAGCGTGGGCAGCTACCGGCTGCTCGGCAGGCTGGGCGCGGGCGGGATGGGGCAGGTGTTCCTCGGGGTGTCACCAGGCGGCCGCAAGGTCGCGGTCAAGCTGATCCATCCGGTCCACGCCCAGGACCCTCACTTCCGGGAACGGTTCGCGCGGGAGATCGAGGCCGCGCGGCTGGTCGGGGGTTTCCACACCGCCCTGGTGGTCGACGCGGACGCGTACGCCAATCCGCCGTGGATGGTGACGGCCTTCATCGACGGGCCGTCGCTGCAAGAGGCGGTTGACAGGCGCGGGCCACTGCTGCCGGATGAGGTGCGGGCGCTGGGCGCCGGGCTGGCCGAGGGCCTAGCCGCGATCCACGCCCGCGGTCTGGTGCACCGGGACCTCAAGCCCGGCAACGTGATCCTCGCTCCGGACGGACCACGGATCATCGACTTCGGGATCGCCCGGGTGATCGACGCGTCGACGGGGATCACCAACGCGGGTGCGGTCATCGGGACGTTCGCGTACATGTCCCCCGAGCAGGTCAGCGGGGACGCGATTGGCTCGGCTAGCGACGTGTTCTCGCTGGGCAGCGTGCTGGCCTTCGCGGCCACGGGCCGGCCGCCGTTCGGCGGGGACTCGGCCGTCACGGTTATGTACCGCTTGGTCAACCGGCCGCCCGATCTGGCCGGGCTGGCTGACCCGAAGCTGGTCGAGCTGATCGGCGGCTGCCTGGCCAAGGCGCCCGAAGCCCGGCCCACGGTCGCGTACCTGCTGGCCGCCCTCGGCGCCCGGGGCGCGGAGCCGTTGCTCGCCGACGCCACGAGTGCCGTCGGCCTGGGCACGGCCGCTGGCCGCGCGCCCACGACGCTCCCGCCGCCGACGCCACTCACAACCGGGCCGGAACGCGAGGCATCGTCCTGGCTCCCGCCGCCGACGCCACTCGAAACTGGGCCGGAACGCGAGGCATCGCCTTGGCTTCCGCCGCCGACGCCACTCGAAACTGGGCCGGAACGCGAAGCGTTGCCCTGGCTTCCGCCGTCTCCCGCCGCGACTACCAGGCCTCGCCGCTGGCCCGCCGCGCTCATCGCCGCCGTGGTCCTCGTGGCGGCGCTCGCCATCGCGCTGCCCTTGCTGCTCAGCACGAGCGCTCCGCCGGCGGCGGACGGCCACCGATCAGACGCGGCCGCCACTGTTGGCGGCGCCGCGCCGACTCCAGACCAAGGCCAGCCGAGCCCGACCGCCAGCAAGCACCATCGGAAACCGCAAGCCACCGCTAGCACCTCCACCTCGGCCACCAGCCCGGCTGCGGACACCGCCAGCAGTAGCCCCGCGAGTCCCAGGAGCGCCACGGGTTCCAAGAGTCCCACGGGTTCCAAGAGTCCCACGGGTTCCAAGAGCCCGCAGCTGGTCAGCGTTCCTGACGTGATCGGCCTGACCGCGAACCAGGCGATACAGGATCTCAAGGCCGCCGGGTTCAACGTCGAAGTGCTGCCGCGCAACAACGGCGGCACGTTTAACCCCGGCCGGGTGGTCCAGTACTCCCCTACCGGCCAGGCGCCGCGAGGCAGCACCATTGACATCGTCCTCTGAACGTCGGCCGGGAATCCGATGACGGGCAGCGAGGCGCCACCTCCGTACGTTTATGAGCACAAACGACTGATGGTCGGCCTACGCGATGGCCGGGGAGGCGGCTCGTGACCGACGTAGCACGTACTGAGCAGCAAAGCCGTGCCCACGAACGGCTCGTCGAGGCTCGCAACACAATCCGCCGCGAGCGCGCGGAAGTGATGGCCACGATGGGGCGGGAGCTGCATGTCTGGCGGGAATGCAGCGGGATCAAGCAGCAGGATCTTGCTGCAGAGGGCTGCGTCAGCGCGACCGTGGTGCGACGTATCGAAAAGGGCAACTATGAGTCGGCGCCGCTTCGTTCGCTCATCACCGCGGTCGGTCGGCTCGGCGGGCCGTCCGGTGAACTCCAGGAGCTGGCCGCGGCGTACCGGGCCCTACAGGCTCGGCAACGACACATTGACAAGCTGCTCTCGCGCAAAGAAGTGCCCGACAACGCAGGATGGCTGGACGGAGAGGGTGCGCAGGCCAGACTCGCGGTCGGCCTCAGGCCAGCGACATTGCCCCGCTCGCGGTCGCTGTTCGTGGGTCGGCGTGAGGAGCTGACTGCGCTTGCGCAGGGGCTTGACAGCCGGAGACTGGTCACGGTCGTGGGGCCGGGCGGGATCGGCAAGACTGCGCTGTGCCTGCGCTTCGCCGAGTCGCTGCCATTTCCGCTGGCGGGCCCTTGGTTCGCTGACCTGGCGCGCGTTCAGGTCGGCGGAGAGGTGCTCCCGCTGCTCGCCGACCTTATTCTCGACGACGCCGGTAGTACCGCAGTCGTGACCACATTTGGTGCCGTGCTCGCGGACACGCCTGCGCTCATCATCCTTGACAACTGCGAACATGTCACAGCCTCCGCCGCGACGGCGGTCACGCAGATACTGAGTGCCTGCCCAGGCGTCCGCATCCTCGCTACCAGCCGGGAACCCTTGCATCTACCGGACGAATGGGTCATGACCGTTGGGCCGCTGCCGGTCGCGAGCCGCGAGCAGCTCGGCAGTCGGCCAGCGGCCGAGTCAGGCGATGCCGTGGAACTGTTCACCCGCCTGCTCGGCCAAGCCCGCGGCGAGGAACCCAAACTGAGCTCAGCCGAGGTCGCAGAGGTGACGGAACTGTGCCGTGCGCTCGACGGAGTTCCGCTGTGCATCGAGCTCGCCGGAGCCCGGGCCCGGACGTTGTCGGTGAGCGACATTGCGGCGAGCGTCGGACGAGGGCTGACCATATTGAGCGGCGGCCGCCGGGAAGTGCCCCGCCATCAGGCGATCGAAGCGACCATCGACTGGAGCTGGAATCTGCTTGAGCCGGATGAGCAACGTGCCTTGAGCCGACTAGCCATCCTGACCGCGCCGTTCACCTTCCGGTGCGCAGCCATCATGGCGCACGAAGAACTCGACCGCGGTGAACACCTAGTCGCAACATTGGCAGACAAGTCGCTGGTATCGCGAGAGATGTACGAGACAGGCGAGGTCCGATTCAAGGTCTTGGGAGTGGTGCGGAACTTCGCGATCAGGCATCTCAGTCCGGCAGACCGCCAGCATGCGACCCGGCAGCTCATGCAATGGGCTCTTGGCCTCGCTCAACTGAACGAAATGGAGTTTCAGCAGCCAGAAGCGATCAAGCACCTCGACGCAGAGTTCACACTGGTACGCCTGGCGCTTGAGACGAGTGAAGAATCGCCAGCCGACCAGGTACGCCTGGCCGCCGCGATCTGGCGGTACTTGCACATCCGCTCACTGTCGTCCTACGGTTGCGTGTTCTTGGCCAAGGCGCATGCGGACGGCACGCCGCTAACCCTGGCCGAACGCGGACGGGCTCTCGGCATCCTGGCGAATCTCCTCGCCTATCAAGGACGCTACGCCGAGGCGATCGACGCCGCCCAGCGCAGTGTCGAAGTCGGACGAGTCCTCGGTGACCCCGGTCAGCTGAGGCATTGCCTGCTGATTCTCCTGGGCTGCCTGATCGAGGCTCGCAGGTTCGACGAAGCTGACCCGTGCCTGGCCGAGATAGCCGTGATTCCCGGGCCTATCGAGCTTTCGACCGTCGGCGACCTCACCGTACGCCACGGTCTGCTCTACCTGCACCGCGGTGACCCACATCGGGCGATCCGGTTGCTGACCCAAGCGGTCGGCCTCTTCAGCAGCGAACGGATGACTCTGGCCCATGGTTTCTGCCTCGGATACCTGTCGGTGGCCCAGCGGCGAGCGGGCGACCTCGACGCGTCACTGCGGACCGCGCTCGAGGCCAGAGAACTACTGGGCGACACGTTCGGGCCTAGTTGCGAAGCCGAGGTGACGGTGGGCCTGGCGGCGGCTTACATGGCGCTGGGGAGGCAGGAGGATGCCCTCACCGCGCTGGACGATATGCCCGTGGATGAGCAGATCAGACCGCAGACCCGGATCCATTCGCTGGTCCTGCGTGCCATGGCCGCTAGTGCGGCGGCGCCATCAGCTGCCGCCGCCTTCCTCCTGTCTGCTGTCGGTGAGTTCGCAGGCGGCAGTGACGAACAGATGATGCTGTTCATCCGTGCGACTCAGGAAGTCGCCTACCGGTCAGCGGCCTACGAGGACGCCGCGCTCATGCTGGGCGTTCTACTCAGGTCGGACTCAGAGACCCAAGACGTTGAAGTGGGACTGCCGGTATTGGAGTCCTCGCGCCTCGACGGCCACGTGCCCCGGTCAATGCTGGAGACACTGATCGCCGACGGGTTCAACACGGACCCGCGTCCTGCCTTCGGCCTTGCCATCACCGCACTTACTCAACTGACGGCGGACCGGGGTGCGCCACTTCTCCGAAGTCCCACCCTTGACCCGTCGGTTACATTCGGAACCCGGCTCATGCTTATCGCACCGCACTCTCTTGCGCCATCCGGATAACCAATGACCTGACGAAGATGACATCCTCACTGGAGGCGCCAGAGGCGCACGGTCCGGTCATGGCTGCCGCTGGCGAGGGTGCTGCCGTCCGGGCTAAACGCCACTGAGGTCACTGCCTCGGCGTGGCCGGTGAGGGTGGCGACGCGGGTCCGGGTAGCCACGTCCCAGAGCCGGACCTTCCTGTCGGGGCCTCCGCTGGCGAGCACGGCGCCGTCGGGGCTGAACGCCACGCAGAACACAGGGGTGAAACCGTCGGTGAGGACGGCGACGCACGTGCGGGCGGCGACGTCCCACAGCCGGATGGTCTTGTCGACGCTGCCGCTGGCGAGCATCGCGCCGTCCGGGCTGAATGCGACCTCGCGCACGATCTCGCCGTGCTCGGCAAGCGTGGCGATGCAGGTGCGCGCGGCCACGCGCCACAAGCGGATCGTGTGGTCACCGCTACCGGTGGCCAGCGTGCCGCCATCCGGGCCGAACGCCACTGAGTGCACCCATCCGGCGTGGCCGCTGAGGGTGGCGATACAGGTGCGGGTGGCCACGTCCCACAGCCGGACCGTCTTGTGGCAGTTGCCGGTGGCGAGCAGGGCACCGTCGGGGCTGAACGCTACCGACATTGCGTCGGTTTCGCCGGCCAGGATGAAGGGTCCCTTGCGGAACCGGCGTCCTAGCCGCCACAACTGCACAGGGTCACCCGAGTTACCGCTAGCCAGTATTGAGCCGTCCGGGCTGAACGTAACGCAGGACGCGGCGGCCTCGGGACCGGTCAGGGCAGCCGTGCAGGTCAGGCTGGCCACGTCCCAAAGCCGGACGCGGTGACCGCCCGTGACCAGCGATCCGTCCGGCCTTACCCCCTGGTCGCAGCCGCTGGCGAGCATCCCGCCATCCGGACTGAACGCCACCGAGTACACCCCCCCGCCACGGCCGTCGAGGACGGCGGCGCGCAACGGCGCTTCCTGCCAGGCCGCCGAAGCGACAGTGGTCGGCTCTGGCGGCGACGCCATGGCCGGTGACCTGGCGCTCACCACGGCCGTGGCCGGTGACCAAGAGCTCACCACGGCCGCGCCGCCCCGCAGGAGGGCGGTCAATTGCCGCATAAGCGCGGCGGCGTCCGGCCGTTGGCTCGGTGCCTTGCTCAGCAGCGAACCGATGATCGGCGCCATCGGGCCTGCGTGCTGTGGGGTCGGCGGCGGCCGGCTGAGGATAGCCGCCAGGACGGCGGTCAGGGTCGGCCCGTCGAACGGCAGGCATCCTTCCACCGCGGTGTAAAGGGTCGCGCCGAGCGCCCACAGGTCGACCGGAGGATGGGTGGATTCACCCTCCACCTGTTCCGGCGCCATGAAATGCGGCGTTCCGATGAGTGTTCCTTCGGCGGTCAGCTCGGTAGTGGCGTCGAGGATGCGAGCAATGCCGAAATCGGTGAGGACCGTGCGGCGTCCGGCCAGCAGCACGTTGCCGGGCTTGAGGTCGCGGTGGACGACCCCGGCAGCGTGTGCGTGCGCGAGGGCGTCCGCCAGGTCGAGCCCGAGCGCGGCGACCTGCTTCCAGGGCAGGCGCCCGTCACGCGCGATTACCTCGTGCAAGGAAGGACCGGACACGAACTCCATGACGGTCCACGGCACGTCGTCGAACCGGACGGCGTCGTGGACGGTAACGATGCTCGGATGGTGCAGCCGGGCAGTGGCCCGCTCTTCGCGCAGTGTCCGCGCGATCAGGTAGTCGCGTTCCTTCCCCTGCAGCACTTCTGGCAGGAGAATTTCCTTGATCGCCACCGTGCGCTCGAGGATTTCGTCGTAGCCACGCCAGACCTGGCCCATGGCTCCTTTACCGACCGGCTCGACCAGCCGGTACCGCTCGCAGAGGAGTTGTCCGGCCTGTCCCGCCATGGCAGTCATGCTAGCCCGGCCCCTGCGCTGCGGCAGCGCGGCATCTGGCAGGATGCCGGTAGCTAGCCGCGTGGCCTGGGAGGAAACTGGTGCCTGTCCGCTTTCAGCTGGTCATCGACTGTGCCGACCCGGACCGGCTGGCTCGGTTCTGGGCCGCCGCGCTGGGCTATGAGCTCGCGCTGGCCCCGGCCGGATTCGCTACCTGGAACGACCTCTACCGTGAGCTGGGGGTGCCCGAGGGGGAGCTGGTCGACGGAGCGGACAGGATCAGCGACCCGGAGGGCCACGGGCCGACCATCTGGTTCCACGCCGTCTCGGAGGCCAAGGTGGTCAAGAACCGGCGGTCGCAGTGCGCAACGGCCTGGCCGCCAACATCTTTCCGATGGTGTACCACGATCTGCTCAGGTGGGCCGAGGAGCACGGCTACGAGGCCCACGGGCCCGGCCGCGAGATATGGATCCACGAGGTGGACGATATCGCCGATGTCGACCAGCAGGTGTTCGAGATCCAGCTGCCGTTCACCCGCCCGGAGACCCCGCCTGCGTAAGCGATCAGGACGCGGGCAGGCGGGAGACGATCTCGTCGGTGATCGACTCGGGGGCCTGGTTGGCGTCTACCTCCAGGAGGATGCCCCGGTTCCGGTAGTACTCGATCAGCGGGCTGGTGGTATCGGTGAACACCTGGAGCCGGTGCCTGATCACGTCAGGGCTGTCATCGAGGCGAGCCCTGGCGAGCAGTCGCTGGACCAGCACCGGCTCGGTCGCCCAGTTCCCGGACGCTGTCGTAATCGGGGTCTCCGGCCACGACGCAGATGATCTTGGCGTCGGGTCCTTTTTCGTCGCGCATCCAGAAAACGCCGAGGGGCCTGGCGTCGATATGGCAGCCGGGAAACGTCGGTTCGGCCAGCAGGACCAGCGCGTCCAGCGGGTCGCCGTCCTCGGCCAGCGTATCCGGGACGAATCCGTAGTCGGCGGGGTAAACGGTTGCGGTAAACAGCCGCCGGTCGAGTCGCATCACATGCCGTTCGTGGTCGAACTCGTATTTGTTGCGGCTGCCCCTGGGGATCTCGATCACGACTTCGATGATCTGCTCGTCCACGGTTCTTCCCTCCGACTGAACCGTATCGCGCCAGCCTCGGCTGTCGCGAGACCCGCGATCACCGCGAACCGCCGCCAGGCCGGTCAGGCGCGGATGGCCTCGAATGGCTCGGCGTGGGTGCCTTTCCCGTACCGGGACCAGTAGCGGGCCGTGGAGGTGATCAGGTCGGGATCGAGGTAGTCGCGCAAGCCGGCCTGGGCGGCGAACGCGTCGATGGCCTTGAGCTTGCCGCCGATGTGACCGTCGATATTCACGAAGTGGGTCGGGCGGTAGTCCACGGTGGCCGACGGGGACTGGAAGCAGTAGACCTGGCCGACGTGCCAGCAGGCAGCCATGGCCGCGCGATGGGTGTTCCGGTGATCCTGGCGGACGTCGTGGATGGAGTGGGTGTAGACGATCGTCGGCTGGATTTCCGCGACGATCTGGTCGATGACGCAGATCGTCGGGTCCCCCTCCGGTATCCGCATGTCCTGCAGGTCATTGAGGAACAGCCGGGCGCCGATGACGCCGGCGGCCTCTTGCGACCCGCGGGCGCGCCGGATCCGGTCGCCGTCGCGAGCGCCGCGGGACAGGGTCAGGATCACCACGGCGTCACCCGCCGCCCGGTGGGCCAGGAGCGTCCCCGCCGCCCCGATCGCTACGTCATCGGGATGCGCTCCGATGGCCAGGATGCGCCCAGGTCGGCTGGCTCCCACGAGGCCTCCCCGTTGACCCGCGTGCGCCTGCGACACCCCCGCGCACGATTCACGATCAGTAACTAGTTGAACGGAACTAGTTATATGGCAAGATAGCAGCCCTGATCCGGCCCCGGAAGCCGGCCGACGAACCAATCAGGCGTCGCGTACCGCGAGGACCAGGGTGTCGATGGCGGTCCCCGAGCCGCCGTCCCGCTCCACGGCGCGGTGCACCCGCTCGGCCCGCAGCACGCGGAGCCCGCTCACCTCGGCGGCGATCGACTCGGGCGTGTACAGCACCTCCGGGTACTGCGGCCCGCCGACGCCCTCGGTGAGGTTCGTCAGGTCGTGGCCGACGACGAGCAGGGTGCCGCCCGGAGCCAGCGCGGCGGCCGCGCGGGCCAGGACAGCGGCGCGCAGCTCCGCGCCCACCTGCAGGTACGCGACGAGGACGAGGTCGAAGGAGCCCCGGTCCGGCTCATAGTCGCACAGGTCAGCGACGATCCACTCGATCCGCGCCGCCTCTACGCCGCGGGCCGTGGCCAGCTTGCGGCCCTGGTCCAGCCCGATCCGGGAGAAGTCCACGGCGGTGACGCGCCAGCCACGTTCGGCTAGCCAGACGGAGTTGCGCCCCGCACCCGCGGCCAGGTCAAGGGCGCGGCCCGGCGGGAGCTCGGCCAGCTCGGCCGCCACGAACTGATTCGGCCGCGTGGTCCACTCGAACTCGGTCCCCGCGTACCGCTCATCCCACCGTCGGCTGTCCACCTGGCCACTGTCCCCGATCAGTCCAGCGCTCGGCAACCTGAGGGCGCGGCCCGGGGGAGGCTGAATGACTTCCGGCAGCGAAGCTCGTAGCCTCGCCTGAAGGAGGAGGCGAAAGTGGATCAGTCTGCTTACCTGCTGCACCGCGGCGATGCGCTTGATGCGTACGGAAGCTGGCCCGCGCCCGTCGCCGTGATCAGCGACGGTGCCTACGGGGTCCGCGGTTTCCACGGGGATACGACCGGGGTAGCCCGCCTGGCCGACTGGTACCGGCCGCACGTGGCGGCGTGGAGCCGGTATGCGATGCCAGCCACCACCCTGTGGTTCTGGAACACAGAACTTGGCTGGGCCACGGTTCATCCACTGCTTGACGAGAACGGGTGGGATTACGTCCAGGTCATCACCTGGGACAAGGGTGCCGCTCACATCGCAGGAAACGTCAACGGGAAGACCATCCGCCGCTTCCCCGTCGCGACCGAGGTATGCGCCCTCTATCAGCGCCGCCTGGAGGTGCTGGGCGCCGACGGCCGCATGCCCGTCCAGCAATGGCTACGTCATGAATGGCAGCGTTCCAGGCTCCCCCTGGCCAAGGCCAATGAGGCATGCGGGGTGCGAAACGCCGCGACCCGCAAATACCTGACACAGGACTGGCTGTGGTACTGGCCTCCCGGTGCGATGGTCGAGCGCCTGGCTTCGTACGCCAACGAGCACGGCGCCGGATCGGGCTGGCCTTATTACTCCCTGGACGGACAAGCCCCGGTCACGGGGAAGGACTGGGACGCGCTGCGGCACAAGTGGCGGCACGTGCACGGCATCACCAATGTCTGGCGGCTCGCGCCACTACACGGCGTAGAGCGGATCAAGGGGACGATGAAAAGAGCGGCACCGAGGGTCTACAACCCGAGCAGCCTGTCGGCGGCGCATCTTAACCAGAAGCCCCTGCAGCTCATGCACCGTATCCTCAGCTCCGTTACCGAACCCGGCGACGTGGTATGGGAGCCCTTTGGCGGCCTCGCCTCGGCCTCGGTCGCTGCCGTCGAGGCCGGCCGCTTTCCTTGCGTGGCCGAACTCGACCATGACTATGCCGAGATTGCCGCTCAGCGTCTCGACGACGCCCGCGCCGGCTAGCACTCGATGACGTTGACGGCGAGGCCGCCGCGCGAGGTCTCCTTGTACTTGTCGAGCATGTCGCGGCCGGTCACGCGCATCGTGTGGATGGCCTTGTCGAGGGAGACGAAATGGCGCCCGTCGCCGCGCAAGGCCAGGCGGGCGGCGTGGATGGCGGTAATGGACGCGACCGCATTCCGCTCGATGCACGGCACCTGAACCAGCCCGCCGACCGGGTCGCAGGTCAGCCCGAGATTGTGCTCGATGCCGATCTCCGCGGCGTTCTCCACCTGCTCCGGCGTCCCGCCGAGCACCTCGGCCAGCGCGCCGGCCGCCATCGAGCAGGCGGACCCGACCTCACCCTGGCAGCCGACCTCGGCCCCGGAGATGGAGGCGTTCTCCTTGAACAGAACGCCGATGGCCGCCGCGGTCAGCAGGAACTGCTCCACGCCCTCCGGCGAGGCACCCGGGACGAACCGGTCGTAGTAGTGCAGCACCGCCGGGATGATCCCGGCGGCGCCGTTGGTGGGTGCGGTGACGACCCGGCCGCCGGCTGCGTTCTCCTCGTTGACGGCCAGTGCGTACAGCGTGACCCAGTCCATGGCGCGCAGCGGGTCATCGCCGTTGCGCTCGCAGGTGAGCTGCCGGAACAGGCGCGGCGCGCGGCGCTGGACCTTCAGCCCGCCCGGGAGCATGCCGTCGGTGGCACACCCGCGGTGCACGCACGCCTGCATCACCTGCCAGAGATCACGCAAGCCCTCCCGGACCTGGGCTGACGTCCGGCCCAGGGCCTGCTCGTTCGCCAGCATGATCGCCGAGATGGGCAGGCCGCTGCGCGCGGTATGAGCCAGCAACTCGGCCGCGGTCGAGAACGGGTAAGGCTGGACACAAGTGTCCGGTGCCGCGGGTGGCTGTCCGGTTTCCGTCTCGTCGGTGACGAAGCCGCCGCCGACCGAGTAGTAGGCGCGTTCGGCTACCGCCGAGCCGCCGTCGTCGTACGCGGTGAAGCGCATCCCGTTGGGGTGGTAGCTGAGCTTCTGCTTGCGGTTGAACTCCAGGTGCTCGGCGACGGTGAACCCGATCTCGTGCTCACCGAGCAGCCGGAGCGTGCCCCGCCTGCCCATGGCCTCCAGGCGGGCGGGTATCGCGTCCACGTCGACGGTGGCCGGCTGCTCGCCCTCCAGGCCGAGCAGGACCGCCTTGTCGCTCCCGTGGCCCTTGCCGGTCAGGCCGAGCGAGCCGTACAGGCAGACCCGGACGGTCCGTACCGAGGGCAGCAGGCCCTCGCCGCGCAACCGCTCGGCGAACATCCTGGCGGCCTTCATCGGCCCGACGGTATGCGAGCTGGACGGGCCGATACCGACCTTGAAGAGGTCAAAAACGCTGATCGCCATGGCTGTTGGGCTCCACCGCAGGGCGGATGTTCAGTGAAAGACTACGGTCCGGTCGCCGTTGAGCAGCACGCGGTGCTCCGCGTGCCAGGTCACCGCGCGGGCGAGCACCTGGGCCTCGACGTCGCGGCCCGCCTCGGCCAGGCGCTCCGGCGAGAGCGTGTGATCGACCCGGATCACGTCCTGCTCGATGATCGGCCCCTCGTCCAGATCGGGGGTCACGTAGTGCGCGGTCGCGCCGACCAGCTTGACCCCGCGCTCGTGCGCCTGATGGTAGGGCTTGGCGCCCTTGAAGCTCGGCAGGAACGAATGATGGATGTTGATCGTCCGCCCTTCCACCTGCTTGCACACCTCGCCGGAGAGGATCTGCATGTACCGGGCCAGCACGATAAGGTCGGTGCCGGTGTCGGCGATGATGTCGAGCAGCCGGGTCTCGGCGGACGCCTTGGTCTGCGGCGTGACCGGGACGTGGTGGAACGGGATGCGGTAGGACCCGGCCAGCTCGGCGAAGTCGGGGTGGTTCGAGACCACGCCGACCACCTCCACGGGCAGTGCGCCGGTCTTCCAGCGGAACAGCAGGTCGTTGAGGCAGTGCCCGAGCCGGGAGACCATGATCAGGGTGCGCGCCCGGGCGGCCGTGTCATGGAGCTGCCAGGACATGTGGAAGGCCTCCGCCACCCAGGAGAAGCCCTGCTCGAGCTCGGCTAGCTGAGTGCCCTGCGGCGGCACACTGAAGTGCACCCGCATGAAGAACCGGTCGTCCGGGCTCTCCCCGTATTGCTGGCTGGCCAGGATGTTCCCCGAGTGCTGGACCAGGAAGCTGGATACCGCGTACACGATCCCCGGCTTGTCCGGGCAGGAAAGGGTGAGCACGTACTCACGACCACGGCCCACGCTCATAACGCTCCGCCTAGTGTTGCTAATAGTGCAACTTAATGCCTAATACGCAACAATTATGAGTGGGAGCGCTGGCGTGGTCAAGGTAACCCGATAACGTTGCGCTATGAGCAACAGCGGACGGGAGGACGCGGGTCCGATCCAGTCCGTGGACCGGGCCGTGGCCATCCTGGAGATCCTCGCCCGGGACGGAGAGGCCGGGGTGACCGAGGTCGCGCGCGAGCTCGGGGTGCACAAGTCAACCGCGTCCCGGCTGCTCGCGGCCCTTGACCGGCGCGAGCTCGTGACCCAGGATGCGGCGCGCGGGAGGTTCCGGCTGGGGATCGGCATCGTCCGGCTGGCCGGGGCGGTGGCCCGCGGGCTCAACGTGGTCCAGGAGAGCCGGCCGGTCTGCCGGGCGCTGGCCAGGGAGGTGGGCGAGACCGTCAACCTCGCCATCCTGTCCGGCCGCGACGCGCTCTACCTGGACCAGGTGGCAGGGCCGGCCGCGCTGTCGCCGCACAACTGGGCCGGGCAGCGCATCCCGCTGCACGCCACCTCCGACGGCAAGGTCCTGCTGGCGTACCTGCCGGCGGATGAGGTGGCCGGGCACCTGGTGCCGCCGCTGCGGCGATTCACCGAGCGCACCATCACCGATCCCGCCAGGTTTCCCCCGCTACTGGCCGAGGTGCGGCAGCGCGGCTACGCGAGCGCGGTGGAAGAGCTCGAAGAGGGACTGACCGCCGTCGCGGCCCCGGTCCGCAACGCCGAGGGAAACGTGATCGCCTCGATCAGCGCCTCAGGCCCGAGCTTCCGCATCCCGGCCGGGCGCATCGGCGACCTCGCCGGTTCCGTCCGTGGCGCCGCGGCCGAGATTTCCCGCCGCCTCGGCTGGACCGACCCCGGGACCAGCTAGTCGCCCAGCTCGCGGCGCCGGCGGGCGACGAAGTCGTCAAGCTCGGCGCGGATCGCGTCGTCGAGGGGGGGCGGCGAGAAGTCGTCGAGCTTCTTGCGCCAGATGTCCCCGGCCCGGGCCGCGGTGTCCTTGGCGCCGAGCTTGAGCCAGCGCTCGAAGTTCGCGGTGGAGGACAGCATGGGCCGGTAGAAGCACTCGCGGAACCGCTCCATGGTGTGCGCCGCGCCGAGGAAGTGCCCGCCGTGCCCGACCTCCTGGTGGGCGCCGAACGCCAGGGACGCCTCGTCGATCTCCAGCGGCGTGAACTCTACCCGCAGCATCTTCAGCAGCTCGATGTCGATGATGAACTTCTCGTAGCAGCTGACCAGCCCGCCCTCCAGCCACCCGGCCGCGTGCATGACGAAGTTGGTGCCGGCCAGGAACGTCGGCAGCAGCGTCATCAGCGCCTCGTACGCGGACTGCGCGTCCGCCGTCTGCGAAGAGTTCAGCCCGCCGCCGGTGCGGAACGGCAGCCCGTAGTGCCGCGCCAGCTGCCCGGTGCAGAACAGCCCGATGGCCGATTCCGGGGTGCCGAAGGCCGGGGACCCCGATTGCATGTCGATGTTGGACAGGAAGGACCCGAAGATCACCGGGCAGCCCGGCCTGATCAGCTGGGCCAGGGCGATCCCGGACAGGGCCTCGGCGAGCTGCTGGACCAGCGCGGCCGGGATGGTCACCGGCGACATCGCCCCCATGAGCAGGAACGGCGTCAGGACCACGGGCTGGGCCGCGGCACAGTACTCGAACTGGGCGTCCAGCATCCGGTCGTCCCAGCGCAGCGGGGAGTTGCAGTTGATCAGCGAGATCGTCGCCGGCACCCGCTCGATCGCGTCCCGGCCGCCGAACAGGATCGACGTCATCGCGATCGTGTCGGCCGCGTTCGGACCGGAGACCACGTTGCCCATGTAGATCTTGTCGGTCAGCGTCTGCAGCGCGTAGATCATGTCCAGGTGCCGGGAGTCGAGCGGCGCGTCGTTCGGCTCGCAGATCACCCCGCCGGCCGAGTCGAGCTCGTCAAACGCCTGGGACAAGCTGGCGAGCTGGCGGAAGTCCTGCAGCGTAGCCTCGCGGCGCACGTCGCCCTCGCGGACGAACGGGCAGCCGTACACCGCGCTGAACACCATGTGGTCGCCGCCGATGTGCACGGTGTGCGCCGGGTTGCGCGCCTGCACGTCGAACTCGCGCGGGGCCTTGGCCACCTGCTCCATGACGAACTCCGGGTCGAGGTACACCACCTCGCCGTCCACCCGCTGGCCCGCCTTGGCGAACAGCTCGACCGCCTCCGGCTTGGCGAACTGGATGCCGATCTCGGAGACGATCCGGCGCCAGCCGCGGTCGAGCACGGCGATCGCGTCGGCGGAGAGGATCTCGTACCTCGGCATCGTGTTGACGAACATCGCTCAGCCTTTCCGGGGGACCTGCGGGTCAAAGGTCTGGAACTTGACCGATTTTAGACCGGCTCCTACGATCACATAGTAGAACTAGGTCCCATAAAGTGGAACCTGCGGGACCTGCGTCGCGCACGAACACGAACGGAAACCCCGGATGAGTAACCAGAACGGCACCCAGGCGGTCGACCGGGCGGCTCGGCTGCTCGCGGAGGTCGTGCACTCGGCGGACCCGATGACGTTCACCGGGCTGAGCGCCGCCACCGGGCTGGCCAAGTCCACCACGTCCCGCCTGCTGCTCGCGCTCGAGCGCAACGGGCTGGTCCGCCGCGATGACCACGGCCGGTTCCTGCCCGGCGAGATGTTCGTCAGCTTCGCCTGGCGCGGCGGGGCCGAGGCCGGCCTGGTCGCGGTGGCCCAGCCGTTCCTCGAGCGGCTCGGCAAGGCGACCGGCGAGACGATCAACCTCGGCGTGGTCAGCAACGGGCTGGTGGAGCAGATCGCCCAGGTGGACAGCACCTACTTCATCGGCGGCACCAACTGGGTCGGGCTGTCGGTGCCGCTGCACTGCTCGGCGCTGGGCAAGGTCCTGCTCGGCTACGGCGTGGCTCAGCTGCCGCAGGACAAGCTGGAACGGCGCACCGACAAGACCATCACCAGCGAGGCCGCGCTGCGGGCCGAGCTGGCCGGCGTGCGCGCCCGCGGGTACGCGATCACCGACGAGGAGCTCGAGCCGGGCCTGATCGCGGTGGCCGCGCCGGTGCACGGCTTCGACGGCGCCGTGGTCGCGGCGCTCTCGGTGTCGGCCCCGGCTTCCCGGATGACCAGGGAGCGGGTGAGCGCGACCGCCGGGTACTGCGTCGCCGAGGCCGCGGGCCTGTCTGCGGTCCTCGGCTACCGGCAGCGGGCGTCCAGGCAGAACCGGAAGGCGGGTGCGGCGTGACACGCGAGGAACTGCTCAGCCAGCTGTACGACGACACGCTGGTCGGGAACGCACCCGCCGTCCTCGACCTGACCAACCAGGGCCTGGCCCAGGGGATCGGTCCGGAGGAGCTGCTGTACGAGGCGCTGATCCCGTCGCTGGAGGAGGTGGGCGCCCGGTTCGAGCGCGGCGACTTCTTCGTGCCCGAGATGCTCATCGCGGGCAAGGCGATGGCCGGCGCGCTGGAGATCCTGCGCCCGCTGCTGGCCGAGACCGGGGTCGAGACCATCGGCACGATCGTGATGGGCACGGTCAAGGGCGACGTGCACGACATCGGCAAGAACCTGGTCAACATCATGTTCGAGGGCGCCGGGTTCCAGGTCATCGACCTGGGCGTGCAGGTCGCGCCTGAGAAGTTCGTCGACGCGGTCCGCGAGCACAAGCCGGACATCGTCGGATTCTCCGCGTTCCTGACCACGACGATGCCGATGTTCAAGGCGAACATCAACGCGCTGCAGAAGTCCGGGCTGCGCGACCAGGTCATCGTGATGGTCGGCGGCGCCCCGGTCACCCAGGAGTACGCCGACGTGGTAGGCGCGGACGGGTACGCGGCCGATGCGTCGGCGGCCGTGGTCCGGGCCAAGGAACTGCTGCAGCGCCGCAGGGCGCTGGCCAGCGCCTGACGAAACCCGAGCGCCTGAGGGGAACCAACCGTGCACACCATCCTGTCCTCGGCGACCAAGACGGTGCGGATCGGCGACGACCAGCCGTTCGCCATCATCGGCGAGCGGATCAACCCGACCGGCAGGAAGATCTTCCAGCTCCAGCTGCGCAACGGCGACCTGTCCCGCGTCGAGATCGACGTCAAGGAGCAGGCGGACGGCGGGGCCATGCTCCTCGACGTGAACATGGGCACCCCGCTGGCCGACGAGGCCGAGCTGATGACGCGGGCCGTCACGCTGATCCAGGGACTGACCGACCTGCCGCTGGTCATCGACTCCTCGATCATCGAGGTCCTCGAGGCGGGCCTGGCCGCCTACCAGGGCAAGGCGCTGGTCAATTCGGTCACCGCCGAGGACGAGCGGATGGAGGCGATCCTGCCGCTGGTGAAGAAGTACGGCGCCGCGGTCATCGGCCTGCCGAACGACGAGGAGGAGATCCCCGAGGAACCGGCCCGCCGCGTCGAGCTGGCCCGCAAGCTCATCCACGTCGCCACCGAGAAGTACAAGATCGCCATCGAGGACATCGTCATCGACCCGCTGGCCATGCCGGTCGGCGCGGACACCCTGCACCCGAGCAGGACGCTCGAGACGATCGCCATGCTGAAAGACGAGTTCGGGGTGAACACGACGCTGGGCGCGTCGAACGTGAGCTTCGGCATGCCGGACCGGCACTCGATCGCCGCCACGTTCCTGCCCATCGCGATCAGCCACGGCTTGACCAGCGCGATCATGGACGCGCGCTCGCCGCAGATCGTCCGCGCGGTCAAGGCCGCCGACCTGGTCCTGAACCGCGATGACTGGGGCGCGGCCTGGATCGCCGCCCACCGGGCCCAGCAAGCCAGGGAGCAAGCAGCAGCCCAAGCGCAGCAGGCCGGTCGCCCGTGACGGTTACCGACGACGTAGCACAAACGCCCGTTCGGGTAAATCTGCTCTTCAACGAGCGGCCCGTCCGGGTTCCGTACGGCGTGACGCTGTTCGACGCGGCCAGCTGGAACGGGATCGCGATCGACTCCACCTGCGGCGGGCACGGGACGTGCAAGAAGTGCCGGATCAGGATCGCCGATGACGCCCCCGTGCCGTCCAGCCTGGACGTCCGGGCGTACACCGCCGAGGAGCTGAAGCAGGGCTGGCGGCTGGCCTGCCGGACCATCGCGACGCAGGACACGGCCGTCGAGGTGCCCCCGCTGACCACCCGCCCCAAGGCCGCCACCGTCGGCGTGGGCCGGCAGGTCATCCTCCGCCCCGCCGTGCAGAAGCGGTACCTGGAACTCGCCGAGCCGACCCTGGCCGACCAGGCCAGCGACCTGGAACGGGTGCTCGCGCAGCTCGATGACCTCGAGCCGAGGGCCGAGCTGTCCGTGCTGAAGACCCTCGGCCGGACGCTGCGCGCGGCCGACTACAAGGTCACCGCGGTGGTCGTCGACGACGTGCTGATCGACGGTCGAGCCCGGCGACACGACGCAACGCCGGTTCGGCCTCGCCTTCGACCTCGGCACCACCACGGTGGTGGCCACCCTGCTCGACCTGTCCACCGGGACCCCGGTGGCGGTGGAGTCCACGCTGAACAAGCAGCAGCCGTTCGGCGCCGACGTGATCACCAGGATCAGCGCCACGATGATGGACCCGGGCGCGCTGGACAAGCTGCAGCAGCTCGCGCAGGAAACCATGGCCGAGCTGGCCCGGGCCGTCTGCGCGGCGGGCGAGGTCGCGCCGCACGAGGTGTACGAGGTAGCGCTGGCCGGCAACGCCACCATGACCGCCATCGCGCTCGGCATCGACCCCGAGCCGCTCGGCATGGCCCCGTTCATCTTGTCCACCCGGCTGTTCCCCGAGGTGCTCGCCGCCGACCTGGGCCTGTCGGCGCACCCCAGGGCGCGTGCGGTGGTGTTCCCGGCGTTCGGCGCCTACGTGGGCGGCGACATCACGGCCGGGCTGCTGGCCAGCGGGATGGACCGGGACGCCCGGGTCAGGCTGTTCATCGACATCGGGACCAACTGCGAGATCGTCCTCGGCAACCGGGACTGGCTGCTGGCCACCGCCGCCCCGGCCGGGCCCGCTTTCGAGGGCGCCGCGATCCGGTGCGGGATGCGCGCCGCCGACGGCGCCATCGAGGTGGTCACCATGACCGCGGCCGAGCTGAGCCTTAAGGTGATCGGCGACGCCGAGCCGCTGGGGCTGTGCGGCTCCGGCCTGGTCGACGCGGTGACCGGCCTGGTCAGGACCGGCCTGCTCGAGGAGTCCGGCCGGTTCATCTCCGAGGAAGAGGCCAGGGCCAAGGTGCCCGGCCTGGCCGACCGGCTGACCAGGGTCGGGCAGGAACGGGTCTTCGTGCTGCACTGGCGGGGATCGCCGCAGGACAGCATCTACCTGTCCCAGCGCGACGTCCGCGAGCTGCAGTTCGCCAAGGCGGCGATCGCCACCGGCTGGCGCGTCCTGCTGGAGGAGGCCGGGCTCACCGAGGACGACGTCAAACAGGTGCTGCTGGCCGGGTCGTTCGGCAGCTACCTGTCGGCCGCCAGCGCGATCAGGATCGGGCTGGTCCCGAAGGTGCCGGTGCTGCGCGTGGTGTCGGCCGGGAACGTGGCCGGCGAGGGCGCGAAGATGGCGCTGCTCAGCCTGCGCGAGCGGGCGGGCGGCCTGGCGCTGCTTGAGGAGGTGAGGTATGTCGAGCTCTCCGACCGGTCCGGGTTCAACGACCAGTTCATCGAGCAGCTGCCCTTCCCGCGGGCTTGACGTCCTCGCCTGCGGGGCGCTGGCCGGGCACGTCCGCGAGATCGTGGCGCGCCGCGGGTGGCCGGTCGCCGTCCGGTCCCTGCCCGCGGTGCTGCACAACCGGCCGCAGAAGATAACCCTTTTGGCCGAACGACTCGTGACCTCGGCCCTGGGATCAGGCCGGAGGGTCGCGCTGGCCTACGCCGACTGCGGGACCTACGGCGGGTTGGACGCCCTGTGCGCCACGTACGGCGTCCGCCGCCTGCCCGGCCTGCACTGCTATGACGTCTTCGCCGGGCCGTCGCAGGTGGCGGCGATGTTCGAGGCCGAGCCAGGTACTTACGTGCTCACCGACTTCCTGCTGCGCAGCTTCGACCGGAGCGTGCTGGCGGAGCTCGGGCTTGATCGGCACCCGGAGCTCTGGGGAGACTACTTCGGGCACTACCGCCGGCTGGTCTGGCTGGCGCAGGAGCCCTCGCCTGCGCTGGAGGCCGAGGCGGACCGGGTCGCGGCGCTGTTCGGGCTCCCGCTGACACGGGTCGACACCGGGGTCGGCCGGCTGGAGAAGGCCCTCGCTTCGCTGGTGGAGGAGGCGTTATGAGCTCGCTGGACGCCCTGCTGCGGGACCCCAGGTACGAGGTGTTCCCGGCCAAGGGCACCGAACAGGCCGTGCTGGAGTCGGTGCCGCGCGGGATGACCGTGACCGTCACCGCGTCGCCGGTAAAGGGCCTGGACCCGACGATCGACCTCGCCGAGAAGCTGGCCGCCCATGGTTACCGGGTCGTCCCGCACCTCGCCGCGCGCTCGGTGACCGGCTCCGAGCACCTGACGGAGATCGTCGCGCGGCTGAAGGCGCTCGGCGTGGACGACGTGTTCGTGCCGGGCGGGGACGCGACGCACCCGGCCGGGCCGTTCGACAGCGCGCTGCCGCTGCTGGAGCGGCTGGCCGAGATGGGCAGCCCGTTCAGCCGGATCGGGATCACCGGCTACCCGGAGAGCCACCCCAAGATCCACGACGACATCACCATCCAGGCGATGTGGGACAAGCGCAAGTACGCCAGCTACATCGTGAGCAACGTGTGCTTCGACGCGGGCCAGCTCAGCCGGTGGATCCAGCGCATCAGGGCCCGGGGCATCACCCTGCCGCTGTACGTGGGGCTGGCCGGGCCGGCCGAGCGCACCCGCCTGCTGCGGATGGCGGCGGTGGCGGGCGCGTCGGAGTCGGCCAGGTTCATCAGCAGGCACCCCAGCTGGATCCTGCGGTTCTGGGTGCCCGGCGGGTACAGCCCGGACCGGCTGCTCGACCGCGCGGCCGGCGTCCTGACCGCACCCGACTCGGGCGTGGTCGGACTGCACCTGTTCACGTTCAACCAGCTCCAGCAGACCGAGCACTGGCGCAGGGCGGCCCTGGAGCGAACCGGCATCGACAAACCACTACTGGCGGGTTGACATCCATGACTGATTTCCCGGCCCGGGCCAGCGCCGTCATCATCGGCGCCGGCATCGTCGGCAACAGCCTCGTTCACCACCTCGCGCTGCTCGGCTGGCGGGACCTGGTCCTCGTGGACAAGGGCCCGATGCCGAATCCGGGCGGCTCCACCGGGCACGCGTCGAACTTCATCTTCCCGATCGAGTACTCCAAGATGATGTTCGAGCTGACGAAGGACAGCACCGAGCAGTACACCGAGCTCGGCGTGTTCACGCAGAGCGGCGGGCTCGAGGTCGCGCGTACCCCGGAGCGGATGCAGGAGCTGCGCCGGCGCTGCTCCCAGGCCAAGTCGTGGGGGATCCCGGCCGAGATCTGTTCACCCGGCGAGGTGAACAAGCTGGTGCCCTACCTGGACGAGTCGGTCATCCTGGGCGGCGCGCACTTCCCCACCGTGGGCGTGGTCGACTCGCTGCGGGCCGGCACGCTGATGCGGGAGCGGGCTTTGCAATCCGGCGCGCTGACTGTGCTGGCGGGCACCGAGGTGTACGGCATCTCGGTTTCCGACGGTGCTGGCCTGGCCGGCGGTGCCGGCGGGCGCGTGCGCGGGGTGACGACCAGCGCGGGGGAGATCTCGACGGACAACGTGGTGATCTGCTGTGGCGTCTGGTCGCCGCGGATCGCGCGGATGGCCGGGGCCAGGCTGGCTCTGACCCCGGTCGTGCACCAGATGATCAGCGTGGGGCCGATCGCGCTGTTCGCCGACACGCCGGGGGAGATCTTCTACCCGATCGTCCGGGACGTGGACACCAACATGTACGAGCGCCAGCACGGCGGCGACATGGAGGTCGGCTCGTACGCGCACCGCCCGATCGTCGTCCCGCCCGACGAGATCCCGTCGATCGAGGAGTCGGTGCTCTCGCCGACCGAGCTGCCGTTCACCCAGGACGACTTCGACCCGCAGCTGGCCGAGGCGCTCGAGCTGATGCCGGACCTGCTGGGCGACGAGCGGGCCGGGATCAGGTACGCGATCAACGGGCTGATCTCCATGACGCCCGACGGCCACCCGCTGCTCGGCGAGATGCCGGAGGCCAGGGGCCTCTGGGCGGCCGCGGCCAGCTGGATCAAGGAGGGGCCGGGCTGCGGGCGTGCGGTGGCCGAGCTCATGTCGGGCCGGGTGCCGACGGTCGACGTGCACGAGGCCGACGTGGCCAGGTTCTACCCGCACCAGCGCACCACCGCGCACGTGGTCGCGCGGGCACGCGAGGGCTTCAACAAGATGTACGGGATCGTCCACCCGGCCGAGCAGTGGGAGTCCAGCCGGCCGGTCCGCCTCAGCCCGGTGTACGAGCGGGAGCGTGCGCTGGGCGCCTTCTTCTACGAGACCGCGGGCTGGGAGCGGCCGTTCTGGTACTCCTGCAACGCTGCGCTGCTCGAGCGGTACGCCGGGCGGCTGATGGAGCGGCCCGCGGAGTGGGAGTCCCGCTGGTGGTCGCCGGTCATCAACGCCGAGCACCTGGCCATGCGCGACGCCTGCGCGCTGGTCGACCTGTCCGCGTTCGCCATCTTGGAGATATCCGGGCCTGGTGCGCTTGAGGCGGCGCAGAACCTGTCGGTCGCCCAGGTGAACGTGGCGAACGGCCGCGTGGTCTACACGTCCTGGCTGGATTCCAACGGCGGGTTCCGGGCCGACCTGACCGTCATGCGGCTGGCCCCGGACCGGTTCCGGGTGGTGACCGGCGGCGCGACCGGGCGGAGCGACGCCAAGTGGATCCTTGACCACCTGCCGGCCGGCGCCTCGCTGGCCGACCTGACCTCGGCCTGGACCACGATCGGGCTGTGGGGCCCGCGGGCCAGGGACGTCCTGGCCTGCGTGACGGCCGACGACGTGTCGCACGCCGGGTTCGGCTTCGGCACCTGCCGCGAGATCGAGGTCGGCAACGTCGTCGTCCTCGCCTCGCGCATCTCCTACGTGGGGGAACTCGGCTGGGAACTGCACGCGCCGATCGAGGAGGGCGCCCGGCTGTGGGACATCCTCTGGGAGGCCGGGCAGCCGCACGGGCTGGTCCCCGCGGGCATCGGCGTGTACGGCACCACCGGGCGGCTCGAGAAGGGGTACCGCGCCTTCGGCGCCGAGCTCACCCCCGACTACACCCTGACCGAAGCCGGCATGACCAGGCCCAAGGTCAAGGAGCAGGCGTTCATCGGCAAACAGGCGTACCTGCGGCAGCGGGAGGAGCCGCCGGCCGCGATCTTGTGCACGCTGACCGTGGACTCGCACGCGTCGGCGGACGGAACGCCGCGCTACATGCTCGGCGGCGAGCCGATCCTGTCCCCGGCCGGGGAGCGCCTGGTCGACGCCAAGGGCCGGCCCTCGTACGTGACCAGCGCCGGGTCGGGCCCGTCGGTGGGCAGCTCACCTGCTGATGGCCTACCTGCCGCCGGAGTACGCCGTCGAGGGCGGGTCGCTGCTGGTGGAGTACATGGGCGAGCAGTACCCGGTCACGGTCGCGGTGGCCGGCTCCACCCCGCTGTTCGACCCCGGCAACGAGCGGGTCAGGAGCTAGCCCGGTGGAGATCCTGGTCTGCGTCAAGCGCGTGCCGACCGTCGGCGGCAAGATCGCGGTGACCCCGGACGGGCAAGAGGTCGACACCCGGATGTCCGGGTTCTCGATCAGCCCGCACGAGGAGTGCGCGGTCGAGGAGGCGGTGCAGATCACCGAGCGGGCCGGCGGCTCGGTGTCGGTGCTGACGCTGGGCCCGGAGGCGGCGATCGACCAACTGCGCGACGCGCTCGCCCTCGGCGCCGGGCGGGCGGTCCTGCTGGAGACCGACGGCCGCGAATGGGGCCCGATCGCGACCGCCGCGGCTATCGCCGCCGAGGTCCGCGCCCACCCGTACGACCTGGTTCTGCTGGGCAACGAGGCGGCCGACACCGGCGACTACCAGGTCGGCATCAGGCTCGCCCACGAGCTCGGCTGGCCCGTGGCGACCGGGATCAAGAACTTGGCCGTGTCACCGGACGGGGTCGTGGCCCGCCGCGAGTACCGCGGCGTGGAAGAGGCCTACGCGCTGCCCCTGCCCGCGGTGGTCACCGTCAAGGAGGGCATCAACCTGCCGCGGTACCCGTCGCTGCCGGGCAGGCTGCGGGCCAAGCGGGCCGCCGTCGAGCGGTCGGCCCCGGCGTGGTCGCCCGAGGGGCTGCGCAAGCAGGAGCTGCGAGTGCCCGCCACTGGCAAGCACCAGGCCACCGTGCTCGGGAACGGCGCCGACGCGGTGCCCGAGCTGGTCCGCGTCCTCGACGAACTGGGGGTGCTGTCTTGACATCCTCCGCTGCCCCGAAGGGCAGGGATTCCAGCCGCAACCTTCGGTCGCGCTGTAGGTTCGCGGTTCGTCGGCCCGGCAACCCTGAAGCCTCCCCGCGCAGCCACGGCATGCCCTGCCGCGGTTCCATGCCAGGTGGTGCAGGTGCCCGCTTGGTTCTTGCGGACAGCTTTAAGGTATCACTTCGCACTGACATTCTAGGGAGGTGGAGCGGCGTTTCCTTCCCGGCCTGACGCCTGGAACTTGATCGCCGCAATCCTGATGACCGTCCTAGTCCTAGTGGAACTCGACAACGGCGAACCTGCGGACGCTTCGCTGCGGGCGCTCACGCTGGCGCGGACCCTGGGGGACACTTCTGTCCAGACAGTTGTGTTTGCCGAGTCGGCGAGGGTGCCCGCCGCCACGCTGGCCGGGTACGGCGTCACCGACGTGTACGTGGTCGAGCCGAGCGTGCTCGAGGGATACGCGCCGCAGGCCTGGGCGCGCGCCCTGGCCGGGCTCGCGGCCGAGACCGGCGCGACCGCGGTGCTGGCCGCCGGAACCGACCGCGGCACCGAGGTGCTCGCGCACCTGGGCGCGATCACCGGGCTGCCGATGGCCGCGAACTGCACGATCGTCACTCCCGACGGCGGGCAGACGCACCGGCTCGTGCGGCACCGGTGGGCCGGGCTGCTGCTCGAGGACGCCGTCATGGAGGCCCCCATCGCGTTGTTCACCGTGGCCACGGAGGCGGTGGCGCCCGTTTCCGCGGAAACGCCCGCCACCACCGCGGTGCACGTCTACAAGCCTGAGCTGACCGAGGGCGACCTGCGGGTCCGGGCGGTGGAGTCGCCGGCCGGCGCGGGCGGCGCGTCCCTGGCCACGGCCCGGGTCGTGGTCGGCGGCGGCCGCGGCGTGGGCGGACCCGACGGCTTCGCGCCGCTCGAGGAACTGGCCGGCCTGCTCGGCGGCGTGGTCGGCGTGTCCCGCGTCGTCACCTCCGAGGGCTGGCGCCCGCACAAGCAGCAGGTCGGCCAGACCGGCACCAAGATCACCCCGGAGCTCTACCTGGCCTGCGGCATCAGCGGCGCGATCCAGCACATCGCGGGCTGCGCGGGCGCCAAGCACATCATCGCGATCAACACCGACCCCGGTGCCCCGATCCTGGCCCACGCCGACTACGCCGTCATCGGCGACCTGCATCAGGTCATCCCCGCGCTAGTCGCCGCCCTTCGGGCCCGCTGAGCGGCGCAGGCAGCGACAGTACAGGCGGAACGCCTGCTGGCCGGCGTGCTGCGCGCGTACGAGCACACGCTGACCGCAGACCATCCCGCCGCGCGGGCGGCGGCGCAAAGAACGCGCCTATCGGCCGAAATCGAGCTTTACTAATCCGGGTAGGCCTGCGATCAGTCTCACCCCGCTTGGCATGGTCGCGCCCCGCACGGGAAGGTCTGTGATGGTTGGAACGCATGTTCAACACGAGGAATGGGGAACGTTTGGCGGCGACAGCCGTGTGGCCGGGCGACAGCTATCCGCTCGGGGCCACCTATGACGGGGCCGGGACCAACTTCGGGATTTTCTCCGAGGTAGCCCAGCGGGTGGAGCTGTGCCTGTTCGACGACGACGGTGCGGAGAGCCGGGTCGACCTGCACGAGGTGGACGGGTTCGTCTGGCACGGGTACCTGCCGGGCATCGGTCCTGGCCAGCGCTACGGATACCGGGTGCACGGCCCGTACCACCCGGCGGCCGGGCAGCGGTGCAACCCGGCCAAGCTGCTGCTCGACCCGTACGCCAAGGCGATCGAGGGCGGCGTGAGCTGGGGCCAGCCGGTGTTCTCCTACCAGTTCGGGCACCCGGACCGGCGCAACAACGCCGACTCCGCGCCGTACGTCCCGCGCTCGGTCGTGATCAACCCGTACTTCGACTGGACCCATGACCGGCCACCGCGGACGCCGTACCACGAGACGGTGATCTACGAGGCCCACGTGCGCGGCCTGACCAAGGAGCATCCGGTCGTGCCCGAGGAGCTGCGCGGGTCCTACCTGGGCCTGGCGCACCCGGCGGTCATCTCGCACCTGCGCGGGCTGGGCGTCACCGCGATCGAGCTGATGCCGGTGCACCAGTTCGTGACCGACAGCCACCTGAACGACCGGGGCCTGCACAATTACTGGGGCTACAACACCATCGGCTTCTTCGCCCCGCACAACGTCTACTCCGCCAGCGGCGGCCGCGGCCAGCAGGTGCAGGAGTTCAAGTCGATGGTCCGCACGATGCACGAGGCCGGCATCGAGGTGATCCTCGACGTGGTGTACAACCACACCGCCGAGGGCAACCACCTGGGGCCCACCCTGTCGTTCCGCGGCATCGACAACGCCGCCTACTACCGGCTGGTCGATGACGACCGGCGCTACTACAGGGACACCACGGGCACGGGGAACAGCCTGCTCATGCGGCACCCGCACGTGCTCCAGATGATCATGGACTCATTGCGGTACTGGGTCCTGGACATGCACGTGGACGGGTTCAGGTTCGACCTGGCCGCCGCGCTGGCCCGGCAGTTCCACGAGGTGGACCGGCTGTCGGCGTTCTTCAACCTGGTCCAGCAGGACCCGGTGGTCTCCCAGGTCAAGCTGATCGCCGAGCCGTGGGACGTGGGCGACGGCGGCTACCACGTCGGCAACTTCCCCCCGCTGTGGAGCGAATGGAACGGCAAGTACCGCGACACGATCAGGGACTTCTGGCGCGGCCAGCCCGCGACGGTGCCCGAGTTCGCCTCCCGGTTCACCGGGTCCAGCGACCTGTACCAGCAGGACAGCAGGCGCCCCGTCGCCTCGGTCAACTTCGTCACCGCCCACGACGGCTTCACCCTGGCCGATCTGGTCTCCTACGACCACAAGCACAACGAGGCCAACGGCGAGGGCGGGCGGGACGGCACCGACGACAACCGGTCATGGAACTGCGGGCACGAAGGCCCCACCGATGACCCGGCCGTGCTGGCGCTGCGCGCCAGGCAGAAGCGCAACTTCCTGACCACGCTGCTGCTGTCGCAAGGAGTGCCGATGCTGCTGGCGGGCGACGAGATGGGGCGCACCCAGCAGGGCAACAACAACGCGTACTGCCAGGACAACGAGATCTCCTGGGTGAACTGGGCCGTCCACGACGAAGGCGACCAGGCGCTGGTCGACTACGTGCGCATGCTCATCCGGCTGCGCGCCGAGCACCCGGTATTCCGGCGCCGGAGGTTCTTCCGCGGCCAGGCCCTCCGCGGCGGGCGCCAGCGGCTGGGGGACATCGCCTGGTTCACCTCGGCCGGCCAGGAGATGACCGGGGAGGACTGGGACGCTGGGTTCGCCAAGTCCCTCACCGTGTTCCTGAACGGCCACGCGATCAGCGAGCCCGACCGCCGCGGGCAGCGGGTCGCGGACGACTCCTTTGTCCTGCTGTTCAACGGCAGCGAGCACGATCTGGTGTTCGCCATCCCGCCGCGCCGGTACGGCCAGCGGTGGACCACCGTGCTGGACACGGCGCTGCCGCGGGCAGAACTCGAGGGTGCCAGTACCGTCAAACCGGGAGACATGACGACCGTGATCAACCGCTCGCTCCAGTTGCTACGCCGTGGCTGACCAGGCCGACGCCGCGCCCGCCGCGATGCCGGTATCTCCCCTGTCCACCTACCGGCTGCAGCTGACGCCCGGGTTCGGGTTCGCGGCGGCGGCCGAGCAGGCCGACTACCTGGCCGCCCTCGGGGTGACGCACGTCTACCTCTCACCCATCCTGCAGGCCAATCCCGGGTCCCGCCACGGCTACGACGTGGTGGACCATTCGCGAGTCTCGGCCGACCTCGGCAGCGAGGACGCGTTCCGCTCGATGGCCGAGTTGTTCCACCGGTACGGCCTCGGGGTGATCGTCGACGTCGTGCCCAACCATATGGCCAGGCCGACCCCCGAGTCGCTCAACAAGCAGCTGTGGTCGGTGCTGCAGGAGGGCAAGCGATCGCCGTACGCGCACTGGTTCGACGTGGACTGGGCCGCCCAAGACGACAAGCTGCTCATGCCCATCCTGGCCGGGCCGCTGGAGAAGTGCCTGAGCGACCTGGTCATCGACACCGCCCTGCGATCACCGGACGGCGACGGGCACCGCGGGCCGGTCCTGCGCTACTTCGACCACGTGCTGCCGCTGCGGGACGGCGTCGCCGACCTGCCTCTCGGCGTGCTGCTGGCCCAGCAGCACTACCTGCTCGCCGACTGGCACGACGCGGCCACCGAGCTGAACTGGCGGCGGTTCTTCGACATCGACACGCTCATCGCGATCCGGGCCGAAGATCCCGACGTCTTCGACGCCACCCACCAAGTGCTGCTGCGCCTGTACCACGAGGGGCTGATCGACGGCCTGCGGGTCGACTACCCGGACGGCCTGGCCGACCCCGCAGGTTACCTCCGCCGGCTGGCCGAGGCGACCGGCGGCGCGTGGGTGGTAGTGGAGAAGATCCTCGCGCCCGGCGAGGAGCTGCCCCCCTGGCCCTGCGCCGGCACCACGGGTTACGACGCGCTGGCCCTGGTCGGCGGGCTGTTCGTGGACCCGGATGGTGCGGCGCCGCTCACCGAGGAATACGTCAAGTTCACCGGCGGGATGCGGAATTTCGCCGAGGTGGCGCGGATTGCCAAGCGCGGCATCGCGGACGCCACGTTCTCCGCTGAACTGTCGAGGCTCACCCGCCTGTTCGCCCGTGCCGACTACCCGGCGCTGGCCGACTACACCGGGGCCGATCTGCACGACGTGCTGGCCGAACTGCTGGCGGGGTTCGGCGTCTACCGGGCGTACGTCACCGTCGGCGAGCCGCCCCCGGAATCCTCGGTGGACGTGGTGGCGGCCGCGGCCGACCTGGCCCGCGGGCACCTGGATCCACGGCTGCACCCCGCCGTCGACGCGGTGTGCAGCGCGGTACTCGGCCTCGGCGCCATGGCCGGTGACGAGGCGCAGCAGGCCGCCCGCGAGGAACTGGTCGTGCGGTTCGGCCAGACCACGGGCCCGGTGCTGGCCAAGGGGGTGGAAGACACCGCCTTCTACCGGTGGCCGCGGCTGGCCGCACTGAACGAGGTGGGCGGTGACCCGGACGTGTTCGGGGTGAGCCCGGAAGAGTTCCACGCGGCTGCGGGACGCCTCGCCGCCCGGTGGCCGGCCACCATGACCACGCTGTCGACGCACGACAACAAGCGACAGGAGGACGTGCGGGCCCGGCTGGCCGTGCTCGCCGAATGGCCGCAGGAGTGGGCGCACCAGGTCGCCGAGTGGCGCGGCCTGGCCCTGTGGCTCACCGACGGCGCCGCGGCCCAGGCCATGGAGCGGGCCCCCGATCCCGACCTTGACTACCTGATGTGGCAGACCCTGGTCGGCGCCTGGCTGGTCGGCTCCGAACGACTGCGCGGATACCTCAGGAAGGCCATGCACGAGGCCAAGACGCGGACCTCCTGGACGATGCCCAACGCGGCGTACGAGTCGGCGGTGCTTGGCCTGGCCGATGCCGTGCTCGCCGACCCGGAACTGACCGCGGGCATCGCCGGCTTCGTGGCCAGGATCGCACCGGACGCCAGGGTCAACTCCCTCGGCGCCAAGCTGGTGCAGCTCACCATGCCGGGAGTGGCCGACGTTTACCAGGGGTGCGAGCTCACCGGCCTGTCGCTGGTGGATCCGGATAACCGCAGGCCGGTTGACTACGGTCGCCGCAGACGGCTGCTCGCGGCACTGTCGGCCAGCCCAGACCAGGTGGCCGGCCTCGACGCGGAGAAACTCCTCGTCACCACCCGCGCGCTGTGGCTGAGGCGGGACCACCCCGACTGGTTCGCGGGCGGGTACACCTCCCTGGCGGCCGAAGGCCCGGCCGCGGAGCACGCGGTCGCCTTCCTGCGCGGCGAGCACGCGGTCACCGTCGCCACCCGGCTGCCCGCCGGGCTGCGGCGGCGCGGCGGGTGGGCGGATACCGTCCTGCCGCTGCCCGAGCTTCACTGGTGGGACGTGCTGACCGGGACCAGGCACGCCGGCCTGCGACCGCCCATGTCCGAGCTGACGTGGCGCCTCCCGGTGGCGCTGCTGATCCCGGAGCGGATCTACCTCGCCGGGCAGGATGAGCTGGCCGACGGTGACCTGGCGTGACCGCGTTCCGCGTATGGGCCCCGGTCGCGGGCCAGGCCGACGTTGAGGTCGCAGGTCAGCGCTACCCGATGAGCCGGGAGGCCGGCCCGCCGTCCCGGGACTGGCCGGGATGGTGGCGTGCCGAGGTGCCCGGGGCGGCGGCTTCAGGGGCCGGCGCCGACTACGGGTTCAGGCTGGACGACGGTGAGCTGCTGTCCGACCCACGGTCGCTGCGCCAGCCGTTCGGGGTCACGGGCCTGAGCCGCACCTACGATCACTCCGCGTTCCGCTGGACGGACCGGCGATGGCGCGGCGGGCCGCTGCACGGGTCGGTGATCTACGAGCTGCACGTCGGGACGTTCACCGCCGAGGGCACCTTCGACGGCGCGATCGGGCGGCTCGATCATCTCCGCGACCTCGGCGTGCACACCGTCGAGCTCATGCCGGTCGCGGCGTTCCCCGGCCGCCACGGCTGGGGCTACGACGGGATCAACCTGTGGGCGGTGCACGAGCCGTACGGGGGGCCCGACGGGCTCAAGCGGTTCGTCGACGCCTGTCACGCGCGCGGTCTGGCGGTCCTGCTCGACGTGGTGTACAACCACATCGGCGCCGGCAACCAGCTGAACGCGTTCGGGCCCTACCTGACCGACGCGCACGTGACCCCCTGGGGTCCCGCGGTGAACCTGGACCAGCCGGGCTCTGACGAGGTGCGCGCGTTCCTCATCGGCAACGCGCTGATGTGGCTGCGCGACTACCACCTGGACGGGCTGCGGCTGGACGCGGTGCACGCGCTGGAAGACCACCGGGCGCTGCACATCCTCGAAGAGCTCGCGGCCGAGGTCCAGGCGCTCGCGGCCCGGCTGAACCGCGAGCTCGTGCTCGTGGCGGAGTCCGACGCCAACGACCCCCGCCTGGTGACCTCCCGCGAGGCGGGCGGATTCGGGCTCACCGCCCAGTGGAGCGACGACTTCCACCACGCGGTGCACGCCGCGATTACCGGCGAACGCCAGGGCTACTACAGCGACTTCGGGTCGCTGGCCGCACTGGCCAAGACCTACACCCGGGTGTTCTTCCACGACGGAACCTGGTCCGCTTTCCGCGGGCGGACGCACGGGCGCCAGGTCGACGTCTTCCGCGTTCCCGCGCACCGCTTCCTCGGCTACCTGCAAGATCACGACCAGGTCGGCAACCGCGCCACCGGCGACCGGATATCCGCGACCCTGCCGGCCGACCTGGTTAAGGTCGGCGCGGGACTGGTGCTGACCGGGCCGTACACGCCCATGCTGTTCATGGGCGAGGAGTGGGCCGCGGACACCCCCTGGCAGTACTTCACCGACCACGTCGACCCCGGGCTGGCCCGGTCCGTGGCCGAGGGGCGCAGGGCCGAGTTCGCAGCGCACGGCTGGAACCCGGCCGACGTGCCCGACCCGCAGGACGAGGCGACCTTCCTGCGGTCCAAGCTCGACTGGGCCCAGCCCGAGCGCGAGCCGTACCGCGGCATGCTGGCCTGGTACCGCGAGCTGATCGCGCTGCGCCGCGCGCGGCCCGAGCTGACTGATCCGCGCCTGGACCGGGTGAGCGCCGACTACGACGACGACGCGGGGTGGCTGATAGTGCGGCGGGGGCCGCTCCGGATCGCGGCGAACCTCGGCGCCGAGACCCGCCGGCTGCCGCTCGGGCAGCCGGCGGTCGCCGTTCTCGCCGCGTCCAGCCCGGGGATCGCGATCCAGGACGAGTACGTGACGATCCCCCCCGCCGCCTTTACCGTCGTCGAGACCGGGCTCAGGGACAGCTCTGCTGCTGGTTGAGGCCGGCCTTCGCAGGTTCGGGCTGACATGCTCGCACAGTAAACCGCCGCCGGGGAAATATGAATACCGTCCCGGGGATCGCCCACAGCGCCTGCCCTGCCGCATCCGTCAGGAGTTACCAGCCGGTCACGGATCGTCTTACGGCTGTCTTACGCGCCGAACCCCGTGGGTGACGGCAACGTTCCAGCAGGTAAACCAGAGGACCAGCCACGTGGCCAGGGGTGGCGTGGCATTCGGTGACTCCTACCATCGGAAGCTGGGTCTAGATGACGCTGGACATGGACATCGCCGCAGGCGAGCGGGCCGAAGCCGCGCGGTGCCTGATTGACCGGGCGCAGGACGGCCCAGTGGACCTGGCCACCGTGACGGCCCTCGACTTGTGCTCGCTCGGCGGCCCGGCGCCCCCGCTGTTCGATGAGACGCCGGGTCGTGCTTGGGCACGCCTGGGAAGGCCGCAGCGCGGGCAAGTCACGGATCAGGTGACCCAGGAGTTGAAGCCGGAGCTCGGCTTGGTGCTGGCCGCACGCCGCCGCCCGGCGTTCGTCGTGATAGTTCAGGCCGAGGACCACAGCCCGCGCCCTCTCCGGTTGTTCGCCCTCGCAGACGAGGCCGGACCGGTGCGGGGTTTCGTGCTGGAAGAGCCTGGGCTGCCGCTGAACCCTGAGCGCCACTTCGCGAAAGTCAGGAAGCTGGGGCCCCTGGGCTGGTTCTACCGTTACTTCCTCGTCTCGCGGGACATGGCGGCGGACACTCTGGCGCGGTGGACGGTTTCCCCGCCCCTGCGGTCTGGTCCACCCGCCTCCCTGGGGTGGCTGGTGTCCGTCTGGTACCCAGACCGGGAGAACCCGGCCGGGCATCGCCTGAGGATCCGAGGCGACGGCACCATAGCCTGCCTGGATGGTCTCGCCCAGGGTGGACCGACGCAGTACGACGTCGGAGGGCTCCACGCGGTAATGCTCGACCTTCTTACGACCTGGGGTAGCCAGTAGCTATGTAATCGGCCCGGAAATATGAATACTGTCCCGTCATGCACAACTCTCCTGGGCGGCGCGGCGATCGAGCTCCTGCGGGCGGCACGTGGCGGAACTGGGCCGGAAACGTGACGGCGACTCCGGCGCGCTGGGCCGCGCCGCGAACCGAGGCCGAGATCTCGGCGGCGGTCAGCGGCGCGGCCGCGGCCGGACTCCGCGTGCGGGCGCTGGGCAGCGGTCACTCGTTCACCGCGGCCGCCGCGACCGATGGCCTGGCGCTTGACCTGTCCGGCTGGACCGGGATCGTGGCCGCGGACACGCAGACCGGAGTGGTCACGGTCCGATCCGGGACCACGCTGCGGGCCCTCAACGCCGCGCTCGATGGGCTCCGGCTGGCCATGGCCAACCTGGGTGACATCGACGCGCAGACGGTCGCGGGTGCCCTGAGCACCGGGACGCACGGCACCGGTGCCCAGCTGGGGGGCCTGGCCACCCAGGCCGAGGCGTTCGGCCTGGTCCTGGCCGACGGTTCCGCGGTCACGTGCTCGGCGTCGGAGCGGCCCGAGTTGTTCGCGGCGGCCCGGGTGGGCCTCGGCGCGCTCGGTGTGATCAGCACCGTCACGCTGCGGTGCGTGCCCGCGTTCGCGCTGGCCGCGGACGAGCGCCCGGAGCTCGCCGACGAAGTCATCGAGCGGTTCGACTCGATCGCGGCCGCCAACGACCACTTCGAGTTCTACTGGTTCCCTTACGGCCGCTACGCCCTGGTCAAGCGAAACAACCGGCTCTCGCCAGGCCATACCGCGGCACCGAACGTGCGTGCGTCCAGGCCGATGCCGGGCTGGCGCAGGTTCTGGGAGTTCGAGGTGATGGAGAACGCCGGCTTCGGGGCGCTGTGCCGGCTCGGCCGGGCGTCGCCACGGCTCATCCCCACGCTGAACAGGTTCTCCTCGGCCGCGCTTTCTACCCGGTCCTACACCGATACCTCCTACCGGGTGTTCGTGACCCCACGCAGAGTCCGTTTCGTCGAATCCGAGTACGCCGTTCCACGTGAATCACTGGGCGACGTGCTCGCCGAGTTGCGCCGCGCGGTGCCGCGCCTGGCCGATCCCGTGATGTTCCCCGTCGAGGTGCGGGTGGCCGCCGCCGATGACATCTGGCTGTCCACCGCGTACGGAAGGGACACGGCGTACGTCGCGATCCACCAGTACACCGGGCTGCCTTATCAGGCGTACTTCGACGCGTTCGAGTCCATCGTGGCCGAGGTCGCGGGCCGACCGCACTGGGGCAAGATGCACTCACTGGACGCCGAGCGCCTGCGTTCGCTCTACCCGCGCTTCGATGATTTCCGGCGCGTTCGCGCCGAGGTCGACCCCGAGGCCAGGTTCGGCAACGCCTACCTGGACCGGGTCCTCGGCTAGTCATTACCAACTGATAACGGGTCGGCCGGGCCCCGAACCGCGCGTGACGGGCCGCCCGTGATCCAGTTAGCGGCCAGTGCCTGCGGCCGACGTGAAAGATCACGGCCTGCCGGTCATTAGCGCGGTGACCGGCAGGCCCTGATCACCGCCTTCTTTCACGGCCGCGGCACTGGTCGCGCGGATGAGCGGGTAAGCGGGGTTGGTGGCGATGCGCGGAAGGGTCTGGTCGGCCCTGGCGGCGAACGGGGCTGGCGGTCACGGCCGTGCCTTACCGACCGGGCGGCCCGGCCTCGGGCCTTCAGCTGGCGGCTGACACCACGGGCCACGCCCCGGGAGCTGGCTCCGACGTGAGCCGGATCGTGCTGGTCACCATCGTCGTCATCGCGGTGGCCGCGTTCACGCTGCTGCAGGTCATCGCGAGGTCGCGCTGCGCGCGGGATGGCGAGCCGCCGGGCTGGCCGTCCGGGCGGGCTCTGGGGAAAGGCCGGGTTGGGTGGTGGCGGCAGAGGTGCTGGAGCGGGTTGAGGCCTTCCGGATCATCGAGATCCCGCGGCAGCCTGACGCCGGCCACGCGCAGCCGCCCGCTCACCAGCAGGAAGACCCCGGCCGGGCGCAGCGGGTCGCCGCGCTCGCCGCGGCCTACCACGCAGGCACCGGTTCCAGGGATCACGGTGCGCTCACCTTCGGCTGGGTACGGCACCAGGTCGGCGGCCCGGTCCAGTTCCTCGCGGCCGGAGCCGGCCTGGTCGGAGCCGGCCTGGTCGGCGGCGGGAAGGACGACGTCTTCCTGACCGTGCCCGCCGGAGCCAGGGCCCAGCCGCTGCCGGCCGGCACCGTCGCCGCGCTGATGTCGGAACTGCCCGGCTGGCGAGCCGTCGGCGGGATCAGCGACGGTCTCCTGCCCGAAGCCGAGCACCGTAACGGCGAGCGTCAGGCGCCGTCGCTGGAAGAATGCCTGCTGGCCACCTGGCCGGGCCCGTTCGGCCTGCTGCTTCTGGCTGAATCCCTGCCAGCCGAGGAGATCCAGGCTCTCGCCGATGAGATCGCGCGCCTTGAGCAACGGTCCGCGGGCAACACGGACAGGTTTCCCGGCCGGGTCATGACGACTCGCCGGCTTCAGCTGCGCCACGCCGAGGTGCTGAAGGCGAGGTCGACCGGCCTGTGGCGGCTGCGGCTGCTGGCGGGCGGCCGTGACCAGGACGCGGCATCGCGGGTGGCCGCGCTGCTGTGCGCATCGGCCGACCTGTCCGGCCTGCCCTACGCGATCGCGCCCCTTGAGCGGGCCGCGGGCACCCTGGGCGAGCTCCTGGCCGACCCCTCTCCGGCCCCGGCCGGAGGTGACGGGATCCTCGGCTACCCGTTCCTGGCCAGCACCGACCTGCTCGCCGCCCTCGCCAGGCCGCCCGATCGTGAGGTCCCGGGCATACGGCTGGTGCTCCGCCCGGACTTCGACGTCACCCAGGAGCCGACCGCGGCGCCCGTGATCGCCGTCGGCGAGGTCCTGGACCGAGCCCACCAGGCCGGCCCGCTGATGCTGCCGCTCGAGTCGCTGAACAGGCACGTGTTCGTCTGCGGCGCCACCGGCGCAGGTAAATCGCAGACCGTGCGCGCGCTGCTCGAGGCCGCGACCCGCGCCGGGATTCCGTGGCTGGTGGTCGAGCCGGCCAAGGCCGAGTACCGGCTGATGGCCGCTCGCCTGGCTGCGGCCGGGGCGGCCGTGGTGCGGATCCGGCCGGGCGAGTCAGACGCGATCGCGGCCGGTCTTAACCCGCTCGAGCCCGCGCCGGACGGCGGGGGCGGCCGGTTCCCGCTGCAGACCCACGCCAACCTGGTCAAGGCGCTGTTCATCGCGTCCTTCCGCTCGGAGGAACCCTTCCCGCAGGTGCTGAGCGCGGCGCTGACCAGGGCGTACCAGAACGCCGGATGGGATCTGGCGCTGGGCGAGCCCATCGCGGCCGACCCGGATCCCGGCTACCCGACCCTCACCGACCTCCAGCGGGCCGCCGAGAGGATCGTCCAGGAGGTCGGCTACAGCCAGCGCGTCACCGACGACGTGCTCGGTTTCATCAAGGTTCGCCTGTCGAGCCTGAGGCTGGGTACGACCGGCCGGTTCCTCGAGGGCGGGCACCAGCTCGACTTCGGCAAGCTCCTCGCGGCAAACGTCGTCCTCGAGATCGAGGACGTGGGGGACGACGGCGACAAGGCGTTCCTCATGGGCGCCGTGCTGATCAGGCTGGCCGAGCACCTCCGGATGGCGAACCGGGCCCGGCCGTCAGGCCCGCCCGTGCTGCGCCATCTCACGGTCATCGAGGAGGCGCACCGCCTGCTCCGCCATCACCAGCACGCCGAAGGCGGCGGCCCGGCAGGCGCGGCGGCCCACGCGGTGGAGATGTTCGCCGGCCTGCTCGCCGAGATCCGGGCGTACGGCGAGGGCCTGATCATCGCCGAGCAGATCCCGGCCAAGCTGATCCCGGACGCGATAAAGAACACGGCGGTGAAGATCACCCATCGCCTGCCCGCGGCCGACGACCGGGACGCGGTGGGCGCGACGATGAACATGACCGCCGCGCAGAACAGGTTCCTGGTCACGCTCAGGCCGGGCGACGCCGCGGTGTTCACCGACGGCATGGACTACCCGCTGCTCGTGCGGATGCCCGACGGCACCGGCCGCGAAGTCGTGCACGACGCCCCCACCGCGACCCCGGTCGGCGTGGTCCGGCCGCGCAGCCCGACGTGCGGCGCCGACTGCGCCGGCCGGCCGTGCACGCTGCGGGACATGCGCATGGCCCAGCGCGCCCTGGAGGAGGAAGCGGGCATCAGGCTATGGGCCGAGCTTTCCGTCCTCGCGCACCTGGCCGGCTGGCCGATGCCGGTGCCCGGGGCCGCGCTGCTCTCGTCCCTGCAGGCGATGCCGTCCCGGCTGCGGGATTGCGCCATCTCGCACGGCGTGGACGCCGCGGTCAACGTCCGGGTGCCCGTCATCGCCAGCCGGGTCAGCGCGGTCGGCCTAGCCTCGCACGTCAGCACCGCGATCAGGGCGCGGGTGTCCCGCGGCGCCTGGCTCTGCCAGCGGGAGGAGCCCCGGTGGCTTGCCCCCGCGTACCAGTGGACGCTCGTCCTTGACGCGCTCAGGTCGGCCGACAGACAGAATCCCGGTGCCGGGCCGCACCCCCGTACCCGGGAATGGGAGCGGGCGTACGGACGGTTGGTGACCGGCGACACGTGCGCGCGCCAGACCGGGACCGTGCAGCGGTGGCACGACGGCGCGCAGCGCGACGCGCGCGAGGTCAGGGCGGTCGCGTTCGGCGTCGACCACCCGTCGGCCGTCGAGACGGCGGCCGGCGCCAGGGCCGACGATGACGACTTCGAAGAACGGCTGGCCGGCCACCTCGAGCAGTTTGTCGACTGCCGCTGGCCGCGGCTGTACCTGACCTCTGGCGCCCCCGCGGATCCTGGGCGCCGGGGATAGCCCCGGGTGCGGCGTTGTCCACAGGACAATCCACAGACGTGTGCATGAAATTGCCAAGGGCCGTATGCAGCCTGGGTCATTGCAGGCGGGGTTATCCACAGCAGGTGCCTGTGGAGAACGCGGTTCAGGTCAGCGGTAGCAGCTCCGGCAGCTGGCCGGCGGGCGCCAGCGGCCGGGAGCGCCAGCCCCAGCGGCCGGAGACGCACAGCCAGACCAGCGCCGCCGCGGCGGCCAGGCGGATGACCGGCGTCAGCCAGGTGCCGTCGAACTGGGCGAGGTCGTACAGCCAGTGCGGCTCGGCGGGGCTCTGTACGGCCTGCGCGTAGATGGTCGCGCCCGCCAGCAGCCGGATCAGGACCGCCCAATCCAGGAGGGACGCCGAATACAGCGCCAGCAGGCTGACGGCCATCACGTCGTACCACGGTCGCTGGAAGGCCGTGAAGAACAGCCAGGCCAGGCTCAGCGCCAGGGCCGGAGTCACGGCCGGGAGGGCGGGCACCCGGTCCGGCATGCGCAGCACCGCGAGCACCGCGGCGGCGCCGAACAGCAGGTAGGCGACCAGCGCAAGGTGCGGCGGCACGCTCGACACGCTGAACTGCGTATAGCCCAGGACCGGTCGCCAGAACAGCTGGTACATGGTGTCCCAGGTGATCCCGGGGCTGCGCGTGATGAGGACCTTGATCGCGGGCAGCCCCGCCGCGAGGTAGGTAGGGACCACCACCAGCAGGAATCCCGCCGCGGCGGCCGCCAGGGGCCGGACGGACCGGCGGCAGGCCCACGCCACGGCCGCGGCGAACAGGACGTACTCCACCTTGATGCCGGCCGCGACGCCGGTGAGCAGGCCGGCGGCCGCGGCGGCGCCGACGCCGAGCCGCCCGTCGCGCGCTCGCAGCGCGGCGACGCCGAGCAACCCGAACACCACGGCGAGACCGTCGATGTGACCGCCCGCCACGATCTCCCAGAGCAGCAGGGGATTGACGGACCAGAGCAGGTGAGCCCGCAGGCGCAGGCCCGGGTTACGCCTGAGCATCCGGTCCAGGGCCGCGATCACCACGCCGAAGGCGAGCGCCTCCTCCAGCTTCAGCCAGAAGGTGATACGGGCCAGCGACGTCCCGCCGAGCTCGGCCGCGGCCCACTCCGCGCCGGTGGCCACCGGGCCGTACACCGATACCGTGGTCGTCCAGGTGGACGGGATCTCGGAGAACGGTATCTGCCAGGCCGACCGGATCGCCGCTCCGCTCCAGCTGCAGCGGCGTCATGACGTACGGGCTGTGCCCGATCACGGCCGTCCGCCCGTTCGCCGCGTAGGAAATAGCGTCCGTCGATCCGGCCGACGGGAGGAGGGTAAAGACGGCCACGGCCAGGAACGCGAAGGCCATGACCGCGCGGACCGGCGGGCGCGCGCCGCGTTCGACGGCGATCAGCCCCGCGATCACCCCCGCACAGCCCAGCACCATCGCCACCCACAGCGACACGGTCACGAACGTGGCGGTCAGGTGCAGTGAATGATGCCACCACGGCGGGCCACTGGTGGCCGGCAGGGTAGGCACGGAGACGTTCGGGCCCGCCGCCGAGACCACGACCATGATCAGTACCGAGGCGACGATGGCCGCCGCCGCCAGCCACGCGGCCAGGCGGGTCAGCTCGGACGACCCCGGAGCATCAGAGCGAGGCTGGCCGACCGCTCCCGCCTGGTCGTTCTCGCTCACCGTCCGCCGCCTGCTCGTTCATGATCCCGGTCACGGCACCCTCGGCCCGTCTCTAGACGGTACCGGATCATGGCCTGCGGGTCCTGCACCGCCGGCAAACCGGCGGCCCTGCTTGGCTACCTGCGAGACTTGGTGACCCTGCGGGTCCCGTTGACCTCCGGAGTTGGGGTGTCGTCGGCGATCGGGATCTGCGCCGCGGCTTCGTCGGCGGGCGAGTCAGCGTCGTCCGTGACCTCAGCCGTGGCGCTGGCGTAACGCCGTCGCATCGCAACCGCCGCCGCCGCGCCTGCCGCGGCGATCACCGCCCCCGCGCCGAGCAGCCAGCGCCAGCTCAGCAGCCTGCGCAGGCCAGTCTTTCCTGGCTGGGTTCCGGTCGGCCTGACCTGCCCGGCCGTGGACCGCAGGGCAGAAGAGACCCGGGGCGCGACCGAGGCAGTGATCGCGTCGGCGGCGTCCTCCAGGCGTGGCGCGGCCCATTCACGCGCGTCGTGAACCCCCTGGACGGTCACGTCCTTCGCCCGCGTGCCGAAGGCGGCGATCCGGCGAGGGGTGCGGCTGGTCGGGATAGAAGACACGGTAAACCTCCTGAGCGTGTTCGTACTCGACCCACCCTTCCCGCCACGCCTGGGTTCAACCATCGGGCGCGGCCGGTACGGTGATGATTGAAGGAACTTCACCCGCGACAACAGGTCCGCCATCACGATGGCCGGACGAGGAGTCACTGGAATGACAGACACGCTGATCGCGACGCTGCACACCAATCACGGGCAGATCGTCGTACGCCTCTTCCCTGACCACGCGCCGAAGACCGTGCGCAACTTCGTGGAACTGGCCGAGGGCGGCAAGCAGTGGACGGACCCACGGACGGGCCGCGCGAGCACGGACCGGCTGTACGACGGGACCGTGTTCCACCGTGTCATTCCCGACTTCATGATCCAGGGCGGGGACCCGCTCGGCAGCGGCCGGGGCGGGCCCGGGTACAAGTTCGCCGACGAGATCCACCCGGACCTGCGGTTCGACCGGCCGTACCTGCTGGCCATGGCGAACGCCGGCCCGGGCACCAACGGCTCGCAGTTCTTCATCACGGTCGGGCCCACGACCTGGCTCAACGGCAAGCACACCATCTTCGGCGAGGTCATCCAGGGCGCCGACGTGGTGGACGCGATCAGTCGCGTGAAGACGGGCAGCCAGGACCGTCCGGTGGAGGACGTCATCATCGAGTCCGTCACCGTGCAGCGCGGCGACACCACCGGTAGCTGACCGGAACAGACCGTGAGCACGCCCAGCGAATCCGGATCGGGCCAGCCGGGGGAAGCTGCGCCGGAGGTGGTCCCCACCTGTTACCGCCACCCCGGCCGGGAAACGTACGTCTCCTGCGTCCGGTGCGGACGGCCCGCGTGTCCCGACTGCATGCGCGCGGCCTCGGTCGGCCAGCAGTGCGTGGAGTGCGTGGGCGAGGGCGCGCGCAGCACCCGGCAGGCCAAGACGACGTTCGGCGGCCGGCCCGCGGCCGGCGCCGTGGTGACGTGGACGCTGGTCGCGATCAACATCGCCGTGTTCGTCGGTACCTGGGTCCGGCCGGGCATCGTCAACGACCTGGAGATGCTCGGGTACGCCTCGTTCTCGACCGGCGGCCCAGCGCACGGCGTCGCGGCGGGTGAATGGTACCGGCTGATCACGTCCGCGTTCCTGGCCCCGGCGACCGGGCTGAGCGGCGGGCTGGGCATCTGGGACATCGTGTTCAATATGTGGGCGCTGATCTTCGTGGGCCCCGCCCTCGAACACCTCCTCGGCCGGGTCCGATTCCTCTCCGTCTACCTGCTCAGCGCGGTCGGCGGCTCGGTGATGTACTACTACCTCGCGCAGCCGAACGCCGCTGCCGTGGGCGCCTCCGGGGCCATCTTCGGCCTGTTCGGCGCGTGGTTCATCGCGTACAGGCGGCTCCGCCTCGATACCCGCGGGATCGCCACGCTGATCGCCATCAACCTGGCCCTCAGCTTCTTCCTGCACAACATCATCGCCTGGCAGGACCACATCGGCGGGCTACTGACCGGCGCGCTCCTCACCGTGGTCTACGCGTACGCGCCCCGCAAGAACCGCACGACGTGGCAGGTGCTCGCCACCGCGCTGGTCGTGATCCTCATCGCCATCGCGATCGCGGTCAGGAACGGCCAGCTCACCCGCACGGGCCTGTAACTTCCAGGTCGTGGCCAGGATCACGCCCGCGATGATGAACACGAAGCCCACGACCAGGTTCCACGAACCCAGGGCTGACATGCCCGCCACCGAACCCGAGGTGAGGTAGTACACCACGATCCACGCCAGGCCGATGACCAGGCAGGCGACGATCGACGGGCCGACCCACGGCGGGCTGACCTTCCGCTTCTTTGACTTCGCCGGCGGCGGCGTATAGACCGTCCTCTTGCGGACGCGTGACTTGGGCACGACGGCCTCCTGCCTAGCGGACCCTTCTGGTGCGGAACCTAAGCGTAGCCGCTCTGTGCGGCGGACGTGTGCGGTCAGAATCCCTGGCCGAAACCGCCGCTGCCGGACGGGCTCGGGGTGGGCGACGCCGACGGCGATGGGGACGCGGCGGGCTGGATGTAAATGGTGATGGTCGATCCGGCCGCCTGCGAGGAGTTGGCCGCGGGAGTCTGCTGCCAGATGTTGCCCGGCGTGGTTCCGGCCGGCCCGGCGGCCGTGACCTGATTCACCTTGAAGCCGTCGTTCTGCAGCAGGGTTACCGCGCTGGCCATGGGCAGGCCGACCACGTTCGGCACGGTGGCGCTGCCGGATACGAAGATGGTCACCTTGGATCCGGGCGCGATGCTGGTGCCGCCCACCGGGCTCTGGTTCACCACCGTGCCGGACGGCTCGGTCGACGTGGCGTCCGTCTTGACGATGACCTGGAAGCCATCGTTCTGCAGCACCGACTGGGCGGTGTTTTCCTGCTTGCCTTCCACGTTAGGCACGGCGACCGGGGCCGCGCCCGTGGAGACGTACAGCGTCACGACGGTGTTCGCGGCCACGACGTTGCCCTCCGCCGGGTTGGACCTGATGACCAGGCCCTTAGCAACGCCGGAGTTGGGCTGGTCCACCACGGCGGGAACCAGGTGCTGGGCCCTGATCTGGGACTCGGCTTGCGCGACCGTCTCGTTGTTGACCAGCGGCACCGCGTAGGTCTTGCCCCCGGCCAGCAGGTAGTAGGCCACCGCGCCGACGACGGCGAGGACCAGCACCAGTCCGATGACCCACGGCAGCCACCGCCGCGCCCCGCCGCCGCCTCGCTCACGGCGCCCGTACCCTGCGCCGGTGTAGTCGTAGTCCACCGGCGGGATCTGCGACGTCCGGCCCGACCCCATCATCGTGTTAGCGCCCATCCGCTGGGTGGGCGGCGGGTACATGTCGGCCCGGGTCGGCGGCACGGCGGAAACGGGCAGCCCGGATGCCGCGCGCTGCAGGTCGGCGCGCATGTCCGCGGCTGTCTGGTACCGGTCCGCGGGCGACTTGGCCATCGCCTTCAGCACGATCGCGTCGGCCCAGGGCGGCACGTCCGGGTCAACCTGCGACGGCGGGATCGGGTTCTCCCTGACGTGCTGGTAGGCGATCGCGACCGGCGAGTCACCGGTGAACGGCGGCCTGCCGGTGAGCAGCTCGTACAGCAGACAGCCCGCCGAGTACAGGTCGCTGCGGGAATCGACCCGCTCACCCCGGGCCTGCTCCGGTGACAGGTACTGCGCGGTCCCGATCACCTGGGCCGTCTGGGTCATCGTGGCCTGGGCATCGCTCATCGCGCGCGCGATGCCGAAGTCCATGACCTTCACGTCCCCGTTGCGCGTCACCATCACGTTGCCCGGCTTGATGTCCCGGTGCACGATGCCGGCCTGGTGACTGTAGTCAAGCGCGCGCAGCACCCCGTCGATGATCTCGAGCGACCGGTCCGGCAGCAGCCGGCGGCCCTCCTGCAGCAGGTCGCGGACCGTGTGGCCGTCGACAAACTCCATCACGATGTACGGCACGGGAACGCCGGTGGTCATGTCCTCGCCGGTGTCGTAGACCGCCACGATGTTCGGGTGGTTGAGCGAGGCGGCTGACTGGGCCTCCCGGCGGAACCTGGCCTGGAATATCTGGTCCCTGGCCAGGTCGGCGCGGAGCGTCTTGATCGCGACGATCCGGTCGAGCCGGATATCGCGCGCCCGGTAGACCTCGGCCATGCCGCCGCGCCCGACGATTCCGTCGAGCTCGTAGCGGCCGCCGAGGAGGCGGGGCTGAGTCGTGTCTCGCACTGTGCCAAACCACCCTGCGCTTGCTGTTGTCGGACTTCTAGGTACTCGTGGGAGTAGTAGTCGTGCTGGGCGTCGGCGACGGTGAGGTCGTCGACTGGGAAGGACTTGGTGACGGCGAGCTGCTCGCCGACGGCGACGGGCTGGCCGACGTTGGCGAAGGCGTGGGGGACGGTGTCGGTTTGGTGGTCTTGGTCGGCCGCGGGCTTCCCGAGGTGGGAGGCAACGTGGTCGGCTGTTGCACCACGGTACTAGGTGAAGCTGATGGTGTGCGGGCACTGCTCGTGACCTGCGACGGCGTGAGGGCCGGCGAGCTGATCTGCCCCACGGTGTTGCCCGTGTCCCGGCCGGCGTGGTTCCCGAGATGACCGCTGAGGTACAGGCCCGCCACGGCGGCCAGGGCGCACAGGGTCGCGGTCAGGCTCGCTAGCACGATCCGGCGGCTGTTTCCCGCGGGGCGCCGGTCGCCGGCCCCGGTCGGCCCGGGATCCAGATCTGCCCGGTCCGCCAGGAAGGAGGTCCGGGCGGCGGCGGGCAGGTCCCCCCTGGTCAGCCCAAGCGGATCCGCGGGACCGGGAAGGCCGCCGCCCAGGGCCAGCGCGTCCCTTAGCATGTCGGCCCGGTCGGCGACGATCCGCACGCTGGCGGGACGCCGGTCGGGGGTCTTGGCGAGCATGTCGTAGACCAGATCGGCCACGGGCTGCGGCACGTCAGGCGGCAGGGGCGGCACCGGAGCGTGCTTGTGCGCGTAGGCGATCGCCAGCGGCTCGCTGGCCCGGAACGGCACGTGGCCGGCCAGGCACTCGTAGGCGACCACGCCGAGCGAGTAAATGTCGGAGGCGGCGGTGACCGGGGCGCCTGTGGCCTGCTCGGGCGAGACGTACATGGCCGTGCCCATCACCATGCCGGTCTCGGTCAGGTGGGACGTCTGCGCCGCGCGCACCGCGGTCGCGATGCCGAAGTCGGTGATCTTCGTCTCGCCGCCCGCGGCGATCAGCAGGTTGCCCGGCTTGATGTCGCGGTGGACGATGCCGGCCTGGTGGGCGGCGTCCAGGGCGCGGGCCGCCTGGCTGACGATGTCCAGGGTGGCGTCCGGGGACAGCCGGCAGGCCCGGGCCAGGATGGCGGAGAGCGGTTCCCCCCGGACCAGTTCCATGATCAGGTAGGCGCCGCCGAACTCGGAGGACTCGCCGTAGTCGTAGACCCGCGCGATGCCCGGGTGGGACAGGCTGGCCGCGTACCGCGCCTCGGCGCGGAACCTGGCCAGGAACGACCCGTCACCCGCCCGCCCGGTGGGCAGCAGCTTGACCGCGACGGCCCGGTTGAGCAGCTGATCTTCCCCGCGCCACACCTCGCCCATGCCGCCGGCCGCTATCCGGTCGGTCAGCCGGTAGCGGCCAGCCAGCAGGTAATCGGTCACGGTGTCCTCAGGAATGCCTTGATGACCGCCACGGCGATGGGTGCTGCCGCGGTGGCGCCATAACCGCCACCTTGAATTATGACGCCCACCGCGATCTGCGGGTTGCTGAAGGGCGCGAAGCAGGTGAACGCGGCGTCGTCCAGGCCGGTGTTGTTCACGCCGTTCTGCGCGGTGCCGGTCTTGCCCGCGATGACCAGGCCGCCTTCCGCGTTCGAGTTGAAGCTGAACGCCGTGCCGTCGGAGTCTTGGACCGCGGCGAGCATCATCTGCCCTACTTCGGAGGCCACGGTAGCCGAGACCGGCTGGCTGAATACCGATGGCGAGGTGGTCTGCACCGTGCTCAAGTCGCTGGCGGTCACCTGCTGGACCAGGTACGGCCGCATCAGCGTGCCGCCGTTGGCGATCGCCGCCGAGAACATGGCCTCCTGTAGCGGAGTCACCGTGTCGTCGAACTGGCCGATCGCGGAAATCGCCGTGTAGGACTTGTCGGTCAGCGGCGGATAGTTACTCTGCGACGCCAGTATCGGGATGGTCAGGTTCGGGTCGTTCAAGCCGAACTGGTCCGCGTACTGCTTGAGGAAAGCGTTGCCGAGCTGAACGCCGAGGTTGGCGAAGGTCGTGTCGCAGGATTGCGCGAAGGCCGTGATCAGTGTGGTGTGGCCGGTGCCGGTCCCGCAGAGCTCGCCGTCGTTGTTGCTCAGCGAGTGCCCGTTCGGGAGCGTGAGGACGGTGGGCGAGTAGACACTTGTCTGCGTGTTGCGAGATGGGTCCTGGGAGAGGAACGCCGAACTCGTAACGATCTTGAAGGTCGAGCCGGGCGGGAAGGACGCGTTGATGGCCCGGTTGAGCAGGGGGTTGCCCTGGGCGTGGAGCAGCTCGTTGTCGACCTGGTTGAGCTGGATGCCGTTGTGGGTGGCGAGCTTGTTGGGGTCGTAGCTGGGATAGGAGGCCATGGCGAGGATGGCCCCGGTCCTCGGGTCGATGGCCACCACCGCCCCCGGCTTCCCTGTCGCCGCGAGCGCGTTGTAGGCCGCGGCCTGGGCCCGGGAGTTGATCGTGAGCGTGGCGGTGGCGCCCTTGCGCGGCTTGCCGGTCAGCAGGTCGAGGAAGTTCCGCACCGTCAGCGCGGAGTCGTTGCCGGACAGCAGCGAGTTCTCCGTCGCCTCGATGCCGGTCTGGCTGTACAGCGTGTCGTACCCGGTGATCGGGGCGTACGTCGGGCCGTCGGGGTAGTACCGCTGGTACTTGATGGAGTCGTTAGCGTTGGTGCTCGGCTTCGACGCCGCGATCGTCACGCCGTCGCTGGTCACGATGCTGCCGCGCTCGTAGGAGTTCTGAGCCGCGTAGAACGCGCGGGAGTTGCCCGGCTTGTCCGCCAGGCTGGCGGGCTCGAAGCCCTGCAGGTAGTTGATGTTGATGAGCAGCAGCAGGAACATCACCAAGATGGCGATCGACATCCGGCGCAGCGCACGGTTCACCGCAGCGTCACCACCTGCGTCAGCCCCTCGTCCTGGATCGGCCGCGGCGGCGGCCGTCGGGCCGTGTCACTCAGCCGGACCAGCAGGGCGATCAGGATCCAGCTCGCCACCAGTGAGGATCCGCCCTGGGACAGGAACGGGGTCGTGATCCCGGTCAGCGGGATCAGCCTGGTCACGCCGCCGACGATGACGAAAACCTGTAGCGCGAGCATGAACGAGAGTCCGCCCGCCAGCAGCTTGGAGAACGGGTCCTTGACCGACATCGCGGTGCGCAGGCCGCGCTGTACGATCAGCGCGTAGATCAGCAGGATGGCCATCAGCCCGGCCAGGCCGAGTTCCTCGCCGAACGCGGTGAACACCAGGTCGCTTTGGACCAGCGGGGTGATGTACGGCATGCCGCCGCCCAGGCCCTTGCCGAGCAGGCCGCCGCTGGCCATCCCGTACAGGCCCTGGACGAGCTGGTAGGCGTTGCCCTCCGGGTTGCTGCCGGTGAACGGGTGCAGCCAGATGTCGAACCGCTCGCCGACGTGCCCGAACAGCTTGCTGGCGGCGAACGCGCCCGCCACGAACATGACGAAACCGATCAGCAGCCAGGACGTCCGCGAGGTCGCGATGTAGAGCATCGCGACGAACAGGCCCATGAACACCGCGCTGGTGCCGATGTCGCTCTCGAAGATCAGCAACAGCAGGCTGGCGCCCCAGGCCAGCAGGATCGGGCCGAGGTCACGCGCCCGGGGCAGGTCGATGCCGAGCACGCGCCGGCCGGCCAGGGCCAGCACGTCCCGCTTGGCGACCAGGTAGCCGGCGAAGGAGATGGCGAGCGCCAGCTTGGCGAACTCCTCCGGCTGGATCGTGAACGTGCCGAGCCGGATCTGGATCTTGGCGCCGTAGACCTCGCTGATCGAGGCAGGCAGCATCGCGGGCAGCGCCAGGAGCAGCAGTCCGAGGGCGCCGAGGGTGTACGTGTAGCGCTGCAGGACCCGCGGCTCGCGGATGAGGATCAGGACCCCGACGAAGCAGCCGACGCCGACGGCGGTGTAGAGGATCTGGATGTCCGTCGCGGATGAGCTCAGTGGGGCGCTGAGCAGGTTACCCTGGGCCGCCAGCCGGTACGTCATCACGACGCCGAGGCCGTTCAGCAGGGCGGCGAGCGGAAGCAGCAGCGGGTCGGCCCACGGGGCGAACCTGCGCACGGCCAGGTGGCCGGCGACCATGATGACGATGAAGGCGGCCAGGTACTCCGCCATCGAGGCCGGCAGCCTGCCCTTCAGGCTGTAGCCCACGTTGGCGAACGCGAAGGCCACGAGCGCGAAGGCGAAGACGAGCATGATCAATTCGGCGCCCCGCCGGCCCGGGGCCACCGGGACCAGGGGGTGGTCCGGGTGGACCGCCGGCGTCGGGGCGGTGATGCTGCTCACCGGGGCCGCGCGGGGTCGGGACGCTTCTTCATGCAGCCGGGCCCGTCATCACGAGCGCCCGGCGGGGGTTGGGGAGAGGTCACTGGCGGGGATGCCGAACACCTGGGAAGGCTGGCAGAACGGCCCGACCGTAGGCGCCGTGCCAGGCTTGGCGATGCCGGTCGTCGGCTTCTTGTTCTTGTTGGCCTGGGCCACCTCAGCAAGGTACCTGTTGTCCTTGATCACCCAGTCGCGCAGCGCGGTGTACTGCTGCTGGCACTGGGTGACGGCGGCCCGGATGTTCGCTACCGAGCTCTGGGCGTGAGCCAGGTTGCCGGGAGGGTACGAACTCACCGTCTGCTGGTCGTTCGCGGGCACCTGGGCGAGCTGGATCCCGGTCTGCTCGTGCACGTGGTACAGCTTGTACCAGAGGATCTGCTGGTTGACGCCCTGGTAGATGACGATCTGGCCGTTCGTGGCCGCGAGGTAGTACTGCCCCTGCGTCACCTGCAGCCCGATGTAGCCGCCGCCGACGATGATCGCCACCAGGACGAGCAGCGACACACTCACGATCGGCCAGCGGCGGCGGCCGGACGGGCGCCTGGAGCGCCTCGGCTGCGCGCGATGGCTCCGCCTGGCCGGGGCGGTCCCGAGCCCCGCGCCATTCTCGCTCGCCGCCGTCAGCGGGATGGTCCCGGGGTTCCTCGGGTCCAGGTCATCGTCGAGCATGATCGTGTGCATGGCGGTGACGGAACGAGGCGGCCGCCCGTGGTCCTCGTCGAGATCCCCGAACGGGTCGTTGCCGTCGCCCGGCTGCAGGCTCGCTGCGGCCCCGGCCAGTATCGGAGCGCTCGGCAGGGGCAGCCGCGTGGTGGCCGTGTCCACCACGTCCGCCACGATGCAGGTGATGTTGTCCGGTCCGCCGCCGGCGTTGGCGAGGTCGATCAGCTCGCGGGTCGCGGCCTCGGGATCGGCCACCGACTCGAGCGTGCCGCGCAAGGTCTCGTCGCTCACCACCCCGGACAGGCCGTCCGAGCAGAGCAGGTAACGGTCGCCGGGCATCGCGTCGTGCACGGACAGATCGGGCTCGGCTGCCGACCGGCCGTCCAGCGCCCGCAGCAGCAGCGAGCGCTGCGGGTGCGTGGAGACGTCATCGGCGCTGATCCGGCCCTCGTCCACCAGCGACTGGACCAGCGTGTGGTCGTGGGTGATCTGGTAGAGCTCGCCCTGCCGCAGCAGGTAACCCCGCGAATCCCCGATGTGGCACACGCCCGCGTGACCGTCGGACCACAGCAGCGCGGTCAGCGTGGTCCCCATGCCCTCGACGGCAGGATTCGCGATGATCTTCTCCTGCAGGCGGGCGTTGGCGGCGGCCACGGCCGAGGCGAGCGCGGTCAGCATGTCGCCGGACGGCTGCCCGGAGTCGAGTTCCGCCATGGAGGCGATGGTCAGCGCGCTGGCCACCTCGCCGGCCGCGTGGCCGCCCATCCCGTCGGCCACCGCGAGCAGGCGCGGCCCCGCGTACGCCGAGTCCTCGTTCCCTTCCCGGAGGAGGCCGACGTCGGAGCGTACCGCGTAGCGGAGTACAAGTGTCATCTGCGCAGTTCCAGAACGGTCTTCCCGATGCGGATCGGCACTCCGAGCGGAACGGGCGTGGGCCGCGTCACCTTCTGCCGGTCCAGGTAGGTGCCGTTGGTCGAGCCGAGATCCTCGACGATCCACTGACCGTCCTGCGGGAATATCCGGGCATGTCGGCTTGAAGCGTAGTCGTCGTTGAGCACCAGCGTGGCATCATTCGCGCGCCCCAGCGTGATCTGCTCCTGACTGAGATCCAGGCTGGTTCCCTTCAGGGCGCCGGCCGTCACGACCAGGATGCGGGGCGAACCCCGGCCCGCGCGCTGCGGCTTGGCCGGGCGGGTCGGCTGGGGTCGCAGATTCTGGCCCTGGCGAGCCCGGGCCCGCCGCGCCGCCGGGCCCGGACCGCCGAGCAGGTCCGTGCGGACCACGCCGATGGCCGCGATCACGAACAGCCACAGCGCGGCCAGAAAGGCCACCCTGATGATCGTGAGGGAAAGCTCGCTCATCTGCGGCCACGCCCCTGGACGCTAATAGATGCTGCCGGAGTACCCACTGCCCTGGCCATCCTGGTTGGTCAGCGGGTCCTGGCGGAAGGTGAGGGTGGTCCGGCCCAGCGCGATCCTCATGCCGTCGCTGAGCGTGACCCGCCTGACCGGCTGGCCGTTGACGAAGGTGCCGTTGGTAGAACCCAGATCCACCAGGACCACCTGGTCATTCTCCACCCGCAGCTCCGCGTGGTGCCGGGACACGCCGGGGTCGACCAGGCGCAGGTCGCAGTCCGTGCCCCGGCCGAGCAGGGTCACCGGTGTCTGCAGCTGGTAGATGTGCTGCTCGCCGTCACCGTCGGGGGCACCTTGGGCTCCGGGTCCCGAGACGAGAAGGCGCGGGTGGCCCGGGAAGCCCCGTCCCGGGGTCCGCGGCAGGTCGCTGGTCGGCAGCCTGATCTCGCCGCCCTCGATCGTCGAGCCGCGGATGACGCCTGACCGGATCCGGAAGGTGCCCGTCACCATGTCGGGCACGCCCTCGAAGCGCATCCGCACCGGGCCGACGAACGAATAACCCTGTTCCTTGGCATAATCCCTGGCCAGGTTGGCCAGCTCGACGCCCAGGGTTTCTGCGTACACGTCGAGGCGGGCGTGATCGGTTTCGGCGAGCTCGACGACGAAGTCATTGGGCACCAAAGTGCGCCCCTTCGCCACAATGGCGGCACGGTCGTCCATTTCTCGCTGTACGGCGCTGGCCACTTCGACCGGCTGCAGTTCGGACCTGAAGGCGCGCGCGAAGGCGCCCTCTACCATTCCTTCAAGTCGGCGCTCAAAGCGCTGCAGAACTCCCAACGTGCCACCTCCCTTCCCGTCCCATCCCCCGATCGTATCCGGGGCGCAGGAGCGCTCGCGGTCGTGCTAACCTACTCGTTGCCCCGGGCGGGTGGCGGAACGGCAGACGCGCACGGTTCAGGTCCGTGTGTCCGAAAGGACGTGAGGGTTCAAATCCCTCCTCGCCCACTTCTTATCTACCCGTATATCGACTGGTATCCGGTTGTCAGGGCACCACAATGACCGGACAGCGGGCGTGGCGGGCCAGCCATCCGGATACCGAGCCCACGACCCGGTGCCATATGTGCGTCGGCGCCCCGATCACCAGCGCGTCGGCACTGAATTCCTCGGCGGCCGCGGCGAGTTCCCTGGCCGGGCTGCCGCGCCTGGTCCGGACGTGGACGTCCACCTCGGCCTGACCGGTCACCTGGTCGAGCTCGGTGAGCAGCCACCGCTCCAGCGCCTCGGCATCGCGCGCCACGCCCACCACCTGCCCGGTCAGCGGCTCGCAGTAAACCCCTGACGAGCACACGTAGACGACCAGGAGCGGCCGGCCGAGACGCCGGGACAGCCCCGCCGCGTACGCCAGGGCGTTACGGCTGGACGCCGAACCGTCGTAGCCCGCGATGACCGGGTGCTCGAGCTTGAGCGCGGGCACCGCCGGTCCGGACATGGGAGCCGGCGCAGGCTCGGGAGGTCTGGGGTCCGGGCGGCCGTGCCGCTTCGGCTGGCCCGGTTCTGGCTGGCCCGGTGCCGGGCTCGACTCTGCCTGATCCATAGCCCGCGTCCTAGCGGAAGGCCGTTTCCCCAACCGTCATACCGTGATGGATGCCCAGGATCGACGGCCTTACTCGTATTTGAAGAGCACTATAGATCAGCGCGGGACCCTATGGTGAGTACTCATGAACGCCGTGGCGGCCGAGCTGACCGCGATCGCGGGCGGGGAGCACGTGCTCACCGATCCCGACGTCACCGCCGGGTACGCGACGGACTGGACCCGCAGGTTCCACGGCGTCGCGTACTGCGTGGTCCGCCCGCGCGATGCCGGTGAAGTGGCCCAGGTGCTGCTGGCCTGCGCGCGCCACGGCGTGCCGGTGGTACCGCAGGGCGGCAACACCGGGCTCGTCGGCGGCGGGGTGCCCCCGGCCGGTGGGGCCGTCGTGCTGTCCACGAGGCGGCTGCGCAGGCTCGATCCGGTCGACACGCTGGCGGGGCAGGTCACGGCGGGCGCGGGCGTGACCATCGCGGAGCTGCGCGCGCACGCGGCCCGGGCCGGCCTGGAGTACGGCGTGGACCTGGCGGCCAGGGACTCCGCGACGGTCGGCGGGACGATCGCGACCAACGCCGGCGGCATCCAGACCATCCGGTACGGCCCGACCCGGGCGCAACTGCTCGGCCTGGAGGCGGTGCTCGCCGACGGCACCGTGATCAGCAGGCTCGGCGGTATCCAGGCCGACAACACCGGGTACGACCTGACTCAGCTGCTCGCGGGGAGCGAGGGCACCCTGGGGGTCATCACCGCAGCCCGGCTGCGGCTGTGGCGCGCCGATCCGCCCACGCTCACCGTGCTGGCCGGCCTGGCGGGGATCGAGGCGGCCGCGGCGGCGTCGGCCAGGATCTCCTCGCTGGTGCCCGGGGTCCGGGCCGCCGAGTACTTCGAGGCGCCGGGCCTGGCCCTGGTGCGCGCGCATACGGGGCTGCCCGCCCCGCTGGGCCGGGACTACCCCGCTTACCTGCTCGTGGACGCGGCAGCGGCCGGGGATGACGCCGAACGGCTGGCGGTGCTACCCGAGCTCGCGGACGCTGCGGTCGCCGTGGATTCCCAGGCTCGCGCCGCGTTGTGGGCGTACCGGGAGCGGCATACCGAGTCGATCAGCGCGGCCGGCGTACCGCACAAGCTGGACGTGGCGCTGCCCGCGGCGCGGCTGGCCGCGTTCCGGGCGGAGCTCGACGAGCTCATCGTCAAGCTGGACGCCCGCGCGATCGTGTTCGGCCACATCGGCGTCGGCAACCTGCACGTGAACGTGCTCGGCCCAGGGCCCGACGACGACCGGGCCGATGACGCGGTGCTGCGGCTGGCCGCCGAGCACGGCGGCACGATCTCCGCCGAGCACGGCATCGGCCGGGCGAAGGCGGCCATGCTGCCCGTCTCCAGGTCCGCCGCCGAGATCGCGGCGATGCGGGCCATCAAGCACGCCCTAGACCCGGCCGGCCTGCTCAACCCCGGGGTGTTGTTGGTGTTAGCCCCCGGGGGAGTACCCCCGGTGACCCCCCGTCTGGGGGGAAACCTTTCCCCCAGACCCCCTCGGCCCCCCTCCGGGGGGAACCGTTCGCAGACCTCCTCGGCCCCTGCTCCGGGGGGAACCCGTTCGCAGACCTCCTCGGCCCCTGCTCCGGGGGGAACCCGTTCGCAGACCTCCTAGCCCCTGCTCCGGGGGGAACCCGTTCGCAGACCTCCTCGGCCCCTGCTCCATGGGGAAACCGTTCCTCTGGATCCTCTCGGCCAGGCCCCCTCGTGGGCCTGACGTGGCACGATGTTGACGTGACCGCAGAGCTAGCGGGGGCGTCCGCGAGCCGCACCGACGCCACGGCCCGGGCGGTGATCGAGTGCGCGCCGGACGCGATCGTCGCGTTCGGCACCGACCGCACCGTGATGCTGTGGAACCCGGCGGCCGAGCGGATGTTCGGCTGGACTGCGCCCGAGGTCGTCGGGCTGGAGCCGCAGATCATTCCCGAGGAGCTGAAGGCGGAGCACAACGCGGTCCTGGAGCGCGTGCGCGGCGGCGGCCAGATCTCCCTCGCGACCCGCAGGATCCGCAAGGACAGCACGGTCATCGACGTGCGGATCGACACCAGCGCGCTGACCAACAGCGCGGGCGAGGTGACCGGGTGGGTCAACGTCTGCCACGAGACCGGCGAGGACATGGCGCGGCACTACATGGCCGAGCGGGTCAGGGTCGTGCGCAGGCTCGGCGACGTGGTCGCGGACATGAACGCCCAGCGAGACCTGGAGTCCGTGCTCGACCGCATCGCGGCCAGCTTGCGGGAGCTGACCAGCGCCGACGCGGGCGGTTTCGTGATCATCGAGGATGACGTGCTCCGGCTGGTCAGCACGGCCGGCCTGCCCGCCAGGCTGCGCGGCCGGACCGCGGCGCTGTCCAGGAGCCTGGTCGGCGAGCTGCTGCGGTCGGGCAAGACGGCCATGATGGCGACCGGGGAATCGGGCGGCTTCGACGACCTGATCTGGTCGGCGCTGCCCGGGCTGCACACCATCGCGCTCAGCCTGTCGCACGTGGGGGGCCGGCCCTACGGCGCGCTGTACGCGCTGTACAGCCGCCGCGCGCTCAGCCACGTCGAGCTCGAGCTGCTCGAGTTGCTCGCCGGGCACGCCGGGGTGGCGCTGACCAACGCGATGGCCTTCGAGGAGATGGCCAGGCAGCAAGCCCACGAGCGCGCGGTGATCGACGGCAGCGCGGACGGCATCGCCGTGCTCGACGAGGCCGGCCTGGTGCGGCAGTGGAATCCGGCCGCGCACCGGATCACCGGGATGCCCGGGGAGCACGCGATCGGCAAGCCGCCGCCGTTCCCGCTGCCCGACCCGGGGGCGATGCTCACCCACAAGCTGCCCAACGGGCGGTGGCTCGACGTCCTGTGCACCGCGCTGGCCGACGGCGGGGAGTTCGTCATCGACTTCCGCGACGTGACCGCGGCGAAGGAACTCGAGGAAGCCAAGGACCTGTTCCTGGCCACCACCAGCCACGAGCTCCGCACCCCGATCACCGTCGTCCAGGGCTTCGCCAGCACGCTGGCCACCCGGTGGGATCAGCTCACGGACGCCGAGCGGCAGGCGGCCGTGCGGACCATCGCCGAACGGGCGGGCTCGCTCGGCCGGCTGGTCGAGCAGTTGCTGCTCGGCGCGCGGGCCGGCGCCGAGCAGTTCCCCGTCCGCAACGGCCCGATCGACCTGGCCGCCGTCCTGCGCGGCGCAGCCATCGCGTTCCGGCCGCTGTCGGACCGGCACACCGTCCTGGCCGACGTCCCCGACGACCTGCCGACCGCGATCGGCGACACCATGGCCACCGACATCATCGTCGGGCAGCTACTGGAGAACGCCTTCAAGTACTCGCCCGACGGGGGCACGGTGGTGGTGCGGGCCCGCCAGGCCGGAGGCTGGATCGAGGTGGCGGTGGAGGACGAAGGGATCGGCATCGCCGACGGCGATCACGAGCGCATCTTCGACCGGTTCGTCCAGGGCGAGACGGGGGACCGCCGGCGGTTCGGCGGCGTGGGGATCGGGCTGTTCATCGTGCGCCGCCTGGCGCAGGCCCAGCACGGCGAGGTGTTCGCGACCTCGCGCCCGGCCGGGGGCACGGTCATGTGCCTGCGCCTGCGGCCCGCCGGGCCCCTGGGATCCGGAGCGCGGCCTCAGGCCGAGTGATCGTTGTCGTCCGGCCTGTCGCGGTGGCGCGGTTCGCCGCCGGTGGCCGCCAGGTACGCGTCGACGATGCCAGTGACGTCTTCGCCCTGCATCATGATCTGGCCCTTCTCCAGCCAGATGACCTGGTTGCAGCTCGCCTCGATCTCGCCCAGGTTGTGCGCGACGAGGAACACGGTGCCCGCCTGCCCGCGGAGTTCCATGATCTTCTCGTGGCTCTTGGCCCGGAAGTTCGCGTCACCGGTGGCCAGCGCCTCGTCGATCATCAGGATCTCGTGGCTCTTGGCGGCGGCGATGGAGAAACGCAGCCGCTGGGCCATGCCGGTGGAGTAGGTGCGCATCGGGTAATCGACGAAGTTGCCGACCCCGGAGAACTCCACGACGGACTCGTAGCTGTCCTTGACCTCCGCCGGGGTCATGCCCATGGCCAGGCAGCCCAGGACGACGTTCCGCTCCCCGGTGAGATCGTCCATCAGCGCCGCGTTGACGCCCAGCAGCGCCGCCTGCCCGCTGGTGTAGACGCAGCCGCGTTCGGGCGGCAGCAGGCCGGCGATCGCCTGCAGCAGGGTCGACTTGCCCGAGCCGTTCCTGCCGATGACCCCGATGGCGTCACCGTGGCTGGCCACGAACGAGACGCCCCTGATGGCGTGTATCTCGCGGACCGAGGGACGGCGCTGGCGCCTGACCACCCGCATGAGGGCCGTCGCGGCGGTGCCCTTGTCGCCGCCCGCCCCGTACACGCGGTACACGACGTGCAGGTCGTCGACGATCACGGTGGGCGCGGACCCGCTTACCTTCACGCTGAGACGTTACCGTGCCGCGGCGGGTGCTGGAGTGCACGAGTGTTTCTAAGCCGCCTGAACGGGGCATTTCCCGCTCGTACCGGGTTCGCAGGGTCGGATACGCGGGCTAGGCCCGTCATGGAGGTGACTGAGTTGAGCGACCTACTGCTCCCGTTCGCCGCGGCCAGCGTCGGCGTGGCCCGCAGGCGCCTGGTGTCGGACCTGATTCACGCGGGCGTATACGGTTCCGCGCTCACCGACGCGGCGCTGGTGCTGAGCGAACTGCTCAGCAACGCCCTGTGTCACGCGACCCCGCTGCCCGGTCCGGGCCTGCGCGTGAGCTGGTGCCACCAGGCGGGCAGCGTCCGGGTCTCGGTCACCGACGGTGGCGCGCAGACCGTCCCTGAGCTGGGCGAACCAAACCCGTCCACCACCGGGGGCCGGGGCTTGCGGATCGTGGAGCGGCTTTCGCTGTGCTGGGGGACGAGCCACGGCGGCGAGGGCACGACCGTATGGGCGGAGGTGCCGGTCCCGCAGATGACCACGGTCGCCGTGCCGGCGGCGGCCGCCGAGCGGGGCTAGGGACCGCCGCTCGCGCCCCGCCGCTTGCGGTGAACTCTCAGCGTGCGCTCACCGTAGCTGCCTGGCGCCTGGGCCCCCGGCGCGGTAAGGTTCGGCTCGTGGAGCTAGATGTCTCAAGTCGATTTCACGATGATCACACCATCGTGACCATCTCCGGTGAAATCGATCTTTATACCGCTCCGCGGCTGCACAGCGAGCTGGCCGCCCTGCTGGGCGACGGCATGCCCGCCCGAGTGGTGATTGACATGTCCGGCGTGGAGTTCTGCGACTCCACGGGCATGAACGTGCTGCTGTCCTGCCTGCGCCGCGCGCGCGAGCGCGGCGGCGAGCTCGAGATCGCCGACCCCAAGCCCGCGGTGCGCAAGATCCTCCAGGTCACCGGGCTTGACTCGGTGTTCACCCTCGTCGAGGATGCGGACGGCAGCCGGCCGAAGCCGGCGCTGCCGCACAACTAGGCATCCCCTGACCTGACCTAGGATCGGCCCATGTCAGCAGGGCCGCGATCCGGCGACGTGGCGGTGGTCATCCCGGCGCGCGACGAGGCCGCCCGGATCCAGGCGACCGTGGCGGCGGCGGCCGGGCTCCCCGGCGTGGCCTTCGTCGTGGTGGTCGATGACGGCTCGCGCGACGCCACCGCGGAGCTGGCGCGGCGCGCGGGTGCGGTCGTGGTGCGGCACGCGAGGAACCGGGGCAAGGGCGCCGCCATGGAGACCGGCGCGGACGCGGTCCGCCTGGTTGACCAGCGAGAAGCTCGCGAATCGGCCCGGCACCTGCTGTTCCTCGACGCTGACCTGGCCGACACCGCCGCGCTGGCCGGGCCGCTGGCCGAGCCGGTCCGGGCCGGTACGGCGGACATGACGATCGCGGTGTTCAGCGCTACCGTCAAGCTCGGCGGGCACGGCCTGGTCGTGGGCTTGTCGGGAGCCGGGATCCGCCGGGCCACCGGGTGGCGGCCGGCGCAGCCGCTGAACGGGCAGCGCTGCCTGACCCGTGCGGCCTTCGAGGCCGCCCGCCCGCTCGCCCCTGGCTGGGGGGTGGAGACCGGGCTGACCATCGATCTGCTCCGGCGGGGGCTGCGCATCACCGAGGTCCAGGTCGACCTCGCGCACCGCGCGACCGGCCCGGGGCTGCGCGCCCAGCTGCACCGTGCCCGCCAGTTCGCCGGCGTCGCCCGGGCCCTCGCCGTACGGCCGTGACCGCGCGGCAATGCTGGCATGATGTGCGCTATGCCAGTTGCCTACCTGGGACCCGAGGGCACCTTCTGTCAGGCGGCGCTGCACGCCGTCGATGCCGCGGCCGAACAGCTGTCCTGCCCGACCATCCAGGCCGCGCTCGCGGCGGTGCGCGATGGCCTGGCCGAGCGGGCCGTGGTCCCCATCGAGAGTTCGGTCGAGGGGGTCGTCACCGCCACTCTCGATGACCTGGCCGGCGGGAACGACCTGGTCATCGTGGCTGAACTGCAGATCCCCATCGCGTTCGCGCTGCTGGCCAGCCAGGGCACAGCGCTCGGTGACATTAAGCGGGTCGGCGGTCATGCGCAGGCCATGCCACAGTGCCGCGGCTGGCTGGCAGCCAACCTGCCGGACTGTGAGTGGGTCCCAGTCGCTTCCAACGCCGAGGCGGCCCGGCAGACCGCGGACGGTCACCTCGATGCGGCCCTGGCGGGCGCCTTCGCCGCCGACCGTTACGGCCTGGAGGTTCTCATCCCCGACGTGCACGACCGGGACAACGCCGTGACCCGGTTCGTCGTGGTCGCACCGCCCGGGCCGCTGCCCGCCCGGACCGGGACCGACCGGACCTCGGTGGCCGCGTTCCTGGCCGAGGACCACCCGGGCGCGCTGCTCGAGATCCTCACCGAATTCGCGGTGCGCGGGATCAACCTGACCACGATCCAGTCGCGGCCGACCGGCAACCGGCTCGGCCAGTACTACTTCTTCATCGACTGCGAGGGCCACGTCGACGACGCCCGGGTCGGCGAGGCGCTGATGGGGCTGCGCCGGGTGTGCCGGCAGGTACGTTTCCTCGGCAGCTACGCGCGCTGCGACGGCGCCATCACGCAGGTCAGACCGGGCACCTCGGATGCCGAATTCGCCGCCGCGGCGGCCTGGCTAGGACGGCTGCGCTTCGGGCGTCCGTGACTCCGGTGACGCTCGTTCGGGGAAAAAGGCCCTTACAGATAGGGCCCGGAGCCGGGGCGCTGGACCTGACCCTCGATGTCCTGCTGGCTCATCATCCCGGGCGGGAGCGCCCGGCGCATCTGCTCGAGCTGCGCCCGGGCCGCCATCTGCTGGGCGAACAGCGTGGTCTGGATGCCGTGGAACAGGCCCTCCAGCCAGCCGACCAGCTGAGCCTGGGCGATGCGCAGCTCGGCCTCGCTCGGCACGTCGTCGTCGGCGAACGGCAGCGACAGCCGCTCCAGCTCGGCGACCAGCTCGGGCGCGAGGCCGTCTTCCAGCTCCTTGATGGAACTCTCGTGGATCTCCTTGAGCCGAGCCCTGCTCTTCTCGTCCAGGGGAGCCGCCCTGACCTCCTCGAGCAGCTGCCTGATCATGCTGCCGATCCGCATGACCTTGGCCGGCTGCTCCACCATCTCGGTGACCGGGCGCTCGCGCTCACCTCCGGCGCCCTTCTCGTCGCCCGCCATGGCTATGCCGTCGGGGCCGACCACGAGGATCTGCGGGGGCTCGTGGCTTTCAGGATTCATCCCGTCGCTCATGCCCCTAGTGTTCCCGATCCCGCCGACTGCCGCCGACCGCAGGGGGCAGTTTGGCCCACCCGGCGCGCGGGCACAACTCAGTGCTACTGAACGGGTGCGCTGGGTATCGAAATCGGGTGAAGTTTGACTTACGCTCGGATTGATGGACGAAACCCGCCCGCGCGCGACCACCCGTGCGGACCAGGGGGTGAGGACCTGTGACGGCGAACAACGAGACGCCCCAGATGTTCGGCGAGGACCTGCCGGGAGAGCCCTATTCGTTCCCGGCCTACCCGCAGGGGCCGGGGTACGCTCCGCTCCCGAGGGACTACCCGGGCCTCGACGAGCCTGGTTACCCGGACATTTCCGGCTACCTGCCGGACCCGGGGTACCTGGGGTATCCGCAGGCGTCTGGCTATCCGTACGACCTGGAGCCCCGGCCGCCGCTGGAGGTCCTGCACGACGCGGGCGCCCACCGCGGGTGGGCCCGGGACGACCTGCTGGTGCCCCGGCAGGTCGATTCGGAATCGGCGTGGGACAACTCGGGAAGTCCCGGCACCGGCTCACCGGCCCACGTGCGGCGCCCCGCCCAGGGGTCGGGCTGGCGGCGGGGCCTGTCCCTGGTCACGGGCGGGCTGCTCAGGTTCGGCGAGTCGACCGCCGACATGCGCCGGCGGGACCTGATCAACCGGATCAGGACGCCGGTCGCGGGCGGGCACCACCGGATCGCGGTGCTGAGCCTAAAGGGCGGCGTGGGCAAGACGACGACCACGGCGGCGCTGGGGGCGACCTTCGCGACGCTGAGGGGCGACCGCGTCGTGGCCGTCGACGCCAATCCCGACCGAGGCACCCTGTCGGACAAGGTCCGCCTGGAGACGGCCGCGACGATCAGGGACCTGCTGAACGAGCGGGACCAGATCCGCCGCTACACGGACGTTCGGGCGTTCACATCCCAGGCGCCGAGCCGGCTCGAGGTCCTGGCCTCCGACCGGGATCCCGGCGTCTCGGTGGCGTTCGGCGCCGAGGACTACTGCGACGCGGCGCGCGTGCTCGAGCACTTCTACTCGATCTGCCTGACCGACTGCGGGACCGGGCTGCTGCACTCGGCCATGTCCGGCGTGCTCCAGCTGGCCGATCAGATCGTGGTGGTCAGCTCGCCGTCGGTGGACGGCGCGCGGAGCGCCAGCGCGACGCTGGACTGGCTGGAGGCCCACAACTGCGGTGACCTGGTGCGGAACGGAGTTGTGGTGGTGTCTGCGATCCGGCCCAGGAGCAAGAGCACCGTCGACCTGGACCGGCTCGAGCATCACTTCGCCGCCCGGTGCCGGGCCGTGGTCCGGATCCCGTGGGACCCGCACCTGGAGGAGGGCGCGGAGGTCGAGCTCGACCTGCTCGCCGGCCAGACCGCCGACGCGTACCTGGCCCTGGGCGCACTGGTCGGCGACGGGCTCGCCTGGCCGCGCAGGCTGACTTACCGCTCGGCGTTACCGTAGTCTGTGGCCTACAGGAGGGCTCGCCTAGTGGCCGATGGCGATGGTCTTGAAAACCATTGTGGCGGCAACGTCACCGTGGGTTCGAATCCCACGCCCTCCGCTGTGACCAGGCATTATGCCGTGAAATAGCACTGCCGCCCGGAACACTTTCGGGCGGCAGCGGCAGCTATGAGAACAGGATGAGAACACCGCGTCAGCGTTTCGCCTTCCGGGTGCTCGCCAGGCCCGGTAGCAGCTCGACGGCCGTCTCGGCGGCGTCGATCTGCACCTGAACGCGGACGTGCTGATATAGGTCCTGAGTGATCCGCGTGGTCGAGTGACCGAGCATCTCGGACACAATCTTGATGTCGACCTTCGCCTCAAGCGCCAGCGTCGCCGCGGTGTGCCGGGCCGCATGGAACTTGATGACCGGCAGCCCGGCCTCCTTGGCCAGCTCGCGGAACCGGTGGGAGACGTACTCCGGGTGTAGCCGCTCGCCGAGCTCGTCGGTAAACATCCGCCCGGAGTCCACCCACGCCTCACCTGCGGCCAGGCGCTCACGCTTGCGCAGCGTCCGGTGCGCGGTCACCGTGGCCACGCTGCCCCGGTCGAGGCCCACGACGCGCTCGCCGGCCTTCGACTTCGGCTTGCCCCATACCAGTCGGCGGCCGACCTGGACGAGCGCCACGTTGACCGTCACCGTGGCGCGGTCGGTATCGACGTCGGCGTCGGCCAGGCCGCAGATCTCGCCGCGGCGGAACCCGCGCAGCAGCACGAGCCGCCACAGGCAGGCCAGCCGGTCGTCCGCGGTGAAGTCGAGGAAGTGGGCGATCTGCGCGGGATCCCACACGAGCGCCGCCGCCCGCGTCTCGGTCTCCAGCTCGACGGCGTACACCGGGTTGAACGGGATCTTGTGAGCCCGCTTCCACTGGTGGTTCAGGAAGACCCGCAGGACGCCGTATATGCGGTGCTGGGTGGCCACGCCGGTATACCTGGTCTTAAGGCGGACGTCGCCCGGCAGCACGGGCTTACGTTTCTCCTCGCGTGCCGCCTCGATCTCCTCGTTGAACATGTCGATCCGCTCGAACACCATCGCGCAGTGCTCGCCGGTTAGTCGGTCGAGCGCGACGTCGGCGAGGACCGGCAGCAGCCAGTTCCGGCCGTGCTGCTCAAGGGTGTTCGCGTAGCTGTCACGGGCCTTGCGGCGGCCGGCCAGCCACACGGCCCACGCCTCGCCGAACGTCTCGCTAGCATCGAGCTCGCGGCGCAGGCCGAGGCGGCGCCGGATGTCCTCTACGGCGGGGAGCTGGCCACCGCGCGTGGTCTTCGCGGCGATCATGTCGCCGATCTTCCGGCATGCCTTGGCGTCATCCCCGGCCAGCTTGATGAGGTCGGCGATCTCGCGGAGCCTGGCCCGGGCGTCGGCCTCGCGGGTGAACCCCGACCGGAAAAGCTGACGTCGCCCACTGGTGGTGTCGAGCCGGACTCGATAGCACCAAGTCCCGTGGTGGCGTTTATCGAGGTCGGGGCACTTGGCGGCAAGCTGCTTGCCAGTGACGGGATCGGTGCATCCGCATCGCTTGAAGGTCGAGCCGTTTCCGCTCATGATCTGCCGTCTTCCGTGTCGGGCCGGTATCCCGCGATCTGTACTAGCGTCTCGACGGCGGTTCCGGTGAGCTTGGCCATTTTCATCAGCGCGGGCGCCTGCGGGACTACGCCGCGCCGCCAGCGGTGCACTTGTGACTGGTCCACGCCGAGAGCCCGCGCGAACGCCGCGTCGTTGGGGAACATCGCAGGAATGATGGAGTCCAACCAAGACGCGAACGGCGTCCGATCCTGGCCGCTATCCGATCTTGCGGGCGGGTTGGTAGGCATGGCGACACGCTATAGCCAGGGCTTGCTTTCATGCAAGCCAAACCGCCGTAGATGATCACTAGCGTAGCTAGCCACCGCAGAGCATCCGAATGTTTGCGCAGCTCAGAGCCATTTGATACTCACCACAGAGCATGCCGTTTGTGCAGCTCACAGACTCAGAGTGAGCAAATTTGATGCCCTAACACCGCAGAGCTATGGGCTAAGTGCCAGCTTTCGAGTTCAGTCCGCGATTGTTCGTTGCTGCGGTGCCTGATCTCTGGGACGGTGGGCGTTGAATCGGCCGAAACCGACCGGCTTATCTGGCCGGAACCGGCCGGGATCGTCACAAGAGGCACTAAACGGGCCCGGCAGGAGCCGCTAACTCATCTGCCAGGCCCAGCCGACCAACCTAGATGGAGGTCCAGCCAATGCCAGGCTACAGCGCTATGCGGACGCGGTCCGTACCAAAAGCGCCGGCGGGGAAGCTGCTTTACCGGGCCGAAGAGGCCGCCGTGATCATGAGCCTGAGCCGGACAGCGGTCTTCGGCCTGATCCGTTCCGGTGACCTGGACACCATCAAGATCGGGCACCGGCGCCGTATCCCGCTCAGCTCGATCCAGGACTATGTTGCCCGGCAGCTCGCGGCCGGTGACAACGCCGAGCTCGTGTCCTGAACCAATGGCCCTGGTACGAAACAGGGCGGCCCCACTCTGGGGGCCGCCCTGGAAAGTTCAGCTCCCCGCCAAGGTCACCGAACGGCATCCGCTTGCAACGCTATCAAGCTGGCACCGGAACAAGCGATCGCAGGCTCTCAACCTGGCCCGGTGGCTTGAGCGAGCTTCCTGGCCTGCCGGTGAGTGCCGCCTGAACTCGGCCAGACCTACCTACCGGATACCCAAAGTCGGCCAGGTGGGGCGATGAACCACCAAGATCAGCGTGATGCCCTGCTATACGCGAGATTTCTGGATTGCAGCGAGTGCAAGAAGGTCAGTTTCCCGATCGATGCTGAATGGCTCGATAGTGAACTGATTCTTGTCACCTATCCGGCTATCTGCCCGCACATGAACGCCATCACGGCCGTGGTTGAGGCGCGCGAGCTGATCATCGCGACAGCGGCGGCGGATCCGGAGCGGTACCTGCCGGGCCGCCGCTGCGCTGGCCGGAACCGGCGCGGCCGTCACTGCCGCGCATACGCCAAGCCGGGATCGGATTTCTGCATCGCTCATGATGAGTCGGCGGTTAGAGGCGCTCCGGGTGAGTGAACAGAACATGGTCGGCCGCGGATGTTCAGGCCGTGCGCGAGCTGGCGGGCGATGCCAGCGATGATGAGATCCGGGATCTGCTGACCGGCTACGCGAAACGCCGCCTGAAAAACCCGGTTGGATATGCCGTCAGGCGCGGCCAGCTCGGCGAGCTCGCGGCGGACTTGTGGAAGCTTCGTGAGGCGCGGTCGAAGACCGACGCTGAGCGGGTCATTGACGAGCTGCGCAAGGGACCGCCGTGCGACCACGGCGAGCCGGGCGGCGCTTCCCTGCATCCGCTGACCGGCAAGCCGCTGTGCCCGATCTGCCGCTCGGAGGCGCGGGCATCCGGGGCCGGTATCGGTGTCCCTGAACACTCTCTCTCTGTATCGGGGAGAGATTTGGTGGACAGCGAGGACAGTGGGGTGTCCTCCGATTCCATAGCATCTGACCAGCCAGAACAGGCGGCCGTGGACAGTGAGGACAGTGAGGACAGCATTACGCCAGCGCAGCTGTCGTCATGGACCGCGGCTGAGCTGCTAGGCCAGGCATTCCCGCAGCCACGCTGGGCGGTGCCGGGTTTGATACCGGAGGGTGTCACGCTGCTAGCGGGACCGCCGAAGGCCGGTAAATCCTGGCTTGCGCTCGGGCTGTGCGTTGCCGTGGCGTCCGGCGGAAAAGCGCTCGGGAGCATCGGCGTCAACCAGGGTTCGGCGCTGTATCTGGCGCTAGAAGACACTCCCCGGCGTCTTCAGAAGCGGTTGCGCCAGATCCTGGGTGACGATGCCCCACCTGATGGCCTCACGGTGGCGGTCCAGTGCCAGCTATGGACTGCGGGCGGTGCCCAGCAAATCACCGGATGGCTGGAGAGCCACCCCGATGCTCGCCTGATCGTGATCGACGTATTCGAGCGCATCCGCGGCCGGGAGCCTGGCCAGACCAACGCCTATTCCGCCGACTACAATGCCGTGCGGCGGGTCAAGGAATTGGCCGATCGTTTCGGGGTTGCTATCGTCCTGATCCACCACTACAGGAAAGCGGCATCATCGGACGATGACTTTCTCAACGAGATCTCGGGAACGCTTGGCCTGTCCGGCGCCGCTGATACCATTGCCGGGCTGAGGCGGTCGAGAGGTGAATACGACGCCGTTTTTCTGATCACCGGCCGTGATGTCGAGGAAAACAAGTACGCCATGAAATTCGATGCCGAACAGGGCATATGGCAACTCGTAGGGCTGATCGGAGAATACGGCATGACCGAGGCGCGGCGGCTGATCTTGGCCTTCCTGCGAGAGCAGGATAAAGATAAAGGTGCTACTCCGATGGAAGTCACGAACGCCACGGCGCTTGATCACGTAAACGTCTGCAAAACCATGCAGCGGATGGCCAAGGACGGCCAGCTCGTCAAGGGCACTCGCCGCGGGAGTTACTACCTCCCTGAAGGTGTCCCCGGTGTCCACGAGACATAAAACACCAGCTCAGGCAGGGATTTTCCGCGGACACGAGGGTGTCCACACGCTGTCCCCGCCGTCCACAGAAACGAAAACTCGAGTACGACGGCGGCCGGCTTGCGGGCCGGACCGCTGACGCCGCGGCAGCGCGGCGCGATCATGGCTCATTTCGGGCGCCTGGGCCTGGCCCATCCGGTATGGCGTGAATCCCGCCTGGCGGTGGCCGCCGCCCTAGTCGGCGTGGACCGGCTGGGTTCGGTCAATGACCTGGCTTCCAGCGATGCTGCGCGGCTTATCGGGACACTCGGGCATTTCCGTGATGCCCGCGACTTGGCCGCGCACCTGGCCTGGACCGCCATCCAGAACAAAACCTACGGGGACCGTTATCGGCCAAGGTCGGCGCCGTGAACCGCGCCGAATTTCTCCAGAAGCTTGCTACGGAGCCCGCGACGCCCAGGCAGCTCGGGGCAGTGATGCATGAGTTTGAACGGCTCGGTTATCGCAGGTCGACGGTCGACCGTCCCGCGCGCCTGGGCGTCGCTGCGGCGCTCCTCCACCTCGAACAGCTCGGTTCAACGCACGACTTGACCATGGGTGAGGCGGGGCGCCTGTTGCACATGCTCCAGGGTTTCCGCAGCGGCAGCCGCGCGGACCTGGAGACGTGGCTTTTTTACCGGCCGCACGGGCGCGCCGATCCCGTCCCGCTAGCCGTCCGCGGGAACCTGGCTACCCTGTTTGCATGGTCACGGCTGTACAACAGCGGCGGCGCGGCAGCCTCCCGCCCGTAAACGTTGAGTGCAACCGGTGCGCGAATACCTGGGAGTCGCAGGCCCAACGGCACGCACGTCTTAGGTGCCCTCGCTGCGGTCATGGTGTGCGGGTCAAGCGAGCGATACCGGGCCAGCCTCTCAGTGTGGCAACGGCCGCCGTGGTAACGGCTATCCCGCAGACACAGGCTGTGGCACAGCCATCGGCCGCCCGGATTGCCCCGGAGTCATTCCGGCCAGCGGTAGAGGCGCCCAGGCGCTTGCCCGCGGTAGACGAAGGCTCCGGCGATGAAGCCTGGTATTACGTGCCGCAGCTAGCCGCGCGGAGCTGGGAGTTCCGCCCGCATGGAGTGGGAATCTGCGAGCTGGCCCACATTAAACCTCACGGCTGGCAGTACGGTGCGCCCCCGCGACTGTGCGCGGGCCGCGCGGCCTGGCGTATTCCTGGCGGCATCATCTGTGATGCCTGCGCTGATGCGTTGAGCTATCCGATAGCCGATGTCTGATCTGCGTTTTTCGTGATCGCAGCAGACGCGCGTATGTCAGCGGACATCGTTAAGCACGTCTATAAGGGATATGTCTGCCTCGCCGGGGGAAATTCCCAACCAAACTTTTTCCGGCTGTTCCGATATTCGTTTTTAGTCTCCGCAGGTTAGGCGGGACGGTCGGCTTTTCATTTCGGCTGTTCTAATTGCTTGCCAGGCACCATTCACGATCATCGCGGACTACGCCGTGCGCCCGACCAGGCGGCCCGCGGCGAGCTAGCCGGGCCCCCAGCCGGTCATCTCGACCGCGCCGACGCCGACGGCCGCCAGCTCGGGGCCGCGGGCCGCCAGGTCGACGCTGCGGGCCGCCCGGCCGCCAGGTCGAGGGCCGCCAGCTCGGCGATGGGCCGCGAGCTCGGCCGCGGCGCCGGGCCGCTCCTGGAGCTGGCCGACGGCCCGCCAGCTCGGCCGCGGCGCCGGGCCGCTCGCGGAGCTGGCCGACGAGCCGCCAATTCGGGCCGCCCGGCCGCCAGCTCGGGGCCGCGGGCCGCCAGGTCGACGCTGCGGGCTGCCCGGCCGCCAGGTCGAGGGGCGCCAGCTCGGCGATGGGCCGCGAGCTCGGCCGTGGCGCCGGGCCGCTCCTGGAGCTGGCCGACGGGGCCGCCAGCTCGGCGACGGCCGACGGGTCGGGCCGCAGGCCGCCAGGTCGACGCTGCGGGCTGCCCGGCCGCCAGGTCGAGGGGCGCCAGCTCGGCGATGGGCCGCGAGCTCGGCCGTGGCGCCGGGCCGCTCCTGGAGCTGGCCGACGGGGCCGCCAGCTCGGCGACGGCCGGGAGCTCGGCCGCGGCGCCAGGCCGCTCGCGGAGCTGGCCGACGGCCCGCCAGCTCGGCGACGGGCCGCCAATTCGGGCCGCGGGCCCGCCAGATCGACGCTGCGGGCTGCCCGGCCGCCAGCTCGGGCCGCGGGGCCGCCAGGTCGACGCTGTGGGCCGCTCCTGGAGCTGGCCGACAGCCGCCAGCTCGGCGACGGCGCCGGGCCGTTCGCGGAGCTGGCCGATAACCGCCAGCTTGGCCGCGGCGCCGGGCCGCTCCTGGAACTGGCCGACGGGCCGCGAGCTCGGGCCGGATCCGTCCTTTATCTACCGCGAGTTCGGTACCAAGCGTTTCCGGGCCGGGCCGGTGTCATGAGAGCGACCTCGGCCCGTTCTGCGTTGAGCAGCTCCTCGGCGCCGTCGTGGCATTGGAGGCTGATTATGGAGACACCCTCGGGCAGATCGAGGGCCGCTCGTTCCGCCCGTGTCGACATCCTCGCCGTCACCACGGCTTTGATGATTACCTGTACCTGGCGCGAGTCAAAGAGTTCTTCCGTCCCATCGGCCCGGGTGATCACGATCACCGGGATGCCTGCCCACCGCGGCATGCCGAGCTTGTCGGACTCCTCCGGCATCGGCAGCCGCGCGGAGACTACATCACCGTGGCCCGCCATCACTTCGGCCGTTCGTGCGGCCGCGATCGTTTCGGTCCCCATAGTCCCGCTCCCTTTTCTGTTCGTCCCCGGGGCGCCTTGGCCCGGGCCTATGCCGCGTGCGCGGCGTGATCACCGGGCCGCTCGTGGAGCTTAATAGCGGGCCGGGCCGTTTGGAGCGTAGACCGCTCACGTCAGAGAGCTTGGCGCGGGTCCGCGTTGTGGGGGCCCGCACGCCGCTTCCAGCAGGTCGAGCAGGTCGCGCAGGTGGTAGCGGGTGATCACCTGCGCGCGGTCGGCGCCGGTGATGGCGCCAGGCGGGATGGTGGCTTTCCAGTAGCCGCGTAGCACGATATCCACGTCAGGATGCGCGGCCTGAAATCGCAGCTTGCGAGGCACTTGGTCCGGTTCGCTTGTGTCATCGGATACTGCCCGCAGATGCGGACGGGTCGGCTCGGCCATGCTGTCTCCTGGTGACGTTCCTGAATGGCCTTGTTTACCCGCTGTAGCATATGCCGCGTTAGGACGCGGCGTATAGCGTTAGAGCGCGTTCTATGCTTCCTTGCAGGTCAAGAGCGTTCTATGTTGCCGTACGTGGCAGATGATCAAGGGACACGGGACGTACCCCCATTCGACCCCACCGCGGGCGGACCGGCCTACACATATGCCCGAGTTGCTGACCACATCGCTGCACGGATCAAAGCCGGGGAACTGACCCCAGGAGCAAGGCTGCCCGCCGAGCGTGACCTAGCCGCTGAATACGGTGTGGCACTCGGTACCGCGCGGCGCGCTGTCGAGGAGCTACGTGCGCGCGGCCTGGTGGTCACGCTTCCCGCAAAGGGCACATTCATAGCCGACAAGCCGGACAACCTCACAGCCAGCGCACAAAGCAGCTAAGAAAACCGCGGCTCGGCCTGGTCGAGGCCAGCGCGGCAACGTGGTCGGCGCCGCGGACCGCCAGGTCGAGGGTCTAGCTGGCGACCGTCGCCGAGCTGGGCGGCTGTAGGCTAGCTCCACGACTGGCCCGGCACCGCGGCCGAGCTTGGCGGCCCTCGACCTGGTGGCCGGATCCGGCCGAGCTCGCGGCCCCTCGACCTGGCGGCCCGTCGGCCAGCTCCACGAGCGGCCCGAGCTCGCGGCCGTCGCCGAGTTGGCGGCCCCGGATCCGGCCCGAACTCGCGGCCCGTCGCCGAGCTGGCGGCCCGTCGCCCAGCTCCAGGAAAGCGGCCCGGCACCGCGGCCGAGCTCGGCGTGCTCCACGAACGGGCCCGCAGCGTCGGCCTGGCAACCTGAGCGGGGGCGCCCGGCGCGTCTGCCCGGGCGCGCCTGCGGCCGAGCTGACATTCACGGGACCCGTCACACGCCGATGGGGCTGCGCGCGATCATGACGACAGCAAACTCTCAAGGTGGAGTTGAAGGTTACACTCCTGATATGGCCGATTCTGGCAGCCAGATCATCACGACACTTCAAGCATGGCTAGCTGGGCTGATCGGGCTCGGCGCACTGTACATCATCGCCGCCAACCCGACGTCGATCGTCAACGTGCTCAAGGCGGGGCAGCAATTCATTTCCGGCACTGAGGGCACCGTGATAAGGGCTTGATGTGGCCTCTACTATTGCGGCCTGATATGGCCGATTCCGGTCTGTTAGGAGAAAAATGACAACGAACATCAATACCAATCCGTGGTGGCTCGTCTACTGGAATCAACCGCAAACCGGCCGTGGTGCTGTCGCCAAGAATGGTCACGCAATCCTCCAGGCTGCGGACGCCGCGGACGCTAACGCTATCGTGCTAAATCAGGATCCGGCCGGAACAGTCATCGTCAATACTCTCGGACCGTACACCACGCAGGCCGCCGCGTTGGCCTACGCCAACAACCCGGCCACGAGTGCTACCGGCACGACTACGAGCGGCGCCGCTACGAACTTCAGCGGCCTGGTCCCCAATCTCGGGGGCCTGATCAAGGACGCCGGCGCGTTCTTCAGCGACCTGACGAGTGCCAATTTCTGGCTGCGCCTCAGTGAAGTTGTGCTCGGGCTCATATTGATAGCGGTAGGCGTCGCAGAATTGACGCATGCGGTGCCGGTTGCGACGCATATCGCCAAGACAGTTGGCTCGACCGCGGCCCTAGCCGCCGCGT
>CAWBKD010000006.1:0-232856 GCA_963789225.1 uncultured Actinomycetes bacterium
GACCGCGTTGCTGGATTACCTGGCGCGGCGCGCGGTCGGCTGCCGTGTCGTGCGGGTGACAGGCGTTGAGCCGGAAATGGAGATGGCGTTCGCCGGGCTCCACCAGCTGTGCGCGCCGTTCCTGGGCCTACTCGGGCGCCTCCCCGATCCGCAGCGCGACGCGCTGCGCATTGCGTTCAATATGGAGGGCGGCAATGTCCCAGACCGCTTCGCGGTCGGCATGGCCACCCTGAGCCTGCTGTTGGACCTGGCCGGGCAACGGCCCCTCGTCTGCGTGGTGGACGACGCGCAGTGGCTGGACCAGGCCTCGGCTCAGGCGCTAGCGTTCGTCGCCCGGCACCTGGCGGCCGCGCCGGCCGCGGTGGTCTTCGTGGTGCGCCAGCCCGCCGACGGACAGGGCCTGGCCGGGCTGCCGGAGTTTCAGCTCCGCGGGCTGGCCGACGCCGACGCACGGGCATTGCTCGACTCGGTCGTGATCGGCCCGCTGGACGAGCGGGTACGCAACCGGATCATTGCCGAGGCACGAGGCAAACCCCAAGCGCTGCTCGACCTAACGCGCGGGCTGACGCCCTGGGATCTGGCCGGCGGGTTCGGCCTGCCCAGCGTGGTGCCTGCACCAAGCCGGATCGAGGGGGACTGCCGGCGGCAGTTCGCCCTGCTTCCGGCCGCGACGCAGCTGCTGCTGCTGATCGTCGCCGCCGAACCGGCCGGAGACCCGGTGCTCGTATGGCGAGCCGCCGCACACCTCGGAGTCCCGGCTGGGGCCGCGGAGCCTGCGACCGCCGCCGGGCTCGTTGAGTTCAGCGGGCAGGCACGGTTCTGTCATCCGCAGGCCAGGGCTGCGGTCTACCGGGCGGCCTCGCTGCGGCAGGGCCAGGACGTGCACCGTGCTCTCGCCGAGATCGCTGGTTCTGATGTCAGTCCTGATCAGCGGGCATGGCACCGGGCGCATGCCACACCGCACCTGGACGAGGACGTCGCGGCCGAGCTCACGCGTTCGGTCGGCCAGGCGCGCGCCCACGGCGGCCTGGCCGCCGCGGCAGCGTTCAGCGAACGCGCCGCCGAGCTTACGCCGGAGCCGGCTTGCCGGGCGAGCCGTGCGCTGGACGCAGCGGAGGCCAAGTGGGAGGCCGGCGCGCTGGACGCGGCGCGGAGGCTGCTGGCCACGGCGCAGTGCGGGCCGCTGGATGAGCTCGGGCACACGCGGGCACAGCTGCTGCACGCCCAGCTGGCCGCCCACCCGGGCGCTGATCGCGACGGGCGGCTGCTCCTGCTCGACGCGGCCAAACGGCTCGAATCGCTCGATGCCGGGCTGGCCCGTGCGGCCTACCGCGAGGCGTTCGGTGCCGCGCTGACCGCGGGGCGTCTGGGCCCGGCCGGCGGGATGCAGCAAATCGCCGCAGCCGCGAAACAGGCGGCGTCCGCTTCGCGGTCGCCGTGTGCCACCGCCTTGCTGCTGGACGGCCTGGCGGCGCTGGTCACCGACGGACACGCCGTGGGCGCGCCGATGCTCGAGCAAGCTGTGCGCGCTTTCCGCGACGAAGCCGTACCAGCTGCCGACGCGCTGCGCTGGCTGCCGTTCGCCTGCCGGATGTCCCGTGTGGCGTGGGACGACGAGAGCTGGCATGCCCTCTCGGCCCGGCTGATCGAGCTGGCTTGGCAGGCGGGTGCGCTGATGGCGCTCCCGGACGCACTGCAAGACGGGTTGGCGCTCTGCCTGGCCGCCGGCGAGATCGCAAAGGCGACCGCGATGGCGCGTGAGGCAGAGACCGTCGCGGAGGCGACGGGTAACCCGCTGGTACCCAATGGCGCGCTGCTCGTCGCCGCCTGGCGAGGACAAGATGCCGAGGCCTCCCGGCTGATCGCCGCCGACACGCCGGACCCGGCGGTGCACGGGGACGGGCAGTGGCTGACCGCCACCGCCTGGGCCACCGCGGTGCTCAATAACGGCCTGAGCCGGTACGACGAGGCGCTGGCCGCGGCCGAGCACGCCAGCGCAGACCCGGACGAGCTGGGGCTGGCCACCTGGGCCCTGGCCGAGCTGATCGAGGCGGCGGCCCGTACCGGCGCCCTCGACCGTGCATCCGTTGCCCTCGGGCGGCTTTCGACGGCCACCAGCGCCGCCGCCACCGACTGGGCGCTCGGGATCCAGGCCCGGTCACGGGCGCTGGTCAGCCGTGACGAGCACGCCGAGCGCCTGTATCTCGAGGCGATCGAGCGGCTCGGCCGAACCCGGATCCGCGCGGAGCTGGCCCGCGCGCACCTCCTTTACGGAGAGTGGCTGCGCCGCCAGGGCCGCCGCCGCGACGCGCGCGAACAGCTGCGCACCGCTTACCGGATGCTGGACGCGATGGGGATGGCAGGATTCGCCGAACGGGCCCGCAAGGAACTGGCGGCCACCGGGGAAACCGCCCGCAAGCGCACGGTCGAGACGGTGAACGAACTCACCGCGCAAGAGGAGCAAATCGCCAGGCTGGCCCGCAACGGGTGCAGCAACCCCGAGATCAGTGCCCAGCTGTTCATCAGCCCCCGCACGGTCGAATGGCACCTGCGCAAGGTCTTCACCAAGCTAGGCATCAGCTCCCGGAAGGAACTCCGCGCCGCCTTGCCCGACCTCAACCTGCTCCCCGTGCCGGCCTAGGGCTAGCGCCAGACCGGCTAGCCAAGCTCGGATCGGGTCCCTTGACCAGGGTGCGGACTGGGGGTTTCCACGGGCGTTCGCTGATCTGGCCAGCACCGGCCGGGGTGCTCGCCCAGCTCATATGCGACTGCTGGCTACCTGACGGCCGCGTCCGGGCCGCCAGGCAGCCAGTCGTACTGGTTCCCGCTGGTTGGCTGGTCAGCGCAGCGACGTGAACGAGGCACGCATTTCGGCGGCGAACAGGTCCGGCTGTTCCCAGGCGGCGAAGTGGCCGCCCCGGTCGAGCCTGTTGTAGTGGATGAGGTTGTGCGGGTAGGCGCGCTCGGCCCAGCTACGGGGGGCCTGGTAGAGCTCGTCGGGGAAGACGCTGATGGCAAACGGGATCGTGATGGGCTTGGCGTCGAAGAAGTCCGCCTTGTTCTCCCAGTACAGGCGGCCCGAGGAAACCCCGGTGTTGGTCAGCCAGTACAGCGTGATGTTGTCCAGGAGGTCGTCTCGGGTCAGGGCGCTGTCCAGCGTTCCCGCCAGGGCCTGTTCCACCAGCCCGGGCTGGCCGGTGCCGTCGCCGTGGTCGAGCATGAACGCCGCCAGGTCGGCGGGTGAGTCGGCCAGCCCGTACAGCGTTTGCGGGCGCGTCGTCATGATCAGCGCGTAGGCCACGTGCTTGGCGTAGAAGGTGCTCAGCTGCTGGTACGCGCGTAGCTCCTCGGCGGACAGATCCGGTGGCGGCGGGTCGCCGCGCTCGACCGCCTTGTTGATGGCGGCTGGGGCGGTGCCGGGCATGTTGGAGTGGATGCCGAGCAACTCTGGTGGGGCCTGGATGCCCATCGACTGGGTCACGGCCGCGCCCCAGTCGCCGCCCTGGGCGACGAACCGCGTGTATCCCAGGCGCTTCATCAGCTCGACCCAGGCCCGGGCGGTGCGGACGGGATCCCACCCGGTGGTGGTCGGCTTGGCCGAGAATCCGTAGCCAGGCAGCGACGGAATTACCAGATCGAACGCGTCCGCTGCGCTGGCGCCGTGCGCGGTGGGGTTGGTGAGCGGATCGATGATCTTCAGCTGCTCGATGATCGAGCCGGGCCACCCGTGCGTGACGATCAGCGGCAACGCGTCCTCGTGCTGGGAGCGGACGTGGATGAAATGAATGCCGAGCCCATCGATCTCGGTCGTAAAGTTCGGCAGGTCGTTCAGCTTCGCCTCGCATTTGTGCCAGTCGTAGCCGGTCCCCCAGTAGGCCGCGAGATCCTGCATCATCGCCAGCCGCACGCCCTGGGAGTCGTCGGAGACCGTCTCGCGGTCGGGCCACCTGGTCGCGTTGACGCGCCTGCGCAGCTCGGTAAGCTCCGCCTCCGGAAAACCAACATGGAAAGGCCGGACTTCATCTTCGCTGGACATGGGGTCTGCTCCTTTCTTTGGGTGAGCCGACATGGTCGGCTTCGGCCCGACGTCGCCGGGCGACGCCTTCCGCGCCAGCAGGACAGCTGGTGTAGCCCCACCATCGCGGACCGGGCGTGCGCATCGCGCCCGTGACTTGCCCTGGCCTTGCCCTGGGCGCGTCTGGGCCTGTGATGTGGCGGAGAAGGCTGCGTCAGGCGCGCCGACCGTCGAGTCGGTACAGCCAGGGTGCGAGCCAGGGGTTTCCACGGGGGTGATCATGCGCCTTTGCGTGCGATGGTTATGGAGTTAAGTAGAAAGGCTGCAACGGAGAAACCGACATGCCCAGCCAGGCCATGCAAGACGCGATCGACGCTCTCAGGGACCGGCAGAAGGCCAGTGCCGACCAGGCCCCGCCGACCCTGGACGAGCGCCGCGCCACCTTCACGCCAGGGGACCGCCTTCATCCGGTGCCCGACGACGTGCTGGTGACGGAGGTGGATGCTGGCGGGGTGCCAGCCCACTGGCTGGCCGCCCCGGGAGCGGACCCCGGCCGGGTGCTGCTCTTCTTGCACGGCGGAGGGTATGAGCTCGGGTCGGTGCGCAGCGACGGCGAGCTGGCCGCGCGGCTGGGCCGGGTCAGCGGGATGCGAGTGTTGTTCCCTGAATATCGCCTGGCCCCCGAGCATCCCTTCCCCGCCGCCATCGACGACGTCCTGGCCGCATGGCGCTGGCTCCGCACCGACCAGAGCCTGAGCGCAACATCAATGGCGGTGGCCGGCGACTCGGCCGGCGGAGGGCTGGCCGTCGCCCTGCTCGTGGCCACGCGTGACGCCGGGGAGGCATTGCCCGCCGCGGCCACACTGATGTCCCCGACGGTGGATCTGACCAGTTCGGGGGACTCGATGACCGAGCGTGCCGATCAGGATCCGATCTCCACCCCCGCCATGCTCCGTGAGTTCGCCTCCGACTACCTGGCCGGGGCTGACCCTAAGACGCCCCTGGCGTCGCCGCTGTTCGCCTCGCTGGCCGGGCTCCCGCCCCTGCTTATCCAGGTGGGCACGGCCGACCTGCTGCTCAGCGATTCCGAACGCCTGGCCGCAGCGGCGGCCGACGCCGGGGTCGACGTCATACTAGAGATCGGCGAGGGCCTGCCCCACGTCTACCAGCTCCTGCTCGGCACCCCCGAGGCAGCCGAGGCCACCGAGCAGATCGGGAAGTTCCTGCGGGCTCGGGTTCACTAACCAGCTTTGAGAGGCGGTCATCCGATGCGTCCTGATATCAGACCTGGCGGCATCTTCCCCGACTACGCCCTACCGGACCACACCAGCACGGTGCGTAAGCTCAGCGAGCTTCAGGGCCGCGATCCGCTGATCCTGACCCTGGCGCGCGGGAACTACTGCCCCAAAGAGCACCAGCAGCACCTCGAGCTCGCGGCCAACTACCCGAAGATCGCGGTGGCGTACACCCAGGTCGCCACCATCACCACGGACGACCATCACACCCTGCAGGAGTTCCGCGCATCCGTGGGGGCCCAGTGGACCTTCCTGTCCGATCCCGGTCGGACCGTCCAGCAGGACCTCGACATCGCCGAGTACACCGACCCCGAGCACAACCCCATGATCCCGCACACGCTCGTGCTCAAGCCGGGCCTGATCATTCACAGCGTCTATAACGGCTACTGGTTCTGGGGCCGCCCGTCGTTCTACGACCTGTGGCATGACCTGCGCTCCGCCACCAGCGAGATCCGCCCGGACTGGGATCTGAGCACCCCGGGGCTCCGCGAAGCCTGGGACGCGGGGGACTACTCGCACTTCCACGGCTGGGACCGGCGGGCCGGGTCGGTGCCGACATCGTATACGTGACAGAGCCAACAATCACGAAGGAGGCGTAAGCCGTGCGCACACCGGTATGCGAGCTGCTTGGCATTGAACAGCCGATAGTTCTGGCGCCCATGGTTTCGGTGCCCCGGCTGGCCGCGGCGGTTTCGAATGCCGGCGCGCTCGGCATGCTGACGTTGACGTGGTCAGAAGACATCGGAGCGGTGGTTCGGGAAACGGCGGCGCTGACTGCGCGGCCCTTTTGCGGCAACCTCGTTCTCACCGAAGACCGTCACCGCCGCCTTGACCAGGCCCTCGACGTCGGCTTGCGGATCGTGTCGTTTTTCATGGGTGATCCCAGCGGCTACATCAAGCAGGTCCACGACGCCGGGGGCATCGTCATGCACACGGTCGGCACTGCCGAGGAAGCACGGCGGGCAGTCGCGTCCGGCGTGGACGTGATCGTCGCGCAGGGCTGGGAGGCCGGCGGGCACGTGGGGAGTACCGTCGCGACACTGCCGCTGGTGCCCGCCGTAGTGGACGCGGTGACGCCGGTGCCGGTGATTGCGGCGGGCGGGATCGGTGATGCTCGCGGCGTCGCCGCGGTACTCGCCCTCGGTGCCCAGGCCGCATGGCTGGGCACGCGGTTCCTGCTGGCCGAGGAGATGCCGATCCACGAGGACTACCGGCGCCGGCTGATCGCCGCGGCCGAGACGGACGCGCAGTGGTACCCCAACCTGTACGACGTCGGATGGCCCGATTCTCCCCACCGCGCCCTCCGCAACTCAACGGCCAAGGCGTGGGAGGCCGCGGGCCGTCCCTATGACGACCAGCGGCCAGGATGGGGCGACGTGATCGCGCACTTCGCCTCCGGCGAAGCGATCGTTCGTTACGAGCCAGCGCCGCCGATGGTCGGGACCACCGGGGAGATCGAAGCGCTCTCGATGTGGGCCGGACAGAGCGTCGCACTCGCGAAACAGCCCCAGCCAGCGGCGGACATCGTGGCCGAGCTCACGTCCCGCCTGTAAGCAAGGACCCGGAGCGGTGCTCCCGATCAGGCCACCATCCGGGGCAGCTCGGCGGGCCGAAGGTACCTCCGGATCGGCGTGCCCCGGCGGCGGGCCAGTATGATTCCCGCGGCTGCGGTCGCCGCGACCGAGATCAGCCCTCCGAAGACCATGCTCATCCGCGGCCCGAACTGTTCGGCGATCCAGCCGACCATCGGCGAGCCCAGCGGCGCCCCGCCGAGGAACACGAGCAGGTACAGGCCCATGACCCGGCCCCGCATGTCCGCGGTGGCGGCCAGCTGGGTGGTGGAGTTGGCCGTGGTGGAGAAGGTGATGACCGCCAGCCCGGTCGGCACCAGCATGACCAGGAACGACCAGAAGCCCGGCATCAGGCCGGTGGCCACTTCCAGCAGGCCGAACGCCCCGGCGGTCGCGAGCAGCAGGCGCAGGCCCGGCCGCATTCGGCGGGCGGCGAGCAGCGCGCCGCCCAGCGCGCCCAACGCGTACGCCGCCGACGCGATCCCGAACGCGCCGGCCCCGGTATGGAACACCTGGCGGGACATCAGTGCGTTGGTGACCTGGAAGTTCATCCCGAACGTCGAAACGAAGAAGACGCATATCAGCGGTATCCACAGCTCTGGCCTGGCCCGGACGTAGCCGACGCTCTCCCGCAATTGGCCCTTGGCCCTGCGCACGGGCTCCGCCGCGTGCAGGTCGGCCGGGCGCATGAGCTTGAGGCCGGCCAGCACCGCCCCGTAGGATGCGGCGTTGATCAGGAAGGCCATCGGCGTGCCCGCGACGCTGATCACCAGCCCGGCGACCGCAGGCCCGACGATCCTGGCCAGGTTGAACACCGCGCTGTTCAGCGCGATGGCGTTCGCCACCGCGTCCTTGCCCACCATCTCGGCGGCGAAGGCCTGCCTGGTCGGGTTGTCCACGGCCGAGACCATCCCGAGGGCTAGCGCCAACAGGTACACGTGCCAGGTCTGCACGGCTCCGGTCAGCGCGAGGATGCCGAGCAGCGCCGCCAGCCCGCCCATCAGCGCCTGAGTGATCATGAGGATGGTCCGCTTGGGATAGCGGTCGGCGATCACGCCGCCCCACGGGCTCGCCAGCATCGGCAGGAACTGCAGCCCGGTGGTGATGCCCAGTGCGGTGCCGCTGCCGTGGGTCAGCTCGAGCACCAGCCAGTCCTGGGCTACCCGCTGCATCCAGCTCCCGGTGTTCGAGATCACCTGGCCAGCCGTGAAGAGCCGGTAGTTACGATTCCCCAGCGAGCTGAACGTCCTGCTGGTGGCTAGTAGCCGCACCGCCGCAGGCAGCCCCGTGGTCGGATTCCGGCTCGCGGCCGCCGGGTCGGTCAGGACCCTGGCAGGCCCAGGGCTGCCCGTTCCGCGGGGATCCGCCTGGCCAGCCGGCTCATCGCAATCCGTAGCGTGCCGACCAGGCCGATATAGGACCTGATCTGCGAGGTAGTCACTTTCATTAGCCTGGCTCATTACTTTAGCTAAGATTATCCGGCGTCCTGGTATTCCGTCAAACCAGCAAAGTCTTCACCCGGTGCAGGTCGTCTCGCTTCTTCGGTGGCTGATTGCCAGCTGAGGGACCGTCAGCTGACGCGACGTCGTGCGCTGTGCTGGTTGCCGGCGCCTGGATGCGCGAGAAGATGGACTGAGGCCACGATGCTTACGATTCCCGGCAGTCTTCGGTCCACCGCCCGGCGCGTGCCGGGCGATCCCGCGCTCGCCTTCGGCGACCGGGCCTACACCTACGCCGAACTGGACGCGGCGGTTGACCGGACGGCGGGCGCGCTGGCCGCGCTCGCGCTGGAAGGGGAGGTGGGCGATGCCGTCATCGAGGCCGACTACGCGCTGATCCTGTACACCTCGGGCACCACCGGCCTGCCCAAGGGAGCGCTGTTCGACCACCATCGGGTGATGTGGGCCGGGTTCACCTTCGTGGCCTCCTGCGGGATGCGGGTAGGCGACCGGTTCCTGCACGTCGCGCCGCTCTACCACGCCGCCGAGCTCGGCATCATGCTCATTCCCTCGCCTGGTGTCCCGCTGGCCAAGCCGCCAGATATTCGGGGACCCCGGGGTTGATGCTGCCCGGACCGGTAGACCGCGCGTTCAGCTACGATGTGCGTCAGTCACCGGCGGCTTCGGCCATGGACCGGGGGAACCGGGTCCGGGCGAACGTGACCGCTCCGGCCGGGATCAGCCATGGCAGGCACTCCACCCGGAACATGCCTGCCCGGACAGCGGGGTCTTGCTCCTTGAGCACACGGGCCTGGTCCGGGTCCGCGGCCAGGATGCTCAGCCCGCGGAAGGCGCGGCCGGGTTCGCCCAGCAGCGGGCCTGCGGCCAGCAGGTAGCCGGCCTGATGCAGGTCTGCCAGGTGCGCCATGTGCGCGTCCTGCAGCGCGTTCTCGGCGCCCTCGTCAAGCTCCGGGGCGTCATCTCGGCGGATCAGCAGCGCGACGGTGAACCGGTCGAATTCCATGGCCGCATTATTCCCCAGCCGGCTGCCGGGCCGGGGACACAGCGATCCAGCCTGCCCGGCAGCGCACAGCCGAAGGCAGATCCTCATCCGGATCAGACAGCCCGGACTGAGCACTAGCGTAATACCGCGCGATATCCGCCTGATACGGACCGCTTGGCGCTCCGCTGCTTGGTTCTACTAGCGAGTACCGAACGAACATTCTGTGGTACCGATGGCTGGGGTGCTGCTGACCTTTGTGCTGACTCGGTCTTGGAGCATTCAGCTGCGCGACCGGGACATGCCCCCTGCAATCATGGACAGGTGAGCGTCACCCCGCTTGCTCTGCTCAACCGCGTCCCGGTCCCGGTAGGGCTACTGCGCGCCAGTTGCGGCTTCCCCGCTGCGCGGGCGCCGGTACGGTGCGATGAGGCTGCGCGACGGGTGAGCAGGGCCCGGCAATGAGTTCCTCACGCCCGGCGGCGCGGCTGCCTGGGCCGGGTAGTGCCGGGGCATCTCCGGCCGACTTGCAGGCGGCGCCCGGTGCCGCTGCTGGTGGCCTGGTCCGGGTGGCTGCGCTGAGGCTGTGGCTGGCCAGGAGGCTGTTCCCGCTGCTGGCCACGGCGGGCCTGATTGCCGTCGGGATGATCGCTACGACGTGGGGTACCCATCTGGTCAGGATCTGGGAAGCCCAGCTCACCGGCAAGCCCGCCGTGGCGCTGCCAGCAGACCTGTGGGCCACGCTGGCCTCGGCTCGCCGCCTTGCGCACCTGGATTTGCGCGGCCTGTACACCTCGCACACTGGCTTGGTCGCTTTCCCCGGCACGGCCCTGATCCTGGTCCCGGTCGTTGCCGTGATCGGCGCGGCAGGGCTTGGGCTCGCGGCTCCGGGCCCGCAGAACCCCCATCCTGGCGCGTGGCTCCTGGCCGGGCCTTATGAGATGGCCCTGTCCGGCGTGGCGCTGCTGGCCGCCGACTCCCTTGCCGAACGGCTGGGGGTGGCCCGGCCGAGGCGGGCGCTGCTGGCCGCCGCGGGAGCGGTTGCCCTGGGGAACGTCTCGCTGGCCGGGGGGCATCCAGAGGACGCGGTGGCGGTGGCGCTGCTCTTGTACGGCGTCCTGGCGCTGTCCGATTCCAGAGCCGGACGATCTGCGTGGCTGACCGGGGCGGCGCTGGCTGTTCAGCCGCTCGTTGTTCTCGCGCTGCCGATCGTCGTGGCGGCCCTGGAACGCAGGCGGCTGGCCGGCTATCTGGCCAGGGCAGCTGTCCCTAGTGCGCTGCTGCTGGGTGCCGCCGCCGCAGCGAACTGGAAGGCCACCGTCACGGCGGTGACCAGCCAGCCCAACTGGCCCGCCGTCGATCACGCCACTCCGTGGACCTTGCTCGCCCCGCATATGAGCGGCGGAGCGGTTGCCAGCGGACCCTTCCGGGCGCTGGCCATCCTGCTGGCCTGCGGATGCGCGCTCATCCTGCGGTACCGGTGGCGCGCGAGGCGGCAGATGGCCAGGTGGAGCCCCGGATTCCTCGGTGAACTGCTGTGGTGGGTGGCCGCGGCACTGGCGATCCGCTGCGTATTCGAGCCCGTGATGCTCGCCTACTATCTGTGGCCGGCCCTGGCGGTCGCGCTCGTGACGGCATCGAGCAGCCGGTCACGCCTCATCGCCACCTCCCTGGCCGCCGTGATCCTCACATTCGCCTCAGCAGCCGGGTGGCGGGGCCCGTGGACCTGGTGGGCAGCCATGGTCGCAGGGCTGGGCCTGACCCTGCTCCTCGCCCGCGTCCCGCAGCGCAACAGGGTGTCACCAGCAGCGTCACCGGCGGCGCCGCCCCCGCTCCTCGGCCCTGCGCTGCCTCAGCACGGCAGCGACCCGTTACCGCCGCCATGATGCACATTCACACGATGCTCACCGATCGTAGTGAGGTCCCACCACAGGCGAACACGCCGAGCCGCCTGGCCGGCGGACCGATAGCCAAGCATGGCAGTCCAATCGCGCCAGAATTGGGCGATATGGGACGGTGAGAAACGTGTCACCTCCGCAGCTCCGGGGCCGCCGCCGACGACCCGGCACCCCGGCCACTCCTGCCGGACAATCAACGGCATCCCTCGCCCCTTGCCACCGCTCAGGCCAGGGTCCGTTGCCGCGCGCCTACCCCGGGGACCCAGCCTTTCGTGTCAGCTCGCTGAAGTGCCGCTGGTGGTCGGCTGCTCCCAGGTCGCCGCCGTCGGGTCATCCCCGTGCAGGGCCTTCATGAGTTGCTGCTCCGAATCGCGGGTGAGCGAGGACCGCAGCACGCTCCCGCCGTAGGGCCGCAGCGCTTCCTCGACCTTGTCCGGGGTGGCCTTGCGGACGATGACCAGGATCGCCGATGTCCCGGGCTGCACCAGATCCTGAACGCGCTGCTTGAAGTCGTCCTTGATGTCAAGGTTCTTGGCCTCACCGAGCGCGGCCCCTATCAGCCCTCCCGCCACGCCGACCAGCGGCGCGATCGGGAACAAGAGCAGCAGCCCGATCAGCACTCCCCAGAACAGGCCGCTCAACGTTCCCCAAGCCACCGCGTGATGGGCTGGCGTCGTGACATGCAGCTTGCCCTTCATATCGCGCTTGATGACAGCCGCGTCCTCGAGGTCCACCAGATAGTCGTGCTCCAGCTTGACGAGTTCCTCCCAGACTTTCTGGGCCGTGGTCTCGTCCGGGTAACCGATGACGATCAGGTCACTCATCGCGGGGAACTCCCTCACTAGGAAACATCCGGCCCAGCGGCACGGCCGACGCCGGGTAGCTGCTGGTGTCCGTGCTGCCGGTGGTTGTCGTGGTCATGGCACCTCCAGCCCCTCGCGCGACCATTGCCCACCTGGCCGCTCGGACGCCTCACCTGGAGCCTACCGAGGAACGCCGGCGCCCACCACCGCACCAGCACCCCGGAACAGCCCAGCCTTTGTCCCGTCGTCAGCTCAGGGTCAGTACCGGCCACGTCGGCTCTTTGGTTGCGCTCCGCAAACAGTACGGCTAAGCGGGCCCAGGGTCTACGCCCCGGCGGTCATGCGGCTGGCGATGGTGACGGTCAGGTCGGGGCTGTCGGCGAACAGCTTTCCGTACTGTTCCCGCATCACCTGCTTGTCCGCGAACATTGGCGTGCCGTCGAAGGCATCCCCGCACGCCTTCTGCTACTGCCCGGCCAGGACCGTGGCGCCGGGCCGCGAGCTGGGGGACACCGCAGGAACAGCGGCCGGTCATCCAGGACCAGGCAGAGCAGGAGTGGTTGCTCGCGACCTTCGCGCTGACCCTGAGGTTGTAGTTGCGGGCGAGTGCCGGGTCGAGTGCGGCGCGGGACTCCCGCGGGGATCAGGCACCGTGTCGCGGAATTGCGGGTTCCTGCGGGGTCCGTAGAAGCCCTTGACTAGCCTGGCCGACCCGACAACAGATACCCAGGTACCGCGACTTCCGGATCCCCATGATCACTTTGCGAGTAACCCAGCGTCACCGGAGCGACCCGGGCCGCCTGTGGTAATTCCGCGCCTATCACCGAATATTTGTCGTCTTCAGGTTCTTCCAACGCCCTTCTAAATGCGCTCATATTGGCCGGTTATGGCTACCTGCCGAGCAACGTCCAGGCTTCGCATGGTTTGCGGCCGAGTCGGCTTTAGTGCGTATCCCCCATCTTGGCAAGAAGAGCATCAACCGTGTCTACGAATACCGGCAGGTACGCGGCGCCATGACTCGGGAATTTATGCAAGACATCCAAGCCTGCCATTTCTAGGTCCGGAGCCACCCGTTGCATGAGATCGCGTGCCCGACTGGAGATGAGATACTCGGAGTCTTCGGTCACGGCCACACGATCCAGCCAGTCGATGATTTCGAGTGATGCGGGAAGCAAATGAACCCACGATACGAATTCCGGCATAAACTTCGCAGATGCGCCGATCTCCAGAAGTGTTGCCCACTTATTTCGATATACAAGGTAGTGCCGTTCATTCCTTGACCATCTTGCTTTCGCGACCCTGGCGGCAACCAAGCCGGTCAGGGTGTCACTAACGTTCCTTTTGGCGAATCCTGCCTCATCCGAAATTCTTGCAGCATCCAATGGGCCGTCCGTGAATGTGAGCAATATTCTGACTACCTCGGAGCGACTGCCGGGCCCGAACAGGTGACGAAGCTGAAACGCGAAGTTTGCGGGCATCTTTACGTCAGGTTCTCCCGATTTCCCGCTACGGGCAACGCGAGGCCGAATGTATCCATACTCTGCGAATACTGGATCCGGTTCGCCGATGAAGCTTATGACGTCCCGGCTGAAGACGGGCACCTGCTCAGGAGGGGGGTCGTGCTCCTTCGGGGCCTGCGACGGAATCGAGTCCCCGATCCAAGCGCTAACTGCACCAACCAGTCTGGCATCAAGCGGAAATCTCCTGTTTAGGTTTCGGAGGCGCTGCATGCTTAGCAGGTGGCGATTCGCCGCCAGCCAGTCCAAGGTTTCATCGAAAAGCCGCGGATCCCGCCTAGCAACTGCAATCGTGAAAAGAATTAGAGCCTCGGGATCTATTGCCCAACGATCGAGACCTGCTATGTTCGCCGAGACACCCGCCTGTGCCCATTGCCGCCAGGCAAAGTCGAGAAGTCCTCGCCAAGCCCTTTCCCTAAGATCCGAGAGCATCATCCTCAACCCCTAGAGCACTGAGTGCATCTTCCAGGACCATCCTGTATCCCGGCGACGGATCTTGCGTCATTGACCAGCGAGCCGCTGCAATCAGTTCCCCTTTGTCCGGATGGAGTGCCCGCAGGTCTGCTTCGTGACGTCCTCCAGCCTGGTCAACCATCGCAAAGAGTTTGAAATGAATTTGATCGAGCCGACTCGCAAAATGAACAGTCAGGGCCTCGTTATAGTGTCGCGTTACAATCCGGCCCATAAATCCCTCGGGCAGCCCCACTTCAAAAGGTCTGTTGGACCGCCATTCAACCAGTTCTCATCTAGTCCGAAGTCGCGTGCGACACGATCTCGCGCCACGCAGAGCGCATCTGGCAACGGGTTAGCTGAGCGGAGTACGCCGTTCTCGGCGATCGCAACAAGGTCTACGTCCCTGGTAGCTCGCCTGACTAGGCCGAGAGCCGTGAGGGCAGATCCCCCGATGACTACGATTTCTTGCCGTTCGCCATCGACCGCAGCTGGTCCGCAAGTGCGGCAAGGATCATGTCGAGAGTGTCGGCATTGATGTCCACAACCTTATTCTAGCATATGAGACCTTCAACATCTTGATCTGAGCTGTTGAAGGTCCCGATTCGGGTTGCTGGTCATCCTGAGTTCACGCCTGAGGTGCCACGTGTCCGCCTCCAACGCTGCCCGCCAGGATCCCAGATATGCGCGGCGTCCACATCAACGATGCCAGCCCTCGGTACAGCGCCGAACGGCGAATATCGTACGTCGGTACTATCCCTTCCGTCACAAGGTGTGACCGTGATAGCCGCCATCGGCAGTCCGTGATGCCAAGGCTGCGCAGGTCGCGGTGACCGCAGACCCAGAACTCGGTCAGGGCGGTGAACGTAACAACAGCGGCAGTGCTCATCAGCGTTGCCAGATCGTGCCCACGGAGCGGTGCCCCTGCGTCACCAAACAACGACGTCGCTAACGGCCGACAAGGCCAGCCATGCCGGTCCGGCAGGACTGTCACCTCCCGGCTCGTGAGGACACGAGGACACGATCTCCCAGATTCCTCCCAATATGGCGACAGCTCCCATCCGCAGGGTAGGATGAGAGCTGTAAGTGAGCCTCTGACCTGCAATTTCTCGGTGGAGCTGAGGGGATTTGAACCCCTGACCCCCTCGATGCGAACGAGGTGCGCTACCGGACTGCGCTACAGCCCCGAGAACCTGAGCTAGCGTAGCAAACCCGCGACCATGCCCGCGCTCCCGTCGCTGGAGCGGCCTGGCCGTACACCAGCCCGATCAGGCCTCGCGCCCAGGCTGGTCAGCAGCTAGCTTGGGGACCGACCCCGAGGAGGTGCGCGATGACGCCGAACGCCCCAGCGTCCGGATGCCGGGTCCACGAATCGTTTGACCCGCTCTCGCCCGAATTCCTCGCCGACCCCTACGCGGTCATGGCGGCGCTCGACCTGGACGGCGCGCCCGTGTTCTTCGCCCCGTCGATCGGCTACTACGTGGTCACCAGGTACGCCGACATCGAGGCGGTGTTCCGGGACCCGGCCACCTACTCGGCGGCGGTGGCCCAGGCGCCGCTGGTCCCCCTGGTGCCCGAAGCCCAGCAGATCCTGCTGGCCGGCGGGCACCAGCCCCAGCCGAGCATGGTCAGCCTGGACGAGCCGGAGCACGCCAGGCTGCGCAAGCCCGCCGCCCGGGCGTTCAGCATGAAACGCGTCGCCGCCCTGGTCCCCACCATCGAGGCGACCGCCGCGCGGCTGCTCGACGCCATCCCGCCCCAGGCGCAGGAGTTCGACCTGGTCGCCACGCTGGCCTTCCCGCTGCCGGCCAACATCGTCTTCTCCCTGATGGGCGTGCCCGAGCACGACTACGCAAGGTTGAAGCAGTGGTGCGGCTACCGGGCCGCCCTGGCGTGGGGACGCCCGGCCCCTGAGGACCAGGTGGAGATCGCGACCGCCATGGCCGCCTACCGGAAGTACCTGCGCGACCTGGTGGACGTCAAGGTCCGTCAGCCCGGCGACGACGTGACCAGCGGCCTGATCGCCATCCACGACGAGGACCCGGACCGGCTGAGGTTGGACGAGATCTCCTCGATCCTGTTCTCGCTCTCGTTCGCCGGGCACGAGACCACCACCGGGCTCATCGGGAACACCGCGCGGCGCCTGCTTGAGGACCCCGAACGCTGGGCGCAGGTCGTCAGGGACCCGGACCTGATTCCCGCGGCGGTGGAGGAGAGCCTGCGCTTCGACCCCTCCGTGCCGGTCTGGCGCCGGATCACCACCCGCCCGGTCACGCTGGGCGGCGTCGAGCTACCCCAGGGGGCCAGGCTGTTCCTCTGGCTGGCGGCGGCGGGCCGGGACGCCGCGGCGTTCGCCGCGCCCGACGAGTTCGACCTGCACCGTCCGGATGCCGAACGCCACCTGGCGTTCGGCAAGGGCCTGCACTTCTGCCTGGGCGCGAACCTCGGCAAGCTGGAGGCGCAGATCGCCCTCGCCGAGCTAGCCCGCCGTTACCCCCAGCTCAGGCTCGCGCCGGACCAGGAGCTCACCTTCCACCCGAACATCTCGTTCCGGGGACCCCAGATCCTGACGGTGCGCACCGACGGGACCGGCCCGCGTTTAAGTCACCCACCGCGCGCAGCTTGGCGTCGGTGTACTGGTCGTAGATCTCGTCCTCGGCCATGGCGTCGACGACCTCCGCCGGGACCGCGAGGCGGACCGGAGTCACATGAGCCACGGGAATCACGGGCTCGCCGACATGGCGGGAGGTATCCGCCCGCTGGCTCGCCTGGTAACGGGCCGCCAGTTCGCGCCGTTCGGCATCGGCCATAGAAGCCGCCCTGAGCAGCGGCAGGTAGCCGAGCAGCATCACGGACGGGGGGACCACCACCCACCAGGCCGCCAGCCGCGTGCCCGCGAGCCCGCCCGCCGCGGCGGCGAGCAGGACGAGCAGCCCGAGCAGCCGCCTGCGCGCGGCCAGCACGCGCCTACGGCCGGGGTCCTGCGGCGCCTCACTCCGGTCACCGGAGTCCGAAACCCGCCGCACGTCATCACCTCGCTCCGGACGCGGACGCCGGTGCGCGGACGGCTCCTCGGCCACCTCGGCCTGCGCCTCGGCCACGGGCCGCTCCCCGGAAGCGCCGGCAGCACCAGAAACATCAGAGGAATCAGCAGAAACAGAGGACCGCTTGAGCCAGCGGGGGATGAGCACGCCCGCCCAGATGGCGATGATGGCGGCGTACAAGATCGCGCTGCTCAACCCATCTCCCCCCGGCGCGGACGCGGGCACGCTGCTTCCCTCGAGCGCCTCCTCACGTGACGCAAAGTAATAGCTGAAACCGCGTGAGACGAGTAACCGGCCCGGTGTGTCGCCATATTCGAGGCACATTTAAAGCAAAGGACGTGAGAATCAGCCCGCGTTCGACCGCGAGGCCAGCATGATGCTCCGCCACCTCGGCATGAGTCCCTGCGGCACCTCCTCGGCCGTCAGCGCGTAGCACACGTGGTCGCGCCAGGACCCGTTGATGTGCAGCTGGCGGACCCGGATGCCTTCCTCGCGGAAGCCGAGCTTCTCCACCACGCGGCGGGAGGCGTGGTTCTCCGGCCGGATGGACGCCTCGATGCGGTGCAGGCCGATGACGCCGAAGCAGTGGTCGACGGCCATGGCCAGCGTGGTCGGGGTGATGCCGCGACCCGCGTACGCCTCGTCGATCCAGTACCCGACCTGCCCCGACCTGGCCGAACCCCAGGTGATCGACCCCACGGTCAGCTGCCCGACGAACACCCCGCCGTACGTCATCACCCAGGGCACCGCCTGCCCCTGCCGCGCCTCGTGCCGCATCGCCCGCACCATGGCGACGTAGGGCCCCAGGCTGGACCGGTAAAGCGGCGTTTCCGGGTTGGTCGGCTCCCAGGGCCGCAGCCACGACGCGTTGCGCACCCGGATCTCGCGCCACGTGCGCGCGTCGCTGATCCGCACCGGGCGCAGCTCGACCGGCGCGCCAAGCAAGTGGGGCTCGGTCAGGGTCACCGGCCAGCCGCGCATCCGTCCCACGCTTCCATCATTCCCCTGTATTCCTGCTGACGCTACGCGATCCAGGGTAAGCGTTGAGCACCGGAGTTCGGCCTGGCGTGGTCACCTCCGTTGATCTGCGAAACGGCGTGGGCGAGCACGGGTCCGAGCACGGCCATGCCGTCGCGGACGCCGCCGGTCGAGCCGGGCAGGTTGACGATCAGGGTCCGCCCCGCCACCCCGGCCACGCCGCGCGACAAGATCGCGGCGGGCACCCCGGCCGCGGCCCCGCCCGCGCGCAGCGCCTCGGCGATCCCCGGGATTTCCCTGTGGATCACCCGCCTGGTCATCTCGGGCGTCAGGTCGGTCGGCGTGAGGCCGGTCCCGCCGGTGGTGACCACCACGTCATAGCCGTCGGCGAGCGCCTCCCGCAGCACCGCCTCGACCGCCTCGCCGTCGGGGACGACCAGTGGCCCGTCCACCACGGCGCAGCCCGCCGAGCGGAGCAGGTCAGTGAGCACGGGCCCCGACTTATCGTCGTACACCCCGGCGGCGGCCCGGTTCGACACCGTGACCGCCAGCGCCCTGATCACGGTCTCCGCCATGGCCCGCTCTTCCCGCCTTCCTTCCACTCGACCCGGACGTCGGTGATCACCGCGGCCGGATCGATCGCCTTGACCATGTCGATCAGCGCCAGCCCCGCCACCGCGACCGACGTCAGCGCCTCCATCTCGACCCCGGTCCGGTCCGCGGTCCGGGCGGTCGCGGTGATGTCCACGCCCTCGTCCGTCACCGACAACTCGACGCCGACCGCGTGCAGGCCGATCGGGTGGCACAGCGGGATCAGATCGGGCGTCCGCTTGGCCCCGGCGATCCCGGCGATGCGCGCAACCGCGAGCGCGTCGCCCTTCGGCACGTTCCCGGCCCGCAGCGCCGCGACCGCCTCCGCCGACAGCAGCACCCGGCCGGTCGCGCAGGCCGCCCGGGCGGTCACGTCCTTGCCCGAGACGTCCACCATGCGCGCGTGCCCGGCGGCGTCCACATGGGTCAGCCCACCGGCCGCCGCGACGTCACCCATGAGGTAACCCTAAGGCCGAACGCCGTCAGGTTCCCCCCATGGGGCCGGGCGGCGTGATCCCGGACCGCCGGAGCGCCCTGCGGCCCGCGGCGTCGAGCCTGATCCCGGTCGGGAGGGTGGTCACCGCCCACGCCATCGCGTCGATCTCCTCCAGGCCGAAGAGCGGCTTCTCGGCTTCCCCGGAGAACCTCGCTATCGCGCTGACGGCGGCCCTGACGGCCGCGGTGATGACGCTGACCACGGCGAAGATCTGGGTCCAGGCCCGGCCTGCGCCTCGTAGGCCGCTCTCGGCGAAGTACAGGAACGCGCCCAGCGCGATGGCCAGGATCAGCAGCACGAACCAGTAATGCCCGGCGATCTTCTTGACGACCCGTGCGGACCGGCTGAGCGCGGCCTCGCCCGCGGCCACGTACCCCTCGGGCGTCAGGAGGCCCTGCGACGATTCGGCGCCGACCAGCAGATTGATCCACGCGTCGCCCTGCGGGAGCAGGCTCTTAGCCAATGTGCCCGCGACATCCTGTTCCGATTGGCCTCTGCGGAGCCTGCCAGGCATGCTCTTATCGAAGATCGCGCTGACGATGTCGCTCCATCGTCCGACGGACACGCTGACGATGGTCGCGGAGTTGGGGGGCAGGTAAGGAAGCAGCGTGGAAAGCCACTCCTGGATTGTGGACACTCGTGTCCGGGACAGCCGCTCCATCAGTGCGTCACGCGCCGAGGCATCGGGAGTCAGCGGCGGATCCGTGGTATCACGGAGCGAACGACCCAGCTGATAGGCGATGCCATAATCGCGGCCCGCGCACGCCAGCCATTCGAGGATCTGGAAATTTGTCGCGATGAGAATGTCTGCGTCACTTTGCGCGGCAGCAGCTTCTGTGATGCTCGTCAACTCCACCTGGGGAACCCCCTGCCCCGGGTCCGGGCTGGTCGGAAGCACCACCCCGAGCCGGGCCAGGAGCGCGTTAACGCGTTTTTGCTCAAGTTCCTTGCGGTCTGTCGGAGACAGTTCGTGCTCGGTCGGCAGCCGGCCGGTGACGGACGGCGCGCTGGTCGCTGCGGACTGTGCCATGCGGAATAGCACGGCCATCGTCCACCCGATCTCCACGGTAAGCGATATGGCCCCGGAATCCGGCTGCGGTGCATTCCCGTCCGGCTGAGTCTGCGGCGGAGAATTGCCAGCAGGTGCGCCCGCGGCGGCGCCTTCCGGGGGAGCCTGGCTCTGCTCGGTCATGTCGCATCCTCGCGGGAAGACAAAAAAAGACCCCTAATACTGAACGGCGGTGGTGCTTGCCTCGTACGGTGCGGGCGGTCAGGGCAGGACCAAAACCGCCGCGGTCTCACCCTCGGCCATTTGTACCACCCATTCGGGCACGATGATTAGCGCATTGGCCTTTCCGAGCGTGGCCACCTGGTGTGACCCCTGCCCGGTCAGCGGGGCGATCTGGCCGCGGCCGCGGTCAAGCACGCCGCGCAGGAACGACCTCCGGCCCGGCGGCGAGCGCAGCGGCCCGGTCAGCTCGGCTCGGGTCGCCTCCAGGCCCAGCCCGTCGTAGGCCTGCAGCGCGCCGATGGCCGGCCGGACGAAGAGCTGGAACGACACGTAGGCGCTGACCGGGTTGCCGGGCAGCGTGAAGATCGGTACCTGGTCACCACCGGCCGATCCGATCGCACGTTCGGCTATCTCGCCCCGCTCCGCCAGGCGGCCGATCAAGCTACGGTTTGCCCGGCCCTCGGGGGCGGCCGAGGGGGGCAGGGCCACGGTGCCGAACCCCTGCGGCATGCCCGGCTGCATCGCCACCTTACGGAAGGTGACCGTGCCGAGCTGCCGCAGCGCGGCCTTGACCACGTCGTGCTCGCCGCCCATGCTGACCCCGCCGGTGGTGATCATCAGGTCGGCGCGGACGAGCTGGTCCTCGATCGCGGGCAGCACCTCGTCGGGGTTGTCGGGCACGATCGACTGCCGGTAGGCCAGGCAGCCGGCCTCGCGCGCCGCGGCGGCGATCATGAAGCTGTTGGAGTCCCAGATCCGGCCGGGGACGATCGGGGTCCCGGGTTCGGCGAGCTCGTTCCCGGTGGACAGCACCACCACCCGTGGCCGGGGCCGGACCCGGACGGTGCTCCGCCCGGTCGCCGCGATGACCGCGACGTGCATCGGCCGGAGCCTGGTTCCCGCGGTGACCAGTACGTCACCGGCCTTGGCGTCGTCGCCGGTCAGGCGCAGCGCGTGGCCCGCCTCGGCCCGGCCGTAGATGGCGACCCTGGCCGTGCCGCCGTCGGTCCACTCCACCGGCACGACCGCCCCGGTGCCGTGCGGCAGCATCGCGCCGGTCATGATCCGGATCGACGCGCCGGGCGGCAGCGCGTACGCCCCGGTGTCGCCGGCCGCGACCTCGGCCACCACGGGCAGTATGACCGGGGTCCGCTCCGATGCGGCCGCGACATCCTCGACGCGCACCGCGTACCCGTCCATCGACGAGTTGTCGAACGAGGGCAGCGGCACGGTCGCCGTCACGTCCTCGGCCAGGACCAGCCCGTGGGCGTCGGACAGGCTCAGCTCGGTGGGCGCCAACGGCCGCACGGTGCCGAGGATCTCGGCCAGGTGTGCCTCGACCGAGGTCAGCGCTTCGTCGGTCCCGACCGGGGGACGGTGTCCGTCACGGCAGGCTGTCCAGGTACTTGCGCAGCCACGGCACGATCTCCTCGGCGAGATCGGATCGCTCGCAGGCGAACTGGACCAGCGTGCGCAGGTAGTCGAGCTTGTTGCCGGTGTCGTAGCGCCGCCCGTGGAACAGCACGCCGTGCACGCCGCCGCCCTCGGCCGCGCTGGTCTTGGCGAGCGTCATGAGCGCGTCGGTGAGCTGGATCTCGCCGCCACGCCCAGGCGGGGTGTCCCGCAGCACTTCGAACACCGCCGGGTCGCACACGTACCGCCCGATCAGGATCCACCGGCTCGGCGCCGAGCCGGGCACCGGCTTCTCGACGAGGTCGGTGACACAGACCACGTCCTCCTCGGCGGTCGGCGTGATCGCGGCGCACCCGTACTGCGAGACCTGCTCCGGGTCGACCTCCATCAGCGCGACCACGCTGCCGCCGTAACGCTTGCGTACCTCAATCATCCGGCTCAGCAGCTGATCGCGGCTGTCGATGAGGTCGTCGCCGAGCAGGACCGCGAACGGCTCGTCGCCGACGTGCTGGGCGGCGCAGAACACCGCGTGGCCGAGCCCCTTCGGGTCGCCCTGCCGCACATAGTGCACGGTGGCCAGTTCGCTGGACTCGCGCACCTGGGCCAGCCGTTCGGTATCGTCCTTGGCCGCCAGCGCCTCCTCGAGCTCGTAGGCCCGGTCGAAGTGATCCTCGATGGACCGCTTGCTGCGGCCGGTGATGAGCAAAACGTCGTCCAGGCCGGCGGCGACGGCCTCCTCGACCACGTACTGGATCGCGGGCTTGTCCACCACCGGCAGCATTTCCTTGGGCGTCGCCTTGGTCGCGGGCAAGAACCTGGTGCCCAGGCCGGCGGCGGGTATAACGGCCTTGGTCACGTCCTTCATGCGAAGAACAGTAGCGGAGTCCGGGGTGTGCTCCCGGCCCCCTGGTTCGCGGTACGGTGGGCGACGTGCCCGAGATTCAGCAGGAGAAGGCTCGGTTGCGCGCGCAGGTAATCGCCGCGCGAACCATGCTCTCGGCGCAGGAGAGGGGCCAAGCGGGGCGGCAGATCCGGGACGCGCTGCTGTCGCTGCCCGAGGTCCAGATGGCCGGGACGGTGGCTGCCTATTACTCGATTGGCAGCGAACCGGATACTCGCGGGCTGGTCTTTGCCTTGTGGAAGCGGGGGACGTATGTGCTGCTGCCGCTGCTGCGGCCGGGCGGGGATCTGGACTGGGCGTCCTACGAGGGGCCGGAGTCGCTGGTCGCCCGGCCCAAGGGTCTGAGCGAGCCGGGGGAGGCGGCGCGGGGTGCCGGGGCGGTGGCCTCGGCGGACGTGGTGCTGGTGCCGGCGCTCGCGGTGGACAGGCAGGGGAACAGGCTCGGGCGCGGCGGGGGTAGTTTCGACCGCGCGCTGGCGCGGGTGGGGCCGCTGATTCCGGTGATCGCGTTGCTGTACGACTCCGAACTCGTCGAGCGGGTGCCGGCGGAGGAGCATGACACCCCGGTGCGCGCGGTCGTCCGGCCCGGGTACGGGGTTACCACCTGCGCAGGCGGAATCCCGGGCCCGGCGGCGCGGTTATGTATGCTTAGCAGTCGGATATCGCGAGTGCTAATCTGAACCACTTGAGTTGTGCCCGGAGGGCCCGTGCCCACATACCAGTACACCTGCACCGACTGTGGTGAGCCGGTTGAGGTGGTACAGAAGTTCACCGACGACCCGCTGAGCGTGTGCGCCGCCTGCGGCGGCAGGCTCAGGAAGGTGTTCTCGCCGGTCGGCATCGTGTTCAAGGGCTCGGGCTTTTACCGCACGGACAGCAGGAACGGCTCGAGTTCGCCCGCCGCCGCTAAGGACAAGCAGCCCAGCGAATCCTCGTCCGCGAGCAGCACGACCTCGGACAAGCCCGCCGACAAGAAGTCCAGCGGCAAGAGCGACAAGGCGGCCGCCTCATCCGGGTCGTCCTCGTCCTCGTCCTCGTCCTCGTCCTCGTCCTCGTCAAGCGAGAAGGTCGCCTGATCCGCCATGGCGGACCTGGCCACCGTCGCCGTGGTCGGCGGTTCGGGCTTTTACGAGTTCCTCCAGGACGCCACGGAGATCGAGATCGACACCCCATACGGCGCCCCCAGTGATCCGATCGCCGTGGGCGAGGTGGGCGGCCGGCCGGTCGCGTTCTTGCCCAGGCACGGCCGCGACCACCGGTTCCCGCCGCACAAGATCCCCTACCGCGCCAACATGTGGGCGCTGCGCTCGCTGGGCGTGCGGCGGGTGATCGCGCCGACCGCCGTCGGCTCCCTGACCCCCTCCTACGGCCCCGGCACGCTGATCGTCCCCGACCAGCTCGTCGACCGGACCAGGATGCGGGACCAGACGTACTTCGACCAGGGCGCCTGCCACGTCCCGTTCGCCGATCCCTACTGCCCGTCGATCCGCCCGGTGGCCATCGCGGCCGCGCGCGAGTACGGCTGGATCCCCGCCGGCTCGGGGACGCTCGTCATCATCGAGGGACCCAGATTCTCCACCCGCGCCGAGTCCCTGTGGTTCGCTGCCCAGGGCTGGACGCTGGTCGGCATGACCGGCCACCCGGAGGCGGTCCTGGCCCGCGAGCTCGCGCTCTGCTACGTCCCGCTCGCGCTGGTCACCGACACCGACGCCGGGGTCGAGGAAGGCGAGGGCGTCACGCAGGCCGAGGTCTTCGAGGTGTTCGCCGCCAACGTCAAGCGCCTGCGCGACCTGGTCGCCAACATCATCGCCGCCCTACCCGCCGAGCGCGAAGACGACCTGTGCGCGCACGCTCTGGACGGCCTCAGCCTCCCCTTCGAGCTGCCGTAGCCGTAAGGTCAGCTCCGTGACTGATCTGACGATCGCGCCGGGCGGATCCGCGTCGGTGCATGTGCTGCATGAGGGGTACGCCGGCCTGGATGGCGACGAGGGACGCGTGGCCGGCACGGTCACGCTGATCATCGACGGCAACGCGGTCATCGTGGTCGATCCCGGCATGGTCGCCTCCCGCGAGGCCCTGCTGGCCGCGCTCGCCGCGCACGGCCCGGCGCCGGGGGACGTGACGGACGTGGTGTTCAGCCACCATCACCCCGATCACACGGTCAACGCCGCCCTGTTCCCGGCCGCCAGGATCCACGATCACTGGGCCGTCTACCTGGGCGACCAGTGGATCGACCGGGACGCCCACGGCGCGGAACTGGCCCCGTCGGTCGTCTTGCTCCGCACCCCCGGACACACGGCCGAGGATATTTCCACGGTGGCGTCCACCGACAGCGACGTGGTCGTGTGCACGCACGCCTGGTGGGCCGCCTACGGCCCGCCCGAGGACCCGCTCGGATCCGACGCCGCCGCGCTCCACGACAGCCGGGAAACGCTCCTTTCCTTCGCCTCGCTGATCGTGCCCGGCCACGGCCCGGCGTTCCGGCCCGGGCCGAACACGCCGCGCTAGTCCAGCCGTCCGGCGCCAGCTCACGCGCCACCGCCCTTTAGGCGGCCCTGCCCTTTAAGGCGGCCTGCCCTTAGGCGGCACTGCCGGGGCCTGCCTGGGCCTGCGCGCTGAGCAGGTGACGGGCGATGGCGGCGGCCTGGTCGCGGATCTCCGGAATGGCCGTCGTCTCGTAACGGAGTCCGCGCAGCAGCGGTCCCAGGGTGACGATGTCGGCGGCTGCCTTGCCGTGCGCATCGCGTAGGGCGCCACGCGCGTCGGCGTCCAGTCCCATCCGGAGCGGGTCTGGCCGGGCCAGACCGGAGTCGAGAAGCTGGCGCAGGAGGGGATCGGCGGTGGCGGTAACGTCTGGCCGAGTCCGTGGCGACCGGTCGATCAGGGCCACCCGCAACGGCAGGTGCCGGGCCGCTGCCTCGCGGAGCAGGTACGTAGCGACGAGCGTGCCGCTCGCCCCGCCGCCGGGCCTCCGAGCGGTCCGACGGCTTTATCGCTGGCTCCCTTCACGAGCCGCTCCACGAACTCCCCGGCCGCCTGCATGACCTGCCGCAGCGGCCGCTGTGGGTGCGCTGCCGGGGCGGCTACCGCGCCAGCATCGCCGCCTCCCTGCTGCAGGCGGCCGGGCACACCGTCACCGTCATCGACGACGACTTCAGCCGCGCGGCGGAGGCGGGCCTCCCCCTCACCAGTCCGTCCAGGCCCGTATCCGCCGCGGCTGCGCCGACCGCCGGCCAGCGGGCTAGCTGACCTCGTTCAGCTTCCCGGTGGCGACGTCGAAGACGAACCCTCGGATCGCGTCCTTGTGCGGGATGAAGGGGCTGGCCTGGATCCGCGCGACCGACTGCCTGACGTCCTCGTCGAGGTCGGAGAAGGCCTCGACGGACCAGGATGGCTTGATCCCGGTCTCGTCCTGGATGGCGCGCTTGAACTGATCGTCGGTGAACGTCAGCATGCCGCAGTCGGTGTGGTGGATCAGGATGATCTCCCGGGTGCCGAGCAGCCGCTGGCTGATGGCCAGCGAGCGGATCTGGTCGTCGGTGATGACGCCGCCGGCGTTACGGATCACGTGGGCCTCACCCTCGTTCAGCCCGAGGATGGCGTAGACGTTGAGCCGGGCGTCCATGCACGCCACGACGGCGACGTGACGCGCGGGGGGCAGCGGCAGCGGGCCGACGAACGCCTGCGCGTAGCGGGCGTTGTTGCCCAGGAACTCCTCGGTAGCGGACATCTGGTCTCCTCCTAACCTTCGCCAAGCTCGATCGGTACCCCCACCAGCGAGCCGTACTCGGTCCACGAGCCGTCGTAGTTCTTCACGCCTCGCTGGCCGAGCAGCTCGTGCAGGACGAACCAGGTGTGCGCGGAACGCTCCCCTATCCGGCAGTAAGCGATGGCGTCCTGGCCGAAGTCGACCCCGGCCCCCGCGTAGAGGGCCCGCAGTTCCTCGTCGGTCTTGAACGTCCCGTCCTCGGCCGCCGCCTTCGACCACGGCACGTTTGTGGCGGTCGGGATGTGGCCGCCGCGTTGCGCCTGCTCCTGCGGTAGGTGCGCCGGGGCCAGCAGGCGGCCCGCGAACTCGTCAGGCGACCGGACGTCGACCAGGTTCACGTGGCCGATCGCCGCGATCACCTCGTCGCGGTGCGCCCGGATCGAGGCGTCCGGCTCTGCCGCCCGGTACGTCGTCCACGGGCGGTAGGAGACCTCGGTCACCGTCTGGCGGGAGTCAAGCTCCCACTTCTTGCGCCCGCCGTCGAGCAGCCTGACGTCATGGTGCCCGTAGATCTTGAAGTACCAGTAGGCGTACGCGGCGAACCAGTTGTTGTTGCCGCCGTACAAGATCACGGTGTCGTCGTTGCCGATGCCCCGCTCCGAGAGCAGCGCCTCGAAACCGGCCTGGCCCAGGAAGTCACGCCTCACCGGGTCCTGCAGGTCCTTCTTCCAGTCGAGCTTGATGGCACCGTCGATATGCCCCTTGTCATAGGCGGTGGTGTCCTCGTCGACCTCCACCAGCATGACGCTGGGGTCGCCCAGGTGCTCCTGCACCCAGTCGGCATCGACCAGCACGTCAGAACGGCTCATAGATTAGTCCTCCTTGTCAGCATGGGCCGGAACCAGGGCCGCGGCGCCTGGCCGGAACCGCTGGATGAGCAGATATACCTCGCAACCGAGGCAGAACCCGAACACCGCGTTCAGCAGCGCCGCGGCCAGGGCGACCGCGGTGGCCGCCGCGCCCAGCCAGGTCAGGCCCGCCGCGTAGCCCGCCACGCCGACGGCCGCGAAGGCCAGGCCGACCGTCTGGGCAAACCGCGGCGGCGCCTCCGGCTCGAGCTCCCCAGGCGGGCCCAACCGAGGCCTGACCAGCCGCCGGTGCAGCCAGCCGTACGGCGCATACCGCAAGCCGAAGGCCGACCCGGCGGCGAACACCAGGCCCTGGGCGGCCAGCAGCCAGACGCTGCCGGTGACCAGGACCACGGCCAGAACCACCGAGGTAATGAACGCACCGAAACGCGGCCCTCGCGGATCGATCTCCATCGGCGCGTCCTTCCTCGCCTGCTCCAGGCCGGGCACGGCAGTGCCGTGAGCCGAGCCACCAGTTAACGATTAATCCTATCGTTATAGTAGATAATACTCAATCGATCGGCTCGGCCATGCGGCGGCACCCCGGTATGCGCCCAGGTAGGCTAGAGACTCCGCAGGCCCCGATAGCTCAGCGGATAGAGCGACTGCCTCCTAAGCAGTAGGTCGCGCGTTCGAGTCGCGCTCGGGGCGCAGCTAAATGAGCTTTTTCACTATTAGTGTCGAATTAGGCGCACTTATGACGACCTGCTGCCCGCAGGCAATCACTCGTTTCTGGACATTCGGCCATGCTGGGCACCACCCGGCGACGACCCGCCACGGGCGAAGTGCCCGAAAGATCACGCCAGCCGCGAACAGGCGTTCTGTCCTGACTGTACTGAGGGGGAGCCAAACGGAGAGCCAACGGCGCACTGGACCTCATGCGCGAGCTGCTTACTGCAGCGAGGGCCACTCGCTGGCCGCTGAAGCTCCAGCCGATTGCACGCCGCTGCCGAGTATGCGCTTGTCAAGGACCCGTATGAGTTCGTGTGGTAGTGGCGGATACCGCCTTGATCTGGCCTTCTGCCAGAGCTGGTGATCGAACTCCGCGGCGGGCAAATCGGCGGCAGTGCCCTGTCTGGCGGATGTGCCGCCGGTGCTGGCGCCTGGGAAGATTGAGACCGTGGAGCGACGTGGCGGTGAATCAGGCGAGGCGAACGTCCACGCTGCCTGGAGGATGGCGCTGGCCAAGCGGGCTACCCACGCGTACGCGGGGAACGCCAAGCTCGCCGCATTGACCGTCGCTGGTTCGGTTGGGACCGGTCTGGCTGACCGGTTCTCCGATCTGGAATTGGACTGCTACTGGTTCGCTGCGCCGGGAGACCCGGACCGCACAGGCCCCATCCATGTGCTCGGCCGTGAGCTGACAGCCCTTTGGGACTATGACCAGGACGAGCAGGAGTGGAGCGAGGATTACCGGCTCGGCGAGCTCGACGTAACAGTGAGCAACTTCGTCACGGGCACGATCGAGCGCTTCCTTGACGAGGTCGTCCCTGTACGGCCGATACCGATCCGGTCAAGCACATGCGTCTGGCCGCGCTCCAGCACTCGCGTCCGCTTCTGGGTGCGGAGATGATCGCGTCCTGGCAGGCACGGGCTGCTGTTTACCCTGACAAGCTCATCTCGGCCATGGTCGGGCAAGCGCTTAACCCGGAGGTGCTCACCGGGTGGGCTGCACGGGACGCGCTGGCCAGCCGGGGCGACGATCTCGCGGTCCGCCACCTGCTCACGCGGGTTGGACACGCGGTGCTCACGGTGGTCCTGGCGCTCAACCGCGTCTACGTGCCGCATCGCCAGATCAAATGGCAGCGCCACCTGATCACAGGGCTCGACGTGGTTCCCGAGCGACTCGCTGAGCGCCTTCAGTTGCTGTCGACGAGCGGCACCGCGGAAGCACTCCAGGTGGCCGAAGCCTTGCTTGCCGAGACAGTGCTGCCAGCCGAGGCGCGCACGGATGCTGCCATCAGCTCCTTCCGTCAGAGTCTGTCGGAGCGCCGCCGGGCGATCGATCCGCCGCGTCCTGACCAATGATCTGCTCAAACCCACGCAGAAGCCCTATGTAGCCGAACGGCACCCTCGACGGGACTGTGCGCGGGCGCGAGGACTCAGGTTTGCTCTCCGCGACGGGCTTCCTGTCAGCTTCTGCCCTCGGCTGGCAAGGTTCGCGGCTGCCGACTGACCACATGGCATGGCCAAGGTCCTGCCGTCTCCCGCGACGCTCAGCCCTGTCCGCGGCATGACAGGACGTCTCCGCGGAGACGCTCCACGCAATTGCGTGAGACGTCTCCGCGGAGACGCGGCACACCGAACGACCGCCGACGACCTGTCAGCGCAGGCCGCGGCGGAGGGCCAGGGTAGCCGCGCCGAGGCAGAGCGCGTCGAACGCCAGCAGGATAGCGGTGATCCGCAGCAGCGGGCCGACCTGCCAGCCGGTCAGGACCAGGGCGCGCAGCGCGTCAATGGCGTACGTCATCGGGTTGAGCCGTGCTACCGCCTGCATCCAGCCGGGCATCAAGGTCAGCGGGACCAAGGCGCTGCTCGCGAACGTCAGCGGGAGGCTGACGAAGCCGATGATCGGGAAGAACTGGCTGTGGCTCTTCAGCGAGAAGGCTAGCCCGACCGACAGCGCCGTCACGCCCGCGCCGAACAGCGCACCGACCGCAAGGCAGGCGGCCACGCCAGCCAGACCGGTGGCGTACCGGACCCCCATCGCGGCCGCCGCAGCCATGATGATCAGGCCCTGCGCCGCGGTGACCGCGGCCAGGTAGATGAACCTGCTGGTGACGATCGACAGGCGGCTGGCGGGCGCGGCTAGCATCCGGACCAGGAACCCGGACTCCCGGTCGAACAGCAGCTCCACGCCGCCCACCAGGCAGCCGTTGAACGTGGTCATTACGACCGCGCCCGCGGCCATGAACCGCAGGTAGCTGCCGCCCGGCACCTGCGCCGTCTGCGCCATCGCGGTGAACAGGTGGCCGAACAGCAGCAGCCAGACCATCGGCTGCGCCAGCAGCGCGAACGCCGACAGCCGCTCCCGGCGCAGCCGGGAGAGCCAGCGGCCGAACAGTACCCGGTGCTCGCGCCAGATCCGGGCCAGAGGCTGGGGCAAGGCGACGGGGACCAGCGACTCGTCCGGCATAGTCATGAGGGCACCAGCTGGTCCACGGCCGGCTGCTCCGTGAGATCCTGGCCGGTCGCGGCGAGGAAGACGTCGTCCAGCGTCGCGACGGCAAACCGGTTCTTGAGCCCGGCGGGAGTGCTCACCGCGCGGATGCAGCCGCCGTCGATGATCGCGACTCGGTCGCATAGCCGGTCGGCCTCGTCCAGGTAGTGCGTGGTCAGCACGATCGTGGTTCCTATGTCCCGGATCTGGCGCACGTACGACCACAGGGCGCGGCGGGCCGAGATGTCCAGGCCGAGGGTCGGCTCGTCGAGGAACAGCACGGCGGGCACGTTGACCAGGCTCATCGCGAGCTCCAGCTTGCGGCGCATGCCGCCGGACAGGTCCCTGGCGAGCCGGTCCTTGTGCTCGGCGAGACCGGCGAGGTCGAGCAGCTCGGCCGCGCGGCGGCGGCCTGCCCTGGCCGTCAGGTGGTACATGCCGGCCATGAACTCGACGTTCTCGGCGGCGGTGAGCAGCGGATCCACGGTCCGGTCCTGCGGCACCCAGCCCACCCGGGCGCGCACCGCGGCCTGCTGGGTGGCCACGTCCAGGCCGGCCACCCGGGCCCGGCCCGCCGTCGGCCGCAGCAGCGTGAGCAGGACGCGCATCGTGGTCGTCTTGCCCGCACCGTTCGGGCCGAGCAGGCCGAAGATCTCGCCCTGGGCGACGGTGAACGTGGCGCCGTCCAGCGCGATGGTCGTGCCGAACGTCCTGGTGAGGTTCTCCGCTTCGACGGCCGGGTCAGCTCTGGAGCTCATAATCGTTCTCGTTGACCTGGATGAGCAGACCTTCGGGGTCGCGGATGGTGAACGAACGGCCGAACGACTCGTCGACGATCTCGGTCTCCGGCTCGTATCCGGCGGCGCGCATCCGGTCCACGACGTCCTCGAGCGGCTGGTCGGACTGGAAGCACAGCGACGCTACACTGCCGATGCCGGCGTCCGGGTCGTAGTGCAGGGCCAGGCCGGAGCCGGGGGCACCGGTCAGCTCGGTCCACACCGACGGGCCGCGGCGTGGCTTGCGGCTGGTGAAGTCGTGGGTCAGGCCGAGCGTCTCGTAGAACCGGCGGGCGGCGTCCATGTCCTTGACGTACCTGATCGTCATCGGGCGCATCGTTACCCAACCCCCCTATGCCCCTCGCGTAGCTGGCCGTCGGCCAGCCGGGCCAGATAGTCCCGCAGCGCCTGCTCGACCAGCTCGGACAGCGAGACGGACTCGTCGATCGCCGCGTGCTTGACCTCCCGGACCAGATCCGGCGGCAGGTATACGTTGAACTGCTGTCTAGCTACCATGCAAGGATGCTAGCAATTCAGGAAGCTAGGTTGCAAGAGCGCCCCAGCCGGGGCATGGTGAGCGGCGGCGCCGCGTGCGAGGCTGAGAGCACGGCGGGCGGCCTTGCTGGCCCATTCGGCGTTCACTGACCTCGTAACATCAACGAGCCGGGTCGCAGCTGCTCCCGCGCAGATTACCCAGAGCTGCTCGGCCAGCATCTTGATGCAACTCCAGCCGAAACCCGCCCAATCAGGCTACTTGCGCAGCGGGCACGGTCCACCGCAAGTCGCTGAGCGTGATCCGATCTCTGATCCAGCGTGCGACCTGCCGGATATGCACGCGCGCGGTGCCGCACCGCCTGCCCGGAGCCGGCCACCCGGGATGCCGCCGCAGGCCCGCTACGCAGGCTGGCGGGTGAAGTGCGCGGTTACCGCCACCGTCGCGGGAGTCTTGACCATCATCCCCATGCTGTTCCAGGTCATCCCGTAGTCCAGCCGGTCGATGTTCACGGTGGCCGTCAGGGTCGCCGAGTCCTGCGACGCCTGGCTGAGGTTCGCGGTCAGCGACAGCGGGCGGGAGGTGCCTGCCGCCTCAAGATCGCCGCTGACCGCCAGGCTCCCGTTGTCGTCCAGCCTGGCGTCCTTCGCGGTGAAGGTGATGTGCGGGTGAGCGTCGGCGTGGAAGAAGTCGGCCGAGCGCAGGTGCTTGTCTCGCTTGGAGTTCTTGGTGTCTACCGACGCTGCCCCGACGCGCAGCGTGCCGGTGACCGAGCCGTCGGCGCTGACATCGCCCTCGCCGGCCAGCTCGGAGAAGCTGACGTGCACGGTTATGAGACCCCACATGTGCTTTTGGCTGACGCCGACGCTCGACTTGTGGGGGTCGAGTACCCAGTGGCCAGCTCCAGCGCCGCCGGGGAGTCCGGCCGGCGCGCTGCTGTCTGCATCGGTCATCGCTGAAGATTCCTTTCCCATGGCCCCGCTGCTGATCATCTCTTCCGTGACTGTCTAGGCCTGCATAGTAACAGCTGTGATAATTACATCGGCCAGAACCCCTGGTAAGCTGCCCGTATGGATCCGCAGGCCGCTTCACCTGGGCAGGATGCGACGAGCTGCCCCGGCACCGGGCCTCGGGATCTCGCCCGGATGGACGACTGGCAGCGCCGCCGGGTGCTGGTGGCCCAGACGGCACGGTTTGCCGGTGCGTTCCTGCGGTGGGTGGACTTCCGCGCCTGCGGGCGCCTCACCTATCCGCGGCTGCGGCTGCTCGAGGCACTGCATTCGGGCGGCCCGGCCAAGATGACCGACCTTGCCGGGCAGCTCGGGATCTCCGCGCGCAACATGACCGCCCTGGTGGACGCGCTCGAGGAGGCGCATCTTGTCATCCGCCGGCCGTACCCTGGCGACCGGCGGGCGACCCTGATCGAGCTCACGCCCGGCGGCATCGGTGCCGCGGAGACCGCCCTGGGACCGGGACTGGACGCGATCGCCGAGCTCTTCGACGGCCTGTCCCTGACCGACCAGCAGTACTACCTCAAGGCGCTGGGACAGCTGCTTGACGCGATGGGCAGCCGACCGGACGCGGCGGACGGCCCCGGCGAGCCGACCCGGCTCCCCGGCTGAGGCTCCGCTCCGGCGCACCAGAACCCAGGCGGATCCGGTGGCCGCCTGTGCCGGCGGCCGGCGTGGGTGAGTGAAACGAAACCAGCCAGGCCCGGCCCGACCCCTCATGATCGCCGTGGCGCCCGGTCCACCCGCGGCAACGTGATGCCGTTACATACAGATCGCCCAGTCTTGGACGCGTGGCGCCGGCCCTATTGCGCATAGGAGACTCGCGCATAGGCGGATATTGAACACCATAGCTGGAGTGGACGTCACGTTCTGTGAGAGTGATTGCTACAGGATGGGGAAGGCCACCCCTAGCGGATCAGGCTGCGTGGGTTCGAACCATACGGAGCCGAGGTCGTGTCCTGGGGTCAGGCGCACGTCGGAGTCCAAGGCGGCGGCCAGACGCCGCAGTAGAGCGATGGTGGGCTCGGTGCCACCTTCTTCGATGGCGGACCGATGATTCGCGCTTCTAGGCTTCGTCATGGCTGTGGCGAATCGCTCACTCTACGACGACGAGCGGAGGAACACCGAGATGACCAGCGACGCAGATGACGCAAGCGAAGCCAGCGACGAAATGCTGCGGGCCTTTCTACGGGCGCAGCGCGAATCGGTGCTCGCCATCGTCGATGGGCTCAGCGAGGAGGCATGGCACCGCTCGGTCGTGCCTACGGGCTGGACGCCGGCCGGGATGCTGGAGCACTTGGGCGGCGCTGAGTGGCACTGGTTCCAGGGCGTTGTGGCGGGCAAGCAGCCCGAGCTGCCAGGCGACGCCGATGAGAATCAGCCACCCTACGATCCCATGTCGGTGGTGTTCACGACGGATGCGTCCCCAGCAGAGGTCTTGGCTTTCTACCGCGACCAGTGTGCGGAGTCAGAGTCAGTCCTCGCCGCCACTGCGCTTTCGGCGCCGCCACGCGGTACGCACGGGCGATACGAACCGCCAGACGTTCGCTGGGTCGTGCTGCACATGATCGAGGAGACGGCGCGACATGCCGGGCATCTGGACCTTGCCAGGGAACTGCTCGACGGCAAGGTCCGGCTGGGTAGCCGCTGATGCGCCAACAGTGTCGATCCTGCTGGTCGAGTGCTTGAAAAATTGGCGAGCACGCGCAAAGGATCGCTGATACCTCGGGATCATTGACCCGGATCGGAACGTGCCGGTTCCGATCCGGCAAGGACCCGAAGCAGTGGGGCACTTGCATCCGATCCGGTCGCTAACGACACCTCAGGGCGACACATAATGATGCCCAGAATCCTCCCCAGGGCTACATGTTCCTGCCGGAGGCGTGGGGATGCGGGTACGCCGCTGAGGGATGCGCGGCGGCACTCGACTGGTTCACCGCCACGCTTCCCGGAGAGCCGGTGGTGCTCTGCACCCAGACCGCCAACGACCGTGCGATGCGCCTCGCGGCGAAGCTAGGGTTCACCGAGGTGGAGCGGTTCGAGGATTACGGCGCCGAGCAGTGGTTCGGTGTGTGGTCCTCGGTCACGCCGTCCGGTTGAGCTCGTGCTCGACGGCGCGGCGGATCTACGACGAACCGAGCGAATCGTCGCTCACTTCACGACGGTAACCCCGACGTCTGACAGGGGCCGCACGTGCACCGGTCGGCCCGCTCATCGGCAGATTCGCGTCAGTGGGTCGTGCGTTGTGGATGGAGCCGCGCGGGTGGTTGCCCGTTCCGTGCAACTGGCTGGGAGGGCGGGTGCGGCCTCGGCTGTGCTGTGGTGGCCGCCGTCACCGGATGGGCCTGCGGGATACTGCTGTGCCGCCTCGGCTGGCGCGGGTTGCGCCGGTCATCCCGTCTGGTGCTGGTGCTGGCCGGGGTGATGTTCTGGGTCATCGGGGTCGGCGGGGATCACGGTGCGGGCATCTCCGGGGAGCAGCTGCTGCGGGATCTGGCCGAAGGTGTAGCGGGCCGGGCCAGGTCCCGGGACGAGGGTGAACGACCAGATGACGTCGTACCGGTCGTCCGGCCACGTGCGCGGGATGGCGGTTCGGCTGGCGGCCGGCAGCGAGGATGCGATCACCGGGATGTGGCTGTGCTCCCAGCAGATGAGCACGACTCCGGAGCAGCGGTGCAGCAGGCTGGTGGCTAGCTGCTGCTCCTGGCCCTGGGCGAACTCGGCCGCTATCGGGAGCCCGAGCTGCTCGCTCAGGCCCTGGATGGTCTGATATGATCGGTGCGCGGCCGTTTTTCCCGGATGCCCCCAGGAGGGCGCGACCAGCACGGTCGGAGTCCGCAAGCCAGCCCGCATCGGACGGAAGTCCGGATGGAACAGGGCCGCGAGGGCGCCGGAGCGCTGCCAGCCGCGCGGCAGCAGCGAATGCTCGTTCTGGCCGCCCGCAAAGTCAACGCCAGACGACGGCGGCTTCAGCGGCTTCTCCGCGTGCCGGATGATGTAGATGACCTCGGGCGGGACGTTCATGCGGTAACCGTAAAGCATGACGCCTGGCGTGATCGCTGCCGGACCGTCGATGAACAGGGTCTGCATGCCTGCCACCTAACCCGAGGCCATGCCGCTGTCAACATCCCGGCGCGGCGTGGCCTGCGATGCGGGATGACGGCGGTCAGTAAGCTGCGGTCGCTACTGGCTGGCGCAGCGGCGCCAGCGCGGTGCTCCAGGCGATGACCTGGTCTAGGAGGGTGTCCAGCGCGGCCCGGTTGTAGTCGCCGGGCTTGAACACGCTGAAGTTCTCGAACTCGGTGAGCAGCGACAGGGCGACCTGCTGGCGGACGTCGGCCATGGCCGCGCCCGGACCCGCTTCCTGGTCGACCACTGTGACATCGCCCGCGCCGCCCTGGACGGCCACCAGCCCATCCCAGCCGGATCGCAAAGTCCCCTGTCCCGGATGCACATCTGGATCCTGCTCGGGCAGATGGACCTCGGCGGCGCCGACCTGGACATGCTGGCCCTCCAGCTCACCGCAGCCCTGGACGGTCCCCTGCTGCTCTACCTGTCCGCGTCCGACCTCACCACCACCCCCCAGGCCGCCGAACGGATCGCCGACAGCTGGCAAGACCTGATCCGGCGCGCATGCCGACCTTGACCCCTATCGCCAGGCCGTGGCCGGGACGATCACGCATATCGATCTTTCCGTACGGCTCTGACAGCCATGGCCGCCGAGTGCGCACGCGATTAGAACTTCATCGCGGCATCTGCGGGGCGTAGCGGAAACGTCTGACGCAATTGCGTAGAGCGTTTCCGCGGAAATGCGAGGCCTTTGCCAGTCGGATTGGGCTGGCTAGCAGACGTCCTGCTCGCGGCATGAGCGCGCATTCCATGTGTGGTCGTCGCGATGTACAGGCTTAGCGGCCCGCTGTAATCTGGACCTGCATAAACTGCCGACCAGGCGCATGCAACGGAGGGGCCCGGGATGAAGGTTTCGGCTTATTCCGAAACGCCAAGTCCGTCAGGGACGTGCCGGCCGGCGGCGTAATCTTCGAGGAGGGCGCGAGCGGGGCCGAGATGTTCGGCATCGTGACGGGGGAAGTGGAGTTGCGCTTGCCCAATGGCGCGGTACACACGCTCGGCCCCGAAGACACATTCGGTGAGATGGCGATCGTTGATGGCTCACCGCGAAGCGCGACGGCTGTCGCGGTAACCGACACTAAGCTAGCGGTGATCGATCGGCACAGGTTCCTGTTCCTTATCGATGAGACGCCGATGTTCGCGCTGCAGGTGATGTCGAGCATCGCCGAGCGCTTTCGGGCGGCAAGCAGTTGATGACCGCCTGCCTCACACTAAGACGGGCCGCGGCAGGCAGCCGATGAGGAATTGCCAGGAGCCGGCGAGTTCAGCTGCGGCCCGATGCAAACGACAAAGCCAAAATGGCAATCGACGCAACTATTTGTTTGTATATAGGCCGACGCATTATTATCCGGATTCGCGGCGCCCTCTTTTCGGCTACTTGTTGAGTGGGCGAGAAGCCGGCCGGGGACTTTCAGTTCTCCTCGGCTGGAGGCGACAGCGCGGCTGTTGTGGCGGGTTGCCGCCTGGGCTGGCGCGGCACGATGGTTAGCCTGGGATCAATGATCGTGAGCGAGGTGGAACGATGAGCGGCGATCTGGCGGATCTGGCGCGGGCGCTTGCTCCGGGCGCGGTGGTGACCGATGACGGGGTCATCGAGGGTTACCGGCATGACCGTGCGGCCACCGTTCCCGCGGGCCGGCCGCGGGCCGTCGTCCGGCCCGGCACCGTCGCGGAGGTGAGCAGCACGCTGCGGTGGGCGGCCGAGAACGCGGTTCCGGTGGTGCCCAGGGGTGCGGGCACCGGGCTTTCCGGCGGGGCGAACGCGATCGACGGGTGTGTCATGCTCAGCCTGGAGCGGTTCACGGCCATCCGCGAGGTCAATGCGAGGTATCAGTACGCCGTCGTCGAGGCCGGGGTGCTGAACGCCGATCTGGGCCGGGCGGCCGCGGCCGCCGGGATGTTCTACCCGCCTGATCCCGGCAGCTTCGAGATCTGCACGATCGGCGGCAACCTGGCCACCAACGCGGGCGGCATGCGATGCGTCAAGTACGGCGTGACCCGGGATTCCGCGCTCGGCCTTGAGGTCGTCCTGGCCGACGGCACCGTGCTGCGGACCGGCAGCGGCGCCCGTAAGGACGTCGCCGGATACGACCTGACCTCGCTGTTCATCGGGTCGGAAGGGACCCTGGGCGTGATCACGTCGGCCACCTTGCGGATCCGCCCGCGCCCGCCGCGCGATCCGGTGACATTCGTCGCGTCGTTTCCCGCGCTGGCCGCGATCGGCCACGCAGTGGACGCCATCGCGGCCAGCGGGGTCGTGCCCAGCATGCTCGAGCTCATCGACCAGGCCACGGTCAACGCAATCGAGGATTACCGCCGGATGGACCTGGACCGCTGCGCGGCCGGGTTGCTCATCGGCCAGGCCGACGGTGCCGCCGCCGATGATGAGGTCAGGCGGATGACGCGGTGCTGCGAGGAGGCGGGTGCCGACCTGGTGGTCCAGGCGACCACCGCGGAGGAATCGGACCTGCTCCTTGAGGCGCGCCGGCTGGCAGGCACGGCCGTCATGGCCGCCGGGCCGACGGTCATCGAAGACGTCTGCGTCCGCCCCGGGCAGCTGGCGGAGATGCTCGCGATCGTCCAGGAGGTGAGCGTGGCCAGCGGTATCCCGATCGCGACCGTCGCGCACGCCGGCGATGGCAACCTGCATCCGGTGCTGATGCTGCCCGACCTGGGCGCCGAGACCGTGGCCCGTGCCATGGCGGCCGGGGAACGGCTATGCGATCACGCGCGCCTGCTCGGCGGGACCATCACCGGTGAGCATGGCGTCGGGGTGCTCAAGCAGGCCTGGCTGCGGCAGCAGCTCGGACCCGTGTCGCTGGCCGTGCACCAGGCGATCAAAACAGCTCTCGACCCGGCTGGCATCCTCAACCCTGGCCGGTCCTTCTGACGCCGCGCCAGAAATGAAGAGGCACCACCTGCACGCCCTGCTAACGTGGCCGCCGCCACTACTGACAAGGAGCCGACAACAATGTCCTCCATCTCGGGAGAGCTCGTCACCGAGACGTTCGGCTACGACGGTGGTCGCCAGGTCACGGTGTACGTCCCGCCAGGTCCGCCTGAGGCAGTCGTATTCGCGGGTGACGGTCAGCTGATCTCGCAGTGGGGTGGGGCCCTCGAGGCGGCCGACGTGCCGTCCACGATGATCGTCGGTGTACACCGGCTGGCCGATGAGATGCTGCGGCTCCACGAGTACTCACCGGGCTTCGACCCGGACCGGTTCGTGGCACACGAGAAGTTCTTCGTCGACGATGTCCGCCGCTGGGTGCGGTCGCGCTTCGGTGTCGCGCTGCCCGCCGAACGCACCGCGGTGTTCGGCGTCTCGGCAGGTGGCGAGCTCGCACTGGCCATCGGGCTTCGCCACCCGGACGTCTACGGTGTGATCTTCTGCGCGTCACCCGGCGGCGGTTACCGACCCCCTGCCGCGATGCCGGGCTCGCTTCCGCGCGCGTACCTCGTGGCCGGCACACTAGAACCGTTTTTCCTCGAGAACGCGGCTCGGTGGGCGGACGCATTGCGCGCGGCCGGTGCGGACGTGGTAATGACTGAGCGGATCGGATCGCATGGCGGCGCGTTTTGGCGCAAGGAGTTTCCGCTGATGGTGGTGTGGGCGTTTGGGCGACGATCGGCCGTCACGGGTGCCCGGATCTCATCAGCCCGGAAGAAGAACCGGCAGGGCGCCACGCATACCCTGCCGTCGGCTAGCCGGCCCGCCGTCGTGTCACCCGATCGGGGGTCGTGACAGTACCGCCCTCAATCGGGAACGCTGAGGGTGCGCCAAGCCCGCAATCTGATGATGCCGCGGGCGTCTGGCCATGCGGCCGGGCGTCGGCCCGCGGCCGATTCGACTTGGGGCAACTCTGGAGGGGGGCTTGGGTGTCCCGGACCATTCACCGGTCCGGGGTACCCAGGCTGGGGCGGTCGTCCGCCGCGCGGGCGAATGATGTGTACGTCGTGACCTCACCCGGCTTGATCACGCCGTCCTCGATCGCGCGGGCGAGCAGCGCGTCCTTGCTCGGCGCGGTCCGCCCGGTGGCCGCGTACTTGGCGCGCGCGCGGGTGATGTACTGGCGGACCGTATTCTCGCTGATCGACATGCGCCGCCCGACCGATTCTTTTGACATGCCCTGGAACCACAGCAGCAGCGCCTGCCGTTCCTGCTGCGACAGCGCCGGCCGGGCCGGGTGCTGGTCGGCCAGTATCGCCCTGGCCTGCAACCGGGTCACGTACGGCCGGTCGGCGGCAGCCGCCAGCACGGCCTCGACTAGGTGGTCGCGGCCCTCGTCCTTGGACACGTAGGCGTGCGCGCCGTTGTCCAGCGTCTCCATCACGATCGCGGGCTCGCTGTGCCCGGAGAAGGCCACCACCCGGTATCCGGCGGCTACCAGCCCGGGGATCTGCGCGGTGACCAGCTCGCCGGACAGCTCCAGGTCCAGGATGACGACGGCGGCCGGCGGCACGGTGCGAAGCCCCGTCAGGTCGCGCGCCGTCTGCACCAGCCGCACCCGCTGGCCGGGATCAGACCGGATCCAGGACTCCACCCCCTCGGTGACGACCGGATGGTCCTCGATGATCGCCACCGTCACCGGCTGTTCCATCGCGCCTCCGCCCAGAGCGTGCCGCCGTCTTGCTGCTGTTCAATGACGACCCCCTCGCCGGCTACGGGCAGGTGAACGACAGCGCCCGTATCGGCGACGAAGCTGACGGCGATTCCGGCGGCCACCGCCGCCAGGGTGATCCGCGCCCGGCTGCGCGCGGCGGTGAGGATCGCGATGGCAGTGTCGGTGATCACCCGCCGGGCTGGGCCGGGCACCTGCGGCAGTAGCCCGGCCGTCTCGATCTCGACGGCCACTCCGCGCCGTTCGGCCACATCGGCGCTCGCGTGCAGTTCGTGCACCAGGGATCCGGGTACCTCATCGCCCTCGGCCAGCAGCCGGCGCAGCCGGGCCGCCTGGACCGCGCACCTGGTGCGCACCTGCGCGTCGCCCGGGTCCGCAATCCCGGCCGCCAGCTCGGCGACCAGCGGGACGGCGGTTTCCTGCAGCGTCAGCCAGCGGGCGTGCCGGGCGGCCCGGATGATCTCCGCGGTAGCGGCCCGCTCGCGCGCGGCGTGCTCACTCCGCACCGCCGCGGCGGCATGGCCGGCGGCGACATCCAGCGCCCTGACCCCGGCGGCGACGGCCACCTGGGCGCCGGTCGACCAGGCCAGCAAGGCAAGGAACCCGGCCAGGTCGGCGCGGTGCAGCCCGTCCCACACCTGAACGCCCAGGATGCCCAAGGCCTCGGCGGCGAGGAAGCACACAAGCTCGACGAACCGGCGGCGGAGCAGCACGAGCACACCTGTCCAGCCGGCACTGCCCCATCCCCAGTTGACCGCCAGCATCTGCCCGGCCGGGCTGGCCGCCGCCGCCGCGATGCTGGCGGCCAGCGCGATCACGGCCACCGCCCAGGCCGGGCACCAGCCGGGCGTCCCGCGCAGCACCAGGACCGACCCGGCGGTGATCGCCAGCGCCATGACCAGCCACATGGCGCCCTGGAAGGCGAACGAGCCGTAGGCCGACCGGTTATGCAGCAGTTGCCCGCCCGCTCCGGCGAGATGCCAGCCCGCGACCAGGAAGACCACAGCGATGGTGAAGGCTCGCTGATACCGACCGGACATCAGTACCGTCGGCTGTACGGCCGTCATGCCGGCCAGCTCACGGTGACCGTCGTGCCCGCACCGGGACGGCTGGCGATCGCGGCCCGGCCGCCCACCGCCAGCATCCGTCCGGTGATCGACTCGCGGATGCCCCGGCGGGATGGCGGGGTGGCGGACGGATCAAACCCGCGGCCGCGGTCAGTGATCTTGACGATCGCCCAGCCCGCACCGCCGTTGACGGTCACTTCCGCCTGGCCGGTTCCGGCGTGCCGCTCGATATTGCGCAGCGCCTCGCCGACGCAGGCGACAAGCTGATCCGCGACCGGAGACGGCAGCGTGACCGGGACGAGCTTCAGTCGCACGGCCAGGTCATCGGTGCTGGCCGCGGCCCGCTCCAAGTTCGGTCTCAGGTCAGTAAGCGGCGCCAACCCGCCCGGCGCGGCCGGGGCGCCCTCGAGCCCTTGCAGCACCTGCAGGTCCCGGGCCGCCTGTGCGGTCAGCCCCTGGGACGGTCCGGCAAAGGCGCCGGCCGCGACCATGGTTAGCGTCGACAACACGGTGTCGTGCAGCTGGCGGTGCTGTTCTTGCTCGTCAGCGCGCCGCGCCTCCTCGGCCCGGATCTGCCGCTCGGTCCCCAGGCCGGCGGCAACGATCGCGTCCGCTTGCCGGGCGCCGCCGCGGATGACAGCTACCAGCCCGGCAGCGACGACCGTCTCTATCACCAACAGGAAGGCATCGGCCAGATGGCCGGCGCCGAGCCCGTAGGCGACGGTTACGATCAAGGCCCCGGGCACCCCGAGCCACGGCGGCAATGTGATCTGCAGGATGTACACCGACGTGCAGGCCAGCGGGAGCATCCAGGTCGTGTTGTCGTTTATCAGCACGGCCGGGACCAGGTGCTGCTGCGCCAGCGCCAGCGCCGCGATAACCGCAGCGTCGGCCAGTACCACGGTCGGCATCAGCCCGGACCGCCGGACCCGCCAGGCGAAGAAGGCTGACCATACGCACAGCGCGGTCAGTGGCGCGCCCAGCCACCAGCCGGAGGTCTGCCTCGTTGCGGCCAGTACGGCTACCGCGGTGAACAAGACCGCGCCGCCGAGGCGCAGGGCGATCGCATACCAGCCGGCCAGCCAGTTCAGGGCCTGGTCGGATGGCCCTGCCGACCGCGGGCGACGTGCCCGCCTGTGGCGGCCCGCGAGGGGTTGGACCTGCCCCCCGACGGAATCAGCTGCCGGTTCCACCGGACCAGTATGCGGCAGGACCACCGCACCGAACCTTCACGTTTCAACATCTGGGCCGGGCTGAACGACCTCGCAGCGATTCGCCGTTACAAGCCGTGACCAGCCCGGGCACGCCGCGACTCGCGGGCTGCCCAGCGGAACACGCCCCGGGCCATCAGCGACGGTTCCGCGGCGGCTCTGGCCTCGTTGACCTCCGCGCGCACCTGGTGGACCGCCGTGTCGTCCGGCGCAGCGAGCGCGGCCAGTTCGGCAAGATGGCCAGCCAGCCGCAGGTCACCGGCCGTCGCTGCCGCCTGCGCGCGGTCAGCTAGAGCTGCGGCACCGCCAGCTAGTTCGGCGAGCGCGGTCGCCAGCACCGCGTCCGGTGCGGGCTTGAGGTGGGCGGGATTGCCGTCGTACCAGCCGCCATAGAGCCGCCACACGTTGCGGACTATGAACTCAGGCTCGTCGTAGACCGGCTGGAGGTATGGTTTGGCGGCCAGGTCGGCGGGCGGCCGGACAGCATGGATGATCTCGTCGAGCCGCGCGCCGGCATTCATCAGCGCCAGCGTCTGCTCGACCAGCGACTCTAGGTAGGCGGCGGTGCAGGTCAGCGCCTCACGGACGCGCTCGGCGCCGATGATGGGCGGGCCGTGGCTAGGCAGCAACTGATCTGCCTCTGCCAGGGCCATCTCCCGCAGCGCGGCCGCCCATTCGGCGGGGTAACGCTGCACCTTCTGCGGGTTCCCAGCGTTAGGGGAGACCCACACGAACAGGTCGCCGGGGCACAGCACCCGGCGTTCGGGGACGAACACCCAGGTGTGATCGTCGGTCTCGCCAAGCGCGTGCCGCAACTCGAAGGTCAGGCCACCGCAGTTGAAACTGTCCCGCTCGCGGTAGACGCGGTCCGGATACCGGAAGTCCACAGGCCAGTCCAGGTCGTCGACGCCGAACTGCCGCCGGTTGATCACCGCGTTATACCCAGCGGTCCTGGCGTACCGCTCGAACCTGGCGGCCACCGCCTCGTGTGCCACCACGACCGGCGTCGGCCACCCCTTCGCCGCTGCCTCCTGGTCGTAGGGTGCCATGCCGAACACGTGGTCAACGTGGCCGTGGGTGAACACCGCGTACCGGACCGGGTCGGCGGACCAGGCGCGGACGGCGTCGAACATCGCCTGCGCGGTCTCGTGCAGGCCGGTGTCGACGAGCACGAGCCCGTCCGCCGTCTGGAACGCGATCACATTGGCGAAGCCGGGCACCACTGCGACCCCGTTCGCGACGGGCGCGGCGACCCCCATCGGGGCGCCGTCCGCGAACAGCCCGCGCATCCTGGCCTCGCCTCGCCACATCCGTTCGGCGTATTCGGTGAGTGTGTTCACGAGACACCACGGTAAGCCTGGCGCGGACCGGCTATTGCCCCGGAACTCACGCCTACGGGATTCCCTGGTCAGCGGGGCCCCCAGCTTCCAGATATCTGGAAGCTGCCGCCGATTCGTTGACCGGCGGCGGCGCTGGCCCGCATCCTCGGTCTCGAGGGACTACCAGATCAGGCAATTAGAGCACGAAAGAACACGTCAAGGACGGTGCTCGATGACGGGAGGCAGGCAAGCGGCGCGGCGGCCGACGCGCGCTCCGCTGGGGCCACGGAACCGCCGGCGCTGGGCGGTCGCGGGCGGCGTCGCGGCATGCTGGCTGTTCCTGGAGCTCGCGACGGGTTCGGTCGTCTCGGCCACCCTGGTGCTGATGGTGCTCGCGGTACTGGCCGCCGCGGGCGCGGCCGGCCTGAGGACCATGGGCATCACCCGGGATCATCCGTGGATACTGCGGATGGCCTCCCGGCCGTGGCGCGACGGACAGGATGTGCTCAGGGTGGCCATGCGCCATCTGTCCGACGTGTTCCTGGTCACGCCCAGCGGGGCGCTGCTCGCGCCGAACCTCGTCGAACTCGCGCTGCACCCCGATGACCTCGACTCGCTGTGCGAGCGGATGGAACTCGGCGTCATCAGCGCGAGCCTGACCGAGGTCTACCAAGAGCAGGTAACCAAGTACGGCGCCCGCCTCGCCGGGGCAGGCGGGGCCCAGGTGTACGTCATCGCGGCCGGATCCGTCCCGCCTGGCCGCTATCGCCTGCGGCAGGGTGATCCAGTGACCGTCGACGCCCAGCCACATCATTACCCGAACGCCGCGCCGGAATGGGCCTACTCCACCCCGCAGCGCGCCTACGCCGTGTCGGGCGGCCACCCATGGCGGGAACCTGACCTGGGCCTGACGATCGGCGGGGGCATGGTCACGATCATGGAACCAACCCTCGCGTCCGTGCCGGTGCTGCGGCTGGTCACCGGCTCCTCCGTAGCGGAAACCCGGATGTCCGGCGCCCGCGCCGGGCGCGGGTCCGTTGAGCTGGTGCTCCCTGATGTACTGACGGTGTCCAGGGAGCACGCGACGTTCACGTTCTCCGACGGGCGTTGGTGGATCACGAACCAGGGCAGGAACGGGCTCACTCTCAACGGTGCCCCGGTCGCGGGGGAGCAACCGCTCAGTAACGGCGACACGATCCGATGGGGGGCGAGCCCCGACGCGCCGCTGTCCCGCGTCGAGATCGGCTGACGCCGGATAATGCGACAATTGTCATTCCAGGCATGGCCAGACTGGACGGTCGCCTCTGCGGCAGCCGTCGTTCGGGAGTGGCGACTGAGTGGCAAGGGGTCAGCTTTTCCTGTGGTCGGCGGCGCTCGGCCAGTGGGTGAGCTGTCGGCCCGATGAGATCACCTGGCTGGACCGGCGGCTGCTCAGCGGCGACAAGGATCTCACCCTGCACCGTGCCCCGCGCTGCGCGGGTCTGCGCTACGTTCACCACCGCTGGGAACTGTTCAGCCGTGACACGACCTACCGGGTTTACCTAGCCCCGCAATCGCCCGGGACACCGGTACGGGCCGAAGCCGTGCGGCAGACGGCCTGCCACGTCCTGCCCGTCGCCCCGGCGCGCTACGAAGCGCTGCCGGTAACCCTCACGGAGGGTTCGTGGCTGGTCAGCGTGGGAGCCTGGGTGCTGCGACTGCGACTCGACACCTCGGCGCGCACCAGGGCTGATCCTCCCGTCCAGGACGGCGACAAGAGCCCCACCACCCAAGTCGTGACGATCGTGCGGCGAATCACTGAGCCCGGGGCGGACGCAGTCGCCCGGGTACGCGGTTACTTCGAGCGCAACGCGACCGCGCGGCTGGCCATGGCCTACTACTACCAGGAGTTCATCCTCGGCCTGGCCGCTCCGCAGTCGGTGCCGATGATGAACGTCGTCATCGCCCTAGATCTCAGCGGAGAGGGCGCGGTATCGGACTACAAGAAGCTGCTTCAGGGCTTCATCTGGAAGGAACGAGGTCACGCTCGTGATCTCGTCGACTTCCTGCTGTCTAACGGTCTGCTGACCGCGGCCGATCTCGACGAGGCCAGGCAGGCAGCGGCGGAAAACGAACGGAATGGTGTCTGCGAAATGGCGCGGCAGCGGCTTCAGTATCGCCAAAAGGACAATTAACTCCGGGTCATGACCGTCCCGCGGCGCGGCCGCGCCGGATCGCGTCTTGCGCCTCGCGGGTCCATGGAGGTCACAGCACGTCCCTGTGAACCAGATCCCTCGTCCCTCCGGTGACCCGACGCGCCCGTCAGCCAGGAGAGGACGATCAGATTGACAGTAGGTTCTTCCGGCGATATACATTGGCACGTGCCGGTGGCTCATGCCATCGGTACCGGATTTGGTTGTAGTGCGGCAAGCTTGTGGCGGGCCCCTCGCAAGGCGGGCAGGCCGCATATGAATTGCAGGGGGTCGCGTGGCTGACGGCAGCCCGACGGTTCGCCAGAGAGAACTGGGTATTCGGTTGCGCGAGCTCCGCAACGGTCGGGGCATGACCGTTGAGGAGGTCGCCGCGAAGTTGCTGTGCTCCGCTACCAAGATCAGCCGCGCCGAGACCGGAGCCCGGCGGCCCAGCCTGCGCGATGTCCGCGACCTGTGCGGGTTGTACGACGTCGGCCCGGAGGAAACCGCCGAGCTGATGGGGCTGGCCCGGGAGGCGCGCCAGCCAGGTTGGTGGACTTCGTACACCGACCTCAGGATCTCGCATTTGATCGGCTTGGAGCAGGAAGCGACCACCATCACCTGCTTCGATATGTACTTCGTCCCCGCGCTGCTGCAGACCGAGAACTATGCGACAGCACTTATTAAGGGCATATTTCCAAAGACCGATCCCGAGATTCTCCGTCAGCGGGTGGAGGCGCGGATGCGCCGCCAGCAGATACTGGACCGGCACAACCCGCCCCTGTACAGCGCATTGCTGGACGAAGCTGTCCTGCACCGGCAGGTTGGGGGTCCGGCGGTGATGAACGCCCAGCTCACCCAGCTAATCCAGCGTATCGGGGAAGAGAAGGCGACGATCCAGGTGATCCCGCTCGGGGCTGGCGCGTATCACGCTGTAGACAGTAATCTCCAATTCCTTGAGTTCGCCGATTCTCCCCTACCCGGGATAGTCTACGTCGAAGGGCTCGTATCTCAGCTCTACCTGGAGAAGTCGGCCGACGTCGAGAGTTACGCCGAGTCCATTAAAGACCTTCGGGACATCGCATTGAGTCCGCGCGACTCTGTGAGTCTGATCACGCAAATCCGGGATAGGCGGCCTGGCGGTTAGTACCTTTAGGCGGGCGGATCACGACAACCATTTTTATCAACGAAGTATAGCGATGCCTGAAGGACGGGCGGATCACCTAGGTCTCCTGTGGCGCACTCCGCTTCGCTGCGACGCCGATGCGTGCGTACAGGTCGCGCGAGTGGCCCGATAATCCTCGCGGCGGACTCGAAGGTTCCAACAGGCCCCGTCCTTTCCTATACCAAGACCGAATTTCGCGAGTTTATCATTGGCGCCAAGAATGGTGATTGCGACGATATGATACTGCAGCCTCTGCATAATCCGCACTCCCGTACTGGCGCGATACCCCAAATTATGTTCCCAGTATCATTGGCTACAACAGTCTCATAAGTTGCTCTAGTGCGCGTGCTGTTGACAGGTTCAAATTCTCTATGCCTACCATGAGCAATAGAGGTAGCGACCGCGCGGGTGACGCCTCGGTCGCAACTCCTGGGAGGGCAAGTGGAGTTGAGTCACCAACCGGTTGACTTGATGTGGCGTCGCAGCGGCAAGTGCAACGGCGGGTCGCAACTCTATAGGGAATCGCACCTGATCTTCTGAGTCTCAGATACTGCGACTCGCTAATTGATAGTCGAATCGCCCAGAGCGCCGCTCCCGCGCTCATCGCAACTCCCGAGCTTCACGATCCGCAGGCCGCGCTACCAACGGTCGCGGTGGATGACCTCGCCGAACGGCCGCCGCAGCGGGTTCTTGATCGGCGTCAGCGGCCGGTCTGCCGGGTAGCCGAGCGAGATAAGAAAGGCCCAGCTGCGGTCACGGGGAAAGCCGAGCAGCCGGCGGGCCAGTTCGACGTCGGCGACCCCCGCTGCCGCGTCCCGTTGATTCTCCGTTGGCCCGACGTCGGCCGCTCAGGGCCGGGTGCCGAACGACGGTCTGCCCGGGCTCGCCGGAAGCGTGGCGTACGCGTCGTGGACCCAGTCGCACAGGAGCGGCCTGGTCTGGCGGGGGTCGATGATCTCCTCGATGCCGAACCGTTCCGCGGTCCGCAGCGGGCTGCGCACGGCGTCAAGCCGGGCCCGGATCTCGGCCAGCGTGGCGGCCGGATCCGATGACCGTTCCAGTTCGGCCCGGTAGGCGGCCTCGGTCCCGCCCTCGACGGGCAGCGAGCCCCAGTCGGCCGAGGGCCAGGCCCACCGGCGGACGAGACGGTGCCGGTTGACCAGGCCCGCCCCGCCCACGCCGAAGACGCGGCGCACGATGATCTCGGCTCCAGGCACGTCCGACTGGTAGATGGCGCTGATCGCCCGAACGCCGTGCCGGATGGTGCCGCGCTGCTCGGCGCGAGTGCCGATGAGCAGCCCGGGCTGATCGGTGAACGTCACGACCGGCAGGTGGAACGTCGAGCACAGGTCGGCCAGCCGGGTCACCGCCTCGGCGCCCTCCACGGTCAGGCAGCCCCCGGAGGCGTACGGGTCACCGGCCACCACGCCGACGGGATGACCGTCCAGGCGGGCCAGCCCGGTCACGACGGACCCGCCGTAGCGCTGCACCTCCATCACCGAGTCGGCGTCGAACACCGCGCGCAGGATGTCCCGGATCCGGTAGGGCTGGCGGCGGTCCCTGGGGATCGCGGACAGCAGCATGTCCTCCCGCCGCCCGGCCGGATCGGCGCAGGGAATCACCGGGGGCCGCTGGTAGGCACTCTGCGGCAGGTACGAAAGGAAGCGCCTGATCAGCCCGAACGCCTCTTGCTCCGAGGCCGCCACCAGATCCACCGCGCCGTTACGGCCGTGCACCGCCGCCCCGCCCAGTTCTTCCTTGGTGACCTGTTCCCCGATTCCGCCGCGGACCACCGGCGGTCCGGCCACGAACAGCTGCGCTACGCCCTCCACCAGCACCGACAGGTGCGCGACGCAGAGCCTGGCCGCGCCCAGGCCGGCGACCGGACCCAGGCCCGCCGCGACCACCGGGACGACCGACAGGTTGTCGACGACGTAGTCCCAGCCGGGATTGGCCGGGACGTAGGTGTGCCCCGTCTGCTCGAGCGTCTTCACGCTCCCGCCGCCGCCGGTCCCCTCGATCAGCCGCACCAGCGGCAGCCGCATCTGGTTCGCCAGTTGCTCGGCGTAGATCTGCTTGCCCGCGATCGCGGCATCCGCGGCGCCGCCGCGGATGGTGAAGTCATCGGCGCCCACCACCACCTTGCGGCCGTCGATGCGGCCGGTTCCGGTGACGAAGTTGGCCGGGGTGAACTCCGCCAGCCCGCCCTCGCCGTCGTAGACGGCCTTGCCCGCCAGCGACCCGATCTCGTCGAACGAGCCGTCGTCGAGCAACGCCGCCAGGCGCTCACGCACCGTGAGCCTGCCCGCCTCATGCTGACGGCGGACCTTGTCCGGCCCGCCCATCCGCTCCGTCAGGTCCCGCCGGCGGCGCACCTCATCCAGTTCTGGCTGCCACGTCATAGCCACCCAAGCTAACCAATCCCGCCATCGCGCCCGTGGGCAGCCTCACCGGCCAGACCAGGGCCTCGGCTGCCGTGCCCTGACCGTGACATTATTCACGTATAGGCAGCAGGGCGCCTGAGCAGGCGGGAGCAGACGATGAAGATGGCTGAGCGCGCTGGGGTGAAGGTGCGGCATCCGCTGGACCCGCTCACGGCGGAGGAGATCGAGGCCGTCGGCCAGATCCTCAAGCGGGACCGCGGCCTGGCGCCGAGCGCGCGCTTCGTCTACGTCACGCTGCGGGAACCAGCCAAGGACGCGGTCCTGCGCCACCGGCCGGGTGACGCGTTCGAGCGGGAGGCCGACGTCGTGCTCCGGGAGCGGGCCGAATGCAAGACCTACGAGGCGGTGGTCTCGATCACCGCGGGCGAGGTGCGCCTGTTCCGGGAGCTTCCCGGCGTTCAGCCCGCGGTGATGCTCGAGGAATTCCTGGCCACCGAGGAGGCGGTCAGGAAGGACGCTCGCTGGCAGGAGGCCATGCGCCGCCGGGGCGTCACCGACTTCGACATGGTGATGATCGACCCGTGGTCGATCGGCTACAACGGCCCCCAGGACGCCGCCGACCAGGGCCGTTTCCTCCGGCCGCTGACCTGGGTGCGCCAGGGGGATCCCGACGACAACGGATACGCCCGTCCGGTCGAGGGCCTGATCGTCCTGTTCGACCTCGACCGCATGGAAGTAGTGGATATCGAGGACCACGGGGTGGTGTCCCTGCCGCCGCGCAGCGGCAACTACACCACCGAGGGGATCCGCGACGCCGCGAACGTACCGCACTTCCCTGGCGGCCCCCGGCAGGATCTCAAGCCGGTGGAGATCACCCAGCCGGATGGCGCCAGCTTCACCGTGGACGGGCACGAAGTCCGCTGGCAGAAATGGCGCTTCCACGTCGGGTTCACCCCGCGCGAAGGACTGGTCCTCCACTTGGTGAGCCACGAGGACGACGGCACCCTCCGGCCGCTCATCTACCGCGCCTCGCTCACGGAAATGTTCATCCCCTACGGCGATCCGAGCCCGACGCAATACCGCAAGAACGTCTTCGACATGGGGGAATACGGGATCGGAGTGCTCGCCAACAGCCTGGAGCTGGGGTGCGACTGCCTGGGTGAGATCCACTACTTCGACGCCTACCTCAACGACAACGACGGCCACCCGCAGCTGATCAAGAACGCGATCTGCCTGCACGAGGAAGATCACGGGATCTTGTGGAAGCACGCCGACTGGCGCACCGGCAAGACCGAGGTCCGGCGTTCGCGCCGGCTGGTGATTTCGCTGATCGCCACCGTCGGAAACTACGAGTACGCCTACTTCTGGTACCTCTACCAGGACGGCACCATCGAATACGAGGTCAAGCTGACCGGCGTGATCTCCAACGGGGCCCTGCCCGAGGGGCAGAAACCAGCCCACGGCGTCATGGTCGCCCCGCAGGTCTACGGCCCCCACCACCAGCACATCTTCTGCGTGCGGCTGGACATGATGGTCGACGGTCCGCAGAACACCGTCTACGAGTGCGACTCGGTGGCGCTGCCGCCCGGCCCGGACAACCCCTACGGCAACGCTTGGGTGGTGCGGCAGACCCCGCTGCGTCGCGAATCCGAGGCCCAGCGCCTCGCCGACGGCCGGGCCGCCCGCTACTGGAAGATCATTAACCCCAATCGACGGAACGCCGTCGGCGAGGCGGTCGCGTACCGGCTCGTGCCCCAGGACAGCGTGCTGCCCTTCGGCCAGCCCGACACGTACGTCATGCGGCGGGCCCAGTTTGCCGCCAAGCACCTGTGGGTCACCGCGTACGACCCCGATCAGCGGTTCCCGGCCGGCGAATTCCCCAACCAGCACCCCGGCGGGGACGGCCTCCCGGCCTGGACCGCGGCCGACCGCCCGCTGGAGAACACCGACCTGGTGTTGTGGCATACGTTCACCGCGCACCACGTGGTCCGCCCGGAGGACTGGCCGGTGATGCCGGTCACCCGCGTCGGGTTCCAGCTCAGGGCCGACGGCTTCTTCGACGGCAATCCCGCCCTCGACGTCGCGCCCGCCGGGCACCACCACGGCTGACCGTGCCGGCGGGCCGGTGATGACCGAGGCTTCCGGGCTGGCCGGCGCCCTGGCGTCGCGGCTGGGGGCGCTGTGGGGTACGGAGGTCGAGGTCACCGGGCTCCGGGCGCTGCCGGGTGGCGCGAGCCGGGAGAGCTGGGACGTCCGGGTGCGGCCGCACGGTGCCGCCTCGGGGGAGCGCCGCCTCATCCTGCTCCGGGACGCCGCTCGCGAAGCTGCCCGCCAGCCCCGGTACCCGGACAAGGACGTGGCCGTCGAGGCGGCGGCAATGACGGCAGCGCGGCGAGCCGGCGTCCCCGTGGCCGCAATCTACGACCATGGGGCCGGCGCGCTCGGCCAGGCCTACCTGCTGATGGAGCGCCTGGAGGGGGAGACCATCCCACGCCGGCTGCTGCGCGATGAGGCATACGCCGCCGTGCGGCCCGGGCTCGCGCGCCGCCTGGGGGAGGTCTTGGCCCGGATCCACCAAGTCGATCCCGATTCGATCCCGGGCTTGCCCAGGATCGACGCACTCCGCCAGCTGACCGACTTGTACCGGGCCTTCGCCGAGCCCAGGCCCGCCCTTGAGATCGGCCTGCGCTGGCTCGCCGAGCACCGGCCCGCTCCCGCGGCGGACACCCTGGTGCACGGCGATTTCCGGACCGGCAACCTGATGATCGGCGAGGACGGCCTGCACGGGGTGCTCGACTGGGAACTGACCCACCGCGGTGACCCCCGGCAGGACCTGGGCTGGCTATGCACCAAGGCCTGGCGGTTCGGCTCGCCGAGCCCCGTCGGCGGGTTCGGGGCCCGCGCCGAGCTGATGGCGGGCTACGCCGCCGCCGGGGGCGTCCCGCCGGACGAGGAAACCCAGCGCTGGTGGGAGCTGTACGGCACCGTGCGCTGGGCCCTGCTGTGCCGCCGTCAGGCCGATCGCTTCCTCGCGGAGGGCGAGTCATCGATCGAGCTCGCGGTGCTCGGCCGCCGCGTCTGCGAGCAGGAGTACGACATCCTGCTCGCGCTGGGCCACGCCGCGCCGCTGACCGTGCCCGATCCGCTGGAGGACCCCGGCTACCAGCCCGTCCCGCCCCACGACCGGCCGTCCGGTCCCGAACTCCTCCGCGCCGTCCGCGATTTCCTCACCACCGAGGTCGGCGGGACCGATCCGCTGCTGCGGTTCCACGCTCGCGTGGCGGCGAACGCGCTGCGGATCGCCGAGCGTGAGGCCATGCTGTCCCCCGCACACGAGCAGGCCCACCAGAAGCGGCTCGCCGCCCTGGGCTGCGCCGACGACGCCGCGCTCTGCGCGGCGATCCGCGACGGATCGCTGGACCACCGCTTCGACGAGGTCGTCGAGGCGGTCCGGTCCGCGACCGTCGACAAGCTCACCGTCGCCAACCCGGGACACCTGGCCCTTCCCGGATAAGCCAAGGAGACGACGTGGACTTCACCCTGCCCGAGGACTTGCGGCTCTACCTGGCCGAACTCGACGAGTTCATCGACCGCGAGATCAGGCCGCTCGAGCAGCAGGACGACAACATCCGGTTCTTCGACCACCGCCGGGAGGACGCCAGGACCGACTGGGATCGCGGCGGGCTGCCCAGCCGCGAGTGGGAGGCGCTGCTGGCCGAGGCCAGGCGGCGGGCCGACGCGGCTGGCCACTATCGCTACGCGTTCCCCCGGGAGTACGGCGGCCGGGACGGCACCAACCTGGGCATGGCGGTGATCCGCGAGCACCTGGCCAGCAAGGGCCTCGGCCTGCACTGCGACCTGCAGAACGAGCACGCCATCGTGGGCAACAACGTCGGCCTGCTCCTGATGCTGCACTACGGGAGCCCTGAGCAGCAGGACGAGTGGGTCGATGATCTGGCCGCTGGACGGCGCCACTTTGCGTTCGGCATCACCGAGCCCGCCCACGGCAGCGACGCCACGTTCATGGAGACCAGTGCCGCGCGCGACGCCAGTACGTGGGTGATCAACGGCGAGAAGACGTGGAACACCGGCATCCACACCGCCTCGCACGACCTGGTCTTCGCCCGCACCAGCGGGACACCAGGCAGCGGCGAGGGCATCACCGGGTTCCTGGTCCCTGTCGGCACCCCCGGCTTCCGGGTCGAGGAGTACCTGTGGACGTTCAACATGCCGACCGACCACGCCCACGTTACGTTCACCGACGTCAGGGTCCCGGACAGCGCCATCCTCGGCCAGGAGGGCCGCGGCCTGCAGCTCGTCCAGCATTTCTTTAACGAGAACCGCATCCGCCAGGCGGCCTCCAGCCTCGGTGCCGCGCAGTTCTGCATCGACCGCTCGGTGGCGTACGCCAAGACCAGGGCGCCGTTCGGCAAGCCGCTCGCGACCAACCAGGCGATCCAGTTCCCGCTGGTCGAGTTGCAGACCCAGTGCGAGATGCTCCGGGCGCTCATCCACAAGACGGCCTGGAGCATGGACCAATTCGGCCCGCTGACGCAGTCCGACAAGGTGTCCATGTGCAACTACGTAGCCAACCGCCTGTGCTGCGAGGCCGCCGACCGCGCCATGCAGGTGCACGGCGGGCTGGGCTACTCACGCCATATGCCGTTCGAGCACATCTACCGCCACCACCGCCGGTACCGCATCACCGAGGGTGCCGAGGAAATCCAGCTGCGGCGGGTGGCGGGCTACCTGTTCGGCTTCATCAAGCCCGACACCCTCAAGGGCGTCACCAACTCCTGGCCGGCACCGACGTAGCTCCCATCAACGACAGGCTGGGACGGCGAGCTGGCATGCTCCTGGCCCGCAGCGGACGGTCCCGCCCTGTCCGCGAGCAGATGCACGTTTCCGCGGAAACGTCTTGTGAAAACATGCACACAAGGCGCTTCCGCGTCACGACGTGGCAGCCAGCAGCATGACGATCCGGGCCGAGGCCGCCGAGGACAGCTCGGCGCTTGATCTATTCCAGCGGCAGGGCGGCGACGGGGTGATCAGGCCCCGGATTGCTCTTGTACGGTCTAACCCGTGGGCGGTAAAACCTGTCTATGCGCAAGGTGGAAGCTGCGGCCGAGCAGACCGCCCATGTGCCGCCCGAGGTCGTCTGGTCCCTGCTCAGCGACGTGATGGTGTACCCGCAGTGGGGACCATGGCGCAAGGCCGGCTACCGCAGCGAGGGCGACGCGGCCGCGAACGGCAAGGGCGCTGTTTACTGGCTGGAGGGGTCAAAGCGCTACGGGTTCCGGTACCCGGTCTCGGTTGAGGAAATCCTCGACGTCGAGCCTGGCAAACGGCTGGCCTACACCGTCCTGCGCGGAATCCCGGTGCGCAATTACCGGGCCGAGGTCACGCTGACCCCGTCGTCCGACGGCACCCTCATCCGCTGGGGCGCATCGTGGGACCGAACCATCATGGGCCGCCTGGTCTACCCGTCGCTGCGTAACCTGTACCCGGTCATCGTGGCCGGTCTAGTGAAAGCCGCGGAGGCATCGCAGAGCTGAACACGGCACCCTAACGGTGTGGACCTGGTCCGCCGAACGGAAGGAGGCGCTTGACCTGCTGCGACGCGAGTCAGCCCGGGCGGCCAAGGAGACCGCCGCGTTCCGGTGGGGAACCGGGGCCGCACCGGACCAGATCGAGGAGGCGATCGAGGCGATGGAGCCACAGACGTCTGTGCGCGACGACATGCTGCGCCTGATCTTCACCTGCTGCCACCCGGCGCTGAGCCGTGAGGCCCAGGTGGCCCTCTCGCTGCGCACGCTGGCCCGGCTCGAGGTGCCGGCCATCGCCCGCGCCTTCGTGGTGCCTGAGGCCACCATGGCCAAGCGCCTGGTCCGGGCCCGCGCCAAGATCACCACGGCCCGCATCCCCTACGCGATCCCCGCCGACACCGAGCTTCCCGGCCGGCTGGCCGCGGTGCTGGCCGTGGTGTACCTGATCGCCACCGAGGCCCACGCCCCGACCGGCGGGGACGCGGTGGCCCGGGTTGACCTCGAGGCCGAGGCGATCCGGCTGGCCCGCTTGCTGGCCGGCCTGATGCCCGACGAGCCCGAGGCGCTGTCCCTGCTCGCCTTGTTGCTGCTGACCTCGGCCCGCACCTCCGCCCGCACCGACGCCGACGGTAACCCGGTGACCCTGGCCGGCCAGGACCGCACCCGCTGGAACCGAGCCGCGATCGCCGAGGGTTCGGCGTGGCTGTCCGAGGCGGTGACCCGGTCCGGCGGGGTCGCCGGGCCCTATCAGATCCAGGCTCACCTCGCCGCGGCCCACTCGACCGCGCCCAGCTGGCAGGAGACAGACTGGGACCGGATCGTCGGCCTCTACGACCTGCTCGGGTCGATCACGGCCAGCCCGGTGGTGGCGCTCAACCGGGCGGTCGCGGTTACCGAGCGCGACGGCCCCGAGGCGGGGCTGGCTGCCCTGAAGACCATCGCCGGCCTGGAATACTCCCATCTGTGGCACGCTGCCCTGGCGGACAACCTGTGCCGGCTCGGCCGCACCAGCGACGCGGCCGGAGAACTTCACACCGCGGTGACCCTGGCGCCCAGCGAGGTCGAACAGCGCCTCCTGCAGGGCCGTCTGCGCACCGTGCGGTCCGAGCTCGGCTGACCGCGTTCTGGTTTTCTCGCTTTCCTTGCCTGGCTTTCTCCGCGGATGTGTCCTGCGCCCGCTGCACCGTTCGTCCTTTCCCTGCAAGAGCGGTCCCCGATCTCGCGGATCGCCTAGGGAAGGAGAAGCAGATGACTGGCCGCAGCACCAAGCAGGCCGGGGCGCCGGGCGTCAGATCCGGTACCCAGCTGAGTTCACAAGGAGGCACCACCATGACCGACGAAACCATCAGCGCAACCACGATCATTAACGCCCCAGCCGAGGCGATCTTCGCCGTACTCGCCGACCCCGCCAAGCACGCCGCGATCGACGGCACCGGGTGGGTCCGCGAACCCCTTGACGGCCAGCCGCTGACCGCGGCGGGCCAGGTGTTCCGGATGGCCATGTACAACAACAACGTCCCGGGCGGGCACTACCGGATGGCCAACCGGGTGCAGGTGTTCGACCCGCCACGCGCCATCTCCTGGGAGCCAGGCATGGACACCGGCGATGGCAACCCGCAGATCGTCGGCCACATCTGGCGTTACGACCTGGCCCCTGCCGGACCATCCGGGACCGAGGTCACCCTCTCCTATGACTGGTCGGCGGTCCCCGACTCCCTCCGCCAGCGACTCCCGTTCCCATTCCCCCCGTTTGCCGCAGATCATCTGACCAACTCGCTGGCTCACCTCGCCGAACTGGTCACCGGGTAACCGGCCAGCAGGCCGGCCAGTCCCTGCCTCTAGCCTGGCCAGGCCGGGTGGCTGTATACGTGGTCGCCGGAGCTGCCGGAGCCCGGCGCTGTCCGGGCTCCGGCCGGCTCACAGGGCCGCCGGCGGCCCGGACACCTCCGCCTACGCCGCCCTGGCCGGCGTCGCCGACCCGGCCAGGCGTCCGCCCGCCTACATCGAGGTCGCCCAGCTCGACATGTTCCGCGACGAAGACCTCGCCTACGCCCTGCGCCTCGGCCAGGCCTATCTGACCTTCTTCTCGCCGACCTGGCGCTTGATCCGGGCCAGCATCGCGGCCAGTCCGCGCAACCGCAGCGGGCTCACCAGGTCAGTCAGTCCGAGCTGGCTGGAGAACTCGTCCGGGGTGGCTAGGACCTTGTCGGCGTCAAGCCCGTCCAGCGCGGCGTACAGGATGCCGGCAAAGCCCCGCGTGGTCGGCGCCTCAGGAGGCGCCTGGAAGAACAGGTGGACAGTCGAGTCAGGGTCGACCTCGACGGCGAGGAACAGCTCCGACTGGCATTCCGGCACGCGCTCCAGGAGGCCCGGGTCCTCGGCGTACCGGTCGGGCAGGGCGGGCAGCTCCTCGGAGTAGTCCAGCACTAGTAGGAGCCGGTCCCGGCCCGACACGGAGTTGAAGTCGTCGACGATCTCCTGCAGCCGTGGATTGAGGGTGCCAGCGGTCACGGACTGTCCCCGCGGGTAATGGGCACCCGCACGCTGTTCCCCCACTCCGTCCATGACCCGTCGTAGTTGCGCACGTGCGGGTAGCCGAGCAGGTGATGGAGCACGAACCAGGTGTGGCTGGACCGCTCGCCGATGCGGCAGTAGACGACGATGTCGTCGTCCGGACCCAGCTCGGCCCCGTCGCGGTAGATGGCCTCGAGTTCCGCGCGGGTGCGGAAGGTGGCGTCCTCGGCGGCTGCCCGCGCCCAGGGGATGCTCTTGGCTCCGGGGATGTGCCCGCCGCGCAGCGCGCCCTCCTGCGGGTAGTCGGGCATGTGCAGCAGCTCGCCGCTGTACTCGCCGGGTGAGCGGACGTCGACCAGCGGCTGGCCCAGGTGGGCCAGGACCTGCTCCTGGAACGCGCGGATCTGCTTGTCGTCGCGCTCGATGACCGGGTAATCGACGTGCGGACGCTCCGGGACGTCGGTCGTGAGCGGGCGCCCTTCGGCGATCCACTTGGCTCGCCCACCGTCCATCAGCCGCACGTCGGGATGCCCGAACAGGGAGCAGACCCACAGCGCGTACGCCGCCCACCAGTTGTTCTTGTCGCCGTACAGGACCAGCGTGGTGTCCCTGCCGATCCCCTTCTCCGACATCAGCCGGGCAAAGCCGGCCCCGTCGACGTAGTCGCGGGTGACCGGGTCGTTGAGTTCGGTGTGCCAGTCGAGTTTTACCGCGCCGGGGACGTGGCCGGTCTCGTACAGCAGCACGTCCTCGTCGGACTCGGCCACGACCAAGCCGGGATCGTCGAGGTGCGCCGCCACCCACTCGGTCGACACGATCATCTCCGGGTGGGCGTACTCCTGGAACTTAGCCGCAGAATCGTAGGGCAACGCCACGGTCAGTCTCCCCTCGCTTGTGATTAAGTCCGACTACCACAACCACGTAATCTAACGCGTGAGTCAGACCGGGCGTGCAGGCCCTCGAGCAGCTCGTCGAGCATCTGCCGCTGGCGGGCCGGGGTGACCCGGTCCGGGTAGAGCACGCGCTCGGCGCTGAGCCCGTCGATCAGGACGAGCAGCTGGTGCGAGGCCAGCGAAAGGTCCACACCGTCGCGCAGCTCACCACGGGAGTCCGCCTCGGCGAGGTGAGCGCGCAGCCGCTCGGCGAAACGGTCGAACTCCGCGTGCTGCAGCCTGCGCAGCCCCGGGTTGCCCAGCGCCCGGCCCCAGAAGCTGATCTCGATCTGGGCCTCGAGATCACGCTGCTCGTCCAGCGGCAGCGCCTCGAGCATGATCACGCGGAGCGCGTCGAGCCCGAACAGGCCGGCTGCCCTGGCTTCCATCCGCGCCACCACCCGGCGGTGCGACATCACGAGCGCCGAGCCGAGGATGTCGGCCTTGTCGTCGAAGTAGTGCGCCAGGATGCCGCGCGAGCAGTTGGCCTCGCGGGCGATGCCCCTGATGGTCGCCCCGGCGATGCCGTCGCGCCCGATCACCCGCCAGGTCGCGGACAGGATCTCGTCCCGCCGTGCCTCCCAGTCGACGATCTTCGGCATGAGCCTCCCGCGCGGCCCAGGCCTGCGCAGACGGCTCCGGGCCCGCACCACGCTAGTTTTTTGTCGGACGTCCGTCTAACATCCGAGCTAAGTGTATGCCACGGACTCCGACGAGCTGCAGGCGGCTCGCGCGCAGCTGGTCACCTACAGTGCACGCCTGCTTGACGACGGGCTGGCCGTCGGCAGCGCAGGCAATATGAGCGTGCGCGTGGGGGACGTGGTGGCGATCACCCCGTCGGGGATCAGGTACGCGGAGATGCGGCCCGCCGACGTCTGCCTCGTCACGCCGGCCGGCACCGAGCTCACGGACCAGGCCGGGCGCGGCAACCTCGAAACGCCGTCCACCGAGACGCCGATGCACCTGGCGATCTACGCGGCGACCGGCGCGAAGGCCGTCGTGCACACGCACTCGCCCGAGGTCATCGCCCTGTCCGCGTCGCGCGACGAGCTGCCGGCCATCCACTACCAGATCACCGGGCTCGGCGGCCCGGTCCGCGTCGCGCCCTACGTGCGCTTCGGTTCGGCGGGCCTGGCCGCGGCGGCCGTCGAGGCCTTGGACGGCCGCAGCGCCGTCATCTTGCGCAACCACGGGGCCGTCACCTACGGCCGTGACCTCGTGCAGGCCTACGACCGGGCCCTGCTGGTTGAATGGCTGGCCCGCACCTACCGGCTGGCCCTGTCGTACGGGGAACCCGCGATCTTGTCGGCCGAGGCGCTGGACGAGGTCGCCGCGGAGGCCAAACGGCGCCGCTACGGCGAGCGCCGCGGTGGCCGGTCATGACCGGCGGAGCCGCGGACCCGGGGTGGCCGGCGGACTGGCCGCTCGGCCCCGTGACCGTGCTCGGCGCGCACATCCTGGACGTGCTCGGTCGGCCGGTAGAGGCGATCCCGCCCGGCCAGGGCAGCGCCCGGCTGCAGGAAATCCGGGCGACGGCCGCGGGCACGGCCGCCGGCGCCGGGGTGGACCTGGCCAAGCTCGGGGCCAGGGTGCTGGCCATCGGCGCGCTCGGCGACGACCTGCTAGGCGACATCGTGGTCGCGGCGATGGCGAGGCACGGGGTCGACACCAGCGGGCTGGTCCGCAAGGGCGGTGCCCAGACGTCGGCCACGATCCTGCCGATCAGGGGCAACGGGGAGCGCCCCGCCCTCCACGTCCCGGGCGCGACGCGGCTCCTCGAAATGGCCGACATCGACCTGGACCGGGTGCGCCGCGGCCGTGCCCTGCTCGTCGGCGCCCCGGACGCGCTCGGCGGGCTGACCGGCGCCGACCTCAGCGCGATCGCCGCGGCGGCCCGGGCCGGCGGGGCGCTCGTCGCGGTCGACGTCCTGCACCCCGGCCGGCCGGAGGACCTGGAGCGGCTCGCCGGGTTGCTGGGCGCGGCGGACTGGTTCCTGCCCAACGGCGACCAGTTGCTCGCCCTCACCGGGCGTGCGGACCTGAGCTCGGCCATCACCGACGTGCTGGCCCTCGGCGCCGGCGGCGTGGCCGTGACGCTCGGCGCGGACGGCTGCCTGCTCGCCACCCGCGACAGGCAGACGCCAGTGGCCCTGCCCGCGCTCGAGGTCGACGTCGTGGACACCACCGGGTGCGGCGACGGGTTCAACGCCGGGATGCTCGCCGGGCTCCTGCTCGGCGCCGCCGCCGTCGACGCGGCGTGGCTCGGCCTCGCCTGCGGCTCGCTGGTCGCCACCGGCCTGGGCTCGGACGCAGGGATCCAGAACTTCGGCCAGGTCGTGGACTTCCTGAGCCGCTCGCAGCCGATCGTGGCCGACCGGATCAACGACCGGATAAAGGAGCACTCCCATGAGCACGCATGAGGTTGACCGGCAGCTCCGCGAGCGGGCCCGCGCGGTGATCCCGGGCGGAATGTACGGGCACCAGAACACCGGGCCGCTGCCCGACGCGTACCCGCAGTTCATGCGCGGCGGCCGCGGCGCGCGGGTCTGGGACGTCGACGGGAACGAGTACGTCGACCTGATGTGCAGCTACGGCCCGGTCGTCCTCGGCCACCAGCACCCTGCGGTCGAGGCCGCCGCGGCGGCCCAGTCCGCCGTGGGGGACTGCCAGAACGGGCCAGGTCCGGTCATGGTGGAACTCGCCGAGTTGCTGGTGCGGACCGTGCGCCACGCCGACTGGGCGATATTCGCCAAGAACGGTACGGACGCCACCACCATGTGCTGCACGATCGCCCGCGCGCAGACCGGCCGGCGGAAGATCCTGGTCGCTACCGGCGCCTACCACGGCGCGGCGCCGTGGTGCACGCCGCGGCCCGCCGGGACCACGCCGGAGGACCGCGCCAACCTCGGCCACTACACCTTCAACGACCTGGCCAGCGTGCACCAGGCCGCCGCCGAGGCGGGCGATGACCTGGCCGGCATCATGGTCAGCCCGTTCAAGCACGACGCCGGGTACGACCAGGAACTCGTTGACCCCGCGTTCGCCCGCGGCCTGCGCGCGCTGTGCGACGCCACCGGGGCCGCGCTGATCCTGGATGACGTCCGGTGCGGGTTCCGGCTGCACCTGGGCGGGAGCTGGGAGCCGGTCGGCGTGGACCCCGACCTGTCCGCCTGGAGCAAGGCGATCGCCAACGGCCGGGCCCTGGCCGCGGTGCTGGGCAACGACGCGTTCCGCGGCGGCGCGCAGCAGGTGTTCGTCACGGGCTCGTTCTGGTTCTCCGCCGTGCCCATGGCGGCCGCGATCGCCACGATCGGCGCCCTCCGGGACGAGGAAGCGGTGCAGGCCATGCACCAGGCGGGCGAAGCGCTGCGCGACGGGATCCTCGCCCAGGCGCGGGCGTGGGACCTGACCGTCAGCTACACGGGTCCGCCGGTCATGCCCTACCTCACCTTCCCCGGGGATCAGGCCCACGAGCTGGCCGGCGTGTTCGCCGCACAGGCCCTGCGCGGCGGTGCCTACATCCATCCCCGGCACAACTGGTTCGTCTCCGCCGCCATGACCGGCGACGACCTCGCCCTCGCGCTCGACGCAACCGATCAGGCGTTCGCCGCCGTCCGCAAGCACCTCGGCCAGTGATTTCCTAGGAGGCCAGCATGTCCAGCACAGCAGCCGAACCCACCCCGCCCAGATCGGCCACCGCCACGGCCAGCCTGGCGGCTGACTCCCCGGAGGCCGTCGTCGAGCGGGCCGGCTACCAGCCGGAGCTGCGGCGGTCGCTGCGGTTCTTCTCGATGTTCGCGATCGCGTTCTCGATCATCTCGATCACCACCGGCATCTTCCTGAACTACGGGTTCGGCCTGTCCTACTGGGGGCCGGCGTCGATCTGGACCTGGCCCATCGTCGCGGTCGGCAACATGGCGATCGCCCTGGTCGTCGCCGAGCTTGGCACCCGCATCCCGCTGGCCGGCTACGCCTATCAGTGGAGCGCGCGCCTGGTGAATCCCACCTACGGCTGGTTCGTGGGCTTCGCCGGGCTGCTGTACATGGCGGTCGGCGGCGGCGCGATCATGCTCGGCGTCGCCTCCCCGCTGCTGCTTTCCGAGTTCAACGTCAACAGCCCGAGCCCGCACCTGGTGCTCACGGTGGCGATCATCCTGATGATCCTGCCCGTCTTCATCAACATCATCAGCATCCAGGTCGCGGCCCGGGTCAATAACGTCGCGGTGTTCACCGAGATCATCGGGACAGTCGTGTTCGGAGTTCTGCTGTTCGTCCTGTGGGGGGTGAAGTCCAAGCCCACGCCGTACGGCGCCGGCATCCTCACCAGCACCGCGTCCGTCTACCACAACCCGACGTGGTACGCGTTCGCGCTGGCCGGCCTGCTCGGCGCGTTCACCCTCGTCGGGTTCGAGCTCGCCGCCGACATGTCGGAGGACGCGGTGAACCCCCAGCGCAGCGTGCCGCGCGGCGTCCTGTGGGCCGTGGGCGGCTCCGGGGTCCTGGGCATGATCGCGCTGATCGGCTTCACGGTCGCCATCCCCAGCCTCAAGACGGTCGAGTCCTCCTCGCTGCCGCTGCTGACCATCGCGGGCTACTGGCTGCCGTCTTGGCTGGTCAAGGTGTTCGTGGCGTTCGTCATCTTCTCGATGTTCGCGATCTTGGTCGTCGGCTCGGGTGCCCAGGCCCGGCTGGTGTACTCGCTGTCGCGGGACAACATGCTGCCGTTCTCCGGTTACCTGCGGAAGATCAACGTGCGCAGCCAGACCCCGATCGTCGCGCTGCTGGTGTTCGGCGTTATCGACGTCGGCGTGATGATCTACGGGTACTTCCAGAGCAGCGCGTTCGGCACGCTGGTCGGTGCCACCGCGATCATCCCGTACATCATCTATTTCCTGATCACCGTGGCCTACGCGGTCAAGCGGCGCACCACGGACAGCATCCCCGGCGCGTTCACGCTCGGCCGGTGGGCCTGGCCGGTCATCGGGTTCGTCCTGGCCTACACGGTGCTGATCATGGTGGTGCTGTCCTTCCCCACGCCGTTCCACGGCGCCGACAAGGTCCTGGGCTACGGCCTGGCCCTGGCCGCGCTGTGGTACTTCGGCGGCCTGCTGTGGCGGCTCAGGAAGGGCACGGCCGGGGTGAAGCCGGTCGAGGACCTCGTCGACGCGAACGGGTGAGCCCGGCCGCAATCCGATATTTTGCCGAACGCCGCGCCGGACCCTCTTCCGCACCTTTGGGGCGCGATCCAGCCTGACCTGGTCGCCCTGCGCGTCGCTGCGGACCTTCTCACCCGCTTCGGATACAGTAGCCCTTAAACTGATATCACTATGTAATGGCGGCGGGTGTCAAACCCGGAGGTGGTGGCGATGAGCATGCAGGAGGCCCCGGCCAGTCCGGCGCGGGAGCCCGGCGCTGGGCCGCCGGCCGAGTCCGAGGCGTATTCGCTGCCCGGGATCATGATGCTGCTGATCGGCGTGGTGTGTTTCCTCGGCGCCGTGGCGCTGCTGACCGCGGCCATCGGCGCCGGGTCGAACCGCGGGTCGCTGATCGCGCCCGGCGTGCTGTTGCTGGTCGTGGCCGCGTTCGCGTTCCGGGGGCTGACCCAGGTCGTCACCGGGGAGGCCCGGGTGGTGCAGCTGTTCGGCCGGTACCGCGGGACGCTGCGGGAGCCGGGCCTGCACTGGGTCAACGTCCTGGCCGACCGGCGCAAGGTGTCGGTGCGGATCCGTAACCACGAGAGCGCGGTGACCAAGGTCAACGACGCCGACGGCAACCCAATCGACATCGCCGCGGTCGTGGTCTGGCAGGTCCAGGACACCGCCAAGGCGCTGTACGCGGTTGATGACTTCCCGAAGTTCGTGGCCATCCAGACCGAGACCGCGGTCCGGCACATCGCCTCCGCGTACCCCTATACCAGCCACCGCGAAGGCGAACTGTCCCTGCGCGACAACGCCACCGAGATCACCGCCAAGCTCTCCGCCGAGATCGGCGAGCGCGTCGCCTCGGCGGGCGTGTCGGTGATCGAGTCCCGGCTGACCCGCCTGTCCTACGCCCCCGAGATCGCCCAGGCCATGCTCCGCCAGCAGCAGGCCGCCGCCGTCGTGGGCGCGCGGATGACGATCGTGGAGGGCGCGGTGGGGATGGTGCGGCTGGCCCTGCAGCGGCTGGAGGAGCAGGGGGTGGTGGAGCTGGATGAGGAGCGCAAGGCCGCGATGGTATCCAATCTGCTGGTGGTGCTGTGCAGCGAGCAGGCTACCCAGCAGGTCGTCAACACCGGCTCGCTGTACCAGTAGCCCCGGGCTTTCTGTGAGTGAGCGGAAGAACATCTTGCTGCGGCTGGACCCGGCCGTGCATGACGCGCTGGCCCGCTGGGCCTCGGACGAGCTGCGCAGTACCAACGCTCAGATCGAGTTCCTGCTCCGCAGGGCCCTGGCCGACGCCGGGCGCCTGCCCGGCCGCGTCGGCCCCCAGCGCCGTCCCGGCCGCCCGCCCAAGGAGGCGGACGAAGAAGCCGAAGCCCGGCAGGAGGGAGCATGATGCCGGAGCAGCCGCCCGCGGGCCCGCTCGGCGCTGACGTCGCGGTCACGCACATCCTGGTGGTCGCCGACCCGGCCCGGTCCCGTGACTTCTGGGTGGACGTCCTGGGCGCGGAGCTGTACCGCGAGTACGGCGGGACCAGCGTAGTGCTCCGTTTCGCCGGCACCTGGCTCCTGCTGGTCAGCGGGGGCGGGCCGACCCCCGACAAGCCCACCGTGGTCTTCCGGCCGCCGCCGGACGCCGATCAGGTCAGCCACGCCATGACGCTGCGCGTGGCCGACTGCCGGGCGGCCTACGAGGCGCTGCGCGAGCGCGGCGCCACCTTCCTGACCCCGCCGTACGACTGGGGCGGGGAGATCCGCTGCTTCCTGCGGGACCCGGACGGCCACCTGGTCGAGCTCAGCCAGGCCGTAACTCCCTGAACAGCAAAGTGGTCCGCGCTGATAAGGCTGCAGGGTTTGCCTTATCAGCGCGGACCCTTCCCCATAACCCGCGGCGCCGCAGGGAGGCTACCGCGAGAAGCAAGGAACTCTGCTAGTAATCATGCCCCGATACCTACTAGGACCTGCACGCGAACTAGTTCAGTTATGGCTAAGATTTCGCGCCGCAGGTCCCGGGACCACCCAGCCGCGGGCGTAGTTGCTGGCCCCGTACCAGTCGACGACGACGACCGGCTCATCTCCGACCACCCAGGCATCATGCCCCTGGGGCCGTACTCGGTGCGGATGGCGTCGGCTCCCGACACGTGGAACCGCCAGTTGGGCACGGTCGCGTCCAGCGTCGCATCGGCGCTCCAGACGTCGCACGCCGGGATCGCTGCGGTCTCGATCGCGTTGAGGAACTTGTCGATCGCCTCTGCGTGCGTCATGTCGGCCTCCTGATCTGCTCGCTTCGCTGACCATCGTCTCGGCCCAGCCTTGCAACGAGTTTGCAGCGCTCTTTCCGCTGATAATCTCTAGATGAATTCAAGCCCATTCAATTATGGTTTGAAAACGGGGGGATAAGTGCCAAACCGGCAGGCTGAGCAGGTGATGGCGGATCTTTTCGCCCAGCACATGGACGCGGAACTAGCTGGCGACCTGGAGACCACGATGGCGACGATGACGGACAATCCGCACCTCGTCAATGTCCCGTCCATGGTCGGAGGTTCCGGTCGCGAGGGGGTCCGGGCCTTTTATGCCGACCACCTGGTCGGGAAGTTCTTCCCGCCCGACGTCAAGTTCACCGACGTGTCCCGGACCATCGGGGACGGCCGGCTGGTCGACGAGCTCATCATCTCCTTCACCCACACCCAGGAGATCGAGTGGATGCTCCCCGGTGTGGCCCCCACGGGGCGGCCGGTCACGGTGGCCTTCGTCGTCATCGTCGGGGTGGAGGACGGGAAGATCGCCTACGAGCACATCTACTGGGATCAGGCGACCGTCCTGGTCCAGCTCGGCCTGCTCAATCCGGTCGGCCTTCCGGTCGCAGGCGGGGAAGCGGCCGCCGGGCTCGCCCAGGCGGCCCTGCCCGGCCCCAGGAAACCGGTGTGACCGGGCCGTACGGATGGCTGCCAGACTGGGAACGTGGATGATGGGTCGCTTTCCCGGCTGGTTGCCGCGCCCGCCGCGGGCGATGGGCGCGCCGCGCTGGCCGCGGCGACGGCCTGCGCCAGGCAGGCCGCCGCGGGGTCCTGCGCGGTCATCCTCGTCGAGGGCCTGAGCGACCAGTCCGCGCTGGTGACGCTGGCCGCCCGCGCCGCTATCCGGCGTCCTGTCCCGCGTCTGACCCGCCCTGCCCGCCGGCCGGATCCGCCGCGAGCCGCTCGGTGGCGAGCGCGTCCGCAGCGGCCCGCGTCCCGGTGTTGGCCGCGACCGCGACCAGGAATGACTCGCGGTCTAGGGTTCCAGGGCGAGCAGGCGTTCCGCCACCTCCGTGAGCGTCTCGCCGCTGACGTCGGGCGGGGCGAACGGGGCGCCGAAGCCGGCGGGTCCCCGGCTCACCCAGCCGGTGGTCAGCCCGGCGCGCTTGGCGCCGTGGCAGTCCCAGTCGTGTGCGGCCACCAGGGCCATCAGCTCAGGCGTGACGTCTAGGACGTCCGCCGCGTACATGTAGACCACCATGGCCGGCTTCCACCGGTATACCTCGCTGACCGAGATCACCCGTTCCACCATGGGCGCCAGCCCGGAGCGCTCGGTGAACGCGGCCGTCAGGTCGGCCGGCCCGTTGGTCAGGCAGGCGATGCGTACCCCGGCCTCGAACAGGCTCGTGACCGCGGGCAGCGCGTCGGGGAAGGCGGGCAGCTCGGCGAATCCGGCCATGACGTGCTTGACCTGCTCGTCGCTGATTGACCGGCCGGTCAGCGCGCGCAGCGCGGACTCCGCGACCTCGGGGAAGGCCACGAAGTCCGTGGTGGCCGACAGCGCCATGCCGTCCCGCGTCGTCCGGGTGTACCAGGCCTCGAGCAGGTAAGGCGGCTGGCCGATATCGGTGAGCCTGCCGCGCAGCGGCTCGATCGACATCAGGGTTTCGATCACGTCGAAGGCGACGGCGACCGGGCGGCGGGTCATGACGTCCCCAGCTCGCGCAGCGCGTCTTCGATGGCGCGGTAGAAGGTCGGGTAGGCGTAGGGCATGTTGCGCAGCGTGGCCACCGGCACCTCCGCGCGGACGGCGACCTGCAGGAAGCTGAGCACCTCCCCGCCGTACGGGCCGGCCGACGTGGCCCCGACCAGCACCGAGCGTTCGGCGTCCTCGATAACTTTGATGAAGCCGTCGTTGCCCGCCTTGTGGATCCAGCCCCTGGCCGAGTAGGGCACCTGGGCCATGCCCGTCCGGACCCGCAGGCCGGCCGCCCGGGCCTGCTCTTCGGTCAGGCCGACGCTGCCGACCTCCGGGTCGGTGAACGTGACCCTGGGCACCGCGCGGTAGTCGGCGGATCCCCCGCCCGTCCCGAGGATGTCCCGTACCGCGATATCCGCCTGGTACATGGACATGTGCGTGAACGCGCCCTTGCCGGTCACGTCCCCGATCGCCCACACGCCGTCACCCGCCCGCATCCACTCGTCGGTCGGGATGGACCGCGCCTTCTCGTCCAGACCGATCGCGGCGACGCCGAGCGCGGCCAGGTCCGTGCGGCGCCCAGTGGCGACCAGCAGGCGTTCGGCCATATAGGTGCTGTTCCCCACGTGGACGTTGAAGTGCTGATTGGTGTAGGTGACGCGCTCGGCCGGGGCACTGGTGCACACGTGGATGCCGTCGCGGGTGAATACCCGCTGGAGGAGCTCGCTGGCCTCGGGTTCCTCGAACGAGACCAGCCTCGGCAGCGCCTCGACCACGGTGACGGCCGTGCCGAAGCGGGAGAACGCCTGGGCGAGTTCGGCGCCGATCGCCCCGCCGCCGAGGACGATCATGGATTCCGGCGCCGCCTCGGCCTGCACGATCTCCCTGTTCGTCCAGTAGGGGGTGCCGGCCAGGCCCTGGATGGGCGGTACGGCGGGCTCGGTGCCGCAGTTGATCACGATCCCCCGGCGGGCCCGGAACACCCTGGCGCCCTCGGCGGTGCTGACGGTCACCTCGCCCGGCCCGGTGATCGTGCCGTGACCGCGGACCAGGTGCCCGCCCTTGCCGGTGAACCGGTCGGCTGCCACCTTGTCGTCCCAGCAGTCGGTGGCCTCCTCTCTGATCCGCTCCGCCACCACCGACCAGTCCGGGGTGACGGTGGACGTCCCCGCCATGCCGGGCACCCGTCTGGTCTCGCCCAGCAGGTTCGCGGCACGGATCATCATCTTGGAGGGAATGCATCCGTAATAAGGGCATTCGCCGCCGACCAGCCGGGCCTCGACGCCGGTCACGTGCAGCCCGGCCTCCGCCAGCAGCCCGGCCGCGTATTCCCCGCCAGGACCCAGGCCGATCACGATCACGTCGGTCTTTTCTGGTTCGTCCATACGGGCGGCCCATTTCCACGATTACGTTAGTGGGGCATCAGATATATGGCCATCAAATGTACATCAGGGGCCAGATAATTCGGTGCCCTCTTCGAGATCCGAGATGTCCAGCTCAGGCTGGCCATGCACGAAGGCGTCGGGATTCTCCAGATCGTCAGCGGCGGGCAGTAGGTCGGGGTGAGCCCACAGCGCATCGCGCCCGTCCACGCCGCGAGCCTCCGTCAGCCCCTGCCAGATGGTCGCCGCCTCGCGCAGCCTGCGCGGCCGCAGTTCCAGCCCGACGAGCGTGGCGAACGTGCGTTCCGCCGGGCCGCCGGTGGCCCGGCGGCGCCTGATCGCCTCGGCCAGGGCGTCGGCGTGCGTCAGGCGGTCGCGGGCGGCGGCGCTGACCACCGTCGCGACCCACCCCTCCACCAGCGCCAGCGCGGTCTCCAGCCTGACCAGCGCGGCCTTCTGCGTGGGCGTGTCCTCCGGGCGGAACAGGCCTTCGCCCGCCAGCGCCTCGCGCAGCGCCTCGGGATTGGTGAGGTCGACCTCAGGCATCGCGTCGCGCAGCCGCGTCATGTCGACCGTGATGCCGCTGGCGTACTGCTCGACCGCGCCGAGCAGGTGCCCGCGCAGCCAGGGGACATGCGCGAACAGCCGCTGGTGGGCGGCCTCCCGCAGGGCGAGGAACAGCCGCACCTCACCGGCGTCGACGGACAGCCCCTGCCCGAACTCCGCCACGCCGGCCGGGATCAGCGCGGCCACCCCTTCCGGGCCAAGCGGCAGGCCGATGTCGGAGGAGCCGACCACCTCGCGCGCGAGTTCTCCGACCGCCGTCCCGGTCTGGCCGCCGATCATGGCCCCGCCGATCTGGCGCAGCATGGCCGCCAGCCCGGCCAGGCCGCCCATCCCTCCGGCCCCGCCGCCGAACACGCCGAGCGCCTGGCGGACCTCCTCGGGGACTTCCTCGCCGAGCTGCGACGGGTCCGTGTTGAGCATGCCGCTCATCGCCTCGACGCCCTTGGCCGCGATGGGATCGCAGAGCTTGGCCCAGACCGGGAAGGTCGCCTCGAGCCACTCCGACCGGCTCCAGGCCTCGATCTTGCGCACGCCGGAGGGGAATGAGGTGGCCTCGTCCAGCCACAGGTCGGCGAGGCGGACGGCCTCGGTGACCTCGCGGCGCTGCGCGTCAAGGATGCTCGGGTCGCCCGCCGCTACGATCGCGTGCCTGGCCACGTTCTTGGCCAGGTCCCAGTTGACCGGCCCGCCCCGCCAGGACAGCAGGTCGGCGAACTGGCGCAGCGCGTCGGCGAACTGCTGCGGGTCGCCCATCGGCCCGAACCCGCCTAGCGGTCCGCCGGCGCCGGGATCCGAAGACCCGCCGCCCGGCCCGCCAGAGCTAGCGCCCGAGCCAGCCCCCGACGAGCCCTGGCCACCCTGATCTTCCGGCTTATCGGGCAGGCCGAAGCCGAACGGGCGGTCAGCCATCGCGATCTGTGAGGCAGGATGGAAGGGTCATGACCGTCACGCTATCTCGGGAGAAGCACACTGTGACAAGCGCCCGGAGGCCGGTTCGCCCGAAGGGGGATAGCACAACACGGAACCAGCCTATGCCCGTGGTGGCGGTCACCGGCGCGGCCGGCGGCATCGGGCACGCCCTGACCGCCAGGCTGGCCTCGTCGCGGCAGGTCAAGAGGGTCATCGCGATCGACGAAGAGCGCGGCGACATCGAGGGCGTGACCTGGCGAGTCGCCGACATCCGCGACCCGGCGCTGGCCGGCAAGCTGACCGGCGTCAACGTGGTCGTGCACGCAGACCTTGACCTTTCCCCCGATACCGACAGCAGGCAGCGCCGGGCGTTCAACGTACGCGGCGCGCAGACCGTGCTCGCCGCCGCCGCGGCCGGGCGCGTCGGCCGGGTCGTGCTCGTGACCAGCTCGATGGTGTACGGGGCCCGGCCGGACAACCAGGTGCCGCTGCCAGAGGACGCCCCGCTGGCCGCGGAGGCGGACAGCAGCGTGGCGGGCGACATGCTGGAGATCGAGCAGCTGGCCCGGCGCTCGCCCCGGGCCTATCCCGGCATGGCCGTGACGGTCGTCAGGCCGGCCGCCCTGGTCGGCGAGGGCAGGTCCGCGCAGGGGGATCCCTGGTCGGTGGACACCCTGGTCACCAGGCACTTCGAGGCGCCCCGCCTGCTCACGGTGAAGGGCTCCGCGCCCCGCTGGCAGTTCTGCCACGTCGAGGACCTCGTCTCCGCGCTCGAGTGCACGGTCGGCGACGGCCTCGAAGGGGACTTCGCGGTGGGCTGCGACGGCTGGCTCGAGCAGGACGAGGTCGAGCGGATCAGCGGGCTGAAGAGCATCGAGTTGCCCGCCCGGCTGACGTTCGGGGCCGCGCAACGGCTGCACCGGATGGGCGTGACCCCGGCGCCCGCGATCGACCTGCGATACATGGTGTACCCATGGGTGGTGGACTGCGCCACGCTGCGCCGCGCGGGCTGGCGGCCGCGCTTCGACAACGAGGCGACCCTGCGCATCCTGCTTGACCAGCGCCACGGCAGGCACGCCGTGGCCGGCCGGCGGATCGCCCGCAAGGAGGCGACGATCACCGCCGCCGGGGCCACGGTCGCCGTGATCGGCACGGCCGCCATCGTCCGCCGGGCCCGCCGCCGCCACCGCTCCGAACCCTGAGGCCGAACCCGCAGGACCCGGCACCAGCCCTGAGGACGCTCGACCGGGTAACCTTAGTCAGTGAGCGTTGTGCGCCTGATCGCCGTGCGCGACACCGAGCTGTCCGTGGACGAGGTCCGCGCCGCGGTCGCCGACCCCGCCGCCGGCGGCATCGCGCTGTTCGCCGGCGTCGTCCGGGACACCGATCACGACCGGGATGTCGCCGCGCTGTCCTACAGCGCGCACCCGTCTGCGGAGGCCGAGCTCCTGCGCGTGGCCGAGGTCATCGCGGAGAAGTTCCCCGTGCTGGGGATCGCGGCCGTGCACCGCGTCGGTGACCTGGAGATCGGTGACCTGGCGGTCGTGGTGGCGGTGGCCTGCCCCCACCGGGCCGAGGCCTTCGACGCGTGCCGCGCGCTGATCGACTTGCTGAAGGCCTCCGTGCCGATCTGGAAGCACCAGCGGTTCGCCGACGGCGACAGCGAGTGGGTCGGCAGTGCCTGATCCCCAGGTTCCGCGCGTAGTCTTCGCACCATGTCCCGACGCTCCCTGACGCTGCTCATCGCGGCGGTCGGCACGGCCGCGGCGCTCGCGGTCTGCGTGCTCATCCCGGTGCCCTACGTCATCCTCAGCCCGGGGCCGACGCTGAACACCCTGGGTAAGGACTCCTCCGGGCAGGCGCTGATCAAGATCGCGGGACACCGTGTGTATCCGACCAGCGGGAACCTGAACATGGTGACGGTGAGCGCGCAGGGCGGCCCCGGTGACATGTTCAACATCTTCGCCGCGCTGGGCGCCTGGCTCAACCCGCAGGACGCGGTCGTGCCCGAGGACGAGCTGTACCCGGCGGGGCAGACCCAGCAGCAGACCCAGACGCAGGACACCCAGGAGATGACCGGCTCGCAGCAGACCGCGGCCGCGGCGGCGCTGGAAGAGCTGCACATCCCCTACCAGATCGTCGTGGCGCAGGCGGAGCGGGGTTACCCCGCCTATCACGTGCTCCAGGCCGGAGACATCATCACCGCCGTGGACGGGCAGCAGGTGACCGGGCAGACCAGCCTGAGCAACCTGATCAACGCGCACCCGGTGGGCACTACGCTGACCCTGAACATCCTTAGGAAGGGCAAGACCAAGCAGATCCGGGTGGCCACCAAGGAGTCGAATGGCGATCGCGTGATCGGCGTCGTGGTCAGCTTCAAGTTCCCGTTCCCCATCACGATCAGCGTGGGTGACATCGGCGGGCCCAGCGCGGGCATGATGTTCGCCCTCGGCATCATCGACAAGCTGACCCCGCTTGACCTGACCGGCGGCAAGTTCATCGCCGGGACCGGCGAGATCACCGCCGGCGGGCAGGTCCAGCCCATTGGCGGCATCCAGCAGAAGATGGTCGGCGCGCGCGACGCGGGCGCCACGATCTTCCTGACCCCCGCGGCGAACTGCCCGGACACCAAGGGCGCGGTCCCCGCCGGGCTGCGCCTGGTCAAGGTGAGCACCCTGGCCCAGGCCGTCAGTTACCTCGAAGCCATCAAGGCCGGCCAGGCGGTTCCCTCCTGCTGACGGGGCGCGGCCTCGTGCTCGTCCGTGCTCGACGCGCGATGGGTCCGAAGGCTGAGGTGAGGGGGTAAGTGCTCGTTGCTGATTTGGCGCTGGCGTAGGCTTCCATGATGACGGGACATCCACGAAGGCAGGCGGGAGCCGTGCGGTTGGGGCGCGGTCTGCGCTGCCCGGGTGACCCAGGAAGGGAGCAAGTGCGGTCGTGGCACCTCGCGTACTGCTTGATGCGACTGACGTGCCAGCCGACCGGGGTGCGCTCGGCCGGTACGTCGACGGGCTCATCGGCGCTCTCGACGCCGCGGGCGCGGACCTCGCCATCGTCTGCCAGCGCGCCGATGAGGAACGTTACGGGCGGCTTGCGCCGAGCGCGCGCGTCGTTACCGGCCCGACGGCACTCTCGCACCGCTCCGCGCGCCTGGCCTGGGAGCAGAGCGGGCTGCCCGTCGTGGCGCAGCAGGTGAACGCCGACGTGATCCACGTGCCCTTCTACTCGATGCCGCTGCGTCCGGGCCGGCCGACCGTGGTCACGGTGCACGACGTCACCTTCTTCACCGAGCCGGATCTGTACAGCCCGGTCAGCTCCATGTTCTTCAAGTCGGCGATCCGGACGGCCGCGCGCCGCGCGGCCCGGATCATCGTGCCCTCCAAGGCGACCCGCGATGAGCTGGAGCGGGTGTTGTCCGCCGATCCGACCAAGATCGACGTCGCCTACCACGGCGTGGATCACCGCCTGTTCCACCGCCCGGAGTCGCGCCAGGTCTCCCAGGTCTCTGACCGGCTGGGCCTGCACGGCAAGCCCTACGTAGCCTTCCTCGGCATGCTCGAGCCGCGCAAGAACGTAGCTGCGCTGATCAGAGGCTGGGCGGCCGCCGTGGCCGACCTCGACAACGCGCCGGCGCTCGTCCTGGGCGGCGGCGGCGGCTGGAGCGAGGAAGTGGACACCGCCGTATCGACGGTGCCGCCGCACCTGCGCCTGATCCGCCCCGGTTACCTGCGCTTCTCCGACCTGCCCGGCTTCTTCGGCGGGGCGCTCGTGGTCGCCTTCCCGAGCCGGGGCGAGGGGTTCGGGCTGCCGGTGCTTGAGGCCATGGCGTGCGGTGCCCCCGTGCTGACCACCCACTGCACCTCGCTGCCGGAGGTGGGCGGCGAGGCCGTGGCCTACACCGAGCCCGACGCGGACAGCATCCGCGACGCGCTGCGCGCGCTGCTCGATGACCAGGGACGGCGGCAGGCGCTGGGCGAGGCCGGGTACGCCAGGTCGCAGGAGTTCTCCTGGGAGGCGTCCGCGGAGGCGCACCTGGCGTGCTACCGACGGGCGGCCGAAGCGCCCAGCGCGGATGCCAGCGCCGTGTAACCTCTCTTCTCATGCCGCGCGAACCGCTTGAGGCCATCCTGCTTGTCGGAGGCCAGGGCACCCGGCTTCGGCCGCTGACCCTGTCCGCGCCCAAGCCCCTGCTCCCCACGGCGGGCGTGCCGTTCCTGGCGCACATGCTGGCCCGGGCGGCGGACAGCGGTGTCACCCACGTCGTGCTGGCGACCTGCTACAAGGCCGACATGTTCACCTCCTGCTTCGGTGACGGCTCGGCGTTCGGGCTGTCCCTGGACTACGTGCAGGAGGAAGTCCCCCTCGACACCGCCGGCGGGATCCGCAACGCCGCGGCCTCGCTGCGCGGCAGCGGCGCCTCGGACCCGGTCGTGGTGTTCAACTCCGACGTCTTGTCCGGGCACGACCTCAGGGCCCAGCTCGACCTGCACTCCAAGGCCGACGCCGCGGTGACGCTGCACCTGGTCGAGGTGGCCGACCCGTCCCGCTTCGGCTGCGTGCCGACCAGCGAGACCGGTCGCGTGACCGGGTTCCTCGAGAAGACGCCGAACCCCGTGACCAACCGGATCAACGCCGGCTGCTACGTGTTCCGGCGTGACGTGATCGCCCAGATCCCCGCGGGACGCCGGGTTTCGGTCGAGCGGGAGACGTTCCCCGGGCTGATCGAGGCGGGCGAGCTGGTCATGGGCTACCACGAGTCCGCGTACTGGCTAGACGTCGGGACCCCGGAGACGTTCGTTCGGGGATCATGTGATCTGGTCCTTGGGCTCCTGCCGGCCCCGGCCCGCCCCGGACCGGCGGGGCCCCGCCTGATCCTGGCGGGCGGGTCGGTGGCGCAGGACGCTTCGGTGGCCGGCGGGACTGTCGTGGGGGAGGGAGCCTCGGTCGCCCCGGGGGCCGACGTGTTCGGCAGCGTGCTGTTCGACGCGGCGAGCGTGGGCGAGGGCGCCGTGGTGCGGGAATCGATCGTTGGCCGCGGCGCCGTCGTGGCCCCCGGCGCCGTGCTCGACGGCGCGGTGGTTGGCGACGGCGCGTTCATCGGATCAGGCAACGAGCTGGCCCGGGGCATCCGGATCTGGCCCGGCGTCCGGCTCGAGCCGACCTCGATCCGCTTCTCCTCGGACCTGTGACGCCTGGCCGGCAGGCGGCCCTGATGCCAGCTGCGACGGTCCCGGTGACCGAGAACGCGACGCCGGACCCGGGGGCCAGCCGCGAGTGGCTGGCGCCCTTCGAGGTCGACATCCGCTTCACGCTGGGCGTGCACCGCCGCGGCCCCGGTGATCCCGCGTACCGCGTGGACGCCGCAGGCGCGATCTGGCGCACGATGCTGACCCCGGACGGCCCCGGCACGCTCCGCGTCACGTCCCGCCGTCCGGCCGCCCCGCCCACGGACGGCTCAGGCACGGACGCCCCGCCCACGGACGGCCCGGGCACGCGGGTAACCGGGCAGGCCTGGGGGCCGGGCGCGGCCTGGTTGCTGGACCGCCTCCCGGCCCAGCTCGGCGCCCACGATGACCCGTCGGGTTTCACGCCCAGGCACCAGGTCATCGCCGACCTGGCCCTCCGGTACCCCGGCCTGCGGATCGGCCGGACCTGGCGGGTCTTCGAGGCGCTCGTCCCCGCGGTGCTCGAGCAGAAAGTGGTCGGCCGCGAGGCGCACCGCGCCTGGCGGATCCTGCTGCGGAAGTTCGGCGAGCCCGCGCCCGGACCCGCCCCGGCCGGGATGCACGTGGTCCCGCCCCCGCAGGTGTGGGCGCGCATCCCGTCATGGGACTGGCACCGCGCAGGCGTCGAGGGCGTACGGGCCCGGACGATCATCAACGCCGCCGCCGTGGCCGGCCGGCTTGAGGAGGTCCTCGACCTGGACCCGGCCGAGGCCGACGCCCGCCTACGGTCCCTCCCCGGCATCGGCGTCTGGACCTCCGCCGAGATCAGGCAGCGCGCCGCCGGCGACCCGGACGCCGTCTCGGTCGGCGACTACCACCTGCCCCGGGCCGTCGGCTGGACGCTGGCCAGGCGGATCACCGACGACGCCGAGATGCTGGAACTCCTCGCCCCCTACGCCGGTCACCGCTACCGGGTGACCAGGCTCATCGAGCTAGGCGGCAGCGAGCCCCCCCGCCGCGGCCCCCACCTCCCCGTCCGCGATTACCGCGCCTTCTAGGCCTCCCGTGCCCGGCCTGCGTACCGTCGGCAAAGCGGCCCGTCCTTCCTACGCTAAAAGATCATGGAAGATCCGGGTTCAGTGGAAATTTAGGGGGATCATAGCCCCCCGGATCTTCCACCAAGCCCGGATCTTCCACCCAAATCTCGGCCTCCTGAGCAGGGCAGACAGCTTCGGTGTGAATGGTGTCAGCGAGATCCGTGAGGTTCCCCGGATGTGCCGGCGAGCAAGCCGGGATCCGCGCCGCCGGGAAGATCGTGGCTCCAGGGAAGGTTTGGTGCAGCATGGGTGACTTCCGCGGTGACGCTGGTGGGATCACGGCCTCGGCGATGCGCCGGGCCCTGGCGCGGGCCAGGGACGGCAAGGCGCTCGACCCCACGGAGGCGACCGTCCTCCTGCACGCCCGTGGCGAGGACCTGCAGACCCTCCTGGCCTACGCGGGCCGGACCAGGGACGTTGGCCTGGAGGCGGCCAATAGGCCACAGACAATCACCTACTCGCGGAAGGTCTTCATCCCGCTGACCAGGCTGTGCCGGGACCGCTGCGGGTACTGCACGTTCGCCACCGTTCCCCACCGGCTGCACAGCCTGTACCTGGAACCGGACGAGGTCCTCGACATCGCCCGCGAGGGAGCCAACCTGGGCTGCAAGGAAGCCCTGTTCACCCTCGGTGACCGCCCTGAAGAAAGATGGCGCCAGGCCAGGGAGTGGCTCGACGCGCGCGGCTACGACGACACCCTCTCCTACATCAGGGCCATGGCCATCCGCGTCCTAGAGGAAACCGGCCTGCTGCCCCACCTCAACCCCGGCGTCCTGACCTGGGAGGACTTCCAGCGTCTCAAGCCGGTCGCCCCGTCGATGGGCATGATGCTCGAGACCACGGCCACCCGTCTGTACACCGAAAAGGGCGGCCCCCACTTCGGCAGCCCGGACAAGGACCCGGCGGTCCGGCTCCGCGTACTGGAGGACGCCGGGCGCTGCAACGTCCCGTTCACCACCGGCATCCTCATCGGCATCGGCGAGACCGCGGCCGAACGCGCCAACTCGGTCTTCGCGATCAGGAAGGTCGCCCGCACCTACCACGGCATCCAGGAAGTGATCGTGCAGAACTTCCGGGCCAAGCCGGACACCAAGATGCGCGACGTCCCCGACGCCGAACTCGACGACCTGGCCGCCACGATCGCCGTGACCAGGCTCATCCTCGGGCCGAAGGCCCGCATCCAGGCCCCGCCCAACCTGGTCGGGGCCCAGTACGACCTCATCCTGCGCGCCGGCATCGACGACTGGGGAGGCGTCTCCCCGCTGACCCCGGACCACGTCAACCCCGAACGCCCCTGGCCGGACATCGATGAGCTCGCCGCCCGCACCGCGGCCGCCGGTTTCACCCTGCGCGAGCGCCTGACCATCTACCCGCCGTACCTCCGCGAGCCGTGGCTGGACCCGCGCCTGATGGGGCACGTCGCCGCGCTGGCCGACCCGGCCACCGGCCTGGCCGCCGACGGCGCCGTCCCGCACGGGCTGCCCTGGCAGGAACCCGACGGCGGCTGGGGCTCATCCGGCCGGACCGACCTGCACGTGACCATCGACACCACGGGCCGCACCCATGACCGCCGCGATGACTTCGCTGAGGTCTACGGCGACTGGCATGAAATAGCCGAACGAGCGTTGGTGTCACCCCCGGGCCACCCCCCGGGCTCCGCAGGGAGGCCCGCCGCGGCCGTCGCGGCCCCCGGCGAGGTGGCCGCCGCCCTCCGCCAGGCCGAGCGCGATCCGGCCGCCCTCACCGACGACCAGGCCATCGCCCTGCTGACCGCCGACGGACCCGACCTGGAGGCCCTGGCCGGGATCGCCGACGCGCTGCGCCGCGAGGTCGTCGGCGACGACGTCACCTACGTGGTCACGCGCAACATTAACTTCACGAACGTCTGCTACACCGGCTGCCGGTTCTGCGCGTTCGCCCAGCGCCGTACGGACGCGGACGCGTACACGCTGTCCCTCCAGCAGATCGGCGACCGCGCGGCGGAGGCGTGGGATGCGGGCGCAACCGAGGTGTGCATGCAGGGCGGCATCCACCCCGACCTGCCCGGCACCGCCTACTTCGATATCGCCGCCGAGGTCAAGCGGCGCCGACCGGGCCTGCACGTTCACGCGTTCTCCCCGATGGAGGTGATGAACGGCGCCTCGCGGACCGGCCTGCCGGTCAGGGAGTGGCTGGCCCGCGCCAAGCAGGCGGGCGTCGACTCGCTGCCGGGCACGGCGGCCGAGATCCTCGACGACGACGTGCGCTGGGTCCTGACCAAGGGCAAGCTGCCCGCCTCGGCGTGGATCGAGGTGATCACCACGGCGCACGAACTGGGCTTCCGGACGTCGGCCACGATGATGTACGGGCACGTCGACACCCCGGCGCACTGGGTCGGCCACCTCCGCGTGATCCGGTCGATCCAGGAGCGGACCGGGGGGTTCACCGAGTTCGTCCTGCTGCCGTTCATCCACTCCAACGCGCCCATCTACCTGGCCGGCCTGGCCCGGCCCGGCCCGACCAGGCGGGAGAACCGGGCTGTGCACGCGGTGGCCAGGCTGATGCTGCACGGGGCCGTCGACTCGATCCAGTGCTCCTGGGTCAAGCTCGGCGACGACGGGTGCCGCGACGTCCTGCAGGGCGGCGTCAACGACCTGGGCGGCACGCTGATGGAGGAGACGATCAGCAGGATGGCCGGCGCCGACCACGGCTCCTACAAGACGATCAGCGGCCTGCGCGCGATAACCGAGCCGCTCGGCCGCCCGCTGCGCCCGCGCACCACCACCTACGGCGAAGTCCCGGCGGAACGGGTCGCGGCGGCCGCCGCCACCGACGGCGTGTGCGCTTCGGTGAGGCCGGGGGGGTACGGGGGGGCGGGCAGCCACCCCGTGCGCGGGGGGTCCAGGGGGGTCGTCCCCCCGGACTAGCAGCAGGAGGCCGCCGGTTACCAGTGCCCCTGGTGGACCAGTTCGTCCAGGCTCTTGCGCATGCTCGCCGACGGGGCCGGCACCGGGTCGGCTTCGGGATCGGGGTAGCCGATAGCGATGGCGCCGATCGGCGTCCACTCCGCGGGGACCCCGTATCGCTCGCGGAACGTGGCCATGATCGACGGCGGGATGCCGAAGAACACCGCGCCGAGTCCCTCGTCGACCACGGCGAGCAGGATGAGCAGCGCGGTGAAACCGGTGTCGATGTACCAGTAGGGGACCGGCCAGCGGGCCTCGTCCCGGTCCGTCCACGCCCGGTCCGGCCGCTCCGCGTACCGGTCCAGGTACACGTCCTTGCAGGCCAGCGGGACAATCACCAGCGGGGCTAGGCGCAGCGCGTCGATCTCGGCCCGCTCCTGAGCCTCACCGTCACCGAGGGAGGCGGCATCGTCGTAGAAGGCCTGCCACAGCGGGGCCGACTGCTCGGCGCCGTCCAGGACGAGGAACGAGTACCCCTGGCTGAAACCCGCCGACGGGGCCCGGTTGGCCGCCCGCAGCAGCCGCCCCGCCGTGCCCGGAGGCAGCGGTTCCGCCTTGAACGCGCGGACCATCTTGCGCCGCCTGATGACCTCGGTGAATTCCACCCGGTCAGCCTAGTTCGCCGGGGTTACCCGGGACGATGAATTTACGGCCCGGTCCGGCCGCTCAGCTCGGTCAGCCTAGTTCGCCCGGGTTACCCGGGGCGATGAATCTACGGCCCGGTCCGGCCGCTCACCGGAGGACCAGGAAGTCGCCGGGGTCGCGGGGCGGGCGCGGGCGGGCCTGCTCGGCCGGGTGACCCACGGCGACGGCGCCCATCGGCCGCCAGCCGTCCGGCAGGTCCATCGCCCGGGCGGCGACGTCCTGGCAGAACAGGGTGCTGGAGATCCACGCCGAGCCGAGCCCCTCGACGGCCAGCGCGATGAGCAGGTTCTGCACCGCGGCGCCCATGGACACCACGAACATGGCCTGCTCCGCCGCCGAACGCCGCTCGTCGGGGTACTCGTGCGCCGCGTCCGCGACCAGGCACGGCACGACGATCAGCGGCGCCTGCCGCAGCGGCTCCCCGCGCCGGAGCCTGCGGGCGATCTGCTCCTCGGTGAACCCGTCGCGGCGCAGGTCGGCGATCCAGGCCTCGCGCACCGCGTCGACCAGCGCCGTCCGGGCGCCGGCCGAGCTCAGGATGACGAAACGCCACGGCTCGCTGTGATGCGGCGCGGGCGCGGTCAGCGCGGTCGCGATCGCCCGGCGGATCGCCTCGACGTCGACCGGCTCGGCGGTGAACGTCCTGATCGTCCTGCGGGCCAGCGGCACGTCGGCCGACCCGAACCGGAACATGTCCTCGTCGGCTGGCCTGACCAGCGCCCGCGCGCCCGGGCCGTCCTGCTCGGTGACCAGGCCGGCCAGCCCGCGCACGAGCGCGACGGGGATCCGCAGCGCCTTGCCCTTCACCAGGTCCGCGGCCGCGGCGATCTCGTCGGCCACGGCCGCGACGGTGACCTCCAGGATGTTGCCGAAGGTATCGGCCTGGCCGCGGTAGTCGCGGACGGGCGTGACGCCGGCCGCGCCGATGGCGGTGTCGGTCTGCCCGGCCCGCCACGGTCGGCCCATCGTGTCGGTCACGATCACGCCGATCCGGAGGCCAGTGCTTGTGTGCAGCGCCTTGCGCAGCCGCCTGGCCGACTCGTCGGGGTCCTCAGGCAGCAGGACCACGGTGCCAGGCGCCGTGTTCGACTCATCGACCCCGGCCGCGGCCAGCACGAACCCATGCCGCGTCTGCGCGATCGTCGTGGCGCCGCGCCTGGCCACCACCCGCGCCGTCTCAGCCTCGATGGCCTCCTCGCGCGAGGCGGCAATCACCCGGCCTTCGGCCTTGCTGACGATCTTTGAGGTGACGACCAGAATGTCGCCGTCGCGCAGGTCCGGGGCCGCGTTGGCGATGAGCGCCGCCAGGTCGCTGCCCGCGGTCACCTCAGGCAGCCCGGCCACCGGGCTCACCGTTATAGCCCCTGGGGGGCGACCCCCCGGGATCCCCCCGCTCACGGGAGGGCTGCCCGCCCCCCCGTACCCCCCTGGCCCTGTGCCAGATCCAGGGCCGCCCGTGCGATCGTGGTCGTGGCGGTCAGGTCGTGCATGAGCAGCGGCAGCGCACGGACGGCGATGCCCGCTAGCGCCGGGTCATCGGCCGCGGCCTTGTCCTGGTCGTCGACGAGCCAGCCGTCGATCAGCTCCGGTCCGTAGTGCGCTCCGACCGCGGCGGCCGTCGTCTCGACCCCGATCGCGGCCAGGCAGGCGTCGGCCATCCCGCGCACCGGCGCGCCGCCGATGATGGGCGAGACGCCGACCACGGTCTTGGCCGCTACGGCCTCCCGGATGCCAGGAACGGCCAAGATGGTGCCGATGCTGACTACCGGGTTGGACGGCGGGAACAGGACCACGTCGGCTTCGCCGATGGCGTCGAGCACGCCGGGGGCGGGGGTGGCTTCCTCCGCTCCTAGCGCGGTTATCGCCGCCGCGGGGGTCCCCGCGTGCAGGCGTACCCACCATTCCTGGAAGTGGATCACGCGCCGCTGGCCGGAATCCAGAAGCACGACGTGCGTCTCGATCGGGTCGTCGGACATCGGGAGCAGCCGGACTCCCGGCTGCCATCGGCGGCACAGCACCTCGGTGACGGCGGAGAGCGGCTGCCCGGCCGCGAGCAGCTGGCTGCGCAGGATGTGGGTGGCGAAGTCCCGGTCACCGAGCATGAACCAGTCCGGGCTCGCGCCGTAAGCGGCCAGCTCGGCCCGGATGCTGAACGTCTCGTCGGCCCGCCCCCACCCCTGCTGGGTATTGATGCCGCCGCCGAGCGTGTACATGACGGTGTCGAGGTCCGGGCACACCCGCAGGCCGAACAGCGTGATGTCGTCGCCGGTGTTGCCGATGACCGTGATCTCGGCGTCCGGGGCGGCGGCTTGCCTCAGGCCCAGCAGGAAACGCGCGGCTCCCACGCCGCCCGCGAGCACGGTGATGCGCATAACCAAGAGTCTGTCAGCATCCGTCCGTGCCCGAGGCAGGGCCTCCCGGAGTCCTGACGGAACGTGACGGCGCGGATTCCTCACGTGATTTATCGCGCATCTCAGGCATCGTGGGGACCAATATCACCTTCTTCGCTTGACTTGAAGCAAGACACGCTAGTGTAATTTCATTGATGTGATTCTCGCTCCTGCGGGGAGTGGGCAAGACCGGGGGCTCCGAGTGGGGAGGGAGGATGGCGGTGACCGAGGTCATCATCTCGCTGGAACAGGTCTTCGTCAGTCCTGAGGACGAAGACCAGCTAGGCTGGCAAGACCGGGCGCTGTGCGCCCAGACGGACCCTGAGGCGTTCTTCCCCGAGAAGGGGGGATCGACCCGGGAGGCCAAGCGGGTGTGCCGTAGCTGCGAGGTACGGGCCGAGTGCCTGGAGTACGCGCTTGAGCACGACGAGCGATTCGGTATCTGGGGCGGCATGTCGGAGCGCGAACGCCGTCGGCTGAAGCGCCAGGCGGTGTAGCGCGGGACATCATCCGTTCACCCCGCTGACCGTATTCAGCCTGTGTATCGTTGATGCCGTCGTGAGCGCGGGGGTTGTCGTTCCCGTGGACCACGCGCTCTGCCGGGGCAGGTAGCCGCGCGGAGCACCGTTGCCCAGGCCACCTGTCAGGACCCTTGCCAGAGAACGCAGCGCACCTCCGTCACGTCGTCACCGCCGTGATCGTCGCGCACGACGGTGCCCGGTTGCTGCCAGCGCTCATCAACGCGGTGCGCGAGCAGACCCACCCCGTGGAGCGCGTCGTCGCGGTCGACACCGGGAGCAGGGACCGCAGCGGGGCTACGCTGACCGAGCTCCTCGGCCCGGACGCCGTCTTCGGCATGGACGCCGACACCGGTTACGGCGTGGCCATTTCCCGCGCGCTGCAGCACCCCGCGGCCCGCAGGCCCCTCCGGCGGACCGGCACCGGACCGGAGACGGCCGTGGAGTGGCTATGGCTCCTGCACGATGACTGCGAGCCCGCCCCTGACGCGCTGGAGCAGCTGCTCAGGGGCGCCAGCCGCGGCCGGTCGACGGCGGTGGTCGGCCCGAAGCTGAGGGACCTGGTGGACCGGCGCGTGCTGCGCGAGGCGGGCATCACCCCCGACCGGGCCGGCCGTTCCACCGGGATCGAGCCCGGTGAGATCGACCAGGGCCAGCACGACGGAAACCGGCCGGTGCTGGCGGTCAGCTCGGCGGGCATGCTGGTGCGCCGCGACGTCTGGGATCAGATGGGCGGCTTCGACGCCGACCTGCCCCTGTTCCGCGATGACATCGACTTCTGCTGGCGGGTGCGGGCGGCGGGCTACGAGGTCCGGGTGATCACGGACGCGGTGGTCTACCACCGCGAGATGTCCGCCAGGCAGATCAGGAAGGCGCCCGCCGCAGGCGGGCGTCCGCGTATGGCCGACCGGCGTGGCGCCCTGTACGTGTTCGCGGTCAACCTGCCGCTCAGGCCGATGATCACGATCGTTAGCGGCTGCGTCGCCGGGTCGCTGCTCCGCGCGGCGTACTTCCTCATCACCAAGCAGCAGCACAAGGCGTGGGATCAGCTCGGCGCCCTCGGCTGGCTGCTCCGTCACCCGGTCAAGATCTGGCGCGCCCGCCGTAGGCGCGCCCCCCATCGCAAGTACGGCTGGTCGGTCCTGCGCGACCAGCTGCCCGGCGGAAGGACGCTGAGCCGCCTCGCCGAGTCGATCGCCGCCTTGCTGTCCAGCGGTCCCGGCTACGATACCGTCGGGGGGCACCACGCCGTCACCGACGGGCCGGACGACGATATGCCGCTGCCCGACACTGACTCGGTCGCCCGGCGCGTCCTGACCAGCCCGGGTGTCCTGCTCTTCGCCGGGCTGACCCTGGTCACGCTGGTCGCGGAACGATCGCTGGTGGGCTCGGTGCTGAGCGGTTCTGGGACGCTCGCGGGCGGAGCCCTCGTGCCCCCCTGGGGCGGCGCAAGCGATCTGTGGCGTGAGTACCTGGCGGGTTATCACCCGGCGGGCATCGGCTCGACCGTCAGCGCGCCACCCTACCTGGGCGTGATGGCCGTGCTGGCCACGGCGCTGCTGGGAAAGCCCTGGCTGGCCACGGACGTGGTCCTGCTCGGGTGCGTCCCGGCGGCCGGGATGGCGGCGTACTGGGCGATGCGGCGCGTCACGCGCGTCCTGGCGGCGCGGGTCTGGGTCGCCGCCGCCTACGCGCTGCTTCCGGTAGCGATGGGCAGCGTGGCCGCCGGGCGCCTTGGCACGGCCGTCGTCTTCATCCTCGTCCCGCTCATCGGCATCACCGTGGGGCGGATGCTCACCCGTCCACCGCGGATGGCCCGCCGGGCCGCGTGGGCGACCGGACTGCTCGTCGCGGTGGCCGCGGCCTTCGTCCCGCTGGTCTGGCCGATTGCGGTGGTGGCCGCGCTCGGCGCGGCGGCGGCCTGGCGGTGGCTCGGCCGGGCGACGGTCATCAGCGCCGCGATCGTCGCGCTGGTGCCCGCGGCGGCCCTCCTCCCCTGGACGTTCCGGCTGCTGACCAGCCCCGCCCAGTTCTTCCTCGAGGCTGGGATACAGCGGCCCGGGCTGGCCGTGGCCGGGTTGCGGCCGGAATCGGTCCTGCTGCTCAGCCCGGGAGGGCCGGGGCTCCCGCCCGCCTGGGTGACCGGGGGCCTGGTCCTGACCGCGTTCGGCGCACTGCTGGCCCGCCGGCGGATGGTCCTGGTGCAGGCCGGATGGGGCATCGCGCTCGCCGGGCTGGCCATCGCGCTCGCGGTGAGTTTCGTACGCGTGACACCGCCGGGAGGGGGGACCAAGGTCAGCGCCTGGCCGGGCGCTGCGATGTGCCTGGCCGCCGCAGGCTTGCTGGTAGCGGCTACCCCGCTGGTCGAGTCGGCGGTCCGGAGGCTCGCGCACGCGAAACAGGCCGTAACCGGCAGGCTGACCAGTCTCAGCTCGCCGCGGATCCTGGTGCTGGCCGTCCTGGCCGTGGCCGCGTCGGCACCGGTACTGGCCGCCGGCGCCTGGCTGGTCACCGGGGTCCGCGGGCCTATTGCCGCCGCGGGACCGCAGATCCTGCCTCCCTTCGTGGCCGCCTCATCCTCGGGTCCGAACCAGACCAGGACGCTGGTCCTGCGGCCAGAGGGCGGGATCCTGACCTACACCGTGCTGCGGAACACCGACCCCGTGCTCGGCGAGCCGGAGCTGACCGCGGGCGCCCCGGGCACCCAGGCGCTCGACGGGGTCGTCGCCTCACTGGACGCGGCCGCGAGCGGCGACGAGGGCAATACGGGACAGGTGCTCAGCGAGTTCGACATCGGCTACGTGCTGCTGCCCGGTCCCGTTAGTCCGTCGCTCGTTCACCAGATCGACGGGGCCGCCGGCCTGATGCCGCTGACCCAGTCGTCCGCCTACGACCTGTGGGAGGTCGCCGGGACCGTGGCGCGGGCGCGCGTCCTTTCGGCTAACGGCACCGTAGTGCCGGTTCCTTCCGGGCCGATCGGCGTGAACGCGGTCATCACGCCGGAGACATCGGGCACGCTGGTCCTCGCGGAGGCCGCGGGTGGGTGGTCCGCGACCCTCAACGGACACCCGCTGACTCACCTGGCCGATCCGGTCGGCGGATGGGCGCAGGGTTTCGCCCTCCCTCCGGGCGGCGGCCGCCTGGTCATCACCCGCAACGAGACGGCGCGGGACCTGAGCCTCGGTTTCGAGGCCGCCGCTGTCCTGGTCGTCTTCGCGTTCGCCCTGCCTGGCACCAGATCCGCGGTGCCCGCGCCGGCGCAGGAGCCCAGTCCCGAAGTCCCGCCTGCCCCCACCCGGGGCAGGCGGCGGGACCATGCCCGCGGCCCGCGGCTGCCCCGCCGCCAACGGCCGCCGCAGCCTGCGTTCCTGACCCCCGCGGCTAGCGAAGCCAGCACCGCGGAGTTCCGTGCCGCCGATCCTCCCGCGGTGGCAGTTCCGGATCCCTATGCGTTCGCCAATGACACCGCGTACCCCGTCGCGTCCGCGTACGACACCAGCCCCTCGATGAGCGCGATGCCGCTCAGCAGCGTGGGCGTCTCGCCGCGCACCGAGGTCAGCGTTCCCGTCTCCAGTAGCGTTCCCGTCTCCAGTAGCGTTCCCGTCTCCAGTAGCGTTCCCGTCTCCAACAGCGGCGCCTCCGTCCCCAGCAGCGGCGCCTCCGTCCCCAGCAGCGGCGCCTCCGTCCCCAGCAGCGGCGCCTCCGTCCCCAGCAGCGGCGCCTCCGTCCCCAGCAGCGGCGCCTCCGTCCCCAGCAGCGGCGCCTCCGTCCCCAGCAGCGGCGCCTCCGTCCCCAGCAGCGGCGCCTCCGTCCCCAGCAGCGGCGCCTCCGTCCCCAGCAGCGGCGCCTCCGTCCCCAGCAGTGCCGCCGTCGGGCCGCCGCCGTCGTCCGAGGCACCTCGGCGTCCGCGCGGCGGCCAGCACGCGGCACGGCACGGGAAGCCACCGCGCTGGCGAGGCGGCACCGCCAAGCCCGCGGCCAGCCCTCCTGCTGTCACCGAGCCCCCGGCCGCTGCAGATCCGAATCTCGATGAGTTCGCGCAGGATCACACCCTTGAATACGGTGACTTCTCCGCCGGGCCCGACGACGGTGACGGGCCCGCCCAGTGGCTGGCCGACCCCACGTCGGCTAGCCAGCGCCCACCGTGGGAACTCGGTGACGAGTCATGAGGCCAGTTCGTTTCCTGCCCGCCGGCGTGGTCTTGCTGGCGCTGTGTGTGATTGCTGGTGTCGCCCAACTGGTCAAGCCTGCCCCGGCCACCACGAGCCAGGTCAGCGCGGCGTCCAGGCAGGTGGCGGTCAGCTCCGCCGTGCGGGCTTGCCCTCCCGCTCAGGGCGGTGGGTCGGCGCAGGTCGCACTTATCGCGGGATCGCTAGGGTCCCCGGCGACACTTTCGCCGCCGACCGCCGCCGGGTCGGGTCAGGTCGAGCTGGCGCCGCTCCCGCTGGCGGGAGTCCAGCTGCACGCTGTCAGCCCGATCACCCAGACCGATCCGGGCGCGCTTTCGCTGCTGGCCGTCCCGGCCGCGTCCAGCGTGAGCAAGAAGGGCACGACCGTAGCCGAAGGCTGGTCGGTGACCGGGACAGGCGTCATGGCTCCGGCCATGGAGGCCGAGGAGACGGAGAGTTCAGGCCTGTCCAGCGTCCGATGCAGTGAACCTGGTTCGGATCTCTGGTTCGTCGGGCCGGGACAGCAAAGCGGCGCCTCGCAGATCCAGCTCGACCTCATGAACATCGACGCCCTGGCGGCGAGCGTAGACGTCAGCGTCATCACCGAGGCCGGGCCGGCCCAGGCCGACGGTGACACTGGGATCACGGTCCCGCCGTACGAGACGGTTACCGAATCCCTGTCGGCTTTGGGAGCCAGTTCCCCGGTGGTCGCGATCGAGGTGCGGACCAGCATCGGCCGGGTGGCCGCCGACGTCTGGGAGAGCTCCGCCGCCGGGAGTAGCTGGCTGCCGAGTACAACGGCGCCCTCGACCAGCATGGTGATTCCCGGGGTACCTCCGTCCGGCAGCGAGGCGAAGTTGTTCATCGCGGTCCCCGGCAGCCTGAGCGCCCGGGTGAACGTCCTCGCGATCACTCCGCAGGGGCTGTACCACCCGTTCGGTACGCAGACGGTTGACGTGCCACCGGATTCGGCCTTCTACGCGCAACTGTCGCCGCTCGGCGGCTCCGCTGCCGCCCTTGTGCTCACGTCGAACGTGCCGGTCTCGGCCGCCGTCCTGGTTCCGGGTAGCGGCCTAGGCGCCGTGACCGGGGCCACGGCGCCCATCAGCGAGCAGGCGGTCCTCGCGGGCAACACCACAGGCTCGGGTTCTTCCGCCACGATCGCGTTGTCGGCCCCGGCCGGGGCGGCTCGTGTTCGCTTGACTGAGATCGCGCTGGCCGCCAGCGGCCATGCGGCCGGACCCAGTGTGAGCCAGATCGTGACGGTCCAGGCCAGGCACACGCTGGTGGCGCCGCTGGCCCCACCGAAGGGCAGCAAGAGCGGGGCCGCGTTCGCCGTCGTGATCACCCCGCTGCCCGGCTCCGGGCCGCTGTACGCCGCTCGAGTAGAGACGCAGGGTCAGAGCACCGTCGCCTCCATCATGCCCGCCATCAGTGCACTGACCACGATCAACCTTCCGCCCGTCCGCAACTCCTATAGCGCGATATCTCCCTGAAATCCGCGTCCGCAACGAATTGTCGAGATCCCGATAATCTATAAGCAGTCCATCGCTGCCTCCACAGCAATGTCGACGCCGTCTTGTGCGGCCTCGCCAGCTAGCTTAGCTTTGTCTCGAATACCTCGTTTGTGCAGGCCGGAGACCTAGAACAAGGCGTCCGTAGCGGGCATAAAGGTACGTATAAGACATCACTGGCTATTGCTGGAAAATCCCGGAAAGTAAAATGCGCGACATCCGGATCGTATTATCTGTCGGCCAGCAGAAAATCTCGCTGAAATGGCATCACGGGTATAGACATTAGCGATTTAAGTGACTACCGTGACCCACATGAAGGGCTGGTGCCTGTCAGCCCTGAAGGTGCTTTTGTACACCGTCGGGGCGGCATTTGGCGGCCTGTGCATCCTAGTGGGCATAGGCCTGCTGGCTGCTACGCCCGCTGCGGCCGCCACCGTCCTGCCCAATTCCGGGCCACCAGGCCCGGCCCTGCCTTCCGTGACCAGCGCCGTCACCAGTGCGGTCGGTACCGTGGCCGGCACGGCCAGCACGGCGGCCAGCACCGCGACGACTGCCGCGACCGGAACGGCCAGCACGGTGACCGGAACGGCCGGCACCGCGACGAACGCCGTAACCGGAACCGCCAGCACGGCGGCCAGCACCGCGACGAGCGCCACGACGGGGACCGCGACCAGCGCGGCGAGCCCGGCGGCCCTGACCACTCCAGCGTCCTCGACGGTCTCGCAGGTCACCCCGGCCGCCCCCGCGGCCAGCGCTGTGACGAGCACCGTCAACAGCGCGACCTCCATGGCCGCCCCCGCAGCCAGCGCCGTGACGAGCACCGTCAACAGCGCGGCCTCGGCAGCCGCCCCCGCGACCAGCACAGTGACCAATGCCGTGACCAGCACGACTTCGGCGGCCGCCCCAGCGGCCAGCAGCGTGACCAATGGCGTGACCAGCACGACTTCGGCGGCCAGCACGGCGGCCACGAGCGCGGCGAGCACCGTGACCAACGCGACGACCAGCACGACTTCGGCGGCCAGCACGGCGGCCATGAGCGCGGCGAACATCGTGACCGGTGCCGTGACAAGCGCCGCCTCGGCGGCCAGTACGGTCACCGATAGCGTGACCAGCACCGCGGGCACGGTCAGTGCCGCGGCCGACACGGTGACCGGTTCGGTGGCCGGTGCCGTGGCGGCGGTGGCCGGGCCGGTGGCCAGCACGAGCCCGGCGGCCGGCAGCGTGGTCGGCCCGGTGGCCGCCACCCTGACCGGCACGGTAACCGGCGTGGCGAACACCGCCGGCTCGGCGGTAACCGGGCTGATCGGCCCGGTGCCCGCCACCCTGACCGGGACCGTGACCGGCATCCTGACCGGGACCGTGACCGGCACCGTGACTGGTACCGTGACCGCGGTGACCGGGACGGTGACCGCGGTGGCGGGGGATGCCGGGTCGGTGGTGCAGGCGGCGGGTTCGGCGGTCGCCCAGCTGGTCTCGACGGTGACCGGCACGGTGACCGCGGTGACCTCCCCGGTCCTGGGCACCGAGCCGGGCACCGGCTCATCCACCGGGACCGGCTCCACCGGGACCGGCTCCTCGACCGGGTCGGGCTCCTCGACCGGGTCGGGCTCCTCCTCCGGCACCGGGTCTTCGTCCGGGTCGGGCTCCTCCTCCGGCACCGGGTCTTCGTCCGGGTCGGGCTCCTCCTCCGGCACCGGGTCTTCGTCCGGGTCGGGCTCCTCCTCCGGCACCGGGTCTTCGTCCGGGTCGGGCTCCTCCTCCGGCACCGGGTCTTCGTCCGGGTCGGGCTCCTCGTCCGGGTCGGGTACCGGCTCGGCGCCGGGCACTGGCACGGGCGCTGGCTCTGGTTCGGCGCCGGGCACTGGCGCTGGGTCCGGGCCGGGTCCGGTGCCCGGGGTTGGGCCGGCGGCGGGTAGCGGTCCGGCGCCGGTGCTGCCGGTGCTGCCGATCCTGCCGGTGCTGCCGGGGTCCGGTGCCCCGGCCGGCGCGGGTGCGGGCACGGGTGCGGGGGCCGGGCTGGCGGGCTCGGGTGCCGTGGTGCCGGGCCTGCCGGCCGCCCCGCCGCTGCCCCTGCCGGCCGCCCCGGCCGCCCCGGCGCCGGCGGCGCCGGGCGGGTCGGGTGGCGGGTCGGGTGACAGTTTCGCGCCGGGGTCCCAGCTGGGGCCGGGCGGTGCGGGCGCGGCCGGGCTGGCCGTGCTGATCGTGGCGTGCCTGGCCGTGCCGGGCATCGCGCGCAGGCGTTTCGGGGCGGCTGTCCCGTCCACGGCCGCCGTGCTCTCGGTGATTGAGGTGCCGGGCTAGCAGCAGGGGGCTTTAGCCCTGTTGGCTGCGTGACCCGCCCGGGCGGGCCCGTCCCCCGGTCCGGGCGGCGCAAGTCCCATCCGGATTCTTCACCTCGATCATCATCGTTCAGGAGAGTGCATCACCATGAGTAAGATCTTCGCGCGCCTTGCGGCTGTGGCCGCCGGGCTGATCGCCCCCGCGGTGCTGGCCACCGCGGCGCTGGCGGGCACGTGCCCGCCGCAGTCGCACGGCCCGGACTTCGGCCCGGCCGTCGCCGACTGGCACCCCGGGCTGCACAGCCCCTACACCGACGGCACCTTCGGCGCCTTCGGCCACGGCACCTTCACCCCCGGCCACGGCACCGAGCACGGCACCGGCCACGGCACGAACCACGGCACCGGCCACGGCACCGAGCACGGCACCGGCCACGGCACGAACCACGGCACCGAGCACGGCACCGGCCACGGCACGGAGCACGGCACCGGCCGCGGCACCGAGCACGACACCGGGCACGGCACGAACCACGGCACCGGCCACGGCACCGGCCACGGCACCGAGCACGGGACCGGCGGGCACGGCACGAACCACGGGACCAGCGGTTCCGGGCACGGTCGTAACCACGGCACCGGCGGGACCGGCACCGGCAGCGGTTCTGGCGGGTCCGGCAGCGGTTCCGGCGGGTCCGGGACCGGCAGCGGTTCTGGCGGGACCGGCACCGGCAGCGGTTCTGGCGGGTCCGGCGGCGGCGGGACCGGCACCGGCAGCGGCGGGTCGAGCGGTTCTGGCGGTACCGGCACCGGGTCTGGCGGCACCGGGACCGGCACTGGCACCGGCGGGTCTGGCGGGTCCGGCGGCACCGGCAGCGGCGGGTCGGGCGGGTCTGGCGGCACCGGCACCGGGTCCGGCGGCACCGGGACCGGCAGCGGCAGCGGGAGCGGGTCTGGCGGGTCCGGCGGTAACGGCACCAGCAGCAGCGGGACCGGCGGGAACGGGTCGCTGATCACCGTCAACGCGGGCGCCACCGGCACCACCAGCACCGGCACCAACGGGTCGCTGGTCACCGTGAACGCGGCCCTGCCGTCGGCGGGGTCGCTGGTCTGGCGGCACCGGCGCCGTCACCACCGGCACCGGCAGCACTGGCACCACCGGCACCGGCAGCACTGGCACCACCGGGAACGGGTCGCTGGTCACCGTCAATGCGGGCGGCTTGCCGTCGGCGGGGTCGCTGGTCTCGGCCGGCACCGGCGCCGTCACCAGCGGCACCGGCACCACCGGGAACGGATCGCTGGTCACCGTCAATGCGGGCGGCCTGCCGTCGGCCGGGTCGCTGGTCTCGGCCGGCACCGGCGCGGTCACCACCGGCACCGGGACCGTCTCCACCGGAACCACCGGAATTACCGGGTCCCTGCTCACGGTCAACACGGGCAGCGCCCCTGCGGCCGGATCGCTGATCTCGGTCAACGGCACTGGCACGGTCACCGCGCCCGCCACCACCGGGACGGCCTCCACCACCGCCTCCGCCGGCACCGGCACGAACGGGACTCTGGTCGCGGTCAACGCCACCGGGCTGCCCTCGACCAGCGTGCCCCAGTCCGGGTCCGTGGCCCAGGTCAACGGCACCAGCACCACCGGCTCGCTGGCCACTGTCAACGCGGGCAGCGCCCCGCAGCCTGGCTCGCCCAACTCCGGCCCCGGCCTCGTGGGTACCGTCCAGGGCGTCACCGGCGGCCTGGGCTTGTGACAGGCACGCGGGCACCTAGCCCGCGGAGGGTGAGGTAACACCGAGGGCGTGCCCCGGCCAGGCGGACGGGAGCCAGGCCGGGGGCACGCCCCAGGACCAGCCAAACCGAGCAACAAGACGGAACCAACAAGCAAGACGGAACCAACAAGCAAGACGGAACCAACAAGCAAGAAGAGGGTGACGCTACAGGTCACACGCACCGCGGCACCACACAAAACATGAAGAGCCGAGAAACGACCGCAGGCACGGTCGGTATCAGTCGAGGTCGCCGTAGCCCGGATCGATGACTTCCGGGTCGACCCCGAGTATCTCGGCGAATTCTTCGACCACCACGTCGAAGACGAGTTCACTCAGTTCTTCCTCGTCCTCGGCCCGTGCGAGCAACGGTCGCCGGAACAGGACGATGCGAGGTCCCGTTGCGGGGTTCCCCGGATCGCTGGTATCCGGGGAACCGCGGACGATGCGGGCGAGCGGTATGCCGTCCTCGCCGATGGTGTCGAAGTCGGGGACCTCCTGGACCGCGAACTCCACGTCGGAAAGCTCGGTCTCCCAGCGCGGCTCGAGCCGCGCGACGGCCTCCAGGACAATGTCGTCGAACTGCTGTGACCGGCTCCGGTACAGCGGAACTCCGGGCGGGACGAGCCTGCCGCGCAGCCCGCGCCCGTGGCGGTCACGACGTCGCGGCCGGGCGCCGGAGGCTGGCCGGGAACCGCCGTCCTCGCTGGTCTGCACAGTTACCGAGCGTATCGCGTCGTGCCGCTGGCCGGCACACCCGCGCTGACTCGGAGCAACACGCGCAAAGCACGACACGAAAATGGTGCCGGCTCCTCGGTGATGGCGTTACCGCCCCCGGGCGGATAGCGTCACCGTTATATCCGATGCCGTCCCAAGGGTTCCGGGACGCGGTCTCCAGCGCGACGTGAGCGAGGTGGCTGGTGGGTTCCCGTTGCTGCTCGCGCACCGCGTGTAAGCATCCTCCGGTCTATACGCTGACGTACGTGTACCGCGACTCCACCGCGGTGCTCGGCCCGCTGGCCGCGTATGTGGAGCCGCACTGTTACGACCTGTGCGAGAAGCACGCCGCCCGGCTGACCGCGCCGCGCGGCTGGGACGTGGTGCGGCTGCCGCTGGAACCGGCCTCGGAGCGCGCCGATGACCTGGAGGCGATCGCCAACGCGGTGATGGAGGCGTCGCCGCGGGTGCGGCCCGACAAGGAGCCCGTGGGCCAGGGCGTCGAGGTCGGTCGGCGCGGCCACCTGCGCGTGCTGCGCTCCGGCCCTCCGCAGGACCGATAGGCTCGGCAGTGCCCCTGGCCGTCCGGCCGGGGTCAGCCCAGTCGGTACGGGAGGCAGGTCCTGCAGTGGGTGATCTGGCCAGCATCGTCAAGGCGTATGACATCAGGGGCGTCGTCCCCGACCAGCTTGACGAGGCCGTAGCCGAGGCGATCGGCGCGGCGTTCGCCAGGCTGACCGGCGCCAAGACGATGGTGACCGTGCACGACATGCGCACCTCCTCGGGCCCGCTCGCGGACGCGTTCGGCCGGGGCGCGGCGTCGCAGGGCGCCGACGTGCTGGCCGCGGGCCTGGGCTCGACCGACATGCTGTACTACGCCAGCGGTGAGTTCGGCATCCCGGGCGCGATGGTCACGGCCAGCCACAACCCGCCGCAGTACAACGGGATCAAGCTGTGCCGCGCCGGCGCCAAGCCCGTGGGCATCGAAACAGGGCTGAAAGACATTCAATCTTTGGCCGAACGACCGATGGTTCCCGCCCCGGTCCCCGGCACTGTCTCGCATCGCGACCTGCTGCCCGGCTACGCGGAGCACCTGAGGAAGCTGGTCGACATCTCCGCGATCAGGCCGCTGACCGTGGCCGTGGACGCTGGCAACGGGATGGCGGGCCTTACGGTCCCCGCGGTCTTCGAGGGCCTGCCGATCACCCTGATCCCGCTCTTCTTCGAGCTCGACGGGACGTTCCCGAACCACGAGGCCAACCCCATCGACCCGAAGAACCTGCGCGACCTGCAGCGCGCGGTGATCGAGCATCACGCCGACATCGGGCTCGCCTTCGACGGTGACGCCGACCGGTGCTTCGTGGTGGACGAGCGGGGCGAGATCGTCTCACCCTCGACGCTCACCGCGCTGATCGCGACCCGCGAACTGGCCCGCGAGCCGGGCGCGACGATCATCCACAACCTGATCACCTCACGCGCGGTCCCCGAGATCATCAGGGAGCACGGCGGCGTCCCGGTACGGACCAGGGTCGGCCACTCGTTCATCAAGGCGGAGATGGCGCGCACGGGCGCGGTGTTCGGCGGTGAGCACTCCGGGCACTTCTACTTCAGGGATTTCTGGTTCGCGGACTCCGGCATGCTCGCCGCGCTGCACGTGCTCGCTGCGCTGGGCGAGCAGAACGGACCGCTGTCCCGGCTGCTCGCCGAGTACTCCAGATACCACGCCAGCGGCGAGCTCAACTCCCTGGTCACCGATCAGGCCGCGACGACCGCGCTGGTCAAGCAGGCCTTCGCGGGACGCCCCGGCGTCAAGACCGATGAACTCGACGGGCTTACGGTCAGCGCCCGCACCTGGTGGTTCAACCTGCGCCCGTCTAACACCGAGCCGCTGCTACGGCTTAATGTCGAGGCAGACACCGAGGAGACCATGACGGCCGTGCGCGACGAGGTGCTCGGCCTGGTCAGGGGCACCGCGTAAGGAGAACCTCATGCTCATCGACGCCTGGCTCCTTGACATCCTGGCCTGCCCGCAGTGCCACGCGCCGCTGCGGGCCGACGAGGACGCCAGCGAGCTCGTGTGCACGAGCCAGGAGTGCGGGCTGGCCTACCCGGTCCGCGACGATATCCCGGTCCTGCTGGTAGAAGAGGCCCGGCGGCCTGGCGAACAGGCGTGAGCGAGGGCCTGGACGACTGGGGCGGGACGGAATTCATCCTGGCCGCGGACCGGCTCGACACTCCCGATGTCATCCAGGCCGCGGACCCCGGCGACATGCTCCGGCAGGTGGCGTCGTCGGCGGCCCAGGTGCGCACCGCGCTGCGGTCGTGCCAGGAGACCGACCTGTCGGCCTTCACCCCGGACGCCAGGCCGCGCGCGATCGTCGCGGCCGGTCTTGGCAGTTCGGGCGTCGCGGCCGAGATGCTCCACGCCCTGGTCGGGCGGAGCAGCCCGGTCCAGGTGGTGGCCTCGCGCGGCGGGCGGCTGCCCGGCTGGGTGGGGGCGGCCGACGTGGTGCTCGCGGTGTCCAGCTCGGGCGCCACCGCGGAGACGCTGGCCATCGCGACCGAGGCCGCCCGGCGCGGCTGCCGCCTGGCTGGCGTGGGCGCCGAGGGTTCCCCGCTGCACCGCATCGCCGAGCAGGCCCGCGCCCCGTTCATCCGCGTCGTCCCGGCGGGGTTGCCGCGATCGATGCTGTGGAGCGTGGCTATCCCGCTACTGGTGATCGCGGAGCGGCTCGGCGTGACCCGGATCGAGCCTGACGTCTACGAACTGGCCGCCTGCCGCCTGGAGGATGTGTCCCACCAGTGCCGCCCGGCCAGCGAGTCGTTCGTCAACCCTGGCAAGTCACTGGCCCTTGACCTGGCCGGAGCGCTGCCGGTGGTCTGGGGGACGACGGAGCTGAGCGGGGTTGCCGCGCGGCGGTTCGCCGGCCAGCTCAGCGAGAACGCCAAGTACCCGGCGATCGTCGGCGTGCTGCCCGAGGCCGCCTACGACCAGCTCGCCGCGTTCGACGGGCCGTTCACCCCGGCGGCGCGCCCGTCCGCGGTCGGCCGGGAGCGCCACCCCGAGGCGCCGGGGGGTTCGCCCGACCTGGACGACCTGGACTGGGACCTGGACTACGACGAGACCGAGGCCGAGGGCAGCGGGTTCACCCCGCTGCGGCTGGTGCTGATCGCCGACCCGGGGGAGGACCAGCGGATCTCGGCCCAGCGGGCGGCGATCACCGCGATCGCGGCCCAGCGCGGGATGGGCTTGTCCGAGCTGGCCATGGACGGCGAGCACCCGCTCGTCCGGTTGGCTGGCGTGCTGCAGCTGACCGACTACGCCAGCGTGTACCTGGGTATCGCGTCCGGGATCGACCCCGGCCAGGCCGCGGCGATCACCGACCTGCAGGCGCGGATCGAGTAGATGAGGGCGGTCTTCGCCGCGCTCGCCGCCAACCTGAGCATCGCGGTGGTGAAGTTCATAGCGTTCGTGTTCACCGGGTCCGCGTCGATGCTCGCCGAGGCCGTGCACTCGGTCGCCGATACCGGCAACGAGGTGCTGCTGATCATCGGGCGGGGCCGGTCCAGACGGCCCCGGTCGGAGGAGCACCCGTTCGGCTTCGGGCGGGAGCGGTACTTCTACGGGTTCGTGGTCTCGGTCATGCTGTTCACCGTCGGGGCGACGTTCTCGGTCTACGACGGCCTGCACAAGATCCTGAACCCGGCGCCCGTGCACGACGCCCTGGTGGCCTTCATCGTGCTGGCCGTGTGCGCGGTGCTCGAGGGCTTCTCGCTGCGCACCGGGATCGCCGAGGCGAACCGGGTGCGCGGGAACCGCAGCTGGGGGGCCTTCATCCGGCGGACGAAGGCCCCCGAACTGCCCGTGGTCCTGCTGGAGGACATGGCCGCGCTGATCGGCCTGGGCTTCGCGTTCGCTGGCGTGGCGCTCTCCGTGCTGACCGGCCACGGCTGGTGGGACGGAGCGGGCTCGCTGGCCATCGGTGTGCTGCTCGCGACGGCGGCCGCGATCCTGGCTGTGGAGACCAAGAGCCTGCTGATCGGGGAGTCGGCGAGCGCCGACATGCAGGCCAGGATCCTCACCGCGCTCGAGGACGGACCCGAGCTGGTGCGGGTGATCCACCTGCGGACGGTGCACATCGGGCCGGATTCCGTCCTGGTCGCCGCGAAGGTCGCGGTCCGCGAGACCGACACCGCCGCGCAGATCGCGGCGGGCATCGACGCGGCGGAACAGCGGGTCCGCGCCGCCGTCCCGATCGCGAAGACGATCTACCTGGAGCCGGACATCTACCGCCCGGCCGAGGCCGACCAGACCGACCCGTCGATCCGCGCCGTCCTCCGCGGCCGTTCGTTCCGCCTGCCGCGACCGGCCAGGAAGTCCTCGGAAACCCCCCAGGCCTGACCGCGCCGGGTTAGGCCCGCCGCCTCGCGGCGATGAACCAGGCGATTACGGTTCCGCCATCAGCCGGTCAGCCGCGGGCCAGCAGGCGGAGCGCGCGTTCCTGCTCCCAGTCCAGCGCCCGGCCGGCCGGGGCGGGGACGCGGCCGACCCGCCGTCCGAGGTCGGCCACCGCGCCGCGGACCGCCGGCTCGGCGAGCACGCGCAGCCCGAACGACAGCGCCGCGGGGCTGATGTCGTACCGGCGCTCGAGTTCGAGGGCCGCGGCCACGGCCTCGAGGTCCGCCTCGCTGAACTGCCGGTGGGAGGCCCGGGCCGGGTAGTCGCGGACCGGCGGGAGCAGCCCGAGATCCTCGCGGTAGCGGAGCATGCGGGCCGACGTTCCGAGCCGCCGGGCGGCCTCCGTGATGCGCATGGACCCATTCTAACAATTTTGTGTCAAGAACCCGCGCCAGCGCGTGCGGTGACGCCCCGTGGTCCCGTAGCGTGTGGTGGCGGGGGAGTCACCACCGCTCGTTCGGCTAAAAAAGGGAATTGAGGAGAACCGATGTCCGCGGATCAGCTTCCTTACCAGGTTGCCGACCTCTCGCTCGCCGCCTTCGGGCGCAAGGAAATCCAGCTGGCCGAGCACGAGATGCCGGGGCTGATGGCGGTGCGTGCCGAGTACGCGGCGACCCAGCCGCTGCGCGGCGCCAAGATTACCGGCTCGCTGCACATGACCGTGCAGACGGCGGTGCTGATCGAGACGCTCGTCGCGATCGGCGCGGAGGTCCGCTGGGCGAGCTGCAACATCTTCTCCACCCAGGACCACGCCGCCGCGGCCGTCGCGGTCGGGCCTGGCGGCACCCCCGACGACCCGAAGGGCATCCCGGTCTTCGCGTGGAAGGGCGAGACCCTCGAGGAGTACTGGCGATGCACCGAGCTGGCGCTGTCCTGGCCGGACGGCGACGGGCCCAACATGATCGTGGACGACGGCGGGGACGCCACCTTGCTCGTGCACAAGGGCGCCGAGTACGAGCAGGCGGGCGGGGTCCCCTCGCCGGCCGCCGACGACCCCGAGGAGTGGCGGATCATCCTCGACCGGCTGCGCAACTCGCTGGCCGACCACCCGGGTAAGTGGACGCGGGTGGCCGCCACCGTCAAGGGCGTGAGCGAGGAGACCACCACCGGGGTGCACCGGCTGTACGAGATGGCCCGGGCGGGCACGCTGCTCTTCCCGGCCATCAACGTCAACGACTCGGTGACCAAGTCCAAGTTCGACAACAAGTACGGGTGCAGGCACTCGCTGATCGACGGCATCAACCGGGGCACGGACGTGCTGATCGGCGGGAAGGTCGCCGTGGTGTGCGGGTACGGTGACGTCGGCAAGGGCTGCTCGGAGTCGCTGCGCGGGCAGGGCGCCCGGGTCATCGTGACCGAGATCGACCCGATCTGCGCGCTGCAGGCGGCGATGGACGGCTACCAGGTGGCGACGCTGGAGGACGTGGTGGCCACGGCCGACATCTTCGTCACCGCGACCGGCAACCGCGACGTGATCACCGCCGATCACATGAGCCGGATGAAGCACCAGGCGATCGTCGGCAACATCGGGCACTTCGACAACGAGATCGACATGGCCGGCCTGGCCGCCTGGCCCGGGATCCACCGGGTCAACGTCAAGCCGCAGGTGGACGAGTGGGCCTTCCCAGCTGAAGGAGGCAGGGCCGGACACGCGATCATCGTGCTGTCCGAAGGCCGGCTGCTGAACCTCGGCAACGCCACCGGGCACCCGAGCTTCGTGATGTCCAACAGCTTCACCAACCAGGTCATCGCGCAGGTCGAGCTGTTCACCAGGACCGGGGAGTACCCGGTGGGCGTGTACACGCTGCCGAAGCACCTGGACGAGAAGGTGGCGCGGCTGCACCTCGACGCGCTCGGCGTCCGGCTCAGCCAGCTGACCAAGGAGCAGGCGGACTACATCGGGGTCAGCGTCGACGGGCCGTACAAGCCGGAGACCTACCGTTACTGACGCCATCGCGCGGGTAGCGGACGTCGCCGACCCCGGCCAGGCCGGCGACGGCGACGTCCGCATCCGCTACGCGCAGCGGGCCATGCCGCTGCTGGCGGGGCTCATGGAGCGGTTCGCGAGCCAGCAGCCCTTCGCGGGGCTGACCATCGCGGCGTGCCTGCACGTCACCGCGGAGACGGCGATGCTCGTGCGGCTGCTCAGGGCGGGCGGGGCGGCCGTCCGCCTGGCCGCGTCCAACCCGCTGTCCACCCAGGACGACATCGCCGCGGCGCTCGCCGTCCGGTACGGGATCGCGGTCTTCGCCCGGGCCGGGGTGGACCGGCGCGGCTACTACCGCCACATCGAGCTGGCCCTGGGCGAGGGGCCGGGCGGCGCCGACCTGATCATCGACGACGGCGGCGACCTGGTGAACACGCTGCACACTACCGCGGCGGCGGTCCTGCCGGGGGTCCGGGGCGGCTGCGAGTCGACCACGACCGGCGTGATCAGGCTGCGCCGGATGGCCGCCGAGGGCGCGCTCGCGTTCCCGGTCATCGCGGCGAACGACACCCCGGCCAAGCGCCTGGTCGAGGGGATGTGCGGGACCGGGCAGTCGGTCATCGACGGCATCTTGCGCGCCACTAACACGCTGCTGGCCGGCAAGACCGTCGTCGTGGCCGGGTTCGGGGCCAGCGGCCGCGGCGTGGCCGAGCGCGCCCGCGGGTCAGGCGCCCAGGTCATCGTGACCGAGATCGACCCGGTGCGGGCCCTGGACGCGTCGCTGCAGGGGTTCCGCGTGCTGCCGATGGCGCAGGCCGCGCCGATCGGCGAGGTGTTCATCACCGCGACGGGCTCCTGCGACGTGATCGGCGCGGAGCAGCTTTCGGCGATGCGCGACGGCGCCATCCTGGCCAACGCGGGGCACTTCGACGTGGAGATCGACGTGCGGGCGCTGGCGGGGCTCGCGGCCGAGGTCCACCGCGACGTTCGGCCGCACGTCGACGCCTACGACCTCGGCGACGGGCGGACCGTCCTGCTGCTCGCCGAGGGACGGGTGGTGAACCTCGTCGCGGCCGAAGGGCACCCGCCCGAGGTGATGGACCTCGCGTTCGGCCTCGAGGCGCTCGCGCTGGCCTGGCTGGCGGGCAACGCAGGCAAGCTCCCGGTCGGCGTGCACGAGGTCCCCGCCGACCTCGACGCCGAGGCGGCCAGGCTCGTGCTGGCCACTATGGGCGTGTCGGTCGATACGCTGACCGCCGCCCAGCAGGCATACAGGGAATCCTGGCGCATCGGCTCCTGAGGCCCTGGGGCTCGTGAGGGCGCTGAGACTCCTGAGACTCCTGAGGCCCTGAGGCCCGGCCCCAGAGCCCGGTTTCAATCCCATGGATGTGGCACCGTACAGAGTCTTCTCTATACAGTGCCACACCCATGGACTCGGGGGCAGGTGCCGGTGGGGCCAATGTGAGTGATGAGGCCGGAGGTACGAAAGACCACAGAGACGGTAACCCCACCCCTTCAGCGCACGATGGCGGTCAGGCCCTGCTCCTCGGTGGCCTCGGTGGCCCCGGCGGCCTCGGCGGCCTGCGGGGGAATCTCGATGGTTGGCTCCGGGCCCGTGACCGGCTGGCGGGTCAGCACCAGCCACCCGACCAGCCCGATCGGGTATACGAAGTAACCCCACCGGGTGGCGGGGGCCAGCGTGAAGATGACCGCGAGGGCCACCGCCAGGCGCCACACGGCGGCGCGCATGTCGCCGGGCGGACGGACGATGAGCGAGAGCACGAAGCCGAGCCCGGCCGCCACGACCAGGCCGACCGCGATCCAGTAGCCGGCGGTCCCGGTTATGGCGAGCAGGTGCCCTGGCAGCGGGCTGGCCGCCGGCGTCTTGTACTTGGACTGGCCGAGCGGGAACAGCACGGTGTTCTGCACGAACGACGTGGGGTTGGCCAGCGCGGCCGGGGCGAGCGCGGCCGAGAGGACCCCGGCCGTGAGGATCGTCACCCCGACGAAGCGCCACGCGCTGCGCGCCGCGTCCCGCGCGGACAGCATCACGCCCAGGACCGGGACCGCCGGCCAGGCGGTCGCCTTCATGGCGCACGCCACCCCGAGGGCCACGGCCGCCCTGACCACCCCCGACGGGCGGGCGATCAGCGCCAGCGTCAGGAACATCAGCGCGATCACCGGCGGATCGGTGATCCCGACCGCGAGCGGGAGCGCGATCATCGGGGAGACGGCGATGAACGCGGTGGACAGCAAGACGTCGTGCCGGCACGCCTCGCAGTGCCGGTGGGGCGCCGCGACGCTGAACGCCGCCCAGATCAGGGCGATGGACACGACGGTCAGCCAGATCCGGGGATCGGCGAGGAGCCCGGTGGCGCCGAGGGCCTTCGGCAGCCCGAACACCGCCATCACCGGCAGGTACGGGTTGTACGACAGGTAGCTGGTGAACTGCGCCTGCGCCAGGTAGGGGGTGCCGTGCTGAAGCAGCAGCACGGCCGAGCGCGAGATCACCTGGACCTCGGCGGTCGGGTACGCCCGGGTGGCGAGCCAGACCACCGGCGCGGCCACGGCCCCGGCCCCGGCCACGAGCAGCGGCACGAGCACCGGGAGGTTCGTGCGGCGGGTGAGCCAGAACAGGAGCGTGGTCACCCCGTAGCCGACGGCGGCCCAGATGGCCCAGGTCCGGTCGGCGTGCCCGGTGGTGACGGCCAGGACGATCGCGTACACCGTGAAGGCGCCGTTGGCGACCAGGAGCCTGCCACGGCTCAACCAGTGCCGGTGGACTGGCACTGGGTGCTCGTCCCCTACATCCGTGCGTTCCACTGTGCCGGTACCCGCCCGTCCACGCGTTTTCCCCTGTGTCTATTCAGCCTTTACGAGCCTTTTCGCAAAACCAGAACGGTCGATCTGCCCCCGAAACAGGTTAATAAGCCTATCACCAGGAGTTACTGAGCCAGCTTACGGGGGACGCGCCGGACGCGCTGGTCAGGGCAGTTTCCAGTCGATGGCGGTGCCTCCGGCCTGCTCAAGGAGCCGGTTGGCCCGGCTGAACGGGCGCGAGCCGAAGAACCCGCTGGCGGCCGAGTACGGGCTCGGGTGAGCCGACTCGATGAGCCCGATGCCACCGAGCAGCGGGGCGAGCGTCCGCGCGTCCCGGCCCCACAAGATGGCGACCAGCGGTGTCCCCGCCCTGGCGGCCAGGGCCCTGATGGCCTGTTCGGTCACCTCCTCCCAGCCCTTGCCCCGGTGCGATCCCGGCTGGCCGGGCGCCACGGTCAGGACCCGGTTCAGCAGCAGCACGCCGCGCTCGCTCCACGGGGTCAGGTCCCCGTTGGTCGGCGTCGGATACCCGAGGTCGTCCGAGTACTCGCGGAAGATGTTGACCAGGCTCCCCGGCAGCCGCCGCACCTCCGGCCCGACCGAGAAGGCCAGGCCGACGGCGTACCCGGGGGTGGGGTAGGGATCCTGGCCGACGATCAGCACCCGCACGTCGGCGAACGGCTGCCTGAACGCCCGCAGCACGTTCTCGCCGGCGGGCAGGTACCTGCGCCCGGCGGCGACCTCGGCGCGCAGGAAGTCGCCCATCGCGGCGATCCGGCCCCCGACCGGCTCGAGCGCGTCGGCCCAGCCCGGGTCGATGAGGGTGCGCCATTGCTCCGCCATGGGCAGTTACTGTAGCCCGGCCCGGGCCCCTAGAGGGCGGCTCGTTCGGTTTGATCTGCCCGCCTATCGGAAAAGCTATCCCCGAACGGGTGTCGCGTAGCAGGAAAATGAGGGTAGCCTGCGTCCACGCAGAGTCAATCACACGGAACGATGGGGCCCATGAAAGGACGCGTGCTGGTCGTCGATGACGACGCCGCCCTCGCCGAGATGCTCGGCATCGTGCTTCGCGGCGAGGGATTCGAGCCGACCTTCGTGGCGGATGGCGACAAGGCCGTAGAGGCATTCAGGGATTCAAGGCCCGATTTGGTGCTCCTGGACCTCATGCTGCCCGGTTCCGACGGAATTGACGTATGTCGTCAGATCCGCGCCGAATCGGGGGTGCCGATCGTCATGCTGACGGCGAAGACCAACACCGTCGATGTGGTCCTCGGCCTGGAGTCCGGTGCCGACGACTACATCGTCAAGCCGTTCAAGTCCAAGGAACTCGTCGCCCGGGTCAGGGCGAGGCTGCGCCGGACCGACGAGCCGGCGCCCGAGATGCTTCAGATCGGCGACATCGTCATCGACGTGGCCGGGCACTCGGTCAAGCGGGACGGGGAGACGCTCAACCTCACCCCCCTGGAGTTCGACCTGCTTGTCGCGCTGGCCCGCAAGCCGAGGCAGGTCTTCACCAGGGAGGTGCTGCTCGAGCAGGTCTGGGGCTACCGGCACGCCGCGGACACCAGGCTGGTCAACGTGCACGTACAGCGGTTGCGCGCGAAGATCGAGAAGGACCCCGAGCACCCCGAGATCGTCGTGACGGTACGCGGTGTCGGCTATAAGGCGGGTCCTGGCTGAGTCCGGGTCGGTCCAACAGGTGGCAGCGTCAGGCGGAAATCGGCAGCGTAACCGGACAACCACGCACCGCTCGATGTACTACAAGCGCGCGATCCTCCGGCGGCTGCCCAAGCCGGTCAGGCGGTTGGTGCTGGCCGGGCGCCGGTGGCAGCGCCAGACCGCCGCGCAGCTGAACAGCCGCTGGCACCGCTCCCTCCAGCTCCGGGTGGTCGTGACGACCCTGGCCCTGTCCGCCCTCGTGATCGCCGTGCTCGGGTTCTACCTTGTCCAGCTCATCGCCAACGGGCTGCTCACCAGCGCGGAGACCGCCGATTCCGGCGTGGTGGTGAACGGGCGTACGAATGCGGAGGGCCAGTCCAGCGTCAATGTGCTGGCGCCGACCGCCAAGCAGGGCGGCGTGAACGGCGTGGCGCAGACCACCGCGAAGATGCTGCAGGCCGCGGGCGGGAACAGCGGCAACTACCTGGTCTTCATCCGGCTGGCCAACCCGGGACCCGGCGATGTGACCTGGGTGGGCGACCTGCTCGTCAACGTGTCCGCCACCGTCCCGGCGTCCCTGTACGGCGCGGTGTCGAACGAACAGCGGATCGACGGCTACAACAACGAGATCACCGCGTCCGCGCAGTACGCGCCGACCACGCTGACCTACGGCAGCGGGCTGGGCACCGACGTCCCCGCCCTGGCGGTCGGCATCCCGCTCGGGACCTACTACCAGCTGTATTACGTGTTCCCGTTCAGCCAGGGGCAGCAGGACCTGCTGCTCGTGCAGCGGATCCTCGTCGGCGTGGGCCTGGCGCTCGTCCTGCTGCTGGCCGCGATCGCATCGCTGGTCACCAGGTGGGTGGTGCTGCCCGTCCGGCGCGCGGCTCAGGCGGCCCGCCGGCTGACGGCGGGGCACCTCGGCGAGCGCATGCCGGTGCTCGGCAAGGACGACCTCGCGGCGCTGGGTACCGCGTTCAACGAGATGGCGGCCAGCCTGCAGGACAAGCTGCGCGAGCTGGAAGATCTGTCCCAGGTCCAGCGGCAGTTCGTCTCGGACGTATCGCACGAGCTGCGGACGCCGATGACGACGATCAAGATGGCCGCCGACATGCTCTTCGAGAGCCGGGAAGACCTCGACCCGGTCGGCAGCAGGTCCGTTGAGCTGCTGCAGAGCCAGCTGGAACGGTTCGAGACGCTGCTGGTCGACCTGCTGGAGATCAGCAGGTTCGACGCCGGCGCCGCCACCCTGGAGGCCGAGTTCGTTGACGTGTGCGATCTGGTGCGGCGTTCGGCCGACGACGCGCAGCAACTGGCCGAGCGCCGGGGCAGCAGGATCGAGTTCAGGCTGCCCGCGGCCGGGTGCTTCGCCGAGGTCGACCGGCGCCGGGTGGAGCGCATCCTGCGGAACATCCTGGTCAACGCGGTCGAGCACGGCGAGGGCAAGGACGTAGTCATCACCACCGCCCTGGACAGCGACGCGGTGGCCGTCTCGGTCAGGGACTACGGCGTGGGCCTTCGTCCGGGCGAGGAGCAGCACGTCTTCGAGCGGTTCTGGCGGGCGGACCCGGCGCGGGCGCGCAACACCGGCGGCACCGGGCTCGGCCTGGCGATCTCCCTGGAGGACGCACGGCTCCATGGCGGCTGGCTGCAAGCCTGGGGCGAGCGCGGCAAGGGCTCGGTCTTCCGGCTGACGCTGCCGCGCGTGGCGGGGCAGAAGTTCGCGGGCTCGCCGCTGCCGCTGGAGCCCGACGACGCCGAGATCGTCACCAGCCTGGCCGGGACCGGCCCGTTCCCGGTGCCCGAGATCACCGAGGTCGTCAGCCGTGGCTAGGGTCGGCTCGGGGCCCCTGGCCCGGCTGCGGGGAGCGTGCCTGCTGGCCGTCCTGACCGTAGCGGTGGCGGGTTGCGTGGGCATGCCGCAGAGCGGCCAGGTCGGCACGTTCAGCAACAAGCAGGCCGACACCGAGCAGAACCCGGAATCCGAGATCGGCCTGTTCCCGTCGGGACCCCAGCCGAATTCCTCACCGGTCGGGATCGTGAAGGAGTTCCTCGAGGCTAGCGCCAGCTATCCCACCGACGCCCCCATCGTCCAGGAGTACCTGGCCGATCCGGCCAAGGCCTGGAACCCCGGCTGGTCGGTCACGGTGCTCAAGACCTACACCGTGACGAGCCGGGGGATGGTGCGGACCACCGGCGCGCACAGCAGCGAGCGGGCCGTGGTGGGAGTCTCGGGGCCCGTCCAGGCCACGCTCAACGGCACGGGCCAGTACGTCCTGGCCTCGGCGCAGGGCGGGAACTCGACGCAGACGTACCAGTTCAACCTGGTCAAGGTGGGCGGGCAGTGGCGGATCTCGAATCCGCCCAGCACGTACCGGCTGGTGACCGAGACCGAGTTCCCGCAGGCCTATCAGTCGCAGGATCTGTACTTCTTCGCCTCCACCAGCACCCAGAACTTCTTTGCCTCTACCGGCGCCAAGAACTCGATGCTCGTCCCGGACCCGGTGTTCGTCCCGACGGGAACCTCACCCGCGCCGCTGGTCTCCCAGCTCGTGACGGCGCTCGCCAGGGGCCCGAGCACGACGTGGCTGCAAGGTGCCGCGAATACCGCGTTTCCCCCGGGGACCAAGGTCCTGAGCGTCCTGCTGTCCGGGGCCACCGTCACGGTGGATCTCGGCGGTACGGCGGCGTCGGCCGACACGCCGACACTCGAGCGCATCTCCGCCGAGCTGCTCTGGACGCTGGCGGGACCGACGGCCAGCGTCCAGACCATACAGTCGGTCGAGCTTGAGCGAGATGGCCAGGCCTGGCCGCCCCCGTCAGCCCCGTGCGGGACGGGCCAGGCGCCGACCGCCTTCCAGAAGCTGGCCAGCTACGAGTGCTACGACCCCTACCCGTCGGTCCCCGCGAGCTTCTCCTACGTCGGGGCGGGGCAGCCCTGGTCACGGTGCGGCTCGGAATCGGAGGCCCAGGACGGGTCCATCGGCGCGATCGTGTCGGTCTTCGGCCGCACGGGTTCAGCCAGCAGTGGGCAGTGCGGCGGGTACGTCGATCCGCAGCCGGTCACGACGCTCCCGCACGCGGCACAGACGCCCGCCCTGTCCATGGCGGCGGTCTCACCCGACGGGCACTTCGTGGCCGGCGTGTCGCCCCCGCCCGACCAGGGCACCCTGTACGTCGGGCCGGCTTACCGTACCGCCGGGGTGTTCGCGACGTCGGAGCGGCTGAAGAACGAGCCGGGCATCAGCGCGATCAGCTGGGACCGCGACGATGACCTCTGGGTCGCGCAGAACGACAACATCTGGGTCGTGCCGGGCAACGGCACCACCAAGTATCAGGCGGTGAACCCGTTCGGCGGGGCGCAGGTCACCAGCCTCGCCGTCGCGCCCGACGGGGTCCGGATCGCCGCCATCGTGCAGACCGACTCGGGCGCCGAGCTCGAGCTCGCGGCCATCGAACGCACGGGGGGCCCGCAGGTAGGCGTTCAGCGGGGATCGTTCGCGCCGCAGTTCACCATCGAGCCCGCCGTCCAGCTCGGGCCGAACCTCTTCGATCCGATCTCGCTGACCTGGTACAACGCCGACACGCTGATCGTGCTCGACGCGGCGAACACGGGGAACACGCTGATGGAAGTTCCCGTGGACGGTGAGCAAGCCACGCCGCTGCCGGTCACCCCGGGCGGGGTGATCTCGATCACTGCCGATAACACCGCCAACATCCTGGTCGCGGGGCTGTCCAACGACAGGCTCGAGTTCGCGGCGAGCCTCGCGGGCCCGTGGGAAAGCCTCGGTAACGGCGGCTGGAGCCCGGTCTATCCCTGAGACCGGGCAGGTCAGTCCTGAAATTGTGCGCATTCGCCGATCTGGCCTCGAGCACATCCGGGCCGCCACGATTACGCATCCCGCATATAGGGGATGAAAGGGGACACCCAGTCCCGCTTCGGCCACGTTATGCATCCAGCCCCCGCTTCCCGTTATGCAGCCTCCTCCCCCTCCCTCGGTCCACGTTATGTATCCGTTATGTGACAATTTGTGATTGATCGACTGTATGTCCCACCTGACATTCGCGCGCTGGCGAGTTAGCGTTCTTGGCATGGCACTCGCCCGGGCCCGTGGTTGCGCCGGGCGTGGTTCTCCTCCGGGGGATCACGTCAGGCAAGCCGATGCCAGCCGCAGGCGAAACGGCCCACGTAAGGCGACTTCTCGTCGACCGATCACGGTGCGGCTTAGGAGTAAGTCCTGCCCCGCCGGGAGATACAGAGTTTCCCGGGCCGGGAGAAGGGCACCAGTGGCCACAGATAGGCCGCAAAACCCTCAGCAGGCGAATGTGGGGTCGAAGACCAGGTCGGCCGGGCGAGTGCCACCCCGCTCGAATATGCCGGGCTCAATCAGGCTGGAAGGGGATCGCGATGGAAATCATCGTCAGGGGACGCCACATTACTGTCCCGCCGCGTTTCCGGCAGCACGCCGCCGCCAAGCTTGCCAAGCTGGAAAAGCTCGACCAGAAGGCGATCAGGATCGACGTGGAGGTTTCCGCGGAGCGCAACCCGAGGCAGTCTGACCGGCGCGAGCGAGTCGAGCTGACGGTACGGTCCCGCGGCCCCGCGATCAGGGCCGAGGCGGCGGCGGACGACAGGTACACGGCGCTGGACCTGGCCCTGGCCAAACTCGAGACCAGGCTCCGCCGGGCCTCCGACCGGCGCAAGGCCAAGGACCTCGACACGGTCCGCTCTCCCGCCCTGCTGGGCACCCTGACCGAGGCTGCTTCCGCGGTTCGCGCTCGGCCGGCGACCGCCTCCGCCGCGGCCGCCGCTCCGGCGCCCGCTGGCGTCAACGGCAACGCTCCGGTCCGGCCGCGCACCGGCGGGCAGGACGAGGAAAGCCGCCTGGTTCCCATCCAGATGGAGGGCGACGGCCCGCTCATCGTGCGGGAGAAGGTGCACGCGGCGACGCCGATGACGATCGACCAGGCGCTACTAGAGATGGAACTCGTGGGGCACGATTTCTACCTGTATCACGACAGCGAGTGCGACCGTTTTAGCGTGGTTTACCGCCGTCGCGGCTACGACTACGGGGTCATCAGGCTCGTCGAGGAGTAGCAGTTCCGGGGCCGTCCGAACGAAATTCCCTGACGCAAATCCGTGGCGCAATTTGGCACCGTGCCGCCCGGCCTTGCATCATGGCTCGTGGTCGGCAAGAGTTCTGGTGACATGACGTTCGTGCCGATCAAGGTCAGCCCGGCGGCCCGGTGGGGGGCGGATGCGGGCGACGGTCGCGAGGGAGGCGATGATTGAGCGCCATGGGCGACAAACCGGTGGCTGCTGCTCGGCCGGGTGACGGCTCCCGGCGCCCAGAGCCGATCCGCGTGCTCATCGCCGACGATCATGCGCTGTTCCGGCGCGGCCTGGAGATGGTCCTCGACTCCGAGGACGACATCGACCTGGTCGGGCAGGCTAGCGACGGGACCGAGGCCGTCGCCGTCGCCGGTGAGTCGCTCCCTGACGTGGTGCTCATGGACATCCGGATGCCGAAGACCAGCGGGATCGAGGCCTGCCGGGCGACCAAGGAGGTCGCCCCCAGCGCGAAGATCGTGATGCTGACGATCAGCGACGAGGAAGAGGACCTGTTCGAGGCGATCAGGGCCGGGGCCAGCGGTTACCTGCTGAAGGACATACCGCTGGACGAGGTCGCCGAAGCGGTCCGCGCCGTGCACGGCGGCCAGTCGCTAATCAACCCGTCGATGGCGGGCAAGCTCCTCAGCGAGTTCGCCACGCTGGCCAAGCGCGATTCCTCGGAGGACCGGGCTCAGCACGTCGCCGCGCCCAAGCTCACGGACCGGGAGATGGAGGTCCTCAAGCTCGTCGCGCGCGGCATGAACAACCGCGACATCGCCAAGGTGCTGTTCATCTCGGAGAACACCGTGAAGAACCACGTCAGGAACATCCTGGAGAAGCTCCAGATCCACTCGCGCATGGAAGCGGTGATGATCGCCGTCCGGCAGAAGCTGATCGAATTCAGCTGATCGGGGCGGTCAGGCCTTCGTGAGCGCGGCGGCGAGCCGCGAAGCGTAATGAGCAGGCTCGACCTGCTCCAGGCGAACGTCGTCGCACCCCACCCAGCGCGCCGCCTCGCGCAGGGCCCTGGCCATCGGCTCGGCGGCGGTCGCCCGCTCCAGCGATACCTTCCTGGCGACGAGCGTCGTGCCCTCCCGCGCGGGATCGACTCGCCCGGCGAGGCGGCCGCCGGCGAGCAGGGGCATCGTGTAGTAGCCGTGGATCCGCTTGTGCCTTGGCACGTACGCCTCGAGGCTGTGCTCGAAGCCGAACATCCGCACGGTCCGCTTACGATCCCAGATCAGCGAGTCGAAGGGTGAGAGCAGCGTCACGCGGTGCCGACCGGGGTTCGCGCCATCGGCCAGCGCGGCCGGATCGGCCCAGGCGGCGAGTGGTTTCCCCGCCGCGGCCCGGCCCGCTCCGCTGCCGCCCCGCGCAGACCCGGACGGTCCGGCCCCGGCGATGGTGACCGGGGTCAGCCCCGCCGCCAGCGCCGCGTCGGCCACCAGCCGCGTGTGCTCGCCCTTTTCGTTGGTGAGGGAGTTGAGCCTGTGGTAGTCGAGCAGGTCGGCGTAGCTGACCACGCCGAGCGCGCGGGCCGACACCCCCGCCAGGTACGCGAGACATTCCAGGTCGGACGGCTCGGCGTCGAGCAGGTCTCCGGGCAGGACCCGTTCGGGCAGGTCGTAGACGCGCCGCCAGCCGGTCCGCCGCACGCAGATGGCCTCGCCCGTATCCAGCAGCCACTCCACCGCGATCTTGACATCGGACCAGTCCCACCAGGGCCCGCCAGCCTTGGCCCCGCCGAGCTGGGTCGCGGTCAGCGGGCCCTCGGCCCGGAGTCTGGCCAGCACCTTGTCGCAGGTTTCCCGGACGCTCTGGTGCCACCGCACCCCCCTGGCCCGGAGCGCACGGCGGCGGAAGGCGAAGTACGGCCACTGCTCGATCGGCAGCACGCAGGCCGCGTGCGCCCAGTACTCGAACGCGGTCGGCTGGGGGGTGCCCCAGTATGCCTGCTCGACCTGCGCCCGGGGGACGGGACCCAGCCGCGCGTAGGCGACGAGCTCGTGCGAGCGCGCCAGCACGCTGATCGTGTCGAGCTGCACGGCACCCACCCTGCGCAGCATCGCCCCGACTCCGGCCCGGGTCGGGCGCCAGGAGTTGGCGCCCAGAAACCCCTGCGCGCGCAGCGTCAGCGTGCGGGCCTCGTCGGGCGTGAGCGTCAACTGGGCCGCGGGAGCATCCAGGGGCATCCCGACAGCGTAACCGGGACCTGCGACATTCCCCGGCCGCCTGGCTGCCGCGGATGTGCCCAATGTCCAGGATCTGTCACATTTTTCGGGCCGCACGGCTATGCTCCCATGCCCGGGACCTGCGACATTTCCTGGGCCATCCAGCCGCCGCGGACATGCCCCCCACGTCCGGGCGCCGCGGCGTCGGTTAGCTTGGCTTAGGATTCTGATCGGGGGGATTTTTGATGCGTGAGGTACCGGGCGAGCTGACTCCTGAACTGCGCGACCGCCTGCTCTACTACGCCTTCCGTGCGCCGTCGCCGCACAACGCGCAGGGCTGGCGCATCGAGGCCGACGGTCAGGCCTTCCGCGTTTCGCGCGATCCCGACCGTCAGGTGCTGGGCGAGTTCGATCCCGAGGGCCGGGAGAGCGACCTGGCCTGCGGCGCGGTCGTCACCAATCTGTGCGTGGGCGCCCGCGCATTCGGCTTCGACGCCGAGGTCCGCTGGCGACCCGGCGACGATGCCGTGGCCGAGGTGATCGTGGCCCCCGCCGCGGCGCTACCTGACGAGGCGGCCGAGGCCCGGCTGGACGCGCTGCGCCGCCGCGCGATGAACCGCTCGCCTTACCGGTCCGACCCAGTACCCGACTCCGTCATCGACGGCCTGCAGGCCACCGCCAAGCGGGCCGGATTCACCCTTTCGGTGCTTACCGACCGCGGCGGCATCGACCGGATGGCCGCGGTCGCCGGCCGGGCCGGCGTAATGAAGCTGATGCACGGGCCCACTCAGGCCGAGCTGTACTCGCTGACGCGTTACACCGCCGGGGCCGCCGCCCGGTACCGCGACGGCCTCGACTTGGAGCTGTTCTTCACGAGGCCCGCCGCGGCGCGTGCGGCGGCGGTCGCCCTGCACCCGCGGGCCTTGAGCGCGCTGGAGCGGTTCCGCATAGCCGAGATGATCATCCGCGATACCGATGAGGTACCGCTGCGCAGCGCGCCGGCCCTGTGCCTGCTGTACGCGGACTCGCTGGAAGCCGAGACCTACCTGCGCGGCGGGGCCTGTTTCGAGGAGGTTGCGCTCGACGTGACGCAGGCCGGGCTGGCCATGGCCCTGCACAGCGCGCCGCTCGAGGTCGGCCTGTCCCACCCTGAGCCGATTTCCCCGTCGATATCCGATGACTGGCGCGCCGGCATCGCCGAGATCCGAAGCGAGCTGCTGGCCGCGTTCGATGCCGAGCCGCAGGCCGCGCCGATCGCCTTCTTCAGGCTCGGGTCACCCACCCGCGAGCCCGAGCGGAAGAGCCTGCGGCGCAGGGCCGAGGAGCCACGCCAGGAAACCGACCACTACCGGGAGATGACCCGCCGCAACCAGCCGTCGCTCAGCCGGGAGGAACAGGGCGCGCTACGCGCCGTCCGGGTCCTCGTCGCGGGCTGCGGCAGCATTGGCGGGGCCCCGGTCGTGCCGCTCGTCCGGCTGGGAGTGGAGCGTTTCGTCCTATGCGAGCCGGGTGAGTACGAGCTCAATAACCTCAACCGGCAGGCCGCGGACATCAGCGACATCGGTCGGAACAAGGCCGCGGTGCAGGCGGACCGGGCCCGGGCGATCAACCCCGAGGTCGAGGCGCTGGTCGAGCCGGACGGCGTCACCGAGGACAACGTCGACTGGCTGGTGGGCACCACCGACGTGATCATCGACGGCGTGGACGTGACCGAGCCGGCCGGGATCGCGGCCAAGCGTGCGCTGCACCAGGAGGCCTGGCGCCAGCGCCGCCTGGTCATTTCCGGGCTCGACCTGGGCGGCACCCAGGTGGTGTACGCCTTCGACTACCGCGACGGCCACACCCGCCCGCTGAACGGCCGGCTGGACAAGGCGCCGGACGACCTGGACGCGCTGCAGTTCCTCACCCGCCTGGTGAGCCCGCTTGACGTACCGCGCGAGCTGCTCGCCTACAGCGAGGCGATGATCCGCGGCCAGGCGGGCTCGCCGCCGCAGCTGGCGCCGACGGCGGACCAGTTCGGCGTGCTGGCCGCTTGGATGGTGCTGGACTTCGCGGCCGGCCGGCCGGTACGCAGGCGGGTGAAGGTGGCGATCCCGGACCTGGTGATGCCGCGCAGCCGCAGGCTCGGCAACGAGGCCGCGCGCCTGTTCGAGCTGGCCCGCGTGAAGTACCTGCTGGAGACCGCGCGCCGCCGCAAGGGAAACGGCTTATGGGCAGGCTCGTCGCGCCGTTGCCCGAGATGCGCGCCGCCGCGCCGGATCTCGTCGGTGCCCTCCAGCCGGTGTACATCGCCGAGACCGAGGCCGAGCGCGAGGCGGTGTTCTCGTTCCGGTTCTCGGTCTACGGCTCCGAGCTAGGCCGCAAGCTGGGCAACGCCGACTCCGGGCGCCAGCGGGTTCACGACCCCGAAGACGACCAGCCGTACACGACGCTGCTCTACACCGACAACGGCGCCGGCCAGTTGACCGGCACGGCCCGTATCCGGCGGTGGGAGCCGGGGGACGTTCCCGCGAAGGACTGGGAGGCGTTCTCGATGGAACGCTTCGAGGGCCTGCGGGACATGCCCACGGCCGAGATCGGGCGGCTGATGATCGAGCGCGGGCACCGCGGGCAGATGGGCCTGGTCTCGATGTCGTGTGCGGTGTACCAGCTATGCGCGGGGGAACTGCTCGTCGACGCCGCATTCATCAACTGCGCTGCCGGCCTGGTGCGTCACTACCGGCTGCTCGGCTTCCGCACCTACGCGGGCCGGATGGTGTCGACCGCCGACGGCATCGAGGTGCCGCTGGTGCTGATCCCCAGCGACCGCGCCTACCTGGAGCAGGCCGGTTCGTTCGTGGCGCCGTTCGCGGACCCGCTCTATGGGCCGGGTAAGCGCGCGCCCGCGGACGTCGGGCGGTGGGCACGGTTGTTCGACGACGACTTCGCGCCGGTCAGGTTCGACTCGGCGGCCGTCTGGGAACGTGTCAGTCGGCTACGTGGGGAGGAGAGCGACCGCCCGTCAATGATCGAGGCGCTGAGCGAGCATACGGTCCGCAAGCTCAGCGACAAGGGCTTCCTCATGACTGTGCCGGCGGGCTCCCTGCTGACCGAGAAGGGCCTGGCCCAGCGGGAGATCTTCGTCATCCTCGACGGGGTGTTCGAGGTGCACGACGGTGACCGCAGGATCGCCTTGGTCGGCCCGGGTGGAGTGATCGGGGAGATCGGGTTCTTCGGCACCTCGGGACGCCGGATCGCGTCGGTGACCGCGGCGTCCGACGGACAGGTGCTGGCCCTGCGTCGGCGTTTCGTCGACGAGCTGATGAAGAGCGATCCGGCCAGCGCCGCCGAGATCCTGTTCGAGCTGGCCCGCGTGCTCGCCGACCGTCAGTACACCCTGGTCCCCTGATGGCCGCCGCGCAGGCGTTGACCCCAGGACTGGCAGGCTGCCCTCAGTGAGCGATCGGGAGGAACAGGCCGAACTGAACGCCTTCCTGGCCGACATCCCGTTCTTCGCCTCGCTCGACGAGACCACCCGGCTTGAGCTCGCCGGGCAGCTTGAACCGGTGCACGTGACCGCCGGTGACGTGATCTTCAGGGAGGGCGACCCTGGCACGGGCCTGTACCTGGTGCTCAGCGGCAGGCTCCGGGTTCTGGTGGCCGCCGACGGCGCCGAGCGCATGCTGTACGACGTGGGCCGGGGCGCCATCCTCGGGGAGATGGCCACGCTCACCGACCGGCCCCGGGCCGCCACCGTGCAGGCGGTCCGGGACAGCGATCTGCTGCTCCTGCGGGCGTCGTCCTTCACGGCCCTGCTCAAACGCAGCCCGGCGCTGGTCACCGGGATGATGCGGCTGCTCGCCGACCGGGTGCTCGCCGTGGACCGGTTGCTGACCGTGGAGCGGCCACAGCTACCCCCTCCGGGCCGCACGATTGCCGTGGTCAGCGCCGGCCAGAACCCCCGCGCGGCCGCGATGGTCGCCGGACCGCTGGCGGCGCAGCTAGCCCGGGTCGGTTCGGTCTTCCAGGTGGACGCGGAGGTTGTTACGCGACATCTGGGCCCGGACGCGGCGCAGCGGGGACCAGGCGACCCCGGCAGGGCCGAGCTGACCGGGTGGCTGCACGCGGTGGAACGCGACCATGATCGCGTGATCTACCTGCCCGACGCGGGCGACACGGCGTGGAGCCGGCTCTGCCTGAGCCAGGCTGACGTGGTACTGCTGGTCGCCTCGGCCGGGGATGACCCGTCGCTCGGCGCCGTCGAAGCACGCGCGCTCGCCACGGGCGTCCTGCGCTGTGAACTCGCCCTGCTACACGAGGCCGACCCCGCCCAGGCGTCGGCCACGGCCAAGTGGCTGGAGTGCCGGCCGGTAGCCGACCACCACCACCTGCGAGCCGACCGGCCCGCCGACGTCGCGCGGCTGGCGCGGATGATCACTGGCACCGGCTGCGGGCTGGTGCTCGGCGGCGGCGGCGCCCGCGGCCTCGCCCATCTCGGCGTGATCCGGGCGCTCGAGGAGGCCGGGGTGCCCATCAACGTGGTCGGCGGCACCAGCATGGGCGCGATCATGGCGGGGCTGTATGCCCGAGGCCTGGGAGACTCCGAGCGCGTGCGGGCGGTCAGCACCATCGCCCGCCATGGCCGCAGGCTGGTCACGCCGACGCTGCCGCTGGTCGCCCTGTCGGCCGGTCGCTACATGGACCGCATCCTCGCCGAGCACCTCACCGCCACGCCCATTGAGGACCTACCGGTGCGCTTCTTCTGCGTCTCCACCAGCCTGACCCGGGCCGAGGAGGTCATCCACGAGCGCGGGCCGCTATGGGCCGCGGTGCGCGCCAGCCTGGCGCTGCCCGGAATCTGGCCGCCGATCTACGCCGCTGGGGAGCTGCTCATCGACGGCGGGGCGATAAACAACGTACCGGTGGACGTCATGCGCAGCCGCATCGGCAGTGGCAGCATCGTCACGGTGGACGTGTCCCCCGAGGTAGAGCCGCTCACGGCCGCGCCATTCGGGCACGGCCTGTCTGGCTGGCGGGTGCTCGGGCGCCGCCTTAACCCGTTCGTCCCCGCGCCGCCAGTCCCGGACATCGCCGACATCCTGACCCGCTCGACCGGACTGTCCCAGGTCCGGCACCGCCGTGCCACGCTGGACGACAACCGCGTCGACCTGCTGCTCCGCCCGCCCGTCGCCGGATTCGGCGTCCTGGACTTCAAGGGCGGGATCGCGCTGATCGAGACCGGCTACCAATACGCGGTCGAGGCGCTGGCCAAGTCCGGGCTAGCCGAACGGTTCATGACGTGAGCCGGGCCTGACCAGCAGTTCCGCGGTTAGTACCAGTCGTCGAAGACGCGGATCGAGGCGGCGAAGATGGCTCCGATCACCACGATCCCGGTGCCGGTCCAGAACAGCCACCAGACCGGTCCGACGGGCAGCGCGATCCCGCCGATGACGAAGCCGACGATGACGATGGAAACCGCCACCCAGGAGGCGGGTCGGCCGTGGTGCGACGCGTGGATGTGCGACAGGCCGGTCTGCGCGTCCAGCCCGTGCGCTCCGGTGTTGCCCGCGGCCTCCGCCATGGTGCCCGATGCCGCTTGGTCGGCCACTTGCTGCTCCCCTCTCCTGTGGTAACCGGTCCTATTATTCACTGCGAGGTGGGAGACTGATGACCAGCCGGCCCCTGAGCCCTCTGCTCCCGTCGGCGACTCGGCTTGGTGGCCCATCTCGCCTACGATGACATGCGAGGCGGCGAACCGGAACCAAAGTCCGGTCACCGGCCGCTATGAGGTTAGACGATCCGCGAGGAGCGCGACGAGAAGTGCCACCCATCATCGATAGTGTCCTTCGGGCGGGCGAAGGCAGGATCCTGCGCAAGCTCAAGCGGATTAGCGAGCAGGTCAACTCCATCGAAGAAGACTTCATCGCCATGAGCGACGCCGAGCTGCGCGGTATGACCGCCGAATTCCGGCAGCGGCTCGCGGACGGCGAGGAACTCGACGACCTGCTCCCGGAGGCTTTCGCCACCGCGCGCGAGGCGGCTAAGCGCACCCTCGGGCAGCGTCACTTCGACGTGCAGCTGATGGGCGGTGCCGCGCTGCACATGGGCAACATCGCCGAGATGAAGACCGGTGAGGGCAAGACCCTCACCTCGGTCCTGCCCGCCTACCTCAACGCCCTGGCCGGTGACGGGGTTCACGTCGTCACGGTCAACGACTACCTGGCTAAGCGCGACTCCGAATGGATGGGGCGGGTGCACCGCTTCCTCGGGCTCGAGGTCGGCGTGATCCTGGCGCAGATGACCCCGGCGGAGCGCAAGGTCCAGTACGCAGCCGACATCACCTACGGCACCAACAACGAATTCGGCTTCGACTACCTGCGCGACAACATGGCCTGGTCGCTCGAGGAATGCGTGCAGCGCGGTCACCACTACGCGATCGTCGACGAGGTGGACTCGATCCTCATCGACGAGGCGAGGACGCCGCTGATCATCAGCGGGCCCGCCGAGCAGAGCGCGCGCTGGTACCAGGAGTTCGCCAAGATCGCGCCCCGGCTGCGCCGCGGCGAGGACGGCGAGGGCGACTACGAGGTCGACGAGAAGAAGAAGACCATCGGCATCACGGAGTCCGGCGTCGAGAAGGTCGAGGACTGGCTCGGCATCGACAACCTCTACGACCCGGTGAACACGCCGCTGGTCAGCTTCCTCAACAACGCGATCAAGGCCAAGGAGCTGTACAAGCGCGACAAGGACTACGTCGTGATGAACGGCGAGGTCCTGATCGTCGACGAGTTCACCGGCCGCATCCTGCACGGCAGGCGCTACAACGAGGGCATGCACCAGGCCATCGAGGCCAAGGAGAGCGTGGCGATCAAGGACGAGAACCAGACCCTGGCCACGATCACCCTGCAGAACTACTTCCGGCTGTACGAGAAGCTGTCGGGCATGACCGGCACGGCCGTGACCGAGGCCAACGAGTTCCACCAGATCTACAAGCTGGGCGTGGTCCCGATCCCGACCAACATGCCGATGATCCGTGCGGACCAGGCCGACGTCATCTACCAGACCGCCAAGTCCAAGTTCGAGGCCTGCGTCGATGACATCGCGGATCGGCACGAGGCTGGCCAGCCGGTGCTGGTGGGCACCACCAGCGTGGAGAAGTCCGAGATCCTGTCGAAGATGCTCAAGCGGCGCGGGGTTCCGCACGAGGTGCTGAACGCCAAGTACCACGAGCGGGAGGCCATCATCGTCGCCCAGGCCGGGCGGCGCGGCGCGGTCACCGTGGCCACCAACATGGCCGGCCGCGGTACCGACATCATGCTCGGCGGCAACCCCGAGTTCATCGCCGATCAGGAACTGCACCAGCGCGGCTTGTCCCCGGTCGAAACCCCCGAAGACTACGAGGCGGCGTGGCCCGAGGCGGTGGCGAAGGCCAAGCGCGCCGTGGCCGAGGAACACGAGGAGGTCGTCGCGGCCGGCGGCCTGTACGTGCTCGGCACCGAGCGGCACGAGTCCCGCCGTATCGACAACCAGCTGCGCGGCCGCTCCGGCCGTCAGGGAGACCCGGGCGAGAGCCGGTTCTACCTGTCCCTCGAGGACGACCTGATGCGGCTGTTCAACTCCGACCGCGTCGGGGCGATCATGGAACGGCTGAGCATCCCGCCGGAGACGCCGGTGGAATCCAAGGTCGTCACCCGCGCGATTCGGTCCGCGCAAACCCAGGTCGAGCAGCAGAACTTCGAGATCCGCAAGGACGTCCTCAAGTACGACGACGTCATGAACCGGCAGCGCGTGGTGATCTACGGCGAACGGCGCGAGGTACTCGAAGGCGCCGACATGCACGAGCAGATCCGCCGGATGCTCGACGAGGTCGTGGCCGACTACGCCAAGGCCGCGACCAGCGACGGGTATCCGGAAGAATGGGACCTGGACAAGCTGTGGCGCGCGTTCCGGCAGCTGTACCCCGTCAGCGTGTCCATCGACGAGGTCGTCGAGGAGGCGGGCGGTGACCGGGCCGGGCTGTCCGGTGACTTCATCACCGAGGTCATGCGCGAGGACGCCCAGAAGGCCTACGAGCGTCGCGAGGAGGAGTTCGGCTCGGAGGTGATGCGCGAGCTCGAACGCCGCGTCGTGCTTTCGGTCCTCGACCGGAAGTGGCGAGAGCACCTCTACGAGATGGACTACCTGCGCGAGGGCATCGGCCTGCGCGGCTACGGCCAGCGCGACCCGCTGGTGGAGTACCAGCGCGAGGGCTACGACATGTTCACCGCCATGATGGACGGGATCAAGGAAGAGTCGGTCGGCAGCCTGTTCAACCTCCAGGTCCAGGTCCAGGAGAACCCGATCGTGGAGGAAGCCGCCGTCGACGATGGCCAGTCCGTATCGCTGGAGGATCCTGAAGCGGCGAGCCTAGCGGCCCCCGCCCAAGACCCCAGGGGACTCGCACCAGGCAGCTCCGCGCCGGGCGGTTCTGCGCCCGCCAGTGCTCCCGCCCAACGCGGTGCTCCCGCCCAACGCGGTGCTCCTGCCCAGCGCAGCGCTCCCGCCGGCGGCAGCGCGGCCGCGCGCGGCACCCACGCCCGCGGCAGCGCCAGGTCCGAGACGTCCCGGTCAGGCGGCCCTCGCCAGCAAGGAAGCCAGCCCCAAGGGACCCAGCAGGCTCAGGGGGCTCAGCCGAGCGGCCTGCCGGCCGGGCTCGGGCCCCGCCGGCCCCAGCGGTTGAGCTACTCGGCACCGTCCGAAGACGGCGGCGCGCGCGTCGAGACCAGCCGGGGTCCGGCCGGTGGCGACAAGTTCGCCCGCGCGGGCCGGAACGACCCGTGCCCCTGCGGCTCTGGCCGCAAGTTCAAGCGCTGCCACGGCGACCCAGCGCTGCGCTCCGACTCCTAGCCCGTTTCGAACTCGGTACACAGCCAGCGGGCCGGGCGGGCCGGCAGCCCTGGCGCGGCCTCCCGTCCGGCCACGTATTCCAGGCGCATGGCCAGGGCGCGTGTCCGCGGCCCGAAGCTGACCACGACCGTCATCTCCACGACGCCGGCTGTCGGCCACGACGTCACCACGCGCTGGACCCTGGGCCGCCGGTCCGTGGCGAGCATCGGACCGAGGTGGCGGATCTGCGCCCGGACGCGGTCGGTGGTCAAGGGGGCGATCTGCCGCTGCGGCCGCACCCCAGCGAGGATCTCCACCATCACCTGGGCGAACTGTCGCGGCCACGCAGCCGTGGTACTCGCCAGGCCCGGCGCCGCCGCGCCCCGGCCCAACGGCCGGGGCTGAGGTTCGGCAGCCCCGGCCGGCACAGGTTCTCCCACCCACCCGGCCCGGCCCACGATGTCGCGGGCCGCCGGGCACGCGGCGCCGTGCGTCTCGCAGTCGTAGGCCGGCGCACCGTCGGGGATCGAGATTGGCTGCACGGAACGCCACATGGTGGGCGGCATGGTTCCCGCCTTCCGGTCGGGGTACGCGGAACGGCCGAGCACGCCCTTCGCGCCGTGTTCGCCCCAGGGTCCGGCTGGCCCTTGTTGTACCGCCCGCCACCGACATTCCGGCCAGGCCCGAGGCCGAGCAGCCCAAATCCCCGCTCGGATCGCACCTGGTCACCAAGCCTTCATGGAGCGGCCAGGCACGGTTCGCCCGCTGGTCAAACCGGCGTTTAAAATCACCACTGTGGGGATTAATACCGAATTCCGTGGCGTGATTACCGACTGGGGCGGCGTGTTCACCAGCCCCATCCTGACGACGGTGCGGGCCTGGATCGAGGCCGACGAAATCGACTGGGATTCCTACCGGACCGTCATGCGGCGGTGGGTCGCCCAGGCGTACGACATCGACGGCGGCACCAACCCCATCCACGCCCTGGAGCGCGGCGAGTGCCCGACCGACGAGTTCGAGCGGATCCTCGCGGCCCGCCTGTTCCGGATCGACGGCGGCACGGTTGTCGCCGAGGGCCTGCTCCAGCGCATGTTCGCGGCCAGCGAGCGGGTGCCGGCCATGTACGGCGCGATCCGCGCGGCCCGCGGGGCCGGCCTGCGCACCGGGCTGCTGTCCAACTCCTGGGGCTCAGGCGACTACCCGCTCGAGGACTTCCCCGCGCTGTTCGACGCCGTGGTCATCTCCGGCGAGGTCGGCATGCGCAAGCCCGAGGCTGGAATCTTCCTGCACGCGGCCGACGCGCTGGGCCTGGCCCCGGCGGAGTGCGTCTTCATCGACGACATGGAGGCCAACGTGGCCGCGGCCACGGACTGCGGCATGACCGCCCTGCTCCACACCGAGGCGGCGGTGACGGTGGCGGCGCTTGAGGACCTGCTCGGCGTCCCGCTCAACGGGAACGAAAGGGCCGAAAAGGCCCCGTGACCTCGGGGCGCAAAGGCCCGCACGGGACTAGCCTTGGTCGTCGTGCCCGACTATCCGCACCCGTCCAGCGCGGGCCGGTCGGCCAACATGCGCGCCAACCGGCGCACCGACACCAAGCCCGAACTGGCGCTGCGCCGCGCCCTGCACCGCCTCGGCTACCGCTACCGCAAGGATTACCGCCTGGACCTGGACGGCGGCAGACGGGTCCGGCCCGACATCGCGTTCACCGCGCGCAAGGTGGCCATCTTCGTCGACGGCTGCTTCTGGCACGCCTGCCCCGAGCACGGCTCCAAGCCGCGGGCGAACGAGTGGTACTGGGGGCCGAAACTGACGCGCAACGTCGAGCGCGACCGGGTGAACGACGCCGCGCTGACCACGGCGGGCTGGACGGTGGTCCGCCTCTGGGAGCACCTGTCGCTCGAGGAGGCGGTCGCGACCGTGGTCACCGCCCTCGCCGCGGAAACCCGGACGGTAGCGCGCCCGCCGACGGCAGGCCGCCCGCCCGACCGCGACACCATTAACCGCGACGCCATTAACCGCGACACCATTAGCTGACGCGCCCGCGCCCGGTGCGGCAGACGGTGTGGCAGACTCTGGGGCACCATGCGCGTCTTCCTGCCCTCGACCCTGCCCGCCCTGGCGCGGGCCCTGCAGGCCGGAAAGCTCGGCCCGGTCCCCGGGTTCGCGGTCACGCCCGCGTTGCGCGAGGCGTACGCCAGCGGAGACGAAGAGGAACTCGAGTACGCCGCGCTGAGCGAGGCGGCGCGCGCGTCGCTGCGGATGATCGCGGAAGACCCGACCGCCCCGGCGCGGCGGGTAGTGCTGGCCGCCGATATCCCGACCGAACTCCTCAGCTGGGACGCCCAGGACCACGAGCCGGGCCGGGTGGTAATCAGCGAGCCGATTACCGTGGACCTGCTGGCCTCGGGGCACGTTGATGACCCAGAGGCCGGGACCGATGTGCGCCGCGCGGCGCAGGCGCTGGCCGCCGCCGACGCGGGCGACGAGGACGCCATGTTCACCGTGGACGGGGCCGAGGGCCACGAACTGGGCTGGTACGCCACGCAGGAGCTACCCCACCTGACGGACTGACCGCGAAACCTCGAAACAAGCGCCCGGGCGTGATCGTGCGACGATAAGGGCATCACCGCATACACCCCAACGCCAGGAGCGATCGTGATGGACGCGGTCACCAGGACCCCAGTGCCGGTCAACGAGCCGGTCAGGCAGTACCAGCCGGGCAGCCACGAGCGTGCCGTGCTGGAAAGCAAGATCAAGGAACTCTCCGGCCAGCGGGCCGAGCTGACCATGACGATCGGCGGCACCCAGCAGATGGCCGCGGGCCAGCCGATCGAGGTGGTGCAGCCGCACAACCGCCACCACGTCCTCGGCCAGCTCGGCAACGCGACGAGCGTCGACGTGGCGGCCGCGATCTACGCGGCCAAGCAGGCGGCTCCCGCCTGGCGTGCCCTTGACTTCGACGACCGCGCCGCGATCTTCCTCAAGGCGGCGGACCTGCTGGCCGGCCCCTGGCGGGCGACCCTGAACGCCGCGACGATGCTCGGCCAGTCCAAGTCGCCGTTCCAGGCCGAGATCGACGCGGCCGCCGAGCTGATCGACTTCTGGCGGTACAACGTGTACTTCGCCCGCCGGCTGCTGTCCGAGCAGCCGGAGTCGGCGCCGGGCGCCTGGAACCGGATGGAGTACCGCCCGCTCGAGGGTTTCGTCCTGGCCATCACGCCGTTCAACTTCACCTCGATCGCGGGCAACCTGCCGACGGCCCCGGCGCTGCTCGGTAACGTGGTGATCTGGAAGCCGTCCCCGACGCAGCAGCTCGCGGCGCACTACATCATGCGCCTGCTCGAGGCGGCGGGCCTGCCCCCCGGGGTGATCAACCTGGTCACCGGTGACGGGCAGGCGGTCTCGCAGGTCGCGCTACCCCACCCCGACCTGGCCGGTATCCACTTCACCGGCTCGACGGGGACGTTCCAGCACCTGTGGCGGGCGGTGGGGGAGAACATCGCGCGCTACCGGAACTACCCGCGCGTTGTCGGGGAGACCGGCGGCAAGGACTTCGTGATCGTGCACCCGTCTGCGGAGCAAAGCAGCCTGGCCGCGATCCTCATCCGCGGCGCGTTCGAGTACCAGGGCCAGAAGTGCTCCGCGGCGTCTCGCGCCTACGTCCCCGAATCGATCTGGGCCCACTGGCGCGACGACTTCCTCGCCCAGGTCGAGTCGCTGACCATGGGCGACGTCACGGCCGACCTGTCGCTGTTCATGGGCGCCGTCATCGACGACCGGGCCTTCGCCAAGCACGCCGCCGCCATCGACCGGGCCAGGAGCAGGGCCTCGGTAAAGGTCCTGGCCGGCGGCCGGTACGACGACACGGACGGGTACTTCGTCTGGCCCACGGTGCTTGAGTGCTCGGACCCGGTCGACGAGGTCTTCACCACCGAATACTTCGGCCCGATCCTCGCCGTGCACGTCTACCCGGACGGCGCGTACGAGCAGATGGTCGCCCAGGCCGCGGACGTGTCGCCGTACGCGCTGACCGGCTCGGTCATCGCGACCGACCGGGCGGCCATCGCGCACGCTACCGAGGCGCTGCGGTACTCGGCGGGCAACTTCTACATCAACGACAAGCCCACCGGCGCGATCGTCGGCCAGCAGCCCTTCGGGGGCGCCCGCGCGAGCGGCACGGACGACAAGGCCGGGTCGATCTTCAACCTGACCCGCTGGGTGTCGGCCCGCGCGATCAAGGAACTCTTCGTCCCCCCGTCCGACTACCGATACCCTCACATGGGCTGACCCATCTCACCCGGAGGACGCCATTCACCGGCTGGTTCTATGGAACGTCGACCTGACGCTGGTCGATGTCGCGCGGGTGATGCGGGCCGCCTACGCCGAGGCGTTCGGCGTGGTGGCGGGCCGCCCGCTGATCCAGCTGCCGCAGACGGCGGGCCGGTCGGAGTCTGAGGTCTTCTTCGACGCCCTGGCGCTGAACGGCATGGACACGCGCACCGACGGTGCGGCCGAGCGCCTGCTCGATCCGTTCAGCGCCGAGCTGGCCGCGGTCCTGGCGGCGCACCGCGACGACTTGGTCAGCCAGGGCCGTCTCCTGCCCGGCGCGGCGGAGGCGCTGGCCGCCGTGGCCAACCTCGAGGGCATGACGCAGACCGTGCTGACCGGAAACAGCAAGCCGAACGCGATGCTGAAGCTGCGCGCGTTCGGCCTCGACGGCTACCTCGACTTCGAGATCGGCGGGTACGGCTCCGAGGCCTACCCCCGGGGCACGCTGCTCGGCGTGGCCAGGCAGCGGGCGGCGGACAAGCACGGCGTGGCGCTCGGCGACCTGGCGACGGTCTACGTTGCGGACTCGCCGGTGGACGTGCACGCGGCCCGGGTCGGCGGGGCCAGGTCGCTCGCCGTGGCCGGCGGGCGCGCCAGCGCCGCGGAACTCCGCGAGGCGGGCCCCGACGCGGTGCTCCCCGACCTCACCGACACCGCTGGCCTCGTCAACCTCATCGCACGGCTGACGGAAGCCCCTTAGCCGGGGACGTTGCCAGGCACGCGGGGATGGCACGATGCTGTGATCATGGATACCGGTGGCGCTGACGCAGGCCTGGTGAGCCGCGGCTACGGCCTGGTGCTCTGGGAGCCGGATGAGAGGGCCGTGCACGCCGCGCGGATCACCCGGTTTATGGGCTGGCTGGCTGCCGGGCGCGGGCAGGAGTTCGCCGGCTACGAGGACCTGTGGCAGTGGTCGGTGACGGACCCCGGTGCGTTCTGGGGCGCGGTGTGGGACTACTTCGAGGTCCTCGGCGACCGGGGCGAGCCGGCGGCCGAGGTCCTGACCGGCACCCTCATGCCGGACGTGCGCTGGTTCGCGGGCGCCACCCTAAACTACGCGCGGAACGCGCTGCGGACCGCGTGGACCGACCCGGACCGCACCGCGCTCATTTTTTCTGCCGAACGCCGTCATGGCGGGGCCCTCACCTACGCCGAACTCGCCGCGCAGGTCGCGCGGGTCGCGCGCGGTCTGCGCGCCCTCGGCGTCCGCCGCGGGGACCGCGTCGCGGCCCTGCTGCCGAACGTCCCCGAGGCGATCATCGGCCTGCTCGCCACCGCGAGCCTGGGCGCTATCTGGTCGTCGTGCTCGCCGGATTTCGGCGCGCGCAGCGTGATCGACAGGTTCGCGCAGATCGAGCCGACCGTGCTCATCGCCTGCGACGGATACACGTACGCGGGTAAGGACTTCTCCCGGATCGAGACGCTCGGCGACGTGGTGGCGGCCCTGCCCGGCCTGTCCGCGGTGGTCTTGGTGAATGTGCTGGCCCCGGGGGGACGACCCCCCGGGACCCCCCCGATCCTGGGGGGAAACCTTTCCCCCCAGACCCCCTCGGCCCCCCTGGTGAGCTGGGACGACCTGGGCTCAGACCAGGGCCCGAGCGAGCCGGAGTTCGAGGAGGTGCCGTTCGATCATCCGCTGTGGGTGGTGTACTCCTCGGGCACCACCGGCCTGCCGAAGCCCATCATGCACGGCCACGGCGGGATCGTCCTCGAGCACCTCAAGGCGATCGGCTTCCACCAGGACCTTAAGCCCGGCGACGTGTTCACCTGGTACACCACGACCGGCTGGATCATGTGGAACTACCTGGCCGGGGGACTGCTGGCCGGGCTGACCATCGTGCTCTACGACGGCAGCGCCACCTACCCGGCCACGAACCGGCTGTGGCGGCTGGCCGCCGAGCACGGGATCAGCTACCTGGGGGTCGGCGCGCCGTACCTGGTCGCCTGCATGAAGGCGGGCTTGCAGCCCGGCCGGGACCACGACCTGTCGGCGCTGCGGGCCATCGGCTCGACCGGATCCCCGCTGCCGCCCGAGGCGTTCCGCTGGGTGTACGACCACGTGAAGCGGGACCTGCTGCTCGGCTCCTCCTCGGGTGGAACCGACGTCTGCACGGGCTTCGTCGGGCCGTGCCCGCTCCTGCCGGTCCGCGCGGGCATCATCTCCGGCCGCTGCCTGGGCGCGGCGGTGGAGGCCTACGACGAGGACGGTAAGCCGGTCGTCGGACAGGTCGGTGAGCTGGTCGTCACCGTGTCGATGCCGTCGATGCCCGTCGGGTTCTGGAACGATCCGGGCGGCGCGAGGTACCGGGAGAGTTACTTCGAGACCTACCCGGGCGTGTGGCGGCACGGCGACTGGATCGAGCTGCTCCCCGACGGCGGCTGCGTCATCTACGGGCGTTCGGACGCCACCTTGAACCGGGGCGGCATAAGGATGGGCACCAGCGAGTTCTACCGCGTGGTGGAGGCGTTCAGCGAAGTCGCCGACAGCCTGGTCGTGGACACGGGTCGGCTCGGGGCGGAGGGTCGGCTGATCCTGTACGTGGTGCCCGCCGCCGATGGCCAGCTCGACGATGAACTGGCCGGACGGCTCCGCGCCGCGCTGCGGGCGCAGTTGTCACCCCGGCACGTGCCTGACGAGATCCACCAGGTGCCAGGCGTCCCGCGGACGCTGTCCGGGAAGAAGCTAGAAGTCCCGGTGCGCAAGATCCTGCTCGGCATGGCCCCCGAGCGGGCCGCGGACCCGAACGCCCTGGCCAACCCGGAGGTCCTGAAGTACTTCGGTGGCTAACACGGACACAAAGGAGTGGACGCGATGGCGGACAGCAACGGCGATCAGGCGAGGGAAGCCCTGCTGGCCAAGGCAGCCCAGGCATGGTGGGACGATCCCGTCCTGGACGCCCAGGTCCTGGGCGGGGACGGCGGGGACAACGTCTCCGGCTTCCTCCGGGCCTATTACCAGCGCGCCGCTACCGAGGACTTTGCCCAGCCGGCCCGGCTGGCGGCGGTGGCCGAGGCCCACGCCCGGCTGGGCGTGCGCCGGCCGCAGGGCCGGGCCCTGGTCCAGGTCCGTGAGCCAAGGAACGCGCACCTGCTCCCGGTCTCCCCGGGGAGCCTCGTGGTGGACATCGTCACGGACGACATGCCCTACCTGGTCGACTCGGTCATCACCGAACTGAACCGGCACGAGGCCGAGATCGCGCTGCTCGTCCACCCGTTGCTCCGCGTGTGCCGGGACGTGACCGGCATGCTGCGCGGGGTCCTCGGCGTGTCCGGAGACGAGGCGGACCCGCCCGACATCGAGGCCGACGAGCTCATCGAGTCGTGGATCCACGTCGAGATCGGGCCGCCTCGGGACCGGGTCACCGCCGACGAGCTGGCCGCCGACCTGCGGCACGTGCTCGACGACGTGCGCGTCGCGGTCGAGGATCAGGAGCGGATGGCCGCGGTGGCGGACCTTCTGGCCGATGATCTCGACGGGGAGCCTGGCAGCGACGAGGCCGAATACGGGGAGTTGCTGCGCTGGCTGGCTGACGGCAACTTCCTCTTCCTGGGCTACCGCCAGTATGACCTGGTGCAGACCGAAGAAGGCACCCACCTGCGCGCCGTGCCGGGGACCGGGCTGGGCATCCTGCGCCACCACCGCAGGGGCCGGGCTCCGCTGAGCAAGCTGTCGCCGCAGGTCGCGGCCAGGGCGCAAGACCCGAGCGAACATCTGGTGCTGGCCAAGGCGAACTCCAGGTCGACCGTGTACCGCGCCAACTACCTCGACTATGTCTCGGTCAAGAAGCGCGAAAGTGCTGGCCCGGGGGGACGACCCCCCCAGACCCCCCCGGCGGGGTACGGCGTCGTCACCGGTGAGTTCAGGTTCCTCGGCCTCTACACGCATTCGGCGCACACCCAGCCCATCTCCGACATCCCCGTCCTGCGGCGCAAGCTGGCCCAGGTTCTGGCCACCGCGGGGCTGTCCAGGGACAGCCACGACGGCAAGGACCTGGTCGAGATCCTCGAGGACTACCCGCGCGAGGAGCTCTTCGAGATCTCCGCCGAGGAACTCACCCCGATCGCGCTGGGCGTGCTACGGCTGAGCGAGCGCAGGCAGACCAGGCTCTTCCTGCGCCGGGATAGGTACGGCCGGTACATGTCCTGCCTGGTCTACCTGCCCAGGGACCGGTACACCACCAAGGTCAGGCTCCGGGCGCTGGAGATACTGAAGGAGGCGCTGGACGGCACCTCGGTCGACTACAGCGCACAGGTGGGCGATTCGGCGCTGGCCCGCCTGCACGTGGTCGTCAGGGGAGAGCCGGGGCGGCCTATCCCGCAGGTAGACGGGGCGGCCCTGGAGCGGCGCCTGGCCGAGGCGGTCAGGTCGTGGGACGAGGACCTAGCCGTCGAGGCGACCCGCCTGCTCGGCGAGGAGCGGGCGGCCAAGCTCCTCGACATGAGCTCGGCCAGCATTCCCGAGACCTACAAGACGGACGTCTCCCCTGCCGACGCGGTCGACGACCTGTCCACCATGCTCGAGCTGCGCGAATCCGGGAAAGAATACGCGGTCAGGCTCGTGGAGGACCCGGAACGCTGGACGCTGGTGATCTACCGGCTCGGCACGCCGATCACGCTGTCGGATGTCCTGCCCCAGTTGCAGCACATGGGCCTGGAGGTCGTCGACGAGCATCCCTACAAGTTCACAGGGACCGGGGACAACAAGTCCTTCTGGGTCTATGAATTCGGTCTGCGGGCCCCGGCCAACCAGGCCTCGGGCAGCGTGCGGGAGATCTTCGAGGCCGCGCTGACCGCGTTGTGGCAGGGCCAGACAGAAGACGACGGGTTCAACACGCTGGTCCTGGCGGCGGGCCTGGGCTGGCGCGAGGTCAACCTGCTCCGCGCGTGCGCGAAGTACCTGCGCCAGGGCGGGATGCGGTTCAGCGAGGACTACGTCCAGCGAGTCCTGCGGTCCAACCCGGCGATCACGCGCCTCCTGGTCCGGCTGTTCGAGTCCCGGTTTGACCCGGCCAGGCAAGACGGCGTGACCGAGCGCTGCGAGGCGATCGCCGAAGAGATCCGCGGGCAGCTCGACGAGGTGGTCAGCCTGGACGCCGACCGGATCCTGCGGCAGTACCTGGCGCTGATCGACGCCACCCTGCGGACCAACTACTACCGCAGCCAGAGCCCCGGCAGCCAGGCCGGGCCGCGCCCGCTGGTGCTCAAGCTCAACGCCAGGGCCGTGCCGGGACTGGCCGAGCCGCGCCCCATGTTCGAGATCTTCGTCTACTCGCCGCGGCTCGAGGCGGTCCACCTGCGGTTCGGCCGGGTGGCGCGCGGCGGCCTGCGCTGGTCCGACCGCCAGGAGGACTTCCGCACCGAGGTCCTCGGGCTGGTTAAGGCGCAGGAGGTGAAGAACGCGGTCATCGTCCCCTCGGGGGCCAAAGGCGGGTTCGTCTGCAAGCGGCTGCCCGACCCGTCCGACCGTGAGGCGTACCAGGCCGAGGTGCTGGCCTGCTACAAGACGTTCATCGCGGCTATGCTCGACGTGACCGACAACATCGTGGCCGACGCGGTAGTCCCGCCGCCCGACGTGGTCCGGCGCGACGGTGACGACCCGTACCTGGTGGTGGCGGCGGACAAGGGGACCGCCACGTTCTCCGACACCGCCAACGAGATCGCCGGCCACTACGGCTACTGGCTGGGCGACGCGTTCGCCTCCGGCGGGTCCGAGGGCTACGACCACAAGAAGATGGGCATCACCGCGCGGGGCGCCTGGGAGTCCGTGAAGGTCCACTTCGCGGCGCTCGGCATGAACCCCGCGACCGACGACTTCACGATGACCGGCATCGGCGACATGTCCGGCGACGTGTTCGGCAACGGCGTGCTCCTGTCCGAGCACATCAAGCTGGTCGCGGCGTTCGACCACCGGCACGTGCTCATCGACCCGAACCCCGACACCGCGGCTAGCTTCGCCGAGCGGGCCCGGATGTTCGACCTGCCCCGGTCCTCGTGGGCGGACTACAACCCGGCGCTGATCTCGGCGGGCGGCGGGGTCTGGCCGCGCAGCGCGAAGTCGGTGCCCGTGTCCCCGCAGGCGCGGACGGTCTTGGGCCTCGACGAGGGCGTCGTCGCGCTGTCGCCGGACGAGCTGATCTCCGGCATCCTGGCCGCGCCCGTCGACCTGCTGTGGAACGGCGGGATCGGCACCTACGTGAAGGCCAGCGCCGAATCCAACGCCGACGTGGGAGACAGGTCCAACGACGCGGTGCGGATCAACGGGGCGCAGGTCCGCGCGCGGGTCATCGGCGAGGGCGGCAACCTGGGCCTGACCCAGGCCGGCCGGATCGAGTACTCGCTGGCCGGCGGCCTGGTGAACACCGACTTCATCGACAACTCGGCCGGGGTCGACACCTCCGACCACGAGGTCAACATCAAGATCCTGCTGGCCGACGGGATCCGGGCGGGCGTCATCGCCGCCTCCGCCCGGCACGAGTTGCTCGAGGAGATGACCGACGACGTGGCCGCGCTCGTCTTGCGGCATAACTACCGGCAGAACATGGCCCTGGCCGCGTCCCGCGCGCAGGCCTCGTCCCTGCTGCACGTGCACGCCCGGTACCTCCGCAAGCTGGTCAGGGACAAGCGGCTGGACCCGGAACAGGACGTGCTGCCAGGGGAGCGGGAAATCGCCGAGCGGCGGTCGGCCGGAGGCGGCCTGACCAACCCCGAGTTCGCCCTGCTGCTCGCGCAGACCAAGATCTCGGCCAGCGAGGAGGTGCTCGACTCCAGCTTGCCGGACGACCCGTACCTGCGCCGGGTGCTGACCGCCTACTTTCCCGCCCCGCTGCGGGTGTCCCTCGCGGACGTGATGGAATCACACCGGCTGCGCCGCGAGATCATCACCACCTCGGTGGTCAACGAGATGGTCGACACGTCGGGCACGACGTTCGTGTTCCGGCTCATCGAGGAGACCGGCGCGTTCACCTCTAACCTCACCCGGGCCTGGCTGGTGGCCCGCGACGTGTTCGACATGCCGGCCTTCTGGGCCCAGGTCGAGGAACTGGAGGGGCAGATCAGCCTGGCGGCCCAGATCACGTTGCTACTCGAGGGGCGCAAGCTCACCGAGCGCGCGGCCAGGTGGCTGCTGCACAACCGGCGCCCGCCGTTCGACATCCAGGCCACCGTGGGCTTCTTCGCCGACGGGGTGCGGACCGTCCGGGCCGGCCTGCCCAAGCTGCTCACCGGCCGGGACCTGTCCACGTTCGAGGAGCGCAGGGACTCCTACCTGGCCCTGGGCGTACCGCTGGACCTTGCCGAGCGGGTCGCGGCGATGGTGCCGACCTATTCCGCGTTCGACATCGTGCAGGTGGCGGCGCTCGCCGAGCGGCCCATCGAGGAGACCGCCGACGTCTACTTCGACCTGGCCGACCGGTTGCAGATCAACCGGCTGCGGGACCGGATCACCGCGCTGCCGCGCGAGGACCGCTGGTCCACAGCGGCCCGGGCCGCGCTGCGTGATGACCTGTACGCGGCGCACGCGTCGGTGACCCGGGACGTGCTCGGGGTGAGCGGTTCAGGGAACGCCAGGACCCCTGAAGAGCGGCTGGCCGCCTGGACCTCGCGCAACGAGGCGGCGGTTGCGATGGCCGCCCAGACGCTCGGCGAGATCTGGGAGAGCGAGCGCTTCACGTTCACGACCCTGTCGGTGGCGCTGCGCGCCATCAGGACCCTGGTGGCTGCTAGCTCCCTACCACAGGACTAGTAGCTGCCCCAGGACGGAGCTGCCGCAGGACTAGTACGCGCGCCCGTAGGTGGGCTGGCCCGCCGAGGCGATGACCTGGAGCTTGGTGCCGTGCGCGGCGGACGACGGGTCGACGGCGGCGAACTCGTAGGTCCAGTTGGCGTCCACCGCGTGGTGCCCGCCCTGGGTGGGACCGGTGAGCGGGGTGAACTCGGCGGGGACCGGGATCGGTGCCCCGGCGGCCAGACCTGGATGCGAGGTCGTGGTGTTCAGGTACATCCCGTACATCACCAGCGCCCCGCCGTCGGCCGTCTGCAGGCTGAACAGCGCGTAGTCTGTCCCCTCGAGCAGCCACTGGTACACCAGGCCCTGCGCGGCCGCCGACCGGCCGCGCGCGGCCTGGGCCTGGTACCAGCCCGTGGTCAGCGGGCCGTCGGCGACCACCGCGGTGGACGGGGCCTCCGCGCCGTTGTCGACCACGGCCGCCTGGGACGCCCCCACGGTGTCGGGGGGAAGCAGCAGGTGCGAGTCGGCCGTGCTCAGCGCGATGGCGTAGCCGGCCTGATCCCGGGCGACGGCCGGCAGCGGTTGATCGAGCACGACCGACCCGTCGACCGTCCAGGGCAGGTCGGGCCCGCGCTTCTCGAACAGCAGGATCGTGTTGGCCGTGGTGCCGGCCTGGGCGCCGGTCTCCGCCGTCCGTGGGACGGCCACCATGAACCACTCCGACCAGGTGGTCAGCGCCGGCACGTAGAAGACCGGCTGGCCGTACCTGTACGTCGGGACCGGGGTACTCGCCATGGCCAGCGCCGTGAACTGCTCATTGACGATCGACCACTGCGCGTCTCCCACGATCGCCAGGCTCCGCGCCTTGTTCCCCTGCGCTGCGGCCGCGTGGCTCGCGGTGACGTAGGACTGGTAGGCACTCTGCGCCGCGGCGAGGGTCAGGCCGTGGTAGGTGCTGCTGTCCGGGTTCGCGGGTGCCGCGGCCGCGGAGCACCCGCTCGCGGCCAGCGCGATCACGGCGGCCAGGGCGGTTGCTGCCCAGATCCCCCGGGGCCAGCTCGCGATTGGGGTTGGAGTCCTGGTCCGGCGCCTTCGCGGTGTCACGCTAAGGCAGGATACCGGGTTTGTGCGCCAGGTTCGGCGCCCGTGGAGGCTGCGGGTTCTACCTGCGCCGTTCGCGTAGGCTACTCGGCATGGCCGGTACCGATCCCGCCGAGGAGATCGCGGGACTGACGTCGAAGCTCGCCAGCATCGAGGCGGTGCTCGATCCTGGCGCCATGCAGACGGAGGCGGCCAGCCTGCAGGAGCAAGCCGCCGATCCGGGGCTGTGGGCCGATCAGGATCGCGCCCAGAAGGTGCACCGCAGGCTGTCCTACCTGGAGGCCGAGCTGGCCAGGCTGTCCGGCTTGCGCCAGCGGTTGGACGACACCCAGGTGCTGTTCGTCCTGGCCGAGGGCGAGAACGACGAGCCCACCAGGGACGAGGCGGCGCGTGAGCTGGCCGCGCTGCGGTCCGAGATCGACCAGCTCGAGGTGCGCACGCTGCTGTCCGGCCAGTACGACGCCCGGGAGGCGCTGATCTCGATCAACGCGCAGGCGGGCGGCGCGGACGCGCGCGACTTCGCGGAGAACCTGATGCGCATGTACCTGCGCTGGGCCGAGCGGCACAAGTACCCGACCGAGGTGTACGACATCTCGTACGCCGAGGAGGCCGGGATCAACTCGACCACCTTCGGGGTCAACGCTCCGTACGCGTACGGGACGCTGCGCGGCGAGCAGGGCACGCACCGCATGGTCCGCATCTCCAAGTACGACAACCAGGGGCGCAGGCAGACCTCCTTTGCCGGGGTCGACGTGTTGCCCGTGGTGGAGCAGACCGATCACATCGACATCGACGAGGACGAGATCAGGGTCGACGTGTTCCGCTCCAGCGGCCCGGGCGGCCAGGGCGTGAACACCACGGACTCCGCGGTCCGGATCACCCACCTGCCGACCGGGATCGTGGTGTCCTGCCAGAACGAGCGCAGCCAGATCCAGAACCGCGCGTCGGCGATGGCCGTCCTACAGGCCAAGCTCCTCGAGCGGCGCAGGCAGGAAGAGGCCGAGCAGATGGCGGCGCTGCGCGGCGACGGCGGGCGCGCGTGGGGGACCCAGATCCGCAACTACGTCCTCTATCCGTACCAGACCGTGAAGGACGTGCGGACCGGGATGGAGACCGGCAACGCCGTGGCGGTCCTCGACGGCGAGATCGACGAGTTCATCGACGCCGAGATCCGCTGGCTCCGCCAGAGCGGTCGCTAGCCTGCTACCTCGTCGCGAGGTGCGTGGCCAGGAGTAGCAGCACCGTCAGGACGAGGATGGCCGCGATGATTACCTGCGGGCTCACGCTGAAGTGGTGGTGGATGTGCTGGCGGGTGGCCCGGCACGCGGGGCACCGACCCTCGACCACTGGCCCGGCGCACTGCCCGCAGATCAGGTGTTCACAGCTCATCGGAACCCCTTCCCGCTGGCCTGCGCCCCGACACTTGTGCTGATGTAGGGCCTTAGCCGACCGTTTACCTCTAGACTGTTCCCTGGCTTTACCAGGTTACCCGCATACCGCCTAGAAGTGCGCGGCGGCGGCGGTCATCAGGAATATCTGGTCCGTACCTACCTCGCTGTGATGGTCCTGTGATCGACTTCGATAACGTCAGTAAGGTCTACCCGAATCAGAGTAGGCCCGCGCTTGAGAACGTGAACATCGCGGTGGCCAAGGGCGAGTTCGTTTTCCTGGTCGGCCCGTCCGGGTCGGGGAAGTCGACCTTTCTCCGCCTGATCCTGAAGGAGGAGCGGCCGTCCGAGGGCAGGATCCACGTGGCGGGCCGGGATCTCGCGCGACTCACCAACTGGAAGGTGCCGTACCTGCGGCGCCGCATCGGGTGCGTGTTCCAGGACTTCCGGTTGCTGCCGAACAAGAACGTCTACCAGAACGTCGCGTTCGCCCTCGAAGTGATCGGCAAGCAGCGGCGCTTCATCAGGAAGGTCGTCCCGGAGGTGATCGACCTGGTCGGTCTCGAGGGCAAGCATGACCGCATGCCCGACGAGTTGTCCGGCGGCGAGCAGCAGCGGGTCGCGATGGCGCGGGCGTTCGTCAACCGGCCGATGATCCTGCTTGCCGACGAGCCGACCGGGAACATCGACCCGGCGACGTCGATCGGCATCATGAAGGTGCTCGACCGGATCAACCGGACCGGGACGACGGTCGTGATGGCCACGCACGACGCGGCCATCGTCGACTCGATGCGCAAGCGGGTGATCGAGCTGGAATACGGCAAGGTTGTCCGGGACCAGTCGCGCGGGGTGTACGGCCAGGCCTACTGACCCCAACCTCGGCAACCTAGGACTGCAAGGGACCAGCCAGCATGCGTTCACAGTTCGTCTTTCAGGAGATCTGGATCGGGCTGCGCCGGAATCTCACCATGACGATGGCGCTCATCGTGGTCGTGGCCATCAGCCTTTCCCTGCTCGGCACGGGTCTGCTGTTCGTCAAGCAGGTGGACCGGACGCGAACGTACTGGCAGGGCAAGGTCGAGCTGTCGATCTACCTGTGCATCAAGACGAGCCCGGAACCGCAGTGCCAGGAGAACGGGCCGGCCACCGACGCCGAGCGGAACCAGCTGCACGCCCAGCTCGTCTCCATGCCGCAGGTGGAAGCGGTCTACTACGTCTCACAACAGCAGGCCTACTCCGAGTTCAGGCAGTACTTCTCCAACGAGCCCGCCCTGGTCCAGGACACCCAGGAGGGCGACATCCCCGACTCGTTCGAGGTGAAGCTGAAGAACCCCGAGGCCGACTACAACATCGTCGCCAGCGCGGTCACCGGCGCGGCCGGGGTGGAAACGGTGGTCGACGAGGAAACGATCCTGGACAAGTTCTACCGTCTCCTGGACGGCGCGAGGAACGCGGTCGTGGTCATCGCGCTGATCCTGATCGTGGCGGCCATCCTGCTGGTGGCCAACACGATCAGGCTGTCCGCGTTCAACCGCCGCAGGGAAACCGCGATCATGCGCCTGGTGGGCGCGTCCAACTTCTACATCCAGCTGCCGTTCTTGCTCGAGGGGACGATCGCCGGGCTGATCGGCTGGGCGATCGCCGCTGGGCTCTTGGTGGCGGTCAAGTCGCTGATGCTGGATAGCCTGGAGCAGTATTTCTCCTTCAACGTAGGGTTGTCCGTCGGTGACCTGATCGAGGTCATCGTGTTCTCGATGGCCGTCGGGGTGTTGCTGTGCGGCGTGACGTCGTTCCTGACGCTGCGCCGTTACCTGCGGATTTGAGCGGGCGGACGTGGTGATGGGAGCGACGTGGCTCGCGAGCAAGGGCAGAAGGTCATCGCCCGCAACCGGCGTGCCCGTCACGACTACCACATCGAGGACACGTTCGAGGCGGGGCTGGTCCTGACCGGCACCGAGGTGAAGTCGCTGCGCGCGGGGCGCGCGTCCCTCGCGGACGGGTTCGCGCAGATCTCCGACGGCGAGGTGTGGCTGCACAACGTGCACATCCCCGAGTACGACCAGGGCACCTGGACGAACCACACCCCGCGGCGGATCAGGAAGCTGCTGCTGCACCGCAAGGAGATCGATCGCCTGGTCAGCAAGACCCAGGAGCAAGGTTTGACGCTGGTCCCGCTATCGCTGTACTTCAAGGATGGGAACGTCAAGGTGGAACTGGCTCTCGCCCGCGGCAAGCGGACCTACGATAAACGCCAGGACCTTGCGCGGCGTGACGCGGCCAGGGAAATGGATCGTGCGCTGAAACGGCGACGGTGACGGGCAGGCGGATCGTGTCCACTGCTGGGAGCGAACGCGGCGGCCACCCCAGGCCGCGGGACCTCACCGCGCCCACCGTGCCCACCCCGAACGCGCCCGCTACGGATGGGCCTGCCGCGAGCGGGCCTGCCATAATCGGGCCCGCTGCGAATGGGCCTACGGTGAATCGGCCCCCGGTGAACGGGCCTGGCGCGAATGGGCCGGGGGTGAACGGTGCAGCCGGTACCGGGCCCGTGCGCCCCGCCGTGCCGTCCCCCCTCCCCCCGCGCGCGCCGCAACCGGCCCGCCACGGCTCCGGCGGGCCCAGGCCAAAGCCCGGCCGGAGGTCCGCACCGTCGAGCAGGCAGCCGCGGCGCGCGCGCATCGCCGTGCTGGCCATCATCGCCGTCGGGGTCCTGGCCATCGGCCTGTCCACGGGGTTCGGCTCTGAACCCTCCGCCGAGCCCACCGCCCAGGCGTTTCTGCTCGACTGGGAGTATCAGCACTACGCCGCGGCCGGGGCGCTAGCCACGGCCGCGGCAGGCACCGTCGCTACCAGCCTGACGGACGCCTTCGCTCAGGTCGACGCCACCCAGCTGTTCCTGGCCATGAAGTCGGTCACCCAGCACGGCGACACCGCGATAGCGTCGTTCACGGCCTCGGTCGATCTCGCGGAAACCGGACGCGTATGGACCTATCAGGGGCACTTCGCGCTGCGCCGGATCGCGGGCAACTGGAAGGTCGAATGGGCGCCCAGCGTGGTGAACCCTAACCTCAGCCAGGGCCAGCGCCTGGCCGTGGTGACCCGGTTCCCGAGCCGGGCGCCGGTGCTCGACTCCGCGGGCAGGCCGCTCGAGGTGCCGTCCCTGGTCTACGTACTGGGGGTGCGGCCGGACCGCCTGGCCGACGCGGACGTAACCGCCCAGGATTTCGCGGAAGTGACCGGACTCGACGCCACGCAGGTGCTCGGCCAGATCACGGCCGCCCCGCCGCGCGACTTCCTCACGCTCGCCTCGCTTGACCCCACCACCTACGCCCCGCTGCGTTCCCGGCTCCGCGCCGTGCCCGGCCTGGTGATCAGGCCGGAATCGGAACGGCTGTTCCAGGCCGAGGCCACCGGCCTGGTCGGGCACATCGGCAGCGAGGTCGACCCGGTCCTGCGCGACGACGGCGCGTACTACGTCCCGGGGACCACGGTCGGGCTGTCCGGGCTCGAGGAGTATTACCAGCACGAACTGCTCGGCACGCCGACCATTGAGGTGGTGACCATGAATACGGCCGGGGTGGTGGGCAGCGTGCTCGCGCGCTGGCCGGGCGTGTCCGGGACACCGGTGCGGACCACCATCAACTCGACGGTTCAGGGTGCCGCGCTGGCCGCACTCGAGAGCGTCCCGAATTCGGGCGAGATCGTCGCGGTCCAGGCGTCGACGGGCCGGGTGCTGGCGGTGGCTCAGCGCCAGGCGTCCGGCCCGCTGCCCGTCGGGGGTGCGCTCGACGCGAAGCTGACCCCGGGCACCGCGTTCACCATCGTGTCGGCCGCCGCCCTGCTCGGCACCAAGGTGACGGCGGTGTCCACCCCGATCTCCTGCGAGAACTCGTTCACCGTCGGCGGTCAGACGTTCACAAGCGACGGGACCGGCGAGCAGAAGCCGTTCAGCGAGGACTTCGCGGAGGACTGCGGCACCGCCTTCGCCGGCCTCTCCGAGCGGCTCTCCTTCGCCACGCTGGCCCAGGTCGCGAAGGAGTTCGGGATCGGGTCCGACTGGTCGGGACTGCCGGTGCCCGCCTTCTCCGGGTCGTTGTCCCCCGCCGCGAACGACGCCGTGCTCGCCTCCGACATGATCGGCCAGGGAAACGTTCAGGTGAGCCTGCTGTCGATGGCCATGGTCGCCGCGGTGGTGGACCACGGCAGCTGGCGCGCACCCCAGGTGCTCGCCGACCCCAGCGATCCGGCCGGGAGCGTCGGCCCCGCGCTGGACCCCGACGAACTGTCCGCGCTACGCAGCCTCATGCGGAGTGCGGTCCGCTCGGGGGCCGCCCATGCCGCCAGCCTGCGTGGGCCGCAGGTGTACGGGCAGGTCGGCCTGGTCCATACCCGATCGGGCTGGATGAGCTGGTTCGTCGGCTTCCGCGGTGACGTAGCGTTCGCCGTGATGGAGTCCGGCCGCACCCCACGGCTGTCCGCGGCGGCGCTGGCCAGCGTATTCTTGTCGGCCATCCGCTGAGAGCCCACCGGGGCGACCGGACCGTTCGTTACTCTGCGTTATTAATGCGTAACTCAATAGAGTTCACGCTGAGCAACCATCCGCTGCCTGGCAGGCGTCTTTACCGGTGACTGGAGTTCGCTTGGGGGTTGCAACCCAGTCGGCCTCAAGAAGGTCCGGGTCTCATCTCGGGGGAGACTCGGACACTGGACCGGCTCCGACCCTGCCGGTCGGCCCCTGCGGGCGCGTTTCGGCCACCGCCAGCGCCCGCAGGGGCCATTTTGCTTGCCCGGGCCCAGGCTGCGGCGCGCCTCCGGGAATCACGGTTGGCGCGCGCGGGTTGTACGTGTACGGTTCGGATACGGTCGGCTTGCCAAGCCGTATCCGCCGCACAACTCAATAGGGGCTGAACGGTTTCGACTTCGGTAGTTGAACCAGGGGAAGCGGGCCGAGGGTTGCGGTTGTGACCTCGTAAATCCTGCGGCCGTAAACGATAAGTGCCAACACATCGCGCACTAGCCTCGCCCTCGCCGCTTAAGGCGAGTTAAGAGGTTGTCAGCCCGGGGACGCCTTCGACCCGGTGCCTGGCATCAGCTAGGAGGATCCACCGCCTGACCCGGTCGCGGGGCCAGGTGGGACATCAAACAGCGGCTGAGCCCGTCGGCGTCTAGCTTGCGTGATCGCCGGGGCTGAGAAAAGCGAAGCAAGCTGCGCCCGGAGAAGCCCTGGTGAGGTACTGAAGGACCCGGGTTCGATTCCCGGCAGCTCCACGAGTGCTCAGGGGGTCCCCGATGGATCGGGGGCCCCCTGAGCCTGCTGACGGCGGAAGCCTGGCAGCAGGCGGGCGAGGATGAGGGCTCCTGCGATGCAGGCCAGGCCCCCGGAGACCACCGACGCGGTGTCGCCGAACGCCGCCGCGACCGCTCCCGCTTCCAGGTCTCCGACCCGAGGGCCGCCGGTCACCACCGCAATCTGCAGCCCGGAGAGCCGCCCCCGGAGGGCATCGGGCACCGCGAGCTGAATGATCGTGTTGCGGAACACCGCCGATATCACGTCGGCCCAGCCGGCCACGGCCAGCAGGACCAGGGCGCCGGGCAGCCAGCGCACCAGCCCGAAGCAGGTGATCGCGACGCCCCAGGCGATGACGGCGACGATCACCGCCAGGCCCTGACGCCGGACCCGGCCGACCCAGCCGGTGGTGAGCGCGCCGACGAGCGCCCCCGCGCCGGGGGCGGCGTACAGGAAGCCGAGCACCCGCGCCCCGCCGCCGAACACGGTCGCCGCCAGCGCCGGGAACAGGGCCCGCGGCAGGCCGAACACCATGGCGTTGATGTCGAGTAGGTAGGCCCCCTGGATGGCCTGGCGCCCGCGCACGAAGCCGAGGCCCTCGACGATCGAGCGCAGGCCGGGCCGGTGGTCCGCGGACCCGGCCGGGCGCTGCGGTGCCATCAGGAACGCCATGACCAGGGACGCCCCGAAGCTGGCCACGTCCGCCCAGTACACGAAGCGGACCCCGGCCCCGGCCAGCAGCAGGCCGGCCACCGCCGGGCCCACCACCAGGCCGAGCTGGAACAGCGCCTGGAACATGGCGTTCGCGGTCGACACCTCCGCCCGGCGCACCAGGTTCGGGACGATGGCGCTGCGCGCCGCGTCGTCCACCCCGCTGAACCCCGCCGCCAACGCCGGGAGGACGAACAGCGGCCACAGCGACGTGCCCAGGTCCGTGTTCACCGCCAGCCCGGCGCTGCAGCCGGCCATCAGCACCTGCGCCGCCATCAGCAGGCGGCGCCGGTCCATCGCGTCGACCGCCGACCCGCCCAGGAGCGAACCAGCGATCAGCGGGATCAGCTGCGTCAGCGACACCAGCCCGACGTCGAGGGACGACCGGGTGAGCTGGTACACCTGGTAGGGCACCGCGACCGTGGTGAGCTGGGTGCCGAGCACGGAGATGAGCTCGCCAAGCACCAGGCAGCGCAGGTCGCGTGATCTCCGCAGCGGCGTCAGGTCGATGAGCAGGCGCCGCGGCCTGCCGGCCCGCCGCTCGGCGCGCTCACCCACTCCCCGTTCCTCCCCCGATCATTACCATTCTGCTTCCGGACACGAGATAATAGGGCGACGGATAGAAACGTTTGTGGCTGGTCGGTTCCGCCTCCGTGGGCGAAGTGCGCGGAGTCCGCAGGAAGGGGATGGAAAATGGCGGCGATGAAGCCGCGGACAGGTGACGGTCCGCTTGAGGTCACCAAGGAGGGGCGCGGCATTGTTATGCGTGTCCCGCTTGAAGGCGGGGGCCGGCTTGTTGTTGAACTCACGGCGGACGAGGCGGCTAAGCTTGGTGACGCCTTGAAGTCCGTGGTGGGTTGAACCAGGTTCCCGCTGTCCCTTCAGTCGCCCTTCTCGCCCCTCTTGACCGCGGCCAGCAGGCCGTCGCCCAGCGGCAGCAGCACGGGAACGAGCCGATCGTCGTCCCGTACCTGCCGGGCCACGTCGGGCGCCCCAGCGTCGGCTGGGTCCCCCGCCGTCAGGACGTTGTTGAACGCGACGACGCCGCCGGGCCGCAGTAGCCGCAGCGCGGCGATCAGGTAATCGGGGTAGTCCCGGGCATCGGCGTCGCAGAAGACCACGTCGTAGGCGCCGTCGGAAAGCCGGGGCAAGACGTCGTGCGCGCGGCCCAGGATGAGCCGGCCCTGGCTCTGCGCGAAGCCAGCCTGGGTGAACGCCTTCCGCGCCATCCTGTGGTACTCCGGCTCGGTGTCGACGCTGGTCAGCGTGCCGCCCGGGCGCATGCCGCGGAGCAGCCAGATACCCGAGGTGCCGCAGCCGGTGCCGATCTCGACGACCGTCCTGGCCCCGACGGAGCAGGCCAGGAAGCGCAGCGTGGCGCCGACCACGGGCGGGACAGGCTCGGTGCCGCCCAGGTCCGCCGCGTTCGCGCGGGCGGCCTGGAGCGGCTCATCTTCGCCCAGGTAATCGGCGGCGTACGCAGGTAGCCCCACCCGCAGCAGCCTAGCGCCAGATCCGCAGGTCCGGGGAACTCTGCCGCGACCCAGCCCGTTATCTAGGCGATACGACATGGGCGCAGGCCCGCCGACCCGATTGGCGTTACGGGAGAATCCAGGGCACGATGGTGAGAGCCGCGGCACTGTGCTACCCGGAGGGCGGATGGTTGGAGGAAGCCCGCCAGCATCACCCCCTGCCCACCCCCGCTCGCCCTGAGTGGAACCTCCCGACGTGGGAGGATATCGTCCGCACGCATTCGGCCCGGGTGTACCGGCTCGCCTACCGCCTGACCGGCAATCCGCACGACGCTGAGGACCTGACCCAGGAGGTTTTCGTCCGGGTCTTCAGGTCGTTGTCCAGCTACACCCCGGGCACCTTCGAAGGCTGGCTACACCGCATCACCACGAACCTGTTCCTCGACTCCGCCCGCCGCAAGCAGCGGATCCGGTTCGAGGGACTCGCCGACGACATGGCCCACCGCCTGCCCGGCTCCGAGCCGACCCCCGCCCAGGCCTTCGATGACGCGCACCTGGACGGCGACGTCCAGGCCGCGCTGAAGGCCCTCCCGCCCGAATACCGGGCCGCGGTCGTGCTCTGCGATATCGAGGGCTTTTCCTACGAGGAGATCGCCGCCACCCTGGGGGTCAAGCTGGGCACGGTGCGCAGCCGGATCCACCGCGGCCGGGCCCAGCTGCGCGCCGCGCTCGAGCACCGCAGGCCGCCCCTGGCCGCCGCGGAGCACCCTCGGACCCGCTCGTGGAGTCAGCCGCGGCGGTACCAGGGCCTGGCCCGGCTGAAGCGGTCGGGTGATTCATGAGCCATCTAGGTGACCGGCTGTCCGCCCTGGTCGACGGCGAACTAACCGGGGCGGAACGCGACCGCGCGTACGCTCACCTGGCCGGCTGCGAGCCGTGCCGGGCCGAGGCCGCGCAGTTGCGCGCGCTGAAGCAGAAGCTGCGCTCGCTGATGGACGGAGCGCCGGCCGAGGCGGCGATGACCCGCCGCCTGATCTCCATGACCGGGCCGGGCGGCCCGCTGCCCCCGCGGCGCAGGCCGCTGCGCGTCGTGCCCGGCGAGCGGGCGGAGACCAGACGAGGGTTCCGTGCCTCCACCCGGCCACGAACCGTCCGGCCACGGCCCGCCCGGCGCCGCTACGTGTTCCTCGGCACCGTATCGCTGGTCGTCGGCCTCGGCACCGCCGCGTTCACGGCGGGAGGCGGCGGGCAGGCGGCCCCCGGGCCGAAGATCACCCCGCCGGTGGAGCTGTACAGCGTGCAGCACGCCATCATCACCGGCGAGGTACCGTTCAGCGGGCCGTCGCCCAGGCCCGGGTCCCATGTGTTCGCGCCGGGCTCCGGCGCCTCGCTCCCGTGAGGTCCGCGTGTTCACGCTGAGCCGCGCCGTGAGCTGCCGCCGGAGCAGGCCGCCCGTGCTGCTGGCGGTGGCGCTAGCGGTGACCGTGCCGGGATGCTTGCTCACCGCGTGCAGCACTCCCTCCGGTTCGCCCCAGGACCAGACACACGTCACCAGCCGGGCGCCCGCCGCGGCGGCCGGACCGGCCTCGCCCGCCGCGCGGCACAGCAGCGCCCAGGCCGTCAGCCTGCTCACCCAGGCCGCCCGCGCGGCCATCGCAACGTCGTACCAGGGCCAGGAGCTCGTGTCGCGCTGGGGTAATAGCGGCGAGACGATCCTGACCTCGGATATCTGGCACGTCAGCGGCGGCCAGACGGTCACCCAGACCGTGGCCGCGGGGACCTACTCGAGCGGGCCCTACCTGTCCTCCGACACCGACGGGCAGGCGCCCGAGGGCGTGCTCGGCGTGACGATGCCGCTCGTGCGCCTGCTGGAAACGCACTACATCGTCGCCTACGCGGGGCCGGGGACGGTGGCGGGAGACAACCGGGCGGCGCAGGTGGTCGAGGCCTGGCGGGACGACGGCACCCTGGCCGCGAGGTTCTGGCTGGACGACGCCACTAAGTTGCCCCTCGAGCGGGAGGTCTTCGATCCGTCCGCGCACCTGATCAGCGAGGACCTGTTCATCAACGTCCGGTTCGGGAACCCGGCCCCGGCCCACCCGCCCGTCGGCGGGGCGGCCGATCCGCAGGGCCCGTGGACGGATCCGCTCTCGCCCGGGCAGCTGCTGGAGTTGCGCGCGGACGGATGGCTCGTCCCGGCGGGCCTGCCCGGCGGCCTGTCGCTGTTCGCCGGCGCGAAGACGCAGACCAGCAACGGAACCGCGCTCGACCTCGGTTACTCGGACGGCCTGTCCGTGGTCTCGGTGTTCGAGCAGCGCGGCAACCTGGCGGCCGGGCTATCCGGCTGGCAGAAGACCACCCTGGACGGGCACGTCATCTACGCGGCGGTGCCGGATCAGCGGTCCCTGACCTGGTCCAGCCGCGGCATGGTGTACACCGTGATGGCGGACGCGCCGGCCCAGACCGTGACCGCCGTGGTCGGTGCGCTGCCGCACGACTCGCCGCCCGGCTTCTGGAAGCGCCTCTCGCGTGGCTTCGCGCGGCTGGCGTCCTGGGTGAACCCGTTCCGTTAGCAGGTTAGAGTGGACGTGCGAGTGCCTGACCCGGATGCGTGACGGAGCTGACCGTGTTTGACCTGTCCATCAGCAAGCTGCTGGTCCTGGCGGTGCTCGCGCTTGTCGTTTTCGGGCCCAAGGAGCTGCCCAAGGTCGCTGCCCAGGCCGGGCGGGCGCTGCGCGACCTGCGCCGGATCGCCGAGGGCGCCAAGAACGACCTGCGGGAAGGGCTCGGACCCGAGTTCGCCGACTTCGAGATCGAGGACCTGAACCCCAAGCGGTTCGTGCGGAAGCACTTGTTCGACGAGTTCAACGGGGACTCACGGGCCAGTACCACCGCGGCGGCGCAGTCCCCCCGGTCGGCCAGGACGAGCACGACCCTGCTCGCCCCCGGCGAGCGCGCGCCCTACGACCCCGACGCCACCTGAGCCTGGCGGCTACTGCGGGGTCGTCGGCGTGAGGCCGAGGTGACGCCCGGCCAGTCCACGACCGCGACCTGCCAGGTCGTCCGCGATCTTCCTGAGCGCGATCCCGGCGGGGGAATCGGGGTCACCGAGCACGAGCGGAATCCCCTGATCGCCGCCCTCGCGCAGCCGCACGTCGATCGGTACCTGCCCGAGTAGCGGCACCTGCGTCCCGCCGAGCCTGCTCAGCGCGGCCGCCACCGTAGCTCCGCCGCCCGAGCCGAACAGGTCGGTCTGCTCCCCGCAGTGCGGGCACACCAGGTAAGCCATGTTCTCGATGACCCCGGTGATCCGCTGCCGGGTCTGGGCGGCGATCGCGCCCGCGCGCTCGGCCACCTCGGCCGCGGCGATCTGGGGGGTGGTCACGATCAGCAACTCGGCCGACGGGAGCAGTTGGGCGACCGAGATGGCGATGTCACCGGTGCCCGGGGGCAGGTCGAGCAGCAGGATGTCCAGGTCGCCCCAGTACACGTCGGCCAGGAACTGCTGCAGGGCCCGGTGCAGCATCGGCCCGCGCCACACCACCGGCTTGTTGCCGTCGGTGAACATGCCGATCGAGATGACCTTCACGCCGTGCGCCGACGGCGGCATGATCATCTTCTCGACGGGGGTGGGCCGCCCGGTCGCACCCAGCATCCGCGGCACCGAGTGCCCGTAGATGTCCGCGTCGATCACACCGACCTTGTGACCCGAGGCGGCCAGCGCCGCGGCCAGGTTCACCGTGACCGACGACTTGCCCACGCCGCCCTTGCCGCTGGCCACCGCGTAGACGCGGGTCAGCGAGGACGGCTGGGCGAACGGGATCTGCGGCTCAGGGTGCCCGCCGCGTAGCTGCGTCTGCAGCGCCCGGCGCTGCTCGTCGCTCATCACGTCCAGGTCCACGCGGACCGAGGACACCCCGGGGAGCTTACCGACGGCCGCGGTGACCTCGCGGGTGATGGTGTCCCGCAGCGGGCACCCCGCGACGGTCAGCCACACCTCGACGCGTACCGCGCCGTCCGTGGCCACCTCGACGTTCTTGACCATGCCAAGCTCGGTGACGGGCTTGCGGATCTCGGGGTCGTGCACGCCGTCAAGCGCCCGGGTCACCTGTTCGACAGTGGGCGGGGACAGCGGAGCGGAGGTCATGACTCCATGTTACGAATCCGCATCGCGCAACGCGAAATATCCCGAACGAGCGGTGGTTCCTCCCTCGCCGACTCCGGGCCACGCGGACCAGCAGTCGTGAGAGCGCCGACCCAACCCGGCTAGGGTCCGTGGCGCCCGGGCACGCGTGCGCGTCAGGCGTCAAAGCTTGCCCAACGGGATAAACGCGCTGAACTTAACCATCGGGGAAATAAGGGGTCAAGAATCTGCCCAGCGGAGCCTATCGCCACAGACCCGAACAGTACGGCCGGTCACGGCTGGGGAATCTCTCACCGGTAGGGCGATCGCTAATCTCGCGGTGCTCGAACCCCCAGAACACCCCAGCTGGTCAGGATTTCCGCCAGCCCTTCGGTCACCGGCAGGCTAGCGAAATCCTGCTCGTCCACCCAGCGGGTATCGGCCGCGTCATCGCCCGCATTGAGCGTTCCGCCGATGACGGTGGCGGCGTAGTCCCTGATGTCGATGACGTCGCCGTCCCCGTAAGGTCGCCGTACGCTGCCGAGCAATCGCCCGGCCCGGACCACCAGACCCGTTTCCTCCCGCATTTCCCTGACTAGGGCCTCGGCATCCGTCTCGCCGGGCTCGACCCGGCCGCCCGGCAGCGACCATAGCCCCGCGCCGGGGTCGTGGCCCCGCTTGATGAGCAGCAGGCGTCCGCATTCGTCCTTGATGACGGCGCCCACACACGGGATCAAGGAACCAGACATGTAGTTAATTATCCGTATTGCCGTTTAAATCGGCAAGTGCGATTTATCTTTCCGCGCGTCATAATGACGATAGCGGCGGTCCCGTGCTGGTAGAGTTTCGATTTGATCACGCCGGATAACTCATCGCCATCCACGACAACCAGCGGCGCGTATCGCACGTCATATAGCAGTAAGGGATTCCGGTTTCATCTGCTGAAGACCCGGCCGCAGCCGGCGGTCAGTGCGCATAAATATCAGTTCTTATGTCCAATTGACCCGGTATTACCTGCTTGGCCACAAGAAGCTTCCGGGATTTCCCGGATCTTCCCCTTTCCCAAACAGGCACAGAAATGATCAGGTTGGCCGTTCCCGTCCTGATCGGCTCAGGCGGCCGTACGCAGGGTACGGCTGTTAGGTTCCACGAGAGGAACTGCTTTATGTCCATCAAGAGCAAGGTGCTCGCTACCGCGGCGACGCTGGCCCTGGTCGGCGGCGTCGGGACGGCGGGGGTGCTCGGCACGGCGGTGACCGCGACCGCGGCCACCCCGTCGTGCGGTAACACCTGCGTCGACATCTTCAGCCAGGAGTTCGGCCACCACGACGTGCCGAACTACATCCTGGACGTGTACCAGCAGCACATCAGGATCGGCCAGCCGATCATCCTCTACCGGTCGAGCAACAATGACCCGGCCGAGGACTTCCGGCTGGAGTTCCAGGGCACCGTGGCCGACTTCTACCTCGCCGGCCTGGTCAGTGCCGGCCTGGCGCTGCACTACGGCTGCGTGCCGGATGACTCGCCCGGCGGGCCCACCTGCTTCGGGCTGGACGAGTCGTTCAACGACCCGGCGTTCGAGATCGAGTACACGCCCGATGGCGTGGACTCCGGCCTGTGCGTCGGCGTCGCGAGCACCGCGACGCAGGAAGAGGGCGTGACCCTGCAGGAGTGCGGCGCGTCCAGCAAGACGGTGTGGGCCGTGGACATCTACGACCAGCCGATCGAGTCGTTCTTCCTGCAGTACTACCCGCTGATCAACGGGTCGGACACGAACTTCTCCCAGCCGTACGTGCTGACCTACCCGCAGTCCGGTTACCCGACCGACAAGCCGCGCCCGCAGCTCCAGGTCGACAACCTGTCCGGTTACACCACCGGCTTCCCGCCGATCTGGAACTACCCCAGCATCGACGACAACCAGATGTGGGGCGCGGACTTCGGGCCGTACCTGTTCGAGAACTGACCGTTCCGGAGCTCCGGACTCTCAGTAAGTAAGTAAGGGTGGCGCCGGTCCCCGCAAGGGGGCCGGCGCCACTGCTGTATGCGGCCATCCCTCGTGCCACTGGAACATCCGACACATGGGTCAATCTGGTGTCAACGTTTCGATTTGGTCACGCCTGACAAACCGAGTAAACCGGGCGCCGACGTCTCGCGTCGAGTAGTAAATCGGGTTGAGTAGCGGAATTACGAACCCCGTGTTCTACGTGCTTGGTTCTACCGACCCCTGGGTCTACCCCTCTTTGCCGCAAGACCGGTCAGGCCGGCCGTTCCCGTCCTGGTCAGCTCGGGCGGCCGTACGCAGGGTACGGCTGTTAGGTTCCACGAGAGGAACTGCTTTATGTCCATCAAGAGCAAGGTGCTCGCCACCGCGGCGACGCTGGCCCTGGTCGGCGGCGTCGGGACGGCGGGGGTGCTCGGCACGGCGGTGACCGCGAACGCGGCGACCCCGTCGTGCGGTAACACCTGCGTCGACATCTTCAGCCAGGAGTTCGGCCACCACGCTGACCCGGGCTTCATCATGGATGTCTACCAGCAGCACATCCGGATCGGCCAGCCGATCATCCTGTACCGGTCGACCAACAATGACCCGGCCGAGGACTTCCGGCTGGAGTTCCAGGGCACCGTGGCCGACTTCTACCTGGCCGGCATGGTCAGCGCCGCGCTGGCGCTGCACTACGGCTGCGTGCCGGATGACTCGCCCGGCGGGCCCGACTGCTTCGGCACCCTCCTGTCGTTCAACGACCCGGCGTTCGAGATCGAGTACACGCCCGATGGCGTGGACTCCGGCCTGTGCGCCGGCGTCGCGAGCACCGCGACGCAGGAAGAGGGCGTGACCCTGCAGGAGTGCGGCGCCTCGTCCAAGACGGTCTGGGCCGTGGATGTCTTCGACCAGCCGATCGAGTCGTTCTTCCTGGGCTACTACCCGCTGATCAACGGGTCGGACGACAACTTCTCCCAGCCGTACGTGCTGACCTACCCGCAGTCCGGTTACCCGACCGACAAGCCGCGTCCGCAGCTGCAGGTCGACAACCTGTCCGGTTACACCACCGGCTTCCCGCCGGTTATCAACTACCCCAGCATCGACGACAACCAGATGTGGGGCGCGGACTTCGGGCCGTACGTGTTCGAGGTCTGATCTACTTCCGGAGTTTCCGGACGGTAGGTACCTAGGTGGCGCCGGTCCCCGCAGGGGGCCGGCGCCACTGTCATGTGCGCCATCCCCTCGTGCCACCGGAACATCCGTCACATGGGTCAAGGTGGTGTCAACGTTTCGATTTGGTCACGTCAGACAAATCCGAGTAAACCCCGCGCTAGCATGGCGCGTCGAGTACAAGGAAAGTAAAGAACCCGTGTAGAACTGGTTTTGATCCGCAGGGCTTCCGGGTTCAACCGGGGCTTCCCCTCCAGACCGCAAGACCGGTCAGGCCGGCCGTTCCCGTCCTGGTCAGCTCGGGCGGCCGTACGCAGGGTACGGCTGTTAGGTTCCACGAGAGGAACTGCTTTATGTCCATCAAGAGCAAGGTGCTCGCCACCGCGGCGACGCTGGCCCTGGTCGGCGGCGTCGGGACGGCGGGGGTGCTCGGCACGGCGGCGACCGCGAACGCGGCCACCCCGTCGTGCGGCAACACCTGCGTCGACATCTTCAGCCAGGAGTTCGGCCACCACGCTGACCCGGGCTTCATCATGGATGTCTACCAGCAGCACATCCGGATCGGCCAGCCGATCATCCTGTACCGGTCGACCAACAATGACCCGGCCGAGGACTTCCGGCTGGAGTTCCAGGGCACCGTGGCCGACTTCTACCTGGCCGGCATGGTCAGCGCCGCGCTGGCGCTGCACTACGGCTGCGTGCCGGATGACTCGCCCGGCGGGCCCGACTGCTTCGGCACCCTCCTGTCGTTCAACGACCCGGCGTTCGAGATCGAGTACACGCCCGATGGCGTGGACTCCGGCCTGTGCGCCGGCGTCGCGAGCACCGCGACGCAGGAAGAGGGCGTGACCCTGCAGGAGTGCGGCGCCTCGTCCAAGACGGTCTGGGCCGTGGATGTCTTCGACCAGCCGATCGAGTCGTTCTTCCTGGGCTACTACCCGCTGATCAACGGGTCGGACGACAACTTCTCCCAGCCGTACGTGCTGACCTACCCGCAGTCCGGTTACCCGACCGACAAGCCGCGTCCGCAGCTGCAGGTCGACAACCTGTCCGGTTACACCACCGGCTTCCCGCCGGTTATCAACTACCCCAGCATCGACGACAACCAGATGTGGGGCGCGGACTTCGGGCCGTACGTGTTCGAGAGCTGATCTAAGTCCGAAGTTCGAAAGCAAGTAGGTGGCGCCGGCCCCGCAGGGGCCGGCGCCACTGTCATGTGCGCCGTCCCTTGATTTGGGCCAGGTACGACAAAGCTTGAGTAAAACCGCGGCCCGGCGCGGCGCGGCGCGTAGTAGGAAAGTTAAGAACTCGTATAGATGGACGGACATGCGGGTTTACCTGGGGCCTGATTCAGTTCGGACGGCCGTGCGCAGGGTACGGCCGTGAGGTTCCACGAGAGGAACTGCTTTATGTCCATCAAGCGCAAAGTTCTCGCTACAGCGGCGACGCTGGCCCTGGTCGGCGGCGTCGGCACGGCGGGGGTGCTCGGCACGGCGGCGACCGCGAACGCGGCCACCCCGTCGTGCGGCAACACCTGCGTCGACGCCTTCAGCCAGGAGTTCGGCTCGCACGGCAGCCCCTCCTTCCTGCTGGACGTGTACCAGCAGCACATCAGGATCGGCCAGCCGGTCATCCTGTTCAGGTCGAGCAACAATGACCCGGCCGAGGACTTCCGGCTGGAGTTCCAGGGCACCGTGGCCGACTTCTACCTCGCAGGCCTGGTCAGCGCCGCCCTGGCGCTGCACTACGGCTGCGTGCCGGATGACTCACCCGGCGGGCCCGACTGCTTCGGCAGCACCACCCTGTCGTTCAACGACCCGGCGTTCGAGATCGAGTACACGCCCGATGGCGTGGACAGCGGCCTGTGCGTCGGCGTCGCGAGCACCGCGACCCAGGAAGAGGGCGTGACGCTGCAGGAGTGCGGCGCCTCGTCCAAGACGGTGTGGGCGGTCGACGTCTACGACCAGCCGATCGAGTCGTTCTTCGAGAACTACTACCCGCTGATCAACGGGTCGGACACGAACTTCTCCCAGCCGTACGTGCTGACCTACCCGCAGAGCGGTTACCCGACCGACAAGCCGCGCCCGCAGCTCCAGGTCGACAACCTGTCCGGTTACACCACCGGCTTCCCGCCGGTTATCAACTACCCCAGCATCGACGACAACCAGATGTGGGGCGCGGACTTCGGGCCGTACGCGTTCGAGTCCTGACAAGCTCCGGAGTTTCCGGAACTTAGGCACGTAGGTGGCGCCGGTCCCCGCAGGGGGCCGGCGCCACTGTCATGTCCGCCATCCCGCGAATTCGGTCATGCGCATCAAAACTCGGGTAAACCGCGGCGCGGCGTGGCGCGTCGACTAAGAGGAAAAGTTAAGAACTCGTATAGATTCAGGGACTTACGGGTTCGCCCGGGGGCTTCCCCCCCGGGTCGCTAGACCGGTCAGGCCGGCCGTTCCCGTCCTGATCAGCTCGGACGGCCGTGCGCAGGGTGCGGCCGCAAGGTTTACCGAGAGGAACTGCTTTATGTCCATCAAGAGCAAGGTGCTCGCCACCGCGGCGACGCTGGCCCTGGTCGGCGGCGTCGGGACGGCGGGGGTGCTCGGCACGGCGGCGACCGCGAACGCGGCCACCCCGTCGTGCGGTAACACCTGCGTCGACATCTTCAGCCAGGAGTTCGGCCACCACCACTCGCCGAACTTCCTGCTCGACGTGTACCAGCAGCACATCAGGATCGGCCAGCCGATCATCCTGTACCGGTCGAGCAACAACGACCCGGCCGAGGACTTCCGGCTGGAGTTCCAGGGCACCGTGGCCGACTTCTACCTCGCGGGCATGGTCAGCGCCGCCCTGGCGCTGCACTACGGCTGCGTGCCGGATGACTCGCCCGGCGGCCCGACCTGCTTCGGCACCGACAAGTCGTTCAATGACCCGGCGTTCGAGATCGAGTACACGCCTAACGGCGTGGACAGCGGCCTGTGCGTCGGCGTCGCCAGCACCGCGACGCAGGAAGAGAAGGTCACGCTGCAGGAGTGCGGCGCCTCGTCCAAGACCGTCTGGGCCGTGGACGTCTACGACAACCCGGTCGACTCGTTCTTCCTGCACTACTACCCGCTGATCAACGGGTCGGACACGAACTTCTCCCAGCCGTTCGTGCTCAGCTACCCGCAGTCCGGTTACCCGACCGACAAGCCGCGTCCGAGCCTGGAGGTCGACAACCTGTCCGGTTACACCACCGGCTTCCCGCCGGTTATCAACTACCCCAGCATCGACGACAACCAGCTGTGGGGCGCGGACTTCGGGCCGTTCTAACCGCCCGAGGCGCGTAAGCAGGTGACGCCGGCCCCGACGGGGGCCGGCGTCACCGTTTGTTGCGCCCGCCCCCTTTGGTACCGGACCTCGGTGGCCGTCAAGCGAAACGCCAAACTCTAAGATCTCGATTTAATCACGTGACCCAGATATCCTGTGATTATCGTCAACCACTCGTCCCCTCCTGGCGTCTTCACTATCGGGTAAAACAGGACACTGGTTGCCGCAAGTGGCCATGGAGGTCCTTATCGGGCTGTCGCGAGCGAGCAGGGATTGCCGCGAAGGCCTGCGCGACAGCCGTGCGCAGGGCACGGCTGTGAGGGTTCCAAGAAAGGAACTGGCACCGAATGTCCATCAAAAGCAAGGTTCTCGCCACCGCGGCGACGCTGGCCCTGGTCGGCGGCGTCGGCACGGCGGGGGTGCTCGGCACCGCGGGGGCCGCGAACGCGGCCACCCCGTCGTGCGGTGGCACCTGCGTCAACATCTTCAGCCAGGAGTTCGGCCACCACAGTGACCCGAACTTCATCCTGGACGTCCAGGGCGGGCGGGCCCACATCGGCCAGAACATCATCCTGTACCGGGGCAGCAACAACGACTCGGCGGAAGACTTCCGCCTGGAGGCCCAGGGCACCGTGGCCGACTTCTACCTGGCCGGCATGGTGAGCGCCGGCCTGGCGCTGCACTACGGCTGCGTGCCGAATGACTCGCCCGGCGGGCCCACCTGCTTCGGGCTCAACAAGTCGTTCAACGACCCGGCGTTCGAGATCGAGTACACGCCTAACGGCCAGGACAGCGGCCTGTGCGTCGGCGTCGCGAACACCGCGACGCAGGAAGAGCACGTCACCCTGCAGGAGTGCGGCGCCTCGTCCAAGACGGTCTGGGCGGTCGACATCTACGACAACCCGATCGAGTCGTTCTTCCTGCACTACTACCCGCTGATCAACGGGTCGGACACGAACTTCTCCCAGCCGTACGTGCTGACCTACCCGCAGTCCGGTTACCCGACCGACAAGCCGCGCCCGGTTCTGCAGGTCGACAACCTGTCCGGTTACACCACCGGCTTCCCGCCGATCCTGAACTACCCCAGCATCAACGACAACCAGATGTGGGGCGCGGACTTCGGGACCCACGTCTAGGACACCGAAGTCCCGGACGCACGTTCGCAGGTGACGCCGGTTCCCCGAACGGGGGCCGGCGTCACTGCTGTGTCCCGGCATGGTCCGCTGCGAACGAGGGTAGGAAGCCGCTCAGCGACGTGAGGAAACTGTGCCCCTATGGGGAGGCGCGTGGGCCAGGAAAGTCACCGCCGCGGCCCGGCCACCTGCCCGCGCTGCGGCAAGCCCGTCCAGGAGCCGACCGCCTGGTCCAGCGCCTGGCGCTGTGACGTGCACGGCGAGGTGCATCCCCTGCTCCCCGCCTACCGTCCGTCCCGGGAAGGCCTGGACGGGCTGCTCCGCACCCCGGGCGTTCCGGCGTGGCTGCCCTGGCCGCTCCCGGCCGGCTGGCTGGTGACGGGGTTCGCCGGCGCCGGAGACGAGCGCACGGGCACCCGCGCCTGCGCGGTCGCGCTGTCGGGCCCGAACCCGCTCGGCGGGCCCGCCGACATGCTGGTGGTCGCCGAGGAGCCGGGTATCGGCCTCGGCGCGGCCCTGGCCGGCCTGGACAGCGTGGACCCCGGAGCCGGGTTCGCCTCCGCGCCCCCGACCGCCACCGCCTCGTTCGGCAATCATGATTTCCCGCTCTGGCACGTTGACTCGCCCGACCGGGCCGTGTTCGCCGGCGAGATCAAGGGCCACTGGTTCTGGGTCGTGCTGTGGCCGGATACCGCGGGCATCCTGCTCGTCGAGCCGATCGCGCTGCGTGACTTGCGCGACCCCGAGCAGGACCTGGACCTGCCGTTCGGCGCCCCTTCCCCCCGCCTGCCCGCGAGCTGACGACCCGGTGCGCGCCGACCTGCACGTGCACAGCAACGCCTCCGACGGGACGGATTCCCCGGCCGAGGTCATGCGCCGCGCCGCACTGGCCGGCCTGGACGCCGTGGCGCTCACCGATCACGACACCGTCGCCGGCCACGCGGAGGCCAGCCAGGCCCGGCCGGACGCCCTGACGCTGGTGCCTGGCATGGAACTGTCGGGTCGGCTCGACGGCCACAGCCTGCACCTGCTGGCGTACCTGTTCGATCCCACCCAACCGGAACTGGCCGAGCAAGCCCGAAGGATCCGCGCCGACCGCGAGCTTCGCGCCCGCGCCATGGTGCGCGCCCTGGCCGACCTCGGCGTCGCCATCAGCTGGGATCAGGTGGCCGCCATCGCGGGGACCGGGGTGGTCGGCCGTCCGCACATCGCCCGCGCGCTGGTGGCGAGCGGGGCCATCGCCGAGCCCGGCCAGGCGTTTACCCGCGACTGGATCGGTGCGGGCGGCCGCGCCTACGTCGAGCGGTACGCGCTCGATCCGGTCCGTGCGATCCGCCTGGTCCGCACGGCCGGCGGCGTCACGGTGCTCGCCCACCCGCGGGCCGGCCGGGACTGGGTGGTGTCCGATGAGCAGATCGCCGCGCTGGCCGCCGCAGGCCTGGCGGGGGTCGAGGTCTTCCATCCCGACCAGCCGCAATCGCAGCGAGCGAGCCTGCTCGGCCTGAGCCGCGATCTCGGCCTGGTGGCCACCGGGGGCAGCGACGATCACGGCCGCCTGACCGGCCACCGTATCGGGTGCGAGATAACCGCCGCCGACGCGTACTACGCCCTTCTCTCGCAGGCCACGGGCACGCCAATCCGATAAGGCGCGATAAAGCCACGGATTGATATGCGCGGCTATCTCGCATCGCTGGGCTACGGTGGGTTTTAGCTGGCCATCACGTGGTACGACAACCGAATGTGTACCGTCTGCGTCATTATGGTGAGGCCCGCGGTCGTGGCTGACCGGTAAGAGGAGGAAGGTTGCCGATGTCGATTAGGGGCAAGGTCATGGCTGCCGCGGCGGTGATCACCCTCGCTGGTGGGGTCAGCGCCGCCGGGACGCTCGCCGCCCAGGCGGCCACGCCGTCGTGCTATCAGAACTGCGTCAACCTGTTCAGCCAGAAGTTCGGCTCGCACGGCAGCCCCTCCTTCATCCTCGACGTGCTGCTGAAGCGGGGCCGGGCCGGCCAGCCGATCACCCTGTACCGCGCCAGCAACAACGACGCGGGGGAGGACTTCATCATCTTCCAGCACGCCCGGGTCTCCGGCTTCGCCTCCATCGGCCTGGTCTCCGCGACCGTGGCCCAGCACTACGGCGGAACCTGCGCCCAGGTCAGCTCGATGACGCACACGTGCCTGCGGCACTACCCGAACGACTGGGCCTACGAGATCGAGTACGCGCCGGACGGCGTGCCCAGCGGCCTGTGCGTGGGCGTCGCGTCACCCGCGCAAGACGGGACGAAGGTCGTGCTCGAGCGGTGCAGTTCCGGCGGCAGGACGACCTGGGTCGTGGACGCCAACGCCTCGCTCGGTAACAAGTACGTCCCGCTGATCAGCGGCTCGGACACCAACGTCAACGACCCGTACGTGCTGAACTTCCCGGGCAGCGCCACCCCGATCCAGATGCCGACGCCGCAGCTCACCACCTGGAAGCTGCAGCGGTATCAGAACGGCGGCGTGTTCAACAACCAGCTGTGGAGCGCCGACTTCGGCCCCCTCCAGCAGGGGTTCTGAGGTCCTACCGGAGCCTGCCCCGGCGCCTTCTGGCGGTGACGGCCGTGCGCTCGGAATACGTCCTGCTTTGCGGGTAGAACGCCTGCACGCCCCACCTGCGGTGCCGGGACTGCCCGCCGCAGGTAGTGCACATGCGGTCGCCCCAGGTGAACATCGCTGCTCGTTGCCGACCCGAGCCTCCGCACTTCCGGCACCGCCGGTTCGAGTGCAGGGCCAGCGACGCGACGTAACAGACCACGATGATCACCGCATAGCTCACCAGGCTCGGGACCGGCTCGCCGCGTCCAATCAGCACCGCAGGGATCAGCAAGATCAGGAACCACCGCACGCCCCCAATTGTGGCATGACAGGAAGCAGGCGTGCATTTCTCGCCGACACTTCTTCGGCCCCTGTGGTGCGGCCACTGTGGTAGGAAGGTCGACGGACCGTCGCGATAAGGAAGGATGCGCTGCGATGACCGCACGGATCGAACTGGTGTCATCGTCCCCCCATGGGGTCAACAGCTGGATCATCGGCGACCGCGACGAGGTCATCGTCATCGATCCGGGTCGTGACCCGGCCGCGGTGCTCGACGCGGTGGGCGATCGCGAGGTGCTCGCGGTGATCTGCACGCACGGTCACGCCGACCAGGTCGCCGCGGCCCTGGAGGTGGCCGACCGGGACGAGGCACCCGTGGCGCTGCACCCGAGGGACCGGCAACTGTGGCGGGAGGCGCACGCCGACGGCGGCGCGGATATCGAGATGGCCGACGGCGGGAGCTTCGAGGTGGCCGACGTGGCCCTCGAGGTGATGTACACACCGGGTCATACGGACGGCTCGGTCTGCCTGTACTGCGACGCGCTCGGCGTGGTGTTCACCGGGCACGCCCTGGTCGCCGACGGACCCGTTCGGCATGAGGGTGAGTTCCCCGACTTCGCCGAGCAGATTAACGCGATCGGCGAGCAGCTGCTCACCCTGCCCGCGGGCACCCGTGTCCTGCCGGGCCATGGCGAGGAAACGACGATCGGGGCGGCCGAGAAGAACTTCGATGCCTGGTTCGCCGAGGGACCCGGCTCCGACTAGCTCTGGCTAGCCTCGTGGAACAGCTGGGCTTCGAGGGGATGCCGCGCCGGCTCTACCCGTGCACGCCGACGCGCCTTTCCGCCTGGCTCGACTGCCCTCGCCGGTATCGGATGACCTACCTGGAGCGCCCGCCGCCGCCGAAGGGCCCGCCCTGGGCGCACAACAGCCTCGGCGCCAGCGTCCATAACGCGCTGGCCGGCTGGTGGCGGCTGCCGCTGGCGCAGCGGACCGTCGCGGCCGCGGGCAGCCTGCTCGACCGCGGTTGGATCACCGAGGGGTTCGCGGACGAGACCCAGTCCGCGCAGTACCGAGAGCGCGCGATCGGCTGGGTGGAGGGCTACGTGGCCGGGCTGGACCCGGCCGACGAGCCGGTCGGGATAGAACGGACCGTGGGGACCCGCACCGACCGGATCGCCGTCTCCGGCCGGATCGACCGGCTAGACTCGCGGCTCGCCGATCCAGCGGGCCCCGAACTCGTGGTCGTGGACTACAAGACCGGTCGGCACCTGCTCACCGTGGACGACGCGCGCAGCTCGATGGCCCTGGCGCTGTACGCGCTCGCCGCGGGCCGGGTGCTGCGCAGGCCGTGCCACCGCGTCGAACTGCATCACCTGCCCACCGGGGCGGTGCTCGCCTGGTCGCATACCGACGAGTCGCTGGCCAGGCACCTGACCCGCGCGGAGGACATCGCGGCGGAGTGCGCCGCCGCGGACGAGCGGATGAAGGCTGGCCTGCCCGCGCCAGCCTACGACGAGGTGTTCCCGCCGCGGCCGAGCGCGTCCTGCGGCTGGTGCGACTACCTGCGGCACTGCCCGGAGGGCGCGGCGGCGGCGGTGCCGCGCCGGCCCTGGGACGGGCTTTCCGGCGGCTGAATCGGGTTCAGGTCTCGGCCTTGTTCCAGAACTGCGTCAGCGTGCCCGCGGTCGTGGCGGGCGCCTCCACGGCCGGGGAGTGCACGGCGCCGGGGATGCACACCCGCCTGGCCCCCAGCCGCGCGGCCATCGCCTCCTGCACGTCCGGTGACCAGGAGTTGTCGTCCTCCCCGTAGATGACCAGGATGGGGAGCTCCCCAAGCCGCGCCAGCTCGGCCGTGCGGTCCTCGGCGGTGAGCAGGTGCCTGGCCATGAGGACCAGGCCGTTCGGGTCGTTGCTGAGCATCCGCTTGGCCAGGAACGCCACGACCGGACCGGGGACGCCGGCCGCGACGGCCTGCGGTTCCAGGTACGACTGCCAGATGTCGAAGATCCCGGCCTGCAGCGCGGCCTGCGCAGGCAGGCCGTCCTGGGCGCCCAGGACCTCCAGCATGCTCCGCAGCTCCTCGGCCCGCGGCCCGGTCAGCGCCGCCGGCCCCGTGCTCATCAGGGTCACCGAGGCGAGTTCGCCGTCGGCGGAGGCCAGCACGGCCTCGCGGGCGATCAGCCCGCCGTAGGAGTGCCCGAGCAGGTGCTTCGCGCCGGTCGCGCGCAGCAGCGCGGTGATATCGGATCCCAGGGCCGAGGCCGAGTAGCCATCGTGATCAGGCGCCCCTGGTGTCTCGAACTGGCCGCGCATGTCGATCGCGAACACCCGGCGGCCGGCGTCGGCGAGCTGGCCGAGGACGGCCAGGAAGTCCTCCTTGCTGCCGGTGTAGCCGGGCACGAGCAGGGCCGCCTCCCGCTCGCAGACCCCCGACGCGGGCACGGCCTCCAGCGCCGCGAACGGCCCGCGGCTGGTCCGGATGGTCGTACGCCGCACCTCGTCCGGCAGGTCAACAGAGGTTGGTGTGCTCACAGGGGCGAACCTTACCTGGCGACCGTGAACGGAACCTGGGCGTCGGCTCCGACCTGGGGGATCCTAAGACGCCTTGCGCCGGGTGGTGGCCCGGCGTGCCTCGGGGGCGCCCGGCCGGTCCGACGTGCCGCCGAGTTCCTTACCCGCCCTGGTCCGGCGCCGGCGCCGCGCGGCGGGCTGCCCGCGGGTCGCGGCGTCCTTTCCGCGTCGGGCCCGCGGTGAGCGAACCTTGCCGGTTTCGCCGATATCCTCCATCGCCTCGGCCTGCAGGCCAGCCCGGTCGCGCATGGCGCGGGGCAGCGTTCCCGTCGCCTCGCGCGGGATACCGAGCTCGGCGTACAGGTGGTCCGAGGTGGAATACGTCTCTTCGGGTTCGGGCTGCCCGAGGCCGAGGGCGTCGTTGATGAGCTTCCAGCGGTGCATATCCCGCCAGTCGACGAAGGTCACCGCGACGCCGTCGCGCCCGGCGCGCCCGGTCCGGCCAATGCGGTGCACGTAGGTCTTCTCGTCGTCGGGGCACTCGTAGTTCACCACGTGCGTGACGTCGTCCACGTCGAGGCCGCGCGCGGCGACCTCGGTGGCGGTCAGCACGTCGACCTTGCCGCTCCGGAACGCCCGCAGCGCCCGCTCGCGCTGACCCTGGCCCAGGTCACCGTGCACCGTCGCCACCGCGAAACCCCGGCTGGCCAGGGCGGTCGCGACCTGATCTGCACCCCGCTTGGTCTGGCAGAACACCATGGTCAGGCCGCGCCCCGAGGCCTGCAGCACGCGGGCGAGCACCTCGATCTTGTCCATCTGGTGCGCACGGAACACGTACTGCCGCGTGCCGGGGGCGGGTGCGGGCTCATCGTGACCTTCGGCCCGCACGTTGGTGGGCTGGCGCATGTGCCGGCGCGCGAGCGTGATGACCTCGGACGGCATGGTCGCCGAGAACAGCATGGTCTGCCGCTCACCCGGGGTGAGCCGGACGATCCGCTCCACGTCGGGCAGGAACCCGAGGTCGAGCATCTTGTCCGCCTCGTCGAGCACCAGCGCCTGGACCGCGCTCAGGTCCAGGTGTCGGCGCTGGGCCAGGTCAAGCAGTCGTCCGGGGGTGCCGACCACGATGTCCACGCCGGCCTGCAGCGCGTCGATCTGCGGTTCGTACGCCCGTCCGCCGTAGACGGTGAGCACGCGCGCGCGGACGTTGACGGCCGCGGCGCGCAGGTCGTCCGCGACCTGGATCGCCAGCTCCCTGGTCGGCACCACGACCAGGGCCACCGGCTTGCTCGCCGGGCTTTCCCCGATCCGTTCCAGGAGCGGGACGCCGAAGGCCAGGGTCTTCCCGGTGCCCGTCCTGGCTTGCCCGATGATGTCCTGCCCGCGCAGGGCCAGCGGGAGGGCCAGGGCCTGGATGGGGAAGGTGGCGACGATGCCCTGGGCGTCCAGGCCCGAGCAGATCGCCTCGCTGATCCCCAAATCGCGAAACGACGGGGTGGGGATAGGCCCGCCGCCGCTTCTCATCGCGGTCGTCTCGTCGCCGGTGGCCGCGCCGTCCGCGGTGTTCCCGGCCAGAGTCTCAGTTGTCAGAGCTTCCGTCCTTCATCGTGGCCCTGCGTCGGGCCCGTCGTGTCGCGAGGCTGCTCGCAGCGGCCTACGGCGACGCACGCTGCTACCAGGAACCTGGGAGCCTGCTACCGCCGCTGGCACGCTGCCATGTAGTCGGGTTTCCCCCCCGTGGCAGCCGATTGGATCAACACGAACTTTGGTTGCGTCATTCCATTGACCAGTCGCCAACAAGTGTACCAATGGCGGCCCTGACCTTCACGGAAGGGCCCGGAGCTTCAGTGCTCGCTGCGCGGCCAACCGCTGATGCCGCGCCAGGCGAGCCTGGCCACGAGCTGCTCGGCCGCCTCCCGCGGAATACGGTCACACGTGCTCAGCCAGTATCTGGCGGTGACCTGCGCCAAGCCCACCATCCCCACGCTGACCAGGCGGGCCTCGTCCTCGTTCAGGCCGGCGTCTTGCCTGACCACCTCGCTGATCATCGCCGCGCACTCACGTTGGGCTCGTTCGAGCTTTTCGCGCACGGCGGCCTCGTTGCTGAGGTCGGACTCGAACACCAGCCGGAACGCCTGGCCCTTGCCCACCACGAACTCGAAGTAGGCGCCAAAGGTGGCCGCCACCCGCTGCTTGTTGTCCGTGGTCGAGCCGAGCGCGTCGCGCACGGTCTCGAGCAGGTTGTCCACGCTCTGGTCGAGCAGCGCCAGGTACAGCTCAAGCTTGCCGGGAAAATGCTGGTAGAGCACGGGCTTGCTGACTCCGGCCCGCTCGGCGATCTCGTCCATGGCGGCCGCATGATACCCGTGGGCCACGAACACCTCTAGCGCCGCGTCCAGCAGCTGCCGCCGCCTCTCGTGCCGCGGCAGCCGGGTGCCCCCCACCCTAGCGGTAGTCGTCATCGTCGAAGCCGACGGCGCGTTCCTGCTCGGCCGCGTCCGCCTCGTCGACGTCAAACGGGACTTCGCGCCGCTCTACGGTTCCGTTCTCGTCCGCGACGACTTCCTGCTGCTGCTCGTAGGCGTCGCCCTCGGGCGTCTCCATGTCCAGCTCGCTCAACGGCCCGATCCTCTCTTCCTCCTGATCGGCATGTTCTGGCCGGCCCGCGGTCCCGGCCAGCTCGCGGAACGCTGTCTCCAGTGCTTCCCCGTAGGTCGGGAAGGCATGCACCGCGTCGGCCAGCACCGTGACCGGTACCTTGGCCCTGATGGCGAGGGTAACCTCAGCCATCCACGTCGCGGCGTCCGGCCCCACCGCGACGGCCCCCGTGAGCAATCCCGTTTCTGCGTCCGCGTAGAGCTCGAGGCAGCCGAGGTCGTCCTGACCGAGCCGTCCCCTGGTCGTGGCGCCCAGGTCGGCCCTGACCCGCCGTGCGGCCGCCGGGACCTCGCCCACGGCGAAGACCGAAGGGATGGTGAAGACGCAGCGCGGGATGGCGCGGTAGTCGGCTTCGCGGTGGACACCGAGGATGTTCGCGGCGACCACGCTCGCCTGGTAGCGGCCGGCGTGGGTATGGGTGATCCCGGTGACGTCCCCCGCGGCCCAGACCCGCCCGGCCGCGCCGCTGACCTGGCACAAGGTGGTGGTGGGCAGCGCCTCGCCGGGGGCGACGGTGACGCCGAGCACGTCCAGCCCGAGATCGCTGAGCCTCGGCCGCCGGCCCGAGGCGAGCAGCAGCCGGTTCGCGTCGATCCGGGTACCGTCGTCGAGCGCGAGCGTGAGGCCGTCGGCGGTCCGTTCCGCCTTGGTCGCGGGCGAGCCGAGGCAGATCTCCGCGCCGGCCCGGCGCAGGGCCACGGCGAGAATCTCCCCGGCAAAGGCGGGCTCGGCCGGGAGCAGCCGGTCCTCCGCCTCGACCAGCGTCACGTGCGAGCCGAACGCGGCGTAGATCTGGGTGAGCTCGCACCCGGCCGGTCCTCCGCCGAGCACGATCAGGCGGCGCGGCAGGTCGGGCGAGCACAAGCCCTCGGCGGTGGTCCAGGCCGGGATCTCGGTCAGGCCCTCGATCGGCGGCGCGACCGGCTCGCATCCGGTCGCGATGACCAGGTCCGTGTAGGTCAGCGGCACGCTCGCCTGCCCGTTGGCCAGGCGCGACCCGCCGTGGGACACCTCCACAGAGCCGGGTCCCGTGACCCGGGCGGTGCCGCGGATCACGGTCACGCCCACATCGGCGAGGCGTCGCGCGGGCTCGGAATCGTCCAGGCCGAAGGTCACCCGGTCGCGGCGGGCGACCGCGTCTTCCCACGTCTCGCCCCGGCCCGCGGAAATCAGCAGCGAGTTCGACGGCACGCAGGCCAGGTAGGGAGACTCTCCGCCGATCAGGCCCGCCTCGACCAGCGCCACCGACCGGCCGCCCTCCGCCACCCGCGTGGCGACGTGCGTGCCCGCGGTGCCGCCGCCGAGTACCACCACATCGAACGCCCGCATCCCGCTCCTTCCCCCTTGCCCTGCTCCGGCCCCCCGGCGTCTTCATCATCTCAGCCGCCCGTAAGCTCGCTACCTCCAGTTGCCTAAATGTGCTCACCGCATGTATCAGCGGCAGGCCAACCGGGGTAGATGAGAGACCATGCGTAGCATTTGGGGCGGTGCCATATCTTTCGGCCTGGTCGTGATCCCGGTGAAGCTCTACGCGGCGACCGAACAGCGGGACATCACGTTCCGTCAGGTGCACCGGGAGGACGGCGGCCGGATCCAGTTCCGCCGCTTCTGCACGCTGGACGGTGAGGAGATCCCCTACTCCGACGTCGCGAAGGGCTACGAGCTGGCCACCGGCGACATGGTGGTGCTGACCGACGAGGACCTCGCTGAGCTCCCCCTGGTGACCGCCCACCGCATCGAGGTGCTGCACTTCGCGCCGAGCGCGCAGGTCGAGTCCATCTACGCCAACAAGAGCTACTACCTGGAGCCCGATCCCACCGGCGCCCGGGCCTACGTGCTGTTCCGTGACGCGCTGCTGAAGTCGGGGAAGGTCGCGGTGGCCAAGGTCGCGCTGCGCCAGCGCGAGGCGCTCGCCGCGCTGCGGGTCAGGGAGGGGGTCATCACGCTGGAGACCCTGCTGTGGCCCGACGAGGTGCGTAAGCCCGACTTCGCCTTCCTCGACGAGGACATCGAGGTCAGGTCGCAGGAGCTGAAGATGGCCTCCTCGCTGATCGACACGATGACGGAGGACTTCGACCCCGACCAGTTCCATGACACCTACCGCGAGGCGCTCGAGGCCGTCGTCCAGGCCAAGATCGAGGGCAACGACATCGTCCGCCCGGCCGGGGTGGCCGCTCCGGCGCCGACCCAGCCCGCCGACCTGACCGAGATCCTGCGCGCGAGCGTCGCGGCCCTGAAGTCCGGGCGGGGCAAGGCCGACGAGGCGCCCGCGGACGCCCCGGCCGGGTCGGCCGCGCGCACCAAGCCCGCCCAGAAACGGCGTAAGGCCAGCGCGTGAGCACAGAGCCGATCCCGCACTGGCCGGGACGGCTGGTCCCGCTCGGGGACCACGACGTCTACGTGCGCGGCATCCCGCCCGGTCCCGGGGAGCCCGCCCTGTGCGTACACGGGCTCGAGGGTTCGTCGCGCAACTGGACCGACCTGATGGAGCTGCTGCGGCCCGGGCTGGCCTGCGAGGCGGTGGACCTGCCCGGGTTCGGCAACTCCCCGCCCCGTCCCGACGGCAAGTACTCGATCACCGCGCTCGCGCAGACGGTCACGGCGCTGATCGGTCAACTCGGCCACGGCCCGGTGCACCTGATCGGCAACTCCCTCGGCGGTTCCGTCTGCGTGCAGATCGCCGCCCGCCGCCCGGACCTCGTCCGGACGCTGACGCTGGTATCCCCGGCCCTGCCGGACTCGCGCCCCCGGCTGGATCTGCTGCGCTTCCCGGTGCTCAGCCTCCCGCTGGTCGGGAACCGGCTGCTGCGCCAGTTCCGGGTCACGCCGCCCGAACACCGCGTCGCCGACGTCATCGCGACCTGCTTCTGCGACCCGGGCCGGTTCCCGCCCGAACGGTTCGCCGTGGAGGTGGCCGAACTGGTCCGCCGGGATGGCCTCGGCTACGGCGAAGCCGTGCTGGTCGGCTCGGTGCGGACGCTTACCGCGCAGAACGTGCACCCCCGGTCGGCCTGGCGGGACGCGGCCCTGATCACCGCGCCGTCCCTGGTCATCTTCGGCAGCCAGGACCGCCTCGTCGACCCCCGGCTGGCGGGGCGGGCCGCGCGCGCATTCGCCCACGCCCGCATCGTGGTGCTGCCGCGCACCGGCCACCTGGCGCACATGGAGCATCCGCACGCAGTGGCGCGCGAGATCGGAGTACTGCTCGACACCCCGGGTGACCAGGCACCTGCCGAGCGGGAATTCCCGCTCACGCCGGCCGGTTGACCCAGGCACGGACCGGGGAGAAATACCACCGCCGTTCGGATAAAAGAGAACTTTGGAGCACACCGTGTCACTGCCCCCGCTTGTCGAGCCCGCCAGTTCGCTGACGGTCGACGAGGTGAGGCGTTACTCCCGCCACCTGATCATCCCCGACGTGGGGATGACCGGGCAGAAGAGGCTCAAGAACGCGAAGGTCCTGTGCGTGGGCGCAGGCGGGCTCGGTTCGCCGGCGCTGCTCTACCTGGCCGCGGCCGGGGTGGGCACGCTGGGCATCATCGACTTCGATGTGGTCGACGAGTCCAACCTGCAGCGCCAGATCATCCACGGCGTATCCGACGTGGGCCGGTCCAAGGCGACCTCGGCCCGGGACAGCATCGCTGAGATCAACCCGTACGTGAAGGTCATCCTGCACGAGACGCGGCTCGACTCCGATAACGCGATGGAGATATTCGCCGGTTACGACCTGATCGTCGACGGCACCGACAACTTCGCGACCAGGTACCTGGTCAACGACGCGTGCGTGCTGCTCGGCAAGCCGTACGTGTGGGGTTCGATCTACCGCTTCGACGGGCAGGCGAGCGTGTTCTGGGCGGAGTACGGCCCCTGCTACCGCTGCCTGTACCCCGAGCCGCCGCCGCCAGGGATGGTCCCGTCCTGCGCGGAGGGCGGCGTGCTGGGCGTGCTGTGCGCCTCCATCGGGTCGATCCAGGTGAACGAGGCGATCAAGCTCATCACCGGGATCGGTGACCCGCTGGCCGGGCGGCTGATGATCTACGACGCGCTGGAGATGACCTATCACTGCGTCCGGGTCAACAAGGACCCCGACTGCGCCGTCTGCGGCAAGAACCCGACGATCACGCACCTGATCGACTACGAGGCGTTCTGCGGCACGGTCTCCGAGGAGGCGGCCGCGGCGGCCGAGGGCTCGACGATCAGCGCCAAGGACCTGGCCGCCATGCTGGAGGCCGGCGACCCCGTCTTCCTGATCGACGTGCGCGAGCCGAACGAGTACGAGATCGTGTCGATCCCGGGCGCGACCCTCATCCCGAAGGGCGAGTTCCTGTCCGGCGCGGCCCTGGAGCGGCTGCCGCAGGACAAGCGGATCGTCCTGCACTGCAAGAGCGGAGCCCGCAGCGCCGAGGCGCTGGCCGTGGTCAAGAACGCGGGCTTCTCTGACGCCGTGCACGTCGGCGGCGGCATCCTGGCCTGGATCAACCAGGTCGACCCCTCGCTCCCGGCCTACTGATCTGCGGAGGCCGCCCATGAAGGGGGACCGGGTTGAGATCGTGATCGACTCCGGCGAGGGCACCAGGACCTACGAGGTGGCCGCGACCCGGGCCGGGCGCCGCGTCGAGATCGCGAACCGCCGCGGCGTCATCGAGGTCAGCGAGGTGACCAGGACCGGCACCGCGGTCAGGACCGCCCGGTTCATGGCGAGCCGGGTGGTCGCGATGGTCGAATACCCAGCGGACACGTCCGCCGCCGGGTAGCTATCATGAATCCGTCCCTGGCGTCGGCGGCAGGAGAGGTGCGTTGAGGTTCTGAGGTCGGCGATACCGCGCCGTGGTGTCGCCACACGTAACGGAACTCCGTCCTACGTGCCGGGAGCCGCGCCTCATGACCGCGGGGCCCTCGCCTCGTGTTGGCCGGCGTGAGTTCTGTCCGCTAGACTGCGTGGGCGCAGCGGTCCGGTGCCCGTTGCCAGTGGGGTATGGGGTAATTGGCAGCCCGACGGGTTCTGGCCCCGTTAGTCTAGGTTCGAGTCCTGGTACCCCAGCGGTAGTGTGTCAGTGCCATGCTCGGCCCCGTCGTCTAGAGGCCTAGGACGCCGCCCTCTCAAGGCGGTAACGCCGGTTCGAATCCGGTCGGGGCTACCACGTGCGATGTCTCCAGGCCAAGGAGTCACCCCCGAACCCTCAGTGGGGTCCGGGGTTTCTTCTTCGCGGGCCTCATACCGACGGCAGCGGCGGCTCGAGTGGGATCGGCGGCGGCGGCTGCTGCCCGAACGCCGCCTCGGCCGCCGACATGGCGCCGTAGTCGGTCGCCAGGTTGGCGTAGATCGAGTAGATCAGCGTGATGAAGATCCCGAGCTTGACCCATAGCGTGGGCGTGAAGAAGAACAGGCAGCAGACCAGGGGAAAGTTGATCAGCCAGTAGATCGCGCCCCACATGTGGACCTTGTACTGGGTGTACGGGTTGGTGGACAGGTCTTTCAGTAGCAGGCTCATCCAGCCGTGCCGGACGTGCACCGCAGCGTGCGCGGTGTGGAGCCGGGCAACGTCGGCGCGCAGTTGGCGGACCTCGGCGATCAGGGACTCGATCTCAGTCATAGACACCAGTATCAGGGCGCTCACTCCGAAACTGGGCAAGATCAGCCCGACCTCCGCATCAGCGGGTCCCGGTCAGGTATCGATGTTCGGATTGCCGGGGCCAAGCGGGACCAGGCGGGCCGGCGGCTCCGGGACCGCGATCGACGACAGGACGCTCAGGTCGGGCCGGACGTGCACGAGCTCACCCGGGGCCAGCATGCGCCAGCCGGTCTCGCCGTCCATCTCCTCCGACGCGATGACCACCGAGGCGGTGTCGCCCGCCGTGTGCACCGAGGACGTCGCGCTGCGGATGTGCAGGCCAGGACCTGCTGGCCGGTGGAGGATGTGCAGGGCGTGCTGTCCCGGGTACCGAAGCGCCCACAGTTCACCAGGCGCGGCGACGATCGTGTTGAGCGCCGAGACGGGCAGGTGAGCGGCGATCCAGCTGGCCGCGGCGGCGATCCCGGCCCCGACGTCACCGCCGTGCTCGTCCGTTTGCTTGGTGATCAGCGCGAAGTACCGCTCGGAGTCCGTGTCGCCCAGCACCAGGCCGGCGTAGGAGCCGAGCTGGGCCTCCAGGCGCGGCAGCTCGCCGAACCCGCCGTTGTGCGCCATGATGCGCCCGCGCATGACAAACGGGTGGGTGTTCTGCACCGTCCGGCCGCCCGCGGTGGCCCACCGGACGTGGGCGACGAACGCCGAGGACTCGGCCTCCCGCGCCTCGTGGCTGAACTCCGCATCGCCGAACGCCGGTTCAGGCTGCTTGTCCACCACGGGCGTCCCGTCGGCGTCGAAGAAGCCGATCCCGCTGCCGTCCACGTTGCGTTGGCTCTGCACCTCCAGCGAATCTGGAGCGTCCAGCAGCCAGAACGTTGCCCGCACGCGGGCCTGCCCCGCCGTCAGCCCGAACAACCGGCACATACCGCACCCGCCCTCCGCCTGCCCTCCAGATGAACCTAACGCGTGACATGACCGCCGGCTAAGCGGGTAGGTCCAGTACCAGCCGATCACGGTGGGGAGCTCAAGCGGGGAGGCAGCGAGCATGATCGATCTGCAGGCCAACGGCGGCAGCCCGGTCCTGGACGAAGCGGCGCGCGAACTTCAGGCCGCCCAGCACGATGCTCGGGTGGCGTTTGACTGCATCGCCCTCGGTGAATTCGACCGGGCCCACACGCACGCGCTGACCGCCCGGGTGGCGGTCGATGCGGCGGTCACCGCCCTGGCGGCCGCGCTCGCCGAGGCCGGCCAGGCCGCCAGCCGCTAACCCGATCGGGTAGACCTAGGTACACCTGTCTTCGGTGCCTAGCCTCCCTTCCGGCCTGGGTGGTGACCCGGCAGACTGGATGAAGGCGACACCTGGGCAGGAGGCGAGCGATGATCGGGGGACAGGGTCCGGACCGCCCGGGTACCGCGGGCCGCCGCCATGCCCCGGCTAGCCCCCGGCCGCAGCCGACCCAGCCGCAGCCGACCCAGCAGGCCCCGTCGCCACCGCAGACCCGGCAGGCATCCTCACCGCTGACGGAGATGTGGGACTGGGTCCGCGGGCGCCTGGTCGTGGCCGGGCGCGGGCTCCTGCTGCTCGGGCTCGCGCTGACCGGGCTGGCCGTCTTGCTGGCCGTGCTGGGCGTCCTTGGCCTCGTCGTGCTGCTGGCGGCCCAGGCCACCAAGCCGACCCAGCACCAGGGACGGGACGTCGTCGCGGCCATGGCCGTCTTGGTGTTCTGGCTCCTGATGTCGCCGGTCTTCCTCCTGTGCTTCCGCCCGGTGGCCAGGCTGTCCAGGAGGCTGGCGGGCCGGTGGTGCGGGGTGCCCATCGCCGCGCCGTACCTGCCGCGGCCGTGGGCGGGCGGCGGGAAGGCGGGCCTGCGCCGCCGGCTGACCTGGCTGCTGACCGACCAGGCGACCTGGCGGGACCTGCTCTGGGTCACCGTGAACGGCCTCGTGGGCTGGATCCTGCCCGTCGTGCCCGCCGGAGTGCTCGTCCTCGGGGTGACCGGCGTCATCGCGCCGTACGCCGCGGGGGACATCCGCCTGCTGGCCGTCGTGGTCGCCGTGGGCGGGACGTGGGCGTCCCCGTGGCTGATGCGCGGCTACGGTCTCCTCGCCTCCTCGATGCTCGCGCCGACCCAGCACGCGGAACTGACGCTCCGCGTCCACGAGCTGACCCAGACCCGCTCGGAGGTCCTGGACACCGGGGCGGCCGAGATCCGCAGGATCGAGCGCGACCTGCACGACGGCGCGCAGGCCCGGCTGGTGGCCATGGGCATGACCCTGGACGCCGCCGGGCAGATCATCGACACCAACCCCGAGGCGGCCCGGGCGCTGCTCTACGAGGCCCGCGACGCCTCGATCAAGGCGCTGGCCGAGCTGCGCAACCTGGTCCGCGGCATCCACCCGCCGATCCTGGCCGACCGTGGCCTGGCCGACGCGATCAGGGCGCTGGCCATGGATAGCCCGATGCGGATCCACCTGGCCAGCGACCTGCGCGGCCGTGCGTCCGCGCCGATCGAATCCGCCGCCTACTTCGCGGTCAGCGAGATGCTGGCCAACGTGTCCAAGCACGCCGAAGCGCGCGAAACCTGGATCGACCTCAGGTATACGGAGGGGATGCTGCGGATCGGGGTCACCGACAACGGGCACGGCGGGGCCGACCCGGCTCGCGGCAGCGGGCTGCGCGGGATCGAGCGTCGGCTGGCCGCGTTCGACGGAGTTCTCGCGGTCAGCAGCCCGCCGGGCGGTCCCACCTCGGTAACCATGGAGATCCCGTGCGAGTTGTCATTGCCGAAGACCTCTTTCTCCTGAGAGACGGCCTGACCCGGATGCTCCAGGCGCACGGCCTGGAGATCTCCGCCGCGGTCGACAACGGGGCCGACCTGCTGGCCGCGGTGACCGCGGACCGGCCGGACGTGGCCATCGTGGACGTCAGGCTGCCGCCGACCTTCACCGACGAGGGGATCAGGGCCGCGCTGGCCGCGCGGCGTGAGGTTCCGGGCCTGCCGGTCCTGGTCCTGTCCCAGTACGTCGAGCAGCTCTACGCCCGCGAGCTGATGGCCAGCGGCAGCGGCGGGATCGGCTACCTGCTCAAGGACCGGGTGTTCGACAGCGCCCAGTTCGTCGACGCCGTCCGCCGGGTCGCCGCGGGCGGCACCGCCATGGACCCGGAGGTGATCGCCCGCTTGCTCGCCCGTAACACCGGCGACGGCAGCCTGGCCACGCTCAGCCCGCGCGAACGCGAGGTCCTCGCGCTGATGGCCGAGGGCCGGTCCAACGCCGCCATCGCCCAGCGGATGGTGATCACCGAACGCGCGGTGGCCAAGCACACCGCGTCCATCTTCATGAAGCTTGACCTGCAGCCCTCCGACGACGACAACCGGCGGGTCCTCGCCGTCCTCGCCTACCTAGGCGGTTGAGCCCCGGGTGGCGCGGCCGATACGCCGCGCGGCCTCGCGCAGCTGATCGGGGGTGTGCGCCGCGTACCCAAGCACGAGCCCGGGAGGTCCGGCCAGCTGACGGTGCCACGACAGCGGGTGAACGAGGACCCCGGCGCGCAGCAGGCGTTCGGCGAGGTCCGTGTCCCGGATATCCCCGGCCAGGTCCGGGAACGTGATGAGCAGGTGCAGACCCGCGGCCACGCCCTGGACGCGCGCCCCGGGCAGGTGCTCGCGCAGGGCGCCGAGCAGGGCGTCGCGCCTGGTCCGCTGGCGCTTGCGGACCTGGCGGATGTGCTGCTCGAGCTCGCCGCTGGCGATGAGCCGGGCCAGGACCAACTGGGGTAGCGCAGGGCTGCCCAGGTCGGCGGCGTGCTTGGCGTCCACCAGGCCCGCGTGCAGCCGGGCGGGCGGGATCAGCCAGCCCAGGCGCAGGCCCGGGGCCAGCGTCTTGGAGGTACTGCCCGCGTAGGCGACGTGCTCCGGGGCGCGGGCCTTCAACGCGGGGACCGGCGCGCGGTCGTACCGGTACTCGGCGTCGTAGTCGTCCTCGATGATCAGGGCATCCACCGCGGCCGCCCAGTCCAGCAGTTCGCGGCGGCGCTCCGGGGCCAGCACGACGCCGGTGGGAAACTGGTGGGCGGGGGTGATGAGCGCCGCGCGCACGTCGGTGGCGGCCAGGTCGGCGGTGTTCAGCCCGTGTTCGTCGACCGGGACGGGGCGCGGGCGCAGGCCCCAGTAGGCGAGCTCGTCGTGGGCTCCGCGCGAGCCGGGGTCTTCGACGGCGATCCCGGTTCTGCCCCTGGCGTTGAGCCACTGGGCCACCAGGGCCAGGGCCTGCGCGACCCCGGTGACCACGATGATGTCGTCCGGGGCGGCGTGCAGGCCGCGGGTGCGCGCGAGCCAGCCCGCGAGCTCCCGCCGCAGGACTTCGCTGCCGCGCGGGTCGCCGTAGCCCAGGTCGGCCGCGCTGGCTTGCTCGAGGACCCACCGCTCGGCGCGCAGCCAGGTGGCGCGCGGGAACCCGGACAGATCGGGCACGCCGGGGGACAGGTCAAGCTCGGCGTGTGTCCGCCAGCGCTGCGGGAGCACCGAGGCCGGCGCTGGCTCCGGCGGTGGCCGTCCTACCGTTCGCGGCGGCAGCCCCGAGACCCTGGTTCCGGCTCCCGGCCGGGCGCTGACCAGGCCCTCGTCCGCGAGCCGCTGGTAGGCCTCGACGATCAGGCCTCGTGAGACGCCCAGCTCGCCGGCGAGCAGCCGGGTCGCGGGCAAGGCCGTACCCGCGCCCAGGCGCCCGTCCATGATGGCGGCCCTGATCGCGCTCACCAGCCAGGCCGTCAGCCCCCTGGCCGGCGCCGATCCCAGGCTCAGCTGCAGGAAGTCCGTCCCGGCCTCCGTCATTGGTCCACTATAAATCCGCTTAATTGGTTCTGTTAGCTGGACCATAGAACCCATACCGTGGACGTCATGTCCGCTCTTCGCGCTCCCGAGGTCAACGCTCCCGCCAAGGTCCAGGGCACGCCTGGAGGCAGCCAGCACCTCCTGGTCGGCGCCGCGGCTGGGGCCGGCGCCATGATCTGCGTGGGCGGCAGCGTGGCGGTCTCGGGGGTGCTGGCGGGGGCACCGGTGTTCACCGCCGAGGCCCTCAGGTACGCCATGGCCTGCCTGATCCTCCTGGCCCTGGCCCGCCTGACCGGCCGGCGGGTGGTCAGGCCCCGCGGTATGGAATGGCTGTGGCTGGCCGGCATCGCGGTCACAGGCCTCGTGGTGTTCAACCTCGCGCTGGTGGCGGGGTCCCGCCACGCCGAACCCGCCGTCCTCGGCGTGGCCGTGGCGTGCGTCCCCGCGCTGCTGGCCGTGATCGGGCCGCAGCTCGAAGGGACGAGGCCGCGCGCGGGCCTGGTCGCCGCCGCGCTGGTGGTGACCTGCGGCGCCGCCCTGGTCCAGGGGGTGGGGCGCACCGACGCCATCGGCGTGGCCTGGGCGTTCGTGGTCCTCGCCTGCGAGGCCGCGTTCACCCTGCTGGCCATCCCGGTCCTTGGCCGGCACGGCCCGTGGGGGGTGTCGGTGCACACCACCTGGCTCGCGGCGGTGATCTTCGCCGGGATCGGCGTGGTCCACGAGGGCCCGGCCGCCGCCGCCCGCCTCGGGCACCAGGACTGGCTCGCCGTCGCCTACCTTGGTGTCGCGGTCACCGCGGTGGCGTTCGTCCTGTGGTACTCCAGTGTCGGGCGGCTGGGGGCTGGCCGGGCCGGCCTGCTCGCGGGCATCGCGCCGGTGGCGGCGGCCGCGACCGGCGTCCTGCTCGGCGGGCCCGCTCCCCGGCCGCTGGTCTGGGCCGGAATGGCCGTGGTCGCCGTGGGCCTGGCCCTGGGCCTGCGGGCCGACCGCCTGCCCAAACTAAAAGCCCTTCAGACGGAACGAGGCGTGTGATACGTGCACTTTCAGCATTCGGGTGACCTCTGGCGAGACTTCCCGCGGCTGTTGCCCGGCGTCGTGTACGTGGCGGGCATCACCGCCGACCCGATCGAGGTGCGGTACGCCACGGGCGACGAGGACTACCTCACCTTCGCCGGGGACATCGAGCACCCGGCCCCCGGCGAGGTGATCTTCGCGGACCAGGCCGGGCAGGCACACGCCCGCCGCTGGACGAACCGGCAGAGCGGCCGGTCCGCGGTCCGGGACTCCACCACGACCGCTCTGATCGTAGCCGAAGCGCTCCACGACCAGGCGCCGCACGACATCCCCCACCTGACCGCGGCCCTGGTCACCGAGCTACAGTCCCTCTGGCAAGTCACGCCCGCCACCCAGGTCCTGACCGCCGCCTCGCCCCGCTTTACCCTGCCCGCCGGCCCCGCTCCGAGTCCATAAGAGTGGCACCCTACCTGCAAGAGCCATCTTGGATGAATCCCCCATCCGTCCGGCTGGTCTAGCGCGTCGGCTTGTGATCGAGGCTACCTACGCACTCTGAGATCCTGCCCAGCAGTACCGGCCACCCTAGTGCCACGCGGGCAGCATCCGCTCTCCGGCCGCCGCGGCAAAGTGTCACAGCTGACGCCTACGGTTGGCTCCATGCCACCGCTGCCTCGCGTCACCGGCCGTGGAATTCGATCTAGAGGCGAGTACGATGATCCAAATCGAAATTCCTTCCGGCATCTCTGATCTATCCAGTGTGGTCGTCTCGATTGATTCCACGGGTTCGATCGCCCAGCTCACGAAGACCCTCAAGTTCAGGGGATTGATCACCCTGGATCGGTACGATCGCCCGATCGGTGGCCAACTAACAGGCGTCACGGCCAGAGACGACGATCCCGGGCTAGCGCAATGGCCCACTCTCTCCCACTCCCACCCGACCGTGACTAACGCCGTGCTGGCAGACCTGCTCAAGACCTTGGCCAGCACCAACCTCGCGGCGCTCCAGCCGAACGTGGGCCAAGACCTGCTCAGGAACTGGTCCACGAACCTCGCGGCGCTCCAGCCGAACCTGGGCCAAGACCTGCTCAGGAACTGGTCCACCAATCTCGCGGCGCTCCAGGCGAACCTGGCGCAAGACCTGCTCAGGAACTGGTCCACCAATCTCGCGGCGCTCCAGGCGAACCGGGCGCAAGACCTGCTCAAGAACTGGGCCAATACCAACTTCCCGGGCCTGCAGAAGACGGCGGGCGCGACCTTGACGCCGCCGACTTCCCTAATAGCAGAAGTTGTCGAACCCGAAACCCCAGACTCGGCCGAGGGGGAAATAGAAGGCGACGACACCGAGGAGCCTGACATCGGGTCCTAACCCGCCACATAGCCTGTCCACCTTCTCGCGCACGTCACCGCCCGTACCCTTAGGGCGTTTGGCTTGATCTGAGGATCTCCAGCGCGTCACGCAGCCTAGGCCGGGCCGGCGTCGTTAGTATCCGATGCGTGCCCCGAAATGATCTCCCCGGCGGGGGTCCGACGCATCATCTCGTGAAAGAGGGAGATGCCCGCGATCTCTCCCTGATCGGAACTGAATCCGTTCACCTGGTTGTGACGAGCCCTCCGTACGCGATGCTGAAGGAGTACCCGGATCATCCAGGCCAGCTCGGCAACATCCCCGTCTACGACGAGTTCCTCGACGAGCTTGACCGGGTGTGGAAGGAATGCATGCGCATCCTCGTCCCCGGCGGGCGGATCTGCTGCGTGGTCGGTGACGTGTGCATCTCGCGACGGGCCGGCGGCCGTCACCATGTGCTACCGCTCAGCGCCGACATCCAGGTGCGCGCGCGGAAGATCGGACTGGACAACCTGACACCCATACGCTGGCTGAAGGTCGCCAATATCAAGCTCGAGGCGAGCAGGTCAAGCCGGTTCCTCGGCAAGCCCAACCTGCCGAACGGGGTGATCAAGAACGACGTTGAGCACATCTTGCTCATGCGCAAGGCCGGGGGTTACCGTAGCCCCACTCCAGAGCAAGAACGCCTCTCCTACATCCCTACTGAGGAGTACGCGCGGCTGTTCGCCCCGTTCTGGACCGACGTGACGGGCCAGTCCCGCACCAACCATCCCGCGCCCTATCCGGTCGAGGTGCCGCGACGGCTCATCCGCATGTTCAGCTTTACCGGTGACACCGTTGTTGACCCGTTCGCCGGAACGGGTAGCACGGCGCTGGCGGCGATGGAGACTGGACGGCACAGCGTGAGCGTCGAGATCGATCCGCGCTATGTGGACATCATGGAACAGCGCATACGCAAGGCGGTGATCAGTGCCATGGTCGTGGTAGAGCGCTCCGGTGACACGCCCGCGCCCGCGCCCGGCCTGCCGGTCGCCCTCTGACATGCCGCAAGCAGCCGGGCCCAGCCCGAAGGGGCCCAAGGAAACCAACACCGGCCTTGCGCATGTCGACGCGCTGTCGGTCAACCAGTGGCCGACGATCCAGGACTACCTCAGCGCCGTCTCCGAATACGTGCTTAGCGTCAGGAACCTGTCCAGCGGTGGTTCCAAGCAAGCCCAGCTCGCCCTTGGGGGCGGCCTGGGCCGTGCGCTGGCGACGGAGCTGACCGCAAAGGTGCCGCGTATGAGGCTCCACCCCGGCGAGCTCACGGTAGCGGGAGCTCTGCGACCTGCCAGGGCGGATGTCTCGGAGGCGCACCGGCTTGATGGCCTGCGCCTGGCGGTGGAGCTGAAGCCGGTCAACCTTGCAGTTGGCCGGGCGCTGTGGAACCGCTTCGGGGACATCCGCGCCTTCGCGGTAAACATCCACCTAAAGTTCCCGTTCGCCGTGGTCGGCGGAGTCCTGGCCATTCCCACCTGGGAAGAAGCGAAGCTAACCAAGAAGATGGCCGCAGAGAAGTCGGCAGCCGAGGCCGCATTCAAACAAAGCTTTCCCGGCTTGATCGGCGACGATGCTGAACCCGGCGGTCCAGACGAGGATGAGGATGTCAGCGAGCAGGAAGAAGCGCAGGCGCTGCAAGCGGCAGGCGACCAGGTCTACCGCAAACCAACGACGGATCTCATCACACGGCTGATCCAAAGGCTCGACAAGACACGCATGCGCGATACCGAAGCCGACCCCCCGCACCTGCTCGAAGCGGTCACCGTCATCGTGTACGACCCCGATACTGCGACCCTTCACCCAGACCTGCCAGCGCCCAGCACCGGGCTGCGCTGGGATCAGTTCGTGTCACGGATGGCCGAGATATACGACGCGCGCTTCGACTGACGTAGCGCCTGCATCGGCCCTGATAAGGAGCGTTTTACGAGGTCAGTGAACCTGCGCCATGCGCCAGGGGTGAACCGCAGCACCGGGCCTCGCCCGTGCTGCTTGGTGTCCCGGACGGCGACGATATGGGTGGTGGCCTGGCCTACCTCAATGCAAGACGCGCCGCCGTTGCTGCTGTAGGTGGACTTCCGCCACCTTGTCTCGTTCATGGTCACACCGTTTCCGCAGCTGAGGTTATGAGGCTGGTGGATGCCGTGCGGGGTAGGGCGTCTAGCCGGAGCGTGTCCCAGGTGAGGGCCAGGGCTTCAACGTCGGCAGCATCTTCGAGTATCTGACCTGAGCTGGCCGCATCCTGGTATGCAATCGCGGCGGCACCATCGAAGTCCGCGACGATGAACGCGCCGCCCCGCAACCCCTCATGCGCACCCGCGCCGAACGGTACCACCTGGATCGCGATGTTCGGGCGCCGCCCCGCCTCCACCAGGCGGAGAAGCTGGTCCCGCATCACGCCAGGACCTCCGACGGGACGGCGCAGCACCGCCTCATCCAAGATGACCCACAGCTCCGCAGGGTGCTCGCGGTCGAGAATCCGCTGCCGCTCCATCCGACCCGCTACCGCCTCGTCCAGTTCCTCGTGAGTCGCTCTCATCCGGGTGGACAAGATCGCCCGCGCGTACGGCTCGGTCTGCAGCAGCCCAGGGACCACCAACGGCTCGAACCACCGGAGCCGACGAGCCTGCGCTTCCTTGTCCGGCCAGCCAGCAAACCAGCCAGGGTAGGCCCGTCGCTTGAGGTGCACGCTCAGGATCTCGTACAGCTCGGTCAGCGCCCCGTTGCAGCCCAGCTCGGGGATCGCCTCGCACGCCTTGGCCAGCTCGGCGGAGGGAGTCCGGGTTCCTGCCTCCACCTTGCGGATCTGCGATCCGGACAGAAACACTCGCGCGCCGAGCTGCTCCGGCGTCATGCCGACGCGGTTCCGGTAATACGCGAGCATCGCGCCGAACACCTTCAGCGGGTTTTCGCCCGCAGCCTGATTGGTCATCGTGTCCAAGCCCTGTCCCAGGTGCCACCGTGGACTGTCCTGCGGGGTGACGGCCGTCCCTCTTCCAAGCCTAGGTCTGTCGGGAAATGCTGGCCACATCGATTCCCGTGGCGGACATGCCCGTTAGGACCAGCCTCGATGACGACCGACCCCGTGACCGTCGATCCCCCGACGCATCCGCTTCACGCGCTGACCACGTACGAACTGCGAGATTACCGCCGTGAGCTGGAAACAGCCATCGCGTTCTTTGATGGCCAGAGTCCGGTCCCTCCGGCTCGTGCCCGGCTGCAAGCCCGGCTTGATGACGTGGTTGCCGAGCAGGACGACCGTAGGAGGCTGGCCGATGCCTGACCCGAACCGTCCGCAAGACCAGGCCAGGCGGGTGAGATGGTGAACCTCACGCCCGGCCAGCAAGACCGGATCGGCGAGCTGAGCGATCAGTGGTCGTTTTTCTGGGACAAGCGGCGGTCGGTGTGGATCGCTGCAGAGGACTGCCCTGATGGGGAGCAGGTGGAAGAGGCTGACCTGGACGTCCTGCTGGCCCGGCTGTCGGTGATCGCAGCGGCGCCCGGCTAGGCGGACTCGCCGTCGTGGATGCGGTTGCCGGCGATCTTGCGTTTGCTCTGCCAGCTCCGCAGCGCGGCTGGGGTCCAGCAGGGACGTCCGTCGGAGGTTTTCTGCTCGCCGGGGATGGGATGGCGGGTGCGGGCCCGGCGGAAACTGTCGGGCTTTTCGTAGCCGAGGTAGCTGGCGGCGGCGGTGATGCCCACGATCATGTCTGCGTCATCGGCGGGCCCGCTGTCGTCGTGCGAGGCGGCTCCGCTGGCCCGGTGTCGGCCAGCGGGGCCGTGGTCCGGGCCGGGCAGGGCGGGGCCGGCCAGGGCGCGGTGCCGACCCGCCGGGCGATCGGCGAGCACGGGCAGAGGGCGGGTGCCGTGGCGGAGGCCCAGGACAACGGACGGGACATCGGAGGGTCTTTGCCCTGGTACGGGGGATGCCGTCCCAGGTGGGACATCCGGCGGGACATCGGGTTCGCCGATGTCGTCGGAGGGCAGGTGGACCAAGGACGCCCCGGCGAGCTTGCGGCCCTCGCCGATCACGTGCGCGGTGATCCACGGGGCGGGCTGCATGTCGGTGAACCACTGCGGCGGGGGCGCCGCAAGGGACCAGCCGCCGGCACCCACCGGCCCGACGCGGAGATCTGGTGGCCGTCCATCCCGGCCAGCCCGTACGCCGGGCAGATCTGGGCCATCGAGATCGAGCTGACCGCCAAGCACGCCGACCGCACCGCGCAGATCATCGCTGAACTGACCGCCCCCGCCGGGTACGCCCGCGTGTTCTACCTGACCGCCCCGGCTGCGCGGGGCGTGGTCACCCGCTGCGCCGGGGCACTGCCCGCCGACGCCTCGGAACGGGTCACCGTGTGGGACCTGCCCGCCAATGCGTACGCTGCTGAGGGGTGAGAAAGGACATGGAGAATTGAGCGGGAACAGCCGCCCGGAAAACCGGGAGAATCAGCCGGATGATCCCGGCAGGGGAGACGGAAATGGCCGGGTAATCAGCTATAATCTGAGTGAGGGCGAAAGGCCGGGCGGAATCAAAGTCCGGTACAAGATCAGAATAGCCACCGGGAAACGCGCCAGAGATATCGATGCGCGGCAAGCCCAAGTGATCATGGAGGTATTGCAATGGTCACGCCAGCACCCCCAACGCCCATGAGACTCGCGGCCCGCATGGCCGCACCGGTTACGGCCGAGCCGGTCCCGGTCGCGTTCGTCGGCCGGACCTCGACCCTGGCCCTGCAAGATCCCCGCGCGTCGCTACGCCGCCAGCTCCGCTCGGCCCAGGAATGGCTGCCGCCCGGCTGGTTCCTCGCCGCCGTGTACTGGGACATCGAATCCGGCGGGATCGACCTGGAACATCGCTCCCAGGGGGACGCCTACAAGCACTTCACCGACGCCGGGCTGCCCCGCGACGGCGGGATGGCCGACCTGCTCGCCGAGGCTGCCGCGCCCGCGCGCCCCGGTTCGCCGCCGTGGTCTGCGAAGACATCGAACGATCCGGCCGCGACATGTTCAACGCGCTAAAACTGGAAAAAGAACTCTCCCGGCAGGGAATCCCTCTATTCGCCACCGACGAGCCCGCCGATATCGAAGGCGTCAACGCCACCACCGTACTCGTCCGCCGGGTCAAGCAAGGCGTCGCAGAATGGTACCGGCTCCAGCTCAAGGAAAAGATCTGGAAAGGACTCGCCGAGCATTCCCTGGACGGCTGGAATATCGGCACCCCGCCCTACGGATACGCCGCCGAGCGCATCCCGCACCCGGTCCCGTTCAAAGCCGCCCAGGGCCGCACCAAAGCCCGGCTCGTCCTGGACCCGGTCCGCGCCCCCGTCATCGGCCAGATGTTCACCTGGCGCGTCGTGGACAAGCTCGGCATCCCTACCATCGCCGCCCGGCTCAACGCCAACCCGGCTCAGTACCCGCCGCCGAACCCGGCCACCGGCTGGACGCCGCAGAACATCGCCACCATGTTGGCCAACCCCAAATGCACCGGGTACATGGTCTACGGCCGCCACCACAACCGCAACGGCCACCGCATTCCCGCCCCGCAAGACCAATGGCTGTGGTCCCCCGAACCCGTCCACCCTGCCATCATCCACAGGGACACCTGGCAGCTAGCCCAGGGCATCGGCGCCGAGCACAGCACCAGCCGCGACGGCGACGACCCGAACACCCACCCCGCCACGGCCCGGTTCTACCCCTACCGAGGCCGCGTCCGCTGCCGGGACTGCCAACGCCGCATGGCTGGGACACCTACCGCAAGCCCACGTCGCTGTCGTCGTACTACCGGTGCCCGCACAACTGGGCCAACCCCAAGCACGCCGCCGATCACCCCGACCACCCCCGCAGCGTCCAGGCCCCCGAAACCCGCCTCGACCAGATCGTCGGCGAGTTCTTCGCTACCCGCGTCTTCGGCTCCGACCGCGCCGCCCTGCTCGCCGCCCAGCTCCCCGCCACCGACGCCCAGGCCATCGCCGACCGCGACGCCCAGGAGAGCGCCCTCAGGGCCCGGATCGCCCGGATCGAAGCCGCGCAGGACTCCAAGATCATCGAACTGGAACAACTGCCCGCCAACCCCGACGACACCGCCGCCCAGGCATACCGCGCCCGCATCCGCGCCCGGTTTGCCGAACTCCACCACGAACGCGAACAGGTAGAAGCCCAGCTCAAGGACCTAGCCAAGACCACGCCGACACCACGCTACTCGACCAGCTCCCCCTGGCCGGCGACGTCCTGCCCGGCCTGCCGCCCCGGCTCAAGGCCCGTCTGTTCGCCGCCTTCGACCTCTCGGTACTGTGGAACAAGCCCGGCCAGCAAGCCACCGTGCGCGCCGAGATCACCGAAACCACCCTGCAAGCCACACGCGGCCTACTCGACCCCACCCAGGACGGCTACCACGACACCGACCCCGACCGGCCCGAATCAATGTGGGATCTGGACAATCCCCCTAGAGCCAGTACGTTGCCACACCCATTGGCCGCAACCGGCTCCCCTGCCGGGCGACATCCCAGGGCCCGGTCCGGCTTACGGTCTCACCTACGCCAGGCGACCCAGCCAGCGGCCTGGTCGGACGCCACGATCCGCCAGCCCGGCGGCGCCTGGGGCCAGCTGGCCTGCGCCGACTGACCAGGAAGCCATTCCATCTCCACGACGGTCGCGTTGGCGGGCGGCGGCCCCGTCGCGGGGTTGAAGAACTCCAGCGGGGCCCACCAGACCTCGAACGCCTGCGGCATCCACGCCTCCCAGTTCACGCCCTGGGCGTGAATGCCCTCGTCGACGGCCAGGACCTGGCCCGGTTTGAGGCCGCTAGCGGTCACCAGCCCGGTGGTGTCGGCCTGCGCGGCAGGCAGGTTGGCCTGCGCGATGTTGCTGGTCATCTGGAGCACCGCGACCAGGCTCACCGCCCCGAGGCCTCCAAGCACCACGAGGCGCCCACGCTCGCCCCACCGGCCAAACCGGCCACCCCAGCGGTCGGCCGCGAGCACCACCCCGACCCAGGCCGCGAGCAGCAGCAACCCCGCCGCCGAGGCCAGGAACACGTTCGCCTGCGTCCAGTTCTGGGTCAGCACCGCGGGCTCGGCGAAGGCGAACGCCCCGCCGAACCCGGCCGTGGGCACCGACCCTCCGGCGTAGGCGAAGACCGCGATCCCCGCGATGAGGGTCGGCGGCACCAGGCAGGCCGCGTAGACCAGGAGTCTCCGCCTGTCCGCGCGCAGCAGGACCACCGCGCCGACGACGAAGAACGTGACGACCATGGCGTCCAGGTACCGCCCCGAGGCCCAGGTCTGGGACTGGTCAGGGGGGAGCGCGGCCGGCGCGGTGACGGCGATGGCCAGGGTGACCACCAGCGAGATCGCCGCCATGATCTTCAGGTCGGTCCGGGTCCCGCGCCGCACGAGCACGGCCACGGCGGCGACCAGGCCGAGCCCGGCCACCCCCCAGCCGTCCAGCACGAACCGCCACATCTGCCCGGCCGCCTGCTCGGCGATCAGCACGATGTTGTGCGGGTGCTTCAGCCGGATGATGATCTCGCCGCCCAGGCTCCGCGAGCCGCTCGGGTACATGGCCCGGGCCAGCTTGCCGTCCAGCACCGAGCTCACCCACAGCGGGACGGCGAGCGCCACCGCGGCGGCCACCACCGTGCCGCGCGGCGCGAGGCGGCGCCAGGCGATCAGCGCCCCGAGCGCCACGTAGGCGCCCACGATGACCAAACCCCGCGAATGGACCGCGTCGGCGTACCCGGCCAGCAGCGCCGATCCGGCGGCCGCCGCGTACCTTCCCCGCGCCGACGAGGCGGTCAGCCAGCTATGCACGCAAAGCAGCCAGCCGAGCGTGAGGACCGGGTAGATCGCGTCGGTCATCGCGAACTCGCTGTAGAACAACGCCGCGGGCAGCAGCGCCGCCACCATGGCCACGCCGTACGCAGTCGGCCGGTCCAGCCGGAGCCGCCGCCCGGCCAGGTAGGCCAGCGGCAGCACCGCCGCGCTGATCGCCGCGTCGATCATCAGTGCGGCCCGGTACACGGTGACCGGGTTGTGCGTGAACCAGTACACCGGCACGATCAGCAGCGGGTAGCCGGCCGGGTAGAGCGTCGAGTAGGAGAAGTTGGCCGGGACGCCGCCCGCGAGGACCCGCGCCGCGATCAGGTACGCCTCCTCGTCGGGCGTGGACAGCGGCACCGTCTGCATCCGGCTGAGCCAGGCGCGCAACCCGGCCTGGACCAGCCAGCCGAACACCAGCAGCAGGCCCCACCGCCACACCTGGGGGTCGCGCTGCGCGGGCCGGGTTACCGCTGGTGCCAGGTCGCCCGGGCCGACCCGGCCCGCGACGTCAGCAGGACGCACCACAGCCAGCCAGCCTAGCCCGGTCAGGCCGCAGGTACCGGTTAGGACACCACACCGGTCCCGAGATCATGACGAACATCACGACCGCACGGGTCACACTCGCCGCCAGACGATCCATCCTTCGGTCTGGTTTTCCGCCACGATCCGCCATCCCGCCGGGGCCTTGGGCCTGATGGCCTGCGCGCCCTGACCGGTCGGCCAGGGCACCTCGACCACGGCCGCGTCCGCGGGAGGCGCCCCGCCCGGGTTGAAGAACTGTAGCGAGGTCCACGGCACCTCAAAGGCCAGCGGCTCCCACAACTCCCAGCTGACGTCGGAGGCGATGGCGATATGCTCGCCCGGCTTCAGTCCGCTCACGGCCACCAGCCCGGTCGTTTCCGCCTCCTGGGCGGCGTTCGCGGCCTGGGAGACGTGCCCGGTCATCTGCGTCAAGGCCACGAGGTTCACCGTCATGATCGCCGCGAACCCGAGGCACCCGGCCAGCACGGTCAGCCGCGTCGCCCCCCAGCGCCGCGTCGCCCCCCAGCGCCGCGCCGCCCCCCAGCGCCAGACCACGGCGAACCACCGCGCCGCGCCCCCGCCGCGAACGGCGAGCACGCCCAGCACCACGACCCCGAGCAGCCCGAGCGCGACCGCCGTCGCCAGCGCCACGCTGGCCTGGTTCCAGTTCTGGGTCAGCACGGCCGGCTCGGCGAAGTTGAACGAGTACCCGAACCCGTTCGTAGGCAGGGACGAGCCCGCGTAGACGGCCACGACCACCGCGGCCACCACGGTCGGCGCCACCACCCCCGCGTAACACCACAGGATGTCGCGCCTAGGCGCCCGCAGCAGCACCACTACGCCGACCAGGAAGAACGTGACGATCATGCCGTCCAGGTAGCGCCCGGACGCCCAGGTCTGCGACTGGTCGGGAGGCAGCGCGGCGGGCGCGGTGCAGGCGGTCACCACGGTGACCGCCACCGCCAGGGCGGCCATGATCCGCAGGTCGGTCCGGACCCCGCGCCGCACGACCACGGCCACGGCGGCCACCAGCCCGATCCCCGCGATCCCCCAGCTGTCGAGCACCAGCCGCCACATCTGGCCCGCCGCCATCTCGAACACGTCGATCGCGCCGTTCATGTTGGCCATCTTGGTCGCCATCTGGGCGGTCAGGCTCCGGGCCCCTTCCGGGTAGAGCGCGCCGGCCAGGTAGCGGTCCAGCGCCCACCCCGCGCCGACGATGGCCAGCAAGGTCCCCCCGGCCGCGACGGCGGTCCAGCGCGGGGCCAGACGGCGCCAGGCGATGAAGAGGCCGCAGGCCGCGTACGCGACCACGATCACCAGGCCGCGCAGGTGGACCGCGTACGCGTACCCGGCGAGCAGCGCGGAGCCCACGGCCGCCGCGTAACGGCCCCGCGAAGACGAAGCGGTCAGCCAGCTATGCACGCAAACCAGCCAGCCCACCACGACCACCGGGAAGATCGCGTCGGTCATCGCGTACTCGCTGTAAAAGAACCCGGCGGGCACGGTGGCGGTCAGGGCGGCGGCGCCGTACGCGGCCGGGCGTCCCAGCCCGAGGCGCCGGCCGGCTACGTAAGCCAAAGGCATGAGCAGGGCGCCGATCGCCGCGTTGATCATCAGCACCGCGCGGTACACGGTGACCGGGTTGTGGGTGAACCAGTACACCGGCGTGATCAGCAGCGGGTAGCCGACCTGGTACAGGGTCGAGCCGGAGAAGTCGGTCCCGGGGCCGCCCGCGAGGAGCCGCGCCGTGATCAGGTAAGCGGTCTCGTCGGGGTTGGCCAGCGGCACCACCTGCGCCCGGCTCAGCCACGCCCGCAGCCCGGCCTGGACGAGCCAGCCCGCCACAAGCAGCAGGCCCCACCGTCGCACCGAACGCCGGCTGGCACCGCCCCCGTCCGTGCCAGCCCGCGCGTCATTAACGCTCGCCGGGGCACCGGCGAGCGCCGTGATCAGCAGGCGTGCCAAGGCGGGTTGCCTCCTCTTCTCGGGTCAGGACTGGCCCCCGGCCTTGGCCCCGGGCCGCGCGCGGTCGTTGCGGGTGAGTACAGCCTGGCTAAAGTTCCTGGGAATCCGCTAGGCGGATTTTGTGCCCGCGCCAAGAACTCCCAGGTGCGCGCCCGCACGGGGCGGCCGCCGGCGCGCGCCAAGCCAGGTGTAGCATCGGTCGCGTGTCGTCGCGGTGGTATTGGCGCTTTACCCTGGCTCCCGGCGGAGCCAGGCGTACTCGCGTGCGCTTACCACCGCCTGGAGCCAGAAGACCGGGACAGGGCTGCCCCTGTCGGTAATGGGTGTGCTGGCTCCCGGCGTTCGGGCAGCGGCCCGCCCGGGAGGAGACGCGCCTGATGCCGCGCACCAGGGATACCCGGATCACCGGCTACGAGCCCCTGCTGTCCCCGGCGGCTCTGCTCGACGAGATGCCGCTTACCGACGAGGCGGCCGCCACGGTGGAGCGCACCCGCGCCGAGGTCCGCGCCGTGCTCGACTCCTCCGATGACCGCCTGCTCGTGATCGTGGGCCCCTGTTCGGTCCACGACCCGGCCGCGGCCCTCGACTACGCGCGCCGCCTGACCGCGGTGCGCGACCGGCACGACGAAGACCTGCTGATCGTGATGCGGGTGTACTTCGAGAAGCCGCGGACGGTCACCGGCTGGAAGGGCCTGATCAACGACCCGGGCATGGACGGCGGCCACGACGTGCACCGCGGTCTGCGCACCGCGCGCCGGCTCCTGCTCAACATCGTCGCCCTCGGCCTGCCGGTGGGCTGCGAGTGGCTGGACCCGATCACCCCGCAGTACATCGCGGACGCGGTGACCTGGGGGGCGATCGGCGCCCGGACGACGGAGAGCCAGGTTCACCGTCAGCTCGCCTCGGGCCTGTCGATGCCGGTCGGCTTCAAGAACGGCACCGACGGGGACGTCCAGGTGGCGGTGGACGCCTGCCGCGCCTCGGCCACCGCGCACACGTTCTTCGGCGTCACCCATAACGGCGCCGCCGCGGTGGTGACCACGGCCGGGAACCCCGACACCCACGTGATCCTGCGCGGCGGCCGGACCGGCCCGAACTACGAGGCCAGCCACACCGCCAAGGCGCTGGACCTGATCGCGGACGCCGGCCTGCCGCGCCGGCTGATGGTCGACGCCAGCCACGGCAACAGCGGCAAGGACCACCGCCGCCAGCCGCTGGTCACGGCGGCCATCGCGGAGCAGGTGGCGGCGGGGGAGCGCGGCCTGACCGGCGTCATGCTGGAGAGCTTCCTGCGCGAGGGCAAGCAGGAGCCGGGCCCCCCGGCCACGCTCACCTACGGCCAGAGCGTGACCGACGCCTGCATGGACCTCGACACCACCGCCGCCGTACTTCAGGGCGTGGCCGCCGCCGTCCGTTCCCGCCGCAAGTCCTTATGTGCCCTAACGAGCTTTGGTGCTTCTCTCGTTGCCCCTGCGACCGCCCGGTTTAGGACGGCACCGCAGGCAGCTTGGCGATCGCCTCGTCGATGCGCTCCTGCGGCAGGTCGAAGTCGACCATCTCGCCGGTCAGGTACTTCTCGTAGGCCACCATGTCGAAGTGCCCGTGCCCGCACAGCGCGGTCAGGATCACCTTCGGCTCGCCGGTTTCCGCGCACCGCTTGGCTTCCTCGATGGCCGCCGCGAGCGCGTGCGCGGGTTCCGGTGCCGGGATGATGCCCTCGCTCCTGGCGAACGTCACGGCCGCGGCGAAGCACTCCCGCTGCGGCTTGGCGACCGCCTCGAACATCCCCAGCTCGTACATGTGCGAAAGCAGCGGCGACATGCCGTGGTAGCGCAGCCCGCCGGCGTGCACCGGGTCCGGGATGAAGTCGTGCCCGAGCGTGTGCATCTTCAGCAGCGGCGTGAACCCGGCCGTGTCGCCGAAGTCGTACGCGTACACCCCTCGGGTGAACGACGGGCAGGCCGACGGCTCGACCGCGCGGATCACCGGGTCGGCCCGCCCGGCCAGCTTCTCCCGCAGGAACGGCAGGAACAGGCCGGCGAAGTTGGACCCGCCGCCGGTGCACCCGACGATGAGGTCAGGCATCGACTCGCCGACCGCGTGGAACTGCTTGATGGCCTCCTGGCCGATCACCGTCTGGTGCATCAGTACGTGGTTGAGCACGCTGCCGAGCGCGTACCTGGTGTCCGCGCTGCCGCCCGCCGCCTCGACCGCCTCGCTGATCGCGATGCCGAGGCTGCCGGGTGAGTCCGGGTGGGCCGCGAGGATGGCCGCGCCCGCGCTGGTAGCCCGGGACGGGCTGGCGTGCACGGTGGCGCCCCAGGTCTCCATCATCGTGCGCCGGTAGGGCTTCTGGTCGTAGGAGGCGCGGACCATCCAGATCTCGCAGTCGATGCCGAACTGCGAGCAGGCGAAGGCCAGCGCGCTGCCCCACTGCCCGGCGCCGGTCTCGGTGGTGAGCCGCTTGGTGCCCTCCGCCGCGTTGTAGAACGCCTGCGGGACCGCGGTGTTCGGCTTGTGCGACCCGGCGGGGGAGACCCCCTCGTACTTGTAGTAGATCCGGGCCGGGGTGTTGAGCGCCTTCTCCAGCCGGTGCGCCCGGTACAGCGGGGTGGGGCGCCACAGCCGGTAGACGTCGAGCACCTCGTCCGGGATGTCGATGAAGGAGTCGGTCGCCACCTCTTGCAGGATCAGCGCCATCGGGAACAGCGGCGCGAGGTCCCCGGGGCCGACCGGCTGGCCCGTCCCCGGGTGCAGCGGCGGGGGCGGCGGGGAGGGCAGGTCAGGGATCACGTTGTACCACTGGCGCGGGATGTCGGACTCGTCCAGGGTGATCTTGGTTCGCTCGCTCACGACGGCCCTCCCTCTGGCGTGGAAGATCTTGTCCGAACCTTACGCCTGATACCGGACGCGGCAACAGCCGCTTAGTTCCGCGGGAGGGTGGCCATCAGCAGGAGGGCGTCAAGCAGCCGCCACCAGTCCGCCTCGCTGGGCTCGGTGCCCAGGGCGGCGGCCAGCGGAGCCAGGGCGGCGGTCAGGCGCGTCGAGAAGTCCTCGTGCTCCAGGCCCAGCCCCCGGGCCATCGCCTCGGTGGCGCGCCGGAACTCGGCCGTCCGCCTGAGCCGGACGAGGGTGCCTGGCAGTTCCGTCGTCGCGTCCGGCGCGAGCGGGAGGCCGTCGCCGGCCGGGACCAGCGAGACCGCGAGTTTCATCCCGAGCGCCGAGGCGAGCCTGCCGAGCGCGAACAGGGTCGGGTTCCCCCGCCCGTTCTCCAGGTTGGCGATGTAGGGCACAGAAAGCCCAGCGTCCACGGCCACGGAGGCGACCGTCCGGCCCGCCGCGGTGCGCAGCACGCGCAGCTGATGCCCGAGCTCCGGATCATCCATCATTCTCCTAGAATAATCAAGCCGATAGAACTATTCTGTGGAGATATGCTTAAGGCCTTGCGGAACCGGGATTTCCGGCTCCTGTGGATCGGCAGCCTGGTCAGCTCCCTCGGCACCTGGCTGATGGTCCTCGCCCTCCCCGCCCACGTCTTCCTGGTCACCGGATCCCTGCGCGACACCGGGCTCATACTCGCCGCGGAGTACCTGCCGGCGCTGGTGCTCGGCCCGGTCGCCGGCGTCCTGACCGACCGGTGGGACAGGCGCCGCCTCATGATCGCGACGAGCGTGTTCCGCGCGGCCTCCGTGGCGGTGATGCTGCTCGGCACCGCGCCCGGCCGGTACTGGGTACTGTATGCCGCGGTGGTCGCCGAGAGCGCCGGTGGCGTGCTCTACGGCCCCGCCGCGCTGGCCCGTACCCCCGCGATCGTGGGCACCGGCCCCCTACTGAACAGCGCCAACGCCCTCAACGCCGTAGCCGACGGCACCGTGCGCCTCATCGGCGGCCCGCTCGGCGGCATCCTGCTGACCTTGCTCGGCATCAGGTGGCTGATCTGCGCGGACGTCCTCAGCTACCTGGTCTGCGCCGCCGCCATGGTCATGACGTCCCGTCCGGCCCGCGACCGGGTGAACCGCCGGACCGTGATCCGGACCGTAGCGCGCGAGCTCGCCGCGGGCGTGCGGGTCCTGCGCGCCGAGCCCGTCGCCCGGGCGCTGCTCCCGGTCACCGTCATCTTCCTGGCCGCCAACGCCTCGCTCAGCGCCGTGCTCATCCCGTTCGGGGTCCTGCGCCTGGGCGGCAGCGAGCACACGGGTTTCCTGCTGTCCGCCCTGGGGGTGGGCTTCCTGCTCGGCGCGCCGGTCCTGCGCGCCCTCCTGGACCGGGGCCGGACCCGTACCCTCCTGGCCGTCACCCTGACGGCCACGGCCGCCGCGTACGTCGCGCTGTTCACCTCGTCCTCGCTGCCCATCGCGCTCCCCGCCGCGGCCGCCGTCGGCATGTTCGGCTCGATGTCCCTGGTGATCCCGCAGACCGCCGTGCAGCGCGTGATCCCCAACGCCGCGCTCGGCCGGGTCAGCGCCGTCTTCCTGACCGGCGAGGCCGCCGCCACCCTGGTCGGCGCCGTCGCCGGCCCCTTCCTGGCCCAAGCCGTGCACCTGGCCGGCATCGCCGCCGTCGCTGGCTGCGCGACCCTCCTATCCGCCCTCCTGGCCTTCCTGACTGTCCCCGCCCAGAAGATGCCAGCGGTAGCTGTTAGCGATTAGCTACCTGGCGGGCGGTCCGGCCTTTCGCCAAACGACCCAGCCGACAGCCTGGTTCGAGGCCGCGATCCGCCACCCGGCCGGCGCCTGCGGCCAGCTGGCCTGCGCGGGCTGGCCAGTCCGCCAGCCCGTCTCGACGACGGTCGTCCCGGCGGGCAGTGGCTGGCCCGGCTGAAAGAACTCCAGCTGCGTCCACCACACCTGGAACGCCTGCGGGACCCACACCCAGTAGTCGACGTTCGAGGCCACGGCGATCTGATCGCCCGGCTTGAGCCCGCTGGCCGCCATGAACCCGGTCGTTCTCGGTGCCCGGGTCGGCTCGGTGGCCTGCGAGACACGGCTCGTCATCTGGGCCAGGGCCACGAGGCTCACCGCCGCGATCCCGACCGCCCACGCCCCCCGCATGAGCACGGGAACCCGCACCTTTCCGGCCACGTCCACGTCATGCCAGTTTCGGGCGGCGAGTGCCGTCAGCACCGACGCCGCGAGCAGGACCAGCGCCACCGCCGTCGCCTCCCAGACCCCGGCGTGGTCCCAGTCCTGGGTCAGCACGGCCACCTCGCCGAAGTCGAACCCGTACGGCCACCCTTCCGTGCGCAGGGACGAGCCCGCGTAGATGACCACGATGATGCCGGTCAGGATGGCCAGCCCCGCGGTACCGGCCGCGCAGAGCAGGATCGTCCGGGCGTGCGCCCGCAGCAATACCACCGCGCCGACGACGAAGAACGTGACGATCAGGCCGTCGAGATAGCGCCCGGAAGCCCACGTCTGGCTCTGGCTCGAGGGCAGCGCGGCGGGCGCGACACAGGCGATGACCAGCGTGACCGCGACCCCGAGCGCGGCCATGATCCGCAGGTCGGCCCGGATGCCGCGCCGCACGATCACGGCGGCCGCGGCGATCAGGCCGATTCCGGCCAGGCCCCAGCTGTCGAGGACGAGCCGCCACATCTGGCCTGCCGCCATCTCGAATACGTGGATCATGCCGTGCACGCTGCGCAGCTGGTTCTCCGCCTGGCCGGACAGGCTCCGCGTCCCGTCGGGATAGAGCACCGAGGACAGATAGCGGTCAAGCAGCCAGCCGCCGCTGACCGACGCGGCCAGGGCCAGCGCCGCCGCCGCGACGGTGCCGCGCGGCGCCAGACGGCGCCAGGCGACCAGCGCGCCCACGGCCACGTAGCCCGCCACGATCACGTCGCCCCTGGAGTGGACGGCGTAGGCGTACCCGGCGAGCAGCGCGGCCCCGACCGCGGCCGCGTACCGTCCCCGCGAGGTCGAGGCGGTCAGCCAGCTGTGGGTGGCCAGCAGCCAGGCCAGCACCAGGACCGGGAAGATCGCGTCCGCCATCGCATACTCGGCGTAGAAGAACCCGGCCGGGAGCAGGGCGGTGACGGCTGCCACGCCGTAGGCGGCCGGGCGGCCGAGCTCGAGCCGCCGCCCGGCCACGTAGGCCAGCGGCATCAGCGTGGCGCTGACCGCGGCGTTGATCATCAGTACCGCGCGGTACGCGGTCACCGGGTTGTGGGTGAACCAGAACACCGGCGTGATCAGCAGCGGATAGCCGCCCTGGTACAACGTCGTCGACGCGGAAAAGCCGGTGGCCGGCCCGCCCGCCAGGACCCGCGCCGCGATCAGGTACGCGGACTCGTCGGGCTCGACCAGCGGGAAGGCCTGCATCCGGCTGAACCATATCCGCAGCCCGGCCTGGCACAGCCAGCCCGCCACGAGCAGCAGCACCCACCGCCGCCTCGACCGGCGTCCGGCCCCGGCCGCGTGGGCGGGCGCCGGCCCGACCCGCGCGTGGGCGCCCCGCGGAGCCATGCGTACCAAGACAGCCGCCTCCGGGCGCGGCCCGGGCCGCGCGTGGGCGCCCCGCGTGGCCATGCGTACCAAGGAAGCTGCCTCCGGGGTCGTAAAGCGGCACCCGGCCGTGGGCCCCGGGCTTCGCGTTGCTGTCCGTTACGACGCACATACGGGATAGGCGCCGTGGATGTGCGCAACCAGCCTCGCCGTAAAGTACCAGCGTGGCCGTACCGCATGAGAAGTGATTTGCCGAACTATGAGGCTACGTTGAGAACTTCCTCATGCGGGGGGCCGACGAGGCCGTCATAGCCAGCGCGTCAGCGCAGCCCGAGGCCGGTCGCGCCGTCCAGGAACTCGCGGGCGATCTCCAGATGCCCCGTGTGCGCCGCGGTCTCCTCGATGATGTGCAGGATCACCACGCTGACGCTCGGTATCTCCTCGCCGGCGTGGCGCCCACGCGGCACGTCCGACAGGCTGAGCCCGGCGAGTATCTCGTCGGCCCGGTCACACTGCTCCCGGTAGTAGCTGGTACTCCAGAGCTTCAAGAAGCTCTCGCCTGATGTCGTAGTCAGCCATGGTCGCCTCCTCGCAGTTCCGAGTTAGGACGTACGTATTGCCGATGACTTCCGAAAATGTCAGAGGCAGCTGCTAGGGTCTTATTAGAAAACAGAACCGAAGGTCGACCTAGAAGATCTCGGTAGACGCGCAGACTGTCTGAAGCGTACCGCGGGGGAGGTGAGACAGAACATGTGCACCAAGGCGGATCCGGCTAGCGCGGCGGATGCGTTGGAGAAGCTGCAGACCTTGGTCGGCTACCTGGCCGATCTGGACGCGGCGAGCATGCCGGCTGCGGCGCTGGCCACGTGCATCCGGGAACTGGTCCAGGCCGACGCGGTGACTACGGCGGCACTGGCCCAGATGCTGGCCGCCTACGACGCCAAGGACGGGCACCTGGCCGACGGGCAGCGGAGCCTAGGGACCTGGCTGGTGCACATGGCCCGGGTCACCCGGGCGCAGGCCGCCCAGTACAAGGCCATGCGGGCCCTGCCTCGCGATCACCAGCCGCTGCTGGCCGGGCTGCGCGTCCGGGCGGTCACTAAATCGGTCGCGCTGCAGCTGGCCAAGTGGACCCAGGCGATCCCGGCCGAGTTCCGCGGCCAGGCCGAGGAGATCCTGGTCGCGGCGGCGCAGGCCGGGGCCAGCCTGCGGGCGCTGGCCGAGATCTGCGCGGAGATCCGGTCCCGGACCGCCCCGGCCGACCCGGACGGCCCCGACCCGGCGTTGGACCGGGCCCTGTCCCTGGACACCACTCTCGATGGCGCCGGGGTTCTCCGCGGCGATCTGACCCCCGAGTGCGCCGCGATGGTCCAGGCGGTCCTGGACGCGCTGTCCGCCCCGGCCGGGGCGGGGGATCTGCGGACCCGGCCGCAGCGCTACCACGATGCGCTGGCCGAGGCGATGAAGCGGCTCCTGGCCTCTAACCTGCTGCCCCAGCGGGCCGGGCAGCCGGTCAAGGCGCTGGTCCACGTGTCCTTCGCCGACCTGTGCGAGCTGGACGTCGACTCCAAGCTCCAGGACGCGTGGATCGCCGGGTACCGAGCCCGGTGGGCCGCCCAGCGGGCCGCTGCCTCGGTGAGCACAGGCGACGGCGGGGCCTGGCTGGAGGGCGACGCCGCCCGCCGGGTGGCCTGCGACGCGATGATCGTCCCCGTAGTTACCAGTGACGTCGACCCGGGCGCAGTGGAAATTCTGATCGGACTGTGCGTGCAGTACGACCACCTCCGCAGCCAGGCCCCGGCCGGGCCGGGCCGGGACTCCGCCCAGGACCCCGAGTCGGCTAGGCAGGGCGACGGGGCGGGGCAGGTGCTGGCCATGCTGGAGCACCAGATCCTGGCCACCGTCCTGCAGATCGTCTCCGGGCCTGGGGGAGTGGCCTCGTTCCTGCGCCGGAACCTGATGGGCAAGGGCCTGAACGGCCCGTCGCTGCCGCTGGACGTCGGGCAGACCGACGACATCCCGATCCATCTGCGGCGGCTGGTGGCGCTGCGGGACCAAACCTGCCAGTTCCCCGGCGGCTGCGACCAGCCCGCATCCGGCTGCGAACCGCACCATGTGGTCCACCGCCAGGACGGCGGCCGGACCAGCCTGGCGGGCCTGAAAGATTACTGTCACTGGCACCACCACGTGGTGCTCCACCAGATGGGCTGGCAGCTCACCGTCTTTCCGGACAGCACGAGCCAGGTCAAGAGCCCCAGTGGGAAGATCATCCGTAGCCACAGCCCGCCGCCACCATAACAGCGAACGGCGCTTCCGGCGGCTTAGCCGACGAGGGTCTTGACGGCGGCGGTGAGGTCGGTCATGGCCTTCTTGGCGTCGGCGAAGTACATGCTGGTCTTGGAGTCGTAGTACAGCTCGTTGTCCAGGCCTGCGTAGCCGTGCCCCATCGAGCGCTTGACCACGATGACCGACTTGGCCTGGTCCACGTCCAGGATCGGCATGCCGGAGATCTCGTTGCCCGGGCGGCGGGCCGCCGGGTTGGTCACGTCGTTGGCCCCGATGACCAGGGCCACGTCGGTCCTTGCGAACTCCGGGTTGATCTCGTCCATCTCCTTGAGCTGCGGGTACGGCACGTTGGCCTCGGCCAGCAGGACGTTCATGTGGCCCGGCATCCGCCCCGCGACCGGGTGGATGGCGTAGCTGACCTCCACGCCGTGCTCTTCCAGCGTCTTGGCCAGCTCGGCCACGCCGTGCTGCGCCTGCGCGGCGGCCAGGCCGTACCCGGGGACGATGATCACCTTGGCGGCGTACGCGAGCTGGATGGCCGCGTCGTCGGCCGTGATCGGGCGGACCGCCGCGTCGACGGGCCCGCCGATGGCGACCGCGGCGTCGCCGGTGCCGAACCCGCCCACGATGATGTTGGCCAGCGACCGGTTCATCGCGTCTGCCATCAGCTTGGTCAGGATGCTGCCGGAGGCGCCCACGAGCGCGCCTGCCACGATCAGCGCCCAGTTCCCGATGACGAACCCGGCCATCGCGACCGCGGTGCCGGTGAACGCGTTCAGCAGCGAGATGACCACCGGCATGTCGGCGCCGCCGATCGGCAGCACCATCATCACCCCGAACGCGAGCGCCGCGAGGACCAGGATGAGCATGGCGGGCAGGCTGGCCGTGCTGAACAGGAACGCGCCCGTGCCGATCGCGATGACCGCGAGCGCGAAGTTGGTTGCTCGGCCGCCTCGGAAGACGAGCGGCTGGCTGGGCATGAAGCCCTGCAGCTTGCCGGCCGCGACGATCGAGCCGGAGAACGTGACCGAGCCGATGAGCACGTCGAGCACCGTGAACACCGTGGTGGTGCCGAGCACGCCGCCGGCGTGGGACTCGGAGTTGATGTAGCCGTAGACCGCCACCAGCGCCGCGGCGCCGCCGCCGACCGAGTTGAACGCGGACACGAGCTGCGGCATCGCGGTCATCTTCACGGTCCGCGCGGCGTACAGGCCCACCCCGGACCCGATCAGCGCGCCGCAGATCAGCACGGCCCAGCCGGCCGCGGTGACCGTGCCGTCGTGGATGAGCAGGATGAACGTGGCGACGACGGCGATCACCATGCCGGTCAGCGCGACCTGGTTTCCGCGGCGCGCGGTGACCGGGCTGTTCATCAGGTGCAGGCCGACGACGAACAACGCTGCCGTCAGCACGTAGACGAGCTGGATGTATCCGGTGAACCCGCTCATGATCAGGCCTTGCCTACCCGGTTCAGCAGGCCCCGCAGGCCCTGGCGACCGTTGAGCGATTCGAGCTCGGGCCGCCCCGTGCCTGACGGTCGCGCCTCCCGGCGGAACATCTTCAGCATCCGCTCGGTCACCACGTAGCCACCCACCACGTTCGCGCCGGCGAAGACCGCGGCCACGAACCCGAGGATGTACCCGACCACGGTGTGCGACGAGACCCCGATCAGCATGGCGCCGACCAGGACGATGCCGTGGATCGCGTTGGTGGCCGACATCAGCGGCGTGTGCAGCATGGCCGGGACCTTCCCGATGACCTCGATGCCGATCAGCAACGCCAGGATGAAGATGGTCAGGTCAGTCAGCAGTGCCGTCGACATCGGTGCCTTCCTCGGCTGGTGGGAGCAGGCGGGCCACGTCCTCGCGCACGACGCGGCCGTCGTAGGCGATCACCACACCCGCCTGGATCTCGTCGCTGGTGTCGATCGCCAGCGCGCCGTCCTTGGACAGGTACTCGAGCAGCGCGGTGATGTTCCGCGAGTAGGCGTTCGAGGCCGCGGTCGGCAGCGTGGCGGGCAGGTTGTCCGCACCGATGATCGTGACCCCGTTGCCTGTGACGATCGTCTCGCCGGGCCGGGACCCGGTCACGTTGCCGCCGAGCGCGCTGGCGCCCATGTCGACGATGACGGCCCCGGCGGCCATGGCCTTGATCGCGTCCTCGGTCACCAGCAGCGGCGGCCTGCGCCCGGGCACCTGGGCCGTGGTGATCAGCACGTCGTGCCTGGCGATGTGGCCGACAAGTTCGTCCTGCTGGGCCTGGCGTTCCTCCTCGGTCAGCTCGCGGGCGTACCCGCCCACCCCGGCCGCGCTGCCGACCGAGGTCAGCTCGATGAACGTGGCCCCGAGCGACTCCACCTCCGTCCTGGAGGAGGGCCTGACGTCGTACCCGCTCACGACCGCGCCGAGGCGGCGGGCGGTGCCGATCGCCTGCAGCCCGGCCACCCCGGCGCCGAGCACCAGCACCTTGGCGGGCCGCGCGGTCCCCGCCGCGGTGATCAGCATCGGGAAGAACCTGCCGAACGCCGCCGCCGCCACCAGCGCCGCCTTGTACCCGGCCACGTTCGCCTGAGAGCTGAGCGCGTCCATCGGCTGCGTCCGCGACAGCGTGCGCGGGATCCCGTCCAGGCTGATCACGGTCACGCCCCTGGCCGCAAGCGCGCCCGTGAGCCCCGGATCGGTCAGCGGAGCCAGCATGCCGATGACCGCCTGTCCCGCCCGCAGGCGGTCCGCCATGGCCGCCGGCGGCTTGGTCACCGTAAGGATCACGTCGGCCGAATCGCACAACTCGGCGAAGCTGACGATCGTCGCGCCCGCGTCGGCGTAAGCGGAGTCGGCCAGCCACGCACCCTCGCCCGCGCCGCGCTCGACGAGCACGTCGATCCCGGCGGCCTGCAGCTTGGCTACCCCGTCAGGTACCAGGGCCACCCGGCACTCACCAGGCGCGTTTTCCTTGACGACGGCTGCAATCATGCGCGCGACCTCGTATCCATTCCCTGGTAGCGTCGTTCGCGTCCGAATCCGACCCTACCTACCCCCGGTCCGTGCCCGGTGTCCGTCCCCCAGGGTAGTGCGGCGGACACCCCGGAGCGAAAGCGCGCTCTGCCTCTCACCCATCCCGGAGCAGCCTGGTTATCTTCTCGCCCGCGGCGACCACGGCCCCGGCGTGCAGTCGCCCCGGCGATCTGGTCAGCCGCTCGATCGGCCCGGATACCGAGACGGCGGCGATCACCCGGCCGCCGGGGCCGCGAACAGGCGCGGACACCGAGGCCACGCCCGGCTCGCGCTCGGCGGCGGTGGCGGCCCAGCCGCGCCTGCGGACCTGCGCGAGCGTGGTGGCGGTGAACTTCGCGCCCCGCAGCCCGCGGTGCATCCGGCCGCCCTCTTCCCAGGCGAGCAGGACCTGGGCGGCGGAGCCCGCGGTCATCGGCAGGGCGGCCCCGACCGGGACGGTGTCCCGTAGCCCGCTGGTCCGCTCGGCCGCCGCCACGCAGATGCGCGTGTCCGCGTGCGGCCGGTACAGCTGGGCGCTCTCCCCGGTGACGTCCCTGAGCTGGGCGAGCACGGGCTGGGCGATGGCCAGCAGCCGGTCCTCGCCCGCCGCGGCGGCCAGCTCGCCGATCCTCGGCCCAAGCACGAACCGTCCCTGTGCGTCGCGGGCCAGCATGCGGTGGCTTTCCAGCGCGACCGCGATGCGGTGCGCGGTCGGCCGGGCCAGCCCCGTCGCCTTGACCAGTTGGGCCAGCGAGGCGGGTCCGCTCTCCAGGGCACAGAGTACGGAAACGGTCTTGTCGAGGACGCCCACTCCGCTAGAGTTGCTCATACTACGAATACTGCCGTCTCGAAATGCGAGACGCAAGCGAGGGGAGAGAGCGCGATGGGCCGGACGCTCGCCGAGAAGATCTGGGACGCCCACGTGGTGCGCAGCGCGGAAGGCGAGCCCGACCTGCTCTACATCGACCTTCACCTGGTCCACGAGGTCACCAGCCCGCAGGCGTTCGACGGGCTGCGGATGGCCGGCCGGAAGGTGCGCCGTCCCGACCTGACCGTCGCCACCGAGGATCACAACGTGCCGACCACGGGGATCACCGGACCCGGCGTGCCGCTCCAGGGACCAGGCAGCCCGGTGACCGATCCGGTCTCGCGCACGCAGGTCGAGGCGCTGCGGAAGAACTGCGCGGAGTTCGGCATCCGGCTGTATCGGATGGGGGACGCGGGCCAGGGCATCGTGCACGTCATCGGGCCGCAGCTCGGGCTCACCCAGCCGGGCCTGACGATCGTCTGCGGCGACTCCCATACCTCCACCCACGGCGCGTTCGGCGCGCTGGCCTTCGGCATCGGGACCAGCGAGGTCGAGCACGTGCTCGCGACCCAGACGCTGCCCCAGCAGCGCCCGAAGACGATGGCGATCACGGTCGACGGCGCGCTGCCCGACGGGGTAACGCCCAAGGACCTGATCCTGGCCATCATCGCCCGGATCGGCACCGGCGGCGGCCAGGGCTACGTCCTGGAGTACCGCGGCAGCGCGGTGCGCGCGCTGTCCATGGAGGGCCGCCTGACCGTCTGCAACATGTCCATCGAGGCCGGGGCCCGCGCAGGCCTGGTCGCCCCGGACGACGTGACGTTCGCGTACCTGGAGGGCCGCCCGCACGCACCGTCGGGCGCGGCGTGGGAGGCGGCCCTGGACCACTGGCGCGGCCTGCCCACCGACGCCGACGCGGCCTTCGACCGGGAGGTGACCCTGGACGCCGGGACGCTGACCCCGTACGTGACCTGGGGGACCAACCCGGCTCAGGCACTGCCGCTCAGCCAGTCCGTGCCGGACCCCGACTCGTTCGCCGACCCGGACGCCCGCGCCGCCGCCGAGCGCGCGCTGGCCTACATGGACCTCAAGCCGGGGACCGCCCTGCGTGACGTCGCCGTGGACACGGTCTTCGTCGGCTCGTGCACCAACGGCCGGATCGAGGACCTGCGCGTCGCCGCTGAGGTGCTGCGCGCCCGGCGGGTCGCGTCGTCGGTCCGGATGCTGGTCGTCCCCGGGTCCATGCAGGTCCGGGCGCAGGCCGAGGCCGAAGGGCTCGACGCCGTGTTCACCTCGGCCGGCGCGCAGTGGCGCGCGGCCGGATGCTCGATGTGCCTGGGCATGAACCCGGACCGGCTCGCCCCCGGCGAGCGCAGCGCGTCCACCTCCAACCGCAACTTCGAGGGCCGCCAGGGCAAGGGCGGGCGCACCCACCTGGTCTCGCCCGCGGTGGCCGCGGCCACCGCCGTGACCGGCTACCTGACCGCGCCCGCGGACCTGTAAACCCGCCGACCTGTGACAGGAGACCGACGATGGAACCGTTCACCACGCACACCGGCCGCGCGGTCCCGCTGCGGCGCACGAACGTGGATACCGACCAGATCATCCCGGCCGAGTACCTCAAGCGGGTCAGCCGGACCGGGTTCGCCGAGGGCCTGTTCGCGGCCTGGCGCGAGGATCCGACGTTCGTCCTCAACCGGCCGGAGTACGCCGGCGCGACGATCCTCGTCGCGGGGACCGACTTCGGCACCGGCTCATCCCGCGAGCACGCGGTGTGGGCGCTGACCGACTACGGGTTCCGCGCGGTGATCGCGCCCCGCTTCGGCGACATCTTCCGCACCAACGCGACCAAGGCGGGCCTGCTCCCCGTGGTGCTCCCCGAACCGGTCGTGACGGCCCTCCAGGACGCCGTGGAGGCCGACCCGGACACCGAGGTCACCGTGGACCTGACGGGCCGCGTGGTGCGAGCCGAAGGCGCCGGGATCACCGCCCCCTTCGACCTTGACGACTACACCCGCTGGCGCCTCCTGGAGGGCCTCGACGACATCGGCCTGACCCTGCGCCACGTCGACGCCATCACCGCCTTCGAGCAGTCCCGCCCCGCCTGGCTGCCCGTCACCGCCTAGGGTTTTCCCGGCCCGCGGTAGGCCAGGCACCGCCGGGCAGGCGCCGCTGCAGGCCGTAGCCGGATTGTCCGCGATTGCCGATTTTCTGGTCGGGTGCGTCGTTCCCGGCGCGCCATTGTGGCCGACACGCCGGCGAAAGTGCCGGTGGTTATTGTGCAACGCCGCTGGATCGCTTACTTTCGGGCAGGTCAGAGGTCGCGATCCGGTCACGGAGCCCACGCGCGACCTGTGGGGGAAGCGCAGGAGTGAATATGAACAAGCGTGATCTGGTCGACGCGATCTCGGGTCGGCTGGGGGGTAAGAAGCCCGCGACCGAAGCGGTCAACGCGGTGCTCGAGGCCATCCAGGACGCCGTCGCGAGCGGCGACAAGGTGGCCATCACCGGGTTCGGCGTCTTCGAGAAGAGCGAGCGCCCCGCCCGCACCGCCAGGAACCCGGCCACCGGGGCGACGATCCACGTGCCGAGTTCCTCGGTGCCGAAGTTCCGCCCGGGCGCCGACTTCAAGGCCCTCGTCAACGGCGAGAAGCCCGACAAGTAGCAAGCGACCCACCCGCGGTCGGCCGCCAAGGCCGGCCGCGGGTCAGGGCCCTGCGGGTTAAGGCCACCGTGGGTTAAAGGCCGGCCGTTCGGGCCGGAGCGCTTGCGCAGGGCGGTCTGGATGATCCGGTCGACGAGCTGCGGCAGCGGCAGTCCGCTGGCCGCCCACATCATCGGGAACCCCGACGTGGGGGTCATCCCCGGCATCGTGTTGATCTCGTTGAACACGACCGTCCCCGCCGGGGTGTAGAAGAAGTCGACCCGCGCGAGGCCCTCGCAGGAGACGGCCTCGAAGGCCGCGCACGCCAGCCGCCTGACCTCCTGCGCCGCCGCCGCGGGGATCGGCGCCGGGATGACCATGGTGGTCCCCGCGGCCAGGTACTTCGCCTCGAAGTCGTAGAACGCCGAACGCTCGTCGATGACCACCTGGCCCGGCACGCTCGCCTCGGGCGGCCCGCCGTCGACGCCCTCGAGCACCGCGCACTCGACCTCCATCCCGGCCACCGCGGCTTCCACGATCACCTTGAGGTCGTGGACCCGCGCCGCCTCGATGGCCTCCTCCGCCTCGGCCGGGCCGGTGACCCGCGTGATCCCGATGCTCGACCCGCCGCGGGCCGGCTTGACGAAGACCGGCCACCCCAGGTCGGCGATCTCATCCAGGACGCGCTTGCGCTCGCCGAGGCCGCTGGTCCAGTCGCGGTCGCGGACCACCGCGTGCCGGCCGACCGGGAGGCCGCGCGCGGCCATGATCAGCTTCATGTACTCCTTGTCCATGCTGGCGGCGCTGGCGAACACCCCCGCACCCGCGTAGGCGGTGCCGGTCATCTCCAGCAGCCCCTGCAGCGTGCCGTCCTCGCCGTAGGTCCCGTGCAACAGCGGCAGGACGACATCCACCTCACCGAGGTCGCGCGGCACCTCGCCCGGGGTGTGGACCTGCAGCGTGCCGCCGCCCCCGCCGGTCCGCGGCATGACCTCGGTACCGGGCGTGGCCACCGATTCCACCGTCGGCAGCGTGCCGCTGGTCAGCGCCAGCCGGGCCGGGTCGCCCGAGGTGAGCACCCACCGCCCGTCGGTAGCGATGCCGATCGGCAGCACCTCGTACCGGTCAGGATCGATGGCCGAAAGGATCAGTCCCGCGCTCGCACAGGACACGGCGTGCTCTGCGCTGCGGCCACCGAACACCACGGCGACCCGGATCTTGCGCTGCTCCGGCAAACGTCCTCCCGACCCTCGACCGGTACTTCGGCCCGCACCCTACGGTCTGGACAGGGACTCCAGGGCCACGTACGCGTCGGAGATCAGGTCCTCGGGGTCCTCCAGGCCGATGGAGAAGCGTACCGCCCCGGGGTCGATGCCCCCGGCCGCCAGCGCGCGGTCGTCGAGCTGGCGGTGCGTCGTGGTGGCCACGTGGCTCACCACGGTATGCGTCCCGCCCAGGGACGTGGCCACCTGAGCCAGCCGCAGCTTGTCCACGAAGGCCATGCCCGCGTCGCGCCCGCCGTGGGGGGTCACCGTGACGATCGCGCCGAACCGCACCCCCTCCGGGCCCGCGTCGAATATCCGCCTGGCCACGTGGTGCCCGGCGTGTTCGGGCAGCCCGGGGTAGTCGACGCGCACGACGGTCGGGTGCCTGGACAGCGCGGCAGCGAACACCGAGGCCGTCGAGCAGGCCCGCCGCACCCGCAGCGGCAGCGTCTCCAGGCCGCGCCGGAGCAGGAACGCGTCGTCGGGGGCGAGGGACCCGCCGGTATCGACCCGCACGTTCCGGATGTTGCTGATCAGCTCGATGCGCCCGGTGACCACCCCGCCGGTGACGTCGGAGTGCCCGCCCATGTACTTGGTCGCGGAGTGGAGCACCAGGTCGGCGCCGTGTTCGAGGGGCCGGCAGATGACCGGCGGGGCCAGGGTGGAGTCCACGACCAGCAGTGCGCCGGCGTCGTGCGCGATGTCGGCCAGCTTGCGCAGGTCGGCGACCGCCGTCGTCGGGTTCGCGATCGTCTCGGTGTACACGATCCTTGTGGTCGGGCGGATGGCCGCCTGGACCTGGTCCAGGTCGGTGATGTCGACGAAGTCCGTCTCCACCCCGAACCGGGACGCCACGTTGCGCAGGAACGAGTACGTCCCGCCGTAGACCGCGGAGGACGCGACCACGTGCGCGCCCGCCCGGGCGAAGGTCCAGAACACCCCGCTGATCGCGGCCATGCCGGAGGCAAACGCCTGCGCCGCGGGCCACCGCGGCAGGTTCACCCCCTCGAGCGCCGCGACCGCGCGCGCGAACGCGTCGACCGTGGGGTTGTCGATCCGGCTGTAGGTGTACCCCGGCATCTCGTCGTTCAGGACGGCCCGGTACTCCTCGGCCGTGTCGAACGCGAACGCCGCGGTCCGGTACACCGGCGTGCCGAGCGGCTGCTGCGGCGGCGTGGGCGGGGCAGGCAGGTGGACCGCCCGGGTGTTCTCGCCGGCCTGCTTACGCACTATGTCCATGATCACCACCCTTAGGGCCGTACCACTCCGGCTTCGCGGACCGCGACGCCAGCATCGCCGCGGCCTCATCGATCGTCAGCCTTTCGCGCGTCACCGCCTCGACCACCTCGGTGATCGGCATCTCGAGGGCGTGCCCCCTGGCCAGCTCGAGGACCGGCCCGCAGGAGGCCACGCCCTCGGCGGTCTGGCCGGTCATCGCGGCCGCCGACGCCACCGACAAGCCGCGCCCCAGGTTCTCCCCGAACGTCCGGTTGCGCGACAACGGCGAACTGCAGGTCGCGACCAGGTCACCCATCCCGGCCAGGCCGGAGAACGTCTGTGGCTGCGCGCCGAGCGCCGAGCCGAGCCTGGCCATCTCGGCCAGCCCCCGGGTGATCAGCGTGGCCTTGGTATTGTCGCCGAGCCCCATCGCGACCGCGATCCCGACCGCGATCGCGATGATGTTCTTCACCGCGCCGCCGAGCTCGCAGCCGATCACGTCGGAGTTGGTGTACGGGCGGAAGTACGGCGCGTGGCACGCGCCCTGCAGCGCCAGCGCCCCCTCCGGTTCTGTGCAGGCGACGACGGTGGCGGCGACCTGCCGCCGGACGATCTCGCCCGCCAGGTTCGGCCCTGTGACCACGGCCACCCGCGCGGCGTCGGCGCCGAGCACCTCGGCGATAACCTCGCTCATCCGCAGGCAAGAGCCCAGCTCGATCCCCTTGATCAAGCTGACGAGCAGCGCGCCGGGCGGGATCAGCGGAGCCCATTCCACCAGGTTCCACCGGAGCGACTGGGCCGGCACGGCGAACACCACCAGGTCGGCGCCGGCCAGCGCCTCGGCAGGGTCAGCGGTGGCGTCCAGCTCGGCGGGGAGCGTGATCCCGGGCAGGTAATCCGGGTTCTCGTTCAGCTCGCGCAACGCCTTGGCCAGCTCTGCCCGGCGGGCGTACACCACGGTGGAGGTCCCGGCGTCGCAGAGCACCTGCGCGAACGTGGTGCCCCAAGACCCGGCGCCCATCACCGCCGCCCTCATGCGGGGCCGGCTCCATCGGCCGTCGCCCCTGCCGGATCGGTCGCTGCCGGATCGGTCGCTGCCGGATCGGTCGCTGCCGGATCGGTCGCTGCCGGATCGGTCGCAGCCGGATCGGTCGCAGCCGCATCGGTCCCTGCAGGCACGGCCGGAGTACCATCGCTCGTTCGGCCATCGCCAGAAACCTGGCCGGCGGCGGCGGGATCGTAGGGTACGGCGGGCGGCGTCTCCTGCCTGATCTTGGCCAGCAGCCCGGTGATGTCGGCCATGATGTCGGCGGTGGCCGCGCGCAGCACGCTCGCGGACAGGCGCTGTCCGGCGTAGGCCGACAGGTCGACCGGCGGGCCCGCGACCATCCGCACGGTCTTGCGCGGCCACAGGTGGGGCTTGGAGGTGCCGTAGGGCAGGATGACCTGCGCGCCCCAGTGCGCGATCGGGATCACCGGCACGCCGGTGCTCAGGGCCAGCCGCGCCGCGCCGGTCTTGCCCACCATCGGCCACAGGTCCGGGTCGCGCGAGGCCGTCCCCTCGGGGTAGACGATCACGCACGCGCCCTTCCGCAGCGCCTGCTCGGCCTGCCTCAGCACTAGCCCCGCGTCGCCGCGGCCGCGGTACACAGGGAGCTGGCCGAGCTTGTACATCAGCGGCCCGAGCACCTTGACCTCGAAGATCGCCGACTTGATCATGAACACCGGGTACCGGTGCCCGTAAGCGTCGCTGAACAGGGCGACCGTGGGCCAGTCGGCGTAGGACAGGTGGTTCGGGGCCAGGATGACCCCGCCGGTCTTGGGGAAGTTCTCCCGGCCCGACCACTCGTGCCGCATCAGCAGCCGCAGCAGCGGGCGCAGGATGATCAGCGAGAACACCCGCCAGCCTCGCGAGTAGCCCCAGTCGCGGCTGGCCTGGGGCCGGTCCGGGCTGTTCTGGGTGCTCATGCCGTCAGTCTGCTGGTTCATGTGGTCCGGTGTCGAGGCAGGATGTGGTACATGACCGATAATGCCCTGACCTGGTCAGTGCTCATGCCCGTCAAGGTGCTCGAGCAGGCCAAGTCCAGGCTCGCCGCGCTGGCCGGGGAGCGCCGGGGGGAACTGGCGCTGGCCCTCGCCTGCGACACGGTGACCGCGGTGCTGGCCTGCGCCGAGGTGGCGCGTGTGATTGTCATCACAGATGATCAGGTCGCGGGGACCGCGCTGGCCGAACTCGGCGCCCTGGTGGTGCCGGACGAGCCCAGGGACGGCCTGAACGCCGCGCTGCGCCACGGCGCCGCGTACGCCTCCTCGCGCTGGCCCGGCGAGGGGAGGGCGGCGCTGTCCGCCGACGTGGCCGCGCTGCGCGCCGACGAGATCGGGCGGGCGCTGCGAGCCGCCTCGGCCTGGCCCACCGCGTTCGTGGCCGACGCGGCCGGGGACGGCACGACCCTGTACACGGCGGCGGCGGGGATGCCGTTCCGGCCGGCGTTCGGGCTGGGGTCCCGGGCCCGCCACGCGGCGGGCGGCGCGGCGGAGCTTGACCTCGGTGGCGTACCGGGGCTGCGCCTGGACGTGGACACGCCCGCCGACCTGCGCGGCGCGGCTGCCCTCGGGCTCGGCCCGCGCAGCGCGCCGCTTGCGGCCGAACTACTCAGATGTGCACCACGGGGCAGGTGAGCGTCCTGGTGATCCCCGGGACGGACTGGATGTGTATCGTGACGAGCCTGCCCAGGTCGTCGACATTGTCCGCGTGGGCGCGCACGATGACGTCGTACGGGCCTGTGACGTCTTCCGCCTGGGTCACTCCAGCGATCTTGCCGATCTGGTTGGCCACGTCAGCGGCCTTGCCGACTTCCGTCTGAACGAGGATGTACGCCTCCACCATGAGGTCCTCCCTCGGGCGCTGCGGGACTGTGCCCTGAGGGCATCACGTTACCGTAGTGGTCCAGACCGGAGAGTGAGGTGGGCGCGATCGCTGCTGACGACCCGCGAACGGTGGCCGCGCTCGGCGAGTTCGGCCTGATCAAGGCGCTGTCGGCGTGGCTGCCGCCGCAGGAGCGGGCGCTGGTCGGAATCGGGGACGACGCGGCGGTCCTGGCGGCGCCCGACGGCCGGGTGGTCGCGACCACGGACTTCCTGCTCGAGGGGCGCCACTTTCGCCGCGACTGGTCCAGCGCGCGCGACATCGGGCACAAGGCCGCGGCCAGGAGCCTGGCCGACGTCGCCGCCATGGGCGCGGTGCCCACCGCGCTGCTCGTGGCGCTGGCCCTGCCGGGGGACGTGCCGGTGAGCTGGGCGCGGGAACTGGCGGCCGGGCTCGCCGCCGAGTGCGCCCGCGCGGGGGCGAGCGTCGTCGGCGGGGACACCGCCCGTGCCTCGTCGGTGCTGCTGGCGGTGACGGGCCTGGGTGACCTGGCCGGGCGGGCCCCCGTGCTCAGGTCCGGCGCGGCGCCGGGCGATGTGGTCGCGGTGGCGGGCCGGCTCGGACCGTCAGCGGCCGGGCTGGCCCTGCTGTCCGCCGGGCTCGCCGAAGGCCCCCTGGTCGCCGCCCACCTCCGGCCCGCCCCGCCGTACGACGCGGGACCGCAGGCGGCCGACCTGGGCGCCACCGCCATGATCGACGTCAGCGACGGCCTGCTCGCCGACCTCGGTCACGTCGCGGACTCAAGCGGCGTGCTCATCGACGTTTCCGCGGAAACGCTCCGCCCGCCTGCCCCGCTGCTCGACGCGGCCCGCGCCGTCATTCACGAAGATCCTTCAGCCCGAACGAGCGTTGGTGCTTCCCCCGGCCCACCTGACTCGGCCCGCGACCAGGCCCTCGCGTGGGTGCTGACCGGCGGTGAGGATCACGCCCTGGCCGCCACGTTCCCGCCCGGCGTGCAGCTGCCGCCCCGGTGGACGGTCATCGGCGAGGTGCGGACGGGCGAGGGCGTACTAGTCGACGGCGAACGCTGGGCCGGGCAGGCCGGCTGGGATCACTTCGCTGGCGGCTGAGCCGCCCACCTGCTAGCGGGTAACCTTGCCTGCCTTGATGCAGGAGGTGCACACGTTGAGCCGCTTGGGCGTGCCGTTCACGTTGGCGTGCACGGTCTGGATGTTCGGGTTCCAGCGGCGGCGGGTGCGGCGGTGCGAGTGCGAGACGTTGTTGCCGAAGCCCGGCCCCTTGCCGCATACGTCGCAGACGGAAGCCACGGTTCGCTCCATTGATCAGGGGTTTACGGTCACGCCGCCGGATCGGGCAGCCGTCGCAGCTTACCCGATACCCGACCCCGAGCGCGAACCGGACCAGTACTGTCGGCCCGCGCTTCTATGCTGCCTGGTGTGACCACGCTCCGCGAGCCGTTGATCCGGGCGCTTGGCCCCAAGAACGGCAAGGCGCTCGAGAGCATCTTCGGCCTGCACACGGTCGGGGACCTGCTGCGGCACTACCCCCGGCGGTACTACACCCGCGGCGAGCTCACCGACCTGTCCTCGCTTCGTGACGGCAACCACGTCACCGTGCTCGCGCGGGTGGAATCGGTACGCGATCACCCGCTGCCCTCGCTGCCTGGCCAGGGCCGCCGCGGCCGGACCGAGGTCGTGGTCACCGACGACCGCGCCAAGCTGGTGCTGACGTTCTTCTTCAAGGGCAACTACCGGCCCGGCTACCTCCGTCCGCTCGTACCCGGCAGCCTCGGCATGTTCGCGGGCACCGTGTCCACCTTCCGTCGGCAACGCCAGCTGGTCCACCCGGAGTGCGAGCTGGTCCCCGGCGCGCCGCCGAGCTCCGATCTGACCGCGGAGCTGGCCGCCGAGTTCGCCGCCGAGATGCTCCCGGTGTACCCGGCCAGCGCCAAATTCAGCTCCTGGAGCATCGCCAAGGCGGTCAAGACCCTCCTCGGCACGCTGGACGCGGGGGAGGATCCGCTCCCCGCCGAGCTGAGAGAACGGTACGGGCTGGTCGGGCGGGCCGAGGCGATCCAAGCCATCCACCGGCCGCTGGACCAGGCCGACCTGAACCAGGCCAGGAAACGGCTCAAGTGGGACGAGGCCTTCACGCTGCAGGCCGCGCTGGCGCAACGCCGGCTGGCGGCCGCCGCCCTGCCGGCCATGCCCCGGCCGCCCGTTCCAGGTGGCATCTCCGACTCCTTCGACGCCGCGCTGCCGTTCACGCTCACGGCGGGGCAGGTGGCGGTGGGCGAGACCATCGCGGTCGACCTGGCCTGCGCCTACCCGATGCACCGGCTCCTGCAGGGCGAGGTCGGCTCGGGCAAGACGGTCATCGCGGTCAGGGCCATGCTCCAGGTGGTGGACGCGGGCGGACAGGCGGCGCTGCTGGCGCCGACCGAGGTGCTGGCCCAGCAGCACTACCGGTCGGTACGCGACATGCTCGGGCCGCTCGCCGAGCGCGGGCAGCTCGGCTCGGCCGAGCACGCCACCGGGGTCGCCCTGCTCACCGGGTCGGTCGGCGCCGCGGCCAGGCGCGCGGCCCTGGCCGACGTGTTCACCGGCGACGCGGGCATCGTCATCGGGACGCACGCGCTACTCGAAGAGCAGGTCCAGTTCGCCGACCTCGGTCTGGTCGTGATCGACGAGCAGCACAGGTTCGGTGTGGAGCAGCGGGACGCACTGCGCGCCAAGGCGGCGGACAACCGGCCCCACGTCCTGGTCATGACCGCGACGCCGATTCCGAGGACGGTCGCCATGACGGTGTACGGCGACCTGGAGACCTCCACGCTGACCGAGCTGCCCGCCGGGCGGTCGGCCATCGCGACGCACGTGGTGCCCGCGGCCGACAAGCCGAGGTACCTAGAACGGGCCTGGGAACGCGTCAGGGAGGAAGTCGGCCATCACCGGCAGGCCTACGTGGTCTGCCCGCGCATCGGGGATTCCGCCACCGGAGATGACAGCGACGGGGCGGACTACCCAGAAGGCGACGACTTCGGCGACGAGGACGCACCGGGCGGCCTCCCGCGCGGGGTCGCCGAGGGCCGCCGCCAGCCGCTGGCCGTGCTCGACGTGGCCGCGGCGCTGGAGGCGGGCCCGCTGGCCGGGCTGCGCCTGGGCGTCTTGCACGGCAGGCTGCACCCGGAGGAGAAGGACCGGGTCATGCGCGAGTTCTCCGCGGGCCGCCTCGACGTCCTGGTGGCGACCACCGTGATCGAGGTCGGCGTCGACGTGCCGAACGCCACCGTGATGGTGATCATGGACGCCGAGCGGTACGGCGTCTCCCAGCTGCACCAGCTCCGCGGGCGGGTGGGCCGGGGGTCCGCCGCCGGGTTGTGCCTGCTGGTGAGCGAGGCGCCGCCCGCGATGCCCTCGCGGGGGGGTCTGGGGGGGTCGTCCCCCCGGGCCAGCACCGCGCGGGAGCGGCTGGACGCGGTGGCCGCCACCCTCGACGGGTTCGCGCTGTCCCGGCTGGACCTCGAGCAGCGCCGGGAGGGTGACGTGCTGGGCGCCGCGCAGGCCGGCCGGCAGTCCAGCCTGCGGCTGCTCCGCCTGCTCACCGACGAGGACCTGATCAGGCAGGCCAGGGAAGACGCCACCGCGGTGGTGGTGGCCGATCCCGACCTGGCCGGCCACCCGGCGCTCCGCGCGGCCATCGACGACCTGCTCGGCGTCCAGGCCGAATACCTGGACAAGGCCTGACCGAACCCGGTGTGCACACTAAAGGGATGGCACGTGTCATCGCCGGCGAGGCGGGCGGGCGGCGGCTGGCTGTCCCGGGCGGGCGGGAGACCAGGCCGACGAGCGACCGCGCCAGGGAAGGGCTGTTCGCCACCATCTCCTCCATCGTCGGACCGCTGGCCGGATCGCGCGTCCTCGACCTGTACGCGGGGTCGGGCGCGGTGGGACTGGAGGCGCTTTCCCGGGGCGCGGGTCACGTCCTGCTGGTGGAAGCCGGAGCCCGCGCCGGGCGCGTCATAAAAGAGAACATCGCGGCGCTCGGCCTGCCCGGCGCGCAGGTCATCGTCGACCGGGTAGAACGCGTGCTGGCCCGGGGACCCGAAGACGCCGACGCCCGCTACGACGTCGCGTTCGCCGACCCCCCGTACGCGCTCGACGGCGAGGAGGTATCCGCGATGCTGACCGCGCTCGCGGACCGGGCCTGGCTCGCGCCCGGAGCGCTGGTCATCGTAGAGCGCGCCACCCGGTCCGGCCCGCTGCGCTGGCCTGATGGCTACATCCAGGACCGGGCCCGCCGGTACGGCGAGGCGACCTTCTGGTACGGTCTGGCCGCAAGGACCCCTGAAGAGTGAAAGGGCCACACCGCGTGCAACGCGTCGTCTGTCCGGGCTCGTTCGATCCCGTCACCAACGGACACCTCGACATCATCGGCCGCGCCGCCGGTCTCTACGACGAGGTGATCGTCGCGGTCCTGATCAATGTGACCAAAAAGAGCCTGTTCACGGTCGACGAGCGGGTGGAGATGCTGCGCGAGATCACCGCCCGCTACGGCAATGTGAAGATCGACAGGTTCCACGGCCTGCTGGTCGACTTCTGCGCCACCAACGGGATCACCGCGGTCATCAAGGGCCTGCGCGCCGTCAGCGACTTCGAATACGAGATGCAGATGGCGCAGATGAACTACCGGATGGCCAAGGTCGAGACACTGTTCATGACCACCAACCCGCTGTACTCCTTCCTCAGCTCCAGCCTGATTAAGGAGATCGCCACGTACGGCGGCGACGTCAGCGGACTGGTGCCCGACCTGGTCCTGTCCCGCCTGCGCGAGCGCCTCGCCGCGGAGTGAGATAACACCGACGTCAGGGGCGGTGCGTGGTCAAGTTGGGATTACCGCGTGCCCCCGGTAGGCTGGGCGCTCGGTTCCTCAAGCTATCGACGAGTACACTGTCATGCCCACTGCACGTACAAGCACACCTCGCGGCGCGCTTGTTTTTGACATGCGCTCGCTCGGCCGCCAGCCGGGCACCGCGCGAAGCCAGAAGCTCACCGCGCCGGCCCCCGCGGACCTGCGCCTTGAGCTCATCGGCGTCCCCGAAGGCGCCGCCGCAGAACTTGACCTCAGGTTCGAGGCGGTGGCCGAGGGCGTGCTCGTCACCGGGTCGGTGACCGCGCCGCTCGCTGGCGAGTGCGCGCGGTGCTTGACCCCGGTGACCAGTTCGGTCACGGCCAGCTTCACCGAGCTTTACCTGTACCCTCCCGCGCGACCGCATGGGACGGGTCAGGCCCGGGACGGGCGCCACAGCCAGGACCGGTACGACCGGTACGACGAACACGAGGAGCAGGAAGACGAGGAGCACTACCTCGACGGCGACCTGCTCGACCTGGAGCCGACCCTCCGCGACGCGGTGGTGCTCGCGCTGCCGATGGCACCGCTGTGCCGGGACGATTGCCCGGGGCTGTGCGTCGAGTGCGGGGTCCCGCTGGCCGACGCGGGACCCGGCCACCAGCACGAGGATCCGCCGGACCCGCGGTGGAACGGCCTGAAGCAGTTTGACGACGAAGCAACACCGGACCAACCCCGGCGCGCAGGCGCCATCGACTTACAGGAGGGCTGACGTGGCGGTTCCCAAGCGGAGGATGTCCCGTAGCAACACCCGATCTCGGCGCTCGAACTGGAAGACCACCGCGCCCACGCTGGTGGACTGCCCGCAGTGCCACGAGCGCAAGCTTCCGCACACGGCCTGCCCGACGTGCGGCACCTACCGTCGCCGCCAGGTGATCACCCCGGCCTGAGGAGCTCTAGGGAGGAGGACGCGGCGTCGTGAGCCAGTCATGCGACGGGGGGCACGCCGGGAGGAATCCCGCCGAGCTCCGGGACGCCCTGGGCGTGCCGGTCGAGCCCGCCTCGCTCGAGCGCGCGCTGACGCACCGCTCCTTCGCGTACGAGAACGCCAACCCGCCCACCAACGAGCGGCTGGAGTTCCTCGGTGACTCGGTCCTCGGGCTCGTCGTCACCGACACGCTGTTCCGCGACTACCCCAACCTCCCCGAGGGGCAGCTGGCCAAGCTCCGCGCCGCCGTCGTGCAGATGCGCGCGCTGGCCGAGGTGGCGCGGGAACTGAGCCTGGGGGCCTACATCAGGCTGGGCCGCGGCGAGGAGGTGACCGGCGGCCGGAACAAGTCATCGATCCTCGCCGACACCCTCGAGGCGGTCATCGGCGCGGTGTACATCGACTGCGGCCTGGCCGCGGCGAGCGACCTGGTCCACCGCCTGTTCGACCCCGTCATCGAAAGGTCGGCCCGGCTGGGCGCGGGCCTGGACTGGAAGACCTCCCTGCAGGAGCTCACCGCCGCCCAGATGCTCGGCGTCCCCGACTATCAGGTCGAGGAGAGCGGGCCCGACCACCAGAAGTCGTTCCGCGCCGTGGTCAGGATCGGCGGGCGCGAGCTCGGTTCCGGCGGCGGGCGCTCCAAGAAGGAGGCCGAGCAGCAGGCGGCCGAGGCGGCCTGGAACGCCATCACCGCCGAATCCGGCGCCGCGGCCGATAACGGCGACCGCCCCCCGGGCGATCCCAAGGACGACGAAGGCGGGCAGGCGGGCGGTCCGGCCCCGAGCCGGTGAGCAATGCCCGAGCTGCCTGAGGTCGAGACCGTCCGCCGCGGGCTGGAACACCACGTGGTGGGCCGGGCCATCGACACCGTGCGCGTCCTGCACCCGCGGGCCGTCCGCAGGCACGTGCCCGGGCCGGCCGACTTCGAGGCCGCGCTGGCCGGGCGCACGCTCGAGGGGGCCAGGCGCCGGGGCAAGTACCTGTGGCTGTCGACGGGCGAGGACGCCCTGCTCGCGCACCTGGGCATGAGCGGCCAGCTGCTCGTGGGCGAGCCGGACCGCCCGCTCTCGCCGCACGCGCGGATCTGGTTCACCTTCCGCGACGGAGGCCCCGACCTGCGGTTCACCGACCAGCGGACGTTCGGTCACATGCTCGTGGCCCGCGACGGGGCCGAACTCCCCGCCCCGATCGCCCACATCGCCCCCGACCCGCTCGAGCCCGCCTTCGACTCCGTCGCGCTGGCCCGCCGGCTGCGCGCCAGGCACACCGGGGTCAAGCGCGCCCTGCTCGATCAGTCGCTGGTCAGCGGGATCGGCAACATCTACGCCGACGAGGCGCTGTGGCGGGCCCGCCTGCACTGGGCCAGGCCGACGGAAACGCTGACCAGCCCCGAGATCTCCCGGCTCCTCGAGGCGGTACGCGAGATCTTCGCCGAAGCCCTGGCCGTCGGCGGGACTTCGTTCGACAGCCTGTACGTCAACGTCAACGGCGAGAGCGGCTACTTCGACCGGTCGCTCGCGGTCTACGGGCGGGAGGGCCAGGAGTGCCGCGTGTGCGGCACGCCGATCAGGCGCGACCCGTTCATGAACCGTTCCTCCTACAGCTGCCCCCGGTGCCAGCCCCGCCCCCGCCGCGCCCGCCTCTGACCAGCGGACCAGCCCACCCCCGCGCCCGCGGGCAGAACCCCTCCCGGGCCCGCCAGGCAAACCCCTTGTTCCGGGTGATAAGGTGTATAACCGGCGGGCGATGCGCGCTCAACTTGACCAGGAAACCCCTTCGGTGGGAAACTGAGAAACGTTGATTGCGCGCGGTCGCGCGCGGGTAGAAGAATGTGCCCACTCTGGTCACTCAGCGTGGAGGACCTTTAACAATGGCGAAGGCTCTATTCGGCCACGTCGGCGGTCCCGACCCCCGGCTGGTTTCCGAGATGCGCCGCCTCCAGCAGCGAGTACGGGACCTGGAAGCCGAGCTTGTGCGGCTCCAGGAAGAGAACGACGCGCTTGCGCTAGAGACGCACGAGCACGAGGACCTGCTGGTAACGGATCGCGAGCCAGCGCTCGCCCACTAGGGCGTTCGCGGGACGAGGCAAGCGGTAACGAACGAATCAGGGGCGTCTTGGTCGACGCCCCTCCTTCGTTGTATACCCCCTCGTTATCTGCCAATTGGCACACCGGCATCAATACCGGCGCGTCAGCCTGACTGAACCCCGGGGACGTTCAGCGAGCCCGCCATGCCCGCTCCGGCCGGCCCGCGCGGCGGGGCGCGGTTCGGCGTTTGGAGCGGCACGGGGCGGTAAGGTGCGGGGAGCGGAGAGGAGGGGCGGCCCGTGTACTTGAAGAGCCTCACCATGCGCGGCTTCAAGTCGTTCGCCTCCGCCACCACGCTCCGCCTCGAGCCCGGCATCACCTGCGTGGTCGGGCCGAACGGCTCCGGCAAGTCCAACGTCGTCGACGCGCTGTCCTGGGTGATGGGCGAGCAGGGGGTCAAGTCGCTGCGCGGCGGCAAGATGGAGGACGTCGTCTTCGCCGGCACCACATCGCGCGCGCCGCTCGGCCGCGCCGAGGTCACGCTCACCATCGACAACAGCGACGGCGCCCTGCCGATCGAGTACACCGAGGTCACCCTCAGCCGCCTGATGTTCAGGTCCGGGCAGAGCGAGTACGCCATCAACGGCGACCACTGCAGGCTGCTCGACGTCCAGGAACTGCTGTCCGACTCGGGCCTGGGCCGGGAGATGCACGTGATCGTCGGGCAGGGTCAGCTCGACGACATCCTGCACGCGGGCCCTGAGGCCAGGCGCGCCCTCATCGAGGAAGCGGCCGGCGTGCTCAAGCACCGCAGGCGCAAGGAGAAGGCGCTGCGCAAGCTCGAGGCGATGCAGGCCAACCTGACCCGCCTGGTCGACCTCACCGCCGAGCTGAGCCGTCGGCTCAAGCCGCTCGGCAGGCAGGCCGAGATGGCCAGGAAGGCGGCCGTCATCCAGGCCGAGCTGCGGGACGCCAAGCTCAGGCTGCTCGCGGACGATTACGTCACGCTGGCCGCCGACCTGCAGCGGGATGAGGCGGACGAGGCGGCCGTCGTGGCCAGGCGGGCCGTACTCGAACGGGAACTGGCCCAGGCCAGGACCTCAGAAACCGAGCTCGATCAGGCGGCGCAGCACGCCGCCGAGGATTTGGCCCGCGCGCAGGAGACGTGGTTCGCCCTGTCCTCGCTGGCCGAGCGGCTCCACAGCACGCAGAACCTGGCCGCGCAGCGGTACAGCCTGCTGACCGAGCAGGCCGACCCTGAGCGCCCCGGGCGCGACCCCGACGAGCTGGACCGGCAAGCCGCCGAGCTGCGCGAGGAAGAAGAGGGGCTGACCGCGCGCCTGGTGGCGGGCCGCGAGGTCCTGACCGCCGCCGTCGCCGAGCGCACCGCGGCGGAGGCCGAGCTCACCGCCGCCGAACGCCGCATCGCCGAGGGCGCCAAGGCCGCCGCGGCCAGGGCCGGCCAGCTGACCCGGCTGCGCGAGCAGGTCAGCGCGGTCGCCAGCCGCGGCGCCGCCGCGCAAGAGGAACTGGACCGCCTATCCGCCTCCGCCGCCGAGGCCAAGCAACGCGCCGAACGCGCCCAGCAGGAGCACGACCAGGCGCGCGAGCTGGCCGACGACCGGGGCGAAGACCGTAGCGAGCTGGCCGCCGCGCACAAGCAGGCCGCCGCCACCCTGTCGAACATGGCCGAACGAACGGTGGTTCTCCGCGCCGCAGAACGTGAATCAGCCCGCGAGCTGGCCGCCCTGCGGGCGCGCGCCGAGGCGCTGGCCGAGGCCGCGCGGCGCGGGGTGGACGCCTCCGCGGCGCTGCTCGCCGACCCCGAGCGGTTCGCGGGCGTCCTCGGCTCGTTCGCCGAGCGGCTGCGCGTGGCCGAGGGCTTCGAGGTCGCGATCGCCGCCGCCCTGGGCGCGGCCGCCGACGCGGTCGCGGTGAGCAGCCTGGACGCCGCAGCCGAGATCTTGTCCGCCCTCCGCCGCGACGACGCGGGCAGCGCCGCCCTCGTCATCGCCGCGAGCCCCGTCGATCCCGCCAGCCCAGTCGACCCCGTCGGCCCCGCTAGCCCCAATGATCCCGCTAGCCCCAATGATCCCGTCAGCCCCAATGATCCCGTCAGCCCCGCAGACCCCGCCAGCGCCGACGACCTCACCGTCCTCATCTCAGCCATCACTGCAACCCCATCCAGCACGGTCATCCCCGCAGTCCCGGCTGCCCCTCCAGACACCCCAGACGGCCCGTTCCGCGCCGTCGACCTGGTCCGCGCGCCGGGCGGGCTGGCGCAGACGACGGCGGCGCTGCTGCGCGACGTGGTGATCACCGCCGACCTGGACGAGGCCCGCCGGATCGTCCGGGACCATCCCGAGGTCCGGGCGGTGACGCGCGCCGGCGACCTGCTCGGGTCACGCTGGGCGCAGGGCGGCGGCGCGCGGCCCCAGAGCCTGTTCGAGCAGCGGGCGGCGGCCGAGGAGGCCGCGGCCGGCCTGGCGGGCGTGCAGCGGCGGTGCGAGGAGGCCGCCGGGCAGCTGGCGGCCGCGGGCCAGGCCGAGGAGGAGGCCAGGGGCTCGGTGGCCGAGGCGCTCGCGCGTCTGCAGCAGGCTGACGCGGCGGCGGCGGAGACCTCCGGGCGCCTCGGCCGGCTGGCGGGCACGGCCCGGGCCGAACACGACGAGGTCGGGCGCCTCGACCGCGCCATCGAGGCGGCGCGGCTCGCCGCCGAGCAGGGCCAGGCCAAGCTGGCTAGGCTCCGGCAGGACCTGGCGGCGGCCGAGGCCGAAGCCGACGAGCCGCTGGAGTCACCGGACGACGACGGCGCGCCCAGGGAGGACCTCGCCGGGCGCTGCGCCGTGGCCCGGGAGGCCGAGATGGAGGCCAGGCTGGAGGTCCGCACCGCGGAGGAGCGGCTGCGGGCCATCAGCGGCCGCGCCGGCTCGCTGGCCGCGGCCGCGGCCGCCGAGCGCAAGGCGCGCGAGCGGGCGGCGCAGCGCCGCGAGCGGCGCGCCGCCCAGGCCGCCGCGGCCCGCGCCGTGGCGCTGGGCGCGCGGTACTCGGTCGAGGCGGCGGAGCTTTCCGTGAACCAGGCGCTGGCCAGGCGCACCGAGGCCGAGACGGTGAGCACCGGCGGGGCCGGGGAGCTGAAGGCCATCCGGGCCCGGGTCCGCGAGCTCGCCGGGGACCTCGATACCGTGGTGAACACGGCGCACGGCACCGAGATCGCCCGGGCTGAGCACCGCCTGCGCCTCGCGCAGCTGTCCGAGCACGCCCTGGAGGAGTTCGGGGTCGAGGTGGACACGCTGGTGGCCGAGTACGGGCCGGAGGTCCCCGTGCCGGTCATCGGCGACGAGTCAGGAGCGACGACGCGTTACGACCGGGCCGCCGCCGAACGCCGCGCCGCCGACGCCCAGCGCCAGCTCGACCGGCTCGGAAAGGTCAACCCGCTGGCCCTGGAGGAGTACGAGGCGCTGAGCGAGCGGCACACGTTCCTGGCCACCCAGCTGGATGACCTGCGCAAGACCCGGCGTGACCTGCTCACCGTGGTCAAGGAGGTCGACGACCGGGTGCAGGAGGTGTTCGCCTCGGCGTACGCCGACACCGCGCGCGAGTTCGAGCAGCTGTTCGCCCGGCTGTTCCCCGGCGGGCAGGGCAGCCTGGTGCTGACCGAGCCGGACGACATGCTGGCCACCGGGATCGAGATCGAGGCCAGGCCGCCTGGCAAGAAGGTCAAGCGGCTGTCGCTGCTGTCCGGCGGGGAGCGCTCGCTGACCGCGATCGCGTACCTGTTCGCGATCTTCAAGGCCCGCCCGTCGCCGTTCTACGTGCTGGACGAGGTAGAGGCGGCGCTGGACGACACCAACCTGCAGCGCCTGCTCGGTGTGTTCGACGAGCTGCGGGAGAGCTCCCAGCTCATCGTGATCACCCACCAGCGGCGCACGATGGAAGCCGCCGACGCCCTGTACGGCATCTCGATGCGCGGCGACGGCGTGTCCACCGTGATCAGCCAGCGGATCGCCTCACGGCAGCCGGCCTAAAACCGTCCCGTGCCGACCAGCGCTGGAGCCGACGTGACGGATCCGGACCTGGGAGCGCCGCTCGGTGCGGGCATCGCCCGCGGCGCCGCGCTCATCGCGGGCCTGACGATCGTCTCCAGGCTGTTCGGCCTGACCCGGACGCTCGTGTTCTCGCAGACGGTCGGCGCGAGCTGCCTCGGCACCGCCTACGTGACCGCGAACCAGGTCCCCAACCTGCTGTACGAGCTGGTCCTGGGCGGGGCGCTGACCAGCGCGATGGTCCCGGTGCTGGCGCGCTCGGCCGAGCGGGCGGCCGATGACCCGGCGGACCGTGCCCTGGTCAGCCAGATCACCTCGGCCGCGCTGACCTGGTCCGTCATCATCCTGGTCCCGCTCACCCTGGCCATCGCGGCGGCCGCCGATCCGATCGCCTCGCTGCTCAACCCGGCCAACGCCCACGCGCACTGCCCCCGGGCCGACATGGTCGCCGACACCGCGACCATGATCGAGGTGTTCGCCCCGCAGGCGCTGCTCTACGGCCTCTCGGTCGTCCTCTACGGGCTGCTGCAGGCCTACCGCCGGTTTGTCGGGCCGACCCTCGGTCCGGCCATCTCCAGCCTGGTCCTGATCTCCTGCTTCCTCGCCTTCGTGCCGCTAGATCACGGCCTGCCGCTGGCCCGGCTGCCCCTGGAGGCCGAGCTGGTCCTGGCCACGGGGACAACGCTGGGCGTCGCTGCCCTGGTTCTGGTCGCCGTCCTGCCCACCTGGAGGCTGCGCCTGCGCCTGCGGCCGACGGTGCGGTTCCCGCCCGGGGTGGCGCGCCGCGCGGGCGGCCTGGCCGTCGTCGGCGTCGCCGAGCTCATCGTCATCGACGCGGCCAGCGTCGTGAACATCACCCTGGCCAACGGCCGGGGTGAGACCGGCGCGATCGTCATCTTCAGCTACGCCTCACAGGTGTTCAGCTCCGTGTCGGCGGTCCTGGCCCTGTCGATCGTGACCAGCGCGTTTCCGGTCCTGTCCGCACGTGATGGCCCGGTCTTCGACCGGACCTGCGCCGGGTCGACGAGGGTGGCCTTGCTCACCTCGTGGCTCGCCACGGCCGTGATGGCGGCGGTTGCCGTTCCCGCCGCCCACGTCCTGGCCAAGCAGCCAGGTCAGGTACCGGAACTGATCGAGGCGTTCGCGGTGCTGGCTCCCGGCGTGGCAGGAGCAACGGTGGTCGCGAACACCTCGCGCGTCATGTTCGTCCTAGGGCGCCTGAAGATGGCCGCCGTGGGGCTGGCCGGAAGCTGGCTGCTGACCATCGTGGCCGACGTGATCCTGGCCGAGCTGGCCCCGCCCCGCCTGGTGGTCGCCGCGCTCGCCCTCGGCAACACCATCGGCCAGACGGTCGTGGCCGTCCCGATGGTGCTGGCCACCCGCCGGATCTGCGGCCCGGCCGCCGTGCAGGGGGTCGACCACGCGGCGCTGGCCGGGCTGAGCGCGGGAGCCGCCGGGGCCGCGGTCGGCGTCGCCGTCAGCCTGGCCGCGCCGGTGACCGGCAAGCTGCAGGCCTTCGCCCTGGCGGTCCCCGCGGCCGCCTGCGCGGTCCTGGTGTTCGGCGTGGTCGCTTACCTGCTCGACGACGGCGACCTGAGGATCACCCTGGCGATCGCGCGCCGGACCCTCAGGCCCCGGCGGTAATGCACCCAATCGCCAATACCCCATTGCTACCTAATTCGACCCAGCAGACCCATCCGACCCATCGCTGCGATACGGAGATGTTTATCGCGGAAAATCCGTGCCTGGCGGAAGAAAAGGCGCCGTATACGACGCCCAAAGCTCCGCTGACCACCGATTTTCCAAGATCTTTTTCGGGAGCGGGACGCGTTCAAGGCAGCCGGTGTGCCCGGCCCCGATGGCTCCGGCACCGCGCCGGGTCTGCCAGACTGTGACCCTGATGGAATACGTGATCCTGATCGTTGTCCTCGCGGTCCTGGCGCTGGGCGGCGGCGGATGGCTGCTGTTCGTGCGGCCTCGCCGCGGGCGCGCCGTGACCGCGCCGTCCGGCCCGCCCGCCGGAGTATCGGGGGCCGCGTCCGGCAGTGCGGACGCCGCTGACCAGGCCACCGGGCCAGGAGCGCCCGCGGCTGTGCTGGAGGTCGAGCGGCCGCCGCCCTCCGCGGGGCGGATGGTGCGGCTGCGGGCCAGGCTCGCCCGGTCGCAGACCTCCGTGGGCGCGGCCCTGCTGAACCTGCTGTCGCGGGACCGGCTGGACGACGAGACCTGGGACGAGATCGAAGAGGTCCTCATCACCGCCGACGTGGGCGTGGCGCCAGCCCGGGCGATGGTCGATGACCTGCGCACCAAGGTCAAGGTGCTCGGCACGCGAGGGGCCAGCGAGGTGCGCGGGCTGCTGCGCGACGAACTGCTCACTCAGCTGGGCGACGAGGACAGGTCGCTGCACGTCACGCCGCATGGGGGAATCCCCGCGGTGCTCCTCATGGTGGGCGTGAACGGCACCGGCAAGACGACGACCTGCGGGAAGCTCGCGCGCGCACTGATCGGGGACGGGGAGACCGTCCTGCTCGGCGCGGCCGATACGTTCCGCGCGGCGGCCGCCGATCAGCTCCAGACCTGGGGCGAACGGGTCGGGGCCAAGACGGTGCGCGCCGACCGGGACGGCGCCGACCCGGCCAGCGTGGCCTTCGAGGCGGTATCCGAGGGCATCGAGACCGGGGTCGACGCGGTCATCATCGACACCGCCGGGCGGCTGCACACCAAGGTCGGGCTGATGGACGAGCTCGGCAAGGTCAAGCGCGTGGTGGAGAAAAAGGCTCCGGTCGACGAGGTCCTCTTGGTCCTCGACGCCACCACCGGGCAGAACGGGCTGCGCCAGGCGCGCGTGTTCGCCGAGGTGGTCGACATCACCGGCATCGTACTGACCAAGCTCGACGGCACCGCCAAGGGCGGGATCGTCATCGCCGTGCAGCGCGAGCTCGGTGTCCCGGTCAAGCTCGTGGGCCTCGGCGAGGGCCCCGACGACCTGGCCCCCTTCGACCCGGACGCCTTCGTCGACGCCATCCTCGGTTAGCGCCGGCCCAGCCGCCGAATACGGAACCGTCGGAATACAGCGCAGCCGAAACATGGCCGTAACACGCGCCTGGTGTGTTTCACGTCGGCGACACACGCCGAACGGCCGGGTGAAACCTCGGTGCCGGAACCTCGGAGCAGTACCGGCGAAGGGACACCCGTCATGAAGCTGATCACCGCGGTCATCAAGCCGTTCAAGCTGGACGACGTCAAGGCCGCGCTACAGGCGTTCGGCGTCCGGGGCCTGACCATCACCGAGGCCAGCGGGTACGGCAGGCAGCGGGGGCACACGGAGGTGTACCGCGGCGCCGAGTACCAGGTCGACCTGGTGCCGAAGGTCCGGGTCGAGGTCCTCTGCGAGGACGAGGACGCCGACGACCTGATCGAGGTCGTGGTCAAGGCGGCGCAGACCGGCCGGATCGGCGACGGGAAGGTCTGGTCGGTGCCCGTGGAGACGGTGGCGCGCGTACGCACCGGAGAGCGCGGACCGGACGCGATCTGACCTCGCGCGTTGAAGTCGTTCGCCGCGGACCGGGCCCGCCGGACCGGCCTCATCGACGAGTGGCTGGCCGGGCTGCTGGGGGACGAGGCGGGGGTCGCCCTGGTGGCGGTCGGCGGGTACGGGCGCAAGGAACTGCTGCCCAAGAGCGACCTGGACGTGCTGCTCCTGCACGGCGGAGGAAACGACATCGCCGGTATCGCGGACCGGATCTGGTATCCGGTGTGGGACTCCGGCGCCGAGCTCGACCACGCGGTCCGCACCGTGCCGCAGGCCAGGAGGGTCGCGCGCGGCGACCTGAAGGTCGCCCTCGGGCTGCTGTCGGCCCGGCACGTGGCCGGCGACCCGGAGCTGACGCAGCGGCTGCGCGCCGGGGCGCTTGAGGACTGGCGGTCTGACGCCCCGGCTCGGCTGGCCGAGCTGCACGCCGCCCACGACGAGCGCGCCAGGGTGATCGGCGAGCTCGCCTTCCTGCTCGAGCCGGACCTGAAGGAGGCCAGGGGCGGGCTGCGGGACGTGCACGCGATCCAGGCGGTGGCCGCCGCGTGGGTGGGCCCCGCGCCCGGGCCCAAGGTCCGCACGGCGTACGAGCAGATCCTTGACGCCAGGCACGCGCTGCACGAGGTCACCGGGCGGCGCCAGGACCGCCTGGTGCTCGAGGAGCACGACGAGGTGGCCCGCGCGCTCGGCCTGCTCGACGGGGACGTGCTGCTGCAGATCCTGGCCGGCGCGGCGCGCACCGTCTCCTACGCGGTCGATCACGCCTTCCGCGAGGCAGCCAGGCTGCGCTCGCGCCGGCCGCGCCGCGGCCGCCCCACCGACCGCAGCCCGCTGGCGGACGGCGTAGTGGAGCAGGACGACGAGGTGGTGCTCGCCCGGGCCGCCGACCCGGCCCGCGATCCCGTGCTCGTCCTGCGCGCCGCGGCGGCCGCCGCCCAGTCCGGGCTGCCGCTGGCGCCGCGGACGCTGGCCCGGCTGGCCCAGTGCCCGCCGCTGCCCGTGCCGTGGCCGGCTCCGGCGCGCGACGCGCTGCTGGCGCTGCTCGGCGCGGGGCCCGCCGCCATCGGCGTGTGGGAGGCTCTCGACACCGAAGGCCTGGTCGCCGCGCTGCTCCCGGACTGGGAGCGGGTCAGGAACCGGCCCCAGCGCAACCCGCTGCACAAGTTCACCGTGGATCGTCACCTGGCCGAGACCGCCGCGCACGCGGCCGCGCTGACCCGTGAGGTCGCCCGCCCCGATCTGCTCCTGCTCGCGGCCCTGCTGCACGACATCGGCAAGGGCTGGCCCGGTGATCACAGCATCACCGGCGAGATCGTCGCCCGCGATGCGGCCCGGCGGATGGGCCTGCCGGACCCGGACGTCGAGCTTGTCGCGTCGGCCGTCCGGCACCACCTCCTGCTGCCCGTGGTGGCCACCCGGCGTGACCTGGATGATCCGGTCACCGTCACGCAGGTGGCTTGTGTCGTGCGCAGCCGCGCGCTGCTCGAACTGCTGCACGCCCTGGCCATCGCCGACGGCCAGGCGACCGGGGCCGCCGCGTGGAACGACTGGAAGGCCACCCTGGTCGCCGACCTCGTCCGCCGGGTGGCGGCCGTGCTGGCCGGGGAACCGACGCCCGGACCCGCGCCGCTGCGCGCCGATCAGCTGGCGCTGGCCGCCGACGGCGGCCCCGCGGCCACGATGCGCGGGTCGGAGGTGACCGTGGTCGCTCCCGACCGGCCCGGCCTGCTGTGGCGGGCGGCGGGGGTGCTCGCCTCGCACCGGCTCACCGTCCGCAGCGCCAACGCCACCTCCGTCGGCGGTACGGCGGTCACGGTGTTCGACGTCGAGCCCGAGTTCGGGAACCCGCCGGACGCGACGCTGGTGGCCGGAGACCTGCGACGGATGCTGCAAGGACAGCTGGACGTCGCGGAGCGGCTGGACCGCCGGGCGCGGGCCCTGCGGCCGCGCGCCGCCGTGGTTCCCGCGCCGCGGGTGAGCCTGGTCGACGGAGCCTCGCAGACCGCGACCGTGGTGGAGGTGCGGGCGCACGACGCGCCCGGGCTCCTCTGGCGGGTCGGCCGCGCGCTCGGGGAGTGCGGCCTGGACGTGCGCGCGGCCCGGGTGGAGACGCTCGGCGCGGAGGTGGTCGACGTGTTCTACGTCACCGACGGCGACGGCCAGCCGCTGACCGGCCAGCGGCTACGCGGCGAGACCGTGACCGCGGTCCTGCAGGCCCTGCGACCGGACCCACCTGCCGTGGACGACCGGTAGCCTGGTTAGGTGTTTGAGACCCTCTCTGACCGGTTGACGCAGGTATTTTCGGCGCTGCGCGGCCGGGGTCGGCTGTCCGCGGCCGACATCGACGCGACCATGCGGGAAATACGTATCGCCCTGCTCGAGGCGGACGTGGCGCTCCCGGTCGTCAGGCAATTCGTCGCGCGGGTCAAGGAGCGGGCCAGCGGCGAAGAGGTCTCGGCCGCACTGAACCCAGCCCAGCAGATCGTCAAGATCGTCAACGAGGAGCTGATCGGCATCCTCGGCGGCGAGGCCAGGCGGCTGCGCTTCGCCAAGGTCCCGCCGACCGTGATCTTGCTGGCCGGCCTGCAGGGCGCAGGTAAGACCGCGCTGGCCGCCAAGCTCGGGCTGTGGCTGAAGGGCCAGGGGAACACGCCGCTGCTGGTCGCGGCCGACCTGCAGCGGCCGAACGCCGTGCAGCAGCTCCAGGTCCTCGGGGAACGCGCGGGCGTCCCGGTGTTCGCCCCCTCGCCAGGCAACGGCATCGGCGACCCGGTGGCCGTGGCCAGGCAGTCGCTGGACGAGGCCAGGCGCCGCCAGCACAACATGGTCATCATCGACACGGCGGGCCGCTTGGGCGTCGACGCCGAGATGATGGCGCAGGCCGTCGCCATCAGGGACGCCACCGAGCCGGACGAGGTCCTGTTCGTCGTCGACGCGATGATCGGCCAGGACGCGGTGGCGACCGCGCAGGCGTTCCTGGACGGGGTCGGATACGACGGGGTGGTCCTGACCAAGACCGATGGTGACGCGCGGGGCGGCGCGGCGCTGTCCATCGTGCAGTTGACCGACCGTCCGATCATGTTCGTGTCCACGGGCGAGAAGCTCGAGGATTTCGACCTGTTCCACCCGGACCGGATGGCGTCGCGCATCCTGGACCTGGGCGACGTGCTCACGCTGATCGAGCAGGCCGAGAAGGCGTTCGACGCGGAGCAGACCGCCTCGCTGGCCGGGCGGATCGCCTCGGGCGAGGGCTTCACGCTCGAGGATTTCGTCGAGCAGCTGTCCATGGTGCGCAAGCTCGGCCCGATCGGGAACCTGCTCGGCATGCTGCCCGGCGCCCAGAAGAACCGGGAGCTGCTCTCCCAGGTCAACGACAAGGACCTGGACCGCGCGGAGGCCATCGTCCGGTCGATGACGCCGCAGGAGCGGCGCGACCCGAAGATCATCAACGGCTCCCGGCGGGCGCGCATCGCCAAGGGGTCCGGCGTCGCGGTCGGTGAGGTCTCCCAGCTGGTCACGAACTTCTTCGAGGGCCAGAAGCAGATGCGCGCGATGTTCGCAGGCGGTATCCCCGGCATGCCCGGGCTCCCCGGGGCGCGGCGCGCGGCCGGCAAGAACGCCCGCGGCAAGAAAGGCAAGAAGAAGCCGCCCCGCAGCGGGAATCCGCAGCGTGCCGCCGAGCTCGCCCGGGGCGACGCGGCCCAGGCCCAGGCCGGCCCCGGCCCCAAGGGCCCGGCGATCCCCGGCCTGGGCGGAGCCGGGGGATTGGGCAACCTGCCGCCCGGCCTAGCCGAGCAGCTAGCCGAAGGCCTGCCCGGCCTCCAGCCGGGCCTGCAGTTCCCGCAGCCGAAGCCGGGTAACAACAACGTGCCCGCCGCGTTCCGCGCCGACCCCAAGCGCCGCGACAAGAAGAAGTAGGGGTTAGCCCGGAAACCCTCGGCCAACCCGATCGAACCTCGCCGGCCTCGCCGGACCCCGCCCCTCAGACCTCACCACCCACATTGGCCCCACTGGGTGGCTGGACGCAGCCCATGGGTGCCGCACCGTACCCAGAAGAACCGTTACGATGCCACACCCACGGGTTTGAAACGAGCCCTACTCCGGGCCGAGGGCCCGCACGGTGTCGATGGTGTCGGCCTCGGCGGCGGACTTGTCCTCGCGGTAGCGCAGCACGCGGGCGAAGCGCAGCGCGAGCCCGCCCGGGTACCGCGGGCTGCGCTGCACGCCGTCGAAGGCGATCTCCACGACCAGTTCCGGGCGGACGTAGACGGTCCAGGAATCGCTGTGGTCCTCCAGCGCGAGGAGCCGCTCCGTCTGCCACGAGAGCAATTCGTCCGTCAGCCCCTTGAACGTCTTGCCGAGCATGACGAACCCGCCCGTGGCCGGGTCCCGCGCGCCCAGGTGCAGGTTGGACAGCCAGCCGCGACGCCGCCCGTGACCCCACTCGACCGCGAGCACCACCAGGTCGAGGGTGTGCCGTGGCTTGACCTTGATCCACCCGGCGCCCCTGCGGCCCGCGGTGTACGGCGTGTCCAGTGACTTGACCACGACGCCCTCGTGCCCGCGCGCGATCGCGTCGCGGAAGAACGCCGCGGCCTCCTCGGCCGAGCCGGTCACCAGGCGGGGCATGAGCAGCTCGGGCGGCACCGCCCGCGCCAGCTCGGCATGCCGCGAACAGTCGGGCAGGTCGATCAGGTCGGCGCCGTCCAGGTGCAGCGCGTCGAACAGGAAGACGGAGAGCGGCACCGCCTCGGAAACGAGCCCCTCGGTCGCGGTCCGCGAGGCCGTGTCCTGGAACGGCAGCGGCCTGCCTTCCTCGCGCAGCGCGATCAGCTCGCCATCGAGGACCGCCGCGCGCACCGGCAGCTTGGCGAGCACGGCCACCACGTCCGGGAGCCTGCCGGTGATCTCGTCGAGGGTCCGGGTGAACAGGCGCACGCTCCCCTCGCGAAGGTGAGCCTGGATCCTGATCCCGTCCAGCTTCCACTCGACCGCGGCTTGACCGCCGACCTTGGCCAGCGCGTCCTCGACGGTCGGCGCGCTGGCCGCCAGCATCGGCCGCACCGGCGAGCCAACCTCTAGCCCGAACGCCGTCAGCGCCGGGCTTCCCCCCGCTAGCGCGGCAGCGGCCACGGCGCCCAGCGACCCGCGCAGCATCATCGCCCGGCGGACTTCGGAAGCGGGCACCGACGCCGCCCGCGCGACGGCCTCGGTCATGACGCCCTCCAGCGCGCCCTGCCGCAGCTCGCCGGAGAGCAGGCCGAACAAGAACCGCTGCTCGCCTTCGGTAGCCCGGCCGAACAGCTCGCCGACCAGTGCCTTGCGCGTCGCCGCCGAGCCCTTGCCCGCCACCGCGCCGATGGCGGACAGGCTGGCGTCCACCTCGGTCAGCGTGAGCGTGGGCGAGGCCGCAGCCGGGAACCCGTCCCGCAGCGCCGCCCAGCCGACCCCCACCTGCCGCTGCGGAAGCTCCCCGGACAGGTAGGCCACGGCGATCGGCACCTCGATCGGCCCGGCCTCGCGCAGGGCGTCGGCCAGGGCCTGGATCTTCGCCAGCCGGGCGCTGGTGGCGGCCACGGCGGCCGACACCTCGGCGATCTCAGCGAGCAGCACGGGTCCATTCTCCCGCAGGTCAGCTGAAGATCATCAGATCGCGGAGCTCGTCCACCCGGTCCGGTGACAGGTCGGTGTAGGCGCACAGCTCCTCGGCGCTGGTGAACTTCCCGAGCTTGTCCCGCGCCGCGATCACGTCCGTCACCTCGTCCGGCGTGAGGCCCAGTTCGGCGGCGAGCACGGCGCCAGGCACGTGGTTGACGTCCACCAGCCCGCCGTCGTCGTAATCGCGCGGCACATCGGGTCGGCCGATGTGCAGGTCCCGCGCCATCGCGGGGTCGGTCTCGGCTAGCCGCCGTGCGTCCTTCCTGCGCTCGATCCGGTCCTTCGCCTCGGCGATGGCGTCCTTGTTGTGCTGCCGCGGGCCGGGCAGCGCGGCGGGCACTGCGGACGCCGGGGTGTTCCCGGGCCGGAACACGATGGCGGCGTGGACGGCAGCGCAGCCCGCCAGCGCGATGATGAACCCGCCGAGGGCCGCGGTACCGCCCCCGTTGCCCGAGCCGGTTGACCCCACCGCCACGATCAGGCCGATGGTCGCCGCCAGGTAGGCCGCGAACACCGCCCAGTCCGCCCTCCTACGCCGGATGATCGCGTAGGCCAGGAAGGGGACGAAGGACAGGAAGCCGATCGACCAGATCGGCACCGAGGCCCACAGCACCTGGCGCACCACGGGGGCGGCCCGCCGACGCGGGGCTCGAGGCGACAGCTCGCGACGGCTCCCGCTGGATGGCTTGGTCATCTCGGCCTCCCGCACCATTGGACCCGGATCAGCTGAGCTGGCCGCCTCGCCGGCGGCCGAGCCCACGGCGGCCGCCGCTGCCGGGGGCCCACAGCCAGTATCCGACCGGGAACAGCCGGACGTGCGCGTACTCGTCGATGAGCCCCCACAGCCCGCGCCGCGCGAAGATGGCCACCCCCATCGCTATCAGGCCGAGGATGATCAGGTACCAGGCGTTGTAAGCGGCCAGCGTCTGCTGCAGGACCACGTACACGGCGGTGCCGAGAATCGGCCCCTCGATCGTGCCGAGCCCCCCGATGATCACCGCGAACGCCATCTCCGCCGTCCACTGCACGCTGAACACCGCGCTGGGCTGCACGATGAGCTGGCTGATGGCCAGCACCGCGCCCGCTGCCCCGCAGCCGGCGCCCGCGATGACGAAGACCAGCATCCGGGCCAGCCCGACCCGCGCCCCCGAGCTGCGCGCGGCCACCTCGTCGTCCCTGATGGCGGTGAGCACCAGGCCTAGCCTGCTGCGCAGCAGCAGGTACACGGTGAGCAACGCGACGACCGTGACGGCCAGCCCGATCCAGTACGTGTCGGCCTCGAGCAGCGTGGTGCTGATGTTCGGCGTGTTCGGCAGCGAAAGCCCGGTGCCGCTGCCGAGCGCGGGGATCCTCTCGATGACCAGCATGACGGTGGTGGCGAGCACCCAGGTGGCGATCGCGAAATACCCGGTGCGCAGCCGGGAGACCAGCCACCACAGCGGCACGGCGGCCACGCCGCAGCCGATGACCGCGACCGGGAGCGCGCTGAACATCGAGATCTTGTTGATGTTCAGGGCCAGCACGAAGTACGCGCCGAGCCCCACAAACGCCTGCTGCCCCACCGACACTAGGCCCGCGTAGCCGGCCAGCAGGTTCCACATGCTGGCCAGGGTGAGGATGATGAACGCCTGCACCATGATCGTGGTAGTACCGGAGTACACGAAGTACGGGAACAGCGCGAGCACCACGACGACGACGAGCGCGAACAGCCCGGTCCAGGCGACGTTCCGGCGCGACCGGGTGACCCGGTATTTTTCTGCCGAACGGGCGGTGGTATCAGTGACCACGCTCATGCTCTGCTCCCCCGCTCACCTTCGAACCAGGGCTCGCTCATGACGGTGCCCCCCGCGCGACCAGGCCCTGCGGGCGGAGTACCAGCACGGCCAGGAAGACGATGTACCCGGCCAGGAACCCGGAGGAGGAATTGATCTGTGTGCCGATCTGCTGGGCCACGCCGAGGATCACGCCGCCGACCAGCGTGCCCCATAGCGACCCGAGCCCGCCGATCACCACCGCCGCGAACGCGAACAGCAGGATCGTGTCGGTTCCCGTGGTCGGAGCGAACTGGGCGGACAGGCCCTGCGCGATGCCCGCCAGCGCCACCGAGCCGAATGCGATCGCCGCCGCGATGCCGAACATGTGCCGGTAGTCCACGCCCGACAGCTGGGCCGCCTCCCTGTCGTCGGCCACCGCCCGGATCAGCCGGCCGTACCTGGTCACGGACAGGAAGTACTGCAGGCCGAGCAGCACGACCACGGCCACGACGAGAATCAGCAGCGGCAGGTAGCCGATCAGGATCTGCGATCCGATCGAGAAGTGGGCGGTGATGATGGAGTTGTTCACCCCGAGGGAGTGGCTGTCGGCGTTGATGAACTGCAGCAGCCCGTTCTCGATCACCACCGACAACCCGAACGTGACCAGCAAGGTGGTCAGGATGCTGCGGTTGAGCGCGGCCTGGATCAGCGTCCGCTGCACGACGTAGCCGAGTGCCGCCATGATCGGCACCACGATCACGAACGCCCACAGCACCGGCACGTGCGTGATCGCGATGACGCCGAGCGCGACGTAGCCGCCGACCACGGCCAGGTCGCCGTGTGCGAGGTTGACGACCTTCATCACCCCGAACATCAGCGACAGCCCGCAGGCGAACAGCGCGTACAGGCCCCCGGTCAGGATCCCCTGGATGACGTCGTTGACCCACTGCATAACGCTTCGCTCCCTTGCGGCCCGGCCGACGTGCCCGCGAGACCGAAATACGCGGCCTCGACCTGCTCGGCGGTGACGTCTGCCGGCCTGCCCTCCAGCGTGGTACGCCCTTCGAGCAGACACTGGATGTGCGAGGCCACCCGCAGCGCCTGGCTGACATCCTGCTCGACGAGCAGCACGGTGAGCCCGGTGGCCAGGAGCTGCGGCAGCATGGCGTAGATGCGCTGGACGACCACCGGCGCGAGGCCCAGCGAGAGTTCGTCCAGCATCAGCACGCGCGGGTTGGCCACCAGCGCCCGGCCCATCGCCACCGCTTGCTGCTCGCCGCCGGACAGCTGCGCCGTGCGCTGGGTCCGGCGTTCGGTCATCCAGCCGAACAGCTCGTAGACGCGCTCAATCGTCCACGGCCCCTTCCGCGCGTACGTGGCGCCGACCTGGAGGTTCTCCTCCACGGTGAGCGACTCGAAGAGCCGTCGGCCTTCCGGCACCATGGCGATGCCGCGGGTGGCCCGGCGCTCGGGCCGGACCCGCGTCAGGTCCTGCCCGTCGAACAGGATCGAGCCCTCGGTGGGATGGTGCAGGCCGGCGATCGTGCGCAGCAGCGTCGACTTGCCCGCGCCGTTCGCGCCGATGATCGCGTACACCTCGCCGGAAGACACCCGCAGCGAGACGCCATCCAGCGCCCGCAGCTGGCCGTGATACACGGTCAGGTTACGGACCTCCAGCAGGGCCTCGCTCATGGGACGTCTCCGGAATCGACCTCGCTGCTGAGGGTACCTGCGCTGAGGGAGGCGCTGACCTCGGTGCCGAGGAACACCTCGCGGACCGCCGGGTCGGCGAGCACCGTGGCCGGGTCGCCGTCGCCGACGAACGACCCGCCGTACAGGCAGGCCAGTCGGCTCACCACGGGGGTGAGCGCGCGCACCACGTGCTCGATCCAGATCACCGCGACGCCGTCGGCGTTGACGCCGCGGACGATCTGCACCAGCTCGGCGACCTCCGGGTCGGTCAGGCCGCCGGCCACCTCGTCGAGCAGCAGCAGCGTGGGCCCGGACGCGAACGCCCGGGCCAGTTCCAGCCGCTTGCGCTGCAGCAGGCCGAGCCGCGCGGCGGGCTGGTTCGCCTCACTGGACATGCCGGTGCGCTCCAGCGCCTCCGCCGCCGCCGCGTAGCTAGCCCGGCGCCGAAGCCTGGCGCCCTGCTGCGCGGCGACGAGCACGTTCTCGAACACGGTCATGTCCGTGAACGGCCGCGGTACCTGGTACGTCCGTCCGATGCCGAGCCGGCACCGGGCGGACGCGTCCAGCTTGGTGACCTGGCGCCCGGCGAAGGAGATCTCCCCGGCGTCCGGGGACAGGTCGCCGGAGATGAGGCCGAACAGGCTGGTCTTGCCCGCTCCGTTCGGCCCCACGATCCCGACCGTGTCCCCCGGACCGACACGGAACGACAGGTCCTCGGCGATGACGACCCGGCCGAACCGCTTCGTCACGTGATCCAGTTCAAGCAGTGGGTCTGTCATCCGGTTACTTGTTCTTACTTGTTCGTCGGCTCGAGCGTGGCGGTGAGCGGCACCTCCGGCATCAGCGTGTTGTCGACCACCTCCATGGACCAGCCGAACGTCGCGTTCGGCTTCCACTGCACGCCGAGGCACGGGGTGTCCACCACGCCCGGGGCGGGGGCCTTGCTCGAGGTCCAGTCGAGCTGCCCGGCGAGGCCCTCGATGTTCACCTTGAACAGCGCGTCGGCGACCTCGGTCTTGTCGTGCGGGTCGCTGACCGAGGACAGGGCCGAGTAGGCGACCTCGAAGAGGCTGTAGTTGCTCAGCGACTGGACCCACTCCTGGCCGGTGGCGGCGGTGTAGGCGGTGGCGATCTGCGCGCAGGTCTCGCCGGTCAGCGAGGACTTCCACGGCATCCCGGGCGCCCACCAGGCGTCGGTGGCGATGTTGTTGACCAGGCTGCCGAGCGCCTTCACGTCGCCGGGGAACAGCAGCACCTTGGCCACCGTCGCCAGCTTGGGCTTGTAACCCTGCTGCGCCGCCTGCTTCCACATCGTGTTGAAGTCCGGCGGCAGCGGCACGTTGGTGAAGAAGTCGCAGCTGTCCGTCTTGAACTCGGAGATGAACGTGCTGTAGTTGGTGAGCCCGTCGGTGTAGGCGGGCGGGTCGATCAGCTTGTAGCCGGCCGGCCCGGCGAACAGCGGGAACGCGGCGCGGAAGGCGTTGCCGTCGGAGTCGTTCGGGAACAGGCAGCCCACGGTCTTGTCCGTGCCCAGTTCGGCGTGGATCCGGTTCCACATCGGGATGAAGGCGTTGCACAGGTCGTTGACGCCGAGGAAGTAGACCGTCACCCACGTCGGCTTGAACGTCGACTTGCCCGGGGTCGGATTGCCCCCCAGGTTGGCGTACCAGGACTGCCACGGGACGTTGCCGCAGATCGTGGGCGTGCCCAGCTTCTCGGCCACGGTGGCCACCGGGTTGACCGTCTCGGGCGTGGACGAGGTGAGGATCAGGTCCACCTTGTCGGTGAGGATCGCCTGGTTGGCCAACTGCCCGGCCCGGGTGGGGTCGGACTGGGTGTCGTAGGAGGTGACGTTGATGTGGTAGGTCTTGCCGCCGGTCTTGATGCCGGCCTGGAACTGCGAGGTGCCCTGGATCTTGGTGAGGATCCAGTTGTCCGAGGTGCCGAAGTCGGCCAGGTCCCCGGTGAGCGGGTGGATGAAGGCGATGTTGATGTCCTTGGTGGTAGAGACCGTCGAGGACGAGGCTCCCTT
>CAWBKD010000007.1:0-166601 GCA_963789225.1 uncultured Actinomycetes bacterium
GTGTGAGGAGACTTGGAAGACCGCAGAGATCTTGATCTTGCGCCACCAGCTCGCCGTCCTGCAACGACGGCAGCCGCGCCGCCCGAAACTGGACTGGGCGGACCGGGCATTGCTCGCGACCCTGCTCGGCGTGATACCGAAAGCCCGTCGGCACGGGCTGCGGCTGCTGGTCACCCCCGACACGGCCCTGCGCTGGCACCGCGACATCGTTCGCCGCCGCTGGGCCGCCAGGTCCATTCGCGGCAAGACCGGCAGACCGGCCACCCGCCGGAACATCAGAGCCTTGGCCCTCCGGCTGGCCCGCGAGAACCCCGGCTGGGGATACCGCAGGATCCACGGTGAGCTGGCCGGCCTGGGAGCGAAGATAGCGGCGTCGACCGTGTGGGAAATCCTGAGGAATGCCGGGATCGACCCCGCGCCGCGACGAGCAGACCCTACCTGGCCGCAGTTCCTGCGCTCCCAGGCCGAGGCGATCCTGGCGTGCGATTTCTTCACCGCGGACCTGCTGGACGGCACCCAGGCTTACGTCCTGGCCGTGATCGAGCACGCCACCAGGCGCATCCGCATCCTCGGGGTCACTTTGCATCCCACCGGGGCGTGGACCGCCCAGCAGGCCCGCAACCTGATCATGGACCTCGGCGAGCAGACGCACCGGGTCAAGTTCATGATCCGCGATCGCGGCTCGAACTACACCGCGGCGTTCAACGCGGTCCTCGCTGATACCAGGATCCGGACTGTGCTCTGCAACGTCCGGACGCCGCGCATGAAACCTCGGGCTGCATACTGCACCTCTTCGGAGCGATTTGCGGGTAAGTGGCGTTCATGCAGGTCGGACGGTGTCGTGCCGGCGTCCTTGGTGGCGGGCGGCGGGTTGGGGCCGGGCGGGTTGTAGAGGACTTGGTCTTTGTCGTTATACCGCTGCCCGCTGACAATTCCGGCGTGGTACCAGATCTTGACGGTGCTGGCGGACACGCCGAGCAGCTGGGCCATCTGGGTGAGCGGGATCAGGCCGGTGTCGAGCAGCCGCTGGCGGCGGCTGCGTAGCCGGTAGGTGCGGATGACGCGCTGCACCATGGCGGGGTTGAAGGGGCGTCCCTCGCCGTTGGCCAGGCCGCGGCTGCGGAGGATGGCGGCGATCTCGGCGCAGGTGTGGTGGTCCAGCAGCTTGTCGATCTCGGCGATGGTGCTGGCCTTGGTCTGCCGGATCTTCCAGGCCGGCTCGGGGACCGGCAGGGTGAGGGTGCGGTGCTGGCCGCCGGCCAGGCGGGCGTGCGCGGTGATGGTGTCGCTGGTGCGGGTCACGGTGACGTCGGTGAGCAGCAGGCGGGCGATGCGCTTGCGCTCCCGCTGCGGGGTGGCGGGGTCGTTCCAGATGCCGGGCAGGTCGGTGACGAGCTGGGCGATCCGGTCCTTCTGGGCGTCGGTGAGCTGCCCGGCGTGCTGCTCGCGGGCTTTGTCGTAGGCGGCCTGGGCGTCGTTGAGGCCGCGGAGGGCGGTGTTCCAGTCGGCTTCGAGGGTGCCGGCGACGAGCTGGTTGGCGGGGTCGACGGCGAGGTAGCGGCGGGGGCAGGTCGGTGGTAGCGGGCGCGCTCGACGTGGGCGGCGCGCAGCGCGTCGGCCTCGGCCGCGCGGTGCTCGAGTTCGGCGGAGACCTGGAGGGCGGCCTCGACGGCCAGCGGGGTGAGGGTGCCGATGAGCAGCTGTCCGATGTGCTCGTCGAGGGTGTGGCCGGGGATGGCGGTGCAGATGGGGCGGGCGTTGGCGATGCCGTCGCGCTGGCAGAGGTAGGTGGGCAGGTCTTTCCCGCCGCGGGCGTGGTAGCGAATGGTCATCCGCCCGCCGCAGCGGCCGCACATGATGATGCCCTGCAGCAGGGCGGGGCCCTCGCGGGGCGGCCCGGCGGCGCGGTCGCGGCCGTGCGCGACGGCGTTGGCCGCGAGCCTGGCGGTGTTGGCTTCCCACTGGCCCAGGGTGATGTATCCGGGGTGGGCGCCGGGGATGAAGGAGATCCATTCCTCGCGGGGCACGGTGATGCTGCTGCGTTTCCCGCCGGGCAGCAGCTGCTCGCGGTGCCGGCCGTAGGTGAACGCGCCGGCGTAGCGGGGGTTGTGCAGCACGTGCAGCACGGTGGAGTGCCGCAGCGGCTGCCAGTCGACCTCGCCCTTGCGGGGTCCTTTCTCGTGCCGCCAGGGGAAGGGCAGCCCGGCGGCGTTGAACGCCTTGACCACGGCGGTGGCCGACCCGGCGGCCTCGAACGTGGCGAGCAGGTGCCGGACCGCGCCGGCGATGGCGGTGTCGGGGTCGAGGATGACGTGCCCGGCGGCGTCGTAGACCAGGCCGACGGGCAGCGGCATGACCAGCTCGCCGCGGCGGGCCTTGGACAGGATCCCGCCGCGCAGCCGGGCCCGGATGAAGTGGAGCTCGTACTCTTATGCGGACTTCCCCGTTATGCGGACCATAAGCTGTGAGGACGCTGCGGGCTTGGCCGGCGTTGTCGGGATGTCGGCATAATCCCAGCCCGTCGGCTGCTTGCTTCCGGCTTCTTCCCAGGTCGGGGGCTGATTCTTCTCTCCGGACGCGCTGGTCGTCCGGATGAGGAGTTCATGATGGCGAAAACGAAACCGTGCTGGGCGAAGGTGTCCGGGCCGCTCGCGGAGTACGCGGACGGGTTCCGGGCCGAGCTGTTCCGGCTCGGCTATACCCTGCTCACCGCGGCCTGCCAGCTGCGGCTGACCGCTCACCTGAGCCGCTGGCTGACCGCTGAATGCCTGGCCGCACAGGATCTGGACATGCCGACGGCGGGACGGTACTTCGCGGCCCGCCGCCTGGCGGGATACGCGAACGAGCGGACCACCGAGGCACTCGGCCCGCTGCTGGGCTATCTCCGCAGGCTGAGGGCGGCCCCGCTTCCGCCGGCGGAGCCGGCGACGGAGACGAGCCTGCTGCTGGACCGGTTCGCGGCCTACCTGGCGTCCGAGCGGGGCCTGGCGCCGGCGACGGTCGGGCTGAACGTCCGCCTGGCCTGCCCGTTCCTGCAGCAGCGGGCACTCGAACACGGCGGGCGCCTGGGCCTGGAGCAGCTGACCGCCGGCGAGGTACGGGCATTCGTGCTGGACCGGGCCCGGAAGCAGCCGCGGTCGGCCAAGCGGATCGTGACCGCGCTGCGGTCCCTGCTCCGTTTCCTGCACGTCGGCGGCGTCCTGGCCGTCCCGCTGGCGGGCGCGGTGCCGTCGCCGGCCGGGCACGCGCTGGCCGGGCTGCCCAGGGCGCTGGAGCCCGGGCAGGTCGCGGCGATGCTGGACTCCTGCGACCCGGCCACCGCGACCGGGCGCCGGGACCGGGCGGTCCTGCTGCTGCTGTCCCGGATGGGCCTGCGAGCCGGCGAGGTCGCGGGGCTCGGCCTGGACGACATCGACTGGCGGCGCGGCGAGATCACGGTCCGCGGCAAGGGCGGGCGCCGGGACCGGCTGCCGCTGCCCGCCGACGTGGGCGCGGCGATCGTCGCCTACCTGCGCGACGGCCGCCCGGCCGGCGCGCTGGACCGCACGGTGTTCATCGCCGCCCAGGCACCCCGGGAAGCGCTGGCCTATACCGGGATCACCACGATCGTCGCCGGTGCCGCCGCCCGGGCCGGGATCCCCGGGCCGGTCCACGCCCACCGGCTGCGCCACTCGGCCGCGACCGCGATGCTGCGCGGCGGCGGATCCCTGACCGAGATCGGGCAGGCCCTGCGCCATGCCCGCCCGGCCACGACCGCGATTTACGCCAAGGTCGACGTCCACGCGCTGCGCCCGCTGGGCCGCCCCTGGCCCGGGCAGGAAACCGCATGACGGCGGACGGGCGCCCGCTGCGGGACTGGCTGGAAGACTACCTGGCACTGCGCCGCGCGCTGGGCTTCAGGCTCAAGACCGCCGGCCGGCTGCTCGGCCAGTTCGTCAGCTGGCTCGACGACCGCGGCACCGGCACGATCACCACCGAAGACGCCCTGGCATGGGCTGTGCTCCCGCCCGGGGCCTCGCAGGCATGGCAGTCGATCCGGCTCAGCACGGTCCGCGGGTTCGCCGCCTACCTGCACGGCACCGACCCGTCGGTCCAGGTCCCCCCGCCCGGCCTGATCCGCCGCGGGAACGACCGCGCGACCCCCTACATCTACTCCGACGCCGAGATCAGCGCCATCATCGCCGCGGCCGGCACCCTGCGGCCCCGGTTCCGGGCCGCCACCTACCAGGCCCTGATCGGCCTGCTCGCAGCAAGCGGCGTCAGAATCGGGGAAGCGCTCTCCCTCGACCGCGGCGACCTCGACGCTGACCAGGGCATGCTCACCATCCGGGACGCCAAGTTCGGCAAGACCCGGCTGATCCCGCTGCACCCCACCGCTACCGCCGCGCTGGACCGGTACTCGGCACTGCGGGACGAGCATCACCCCCGCCCGGCCGACCCGGCGCTGTTCTTGTCCACCGCCGGGACACGGCTGCGGCACAGCAACGTCAGCCTCACGTTCAGCAAGCTCACCGCCCAGGCCGGGCTGGCCCGGAGGTCAGCGTCCTGCCGTCCCCGGATCCATGACGTCCGCCACTCCTATGCGGTGGCTACCGAAATGAGCAGAATTGCATCTGATGCATCATTCCGCAGTCTGCGTGAATGGGCGCTGCCTGCGGCGCAGGCTGCAGCCCTGCCGGGCCGCACGCGGGCGTTGCTTGACACGGCGGTCCTGACCTGCGGCAATGCGTCCCGCCGGTGACTGGTGCAACTTCGATGCATGTGATGTCGTCCCGTCTGGTGCGTCATTGTTGCACCAGGTGGACGGGTGATGCATCCGGCGCCCGGATCACGGGGGCGGGTGCATCATGATGCCCGCGACCGCCGCCGGGTCCGTCGTTACCAGCGGCTTGCCGGGTGCGCAGCGGCGGTCCGGGAGGTGATCGCGACACGCGGCTGACCTGGGGGTGCGCCTGCGGGGTTGCGGCGGGTGCCAGGATGTGGCATCTGATCCGGTCGCATCCGGTGCCGGCGCGATTGCGTTAAGTGCGTTGCCTGAGGGGGTGCTCATGACGGGGAGGGGAAAGGCCGCGGGGTCGGCTGCTTTAGTGCTGGTGGACGGCGCGGTGCCGCTGCGGCCCGAGCCCGCGCTGTTCGACGCGATGCTGGAGGGCTGGCGGCGCCAGCAGGAGGCCCGCCGGCTGTCCGGGCCGCTGATCGAGGGCCGGGACCGGCTGGTGCGCCGGTTCCGGGAGTTCACCGGCGGCTGGCCGTGGCAGTGGACGCCGGAGCAGGTCGAGCACTGGGTCGCTTCGGGCGGGTGGGCGCATTCGACGATCCGCTCGTATGAGGGTGCGCTGGCGGCGTTCCTGGACTACCTGTGCGATCCGCGGTACGGGTGGGTCGCCGAGTGCGAGCAGCAAGCCGGCGCCCGTCCGGTGCAGGTGTGCCATGACGGCAACATGGCCGTTCACGCGGCGGAGTACGAGGGCCGGCCGGAACGGCGGCCGCTGACCCGGGCCGAGCTGCAGTCGTTCCTGGACGCGGCCGACGATCACGTGGAGCGGGCGGCGTCATCGCGGCGCAAGGGCTGGCTGGCCTCGTTCCGCGACGCGACGCTGTTCAAGGTCGTCTACGGGTGGGGGCTGCGGCGCCGGGAGACCGCGATGCTCGACGTGAATGACTTCACGGCCAACCCCGCGGCCCCTGAGCTCGGCGGGCTGGGCATCTGCCAGGTCCGGTACGGCAAGGCGATGCGGGGCAGCCCGCCGCGGCGGCGGGCGGTCGCCACGGTGATGCCGTGGACTGCTGAGGCACTGGCCCAGTACATCGAGCAGGTCCGGCCGTGCTACGAGACGGCGGCCGGGCAGGCGGCGCTGTGGCTGACCGAGCGGGGCGGGCGGATCTCGCCCCGTCAGGTTGACGACCGGTTCGCGCAGTGGCGGGCCGCGGCCGGGCTGCCCGCCGAGCTGTCGGTCCACTGCCTGCGTCACTCGTATATCTCGCACCTGATCGAGGACGGTGCGGACCCGCTGTTCGTCCAGCAGCAGGCCGGGCATTCATGGGCATCCACCACGGCCGTCTACACGACGGTCGGGCAGGACGCGAGGAACAGGATGCTGCGCGCGGCGCTGGCCCGCGCCTTCGAGGGAGAGGACACCCATGGCAAGAACCCCCGGTTACCGGTGGCACCTGCGGCGGCTGATGGCAGAGAAGGACATGTACGCCACGACGCAGCTGGTGCCGCTGCTAGCCGAGCGGGGCGTCAAGTTGTCCCGCGAGCAGGTATACCGGCTGGTCACGGGCGTGCCGGAACGGCTGAGCCTGGCCACCCTGGCGGCGCTGTGCGACATCCTGGGCTGCCAGCCGGGCGATCTGATCGAGATGGTCACCGCGCCGGCCCCCGCCAGGCCGGCCCGGCATCGCCGGCGGATCTGCCCAGGCCGGTCCGGGCCCGCGTCGCACCCGGGCAGGGAGGCGGACGGTAGCGGCGCGCTGCCCCGCAGGCCATGAGCTGACCGGCCATGACCGGCGGCGGCCGTGCGCTTCCTGCCGCCGGGAGCAGCTGATCCGGCAGGTGATCACGGCCGAGGGGTCTCTGCCCGCCGCCGCTGTCGCCGCAGCGGTGGACGCCCTGGTCACCAGCCCGGCGGTGCTGCGCGAGCTGGCTGCAGCGGCCGCCGCCGACCCGGGCATGCTCCGGCACGGGGCACCGCCGGCGGCCGGGCGCCTGGTGTCCGAGCTGATCGCGCGCGGCTCGACGACACTGGCCCTGCCCCGGTGCGCGCGCTGCGGCCGGGACGGGGTCCCGCTGTTCCGCACGCCCGGCGGGGGCATGTGCAAGGCATGCACCGCCCGCCAGAACACCGCCGAATGCGCGCACTGCGGCGAGGTCAAGGCGGCCGCCGGCCGCGACGGCGCCGGGCAGCGGATCTGCGAGCGGTGCCGCCGCCGGGACCGGGGTCACCGCCAGTGCGGGAGATGCGGCAAGGCCGCCTCGATCGCGGTGCGCGCCCGCGACGGCGCGCCGGACATCTGCGTCAACTGCTACCGGATGCCCAGCGCCGTCTGCAGCGTCTGCGGCACCTACCGGGAGTGCAGCTTCGCTGCCAGCGACCATCCGGTCTGCCCGTCATGCACGCCGCGGGCCGTCGCCCGCTGCGCCCGCTGCGGCCAGGACCGCCCGGCCCAGGCCCGCTGGCCCGAAGGGCCGGTCTGCGACCCGTGCTACACCGCCGCGCTGCGGCACCGGGCACCATGCGCATCCTGCGGGCAGGAGCGGCGGCTCGTGTCCCCGCCCGGCCCGGGCGCCACCACCTGCGCCACCTGCGCCGGCATCCCCGTGACCTGCGCATGCACCAGCTGCGGCACAGAAGACAAGCTCTACCAGCGAGGTCTGTGCGCCCGGTGCAGCCTGCGGCGCCGCGCCACGGCGCTGCTCACCGCGCCCGGAGGGGACACCCCGGCCGCGCTGGCGCCCGTGCTCGAGGCGATCTGCGCCGCTCGCAACCCGAGATCCGCGCTCAACTGGCTGAGCAGAAGCCAAGCCGCCGCGCTCCTCGCCCAGGTCACCGCGGGGACCCTGCCGGCCACCCACGAGGCACTTGACGCCTGCCCCCGCCGCCGGGCAGCCGACCAGATGCGCCAGATCCTCGTCAGCGGCGGCGCGCTGCCGCCCCGCGACGAGGAACTCGCCCGTGCCGAGCAGTGGCTCGCCGCCCTGCTCAGCGACATCACCGACCCCGGGCACCGCCAGCTCGTCCGCGCGTTCGCGACCTGGCACGTGATGCGGCGCCTGCGCCGCGCCGCCGCCGCCAGTCCCCGGCCCCGGACCCGCACCGCCCACGCCCGGAACACCATCAAGGCAGCAGCCAGGCTCCTGGCCTGGCTCGCCGAGCGCGGGACCGCCCTGGCCGGCTGCCGCCAGGCCGACATCGACGAATGGCTGGCTACCAGCCCCGGCGCCTGCAACGTCAGCGACTTCCTGACCTGGGCCGCCCGCCGCGGGCACTGCCCCCGCCTCGATGTCCCCCGCACGCAGCGCCGTGACGGGACCGCGATCACCGGCGACCGCCGCTGGGAACTGGCAGCCCGGCTCCTGAACGACAACACCCTCGATCCCGTCGACCGGGCCGCCGGCTGCCTCGTCCTGCTCTACGGCCAGCCCGCGACCCGCATCGCCGCGCTCACCACCAGCCAGATCACCAGCCACGGCGACGACGAGGACGTCACCATCCAGCTCGGCCAGCACGACATCCCCGTCCCCGCCCCGCTCGGCAGGCTGCTGCTCACGCTCGCCGCCGAAGGCAAGCCCTACGCCGGCACCGGAACGCCCCGCGACCGCAAATGGCTGTTCCCAGGACAGCTGCCCGGAAAGCCGATCACCCCCGAACGCCTGGCCGAACGGCTCCGCGCCATCGGCGTCCCGGTCATGGCCGGGCGCCGCACCGCACTCATCGACCTGGCCGCCCAGATGCCCGCCGCCGTGCTCGCCGACAGCCTCGGGTTCCGGCCCGCCACCGCCGTCAGATGGAGGCACCAGGCCGGTGCCGACTGGAACCGGTACGCGGCCGAGCTAGCCCGGGAACACAATCACGAACCCGGGGAATAGCTCCCGGTCGCTCTGCCCGGGCTGAGGTATTCAGTGCGGTCGGAACATTGCTCTCTACCAGTTTCCTCGGCTGGTACCGCGACGGCGCCGACGTCGCCGCGATGATGCCCCGGCTATCCACCTATCTCGGCCATAACGACCCAAAACACACATATTGGTACTTGTCGGCCGCGCCCGAGCTGATGGCGCTGGCCGGCGACCGGCTGCACGCCCACCTGAACGGACAATCATGACCGCCCTCGCCCCCACCCTGCAGGCATTCTTCACCGACCGGCTGGCCCTGCAGCGCCAGGCCAGCGGCCACACGGCCGCCGCCTACCGCGACGCGCTGCGGATGCTGATCGTCTACGCCGCCCAGCACGCTGGCAAGGCCCCGTCCCGGCTGGACATCGCCGACCTGGACGCGCAGACGGTCGGCGCGTTCCTGAACCACCTGGAAAACGAGCGCGGCAACACCGTCCGGACCCGCAACGCCCGGCTCGCCGCGATCCACTCCCTGTTCGGCTACGCCGCCGTGCGCCACCCCGAGCACGCCGCCGACATCCAGCGGGTCCTGGCCATCCCGCCCAAGCGGTATGACAAGACCCTGATCACCTACCTCGCCGAAGACGAGCTCACCGCGCTGCTGGCCGCCCCCGACCTGGCCACCTGGACCGGGCGGCGAGACCAGGCACTGCTGGTACTGGCCTGCCAGACCGGGCTGCGCGCCACCGAGCTCACCACCCTCACCACCGCAGACGTCCACCTGGGCGCCGGCGCGCACGTCAGCTGCCTGGGCAAGGGCAGGAAACAAAGGATAACCCCGCTCACCCCGGCCACCGTGACGATCCTGCGCTCCTGGCTCGCCGAGCGCGGCGGGCTGCCCGCCGACCCGCTGTTCATCACCCGCCGCGGCACCCCGCTCAGCCGCGACGCCCTGGAACGGCGGATCGCCAAGTACACCGCCACCGCCGCGAAGACATGCCCGGCCCTGCTGGAGAAGAAGGTATCGCCCCATACTCTGCGTCATTCCGCGGCCATGAGGCTGCTCGGCGCCGGCGTCGACACATCGGTCATCGCACTGTGGATGGGCCATGAAAATACCGCCACCACACAGGTGTATATCCATGCTGACCTGGCACTCAAGGAACGGGCGATCGCCCGGACCGCACCCCAGGACACTACACCCGGCCGCTACCAGCCGCCCGACGACATACTGGCGTTCCTCGACGCACTGTGATTATGCCGAACGTTCCTGCCCGTCACCGCGGCCCGCCGAGCACTCCCGCCGCCGGGTCGGCATAACGGGGAAGTCCGCATAAGAGTACTTATCCGGAATTCGGCATAATGCCTCGCTGATCTGCCCTTTCATGCCCAGGACCAGGCGGTCGTTGAAGTTCCTCGGGTCGTAGAGGCCGTCCTCGTCGCAGATCAGGGCGCCGGTCATGGCGCAGATCTCCAGGAGCTGATGCCAGTCGGCGTTGTTGCGGGCCAGCCGGGAGCACTCCAGGCCGAGTACGATCCCGGCCCGGCCGAGGGACACCTCGGCGACCAGTTGCTGGAAGCCCTCCCGGCCAGCGGCCGAGGAGCCGGAGTGGCCCTGGTCGATGTCGATCACGGTGATCTGGTCCGCCGCCCAGCCCAGCGCGATCGCCTTGCCGCGCAGGTCGTACTGCCGGATTGCGGACTCGGTGTTGCGGATGACCTGCTTGAGGCTGGATTGCCGGATGTAGAGCAGGGCCCTTCTTGAGAGATGGGCGGCGGTCACCTTCGACGCCGCGGTATCGGGGAGCATCAGGGTCTCCTTCAGGGATGAGCGGTTACGGGGGCGGGCCGGTGACGGTCCCGGCGAGCGCGACGGCTGCCAGGGCGCTGATCAGCTCGGCAGCCACTGGTGCCGAGAGCCTGGCCGGCTGGGCCGGAGCGGGGCCGGGCAGCCGCCCGGCCGGCGCCGGCTGCGGGACGGCCAGGCTGGCCAGGGTGCGCTGCCAGGCGGTGACGCCCTTGCCGGCCAGCACGCCGAGGCCGAGCGGGAACGCCTGGGCGCGTGCATGCAGGGCGGCATGGCGCAGTTCCTCGTAGCGGGCGTCCAGCCCGCCGCCGGGAGCAGTGGCCTGGCCGGCATCCGGGCGGGCGCCCGGTTCAGCAGCCGCGTGGCCAGGTGATGTGAGCAGGGACGGGGACGGGTCATCCTCCTTCCGCATCTCGCGGGCGGGTATTTCCGCGGCTTTTGGAGTGCCGCTCCCGGCGGCGGGCCAGCGCCCGCTCGGCCGAGCGGGGGTGCACGCGCACGCCGAAGGCGTCCTCGATCAGGTCCGGCAGCTGCCCCGGGCGCAGCCCGGGGTCGGCGGCCAGATGCTCCTCGGCCCAGGCGCAGATCTCCTCGGTGAGCTTGTGGGCGCCGCGCGGCCCGGGCCGGGCGGGCACCAGCCCTTCCAGCCCGGAGGACTCCAGCGCGGCCGCCGCGGCGTAGTAGGCCGGGCGGGAGTAGCCGAACGCCGCCGCGGCCTCGGTCACCGGGACGCCGCCCGCCCTGACCTTGCGCACCATCTCGTACTTGACCTGCACCGCGTCCCGGGCGTCGAAGAAGTCGCTGGCCAGGAACTCCGGGTCGGTCACCTGCTCCGGGTGCGGGTTCAGGCACCGCGCCTCCGCCAGCGCCGCCTCCTTGGGGTCCCGTCTGCCCTGCTGGCCGGCCATGCCGCCTCCTCATCCTGATAGCTGTCAGAACGATTTTGCCGCAATATGCCGACTGAGCACGCACCACTGCCAGCGCGTCGCGATATTTCGCAGATAAGAAGGCAATTTCGTCCTAGTCACGGCCGGGAACGCGATCGGCACCGCCAGGAAGACCGGCATAATCTTCTTGACATTCACGGCGTAATCTTCTTTACGGCCCCGGCGCCGTCCTGCTGCGCGCGGAACCGGTCCACCAGATCAGCCAGCGCCAGCAGGCCAGCCGTGCTGAACGGCGCCCTGCCCGCCGCGACTACCGTGAACGGGTCCGCCCCCGCCACGTCGGTCCACCCGGCTGGCAGCGAGAACAAACGCCCGCCCTCGTCGTGCAGATGGACCCGGTCCTCGCCCCAGTTCTGGCGGTAGGCGACGAACTCGAAGTCCCGGCCATACAGCGGGTGGAACGGGTGCGTCACCCGTACGCGACGGTACCTGAGGCGCCCCCCGTTTTCCGGACACCTGAATTTGTGGTTATTTTTACGCGGCTGCCGTCATTTCCCGGTGCTCGTCCATGACCTCTTGCGGGGTCCGGTATCCGAGTGCGGAGTGAAGACGCTTCCGATTATAGCGCAGCTCGATGTAGCGTGCGATGTCTTCCGCTGCTTTCCGGCGTGTCGCGTACACGGTGCGGTGGACGCGCTCGACTTTCAGCGCTCCGTTGAACGATTCGGCGAGAGCGTTGTCATAGCATATTCCGGTCCGGCCTACCGATTGCCGTATCCCGAGTTTCTCCAGCTCGCCCGCGAACTCGGCTGACGTGTAGTTGCTGCCGCGGTCTGAGTGGAATATCGCTCCCTCCGGCAGCTGCATGTTCCGCGCTGCCATCTTGATTGCCGTGGCGATAAGCGGTGTCTTGTAATTGTCGTCCATCGCCCAGCCGGCTATTTTCCGGGTCGCGCAGTCGATGACGGTCGCCAGGTACAGCCAGCCCTCCCAGGTGAATATGTAGGTTATGTCGCCGACCATTTTCTCGCCGGGTTTTTCCGCGCTGAAGTCGCGGCCGACGAGGTCCGGGATGGTCCGGCCGCGGCCTGGACGGTCAGTGACCGGCGGCGGCGCACCTGGCAGGCTACCAGGCCGGCTACGCAGGCTCTCCCCTGCTTTCAGGTTTGGGGTTGTTGCTGATTTCTGCGGCGTGTCGGTCCAAACCGGGCGGCCGGTGCTCCGGTAGCGTCCCGTGGCGGAAGGTGACGGTACGCGATCAGCGGGGGTCGGTTTGGCCGGGTCTGTGTGGGATGAGGTGCTCGATACCGAGCATGCGGTCGTGGTCAGGACGTACATCGAGCGGTGGCCGCGGAAGGATCGTCCGCCGGAGAAGGTGCTGATCATCGTGGTGGAGCCGGACGAGGAGACGCGGTACCGGTGCCCGCAGTGCGGGCAGCGCGGCAGGCCCGTGGAGACGGACGTGGTGCGGTGGCGGACCATGGACGTGCACGGCAAGCGGACGTTCCTGGAGTCGGAGCTGCCCCGGATCCAGTGCCCGCAGCACGGGAAGATCACCGCGGCGGTGCCGTGGGCACGGCATGACGACCGGTTCAGCAGGCCGTTCGAGGAGTTCGCGGCGTGGAAGGCGGCGCACATGCCGTGGACCCGCGCCGCCGCGGAGCTGCGGATCACGTGGGAGGCGCTGGCGAACATCGTGGCCCGGGTCAGCGCGGACGCGGCCGCCGGGCTGGACCGGCTGGACGGGCTGCGCAGGATCGGGATCGATGAGAAGTCCTGGGGCAAGGGAAGCGGCAAGTACCTGGTCATCGTCACCGATCACGATGCCGGGCGGGTGGCGTGGATCGGTGCGGGACGCTGCCAGGCCACCGTGACGGCGTTCTTCAGCGATCTGGGCGAGGAGCGGGCGAAGCTGCTGACGCATGTGTCCGCCGACGGGGCGGAGTGGATCCACCCGGTCGTGCGCGCGAAGGCCCCGCAGGCGCAGCTGTGCCTGGACGCGTTCCACGTCGTGAAATGGGCCGGGGAGAAGCTGGACGAGCTGCGCCGCCGCATGGCCGGCGAGCTGCGCGCCGCCGGGCGCGGCGACGAGGCCGCCGCCCTCGGCACAGGCATGTGGGCGCTGCGGAAAGACCAGAACAAGCTGACGCCGGGCCAGCGCGGTGCCCTGGCCCAGATCGCCGTGGTGAACAAGCCGCTATACAAGGGGTACCTGATCAAGGAGCAGATCCGCGAGGCGTTCAAGGTCAAGGGCGACGCGGGCAAGTCGCTCATGCGCGGGGTGACCGCGTGGGCGCACCGGTGCCGCATCCCCGAGTTCACCAGGCTCGCCAAGACCCTGTCCCGCTACCAGGACAGCATCCACGCCACCCTGGACGGCGGCCCGTCCAACGGCCGGGCCGAAGCGCTGAACGCCCAGGTCAACGCACTGATAGCAAGGGCGCGGGGCTACCGGAGCGCCGCCGCCCTGATGGCCATGATCGATTTCGTGCACGGCGGCCTATGCCCCGAATCACCCTACGCGTGAACCAGCAACCGATTCCTGAACGCCGGGGAGAGCCACCAGGCCGAGCTCGCGCATCAGGGCGCGGACGAGCTCGTCGCCGCACGGCACGCCCCACCGCTGCAGCTGGGCGTGCACCCGCCGGTACCCGTAGGTGCCGTCGGAATCGTCGAATGCTTTCGTGATGAGCAGTTTGAGTTCTTCCCTTCTTTTCGCCGTCGCCGAGCCCGGGTTGCTGCGCCATTCGTAGAATCCCGATTTCGATACCCCGAGCCATTCGCACATCTGCCTGATCGTCGGAGCCGTCGTAGCCGTGTCCGCGGCCGCGGCGGCGTACTCCGCATCGATAAACTCGTACTTGTCTGCTACCGATGCTCCGCTGCAAAGGCGAGTGGCCGGACGGAATCTCACCGCCCGGCTCTCACGGAACCGTGCGTGAACCTCTCGATTCACACGGCTCCCACCATCCAGCATTACCGTTCACTGCGAAGAGACCGTCACACCGAGACGCCAGTGCGCGAACAGTTCCGGAACGCGTTCTTCTACGCTTTCCAGCCATGCCCACGCTTTCTTTCGCGAGTGCTTCAGGCTCTTGTACTTCCGCATCGCCCACCGCATGAGGTAAACGTTGAGGCCACGGAATGCGGCATACAGCGCAGACTTGTAGAACCGCCCGTAATAGGCAGCCCAGCCCGCGACGCGGGTGTTGATGAAGGCGATAATCTCGGCGAAGGTCATGTCGCTGCGCCGGTGAATGCGCCAGCCCCGGACCTCTTGACGAATCCGCACTAGCGCGTCACGGCTGACCGCGGGCGAGAAGCTGACAAAGAACTTTCCGGCCCTGCTCTTGGCCAGCCGCGGCCGGAACGTGTACCCCAGGAACGTGAACTGCTCGTGCTCGAACGAGCCCGGGCGGCCAGAGTCCTTGCAGTACACTATCCGGGTTTTCACCGGGTGCAGCTCCAGCCCGCACTCCGCCAGCCGGGCAGCGATCTTGTCCCGGATGAACTCGGCCTGGGCCTTGCTGCGGCAGTGCACGACCGCGTCATCGCAGTAGCGCTCAAACGTGACGGCCGGGTAGGTCCGGGCCATCCACGCGTCAAACGCGTAATGCATGAAAAGGTTAGCCAGCAACGGCGATATTGCTGAGCCTTGCGGGGTTCCCATTGTCCTCTCGGATATAGTGCCGTCCGGCAGTTGCAGCGGCGCTTCCAGCCAGCGCTTCACATACAGCAGCACCCACGGCTCGCGGGAATGGTGCTTTACCGCCCTGAGAACCAGGTCCCAGGGAACGGTGTCGAAGAACGCCCGGATATCCATGTCGATAACCCAGTCATTCTCCCAGCACCGCCGACGGGCCTTCGCCACCGCATGCAGCGCCGACCGCAACACCACGGACTTAAGGCGTTATGGGCCGGGACCTGCGAGTTTCGGGGTTCGGTGGGTGTCCTGGGTTCCGATTTGATCATGAAGAAGGCTCCTGATAGGGGTATGGGTCTCGAATCCTTGCCCTGAACAGGAGCCTTGGGTGTCTTCTTACCTGCCGTGCGGTGTTTGTGCAACCTTGGCGCCGGATGCTGGCGCATGGAAGGCCGGGGAGCTGGCGGCGGGGGCGCCGGGCGGGCCGTGCCCGCCGTGGGTCATCGCGGCCGGGGCCGGTGAGCTGGCCGATCCCTCGGGCGGCCGTCAGGACAGCGCACTGGTGGCGGCTGGGCGGCCGGGGCCGGTGTCGTCGGGGCAGGTGATGACGTTCGCCGTCCCGGTGATCACGGTCCCGGCGAGGGTCCGCAGGTCAGGAGCGGTGCAGGCAGACGGGTGGCTGCCGGATCAGGTGCGGCTGGGGATGCTGGAAGCCGTGCTGGGCGACGGGGTGATCGAGGAACTGTGCGATCAGGCGGCCGCCGCCGGGCTGGTGACGCCGGGCGAGCGGCGGCGGCTGATGTCGCTGCCGTTCATCATGCGGATCGTGGTCGCGATGACCCTGCTGCCTGATGCTGACTACCCGGAGGTGATCCGGGCCCTGACCGGGCTGCTGCCCCGGCTGCCGTGGGCCAGGCGGTGGCAGGTCCCCACGCATAAGACGATCACCGCATGGCGGCGCCGGCTGGGGACCTGGCCGGTGGAGCAGCTGTTCTGGCGGGTCGCCGGGCCCCTGGTACCCGATGGCGCGCCCGGGGCGGTGATGATCGCCGGGCGGCCGCTGTGCTCGATGGACGGTTTCGAGATCGACCTGCCGGCCACCCCGGGGAACCTGGCGGTCTTCTCCTGCACCGGGGTCAGCAAGGACACCCGGTGGACCGGCCAGGCCGGGAAGAGCCAGGCCGCCGGGGACGGGCCGGACGGGCCGTTCCCGCACCTGCGGTGCCTGCTGATCACCGCCCGGGCCGGGCGGGCGATGCTCGGCGCGGCCGCGGATGCCACCGATGCCGGGGAGCAGTCGCTGGTGGCCCGCCTGGTTGAACGGCACCCGGAGCTGTTCGCCGGACGGGTATTCCTGATGGACAGGAACTTCCTGGGCTATCACCTGATCACCGCGATCCTGGACGCGGGCGGGCACCTGATCATGCGAGTGCGGGCCGGGATCAACCTCCCGGTCACCGGGGACGGGTGGCTGCCGGACGGGTCCCGGCTGACTTACCTGGACGAGCCCGCCCGTCACCGGACCAGCGACCGGCTGCCGCTGCGGGTCGCCGAGCACAACGTGGTGCTGCCCGGCAGCGACGGCGGCGAGGTGTCCGAGACCTACACGATCGCGACCACCCTGCTCGACCACCAGGCGGCTGACGCCGAGGCGCTGCGGGCCGCCTACCCGATGCGCTGGTCCGCCTCGGAGACCACGATCGGGGAGAACAAGACCACCGTGACCGGGCCGGCCCGGCCACCACCCCGTGCCTGCGCTCTGGCGAACCCGAACTCGTCTACCAGGAACTCTGGGCGTGGCTGGCCGCCGCCCAGCTGGTCCGCGCCAGCACCGCCGCCGCCGCCATGACCAACGCGGCGGCCGCCATCACCGCCCGCCGCCACCCAGGCGTCCCGCCCGGCACGGACCAGGTCTCCTTCACCACGATGCGCCGCGCCGCCACCGCGTCCATGCGCCAGTCGCTGGTCACCGCGAGCACCAGCCTGGCCGCGCTCGCCGCCCTGGCCGAGGCCGCCGGCCAGACCGCGGTACACACCCTGAATCGCACCGGCCGGCAGCGGTACTCCGGACGCAAGCAGAAGTCCCGGCCGGCCTTCGGCCACACCACGGCCACCAAGACCACGCACCGCGGGCCGGTGAAGATCACCCGGTTCCAGCCGGCCGCCAGCGTCACATAGCCGCTGACCAGCAGCAACAGCGACCCGGAAGGAGAAACCGCCCCCGCGGGCGGGGCTGCGGCCCGTGGAACCGCACGCCCACCCGAGCGTCATCGGGCCGTCACCATGCCCGGAACAGCTCACCCGCTGCCATAAACCAGACACAAAAACCGATACAGAACCCGAAGATACGAATACCCCAGTCAAGCACTAACGCCCAAAGATGACATGCACCGGCTGCGGCCGTTAGCGGCTGAGCAGGGGGGCAAGGCATCCGCCGTCCGGCGGGAGACCTCCTCAGCTCAGGCGCGTGAAGATGGGATGCGGGGAGCATCCACGTCGTGCCGGGCGCTACCGGCTGCCGGGGCGCCCGCGGAGCTTGAGGAGGTCCCGATGCCCATCGTAGGCGGGCTGGATATCCACCGGAGGCAGATCACCTTCGACTATGTCGATACCGAGACCGGGGAGGTGCGGCGCGGGCAGATCTGCCCGGCCGACCGCGAGCACCTGGCGAAGTGGCTGGCCCGGTTCGCCGGGCAGGACGCCCATTTCGCGCTGGAAGGCTGCACGGGATGGCGGTATGTGGCCCAGGAGATCATCGCGGCGGGGCTGACGCCGCACCTGTCCGACCCGGCCGAGGCCGCGCGCCTGCGCGGCCCGAAGCGGCGGGCCAAGACCGACCGGGCCGATGCCCGCCACCAGCGGGTGCTGCTGGAGCAGGGCCGGCTTCCGGAGTGCTGGATCCCGCCGTCGCACATCCTGGAGTGCCGTGCGCTGCTGGAGACCTACCTGGACCTGCGGGAACAGCGGACGGGGTGGGTCCAGCGGATCCACGCGGTGCTGTTCCACCACGGCGCCCCGCATATCGCCGGACAGCGGCTGGGGACCGCCGAGGGTGCCGCGGCGCTGCGGGCCGCGGCCGCGTGGTGCTCGCCAGCCGGGCAGCTGCAGCTGGCCATCGCGGCGCAGATGCTGTCGGTGTATGACGAGCGCCTGCACCAGGTGCGCCGCCAGCTGCTGGACCGGGCACGGCACATCAGGGGCGCGGCCGAGCTGACCGCCCGGCTGTACGGCGTCGGGCCGGTCACCGGGCTCGCCCTGACCTGCTGGCTGGGCGGGGCGGGCCGGTTCTCCTCCTCCCGCAAGGCGGTCCGGTTCGCCGGGCTGGACGTCACCGTGCACTCCTCCGACGGCAAGGGCCCTCCCGGGCGCCTGTCCCGGCAGGGACCAGAGGTGCTGCGCTGGTGCGTCTATGAGGCCGGCAAGGCCCACGCCCGCGCCGGCGCCCCCGGCCACGCCTACTACGCGCAGGTCAAGGAACGCATCGACGGCAAGCGCGCCGCCATCTCCCAGGCCCGCAAGATCATCCGCCAGGCGGTGCACATCCTGGGCGAGCTCGGCGACGACGCCCTCACCGCCTGCTGACCCGCGGCCCGGCATCGCCGTGACCACAGGGCACAGCCGGAAGGGGCGGCGCCGCGCTCATCCGATGGGGAACAACCGCGGCCAGCTCCCGCCAAGGGACTGTCAGGCCGCCGGCCCGCACCGGGCCGCGCGGACGGCCTGTAAAGAATGAGCGGCCGCAACCCCCGCCACGGAGGACACCCGATACATCATCATGTCGCCGGGCACGGCACGCCGCGCCCGCGGGCCTAGGTAAGTCTGGCTGCCCCCCTCCCGCCGTTCCCGGTCACGGCCAGCCCACGGCCATCACCCCCGCCCAAGGAGGTCACGCCGCACAATCCCCCGGGGCACCAGCCCACCCTCAAACGGCTCCCCGTCCCCGGCCGTCCATTATCGGCTCACGTCCGGCCGCGTCAAGGGCGCCTCCGGCGCCGCTGCGCGGGCGCTGCGCGCCCCTTGACCCGGCCCGGCCGCTCACACGGACCGGCAGCGATCGGGAACAGGGAGCAGACTGGATCACGCCCCGGACCAGGCCATCACAACCGCCAGACAAGGAAAACGACCACTTGCGGCAACCGAACGGTGCAGGTAAGTCCCTGGTGTTGAGCGCCGACCGCCCAGGCCGGTACCCGTAAGAATCCGGGTGAAATTCCGGCTCCGCTGTCGGCTCCAGCACCATGCAGACCACTGTCTGCGCTATCCGGTCAGCCACCGTCGGAACTCCTAGCATTCTTGTTCCGCCGGCTTTCCTGGGTATCTCTACCCCGCGCACCGGAGGCGGGAAGTAAGTTCCCGATGACAGCCTGTTCCAGAGTTTGTAGAGATTCCCTTTCAGGTCCTCCTCGAACTCCGCAATCGACTGCCCGTCCACCCCGGCCGCGCCCTTGTTGCCGGCAACCTTCCGGTATGCCTCCCACACCAGCCGCTTCGGAATATCGAACGGCTTCTGCTTCAGGTCACTCACTCGTTCCTCCCGTTTCCGGTTGACTCGCGAATTCCCTGCGGATAGTCCGTCCCCTTCGCTCCACCGCCATTACAGCGGCTTCGTCACTACTACGGGACGGTCCGCCCCCGTGCCCTGGCCCGGTACTCTGCCTCTCACGGTTTCTGCCGCTTGAGGAACTCCCTCCACCCCGTGTATTCCACGGGGATTCCAGGACGACGGGTTCTCCTGTTCCACGCAAGAGCCTGGATCGCGCTCGCGCCCTCTTCACGCCGGATGCCGCCGGGGCAGTAAGCAGGTCGCCCCCCGGCTTATCCCAGGACCGCATACATTCTCCTGGTTTCGACATCACCTTAAGCATTTCGACGCTTCCACAAGGGTTCGGTTTCACTCGCCTTCACGATCCGCACCTGACGCAGTCTCTGCCGCGTCTTTTCCGCGACGCTCACCACCCCGGCTCTTAACCGGCGCAGCTCGCGGTGGTTTGCTGCCTCCTCCTGCAAGGCGACAGCGGAGGGCCAGCCTCCATCTCTCACATAGCACCGACAGCCAGCAAACCGCACCTACGCGGCCCACTGGCTACCGTTCAGGACACACGTACGCCGCTGCTTTTGAGAGGAACGCGCACTTCATCTCGAGCTCGCGGTTGACCCGCTCCAGCTCGCGGAGCCGGGCCCGCTCCGGCAGGCTGAGCGGCTCCTCGGTTTCCCCGTGCTTTTCCCGGTAGGCCCGGACCCAGTTTCCTACCGTAGTCTCGTTTACCCGGTATTCCCGTGCTACGTCGGCAATTGCCCGTGATGTCTCGATCACCATCCTGGCGACCTCTTCACGGAATTCCGGTGAGAATTTCTGGTATGCCTTTGACATTTTCCCCGTCCTTTCGGATGAGGATCCTAAAGGATCCGCAGTCCGGAGGACGGGAGGCACCTCAACCGATCATGCGGATCGGGTGTAGTTGACGATGGGGGACAACGCTTATGCCGAACGCTGGGTGCGCACAGTCAGGGCCGAGGTCACCGACCGGATGCTGATCGCCGGGCCGCGGCACCTGCGTGCGGTCCTGGACGAGTACGTAACGCACTTTAACCAGCATCGCCCGCACCGGGCCAGGAACCTGCGGTCACCAGATCACGATGACGGCAACGCGGCCCCGGTCACTGACCTGGCGTCGGCGCGAATACGACGCCGGAAGATCCTCGGCGGGCTGATCCACGAGTACGAACGGACAGCATGACCACTAGCGGCCAGCTGAAAAGCAGCAGTTCAAAGGCCACGACGAGGTTATGGAACCCTACAACCTGCTCGGCGAGCGGGCGGCCTAGCCGAGTTCGGTTAGCTTGCCCGCCGCGATGTCGTCGCGAATGACGAACTTGCGTACCTTGCCCGCCGCGGTGAGCGGAAGCTTGTCGAGCACGAACCAGCGGACGGGTGTCTTGTAGGCGGCGAGCTGCGCCCGGCACAACGCACGTAGCTCCTCAGCCAATGGCATGGTGCCGGGCGCCGGGCAGAGCACGGAGGCGATGACCTCTCCCAATCGTTCATCAGGGATTCCAACGACAGCGACGTCGGCGACGGCAGGATGGGTACGCAGCACGTCCTCGATCTCGCGTGGCCAGACGTTCTCGCCACCGCGGATGATGAGTTCTCTTAGCCGTCCACGGACGCTGAAATAGCCGCGTTCATCCATGCTGGCCAGATCTCCTGTGTGGATCCAGCCTTCGTCGTCCGCACGGGGCGTGCTCCCCAAGTGGCCAACGTACCCAAGCATGCTCTGGTACCCGCGTGCACAGAGCTCCCCGACTTCGCCCATTGCGGAGGTCCTGCCAGTCACGGGATCGACGATGCGGCACTCGACCTGCGGCAACGGCTGGCCGATGCTCGTCGCCTTGTCGTGTTCGCTGTCGTCAGGACGGATCTGGCATACGACCGACGATAGCTCGGTCTGACCGTACACGATGGAGAACCGGCACCCTAGCGCGGACTCGATCTTGCGGCAGAGATCCTCAGGCACGGGAGAACCTCCGGACAGGATCGTTCGCAAGAAGGAGATCCGCTCCGGCTCGAACTCCGGGTGCTGGAGTAGGGCCAGCGCCATGGCCGGTACCGAACTCATCACGTCGGCTTCCGTCTGCTCCATCAGCCTGAGCGCCAATCCCGGCTCGAACGCCTCCAGCAGTACCTGGGTCCCGCACGTCCAGACCGGCCCGAGCACCGCGCTGACGCAACCGCCGACGTGGAACAGCGGCATCGGATTGAGCCAGACCCCGCCGCCAAACTCAGCGCGGAGGGCACACAGCCTGGCGTTGTTGGTAATCCCGCGGTGACTGAGCACGACACCCTTGGGCGCTCCCGTCGTGCCCGAGGTGTAGAGAACCAGTGCCGGTTCACCGGGGTCGACGTCAGGTAGCCGTGCCGCACCGTCGCCGAGCAGTTCGCCGAGCCTGCTGATCGGTAGTGTGTCTCGCATCGCCGGAAGAGACGGTCGCAGCTGCTCGACAAGCGCGCCGATGTCGTTGCCCCGGTACCGCTCGGCGTAGATGAGCCCGACGGCGCCGGAGTCGGCCAGCACGTGTCGCGCCTCATGTGGCCCGAAGGCCGGATTGACCGTGACTAGCTTCAGGCCGGCCAGCCCCGCGGCGAACTCGACGATCACCCACTCGGGACAGTTGGCCGCCCAGATGGCGATCGGGCTGCCCGGCGGGAATCTGCCGAGCAGGCCCGCGGCACATACGCGCGCCTGCGTGTAGAGCTCGGCATAGGTCCACGTCGCAGGCGGGCCCGCTGCGGCAGGGTAAATCAGGGCCGCCTTGTCTGGTGACGTGGCTGCGGCAGCCGAGAGGACTCCTCCCGTTGTGGAGTCCATGACCGGCTGGGAAGTATCCGGGAGCCAATGGGCGACGCTGAACATCACGGTCCTCCTCCTATGCCGTGGTACCGGTCTGCCGACAAGAACACGACCGAGCCGATCTAGCGCTACATTGACGTCCGTAACGAAAACCGCTAATAAGGTCTGATGGTACGGCAACTGAACCCGGCCGTCGTAGCCGCGCGGACAGAACGGTTCGGACCGCTCCGGCAACTGGCGGAGGATCCGGAGTTCATCAATCTGGCGGTAGCTCAGCATTACCGTCCGCCTGCCGAGCACATCATCGCGGCCGTCCGTGACGGCGTCGTGCCTGAACGGTTCCGCTACGGTGCCACGGCAGGCGAGCCCGAGCTTCTCCGCGCCATCGCCAGCCGACTCGCCGAGCGCGGGATGCACGTCGATCCGACCACAGAGATACGAGTCGTGCACGGCAGCGGGCACGCCTTCCTGATGACGCTCATGGCCTTCCTCTGTCCGGGCGATGAGGTGATCACGCTCGAGCCGAGCTTCCCGCTGAACTGGTACACATGCGAGGTGCTGGGCGCGTCGGTGGTAGGCGTGCCGATCGGCGGCCCTGCTGGCATGCCGAGCATTGCGGACCGGATTGCGGCGAGCGTGACGCCGCGCACCAAGGCGATCATCGTGCACCCAGTGAACAACCCGACCGGGGACGTGCTGACCAGGCAGGCAGTCGAAGGCATCGCCGAGGTCGCACGTCGGCGTGACCTGCTGGTGCTCAGCGACGAGGTGTTCGCAACGTTCGTCTTTGATGGCGTGCAGATGACGAGCATCGCATCGCTTCCCGGCATGCACGAGCGGACCGTGACGATCGGCGGGGTATCGAAGGACTACAACCTGCCAGGCCTGCGGGTCGGCTACCTCGCCGGGCCGGCGCCGATCGTCGAGGCCATTGGGCACATTCAGCATAACGGACCGGTGGGCGCATCGGTGCTCGGCCAGGTAGGGGCGCTGGCGGCGTTGACTGGCCCGCAGGATGCGATGATCAACCTGGTCGCGGAGCTCAGCCGGACCCGAGCTGGGGTCGTCGACGCGCTCAACCGGATTCCGGGGGTGGTATGCCCGCCGCCAGACGGCGGGTTCTTTGTGTTCGCCGACCTGACGCGCCTTGGTATCGACGCCGACCAGATCTATCTTGCCCTCGCGCGGGAGGCCAAGATCGGGGTCTCGCCGGGGACCTGGTACGGCAGGTCGGGATCTGGACATCTGCGGATCTGCTACGGTGCCGCCCCGCCGGAGGGCGTACACGAATTCGTGCGCAGACTCGGGGCGTACCTGGCTCGGCAAGCCGCCTGAGGGGCGGACAGCGCGCTCACGACTCCTTCCACGGGTAGGTGCCCGGCGGCCAGCGCACAATCTGCGTGCCGTATCGCTGCGGCAGCAGCGCGAGTTCGGCCGCGTCCGCGCCAGCGTCGACCATGCGCGCGAACTCTCGGAAGACGCCCTCGAACCCGGCGGGGCTGAACGTGGCGAGGAATCGGCACGGCACAGCGCCCGCGTTCCAGAAGGTGTGCCGCACGAGCCGCGGGGCGACGACGAACTCCCCTGGTCTTACGAGCATGACTTCGTCGTCCACCAGCATCGACAAGACGCCGCTCAGGATGTAGAAACACTCCTCATGCGCCTCGTGCCAGTGCGGTGGCGGGCCCTTCCTGCCCGGAGCGGACTCGTACTCGACCACGGCGACCGAGCCGTGCGTTCCCGCACCCCCGGCCTTGATGGTGATGATGTCGCCGCCGACGGAGGCGGGTATACGCTCCCCGCCGCCCACCGGTAGGATCCGCTCCTTCGCGCTGCTCATCGCGGAAGGCTGTCTTCGGCGATGAGTTGTCCCATCTGCTCCGCCGCTGCCTGGGCGGCGGCGGGGTCCAGGTACCGGTAGCGGTGCGTCCACAGTCGCGGGCCGCGGTGGGCAACGGGCACGGCAGCGCCCCGCGCGGCGAGGAGCAGGTGCCAATGCGGATTAAGATCACCGAACGAGAGCAGGTAGATCCGCTCCGGTCGGCATACCTTCGTGATCGCCCCGGAGAGCAAGGTAAGCACGGTGCCGAAGCTCGCCGCCTCGTCCCCGGACATGGCGTCCATGCCTTCAGCGTGGCGGCGCAGGGACAGCACAATCCAGCCGGGTACCTCTGCATCCGGGTGCACGCCTGCCGCCCAGCGCTCGTCCCGGTAGACCCAGCCACCCAGCGGTTCAGAACCGAGTACCAGGCAGATATGGCAGTTCGAGAGGCCTGGCATTCACGCCCCCACTGCGGAGCTGTCCTTGATGACCACGTCGCCTACTCGGACGGTGCCGCCGCGGATGATGCGGACGTTCATCCCGCGCAGGCGCAACTGACGGCCGAGCCTGGAGTTAACGAACTTCATTGCCTCGGGACCAAAACGCTCGACGAACTTCTTGCACCCAAGGTGCGGCGCAAGGCTCACCTGCACAACGGCGGAGCCTATGGCGAGCATCGTCCCTGGCGGCAGGTTCTCGATGCTGAGATCCAGGTCGACGTAGAGTTGGTCGCCTGCTAGCGCTACCCGGTGTCGGCTGCCGGCTACCAGCTCGGCCACCCGGATGTTCATCACGGTTACCTGCATGTCCACGATCGCCGAGCCGTCGGGCGAGAGGCGGCAGCCCCGGGCGAGCCAGTTGTCGCCGGCCAACCCGACGGCGGGATCGAGTAGGCCCTCGCTGACCACTTCACGCTCGCCCACCGCGGGTCGGCGCACGACGGAGCACAGCTCGCCGCGGTTGGCAGGCGCGCCGCGGATCCGGGGGAGTCCGGCAGTCAGCCGGGCGTGGGACAGGTACGTGGGGAGTTCATCGACGACCGGCGGGACGTGGCTTGCCAGCTTGATCTCCTCGGGGCACGGGAACCTGCGGCTCGTATATGTCTTATTGCGAGCGTCATCAGAACACTATATACCGACGTCCGCAGACGCGCGAGAGTCATCCCTCGAGGCGGGGTCCACGCGAGCCGAGGAGGTGGCTAGGTCGCCAGGTGCGAGGACCCGGCGTGGGCAGGGGCAGCTGAGGACCGGGCGGAACGGCTGGCCCGCGGTGTGAACCCGAAGGCGAGTGCGGACATGGTGCTCTGCGCCGTTGATTGCACGAACCGGTTCGCTGGGCCCTCGAGCAGCGCCCTGAGGGCGAAGAAGGCCACGGATGCCTCCTGGCCCAGCCAATCGCCCGGCAGCAGCTCGGCCGGGAGGCCGGGATCGAGGAACGGCAACTTCCGCCAGCGATGCAGGCAGTAGGTGTAGTCCACGAAGGCGCGCCTGGTGTCCTCGTCCGGGCTGAAGGTGCGCCAGTGCTCCCTGATGGGCTGGCACTGGTCGAGAAAGGCCTGGTAGAGCTCGTTCATACTAGGCAGGTCCCAGGCTCGCCGGACCAGCGACTGTACGTCGTCGCCTCCGCGGTAACGGCCTTCGAAGACGTCGATGTCCCTGGCGAAACCGCCATGTTCCGCGGCGTCCAGCAGGTCGGGCAGACGCGCGGCCGGGGCTATCCACAGGCCCCCAGACACGTTGCCGAAACCGAGCCAGATGAGACGAGACCGGATGACATGGCGGCGCTCTCTGACCTGCTCGGGTATCGAGAATGAGACGAGCACCCACCCCTGGGCCAGCTGTCCAGGCTCTACCGGATTGAAGATTCGCTGATCACCACGAGCCATGGTCTTGAGCGTCGAATCGGCTAGCCGGTAACCGCTGACCGAGCCGCGTTTCTCCTTTTGGATCAGCCCGCGCTGGTTCATCCGGGAAATGGCCGAACGGACCGATTGCTTGTCGACGTCCAGGTGACCCATAAGGACTACCAGGTCGGAGACGGCCAGCCAGGCGCCCAGTTTGCGCACGTAGGCACCGTAAATATCCAGGATCAGGGTACGGGGCCGCGTGACCCCGTTCATACTGCACGGGCCATGTACGCTATTGCTCCCTCGGTGGCGTGCGTCGTCAGATTACCAGCGGCGCGCATGCGGTGCAGCTCCGGCGGGGCGTCGGACGAGCCGAACTCCGCCGTCAGGTCGGTGCCTGCGCGATTGCCCCGGTCTCCCAGGCTGGCGATGCCCGGCAGCGCGCCGAGCAATTCTGCGTGCCGCCGGCGTTCGCCCCTCCGGCGTCCGGCCGGGCTGGCAGCCCCGCTAACTTCGGGTTCCCTCGGGGGCCGGGGTGATGGGCTCGCCGTCCTTCATGACGAACGTCAGCTCACGCATGTGTGAGATGTTCAGGAGCGGGTTCAGCGCTACGGCGATTAGGTCGGCGCGCTTGCCTACCTCGATGGTGCCGGCGTCGTGGGTGAGGCCGGCGTACTCGGCCGCCGTACAGGTCGCGGACCGCAGTGCCGCGCCCGGCGTCAGCCCGGCCTCCACGAGCAGCTCAAGCTCTCGCACAGTCGCCGTCGTCCCGTCGAGCTCTTCGGACGGCAGCATGTCGGTGCCCAGGGCGATCCTGGCGCCTGCCCGGATCGCGGCGCGGATGCCGGCGGCATGCGCATCCGCCGCTTCGCAGACCTTGTCGAGGATCCAGCTCGGCGCGCCGTGGCGCTTGTAGAATTCCTCGCCGCGGGTGACCGCGAGGGTGGGGACCAGCCAGGTGCCGAGGGCGACCATCTTGGCGATCACGGCGTCGTCCATCGCGTAACCGTGCTCCACGCCGTCCAGACCGCAGTCGAGCGCCTCGTCGATCGCATTCGCGGGGCCCGCATGCGCGGTGACCAGCCTGTTCCAGCCGTGGGCCACCGTCGTGACCGCGGTGACCTCCTCGGGAAGCAACTGCGAATGCGAGACGCGCTCGTGTATCCCGCCGATGCCTCCCGAGATGCAGATCTTGATGAGATCTGCGCCGAGGGCGATCTGGGTGCGGGCCCCGCGCGCGAACTCGGCCGGGCCGTCCAGCTCCAGGCTGGGCCCGTAGCCGGACCCGTGACCCCCGGTGCAGCACAGCGGGCGTCCGGCCGTGATGATCGTCGGGCCCCGGTGGCGTCCGCTGCGGATCGCGTCCCTGAGATCGAAGTCCGTGCCGTCGTGTTCCCCGAGCAGGCGGATGGTGGTGACGCCGGCGCGCAGGCTGTCTAGCGCGTTCGCCGCCATCCGCAGCGCGCGGGCGGCGGGGCTGCGGTCCGGCTCGCGGCCGGTGTAGGTCAGGCCCAGGTGGGTGTGCATGTTCATCAGCCCGGGCAGCAGGAACGCGCCGTCCAGGTCGGTGACATCCACGCCCGGGCCCCCGGCGAGCGCGTCGGCCAGCACGTCGTCGGCCGGGCCGATCTCCCGCAGCCGCCCGTCGGCGATCCAGACGCCCTGGCCCGCGGTGGCCGTCTCCGCCACCATGTCGATCACCGAACAGTTCGTCAGCACGCTCATGCCGGATCCGGTCATAGCAACGTCCCGATTCCCCATTCATATCGTTGCTGTAGCGGTCGTAAAAAGAATAGCATCTCATTGAGCAGCGCACGCACCTAGGAGGTCTCATGAGCGCGCCGACCGATGCCGGGGACGCACTGAGCGGGCCGGCGGACGAGCTCGACATCTCCGACATACCTGAGTTGCTCGACTCGATCGGGCCCGAGCGGCTGCGCCGCAAGCAGCAACTGGCCATTACCTTCCGGCTCTTCGCCAGATACGGCTACGACGAGGGGATCGCCGGGCATGTCACCGCGCGCGATCCCGAGTCCCCGGACCGCTTCTGGGTAAACCCGTACGCCCTGCACTTCTCGCGCATCCGGGTCAGCGACCTGCTGCTCATCGACGAACGCGGCCGCGTCATCGAAGGCGCGCGCCGGACCAACAAAGCGGCATTCTGGATCCACTCTTCGATCCACCGGGCCCGGCCCGATGTGGTCGCGGTCGCGCACGCGCATACGATCCACGGGCGCGCGTTCGCGGCGTTGGACCGCGCGCTCGACCCGATCGTGCAGGAGTCCTGCGCGTTCTACGACGACCACGTCGTCTTCGATGAGTACCGGGGCCTGGTACTGGAGAAGGCCGAGGGCGAGCGGATCGCGAGCAGGCTCGGGCCGCGCCGCGGCGCCATCTTGCGCCATCACGGCCTGCTGACGGTGGGCCGCTCCGTGGCCGAAGCCGCGTGGTGGTTCATCACGATGGACCGTGCCTGCCAGATGCAGCTGCTGGCTGACGCGGCGGGTCGGCCGCGGATCATGACCGACGAGGAAGCCCAGCTCGCGCACAGGCAGTTCAGCAATGCGAACATGGCCCGCCACAATTTTCAGCTGCTCGCCGACATCGTGATCGACCAGGAACCCGACGTTCTTGACTAGCGCGAGCGGAGGTCTGCGTACATGGTCGCTATCACTGCCCCCGGGTGGGAGCTGCAGTTCCGGCTCGGCAAGGTCATGCAGACCGCCCGCGCCGCCAGGCGGGCCGATCGCGGTATCGCCGTCGGCAACCTGTCCTCGGACCTCGTCCAGCTGCACCGATGGGACGTCGATACTGGCGCGCTTGTGCCACTGACAGATTCCCGTGTCGGGGTGTACTTCGGCAACATCTCTCCCGACGGCGCGCACGTCTACTACTTCCGTGACGAGTCGGGCAGCGAGCGCGGACACTACGTGCAGGTGCCCTATGAGGGCGGCCCGGTCACCAGCCTGACCCCGGACATGCCGCCGTACGCGACGATCCCCGGCATGAGCGTCTCGGACCTCAGCCGGGACGGCAGCCGGTTCGCCTTCACGGCCGCTGACGCGAGCCTGTTCGCCTGCTATGCGGTCGAGCTCCCCGGTGGGCATCCAGGACCGGTACGGCAAGTTTTCACCAGCCAGAGCCTCACGTTCGGGCCGCTGCTGGCGGCCGACGGGCGCCTGGGCGTCGTGATGAGCGCACAGCGCTCGGGACGCTGGCGGTTCAGCCTGTGTGCCCTGGACCTGGCCAGCGCCGAACACCTCGGCGAGCTTTGGGAGGACGAGGCCAGCCTGGAGGCGACGGTGCTCTCCCCGGCGCCGGGCGATTACCGCGTGGCGGCCACCTCGGACGCCACCGGGTTCCGCAGGCCGTTCCTCTGGGACGTGCGGACAGGCGAGCGTGTGGAGCTCTGCCCGTCGCCGGACCCGCCAGGTGACCTGATCCCGATGGACTGGTCACCGGATGCTGCCGAACTGCTTCTGGTGCAGGTCTTCCAGGCCCGTCACCAGCTGATGCTCCTGGATCTGCGGACGCACCGCATCAGGGCCCTGGACCACCGAGGCGGCACGCTGTTCCGGCTGGCCGCGGGGGTCTACTTCGGCCCGTCCGGGTCAGTCCACACTACCTGGCAGAATTCGGCTCATCCGGGTGAGTTGCTCGAACTCGACCGCTTCGGCGCACGGCCGCCGCGCACCCTGCTGCGCGGCACTGATTTCGTCGCCGCGCACCAGTGGCAGTCGGTGCAGTTCACCTCCTCCGACCGCCAGGATGTTCAGGGATGGCTGGCGAAACCCGAAGGCTCGGGCCCCTTTCCAACCATCCTTGACATGCACGGCGGCCCACACTCGGTCACGACTGAGTACTTCTCTGCCATCGCCCAGTCCTGGATCAGTGAGGGATTCGCCTGGTGCTCGATCAACTACCGGGGCTCGACGACGTTTGGCCGGGAGTTCCGCGAGCAGATCACCGGTGACATCGGCCACTGGGAACTCGCCGACGTCATTGCGGCACGCCAGTACCTGGTGGACCTCGGCGTGGCCGATCCCGGATGCGTCCTGCTCACCGGGAGCTCCTACGGCGGCTACCTGACGCTGTGGGGGATGGTACGGTCGCCGGGGCTCTGGGCGGGCGGGATGGCCTGGGTCGCCATAGCCGATTGGGCCGCCTTGTACGAAGATGCGTCCGGCTTCCTGCGCGGCGCCTGCCGGGCCATGTTCGGCGGGTCACCGGACGAGGTACCCGACCGCTACCGCCTCAGTTCCCCGATCAGCTACGTCGACGCACTGGCCGCGCCGCTGCTGATCATTCAGGGGGAGAACGACAGCCGCTGCCCGCCGCGCCAGATGAAGGCGTTCGTCGCGGCGGCGCGCCAGCTGGGTAAGCGGCTGGATATCGAATGGTTCACCGCAGGGCACGGCCATTCCACCCAGGTTAAGCAGGCCATACGGGATCAGCACCGCATGCTGCGTTTCGCACGGGAGATTGCGGGCGCCCGGCGGCGCGTCCTTCCGTGAGCCGGGATCCGGGAGGGCACTGCGGGACTCATTGGTCCGGATCGTCCGCGATGCGGCTAGTACAGATGCACCGGCCCGGGCCCGCGGAGCGACACAGTTAGCCGAGCCGATCATGCCAGGCTGGCATTACCATCCGGTCACGATATATGCTGTCCTTATGACGTTCGCAATCGAAACACGTCACATGGTAGCTGCGACCCGCGCGGCCGGAAGATCCGGCTGATCCTCGCATGCCCGGCCAGGGCCCGGCTCCCAGGCCCGGGAAGCACGACGACCTAGGAAGGCACGACCATGCCCGGCGCCGGTGCCGCCCCAGAAAACTGCCCGGTCAGCCTGGGCTGGTCTGGAAGGGCAGATCTGGCGAGATGGCAGGGCGGCCTGCGGCCGGCACCCCTGGCGATAGGGCATCGTCGCTGAACTCGTCGCCACCGATCGCGCTTGGCATGGCAGGAGGCCTGGTGAGTAACCCAGTTCCCGCGAACGACCGGCGGCGCTTTCGGTCTCTGACCGGAACGTTCGCCACGGGCGTGACGGTGGTTACCACCTCAAACGCCGGCGGCCCGGCAGGTATGACGGCGAGCGCCGTAGCAGCGCTGTCGGTGGAACCGCTCCTGGTGATGGTCGGATTCGACCTGACCTCCCGCACGCTCGCCGCGATACGGCAGTCCCGGCGATTCGCGATCAACGTACTTGCCAGTGACCAGGAGCACGTTAGCCGGGTCTTCGCGAGCAAGGACGCTGAGGCAGAGAAGTTCGCAGCGTGCGCTCATGCGGACCGTGCAGCCGTCCCGATCCTCGAAGGGACGCTCGCATGGCTGCGATGCGACGTGGCGGCCGTCTACCCCGGAGGGGATCACGTCATCCTGGTCGGGAACGTGGTCGAGATGGGTGGAGGCGGCGGGGATCCGCTGGTCTTCTTCGCCGGGCGCTACCGGACGCTTGACGGAGCTGCCACGCCGCAGCAGCGAGGACGGCGGGCATCCGACGCCGCCACGCTGGACGGCGCGCAGCCTGGCGTCGCTCCCCGCCCGGTTGGATAATGTATTATTGACGATCGTCAGGCTAACGCTACCATTGTTCTCATGATGGCAGACGATCGGCTCCTGATAGGCCGCGCATGATGCCGGCCCGGCAGCGCACGGCTGCACCGGGGCTGACCACGATCTCGAGCCGCGCCGACCTCCGATGACTCGTTCAATCGCCGTTGATATCGGGGGCACGTTCATCGACGCGCTGCTCGTCGACCCCGAGCGCGGCGACATGGTGTTCCGCAAGCTGCCCACCATGCCAGATGATCCGGCGCTGGGAGTGAGCAATGCGATCAAGGCGCTCAACCCAGACCTGCGTGAGGTCGGGAGCCTCATCCATGGGACGACGCTCGGGCTGAACGCAATCCTCGAGCGCAAGGGTGCATGCGTCGGGGTGATCACCAACGAAGGCTTCACGGATTTGCTCATGATCGGCGACGGCACGGTCCCTGACCGGCAGATGTACAACGCTTCATACCGTAGGCCGACCCCGCTGGTGCCGCGGCAGCGCATCGCTGGCGTTCCCGGGCGGATCGGTGCAGACGGCGCTGTGGTCACTCCGCTTGACGAGGAGGCGGTCTCGCGTGCGGCCAGTCGCCTGGTGAACGACCTCGGGGTGGACTCGATTGCCATCTGCTTCCTCCAGTCGTACCGCAACCCCGAGCATGAATACCAGGCCGCCGCCGTCGTCCGCGATCGCCACCCGGCGGTTGAGTTCTGCCTGTCGGTCGACCTCGCCCGCGAAATCGGCGAGATCGGACGGCTGAGCACCACCGTCCTGGACGCATACATCCGGCCGATCGTCCGCAGATACCTAAGCCGGCTGCAAGCGAGCCTGGCCAGCGATGGCTTTCCGGGCCGTTTCCTCCTGATGCGCTCGGGCGGGGGAGCCATGTCAGCTGAGGCGGCCGGCCGGTCGGCCATAAGCAGCATCCTCTCCGGTCCGGCGGGCGGGGTTGCGGGGGCTGCGCACGTGGCACGCGCCACGGACCGTCCGAACGTCGTCTCCTTCGACGTCGGCGGGACCTCGCTCGACATTTGCCTCGTGGAGGGCGGAGTTCCGCTAACGGTGCACGAGACTTCCCTGGACCACCACCAGGTGCTGATTCCCGTCTACGACATACGCACCCTGGGCGCGGGTGGCGGTTCTATCGCCCGGGTGGACCACGGCCTGCTCAGCGTGGGGCCGGCCAGCGCCGGCGCCGTCCCGGGGCCCGCTTGCTATGGGCAAGGAGGCGACGAGCCGACGGTGACCGACGCGGCGCTGGTCCTCGGCTACCTGGCCGCTGGACGCTTCCTCGACGGCGCGATGCCGCTCCGCAGCGAGGCCGCCACCGGCGCGATCAAGGGCCGAATCGCGGACCGGCTCGAGATATCGGTCGAAGAGGCGGCCGTCGGCATCATGGATGTGCTCGTGGCGAAGACCGCCACCGCGGTACGACAGGTAATCCTTGAACGAGGATGCGATCCGCTGTCGTTCTCTCTGATGGCATTCGGCGGCGCGGGACCCCTCGTGGCCTCGGCAGTGGCGGCCGACCTCGACCTTGAAGAAGTGGTCATCCCGGTCACCCCGGCCGGATTCTCCGCATGGGGGATGCTCACCACCAACATCGTCGATGACTGCTCCATGGCCTTCCTGCGCCCCCTCGACGATGCCGGGCTCGCTGACGCCCGCGGCGCGCTGTCGGAGATGGAGGACCGGGTGCGGCGCTCGGTAGCAGATCAGGGGATCAGCGCGAACCGCATCGGCATACATCGGGACTGGGAGCTCCGCTACATAGGTCAGGAGCATTCGCTGCTTCTCACTGCCGACGACAAGCAGGGCGCCGGCGAAGCCCAGGGCACCTTCGAGCACCTTCACCGTGCGCGCTACGGGCACGCCATGGGCGGCCCGGTCGAGATCCGCGCACTCCGAGTCCGGGCGTTCGCGCTCAGCTCCGGGCTACCGCTGCCCCGCCCGCTCCCGGGTGACGGTCACGTGACGCGTGCCGCTGCCGGGGCGCGCCTCGCTTTCTGCCGCACAACCAGGAGCTTCGTGCCATTCGACATCTTCATGCGAGCAAGGCTCGCACCCGGCGACCGGGTGCCCGGCCCGGCGATAATCGACGAGGGAACCGCAACGACCATCATTCATACCGGCCAGCACCTTAAGGTCGACGCACACGGGCAGCTGATCCTCCAGGCCGACCCGTGACGGACCTGGCCGCTTCGACCGCTGAGGTCATCCGCCACCACCTCATCGGCGTGGCCGAGGAGATGCGCGTGACGCTGATCCGTGCAGCCTTCAATCCGGTGATCTACGTGGCGAGGGACTTCGGGATCTCGGTGTATGGTGCGGACCTGCAGCTCATCGCAGAAGCACCGGGAGTGGCCTCCTTTTTGGGCGCGAACGACCATAGCATCCGGCGGGGCGTGGAGCGGGTCGGGCTGGAGAATCTGCACGGCGGGGATGTCGTGTTGCTCAACTACCCGTACTGGAACGGCGCCCATACCTACGACGCCACGCTCTTCGCTCCCGTGGTCCTGCCCGGACACGAGCGTCCGATCGCGTTCCTGTGCATCCGTGCCCATTGGATGGACCTCGGCGCAAAGGATCCCGGGTACGTGCTGGATTCGACGAACGTGCACCAGGAAGGGGTGCTTTTCCCTGCCACCAAGGTTCACAGCCGTGGCCAGCCTAACCACGAGGTCATCGAGATAATCCGCTTCAATTCACGGATGCCCGACATGGTGCTCGGCGACCTGAACGCGCAGATCGCGGCGATCAGAACGGGTGAAAGACGACTCCTGCGGATCATCGGCCGGTTCGGCTTGCCGACGGTGGAGACCGCCGTGGACCGGATCTTGGCGCACGGCGAGGCGGTGGCCAGGCAGGCGCTCGATCGACTGCCCGAGGGCAGCTGGACCGCGGTCGATTACCTAGACGACGACGGCATTAGCGATGAACCCGTGCGGATGCAAGCGCGCATCACTATCCGCGCCGGGACCTTTGAGGTAGATTTCGCCGGCTCGGCCGCCGCGGCCCGCGGCCCGGTCAACATGCCGTTCGGCAGCACACTGGCCGTGTGCCGAGGCGTGTTCAAGAGCCTGACCACTCCGGACGAGCCTTCCAACGCCGGCCAGTTCCGGCCGTTGTCAATAAAGGCCGAGCCGGGGACGCTGTTTCATGCCGTGTATCCGGCCCCCACATTCACGCTCTGGACCGGGCAGGCTGCACGCGAACTGCTGCATAAGGCTCTGGCGCAGGCTGGCTGCGACCTCGTGCCCGCGTCGTCGGGCGGGGACGTACCCGGATTCATGTACGTGGGCTATGACGGCGCCGGGCGGTTCTTCGTGACGGGCGGAAATAACCCGATCGGCTGGGGTGCCACGGCTGCTCATGACGGCGCCGACGCGCTGAGTCACCCGTCGCAGGCCGTCGTCCGCATCATCCCGGTCGAGTACCTCGAGCGCCGCACACCGATGCGCGTCGAGCGCCTGCAGCTGCGGACCGACTCCGGTGGCCCTGGCGCGTTCCGCGGTGGCCTCGGGGTAACGCGAGACATCATGTTCTTGGCGGAGGGTGAGTTCCTTTCCCTGGCCAAGAAAACCAAGACCCGGCCGTGGGCGCTTAACGGCGGCGGGGAGGCGGATCCGACCACCATCACCGTGTTTCCCGGCACCGACCGGGAGCGCAACGTGACGACCAGAAGGGTGACGGTGCATCCGGGTGATCGGGTGCGGTTCGAGACTGCTGGCGGCGGCGGGTATGGCAATCCGCGCGACCGCAACCCCGCGCGGGTCCAGGAGGATGTGACAGCGGGCTACGTTTCGGCGGCGGCAGCGGAGCAGGTCTACGGCGTGGCCCGCGAGTAGCGTCGGCCCGGCCCTCGTCACAGCGCCGCCAGTTCCCCGGTTAGCTGATCCAAGCCGATCGGGCCCAGCTCTAGCCCTGCCATATGGAAGGCCTTGAGGTCGAAGCTGTCGGCGCGCCGCCGTAGGGCTGTCTCGCGGCCGCGGCACCAGGCGCGCTCACCGAGCAGGTAGCTGGAAGCTTGTCCCGGCCAACCGCAATACCGGTCTGCCTCGGTCTTCCGGTTGGCCGGCGGAAGTGAGGTGCGGGCGGCGAGCAACTCCTCCACCGCCGGCCTCGTCCACCGGCCTCCCACGCGCCAGCCCCAGACGTTGTTCGGGATCGGGAGTTCGGCGTGCAGCCCGATGTCTATGACGACACGCACCGTCCTGAGCAGGCGCGCGTCGAGCATGCCGAGGCGCGAGCCGGGATCCTGGAACGCACCGAGCTTGTCCATCAGCCTCTCGGCATACAGCCCCCAGCCTTCGTGGTGGCCGGGTATTCGGGCCACGAAGCGCTGGAAAGCGCTGAAGCGGTCGCTGTGCAGGATGGTGTACCCGATCTGCAGGTGATGGCCTGGTACCAGCTCGTGGAAGACGAAGACAGGATCTCGCCAGATGCTCAGGCTGGCCGGCAGGGAACGCCAGATCACCTTGCCGCCGACTTGGAACCCCTCACTCGGTGGGTAGTATCCGCCCGGCGGCCCGTCAGGTCGCAGCAGTTCGATGCGGAAGCTACGCAGCTGTGGGGCGATATCGAACACGGCCGCCGCCTTCTCCAGCCCGCTGGCCGCGATCCCCTCGAGTCGGCGCCTGTAGCCTTCCGGGCTGTCCGCGATGTAGGCGGGATCGGAATCAAGGATTGCCATCGCCTCATCAACCCGTCCCGCGCCGTCTATCTGCCGGGCGGCCGAGTCGCGCGCGGCGGATACCAAGCCCAGTTCGTGCCACCCCCAGTCGTAGGCCTCGTCGAGGTTCAGGTCCGCGCCTGTATGAAGCCGCATGTCAAGCTGGAGGTGATCTCGTCCCACGGCCTCGGTGGGATTGGCGACAGGAGCGAGTTCCCTGCGGAGGAATCCCGCGAAGGCAGCGTAGGCCTGATCCGCGCGATCGGCGGCATCAACAATCCGGTCCTGGGAAATGGTGCGAGGCGTGCTTGCTGAGCGCAACCGGCGAAGCGCCAGCGCCCGCAACCGGCCGTCCGCACCGTCCGGCGACCCCCAGCGCTCGCACATGTCCGCGCAGAGGAGCACCTGGTGACGAGCGGGGACTTGGCCGCGTGACGCCCCGACTCGGTAGCGCCGAGCGAGACCATCCAGCGCAGCGGGCACCAGGGACATCCGGCGGAGGAAGCACGACCATAGCTCGGGTGTCCCCAGCGGCATGCGCTCGAGCAGCAGTGCCGGCTCGTGCAGCGGACTGCGGAAGGCATTCAGATCGGACCAGGCCAGACCTGCCTCATGACGATCCGCCAGGATCGTCAGCCGTTCACGCAGCAAGCGGTTCAGCCGCGGATCTGGATCGCCGTTGGGCGAAACGGATCGAAGCTCCGCCAGGGATCGCCGGACGAGGTCGTCGAACTGGGTGACGCCATCTGGGCCGTAATCGGCCAGCGTTCCGTCACACTGGCCTGGGCTGGTATCCAGCGCAAGCAGGGGGTTGTGGGCCGAATAAGCCCGGACGAACTCATCGGCTACGCCGCGTGCGCCCAGTACCGTCGGCTGACCGCCCGCGCCGCTCTCGTCCCCTTTGCCGGGATCGTTGGCGCTCACCGCATACCGCCCGCCGGACCCGGGATGTATGTTGACGCGGCGCGACCGCCGCACGGGCTCGTCATGGTTCGGCTGCGCCCGCCACGGAACCATGGCCTGTCGCACGGGCACGCCGCCGGGCTGGACAGTCCGCCTCACCCCGTCTCGGCAGCGCTATCCGGGCATGCCCCGGCATCACGTCAAGACCGCGCTGATTGATCGCGTGTGTCTGCACATCGACAACTGCCTCGCCGCGCTCGTCCACGAGCTTCCCAACCACCTGTCCCCCCAGCCGCACCACATCGCCGTGGTAGACGAAGGCTCGGTACTCTGCATCGCAGGCAAGCAGCCAGCCGTCGTCGCCGAGCCAATCAGTGAGCAGGTGGACTTGCCAGCATTGCCGTTGAAAGCCCACGTCGTATTGCAGCGGCACTCCCATAGCCTGCGCCGCGGACTTGTTGTAATGGACGGCGTAGATGGGCTCCAGTGCCGCGGAAACCGGGTCGCGGAAGGACCATGCGGGATGCCTGTCATAGCTCTGGAGCGCGCTGCGGTGCGCCGCCAGACGCGGGATGGGCGCCCCGCCGGCGGCCACGTACGCTATCTCGTCCGTCATTCCGATGGGGCCCTTCACAACAGTCGTGAGCGGCTGGCCGACGTCGACGTCGTCCCACCACCGCGGCACCGGGCCGCGCGGACGCTCGGCCCGCACCTCCGCTTCCAGGGCGAGCAGGTCGGCCTCGGTCCACGGGTGCGGGAGCGTGGTCGCGGCCCCTGCCCGGAGCGGCTCCCGGATCCGGCCGCGCTCAAAGTTCAGCACTGACCAGCGAATCGTCGCGACCAGGACGCCCGACTGGTTGTGGTAACGGTTGGTGAAGTGATCGATGACGACGCGCTCTGCGAACCGAGCGGGCTTGGGCCCGTCGAAGCCCTCGTAGGTGCACTCAGCCCGGATCACGTCGCCGACGCAAACCGGGGAATGGAATTCGAGTTCACTGCCGCAGTGGAACGACCCCAGTCCGGGCCAGCCGAATTGCAGCCCCGCGAACGCGCAGATCACCCAGGACGGAGGCCCGACCTGCGTCCCGAATGGACCGCTTGCCCCATGCTCAGGGTCGCACCATAGCGGATTGGGGTCACCGATGCCCTCGCAGAACCGGATGATAGCGAGCCTGGTCACCTCCTCGTTGCTGACCGAGTGGTCGATACGCAGGACCTGACCAGCCCTGGCTCGCATCGACGCCACCATCTCGGGCGTGATGGTGGCGTGGGGCATGGCAACCGTTCCTGGCCGGTCCGGTTCGCGCCCGGTGCTGCGGCTGCCGGCCGCATCCGGCGCCTGTCGCCCTGTCCTCGCGCGCCGCGGTGGCATCCCGCTCATGGTCCCGTCGATAGTGTGGCCGGTTCCGGTACGGCTCGCCAGGGACCGGCGGAGTCAAGAACTACCGTGGCATCTTCTGGCCACGCGCCCAGGCCAGCCGTATGCGGGCAGGCTGAGGCCGCGAATGCCGCCCAGGCTGTGATCACCTGGTCGGATAGTTGGTCAACGCGAGGACCCGTGCCGCACAGGCCGTGCAGGGATGGGTGCCGGTGCGTGCCGAAAACCAGCGGGACGTCGATGACGTGCACGGCCCCGCCGAGCATGGGCGAGCGATGAGCGAGCCGGTACGCATATGTGGGCGCGCCCGTGTGCGTGCGCCGTCGCGCAACCCACTGCCGGATGGGGCGGCCGAAGCGTTCTTCGGACCACACGCTGCTGTACACGGCGTCATTTCCTGACGGCATGCGCCGCCGGCGCAGGATCTCCCGATGACGGTGTACCGTGCTCGCGATGTCGCGCTGTGGAGCTAGCCGTCCGATCCGCCGGGCTAGCGCATCGTCGCTGAGTGCGGAACCCCGGTAGAAGAAGAGTCCCTCGTCGTCGGTGTGCCCGATCAGAACTGGGATGCCTGAGCCGGCCTGGATCGCACGCTCGTCGCCGGGTGGCCACGGCACCGTGGCGGTGCCCGCCGCAGGGAAGGGTCCGCGGGTCAGGCCCTGGAAGGCGGCCTTCCCCGAGAGCATCAGGTCGGCGTCGACGATCCGGCTCGCGGGCAGCTCGCGAAGGCTGCCTACCCCAGCACAGTCCGCATGCTCGGTCAGGGCAGCCGCCCATCGGGCCGCGTCGTCGGGTGAAGCGGCCGCTAGCACGGGGCTCTGCGCGATCACGCGATGGAAATCCCTGCTCATGGTCGGAGTGGAGAGGAGCAGCAGGGCGCACAGCGCGCCGGCTGACTGGCCGGCCAGGGTCACCCGGTCCGGGTCGCCGCCGAAGCCGGCAACATTGCGCCGGATCCAGCGCAGTGCAGCCATCACATCGAGCAGGCCCCAGTTGCCGGCGGTCCCGTCCTGCCCGGGCGACAGATCCTGGTGCGAAAGCCAGCCCAGCGACCCCAGCCGGTAGCCCACGGTGATCACGACGACCTTGCCGAGGCTGGCCAGACGCCGGGCCTCATAACATGGAGCACTTGTGTGACCGCTGAGGAACGCTCCGCCATGAATCCAGACCAGGACGGGGGCCGGGCCGTTTCGCCCGTGGGGGACCCAGACATTCAGCGCCAGGCAGTCCTCGTCCACCGGCGGCACCGGCCCGTGCAGAAGCTGGCTGTGGCTCCGCGGGGACTGGGGGGCGGCCGGGGCGAAGGCCGTGGCGTCGACGTCTCCGCGCGGGCCGCTGATCTCCCGCGGCGGTGCGAACCTGTAAGCACCAGTCGGGGGATCGGCGTAACGCAATCCCAGGAAGCAAGTCACGTCCTCGGCACAGACTCCGGTCACCCTCGCCTCGGGCAGAGCGAGGGTGGTCACAGCTAGCATCGCTCCCCGACCCCCGGGAGCTGGCGGATGATCGGAGTGAAGCGCGCCGCCGAGGGTCGGCCCGGCGCGTGCGGGTCGTCGGCGGGGGACGGGAGCGAAGGTTCAGTCGTCAAAGAGGAACTCTCGGCCGAGCCGGTCGAGGCACACCTCGGCCGTGAACGGGAGCATGACGGCACCGAGTCTGGCGTCGCGGTACATGCGCTCAAGCGGGAACCGGCGGGATATTGCCTGGCCGCCGCAGACCCGGACCCCGAGGGCGGCGAGCTGGGCTGCGTTCTCCATCACGGTCCAGCTCGCCGACCACATCCGAGCCAGGTCCTGCCTGCTGGGGTTGAGCGTGCCGTCGTCGACGACTGCGTGGAGCAGGGCTCTTGCCTGGTGATAGAGGACCTGCATCCGGGCCCATCCGTCCTGTTTCTGATGGGAGTCCCGGCGCGGCTGGGTGGGCCCGCCAGGATACTCGCCGCGCAGGAAACTGCAGGTGAAATCGAGCACACCGCGCATAATGCCCAAGTACGTGGCTGTGATCGACAGGAGCGGGTAGGGGTACCGCTGGTGCATCTCCGCGAACACGCCCGGCGGGAGCAGTTCGTTCTGGGAGGGAACGAAGACCTCGTCGAATACCAGCGTCCGGGAGACAGTGGCCCGCATGCCCAGCGGGTCCCATTCACCTTCGACGGACACGCCGGCGCTGTCGGCGGGGATGCTGACGAACCTGGGGCTGGCCTCTCCTGGCACCTGGCAGGTCGTGTCATAAAAGTCGGCCGCGCCGGCCAGCGAGGCGAAAATCTTTCGGCCCGTGACCACGAACCCGCCATCGACGAGTTCGCCGACGGTGCTGGGGTTGCGATGGCTGTCGGGCGTCACTTCCGAAATGGGTTGGCTATGCTTCAGGCCCTGTTCGACGATCCCGCGGTACACCTCATTGCGGCGGCTTTCATGGTCGAGGCGGGCATCGCCAGACATGTCGATCAAGTCCGCTATCTCGCCCACCCAGATGGTGGTCATGGTGTGCATGTTGAACGTCAGGGCGGTCGCCCCGCAGTGGCGGCCGAGCTCCTCAGAGACCCGGATGTAGTCGGCGAACGTGCCCCCAAGCCCGCCATGCTCGGCGGGGATGCAGAGCCGGAGGAGGCCCGCCTCGCGGAGGTCGTCATAGGTCTCGAACGGGAAGGACGCGTCCCGGTCGTGCTCGCCAGCTCTCGCCTTGAGCCGGGGACCGAGCTGAGCCGCGAGGTCAACCAGGTCCGCTCTGCAGGGCTTCTCTGCCATCAGCGAATCACCCGTCTGAATTGCGAGCGTTTGGGAAACGCTATATAGCGTAGCCGTCGGACGAAACTAGCTCAACACGTAGCCCCGACTGCCCTACCTCAGCAACCCGGGGGCCACGTAGTCCGCACCTGCCGCTTCAGTATCTTTCCCGCCGAGTTGACCGGCAGTGCGGTCTCGCGGATCCACCATCGCGTCGGTATCTCGAAACGGCTGAGCTGAGCCGCGGCGTGGATCGCCAGCTCGGCCCTTTCGAGCCGATGACCTGGCTTCGGGACGACTGCGGCGGCCACCTCCTCGCCCAGGTCCTGGCTGGGCAGCCCGACCACGGCGACGTCATGGACGCCAGGGTGAGTCAGCAGGCAGTGCTCGACGCGGACTGCGCTGACGTTCTCCCCGCCCCGGATGATGATGTCCTTGAGGCGGCCGACCACGTAGAGCCGGCCGTCACCGTCCAGATGCCCGAAATCGCCGGTGTGCAGCCACCCGTCCGCATCAACCGGGCTGTCGAGCTCCGCCCAGTAGCTGGTCAGCAGCGAGGGAGACCGAACCAGGATCTCGCCCTGGCCGGCTGGCACCTCCGGGGCAGGCCCGATTCGCAGTTCGCAGGTCGGCAGCGGTCGTCCGGAGCAGCCGGGGTGCGCGTCCACCTCACGGCCAGTGGCGGTGGCGACATGACCGCAGGCCTCGGTAAGACCATAGGTGTTACCGGCGCTGAACCGGACACGGGGGAAGACATCTGCGGCCTCGCGGGCCAGGTCAGTGGCTACCTGAGCGCCTCCGATCATCAGCGAGCGGAGGCTGGACAAGTCATGGCGGCGAACCCTGCTTTCCTCGATGGTGCGGCGGACCATTGTCGGGATCGCCCCCCACGTGGTCACTTTCTCGCACTCGATCAGGCGGAGAACTTCGCCCGCGTCGAACCGAGGGTCGGCGAAGATCAGCCGCCCGCCGCACAGCATGCTCGCGATCACCGTCGTGATCCCCCCGATATGGAACAACGGCAAGGTGATCAGGCTCACCGGCCCGACGTGGTCGTCGCTCAGGTCGCACGGGAGGAGCCTGCGCGCCGCGAGCATGTTCTGGATGCCCGCGACGAGGGCCGCCGACGACAGCACGACGCCCTTGGGCGGGCCGGAGGTTCCCGCGGTGAACAAGATAAGGGCCGGTGCCGTTTCGGCTGGACCCGGCCGGGTGTCGACCGATGGTGGTCCGGTCGCCGGCACCGGGCGGCTCGGGACGCTGGTAATGCGCGGGGCCGGGCAGCCGGCGAGGGCGGCGTCGCCTATCTGCAAGCGCGGGCCGACCAGCCGGGCAACCCTTTCCTGTTCCTCGATGGCCCAGCGGAGGTCGCAGGGGACGGCGACCAGGCCTGCGCGCAGGCAACTCCAGAAGGCGATGACCCACAACGGGCCGGCGCTACCGGTCAGCGTGATACGGTCACCTGGCACAAGGCCGCGCACCGCCAGCTCAGAGCACAGGGCGTCCACCGCACCGCCGAGGTCCCGGTAAGTGACCCGCTCGCCGCCCAGCACCAGGCATTCTCGGTCGCCCCAGCGGAGCACGTCCCGGAGCATCGCTCCGGCACCGGCAGGGCGGTGCGCGAACACCAGCGCATCGCGCCCGCCGACTCGGCCGCGCGTGACCTCATATCCCCAGCTGGTGCCCGCTCCTCGATTGATCATGAGCACTCTCGCAGATGACCAGCGAAGCTCCCGTGGATCTGGTGAACCTCTGCCCGATCGGTAGACCACGCGGACCCCGGCTCCCGGATCCGCCGTGGCTGCCGAGGCTCGCAGGCGTTGCACGGTCTCGACCCAGGGTGGTTGAGAGGAGGGAGCATGACGCCTTGCTGCACCGTATGATTTCCGTTCGTCAAGCCAACGCTATATCAGGGCTCCTGCGGAGCACGGAGCGCAACCGCGGCCGCGTGGCCCGCAGGAACAGGTCCGCGGGAAGCTGTGTGCTGACCGAGTACGTACCTATAGCTTTACGGCCGTCAAATATTCGTCTGGTCACGAACCGCCGCAACCGGAGATGACGCCTAGTCCTGCCTTGATAGGCAGGTTCCGGCTGCGCGTCACCACGTTCCGGGGTTGACGTTTCTATAATGATCGTAACAGAATAGTGCAATGAGATGGGCGGGGAGAGCCCGATCCAGGGTGGCCAGTTCGCCCCAGTCCCGCTCTCGGCTGGGCTGGCCCAGCTGACGGTCCGAGAGGCACGGCTGAACTCGCCGTCGTCTTCACCGCCCGGGAGGTCTAGCATGAAAGTGATCCGTATCGTCACGGTTTGCGCGCTGCTGGGTCTCTCAGCAGCGGCCTGTTCATCGGTCAAGCCCGCAGTAAGCGCGGCAGCGCCCAGCGCCGCAGCGACCGACAGCCAGGGTGTCACCGCGTCCACGATCAAGATCGGGATCATGGCGCCGATCAACTCGAAGGCCGCGATCGAGGCTTTCGCGGCCGTGGGGCTTTCAGTGGGCAACGTCCCCCTTGAGGCGACGACGATCGGGAACTACATCAACGCGCACGGCGGTATCGACGGGCGCAAGGTAGTATTCGCCGATTTCCCCTACAACATGCTTGCGCCGTCGGAGGCCGCCGAAGACGAGGCGGCCTGCACGTACTGGATCCAAGATCAGCGCGTGTTCGCTGCAATCATGCCCTACAACGTGACTGACCAGCAGATTGCCTGCCTAGCCCAGGGTGACACGCCGCTCATCGAGGGCCTCCCTGGGCGGCTCGGCGACCCCAGCATCATGAAAACCTACAACGACTTCTACTTCTCGCCCAGCGACCCTCCGGTCCAGTCCTGGGTGACCACGATGGTGAACGCCTACCTCTCGGACGGATTCTTCGCCCCCGATACCAAGATCGGCGTGGTTAGCTCGGGCGACCCTCAGTGGACCTACGCTGAGTCGCTCATGGCGGGCATTCTTGCCCAGCACGGACAGAAGGTGGCTGCGGATGCGGTTGTCGGCACCTCCGCCCAAGCGCAGGCCGCGGCGCTGCGCTTCAAGAGCGCCGGCGTCAACCGCGTCGTGATCTTCGACTCGTCCTCCGGTGGCGAGACGATCACCTGGATGACGGCAACGGCCGGGGAGCATTACTACCCGGAGGTCGGGTTCAACTCCGAAGACAATCCCGGCGGGCTGACCTCTACCATCCCCATCAGCGCATTCGCAGGTTCACAGGGAGTCGGGTGGAGGCCGGTCAGCGACGTGGACTACAGCCGCCAGCCTCCCGCGAACGCAACGACCGCGCTGTGCCTGAATTTGTTCGCGGCGGCCGGCGAGAAGTACACGAACCAGCTCGACTCTTGGACAGCCCTCAGTTTCTGCGATGGCCTGCTCTCCTTGCAGGCCGCCCTCAAGGGTGCCAAGGTGATCAACCCGCAGACGCTGACGGCCGGGTATCAGTCTCTGGGGACCTCGTACACCTCTGCGCTCACGTTCAAGACTGACTTCGGGCCGGGCCGCCACGCAGCAGCCGCCGAGATGGAGTCGTTCGCCTTCAACGCCGGCTGCAAGTGCATGGTTTACACGGGACATTTCTATCCCCTCACTGGCTAGACCCCGCGACCGACTGCCGCGTCGGCTCGGGGATGATGTCCGACGGGGCGGCGACTGACCGACCGCCGCCCCATCCGAGGCGCCGCGTTCAACTCCGGAGGCAGCCGTGGTGATCATCGCCGGCTTCGCGGTCAGGGGTGACGTGCTCGTCCTGGGCCTGATCACCGGCATGAGCTATGGCTTGCTCGGCGTCGGACTAGTGCTGGTGTATCGGGCCAGCCGGGTCGTGAACTTCGCCCAGGCCTCGGTCGGTGTCCTGGTCGCGGCGGTGTTCGGCGTCACCGTGACCCGGTGGCGGATACCCTACTGGCTCGGCGTGCCCCCCGCCCTGCTGCTCGGGTTCGCAATTGGCTGCCTGTCCGAGGTCGCCGTCGTCCGGCGGCTCCGCGCAGCGCCTTCCGTGATGAGCGTGGTGGCTACCCTCGGGCTGTCCGAAGTACTGCTGCTGGTGGCCTCGGCCGCTGACTCAGATGCCCTGGCGGGCAGCTCCTACCCTCAGCCAGCCTGGCTGCCCCAGTTCGGGATCGGCGCCCTCCAGATCACCCCGGCGGACACCGGCATCCTGGTGCTCAGTCCCCCGGCGATTATCGCGCTGGTCTGGTTCTTGCAGCGCACACGCTACGGCCTGGCCATCCGCGCCGTGGTATCAAATCGGGACGCGGCCAGGATGGCCGGCGTTCCTGTGAGCAGGATGTCGGCGCTGGCCTGGGGACTCGCCGGGACGCTCTCGGTGTTCGCGGCCCTGTTCACCGCGCCGGGTGAGGGATTTACGACAACTGACGCGCTCGGACCAGAACTGCTCTTGCGGGCTCTCGCCGCGGCTGTGATCGCGCGCATGACGAGCATCTCGGTTGCCCTGGTGGCGGGCCTCTGCATCGGGATGGTGGAACAGCTCATCCTCTGGAACTACCCCACGACATCAGGGCTTTCCGACGTCGCACTGTTCGCCATCATCCTGCTGGTCCTTCTCCTACGGCGACGCGGATCCTACCGCACGACAGAACGAGGTAGCTGGCTGGCCGTTCAGCCGCAGCGTAGCCAGGTCCGGGAGACCGCTACCGGCTGGCTCTCCAGGAACCTGGGCCTGCTCACGGGCATGACAGCCTTCTTCGTGGCGGCAGCGCTGCCCTTCCTCATTCCCGACCCGGACTCCAACTCAGCCATCTTTACCGACATCATCTGCTTCGCGCTGGTGGGACTCTCGATAGGCATCATCACCGGCCTCGGAGGTCAGCTCTCGCTCGGCCAGTTCGCCATCGCCGGGGCAAGCGCCGTTGTCGCGCTGCATGTCGCGTCCGCTACCGGTGACTTTTACCTGGCGCTCGTGCTGGCCGCACTCAGCGGCGGCGTTGCGGCTCTCATCATCGGGCTCCCGGCACTGCGGCTCCCTGGCCTGATGCTCGCCGTGACCTCCCTGGCGTTCGCGCTCGCCGCCGGAAACTGGGGTTTCGCCGAGCCGTGGGCGCTCGGGCCCGGTACATCTCCGGGCCAGCTGGACCTCGCGGGCGTGTCCTTGTCAACCGGCAGGCGGTACTACCTGTTCGCTCTGCTGATCTTCGCCATCGTCTTGGCGGCTGCGCGCAACATCTGGCGCGGCGGCCTGGGCCGGCGGCTTCGCGGCGTACGGGACAACGAGGCCGCCGCGCGCGCGTTCGCCGTCTCCGCGGCGAGAACCCGGTTGCAGGCCTTCGCGATCTCTGGAGTCATAGCCGGGATAGGGGGAGCCGTCTACGCCTACTCACTCGCCTTCGCTGACCCCACGGCCTTCGCCCCGCAGGCAAGCATCAACGTCGTCTCCTCGACGGTGCTCGGAGGAATCGGCCTGCTGCTCGGCCCGCTCATAGGCGCTCTGTACATCATCGGGGTGCCGCAGTTCGTCCCGCTGGACCAGGCTGGGCTCGCCGCCAGCTCAGCCGGGTGGCTCATCCTGATCCTCTACTTCCCCGGCGGCCTGGCCCAGCTGATCTCGCCGCTATACCACATGACGATCGGCCGGCTCGCCAGGCGCGAACCCGCGGGCCCTGTCCTGCCAGCCTCCGCTTCCGAGCCGAAGCCCAGCCATATGCCGCCGCTACGTTCGCATGCCCGGCCGCCCCGAACGGCTGCCCCGGTCATGCTGCAGGTCACCGACCTCTCCCGCTCCTTCGGCGGCGTCACCGCTGTGGACAGGGTGAGCCTGGCCGTGCCCCGCGGGGAGACCCTCGGCCTCATCGGTCCCAACGGAGCCGGCAAGACCACGCTGTTCGAGCTCATTAGCGGCTTCCTGGCCCCCGATACGGGCTCGGTCTGGTTCGCCGGGACCGATATCACCCGGCTCGCGGCCGAAAGACGTGCCCGGCTCGGGGTGATCAGGTCATTCCAGGATGCCGCCCTGTTCCCGACCCTGACAGTACGCGAATCGGTCGAGCTGGCCCTGGAGCGGATGTCGCCGACCCGCTTGCTGCCCTCACTGGTCGGCTGGGGGCGCAGCGAGCGTCGCAAGGCCATTCGAGCCGGCGAACTCATCGACGTTTTCGGGCTGGGCCACTACGCGCGCAAGCGGATAGCAGACCTATCCACCGGGACCCGCCGGATTACCGAGCTCGCCTGCATCGTGGCCGCCGAGCCGACGTTGCTGTTGCTCGACGAGCCTTCGTCGGGTATTGCCCAGCGAGAGACGGAGGCCCTCGGCGGCATGCTGCGCCGGCTCAAATCCGAGCTCGACCTCACCATGCTGATCATCGAACACGACATACCCATGGTGATGTCGCTCGCCGACCGGGTGGTGGTGATGGACGAGGGCCGGATCATTGCGTCCGGAACCCCGGAAACGGTCCAGCGGGATCCTCGAGTGATCGACGCTTACCTAGGCCGGGACAGCGCCAGCCTCGAACGCTCCGGCTCGCGTACCGGCCGCACGGAGCCGGGTGTCACGACCACCGCACCGGAATCCGGCGCGGATCAGGTGGCCCTCGCCGATCCGATCAGCGCGCTCCCCGAGCCAAAGCCGCGGGGTGACCTGCGGTGAGGCAGCTCAGGCTCGTGGCGGTCATCCTCGCGGTCATGACGGCTGTCAGCTCGTGCGCCGTCCACGGACTGGAATTCATGACCGACAGGTCGGTCGCCATTACGTCGCCGCTCAACCGTGCCGACGTGCAGCCCCCCTTCACGATCAGCTGGCACGTCCGCGGGGCCAGTCTGGCGGGGCAGATCGCCGACGGCAAGCAGCCCGGGTATTTCGCCGTATTCATCGACAGCACCCCGGTCCGTCCCGGGCAGAGCCTCAAGGTCCTCACCGACCATGTATGCCAGCAAACTCCCGGTTGTCCCGGCCCCGCTTACCTGGCCCAGCTCAACGTCTATCTCACCCGAGGTACGTCGCTGACGGTGACCACCCTGCCGAACCTGGTACCCCAGGGCGCTCTGCCGAACAAGCTGGACTACCTGCATCAGGTCACCATCGTGATGGTCAACCGCCAGCTTCAGCGGATCGGCGAGGCATCGTTTAGCATCAACTTCTTCTCGACGCCGCCCGTGAGCTGACATCGTGACACCAGACCGCGGCCGAGCCGCCATCGACGACCTGGAGGCGCGGAAACAGGCCAAGCGGGCCGTCGTCCGCAGCACCATCGGAGTTCCGGGAACCGCGAAGGTACAGCGCCTGAACGCCTCCATGCGGGATGCGGGCACCACGTGGTATCCGCTCGTGGCGCTGTCCTTCCTGGTGATCGTCGACGGCTTCCAGACCCAGGCGCTGTTCGTCCTCAGCCCGGACGTCAGCAGCACCCTGGGAATCGGCCCTGCCCTGCTATCCGCCGGCGTCCTCTTCCAGACGGTCGCCACCGCGATTGCCGCGGTGCTCATGTCGGCCTACGCGGCACGCAGCCGCCGCCGTGGCCTCATCACCATCGTCACCGCATTCGGCTGGAGCATCTCGGCGATGTTCACCGGCTTCGTCATCAACATCTTCGGGCTGATGGTGTTCCTGATCCTCAACGGGATCAGCAACGGCTCGGTGCTTGCCGTGCACCCGCCCTTGCTGATGGACAGCTACCCGCCCGCCGTGCGGGCCCGGAGCTTCTCGCTCTATCGCAGCGCGCAGGTGTCCGGCCAGATCCTGGCGCCGCTGTCCGTCGGACTGCTCACCGCGATCCTAGGCTTCACCTGGCGCGGCGTGTTCCTGATCATGGGCCTGGTCTGCGTCCTGATTAGCTTCACCAGTCTCGGCCTGCGCGATCCCGGGACCGGGGGCTATGACACCAACCGAGCCAGGGGCGTCGTCCGCGGCGATACAGATCACGGCCCATCGGAGCCCTCGGTCGGCCAGATCCGGCTCGGGTTCTTCGAAACCACGCGGCGCCTCATGCTCATCCCCACGATCCGGCGGCTGCTGGTGGTCCAGGCAGTCGAGGGCATGCTTACCGCACCCCTGCTCACCTACCTGTTCTTCTTTCTCGACGACCGTTGGGGAATGGGCCCTGGAGCACGCTCTGTCCTATACGGCCTGGCCCCGCTGGCCGCCTTCCCCGTGCTCGTGTGGTTCGGGCGGCGGGCCGAGCGGGTCTTCATGGAGGACCCGGCGAAGCTCGTGCGGCTCGAGTCCTGGTTCCTGGTGGCGGGATCGCTTCTACTCGGCGGGCTGGTGCTGGCTCCGGTATTCCCGCTGATGGTGGCCTGCTTCGTTCTCTTCTTCGCGTCGGTTTCAGTTCTCCTGCCCGCCGACAACATGATCATGTTGTCCATCGTCCCCGCCGAGATGCGCACTCAGCTCGCTGCCCTCAAGGGCATCTTCCTGGCTGGAGTGGGTGGCTTTGCCGGGCTGATCCTGCTCAGCGGGACCGAGCAGCGCCTGGGGATCCCAGGGGCCATCGCCACGTTGATGATCCCCGGGCTCATCGCAGCCGCGCTACTGCATTCGGCCGGCCGGACGGTGAGCGCGGATCTGGACCGGATGGTTGACGACCTTGTGGAACAGGCAGAACTGACCCGGATGAAGGACGCCGGCGAGAGCCTGCCGCTGCTGAGCTGCCGCGGCCTGGACTGCGCCTATGGCCGGCTGCAAGTCCTATTCGGTGTTGACTTCATAGTGGAAGACGGCGAGATGGTCGCGCTGCTGGGGACGAACGGGGCCGGGAAGAGCACCCTGCTCCGCGCGATCGCCGGGCTCACCCTGCCCCAGCGGGGACGCGTCCAGTTCCAGGGAGCCGACATCACCTACCTTGACGCCGAGCGTCGGGTAGGCCTGGGTATCAGTCAGGTCCCCGGCGGGCGCGGCATCTTCGACACCCTGAGCGTCGTAGAAAACCTCCGCATCTACGGGTATACGCTGGGCCGCGATCGCCGGTCCCTCGAACAGGCCATCGAGCGCAGTCTCGACGTGTTCCCGCAGCTGGCCAAGCGCCGGAACGTTCGAGCTGCCGTCCTCTCCGGCGGCCAGCAGCAAATGCTCGCGCTCGCGAGGGCCTTCATCCTCTCACCCCGGCTGCTGCTGATCGACGAGCTCTCGCTCGGACTGGCGCCCGTTGTTGTCAGCCAGCTGCTTGAGATCCTGCGGGACATCAACGCCAGGGGCACGGCAGTCGTTCTTGTCGAGCAATCGGTCAACCTGGCCTTGTCCGTTGTCGACCGCTGTTACTTCATGGAAAAGGGAGAAATCCGCTTCGAAGGCGCGGCCCAGGACCTACTTGGCCGTCAGGACCTGCTCCGGTCAGTTTTCCTTGAGGGCGCGTCGAGCCTGGACGGGGAAGCCTCCTCGTTCCGGCAACAGGCACGATGACGTCGGACGGGCAGCTGACCGCGAGCTCTAGATGAATCAGCGAGAAAGGCGTTCCGACCCAGGTCGGTCGGAGCAGACCAGAAGGAGTGAGCATGACGAGCAGGAAGCTGGGCCTGTACGCCCTCATTTCGCCCGGAGCGGACCCACGTGTGCACACTCTGGAGCTTGAGCTGGCCGCCAGCAAGTTGGTGCGGATGGCCGCCGGATCGGAGGACGATGCCATCGAGGCCATCCTGGGCTGGCTGGCCAGGGGCCACGTCCACCTGATCGAGCTGGGCGACGGCTGGTCGCACCGTGGGGTCGCCAGGCTGTGCGCGGCGGTCGGTGAGGCATCGATCGTGACGGCGCGGTGGTTTCCCCCGTCACCGAGCAGGCACCGGATGCCGACACCCACGCGGCGAGCCAATGTCTTCTTCTGCACGACCCAGAACGTCTACGCACGGCTGGACACCCCTAGCGACCTGGTCTCGTTCGTGGGGATCAACGGCCCCGATCACGGGGTGGAGATGTGTCGTCGGCTCGTTAAGGAACAAGGAATCCAAGTGCTCGAGCTCTGCAGCGATTGGGGTTTCGAGGGCGCCGCCCGGGTTCAAGACGCGGTAGGCCCTGATGTGCCGGTCGGCCTGTCACTGCATCAGGCGCTGGACGCCGGACGCCGGGCCGCGTCACTGTACGTGCCACCCTCGTTTGGCGACAGAGATGGCGCGGGCCAGGGGGCGCCGGATACCGACCGCTTGCCCGGCCAGTGAACAAGCCGCGCGGTCAAGCGGGATCCGCGGTGGGTCGGTGCGAGGGAGGATTCGGGACATGACCGAGCATGCGAGCCGGGTGCTGGTGAACTGTCAGCTGCTTGACGTGAATTCGGCCGAGGTGCACCCGGATCAGGGAATCTGGGTGAAGGACGGTCGGATCCAGGCGGTGGGCAGTGTCGACGACGTCGTGGCCGAGGCACGCAGCGCACTTTCGGGGACTGAGCTAGCCGACCTCGGCGGTGATTACGTCCTTCCGGGGCTGATGAATCTGCACGTGCACCTCGGCCTGACCCATTCGTCCGGGACACCAGACCGGACCCCGGCCGCACGCGCTCTGCGCATGGGCGCGAACGCGCGGCACTGCCTGGGCGCCGGGGTCACGACAGTCCGCCTGGTGGGTGAGAGCGACCGGACAGACTTCGACCTCAGGGAGGCGATCCGCGCGGGCCATTGCCCCGGGCCGCGGATTCTCACCGCCGGCCAGGCACTGTGCTGCACCGGCGGGCACGGCAGCGGCTTCGACGCGATCGAACTGGACGGGCCGAGCGGCTTCGCGCGCGGCGTGCGCCAGCAGGTCGGCATGGGAGCCGAAGTGATCAAGATCTGCATCTCCGGCGGCATCGGTGGCGTCCACGAGAGAATCCGGCATTCACAGCTCACCGAGGAGGAGATCCGCGCAGCCGTCCAGGTGGCCCATGGCTGGGGCAGACTGGTCACGGCGCATGCCGGACCCGCCGACGTGATCAGCTCCGCGCTCGACTGCGGTCTGGACGGAGTCGAACATGGTTACGGGCTGGATGTCGGCGTGGTGAAGAAGATGGCAGCCAGGCGCACCTGGCTGGTTCCCACGCTGTGCGTCAGCAGATGCGAAGCGTTTTACAAGAGGCTAGGCGCGCCGAGCTACGTACTGGACAAGGCGCTCGGCGCCGGCGAAGGTCATCTAGCAGGCATCTCATCGGCCATCCGGGAGGGCGTCCCGATCGCGCTCGGAACCGACATGCTGCCCTTCGAGGAGTTCGACGACACAACAGCCACCGTGCGTGAGCTCGAGTTCCTCGTCCAGGCCGGTCACTCCCCAGCAGCCGCCCTGCGTGCCGCCACCACCGAAGCGGCCCGTTATCTCGGCCTGTCGGGCGAAGTGGGGAACATCGCTGTCGGCCAGGCAGCCGACCTGATCGCGGTGGCCGCCAATCCGCTACATGACATATCACGGATGCGCCAGCTCACCTTCGTCATGCACGCCGGGTGCCTGGCGCGTCCGGAACCCCACGGCCGCCGCAGTACGTGACCACGCCTAACGAACTGCCGAGCCGCGGTCGCCCCGGTAAGCCACGGCCGCTGTGGCGTACCGGGGCGGATCGGCTGGGCGCCTACGGGAGACCGCCGAGGCCCGCCCGACGCAAGGCAGCACGGTCGGGCCTGCCAGTTTCGGTCTTAGGGAACGCATCGGCGAACTGCCAGCGCTGCGGCTGAAGGGAAGGAGGCAACCGAGACCTGCAGAAGGCGGCAAGCTCGGACTCGGTCAGCGCCGAGCCAGGACGACGTTGCACCCACGCGCAGACGACCTCACCGCCTCTCCCCGTGGCTACACCGCCAACCACGACACCCGCAACGGACGGATGAGAGGCCACCACCTCCTCCACGTAGCAGGGGACGACCAGCCTGCCGTTGCCAGCCATGATCAGATCCGCTCGGAGGCCCAATACGCTGAGCCGACCATCGACCGTCACCGTAGCTAGCTCGCCGGTCTGCGCCCAGCCGTCCGGGCCAGCCGCTGGGCTCACACCCGTGCCTTCCCACACGCCGCTCATGCTTACGCTCCCCCGCAGGCAGAGCTCACCCGGACCGCCGTGTCCGTTTAGCTCACCGGTCAACGGGTCCAAGACCGACGCCTCAACGTAGGGCAGCAACGATCCCTCCATCGCTGCCACCCGGTCTAGCGGATCTCCCGGGACAGACAGGCCGAGAATCGGCGACACGTCCGACGCCCCGTACGCGCAAGCCACGACCCTCTCCAACAGCGGCAGCCGGTCGTGCAGAGCCCGAAGGATGGCTGGATCGGACGGCCAGCCGCCCAGCAGGACTGTACGCAAACTCGACACATTTATACCGCCAAAGGAAGCCTCGTTAAGCTGGGCGCTGATCATGGTAGGTACCGCGCAAAGAACGGTACAACGCTCGGCCTGCACCGCCGCCGACACGGCCATGGAATCGAAGCTCCGGCTAGGCAGGACGACCGCCGCTCCGCGGCATAGCGCTCCAAGGCTCCCCGCAACCGATCCGAAGCAATGGTAAAACGGGATGGGCAGGCACACCCGGTCTCCCGAAGTCAGCCCGATGCCATCGGCGACGGTCTGCCCATTAGTCAGCAGCGCGGAATGGCTGAAGGTCACGGCCCTCGCGGGTTCGCCGCCGGAGGTAAACTGAATGATCGCTGGATCGTCGGCATCCAATATGCTGGCCCGGAGGGCAAGCTGCATGGATGCGATCACGCCACCCAGAGCCAGGAACTGTCGCCACGACCATGCAGCCCTAGGTCCACCCTCCTCATCGAGAATGATCACGTGGCGCAAGGTCGGCAGCCGGACCGAATGCAGTTTCCCTGGATCATGAACGTCCAGTTCGGGTACGCATTCCCGAAGCGCGGCCATATAGTCCAGGTGGGCGAGACCCCTGGCCAGTACCAGCACGCTCGCCTTGGTTATCCCGAGCATATGAACGAGGTCATCGGCGCGACACGCTAGATGCATTGCCACCAGGATCGCGCCGACCTTCGCAGTCCCGAACTGCGCTGCTGCCCATTCGGCGCAGTTGGGACTCCAGACGGCGACGCGTTCTCCTGGGCCGACGCCAAGAGCAAGCAAGCTGCGCGCGAAACAGTCCGACTCTGCGGCCAGGCGACCGTATGTCCAGCGGAGGCCCTGGTACTGCGAGACCAGCGCCAGCGCCTCAGAGTCGCATGCAGCAGCCAGGTCCAAGGCCCCGCCAATGGTGCTGCGTACTGGCTCCGCCTGGTCCGGTTCGGTCACGTAACCATGCACGGGGGCTCTCGTTGTGCTGCAACTTGACACGGTATCGTCATATAGCGATTGTCTTACGATCGTCATTCAAACGTCAAGAACGTCAGTAAGGACAACCCTCGGCATGCATAAGCTGCGTTAGCCTGCCACCGACGGTGTGGGTGCCGAGAACCTCGTCCACGTCATGCGACCAGGCGGTATTCGTTGATGATGCCGCCGACGCGAGGGTGTCTTCGGACACGGTGCTGCTCAAGGTCGACCGGTTCGGGGAGCGGTTTTAGCGGGGCAGCGGAGTCCAGCGACCGGTGAGGCCGGTGCTGATTGTGGTGGGTCTCGTACTGGCGCAGGATCCGCCGCAGATGGTTCTCATTCCAGATGAGGGTGCGGTCGAGAAGCTCGCGCCGGCATCCGCCGATCCGGCGTTCGGCGATCGCGTTGTCCCCCATCGTCAGCTACACCCGATCCGCATGATCGGTACCGTCGCGTACGGGTGACGCACCCGTTCCACCCGCTGTATGGCCGGGACTTCGAGTTCGTCGCCTACCGCCAGAACTGGGGCGAGGACCGGGTCCATCTGCACGACGAGGGCGGGCGTTTGTTCTCGCTGCCAGCCGGGTGGACCGACGTGGCGGGGGCGGACCCGTTCACGGTAGTCGCGGCGGGCAGGGCGCCGTTCAGCACGGCTGGCCTGCTGGCGCTGGCTGATCTGGTGGACCGGTTCCGCGCGCAGCAGGACGGCGCCGGGGCCGTAAAGAAGATTACGCCGTGAATGTCAAGAAGATTATGCCGGTCTTCCTGGCGGTGCCGATCGCGTTCCCGGCCGTGACTAGGACGAAATTGCCTTCTTATCTGCGAAATATCGCGACGCGCTGGCAGTGGTGCGTGCTCAGGTCGGCATATTGCGGCAAAATCGTTCTGACAGCTATCAGGATGAGGAGGCGGCATGGCCGGCCAGCAGGGCAGACGGGACCCCAAGGAGGCGGCGCTGGCGGAGGCGCGGTGCCTGAACCCGCACCCGGAGCAGGTGACCGACCCGGAGTTCCTGGCCAGCGACTTCTTCGACGCCCGGGACGCGGTGCAGGTCAAGTACGAGATGGTGCGCAAGGTCAGGGCGGGCGGCGTCCCGGTGACCGAGGCCGCGGCGGCGTTCGGCTACTCCCGCCCGGCCTACTACGCCGCGGCGGCCGCGCTGGAGTCCTCCGGGCTGGAAGGGCTGGTGCCCGCCCGGCCCGGGCCGCGCGGCGCCCACAAGCTCACCGAGGAGATCTGCGCCTGGGCCGAGGAGCATCTGGCCGCCGACCCCGGGCTGCGCCCGGGGCAGCTGCCGGACCTGATCGAGGACGCCTTCGGCGTGCGCGTGCACCCCCGCTCGGCCGAGCGGGCGCTGGCCCGCCGCCGGGAGCGGCACTCCAAAAGCCGCGGAAATACCCGCCCGCGAGATGCGGAAGGAGGATGACCCGTCCCCGTCCCTGCTCACATCACCTGGCCACGCGGCTGCTGAACCGGGCGCCCGCCCGGATGCCGGCCAGGCCACTGCTCCCGGCGGCGGGCTGGACGCCCGCTACGAGGAACTGCGCCATGCCGCCCTGCATGCACGCGCCCAGGCGTTCCCGCTCGGCCTCGGCGTGCTGGCCGGCAAGGGCGTCACCGCCTGGCAGCGCACCCTGGCCAGCCTGGCCGTCCCGCAGCCGGCGCCGGCCGGGCGGCTGCCCGGCCCCGCTCCGGCCCAGCCGGCCAGGCTCTCGGCACCAGTGGCTGCCGAGCTGATCAGCGCCCTGGCAGCCGTCGCGCTCGCCGGGACCGTCACCGGCCCGCCCCCGTAACCGCTCATCCCTGAAGGAGACCCTGATGCTCCCCGATACCGCGGCGTCGAAGGTGACCGCCGCCCATCTCTCAAGAAGGGCCCTGCTCTACATCCGGCAATCCAGCCTCAAGCAGGTCATCCGCAACACCGAGTCCGCAATCCGGCAGTACGACCTGCGCGGCAAGGCGATCGCGCTGGGCTGGGCGGCGGACCAGATCACCGTGATCGACATCGACCAGGGCCACTCCGGCTCCTCGGCCGCTGGCCGGGAGGGCTTCCAGCAACTGGTCGCCGAGGTGTCCCTCGGCCGGGCCGGGATCGTACTCGGCCTGGAGTGCTCCCGGCTGGCCCGCAACAACGCCGACTGGCATCAGCTCCTGGAGATCTGCGCCATGACCGGCGCCCTGATCTGCGACGAGGACGGCCTCTACGACCCGAGGAACTTCAACGACCGCCTGGTCCTGGGCATGAAAGGGCAGATCAGCGAGGCATTATGCCGAATTCCGCATAAGAGTACGAGCTCCACTTCATCCGGGCCCGGCTGCGCGGCGGGATCCTGTCCAAGGCCCGCCGCGGCGAGCTGGTCATGCCGCTGCCCGTCGGCCTGGTCTACGACGCCGCCGGGCACGTCATCCTCGACCCCGACACCGCCATCGCCGGCGCGGTCCGGCACCTGCTCGCCACGTTCGAGGCCGCCGGGTCGGCCACCGCCGTGGTCAAGGCGTTCAACGCCGCCGGGCTGCCCTTCCCCTGGCGGCACGAGAAAGGACCCCGCAAGGGCGAGGTCGACTGGCAGCCGCTGCGGCACTCCACCGTGCTGCACGTGCTGCACAACCCCCGCTACGCCGGCGCGTTCACCTACGGCCGGCACCGCGAGCAGCTGCTGCCCGGCGGGAAACGCAGCAGCATCACCGTGCCCCGCGAGGAATGGATCTCCTTCATCCCCGGCGCCCACCCCGGATACATCACCCTGGACCAGTGGGAAGCCAACACCGCCAGGCTCGCGGCCAACGCCGTCGCGCACGGCCGCGACCGCGCCGCCGGGCCGCCCCGCGAGGGCCCCGCCCTGCTGCAGGGCATCATCATGTGCGGCCGCTGCGGCGGGCGGATGACCATTCGCTACCACGCCCGCGGCGGGAAAGACCTGCCCACCTACCTCTGCCAGCGCGACGGCATCGCCAACGCCCGCCCCATCTGCACCGCCATCCCCGGCCACACCCTCGACGAGCACATCGGACAGCTGCTCATCGGCACCCTCACCCCGCTGGCCGTCGAGGCCGCCCTCCAGGTCTCCGCCGAACTCGAGCACCGCGCGGCCGAGGCCGACGCGCTGCGCGCCGCCCACGTCGAGCGCGCCCGCTACCAAGCCGACCTCGCCCGCCGCCGCTACCTCGCCGTCGACCCCGCGAACCGGCTCGTCGCCGACACCCTCGAAGCCGACTGGAACACCGCCCTCCGCGGCCTCAACGACGCCCAGGCCGCCTACGACAAAGCCCGCGACCAGCACGCCGGGCAGCTCACCGACGCCCAGAAGGACCGGATCGCCCAGCTCGTCACCGACCTGCCCGGCATCTGGAACGACCCCGCCACCCCGCAGCGGGAGCGCAAGCGCATCGCCCGCCTGCTGCTCACCGACGTCACCGTGACCCGCACCAGCGACACCATCACCGCGCACGCCCGCCTGGCCGGCGGCCAGCACCGCACCCTCACCCTGCCGGTCCCCGAGCCGGCCTGGAAGATCCGGCAGACCAAGGCCAGCACCATCGCCGAGATCGACAAGCTGCTGGACCACCACACCTGCGCCGAGATCGCCGCCATCCTCCGCAGCCGCGGCCTGGCCAACGGCGAGGGACGCCCCTTCAACCCCACCATGGTGCAGCGCGTCATCCGCACCTACCGGCTACGCAGCCGCCGCCAGCGGCTGCTCGACACCGGCCTGATCCCGCTCACCCAGATGGCCCAGCAGCTCGGCGTGTCCGCCAGCACCGTCAAGATCTGGTACCACGCCGGAATTGTCAGCGGGCAGCGGTATAACGACAAAGACCAAGTCCTCTACAACCCCCCCGGCCCCAACCCGCCGACCGTCCACCAAGGACGCCGGCACGACACCGTCCGACCTGCATGAACGCCACTTACCCGCAAATCGCTCCGAAGAGGTGCAGTATGCAGCCCGAGGTTTCATGCGCGGCGTCCGGACGTTGCAGAGCACAGTCCGGATCCTGGTATCAGCGAGGACCGCGTCGAACGCCGCGGTGTAGTTCGAGCCGCGATCGCGGATCATGAACTTGACCCGGTGCGTCTGCTCGCCGAGGTCCATGATCAGGTTGCGGGCCTGCTGGGCGGTCCACGCCCCGGTGGGATGCAAAGTGACCCCGAGGATGCGGATGCGCCTGGTGGCGTGCTCGATCACGGCCAGGACGTAAGCCTGGGTGCCGTCCAGCAGGTCCGCGGTGAAGAAATCGCACGCCAGGATCGCCTCGGCCTGGGAGCGCAGGAACTGCGGCCAGGTAGGGTCTGCTCGTCGCGGCGCGGGGTCGATCCCGGCATTCCTCAGGATTTCCCACACGGTCGACGCCGCTATCTTCGCTCCCAGGCCGGCCAGCTCACCGTGGATCCTGCGGTATCCCCAGCCGGGGTTCTCGCGGGCCAGCCGGAGGGCCAAGGCTCTGATGTTCCGGCGGGTGGCCGGTCTGCCGGTCTTGCCGCGAATGGACCTGGCGGCCCAGCGGCGGCGAACGATGTCGCGGTGCCAGCGCAGGGCCGTGTCGGGGGTGACCAGCAGCCGCAGCCCGTGCCGACGGGCTTTCGGTATCACGCCGAGCAGGGTCGCGAGCAATGCCCGGTCCGCCCAGTCCAGTTTCGGGCGGCGCGGCTGCCGTCGTTGCAGGACGGCGAGCTGGTGGCGCAAGATCAAGATCTCTGCGGTCTTCCAAGTCTCCTCACACTGAGACCCGGGTTCCGCAGCTGTAGAGCGCGATAGGCGATGAATTTGCCGTTTGACGTGGGAGAACGTCCTCGGGGCTAGGTGCGGGGCGTGTATCTAGGCGGGGTGTTTCCGCTGGTCAGCGGCTCATGGCTGGGATGAGCTGGTGGATCCTCGGGGGCGGGTCGATGCCGAGCTGGGCGAGGATGGCGGCCTGCGGGTCGCTGATCTCGGTGCGCTGGCGGAAGGTCCCGGCGGGCCCGCTGAAGGTGCCGACGGCGATCCGGTCGAGTTGCCGGCGCAGTTCCGGCCAGGTGGCACCGCACGCGTTCTCGGCGATGCGGGCCAGCAGGAGGGCGAGCCAGCACAGGATGACGTGGGCGCGGATCCGCTCCTCTTTCCGGTGATAGACCGGGCGCAGGTCGATGACCTGCTTCATGTCGCGCCAGCTGCGCTCGACTTCCAGGAGCTGCTTGTAGCCCAGGGCGATGTCCTCGGCGGTCATCTTCGGGTCGGAGGTGCGCAGGAGGTACTTGCCGTCGAGGTTCTCCTCGGCCTTCGCCCGGGAGGCGTCGATGCGGAGCAGTCCGGCAGGGGTGACGCGCAGGTAGCGGTTCAGGCCGGGCTTCGTCGAGATCACGCCGCGCAGCTCGGCGCGCTTGTCCCTGCCCAGCGTGTCGGTGCCGTCGATGAGCTCTTTCAGCTGGGTGATCATGCGGGCGCGGGCGGCGGCGTCCCGTTCGGCGCCTTCCGGGTTATGGCAGATGACGAACCGCTCGTCCTCGGCGATCCGGACCTCCTTGACCCGCAGGTTCTCCGCGACTTCCTGGTAGCGGCCCTGCCGGGACAGGGCGGCCTCCGCTTCGGCGGAGCCGGAGCGGAGCTTCTCCCCGATGATGTAGTGGTTCCCGCCCTTGCGCAGGTAGCGGCGGTTCTCAGCCGAGGTGAAGCCGCGGTCTGCGACCCAGATCACCCGGGACAGGGACCAGCCGCGCATGTCGTTCTTGACCTGGCGGATGAGGGCGGAGTCGGCGGTGTTCCCGGGCCAGCACCACACCCGCAGCGGGATGCCGTCGCGGGTGACGGCCAGGCCGATGACGATCTGGGGCAGGTCGTCGCGGTGGTCCTTGGACTTGCCCCAGGTCCGGAACCCCGCCGTCCTGAGCTCCCCGCCCTCCCCGCCGCCGGCGTTCCCGCCGGGGACGGCGCCGCCGCGCTCGTCGCGGGGAACCGGGTCGTCGGCCTCCTCCGTGACGAAGTACGTGCTGGTGGTGTCGAAGAACAGCAGGTCAGTCTCGAGGCCGGGCAGGTCCGTGACCCGGTCGAAGACCTCCTTCTCCAGGGTCCCGCGGATCTCCAGCAGCCAGTCCATTGCCCGGTAGCACGCGTCGTCGCTCGTCGCGTCCAGGCCCGCGATCAGCACGTCCTCGCTGGCCCAGCGGGATGCGGCCAGCTTCGAGGATGGGGCCAGCGCCCGGTTCGCGGTCAGCGCGAACAGCACCCGCTCCGCCGAGGGGTCCAGGCGGCGGCCTTTGAGCAGGCCCCGCACCGCCGGGCCGATGCCCAGCCGCTCCCACAGCGCATCCAGCACGTGCGTGCCGCCCAGCGGGCGGGACTCGGTGAACTCCAGCCCCTCCGCGGGCCGTGCCCTGCCCGGGTCCAGGTGCCGGGAGACCGAGGCGACCAGCCGCGCTAGCGCCTCCCGGGTCCCGGGCTCCTCCCGGCCGAAGTTGTACACGACCTGCACCCGCGACCGCTTCGCGGCCGGGTCCCACACGTTATGGGCCAACTGCAGGTAGCGGACCTCGCTGCCGTCCTTGTTCCGCCGCGGCGTCGATCGCAAGTACACATACTAGACAATACCCTGCTAAAGCAGCTATCACCAGGGATGATTTCTTCATTGCATGTATCTATGAACCTTGCGTCGCAACAGCGCCAGCCGACGGCCCGGCCTGCTCGTTCATGCCGAAACGCGGACTAGGCAACCGGTCAACTGCGGAAGCCAGGCGAGACAGCCTCAGCCACGAGATCAGCCGCGTGATCAGGAGGAAGACGAACCGCAGGTACATGACCGGTGATCATCATGGCCGGACGGCAAAGAGGGCAACTCCGCTGGTCACAGCTACGGACGAGATTCTCGGCACGCACAGGTTTCAACCAGAGGGCCATTGACGAACTCAATGACCGCCCACGCGACAGCTTCCGGAAGCTCCTCCCGGATGGCCCGGTTGACCGGGCCGGGGATGACTATCTCGTAACGGCCGGGCTCTTGTGGACCGCTCACCGGCGAGGCCGAAGCCCTTGGACAGCCTCCCTGCCGCCGATGACATCACCGCGGGCGATCGCCTCGGCGGACTGGTCCAGCTCAGCCACCGCCCCAGGCTCCGCGTAAATCTCTGCGGTTTCCCGCCATTGCCCTATCAGGGCTGCCAGCCGCTCGGGTGCATGATCACCGCTAGCGGCAGCCTCTGCCAGCTCGGCGGCAAGCTGGTGAAGGTCGCCCTCGGGAAGCGGCCTGGCCCACGGCATCGCCCGGAGCAGAAGCGAGGGCAAATAGCCAGCCTCCTGAGCGTTCTTGAGAAGCTCGGCGAAGACTCGCAGAGCCTCGATGATCGAACCAGGGATGATCACAGACATACGCTCGCCATTGATGACAAGCTGGTTGACCACCCCGCGCAGCGCGTCCTGGGCGTCCAGCTCCGGCGCAGGCTCGCTCATATCACCAGCGTACGCCCCCGCGAAGCGGGGCTCCCGCGCGCTCGCAGGATACTGACCGCCGATCCCGGGGCCAGGGCACCGTGCCGCACGCCCGACAGCGAGCTCGACGGTGACCTGGGGCCAGTAATGACCGCCGTCCAGCCCGCATCTGATCCACACCACCCGAACGGGGTTGCAATCACACTTCGTTACCGGCGTTTGAGGCTGGAAAGGCGCGCACACTGCCGCCGTTCGGAGCGGTTGCTGTGCGCTCGGTGTCTTCAGGCTGATGCGCGCAGATCAGGTGGATCGGGCGTTCAGTGATGGCAATGCCTGCGGCTCCGTGTCGGGTTGCGGCGGGCTACTAGAAGATGTCGGCGGCGTGTGCACACCAGTCTGCGCCGGTGCGGGGCTTGCGGCCGGGGCAGGCGCTGGGCGGCGGGATGCCGTTCGATGATCAGCACGTTCGCGGCAGGCGGTCCGCTCGCCAGCACCACGATCGCAGCGGCATCTCAACTCGCGAGCCGTCACCCGGCGAGCCGCCGTCCCGCGAGTCGCCGGTGGCGTGCGCCAGCAGAGCCGCCTGGCACCGCGCCAGCCCCGCTTCCCTGTCAGCTGGGGAGGCCGTGATGAAGCCGCTGTTCGTGGCCAGCCAGTCGACCACGTCGTCGACGTCCATGGCCCGGGTGAACGTGAACGACGCTGCCTCCGCGTGTCCGAAGGGCGCGTCCGGCGGCAGGGTTACCGAGTGATGACGGTCCAGCTTGTCCCGCACCTGGTCCGCCGTGCGCGGCTCGCCAGCCTCCCAGTGGCGGGCCTCCCGGGGCACAGCAGACAGCCGGAGCAGGTCCAGTTCGGCCACCCAGTCGTCGGTCCTGTCCCTGCTTGTCCAGATCACTCCGAGCCTTCCGCCGTCCCGGAGCACCCTGGCAATCTCCGGGGTGGCGAGTGCCGGGTCGAACCAGTGCCAGGCAGTCGAGACAAACACTGCGTTGACCGACGCATCTGGCAGCGGTATCGCCTCCGCACGCCCGTCAAGCACACGAACGCCTTCAGTCCGCTCTGCCAGCACCGCGCGCATCCGCGCGTCCGGCTCGACGGCGGCGATCTCCGCCACCCGGCCGAGGAGTGCCCTGGTGAACAGCCCCGTTCCCGCCGCGAGGTCTACGGCCGCCTCGCACCCCGCGGGAAGCAGCCAGTCCACCGCCGCAGGTGCCGGACCGGGCCGCACCCGATCGTAACTTTCCGCGACCCTCCCGAACGAACTGGCCAAATCACCGATTCCCCGCACGACATTATTATCCCGACGACAGTGGCGGCTCCTCAGCGCCGCTGTCGAAACGACTGGACCACTGCGGGCAGCATGGACGCGTCATGGCAGGGTGGGCGATCCCCCAGCAAGACCGTGACCTCCAACTGAGGGATCGCGAACTCGAGGGCTACGGCCGCCGGTCCGGCCAGACCCCGCGGCCGCGCCCCGCTTCGGCGGTGTGCATGGACTTGATCTCCCCACGGTGCGGGCCGATGCGCTTGATCGGCCCGTTGCCCGCAGGCTGCCGTGCACGCGCACGCCGAACAAGGGGATCGCCGACTCGAGCACCGTATCCCGTCCAGAGCCAAGCCGTGCCCCGGCGAGGCCACGAGCGGATCGTGAAGCGCCCTGCCATCGGCTCTAACCCAACTGCCGCGGCCCAGCCGACCCGGACCACACGCCAGAACTGGACGTTCTGCCGGTGATCCCGTAAAGCAGATCGGCATGGGGCATGCGAGAATGCGGCCGGACGCATCGTGCATCTGATGAACAGAGTTGGCGATTCTTCACCACACAACGAATAAATTATCGGCCGCCATCAACAGCTCGTAATCGGCTCGCTAGTGTATGACGGTCCCGTAGCACTGCGTAATCAGCCCTCGTCTGGAGCAGCGCGCACATTGGCGCCGATCTGGGGTAGCTATTCAGCAAGCGTCGGAGCGTTATGCCTGCTGGGCCAGTGCGGCGGCAGGCAATGTGTGGCCCGGTCGGGAGAGACGCCTCGGTCGCGCAGAGCGTGCTGAGCCCTCGTTCTAGACTCAGCGTCATGGGCGCCGTGCAGCTGGGAACGGGGGGTTTCTTCGATCTGTTCCCGGGTCAGGTCGCGGTGGTCATGGTCGGCGATCAGCAACCTCGACACCGCCCCCGGGTCGCCCTGCCACCGGGGCGAGATGGTGGTCGCGCTCACCTTTGACGACGGGCCGTCTCCGGTCTAGACCCCCAGATTCTGCGGATCCTCGCCGCCGCCCGGGCATCGGCCAGCGTCGAGATCATCGGCATGCTAGGCGCCGCCTACCCGGGCATCTTGCGTGCGGAGAACGCGGCGGGCATGGTGCTGGTGAACCACACCTGGACCCGCACCGACCTCGCGGCGCTGCCCGCCGGGAGCTGGCCGGCCGAGGTCGACCGCACCAGCAGCCTGCTGCGCAGCATCACCGGCCACCCGGTCCGGTGCCTGCGACCGCCGTACGGCCTGAGCGATCCGCAGGTGCAGGCCCAGCTGCGCGTACGCGGCCTGGCCGAACTCTGCTGGTCGGCCCGTCGGACTATCTGCGACCGGGCGCCGCGGTGATCGCCCGGCGGGTGCTGGCAGCCCTGCACCCCGGCGCCATCGTGATCATGCACGACGGAGGAGGCAACCGAGACCGTCGCTGCCCTGCCCGCCATCATCCGCGGCATCCGCGCGGCCGGATACCAGCTCGTGCCGGTCTTCGCGGGCTGGCCGGCAGGCGAGCAGCTCAGCGCCGCACGGCGCAAGGCCGGGCTCAGCGCGATATCAGCACCCTTCTCAGCCTTGTTGTGGCGCCTCCCACAGCTTGTACAGCCAGGTGTTGATCCCCCGTGGTTCGCGCGCAGTTCGCTGGCCGGGCCGGAGAAGCGGATCCGGCCGCCTTCCATGATGTGCGCGTGGTTGGCCGGGCCCAGCGACACGGTCGCGAACTGCTCGATCAGCAGCACCCCCGGTGCCCGACTCGGCGACCGCGGCGATCACCGGGATCAGGCGGCTGACCACGACCGGGGCCAGGCCCAGGGACAGCTCGGTAGCCCGGCTGAGAGATCAGCGCCTGGGCCAGCACGACCATCTGCTGCTCGCCGCCAACATGGTCCTGGCCTGCGCGGCCAGCCGCTGTCAGCACCTGTTCGGAGGACGAAGGTCCGCAGGCATGGTGACGCAAGTCCCTATGCGGATCGGTGCCGCGAAGAAGACCGTGTGGCTAGAAGCAGGGCTAGCCGGGTGCATGACGGCAGGGGTCAGAGTCACCAGTACGGCAACGGCGGCCTGTTACCGAAGGGGAACTCTATGAGATTCGCTACCAAAGCAGCGATCATGGGCGCCTTCGCCGGACCGGCGATCGCGGCCTTGATCCTCACGGGGGCGGGGCCGGCTAACGCAGCCGCCACGACCACCACCACACACACCACCTCGAGCAGCTCGTCGCCGTTCTTCCCGGTCTGCAGCCCGCGCCATCTCGAGCGGTGGAACTTCAACGGCTACAACACGGTCGACCTCAGCTACGGCACCAGTTCGTACACGTACTCAGTGCATTTCGTCCAGCGGGGCAGCTGCCTCAGCGGATCGCTGACCGATACGGGTCTGATGGCAGGCGAGCAAACCGGGCCGATTCACGGAACGGTCGTCGGGAACCAGGTCACGTTCAGCTTCAGGTATCCTACCGGCTTCCAGGGAACTCGGACCTTCAGCGGCTACATCGACCGGCGGGGGCATGTCTCCGGGACGTGGTCCGAGACGGGCTCCGAGGCCGGCACTGGCTCCTGGTCGCTGGCTTACCACGTGAGGTCAGCGTGCCCGCAGTTCTTCCCGTGGCTCGGATTCTTTGAGCACGGTGCGGGGTGCCCGGTGCCCTTCCCCTATTCGTTCTACCACTGATCCGGCCTTAGGGCCCGATGGCCGCGCCCGGGGGTCGCACGACCCCGGCGCGCGGCTTTTTCGCGCCCGGGCGGTGATACCACCGCTCGTTCGGCAGCAAGAAATAAGGGGTTACGGGGGGCGGCCGGGGTTGCGGTCCCCGGCTGGGCAGCCCGGGGCCGGGGCCGGCGGTGCCGCCGCGGAGCAGGTACGCCGACCTGAGCAGGTCCGGGTTCGCGCGCAGTTCGCTGGCCGGGCCGGTCGCCAGGCTCGAGCCGGCTGACCTGTCGGCAAGGGACCTTAGCTCGTAGCCCGTCAGCGTCGCCAGCCGGGACCTACGCCGGAAAAAGCCGCAGGAACTGCACCGGGATCGCGCACCCGAGATGATGGGTTCGTGACGGGATCAGCCGTAGAAGCCGGGGATGATCGTTGACCGGGCGCGCGGAGGACGGCCGGTCCGGCCGGTCCTATGCGCTGCTGGTCGACGGCACCACGTTGACTATCCGGCCGTCCGGTGCCGGGGATTACGAGGCTGTCAAGCGGCTGCACGAGGCGATGTCGCCGGAGAGCCTGTATTTCCGGTTCTTCAGCGCGAGCCGGGTATCAGCCGAGCGGGAGGCCCGGCGGGTGTGTCTGGAAGGTCGGCCGGGCATGGTGGCGCTGGTCGGCCTGCTGGGCGACGAGCTGGTGGGGGTGGCCAGTTACGAGCTCGCCGCCGATGGGGCGGTGGCGGAGGCCGCGGTCGCTGTCGCCGACGGCATGCACCGCCGCGGTATCGCCACGTTGCTGCTTGAGCACCTGGTGTCGCTGGCCCGTGCCCGCGGCGTGAAGGCCCTCGCCGCCGAGGTGCTGGCGGACAATTACGCCGCCGTGCATGTGCTGACCGACTCGGGGCTCGCGGTGCGGCGCAGGTGGGATGGTGGCGTGTGCGAGCTGTCCATGCCGGTGCCGCGCGTTGCGGCCCTGTGTGAGGCCAGCGCCTATCTGGATGCGGTGGCTGGGCGGGACAGGAACGCGGATGTGGCCAGCTTGGAGCCGCTGCTGAATCCCCGGTCGGTTGCGGTGGTCGGCGCGGGCCGCCGTCTCGGTTCGATCGGCCGGATGATCCTGCTTAACATCCGCGACGCAGGATTCGCCGGCAGGCTATGCGCGGTCAGCCCGGGCGGCGGCGACATGGATGGCATCCCGTGCATCCCGTCGGTCGCCGCGCTGCCCGAGGCCCCCGACCTGGCGGTGGTGACGGTGCCGGCGGCACGCGTCGTGGAGGTGGCCCGGGAGTGCCGCCTCGCACACCGCGGCGGCCGCCGCGCCGCCGATCATCCGGCAGGCGCTGTTCGAGCAGGCGGGCATCATCGCCTCGGACAGCTTCGGCGTGCTGCTGGACGCGGCCGTGCTGCTGGCGTCCCAGCCGGTGCCGGCTGGCAGCACGGTGGCGATCGTGTCCAACGGCGGGGGCGCGGGCGTGCTTGCCGCCGACGCCTGCACGGAAGCCGGCCTGGTCGTGGCCGCGACGAGCGCCCGGGCGCGTGGCCGGCTGCTGGCGCGCATGCCGGGCGGCGGCTGGCTGCCTGCCGAGGAGGCCGATCACCTGCTGCGCTGCTACGGCATCCCGGTGGTGGGCTTTCTCAGGGCCGATGACGCCGACGCGGCCGTCGCGGCGGCGGCGGGCTTCGGCGGTCATGTGGTGATCAAGGCTGACGTGCCCGGCCTGCTGCGCAAGACCGCGGCGGGCGTCGTCGAGCTGGACCTGTACGGGGCCGAGGAGGTGCGCGCGGCGATGCGCCGCCTGCAGGACAGGTTCGCCGGGCAGCTGTCCGGGGTGCTCGCGGAGCCCATGATCACCGGCGGCGTCGAGACCATCGTCGGCGTGGTGCAGGAACCGGTGTTCGGCCCGGTGGTGGTGTTCGGGCTCGGCGGGGTCGCCACCGAGGTGCTCGGCGACCGCGTGGCCCGCCTGGCCCCGCTCACCGTCGCCGACGCCGACGACCTGATCCACTCGATCCGCGCGGCACCCGCGCTGCTCGGGCACGTCGGCCAGCCTCCGGCCGGCATCGGCGTGCTGCGCGACGCCCTGCTCCGGGTGTCGTGCCTGGCCGACGACCTGCCGCAGGTCGCCGAGCTCGATCTCAACCGGTGATCGCCCGGCCGGACGGCGTCATCACGGTGGACGCGCGCGTCCGGGTGACTAGCCACCGCCTGGCCGACCCGTTCCGGCGCCAGCTTCCCCAGTGACGGCATGTCTGCCGGCAAGGCTTTCCCGGCCGGGCGCTTCAGCGAGCACAGGTCGAAGCGGTTAAAGGCAGCCCGCAGTTGTGATGCGGATCAAGGGTTACGGAGTGGACGGCCAAAGTCCCGCGGAGTAGGGCATGAGGACTCTGCAAGCCTGACGGCTCGCCAAGTGATGAGGCCGGGCTGCGTGATGCCAGGATCTTCGCCGGCGGCAGCCCGGATGAGTACGCGATCGCCCGGCTGTTCGCCTCCGGCGCACCGATCGACGCCTACGGCGTGGGCACCAAGATGGGGGTCAGCGCCGACGTCAGGCGGGAAGGCGATGGCCGCGCGGCGAGCCTGACCGTGCCTAGGCTGTCTACTCTGGCTACTTCGCCGATCCCGGCGGTCATCTGCGGGGGATCGCCTGGGACTCCAATCGGTAGACCCGGGGCCCGCTTGGCCGCACCGTTCGCGGAGCGCAACCAAAGATCCGACGTGGCCGGTACTGACTCTGGCCGCCGGGACAAGCACCACCATCCGTTCCGGAAACAGAAAAAGAAAATCGTTTCTGCAGAACGGACTGTGGTTTTCGTCATCCGGCACGCAGCCCGGACCCGGCGGCGGCGCCGCGCCCGCCGGGTAGACGTCAGCGGTCCGCATCTGATGCGGTCAGCAGGCTGTGCCCGGCGATGAGCCTGCGGGTCTGGTCGGCGTCCCCGCGCGCGATAGCCTCGACGAAGCCGGCGTGGACCTGGTACCGGCGGCTCATCTCCTGCGCGGCGGAGGTGTTCGCGGCCGGGAGGACTTCTTAGGTCCTGTGCCCCGGATCAGGGACCTTCGGCTCTGGGCGGGCGGCATCGGTGGCGGCAGCCTGGCGCTATGACGGACCTCGGGGCCCGGGGCGCTCATCCCCGGGCCGCGCGCCCGGGGCGGCAGACGGCGGATCTGCCACCTGGCTACCCGCAGGAGTACCAGCGGCTGGTCACGCTGCGTGATAGGCGCAGCGTCCTGATCCGCCCTATCCAGCCCAGTGACGCGCCCGCGCTGGCCGAGGCGATCGCCTCCGCCGACGCCGACACCATCCACCGCCGGTACCTCGGCGGCCGCCCGCAGGTCACGCCCGGACTGCTCGAGTACCTCACGACCGTCGACTACACGAGCCGGTTCGCGCTGATCTCCGTCGAACCCGCCAGCCAGCGCGGTATCGCGATCGCCCGCTACGAGCCAGCCGACCAGGACGGCACCGCGGACGTCGCCGTCGCGGTCACCCCGGGCTGGCGCGGCGCCGACCTGGCCAGCGAACTCCTCCGCATGCTCGCTCAGGCCGCCAGCGAACGGGGCATCCGCACGTTCACCGGGACGTGCCTCGCCGACAACCGCCCGGTCACGGCCCTGATCAACGCGGCGGATGCGCCCGCGAACCAGGTCACCTGGCGTGGCATCACCGAGTTCTCCGTGCCGCTTCGGCCCCGGGATCCAGGGCTTTAGGGCACGATCACGGTGACGACGTTGCGCGGGGAGCCAGGAGGTGCGCGGGCGCTCCCTTCAGGATGGCGAGATCGCCGCGGCGAGCCGTACAGAATTGCCGGTTCGGTGTGTCGGCGGCGCGTGAATACTGACCCCGGCGCGGCTTGGCTGGCGCCAGGTGGTCAAAATTCAGCCGCCGTTGACACGGTGCGCTGCGATGGCCGGTGCTGCCGATGGCGGCTGGTTTCCTGGGCCTGGTTGACCGTTACGGCTGTGAATCGCTGGGTCGCATCAGGCCGGGGTGTGACCGGCGCCGGCCACAGCCCGACGATCTGACAACCAGACCAGTGAGACGCTGCAGATCGCGATCCAGACCAACGCCGCCATCAACCCGGGCAACTCGGGCGGGCGGGCGTCCTGTCGTGGCCGTGCAGGACCGGGCCGAAGGGCACATAGCCGAGGCGGACGGCCCGAAGCCAGCTTTGCTGCGAAGTCGGACGGCTCTCGTCAGTCGAGGCGGGCGCTGCCGGGCGGCCCGGTCGTCCACGGCGCGGTTCAGGGGAATGGTCCCTGGCTGGCCAGTTCGCCGCTTGCCTGCAGGTAGGTCAGGACTGCGGCCACCCGGCGGTCGAAGCGTTTGGCGTCGGGTACCCGGAGCTTGCGGAATATACCGGTGACGTGACCCTCAACGGCCTTCTTCGACACTGTTAGGCGCCGGGCGATCTCATCGTTGCAGTAACCGCACGCCATCTCTGCGAGAACATTGAGTTCCCGCACTGACAGCGCGTCGAGCGCCGGGGACAGTCGGCGTCGCACCAGGGCATTCACGATCGAGGGGTCGAGAACGGTGTCGCCCGCGTGAGCGCCGTGGATAGCGCTCAGCAGAGTTTCGAGGTCTCCGACCCGGTCGTCAAGCAGATAGCCGACACCGGCGGCTCCGCTGCGCAGGAGTTCGAGGGCGTACCCGTCGCCCGCTTCAGCGATAACCACCACGCCGATGTTCGGGTACCGAGAGCGCAACTGCTGGGCGGCGCTGAGTGTCGCCTCGGCGTTAACGCGGGGGGTGCGGATGCCCACGATGAGCACGTCAGGGTGGTACCGGCGGATGGCGGTGAGAGCTTCCGGATGGCTGTCGACCCGTGCGACGATCTCGATGCCGCGAGCACTGCTGAGCAGGCAGCCCAGACCCTCTCGGGTCAGGAAGTTGTCGCTCGCGATCGCGACACGTAGGACGGCGGAAGGCTCGGACATGGTAGGGCTCCCGGTCGGACGGCATGACAGTCGTCGCGCTCCCGGCAATTGATATCAGATTGCAGTGACGCCAGACCGCATTTTATCTTGCCATTTTCACATCTCGCCGATCCGGCGAGAGCCCGCACGACCCGCGCTGAGGGTCTGCCCCGCTGGTCTGAGGGTGTGCCCTATTTTCAAGGGTCTAGGCCGGTCATACGCTCCGATTCGTGGCCTCTCGAGTCCGCCCGTGAACTCTGGTCCTTGTCGTGGCCGCCGCGGGGGCGCGGCCGCCGGCAGTCTGGAACTGACTCAGCCCGACCATGTTCCGCATTCTCCCCCGCGATCATCAACTACCTTCGAGGAAACCGAGATGGCAGCCAGGCGAACTGTCAAAGCCGTCACCGTCACCGTCAACCGTTCTGCGGACGTTCAACAGGCCCCGAGCTCAATCCACGAGGGCGGTAAGGCATCCTTCACCGGGCTAGAACAAGGGTGCCGGGGACCGCGTCTCCCCACTCTGGCGGCACGGCCAGGAATGGCCGGGCGGCACCGAAGGTGCCTCGGCGATGCGCGAACCATCAAGCACCTGCGCCCACGCGCCGGCTTGGGCTGCTGCCGTGCTTGAGGACATCTACCCGGTGCGGTGGGCAGGCAAGCAGGCGGTCGTGACGCTTCCGGAGGATATTGACGTCTCAAACGCCGGCCAGATCCGCGAGCAACTGCTGTCAGTCATCAACCGCGGCGCGGCCGTGCTGATCGCGGACATGACCGCGACGGTCTCGTGTGATTACGCCGGCGGGGAGGCCGTGATCCGCGCTTACCAGCGGGCCGTTATCAGCGGGACGGATCTGCGGCTGGTGGTCACAGCCCAAATCGTCAGGCGGGTGCTCAGCTATAACGGCCTCGATCGACTTGTCTCCATCTACCCTTCCCTGGAGGCAGCCCAAGCGGTCAGGGCGCCAGCGGAGGTGCTTGGCCTGGTGCCCAGACCGGCCAGCGTGAGAGCCGGTGACCAGGCGCTGCTGCGCTGTTCCACTCCGAGGGTAAGCAATCTATCGGCAGCCCGGCCATCGGGTAGGAACCGGGCAGCCGTCACTTCGGCCGAGGCATGGAGCCTAGTCGACGCTCTCCAGGATGGGGTGGCGCTGGCAGACGGCGACGGCGCGCTCGCGCTGGCCAGCCGGCGGCTGGAGGAGATGTTCGGCTACGCGCACGGCGAGCTGCTCGGCCAGATGGTCGAGCGCCTGGTCCCAGCCGACCTGCAGGCGGCACACCGCAGCCACCGGGCCAGCTACGCGGAAGCACCCAGGACCCGGCCGATGACCGGTCGGCTCGTGGGGCTGCGCAAAGACGCAACCACGTTCCCGGTAGAGATCAGTCTCACCCCCGTCACGATCGCAGCCGGCCACTTCGCCTTCGCCGTGATCCGGGATGTCGCCGCAGCCAGGCACCTCGAAGACCTCATAGACCTCGCCCGGTCTGCGGTCACGGCAGAGCAGGCACAGAGCGGCCGGGAAGTCCTGGACACGATCATCAACCGCTTGTTCCAGCTCGGGCTCCTCCTGCAGGCCGCCATCGACCTACCCGCGGACACGGTCGGGCAGCGCATCGAAGAAGCTCTCGGGCATCTGGACGACACGATCCGCGAGATCGGCGACACTGCGTTTGCCACCTCCGACCAGACTCCACCCCGCCGCCCCTCACCGCCGTAAGGTGCGCCCCAACGCCCGCACTATCTGTAGTCAGATGACCGCGAGTAGCGGCTCCGACGGTCGGCGCCGGTAGACCATCTGCTTGCCGACGCCCGCGCGGCGCCAGCGCGAGCGCGAGCACGGTCAGGCCCGCGTACCACGCGGCCACCAGCATGCCCTGCCCGGACGCGGCCCGAGCCCGGCCAGGTACGCGGAGATCAGCAGCCCGGCCACCCGGCTCCGGCTCGGGTTCCGGCGGGGGCAGCCGCCGCGGCCGGGGTGCTGGTGCCTCGCCGCGCGGAGCTTGATGTTGCTGGATGTCGCGAGCTGGGTGGCGGCCCGGGTGACGATAGTGTCCGCTGGGCATGGCCGCCGGCGTTCGCCGAGCGTGCCTGCTGCTGCCCGGCCCGGCCGCTGGTCGTCGCGGGATGCCGCCGTCTCCCAGGCCGCCTTACCCGGTGGACCTGCTGATCACTACCGGGCCAGCCTGGCGGCGCTGCTAGCCGCGGGCGCCGCTGTCTACGACGAAGATAGCGTGGTGATCCCGCCGGCCCGATGAGAACCGGATGCCCGCAGGCACGGCGACGCGGGGTCACCGGCAGCCGGAATCGCTCGTTATGCCCAGATCGCCACATCCGGCTAGAGCGCTGCGTCCGCGGCGTCGACGAAAGGTCCTGGCTGGCCTCGGCTTACATGTGCAGGTGGGGCCCGCTGGTAGGTCATGTCCTCGATGCCCGTAGCGGCCGCATACAGAAGCTTCCCGGCCAGGTCCGGCAAGGCGCGGGCGGCGGCCATCTGCTCTCCGATCACGGTGACCTCCTGGTCGGCGGGATTACGCCGGGCCTCGCCGCGGCCGGCCAGCTCATCCTGGCCTGCCATGGCCAGGCGGGCCTCTGCGTGTGTCTGGTGGTCGATCTCAGTTATGTACAGGCTTACTGACCAGCGATCGTTCATGCTCATGGCGGCACCTCCACATCAGCTAGCGGTGCTTTCACGGTCGGGGAAAGGTCATCGGAGGACACAGAGTCCTCTTGTCTTCAGGCGCGGGACCAACGGCCCTACCGGCGGGCCGGGTCGCGGCTTTGCCTGGCGGGCAGGAGGTGATGACCATGCCGGTTCTGCTGCGGCGCGAGCCTCGTGGGGAGGTAGCTGACGTGTTCAGCAGGTTTGACCATCTGTCCGAGGAGTGGGCGCGGATGATGTCGTTCCGGGCCCTGTCCTTCCTCCGCTGGTGGGAGGCCCGGGGACCTGGTCCGGGTCGAGGAGTTCCGGGAAGACGGGGCCCTCGTGATCCGGGCCGATCTGCCCGGCATCGACCCGGGCAAGGACGTGGAGCTGACCGTCTCCGACGCGATGCTGCGCATCGGGGCCGAACGCCGCGAGCAGGAAAAGCGGGAGGAGAAGGGCTACCTGCGCCAGGAGGTGCGCTACGGGCCGCTGTCCCGGTCGCTGCGGCTGCCGGAGGGCGTGACGGTGGACGACATCACCGCGACCTACGAGGCCGGGGTCCTGGAGATCCGGATCCCGGCGCCGAAGAGGGAACCGGCCAGGAAGATAGCGATCGGCAAGGCCTGACGTCAGCTGACGGCCGCGCGGTGGCGTCAAGGAGCGCCCTGCGGCCGCCGATGGCGGTGCGCCGGAAGGGCGGATGGGTGTGCTGGCGTACGGTACCCACGTTCGCCGCGGGCGTGCTGGCGACCTTGGCCATTTCCTTTCTGGTGCGGTGCCGCGGGCCTGCCCGGGCCGACTCGGCTGTCACCGACCGGATGGTGCGGTGGTGGGCGGGGGTGTGGCTGCGCGCCGCGGGAGCGCGGGTAGGTGTCGATGGCCCTGAGCACCTCAGGTCGGCCGGGCCGTGCGTGGTGGTGTCCAATCACCAGTCCAGCCTGGACCCGATCGTGCAGTTGCGGGCGCTGCCGGTGTCGCTGCGGGTCCTGGCCATGCGCGAGCTGTTCCGGATCCCGCTGGTCGGTCCGGCGATGCGCACGATCGGGATGATCGAGGTGGACCGGCAGTCGCCCGACTTCGGCGAGATCGACACCGATGCCGCCCGGGCCCTGGCGGCCGGGCACTGGCTGCTGGCCTATCCGGAGGGCGGGATCTCGCCGGACGGCGCCATCGGGGAGTTCAAGGACGGCGCCTTCGTCATCGCGGTCGCCAGCCAGGTGCCGATCGTGCCGGCTGTCATTCAGGGCACCCGGCTGATATGGCCACCGGGACACCGCACAATCCGCGGCGGGCACGTGCGCGTCCTCGTCGGCAGGCCGCTGCCCACCAGCGGCCTGACCCATGGACGACGTGGCAGGCTGCGGGATCAGGCCCGGGATGCCATCTGCGCAGCCCAGCGTGACCTTGTCACGAGCATGTCAGCCAAGGGAGGCACATCATGAGCAGAGCAGGCAGCACACCTCCGGTGCCGGAGGCTCGCCCTGCCGGGCGCGCGGAAAGCACCGGCAGCGAGTACCCGCCGGGTGCCGCCGAGCTGGCTCGCCGCGTGGTGGCGGTGCTGGGCGGGCGTTACTCCGCCGAGCTCGGCATCGACGTGGACGCATCAGACGCCGAGGTCGAGCGGTGGTTCCTGGCCGCCACCCTGTTCGGCGCGCACATCTCGGCGCGTGTCGCGGAACGGGCGTTCGGCGTGCTGGCGGCCGCCGGGCTGGCGCGGATCGGCCAGCTGCGGCATGTCCCGTCCGGTGACCTGATCGCGATGCTGGATGCGGGCGGGTACGCCCGCTACGACGTCCGCACCGCCACCCGGCTGCTGGAGCTGTCCGAGGTCGTCGATGAGCGGTACGACGGGCAGGTCGCCCTGATCGGCCGCCGTTTCCCGGCCTACAAGGACCTGAGCGCCGCCCTGGACGCGCTGCCCGGCTGGGGCCCGGTGACCGTCCGGCTGTTCCTGCGCGAGCTGCGCGGGGTATGGCCGGGAGCCGGCCCGCCGCCGGATGAGCGTGCGCTGGCCGCGGCACACCACCTGGAGCTGCTGGGCAGCCGGCCGGGGGTGGCCGATCTTGCCGGGCTGGCCGGAGCGTGCGGCCTGGACGTGCGTGACCTGGAAAGCGGCCTGGTGCGGCTGGACCTGGCGCACGGCCGGGCTATGGCCCGCTGCCCGGGAGGCCAGGCCTGCCTGGCGCTGAGGCCGGCGCGATGACCGAGGCAATAGCAGACCCCGGCCTGGTGTGGACCGATGATGTGATCCGGCATCACGCGACCTTGCTGTACCGGTCGGCGTTCGGGATGACCCGCAACGCCGCGGACGCGGAGGATCTGGTACAGGAGACGTTCGCGAAGGCGTTCGCGGCCCCGGGACGGTTCCAGCCGGGCACGAACCTGGGCGGGTGGCTGTACCGGATCATGTTCAATACGTTCGTCGATGGATACCACAAGAGGCGGCGGGAGCCGCTGCTGGCTACGGACCTGGCCAGCCGGGAGACAGACCCGCGCTGGTCACCGGGCTCGGCCGACGGCACGTCAGCCGAGGAGCACGCGCTGGGAAACCTCCTCCAGGCCGAGATCGTGGCGGCGATCCGGGCGCTGCCGGCCAGGCACCGGCTCATGGTTTACCTGGCCGACCTGAAGGGCCTGGGTTACCGGCAGATCGCCGACCTGACCGGCATCCCGGTCGGGACCGTGAAATCGTCCCTGCACCGCGGACGCGGCCAGCTCCGGGCGACGCTCACCGCCCGCTATCCGGTTCGGACCGATGACGTGGGCGGGAGGCCCCGGACAACGTGGGACCAAAGACCCTCATGATCGGGACGTCCGGCATCAGGAAACGCCTGCGCTGCTGGGCATAGTAGTAATACCTGCGGGACGAGCGAGGGAGCCATACCGCGGAGACGACCGGGCGGTCGAACCCCCGGTGATAGTCCGCCGGGAAGGCTGAGAGGTCGTCCGGCGATAGCCGGATGGCGACCCCTAGCACCTGATCCGGGCAATGCCGGCGGAGGGAAATCGCCTCGCAGGCCTTATGGTGCTCTGGGCTAGGTGGCCAGGATCTGTGGCTGACGGGCTGGTGACGCTGTTGGCCTGCGGTGATGTGATGCCGGGCCGTGGCATCGACCAGATACTGCCGCATCCCGGCGATCCCGAGCTGCGGGAAGACTGCGCCAGCGACGCGAACGCGTACGTCAGGCTGGGGGTACACGCGAACGGGCCGATCCCCCGGCCGGCCTTCTGCTGGCCCTGGGGCGACGCCCTGCCGGTAATCCGGGACGCGGCACCGGACGTCTGCGCCCTGGCCAACAACCACGTGCTCGACTTCGGCGACCGCGGGCTCCGGAGACCCTCGCCGCGCTGACCATGGTGCCGATACAGGCCAGGAACATGCGGCTGCGCCACGCCAGCGCCGCCGACCGCCGGTGGCTGGCGGCGACCCTCGGCCACATCAGCCGCGAGTTCGGATCCCGGGTCGAGCGCCGGCCCGACGGCCGCCTGATCGTGCAACCGGCGCCGCGGCCACCCCGCCCTGGCTAGACCGCGTTGCGCAGCCTTTCGGGCTTCCTCACCCGCAGCCACCGTCCGGCTTGTAGAAGCGCGCCCTTGTGGGGCCTGCCCCACCGGGGCGCCCGGAGAGCCAATGGTCCCGCCATGAAGGTGCGTTCGTCCCTTCCGCCGCCCCCCGCCGCAAGCGACGCTAGGAGGGCTAGGTGGTGGTGACCATGGCCGACAAGCGGATCGTGGTGGGCGTGGACGGGTCACCGTCCTCGATGAAGGCCCTGCGCTGGGCCATCCGCCAGGCGAAGCTGACCGGCGCGGAGGTCGAGGCGGTGACCGCCTGGTCGTACCCTTCCGGCTACGGATGGGCGCCGGTCAGCGAGGGAGCGGTCGACTTCGAAGGTGACGCGGGCAAGATCCTGGTCGAGGCGCTCGCCCAGGTCAGCGGCACCGCGCCCGACGTGGTAGTCGAGCCATTGGTGGTCCAGGGGCACGCCGCGGACGTGCTGGTGCGCGCGGCCAAGGGCGCCGACCTGCTCGTGGTCGGCAGCCGGGGGCACGGCGGGTTCGCCGGAATGCTGCTCGGCTCGGTCAGCCAGCACTGCGTGCAGCACGCTCCCTGTCCCGTTCTGGTACTGCGGGACGGACGGTGAGCGGCACTGGCCGGGCACTGCGAATGGCGGGGGCGGTCGCCTGACCGGTTCGGTGGTCCGTGGCGGAGGGGGCTGGACCGGGCACGGAAGGCAGGAAAGGGGTACCTGCGGATGGAGATCATCGAGGAGTCTGCGTACCGGTTCGTGATCCCGCGGCATGGGCGGATGCGGGTGCCCGGGGTGGTGTTCGCGACGCGGGCGCTGATCCCGGACCCGGCCACGGACCGGGCGCTGGAGCAGGTGGCCAACGTCGCGGAACTGCCGGGCATTGCCGAGGAGTCGGACGCGATGCTGGATGTGCACTGGGGTTACGGGTTCCCGATCGGCGGGGTCGCCGCGACCGATATCGCCGACGGCGGGGTGGTCTCGCCGGGCGGGGTCGGCTTCGACATCTCCTGCGGGGTCCGGCTGCTGGCCGCCGATCTGGGCGCCGGGACGAGCTGGCCCCGGTGCTCGGCACGGTGATGGACCGGCTCGCCGCGGTGATCCCGTGCGGCACCGGCCGCGGCGGCACCTGACGCCTGCGCGGCCGGGCGGAGCTGGACAAGCTGCTGGCCGACGGGGCCGCCCACGCGGTGGCGTGCGGTCACGGCTGCCAGCGCGACCTGGACCGGTGCGAGGATCACGGCGCGGCCGGCGGCGCCGACCCGGCACTGGTCAGCCGCCGGGCCGTCGACCGGGGGCTGCATCAGGTCGGCAGCCTCGGCTCGGGGAATCACTTCCTGGAGGTCCAGGCGGTGCAGGAGGTCTTCGACCCGGCGGCGGCGCAGGCGTTCGGGCTGGCCGGGGGGCAGGTCTGCGTCATGATCCACTGCGGCTCCTGCGGGCTGGGGCACCAGGTCTGCAGCGACCACGTGCAGATCATGGACCAGGCGATGGCCCGCTACGGGATCACCGTGCCTGACCGGCAGCTCGCGTACGCGCCCGCCGATTGTGCGGAGGGTCGCCGCTACCTGGGCGCGATGGCCGCCGCGGCGAACTACGGCCGGGCGAACCGGCAGCTGCTGTCCGAGGCGGCCCGGGGAGTGTTCTCGGACATGACCGGCGCGCCGCTGCACCTGGTCTATGACGTGTCCCACGACCTGGCCACGATCGAGACCCACGCCGGGCGGCGGCTGTGCGTCCACCGCAAGGGGGCGACGCGGGCACTGCCGCCCGGCCATCCGGATCTGCCCGCGGACCTGTGCGGTGCCGGGCAGCCGGTGCTGATCCCCGGTTCGATGGGCACGTCCTCCTATGTCCTGGCCGGGGTGCCCGGCGGCGGCGCGTTCGCCTCGGCCTGCCACGGAGCGGGCCGGATGCTCAGCCGCCACCAGGCCGCCCGCTCCATCACCGGCGCCGAACTGCGGCGGCAGCTCGAGCACCGGGGCATCGCAGTACGCGGCGCCTCCGAACGAGGGCTCGGCGAGGAGACCCCGCAGGCCTATAAGGACGTCACCCAGGCCGTCGAGGCAGCCGAGGGCGCAGGGCTATACCGCAAGGTAGCCCGGCTGGTGCCGCTCGGTGTCGTCAAGGGGTAACAGTCATACGTCGACCGTGACAGCGCACGACCAGCGGCCCGCCGCATCCGGCGCGCATCGCAGGCCGTGCAGTGACGCTGCCTTCGGCGCCGCGCCGGTGATCTCCGCCTCGGCCACCGGGATGAGCGCGAACAAGACGACCACGCCGCCGTCCGGCGCGCGCCGGACGGTCACTGAGACGGGAATCTGGCCGTCGGCGTCCAGCCGGTAGATGACCTCGTCGATGACGGCCACCAGCAGGTCCTCATCCAGCCGCGCCGTCAGGTGCCGCCGGGCCCGGGCCCGCGGCGGCAGGCCCGCCACGACCGCGAAGCTGTCCACCAGGCCGCGCACCGCCTCGGCCAGGCATTCCTCCCGGGTCGGCGCCCACGCCTCGATCCGCAGGTCGGCGGTGTGCGGGACGGTGCGGTGCCCGGCCCGTGAGGCCGGCCGTTCCCTGAGCCGGGCCAGCTCGTCCTCCACTTCGGCGCGCCTGGACATCTCATCCAGCTGCTAGGCGAGCCGCTCGTCGCTCGTGCCGCGGCATCTGGCGTCAGCAAACCGTCCAGCGCGGCGGCCCGGGCCTCTAGCCCGGCCGCCTGGTCCTCGGCCCGGCGCGCGGCCTGGTCCGCGTCGGTCACCTCACCAGAGATCCCCGCGAGCGCCTCGGCGATGCTCGCCCGGGCCTGCGCCGCCGTGTAGGCGGCCTTGATCATTTCCTTGCGCGCGCCGAACTCCTCGACCTTCGCCCGTAGCCGCCGCTCGGCCGTCTGCAGCTTCCGCTCCTCGGCAAGCAGCGCAGCGTGCTGCTCACGCATGGCCGAAACCTCCGCCAGGATCGCGGCACGGCGGGCCAGCGCAGGCCGGGCCAGGCCTTCCTGACCGGCCTGGACCGCCCGTTCGGCCTGCTCCTCAGCCGGTCCGCAGCGTGCCGCAGCTCGCTCACCCGCCGTTCGGCGCGTTCGCGGCCGGCTGCGACCTGTGCCACGCCACGGTGCACCTCGGCCAGGAGATCCTGCAGCTCGACGTAGGAGTAATCGGCCAGCTCACGTGGATCGGAGACGCGGTCCAGCACCGCGTTCATCTTGGCCGCGTACAGCTCGGCGATCCGGTGCGCGATACCCATCGGAATCCCTCCCTTCGCCGCTACGCCCCAGCTTCGGCCGTGGCAGGCCGTGACATCATGGGCTTTGGTCCCGGCCGAGGGCGCCTTCAGGCACCTGCTCCCCGCGCGGGTCAGCGGTGCCGCGCTGCGGAGGCTGGCCGGCCGTAGCCGGCAGGGCAGGCAGAAGATCCTGCCGAACGAGCTGTGGTGACACCTGGCCGGACGGGCGGGCCGGTCCCGGGTGTTTTCGTTCCCGAGGCGGGGCGGGCCTGATAGAGGCGTAAGTCCCGCCCTGCTAGCCCGGATGTCCATCGGAGTAAGGCCTGCTGGCAAGCCGATCGTCGCGTTCGGCGCGGCCGAGCGTGGCTTCGAGGCGGCCGATTTTCTGGAGATCGCCGGGCAGGCCGGGGTGGCCCACAGGACGGTCCCCCCGGGTTCCAAGACGGCCCAGGGCTGCCCCGCTATCACGGCCATGGCCGGGCAGGCTGAACGTCACTGTGATCGTGGTGGACTTCCCGTGGCAGTGTCGGCTCTAGCGGCAGCTCCGCGCGGAAGATGCCCAGGCAGCCGGCAACAGCGGTCTGTCCGCGTAACCGGAACCCGGGACCGGAAGGTGACGATGGTCCCTGGCGGCACCGGTTACTCCGCGGGAAAGCTCCCCAGTGGGAGGCTGCCGTGTTTTTCGCTGATCGTGCCGATGCGGGGCGGCAGCTGGGCGCCAGGCTGGAGCACCTGCGGGGCGAGCCCGTGGTCGTGCTCGGCCTGCCGCGGGGCGGTGTGCCGGTTGCGCTGGAGGTGGCCAGGGCGCTGGGCGCGCCGCTGGATGTGATCGTGGTCCGCAAGCTCGGGGTGCCATTCCAGCCCGAGCTCGGGATGGGTGCTGTCGGGGAGGAGGGGGTGCGGGTGATCAACGGTGAGGTCGTCCGCTTGGCCGGGGTGCCCGCGGACGAGCTGGCCGCGGTCCAGGCGCGCGAGCAGGCACAGGTGGACGCCCGCGCCGCGCGGTACAGGGTACGTCGGCCGCGCGAGCCGCTGGCTGGCCGGACTGCCGTGGTGGTCGACGACGGCATCGCCACCGGCTCCACGGCCAGGGCCGCCTGCCAGGTGGCCCGGGCACACGGCGCTGCCCGCGTGGTGCTCGCCGTGCCGGTCGCGCCACGAGGGTGGCAAGCGCAGATCGCAGGGGCCGCCGACGAACTGGTCTGCGTGGACACCCCGCGAGACTTCTACGCCATCGGCCAGTTCTACGCCGATTTCTCCCAGACAACCGACGCTGAGGTCATCGCCTGCCTGGACCGCGCGGCAGCATCGGCTTCCCGGTCACCGGCCGCCACGGCTTCCGCCGCCGACCCGCCTAACCGGGGCGGGGAACTTCCCGGTACCCGCGGCGAGGAGGTGGAGCCCGCCGCGGGAGAGGTCCTGCTGGCCGGCTATCTGACCGTGCCAGAGAACGCAGTCGGGATCGTGGTCTTCGCCCATGGCAGCGGCAGCAGCCGGCACAGCCCGCGCAACCGTTACGTGGCCCGCGTCCTGAACGAGGCTGGCCTGGGCACGCTCTTGTTCGACCTGCTCACCCCGGACGAGGAACTCGACCGGGCCAACGTGTTCGACATCGGCCTGCTCGCCCGCCGCCTCACCCAGGTCACCGGGTGGCTGCGCGCTCAGCCTCGCGCCGCACGGGCCGCAGTCGGCTACTTCGGCGCCAGCACGGGAGCGGCGGCCGCGCTGTGGGCCGCGGCCGGACCCGGCGCCGGTATCGCGGCCGTAGTATCCCGCGGCGGGCGTCCCGACCTTGCGCGACGCCGCCTGGCGGCGGTGACCGCGCCCACCCTGCTCATCGTCGGCGGGAATGACGACGTGGTGCTCGATCTCAACCGCCGGGCCCAGGCCGAACTGCACTGCGAGAACCATCTCGCCGTCGTGCCCGGCGCGACCCACCTGTTCGAGGAGCCGGGCACCCTCGACGCCGCCGCCGCCCTGGCCCGAGACTGGTTCCTCAGCCACATGTCCCACAGAAGCCATCCGGTGGCCTGACCCGCGCGTACCCCTGGGCGATCGGCGGTACAGGTGCCGGACTGGTCCACCACCACACTGACGAACAGGTGCTTCACGTACCGGGCGGTTGCGCGCGCGCGGCTGGTTGAGGAGGCGGGCATGACCACGATACAAGCAGCAGGCACGGCCGGGGTCCTGGCCGTGCTGGGCCGCGGCGACGAGGGGCCGGTGACCCAGACGGCGCAGGTCATCGCCCGGCTGGCCGGCGGTCAGGTCCGGCCGCTGCGCCTGGCGGCTGACCTCAGCCTGGGGCGCGCGGCGAGGGAGGTGATCCGGGCACTGCACCAGCCCGGCACGGTCACCGGTGTCCTGCCCGGCGATGAGATGTGGCGGCCGCTGTGGCAGCCCGTGGCGCAGCGGTCGGCCAAGCCGGTCGTCCTGGTGCCCGCCGGGGGCCGGCTACCGGGGCGGATCCGGCGTGTCTTGCTGCCGCTGGACGGGACGGCCCGGTCGGCGGCCGCCGTGGCCGGGGCTGCGGAGCGGTTCGCCCGCGGCGGCGCCGAACTGGTGGTGCTGCACGTCTTCGACGCCCAGACCGTCCCGAAGTTCTGGGACCAGCACGCCCACGCCAGCCAGGCGTGGGAGCAGGAGTTCCTGGCCCGCTACTGCGCCCTGCCCGGAGCCCGGCTGGAACTGCGCAGCGGCACCGCGGCCGAGCATGTGGCCAAGGTGGCAGGGGCCGAGCAGGCGGACATGATCGCGCTGGCCTGGTCGCAGCGGCTCGAGCCGGGCCGCGCCGCCGCCGTGCGGCGGACCATCCTGGAGGCGGAGGTCCCGGTGATGCTGATCCCGATGCCCGCCGACTGAGGACCTTCGGCCCTGCCGTTCCGCGTGGCTCCTTGATGGCCTCAGGTCATGACCAGATACGTCATCTTGGTTGACCTCGCAGCAGCGCTCGCATCGCCCCGGCAGTGCCCCAGCTGCAGTTCTGGCCGCCTGGTGGCTGACCCGAGCGGGGAACCTGACAGGGTCAGGTGCCTGTCTTGTGACCAGTACTGGCAGATAGAACTCGGCTGGGCCCGCCCGATCAGCCACCCGCGACCGCATCAGACGGCGGGAGATCAGCCATGCGAATCGGGCTGATCGCCCCGCCGTGGATCCCGGTCCCGCCGCCGGCCTACGGCGGGACCGAGGAGGTCATCGACAACCTCGCCCGCGGCCTGACGGCTCTGGGCCACGACGTGCAGCTGTTCACCGTCGGCGCGTCCACCTGCCCGGTGACGCGGCGGTGGCTGTACCGGTCACCGGCCGAGCCGATGGGCGACCGGTTCCGGGAGGCCGCGCACGTCCTGGCCGCCTACGAGGCGCTGGCCGGCGCCGACATCATCCATGACCACACCGACCTGGGCCCGCTGCTGGCCGAACGGCGCGGGATATCTCATCCGCCGGTCGTGACCACCGTTCACGGGCCGGTCACCGTCCGCAACCGCGGTATGCTGGCCGAGACCGCCCGGTACGCGCCGATCGTGGCGATCTCGCGAGCGCACGCCCGCTCCTTCGGCGGCATCCCGGTGGCGGCGGTCATCTACCACGGCATCGACCTGGACGCCTACACGCCCGGGCCCGGTACCGGCGGTTACCTGCTGTTCACCGGCCGGATGTCCCCTGACAAGGGCGTGCATCACGCGGTACGGGTCGCCCGCCGCGCCGGCTGGCCGCTGGTCCTCACGGCAAAGAGCCGCGAGCCCGCCGAGCGGGCCTACTTCTGTCAGCAGGTCCGGCCGCTGCTCGGGTCAGATGACAACATGCTCGCCGAACAGCCGCTGGCCGCCCGGGTGGAACTGATGCGCCACGCCGCCGCCCTGCTCAACCCGATCACCTGGCCCGAACCCTTCGGCCTGGTCATGGCCCAGGCACTGGCGACGGCCACCCCGGTCCTGGCGTTCCCCAACGGCGCCGCACCCGAGATCATCGACCATGGCCGCACCGGATACCTATGCCAGGGCGAGGACGAGATGACCGCCGCCATCGCTCATATAGGCGAGATCGACCGCCGACAGTGCCGCGCCGTCGCCGAAGGGCGGTTTTCCCTGGCCCGGATGGCCGCCGACTACGACCGGCTGTACCGGGCCGTCCTCGAACACCCCGGCCAGATTACGTCAGGCCAGACCGGAACCGGCACACCGTGACCACGGCTTCCGGCTGTTACGCCGGGACCTCGGATGGATAGCCCCGGCAGGCGTGTCGGCCAACGCGACGCCCGGGTTCTCTGTTACGCCAGGACTGTAACTCTCCTTGGTGTGGCCGGCCTGAGCAAAGTCCTGCCAATCGAACCTTCGGGAGTAGTCACGTTATCGGCGTCCGCGTCCCGGCCGCGTTCCTGCTCCCGATCGCGCAGCTCGCAGCAACCACGTTGCGGCGGCCCTGCCTGCCGTCACCGAGATTGTCAGGGTCGCTGCTCATGGCCATACGGCTCATAAATACGTGACGAATGGCTCTGGGCGGCATATCACCGGGAGACCGATCTTGCTTGTTGTAAGGCTGCGGGGCAGCAGCGACAAAGGCTATCCCGTGGCCGGGACTGCCGCCGGTGACGGCGCAGCCGGCAAATCCGTGAGGTCGTGAGTTTATGGTCCAGTTGACTACCAAGACCCCCCAGCTGCCCCCTCGCCCAGTCTACAAATACCTGATGCCGAATGAGCGAGTGGTCAGCACCGTACGGATGCACCCGGCGGCAATTATCAGCTCGGTGCTCCTGATCCTGGGCGGCGCAATCCTCGCTGGCCTCGTGACCTGGGCCGCCCACGGCAGCGGCGGGCTCGTCCTGGCCATCTGGCTGCTGTGGGGCGTGCTGTTCGTGCGGCAGGGCTGGAAGGTTGCTATCTGGTGGCGGCGGTACTTCGTCGTCACCCAGAACCGGCTGATGCTGGTTACCAGCCTGCTTTTCACCAACGTCGAGATGATGCCGCTGGCGAAGGTGACCGACCTGAGGCTGCGTGAGAGCATCTTCGGCCGCGTGCTGGGCTACGGCGAGTTCATTATCGAGTCCGCCGGGCCGGAGCAGGCGCTACGCCGTATCAGGTTCGTGCCTTATCCCGCACAGATTTACCAGGACATACTCTCTCTGACCTTTCCGGACAAGTCGGCGGCTGCCGGACCTCAAGGTCCGCCGGGGTCTCCGGGACCGCAAGGGCCGCCAGGGCGTGCCCGGCGGCCAAGCGGACCCTCGTGGCCCGGCAACCCTGCACGGGGGCCCGCCGGGGGAGCTTCGGAGCGCCCGGGGGACGACCCCGGGTTCTGAGCCGTGGCGGCTGCGAGGCCACGCCGGATTCCCGGCCGGTGCGGTAGCGGGCCAGCCCGGCCGCGCAGCTGGAAGTCCCCGCCCGGCCGGGCTGCCTGGCCCGCCTGTCACGCGGTCGGACCAGTCGCGTGCAGCAAGGTCGCCGCCGTGCCGCCGGTGATCTGGTCCAGCTCGGCCGTGTCCAGCCCGGCCTCGCTCAGGTACGACAGATGGTGCCGGAACTGCGGCTCGCCACAGTACGGGTAGTCGGTGCCGAACAGCAGCCGGCCTGCCCCATACACCCGGCTCGCGCTGGCCAGCGCCTCCACGGACGGCCCGTCGTCAAAGGTGAGCGCGACCACCATCTCCCCCCGGTGGCAGGGCGACCTGGGGGCGGTGTCGAGGTTGCTGATCGCCGATCCCGGCACCGCCTAGTCTGCCTGCGGTGGTGAGCTCGGCCGTGACGGACTCGGCGCGCCCGGCAGGGCCGGCGACTTTGCGGCAGACGCGCCCGGCGGCCCTGCCTGCCGATGGCTCACTGCCGGTGCCGGGTGAGCCGGAGGACCTGCTGGGCCACCGCAGGCGGCCGCCAGCTGCGCAAGCGCGCACAAAGCAGCGACGGGAACCAGGCGCCCTGCCGGTGGCCGGGGCCTCATGTCCCATACGTGCCCGGGAGGCACCACCGCCAGCCCGCCGACGCGGGACGACTCCGCAACGCGATCCGGGCACCAGCACCGGCTGCCCGTCGTCGAAGCTGCCGATCGGCACCCAACGCCGCGCCGGACACAGCCGGTTGTGCAGCCGGGGCGGGTGGTAGTGGTTGCCCTGCCGTCCGCGGCGCGTACTGGCAAGGGTCGCCTGGCTGTGCCGGCGCCGCAGTTCGTTCGGCATCATGTTCCTGGTCTCCTGGCAGGCCGCTCACCGGGCATGCCCTGGGCGGGGTCCGGGTTCCCAGCGGAACGTGAGCGCTGTGGCGGCGGCCGCCGCAATGGTCCACCCCAGCACGACCAGGAGCCCGCTAGCCGGCATCGGCCAGGACCGGGTGGCCGGGATGAAGGCGGCTTCCATCGCGCGGGCGACTGGCGCGACCGGGAAGGCCGAGGCCAGGTCGTTCAGCCAGTGTGGTGCGCGGGCGGCGGAGAAGAACACGTCGGAGATGAACGCCAGCGGCAGGACCGTGCCGTAAGCGACCGGGAGCGCTGTGTCGGTCTTGGCGATCGCCGTCGTGACGGCGACGCCGAGCAGGAAGAAGCAGGCCATGCCGAGGCCGGCCGCGGCGGCGAAGTATCCGGACGCCCGCCAGACGATGTGCACGTGGAAGAACGCGACGCCGATGGTGATGATAATCGCGGCGGAGGCCGTCGCCGTCAGGAACGCGGTGCCGGACCGGCCTGCCAGGTAGGTCCAGGCGGGCAGCGGCGTGCCGCGCAGGCGCTTGAGTATCTGTTCCTCGCGGGCCAGGACGACGCTGGTGATGGTCGTCACGTAACAGGCGTTGAGCAGGCAGAAAACGCAGACCGCCGGGGTGAGGAACTGCGCGTACCGCAGCCCGCGGGGCATCAGTGCCGCCGACGGCGGGATGACGACGTTCAGGCTGACCAGCAGCAGCAGCGGGACCACGAGGGTGAGGAAGAACGCGAGCGGGCTGCGCAGCAGGAGCAGCAGCTGGTAGCGGACCTGGCCCGCGGCGAGCAGCAAGGCCGGCCGGGAGTGTCGCGACGCCTCAGCGGACATGATGGCCGCCTGTGCCGTCAGGGCTGGTGATCTGCAGGTAGGCGTCCTCGAGCGAGGGCCGGACCACGCTCAGCTCCTCCAACTCGGCGTCGTGCTCGACCGCCCACTGGGTCAACGCCGCCAGTACTCGGGTGGGCTGGTCGGTGCGCATCACGATCAGGCCCTCGCGGAACTCCGGCTCGTCCCACGGCCCCGACGGGAGCGCCGTGCTGGCGAGCGCGGCCGGCAGCCGGAAGCTGATCACCGTGCCAGTGACGTCGCGCCCGCCGAGCGTGCCCGGGGTCGCCTCCTCGACCAGGTGGCCGTGGCTCAGGACCCCGACCCGGTCGGCCAGCCGCTGCACCTCGTCCAGGTAGTGCGAGGTGAGCAGGACCGTCGTGCCGGCCCGGCGCAGCCCGGCGATCATCTCCCACGCATCGCGGCGAGCGTTCGGGTCAAAGCCGGTGGTCGGCTCGTCCAGGAACAGCAGGTCGGGATCGCCGACCAGGGCCAGTGCCAGGTCGAGCCTGCGCCGCTGCCCGCCGGACAGGGTGCGTACCCTGGCCCGGCGCTTGCCGGACAGGCCCGCCTGGTCGATGGTTTCTGTCACGTCCCGGGGCCGGGCGTAGAAGCTCGCGTACAGCGACACGATTTCCCGCACCGTCAGTTCCGCGTCGATGCCGCCCGACTGCAGCACGATGCCGATCCGCTCCCGGAACCTGCGCCCGCCGGTTCCGGGGTCGAACCCGAGCACGCGCACCGAGCCGGATGACCGCTTGCGGTGTCCCTCGAGAATCTCCACTGTCGTCGTCTTGCCGGCGCCATTCGGCCCGAGCAGCGCGTAGATCTCGCCGCGCATCACCTGGAAGCTGACACCGTCCACCGCCCGCAGCCGACCGTAGTCCTTGCGCAGCCGCTCCACCACGATCGCTGGCGAGTTAACGGCCAGCTCACCTTCCACAGCATTAATCCTGGCTCCCGCGCCGCCCGGTTCCCAGGGACATTAGTCCCGCATAGCCCGGCCAACGTCAGGAGATGCTCGTGTCACGGCCTGCACAAGGCCGGACCTCCTTCCCTGCGGGGACAGTCGCCCCGGCCGGGACTTGCGGCTGCGCGGCAGGGTCGGCCGCAAGATGCCCCCCGCCGCCGCAGATATCATCCGCAGCATACAAGTCGGCCTGCAGCGTGCCCGGGCCAGCCGGGTTCAATAACTGCGGGCACGGCCGACGCGAGCGATCGCGTCGGTGATTCACAGCAGCATCGCGGCGTAGCCGTTCATGGCGCCGTTGCCGGCGCCGGCCCACAAGAAGACGATCAGGTCACCGTTGTGGACCTTGCCGGCCCGGCGGTCCTCATCAAGCAGGATCAGGGTGCTGGCCGCCGAGGTGTTCCCGTAATGGCCGACACTGGTCGGGACCTTTTCGGCGGGCACGCCCAGCATATCCACGGCTTGGCGGATGACGACACCGTTGGCCTGATGCACATACCAGCGGGTGACCTGGCCAATGTCGAAGTCTGTCCCGGTGACCGGCTTGATGCTGGTGGCCAGTCCTCTCGCAGCATGTCGAAGTTGCGGGTCATCAGCGGCGCGAAGACCTCGGCGACCTTGACGGCGTCCATCAAGAAGACGTGATCGGCCAGGTTCGCCGCCGACGTGCGGTGCAGGCAGCCGCCTGCCGGGTAAGTCACCAGCTCCACGTCAGGGCTGGTCTCGTAGCGCACGGACAGGACCCCTTGCGGCGGTCGCCGTGGCCATGGCGGGCGGAGGTGAAGACGGCCGCACCGGCTCCGTCGGCGAACATGAGCGGCGTGAGCCAGCCCATGCCGCTGGGATGCTTGGAGTAATAGTCGTGTGCCTCGGGGGCGAAATAGCCGGACGGGCAGTTGCTCGCCACCACCAGGGCGGTGGCCGGGACCATCCAGAGCAGCGGCGCGGCGGCCGTACGGAAGCCGGGTGCCAGCCCGGCGCAACCCAGATTGTGGTGAACCAGGTCGGCGTCACGGCGCAGCCCCAGCCCGGTCGTCAGGAACCGGAAGTGGTCCTGGCAGGTGACCAGGTCCGGGGTGGAGGTGACATGGATAAGCATGTCCACGTCCGCGGCCGTCAGGCCGGCATTGCGCAGAGCCGAACGGGCCGCCCCCTAGCGCCAGGTCGCCGTCGTATGCGCCGGGGAACGGTGTCAGCGCCCCGCTAGGTCCCTTACCGCGCCGGCCCCGTCGGCTGCCGGCTGATCCCAGCTTCTCGCCTGCCGGTGTTGACCTGCCCTGGCCAGTGCGGCCGCGGGGCGGGGCGTATCGTTAGAAGCTGGTGATTCGCCGCAATCTCCTGCATCAGGCCATAGGGGTGCAGGGCCCGCGTCGCTCCAGCCCCCGGCGGCACGGCCAGTCTTGGCCGGATCGGATCAGGGTGGCTGAGCGATGCTCGAGTCGTCTTCCGCGGGTGGCGTGGCCGCGGTAATCACCGCGCCCGCGACGTGCCCGGCAGGTGCGGGGTGTCGTCATGGGTGACGACGTCTATCTGGTGCAGTGGGCCTGGCTGGCCGTGGTGGCGCTGCCGGAATTTATTGACGTGTCGAATGCCGGGCAGATCCGTGAGGAACTGCTGTCGGTCATTAACCGCGGCGCGACGGCGCTGATCGCGGACATGACCGCGACGGTCGCGTGTGATCATGCTGGCGCTGACGCGGTCATGCGCGCCGACCAGCGGGCCGTTGCCGTCGGCGCGGAGCTGCGGCTGGCGGTCACTGCCCCGCTCGTGCCGCGCGTGCTGAGCATCAGCGGCCTGGACCGGCTGGTATCCATCTACCCGTCCAGGGACGCGGCCATCGCCGCCCGGCCGCCCGCGCCGGTACTGGCCCTGGACGCCGAGATAGCCGCAGCGGGATCCGATGGCCACGCGCCGCCCCGCCGCGCCGGACAGGCAGGCCGTGCCAGACCGGGCAGAGCGCCGCTGCCTGCGGCGGGGCGGCCGGATGGGACCGGGGAGGGCATCACCCCGGCGGCGGTACGGAAGCTGCCCGACACGGTCATCACGAGCCTGTTCGGTGTCGGGCTCGGCCTTCAAGCCGCCATGGATCAGCCCGCCGAGGTGACCAGGCAGGGCATCGCCGAAGCCCTCGGGCACCTCAACGACGTCATCCGCGAGATCCGCGACACCGCGTTCATGAGCCGCGACCTGGTCACGCCGTCAGATCCAGCGCGGCTCGACGGCACCGGGTAACACCCGGCCCTCCGGGAACCCCGCTGAAGCCTCCGCGCCTGCACCGCCGGTGCCGGCCCAGCACCTCGCGGTCCTCAGCCCCCGGCAGCCCGACGGCCAGCGATGGCGGATGGGCGGCTGACGCGGCGGCCCTCGGCCAGGTCGGTGGTGATCGTCACGAACTGGTCACGTACTCCGGCGGCCCACGGTACCAGCGGCAGCCGCCGGTAGCGGGCAGCCACATCAGGGTCACTGACCAGCGCGGCGCGTCCGGTCACCGTAACCGACCAGCCGGAGCAGGCCGCGACGTCCAGCTCGTCCGCCTCGAACGTCACGATCATCCCATCCACTTTGCGGGCGGCAGTCGAGTCGGCGGCCGTGCGCATCAGGATCAGCCCGTTAGCCAGGACGAAATTCATCAGCCGCACCGCAGGCAGCGCATTAATCGTGAAAATCAGCCGCCCGACCGGCACCGTGGCCAGCAGCCGCAGCGACTCTGCGCGGCCCAGCCGGGCGAACTCACCGCTCCCGCCTGGGCGCCCGGCATCATCCATCTGCGCATGCTCCCTCCTCCCGGGCTAACGTGGCAGGGCCGAAGGTCCCGAACCAGCCACCAGAACCCAGCCAGCCCCGCCAACCCGATGGTCACCGCTGCAACCCCGGGCCCGGCCGCCGACCGGCCGGCGCTGTTCCGCACCCCCGCCCGACTGATCTCCCGCGTGCCGGGCTGGAATCGCAGCCGAGCCGAGAGAAACAGAACCAGGCGATGGGTGCGCGGCAATGGCGACCAGTTCACCAGCGGCCCGAGCGCAGAGTCGGCAGGGGATCGGCGTCCCGCCGCTGAGATACGCCGCGTCGCGCTGTGTAATCCGCCCCTTCGCCTTGAGCTCGGCCAGAGGTCTGCAACCTGCGCGGATCTCCTTCACTCGCGCCAGCAGCGCCTTTCCCGGCGGGTCAGCGGCCTCGGTATGGCGCCAGCAGGTTGTCGAGCAGCGGGACTGGGGGGTGCGGATCGATGGCGGCGCGCTCGCGGAGGGATTCCGCCCACCGGGCCTGAAGAGCCGCCGTCAGCTCATCGCGCATCCGCTGTGAGGCGTGGGCGTACAGGCCGCGCATCCCGGGCACCTGGTGGCCGAGCCGCTGCTCGGCGAGGATCTCCGGAATGCCGTCCTCTGCCATCCACGTGTCGTGGCTGTGCCTCAGGCCGTCGGGCGCCAGCCCGTTCCTGGCCGGCAGCCAGCAGGCGAGCGGCGCAGCGTCGACCGGTTGCTCGCCGCTGCCGGGGCAGTGGCCGGAATCCGTCTCGTGGGCGACGGTCTCCCCGTCGAGCCGGAGCCTGACGGCGCGCCCGCAGGACGGGCAGATGTGAGTGAGAGCGAGGCCGGGGAAGCCGTGACACGGGCCCGCGAGGTGGCTGCATCGGCGGTTCTGCTGCATGATCAGGATGCCCTCGCGCGGTTCACTGACCCGCCGGCGGAGGCCCTGGATCATGCGGCGGGGTTTTTGCCCGCTATCTCAAGATGACTGTCGCAGATGCTGATGCTGCCGCCGCGGTCCATAGTGATGCGCTCAGTTTGCTGGGGGCACCTCAGGGGCTGACGAGGACGGCGGCGTGCTCGGGGAGGTGGCCGTGGGCGTGACGGTGGCGGAGGGCGTGGCCGTGGCGGTGGTAGCGGTCGGGGTCGCCGGTGTCGGAGAGACTGTCGGGGTCGTCGTGGGGGTCGGAGAGACTGTCGGGGTCGTCGTGGGGGTCGGGGTCACTGTCGGGGTCGGGGTTGCCGTTCGTGTCGATGTCGGGGTGGCGGATGGTGCCGGGGCGGGTGTTGTCGCGGCCGGGGACTGGAGCGGGCCGACGAGGCTGGGTCCGGTGATGTGGCGGCCGGTGAGCATCAGCGCGATTGCGAGCGCAGCTACGGCGACGACGGCGATGACGCCGCCGGTCGCCATGCCGGCGGCGAATGCGTGGCGATCGCGCTGATACTCGGTGCGGCGGCGCTCGCGCAGCCAGGCGGGGAGCGCGGCGCGGCGGGCGGCCCAGCTGTTGAACGGCGCGGCGGCCATGCCGAGTGTGGGGACGAACAGTAGGCCGGCCAGCAGCGGGCCGCTCAGCGTGCTTGTCTTGGTGAGCGCGCCGGCGATCCCGGCCGCGCCGAAGAGCGCGAGAATGGTCTCCGCCCAGTTGGCGCGGAGCGCGTGCCACCAGCTGGTCCGCTCGCTGGTCTTCGGGGTGCGCAGGAAGGCGGCCTTCCTCGCGAACAGGGCGAGCACCGAGGCGCGGGCGACCACGAGCGAGGTGGACTGCCAGATGAAGAACGCGCCGAGCGCGTCGCGCCAGGACGCGCCGGTGCTGCGGCGCAGCAGCGCGATCGCGCGGGCCAGGCCGAGCAGGATGAGCACGGGGACGGCGGCGACGAGGAAGACCGTCAGCTTGCGGAAGAGCTGCCCGCCGCCGGTCGCCAGGTTCGCCGCGCCGGCCAGCAGGAAGATCAGGAACAGCACTCCGAGCAGGTCGCCGTACCACTGCAGCGCGCCGGACAGGTACGACCAGCGCTGGCTGGCCGACAGGTGGTTCTTTCTCGTCTGCGGGCCGGGGAGCAGGGACTTCCAGTGCATGCGCAGCAGCTGGATGCCGCCGAAGCACCACCGGTACCGCTGGCCCTTGAGCGCCTCGAACGTCAGCGGCATGATCCCGCGGCCGCCGGACTCGTCGACGTGCATGCCGGACCAGCCTGCACGGAGCAGCCGGAGCGAGAACTCCGCGTCTTCGGTGATGCACCATTCGTTCCAGCCGCCGAGCTCGTCGAGAGCGACCCGCCTGATCAGGCCCATGGTGCCGGCGAAGATCGCGCCGTCGCGTTCGTTCCTTGAGGGCTGGGAGACGGCGAAGAAGTACTTGTAGGAGTAGTAGAGCCGCCGGTAGTAGCGGGCCTGCCGCCAGTCGCGGTAGTCCTGCGGTGCCTGCACGAACCCGATCCACGGGTCGGCGAAGAGCGGCACGCAGCGGCGCAGCCATGCCGGCTCGACCTGGTAGTCGGAGTCGACTACGCCGATGATCTCTGCGTCTGGGTGGGTGAGGTGCTGTAGCGCGTAGTTCAGCGCGCCCGACTTGTAGCCGGGCCAGTTCTCCAGGTGCTTGAACGTGACGTGGTGCCGTCGGCACCAGGACTCGACCGGGCGCCAGAGCGACTCGTCGTCGGTGTTGTCGTCGATGAGGACGATCTGCACCCGGGGGTAGTCGAGCCGCAGCAGCGCGCGGAGCGTCTCGATGACCATGCCCGGCGGCTCGTTGTGCGCCGGGACGTGCACGCTGACCAGGGGCGGAGCGTTAACGGGCGCCGGGCCCACCGCCCGCAGCATCGCGGTGGGCACCCGCCGGCGCGGGTCAAGCGGGGCGCGCCTGCGGTGCCAGCGCTCTGTGCCGAGCGCGTCGCACAGTTCCCACAGGTAAGCGCAGGACATCAGCGCGGCGACCACCTCGAGGCACCACAGCAGCACGCCGCCGGCCGTGCTCGCCGCGCCGAGGTGGCTGGCGAAGGTCCACTCAAGCGCGTACACCAGGTACACCGCGAAGAGGAAAGTGGACGACGCCCAGCACAGGTGCGCCCGCGCCGACCAGTTCCTGGTGACCGGGAGCCAGAGCAGGCCGGCCACCACCACGGCCGCTCCCCCGGTGATGAGGTTGCCTTCCGTCGCCTTCAGCAGGTACAGCACACCGGCCGCCGCGGCGGCGAGCACCGCAGACCCGGCAACAGCCAGGATGACCCGCCACGCCGCCGCCCAGGCGCCCGCCGCCCGCTCATGGTGCCGGACCGGCAGGAAAAGCGCGGCGGAGCCGAGCAGCGCGGCGACGATCCCGGCAATGACCAGTGCCTCAAGCATGAAAGCCTCTCACGCGTCGGAAAGGGTCACTTCCAGTCTGGTCCCGCACCGCCAGATGGAGATGTGCCGTAGGTCCCGATTTAATGACGCAATTTCCCGGTTTGGCGCGAGGCTGCCCGGCCAAGCGGCGGCCGCGACGCTCGGGCTCACCCGCCCAGGTACGTCGCCACCGCCGCGGTGAACGCCGCAAGGGCGTCCGGGTCGTCTTCGAGGCGCCAGTCTTGGTGGTAAAGGCCCGCGTGCTGCGCCTCGTCGAACCAGACCACCCCGGCGAGACGCTCCGCGCGGACGCCCGCCAACAGCGCGTCGATCTGGCTCTCCCGGTCCGGGGTGGTGCCCACGGCGGTCTCGGCGATCAGCAGCGGTGCGCTGCTGAATGTGCGGATGTCCGCGATGGTCGAGCCGAACACCGAGCCGAAGGTATCCGTGGCCTGGTAATAATAGCCGTCGATACCGGTCCAGCTGACCCACGCCGCGCCCGGCCACCACTGGCTCAGCGAGCTTGCCGCCCCTTCCCCTTCGATGGAGTTGACCGCCCACAGCCAGGTGACGTTGGCTGCGCCCGCAGCGCGGAAGACCCGCACGACGTGCCGCCAGGCGGCCACGAACGTCGCGGGCGACGTGTGGCCGTCACCCCAGGAGTACCAGTTGCCGTTCATCTCGTGCCCGAAAGACAAGATCACCGGATGGCCGAACGCGGCGACGGCGTCAGCGTAGGAGCGCAGGTAGGCGTCCGAGCCGCCCGCGGCGATGGAGGCGAGCATCACGCCGCTCGGCTGAAGCTGGACGAGCACATAGGCGCCGTGGTCCCGGGCCGTCTGCGCGAATGACGTGCTGAACGGGTCGTTCCACGACGAGTAGTACTCGACGATCCTGGGCTTGATGCCGGTCGCGTCGGTGAACTCCGTGATCTCCGACCAGCTGCCGGGCGATCCGGGTTCGTAGACACCGACCAGCGGGCCTGCCGGGGTAGGGACGGGCGTCAGGGGCTGCTGCGACCTCAGCGGAGTCAGGCATCCAGCGGCCGCCAGCAAGACAGTGGCGGCTACCGCCGCTACCGTGAGCCTTCGCACGACGCCTCCACGCAGGAAACGCTACGACAATCTGACTTTATGAACAGGTGCGGCATTGCCGCACCGATGTCTTTGGCCCCCCACGAGGTGACGCAGCCGACCGCGCCCAAATCCCGCGTAGTGCACGTGGACTACACCCGGTCGTGCTCGCCCACGCCCGCGCGTTGCTCACCAGCCACCCCGGCGCGCTGCCGTCCGGTGCGTACCTGCTCGCCTCGCGCTTCACCGCCGAGCACGACAAGGAACAGGCGGAAGCCAGCGAGGGGCATTCCACGGTTCAGGTATGCGCGGAGAACTGCGGGACTCCCGATAGCGAGCAGCACGGGGGGCGATTGCACCGTAGCCCGGATGCGGGGCGGGTAAATGTGTTGTCATATCACGCACGCAGGCGATCGCTGACATGGCCAGCTGGTTTCTGGGCGCTGGTCAACCGCAGGACTGAGCGACCGCCGCGTCAGTGCGTGATTCCGGGGACCTCGCCCTGCAGGCGGTGGATATCGAAGTATCCGGCCTGCTCGGCGAGGTTCACGTCCGGTGCCCAGCCGTCGAGCATGAGCATGGCCCGGACCTTCTCGTCGCCTCGGGGGCCGGTGCCCTGGCCCGCGCGGGCAACGTTCATCCAGGCCGCGTGCTGCAAGAGCGTGATCTGCCGGTGCATCTCGTTCAGCTCGCGCCTGGTGCGGCCGGGGCGGAGGCGGTCAGTCCACTTCAGCAAGGCGGTTCCTCCCTCGGCGGCCAGTGCCAGGGTAGCGATGGCGAGTAAAAAGTGGTCATGCCACTGCCAGCGTCAGAGGTGCGCCAGCTGGTGACCCGGCTGGCCGACCGCCGGGCGGGGCGACCTGCACATGCTGCTCGCCGCCGGGCCCCTCGATCTCGGCGATGACAACCTCCGGGACATCGTGCTCGAATCCCTGGCCGGGCAGCGTCGCCGTATCGATGTCGGGATTGGCTTTACCGTCTTCGAGGTCAAGCGCGATTGCCCGCCTTCTGGCGGCCGCCCCGCCGCTTACCTCCAGATAACGCGACCGGCTCACGGTGCTCCCATCAGGACCCTCAGCTCCCAGGAGCCGCGCTGATCCAGTCACAACCATCAGCACCGCGATCACCTCGCGCGCCGGCGTCGGTGGCGCTGCCACTATCTGCGCTGCCCACGGCAGCAGCCGCATAGCCCTGCTCATCCTCGGCAGCATGCAAGTACTGACGCAGTGCGAACTGATGTGCCGCTGGCGGATGAAGTGGCGCTACGCACGGCTATGCGAGGTCGTAGTGCCGAAGGCGGCCGAGCATCCCGAAGACGTGAACATGCGGACTCTGCTCATCGACATGGCAGGTACCCATCTAGATGATCTTGGCGAACGCATGCCGATCCGCAACGATCTGAAGCGATCGGCTTCCTCCTCATGAGGCCTGGCGGGGAAGATACCAGCCGCGGCCGCTGCTCTAGCCGACACCACCGGACGAGCAGCTGCGTGATCAGTATCCGGCCCGCCGTTCCGGTTTCATCCGCTGAGTACCTCCCCGTCCCGGACGTGGCGCGGACCGGCCACCTGCACGTCGCCCACGGCCACGACGCCCGCGCCGAAGGTGACGTCGCCGTCGACCTCGAACCGGCGGCAGCGGCGCAGCGACGGCGCCCCGGCAGGGAACCGCTGCTCGAAATCGGGCAGCAGCTTGTAAAAGTCCTTGTCCAGCGTGACGACGGGCCCCGGGCCGTCGAAGCTGGGCCTCATCCGCCCGTCACTGGTGAGCTCGTAGGCGTCGGAGCGCACGACCAGCAGGTCGTCGGTGGTCTTGACCGGGGCGAACCGCGAACGGGAGACGTGGACCGCCCTAGCGCCCGGGATCGAGCCGATCGCCGCGCCCATCGCCCACTCCAGCTGCACCACCGGGGTGCTCGCCGGGTCGCGCGGGTCGACCCTCTCGCGGTGGACGATCAGCGGCAGAGCCGGTGCCGCCGGGTCGGCGGCCTGCAAGTCCTTGAGCGCGCGCAGGTCAATCCAGATGTTGTTGGTGTTGAACCAGCGCCAGCGCTCGACGTCGGTGAACGAGGTATCACCGGCGGGCACCTGCGCCGTCTCCCGCAGCACCACCCGGCCCCGGTAGCGGGCCAGGTGGCCGCCCTTGCGGTCGGCCGGCGTGCCGCGCACCGCCTCCAGCGCGAACGGCACCTGCTGCGCGGCCAGCCATGCGGCGATCCGGACGTCGGCGAGCGCCCCGAGGTTGTCGGAGTTGGACACGAAGGCGTAGCGCAGCCCGGCGCCGAGCAGGGCGTCGAGCGTGCCGGACGCCGCCAGCGCGGTGTAGATATCGCCGTGCCCCGGCGGGCACCACTCCAGCTCCGGGTCGGTCGGCCACTGCACCGGCTGCAGGTCATCGGCACGGATCTTCGGCTCGCGGCCCTGCAGGAAATCCAGCGGCACGCCAGCCACCCGCAGGCCCTCGTAGCGGCGCAGCGCGTCCAGCGAGGGATCGCGGGTGGCCGCGGAGTTCATCAGCACCAGCGGCAGCCGGGCACCGTACCGCTCGCGCAGGGCCAGCACCTGCCTAGCCAGCACATCGAGGAAGCTCATGCCGGGCTTGACCTCCAGCAGCGACTTCGGCCCCGACAGGCCCATGCTCGTCCCCAACCCGCCGTTGACCTTGACGACCACCAGCCGGTCAAGCACTTCGCGGGCCCGGCCGCGTGACGGCCCGGGCAGCTCGTCCAGGCACAGCAAGTCCCCAACCGGCTCCAAGACCTCACCCGGCAGGCGACCGGCCTGATGCTCACCCAGCTGCAGCAGCCGCCTCCGCAGGCCGGCCAGCTCAGCGGCGCGGACCCCCCCGGCCTCGGCCTTGGCCAAGACAGCGGCGACATAGCCCGGCGTATTCACGCTTTGATTCTCCTATGAGCCGACGCAGCCTCAGCGAAGCTGCCCCGGCGCCAGGTGGGGTGGCCGCCGGACTGGACTGGCCTGGCTGCTGGTAACGCCGCGCCGAGCTGCGCACCAAACCGCGCGCGACGCTGCTTCAACCGGCCGAGGCGGCCGACGCTCAGAATGGGGAGATCTGTATTCGCTGCGCGAGCACAGACGGCGAGGATTGGGCAGTCATTCGGCGATCTGATTCCCTACCAAAATGATAGAAAAGGCTACACGGTAATCGTCGGCAGGGTCGAGAAAGCATGGGTGAGTATTCCAGTCCGTGCATAGATATGCCGGCGGACGAAATACTCATTTCGGCATCCATAGGGGCCACCACTGTCAAGAGGGCGTACAGATCTGGCCCGGTGACTACGCGCGCCGCCGGGCAGGGCTGACTGTTCTTCTGGATCCTCCTCGCAGCTGCCCGGTCCTGCCGCCGGCTAGCGGCGGAATGATCATCGAGGGCGGCGAACTGGGGGCCGGTTGCGGGTGGATTGTCAGCGGTCGTGTGCTGTTTCCCGGTTCGTGGCGGGCGGAGTGGTCTTACAAGCACCCATCCGGCGCCGCCCCGGTGTGCGGGCGGCTAGCTGCGGCAGCGGCGGCCTCGGGCCCTGGGGCAGGGCGCCGCCCGGCGGGGGTCTCGCGGTGGGTGACCGCGCACGGCACGATCTCCCTGGCCGGGTTCATCTACGCGGTCGGCGCGGCCTACGCCGGCGAGCCGGTCGACGTCGTGGTGGCCGGCGGTCTGGTGGACATCGTGCACGCCGGGGTGGCCATCGCCACCCATGCACAGCGGTTCCGCCAGACCAGGCCGACCGGGCGCCGCGGGCGCGGATCACCCGCCGCGCCCGGGACGCCACCGCCGGGCTGACGGTGACCCGGCTGGCCAACGGCATCGGCGTGGTCAGCTTCGCCGGCACCGACTACCAGCGCGGCCGCCGCTGGGCGCGGCACGCGATCGACGTCTCCATCGTGGCCGGGTCGGTGCAGCTGGCCAGGGACGGCAAGATCATCCGGGTGCACCCGATCCGGCATGACCGGGCCCGCGAGCTCGGCGCCTTTGCCAACCCCAAGGGCCGCCCCCGCCGCAAGAACTCAGCCACCGGAAACGTCGCCTAGGTACCGGAACTCACCTGTAGCCCGGGTACCGAACTTGACAGATGGGAGCTGTTCCCGTGTTGGGAGGAATCTGGCAGATCGCCTTCTGCCGTGTCATGTCGTGCCGTGGCGTGTGCCAGCCCGGCTGTGCCAGCCCGGCGAGGAGCGGCCGGGGGCTGGCGTCCCGGGTGTCGGCTGGTGCAGTGCGGAACGTGCTTGGCGACGTTCCGGTGCCGCCGCAGGGGACCGGGGAGGAATCCAGTGCGAGACTGCCCGCGGTGGGCGAGGCCGCGGGATCAGCGGGCGCGCCCGCAGGTGCTGCTTACCTGCCCAGGGACGTCGGTGAGGCCGGTATGCGGGACCTTCGCCTCTGACTGGGCCGCGGCCGGCGGCGTGACGTTGGCTGCAAAGCAAGCCAAGAAGGAGAGCTGCCATGAAAGCTCTGGTCATTGTCCTGGTCGTCGGCCAGCACACCCTGGACCAGACGCTGTCCGAGACCGACCAGATCAACCTGGACATCCGCAAGATCCTCGACGTCACCACCGCCGACTGGGGCGTGGAGGTCACCCTGGTCGAACTCAAGGACATCCAGCTGCCCGACAGCATGAAGCGCGCCATGGCCAAGCAGGCCGAGGCCGAGCGGGAAAAGCGCGCCAAGATCATCAACGCCGAAGGCGAAGCGCTGGCCGCCGCCGCGCTGGGCCAGGCCTCCGACACCATGATGGCCCACCCGCTCGCGCTGCAGCTGCGGAACCTGCAAAGCCTGGTCGAGATCGGCGTGGACAAGAACACCACCGTGGTGTTCCCCGCCCCGCTGATGACCACCATCACCGAACTCGGCTCCTTCATCGCCGCCGAAAAGACCGCCGCCAGCCTCGCCCGCCCGGCGGCCAGCCCCCCGCCCGCCCCCCTGCCGGCCCCCAACGGCGAAACGCAACTGACCCGCTCATAGGAGGCAGGGGTGTCAGAGACTCCCATGACCGAGGTGGAGGCGCGCGCCTCCGCCGGGCGCATACTGGTCGGGATCGACGGCTCCGCGGCCGCGGCGGCCGCCCTGCGCTGGGCGGCTGCTGAGGCCAGGTTCCGCCGCCTTCGGCTCCATGTGGTGTACGTGCGGGACCGGTACGATCCGGAGCCGGCGCCGTACGCGCCGCCAGGCAGCAGTCACGGCGGCGATGGCCCGGTTCCGCCTGAAGCAGCTCTGCGGCTGGCCGTAGATGCCGCGCTCGGCCCGCATCTGCCGCCGGATTGCCTGCTCGAAGCAGCCGAAGGCCTGCCAGTCCACGTCCTGCTGGACCGTGCCGAGGATGCCGAGATGCTCGTGCTGGGCAACAGCCGCACGGGTGGCGTGGGAGCCCGCCGGGCGGGAGAGCCGATGGCCCCGCTTGGTCCGGTCGCCCGGGACTGCCTGCGCGGCGCGCCATGCCCCGTCGTGGTGGTGCGGGTCGGCGACGTGACTGCTCCGGCCAGTCCCGTCGCCCGGCGACCCGGCGCGGGGAAAGCAGGCGCCGTGTTCGGCGTTCCGCCGGGGGACGGAGGGCCGGGTCGGCGGGCGTATGCGTCGCAGGCTCAGGACCGCCGTGGGAGCCGGTCGTGACCGCCGGAGGTGTCCCGGGTTCGGAGGAGACGCTGCGTGCTGGCAGGGTGGTGGTGCTCCGGCCGTTGCGCGGTGAGGCCGCCGAGGTGGTCGAGGACTGTGGCGCCGCCTGGATGCCCTGCCCAGTACCAGTTCACCGGCCTGGCGCATCTCAGGCCTGACCGTCCCGGCGGGGTCGGGGAAGTCAGGGTCCTGCACGCCCATCACCACGAGCGTCGGGACCGACACCTCTCCCATGCGTGCCTCGGCCGCCTGGTGGCTGGCGCGGGTGGTGAGTGAGAACGCCTTGGCATGCCCGGGGCGGCGCAGGCCGGCGGTGACCTGGTCGCTGTAGGCGTCGAAGTCGGCCGGGCGGCGTCTGGCGTAGAGCCTCGGCAGGTACGACCGCCAGGCTTCGGCCGCCCAGGCCGGCGCTATGGCCACCCGCTGGAGGAGCCGCTGGAGGGCACTGACCTTGGGGTTGCGCACGAACGGCCCGATGAGCACCAGGCCCCACGCCAGCTCCGGCCGTTCCGCTGCGGTCAGCACGGCGGCGGCTGCGCCCATCGAGTTGCCCGCGACGACCGCCGGCCCCCCAGCTCCTCAATCAGGGGCATATCTCCCCGGCCAGCCACCGCGGCCAGCGGTCCTCGTCGGCCTCCGTCGCCGGCCGTGTCCGGTCCTCCGGCTTCGTGCCCAGGGACTTCCGCCCCTACCATCCGGCAGCGGCCTGCCGTGAGCTGATCGCATGAAGAGCCGGTTCACGCACTGTGGTGATCCGGTCCGGCCTGAGCTGGCCTTCTCCGGCGACCGCGGGGGGGTCCTCCTGGTATGCACCGTAATCGCTACCTTGACCTGCTGCGCGTGGTGGCCATCGGCTGCGTGGTCTACGGCCACTGGCTGCTGATCTCTGTTACCTACCGGAACGGGCAGCTGTCCGGCGCGGACGCGCTGGATTACGTGGAATGGGGACGGTGGGTCACCTGGGTGTTCCAGGTCATGCCGGTCTTCTTCCTGGTCGGCGGGTATGTCAACGCTCAGTCGTGGACGGCGCATCACGCCGAGGGGCAGAGCTGGACCGTCTGGGTCCGTGACCGGGCCATGCGGCTGTGGTGGCCGACGGCGGTGTTCGTGGTGGCCGGGATCCTGGCGGTCGTGGTGGCGGCGGCGGCGAGGGTGGGCCCGGCCGAGCTGGTTCAGGCCGGCTGGCTGGCCGCCCTGCAGTTGTGGTTCCTGCCGGTTTACCTGCTGCTGATCACGCTGACACCGGCACTGCTCGCCGCGCACCGGCGCTGGGGCCTGGCGGTGCCCGCCGTGATGGCCGTGGCGGCCGCCCTGGTGGACAAGGGAGTGATCGGGTCGCACGTGCACGTGATCGGGTATGCCAACTACCTGTTCGTCTGGGGCTCGATCCACCAGTGGGGCTTCGCCTGGCAGGACCGCACCCTGACCCGTGCCCGGTGGCGCCCCTACGCGCTGGCCGCGGGCGGCGCGGCCCTGCTGGCCGGGCTGCTGGCCTCGCGGCGGTTCATGGTGGACATGGTGGGCTCGGGCAACACCAACCCGCCGTCGATCGCCCTGCTCGCCTTCGCCGCCGCGCAGTGCGGGCTGGTTCTCGCGGCCGAGCCGGCCGCCGCCCGGCTGCTGGCCAGGCCGCGCCTGTGGCGGCGCGTCAGCCGGCTGAATGCTGCGGCGATGACCGTCTACCTGTGGCACTTCGTACCGGTGATCATCATCGCCGTGACCTTCTACCCGACCAGGGCGATGCTCCAGCCCGCGATCGGGACGGCGCAGTGGTGGGAGCTGCGCCCGGCTTGGCTCGCCTTGCTCACCGTGGCGCTCGTGCCGCTGGTCATGGCCGTCATGTGGGCCGAGCGGCCGATGCGCCGCCTGCCCGCCGGGATCGGGCCGTCCGGGCCCTGGTCGCCCGTACTCATGCTCGCCGGCCTCGCCGCCTCCATGTTCGGCCTGGCCCGGCTGGCGATCGCCGGATTCGCGCCGGGCGGGCACCTGCCCTGGCTCGCCCTGGCCGCCTGCGCGGCCGGCCTGGGCGCGACCCTGCTCACCGGCCGCGCCCCGGCAGCCGGGGCCAAGCCGCAGGACAAGGACGGGCGGCTGCCCTGGCGCACGGTGCCGACGTTCGCCGCCGGCGTGCTGGCGTCGGCGGCCGGTGCCGTGCTGGTGTGGTGCCGTCGGCCGGCCCGGGCCGACTCGGCCGTCACCGACCGGATCCTGCGGTGGTGGGCCGGGGTGTGGCTGCGCGCCGCGGGGGCGCGGGTGAGCATCGACGGTCTCGAGCAGGTCAGCGCGGCCGGCCCCTGCATGATCGTGTCCAATCACCAGTCCCTCCTCGACCCGATCGTGCACCTGCATGCGCTGCCGGTCTCGCTGCGCGTCCTGGCCATGCGCGAGCTGTTCCGGATCCCCCTGTTCGGCCCGGCGATGCGCGCGATCGGGATGATCGAGGTCGACCGGGAATCCCCCGACTTCCGCGAGATCGACACCGAGGCCGCCCAGGCCCTGGCGGCCGGGCACTGGCTGCTCGCCTACCCGGAGGGGAAGATCTCCCCGGACGGCACCATCGGAGAGTTCAAGGACGGCGCTTTCGTCATCGCAGTCACCGGCCAGGTGCCGGTCGTGCCGGTCGCCATCCACGGCACCGGCCGGATCTGGCCGCCAGGGCGGCGCGCGATCCGTGCGGGCCAGGTGCGCGTCGTGGCCGGACACCCCCTGCCGACCAGCGGCCTGACCCACCGCGACGTCGACCGACTGCGGGATCAGGCCCGGGAGGTGATCTGCGCGGCCCACCGCGACCTGGTCGCGGCGATGCAGCCGCCAGGGGCCAGCGGCAGGCAAAGGCGGCCCAGCGTGGCCCGATGACCTACTGGTGGCGCCCGAGGCTCGGACAGGCGGATCAGTCGGGCTGGCCGAATCCGGCGACGGCCAGGGCGAGGAACACCACGGCAAAGCCGCAGGTGATGCCGATACAGGCGGCGTTCGACAGCGTGGTGCCGAACAACGTGACGGTGCTGGAGAACTTCGCCGCGGCCGCCGGCGGCATGTGCTGGACGGCAAAGACGACCGAGCGCAGCGGGGCGACGGCGTAAGTGAGCGGGTTGACCCGGGTCAAGACGGTCAGCCAGCCGGGCAGGCCGTTGAGCGGGAACAGGGCGCCGGACAGGAACAGCATCGGGAACAGCAGCAGCTGCATGACGACCGAGAAGCCCTCCATCCGCTGGATGTGGCTGGCCACGAACACCCCGAACGCGGTTAGGGAGACCGCCATGAGCAGCTCGAGGCCGATGACCTCAACCACCACCAGCCAGGTCAGACGGACGCCGATGAGCGGCGCCAGGGCGAGCATGATGCTGCCCTGGACGGTGGCGATGCTGGCCCCGCCGAGGGTCTTGCCAGATACCAGCGATGTGCGGCTCACAGGAGCCACCAGCATCTCGCGCAGGAACCCGAACTCCCGGTCCCACACGATCGAGATCGCCGAGGAAAGGGCCGTCGACATGACCGTCATGGCCACGATCCCGGGGAACAGGAACTTCTTGAAGTCGAACCCGGCAGTCGAACCCACCAGCGTGCTCATCCCGTAACCGAGCACGAACAGGAACAGGACCGGCTGGATGAAGCTGGACAGGACACGGGCACGGGTGCGGAAGAACCGGATCGCCTCCCGTTCCCACACCATGCCGACCGTGCGTAGCTCCTCGGCCAGGCTCTCCCGCTCATCGGCCAGCAGCCGGCCGGGCAGATCCAGGGCACCGAATGTCATGGCTGCCTCCTAACGCCGCGCCATGCGCGCACGCGCCTGGGCGGGCAGTACCCGCTCGGCATTCTCGTCGCGGATCTGGCGGCCGGTGAAGTGGAGGAACACGTCATCGAGGGTGGGCCGGTGCACGTGCACGGTGCGGACCCTGACCCCGGCGGTCTCGATGAGCCGGGGCACCAGGGCCTCGCCGTCCTCGGCGAACACCACCAGATGATCCTCGCCCCGGCGCAGCCGGAAGCCGGCCGCCTCCAGGCGGGCGGCGGCGGCCGGGTTGTCGGCGGTGACCAGCTCGACGGTATCCGCGCCGACCTGGCGTTTGAGCTCATCGGGGGTGCCGGTGGCCACGATCTGGCCGTGGTCGATGATCGCGAGGCGGTCGGCGTACTCGGCCTCGTCCATGTAGTGGGTGGTCAGAAAGATCGTCATCTGCTCCTCCCGGCGCAGCCGCAGCACGTCCTGCCACACCAGGGCTCGTGTCTGCGGGTCCAGGCCGACGGTCGGCTCATCCAGGAACAGCACCACCGGGGTATGCAGCATCCCGCGGGCGATCTCCAGCCGGCGGGCCATCCCGCCGGAGAACGTCGATACCAGGTCGTGCCGGCGGTCCTCCAGCGCCACCAGGCGCAGCACCCGCCCGATCCGCTCCTCCACCTGCGCGGCCGGGACATGGTACAAGACTGCGTGGAACCGCAGGTTCTGCTCCGCAGTCAGCCGGTCATCCAGGGTCGGCTCCTGGAACACCAGCCCGATCCGGCGCCGCACCGCCTCCGGCTGGCGTGCCACATCGAAACCCGCCACGCTGGCATGGCCGCCGCTCGGCCGGGTCAGCGTGCACAACATCCTGACCGTGGTGGTCTTGCCCGCCCCGTTCGGCCCCAGGAACGCGAACACCTCGCCCCGCTCGATACGGAACGACACGTCCTTGACCGCCTCTACCGTCCCGTACCGTTTGCGCAAGGAGGCCACCTCAACCGCAGCGCCCGGGGCAGAGCCTGGACCGCCCGCAGCGCGTTCGCGGGACGCGGTTCCCGTACTGGCCAAGACAGCTCACCTCCGCGTTTGCTCACGGCGTGATCCAGCCACGCCCAGTAAGCCGAGTCCAGACTGGTTGCTTTCCGGCAACCATGAACAGGGCCAAACGTCACCTTCGGCCGGGACCACCTGCCGTACCCCAGGTGGTCTCACCTGCGGAGGCTGCGCCGCAGCAGGGGCACCCAGCATGTTCAGGTCGAGTGCTGGGGGTAGGAGCAGAAATGGTCGCAGTCAACCACCCCGCCCAGGGACGCCGTGAATGACCGCTGGACACGCTGGATTACGTCGCATGGGGATAGTGGCTCACCTGGTCTTAATCTCCTGCAGGCACGCCAGGTCGGGCCGGTGGCGGGCCAGCAGCGGTGACCCGCGGCAACCGCGAATGGATCGAGTTGACGTTCCAGCTGATGATCTTCATCGTCGGCCTCAGGCCGGCGGCCACCGCGCCGACCCGGCCCGCCAGCTGCGCCGCGGTAACCGGCTGCCATCGGCCCTCGGCCTGCGCGGCGAACATGGCCCGGCCGGGATCCCGGTCGGCCCAGCCGAACACGTCGTCACAAGCGTTCGCGCCCATCAATCACCACCTGTCCCGGTTGACAATGGCCGACGAGGTACAGCCGAACTACCGGGTCTGGAGTCCGTGGCGTCAGCGATGAGGATCACCTTCGATGGATCGAGCCAAGCGGGCTCTTCTGACTCTGTGCCACGCAGCAACTCTGGTCCAAGAGGGCGAAGGTCCTGACTGTTACCACCGAACGGCAACTACCGTGCGTGGGAACGGCCCGAACGCCGGTCAGCCAGCCCATCCGCAGCGCATACGGTACGGCATCAGCATGCGCATCGTTGCCTGGCTCGGGCGGCTCGCCGCCGATTTCACATACGCAGCCACCTGGTGAGTCCTTGCCCGCGCCCGGCAGTCGGCACGGTACGCAGCGGGCATGTCTGTGAGCGCGTCGGTGGCGGCGTCCACCGCGGAGAAGCAGTCGTCGAACGGGTACAGGCGAGGCCGTTTCATCAGCGCACGCGCGATCGACGCCGCTGGCGCCGCTGGCGCCGCCCGCCGGAGACGTTCGTGCCGGGTCAGCCGGTCCATCGGGGCGGGACTTTGGCCACTGTCGCGCCCGGTGGCCATGGCCTACCGTCCTAGTCTGTGCGGAACGTACCGTGGTGGGGAGTGCTCTCGTCGGCCCTGGGCCCGGCGCTGCTCGTCGGCGGGGGTACGACGGCCACCCTCCTGCAGCCGCCGTCGTTTGACCCGGTGGCCGATACGGTCAGCGCGCTCGCCGCGGTGGGCGCCACCGACCGGTGGGTTATGACGCTGACGTTCGTGGTGGTCGCCGTGTGCGACATCGTCGCCGCGGCGGCGCTGCGGCCGGCCGGGCCGCCGGCTGATCCTGGCGGCAGGCGCCGTGGCCGGCATGCTAGTGGCGCTGAATCCAGAGCACCGCGGCGGCAGTTCGGTTCCGCACGCGATCTGGGCGACGATCAGCGTAGGCGGGATGGCGCTGTGGCCGGCCGGGGCCTGGCGGCGGGGTCCGGAGGTGCCGTGGGGGCTACGCCCGGCGGTATGTGCCGCTGCCGTCGCGGTGCTGCTCGCCCTGACCGCTTGGTTCGGCGCCGAGCTGGTCACCGGGGCCGGGCAGGCTGGCCTGGCCGAGCGCACTGTCGGCGTGGCGCAGGCCTTGTGGCTCCTAGCGGTGGTGCTATCGTGCCGCTTCCCGTCCCGGGCGGTCTCCGGCTCAACCGCATACGCGCACTGAATCAGCGTGCGCCTGCGTGGTCGTGCGTGAGCCTGGCGGGGCGGCCGGGGCGCTTCCCGTGATGGCGCTGTCCACGGCCTTGCTGAGCGTCTTCGCAGCTAGTTCCGCGGGCATGACCGTCACGATGTTGCCTGCGCTCCGCGGTGCGGCACCCAGCGGAACCGGTGCCCGTATGCCGGGTCGGCCGGCGAGGGCACGGGAAACACGATGGTCGGCGGTTCAGGCACGATCACGACCGGGCAGTACGTGCGCCGCGCGCGGGCACGCGCCACGGAGCCGAGCGCGAGTCGGCGCAGCCATCCGCGGTGCCGGCAACCGAGCACCAGCATGTCACTGCCCCAAGCCAAGCTGGCAAGCTCCGCGGCGGCCCGGCCTGGGATGACCTGCTGCTCCATGGATATGTCGCCGGGCATCCGGCCTACGGCCTGGCTGATAGCTGTCTGAATCAGCGTGTTACCGTACGCCACGTGGTCGGCGTACGGGTCGCGGGGCGTGCCGACGAAGCCCGGGTTGGTCTCTGCGAGAGAGGAGCCACGGCGGGCGGAAGACATTGACCAGCAGCAGCATGGCCCGGCGCCGCCGGGCCTCCCCGACCGCCCACGCCAGCGCCCACCAACTCGCCCGCGAACGGCTGATGCCCACGATCAGGCGCGGGACCCGCTCGGTCTCGCCGTTCACGGCGCCTTCCCTCTCCTAAACCCGGGCCGAGGCGTGGTCCCGGTGAACGCCTTTCAGCAACGCCGCCTCCGCGGCGCCGGCCTTGCCCGGCAGGTCCTCTATACGGGCTCCCGTACCACGGGCTGCGCCGGGCAGCAGCAGGCTCGGGCCGCATGGAATGAAGACGTTGGCAGGCTCTCATCGAGAGGGCGGTCGGATTCCGGCGCGGCCGCGTCGGCGCCTATGTGCGGAAATCCGGGCTTCATGATTCAAGCATCCGGCTGCGGCGTCCGCTCCTGAAGGAACGGAGTTCCCTGGTCGCCGGGCCTAAGGGCTCGGGTGTCGGCCAGCGCGGGGGCTGCGGCGTTGAAGGTGGCGAACACGCGGTGCACTTCCTGCTCCGTCATGCCGCGGCGACGGAGCTGGGCGGTGAGCGCAGGGAGGTTCGGCGTGGCCACCCGGCCGAAGCAGCCTTAGCAGCCCCGGCCGAAGGGGAGCTCTGCAGCAGAGCGCGGCTCCCGCAGCACGATAGCGCCGTCCTGGACGGTCGGCCCGATCACCCGGTACCCCCGGCCACGAGCGCCTGCTAGAGGTCGCCGACCCCCTCGGTCCGATCAGCAGGGGGCCGGGAAACGTGGTGTCGGTTGTCATGACCACCGTCCGTTCGGCATAAATGCTCTTCACCACCTGCCTCGGCCAGGGCGACCGGGGTGACCCCGGTGGTCAGGACCAACGGGCTCGCGATGGCGAGCCTCGTCTGCGGAGTCGCGCAGTTCACGTTCGGGCCGCTGGCGACCATCCCGGCGATCGTGTTCGGCCACATGGCCCTGCACCAGATCAGGCGCAGCGGAGAACAGGGGGCTGGCCTGGCGCTCGCGGGCTTGATCCTGGGCTGGGCGGCGGTGATCTTGGGCATCATCATTCCTCCTCCTCCTCCTCCTCCTCCTCCTCCTCCTCCTCCTCATCGTCGCTGCGTCCGTCTCCGGGATGCACGGCACCATGCACTGAGTGACGGCCACCATCGTGCCGAACGCCCACCGGAACGATCGCCTATCTCACCCACCACGCATGGGGCGACCGGAGGCTCGGGCGGTGGTAGGGACGGGACAGCGCCGGGTCGCGCGCGCTTTCCAGCGCCAGCATGCCGACCTGCGGGCCGTTACCGTGCGTGATCAGCGTGTCGTGGGCGCGGGCCAGCGGCGCGAGCGCCGCCACGGCCCGCTGGACATGCGATTCCTGGATGTCGGCGTCGGGCTGCTCGCCGTGTTCCAGCAGGGCGTTCCCGCCGAGCGCGGCGGCGATCCTCACGGCTGCGGCGGGATCGTCGCGACCATCAGGGCCTTGATGGTGTGCAGCCTGTTCTCCGCCTGATCGAAAACGATGGAGGCCGGTGACTCGAAGACTTCCTCGGTGACCTCCAGCGCGTCCAGACCGCGCTTGTCATAAATCTGCTGCCCGATCTGGGTGTCGCGGTTGTGCAGGGCCGGCAGGCAGTGCATGAACTTCGCCGCGGGGTTGCCCGTGGCGGCCATCACGTCCGCGTTGACCTGGTAGGGCAGGAGCTGATCAATCCGCTCGTCCCACTCGGCCGGCGGCTCCCCCATCGAGAGCCAGACGTCGGTGTACAGGAAGCCGGCCCCGCCACGGCTTCGTCGAGGATGCTGGTAACAGTCACCCTGGCCCCGGACGCAGCCGCGAGATCCGCGGCGATGCGGCGCACCATAGCGGACGGCAAGAGCGCCTCGGGTGCGCAGATCCGCACGTCGAGCCCGAGCAGGGCACCTGTGACCAGCAGCGAGCTGGCCGTGTTGTTCCGGCCATCGCCCAGGTAGCAGTACGAGACGTCCTCCAGCGGCACGGCCGCGTGGTCACGCATGGTCAGGATGTCGGCGAGCATCTGGGTCGGGTGCCAGGCGTCGGTCAGCCCGTTCCACACCGGGACCCCGGAGAAGGCGCTCAGGGTCTCGACGTCCTGCTGGGCGGATCCGCGGTACTCGATGCCGTCGAACATGCGGCCCAGGACGCGCGCGGTGTCTTTCACCGATTCCTTGATGCCCAGCTGGGATTCTCCCGGCCCGAGGTAGGTGACGTGGGCTCCTTCGTCATGCGCGGCGACCTCGAACGCTGAACGGGTCCGGGTCGAGGTCTTCTCGAAGATGAGCGCGATGTTGCGCCCGGCGAGTCGGCGCAGCGCGAAGCCCAGCCGCTTTTCCTCTCGTGCCCGGTTGCCCAGATCGACCAGGTACAGGAACTCCTCCCGGCTGAGGTCGGTCTCCTTCAGCAGGCTGCGCCCGCGCAGGTCCACAGTGTGCCCCTCAAGATCCATCCCGTGCTCCTCGGTAGCTGATCCAGCCGTCCCGAACCCCGATCGCCTCAGGGGTTCCCGGCCATCTCTCACCGCGCATCCCGCGGTGACCCGCGCCGGCATCTCCACAGTGCATGCATGCCAGGGACACAGGTAGGGACTTTCGTCCCACGGCACCCCGCGGACCAGTCCGAGCACGCGACCCGTTCCCGCGGCCGCTCAGCATGGACATGTGGTGGGCACGGCCGGTGTTGCTGGCCCGATCCGGGCAGTGAGCACGCTCCGGCCCGCTTACTTTCATCACCCTCGCCCAGGGACCAAGGACCCTAGCCGGACGGCCGTAGCCGGCGTGCGGTGGGAAAAACGACGCTCGCCGGATGTGACGGCGAGCGGCCAATGAGGAGTGCGGGAGACCGCAGGTCCTGACGGTAGCCGCAGCTGGGGCCCGCCAAGGCAGGCGCGGGGCCGCCATCATCACCCACGGCGACATCGAGAGCGCTGGCAGGAGAAAGTCCTGGCACCGCTCCCAGGAGGAGAGGTTCAGATGTCCCTCATTTCCAGGATTCACCATGTGCCGAAGCCGCCGGAGGGCCCGGCAGCGCCGTTGTCTCCGAGAGATGAGCAGAAGGCCCGTGCCCTGGGGCTGACCTCGGCGACCGGGCTGGTGATCGGGAGCATCATCGGGACCGGGGTATTCACCATGCCGGCCGTGCTGGCCGGGGCGGGCACCAGCTCGCTGATCGTGCTGGCCGTGATCGCGGTGGGCGCGATGCTGCTGGCTGTCTTGTTCGGCCAGCTGACCAGGCGGGTGCCTAATTCCGACGGCGGCCTGTACGCCTACGCCCGGTATGAGTTCGGTGATTTCGCCGGCTATCTGACCGGCTGGTGCTACTGGATCCAGGCGTGGGCCGGCAACGCGGCCATCGTGGCGTCGTGGGTCTTCTACGTCGATGCCCTGTTCGGGATCAGCCACCCGTCGGGCATGACGAACTGGGGCATCGCCCTGCTGGGGCTGTGGGTCCCGGCCGCGGTGAACCTGGCCGGGGTGCGGCAGATGGCCTGGTTCCAGAACGTCACCGTCGTGCTGAAGTTCCTCCCGCTGCTGTTCGTGGGCGTCCTGGGATGGTTCTTCGTGTCCAAGGCCAACTTCGGCCCGTTCAACGCCTCGGGCGGCAGCCTGTACAGCGCGATCGGGATCGCCGCCGGGGTGGCGCTGTTCTCCTTCATCGGTGTCGAGGTGGCGGCCATCACCGCCAAGCGGGTCAAGGACCCGCGGCGCAACGTCGGCCGGGCGTCGCTGCTCGGCACCGTGGCCAGCGCCGTCGTGTATCTTCTGGTGTCGGCCGCAGTGATGGGCCTGGTGTCTCACCACGCGCTGGTGAATAACGGCGCCCCGTTCGTCAACGCCTTCGGGGCGATCTTCAACCACGGGGCCTGGGCCGGGAAGCTGGTCGCGGCGCTTGCTGTGGTGTCCGGCATCGGCGCGCTGAACGGCTGGACGCTGGTCACCGCCGAGGTGTCCCGGGCGCCCGCCAATGACGGGCTGTTCCCGCAGCCGTTTGCGTGGACCGACCGCAACGGCAGCGCCTGGTTCGGCATCGTGATGGCCGCGGTGCTGCCGTCGCTGCTCATGCTGTGGCGCTACGAAACCAGCACGGGGCTGACCGTCTTCACCTACCTGGTCAACCTCACCGTGGTGACGGTCGCGATCCCGTACCTGATGTCGGCGTGCGCGCAGCTGACCTTCCTGGTGTCCCGGCGCCGCCGGGTGCAAGGGTGGCTGCTGGCCCGCGACCTGCTGATCACCATCGCGGCGGTGCTGTTCTCGATGTGGGTCACCTTCGCCGCCGGCTACGCGGCCGTGTACCAGGCGATGGTCATCGTGCTGGCCGGGATCGTCCTGTACGCCTTCCTCAAGGCCCGCCGGGAACGCCTCGGCCAGGTCGGGGAACCCGCAGGCAGCCTGCCAGCGGACTCAGCCGGGCAGGCACCAGCTGATGCCTGATCAGCATGCCGCCGCCGCGCCGCTAGCGCACCGCAAAACGAGCATCGCCGGAGGGATAATCATGAATTTCAGCGTGCAATCAGAGGTCGGCCAGCTCCGTCAGGTCATCGTGCACCGGCCGGGACTGGAACTGTCCCGGCTGACCCCGCAGAACGCCGCCGGGCTGCTGTTCAACGACGTCATGTGGGCCAAGAAAGCAAAAGAAGAACATGACGTCTTCGCCGAGACGCTCCGCGAGAAGGGCGTCCAGGTGCACTACTTCGCCCAGCTGCTCGCCGAGACGCTCGAGGTGCCCGATGGCCGGGCCTTCGTGCTCGACCGGGTGTGCACCCCCGAGAACCTCGGCCCGACGCTGGTCGAGCCGTTCCGCGCGCTGGCCGGCGACCTCGACGGCGGGCAACTGGCTGAGTACCTGGTCGGCGGCGTACTCAAGGCCGACCTGCGGCCGCTGCGGGCGAAGAGCCTGAAGTGGGACATGCTGCGGGCTGATGACTTCGTGCTCCCGCCGCTGCCCAACCACCTGTTCCCCCGCGACAACTCCTGCTGGGTCTACGGCGGGGTCTCGGTCAACCCGATGGCCAAGCCCGCCCGCCAGCGGGAAACGCTGCACATCCGGGCCATCTACCGCTACCACCCGCTGTTCGCCGGCCGCGACTTCGTCACCTACTACGGCGACGACGACGCCAGCCACCTGCCTGCCAGCATCGAAGGCGGGGACGTGCACGTCCTGGGGAACGAGACCGCGCTCATCGGCATGGGGGAGCGGACCACCCCCATGGCCGTAGAGATCCTCTCCCGGGCCCTGTTCGACAGCGGCCAGGCACATACCGTCATCGCCGCCGAGCTGCCCCAGTCCCACGCGATGATGCACCTCGACACACTGATGACCATGATCGACCGCGCCACGTTCGTCCTGTACCCCTACATCGACCGCCACCTCCGGTCATGGACGCTCACTGCGGGCGGCGGTGAGGGAAAGCTGCGGGTCAGCCAGAACCGCAACCTGTGGGACACCCTCGCGGAGGCACTCGCCCACGAGGTCACGGTGCTGACGACCGATGAGGACGTCAGGGCCGCCGAACGCGAACAGTGGGACGACGGGAACAACTACCTCGCCCTCGCCCCCGGCGTCATCGTCGGCTACGAGCGCAACGTCGCCACCAACACCATGCTGCGCAAGCACGGCATCGAAGTGGTCACCGTGCCCGGCAGCGAACTGGGCCGCGGCCGCGGCGGGCCACGCTGCATGACCTGCCCCATCGAACGCGACCCCGCATAACCAGGCAGCAAGGAGCACATCGTGGACCGGCGACGACGCAGCCATGCGGCGGCGCCGACAGCCACCCGGGATGGCCGCGGGCCGGCCGCTGCGGACACCGACGGCCGCGGGCCGGGCGACGCGGCGGGCCCCGGGGCCCCGAACGGGCCGGGGAATCCGCGTGGCACCTTCAAACGAGCCGGCTCCAGGGACCAAGGTCTCCGCCGGTCACGCCAACGTCCCCGCGGCCTGGGCGCCTGCGGCGGCCTGATCTTCGGTGAGCTCAGGCCGGGGACTTACCTGCGCAGCGCCGGATGAGAACGGCCCCGCATCCGAGCCGCATGCGAGGAAGCCCCCGCGGCCAGGGCGCATCCGGCGCAGCCTACCGACCCGGTGCCGACGAGGCCGGCTCGCAGCGGCCCGGCGGCGACTCGCCCGGGCCGGTCATGATCACAGCGCCCGTATCATCGTAGGCCGCTGCGCCCGCGGCGCGCAGAGCCGCCTGGCTGACGCGGTAGTGGTGACCGCACAGCAGCACATCTACCGGGTGCGGGCGGCTAGGTGACGGCGGCATGACGACCATGACCCTCGGCCTGGCCAGGCAGCAGCAGGCCCGGTTGTTCGGCTGGCTGGGTTCTCCTCGTCCGCAGCGATGTTTCCAAGAACGTGGAAATCTTGGTGCTCCGGCTTGAGGTCGCGGTCCTGCGCCGCCAGGCCGCAGGATATGAGCACCGCGGCGGCCGGTCACGATGCCCGCCTTGTCCAGCTGGCGTCCCGGCCAGGGGTTGATCTTGCTCCGTAGCGGGCCATGCGGCGGACGGCCGGACAGGAAGACTTCCCGGTGCCGAGCGGGGCTCGAACCTCGGTCCGATCAGCCCCGACTTCGGCCGCACCTGCGACCAGATCCACCGAGCCGACGTCATGCTGGCTGCGCTCCGCGACCGGGCCAGGCAAGGCCTCGCCAGCCCGGAGCAGAGGCCTGGCCGGAAGCCAACGGCCCCGGATCCTCAGCCGGGCCAGCTCCGCCCGCTCATCCTCACCCAGCTCGGTCCCGGCGCCGCACCGAGCAGCGGAGGTTCGATCGTGCGACTGTGCCCGCCGGTTGAACGGACTGCCTGCGACTGGCCGCCACCGCACTCGGGCTGCTTTGATGTGCGGCTGGCGCCAGCCAGGCTCTGGATGGGCGCCGAGCCGCCACTGTGCCGGGCTAAGGTCCGGTTAGCGCCGGTGGTGTCCCCGGGATGTGTCCTCGGCGATCAGCAGGCGGTCCCCGGCCGCGATGACCGGGTCCTCGCCGATGCCCAGGGTGAACGTGCCCGCGTGGACCAGGCCGAGCACCAGTCCGGCGCGTTCGTCGCGGACGGCGCTGAGGGCCTTGCCGATCGTGGCCGGACCGGCGTCGATCTCGGCCAGGATGTCCCGGCCAGACTCCACGAGCTGGGCGACCATCTCACCCGCGTGCGGCGTTTCCAGGGTGGTGGCCAGCGTGCGGGCCACCAGTTCCTGCGCCGACACCGCATGCTGGACTCCGAGCTCGCCCAGCGCCTCCCGCACCGAAGCCGAGCTGACCAGGGCGGTGATCGGCAGGTCAGGTGCCTGCTTGCGCAAGATCACCGCGCTGACCAGGACATCACCGTCGCTGCTGCCGGTGATCAGGGCCTGCTGGGCGCCTGCGGGCCGGGCGGCGCTGATCGTGCCCGGCTGGGTCGGGTCGCCGCGGACCAGGTGCACGCCCGCGCGGACCGTCGACGGTTCGACGTCGGCGGCGAGCACCACCGGGACCCCGGCCACTTCCAGCTCTGCCAAGATCGCGGGCACCGTCGGGTTCATCCCGACCACGAGCCGGTAGGTGCCCTCAGGGAACCGGGTTTCCAAATTGAGCATCCTCCGGATTCCGGCGGCCGCGGCCCCGCCCGTCACGAGCGCGAACACGGCGGCCAGCATCGGGATCGTGGTCAGCATGACGGCCGAGGCGATCACTCGTCCCGCGCCGTTGTGCGGTGTCACGTCACCGTATCCGACCGTCGTCGCCGTCGTGACCGCCCAGTACAGGCCCGTGGTGAACGGCAGGTTCTGGGTCAGCGCGAACAACCCGGCGCCGGCCAGCACGCAGGCGGTGGCGGTGACGAGCAGGGCAGCCACGAACTGCCGGTGCCTTTCGCCCAAGACACGTACCAGAAGAAATATCACGCCACAAATCGTGCCCGAACGAGAACACCAGCGCGAACACTAACGGACACCAGGACATGACGTCAGCCTCGCCCCCGGTTACGGACGGTGCCGCCGCCCGCCTCCGGGGATTGCCCTGCTGAGGGCGGGCAGCGCGGTAACCCCTGGCCCGATCCGGCCGGTGACGGCGGCGTGCCGTGCCTCACCCGATGGGGTCCTCGGCCTGAAGGGCGGTGCCGGGGGCGGCGGGCGGCGGGTGCTCGTGCCTGGTCATCTGCGGCGGTGGTGACGGGCGGGAGCGCCGGGCCAGGGCGATGCCGCCGAGCGCGGCCACGAAGCAGGACGCGCCCCCGACGGCCAGGCCGGTGCGCGGGCTGGTCGCGGCGATGATCCAGCCGATCGCCGGGCCGCCGATCGGCGTCGTTCCCTGGAAGGCGACCTGCCATAGCGCGATCGCCCGTCCGCGCATGCTCGGCTCCGCGCTGAGCTGGATGGTGGAGTTGCCGATCGCGATGAAGGAGACACTCGCCCAGCCGACGAACAGCAGCGCAGCGTAGGCAAGGCCGAGAACGGGGGAGAATGCGCAGGTCAGGATCGCCGCGCCGAAACCGGCCGAGGCGATGATCATCGGCCGCAGTCCGGTCCGGCCTCGCGCGGCGGTGAACAGCCCCCCGATCACCGCTCCGACCCCCATCGCCGCCGTCATGAAGCCGTAGGCCTCCGCGCCGCCATGGAACGTCTGCCGGGCGAGGACCGGGAGCGTGACCTGGAATTCATATGCCAGCAGGCCGACCAGGCTCATCATCGCCAGCGGAATGGCGATCGTGGGAGTGCGTGCCGCGTAGCGCAGGCCCTCGCGCAGCTGCCCGCTGGCCCGCCCGGCCGGGGGGCTCGGCCGCAGGGCGGAGCGGTCCATGATGAGCAGGGAGGCGACGACGGCCGCGAAGCTGGCGGCGTTCAGCAGGAAGCAGATGCCGGTGCCGACCGTGGCGATGAGGACGCCGCCGATGGCTGGCCCGACCGCCCGGGCCGCGTTCACTGTCACCGAATTCAGCGTGATGGCGTTGCGCAGCTCATCCTGGCCGACCATCTCCCGGACGAAAGCCTGCCGGGCGGAGTTCTCGAAGGCGTTGTTCAGGCCGAGGATGACGGCCAGCACGCAGACCTGCCAGAAGCGGACCGTCCCGAGAACGGTGAGCAGCCCGAGCGCGAGGGCCTGGAAGCCCATGGCGATCTGCAGCACGATCATGAGCCGCCGCTTGTCAACCCGGTCGGCGACCACGCCGCCGTAGGGGGCGAACAGCAGCACGGGCAGGGTCTGCAGGGCCACGGTGAAGCCCAGGTCCGTGCTGGAGTGCGTGAGGGTCAGCACCAGCCAGGACTGCGCCGTCATCTGCATCCAGGTCCCGGCGAGGGATATCGACTGGCCGGTGAAGTACAGGCGATAGTTCGGGACCTTCAGCGAGGAGAACGTCTGGCGCCCGAACGCGCCCAGCCTGCGCTTCACGGCCGCCGTCCCGCCAGGTCCCTGGCGAGCCGCTCAGTGACCGGCAGGGCATTATCGAGTGCACGGCGCTCGTCATCCCCGGGCCGCTCGATGAGCCGACTGAGAGCGCCGGTCAGCCCGGCGTGCGCCGGGAACTCTGGCCTGCTGCCCAGCGGGATGGCAGGCCGGATCTGGTCAGGCAACCAGGTCGACATCCCCGGCAAACGCGGCCCACAGGGCCGCGTAGCTACCGCCCCGTCCAAGCAGGTCGGCATGGGTGCCGACCTCGGCGATCTTGCCTGACTCCAGCACCACGATGCGGTCGGCGCGGGCAGCGGTGGTCAGCCGGTGGGCGACCACCAGGGTGGTGCGCTTGGCCGTCAGCCGTTCGGTCGCGGTGTTGACCGCCGCCTCCGACGCCAGGTCGAGGGCCGCGGTGGCCTCGTCGAGCAGCAGGATGGCCGGATCGACCAGGTAGGCGCGAGCCAGGGCGATCAGCTGCCGCTGCCCGGCCGACAGGTTGCGTCCGCGCTCCGCCACTTCGTGCCGGAAGCCGCCGGGCAGCCGCGCGATCATCTCGATCGCCCCCACCTCCCGCGCCGCCGCCTCGACCTCCGCGTCCGTCGCGTCCGGGCGGCCGTAGGCGATCGCGTCCCTGACCGTGCCGGGGAACAGGTAAGGCTCCTGCGGTACCACGCCGAGCTGCTGCCGGTACCCGGCCAGGTCCAGCTCGCGCACGTCAGTGCCGTCGATGAGCAGGCTGCCCGAGGTGACGTCGTAGTACCGTGCGACCAGCTTGACCATGGTGGACTTGCCCGCGCCGGTCTGGCCGACCAGTGCCACAGTCTCGCCGGGCCCCACGACCAGGTTCACACCCGAAAGCGCGTCCCGCGGCTGCCCGGAGTACCTGAACCGCACATCACGGAACTCGATCTGGCCCCGGGGGCGGCCAGCGGGCCGCGGGTGCGCGGCCTGCGGCGTGCTGGTCGTCCGCCGCAGCAGGTCTTTGATCCGCCGCAACCCGACGGCGGCCTGGTTGTAGCCGTCGAAGACCTGAGACAGCTGCTGCACGGGAGAGAAGAGCAGGTCGATGTAGAGCAGGTAGGCGATCAGCCCGCCGGCCGTCAGCGTCTTGTCGTGCACCTCGCCGGCTGCGACGAACAAGATGAGGGCCCCGCCGACGGTGGAGAGCAGCTGCACGAACGGGAAGTACAGCGCGATGAGGCGCTGTGCCCGCAGCCGGGACCGGCGGTACCTGCCGCTCAGCTCAGCGAAATGCTCCTGGTTGCGGCCCTCGCGCCGGTACGCCTGCGCGGTGCGCAGCCCGGCAACGTTCTCCTGCAGATCGGCGTTGACGATGCTGACCTTCTCGCGGGCATCGGTGTAGGCCTCCCGGGACTTCACCCGGAACACCAGCGTGGCCGCCACCAGCACCGGGATGATCGTCAGCAGGATGAGGCCCAGCCGCAGGTTGATGTACAGCAGCGCGAGCAGCACGCCGGCGAACGTCAGGACCGCGTTGACCATGGTGATCAGCCCGGTCTGCAGGAAAGTGTCCATGGCGTCCACGTCCGTCGTCATCCGGGTCATGATCCGGCCGGACATCTCGCGCTCGTAGAAGTCCAGGCCGAGCCGCTGCAGGTGGGAGAAGATCTTCACGCGCAGGGTGTAGAGCATCCGTTCGCCGTTGCGGCCCACCACGTTCGTCTGGATCACGTTGATGATCCAGTCGGCGCAGACGATCGCGAGCCCGATCAGCGAGACCACGATGATCGGGTGGAATTCCCTGGCCAGGACGCCGTTGTCGACGCCGGTGCGGACCAGCGCGGGCATGGCGATGCCGGCCACGGCGTCGAGGCCGTCAAGAACCAGACCGATGAAGAGCGCTAGGGCGATCGGCCGCAGCAGCCGGCGCAGCGTGAAGTGCGGGTCTCCCGCGCGGGACCCTGCCTGGCTGACGCCGGGCAGCTCATGGGCCGGCGGAAGCGCGTCGACCTTGGCGAGCAGCTCGGGTGTCGGCGGTATCCCGGCGAGCATGCCCCCGCCAGCCCCACTGCGGCCTCGTCCGCCGCGGGCAGCGGCGCCCATGCCGCGGCCGATCGCGGCGCCTGATGCGCGGGCCAGCTGGCTGCTGTCCACGCCCGGCGCAGGACTGGACCCGGCCGCGCTCTTGTCCTGCTCCCACAGGCTGGGGGTTACCGTGCCGGAGGCCGGCTCCGGCACGGCGGCGGGAGCGCCCCGGTCGGCGTTCTGGTGGTAGGCGAGCTCACCGGCATCCACGCCCTCGGCGTCCTGGCCGGGTCCGGCCAGCAGCAGCCGGTACAGGGCACAGCGCGCGGCCAGCTGCTCGTGCGTGCCCTCATCAACCAGCCGCCCCTCGTCCAGGACGGCGATCCGGTCGGCCAGCTGGAGCGTGGACCGGCGGTGCGCGATCAGCAGCGTGGTGCGCCCGGCCATCACGTTGCGCAAGGTGGCGTGGATCTGCGCTTCGGTCCCCGCGTCGATCGCCGAGGTGGCGTCGTCCAGGATCAGGATGGCCGGATCGGTGATGAGCGCCCTGGCCAGCGACACGCGCTGCCGCTGGCCACCGGACAGGGTCAGGCCCTGCTCGCCGATCACCGTGTCGTAGCCGTCCGGCAGGCTGGTGATGAACTCGTCGGCCTCAGCGGCCTTGGCGGCCGCGACGATCTGCTCCTGCGTGGCGTCGGGCCGGCCGTAGGAGATGTTGGCGCGGATCGAGTCAGAGAACAGGAAGCTGTCCTCCATCACCAGGCCGATCGAGGCGCGCAGCGAGTCCAGGGTCAGGTCGCGGACGTCCTGGCCGCCGATCCGGATCGCGCCGCCCCTGACGTCGTAGAAGCGGGGCAGCAGCAGGGAGATCGTTGATTTTCCGGAGCCTGAGGTGCCGACCACGGCGAGCGTCTCGCCGGGCGGCACGTGCAGCGACAGGCCCCGCAGTACTGGCTCGGACGGCAGGTAGCCGAAGGCCACGTGGTCGAGCTCGACGTCGGGCGTCCCCGGCGGCAGGACCACGGCGCCGGGCTTCTCGGTGACAACCGGCTTGGAGTCGATCACCTCGTAGACCCGGATCACGCTGGCCCGCGCCTCCTGGCCGATCGTGATCAGGCTGGTCAGCGCGCGCACGGGCGCGACCATCTGCCCGACGTAGAGGGAGAAGGCGAGGAAGACCCCGATCTTGATCGAGCCGTGCAGGGCCAGCCAGCCGCCCAGCGCGAGGACTCCGACCTGGCCGAACATGGGAACGGCCCCCAATGCGGGGTTATAGCGGGCCGTCAGCCGGACGACGCGTAGCCGGGCGGAGTACAGCCGCGTGCTGACCCCCTCCAGCCGCTCGATCTCCTGCTCCTCCTGCCCGAAGCCCTTGACCACACGCACGCCGGTCACCGCGCCGTCCACGACGCCCGCGACTTGCGCCTCCTTCTGCTGCGCATCCCAGCTGGCGGGGAAGAGCTTGCGCCGCGAGGCGATCGCGATCAGCCACAGCGCCGGCGCGATCGCCAGCGCGACCAGGGTAAGCACCGGCGACAGGTAGGCCATGATGCTGATCGACAGCACGAACAGCAGGGCGTTGCCGAGCAGCATCGGCACCTGACTGAGCAGGCTCTGGACCATGTTGAGATCAGAAATGGAACGGCTGACGATCTGCCCGGTATGCAACTGGTCCTGGCGTGCCCCGTCCAGCCGCTCCAGCGACTGGAAGAGTTCGGTCCGCATGTCGTGCTGGACCTCAAGCGACAGCTGCCCGCCCCGGTACCGCCGGGTGTAGACACCGGCGAAGCTGAGCAGCCCGGCAACGATGAGCACCAAGGCGCCCAGCCAGATCGGCTCGCGGTGCTCAAGGATCGCGCTGTCCACGATCCACGCCATGATCAGCGGGATGCCCGCCTGGACAAAGGTGGCCAGCAGCGAGCCGCCCAGCGCCATGATTTCGAGACGGCGGTGCCGCCCGCAGTAAGCCGCCAGCCGCCGCAGCCAGGGATCCTGCGCCCCGGGACGGCCGCCGGTCCCCGCTGTAGCCGGAGAAGCCGCCGGCACGGGAGATCCTGCTGCCGTCCCGGGTCCGCGTGCCCTCATGCCAGCCCTAGCCGGGCACGGCGCCGCTCATCCATCGCCTCGTCGAGGTCGCGGAAAGCCTCGAGCACCCCGGACGTGTCACCGGTCGCGCCGAGCAGCGGGCCGAGCCAGTCGGCATAGGCCGCGTCGGCACGCTCGAGGGCGGCGCGGCCAGCTGCCGTCAGGCACAGCCGCACGACCCGCCGGTCGCCGGGCTCGGCCTCGCGCTGGGCATAGCCCGCAGCGACCAGGCCGTCGGCGGTGGCGGTCAGCGTGGGCTTAGCGACGGCCAGCCGCTCGGCCAGCCGGGCGGAACGCTCGCCGCCGGCCCCCGCCAGCTTCAAGATGCGGTACTGCTGGGGAGTCAGGCCCGTATCGACCCGCTCCAGCGCCCGGAACAGGCGCAACACGGTAAGCACGGCCGCCTGCGCGGCCTGGACGTCCAGCGTCACAGCGCCTGGGTCGGTCACGTCTTCACCCTCGATAGTACGAAGCTCTTACAGTTCGTAAGCCTAACAAATCAGCCAGCAGGCATGTTCCTAGGTGCCAGTCCCAATCAGGCCAGAGTGGCCTGACCCGGCTGGCGGATCTCGATCAGCCAGGCCGACAGCAGGGGGGTGCGCCTCGCGACCCGGCCAGGATCGGCCAGGACGAGACGCTGCACCCAGGGCAGGTCGGCGCGCGCCTGGTCCGCGGGCGGCAGCGGGAGCAGGAAACCGACAAGGTGCTCGACGCACGCCGGGTTGCCCAGTGCCAGGGGAAGCCACTGCTCCACGGCGGCCTGCCAGGCCAGTGGCCGCCACCAGGCGATCGGCTCGCCGTCGAGCTCGCGATAGAGGAAGGCGACCTCTCCGGCCGTGTTCGGCATGAGCGAGGCCAGCGCGTAGTCGCCGTAGTCCGGATCAAGGAGAACCGCATGCCCTCGCTGGTGCAGGCCGATGACGTCCGCGACGACGGACGGCCAGATGCGTGCTGCGGTCGCGGCCCGGCCGGGTGATTCTCCGCGGCGGCTGACAGCGCCCGTGCCCTGGCCGACCGCGCCGGAGGAGCCGGCCGGGTGCTGCGCACCGTATCCCGATGCGGAAAGACGCCGCGTTCAGGGCCGCCGAAGCGACCCCAACGCGACATCTACGCCTCGTCACGCAGCCTAACCAGCACGGCATAGCGGACCGGTAAGGGGCTGCGCTCCCGCGTGAGCTGGGGCGATGAGGGTGCCGGCTTGGCCAGCGAGCAGGGCCTGGGCGTCGCTCAGCTGGCCGATGGCGGCTAGCTTTCCGGTCGCCTCGACGAAGCGGCAGACGGCCTCGATCTTGGGTCCCATCGATCCGGCGGGGAAGTTGCGTGCCCGGAGTTCGGCGGCGTGGCCCGGCGGATCGGGCGCGCCTGCGGGGTGCCGTATCCGTTCTGGACCGCGGCCACGTCGGTGAGCGAACGTCAGGAGTTACGGTGACAGATCCAGCGGGCGATGCCGGATCAGGCGGCGGACTCAAGGCGCCGATCGCGTCTCTCTCCTGGACGCCCACGAGATCGTCCGCCCCGGCGTCCGTGACCTGCCGGAGGCCGAGCCGGATAGCGGTGTGCGCGGCCTTGCGGGTCGGCTAACGGTGCAGGCCGGGTCGGTCGGCTTTTGTCACTCCCCGCTTGGCACGACGACGACCGGGCAGTGAGCGTGATGCACCACCTGGCTGGCCACGGCACCCAGGCTGAGCCGGGGGAATCCGCCACCGCCGCGGTTACCGACCACGACCAGATCGCTGTCCGCTGACGCCTCAATGAGCGCCTTGGCAGCGAAGCCGTTGATCGCGGTCACCGTGACCTGGGGCTGCTCGCCGCCGAGCCCCCCGGCGGCCTCCGCGACCGCGTGCTCGGCGGCGGTCCGGGCCTTCTCCAGTTCCGGCGCGTCGCCGGGAACGGCGAGCGGGTTCCCCGTCCAGTAGCTGGCCATCACCTCGTGGACCGTGAGGACCGTAAGCGGGACCTTGCGCAGCGCAGCCTCGCGCATGGCCCAATCAAGCGCCCGATGACCGTTGTGCGAACCGTCAACGCCTACCGTGATTCCTGACATCGTGCATCATCGCCTTTTCACGTATCAGCCCGCCACACAGGGCTCTTCAGCTCCATCATCTTTCACCGCGCGTCTGCCTGCCAGGGACATCCGGGTAGCGCAGCAGGACTTTGGTCCCTTCGAAGCCGGGCGCGCCCGCGGGGCAAGCACCACCGCTCGTTCGGGGATAATGCCCTTGATCTTCTCGGGGTGGGGTTATGTACCGGCCCGGGTGGTGCTACGGCGCGTGCCTGCCGAGGCGGCGCACCGGCCCGGAGTTCCCCGGGCGCTCGGGCTGGTCCGCAGAATCCCGGCGCCGGGCCGGCCTGGCGGCTCACAAGGGACCTTGGTCCTTACCCCAGTGCAGGCAAACTACCTAGAGTTGAACCTGACAGGCAGCCCCATCTGGCATAACCTGCGGGGGCGGACATTCGCGAGCGTCGGGAGTTACGGTGACAAGTCCGGTGAGCGGTGCGGGGTCGGCCGACGAGGCAGCACGGCCGATCGCGGTGTTTCTGCTGGACGACCACGAGGTGGTCCGCCGGGGCGTCCGCGACCTGCTCGAGGCCGAGCCGGACATCCGGGTGGTCGGCGAGGCCGGCACCGCGTCCTCGGCGCTGGCCCGCATCCCGGCGCTGAAGCCGGACGTGGCCGTCCTGGACGTGCGGCTGCCTGACGGCGACGGGGTGTCGGTGTGCCGGGAGATCCGCTCCCGGATGCCCGAGGTGGCGTGCCTGATGCTGACGTCGTTCGGCGATGACGAGGCGCTGTTCGACGCGATCATGGCCGGGGCGGCCGGGTACGTGCTCAAGCAGATCCGCGGCACCGACCTGGTCGGCGCGGTGCGCACGGTGGCCTCCGGCCAGTCCATGCTGGACCCGCGGGCGGCCAGCCAGCTGATGGCCAGGCTGCGCGATCAGTCGGCCAAGCGCGATCCGCTGGCCGGGCTGTCCGTGCAGGAGCGCAGGATCCTGGAGCTGATCGGGGAGGGGCTGACCAACCGGCAGATCGGCGAGCGGATGTTCCTGGCCGAGAAGACCGTGAAGAACTACGTGTCCGCGCTGTTCGCCAAGCTCGGCATGGAGCGGCGCACCCAGGCCGCGGCCTACGCGGTGCGGGTGTTCGACGAGCAGCACGAGCATGACGGCAGTACGGGGCACGACGAATAGGAACTTCGCCGGCTGGGGCGCTCGCGGCTAGGCGACAGGCGCCTCTAGGAGGGTGCCACGGTGCGGATAGTTCCTGAATCAACGCTGGGGGCGGTGCTCAGCGCGCTGCCGGGCATTCCCCGGGTGGTGGCGGGCGGCAATGCGGCGGACGGAGGCAACCAACGACCCGGCGCGGATCGCGCAGCGGCCGCGGATGGTCTCGGTCAACACCGCGCTCGAGGTTGACCTTTTCTCGCAGGCCAACGCGAGCCGCGTGCACGGGCTCATCTACTCGGGCTTCGGCGGGCAGACCGACTTCGTGGTCGGCGCGCTGCACTCACCGGGCGGGCTGGCCATCATCGCGCTGCCGTCGTGGCACCCCAAGGCGGACGTGTCCACGGTCGTGCCCAGGCTGGCCGGGCCGGTGACGTCCTTCCAGCACAGCTTCATCGTCAGCGACCAGGGCACGGCCGCGATCTGGGGTCACGACGCTCAGTGCATCCGCATGACGTCAGCTGGCGACCAGGGCCTTGACCGAGGCGATGATCTCGGCGAGGCCGGACTTGGCGTCGGAGAAGAACATGCCGGTCTTCGGGTCGGTGTAAAGCTCGTTGTCGATCCCGGCGTAGCCGTGGCCCATGGACCGCTTGATCACGATGACGCTCTTGGCCTGATCCACGTTCAGGATCGGCATGCCCGACACCGGGTTACCGGGACGGCGGGCGGCCGGGTTGGTGACGTCGTTGGCCCCGACGACGAGCGCCACGTCCGCGGTCGGGAACTCGGGGTTGGCGGCGTCCATCTCCTTCAGGTCGGTGTAGGGAACGTTCGCCTCGGCCAGCAGCACGTTCATGTGACCCGGCATCCGGCCGGCCACGGGGTGGATGGCGAAGAACACCGTCGCGTGTTCGGCCAGCAACGCGGCCAGTTCCGCCGCCTCGTGCTGGGCCTGCGCGGCGGCGAGTCCGTACCCGGGGACGATGATGACCTTGCTGGCGTAGGCCAGCTGGATGGCGGCGTCCTCGGCGGAGATGCGCCGGATGCTGGCGCCCGCGCCGACCGCAGCCGGGCCGGTGGCGGGACCGCTGTCGCCGGTACCGAAGCCGCCGAGCATGACGCTGATGACCGAGCGGTTCATGGCCTGGGCCATGAGCACGGTGAGGATGCCGCCGGAGGCGCCGACCAGCGCGCCGCCGATGATCAGGGCGCCGTTGTCGATGACGAATCCGGCGATGGCCACGGCAATGCCGGTGAAGGAGTTCAGCAGGGCGATGACCACGGGCATGTCGGCCCCGCCGATGGGCATCGTCATGGTGACGCCGAAGGCCAGGGCCGTGCACACGACCAGGATCAGCATGGCGGTGGAGTCGTGGCCGGCCAGCATGTAGCAGCTCGCCCCCACCCCGATGACGGTGAGGGCGGCGGTGATGAGGCGGGCACCGGGGAAGACCACGGGCCGCGAACTGACCCAGCCTTGCAGCTTGCCAGCGGCGATCAGCGAGCCGGAGAAGGTAACGGGCCCGACGATGACGTCTAGGACTGTCGCGATCATGACGCGGCTGGAGACACCGGGGCCGCCGGCCAGGCGGACGAAGTCGCCGGCCGCCACCAGGGCGGCAGCGCCCCCGCCGACCGCGTTGAAGATGCTGACGACCTGCGGGACGTCGGTCATCTTGACCCGGCGGGCCATGACCAGGCCGACGGCCGCGCCGCCTATGCCGCCGACCGACAGGACGATCCAGCCGGTCGTCGTGATCGTGGCGTCGTGGATGACGCTGGTCAACGCCGCGGCCACCGCGACGATCATGCCCAGCCAGGACAGCCGGCTGCCCTTGCGGGCGGTGGCCGGGGAGTTCATCAGGTGCAGGGCCACCACGAAGCCGGCGGCGGCCAGCAGGTAAGCAAGGTCCACGGCGATGGTGACGGCGTTCATGACGGCTCCCTCGTCCCGTCGTGGGCGGGCGGCACGGGCCGCTTGCGGAACATCTGCAGCATCCGGTCGGTGAGGCTGTAGCCGCCTGCGACGTTCATGCCGGCGAAGAACGCGGCCACGAAGGCGAGCACATAGCCCGCGTCCGTCCGGGCCTGCGAGGCGGTCACGACGGCCCCGATGATGACGATGCCGTGGATGGCGTTGGACGCCGACATCAGGGGCGTGTGCAAGGTGGACGGCACCTTGGTGATGACTTCGTAGCCGACCAGGATGGCCAGCACGAATATGTAGATATCGGACATCAGGCCCGCGGTCATCGACTGCCTCCTAGGCGGACGGTCCGAGCAGGGCGGCCACCGCTGGGTGGACCACCTTGCCCTGGTGGGTGACGATCACGCCGGCCTGGATCTCGTCGGCGGGGTCGATCGTCAGCGTGCCGCCGCGGATCAGCTCGGCCAGCAACGCGGCGATGTTGTGCGAGTAGGCGGTGGAGGCTGCCGTGGGCATCTGGGCGGGCAGGTTGCCAGCCCCGATGATCCGGGCTCCGTTCTCGGTTATCACGGTCTGGTCCGCCACCGAGCCTTCGACGTTCCCGCCGAGGCTGCTGGCGGCTAGGTCGACCAGGACGGCGCCGGCCTGCATGCCCTTGAGGGCTTCGGCGGTGACCAGCAGCGGCGGCCGCCGGCCCGGCACCTGAGCGGTGGCGATGACGATGTCGAAGCGGGCAATCTGCGCGGCAAGCTCGGCCTGCTGGGCGGACTGCTCGGCGGCGGTGAGCGCCCGGGCGTACCCGCCCTGGCCCGCCGCCGATCCGACCGAGCCGAGCTCCAGGAACCTGGCGCCGACGGACTCGACCTGGTCCTGGGTCTCCGGCCGGATGTCGTAACCGGTTACCACGGCGCCGAGCCGGCGGGCGGTCCCCATGGCCTGCAGGCCGGCCACGCCCGCGCCGAGCACGAGGACGGTGGCGGGCCGGCTCGTCCCGGCCGCGGTGATCAGCATGGGGAAGAACCGGCCGAAGTTGTCGGCGGCGACCAGCACCGCCTTGTAGCCGGCCACGTTGGCCTGGGAGGTGAGCGCGTCCATGGACTGGGCCCGGCTCACGGTGCGAGGCAGCCCGTCCAGGCTGATCGCGGTCAGCCCGGCCCCGGCCAGCTGACGGACCAGGTCCGGCTGGACCAACGGCCGCAGCATGCCGATGACCGTCTGGCCGACGCGCAACCGGGCGATCAGGTCCGGTTCGGGCATGCCGACGCTGACCAGGATGTCGGCTCTGTCGATCGCCTCATTCCGGCTGACGACTTCCGCGCCTGCTCGATCGTAGGAACCGTCGGGGAAGCACGCCGCGACACCCGCGCGGGACTCCACGAGTACATGCACCTGGGTGCGGGCCAGCACCGGGACAGTCTCGGGCACGAGCGCGACGCGCTGCTCGCCCGGCGCCGTTTCCCTGACGGCACAGACGGTGACGGTCGGCTCTGGTATGGGATGGCTCATGATGACGGTTCTCCTCCCGCGAGCCCGGCTGCGCACCCTGCGGCGGGAAGGACCCATCCGGCTCCTCGCGGATCCCGATTGCGCGGTGTGCGGGCCAAGCCGTACGGCCGGGAGGCCGTGCCGTCAGCCCGGCCCGTTCACTCAGCGTCTTCGCTACGGGTCCTTCCCGTCGCTTCCATGCCATCGCGCCGCTGTCGCGCCCGGCAGGGCCAATGGTCCCGTCCGCCAGTGACCTGCGACCTTCCTGATCCTGCTGGCCTGGACCGTGGCGGGCTTGCTCATGACCGCGTGGGTGGTGGGACTGCGAAGGTAGGGACCGAGCAGGCGTTCGGTCTGGTGTCGGTCCTGTGCACGCCGAAGCGCGGGCTGAACTCTTCTCGCAGGCCGACGCGAGCCGCATGCACGGGCTCATCCAGCTCTGACCGCAGGCGGCAGCGGTTACATCCGCTCGAAGACGGCCGCGATGCCCTGGCCGCCGCCGATGCACATCGTGACCAGCGCATAGCGGCCACCAGTCCGGCGCAGCTCGTACAGGGCCTTGACGGTGAGGATGGCCCCGGTGGCACCGATGGGGTGACCGAGTGAGATACCGCTGCCGTTGGGGTTGGTCCGGTCCGCGGGGAGGCCGAGCTCCTTGACGACGGCGAGGGCCTGCGCGGCGAACGCCTCGTTCACCTCGAAGAGGTCGATGTCGTCCAGCTTGAGATCAGCCCGCTCGAGCACCTTGCGCACCGCGGGTACCGGTCCCATGCCCATCACGCGCGGTTCGACGCCGGCGTGGGCGTAGGCGATGAGCCTGCCCATCGGGTGGCATCCGTGCCGTTCGGCATAATCCGCATCGGCCAGGATTACGGCGGCCGCGGCGTCGTTGACGCCGGAGGCGTTGCCCGCGGTGACCGTGCCTTCCCTGGCGAAGGCCGGCTTCAGCGCGGCTAGGTCGGCTGTGGTCATGCCGGGCCGGATGTGCTCGTCGGCGTCGACGGTCGTGGTTCCCTTCCGGCCGGGCACGTACACCGGGATGATCTGCTCGGTGAAGTACCCCGCCTCGGCCGCGGCGGCCGCGCGCCGGTGGCTCTCGGCGGCGAGCGCATCCTGCTCGTCCCTGGACACGCCGTAGTCGGTTGCCACGTTCTCCGCGGTGATCCCCATGTGACAGGCGTCGAAGGGGTCGGTCAGCGCGCCGACCATGGCGTCCACGACGGCGCCATCCTGCATGCGCTGGCCCCACCGCATGCCGGGCAGCCAGTACTGCCCGCGGCTCATCGACTCCGCGCCGCCGGCCACCGCCACGTCGCAGTCGCCGAGCCTGATCGCCTGGGCGGCGGACACGATCGCCTGCAGCCCGCTGCCGCACAGCCGGTTGACCGTGAAGGCCGGGGTCTGGACCGGCAGTCCGCCGTTGACCGCGGCGACCCGGCTGAGGTACATGTCCCGGGTCTCGGTGTGGATCACGTGGCCGAAAACCGCGTGACCGACGTCGGGCGCCGGGACGCCGGCCCGGCTGACCGCCTCGCGGACGACCGTCGCGGCGAGATCACAGGGCGGGACGGCCGCGAGGCCTCCGCCGTATTTGCCGATCGCGGTCCGGACCGCGGACAGCACCAGGACGTTCCTGCCTTGCTCCATGATTTCTCTGCCCCTTACATGTCCAGGCCGCCGTTGACGGCCCAGATCTGGCCGGTGATGTAGGCCGACGCGTCCGCGGCCAGGAAGCCGACCACCCGGGCGATCTCCTCGGGTGCGCCGAGCCGGCCGACGGGGATCTGGGCCCGGATCTTGTCCAGCACCTTGTCCGGGATGGTGGCGAGCATGTCGGTGGCGATGAAGCCGGGCGTGACCGCGTTGACGGTGAGCCCGATGCCGTCGCCGTACGGGCGCTGCGCCCGGTTAAGCTGGAAGAGGGTCTCCCTGGCCAGCAACTTGGTCAGCCCGAACAGGCCGGACTTGGAGGCGGCGTAGTTGACCTGGCCGATGTTGCCGGTCTCGCCGATGACCGAGGACACGTTGATGATCCGGCCGGTGCCGCGCTGGATCATGTGCTCGACCGCGGCCTGGGCCATGAAGAAGGCGCCCGACAGGTTGACCGCGATGACCTTCTGCCAGTCCTCGTCGGTCATCTTGGCGACGGTCCGGTCGATGGTGATGCCGGCGTTGTTCACCAGGATGTCGATCCGGCCGTGGTCATCGATCACCTCGCGCAGCACCCGGCGGCAGTCATCGGCGTTACCGATGTTGCCCTCGTGCACGGTGATCCGCCGCCCCGGATAATCGGAGGCCATGCTGGCCAGGAACTTCTCCGCGGCCTCGCGGTCGCGCCAGTAACCTGCCGCGACGTGCGCTCCCTGGCTGGCCAGCTCGTGGCAGATGGCCGCGCCGATGCCGCGGGTGCCGCCGGTGACCAGCGCCACCCGGCCCTGGATCATGCCTGGCGGTGCCGACGGCGCTGGCTCTCTTCCCTCAAGCCTGGGTGTGGCGGTTGTCATGTCCTTTGCCTCCTGCTTCCGGCGGGTCTGCGTATTCTCGGTCGTTTTTTACGGTAAGCCTGTCACGCTAGATCACGCTGCGGTAACAAGAACCCCCTCTAGGTCCTGGCCATAACGGACTTATGACCCGTAAAGGTCGGGACGTTGGACCTCTGCCGCCGTTGGCTGCCTCACCTAGCCTCAGCCGGGAGAGGCGGTGAGGACCATGACCGAGTCGACCCGTCACGATGCCGTGCGAATCATGACCGAGGAGGCCGGCTACCTCATCGGGGTGGCGATTCGCGCGCCGTCGCTGCACAACACGCAGCCGTGGCGGTTCACGGTCAGCGGGAACTCGATCGAGTTGTATGCCGACACCAGCCGCCGACTGCTGGTGGACCCGGATGGCCGGGAAATGCTCATCAGCTGCGGCGCGGCGCTGTTCGGGCTGCGGCTCGCCGTGCGCTCGCTCGGGTTTCAGCCTGAGGTCGAGCTCCTGGCCGGCCCAGCCGGACAACGGCCGCTCGCGCGGGTCAGCCTGGGCCCGGCGGCGCCCATGACGGGCGCTGAGCGGAAGATGCTCCATGCGGTGCCGCACCGGCACACCCATCGCGGCCCGTTCGCGGCCGAACCGGTGCCCGCGGGATTGTTCGTGCAGCTGCAGGACGACGCCCGGGCCGAAGGCGCGACGCTGACCGAGATCGAGCCCGGACCCGCCCGCGCCGAGCTGATGGCGCTCGTGGCCGCCTCGGGCCGTCGGCAGGACCACGACCTGCCATCGCGGGCCGAGACCCGGCGGTGGAGTCACGCAGCCAGCAGCCAGGCCAGGGACGGTGTGCCCGCGCATGCCTTCCCCACCGCACCCGGCTGTGCGGCCGGACGCCTGCCGCAGCGCGACTTCGATCTGGGTCGCCACCTCGGCTGGCTGCCGACCGACGGCCCGGCCCCGCCAGTGACGGCGATGCTTTCCACCCCGGGTGACGGCGAAGAGAACTGGCTGCACGCCGGCCAGGCCCTGCACCGTTTGCTCCTGCGCGCCGCCAGCCGGTGGGTGTTCGCCAACCTGAACACCCAGCCGCTCGAGGACGTAGCAACCCGGGCGCTAATCAGGGAGCGCCTGGCCCGGCCCGGATCACCGCAGATGCTGCTGGCCCTCGGCGTCAGCCGGACGGCTCAGCCCACGGCCCGCCGCCCCGCCGCCGACCTGATCGAGCCCTCGTATGCACCGTGGCCGGGTGATGGCTAGCGGGCGGTCGGCTTGCCGAGCTCGGCCAGCCCGCGCCGGATCCCCTCGGTGAAGACGTCTAGGTCTGCTGGGCAATCGGCCTCGGCGGTAACACCGAATGAGACTGCGTCGAGGTAGGACAAGATCGCCACTGAGATACGCACGGCGTTGCCGATCGGAACGTAGGGGTGGAGCGCGGTCATGCGCCGGCCGAGGACGTACAGCGGAGTACGCGGGCCGGGGACGTTGGTCGTCACCGTCTGCACCAGCGGCTGCCTGACCCGGAAGGCAGCCTGCGTGCCCGGCGCGAGCCACATGGGCGCCGCGAAGCCCAGCATCCCGGTGAGAATCTCAGCGCTGACCGCCTGGTGGGTGTGCTTGATGTCATCCATCTCCTGCCGGATGAGGCCGAGCCGCCGGACCGGATCAGGCTCGCCTACGGGCAGGTTGACCAGCACCGCCGACACGCGGTTGGTGACGACACCGGCGTCGCCCGGGCCACGTACGGACACCGGGACCAGGCTGCGGACCACCAGGTCCGGGTTTAGCTCGCCGCGTGCGGCCAGCAGGTCGCGGAAGGCTCGGGTGATCGCGGCGAGCAGGACGTCGTTAATGGTGCCGCCCCGCGCCGCGCGGATCTGCTTCAGCTCGGCGAGGCTCGCGGTGGTCCACACCCATCGGCGCCGCGGGCCGATGGGGCCGTTGAGGAAGCCCGCCGACGGTTCGGCCAGCCGCCGCGCGCTCGCGCTCAGGCCGCGGCCGTAGTCCAGCACGTCCTGCGGCTTGGCCTGGCGGAGCAGACCCGGTACCGCGGCCAGCCGGCGCAGCGGCCAGGTAATGGCGTCACGCACGTCGTCGGCCGCCAGCCCAGCGAGCGAGGGCCGGGGAGCGGGGACCCACCCGGCCGGTGCAGGCAGACGCTCATCCGGATCGGTGTCGAACACCAGCGCCATCAGGTCGTTGCCGCCGATACCATCCACCATGCAGTGGTGGATCTTGGACAGGATGGCCCAGCGGCCGCCCTCCAGCCCGTCCAGAAGCCACTCTTCCCACAGCGGCCGGCTGCGGTCCAGCCGCAGGGCGAACAGCCTGGCCGCGACGGTGCGGAGCTGCTCAGGGCCACCCGGAGCCGGCACCGTGGCCTGGCGGACGTGGTGCCTGATGGCGAACTGCTCATCGTCCACCCACACCGGGCGGAAGAGCTGGAACGGCGCCGTGCGGACGACCTGGCGGTAGCGCGGGACCCGCGGCAGCTTGGCTTCGAAGAGCCGCATCAGAGCCTCGCGGGTGGGGGCCGGTCCGTCGAACACTGCGACCGACCCGATGTGCATGGGCACGTTCTCGTGCTCGGCGTAGAGGAACTCGGCGTCGAGCGTGCTCATCCGGTCCACTGTCTGCGGCATGGCTAGCCTCCTATGGCCGCCGACTGCATGAGGACCCGCACCATGGAGCGCGAGGGGCAGCAGCAGCACGTTTCACCTTGTCCGCAGGCCGGGTCTGTCCGGCAGGGTCCTAGCTCCCTGGACCGTGGGCCCAACGTCCCGGTAGTTCGGCGGCCGGCACGGGTACTGCGGCCCTATCGGGAACCGGCCTCGGCTGCTGTTCTGGAAGGGACGATCTGAACAGGCCGGAAGGAGGGCATGATGAGTCATCTCGCGGTACGGGACGTTATGACGACCGATCAGGTGACGGTCACGCCGGCCACCCCGTTGAGGTACGTGGCCGACATCCTGGTCAGGCAGAAGATCAGCTCCGTCCCGGTCCTCAGCGTCCGGGGCAAGCTGGTAGGCCTGGTCGCCGAGTCCGACTTGCTCAGGAAAGAGGAACTGAAGCGGGATCCGGACGGCGGGCACTCCAGGCACATGACCTACCGGGAGCGGCGGGCCGTGGCTACGGCCGAGACCGCCGGGGAGATCATGAGCACCAACCCGGTAACGGTGCGCGCTGACGCGACAGTGGCGGAGGCGGCGCGGCTGATGGACCAGTACGAGGCCACCTGCCTGCCGGTGGTCGACGAGAGCGGGAACTTGGTCGGCATGGTGGCCCACGGGATCTGCTACGCGTTGTCCTCGGCGCAGACGAGATCCGGGCGGAGATGACGAGGGAAACTCTCGTCGGAGAGCCCGTTCCTGTCCTGCGATGAGGATCAAGGTAGGCCCGGACCGACGGCCCACCGGTCATCTTCGGCGCCCTCACCGCCATCAGCGCACTGGCGGCGTTGTTCCTGGGTGTGCTGCTGGCTGGCTGACCTCACGTCCGACCACGGAGCCTGGCCGCTGGGCTGCTCCGCCGGACATACTGGGCCTCACGTCCAGCCCGACCTGACAGGAAGCAGCCGCCATGCCAGATGACCAGTTCCCGGTACGGTGGACGGGCCGCCGGGCGATCGTCAGGTTTCCTGCGCACGTCGACGTGTCCAACGTGAGCCAGCTCCGCGATCGGCTGCTCTCCGTGATTAACCGCGGGGCTGCCGTCGTGATCGCTGACCTGACCGACACCGTGTCGTGTGATCACGCCGGGATGGATGCCATCGCGCGGGCCTGCCAGCGGGCGGCCATCAGCGGAACGCGGCTCAGGCTGGTCGTCGCCGCCCCCGTGATCAGGCGCCTGCTCGCGATCGAGGGACTGGACCGCCTAGTCTCGATCTACCCCTCACTTGAGGCAGCGGCCGCCGCTGACGCGCCGGGAAGCGATAGCTCTGCCCGTCCGCCGACCGTGCCGCCCTGGTTGGGCGGCGGGCCGCCGGGAAACCTGGCCGGCGTTTCCGCCGAAGGCGGCGGCATTACCCCGGCCATACTGTGGCAGCTCATAGACACCTTGGGTGACGGCTTGTGCCTGACCGGTGAAGACGGGAGGATCGCACTGGTCAACCGGCGGTGCGCGCAGATGTTCGGCTACCAGCGCGAGGAGATGATCGGCCTGCCGGTTGACTCGCTCGTTCCGCTCGACGTACGAGCCGCCCACCAGGGCTACCGGGTCGGCTACGCCCAGGCTCCGGACTCCCGTCCGATGGGCGAGCGCGCGCGCCTGGCTGGACTGCGGAAGGACGGAGCTACGCTGCCCGTCGAGATCAGCCTGAGTCCGGTACCGACCGCCACAGGGAACTTCATTCTCGCCGTGATCCGCGACGCTACCGAGGCCCGGCGACGGGACGATCTCGCGGATCTGGCCAGAGGAGTCGTGGCCGACCAGTCGCATCTCACCAAGGATCTGCTCGACCGTGTGGTCCACCGGTTGTTCCTGGTGGGGCTGAGCCTCCAGGCGGCGCCAGGCCTGCCCGCCGACGTGGCCCGCGAGCGCATTGGCGAGGCGCTGGACCAGCTAGACGAGACGATCCACGAGATCCGCGACTACGCGTTCGCCTCCGGCGACGAAGGACCACGGCCCGGCCTGGGAAGGCCAGGCAAGGGCACATAGTCCACGGGCGCAACCTAGGGCAGGCCCGGTGCATCGGGCGGCGGTGAGGCCCCGGCGCCGTTGGGGGCTGCTGCCTCCGCCGTGCCGGGCTGGCCGGTGATCCTGGCCGCCACCTGGGCCGTGAAACCTCGGATCGTCGCGACGGCGACGCGGTGCAAGATCACTCGGTCCAGGGCCTCCCCCAGCGCACCGAGCGGAGGCCGGTAGGCGCCCGTCACGGTGAGCACGGTCGCTTGCTCCCCAGCGGGAGCGAGCCTGATATCAGCGTCCAGGATCGGGAAGAGCCCGCCGCCTGTACCCGTGGCTTCCCAGCGGATGGCTAGCCCGGCGGTTTGGTCCGTCCAGGCCAGAGCGCGGGCTTGTACCCGGACCAGCTTAGACAGGCCCGGTATGCCCACCCGCTCAAAACCGGTGGACCCGTGGTCATAAGCATCTTGCGATGTACTGAGCAGTACCCCGCCCTCGGCAAGCTGCAGAAGCCTTTCCCGGGCGACGGCAAAGCTGACATCCAGCTGCATCTCATCGCCGACAAACACCACTGCATTGCACCGGCCGGCCAGTACGGAGAGACAGGGCCCTAAGTCCTGACTTGCGGAACCCGAAGTCCCCGGACCTAGGTCCGGGAAGCTCGTGACCGGCAGCCCTGCATGCTCCCGCTAATCTCACGCAGACTGAGGTCATGGCACGCAGGAAGGATTAAGTTATTGATTTTCCTGTTGAGCACCGGACTGGCCCGGTTGGAAGGCGAGAACGCCGCGTACACCCGGGCCAGCGTCAACTTCTCCTGACCCTCCCCCGGCGGTGGGCGGAGTCAACCATCACGTGTGGTGTGCGTACCCGGAAGGAGGATGAAGCCGTGGCCCGGAGCCTGCTGGTCGCGCCCGCTACGGACGAGGCCGGACTGGCCCGGACGTGCCTCGGGCTGCTGCGAGCCCTGGACCGGGCGGGGGTCAACGTCGCTTTCGTCAAGCCGGTGGCCCAGCCCAGGGCCGATGGCAGCCCGGACCGCTCGGCCGCGCTGGTAGCCGCGATCACGACACTGCGCCCGCCGGAACCGTTCACGTCCGCCGAGCTCGAGCGTCGGCTCGGCGAGGGCGGGCTCGACGTCGTCCTGGAGAAGATCGTCGCCGCCTGGGAGCCGGTCTACGAACGCTCCGACGTCGTGGTGGTCGAGGGGCTCAGCGCGGGACCAGCCAGGCTCTACGCCAGCACGCTCAACCAGGCGCTGGCCCGGGCGCTGGACGCCGATGTGCTGCTGACCGCCGACTGGGCGCCGGACGGGGCCGTCGAGGGCCAGGTGGAGCAGCTCGCCATCGCGGCCAGCGGGTACATCTCCGGCGAGGACGCTCGCGTGACCGGGTGCGTGGTCCACGGACTGCCCGCAGGCGATCCCGCCGCGGCCGGGCGACTGGCCGCGGCGCTGACCCGGCACGGACTCCGGCTCATCGCCGGGGTGGCGTACCGGCCCGAGCTGACGTGGCTCCGGGTACGCGATCTGGTCCGCGAGCTGAAGCCCGAGGTGCTGCACGAGGGAGACCTGTCCCGGCGCATCAAGGACGTGGCGGTGTTCGCTCAGGGCATCCCGGGCGGCATCCGCGTGCTGACTGACGGGCGGCTGGTGGTGGTCCCCGGCGACCGGCATGACGTGGTCATGGCCGCTTACCTGGCCGAGCTCAGCGGAAGGCGGCTGGCTGCCCTGCTGCTGAGCGCGGGGATCACGCCCGACGAGCGGATAAGGGAGCTTACCCGCGAAACCGCGGCGACCGGCCTGCCCGTCCTGGTCGCCGAGCACGACAGCTACGAGACCGCGACGCGGGTGCGTGACCTCGACCCTGGCCTGCCCGCCGACGACCTGGAACGGATCGAGGGCGTGACCGAGACCATCGCCGACGCGCTCGATAAGTCCTGGCTGGAAACCCTGCCCAGCCCGTCGCGGCCGCGCAGGCTCAGCCCGGCCGCCTTCCGCTATCAGCTGGTCGAGCGGGCCCGCGCGGCCGGCGCCTGCCTGGTCCTGCCCGAGGGCACCGAGCCGCGCACGATGCGGGCCGCGGTGGCTTGCGCCGAGCGGGGAATCGCCCGCAGCGTGCTGCTTGGACGCCCGGATGATGTGGCTGGCCTCGCCCGCAACCTCGGTCTGACGCTGCCGGACGGGGTCACGGTGATCGATCCGGGGAGCGTCGCGGAGCGCTACGTCGCGCCGCTGGCCGAGCTGCGGCGGCGTCGCGGCTGGACCGAGGAGATGGCCCGCGAGCACCTGGCCGACCCGATCACGGTGGGGACCATGATGCTCAGGCTCGGCGAGGTGGACGGCCTGGTGGCGGGCGCGGCGCACACCACCGCGGCCACGGTCCGCCCCGCCCTGCAGATCCTGGGCCCCAAGAAGGGCAGCCGCCTGGTGTCCTCGGTGTTCTTCATGTGCCTGCCCGACGAGGTGGTCATCTACGGCGACTGCGCCGTCAACCCGCAGCCTGACGCCGAGGACCTGGCCGACATCGCCATCCAGAGCGCGGCGTCGGCCCGGTCGTTCGGTATCGAGCCCAGGGTGGCGATGATCAGCTTCAGCACCGGCACCTCCGGCACCGGCTCCGCCGTGGACAAGGTCGCCGAGGCCACTCGGATCGTGCGCGAACGCGAGCCCGGCCTGGCCGTCGACGGCCCGCTGCAGTACGACGCCGCCGCCGTCGCCTCGGTCGGCCAGGCCAAGCGGCCAGGCAGCCCAGTGGCCGGCCGGGCGAGCGTCTTCATCTTCCCCGACCTCGATACCGGCAACACCACCTACAAGGCCGTGCAGCGCAGCGCGCAGGTGGTCAGCATCGGCCCGATGCTGCAGGGCCTGTCCAGGCCGGTCAACGACCTCAGCCGCGGGGCCCTGATGGAGGACATCATCTACACGATGGCGCTGACCGCGATCCAGTCCCACGCCGGGTAGCGGGGCACTGGTCGCGGCGCCCGCGCGCGGTCAGCTCCGGGGTACTCGCCACTCCAGCCTGGTTCCCGGCGAGGGGGCAGCCGGATCGGCCGGACCGAGCCGCAGCTCCCCGCGCAGTTTCTCGGCGCGCCTGGCCAGGTTGCTCAGCCCGCTGCGCCTGCCTCCCGGCGGCAGGCCGATCCCGTTATCGGTGACCTGGACGACGAGGATCTCCTCAGGGTCGACGTCCACCGTGACGTCCACCTGACTGGCACCGGCGTGCCTGGCCGCGTTGGACAGTGCCTCGCTCAGCGCGGCGAGCGCCTGCTCGGCCACCTCCTGGCTGACCCCGGCGCCCAGGCCGGCGCCCAGCCGCAGCGACGGGGCGAAGCCGAGCAGTGGCGTCATCTCCTCGACCAGGCCGACGATGTCCGCGCGCAGGTCCGGCTGGACCGGGGCGTCGCGGACCTGGAGCGCGAAGATGGCAGCCCGGATCTCCTTGATGGTCTCGTCCATCGCGTCTACGGCGTTGCTGATCCTGCTGGCGACCTCCGGCCTGGTAATCATCGGCATGGTTCCCTGCAGGGACATGCCGGTGGCGTAGAGCCGCTGGATGACCAGGTCGTGCAGGTCGCGCGCGATGCGGTCCCTGTCCTCGTACAGCGACAGCCGCTTGGCCTCCGCCTGGGCGGCCGCCAACTCCAGCGCCACCCCGGCCTGCGCGGCGAACGCGGCCGCCACATCCACGACCGCCTGGGGGAACGCAGCGGCGCCGTGGCGGCGCCCGACGGTAAGCACGCCGCGGACGTTGCCAGGCGCGCCGAGCGGGAACACGACCGCAGGCCCGATCTGGCTCATGGCGCCGCGGGCGACCTGAGCGGCGCGCTCGTCGGTGGCGAAGTCAGCCGACGTCACCGGCTCGCCGGTGGACAGGACCCGGCCCGAGAGGGACTCGTCGGCCGGGAGCACCAGGCCGCGCGTCGCGTCGGCGCCGTCACCTTCGGCGTGGGCGATGGTCAGCCGCTGTCCGTCGTCGCCGGGCAAGGCGAGCACGACCAGGTCGGCGCCGGATAGCTCCAGCGCCTGCCGGGTGATGTCAGCCAGCACGTCGCCGGGCGCGGAGCCGGACAGCAGCCGGGTGGTGACCTCGGCGCTGGCCTGTATCCACCGCTGCTGGCTGCGGGCCGCCTCGTACAGCCGCGCGTTCTCGATCGCCACGCCGGCCGCGGCGCCCAGCGCGACCAGCACCGCCTCGTCGTCCTCGGTGAATTCCCCGCCGCGCTTGCCGGTCAGGTACAGGTTGCCGAACACCTCATCGCGGATCCGGACCGGGACGCCGAGGAAGCCGCGCATCGGCGGGTGTCCTTCAGGGAAACCTGACGACGCGGGGTGGCCGGAGATGTCGGCCAGGCGCAGCGGCCGGGGATCATCGATGAGCAGGCCGAGCAGGCCGCGGCCCTCCGGCCAGTGATGGATGCGCCCGATCTCCTCCGGGCTGAGGCCCACCGGGATGAACTCGGCCAGCCGCCCGTCCTCGCCGATGACACCCAGCGCGCCGTACGTGGCGTCCACCAGGCCGACCGCGGTCTCGACGATCCGCCGCAGCGTGGTCTCCAGGTCCAGGCCGGAGCCGATGACCACGACCGCTTCGAGCAGGCCGCGCATCCGGTCCCTGGTCTGCAGCACGGCTTGCAGCCGTACCTGAAGCTCGGCGAGGAGCTCATCGAGTTGCAGGCTCAGCAGCACGGGACGGCTCGTGTCACCCTGTTCCACCGCACGTCCTCCCCGGCGTGAGTCATCCTCAGGATAACCGGCCGATTCTGGCGCCGAATAGGAGGTAGCCGCCGGCCAGGACAAAGATCATTATCCCGAACGGCGGTGGTGCCACGCCCCGGTCAGGCGACCGCGGGCCGCGCGGATCTCGCGGGGCGGCGCGGCGCATCTCCTGGCGTGATCTTCGGCTCATCCTGGGCCGCGCCGCGTCCACGGGACCTTGGTCCCGGCAGGCGAGGGCCCAAACACCCTGGTCGACCAGGTCGGGGCGCGATCATCATGGCCACGGGGAGGAATTATGTGTTCAAGGTGCCCCAGCGCATCCGGGTCAAGGAGGACTAGTCATGGCAGCAAAGCCCGTGGTGGCCGGTACGGACGGTTCCAGGGAATCGATGCGAGCGGTCGAATGGGCCGCCAGGGAGGCCGTGCTCCGCGGTGCCCCGCTGCGGATCGTGTCCGCCGCTGGGCTGCTGCCCCGGATGATCGGGAGCCATGGCATGTCCGACCATGACACCGTGGCCGATCTTCTCCGCCAGGACCGCGACCGCGCCCTGGTCTCGGCGGCCGAACGAGCCGCCGAGACGGCGCCTGGGCTGCTGATCGACACCGACCCGCTGACCGGGGAGCCCGCGCAGGCGGTGACCGAGAGCGGAGCCGGGGCGCTGATGCTGGTGCTCGGCTCGCGCGGGGTCAGCGCCTTTACGGCCATGGTGCTCGGTTCGGTCAGCCGGTACGCGGCCATCCATGCCTCCTGCCCCGTCGTGGTGGTCCGGGACGAGACCACTGCCACGCACAAGCAGATCGGCGTCGGCGTCGGCGACCCGGAAAGCTCCGCCGCCGCCCTGGAGTTCGCGTTCGAGGAGGCCGCCCTGCGCAAGGCCAGCGTGATGGCCATCCACGCGTGGCACACGCCGGAATTCGACATCTCGCGGGCCGGGCCGGTACCCTCCGTCCCCGCCGCACAAGTCCTGGAGGCGGCAGTCGCCCGGGACCTGACGGCACTGCTCGACAGCTGGCGGGAGAAGTATCCCGATGTCCCGGTCAGCCAGGATGTGATGCACGGGCACCCGGGCCGGGCGCTGGTCGGCCTGTCCGCCCGCGCCAACCTGGTCGTCATCGGCCGGCGTAGCACGCACACCACCGTGCACGGTCCGGGCACGGTCACCCACGCCGTGCTGAATCATGCGCACGGGCCCATCGTCACGGTCCCCTCGTCCTGATCGCCGGGTCTCAGGCCGACAGGGACGGAGGTCCTGTCTTACCGGTACTTCTGTCTCTGCCGTTTCGCATGGTGCGGGAGTAAGACGACAACCATGGAAAGGGCTAGAATTTTCCCATTTCACTCCCTAGCTTGAAGGGACAAGGCCGTGTACGACAGGATTCTGGTCGCGGTCGACCACTCGGAGATGTCTGACCGCGCGGTGATGGCCGCCCGGGACCTAGCCGCGTTGTCCAAGGGCGAGGTGTGGGTGCTTCACCTCAGGGAACGCGAGGTGGGCGCCAAGATCGGCGTGCTCGTGACCGACGAGGGCACTGACGAGGCGAACGCGGCGGTGGCGGCGTCGGTCGAGGTGCTCACCCAGGGCGGAGTAAGGGCGCACGGCGAGGTCAGGCACACGATTTTCGGCTACGCCGCGCGTGAGATCGTCCTGTTCGCCAAGGAGATCGGCGCGGACGTCATCGTGATGGGTTCGCGCGGCCGCGGCGACATGGCCGGGCTGCTGCTCGGCAGCACCGCGCATAAGGTCATTCACCTCAGCGACCGGCCGGTCCTGGTCGTCCGGTGATCTTGAGAGAAAAGAGACGGGTGAGGATCGATGAGCAAGAACATCCTGCTGGCAGTCGACGCGGCATCACACGATCCCGATCGGCATGTCGCCGCCGCCGCTGACATGACACGCGAGCTCAGCCATGACAGCGGCGATCACGTCATCGTCCTGCACGTGCACGAGTTCGCGACCGGCCGTTTCGGCCGCATCCGGGTGGACTGCGGCGACGGGGAAGGCGAGAGCGTGGTCGACAAGATCGTGTCCGACCTGCAGGCGGCGGGGATCAGCGCGAAGGGCGAGATCCGCGAGGCCAATCTCGGTCACATCGCGGCGGCGATCTGGCACGCGGCGCAGGATCACGACGCGCACGTCGTGGTGCTCGGCTCCAGCAGCCGCACCGATCTGCCCCGCATGCCGCTCGGCAGCGTGGCCAGCCGACTGCTGCACATGTCCACCCGGCCGGTCCTTATCGTGCCCAGGCCGGACCACCACGCCGAGCCGGCGCATTCACCGGCCGACGGGGGCTGAGGCTGAGAACGAACTGCCGGCTCACGCCGCCCGCCGCGTTGTCGCTTGAGCGGAATCCTGGCCGGGTGACACCCTCCCGATGTTACCCGGCGCGGGGGGGCGGGCGTGTCCGGGCGGTGCCAGGCGCGACGTTCGGGATCAAGAGATCTTTTGATTTTTTCCGGCGCCGGTAGCGGTGATGGTCCCGGTCAGGTAGTGCTGGACCACCGGTCCGACCGCCTGAACCAGATCCTCCGGGCTGGCCGCCGCGGCGCCCGGGACCTCGAGGATGTACCGGGCGAGCATCAGGCCCGCCAGGTGGGAGCCGATGAGCGCCGCGCGCAGTTCGCGCTGGTCTTCGGGCAGGGCATCGCCGAGCGCCACGAGGGCCAGTGAGCGTTGCATGTCGCGAAACAGCTCGGCGGCGTGGTGGTGAGAAAGGGCGGTCCGGAGCGCGGCGAGCATCTGCTCGCGGACCTCCGGGCGATCCTCCCACAAGCTGATGAGACGCCGGACGAGGTCTTCTCCGGCGCGGTCGGCGTCGCCGGCCAACCCGGCGAACGCGGCGAGCAGATCCGCGGGCATCTCCAGTGCAGCCGACAGCAGCCCGTCCTTGTCGCCGAAGTAGTGGTAGATGAGCGCCGGGTCCACGCCAGCCCGGGCGCCCACGGCGCGCATGGTGGTGCGCTCGAACCCGAGGTCCGCGAACAGTTCCCGCGCGGCGTCAAGCACGGCGCTGCGCGCGTCCGGGCTGCCCAGGGGACGCCTGCCTCGCGCGGGCACTAGGAAGCCTTCGCCCCGCGGGCGAGGATCAGCATCCGTTCCTCGATCGTCGCGGGGACCATCTGCAGGCTGGCCTCGATCCCGGCGGCTCTGAGGACCTCGCGCAGCTCGGCCGGGTCGGCATTCGCCACCCGGATCGCCCGGCCCTCAAGCATCACCGGAGCACCCGCGCGGTCGAGTGCGGCGAAGGCCTGCGCCCAGTTGTCGGCCCGGACGGCCACGGCGGTCGTCGAGCCCACGATGTCAGCCTCGCTGCCCTCGGCGACCAGCCGACCGTCCGCCATGAGCAGCAGCCGGTCGCATTGCTGGGCCTCCTGCATGTAGTGCGTGGTCACGAGGATTCCCGCGCCGTGCTCGGCCTGCGCGCGGATGGTGTCCCACAATGCCGCGCCGGCGAGCACGTCGACGCCCGAGGTCGGCTCGTCAAGCACCAGGACGTCGGGTGAGTGCGCCAGAGCGGCGAGGAACGCGACCTGGCGCTGCGCCCCGAGCGGCACGTCGCGGATCAGGACATCGGCGTATCGGGTTAGGGCGGGCGGGAGCACGGGGTCCGCGGCGCCGTAGGCGCGCGCGCTGAACGACAGGTTCTCCCGTACGGTCAGGTCGCCGTACAGGCCCAGCCCCTGCGGCACGTACCCGAGCCGGCGGCGGCGCTCGCGGTCGGGCGGGCCGCCCAGCAGCTCGACGCGGCCGGAGGTCGCCGCGATCAGGCCCAGCAGCATCCGGATGAGCGTGGTCTTACCCGCGCCATTGGCACCCAGCAGCCCGACCACCTCACCCGGCTGCACCTGCATCGACACGTCGTCCACCGCCGTGAACCTGCCGAAGCGGCGCGTCACGTGCGCGGCGCGCAGCAGGACGCCCGTCATGACGGGACCATCTGGCGTCTGGCGAGCGAGAGCGCGATGACGATGTCCTGCAGGTCGGGTTCGGCCAGGACGGCCCCGGGCGGCGGGTCAGCGCCTGGCCAGTATTCATGCCGCAGCCGCCCCCGCCGCCAGGCCCATTGTTCGCGGACCGGTTCGCTGGTTTGCGTGATCAGGCCGGGAAAGCCCGCGCGCACCTGGTCGTAGGACCCCTGGACCAGGACCCGGCCGCTGTCCAGTACCACGAGGTGGGCGGCGCGCTCGGCCTCATCCAGGTAGGTCGTCGACATGAGCACGGCCGCACCCGACGCCGCGGCCTCCGACACCAGGCGCCACAGGTCGATGCGGCTCACGGGATCCACGCCCGTGCTCGGCTCATCCAGGATGAGCAGCGCCGGCCGGTGCACGATCGCCATGACGAAGCCGAGCTTGCGGCGCATCCCGCCGGACAGCTGTGCGGCAAGCCGGCCGGCGGCCGGAGTGAGCCCGGCCCGGTCCAGCAGCTCGGCCCGGCGGGCGGTCAGCTCATCGCCTCCCAGACCGTAGATGCCCGCGACGAAGTCGACGTTCTGCGTCACGGTCAGCGCGGCCCAGCTGCCCGACGACGCGGGCAGGTAGCCGAGCCGCTGCCGGGGAGGCCCTTCGACCGTCCCGCTGTCCAGCCGCACCTCCCCCGCCAGCGCGCGGAGCAAGGTCGACTTGCCAGCCCCGTCCCCGCCGACCACGGCCACGACGGATCCATCGGGCACTTCCACGGTGACGTCGTCCAGGGCCAGGGTCGGCCCGAAGCGCACGGTGGCCGAGCGCACCGAGTAACTCACGCAGTGCTCACCGCCTCGGCCGCGGTCGGCTGCTCGCGGGGCGGGCTGGCCGGGTTTCCCGGGGCCAGGTCCCGGCGGAAGCGCAGCGTCGCACCGGTGAAGACCACGACCGCCATCCCGGCCAGCACGACGAACGGCAGCCACAGCGCGGTGATCGGGGCGCCGCGCAGCATGATGCCCTGCGAGATCATCGTGAAGTAGGTCAGCGGGAGCAGGTAGCCGATCCAGCGGACCCCGGCGGCCATCGCCTCCAGCGGGAAGATCATCCCGGACAGCAGTATCTGCGGCAGGAGAAAGAAGAACGCGGTCTGGATGGCCTGGCCCGCCGTCTGCGAGACCGTCGAGATGAACACGCCGATGCCGAGCACCACGAACAGGAACATCCCGGCCCCCAGCGCGAACGCGAACGGGTTCCCGTTGAACGGGACCCCGAACAGCGCGATCCCCAGCACGGTCACGATGACCATGTCGAGCGCCGCGACCAGGAAGTACGGCGCGATCTTGCCCAGGATGACCTGGCTCGGCCTGATCGGCATCACCGCCAGCTGCTCCAGCGTGCCAGCCTCACGCTCCCGGACCAGGCCGATGCTGGTGATGATGGTGCCGATGAAGGTCAGGATCAGGCCGATGATCGCCGGTATCATCACCCACGACGTCTTCAGGCGGGGGTTGAACAGCACCTGCGTCTCGACCTCGCGGCCGGCCTTGTTGAGCGCGGCCACGGTCGACTGCGCGGCGAACAGGTTAGACCCGTTCACCAGGGCCAGTACCGGGGTTCTGCCCGTGACGAAGGCCACGTCTACCTTGCCGTCCCGCAGCAGCGTCTCGGCGTAGGCCTCGTCGCCGGATCGCTCGGTCACCGTGACGTTGAAGAACGACGGCAGCAGCGCGGCCGCCTGCGAGGCCTGCGGGCCCACCACCGCCGCCCGCACGCTGGAAACGTAGAAATTCGCGGCGTAGCCGAAGATCACCAGCAGCAGGAGCGGCATCGCGATCAGCATGGCCACGGTGCGCCGGTCGCGGACCAGTTCCCGGAACTCCTTGACGATCATGGCTCTCATGCCAGGCACGATAAGAGTCGCCGGAGGATAAGTCAACGATCGATGAAATTCGGCCCCGAGCTGACCCGCCAGTGCGGATGATCGTCAAAAGAAGGGGCTAGCAGATTGGGTTTGCCCCGTGGATTCCGTTCGCAGAAGCCAACCACCCTTCGTGCTGCCCGGGCCGGCTGACGATCGGCCGCAGCCGGTTAGCGGGAAAGCTCGGCGACCGCTGCGGCTGCTGCGTCTGCGGCGGCGGACAGAAACGCGGCCACGGCCTCGCGCTGCCCGGTAGGCACCCCGGTCGCAAGCGCCCGGATTCGGGCATGATACGCGGTCAGCCCCTCAGGCGCCTCAGCCGCCGCGCGCGGCGACAGCTCGATCAGCACATAGCGCCGGTCGCCGGGATGCGGGCGGCGGTGCACCCACCCGGCGCGCTCCAGCCGGTCGACCAGCATGGTGACCGCGCCAGAGGTCAGCGACAGCCGCTCACCGAGATCTCGCTGGGTCAGCGGGCCGTCCGCCTCCAGGTGCTCGAGTGCGTCGAGATCGGTGGCGCTGATGCCGGCCCGGCGGGCCAGGGCGGCGCGCATCCGGTCGCGCAGCAGGCCGAATCTCTGCAGGCTGCCCGCCACGTCCTCGGCCGGTTGAGTCGTCATTGCACCCAGTATAGCCAGTTGCTATACTGCTTAGTAGTTAAGCTACTTAGTTACAGAGGTGATAGCGGTGAGAAAGCTATCAGAGCGGGCCTGGCAGATCATCACCGCGGCGTCGATGACCATGGGGCGCGGGCCGCTGGCGCGGGCCGCCGCCGATGCTGCGGAGCTGACACCCGCCGACCGCGTCGTCGATATCGGCTGCGGCCCCGGCACCGCCGTGCGGCACGCCGCCCGGCGCGCTGCCACCGCGACCGGCATCGACCCCGATCCCGCCATGCTGCGGCTCGCGCACTGGAGCACGGAGCTGCGGCGGTCGCCGAACGTCAGCTGGCTCGAGGGCCAGGCCGAGAAGCTGCCCCTGGCGGATGACCAGGCCACCGTGGCCTGGGCGATCAACTCGGTTCATCACTGGGGAGACCGCGGCGCCGGAATCGGCGAGGCCTGGCGCATCCTCGCCCCGGGCGGGCGCGTGGTGCTCGTCGAGCGCCTGGCCAAGCCGGGAGCGCACGGGCACGCCGCCCACGGCCTCACCCGTGACCAGGCCGAGGATCTCACCCGCCAGCTGGCCGCCGCCGGCTTCGACCAGGTACGGCCGCATATCGCCAGGGCCGGCCACCGGACCCTAGTCATCATCCGCAGCGCGAAGGCGCCCGTAGCCTGAGCCGGGCGGGGTCGGCCTATGCGGCCGACAGAGCTTCGTCCTGCCGATTCCCGGGCGCTCGGGTGAAGATCGCGCAAGACCGGCTGTACGAGACCTCGCTGATGGGGCATCTCCCGGTCATCTGGTGACCTGGGAATCGGGGCTGCTATTTCGCCGAGCCTTTTGCGATGCCGACGTTGGTCCCGGCGCTACGGGACCCGCGCCTCTGGCTGGCCGGCGCCGGGCCGGCTGGGCTGAAAGCGACGGATTCAAGGGACGTGATCAGCATGCGAGCACTGGTGGTTTACGAGTCGATGTACGGGAACACGCACGTCGTCGCCAGCAACATCGCGGACGGCCTGCGCGCGACTCACGAGGTGACCCTCGTCCCGGTCGCGGCGGCTACCGCGGATCTGGTCGCCGGGACCGATCTCCTGGTCATCGGCGGGCCGACCCACATGCACGGACCGTCCACCGCGGCATCCCGGCAGCTTGCCGCTAAGACGGCCGCCAAGCCGGGAAGCGGGCTGACGCTCGACCCGGACGCCGGCGGTCCCGGGCTGCGGGACTGGCTCAGCGGCCTGGCCGGCGGGCACGCGCTGGCCGCAGCCTTCGACACGCGGCTTACCGGCATCGGCGCATTGACCGGCCACGCCAGCCGCGGCATCAGCAGGCTGCTCAGGCGGCACGGCTACCGGCTGGTCATGCCCCCGGAGAGCTTCCTGGTCAGCCAGCAGAACATCCTGCTCGACGCCGAAGCCGCGCGAGCCGGCCGGTGGGGCGCGGCGCTTGGGGCCGCCGCGACTATCGCTCACGGCCCCGCGGGCGCCCGGGCCGCGTGACACCTGGCACGACGGTCCCGACGACAGCAGCCGGACCGTTCCTGCGACCAGGTGGCGGCGGCCGATCACCGCGGGCACGAGGGGTGCCGCGAACGGGGCGAGGCGGCCGCGGAGGGCACAGGTCCCAGGGAGGCTTCGGCCTCCTCCGTCGTGGCTGGTGACTACAGGACGGCACGCACCCGCCCTGGACGGCCAGACCAGGCTGATCAGACGGAACCGGATCGCGACGCCGGGCGTGCCGGCGCCCGTCCGCGTGGTGGTCATGGAACTCGGCAGCCTGATCATGGAGCGCAAGATGCTGCTTGGCATCAAGGAACGGGCAGAGCATCTCGCACCCGGTCAGCCCTGATGAAGAAGCCCGGCCGCCGGCCTCGGGACGCTGGTCGCAGCCAGGACAGCCCGGCGATCCCGCGCTCCCGAACGGGTCCAGCTGACGTCTTCTGCCGGCGCCCGACGGTTCTACGGCGCTTACGATGCGGGCGGCCGCGAACCGCTTCCGTACACTAGTCGCCCCGAGCGGGACCTCACACTAGAAGGAGAGGTCCGGGGTGCCTTGCGATACGGCATGGAGACAGCAGTGGACGGCGGCGAGGACAGGAAGCTCGAGAAGCGGATGGTCGTGGAGTACGGCATCACGCTGGATGGCGTCTGGCTGCCGCTGGCCATGCTGCGGCGGCTGCGGACGCACGGGCCGTGGGACGCGCCGTTCACGGAGGCGAACGCCGACCAGGAGCACGTGCTGCTGGCGCACGCGCTGGCCGAGCGGCACAACCAGGCCGGGCTGCACCGGGGAATCGGCCTGTCGGGGTTCCTCGACGCGATACCGTACGAGCCCACGGTCCCGTTCGGGAAGCTAGCCGACGACTAGGTCAGCCTGGCTCTGCCGGCGCCTCGGTGAACTGGCTGTTGTACAGGGCGTAGTAGGCGCCGCGGCGGCGGAGCAGGCCGTCGTGGTCGCCCTGCTCGACGATCCGCCCGTCTTCCATTACCACGATCGTGTCCGCGTTGCGGATGGTGGACAGCCGGTGGGCGATGACGAAGCTGGTCCGGCCCTGCCGCAGCTTGGCCATCGCGTCCTGGATGAGGATCTCGGTGCGGGTATCCACGTTGCTGGTCGCCTCGTCCAGGATGAGGATCGGCGGGTCGGCCAGGAAGGCGCGCGCGATGGTCAGCAGTTGGCGCTGGCCGGCGGAGATGTTGGAGGCTTCCTCATCCAGCAGCGTGTCATAGCCGTCGGGCAGGGTCCGGATGAAGTAGTCGGCGCGGGCGGCGCGCGCCGCGTCCATGACCTCCTGGTCGGTGGCGTCCTGCCTGCCGTACCGGATGTTCTCCCGGACGGTGCCGGCGAACAGCCAGGTGTCCTGCAGCACCATGCCGAAGCAACGGCGCACCTGGTCGCGGGTCAGGTCTCGGTAGTCGGTGCCGTCCAGGGTGATCCGGCCGGAGCCGATCTCATAGAAGCGCATGAGCAGGTTGACCACCGTGGTCTTGCCCGCCCCGGTGCGCCCGACGATCGCGATGGTCTCCCCGGGCAGCGCGTCCAGGCTGAAGTCCTCGATCAGCGGCTTGTCCGGCTCGTAGCGGAAGCATACGTGTTCCAGCGTCACCCGCCCGGTCGCCGGCGCCCGTCCGGTCATCGCAGCGGCGTGCCCGGCCGACTCCTCCGGCGCGTCCAGGAACTCGAACACCCGCTCCGCGGAGGCCAGGCCGGACTGCAGCAGGTTCATCTGGCCGGCGATCTGGGTGATGGGCATCGTGAACTGGCGGGAGTACTGGATGAACGCGGTCACGTCGCCGAGGGAGATCTTTCCCGAGGCCACCCAGTAGCCGCCGAGGACCGCGATCGCCACGTAGTTCAGGTTGGACAGCACCTGGATGGACGGCTGGATCACCCCGGACAGGAACTGCGCCCGGAAGCTGGCCTCGTACACGCGGCGGTTCTGCCGGCCGAACTGGTCGATCACCGCCTGCCGCCGGCCGAAGACCTGTACCAGGGTGTGCCCGGTGTGCGTCTCCTCGACCAGCCCGTTCAGCGCGCCGGTCTGGTCCCACTGGGCGGTGAACTGAACCTGGGAGCGCCGCGCGATGATCAGGGTGATCACCAGGGCCAGCGGGACGACGATCACGCACACCGCGGCCAGCAGCGGCGAGATCCAGAACATCATGCCGAGCACCCCGGCGATGGTCAGCACCGAGGTGAGCAGCTGGCTCAGGCCCTGCTGGATCGTGGTGGTGAGGTTGTCGATGTCGTTGGTGACGCGGCTGAGGATGTCGCCGTGCGGGTGGCTGTCGAAGTACCGCAGCGGCAGCCGGGCTAGCTTGTCTTCCACCTCCCGGCGCAGCCCGTACATGGCGCGCTGGGTGATGCCGGCCATGATGTAGCCCTGGCCGAAGTTGAAGGCCGCCCCGAGCAGGTACACCAGCGCGGCCAGGCCCAGCACCTGGCCCAGCCGGGTGATGTCGACGCCGGCGCCGGGGGTGATGGTCATCCCGGCCAGCATGCTGGCCAGCTGTCCCTCGCCGTGCGCGCGCAGCAGCGCGATCGCCTGCGCCTGCGTCATGCCAGCAGGCAGCTGCTTGCCGACGATGCCGTCGAACAGGATATTGGTCGCGTTGCCCAGGATCTCGGGCCCGGCCACCATGAACCCGACCGAGGTGACGCCGAGCAGGCCCGCGACCGCCAGCCAGGCGCGCTCGGGCCGCAGCCGGGCGACCAGCCGGCGCAGCGTCCCGCGCAGGTCCTTGGCCCGTTCGGTCGGCCGCGCCTGGCCCGGCCGTCCTATCGCGGCCCCGCGGGCCATGCCGCCCCCCGGCCGCCCCATCATGCCGCTGCCTCCTCGCCAAGCTGGGACATGACGATCTCCCGGTAGGGAGCGCAGCGGGCCAGCAGCTCCTGATGCCGGCCCAGGCCGACCGCCCGGCCGTCGTCGAGCACGATGATCTGGTCGGCGTGCATGATCGTGCTCACCCGCTGCGCGACGATGACCACCGCCGCGTCGCGCGTCCCGGACTTCAGGGCCGCCCGTAGCCGAGCATCGGTGGCGGCGTCAAGCGCGGAGAAGCAGTCGTCGAACAGGTACAGCCGGGGCCGTTTCACCAGGACCCGCGCGATCGACAGCCGTTGCCGCTGCCCGCCGGAGACGTTGGTGCCGCCCTGGTCGATGGCCGCGTCCAGCTGCCCTGGCATGGCGGCGACGAAGTCGGCCGCCTGGGCGATCTCCAGGGCGCGCCACAGCTCCGTCTCGGTCGCCTCCGGTCGGCCCAGCCGCAGGTTGCTCGCCACAGTGCCGCTGAACAGGAACGCCGCCTGCGGCACCAGCCCGATGTCGTGCCAGAGATCCTCCAGCTCCTGCTCGCGCACGTCGACGCCGTTGACCAGGACGCTTCCCCCGCTAGGGTCGAAGAACCGCGGGATGAGGTTGAGCAGCGTGGTCTTGCCGCTGCCCGTCCCGCCGATGATCGCGCTGGTCTGCCCGGGCCGCAGCGTGAACGACAGGCCGTTCAGCACCGGCTGCTCGCTGCCCGGGTACCCGAAGCTGACGTCGCGGAACTCCACCAGGCCGGTCACCGCTGCGGGCCGCACCGGGTCCGGCGGGTCGGTGACCGACGAGACCGTGCCCAGAACCTCCTGAACGCGCTCCGCGCTGGCCACCGCACGCGGGATCAGGATCACCATCATCACCGCCATCATCACCGACATCAGGATCTGCAGGATGTAGGTGAGGAACGCGGTGAGGTTGCCGATCGGCATCGAGCCCTCGCTCACCAGGCGGCCGCCGAACCACAGCACGGCCACGCTGGACAGGTTCAGGATTGCCATCAGCGCCGGGATGGCCAGGGCGAAGATCCGGTTGACCCGCAGCGAAGTGGCGGTCAGGCTGGCGTTCGCGTCGGCGAAACGCCTGCCCTCCGACTCGCCGCGGACGAACGCGCGGATCACCCGGACGCCGGTGATCTGTTCCCGCAGTACCTGGTTGATCCGGTCGATCTTGGCTTGCATGGACCGGAACTGCGGCACCACCAGGACCAGCATGGCGCCGATGACCACGGCCATCACCGGGACCGCCACGCCCAGCAGGGGGGACAGGGCCCTGCCCTCCCGCAGCGCCATGATCACGCCACCCACGCACATGATCGGGGCCATGACCATGAGCATCAGCGCCATCTGCAGGAACAGCTGGATCTGCTGGATGTCGTTGGTGTTGCGGGTGATCAGCGACGGCGTGCCGAAACCGTTCACCTCACGGGCGGAAAATCGCTGCACCCGCGTGAACACCGCGGCCCGCAGGTCCGCCCCGGCGCCCATCGCCACCCGGGACGCCCAGTACACCGCGACGACGGCAACCGCACCGACCGCCAGCGTGATGGCCAGCATCACGGCTCCGGTGGTCCAGATGTAATGGATGTCGCCCTTGACCACCCCGTTGTTGATGATGTCGCCGTTGAGGTTCGGCAGGTACAGGTTCCCGATGGTCTGGGCCACCAGCAGCGTCACCACGATGGCAACCTGGCCGGCATAAGGCCTCAGGTAGGTACGCAGCAGTCGAGTCAGCATGACGGGGCTCCGTTGCCGACGTGAGTGTCCATACCAGCACGATGCCGCCGTCCCAGGCAGGCCCGGCAGGGTCGACAGGTCCTAATGGACAGGACCTTGGCCACCGTCGCGCGTAAGCCTCCCGAAGCCGGCGGAGCGCAGGCGGCGGGAGGCCGACTCAGCGGCCTCGCGCAGCGATTGCGCCTGCTCCGGATCCAGGTGCTCCTGGCGGGAGAGCAGTTCCCTGGTCTCCGCCTCGAGCAGGCGTATCGTAGCCAGAGTGCGCTCGGCATGACCGTATGCCATCGCTGTGTCTCCCTTGTCGTGGTCGCGTCAGGCCCGGGTCAGGGCGAAGCGCAGGTACGCTCGCGTAGCTGGGCCGGATCCCGGCGGCACCCGCAGGTACGGGGATAGCAGCGACGGTCCCGTTGCGCGGATGCTCAGCAGCTTGTCGACATGCGTGCGGGTAATCATCGGCTCACCATCCGGCAGCGGTGACCGCGCCGACGGTGGCGTGATTTCAGCGCGTACGTTCATGAGGGCACATGGTGGCCCGGACGGCAGGCGCTGGGCAGAGCCATAGGTCCCGTGCGCAGGCGGCAGGAGGTCCCGGTCGGGCAGGTCACGCGGCCGTCGGTCCCGCACGGTCCTGCTCAGGAAAAGGGACCAAAGCCCTGCCACTGCCTGGCGGCAGCCTCTATCCGCGGCCGCCGGCCACGGCGTCGTCTGGATTGTGAGGCCAGAGGCTGGCCTAGCGTGGAATGAGGTGATCGGCTCATGAACGCAGTTCAGACAGTGCCAGTACACGTCGAGACGCATGGCCGGGTGCCGGAGGGAATGCGCGAACTAGCAGCCGCCAAGGTGGGCTCGCTGCTCAGATTCGCGTCCGAGCCTGTCCTGTCGGCCCGCGTCACACTAGGGGCATCCGCCGACCCGGCCGTGCCGTGGCCGGCGGTCGCGCAGGCCACCATCGACCTGAACGGGCGGACGGTGCGGGCACAGGCAGCCGACGAAACCATACGCGCGGCGGTCGAGCATATGGCGGCGCGCCTGCGGGTCAGGCTGGACCGGTCGGCAAGGAACTGGTCGGCACGCCGCGGGACGCTTCCCGTCCCCGAGCCCGGCGAGTGGCGGCATCAGAGCATTCCCGCACACCGGCCTGCTTATTTCCCCAGGTCGGCTGACGCCCGGGCAGTGATCCGCCGACCCGGCTACGCAGCGCATCCGCTGACCCCGGAAGAGGCAGTCGCCGAGCTCGGCCTGCTCGACTACGATTTCCACCTGTTCACCGAGAGGTCGACGGGGGAGGACAGCGTGCTGTACCGCGTGGGCGACCGGTACCGGCTCGCCCAGGCACGGCCGAAGCCGGACCGCCTCGGCCCGCTGCCCGCAGCGGTGACCCTTAGCGAGCACCCGGCGCCTGTGCTAAAACTCGCCGAGGCGATCAGCCGGCTTGACTGGCTAGGGCAGCCATTCGTGTTCTTCGTGAATCCGGACACCGGCCGCGCCAGCCTGCTCTATCACCGCTATGACGGCCACTACGGCCTGGTCGACATGGACGGCACTCTCCCGGAGCGGTGAAGGACGCCGAGCCGCGTCATAGCGCTACGAAGCGGTAGCGGCGTGCGCGGAAGAACTGGATGATGGCCGGCAAGGCGCTGACGGTGGCGGGGGCACACCACCTCGGCCCCCAATCGTGATGAGAGCTGGTCGCTCTGCGGGCGACGCGCGCGCAGCTGGATAGCGCCACCCTTCCGCCGGGAGGCATGCCTGGCCTGCAGCGGCAACCCCAGTCGATCCGCTGTGAGCTCGAGCTTGCGGTGTCCCCGCCGCTGGTTGCGGAGTTCCGGCGGGTACTTCCCTCGCACGATGCGACGCCGAGCGCGGGCGCGTTGCGCATCGAGAGCACGGTGCTGGAGAGCTGGTCGGCAGCCTGGTCGTGCAGATGCTAGGCGTGTTGGTCGCCGCGCCCGAGCGCTCGCAATAGGTCCGCACGGCTGGCTAGACGAGGCGCCTGCGGGGCACCGACGCGCGGCCGTTCTCCGGCCCGGACGGTACAGGTGGCAGCAGCGACAGATCCGGTAAGCAAGGGCCAGGGCGATCCGCACGGTCGCATGATCTTCCCAAGCCTTTAGTCCCTCGCGGCGGGACAAGAGGACCTTGCCCGGCAAGCCCGACGCCAGCCCAGCCTTTCAGGCGGCTCGAGGCGGCTGATCCGGCACCTCCGGAAGGAGCGCGCGCGGTTCGGCCGCGCTAGGCGGGGCGCGCCCGGTGAACAACGTCGCGGCCATGCCTGCGGCGCAGGCGAACAGGATGGGGACGGCCAGGTGACCGCCGGGGGCAAATCCGGCGATGGCGAGCCTGGCCAGGCCCACCATGGAGGCGCCGAGGCCGAGCAGCAGGAGCACTGGTGACCAGGGTCCGGACGACCCGAGCCCCGCGGGCAGGCGGACCATCGGCCGCTGCGCCCAGGTCAGGATCAGGACGAGCGGCACGAGGACCACGGTGAGCAGCGCGAACCAGGCTGGCCGCAGCTCCCACCATTCCGCCGTCCCGATGGCCGGCTGCGGCATCACCCCGGTCGGGTAGAAGGCCACGGCGATGACGATCACTGGCACGAAATGCCACAGGTAAGTGGTCATGACCATGGCGTTCAGCCGCTTGACGCGCCTCCATAGCCTGGGCCTGGCCAGCAGCCGCGACACGGGCCGCTCGGCCGCCAGGACCAGCCCGGCCTGCGCGGCCGCGTACGCCAGCAGCGCGATCGATGGCGGGTTGGTGTTGCCGGATCCCACCATGTCGACCAGGAAGGGTCCCCACGCCAGCAGCCCGGCCAGCAGGGTCGCGCCGCCTGCTGCCAGTGCGTAAGGGCGCCACCAGGTCCGGGTCAAGGCGGCGTCCTCCCAGGCGAAGCCCCACTGGTGGATCGAGCCCCACACGAACAGGTAATTGGCGTACCCGATCACATGAAGGTGCGGCGGCCCGGCCACCCCGACGTCTACCGCGGCGGCCGCGACGGCCATGGCGGCGGGCACCGCCAGGCCCCAACGCCGGTGCGCGGCCAGCATCACCGGGGTCAGCGCGATCAGCAGCAGGTAGACGGGGAGGAACCACAACTGCAGCGCAGCCAGCCAGCAAGCCTGACCGAGCTCGGTCCGCCCGGCACCCAGCGCTCCGGCCGCCGTTACCGCCAGGACCGCCACCACAAGGAACACCGCCGTCGGCCACCACAGCCGCATGGCCCGGTCACGGACCCATACGGTCCAGGTTTCCCCGGCCGCGTGATGCGCCGCCCATGACCGAGCGTTCACGTACCCGCCGACCAGGAAGAAGACCGGCATGACCTGGAAAGCCCAGGTGACCCACCGTCCCCAGCTGACATAGTCCAGGGCGTCGGCGCCGGACAGCTGCCCGTTCCGGTAGGTGACGGAAATCAGCAGCCAGTGGCCATACACGACACCGCCGATGGCCAGCACCCTCAGCAGGTCAGCGTAGCGATTTCGTTCCATGCCGACACTAGCTCCCTTTCTGAAAGGACCGCTGAAATGGTTCCGCAGCCTCCCTAGCTCCAGCATTCGGGGCTGAGCAGCCCGGCATCCAGGGACGGAAGTCCCGCTGACGGCGCCATCCGGCCGGAATGCCGAGCTCGAACAGTGGCCGGGAAGAGAGGCTGGCGGTACGCAGGGCCGCGGCGGAGGTGCACCCTATGCACCGCAGACTGCTCGGCTCACCGGCTCGGGGCGCGGACCGGTGGACGGAGCGTGACCGCCGTCAGGATTCCGGCGCCGATGACCAGACCCGCCGCAAGAAACAGAGCGGCGTGCAAGCCGGCCCCGAAGGCGTGGTACGCCGCGTTGATCACCTGCTGGACCACCGCTGCGTTGCCGGATCCACCTGCCGACGAGGTGGTGCCGCTGGGCGGCACCCCGCCGGTCTCGACCGCGTTTACCACGATCGACTGGAAGTTGGGCGGGATCCCCAGGCGAGTCAGCCTGCTGATGAGATCGGCGTGCAGCTGCGCGTTGACCAGCGCGCCAAGCACGGCCACGCCGGTCACAGCGCCGACCTCACGGCTGGTGTTCGCCGCCGACGCCGCCATGCCGGAACGCTCCGGCGGTATCGCGCCGAGGACGGACGAGGTAATCGGCACCACCGTCCAGCCGATACCGGCGCCGGTCAGGGCGAGCGCGCCGGCCAGCAGGGCGAACGGCGGATGCGGGCTGAGCGCGGCGTTGGTCAGCAGCAGCCCGGCCGCGAAACTCAGGCAGCCGGCGCTGATCGGCCAGCGCGGTCCGGCCGAGCTTAGCCAGATACCCGCCAGCACCGACGAGGTGACCATCAGCACCGTCATCGGCAAGAACGCGAGCGCAATACGGAATCCGGAGTAGCCGACGACCTCATCGAGGTACAGCGCGGTGAAGAAGAAGATCGCGAACGTCGCGAAGTAGGAACAGAACGCGACCACGTTCGCGACGGTAAATGGCGCGACCCGGAGGAACCGCAAGTCCAGCAGGGGGTGGGCAGCGCGATACTCCCGCCACAGGAAGGCGCAGCCCGCCACAGCGCTGCCGCAGAACAGCACGAGCACTACGGGAGCGTCGAACCCGGTGCTCTCACCGGTCATTATCGCGAAGATCAGCGCCGCCAACGCGGCCGCGCCGAGCAGCGCGCCGGCGATGTCGACCCGGTGCGCCTCAGGATCTGCGTTCTCCGGCAGCACAATCGCGGCCGCGACCAGCGCGGCCAGCCCGAATACCAGGTTGAACCAGAAGATGGCGCGCCAGCTCCAGAGGCCGACGAGCGCCCCGCCCAGGACCGGGCCGACCGCGAGCGCGAGCCCCGACACGGCGGCCCACACGCCGATGGCCCGGTTGCGGGCCCGCTCATCGCGGTAAAGATGCCGGAGCATGGACAGGGTGCCAGGCTCGCTGGCCGCCGCGCCCAGTCCCATGACGGCCCGGCCGGCGATCAGCACCCCGGCGTCCGGCGCCAGCGCACACAGGACCGAACCGGCGCAGAACACTCCGGCGCCCGCGAGCATGACCTTCTTGCGGCCGAACTTGTCGCCCACCGTGCCGAAGACCAGCATGGCGCTGGCGAACATCAGCGCGTACGCGCCGACTACCCACTGCAGGGCCAGGACGCCCGCGTGCAGGTCCGCTTGCACGCTGCCGAGCCCGACGCTCACGACCGTGTTGTCCAGGAACGTCAGGAACAGCAGCGTGCAAAGAACGGTCAGCGCAACCGGCCGGCCAACGACCCGGGGGCCGCCGGCACCGGTGCTGTTGTGCTTGATGAGCGTCATCAGGTGAGCGGAAATCTCGGCTTCATGGTTCGAGCATCGGCGCGCGGCGTCCCGGCCTGTAGAGACATAGTTCCTGGCCTTGCGGGCCGAAAGGCCCTGGCGGCGGGACCGGCCGCTAGCCGGGAAACACCTCTGACCAGCGCGGCATCTCGCCGTAACGCACTGCCAAGCTGCCAACGGGACCTCGGGGCGTACCGCCAGAGACCTTCGGCCCTATCCTCCGGCCCGTCCAGGGTGCTTGCTTGTAACTATGCCTCCGCTGCGGGATTTCCTGACGCGTTTCCGGCCGGCAGGCTCCCCGGGAGCAGCCGCACGCGCCGCCGGAGTGCCCGCGGATCGTTCCGGTGAACTGGAGTCGGAGGTAGCTCCGGTGCTAACCCTCCTTGGCGATACCGCGGCGGAACGCGAGCGCCTGATCACGCAAGCGTGCCGCGAGGCCGAGCAGATCGTGGCCGCCGCGCGGTCAGCGGCGGGCGCGATCGCCGCCGATGCGGCGCAGCGCGCCCAGGCGGTTCGCGAACAGGCGGCGGGGCAGGTGATGACCACGGCCCGTGAGCAGGCCGCCAGGACCGCGGAGGATGCCAGGCAGCAGGCCGCGCGGATCCGCGAGCTGGCCCGCCAGCGCACGCCTGCCCTGGTCAGCCGTATCATCGGCACCATCAGGCAACTCCAGGTCGAAGACCTATGAGCGCTGGATGGGTCGCGGGCAGCGTGCGGGCCAGAGCCCTGGCCCGTCGTCGGCTGGGTGCGGAGGATACCCGGCGGCTGGCCTCCTGCGGTTCACTGAACGACGCGCTGCGGATGCTGGGCGCCACGGCTTACGGTGCCAACCTGCGGCCAGAGCAGCCTCTCGCCGTGGCCCAGCACGAGATCGCCAGCAGCGTCCTGTGGGACTTGCGGGTACTGGCCGGCTGGCTGCCCGGCGAGGGCCTGCGGCTGCTGCGCATCCTGGGCGCCTGGTTCGAGGTGGCCAACGTCGACGAACTGCTGCAGTCCATTGCCGGCCGCCCGGCCGAGGCCGAGTTCCGGCTGGGCGCGCTCGCCACGGCCTGGCCGCGGCTCCGCCAGGCGGCCAGTAACAGCGAGCTGCGGGCCGCGCTCGCCACCTCGCCCTGGCAGGACCCGGGCGGAGAGAGCAGCTACGCGGTGCGGCTGGGCGTCCGCACGCGATGGGCGGCGCGAGCCGCCACGCTCGGCGATCCGGTCCAGAGCTGGGCGGCGGGCGCGGTCGCGTTGCTGGTCGCCGGCGAGCGGTTCGCAGCGGGCCGCGCGGTGGACCCCGCAATCATGGGCAGCGCCCTCAGCCTGCTCGGACCCGCGGCTCCCGGCGCAGCCACCCTGGAGGAGATGGCCAGCGGCCTGCCCGTGCGGGCCGGATGGGTCCTCGCCGGAATTACCGCACCCGCCGACCTGTGGCGGGCAGAGCAGGCGTGGCTGGCCAGGGTGGAGCGGGACGGCCTGCGTTTGTTGCGGACGTCCAGCCTGGACAGCGGCACGGTCCTCGGCGCGGTCGCCGTCATGGCCTGCGACGCCTGGCGGGTCCGGGCTGCGCTCGAGATCGCCGCGCGAGGCGGCGAGCCGCTGGGGGCCTACGATGAGCTGGCTTGACGCGGTGGCCCCGGCCCGGATGAAGCGCGTCGCGCTGGTCGCGGCGGATGAATCCCTGCGAGATGTCCTGGTACGGGTCGCGGACGCGGCGGCAGTGGAGATCGGGCTCGCCGGGGGCGAGGTAAGCGCGCCGGGCCCCGCGGCAGGCGAGCCGGGAACAGCCGGGGAGGCAGCGCGCAGGCTGAGGCATGCCGGCCGCCCGGTGACGGGTGCCTTGCTGTCCGCCTCGCCTCTTGATTTCGATGCGGTCGAGGAAGCGGGCCGGTACGAGTTGCTCGCCGGCGAGGTCCAGCTCGAGGCTCATGCCGCCGGCGCAGTCAGGCGGTCAGGCGCCCGCGCGCTGGCAGGCTGGATTCCTGCTGACCGGGTAGCCGGTGTGGCGGCAAGCGTCGCAGAGGTCGGCGGCGCCGTGGTCCCGCTTCCGTCTCCGCCCGGAGTGCAGCCTCCCACGCTCGTGACCGGCGGGGCGCTGCGGCGCTCGCTCTCCCCGCTGGTCCAGACCTACGGCACGGTTCCGTACGCCGACGTGGACCCCGTCCGGCTGGCCTGGGCGACGTACGTGCTGATGTTCGGCATGATGTTCGGTGATGCGGGGGAAGGGGTCGTGCTGCTCGGGGTCGCGGTCGCGCTGCGAGCCGGCTGGCCGGGCTGGGCCCGCCGGTTCGCTCCGGCGTGGCCGTTCGTCGCGAGCGCCGGGGCGGCCGCCACCGCGTTCGGCTTGCTGTACGGGGAATGCTTCGGGCCGACCGGCCTCGTGCCGGTGCTGTGGATCGACCCGCTGGACCACGCGGTCACGCTGCTGCTCGTGGCCATGGGCGCCGGGGCGGTCATGCTGGCGGGGGCCTACGCGCTCGGCACGATCAACCGGTGGCGGGAAGGCGGGTGGCCCTCCGCGGTGTACGCGTCGTCGGGTGTGGCCGGAACCACGGTGTTCCTCGGCGCGGGCGTCATGGTGGGCGGGTGGTATTTCCATCACGGCCTGCTGCTGGCCGGGGGCGGGCTTCTCGCCGTAGCCGGCCTGGCGCTGGCCGCCGCCGGGTTCCTCGCCGAGGCGGGCGGCGGCGGCGCGGGCCGCATCCAGGCCGCGGTCGAGGTCTTCGACCTGGTGGTCCGGCTGGGCTCAAACGTGGTGTCATTCACCCGGCTCGCCGCATTCGGCCTGACGCATGCCGCTCTCGGCCTGCTCGTGTGGGAGGGCACGCGGGCGCTGTGGCATCGCGGGGGGCTGCTCGCCGCGGCGGCCGTCGTCGTCTTCGCGACCGGCACCGCGCTGGCGTTCAGCCTGGAAGCGCTCGTCGCCGCCATCCAGGCCCTCCGCCTGGAGTACTACGAACTGTTCTCGCGCGTCTTCGTTACTCAAGGCCGGCCGTTCAGGCCATGGCACGTGCCGACTGTAAGCGGCCTGACCGATTTCGCGGGGATCCCCGCGACTCGCACGGAAGAGGAGAGCACATGACATCCGCATGGGTAGCCGGATTGCCCCTTATCGCCGGGGCCGTCGTGCTGGCGCGCGTGGTCACGCGGCGCGGGCGGTCCGGGATCTACATCCTGGCCGGGATCGGCGCCCTGCTGATGATCGGCGCCGTGATACTGCTGGTGGCCGCGCTCACCGCCGGGCCTGCCGGGGCGGCCGTCGCTGTCGGCGCGGCCAAGGCCGCCGTGGCGGCGTCCGGAACATCGTCGAACACGGCCGCATTGCTCGGCGCGGGCATCGCGGTCGCCGGGTCGACCATCGGCGCGGGCATCGCCGTCGCCTACGCCGGCGCCGCGGCCCTGGCGGCCATGAGCGAACGGCCGGAAGTGTTCGGCCGCGCGATGGTCATCGTGGGCCTGGCCGAGGGAATCGCCATCTACGGCCTGATCATCGGGATCCTGCTCATCGGGAAGGCATGAGATGTCCCGGGCTGCGGTCATCGGCGAGTCCGCCAGAACGGCGGGTTTCGCCCTGGCCGGCGCGCTCGTCTTCCCGGCGGAGAACGCCGATGAAGCGCGCGCGGCCTGGTCCTCGCTGCCAGCCGAGGTCGCCGTCCTCGTGCTGACCCCGCGTGCTGCCGACTGGCTCGGCACGGCGCCGCCGGCTCGGCGGGACGTGCTGCTCGTGGTGATGCCGCCATGAGTGACGAGGTGGAGAGGGCTCTCGCGCCGGTCCGCGCGTACCTGCTGCGCGGGGCCGAGGCCGAGGCCAGCCGCATCCTCGCGGAGGCTCGCGCCCAGGCCGACTCCATCGTGCAGCAGGCCAGGAGCGGCGCGGCCGAGACAGCCGACCGAGCCCGGGCGCTAGGTGAAGCGGACGCCGCCCCGGCTGCCGCCGCCGAGCGCAGCCGGGGTCGTGACCAGGCCCGGTCGATCATGCTCGGCGCCCAGCGAGAGGCGTACCAGGACCTGCGCGCCCAGGTCCTGGCCGCCGCCGGCGGCCTGCAGACCGAGCCCGGCTACCAGGGGCTGCTCAGCCGGCTCGTCACCATGGCCACGCGGGCGGCCGGCCCCGGCGCGGCGGTCACGGTCCAGCCGGAGGGGGGCGTGGTGGCGCGGTCCCGCGACATCGTGGTCGATTGCACCCTGCGCAGGCTCGCCGACCTGGCCGTCGACCAACTGGGAGACCAGGTGCGGGAACTATGGACACCGTGAGCGCAGGCCCGGCGCGAGTCGCCCGGGTGAACGGGCCGCTGGTGGAGGTCACCGGCCTCACCGGGGTCGCGATGAACGACATCGTCGAACTCGGCGAGCACCTGCTGCCCGGCGAGGCCGTCGCCATCAGGGGCGACGTGACCACCGTGCAGGCGTACGAGTACACCGGCGGCCTCGCGCCGGGTCATCCCGCCCGGTCGCGCGGCGAGCCGCTGTCGGCGCGCCTGGGCCCGCACCTGCTCGGCGGCATCTTCGACGGGCTGCTCCGGCCGCTCAGCGGGGCACCCGCCTGGCTCGAGCCCGGCTATCCTTTCCGCCCCGCCGAAGGCCAGGAGTGGGAGTTCACGCCGCAGGCCGAGGTGGGCACGGCCGTCGGCGAGGGCGCCAGCCTGGGCTCGGTGACGGTCTCCGGCGGCATCGGCTACCGGGTGCTCGTACCGCCTGGCGTGCACGGAATCGTAGAAAAGGTGCGCGAGGCCGGCCCGGCGCCCGGCGACGCGGCGGTCGCGACCGTGTCGGGCACGGACGTGCACCTGACCTCAACCTGGCCGGTGCGGCGCCCGCGGCCTTACCGCCGGCGGCTCGACGCTTCCGCGCCGCTGCTCACCGGGCAGCGGGTGATCGACGTACTGTTCCCGGTGACCAAGGGCGGTAGCTCCGCCGTTCCCGGGGGGTTCGGCACCGGCAAGACCGTGCTGCTGCAGCAGATCACGAAGTGGTGCGACGCGGACGTGATCGTATACGTCGGCTGCGGGGAACGCGGCAACGAGCTAGCCGACATGCTGGGCGAACTCGCCGAGCTCAGCGATCCGCGCACCGGAGGCAAGCTGGCCGCCAGGACCGTCGTCATCGCGAACACGTCGAACATGCCGATGATGGCACGCGAGGCCAGCATCTACAGTGCCGCCTCGGTCGCCGAGCACTTCAGGGACATGGGCCTGGACGTCGTGGTGGTAGCGGATTCGACCTCCCGCTGGGCCGAGGCGCTGCGCGAGTTCGCGTCCCGCAACGGCGACCTCCCGGCCGAGGAGGGCTATCCGGCCAGCCTGTCGTCCGCCCTGGCCGCGTTCTACGAACGGGCAGGCCGCGTCGTCACCGGCGACGGGCGCGAGGGCTCGGTGACGATCATCGGCGCGGTCTCCCCGGCCGGCGGCGACATGACCGAACCGGTCACCGCCTACACCCAGCGTTTCGTCCGCAGCCTGTGGTCCCTGGACCGCGACCTGGCCTACGCGCGGCACTACCCGGCCGTCTCCTGGTCCGGCTCGTTCTCCCGGGACATCGACGCCGTCGCCGCCTGGCAGGCCGGCGCGGGGGATCCCGGCTGGACCGGCCGCAGGACCCGGCTCGCCGCGCTGCTCGCCGAGGCGGACCGGCTCACCTCCCTGGCTGAGCTCATGGGCGCGGCCGCCCTGCCGCCCAGGGAGCGCGCCACGATCCTGGCGGGGCGGCTGATCAGGGAAGGCCTGCTGCAGCAAAGCGCGCTCAGCCCCGTCGACGCCTCCTGTGACTCGGCCAGGGCCGCCGCCCTCGGCGACGCGATTCTGGCCGTCGCGGAGCGGTGCCGTGAGCTGGCTGACTCGTCCGTGCCCCCGGCAGCTCTCGAAGCACAGGACTTCTCCCTGATCCTGCGGGCCCGGGAGGAGGCCGTGACACCGGACGCCGTCGCGGCCCAGAAGCAGGCCATGCTCGCCCGCCTCGACGACCTGCTCCGGCTCAGCCAGGAAGGCGGTGCGAGATGACCTCCTGGGCGCGACGCGAGTACACCGGGATAGCGGAGCTTCGCGGCCCGCTGATGGTTGTCCGCGGCGTGGACGGAGTGGGCTGGGATGAGTTCGCGGCGATCCGGATGGAGACCGGCGAAACCCGGCACGGGCTGGTCCTGGAGGCCGATCGCGACCTGGCCGTGGTGCAGGTGCTCGAAGGCACCAACGGCATGCGCCCGACGGGGACCAGGGTCACGTTCAGCGGCACCCCCTTGCGCATTCCCGTCGGGGCGGACTGGCTCGGCCGGGTCTGCAACGGCCGCGGCGATCCGATCGACGGCGGCCCGCCGGTCACCGGCGACGTCACCATGCCCGTGGCCGGCTCCCCCATCAATCCCGTGCTGCGGGAGCCGCCCGCCGAGCCGGTACTGACCGGGATCTCGGTCATCGACTCCCTGACCACGCTGGTGCGCGGCCAGAAGCTTCCCGTGTTCTCGGTGGCGGGCCTGCCCCATCTCGAACTGGCCGCCCAGCTGGCCGCCCAGGCATCGGTCGGCAGTGACGCCTTCAGCGTCGTGTTCGCGGCGATGGGCCTCACCCACGCCGACGCCGCGGCCGTCCGCGTCGTCCTCCAGGAGCGCTCCGCGGCCGGCGAGCTCGTGCTGCTGCTCAACCTCGCCGACGCCCCGGTCATCGAGCGCATCCTGACGCCGCGGCTGGCGCTCACCGTGGCCGAGCGGCTGGCCTTCACCCTCGGCCGGCACGTGCTGGTCGTCATGGCCGACATGACCAGCTACTGCGAGGCGCTGCGTGAGGTCTCCGCCGCCCGCGGCGAGATCCCGGCCCGGCGCGCCTACCCCGGCTACCTCTACAGCGACCTCGCCTCGTTGTATGAACGGTGCGGACGGATCCGCGGCAGGCCTGGCTCTGTCACGGTGGTCCCGGTGCTGACCATGCCGGCCGGTGACATCACCCACCCGGTCCCGGACCTCACCGGGTACATCACCGAAGGGCAGATCGTGCTCTCGCCCGACATCCACGCCCGCGGCGTGTACCCGCCGGTCGACGCACTATCCTCCCTGTCCCGGCTCATGCGGCACGGCGCGGGTCCCGGCCGTACCAGGGACGACCACCTGGACGTGGCCGCGCAGACCCTGGCCGCGCTCGCCGCCGCGCGCCACGCCAGCGAGCTGGCCGAGTTGCTCGGCGCCACGGCTCTCGGCCCGCTCGACCGGCAGTACCTCGAGCTCGCGACCGCGTTCGAGCGCGAGTTCATGAACCAGGGACGAACCGAGGATCGCAGCCTCGAGGAGAGCCTGAGCCGCGCCTGGCGGGTCCTGGCGACCCTGCCGCGGAACCAGCTGACCATGATCCCGGCCCCGTTCCTCGACGCCTACTATCCCGGCGGCGGCCAGCCGTGAGCGGGCGGGGGTTCACCGTGCCGCCCGGCAGAGCCGGAAGGCTCTGGCTGACCAGGCGCCTGCAGGTCGCGCGGCGCGGCGCCGACCTGCTCGACCGTAAGCTCCGGATCCTCCAGGCCGAACTCAGCCGGTTCCGCGAGACCGAGGCGCGGACCGCCGCGGACTGGGATCGTTGCTGCGCCGACGCCGAACGGTGGCTCTTGCGGGCCTCCATGATCGGCGGCGAGCGCGCCGTCAGGCTGGCCGCCGATGGCCAGCCCGCGACGGTGACGATCCCCTATACCGTCACCATGGGAGTCCGGCATCCAGCCAGTCCCGCCTGCCTCAGCCCCGCCGCCGTCACCTGGGATGGCCCGACGCTGACCCAGACGCGACTGGCCCACGCCTCCGCCCTCGCCGCGGCGGTGCAGCACGCTGCGGCCGCCGAGGCGCTCCGCGTCGTCGAGGCCGAGACGATGACCACCCGGTACCGGCTCCGCGCGATCGAGGACCGCTGGATTCCCCGGCTCGAGCAGGCCCTGGCCGAGGTGACGTTCGCGCTCGAAGAGCAGGAGCTAGCGGACGCCGCACGGCTCCGCCTGGCCGTCAGCCCGAACCGGCGGCCGGACGCGATGTGAGCTACCTCTACCGCGCTACCGGACAGCGCACCGAATCAGCCCGGGCACCGGCCGCCGCGGCGGCGGCGGACCCGAAGCAAGGCTAAGCGCACCGGCGGGTGAACGACCGCGACCGGGCAGGGCGAATGGTGCAGCAGCGTCGCGGCGACCGAGCCGAGGCTCATGCCGTCAAGGCCGCCCAGACCTCGTGAACCCACTACGAGCATCTGGGCTTCGGACGCGGCGGTCAGCAGCGCCGTACGCGGCGGGCCGAACACCACCTGCCGCAGCACCGTGACCTCTTGATGCTCCTTCTCCTGAGGCGTCATCACGCGGATGAAGTCTTCTTCCATCCGCGCCGTGGCGTCGAGCACGCCGGGTGCATCGGCCAGGGCGCACACCGCGATCAGGGGTACGTCGCGCAGCGCCGCCTCCTCGACGGCGAACACCAGCGCTGCCTGCGAGTCCGGTGATCCGTCAACGCCGACCACCACCGGGCCGGGGGACTGGCTGACCGGCCGCCACTGCCCGCGGACGACCACGATCCGTCCCTGCCCGTGGCAGGCTACCCGCCAGGCAACCGATCCCAGCAGCGAGCCGCCAAGCCCGTCGCGGCCGTGGGAACCAACCACGACCATCTCAGCGGAGCGGCTGCGCTCGCATAGCACCCGGGCGGGCAGCCCTCCGGCCAGCTCAGTACGGACGTCGGCGGGGTCCAGGACCGACCCGGCGGACCGCATCCCGTCCGCGAGGATCTGCCCGCCTCGCTGCCTGAGACGATCACGCATTCCAGAATCGCCGAGAAGTGCCAGGTCATCTGAAGGCCAGGCAAGGCAGATGGTCAGCACGGTTCCGCGGGCCCGGGCCTCCCTGGCCGCCCAGCGCAGCGCTTCATCGCTGCCTGCCGACCCGTCGTACCCGGCTATGATCCCGTCAGGCATCCCGGCCATGGCGACCTCCTTACAACTGGACCTGACCTCCACGGCCTATCGGCGCCCCAATCTCGCCCACATCCAGCCCCTGGTACAGGGAAGAAGGTCCCGGGTGGGGACCCGCTGCGGCGATGTGCGGCAGAGCGGCGGTCACACGTGAATGTACGGGCCTGGGGCGACGATCAGGGGAACCGGGTAGACGAGGCGGTCGCGCACGGCCACTACGCCTGGGACACGACGAACCTTGGCGAGGATGTCGTGACCGATCGAGATGGTCTCCGGGGTGCCTTCCAGGGTCACGATGCCGTCACGCACGATGACCGAGTACCAGCTCGGCTCCGAGAGGCGGGGGATCACCTGGCCGATGATCTCGAGGCGGATCTCCTCATCCGGTCGGTCGAAGACGGCCAGCGCGTCGGCCCGGCT
>CAWBKD010000008.1:0-48678 GCA_963789225.1 uncultured Actinomycetes bacterium
CCAAAGACCGGTGAGGCCCGGCTTCACCACCAGCCACGGCGAACGTGTTCGGCGTTTCTCCCCGCCTCTTCCGGCAGCGCCGGACGCGGTCCCACCAGTGACATGTGCCCGAGGAATACGTTGAGCAGCTGCGGCAGCTCGTCAATCGACCAGCGCCGCAGGTAGGACCCCACCGCGGTAATCCGGGGATCCCTGCGCAGCTTGAACAGGACTCCGTCGTGGTCGTTAGTGGCCATCAGCTCCTCCTTGCGCTGCTCGGCGTCGACGACCATGGTGCGGAACTTGTAGATCTGAACACCTGGCCGTCCTTGCCCACCCTGACCTGCGTGAACAGCGCCGGGCCGCGGTCGTGGAGCCAGATCATCACCCCGAGCAGGGCCATCAGGGGAAGAGCAGGATCAGCGCCGCGGCTGCGGCGCACCGATCGAATAGATCCTTAAGGACCAGGCGGATGCCGGAAAGTTGCGGATGATCCACGTGCAGCAGAGTGAGCCCCGCCGTCGGCCTGATCGTTGTCCGCGGGCCTGCGACGTCAAGCAGCGCGGGCGAGACGCACAGGTCGGTACCGGTTTTCTCCAGTTCCCAGGCCAGGCTGCGGAGCCTGATGCCGTCCATTTCCGGGCAGGCGAGCACCGCGACGGTGTCCGCGCCGAAAGCGCCCACGGCGGCCGTGACATCGTCAAGTCCCCCGTACACCGGCACTCCGGCGACCTCGGGGCACCCCGAGGGCTGCGCCACGCAGGCGCCGACCACGGTCAGCCCGTGATACCGATCTCGCCCCAGTTCCTTGACCAGGTCGGCGACCGCCGACTCATGGCCGACCGCCACCACGCTGAGCAGGCACCATCCAGACGCTCGCTGCCTGTGCAGTCGCTTGCGAATCGCGTACCTGGCGACCAGATCGAACAGCGTGACGCTGGGCAGGGCAATCATCACGTAAGCGCGCGACAGCTGGAGGTTGACGGTATACGAGAAGAGCGCGATCGCCGCGGTGAGGCCCACCCCGGCGTTCAGGACCTTGCGGAACTCGTCCGAACCGGTCCCGACGAAGCGGACGTCGTACCCTCCGGCGAGCCAGAGGGCGGCGATCCAGAGCACCGGCAACGCGAGGCTCAAGGCTACATAGGTTCCCGTGACGTCATTGCCGAAGCGAAGCTGGACCGCGGCGAACACGCCCAGGATGGCGCAGCCGAGGTCGACCACGGCGGCCCTGCGCAGGTAATCCTTCGCCCACCCGGCCGAACGCCTTACGCCCTGCCGCCCGTAACGTTCCTGGGCAACGGCAAAACCAGACATGCGATCCCACCCCCCGCGGGCAGCACCCAGCATGCTCGGTACTCCCACGCTCCCGCTCCAAGTCAGTCCGTGATCTCCCGCATAGGAGACGCGTACCGCAATAAAACAGTTTACGCGCACAGGTCGTGACTTGCCCGATACATTCCCGTGCACGAATCACCAACGTACGTTGAAGAACGTTGGAGAAACGGACAGATCAGAATAAAGCAACCGATTTGCACCCGAGTTGCTACGAACGCTCCCAGGCCCGCACAAGCTCCTGGTAGCGGCGCGCGACCGCACGCAGTTCCATCTCGGGGTCGCGGCCCGCCTCACGGGCCCTGGCGACGATCCGGAACAGCTCCCACCCGATTTCCTGGCCGAGTCGGGCCAACTCGCCGACCCCAGGATCACCATCCGGGCGCGCTAGCTCTTCCGGCACGCCCGCCCTGGCCGCCCGGCGCTGCAGCTGCGCGGCCAGCGCGAGAGCGGGCTGCGCGAACGGCACCCCATCCAGCGCGGACGGAGTGGCCTGCCCGGCCCCGGCCCCAGCCCGCCGTTCGGCCTGCGCTTTCTTCTCTTCCCGCTTGATCGCGTCCCAGTTGCGCTTGACCTCATCGGCACCGGAGACGGTGACGTCCCCGAACACGTGCGGATGCCGCCGGACCAGCTTGTCCACGATCCCGTCCGCGACATCGTCGATCGTGTACCCGGTGCCGTCGTTGCGCTCGGCCGCGATGCGCGCGTGGAACACCACCTGCAGCAGCACGTCCCCGAGTTCCTCGCGGAAGGCCCGCTCATCACCGGACTCGAAGGCCTCCAGGGCCTCGTACGGCTCCTCGAGCAGGTGCGGCGCGAGCGAGGCATGGGTCTGCCGGGCATCCCACGGGCATTCCACGCGCAGCCGGTCCATGGTGGCGACCAGGTCGATCAGGTGAGCGCCCGGCAGGTCGGCCGAGCCGTGCATCAGCCGGGCACCTGACGGGAGCGGCGGGTCATCACCCGGCCGGGGCAGCCACACCACAACTGCGTCCGGCGCGAGCCCGTCGACGCCTGGCTCCTCGATCACCCGGTAGGCGATCCCCGCCTCGTCGAGGGCGGGCAACTGAGGGTGGCCCAGCGGCGCGAGTATCGCGGTCGCGGAGCGCAGCGCCTCCCAGGCCGGCCAGCTGAGCAACCCGGGCGCCACCCGCGGGCTGGTCGCGATGACGATCAGCAAGCGGGCGCCAGCCCGGAAAGAGCCGGCTTCGCGGCGGGTCCTTCGGGCCGCGACACCGTGACCGGCGAGGAGACTACCAGGTAGGTGGAGTAGTCCATCCGGCCGAACTGCGGGTTGACGAGGATGTTCAGGGTCTTGGCCGCCACGCATTGCGCGTGCTGGAACTTCGTGGTGACGGCCGTCTGGGCCGCGCTCGACGTGGGTATCGTGCCGCCGTTGGCGTTCTCGACGAACTGCGTCTCGATGGCCTGGTAACGGCCGAGCTCGGCGTACATGTTCGGCGGGATCCCGTTGGCGGCCATGATCAGGTTGAGGGTGACGTTCGTCAGGCCCTCTGACTCGGCCTCGGACTTGGCCGCGCTGTAGAGCTCGTTGAGCCCGGCCTGCCCCTGCGCGGTCGAGATCGTGATGCCGTCCTGCCGGGCGAGTTCCTCGTTGATCTGGAACCGGACCAGCCAGCTGAGCGCCTCTTGCGTCTCCTGGGTCGCGGTCAGGTTGACGACGCCCGGGTATTGCTTGGCGGACTGGCTGAGGTTGGTGACCTCGGTGTCGAGGTTCGCGATCGTGATCCGCTGGTTGCCCACGATCGCCGCGGCACCCATCTCGACCCGGCCGCACGCGGTTACCGCGAGCCCGACGCCGAGGACGGCGACGGACACCTTGATAAGCCTCCGGAGCACCGGAATGTCCCTTCTCACACGACAGGCGGTAGGTCAGACAGTACCGACTGGATCACCTCAGCGCACCAGGCCAGCAGTTCGGCATCCCGCAACGGCGGTTTGCCCGCAGTATCTCGTGGCGGCTGGGCGCCGCGGGGGACTCTCGGTACCGGTACGAGCATCGTACGCACCGCGGGTTTCAGCACCGTCTTGGGGTACAGCCGCTGCACCCGGACCTCCCGGGAATCGGGCAGGACGACCGGGGTGAACCTGATGTGCTGACCGGCCGCGGTGATGTCGGTGAGCCCGGCCCGGCGCGCCGCGGCGCGCAGGCGTGCCACCTCGAGCAGGTTGAGCACCGGCTCGGGTGGCTGGCCGTACCGGTCGGACAGTTCCTCGCGGACGGCGGTGACGTCGGCCTCGGAGTCGATCGCGGCGATCCGCGTGTACGCCTCCAGCCTCAGCCGCTCGCCGGGCACCCAGTCGTGCGGGATGTGGGCGTTGACCGGCAGCTCCACCCGGACCTCCGGCTTTTCCGCCGGGCCGTCACCCTTCAGCTCGTTGACGGCCTCGCCGATCATCCGCACGTACAGGTCGAACCCGACCCCGGCGATGTGCCCGGACTGCTCGCCGCCGAGCAGGTTTCCCGCGCCCCGGATCTCCAGGTCCTTCAGGGCCACGTACATGCCGGCGCCCGCCTCGGTGTGCTGGGCCACGGTGGCCAGCCGCTCGTGGGCCGTCTCGGTCAGGGCGTGCTCCGGCGGGTAGAGGAAATAGGCGTAGGCGCGCTCGGTGCCGCGGCCCACCCGGCCGCGGAGCTGGTGCAGCTGAGACAGGCCGTACACGTCGGCCCGGTCGATGATGAGCGTGTTGGCGTTCGGGATATCGAGGCCGGACTCCACGATCGTGGTCGCGACCAGTACGTCGTAGTTCCGCTCCCAGAAGTCGACCATGATCTGTTCCAGCTCGTGCTCGTTCATCTGCCCGTGCGCGACGCCGATCCGCGCCTCCGGGACGAGCTCGGCGACCCGCGCGGCGGCCCGCCTGATCGAGCTGACCCGGTTGTGCACGTAGAAGACCTGGCCGTCACGCAGCAGCTCGCGCCTGATCGCGGCGGCGACCTGCTTATCGTCGTAGGTGCCGACGAAGGTGAGCACCGGGTGCCGCTCCTCCGGCGGCGTGAGGATGGTCGACATCTCCCTGATTCCGGCGACGCCCATCTCCAGCGTCCGGGGGATGGGCGTAGCCGACATGCCGAGCACGTCCACCTCGGTGCGCAGCCGCTTGAGGTATTCCTTGTGCTCCACGCCGAACCGCTGTTCCTCGTCGATGACGATCAGGCCGAGCCGGGCGAACCGCGTCTCGGGGGACAACAGCTTGTGCGTGCCGATGACCACGTCCACCGTGCCGTCGGCCAGGCCGCGCAAGGTCTCGGCCGTCTCGGCCGCGTCCTGGAATCGCGACAGGGGCCTGACCGTCACGGGGAACGGGGCGTACCGCTCGGAGAAGGTCGAGTAGTGCTGCTGGACCAGCAGCGTGGTCGGGACCAGCACGGCGACCTGCTTGCCGTCCTGCACCGCCTTGAACGCGGCGCGCACCGCGATCTCCGTCTTGCCGTACCCGACGTCGCCGCAGATCAGCCGGTCCATCGGGACCGGCCGTTCCATGTCGTGCTTGACCTCGTCGATGGCACCGAGCTGGTCAGGGGTCTCGACATAGGGGAACGCGTCCTCCAGCTCGCGCTGCCAGGGGGTGTCCGGCCCGAACGCGAAGCCGGGTGAGGCCATCCGGGCCGAGTACAGCCGGATCAGCTCGGAGGCGATCTGCCGGACGGCCTTGCGGGCCCGGCCCTTGGCCTTGGCCCAGTCGGCCCCGCCGAGCCGGTGCAGGGCCGGCGCTTCGCCGCCGGAGTACTTGGTCACCTCGTCGAGCTGGTCGGTGGGCACGTAGAGCCGGTCAGGCGGCTGGCCCCGCCGGCCCGGGGCGTACTCGATGACCAGGTACTCCCTGGTGGCGCCCGCCGCCGTCCTGGAGGTCATCTCCACGTAGCGGCCGACCCCGTGCTGCTCGTGCACCACGTAGTCGCCGGCCTTGAGCTGGAGCGGGTCCACGCCGCCGTGCCGCCTGCTCGGCATCCGCCGCATGTCCCTGGTGGTCGGCAGCCCGGCCGGGTGCCCGGCGAGGTCGCTCTCGGTGAGCAGCGCCACCTTGACCGCGGGCCAGACGAAGCCGTTCTCGAGGCGCGCGGTCGTCACGTAGGGGACGCCAGGCTCGGGCGCCTCGTCGAGGTCCTGCGTGCGGGCGCCGATTCCTTCACCGCGGAGCATCTCGGCCAGCCGCTGGGCGGGACCGTGCCCCTCGGTGACGAGCACGACCCGCCAGTCGTCAGCCAGCCAGCTCCGCACGTCGGTCATCATGCGGTCCGTATCACCGCGGTACGCCGGCGCGAGCGAAGCATTGATACGGAACGGCGTGCGGTCCGGGCTTCCGGCATCCTGGACCGAGAGCTCGTCGGCTTGAGCGTCGGTCACGCCGAACGGCGCGATGGTCCACCAGGGCAGGCCCAGCGCGGCCGCTGCCGCCCGGATCCTGGCGATGGGCTGGAACGCCGAGGACCCCAGGTCGATGGGCGCCTCCCCCCCTGCCGCGGCGCTGACCCACGAGGCCTCGAGGAACTCCTGGCTCGTCCGCACCAGGTCCTCGGCGCGAGCCCGAATACGTTCGGGATCACAGGCCAGCACGATGCCACCCGCCGGAACGTAGTCGAGCAGCAGCTCCATCCGGTCGGCGAGCACGGGCGCGAACGCCTCCATGCCCTCGACCGGGATCCCCTCGGCCAGCTTGCCGAGAATGTCGGCCAGGGCGGGATGGGTATCGGCCAGCTCCTTGGCCCGGTCCCTGACCGCCGGGGTGAGCAGTAGCTCCCGGCATGGCGGCGCCCACAGGCCGCCGTCCGCGGCACCGATGCTGCGCTGGTCGGCGACCTTGAAGTACCGGATCTCCTCGATCGTGTCGCCGAAGAACTCAACCCGCAGCGGGTGTTCCTCCGTGGGCGGGAAGACGTCCACGATGCCGCCGCGGACGGCGATCTCCCCGCGCGCGGTGACCAGGTTGGCGCGTGCGTAGCCGATCTCGACCAGCCTGGCCAGCAGATCATCGAGCTCACAGTCCTGGCCCACCCGGAGGCTGACCGGTTCGAGATCACCGAGCCCGGCCACGATGGGTTGCAGCAGGCTCCGCACCGGCGCCACCACGACCGCGAGCGGCCCGTTCGACTGGCCCGCCTCGGCCGGATGGGCCAGCCGGCGGAGTACGGCGATGCGCCGCCCGACCGTATCGGATTGCGGTGACAGCCGCTCGTGCAGGAGGGTCTCCCAGCCGGGGAAGGAGGCCACGGCATGGGCCGGCAGAAACGAGCCGAGCGCAGCCGTCAGGTCGTCCGCCTCCCGCGCGGTGGCGGTTACCGCGAGGACAAACCGGGACTGGGCCGGCCCCGTCAGCGTTGCGGCCAGCACGGGCCGCAACGACGGCGGGGCGATGAGGTCCTCTCCGGCGAGCGCGATGGGTCCCCGCCCGGTCGCTGGGAGGGGGCCGGCCTCGCGTTCGGCGCGCGAGGCCGCGTTACTTAGCTGCGGGTCATCGTCGAGGATGGTGAGCAATCCGGCGAGGCTCATGACGTCCCTGTGATCGCTGTCTTTCTGGTTTGCTTGCGGCCAGGACTTGAGTCCGGGCAGCATGAATCGGCCGGATTTCGGTTCATCCGGCTCCCCCGCGTAGCGCCCTCCAGTCTACGCCCCGCGCCACGGGCCCATGACTGGTGCGGACGATGACGTGCGCGACGTGATAGAAAGCCAGAGTTAAAGTCTGCTCGGAGGCACAGCTGACTGATAATCCCCCGCCGGGGCTGCCCGCGGCGCTACCGGACTGGCCGGCGTATACGCTCGACGCTGCACAGCTGGGCGACCTTGAGCTGCTCGCCTCCGGTGTGTTCGCGCCGCTGGACGGCTACCTGGGGGCCGCCGACGTGGCCGCGGTGGCGGAGCGCGGGATGCTGGCCGACGGCACCGGATGGCCGGTACCCGTGACGCTCGACGTGCCCGCCGATGTCATCCCGCCGGACGCCGATCACCTGGTCCTGCGGGATCAGGAGGGCTCGCCGCTGGCCGTCCTCTCGATCACGGAGCGGCGCATCCGCTACGAGCCCGGTGGCGCGGGCGATCCGGTCGATCCTTTGCTCATGCGCCTGGCCGGGCCGGTGACGGCGCTCCGGGAGCCTGAGCACGGACCGTTCCGCCAGCTCCGGCGCCGGCCTGACGAGGTGCGGGCTGAGCTCGCCGGCGGCAACGTGCTGGCCTACGCCACCCGGCGGCCGCTGAACAAGCGCCACATCGGACAGCTCCGGCACTACGCAGGCCAGCTGAACGCGCGCCTGCTCCTGCTGCCCCTGGTCACCGGGCCTGCCGAGGTCGTCACCCGGCCCGAGGCCCTGGTGCGAGCCGTGCTCGCCGCCAGGCAGTACCTGCCGGCCGGCACGCTCGTCGTCCCCGTCCCGCTGGCCCGCCGCCAGGCCGGATCCGCCGCCGACCTGCGCGCTCACGCGGTCGTGGCGGCCGCCTACGGGGCCACGCACCTGCTGGTCGACGCGCTGGGGGTGCTGGAGGAGCAGGCAGGTGCCCCGGGCGGCCAGAAGAACGGCACGCTGACCCTGCCCGGGGTGCCGATTCCGGTCATCCGCGCCGGCGAGTGGGCCTACGATCCGCGCTCGGAGGTCTGGCGGCCGCTCGGCCTGATCGAGCCGGGGGCCGAGCGCGACGAGCTGACCGATTCCGAGCTCGGCGCGCTACTCGACTCGGGGACCGAGGTCCCTTCGTGGTTCGCTCCGCCGGGCGTGGCCCGTGAGCTGCGGCGGGCGCGCCCGCCCCGGGCCGAGCGCGGCCTGGCCGTCTTCTTCACGGGCCTGTCGGGTTCGGGTAAGTCCACCATCGCCCGCGGCCTGGCGGAGGCGCTGACCGAGCGGGGCGACCGGACGGTCTCGCTGCTGGACGGCGACCATGTCCGGCAGCTCCTTTCCGCCGGGCTGACTTTCTCCCGCGCCGATCGTGACCTCAACATCGCGCGCATCGGTTATGTCGCGGCCGAGGTCGCCCGGCACGGCGGCATCGCCATCTGCGCGCCGATCGCGCCCTACGCCGCGGCCCGCGCGGCGGCCCGCCAGATGGTCACCGAGGTCGGCGACTTCGTGCTGGTCTACGTCTCGACCCCGCTTGAGGTATGCGCGGCGCGCGACCGCAAGGGGTTGTACGCCAAGGCGCAGGCCGGGCTGATCAAGGGCTTTACCGGGGTATCCGACCCGTACGAGGAACCGCGCGACGCCGATCTGGTGCTCGATACCTCGACCATGACCCGTGACCAGGCCGTCGGCGCGGTGCTGCGGCTCCTTGTCACCGGCGGATGGCTAGCGGCCGCGCCGGACGTACCCGGTGAGCCCGGCGGATCGTCAGGTCCGCGGGCCGCGCCTGCGATCCGCCCGGGTCCCGCCGTCCGCCGGCTGTAACCGGCCGTCCCGGCTCGTCAGTCGTCGTCTTCGGCGCGGGTGCCTTCGTCGAGCCTCGCGCGGTATTCCGCTAGCCGCCCGCGCCCGACCCGCGCGGACAACGCTCGCGATATCACATCCCGCTGCCTGGACAGGAGCACGAAGCTGGCGATCCCGCTGATCACGAACGCGAGCGCGAGCAGGAGCAACCCGCGCGCCCCGATCACGTACAGCAGGATGACCGAGACGACCAGCAGCAGGATCCGCGCGGACGCGTAGGCAAAGGTGGCTCGCATGACGACTTCAGCATAGCGAGCGGCCGGACGCGCTTGGGCGCCGGAGGAAGCGACGTCACGGGCGGGAGCGCCCGGCGCTACTGAGGCGTCGACGGGAGACCGCCGGTAAGCCAGCGCCTCACGGCCGCCAGGTCGAGGAGGAGCGCGAGGCCGCAGACTGTGCCGGTACCCACGGCGGCGCCGGCCAAGGTGTCCGTGAAGTAATGCCATCGCAGGCCTATGACACCGGCCGCGACCACGACTCCCAGCACCGATACCCCCGTGAGGACCAGCACCCGCAGGGCCCTGGCGCCGACCGACCGCGGCGGGACCAGGAGCAAGACCGCCACCGTCGCGACCAGCGCGGACACGGCAGCGGTATGCCCGCTCGGGTAGCTGAGGACGCCCAGATACGTGCGGTGAACCAGCGGCTTGAACAGCCCGTCGTTCAGTCCGACGGCAGCCGGAACGGCCGTCGCGGCGAGCACGGCACCATTGAGGCGGCCGGTGCACAGGCAAGCCACGACGATCACTGCGCTCAGCATGATGGCCGGAAGCTCCGATCCCGGAGCGGCCAGCCGCGCATCCAGGCCTGGATGGCCGTCAAACCAGGTTATGATAGGAAAGTCGATTATATGATCGAGCGGATCCGCTCCTGTTTGGTCGGCGAACAGGATACCCAGCACCGTGACAAGGATCGCGCAGCAGGCCAGCAGCGCGCCTGCCCAGCGCCGGGCCGGGGCCGCCAGCAGGGGTCGGCCGTACCGTAGCTGCAGGCTGTTCACGCGACGCGTCCTCTGGGGCTCAGGGCGGAAGCCCTCGATCCGGCTGGTCAACCTGGTCGCCCTTCAACGTGCTTGAGTGCGCGAGGCCGGGTGCCGGAAAGACCGGCGTGGCCTGCGACCCAGCCGGACCAGGCGCCGAGGGCCAGGCCGAACAGCGGGGCGAGCATGAGCACGACGAGGAATCCCGCCGCGAAGGCGCTGTTACCCGCCACATAACCGAGGTAGCTGCGCGGGCCGTAAATCGGCGTCCACCGGCTGACGATCGGCGTCCACTGGCCGATGTGGCTCGAAGCCCAGTGCCGTAGCCCAGGGTCGTACGGGAGCCGCGCGATGGTAGCGGTGGACATGACAGCGACCACCAGCGCGGCGACCACCCCCGTCCACAGTCCGGCCATGGCGCCCTGTCCCGTCCTGGAAACGGCGGGCCGTGAGCGATCGACCCGGCGGGTTGCCGCCAGTCCTGCCAGCGCCGGACCACATAGAGCCAGCAGCGCACCCAGTGCCATGGCGGCGTCATAGAGGCATGCCGACCATAGGCCGGTAAAGCGGAGCGGGAATCCTAGCGGCCCCAGGGCATAGGCCAGGACGCCCAGGGCAGCTCCGATCGCGGCGCCGATCGCGACGGTACCCGGAGCCGCGGGTGACCTTCGCGCCGTGCAGGCCAGGATGAGGGCCGCATAGCCGGCCATTACCCCCAGGAAGACAACCTCGCCGGTCCACGCGCGGGCCGATCCTTCGAAGTTATTGGGCGGAGCCTCGGCCACCCGTTCCACCGCCGCCTTGACCAAGACCAGGGCAAGTACCGCCGCGTAACCGCCCGTGCGCAGCAGCCGAGCCGACTGGCTGCCTGCTACCGGACCGCGGATCCGGCGGATGGCCCACGGCAGCCCGGCCAGGAGCACCGCGATGGTGATCACGTCGGCCCGGTTGATCGCGACGGCCGAGTCACCCGGCGGACCTGGCCATGCGCTCCACGCCGTGCCAGCGGCCGCGGCGGTGAAGGCCAGCCGGTACCCGAGCCCTCGCCGCCGCGTGGCCTCCCGCACCGTCAGCCGCAGCCCGCCGAGCAGCCAGGCCAGTCGGCGCCACCCCGCAGGAACCTCATCGGCTTCTGCCCGCACTGCGCGCGCCCAGTCGCGGCGATCAGCAGGCAACAGCCCCGCCGAGCACCGAAGGAGTGCCACTAGCACCCCGGTCAGCCACTTCATGGCGTTACCCGGGCCGCCACGCGGCGGCTGGGCTCGCTGCGAACCGTGGCAGGAGCCCGTGCGGAAGAAGATGCGCGCTCCAGCGCCCCCCCGGCCACGGCGAGCCCTTCCGCTGTGAGTCGATAGAGGTGCCGCCGCGGTCGGCCCGCCGGTTGCTCATCCTCCCAGCGCGCCTCGACCAGGCCGCGGTCGGCCAGCCTGATCAAGACCGGGTACAGCGTGCCCGACTTGAGCCCGGTGTCCCTGGCGATCCCATAGCCATGCCGCCACTGCACCGGCGTAGCGCACAACTCGGCCAGGACGGCCAGCGTCTGCGCCGAAAATTCGGAACGATGACCCACGGCAGGCCATTCTACCTAGGTAGAGAAATATGTCTACCTAGATAGAGGGGCAATCAATCCAGGTCCTGCGCCAGGAGGCCGGCCAGCAGTCTAGGGTCGATGTTGCCACCGGAGAGAACTGCGACCGGTGTCTTGGCCTCCGGCAGATCGCCGGAGCGGAACAGGCACGCCGCGACCGCCGCGGCACCGCCTGGTTCGGCTATCAGCCGGGCTTGCCTCGCCAGCCGGCTGACCGCGGTAAGCATCTCCTCATCGGTCACCGTGATGATGTCGGTCACCAGCGCGCGGATGTGGGCGAACGGCAGCACGCCGATCCGCTCGACCCGGAGCGCGTCCGCGATCGTGCGCTGGACGTCGGCCGCGGGCCAGGCGACCCGCTCGCCGCGGCGGAAGGACTCGCGAGCGTCCGCGGCGAGCTCAGGTTCTACCCCCACCACCGCCGCCCCCGGGACGCAGGCCCGCATGGCCGCCGCTACGCCGGAGATCAGGCCACCGCCGCTGACCGGCACCACGACGAGATCGGCCTGCGGGCAGTCGGCCGCGATCTCCAGGCCGATCGTGCCCTGCCCGGCGATGACGGCCCGGTCGTCAAACGGCGGGATGAGCACGTACCCGTGCCTGGCCGCGAGTTCTTCGGTCGTAGTCACCCGCGCTTCCAGCGTGGGCTCTACCGTGACCAGTTCGGCGCCGTAGCGCTCGATCGCCTCGGTCTTGATCCTCGGCGCCGTCCTGGGCACCACCACGACCGCGCGGACGCCGAGCAGGGCCGCGGCGTACGCCACCGCGTGACCGTGGTTCCCGCTGGAGTGAGCGATCACCCCGCGTTGCCTGGCGGCCTGCCCGCCCGCGCTGATGGCGGTGTAGGCGCCTCGCAGCTTGAACGACCCGGTGGGCTGGAGTGATTCCGGCTTGACGAGAAGTCCGGGCTTCAGCCCGGGGACTCCAAGGAGCGGAGTGCGGACCGCCACCGGCGCGAGCACCCGCGCCGCCGCTTCCATCTCGGCCAGGCTGACCAGGCCGGGTTCGCCTGCCCCCGTCGTGCCTTCGATCACACCGTGTCCCTTCCCTGAAATACCTGCATACAAATGCGACTACTACTAGAAGTAGTCTGTAAACTACCCAGCGGCTTCCCGACATCAGCGAATCGTCGATCTAATTTCTAGAAATCTAGGTAGAAAGTACTCGTTCAGCGCCAAACTAGAGGGACACCTGACCGGGGCTCGAGGGAGACAAGTCGGAGGGGACTGAAACGTGGACGGCAATAACGAGCGTCTGCTCACGCCGGGAGAGGTCGCGGCACTGTTCCGCGTGGATCCGAAGACCGTCACGCGCTGGGCTGCCTCCGGGCGGATCACCAGCATTCGTACTCCCGGCGGTCACCGCAGATTCCGTGAATCCGAGGTGCGTGCCTTGCTGCGCGGCGACAGCGAGCCAGCTGCGCAAGGTCACGCGGCCGCGGCACCGGTCGCCTGACCTCACCGAGATCGCCGCGGGTGCGGCGCTCACGTGCTACCTCGCTAACCCGGCTCCGGAGAATGGCTGGGCCGCGTGTACGTGGCTACCGAGAACGACACCGTGTACGCCCTCTCGGGGACTGCGCCAGCTACCGGGGCCGGGTCGTGGGCGTACCGGAGACGGGCGGGCCGCCGGTCTGGTGATCCTCGCCGGGCTCGGCTGGTTCGTCCGCTGGCGGCGGATCCGCGGCAGAAGCTAGCAGGTCGGTGCCCGGCCCGGTTCCCACCGGGTCAGAAGCCATCTCCGTCGGTCGATTCTGGCCAGGTGGATTCGCCGTTGCGCCTGGCGAACTCCAGGAACTCCTGGCGGAGTGCCTCGTCTTCGGCCTGCCACCGGTCGCGGCGCCGCTCGGCTTCCTCGGGGGTCAGCGCCTGCGCGGCCAGCCGGGAGTAGTCAGCATCCTGCGGCCCGATCTCTACGTACACATCGCCGATCACGCGCCCGTCATGGCCTATGGCGGTCTGCGGGACCTTCAGGTTCCCGTTCGGGAGTCGTATGACATACATCGCGCCATCACCCTAGATGCCGTAGCGCTTGTTGAAGTAGAGCATGACCCGCAGTGCGGTCCGCGTGTCGCCGCTCAGCATGTCTACCAGGGCCGGCCGCTGCCTTGAGGCGATCGCGGCGAATGCGTCCGCGAAGAACTCCTTGCGCCCGAGGCCGCCGGGCTGGCGGTGGAAATCGCTGGCGATATGGGGCTGGCAGTGCTCGTAGAGTATGCGGAACTCGGCCGAGTCAGATTGCCACTTGCCCGGGGGGCTATCGAGATCATCGAGCGCGTGCCCGACCTCATGGCACATCACGTCGGGGGTCGGCGACGGCTGGGTACCGACGACGATCTTGCGTTCGCCGTACGCGCCCGCGCAGGCATCCCACGAGGCCTGCCCGGAAGGCAGCCGAACCCCGCGCAGCGCGGTCATGTCGTCCAGTTCGGGAACTCCGCCGGGCCCGACAAAGATCGCGTCGAGCCCCGCGGCCAGCCGTTCCTTTATCTGCTGAGGCAACTCGGCCAGCCGGTCCACGGCCATCACGACCTCGGCGGGCGGCGGTGCCGCGGCGTCCCACTGCCGCCAGAGGATAGCTTCGAGCGTGCCGCAGTTCCTGCGCCCGTCTGCGGTCGCCGGCCCCCCTCGCGGGTGCGGCACGGCAAACGGCAGCCTGGTTTGCCACCCGGCCCCGGCGGCCCGCAGGGACGGGCGACCGCCCCCGCCGCTCTGTCGCGGCACGCCAGCGGCCGTGCGGGCGATCTGGTCGGCGTGCCCGGCTGGAACCGACGCATGACGAAGGCCGGGCGCCGCAGCCACCGGGCTCGGCGCGGCACTCATGCCCATCGCGGCCGCGTCGGGTGCCTCACGCACCCGCGCCCGGGCCGACCCGGCCCGCACCGCAGGCGCACCCGGCGCCCTGGACGCCGGCGCGGGCGGCCCACCGGGAACGAACGATCCGCCGTGCCCCCCGTCCGGCGCGCGAGCGGTGGTACTCAGAAGCGCCTCGCGCGGCGCCGGCCATTCCCCAGCCGCAGGCCGCCGCGCACCCTGCGACAGCGTTCCCTGATGGCCCTTGCGATGCCGTCCCTGCGGGGGGGACCCGGCGGTAGTCGTGGATCGGCGGAGGTGTGCGAGCCTTCGGATGCGGTCGAACAGCCCTAGCCGCATGTACCGTTCTCCTGCTCCTGCGCTATCGCCCTGACGGCCAGCGTATGCCGAGATCGCCTGCCGCGTCACCCGATGTCACCAATGCTCGGGGATGTTTGCTTTTAAGAAACGAATTAACTATTGCTACACACGGCGTACTTCATGACGTTAGGCTTCGGCCATGCTGCTCTCGGGTGCCTTGTTCGCCCTCTTCATGACCGGCATCTGGCTCTACTGCTTGACGGACGCCATCCTCACGCCCGTAGGGGAATTCAGGGGCCTGTCGAAGCCAGCGTGGATCGCGATCATCGCGGTCACGTTCCTCGCCGGCGCCCTCGCGTGGCTCGTCGCCCGCCGGCCGCTGCGCACCTCCTACCGGAAGCTCGCGCTAGCACAGCGCCGGAGCCGCGACGGCTTTGATGAGGAGGGTTACCTGGCCAGTTCGCGCTGGACGGACGCGGACGACGCGGTGGCCCGTCATCCGGCGGGCCGGGCGATGGCGGGCGACCCGCGGCCGGTGCCCCGGGGCCCGGACGACGACCCGGAGTTCCTCCGCGCGCTCAGCCGCGCGATTAACGGCGACCCGCCGACGCCAGACGAGGCCTGAAGTCAGCCCACCCCGGCGTAGGAGTGCAGCCCGGTGATGAAGACCTGGACCACCAAGATGTTGAACATCAGGCTGGCGAAGCCGAGTAGCTGGATGTAGTGGGCACGCCGGCCGCGGAAGCCCGCGGTGGCCCGGGCGTGCAGGAAGGCCGCGTAGAGCACCCAGGTGATGAAGGCCCAGGTCTCGACGGGGTCCCACCCCCAGTACCGGCCCCAGGCCTGGTCGGCCCAGATCGCGCCCGCGATAACGCCAAAGGTCCAGACCGGGAACCCGAACACGATGGTCCGGTAGGTGAGCCGGTCGAGTTGCTCGGTACTCGGCAGCCTGCCCATGATCCCGTTGCCCGGCACCGCCAGTCCGGCCGATACCCGCCTGGCGTACCGGTCGGCCGCCAGGTAGACGACCCCCAGGACGGCCGCGACGAAGAAGATCCCTGTCGCCAGGGTCATCGCCGTGACGTGGATGGACAGCCAGTACGACTGCAGCGCGGGGACCAGTTGCCCGGCCGCGGTGTAAATGATCGTTTCTGCCAGTCCGAGCGCGATCACCACCGCGCCCATGACGAAGACGCCGAGCGCCCAGGCCCGGTAACGGATCATGACGAACACGAAGAAGATCGCGGCCACGCAGGTCAGCGCGGTGACGAACTCGTACATGTTGCCCCAGGGCGCCCGGTGCACGGCCAGGCCTCGGATGACGACGGCCGTCAGGTGCGCGGCCACCGCGACGGCGCTGAGCGTCATGGCCGCCCGGATCCAGGGACCTGCCTGGCTGATCGCGCGCAGCGGCGGGACCGCAGGCTTGGGCATCTTGTCCGTGGCGGCGGGAACCGCCACGACCTCCTCGGCCGCCACGCTGACCACCGGGCGGCTTTCACCGCCCGCCGCCACGCTGGCCGCGCCGACGACGGCCAGTGCGGCGGCTCGCTCATGGGCCTGGCGCATGTTCGCCGTCGCGTCCGCTCGCCGGGGCCGCCCGAAGGCGAAGTCGCCGGCGAAGGCGACCACCGACAGCGAGTAGACGACGATGGCAGCGATCAGGAAGTCGTTGCTGACGTGGCCTAGGGCCAGGTTGACGGGCATGAACCCTAGCTCCCCTCATTTTCCTCGTGTTGCGAGTGCGCCGACCTGAGCTCGGCGGCCAGCGACGCGAACTCGGCCTCGAAGCCGCCGCTGGCGTCGGTCCGAGCCAGGCCGCCGACCTGTACCGTACTGGTTGGCCCGCCCGAGCGGGCCCGGACGAAGATTCGCCTGCGGCGGACCATGAAAGAAAGCAGCAGCCCGCCCAGGGCCGCGATGCCGCAGACCAGGGCGGGCACCTGTCCCGGGTCGTGGGTGATGGCCAGGCTGACCCAGGGGACGTAGCCGGTGAACGTGATGGTGCCCTGGCCGTCCGGCAGCTTCAGTGACTGGCCAGGCAGCAGCAACTGCGGTTCGGCCGTCAGCCGGTGCATTCCGGCGGTGTCCAGCTCGTACACCGACTGCGCGGGGCCCGAGTTCATCCCGAGGTTCCCGGCGTAGGCGATCAGGCTCACCGCGGGGTTTTCTGCCGCGGGGAACGCCGACTGCAGGGTCCCGCCGACATCGACCCAGGTCGGCACGAAGACCCCGGTGAAGCCGAGCTGCTCAGGCTGCGCGCCGGGGATCTTGACCACGCCGTCGGAGAGGAAGTTCCCCGTGGGGCCGGCGATGAAGGGCGTCGGTGAGTCGTAGACGAGCTGTCCGCGCGCGTCGGTGACCCGGAACACCGGGGCGTACCCGTGCCCGATCAGGTACACCTTGGCCCCGTCGACCGAAAGCGGGCGGTTGACCTCGAGGTTGTCCGTGCGCGACGGGCCCCCGGGCTGGGCGGTGTAGGTGAGCTGCGCGTCGTACGAGACAGGCTCCCCCCGCTGGGGCCCCGAGGTGATGTAGCTAGCCGTGAACCGGTTCAGGGTGATCGTGAACGGGCCCAGGTCGGCGCCGGTCGCGAGCCGGCCGGGGTGGAACTCGTCCAGCGCGCTCGCCGTGTCCGCGAACGTGTCGCCCTGGATCAGGAGCCGGTCGGCCTTGTAGCCGAACAGACCGCCGAGCGCGACCGACACCAGCACCCCGAGCAAGGCCAGGTGGAAGAGCAGGTTGCCGACCTCGCGGAGGTAGCCCTTCTCCGCCGATACCCAGGCCTGCGACGGATCGTCCGCCCGCCGGAGGCGGAACCCGTGACCGGCCAGGACGGTCGCCGCCACCTCCACCGCCCGGTCCGGGGCGAGCGTGGTGCCGTATTCGGCGGAGTGCGGCAGCCGGGCCAGGTGGCGCGGTGCGCGCGGCGGGAGGGTGCGGGCCGAGCCCGCCAGCCGGAACGTCCGCGGGACGACGCAGCCCACCAGCGAGGCGAACAGCAGCAGGTAGATGGCGGCGAACCAGGGCGCGGCGAACACGTTGAACAGGCCGAGGTGGTTGAGCAGTGGCGCCAGTGCCGGATGCGACGTGTAGTACTGCTGAACCCCGGCCGGGTCGGCGCCTTCCTGCGGCAGCATCGACCCCGGCACGGTCCCGAGGGCCAGCAGGAAGAGCAGGACCAGCGCGATCCGCATCGAGGTGAGCTGCCGCCAGCCCCACTTCAGCCAGTCGGCGAGGCCGTAGCCTCCGCGGGCGGGCCGTCCTGGCGGTCCGGGGTGCGTGGTGGCCGCCTCGGGGGCGCGCACGTCTGTCACTTGGCCGTCGCCTCCCCGGCGACCTGGCCCACGATCGTGGTCAGCTCCGCGTAGGTGGCCTGGCCGAAGACCGCCCCCGCGATGTGCCCGGTCCGGTCGATGACCAGCGTGGTGGGGGTTCCGGCGATCGGGACCACCGCGGTGAAGTCGAGCGTGATCTGCGAACCGGAATCGTTCACGCTCGGGTACGTGATGCCGAAGCTGCGCACGAAGGCCTCGGCGCTGGCCGTCGTGTCACGCACGTCGACGCCGAGGAAGGCCACGCCGGAGCGCGCGTACTGCTGGGCCGTCACGGCCAGCGCCGCGGCCTCCTCACGGCACGGGACGCACCAGGAGCCCCAGAAGTTGACCACGACCACCCGACCTCGGTAGGAGGAGAAGCTCAGCTTAGAGCCGGTCAGCGTGGTACCCGTGAAATCCGGCGCGAGCGGGCGATGACCCGCCGCGTAGAGGACAGCGTTGGGGTTGCCGTCGACGTCGGTCACATCACGCTTTCCGCTGGTCGCCCAGCCGGCGACCAGCACCACGACCAGCAGCGCCCCGGTGATCGCGGCCGCCGCCAAGACGACCGCGCGGCGCTTGGTTCTGAACACGGGCGGGTCCTTGCGGTCTCCTACAGGGGGTAGTACCGCCCTATTGTGCCGCATCACCCTGGGGTACCTGACGCCGGGCCGGCACCGTATACGACACGCCGACCAGGCGACGGCCTGAGTAGGTAAAGCTCGTCACGCTGCCGAGCGCGCACTGGCGGGTCGCCGGGTTGTGCCACAGCGGGCGGCCCTCGACCATCCGCCTGGTGGCCCAGATGGGCAGCTGGTGGCTGACGCAGACCGCTTCGGCGCCTTCGGCCGCTTCCCTCGCCACCTCCATCACGGCCTGCATCCTGGCCACGATGTCCCGGTAGGGCTCGCCCCAGGACGGGCGGAACGGGTTGCGCAGGTACGGCCAGTGCGCCGGGTGCCGCAGCAGCCCGTCGCCCACGCCGAAGGCCAGGCCCTCGAAATGGTTCCCCGCCTCGATCAGCCGGTCGTCGATCACGATCGGCAGGCCGAGCCGCTCGGCCACCGGGCCCGCGGTTTCCACCGCCCGCTCGAGCGGTGAGCAGAAGACGGCCATGACCGGCCGTTCGGCGAAGTAATCCGCGGCGGCCAGCGCCATCAGGCGGCCGTTTGCGGACAGGTGGAAGTGGGGCAGGCGCCCGTAGAGGATATGGTGCGGGTTCTCCACCTCTCCGTGCCTGAGCAGGTGGACGATGGTTGAGTCGGACATCGCCCGGACAGCCTACCGCTACCACCTCAGGGCGCCGCACTCCGCAGTGGCCGTGGTCACCGCGTCGGCTTCGCCCGGAACTACCGGTCTGCGTCCCGCTCGAGCGCCGCGGCGGCGGCCCGGGCGGCGGCCGGGAGGGCGTCGGCGATGCGGGACAGCGCCTGGTCGTCGTGGGCGGCGGAGAGGAACCAGGCCTCGTACCCGGACGGCGGCAGGTACACCCCGCGGTCGAGCATGGCGTGAAAGAACGCGGCGTACGCGGCGGACGACTGATCCTGGGCATCGGCGAAGGACGCCACCGGCGCGGGCCGGCCGAGGAACACGGAGAACAGGCTGCCCGCCTCGGACAGCCAGAACGGAACGCCGGCCGAGATGAGCGCCGAGGACGCGAGCTTCGCCACCGCACCCGCCGCCGCGTCCACCCGCTCGTAGACGTCGGGGGTGCACGCGCGCAGGGTCGCCAGGCCCGCCGCCACCGCGAGCGGGTTGCCCGACAGCGTGCCCGCCTGGTAGACCGGCCCGGCCGGCGCGAGCCGCGACATGACCTCGGCACGCCCGCCGAACGCCGCCGCGGGCAACCCGCCGCCCATCACCTTGCCGAACGTCATCAGGTCCCCGGCCACGCCGTCGACCCCGTACCAGCCGGACGGCGTGACGCGGAACCCAGTCAGCACCTCGTCCATGATCAGCAGGGCCCCGGCCGACCGGCACAGCGAGGCCAGCCTGGCGTTGAACCCGGGGACGGGCGGCACCACGCCCATGTTCGCCGGGCACGCCTCGGTGATGACGCAGGCGATCGACTCGCCGCGCGTCGCGAACACGGCGGACACGGCGTCCGGGTCGTTGTAGGGCAGCACGAGGGTGTCCCCGGCGGCCGCGCCGGTTACCCCGGGCGAGTCGGGCAGCCCGAACGTCGCCACGCCGGAGCCCGCCGCGGCGAGCAGCGCGTCCACGTGCCCGTGGTAGCACCCGGCGAACTTGACGACCAGGGAGCGCCCGGTGAACCCGCGAGCCAGGCGCACCGCGGACATCGTCGCCTCGGTGCCCGAATTGACGAGCCGGACCTGCTCCGCCGGGGTGCGCGCGACGATCTCCTCGGCCAGTTCCACCTCGCCCGGGGTGACGGTGCCGAACGAGGTCCCGTCGCGGGTCGCGGCGCTGACCGCGGCCACGACCGACGGGTGGGCGTGCCCGAGGATCATCGGGCCCCAGGAGCAGACCAGGTCGACGTATTCGCGCCCGTCCACGTCGGTGAGGTAGGGCCCCGACCCGCGGGCCATGAACCGGGGCACGCCGCCGACCGCGCGGAACGCGCGCACCGGCGAGTTCACCCCGCCGGGGATGACCGCGCGGGCGCGGGAGAACAGCAGCTCGCTGCGGTCGGTCACGCTAGCCTTCGCAGGCGTCGATGAGGTACTCGAGCAGTCGCAGGGCATCGGGGAGCGGGTGCTTGCCCGGGGTGCGGAGCCAGCGTGCGGCCAGGCCCGGGCCGTACCCGGACGGCGGGGCGAGCACGTAGCTGTCGCGGCAGTGCCAGCGCAGGCCCTGCGTGATGCTTTCCGGCTCGCAGTCAAGGCCGGACGACCACCACTCGTCTTCGTCGACGGGTGCGCCCCTGGTCATCACGAAGAACAGCGTCCGGTCCGAGCCGAGGCGGGCCACCGGCCCCACGGCCGCGCCGGAGGCCTCCATCCGCGCCAATGCGGAAGACCCCGCGGCGGCGGGCACGTCGAGCACATCGAAAACCCGGCCGGTGACGAGTATCACGCTCGCCTCCGGCCGGGCTTCCCACCAGCTACGTATGAGGTTGATGTCGACCGTGGCCTGCATCTGCCAGGCCGGTGACTCAGGGTGAACGCCGGGGGCCGGACATCCGATCCGGTCGCAGGAGCACGCGCGTCCCGGCTCGCGCCCCCCGCGGATGCCGCGATGCGGGTGCGCGCCCAAGACGACGGGCCAGCCCAGCAGCGCGTACTGCACCGCGGCGGCACCGAGCGGCTGGTGACGCTCGGCAACCCGGCCGCGGCCGCGCCGCATTACATGGACCATGAGGCACCCTGGCCTTCCCCGGTTTTTATCCCGATTACCTATCGTAGGGCATAAACCACAGGCCGTTCGGCCAGTTGAGCTAGGTATGCCGGCCGCGACGGTCACGTTTTGCACACGGCGCCACCGACCTCAGCCGCGCAACCAGCCCGCCACCTCCGCCGCCCAGTAGCTGAGGATGACGCTGGCGCCCGCCCGGCGGATCGCGATCAGCGTTTCCATGATCACCCGGTCCCGGTCCAGCCACCCGTTGGCCGCCGCCGCCTCCACCATCGCGAACTCGCCGCTGACCTGATACGCCGCCACCGGCACCGATGCGGTGTCCGCAACCCGCCTGATGACGTCCAGGTAGGCGAGCGCCGGCTTGACCATCACCAGGTCGGCGCCCTCGTCGATGTCCAGCGCCACCTCCCGCAGCGCCTCGCGCGCGTTGGCCGGGTCCTGCTGGTGGCTCGCGCGATCACCGAACGCGGGCGCGCCCTCGGCGGCCTCGCGGAACGGCCCGTAGAAGGCTGACGCGTACTTGGCCGAGTACGCGCAGATCCCCACCTCGGGATGCCCGGTGTCGTCGAGCGCCGCCCGGATGGCCCCGACCTGGCCGTCCATCATCCCGCTCGGGGCGACCATATGCGCACCCGCTTCCGCCTGCGCCACCGCGATGGCGCGGTAGCGCTCCAGGGTGGGGTCGTTCGCGACGTCGCCGCTGTCGGTCAGGATGCCACAGTGGCCGTGGTCGGTGTACTCGCACAGGCACAGGTCCGCCATGATCACGCACGCATCGCCGGTCTCCGCGCGCAGGTCGGCCAGGGCGAGCTGGGAGACGCCAGCGGGGTCGTCCGCCGCCGAGCCGCGGCCGTCCTTGGCGGCCGGAACGCCGAACACCATGAACCCGCCCACGCCGGCCCCCGCCGCCTCGGCGGCGGCCTTCCGCAGGCTGTCCCTGGTGTGCTGGACCACGCCGGGCATCGAGCCGACCGGCTGCGGCTCCCTGAGGCCTTCCTTGACGAACAACGGGAGGATCAGCTCGGCCGGGCGCAGCGAGGTCTCGGCCACCAGGGCGCGCAGGGCTGGCGTCCGGCGCAGCCGCCGCGGCCGGATGACCGGGTATCCCGGGCTCATGTGGGCACCTCCAGGGTCGTCGTTCAGCGGATCCGGCGCCGGGCGCCGCGGCGGCGCTCGCTGGGCCTGCGGACGGGTTCTCCCGCTTCCTCGGCCGCGGCCCGCAGGCCCGCGCCGTACTCGGCCATGGCGTCGACCAGCGCCATCATCGACGGTTTCGGCGCCAGCACGTCCACGCGCAGCCCGAACTCCGCCGCGGTCTGGGCGGTCTGCGGGCCGATGACCCCGATGACCGTGACCGCGTGCGGCTTGCCCGCGATGCCGACCAGGTTCCTGACCGTCGAGGACGAGGTGAACAGGACCGCGTCGAAGCCGCCGCCCTTGATGGCCTCGCGGACCGGCGCGGGCGGCGGCGCGGCGCGCACCGTCCGGTAGGCCGTCACGTCTTCTGCCTCCCAGCCGAGGTCGATCAGCCTGGCCAGCAGCGTCTCGGTGGCGATGTCGGCCCGCGGCAGCAGGACCCGGTTGATCGGGTCGAGCACGTCATCGTACGGCGGCCAGGCCGCGGCCAGGCCCTCGGCCGACTGGTCGGTCTCCGGCACCAGGTCCGGCCTGATCCCGAAGTCGAGAAGCGCCTCCGAGGTCTGCTCGCCGACGGCGGCCACCTTCACCCCGGCGAAGGCCCTGGCGTCGAGGCCGTACTCCTCGAACCGTTCGCGCACCGCGCGGACCGCGTTCACCGACGTGAAGGCCACCCACTGATAGCGCCCCGTGACCAGGCCCTTGACCGCGCGTTCCATCTGCTGCGGCGTGCGCGGCGGCTCGACGGCGATCGTCGGGACCTCCTCGGGCACCGCGCCGTACTCGCGGAGGCGCTGCGAGACCACGGCGGCCTGCTCCTTCGTACGCGGCACCAGCACCCGCCAGCCGAACAGCGGCTTGGTCTCGAACCAGGACAGCCGGTCCCGCGCCGCGACCGCGTCACCCACCACGGCGACGGCGGTGCCCCTGGTGTTCGCGAGCGAAACGCCCGCCGCCTTGAGGTCGGGCCCGACGCGCCCCAGCGTGGAGACCACCGTCTGCTGCGCGCTCGTCGTGCCGTCCCAGGTAATGGCCAGCCGGGTAGCTTCAGGCCAGCCCGCCGCCACGAGCATCTTGCCGAGTTCGGCCGGGCCCGCGTCGGCGCCGAGCACGACCAGCGTCGCCGGGCTGTACGCCACCCGGCTGGCCTCGGCGGCGTGGATCACCCGCAGCTCGCCGTTCGGCTCGCTGGCCACGGGGATGCCCGCGTAGGCGGGCACCGCGATGGCCGAGGGCACCCCGGGGACGATCTCGAACCTGACCCCGGCCTCGGCGCAGGCCGCCGCCTCCTGGACCGCGCCGTTCAGCAGCGGATCGCCGTGGTAGAGCCGGACCGCGAGCTCGCCTTCGGCCACGGCCCCGGTCAGCAGGCTGACCACGCCGCCGTCGGCTGGGTCCGCCAGGCGCGCCTGCGGGGTCATGTACCGGCGTGCGAGCCCGGCCAGGTCCGGCCCGGCAACGACCAGGCCGGCGCTGGCGAGCAGCTCGGCCCCGCGCACGGTCAGCAGCCCCTCGTCGCCCGGGCCGGCGCCCACCAGCGCGACCCAGCCCGCCGCCTCGCGCTTGACAGATTCTCCTTGACCGCTCACTCCGCATCAATCCCGCTGCTGATCGGTGCCTGTGGCACGCTGATGAGATCTGAAGCCCCGCGGCGGAGCAGCTCCGCCGCCAGGTCATGGCCGAGCCGGCGCGCGTCGGTGCTGGGCGCGCTGCCGTGCGCGCGCAGCATCTGGGTTCCGTCGGTGCTGATGACGGCCGCGCGCATCCGGAGCTGCTCCGCTCCGGCCGCATACGCGCCGACCGGTGCGCTGCACCCCGCCGACAGGGCTTCGAGCAGGCTGCGCTCCGCGGTGACAGCGGCCACGCTCGCGTGGTCGCTCACGGCCTCGAGCAGTTCGGCCAGTCCGGGGTCGGCGGCACGGCATTCGACGGCCAGTGCTCCCTGCCCGGGGGCCGGGAGCATCTCGTCGGGTTCGAACACCTGGGTGATCGCGCTGGCGTGTCCGATCCTGGCCAGTCCGGCGTAGGCCAGGACCACCCCGTCAAGCTCGCCCCTGGTCACGGTGTCCAGCCTGGTGTTGGCGTTCCCGCGGATCGGCACGCAGCGCAGGTCACTGCGGAGCGCGAGCAACTGGGCCGCCCGCCGCGGCGAGCCGGTTCCGATCCTGGCCCCGTGCGGGAGGTCGGCGAGCTTGGCGCCGTCGCGCCCGACCAGCGCGTCCCTGGGGTCATCGCGCAGGGGGACCGCGGCCAGCGCGATGCCGGCCGCCGGGCCGACAGGCAGGTCCTTCAGCGAGTGCACGGCCAGGTCGACCTCGCCGCCGAGCAGGGCTTCGCGGAGCGCGCTGACGAAGACGCCGGTGCCGCCGATCTGCGTCAGCTGGGCCCGGCTGACATCGCCCAGTGTCGTCACCCCGACGATCTCGACCCGGCACCCGGTCCGCTCGGTGATCATGTCCGCCACCTGGCGGGACTGCTCGATGGCCATCGGGCTCCTGCGGCTGCCGAGCCGCAGCGTCCGCCGGGGGACCCGTTCACTGTGACTGCCGGTCACCGTGCGCCTCCTGCTCCATGGCGGCGCGGGTAACCGCCTCGACTGTGCGCGGATCGATGTCGAAGAGAACTCGCAGCGCTGCGGCGTATTCCTCGCCCCCGGGCGAGCCTGCGAGTTCCTTGACCCGCACCGTCGGCGCATGCAATAGCTTGTCTACCACTCGCCGCACCGTCTGGGCTATCTCATCCATCGCATGCCCGCTCAGGCCGTCTGCGCTCAGCCGGCCGGCGAGCCTGGCCAGCTCCGCGTCCACCACGGTGGCGGCCTTGGCCCGCAGGGCGACGATCGTGGGCGTGACCCGGGCGGCACCCACGGCCGACTGGTACGCGGCGAGCTCGGCCTCGCAAATCGCCCGCACGGCGGCGACGTCACCGGCGCTCGCGGCCGTCTCGCGCTCACTGAGCTGATCCATGCCGATGACGATCACGCCGGGCAGGCCGGCGACCGCCGGTTCCACGTCGCGCGGCATCGCCAGGTCGAGGAACACGAGCGGGCCGGGCCGGGCGGCCCGGACCTGCGGCACCATCTCCCGGGTGACGACCGGGCCGACCGCGCCCGTGCAGCAGATGACGACATCCGCGGCCACCATGGCGCCTGCCAGGTCCGTCAGGGCGGTCACGGTGGCACCCACCTGGGCCGCGAGCCGCTCGGCGGGCCTGCGGCTCCGGTTGGCGATGACGATGCTGGCCGCCTTGCTCCGGGCGGCCGCCGCCGCCGCGAGCGCGCTCATCGAGCCGGCGCCAACGACGAGCACCGCTCGCCCCGCGAACGCGGGGGCGTCCGGCGGCACGCCCAGGCGGGTGGCGGCGAGTTCGACCGCGACGTTCACCAGGCTGCGGCCCGCCCGGTCGATCCCGGTCTCGGCGCGGGCCCGCTTGCCGGCCCGCAGGGCGAGCCGGCCAAGCTCGCTGAGGACCCGGCCCATGGTGCCCTGCTCGGCGGCGAGCTTGAGCGCCGAGCGCACCTGGCCGAGGATCTGATCCTCGCCAACCACCACGGAATCGAGCCCGCAGGCCACGGTGAGCAGGTGAGAAACCGCGCTGTCCTGGTAGTGGACGTACAGGTACGGGGTGAGATCGCGCGCGTCGACGCCGCAGTGCCGGGCGAGCAGCTCGCAGATCGCCGTCACGCCAGCGTGGAAGCGGTCCACGTCGGCGTAGACCTCGACGCGGTGGCAGGTGGAGATCACGAAGGTCTCGGCGACCGATTCCGCCAGCGCGACGTCGCGCAGCAACTTGGCGAGCGCGTCCCCGGCCACCGCGGCCTGCTCCAGCGTCGCCACCGGCGCGCTCTTGTGGCTGAGCCCGACGACCAGCACGCTCACCGGTTCACCGCCTAGGCCCTGGCCGTCAGTTCCGGCGGCGCAGGCAGCCGCGGATTCGCGGCGACCAGGCCGTTGACCGTCCCCGGGACCGACGCGGACCTGCGCTGCGCGTGGAAGGCGAGGATCTGCAGCTCGATCGAGAGATCGACCTTCCGCACGTCTACCCCTTCCGGCACGCTGAGCACGACCGGAGCGAAGTTGAGGATGCTCGTGACCCCGGCCGAGACGAGCCGGGCGCAGACCCCCTGAGCGGACCCGGCCGGAGTGGCGATCACGCCGATCGCCACCTTGTGCTCGGCCACCACCGCCTCGAGTTCATCAACGTGGCGGACGGTCAGCCTCGCGATCCTGCTGCCCACGATCGCCGAGTCGGAGTCGAGCATCGCCGAGATCGTGAAGCCGCGGGAGACGAACCCGCCGTAGTTCGCCAGCGCGCGGCCGAGGTTCCCCGCGCCGACGATGACGACCGGCCAGTCCTGCGTCAATCCGAGCGTCCGGGAGACCTGATAGACGAGATAGTCGACGTCGTAGCCCACGCCCCTGATCCCGTAGGAGCCGAGGTGCGACAGGTCCTTGCGCAGCTTGGCCGAGTTGACCCCCGCGACGGCCGCCAGTTCCTCGCTCGCGACGGTGCTGATCCCGCGCTCGGCCAGGCCGTAGAGCGCGCGCAGGTAGATCGGCAGCCGCGCCACGGTGGCCTCGGGTATCCCGCCGGCCGGACCGCTGACCTCTGGCGGCATAACGTTACTGTGCATCGCGGCAGTGCTCCTGGTTGGCTCCTGGATGGGCGGCACGGAGGGCCAGCGTCAGCCGACGTCGATCCCACGGTACGCCTTTGTGCACCGCTTCACAAAGTGCGAGCCCGGCCGGGGGAACCACGCTCGGCCCGGGAGCCCAGCGCCGCCCGCAGCCGGGTCTCGCTCACCCGCCAGAAGTCCACCTGCACCCCGTCGACCAGCGTGACCGGGATCTTGTCCCAGTAATCGCGCACGTCGTCGGGCGAGGCGGTGATGTCGCGTTCTTCCCACCCCACGCCAAGCTCGCCCGCGACCCGCTCGATCACCGCGCGCGCATCGTCGCAGAGGTGGCAGCCCGGCCGGGCCAGCAGCGTGATCCGGCTCTGCGCGCGCGATGGTTCGCCGGTCGCGCTAGGCACGGCCACGCTAGGCACCGTCCTGGCGCCGCCCGGCCGAGGGCAGCCGGCGTCGGTCGGGTCCCGGCGGCAACGGCTCCAGGGTCTGGACCTGACCAGGCGACCAGGCCGCCGACTGGCCAGGCGGCAGGGGCGGCAGGGACCCGGGAGCCGAGGGCGAGCGCGCCGCCGGGCTGGTCGCTAGCGTCCCCGGCTGGGTGTCGGGGTCGCCCAGCTGGGAGTGCGGCAGCGGAGCGACTTTGGCGAACTTGAGCCTAAGTTCGATGACGTTGGTCGCCAGCACGCACGATCTGCGTTCAGCCACGAAACGCTGCATATATGACTGGTTCTCATGGCTGTCAAATGCATCGCGGTCCCGGTAAATCTCGTAGAAGATCCGCTGCATTGGAGCGTTCGGCACGACATGAATTACGTAAACCAGGGTGTCGGGCTCTGCGGTCCTGACCTCTTCCGCCGTTTGCTCTGCGAGCCGGTCGAAATCCGCAACCCGGTCTTCTAGCAGCGTGAATATCACGAGCCGGCCATATGGCCTGGATGGTTTGGCGGTCGCAGCCCCGGCCAGCTTTCCGTACTGGCCGAATTCGCTGTCGGCGCCGGCCAGCCCCGCGGCCGCAACGTCGACACCGGGCGGCGGCAGCTGTGCTTCGTACGGGGGCAGGGGACGGCCGTCCGGATCCGTGACGGCGGGCCAGTCTTCGTACGGGCGGCCCGACTCGGCCGGGCCACCCGGTGCGGCGGCCCGGCCCGGACCGTCTGGTCCGCCCGGCGGCCAGGGATCCCTGCGCCGGCCGTGGCCGTTGGCTTCGTACCGGTCCCTGGGCGCGTAGCTGTCCGGGTCCTGCGCGGCCCGGCCGGCCGCGTGCGCTTCGGCGCCCCGGTCGCCTCGCCCGGCGAGCCCGGCTAGCCCGGCCCGGCCCGGCAGATCCTGGAGCCTGGTCACGCCGAACCACACCAGGCCGGCCGCCAGCATGCCCAGCAGCGGGTAGGCGGACCTGGCGGGCAGCGAGAAGCGCAGCGCCACGGTGACGAGCACGGCCAGGCCGACCGGCGCCACACCCGTCAGCGCGGCGAGCCACTGCGGGTCGTTCCTGCTCCGGGCCGCGACCAGGCCGATGCTGGCCAGCGCGGTCAGCACCGCCAGGAGCTGGACCAGGTCGAGCGCATAGTGCGACGGCGACTGGTAGTGCAGCCCGGCGACGGGCCAGGATTTGCCGAACGGCTGGGACGTGAGCGGGTCAGTGGCCAGGATTATCGCCCCGACGGCCGTCAGCGCGCCCGCCGCCAGCCTGAAGGCGAACCGGCTCGTGCCGCTCGAGGCGACGAGCTCCACCATCCCCCAGGCCAGCCACAGCGGCGCGAGCAGCAACGCGAAGAGCTGCACCGCACGGAAGGTGAACGAACTGAAACCGCTGGCAAACCCGATGCTCTGCGCTGCGAGCGCGACCGTCAGCCCGAACGTGGCGGCCGTCCAGACGATGAAATAGATCCGTGGCTGGCGCACGCAGCGTCCGCCGAGCATGCCGGTGGCCACGGCCGCCACCAGCACGCCCGCGAACCCGATCAGGACCGGAAGAGACATCAGTCCCTATCGTGCACGATGCCCGCCGAGGGCGAGACCAAGATCGCCTAGGTGGTTACTTCTTGTTCCTGCGCTGGATGCGCGTCTTCTTCAGCAGCTTGCGGTGCTTCTTCTTGGCCATGCGCTTGCGACGCTTCTTGATGACAGAGCCCACGAGACCACACCCTTCCTGGGCGTTGCGGATGACGGGCACGCCAACGCGCTCGCCCGGTAAGGGCGGCTGGACACCTACCCAACCCTAAGAGATTACCCCCGATGCGGCGTGCTGGTGCCGGCCAGCGCCACGCGGCGATCCGGGTCTCCGCGATACAGGACCCGGCCTGGCACCCCCCAAAGAACCCCGGGTCGGCCCGACCCGGGTGACTGCGTCTCCTCACCCGGTCCCGACGAAGGCCGCGTTCAGGTAGCGGTTGACGGCCTGCTCGGGGACCCGGAAGGACCGTCCAACGCGGATCGCTTCCAGTTCGCCGGAGTGCACCAAGCGGTACACGGTCATCTTCGATACGCGCATGATCGTGGCCACTTCGGCAACGGTGAGGAATCTTACGTCGCTAAGAGGGGTTTCGCCTGCCATCCAAGTTGCCTCTTCCGCACGGAGCCGAGCACTTGACGGGATTCAGCGCACCAGTCACGTACGTCTCCAGGGTAAGTCCCGTACAGAAAAGAGCAACCCCGCCCATAGCCTCATTGTTGTTACTGTTCGGCAGCAATCACCCACGCGCAACGGATGATGCAATCCTGGCTCGATCGTCACATCGGCGGGTACAGACCATGCCAGGCGAAGGTGGCGCGGCAGGTGTTGATGATCGTGGCGTCGACCGGATCGCCGGGATCGAGCCCGGAGGCGACCGGGACAAACGCCGCCGACTGGCCGTCCGTCATCACGGTCGGCGCGGCCTCGCCCACCCGGTCGCTGGCCAGGGCCCGCCAGCTGGCCGGCACCGGGACCGCAGGATCGACCTCCCGGCCTGCCGCGACCGCCAGCAGGTGGGTCCACGTCCGGGGCACGACCTGGACGAGCTCGTACCCGCCGCCGCCGGTCAGCAGCCACCGGCCTTCGGCGGTCTCGTGCGCCAGTTCGTGGACCAGCAGCGCCGTGCGCCGCTGGCCGTCGACGCTGAGCGCCAGGTGCGCCAGCGGATCAAGCCGGTGGCTGTCGCAGCCGTGCTGGCTGACCAGCACCTGCGGCCGGAACGACCGCACCAGCGGCGGGACCACCGCGTCGAACGCCCGCAGCCACCCGGCGTCGGCCGTACCCGCGGGCAGCGCCACGTTGACCGCGTACCCGCGCCCTTCCCCGGTGCCGATCTCCGACGCCAGCCCGGTCCCGGGGAACAGCGTCGCCGGGTGCTCGTGCAGGCTGATGGTGAGCACCCGCGGGTCGTCGTAGAACGCGGCCTGGACCCCGTCACCGTGATGCACGTCGACGTCGACGTATGCGATCCGCTCCGCGCCCTGCGCCAGCAGCCACCTGATCGCGATGGCCGGGTCGTTGTAGACGCAAAAGCCGCTGGCCGACCGGCGCATGGCGTGGTGCAGCCCGCCCGCGATGTTCGCGGCGTGCAGTGCCTCGCCGCGCCAGACCGCGCGGGCGGCCGCCAGCGTGGCGCCCGCGACCAGCGCGGACGCCTCGTGCATGCCGCCGAACACCGGGTTGTCCGGGGTCCCGAGCCCGTACCGGCCGTTACCCATGCCGTCGGACCCAGCCTGGCGGACCGCGTCGATGTACGCCGCGTCGTGCACGAGCTCCAGCTCGTCCATTGTCGCCGGGGCCGGGGTCACGACGGACACCGAAGGCAGCGCCAGCACGCCGAGCTCCCGGGCCAGGGCCATGGTCAGCTCGACCCGCACCGGCGCCAGCGGATGGCCGGGGCCGAAGTCGTAGCCGGTCAGGCGCTCGTCCCAGGCCAGCGTGAAGTCGCCTGCCACTACTGCCGCCCGGCGGGCGGCGGATCGCCGCCCAGTTCCCGGCCGCGGTCGCGGGCCGCCTCGATCGCCGCCAGGAACGCGGCCCGCACCCCGTGCCGCTCGAGTTCCCTGATCGCCGAGATCGTCGTTCCCCCCGGCGAGGTGACGGCCTCGCGCAAGATCACCGGGTGCTCGCCCGATTCCCGCAGCATGGTGGCCGCGCCGTAGACCGCCTGGGTCACCATCTCCAGCGCCGCGCCGCGCGCCATGCCGAGCAGGATCGCGGCATCGACCATGGACTCGACCAGGTAGTACACGTAGGCCGGTCCGCTGCCCGACAGCGCGGTCGCCGCGTCCTGCTGCGATTCGGGGATCCGCAACACCTTGCCCACCGGGCGGAGCAGTTCCTCCGCCAGGCACAGGTGCTCCTCGCCCGCGTACGCCCCGGCCGAGATCACGCTCATGGCCTCGTCCACCAGGACCGGCGTGTTCGACATGACCCGGATGACGGGAATCTCGCCGGCCAGCCGCCGCTCGATGAACGCGGTGGTGATCCCGGCCGCGACGGACACCACCAGCCGGTCCGCGGCCACGGCCGACGCTATCTCCTCAAGCAGCCGGTTCATGTCCTGGGGCTTGACGGCAAGCAGCAGGGTGTCGGCCATCTTCGCGGCCGAGGCGGCGTCGGTGACGAGCACCCCGTACCGCTCGCGCAGCTCGGCGGCCCTGTCGTCCCGCCGGACCGCGGCGACCAGCGCGGACGGTGGCCGGCCCGCGCGCAGCAGCCCGGACAGGAGCGCCTCGCCCATCTTGCCGGTTCCGATGATCGCGATCATGCGGCGCGCCTCAGCTCTTCGACCGGAGCGAGCGCAGGAAGAAGGCCAGGTTGGCCGGCCGTTCCGCCAGCCTGCGCACCAGGTAGGCGTACCAGTCGCCGCCGTAGGGGACGTACACGCGCATCTGCGCACCGGTGTCGGCCAGCCGGCGCTGCTCGGCGGGGCGGATTCCGTACAGCATCTGGTACTCGAAGCTGTCCGGGGCCCGCCCGGACAGCAGGGCCAGCGACCCGGTGATCTCGATCAGCCGCGGGTCGTGGGTGGCGACCATCGGGTAGCCCGGTCCGCTCATCAGCACCCGCAGGCACCGCGCGTACGACAGGTCCACGTCGCGGCGGGCGGTGAAGGCCACGCTCTCCGGCTCGCTGTACGCGCCCTTGCAGAGCCTGACCCGCACGCCCCTGGCGGCCAGCGTGCGGCAGTCCGCCTCGCTGCGGCGCAGGCACGCCTGAACCACGTTGCCCAGGTCCGCGAAATCCGACTGCAGCTCCGCGGCGATCCGCAGCGTCGGCTCGATGGCCTCATGTTCTTCCGCGTCCAGGGTTACCGTCGTCCCGGCCTGCGCCGCGGCGGCGCAGATCCGCGCGATGTTGTCCGCCGCGATGCCGGCGCCGAGGAACAGCCCGACCGCCGTGGGCTTGACCGACACCTCGGCAGCCCCGCCCTGGGTCAGGCCCTCGGCGGCCAGCTTGCCCAGCAGCTGGACGTACTCGTCGACGACGGCCGCGGCCTGGGCCGGGTCCTTCGTGTCCTCGCCGAGGTAGTCGAGGGTGACCAGGAGGCCCGCCGCGCGCAGCGCACGGGTCACCCGCACCGCGTCGTCGGCGGTTTCGCCCGCGACGTAGGAATCGACGATGGCGCGCGTCTGCGGTGCGGCCACGATGAGCTGGTGCAGCCGCGGACTGGCCGAGGCCGCGAGCAAGAGCCTGCGCAGCACCGGGCTACCTCCCTCATGGGTCACACGATCTGCCGTCGGCGCAGCGTGACCTGTACGTTCGCGCCGGCGTCCGGCGGCACGATGACCTCCTGCGCGGCGGCCACGCCCCCGGCGGTCAGCGTGGCCTCCACCGGTACGGTCCGCTTGATCAGGGCCAGTCCGATCGGGCCGAGCTCGTAGTGCCGCGCCGCCGACCCGACGAAGCCTATCGTGGTGCCGTCGAGCTCGACCGGGTCCCCGTGCGCAGGCAGGCGGTCCGCGCTTCCGTCCAGGTGCAGGAAGACCAGCCGCCGTGGCGGGTGGCCGAGGTTATGCACCCGCGCGACCGTCTCCTGGCCCCGGTAGCAGCCCTTGTTCAGGTGCACGGCGGCCTCGATCCAGCCGACCTCGTGCGGGATGGTCCGGTGATCGGTATCCAGGCCGAGCCGGGGCACCCGCGCGGCGATCCGCAGGGCCTCGAACGCCCACATGCCCGCCACCGTCCCCCCGCGCCGCACCAATTCCCCGGCCGCGTCGCCCAGCTGGGCCCGCGCCACGATCAGGTCGGTTATCCCGAACGACCGTTGGTTCACCTTCGCAGCCGCCTCCACCCCCGCGGCGAGATCGGCCGCAGCCGACCCGAGCACGGTGAGCACGGCGTAGTCCTCGCTGACGTCGGCGACCTCGACGCGCAGCATGAACCGCATGGACTCAAGGAACGCGGCGAGGGCGGTCGCCGTCCCAGGCTCCACGTGCACCCACGTCGAGGTGCCGTCGTCGGTCAGCACGAGGTGGTGCTCCACGTGCCCGGTCGGGCTCAGGATCAGGGCCTCGGCGCTCTCGCCGGCCGCCAGCCCCTCCAGGTGCTGCGTGGTCAGGCTGTGCAGCCAGCTCAGCCGGTCCCGGCCGGTGATCCGCAGTACGCCGCGGTTGGACCGGTCTACCAGGCCCCCATCGCCGTCCAGCGCGCGCTGCTCGCGCATCGGGTCACCGTAGTGCGCGGCCAGGCCCTCGTCCGGCCACCCGGCCTCGACCGCTCCCGGCAGTTTTAGTAGTTCGCTCGCCAAAGGGGCGCTCACTTGGCCGCCCGGCAGTCCGCGCAGCGCCCGAAGACGGTCAGGTGGCCCACGTCCGTCTCGAAGCCGTGCCGCTCCTCCAGGGCGGTGATCAGCGGCCGGATCGCGTCCGGGCCGATCTCGGTCACCCGGCCGCACTCACGGCAGACCAGGTGCACGTGGTCGGCGTCGCTGGCCAGGTGATAGGTGGGCGCACCGTGACCCAGGTGCGTATGGGTGACCATGCCGATCTGCTCGAGCAGTTCGAGCGTGCGGTAAATCGTGGAGATGTTCACGCCGCGCGCCGTCTGCTGCACCTGGCTGCCGATCTCCTCCGGGGTGGCATGGTCGAGCCGCGCCACCGCCTCGAGGACCAGCTGGCGCTGCGGGGTCACCCGGTAGCCGCGGGCCCGAAGCTGCTCGTCCCACGAGCGCACCGGCAGGGGCCGGGACGGTGCGTCGGCGTCCATGACCCCCATAGTAGTTGGGCTGGTGTGATCCGGCGTTCGGCGAAAATGGTCTTGCCTGCCCGCCCGCCTCGCGGATAACGTGCGAGATACGCGGGAAAGGAGGTGGTCCGAAAGCATGCATGATCAACGGACTCGCGAGGTGGCTGTCAGCTAGCCGCCTTCCCGCCGGCACGACGTCCAGCGAGACGGCGGCCGGCTACACCTGGCAGACACCGAGTCCCCGGGCTGGCCGACCTAGTCCAGTCGGCCCCTGCGCTCTCGTACCTAGCGGCAGGCAGGAGTCGCCCGGGGACCCTTTCTGCCCGGGGGGACGACCCCCCGGAACCCTCCGCTGCGCTTCGCGCCCCGATTGCGGTGCCCGCCGTGACTATCACGCGGCCGGGAGGGCTCTGTCTTTTCCCGCGAGCCCACCCTTGTCCCCTCCACAGCCGCGCGATCTCGTCGCTTTTCGCTCCTCGCCACCCGCCGTAATCCCGGTATGTTACCCGCCGTAATCTCGGTTCTTGCGGGTCGTACTCTTCGGGTGGGCCTACCCACTTGAGCTGGGCGGACAGGTGGGGCTGGAGAGGCTGCCCCATCGCCGCCATGTCGTACGCGTAGGCCAGGTCGGCGCCGGTGAGCCCGTAGAGCCGGTGCCCGGCGGTTACTTCCTTGGCCGAGGCGGTCCGGGCCACCACGTCGGTGGCCATCTCGATGCGGGTACCCGTTATCTCGCCGACGTAGATCTCCACGAACCCGGTGGGATGGGCCAGCGTGACCTCGATCTGGTTATCGGGCCGAGGCCGCCAGTACCCGGTTTCGGTGCCCAGCGGCAGGCCGAGACGGCCCTCGTCGTCCAGCCGCCAGGTCCTGCTGGCGTAGATGAGGAACGGCTTGCCGTTATGGCTGAAGCTGATCTCCTGGCCGAACCTGAACGACTCGATGGTCGGGTACCCGCCGATCCCGGCCCCTTCCCAGCGGCCGAGCAGGAACTCCAGCGGTGCCAGGTCAGGATGCGTCTCCACCGCGCCCCCCGGCCAGGTAGGCCCGCGCGGCCGCGTACAGGCACGCGGCGGCGACGGCACCAAAGGCACAAATCAGGATCGCAGCGCTCAACATGCCGTGCATAGGCGGCAGTGTACGGGCCTGCGGCCCCACCCGCGCCCGCGCCGCGCCGGATCGGTACCGGGCTACAGTTCTGCCATGGCAGAGCGCTCCCTGGTCATCAAGGTCACGGCAGGTAAGGACGACCCCGAGCGCTGCAACCAGGCCTTCACCGTCGCCGCGGCCGCCGTGGCCAGCGGCGTCCCGGTGTCGCTGTGGCTGACCGGGGAGGCCGCCTGGTTCGGCCTGCCCGGCCGGGCGGAAGACTTCTCGCTCCCGCACGCCGCGCCGCTCGCCGACCTGCTGGCCGGGGTGCTGGCCGCGGGTACGGTGACGGTCTGCACGCAGTGCGCCGCCCGCCGGGACATCACCGCCGGCGACCTGATCGGCGGCATCCGGATCGCCGGCGCCGCGACCTTCGTCGCCGAGATCATGACCGAAGACGCCCAGGCCCTGGTCTATTAGCGCCTAGTTTCACCCAGTGGGTGCCGCTTACTACCCAATCCAGTGCGAGCGTCCGTATTGTGATCAGGCGACAGGCGAAAAATCCGACAGCGGAATGTTCACTACTCGATCGCCAGTCCCCGTAGTCCAGGGAGTGGCGGCCTGCCAGATGCGCTTCAACAGTAGGTCACGAAGCTCTGCGCCAGACACCACCCACTGATCCAGTTCATCGCCGATGGACAGCACGCTAACGGCTTCCTCACCCTCCCGAAGCCAGAAGTTAAAGGCCCACGTCAGCGCCTCGCCAAGATCAGAGGTCGACAGCAGCATGTTGCCACTGCGTGAGTCCCAGATCTCGAAGTCCATGTCGCTAGTCTAAACCTCACCCACTGCTTGGACATCAGCGTAGGTGCGCCGCGCGACGGCGGCTGCCTCGGGGCCGCCGAGGCGGCCGAACGCCTCGATGACGCGCTGCTGGTCGCTGCGGCCCCCGGTGGTGTTGGCCAGGATGACGCCGCCGGGGTGATCGGGGAACAGCCCCGCGTAAGTGAGGGCGACATATCCGCCGAAGCTGCTGCCGAGCACTACCGGCTTGTCCAGCCCGAGCGCGTCACACAGCCGCCGCAGGTCATCGGCCCAGGTCCGCATGTTCCAGAACTCGGCGCTGCTGTGATCGCTGCGGCCGTGGAGGGTGGCCGACCCGTTGTGGGTGACTGCCCGGACTTTGCTGTAGGCCATTCAAAGTATGCGTCATTAACGTATACTTCAATGGTGGCTATGACAACGATACGAGTAGAAGCCGAGGTGCGGGATCGGCTTGCCGTTGCAGGCCGTGGCGCATGGCCGGAGCCTTGGCGCGGAGCTGCGGGCAAGCTGGACGAGATGATGTGGCGGGGCATCGAGGACGGAACCGGAGATACGGCGCATCCAGGAATGGCGGCGTATCAGGCGAGGATGCAGGTGGACATCGCCGACCTCGGTGAGCCTAGCCGCCATTGCCGCTGACGGGTATCCGGAGTACAACTCTTGACCAGCGGTGACGTGCTGCTCTGTGAGCTTAACCCGGTGGGGGGCCGGGCGCAGGGCGGCGTACGCCAGGTCGACGTGGTGTCGCATCATCGCGACTGAGCGATCCCCGGGCTGTTCCTTGCGGTGCCGCTCGACCACCCGGAACGGCGTGACATAGAACATCACGTGATCAGACGATTCCCGATCAGATGACAGCCACCGCGGCTTCTGAAGCAGGCTTCGTACAGCCATGACCGAGCAAATCCGGTGCATGTCCGATCAGCGAGCCGGACGCCATCTGGGCCAGGTCACGTAGCCACACAGTGGCAGCGATCAGCCGTTACCTGCACCTCTTCATTACCTGACGCTCTTGCCTCCGCGTTCTGGAGAAGGCCGAGGCCGGGTCACCATAGCGGCGGGATGATGCGAATGCCCGCCGGGTTATGCTTCTGTTTACGAAGTTGCCTGCTGGTCGGGAGGCTGGACGGCCGCCCGGTCCCGTCACCTGGAGCTCCCTAGTGCACTCCGGATCTGACGTCCTGCCCGCCAGCCGTGAGACCGCGCTGCTGCGCCGCGGCCGGATGCTTGAGGTGATCACCCTTGGGTGGAACGTGGCCGGGATCGTGGTGCTGTCCATCGCGGCCATCAGCGCGCGGTCGGTGGCGCTGGCCGGGTTCGGCCTGGACTCGCTGATCGAGATCGGGGCTAGCACCGTAGTGCTGTGGGAACTATCCGGCACCGGTGAGGACCGGCAACGCCGGGCGCTGCGGCTGATCGGCGGCGCGTTCGTCGCCCTGGCCGCGTACCTGGCTGTCCAGTCCGCGGTGGTGCTGGCGGCCGGCTACCGGCCCGGGCACAGCGTGCTGGGCATCGCCTGGACGGCGGTGACGGCGGCGGCCATGTTCGCGCTGGCCGCGGGTAAGTCCCGGACCGGCAGGGAACTAGGCAACCCGGTGCTGGCCACGGAGGGACGCGTCACCCTGGTGGACGGCATCCTGGCCGTGGCGGTGCTCACCGGGCTCGCCCTGAACGCGGGCGAAGGGCTGTGGTGGGCGGATCCACTGGCCGCGCTGGTCATCGTGTTCTACGCGCTGCGGGAAGCCCGGGCCATCTTCCGTCCGGCCCGTCCGGCGCCCGCGAGCGCCGCGACGGAGGTGGAGTGAGGACGACGCGCATCACGTCTTGGCGCCACCACTCAGGCGACGTGCTGGTGCCCGCTTGGCTGGCCGATCGCACGCTCGCGCCCGTCTCCGGCGGGCCCCTCGTCGTAGAACTCGCGGAACGCCGCGAAAGCCCGCGCGCCGTAGACCGTGGCCGGACCGCCGTTCATCAGGAACGTGACGCCGATCGCCTCGGCGGCTTCCTGCGGGGTGGCGCCGTGCTGGACGGCGGCGTGCGCGTGGGCGGCGATACACCCGTCGCATTCCTTGCTGACCGCGATGGCCAGGGCGATGAGTTCCTTGGTCCTGGCGTCCAGGACCCCGCCTGCCAGCGCGGAATCGTGTAGTTCCTTATAGCCCGCGTAGACCTGGGGGATCGCGTGCCGTAGCTCTCGCGTCGGTACCCGCAGCTCGTCGCGCACGGCCTTTCCGTAAGTCATCACTTGTCCCTTTCGCTTGACCGCCAGATACCTCCGGGGGTACCCGATCCCGGAGGCCCCGGCCACGGCCATAGGTCCCGTCCCGGACAGCAGTAGGGCTCTACCACGACCCGCCGGATAAGGCCAGGCACGGTTGGCCCGGTGCGCTGTCCTGGTGATCTGGCTGGTAAGGCCCGGCTGCGGTCGCTGCCGGAGGATCCGCTGCCGTCGGCTGGCGGCTGGCGCGGCGCGCTGTCCGGGGCGAACGCGGGCAGCCGGGCGGAGTAGATGGAGTACCCGTCGACATGGAAGGCGACCAGCGTGGCGACGGCGGTCGCCGCCATCATCGGGACCATCAGCCCGAAGCCGCTGTGGGTGAGCTCGAGCACCAGGGCCAGGCCGGATAGCGGCGCCTGCAACGACGCGCCGATCATGGCGGCCGCGCCGACCATGGCGAACGCGCCGGGCGGGGAGCCGGGCCAGGCCAGGTTCCAGGCCATGCCCAGCGCGCCGCCGAGCACCGCGCCGGTGCTCAGCGTCGGAGTGAACAAGCCGCCGGATGCCCCGCTGCCCAGGCACAAGGCCGTGACCAGCGGTTTGAGCGCGAACAAGGTCAACAGCAAGCCGAGCCCGCCGACGCCAAGAAACGCATCGCGGGCCATGTCCAGGCCGTTTCCGAACAGCTGCGGGTACCAGATCCCGACGACCCCGAGGACGCCGAAGGCGAGCACCGGCGCGACCAGCGCCCGGGTTCCCCGGGCGCGGTGATGCGACACCCAGCCGATGAGCCGGATGTACCCGGCCGAGACCAGCCCGATGACCGGGCCCGCCAGCAGCGCCCAGGCCATCAGCGACCCGCTGAAGGGGTAATCGGGGATGCCCGGGTAGATGGCACGATCCGGCAGGTAAACCCATGCCGTGGCGGTCGCGATCCAGGAACAAACCACAGCCGGCAAGATGACCGGCAGGGAGATGCCGCCCAGCAGGATCTCGGCGGTGAACAGCGCCCCGGCGAGCGGGACGTTGTAGACCGCGGCGAGCCCGGCACCGCCGCCGCAGGCCACCAGCAGCCGTCGCTGCTCCACCGACAGGCCGGCCCAGCCCGCCAGGACGCTGCCCGCCGCGCCGCCCAGCAGCTTGGGCGCGGCCTCCCGGCCGATCGAGGCGCCCATGCCGATGACGACCTCGGAGATCACCGAGGTGCCCAGGCTCCGGCGGAACGACAGATGCCCGTCGCCGTTCCACAGCGACTCGTCGATCTCCGACGGCTGGCCCTTGGTGTACCGCCGCAGCAAGAACCAGGCCACGCCGCCGAACGCGCCCGCCACCAGCAGGGAGATGACCCGCCGCGCCGCGGATGCCTGCTCCACGCCGTGCTGGAAACTGCCGGTGTGATAGCCGAACGCCGTGTACTGCACGTTGAACAAGATCAGCATCATCAGCGCGCCGAGCAGGCCGGCCGCGATGCCGGTCAGGATCACCATCACCCAGAACCGAGAGGTGAGCACGCCGGCTCCGGCGCTGGTGATGTTCGGCTGCTCAGTAGCCCCGCGACCGGACGGCAGGCGCCGCTTCAGCAGCGGCTGCGGGCGCCGCACGCGCTCGCTGGCCCCGGCCGGCCGCCGACCGCGCGAGGTGCCGAGCCTGCGGCGCAGACCCGGACGACGTGCCCGGCCGCGAGGGCTGGTCATGCGGCTAGCTCCAGGTGGCCAGGTCCTCATCTGCCGGGCGAACTGGCTGCGGACGCTCGCTGGTCGCCACCGGGCGTCTTCGCAGTTACTCATGGTACGCAACGGGATATGTACCCGATTCCCTGCCCCGGCACGCCGTGGCAGGAGCCTGCGCGGCAGCCGCGGCGGCCCATCTCCCTGATGCGCCGGGACTTCAAGCAGATAGTTGATCTATTGATCACTTGAAAAAGAAGACGTCCCGCCTATCGTCCTGGCGTGGCGGTCGTCGCCGACTCCTTTCGCCGATGCCGGGCATCGCCGACTCTGGCTCGGCCGGGCGCAGGCCAGCATGAATGTCCTCCGGCAGCTTCCCCAGCCCTCCTGACGCTCGCCCCACCCCTAGACAGTCGCCCCCTGGGCAGGCAGCCGTTCACGGCGCAGGCTGCGGACCAGCTCTTCCTGCTCGGGGACAATCGGCGGCAGGGCGCCTGCGACCCAGCCGAGGAGCAGGTCGGCCAGGCTGGGATTACGGACAAGCGCGGGACCGTGCAGGTAGGTGCCGAGGATCCGCCCGGAGTACGCGCCCTCGGTACCGTCCCCGTTGCCGACGCCGGTGAGCACGGTGGCCAGCGGCTTGACCTCGGGGCCGCGCACGGTGGTGCCCTGGTGGTTCTCGAAACCGGTCAGGCGCTCCACACCGAGCGCGGGATCGACGTCGGCCGTGATCTCGCCGACCCCCCGCCGCTGTCCCCGCGCGCTGCGCAGGTCGAGCAGCCCGAGCCCCGGGACCGGCTCCCCCTCCGCCCCGCCGAACTCCGTGCCGATGATCTGGTACCCGGCGCAGACGGCGAAGACCACCGCCCCGCGGCCAGCGGCGGCCGACAGGCCGCCGCCCGCCCGCAGCCTGCGGGCGGCGAGGACCTGCGGCAGGTCTTCGCCGCCGCCGAGCAGGTAAATGTCGCCGTCCACCGGGACCCGCTGATCGGAATTGACCTCGGCTATCTCGACGGGGATACCGCGCAGCCGGGCCCGGCGGGCCAGCACGAGCAGGTTGCCGCGGTCGCCGTACGTGCTGAGCAGGTCGGGGTAGATCCAGACGAGCCGGATGGCCGACGGCCCAGAGCCGAGTCCGTGTTCCATCACCCTGCCCCCGTTTCAGGCCGTCCGGCCGAGCACCGCACGGATCTGCTGGAAGGCCGTGTAGTTGGCCAGCACGTCCATGGACGGGCTGCGGGCGAGATCCACCGCCTCGTCGACCGTGCTGACGATGCGGAACGTCACCTCGTCCGCTTCCAGCCGGACCGCCAGGTCGAGCTTGCGCTCGCCGCCCACGAATACCTGCCGCCCGCGCAGCCGGCGGTAATCCACGTCCCACAGCCACGAGGTGTCCTTACCGTCCGGCACCTGGGCGTTCACCGCCAGCATGACCGGCACCGGGGCCGGCGCCAGGACGTCGAGCGCCTCGAGCCACCCGGCCGGATTCTTGGCCAGCAGCAGCCGCAGGTCGCAGCCGCGGCGATCCACCTGCGTGTAGCGGCCGGCGACCGACCGGACCTGCCGGATCGCGCTCAGTGCCTGCGTGACGCCGACCCCGAACACGTCGGCGACGGCGAGCGCGACCACCGCGTTGGACCGGTTGGCCCGGCCGGGCAGGGTGAGGTCGAGCGGGCGGGACCGGCCGGTCGGGTCGATCACCTCGTGGTCGGCGAGCACCCAGCTGACGGGCGGGCGCCGGTTCGGGCATTCGCCGCAGTACCAGTCGTCGCCGTCGCGCCGCAGATGCGACCCGCAGTTGGGGCAGCACCAGGAGTCGTCGTGCCACCGCTGGCCCGCCGCCACCCAGGTGACCCGGCGCGCCTGGCCGGCGGCCCAGGCCACGAGCGGGTCGTCGGCGTTCGCGATGACCCGGCAGTCAGGTGCGCTGGCCAGCGCCGCCCGCCAGCGCCGGGCGAGCAGCCAGATCTCCGCGGCCCGGTCCATCTGGTCCCGGCTCAGGTTCAGGAGCGTCACGATGCCGCCTGCCCGCGCGCCCGTCGCCTCCAGCATGGCCGGCATGTGCTTCTCGTCGACCTCGAGCACGGCCATGGTGGCATCGGGCGCCTTGGCCAGCGCGGCCACCAGGCCGGCCTCCATGTTCGCGCCGAACGCGTTGGAGGCGATCTGCTGCCCCAGCGTGCCGAGCGCGGCGGTAACGAGCCTCGTGGTGGTGGTCTTCCCGTTCGTCCCGGTGACCAGGACGATCCGGCGGCCGCGGGCCAGCAAACAGAGCAGGTCCGGCTGCAGACGCAGGCCGATGATCCCGCCGATGACGGATCCGTCGCCGCGGCCGGCCAGCCTGGAGGCGCGCCCGGCCGCGCCGCCCACCGTAGTGGCCAGGCGCGCGCGCAGCGGAAGGCCTGACCGCCGGTCCGGCGGGCTGCTTGTGCTCATCGTGGCGATGCTATCCGGTCGCCGCCGGGCTCAGTTCCGCGTACCAGGACGGCCTGATGATCCGGTGCGGCCAGGAGAGCACCACCTCCAGCCATCCCGGGCCCGAACCGGGCGCGCCGACGCCCATCATCCGCGCGGCGTAGCGCAAGCGCGCCTGCGCGCTGAGCCCGATCGCGGCGGTCGCGAGGTCGACGTCGAAGCTCCCGGGGCCGTCCTCGCCGAGCAGCGCGACCCGCGCCGACCGGCGGTTCCGCGCCGACTCCATGGACAGCGGGTGGCGCTGCAGGCCGCCGAGGCGGTCCCTGACCCGGATGCCGGGCCAGTCCGGCAGCCCGGCCAGGCCGAAGTCCAGGGGCGGCGCCATGTCGTCCAGGCGGATCGTGCCCCGCCCGAGCGGGTTCAGCCGCTCGGTCTCGTGCAGCCACCGCAGCTGCGGGATGACCCACAACTGCCCGGCGCGGAACGGCACGTCGGCCGAACCCTCCAGCATCCGCACCGCCACCGCCGCGGCCACCGCCAGCAGGGCCCGCGGGTCGTAGTACCGCCGCAGCGCCGTGGCGCGCGCCGTCACCGCGACGTCGAGGATGGTGGCCAGTACGCACTCGCGGCTGCGGGGGCTGAGCGCCCGCCAGGCCGATCGCAGCTCCGGGGGTACCCGCGGCAGCGGCCTGCCCGTGAGGAAGGCGAGCACCAGCGTCTGCGTCCAGAGCCTGAGCCAGACTTGCCCGTCCCCCTGCGCGAGCAGGTCGGCCGCGGATAGCTCGTACCCGTCGCAGGGGCGGCGCTGTGTGCACTGGCCGCCACACGCGACCGACCTGCGCCCGCGCAGGACCTGCGTGCCGACCTGCCCGGCCTGGCCGGGACCGGGCGCGGTCGTGGCCTGCGCGGCCCGGGCGGGCGGGACGCTCCAGGGTTCGCGGGCGACGACGACCTCCGCGCCGTGGGAGTGCAGGTCCTGCAGCATCCGACTGAGCCATTCGGCGGCCAGGGGCCCCGGCTCCGGACTCCTGGGCTCGGTCACGACGATGGCGAAGCGCGGATCGGCCGCTGGCCGGCGGTGGTGCTCGCCGCTGCGGCGGCCCTCCCACGCCGCGCCGCTCGCGTCGCGCCCGCGCAGCGTCTCCGCGACCCTGATCAGCAGGACGCCGGCCAGGAAGAACAGCGCCTCCTCGTCGGCCAGACCGCTGGCCGTGACTACGATGTTCCCCCTGAGCAGCCGCCCCGTGTCGGCGGGGTGCCCGCCCTCGAGGAACCGCCCCGCCGGCCCGGCCCACAGGGGCTCCAGCCTGGCCTGGACGAAGCCGCGGACCGCGGCCCGCATGCTCCGGTCGTACCCGAGGTCCTCGGCGGCCGCCAGGACGGCGTGCCGTAGCTGGTGGAAGGCGGGGACGGCCGCCGGTGCCGCCACGGCGGGCGGGGCCGCGCCGGTAAGGGCGTCCCAGCCGGAGTTCGCGTAAGCTCGCCGCAGCCCGGTCCTGATCGCGGTGGCCACCGGGTCCGGCAGCGCGAACGCGGCCTCGAGCAGGCCTGCCAGGCGGTCCGCGTGCGCCTGGACCGGATAGCCGCGCTCGGGTTCGAGCGGATTGACCATGACCGGCGGCACGTGCGGATCCGTGAGGTCGATGACCACGGCGTCGCCCGCCGGGGCGGGCAGGGCCTGGCCCAAAACTCCGCCGGATCCGCGCAGGGCCAGCGCAAGCCACGGCACGCGCGCCGCCGTGAGCTCACCAAGCACCGCACCGATCTCAGCACCCTGCTCCGCCGGTATGGTCACCCTGAGTGAATATCAGGTCACCGTCAGGCGCGCCACCGATATCGATACCTGCGTCACGGACGCCGTCTGCGCCAGTCCAGGCGCGGCGGCGGCGGCCCGAGGTTGGGCGGCGGCCGGTCGTCGCCGGAACGCCAGCTCGCCGGGGCTGCCTGCCCTTCGCTGCTCGGCGCGGGGCGCGGAACCGGCGCGACCGCGGCGGGCCGGGCGCGGAACTCCTCGAGGGTCATCGTGGTCGCGGCGCTGAGCCCGCCGATGCCGGGATTGGCGTCGGCCATGACCACCTGACGCCCGGCCGGGCCCGCGTAGGTGATGATCATCGCGCTGGCCGGCAGCTGCTGGAGCTGATGCTGCTCGACGAGGAATTCCCTGGACCGCTGCAGCGCGACGGCGAGCGATTCGCTATCGCCCGTCGCCGTGGACGTGGTCATCCCCCACGCCGTGCTGGAGTTGATGCCGGCGCTGACCGATTCGCTCACGCCGCTGCTGTGCGACGCCCCGGCCTGCGCGTTGCGGGAGAAACTGGTAGGCCAGGGCCCCTGGCCCGTCCAGCCAGACCCGGTGCCGTGGGTCGAGCCCTCGCTGGTCGACCACGAGTCGGCGACCGAACTCACCGAGCCCGTGGTGCTGGTGTACGAGCCCGTCGTGGTGTCCGTCACCGAGAGCCCGATGGTCTCGGTGAGCTGGGAGAGCACGAACCGGTGCTCGGTGCCCAGCTGCTCGCTCGCGGCCTTCGCATCTTCGGCGTTGCCGAGCCGCATGAACACCACCGCCGCGTTCCCGCGCCCCAGGCGCTGCCTGACGTGCGGCGGGATGGAACGGTAGGCGAGTACGAGCCCGGTGCCCGTGCGCTCGCATGCGTCACAGAGCCGGTCGAGCGTATCGCCGCGTAGCCGGTCCGCACCGAGCACGGCGAGCGTGTGCTGCCACGGCGGCACCGGCTCCGCTCCGCGCAGCGCGTGGGTCAGCGCCACGGTCAGGTATGTCCCGAGTACCTTGCTGTCGAGTACCCCCGCGCGCCTGCCCACGGCGACCACGCGCAGCGGGCTGCGCGGCAGCGACACGGGCGCCGTGCCCGTGGCCGCCAGCCTGCGCAGCTGGGACTCCAGGACCCAGGCCCGTTCGACCACCACCCGCTCGGTGGCGCCGCTGCCGAACATCGCGGTGAGGGTGTCTCGCTGCCCGGTCGTGATCAGCCCGGCGGCCACGTCGTCGCTCGGGTCACCGACCTGGGCCAGCGCGCGCAGCGCGGCCGTGACGCCGGCGATCGTCGCGGTGCCGCCGAGCACGTCGATGACCCGCTCGAGGATGGCGTGGTCGAACGAGAGGTCGCGGGTGGAGCCTTGCTCCTCGGTCACGCTGACCGCCAGCGACAGCACGTCGGCCAGGGCCTGGGTGCGCAGTCCCGTGCCCAGGTCGAGCCTGGGCAGGTCCTCGGGTAGCACCCAGACCAGCGGATCGATGCCGCGGGTCCGCGCGAACGCGATCAGGTCCTGGGCGGCCGAGCCTTCGGACAGATCAAGGACCGTGACCTCGGCGCCCGCCGCCAGCCGCGGGGCGGCCACCGTGGTGAGCATGGCGGCCCAGCCCGAGAGCGTGCCGCCCGCGACGTCCACGCGGTGGATGCCGCCCGGCGGGCACACGGCGTACCAGCGTTTCTGGTGCTCATAGGCAAAGCTCTGGGACTGCCATTCGCGGACCCGCCTGGCGTGCTCGGCCTGCCCCGCGAAGAGCCGGCTTTCCCGGGCGTCGCGGATCCTGCCGATCCTGTCCTGCTCGTCGGCCATCCTCGCGCGCAGCGCGCGCTCACCCTGCCAGATGGCGTAGCCGCTGACGGCCGCGATCAGCCCGCCGCAGATCACGCCGAGCCCGGCCACCAGGTCGTCGAGCCAGCCGACCGCACCCAGGGCGACCGCCGCGGCGGCGACCGCCACGGCGACGGCGAAGGCCGCCCGCAACGGCCGGTTGAGCAGGTGCTCCTCGCGCCGCTGGGCCGCCGCCCAGTCCGGGCTGAGCCGTTCCTGCTCCGGCGGGTCGGGCCGGCGGGGCGGCGGTCCGGGCGCGGGAAAGGGCGTGGCGTACTGCCATCCGAGGTAGAGGCGTTCGTCCGGGCGCGGTGTCATGGGCGCTCTCCAGGGGAGCGGCGGATCCTGGCCGGGACGGCGACGGCGCGCGGTACCAGCCGCGGCGGGTCCTTGACCGCGAGCACGAACTCGCCATCGCCCAGCGAGGACGGATCGACCGCGGCCGCCGGAGCGCCGGGGTGGCCCGTACTCCCGGGACTCCCGGGATCCGCGAACCCCGGACCCGTGCCCCCCGCGGCCGACATGACCGGATCTGGGTAGCCCGCGGCCACCGCGAGCCGCCGCGCCACGGCCGTATCGGTCATCCGGTGGACCACCAGCACGTTGGTCAGGTCGGCCAGCTCGCCCGCCACCTGCGCGGAGGTGGTAACCGCGAGCACCGGCAGCCCCGCCTCAGGGCCGCGGGCGATCATGTCCGTCACGGAATCAGCCGGCATCGAGCCGCATTCGGTCAGCCAGACGATCCCGTCGCCGTCGACGTCCATCCGGTGCAGGGCCTCGCCCGCGGCCAGCAGGTCCTGGCATACCAGCCGGGTGAGCATGGCCGAGGCGGCCTGCTCCGGCGTGCCGCCGAGGCAGAACAGCACGGCGCCGCGCTCGGTCACCGTTCGGCCGAGGTCGATCTCATCGGCCGCGCCCGGACCGGGCGGGCGCAGCCAGCGGCCGAACGCCGACGCCCGCAGCTCACGCAGCTGCCGGGCGAGCTGCGCGGTGGTCGCGGGCTCGGCCAGCAGCAGGCTGACCGATACCCGGGTCCGCTCCGCCAGCACGTCGCGCCGGGGGTAGCTGGCCGGCACGTGCTCCACGCGCGCCCGCAGCGCGGACGGGTTGAGCAGGTGGATGATCTCGTCGAGGACGGGCACCCTCGGGTCACCGCGCGCCACGTCGAGCAGCTCGAAGACGTCCTCCAGGTACGCGGCGCAGCTGCGCCGGTACTGGCTGCCCGGTCCCTCCCAGCTGATCATGCCCATGATCAGCGCGGCCCGGTGCGCGGGATCGCCGTGCCTGAACGGCTCGTAACAGGCCGGCCCGGTGCGGGCGTCGGCGCCGTCCTGGCCTGCACCCGGGTCGCCGAACACCTGCAGCGGCGTGCCCGCCGCGGCGCACACCGCGGCCAGCCGGCGCGGCACGTCCGGGTCGGCCGTCAGGTCCACGGCGAGCACCGGCTTGCGCCGCCGCACCGCGGCGTGCACCAGCTGGAAGCTGGTGGCGAGCACGTCCGCCGCGGCCGAGCCGCACACGCCCACTCCGCCTGTGGCTTCCGACCAGGACAGCGCGACCAGGGCGCCGGACCCCGCCGCCACCCCGAGGCAGCCGCCGTCCCTGGTCACGACGCCGCCCGCCCGGACGGCCCGCCTGGTCGCCGCGCGGCGCAGGGCCGCCATCAGCCCGGGGCGGGCGGACGGCAGGTCCCACTCGTCCGTGTGCAGCCAGCTCACCCAGCCGGCGAGCGCCGCCTCGGCGGAACCGGCCACGATGGCCAGCGGAAGCTGGCGCGGCAACCAGCTGCCGATCCCGGCGAACGCGGCGCCCAAGTGCAGCAGGTGGGGCCCGCCGGCGCCGAGATAGCGGACCACCTGGGCGGGACCATCGGCGAATCCGGCCGCCGCGGCCCGCGGCCCCGCCGCCAGCGTCCAGGCCGCCCCGACGGCCGCCGGGGCGGCCAGCCACGACAACCGCCACCTGCTGGCCTTGGTGATCAGCCAGAAGATGACCGCGAGGACGAGCGTGAGCTGCGCGAACACCACGTGCGCCAAGACGATGAGGACCGCGCAGGCGGCCACGATCTCGCCGCGGCGAGGTAGGGCCCTCGGGATGAGGTATCGAGCACGCCGTGGCATCCGTTCCGCCTCTGCTGCGACCCTCCGGCATCTCGATAATAAGGGCGCAGCGGCCGAAATAAGGGCGCGGTGACCGATACCTCGGCCGTGTCGATCGCGACCCGGAACAATTCCGGTTTCAGCATCACCACGGTCAGCCCGCCCGGGGCGCCCGTGCCGGAGTCGTCGAACCTGATCGTCACGGTGGTCACCGGCTGGCCAGGCGACAGCCGCAGGCTGCGGGCCACCGCGGGCTGGGGCGGGCTCATTTCCACGCTCACGGCGACCGCCGGCCTAGCGTTCAGCCCCGCACCGAACGACGAGAACTGCTCGTCCGACTCCGGATCGGAGTCCGTGCTCTCATCGGCCGCCGAGTCGCGCAGGTAAGCGGTGGACACGGCGGCAGGGTCGCCCGCCGCCGACCACACGCATCGGACCACGCGGACCGGCGCGCCGGCCGGCAGGCCGAGCGCCCAGGCCACGTCCTGCGGCGCCTCGCGCCGCGACACGTGCCGGGACTGGCAGGTAATCGCTCCGCCCATCGGGTCCAGGCGCGTGCTGAACCCGGCGGCACCTTCGATCGAAATCCAGTAGTCGGCCGGGCTGGTCCGGTACAGCTGCCCGTCCGGCAGCCGGCGGACCAGCGACCGGCGGGCGAGATCGGTGATGGCGGCGTCGACCTCGCTCAGGCTGACGTTGTACCTCCTGGCGAGCGCGCTGCGCCGCGGCAGCCGCCAGCCCGGCTCGCGGTGGACGAGCGCCGCCGCCATCCGGTCGGCCAGCACGCCCGCGGCCC
>CAWBKD010000009.1:0-14583 GCA_963789225.1 uncultured Actinomycetes bacterium
GGCTGCCGAGCGGCGGGGTGTAGGACAGGTCGAGGTCGGTGACCGCCTCGACGGTCATGCCGTGGAAGATCGCGGTGGCGGCGATGTCGACGCGCTTGGCGATCTCGGCGTTCATGTGCCCGAACAGCTGGACGCCGAGCAGCCGGCCGGTGGCGCGGTCGCCGGTGAAGCGCATGTGGATGCGGTGGCTGCCGGGTAGTAGGCCTTGTGGTCGTCGGCCTGGGGGCGACGGTGACCGGGTCGAAGCCGGCCGCTGCGGCCTCGTGATCGCGCAGGCCGGTGCGAGCGGCGGCCTGGTCGAAGACCTTGACGACCTGGGTGCCGAGGCTGCCGGCGAACTCCCGGTTGCCGCCGCAGGCGTTCTCCCCGGCGACCCGGCCCTGCTTGTGGGCCGTGGTCCCGAGCGGCAGGTAGCTCAGGCCAAGCAGCTGGTGATAGGTGACGACGCAGTCCCCGGCGGCGAAACGTCGGGCAGCCCGGTCCGCATCGGCGGTCGACCATGATCGCGCCCCTCGCGCCGAGCCGGCTCCAGCGCCCACCGCCAGCTGCTATCGGGTCCGACGCCCACGACGACCAGGACAGGTCGGCGGGCTGGGTGACCGGCCGTCCTCGGGGCCACGCGTGGACCTCGAGGGTGCGCCCGGTCGCCGGCTCGCGGGTGATCGCTGACGCGCGTGTCCGCAGCACGTCGACGCCGTGGCGCTGAGCTCCGCGTGCACGAGCGCGCCCAGCTCGGGGTCGACGGTGGGGAGGACCTCGGGCAGCTGTCGATCTGGGTGACCGCAGGCCGCGGGCGGTCAGCGCGTCGGCCATCTCCAGGCCGATGTACCCGGCACCGACGATGACCGCGCTGGCCGGCGAAACCTGCTCCAGGGTGCGCATGAGGGCGAAGGTGTCGCCCATCGAGTGCAGCAGGTGCACCCCGTCGTCGGGGCCCAGCGCGCCCGGGCCGGTCAGGCCGCTGATCGGGGGCCGGACCGGGACCGCGCCGGTGCCGACGACCAGCTCGTCGTAGGCGAGCAGTTCCTCCCCCCCGCGGTGGCGGTGACAGGAGCTTGCGCCCGGGCGCGTCGATGCGGCAGGCGGTGGTGTCCAGCCGCAGCCGCATCCCGGCCGCTTCCAGATCGCCGACGGTTCGGTGGGCCAGGTTGGTCCAGTGGGTGACCTCGCCGGACAGGTAGTAGGGGATGCCGCAGATGGAGAAGTTCGGGTAGGCGTCCTCAAGGAGAACGGTGGGGACGGAATCGGACGGCCGGCTCCAGTTCGCGGGCCCGCAGCGCGGCGCTGATCCCCGCGTCGCTGCCGCCGATCATGACCAGGTGCATGGCAGGGCTCCCTCGGGGTGTCTGATCAGGGAGAATGGACCGGGCCGGTCGGCTGGTCCGCGGAGAACGACGCGCCGTCGTACGCCGCCCGGGCGGACGCCCGCCCGGCGGGCTGTCGTGGGGGACAATGATGTCAGCGGCGTCGGCGGGCGTGATGGCGGGATACAGCGCCTTGATCATCCCGATCGCCAGGATGCCGCCGAGGATCTGCGCGGCGATGAAGGCCGGCACCGAGGACGGGGCGATGCCGGCGAAGGTGTCGGAGAACATCCGGCCGATGGCGATGGCCGGGTTGGCGAAGCTGGTCGAGGAGGTGAACCAGTACGCCGCGCCGATGTAGGCGCCGACGGCGGCCGGGCGGACCGGCCGCGCCCGGACCGGGCCAGCGCGAAGATCACCAGCAGCAGCCCGGAGGTGGCGATGACCTCGGCCAGGAAGTGGGCGGCCGAGGCCCTGTGCTTGGTGGAGATCGTGACTGCGGGCAGGGCGAACATCAGGTTCGCCAGCACCGCCCCGCCGATGAGCCGGCCACCTGCGCCGGGAGGTACGCTGCGGCCTCGCGCCAGCGCAGCCCGCCGAAGAAGGCATCGGTGAAGGACACCACCGGGTTGAAGTGACCGCCGGAAACCGGGCCGAACATCAAGATGATCGTGAACAGCCCGGCCGCCGTCACCGTCGCGTTCTCCAGCAGCTGCAGCCCGGTCTGGCCCGGGGACAGACGCTGCGCGGCGATCCCGGAGCCGATCACCACCGCGGCCAGGAACGCGCTGCCCAGGAACTCGGCGGTCAGCCGCCGCCACAGCGGGACCGGTGCACTGGTCATGCCGCCATCTTGACAGAGGAGATGACTCAGTCAAGATTGACTCAATGTTTGCTGATCGAACCTCAGACCTGGCCCGGCGCGCCGTCATGCACGCTGCGCTCGCCGACCCGGCCCGGCTGCAGATCACCGACACGCTGCTGGCGGGGGACGCGTCCCCCTCCGAACTGGCCGCCATGCTGGCCATGCCGTCCAACCTGCTCGCGCACCACCTGCACGTGCTGGAACAAGCCGGGATCATCACCCGCCGCCGCTCTGAAGGCGACCGCCGCCGCACCTACCTGCAGCTGATCCCCGGCTCCCTGGACTCGCTGGCCCCTCCGTCGGCCCGCGCGGCGCTGCGGGTGCTGTTCGTGTGCACCGCTAACTCGGCGCGCTCGCACCTGGCCGCCGCGCTGTGGCGCCAGGCCAGCGCGTCCCTGCGGTATCGGCCGGAACTCATCCGGCCTCGGCGATCGACCCCGGCGCCATCGCCGCCGCCGGACGCCACCGCTTGCCGCTGCCCCGGCTGCGGCCTCGTCACATCAGTGAGGTCCGGCACGAGGGAGACCTCGTGGTCACGGTCTGCGACCTGGCCCATGAGGAACTCGCCGAGGCCACGGCGGTGCACTGGTCCATCCCGGACCCGGCGCAGGCCGGGGACCCGGGCAGCTTCGACGCGGCACTGGCTCAGCTAGCCGATCGCGTCGGGCGCCTGGCACCACGCCTGGTGGCCGTCTCCTGACCCGGTCGCCCTTCCGCGCAACCGGCCCGGGACGGCGGTAGAGCGGCGAGCGCGGCCAGTGGGACCTGGTGGCAGATCTTCCCCGACCACCCGGCCACCTGGCCGCCGTCCGCCAGGAGTGTTCTCAGGCGGCAGACGGCCGAGAAGGGCGCGGGCGCCGTAGCGGTGGCCGTGCCCTCCGCGGCCGACTGCGCTCAGATGGTGACGTCCACCCTCGTTACGCGGCCGTAGTCCGCCTCCACCGAACGCTCGGCGCGCAGGCCGCCGGGGGCCAGCACGCGCAGCGTCCACGACCCGGGAGCGGCGAAGAACCTGAAGCCGCCGTCCTCCCCCAGCGGGACCTCGGCGACGAACTCGTCACCGGTGCCGAGCAGCCGGGCGTACCCGGTAGCCACCGGGGCGCCGGCGTGCACGACCCGGCCTTCCACGACCGCCTGGTTGCCGGCCGCCGCCGCCGACTTGCCGGCCCCGCCTACCGGCGCGCCGCACCCACCGGGGCTCAACGAGCCTCTCCCAGCTCGATGGGCACCCCGACCAGCGACCCGTACTCGGTCCAGGAGCCGTCGTAGTTCTTGACGTTGGGCTGGTCGAGCAGTTCGTGCAGGACGAACCAGGTGTGCGCGGAGCGCTCGCCGATCCGGCAGTAGGCGATGGTGTCCCGGCCGAAGTCCAGGCCCGCCTCGTCCTGGTACAGGTGGCGAAGCTCGTCGTCGGAGCGGAACGTGCCGTCCTCGTTGGCCGCCTTGGACCAGGGCACGTTGCGTGCGGTCGGGATGTGCCCGGCCCGCTGGGCCTGCTCCTGCGGCAGGTGCGCCGGGGCCAGCAGCAGGCCCGCGAACTCGTCGGGAGAGCGCACGTCGACCAGGTTGCGCTTGCCGATGGCGGCTATGACCTCGTCGCGCAGCGCGCGGATGGCGGAGTCCTGGTCGGCCGCGGTGTAGCTGGTCCGCGGGCGCTTCGGCACGTCGGTGCTCAGCTCGCGCGAGTCCAGCTCCCACTTCTTGCGGCCGCCGTCGAGGAGCAGGACCTTGTCGTGGCCGTACAGCCGGAAGTACCAGTACGCGTAGGCGGCGAACCAGTTGTTGTTACCGCCGTAGAGCAGGACCGTGTGGTCATTCGAGATGCCCCGCTCGGACAGCAGCGCCTCGAAGCCGGTCTTGTCGATGAAGTCACGGCGGACCGGGTCTTGCAGGTCCTTCTTCCAGTCGAGCTTGATCGCGGACCGGATGTGGCCCTTGTCGTAGGCGCTGGTGTCCTCGTCGACCTCCACGATCACGACATCGGGGTCACCGATATGGGCCTCCGCCCAGTCGGCGTCCACGAGGACGTCGGAACGGCTCATGGTGGGTGTTCCTCCTTCTCCGGCTCGGACCGCTTAGGCGGACGGCCGGACCTTTAGGTTGCGCTGGATGAGCAGGTACGCCTGGCAGCCCAGGCAGAAATCGAAGGCCGCGTTGAGAAAGGCCGCGGCCAGTGCGAACGCGGTGAACACGATGCCGACCGCGGTGGCGCCCAGGGCGTAGCCGAGGACGCCGCCGAGGGCGAAGACCATGCCTACCCCCTGCGAGAACCTCGGGGGGGCCTCGGCCTCAGTATGGCCGGGCGGCCCGAGCCTGGGGCGGACGACCCGGCGGAACACCACGCCGTACGGCGCGTAGCGCAGCCCGGCCAGGGCGCCGATGGCGAACACCACCAGCTGCGCGCCGAGCAGCCAGGCGCTCCCCGTGATCAGGACCACGGCGAGCACCACGGTGGTGATCGCGGCACCGAATCTGGGACCGCGCGGGTCGATTTCCATGGTTACGCTCCTCGCCGTCTAGCAGGCTCTCCCCCTCCGCATCGAGGGGGCCGGGATCAGGCCGCCGGACGAGGACAGAGGGCGGTGGCGACGCGGCAGAAGTCGACGGCACGCCGCTTGGTCAGCATTTGCGCCGTCCGGGAGCTCACGCAGCAGATGCTATGCGGGCTGACTCTGGCTGTCACTTCCACCACCAACGAGGGTCCCGAGCGCCGCGATCACGTCGGCCTGGCGCGGCTGGCCCACCGCGCGCTTGACGATGGCGCCGTCGGGGCCGAGCACCAGAACGGTGGGGGTGCTGGTCACGTGCAGCCGGCGGGCCAGGTCGAGCCGCGCGGCGGCGTCGATCTCGACGTGCGCCACCCCGTCGGCCATTCCCGCCACCCGGGCCAGCATCTGCCGCGTCGGGCGGCATGGCGCGCAGAAGGCCGTCGAGAACTGAACCAGCGTGGCCTGCTCCCCCAGAGCGCTGCCGAGGTCGGCCTCCGTCAAAACAGAAACGCCGCGCCCGGCACCCGCCCCGGCGGCACCGCCCGCCGACCCGGCCCGGAACCGCCCGGCCCGCCGCCGCAGGGCAACGCCGACTACGGTGGCCACGGCCAGCGCAGCGGCCAGCGCGATCAGCCCGCCAGTCACGCCCATTGACAGCACGGGCGCGGCGCGATCAATTCCCGGTCAGGTCGGATTGACGTCGAGGAGGACCTGGTGATTCGCCGTGATCTGGAACTGGCTGATCGCCCCCGCCGTGCTCGGCATCGAGCCCGCGTACCAGACGCGGCCCTCGTCACGCGCCGTCGTCCAGGCGGCGACCTGGGTCCGGGTCCCGTCCGGGTGGACGACCCACAGCTGGCAGGTGGTCCCCATCGGGATGCGCTGGACGAGCACCTCGAACGCGTTGCCCCACAGCTCGTTCGAGTAGGCCACGGTGGCGCTGGCGGCCTGGCTCGATCCCTGCGCGATCTCCCAGAGGTGTTCGCTGCCGCTCGGGATGGGCACGTCATGGGTCCTGGTCGTGGCGGACTTGAGCCCGGCGAACGCGCCGACGGCGAGCACCACCACGGCGGCGGCCGCCGACACGTAACGCCATCTCTCCCGGCGCCGCTTGGCCTTGGCCAGGTCGAGTACCGTGCCGATCAGCTCGGCCGGGGGCTCGTCGGACGTCATCCGGACCGGGTCATCCGCGCTGATCCGGCTGACCTCATCGGGGGTCAGCCTGGCCAGCAGCGGGGGCAGGCCCGCCAGGCCCGCGAGTTCGTCGCGGCATTCCTGGCAGGTGGCCAGGTGGGCATCGACGAGCCCGCGTTCGGCGGGGTCGATCGAGCCGAGCACGTACACGCCAAGCGACGGCCTGGCCTCGATGCAGTCCCACATCTGCGTCATGGCGCCAGCCCTCGTTCCTGCAGCGCCAGCTTGAGCGCCTTCAGCGCGTAAAACGTCCGGGATTTCACCGTACCGGGCGGTATGCCCAGCGTGGCGGCCGCCTCGGCGACCGAGCAGCCCCGGTAGTAGGTCTCGATGATGACCCGGCGGTGGTCGGGGCGCAGCGACGCCAGCGCGTCGGCCACGGCCCACGACTCAAGGGTGCGGTCCGCGTCGTCGTCCGCCGGCAGCAGCTCAAGCGCGGCCTGCGCGGTCTCCGGCGGCCTGGCCTGCCGCGCGCGGTAGGAATCGACGGCAAGGTTGCGCGCGACCGCGAACAGCCAGGGCCTGGCCGGCCGGTCGGCGAGCGCCTCGGGATGGCGCCACGCCCGCACTATCGTTTCCTGCACAAGATCCTCCGCGCGCTGCCTGTCCCCGCCCGTCAGGTGGAGGGCATAGCGAAGCAGGGCGCCGCCGTGTTCGGCGTACAGTGCCCGGACAAAGGCCTCGTCAGCCACCCGCCCAGAGCGGGGCGCGGTTCCCGCGTTTGGCACACCCATTAGAACGTGGGCCTGCGCAGGACGGTTCAACGGGCCAGGGAACTTGTGGTGGCCGGGGCCCTGGCCGCTCCCGTCGGAGCCCGGAAGGCTGGTAGGTCCGTGCTGGCTCATCGCTCACTCGGGATCTGACTTCGGAACGTACATGGGCGGACACAATGGGCGTTGTCCACCCAGTGTGCCGCATTAGCCGCGGGATGCCCAGCCCCGGCGCTGACCCCCATGTCAGCCTCCGGCGAATTGCGGCAGTACCTCGATGCGGGCGGCGTCAGGCAAGACGACCTCGGCGGCCACCTGGCGGCCCGCGGGTGCCCCGTCGACCAGGAAAGAGGACCTGGCGAGCACCGAGCGCAACCGCCCGTCATCCCCGCGCCGCGCGACGATCACGTCCAGGGCCTCGGCCAGCGTGGCGGCTTCCACCGACTCCTCGGCCACGCCCGCCGCCTGCTTGGCCGCGGCCCAGTACTGGATTGTCACTTTGGCCATATCAGTTATTCTCTTCTCAGCGGGACCCGGGCGCCGTTGCCCCCGGGTCCTTGTCTGTTTATATAGCGAGTGGAGGTGTCATCGGGTGAGCGACCTGCTGCTGATCACCGGCGCGCTCGAGCCGTCCTCGGAGGTGCTGCCCGCCCTGGGGCTCCTGCTGCACCAGGTCCGCGTGCTGCCCGCGGACGCCTCCGCCCTGGTGGAGGCCCCGCCGGCCGACGCGGTGCTGGTGGACGCCCGGCGTGACCTGGCGCACGCCAGGAGCATGTGCCGGCTGCTGCAGACGACCGGCCTGGACTGCCCCCTGCTCGCGATCGTGACCGAGGGCGGACTCGCGGCGATCAACGCCGAGTGGGGTGTCGACAACGTGGTCGTGCAGAGCGCCGGGCCCGCCGAGGTCGAGGCCAGGATCCGGCTTGCGATCGGCCGGCGGGTGCTGGCGGCCGTGGCCGGGGAACCGGACGAGATCCGGTCCGGCGAGCTGGCCATCGACGAGGCCACCTACGCGGCCCGGCTGCGCGGCCGGGTGCTCGACCTGACGTTCAAGGAATTCGAGCTGCTGAAGTTCCTGGCCCAGCACCCTGGCCGGGTCTTTACCCGCGCTCAGCTGCTGCAGGAGGTCTGGGGTTACGACTACTTCGGCGGCACCCGCACGGTCGACGTGCACGTCCGGCGGCTGCGCGCCAAACTCGGCCCCGAGCATGACGCCCTGATCGGCACGGTCCGCAACGTCGGCTATCGGTTCGTCCCGGCCAAGAGCGAGCGGGCCGAGCGGAGCCCGGGGGCTCCCGAGCGGGCCCTGCGCGGCTACGGCGGCCGCCCCGCGACGCAAGTCCGATGACCGAGGCCGAAGTCACCGAGGTCCTCGCCCTGGCCGAGGCCGCCGCGGCCCGCGACGCAGTGGCGCCGCTGTCGGAGCACGTGCTGCTCCACCTGCGCTACGAGGGCCGCCGCGAAGGTCCGGGCTCCGGCACCGACCTGCTGGTCACCAGGGACGGCAGGATCGCCGGCTACGGCTACCTGGATCCGCCGGCCCTGGTCCCGCCGACACAGCGTCAGCCGCTGGACCGAAGCGGCGAGCTGGTGGTCCATCCGGACTACCGGCGCCACGGTCTGGGCCTGGAACTCGTCCGCGCGCTGGCCGCCGCGGCGGACGGAGACCCGATCAGGCTCTGGGCGCACGGCGACCTGCCCGCCGCCGCGGTGCTGGCACGGGCGGCCGGCTTCGAGCGCTTCCGCGCGCTCTGGCAGATGCGGCGGCCCCTGGGCATCCCGCTGGACGAGCCGGTGTTCCCGGCCGGAACGAGCTTGCGCACCTTCAGGCCCGGGCAGGACGAGGACGAGTGGCTGGGGCTCAACGCCAGGGCGTTCGCCAAGCATCCCGAGCAGGGCGCCTGGACCAGGCACGACCTGGAGCTGCGCGAGCAGGAGCCATGGTTCGACCCGGCGGGCTTCTTCATCGCGGACCGCCACGGCACGATGGCGGGGTTCCACTGGACCAAGGTGCACGGCGCCGCGGACGCGGCGGACAGCATCGGCGAGGTCTACGTCGTCGGGGTGGACCCGGGCGAGCAGGGCACCGGGCTAGGCCGCGCGCTGACCCTGGCCGGGCTGCATTACCTGCGCGACCGCGGCCTCGCCGAGGTGATGCTGTACGTCGACGAGGACAACGCGCCCGCGATCAGGCTGTACGAGGGACTCGGCTTTGCCCGCTCGGCCACGGACGCGATGTACCGCCCGCGCGTGAGCTAGTTGTCCCCGATGCCGAGCGCCTCGTCGAGCTCCGCGGGCGTCAGCCGCCGGTCGCTGGCCGCCACCGCGGTCAGTACCTCGGTGTAGAGTTCGATCTCATCCAGGGCAACCCGGTCGTGAACACGAAGATCCAGCTGCTGGGGAATCGTGCTCACCTCCGGCGCTGCTCGCGGCTCCGTCTCCTTGCGCCCCACGTTACGTGCCGACACTGCTCCTCCGCATGACCCATCAGGGCCATTCGCCTACCACCTTCACGTGCGGTTTTACCCAGCCAGGCGGTAACGATTCCGCCAAACTACCGCGCAGTTCTCGTCAACCCGGTATTGGGCGTCACATGCACCACATCCGCATCCCCGTCAAAACTACTTATACGATTCAACACTGCTCGTTGCCCGCAAAACCGGATAAAACTGGACAGTAGTTCGTTTCGGTTGCGCACGACAGTGCAGACAGACAAGAGTCATGCACGTATTGCCCCCGTCCCGCCCGTCCTGAGCACGCATACTACAGAGGCAGGGTCCCGCTAGTCACTCAGGCGGCCCCGCGCCTCGCTAGCATTGCTAAACGCAGACACCGATTCGCCTCCTCCTCCTACATGAATGATCTCGGGAAGCCATGAATGACAACAGTGATCTCCTGCCGAACCTAACCAACGAAGATGCATTCGAAATGCAGATGCGCGGTTACAGCCGCCGTCAGGTTGACGAGTTCATCGCCCGGTGCCGCAGCCAGATCAGAGACCTAGAGCAGCGACTTGCCCGATCCCTTGACGACCAGGAGGAACTCAGGCGCGACCTGGCCACGTCCCGCCAGCAGGCCATGGGCGCCAAGCCCGCCCATGAGGAGGTCAGCGAGCGCATCGCGCAGATCCTGAAGCTGGCCGACGATGAGGCCAGGTCTCAGAAGTCCAAGGCCCACGACGACATAGCCAAGCAGCGCAACGAGGCTCAGGCCGAGGTGGACAAGACCCGCGCCGAGGCCCGCGAGCAGGCCGAGCGCATGCTGACCGCGGCTCAGGAGCAGGCCGAGCGCGCGATCACGTCCGCCCGGGCCGAGGCGGACAAGACCGTGACCGCGGCCCGCGCCGAGGCTGACCACACCACGACCGAGGCCAGGAAGAAGTCCGAGGCCGTCATGGCCGACGCCAAGGGCCAGGCCAAGAAGGCGCTTGACGAGGCCACGGCCCGGGCCACCGCCATCCACGACGGTGCCGAGCGCCGGCTGAACCTGCTGTCCACCAGGCACTCGGACACGATCAAGCGGCTCACCGAGATCCTCGACGGGGTGTCGTCCCTCGTGGCCGCGGAGAACGCCCGCATGTCGCTGGAGGACGAGGTGGACCAGGCCACCGCCAAGGCCATCGGTTCGGCCGACCCGGCCGCCGGGTCACGTCCGGCCCCGGCTCCGGCCGCGCCGAACGGCCCGGGTCGTAGCGGCCCGTCAAGCGCGGGCCCGAGCGCGCCGCGTCCGGCCGCATCGACGGTCGTCGCCGACGCGCCGCCCCGCCCGGCCCCCGGACCGCAGACGCAGCCTTCGCCGCAGGTCCAGGCGGCTCCGGTGCTCCAGGACAAGCCCGCCCAGGCGCGCGCCGCGGTGGCTGACCCGGGCGTCCGCGCCATGCCTGGCAGTGACGACGACGACTAACGACTAGCGTCACCCGCCGGTCAGGCGGCGCCGTCCTGGCCCAGTGCGAGCAGGTCCAGGCGCCGCAGGATGACGCCCTCGCGCAGGGCCCACGGGCACAGTTCGACCTGATCGACGCCCAGCAGGTCCAGGATGGCGTCGGCCACGATGGCGCCGGCCGGCAACTGCGCGACCCGGCTGGCCGAAACCCCGGGCAGCCGGGCCCGCTCGGCCTGGGACAACGCGGGAAGCCGCGCGGCGAGGGCGGCCACGTCGGCGTGCCTGAGCACGCGCTTGACGTAGGGGCCCTCGCCGGACGGCGCCGCACCCGCGATCCTGGCCAGCTGCCTGAAGGTCTTCGACGTGCCCACCACGTGGTCGGGCGGTCCCTGCCGCAGGATGCTGCCCGCCTCGCGGGCGATGACCGCCCGCACGTGCTTGCGCATGCCGCGCACCTGCTGGGGCGACGGCGGGTCAGAACTGATCCAGTCCCTGGTCAGGCGGCCGGCGCCCAGCGGCAGCGAGGCCACCACCTCGGGCTCCTCGTCGATCCCGGACGCCACCTCGAGCGAGCCGCCGCCGATGTCGATCACGAGCAGCCGCCCGGAGGACCAGCCGAACCACCGCCGCGCGGCCAGGAACGTGAGGCGCGCCTCCTCCGGGCCGGTCATCACGGTGATCTGCGCGCCGGTCTGCTCGCGGATCCGCTCCAGCACCTGCTCGCCGTTCCCCGCCTCGCGGACGGCCGAGGTCGCGAACGCGATCAGGTCCTGGACCCCCTTGTCCTCCGCGATGCGCAGCGACTCCGCCACGATGCCCCGCAGGCTCAGCTCGCCCGGACCCGACAGCGAACTCCCGTTCTCCAGGGACTCTGCGAGCTTGAGTTCGGCCTTGTGCGAGAACGCAGGCGTCGGCCGCGCCCCGGGGTAGGCGTCCACCACGAGCAGATGCACCGTGTTGGACCCCACGTCCAGCACCCCAAGTCGCATACCCTGACGCTACCCTGCCGCCGCCGTCTGGTGCTCCGCCCGCATCACGTGAGACCACCTGGCGGTATTTCAGATAATTTATTCCGAACGGCGGTCCACGAGATCGTCGGAGTTCAGCTCCAGGCGAGCGCGCAGCCGGCGAAGCTCAGGGTCCGGGAGATCCTCGACATGTACAGGTCCTTCTACCGGCAGCCGGCCGACGTCGGGGAGCTGACCGAGGCGCTCGGGCTGGCCGGCAAGCTCGACGACTACTACAAGTCCCTATCCGGCGGGCAGCGCCAGCGGCTTTCCGTCGCTCTGGCGCTCATCGGACGGCCGAAGATCGCGGTCCTCGACGAGATGACGACCGGCCTCGACCCGCAGGCCCGCCGCGACGCCTGGGACCTCGTCGACGGCATGCGCGCGCGTGGCGTGACGATCCTGCTGGTCACGCACTTCATGGAGGAAGCCGAGCGGCTGTGCGACCGCGTGGCGCTGATCGACAACGGGCGCATCGTCGCGCTGGACTCCCCGATCGGCCTGACGACGCAGGCCCGGGGCGGGAAGAGCGTGCGGTTCCAGCCCTCGACCCGGTTCGACGAGCGGCTGCTGACGGCCCTCCCCGAGGTCACCGGGGTCGAGCACGACGGCCAGCACGTCGTGGTCACCGGGACCGGGGAACTCGTCAACGCGGTGATCCTGGCCCTGGCCGCGGCCGGGGTTACCGCACGTGACATCCAGCTCGATTCGTCCAGCCTCGAGGACGCGTTCGTCCGGCTCACCGGCAGGTCATCACTCGAAGGCACCCCAAGCAAGGAAGGAGCACTGACATGACGTCGCTCGCGCTGCCGCTGCCGCTGCCCACGACGGTACGGCGCACCGCCTTCGGCAAGGTCGTTCTGAACGAGGCCAGGCTCACGTGGCGGCGGCCGATCGGCCTGATCGCCGGGGTCGCCATCCCCGTGTTCCTGACCCTCCTGTTCGGCATGCTGCCCGCTTTCCACCACACCTCGGCGAGCTTCGGCGGGATCACCCCGTTCGACGCGTACGTGCCGATCCTGGCCGTGTTCTCACTCGCGATGCTCGCGCTGCTCGGTCTCCCGATCCCGCTCGCCTCCTACCGTGAGCTCGGGGTCCTGCGCCGCCTGTCGACCACCCCGGTTCCCCCGTCCTGGCTGCTCGCCGCGCAGGGTCTCGTCCAGCTCTGCGTCGCGCTGGCGGCGCTCACGGTCATCTTGGTCATGAGCATCGTCGCCTTCGGCGCACCCGTCCCGAAGAGCCCGGGCGGGCTGCTGGTCTCGGTCCTGCTGTCCGTCGCCGGGCTGTTCCCCATCGGGCTGATGATCGCGGCGATGTCCAAGACCGCGGGCGCCGCGAGCGTCATCGGCCGGCTGGCGTTCTTCCCGCTGATCTTCTTCGCCGGGCTGTGGCTGCCGCGGGCGCTGATGCCCTCCGTCCTCCTGGACATCAGCAACTACAGCCCGCTCGGCCCGGCGGTGCAGGCGATGCAGTCCTCGATGCTCACCGGGTTCCCCTCGGTGCAGCCGCTGCTGGTCCTGGCGGGGTACGCGGTGGTGTTCGGGTTCCTGGCCAAGCGCTTCTTCCGCTGGGAGTTATGCCGCCTGGCTTCTCGGTGGCCGGGATTTCGGGCTTCGGCTCACTCCCGGCCACTTGTCTGTGCATTTATGTCAGGCTGGTCTGGTGGCTGACTTCATCGACGAGGACCTGACCGGTTCGGTGTTCGAGCGCGTCTACCTGACCGGCGCGCGCTTGCACCTGGTCGACCTGACCGACGCGCGCCTGCACCTGGTCAACCTGGCCGGGGTGACGATCAGCGGCTCGCTCCTGGCCGACGTGGACATCAGCGGGCGGATCCGCAACCTGCGGGTCAACGGGGTCGACGTCGTGCCCCTGGTCGAGGCCGAGTTGAACCGCCGCTACCCGGACCGGGCCAAGATGCGCCCGGCCGACGCCGACGGGTTCCGCGACGCCTGGGACATCCTGGAGCGGCTGTGGGCGCAGACCGTCACCCGGGCCGGCGGGATCGCCCCGGAGCTACTGCACGAGCGGGTCGACGGAGAGTGGTCCTTCATCCAGACCCTCCGCCACCTGGTCTTCGCCACCGACGCCTGGGTGAACCGCGCCATCTTGGGGCAGCCCTCCCCCTGGGATCCGCTGGACCTGCCGGCTGACGAACTGCCCGACGAGCCCAGCATCCCGCGCGACCCCGACGCACGCCCGGCGCTGGAGGAGGTGCTCGCCCTGCGCGCGGACCGGATGGCCACCGTCCACCGGGTGCTGGCCGACCTGACCGACGAGAGGCTGGCCGGCGTCACGGTCGCGGTCACGGAGCCGGGTTTCCCCGAGCCGGAGAGCTTCGCCGTGCGCCGGTGCCTGCAGGCCATCCTCAACGAGGAGTGGGAGCACCGGCTGTACGCCGAACGGGACCTCGACGCGCTGGTCCGGCCCTCTTTACCGGGACATACCCGATGCCTTACCGTGGCTCGATCCGACGACCGGGGTGAGGCGTGAGCGAACTGTGGCGCATGAGCGCTTTGGAACTGGCCGCCACGATCCGCGACCGCGAGGTCAGCAGCCGCGAGGTCATCCAGGCGCACCTGGACCGGATCGAGGCGGTCAACCCTCACCTCAACGCCATCGTCCGCCTCCTGCCGGACCAGGCCCTCGCGGCCGCCGGCGCGGCTGACCGGGCCGTGTCGGACGGCACCAGGCTCGGTCCGCTGCACGGCGTCCCGTTCACGGTGAAGGAGAACATCGACCTGGCGGGCACCCCGACCACGCAGGCGATCCCGGCGCTGGCCGAGGCGGTCGCCTCGGTCGACGGCCCGCAGGTGGAACGGCTGCGCGCGGCCTGCCCGTCGGGGTTCAGGTCATGGGCGGCAAGTACACCGAACTGCGCTGCCTGAGCGTGGCCGAGGCGATCGAGCACCGCCTCGGCCCGCTCACGCCGATCGATCCGGTCCTGGCCTAGGGTCCTGGCCTAGAGTCCTGGCCTAGGGTCCTGGCCTAGAGTCCTGGCCTAGAGTCCTGGCCTAGAGTCCTGGCCTAGAGGTCGAACCGGTCGAGGTTCATCACCTTGACCCACGCGGCGACGAAGTCGGTCACGAACTTCTCCTTCGCGTCGTCGCCCGCGTAGACCTCGGCGAGCGC
>CAWBKD010000010.1:0-47001 GCA_963789225.1 uncultured Actinomycetes bacterium
CGCGCACTACCGGATGTAGTCGGCGGGAGAGCCCGCCGACTGCTCGCGGCGGGGCTGGTCCTGGCGGCCGTGACGGCGCTGGCGGGCTGCGCGCAGTTCGACTCCGCGCTCGGGCAGCAGCAGGCCGTAGTGGTCTTCCGCGACGGAACCTCGCTAGCGCAGCGGCTGGCCGTCCGCGCCGCCTGCGCCAAGCCGCCGGCCGTGGTACCGCAGCCGCTGCCGTCCAACCTCAACGCTCCCTACGCGCTCCAGCAGGTGACCTACCAGACCACCCACGCGTCCGACGCGGACGTGGCGATCCTGGAAGAGTGCCTGGCCAAGTTCCCCTCCGTGGACGGCATAACCCTCCAGGATTCCAGCGACGAGGGCAACTGACCTTCTCGGCGTGGGGCCTTTGGCCCGCGAGCCCCATCTATCGGGGCCTGTGCCTCACGAGCCCGATCCCGGCGCTCTGACCCCCTAGGCCCCAGCGCGACGGGCTTGTCCCAACCGGATTTCCTAGTTTGCCGACTCAATGTATAGTCAATAAAGTCTATTAACTCGATTGGAATTAGCTTCTTAGGGGTTATCTGATGCGACGTGCCGCGTTTGCCACAATGATCGGCGCTGCTCTGCTGCTGGCCGGCTGCTCCTCGTCCTCATCGAGCACGGCGAGTTCAGGCGGCAGCACCACGACCTCGGATGCGCCGCCGGTCACGGTCAGGCTGGGCTTCCTGACCAACGTCACGCACGCCTCCGCCCTGGTCGGGCTCAAGGAAGGGTTCTTCGCCAAGGCGCTCGGCTCGGCCGGGACGTTGCACCCCACCGCGTTCAGCACCGGCACCGAGGAGACGACGGCCCTGCTGGCCGGGCAGCTCGACGCCGCCTACGTCGGGCCGAACCCGGCGATCAACGCCTGGCAGAAGTCCGGCGGTACCGCCATCAAGATCATCTCTGGCGCCGCCACCGGAGGCGCCTCGGTGGTCGTCGCGAAGGGGATCACCTCGGCCAGCCAGCTCCGCGGCAAGACGCTGGCCACCCCGTCCCTCGGCAATACGCAGGATGTCGCCCTGCGCTCCTGGCTGAAGCAGAACGGCCTGACCACCACCGCGACCGGGGGCGGCGACGTCTTCGTCAAGCCGACGACCCCCAACTCGGCGGCGGTCCTCGAGTTCAAGTCCGGGCAGATCGCCGGAGGGTCCGAGCCGGCACCGTACGACGTCGAGATGGTCAAGGACGGCGGCACGGTGCTGTACACCGAGCCCGGCGTCAGCACCCTCCTGGTCGTGGCCCAGAGCTTCCTGTCCGCTCACCCGGCGATCGTCGCGGACCTGGTCAAGGCGCAGATCCAGGCGAACGACTTCATCAAGTCCAATCCGACGGCCGCGGAGGCGGACGTGAACGCGGAGCTGGCTTCCTATACCGGAAAGCCGCTCAAGTCCAGCATTGTCGCGGCGTCGTTCGCCGAGATCACCTTCACCGATGACCCGGACGCCTCCTCGCTGGCGACCGACGCCTCGGTGGCCACCTCGCTCGGCCTGCTCAAGCCGGTCAACCTGAGCGGGATCTTCGATCTCGGCCCGCTCAACCAGGCCCTGGTCGCGGCCGGCCAGGCGCAGGTCAGCGGGTGAGTCCGGTGACCGTTACCGACAGGCGGGCGTCCGCCGTGGGCGGGTCCGTCCAGCTGACCTCGGTGACGAAGGTGTTCGGGCGCGGCGGTTCCGCCGTCCGCGCCCTCGACCAGATCTCACTTGAGGTACCGCAGGGGGAGTTCACCTGCCTGATCGGCGCGTCGGGCTGCGGTAAATCGACGCTGCTCTCGCTGGTCGCCGGGCTGGAGGAGCCCACCGCGGGGACGGTGTCCGTGTCCGGGCGCGTGGCGCTGATGTTCCAGGAGCCCGCGCTGTTCCCCTGGCTCACGGCGGCGGGCAACGTGGAGGTAGCCCTGCGCGCCCGCGGGCTCGGCCGGGCCGAGCGGCGGCAGCGGACCGCAGAACTGATCGAGGCCGTCCATCTCGGGGGGTTCGGCGGGAAGCGGCCGCACGAGCTGTCCGGCGGCATGCGGCAGCGGGTCGCGCTCGCCCGTGCGCTCGCCCAGGACGCCGACGTCCTGCTGATGGACGAGCCGTTCGGTGCCCTCGACGCCATGACCAGGGACCTCCTGCACGACGAACTCGACCGCGTCCGCGCAGGCCGGGAGCTGACCATCGTATTCGTCACGCACAACGTCCGGGAGGCGGTCCGCCTCGGCGACCGGGTGGTCGTGCTGAGCAGCCGGCCGGGCCGGGTGGTCGATGAGTTCGCCGTGCCCATCGAGCGGCCGCGCCGGATCGACTCGGCGCCGGTCGCCGAACTGGCCGCCCGGATTACCGACCGGCTGCGTGAGGAGATGAGTGGTCATGGCCGCTAGCAACCCCGGATCCCTGCCGACCTACGCGGAGCGGCTGGCCTGGCTCGAGGCCCTCGATACCGAGTCGCAGGACGACCAGCGCGGCCGCCGCCTGGCCGTCCGCGCCTGGGCCGCCTTCTGGCCCAAGGCCCTCGCCATCGTCATCGTCCTGGCCATCTGGCAGCTGATCCACGTCAGCGGATGGAAGAAGGTGATCTTCCCCGGGCCCGGCGCGACGCTGGCCAACCTGTGGGATCAGCTGCAGACGGGCCTGCTGTGGCACGCCATCGCCACCACGGCGGGGCGAGCGGTCGTCGGGTTCGGGCTGGCCGTGCTGATCGGTTCGGTGATCGGGGCGCTGGTGTCGAGGATCGCGCCCCTGCGGGCGGCCGTCGGCTCCTTGATCACCGGGCTGCAGACCATGCCGTCGATCGCCTGGTTCCCGTTCGCGATCATCCTGTTCGGCATCACCACGGCGGCCATCTTGTTCGTCATCGTGCTCGGCGCCGCCCCGTCGATCGCCAACGGCCTGATCGCGGGCGTGGACTACACCCCGCCGCTGCTGCTGAAGGCCGGCAAGATGATGGGGCTGCGCAGGTTCTCGCTGTACTGGCACCTGATCCTGCCGGCCTCGCTGCCGGCGTTCGTGGCCGGGATGAGGCAGGGCTGGGCGTTCGCCTGGCGCAGCCTGATGGCCGGCGAACTGCTGGTGATCATCGCCAATCAGCCGTCCCTCGGCGTGCTCCTGTCGACCGATCAGGATCAGGCCGACATGCAGAGCGCCACCGCCATCATCATCGTGATCCTGATCCTCGGCATCCTCGTCCATACCCTGTTCAGCCAGGCCGACCGGGCCATCAGGCGCCGATGGGGCCTGGCGGGCACCGTGTAAGCGATACGGTCGGTGTACCGCCGCGGGCAGGCCCGCCTCGGGGACGTGCCACGTTACCGTCCTTGGCAGCGCCCATCCCGCCCCCACCCGGGGGCGTGCCACCTTATTGGTAAGAGATCGATAGCTCGTTCAGCAGAGATTTGAGCGCCTGAGCGGCGCGCCGGAACTCCTGCGGGCCGCTGAAGCCGCCGAAGCGCCCGCCCTGCGCCAGGTGCGGCTCCAGCGACATGAAGCCCGCGAAGCCGCAGTCGCGCAGCGCGGTCAGCGTCTCGCGCAGCTGACCGTCGCCCTCGCCCGCGGGCACGACCTCGCCCGTCGCCGCCAGCGCATCCTTGACCTGCAGGTAGACCAGGAACGGCCGGAGCAGTGCGTAGGCGTCGGAGTGGGGCCTGACCCCGCATTGCACGAAGTTCGCCGGGTCGAAGGTCGCCCGCAGGGCAGGCGAGCCGACCGCGCTGATCACGTCGGCGCACCGGTCCGGGGTGTCACCGTAGATCTCCTTCTCGTTCTCGTGCGCCAGGATGAGGCCGCGGTCCTCAGCAATCCCGGCCAGGGCGCCCATGCGGTCGATGACCTGCTGCCGGTAGCGCTCCGGCGGGTCGCCCCCGGGAATGTAGAAGGAGAAGACGCGGACGATGGCGGTGCCGAGTTCCGCGGCTACGTCGGCGACGCGGCGCATCCGCTCCAGCTCGGGCCCTAGCGGTGCGCCGACCGGGATCTTGCCGATCGGCGATCCGATCGCTGAGACCCGCACCCCGGCACCGTCCACCGCGGCCCGGAAGGCGGCGACCTGCTCGGCGGTGAAGTCGGCGACGTTGACCGACCAGGCGCCGCGCAGTTCCAGGTGCGCAATCGACTCGGCGGCCAGCGTGGCCAGCTGCTCGGCCGGGTCGGGCGAGATCTCGTCCGCGAACCCGCTCAGGATGACGGTCATGGGGCCAGTGTGACGGCGCGGCCCGTGCGCGCCGACTCGTAGACGGCGCAGACGATCTCGAGCGCCGCCCGGCCGCTCTCGCCGGTGACCGCAGGCTCGTGCCCCGTCTCGATCGCGGCCAGCAGGTCGGCAAGCTGCGCGGCGTGGCTGGCGACGTCCAGGCCGGCCGGGTTGGACCCCGGTGCCGCCGACCAGGACCCGGCCTCCGCCTGCGGCCCGCCGGGCGGCTCGTGCGCTTCGCGGCCGAACGCGCGGCGGATGATCGCGCCGTCCTCGACGGTGACGGTGCCTTCGGTGCCGGTGATCTCCAGGCGCTGCGCGAATCCGGGAAAGACGGAGGTGCTCGCGACGATCGTGCCGACGGCACCCGAGCTGAACCTGAGCGCGGCCAGCGAGGTGTCCTCGACCTCGATCTGGTGGGTCTGGGTGGCGCACAGCGCGGTGACCTCGGTGACCGGTCCCATGCACCAGCGGAGCAGGTCGACGTAGTGGATGCCCTGGTTCATCAGCGACCCGCCGTCCATCGCGTGGGTGCCCCGCCAGGCCGCGCTGTCGTAGTACGCCTGGGTGCGGTACCACTTCGTGCTGGCCTCGCCGAGGACGAGCCGGCCCAGCGCCCCCTCGTCGATCAGGCGCCTGACCTCGATCAGGCCTGGATCGAACCGGTGCTGGGAGATCACGGTCAGCGCCACGCCGGCCGCGCGAGCCGCCTCGATGAGCCGGTCGGCGGCGGCGAGCGTGACGTCGATCGGCTTCTCGACCACGAGGTGCTTGCCGGCCTCGGCCACGCGGATGCCGATCTCGGCGTGCAGGCCGCTCGGCACGCACACCGACACCACGTCTACGTCGGGGCGGGCGAGCAGCGCATCCAGATCAGGCTCGGCCGGGCAGCCGCGGGCGGCGGCGAAGGCCGCGCCGTCACTGGCGGCCACGTCGGTGACCGCCGCCAGCCGGGCGCCGGGCACCATGGCGATGGCGTCGGCGTGGATCGCCGCGATCACTCCGGTGCCGACGATCCCGAATCCGCGGGTCACCGGTCCACCTCCATCCACTCGGCCAGCAGCCTCAGGTGCTGTGGCAGCGCGACCTCAGGTTCTTCGATCTCGGGATGCCAGCGCTTCTCCCACTCGACCGAGATCCAGCGCTGGTAGCCCTCAGCTTTGAGCAGCCCGAGCATCTGCCTGACCGGCACCTCGCCCTCGCCGAGCAGCACGAGCTGCCACTCATCGCCCTCGCCACCGGGGTTCCGGCGGGCGTCCTTGACCTGCGCGAGCAGGATACGCTCGCCGAGGTTCGCGTAGACGTCGGCGGGCCGTTCGCCCACCCGGTGCGGATGAAGGCTGTCCCACACCGCGCCGACCCATTCCGGGTCGGCCCTGGCCAGCAGCTCGGCCACAGCCGACGAGGCGGAAAAATCGTCGTGGGTCTCCACGCCGATCGCGACGGCGAGCCGGCTGGCGAGCGGCACATTCGATTCCAGCGCTGCGGCCGCAGCCCGGAGTTGTTCCCGGCGGGTCCTCGGGTCCCGGTCTTCGGCGGCCAGCGGACCGCCGAACACGCGCACCAGCGGGGCTTCCCAGTCGCTGGCGAGTTCGAGGAACCGGCGCAGCTGCGGGCCCGCGCCGTCGCCGGTGAGCCGGATGGAGGTGTCCACCGCCACCACCGGCAGGCCGGCCAGGGCCCGCTTGACCCGAGCGCGATCCGCGGCAGGCATGGACGGGTCGATGAGCTGGCCGTCGATCAGCCGGAGCTCGATGCCGGCGTAACCCCAGCGGCGGCCGAGCGAAACGGCGGCGGCCAGCGTGGCGTCCGGGAAGGCCAGCGTGCTGAAGGCGATCATGGGTCGGGTAACAGGGCAGGGCTGGATGGCTCCCATGATGTTAGCTGGGCTAATGTGGTGTGGGGTGTGGCCCGCCCCTGGCCACGAGAGACGGCCAGGGACGGGCCCGCTTAAACTGCGGAGACGGGAAGGGTCAGCTCCGCGGAGTCAGGTGCAGGATGACCACTTCGTCGGTCCCTGCGCCAGCACCGAGGTTCGTCCCGGAGGGCTGTCCTGTCTCGTAGGGGTTCGACTGAGACGGCCAGCCGACGTAGTTCTGCGAGTCATACTCGAACCACTCCGACGCGGTCGTGGTCGGGATGATGGGCAGGTTCTGGGCCACGTACGTCTCGATCGGTACGAGGTCCGTCGTCTGCTCGGCGGTCGTTGACGCTCCGGCCAGCGTGGCCAGGTCGGCGTTGATCGCCGGGTCGTTCAGCCGCTCGTAGTCGCCGGTCGCGTTGTTACCGGTGGCGAGCGCGCTGTCTAGCCAGCCCTCGTACATGTTGTACGGGGTCAGGCCGCCGTTCGACCAGTGCGAGGTCAGCTGGAAATTGCCGTCGGCGACATCGGTGTTCCAGGCGGTTACGGCCAGGCCATCGAACGTGGCGTCGATGCCCGCCGCCTTCAGGTCGCCTGCGACGATGGAGTCGTCCTCGGCGTAGTCGGTGTACGCTGCCGGGTCGACGATGGTGAGGGCGACGGTCTTGCCACCCTTCTCGAAGAAGCCGTTACTCCCCTTCGTGTAGCCCGCCTTGGTCAGGATCTGCTCGGCCGCGGCCGCGTCGGCGGTGGCCGAGACCGTCATGCTGGCGACCGGGCCGCTCCAGGCGCCGAAGGTCGGCAGCGTGAGGCCGGTCGCGTTGAGGACCGGGTCTTCCAGCCCTGCCTCGCCCTCGGACGCGATCGTGGTGCGGTCGATCGCCGCGCTGATCGCCTGCCGGACGGCCAGCTGGTTGGTCGGCCACTTGTTCAGGTTCGGGAAGAGGCTGTTGGTTCCGCCGGGTGCCTCCCAGAAGCCGTGCTCGGACGGGTTCGTGTCCACGAAGTTCTTCTGCAGGCCGGGGATGAAGTTCCCGGTCCAGTCGATCGCTCCGGAGAACAGCGCGGTCAGCGCGCCGGTGTTGGAGGTGTAAACGGGGAAGAAGACCTTCGGGACCTGGACCATAGACGCCTGCCAGTAGTAGGGGTTCTTCTTCAGCGTGAAGCCCTGCGGCGTGAAGGTGTCCAGCATGTAGGGCCCGGTGCCCACCGGGTCCGGGTCCACATAGGTGGCCGGGTTGCCGACCTTGCTCCAGATCGCCTCCGGCACGATCCCGGTGCCGGCGATCTCCTCCAGGTTGGTGTACTGGGAGGTCGGGAACGTGAGCGTGACGGTGTTGCCGGATGTGCTCACGCTGGAGATGGACAGGCCGTCGATGTTGATGGCGGTGTTGCTCTTGAGCAGGTTGAAGGTGAAGGCAACGTCGGCCGGCGTGAACGGCGTTCCGTTGTTCCACTTCACGCCCTGCCGGATCGTGAAGGCGATCGTTTTTCCGCCGTTGGACCACGCGTACGACGTGGCGAGCCACGGGTAATACTTCGGCGGCGCGGCCAGGTCGAACTGGATGAGCGGTTCGTAGATGAGCCCCGTCGCGCCCATGCCATAGGCCTGCTGGGTGGGGACGTACGGGTTGAACGCCTGGGTGATGGAGGTCTCTGGCGAGCTCTCCATGACCAGGGTCTTGCCCGTGGCCGTACTCGTGCCGGTCGAGCTCGAGCTGGAGCTCGAGCTCGATGAGCACGCACCGAGCCCGGCCGCCAGCAAGATGGCGGCCGTTACCGTCAGGACCTGTCTGTAGCTGTGCAATCTCCTCATCAGTCTCGTCTTTCTCTTGGGTTTCTTCCGTTGTGGACTACTGCGTCGTCGGGAATCCACCTCCTTGTGGCCCGGAGACGACTTGGGGCGCGGCTAGGTCCAGGTGCCAGCAAGCCGCGGCCCGCGTGGCGGAGACCTGGGCCAGGGCCGGGTTCTCGCGCCGACAAAGGTCGTCGGCGAACGGGCACCTGGGACTGAACGGGCAGCCGGCTACCGCCGTGCCGTTCGACGCAGCGGATGCCGGCCCCCGCGGGGTGTCCTGCGGCTGCTGTGACCGGTCGCGGCCAGCACCTCGGCGCAGCGTGCTGCCGAGGTTGTCGGGGTCCGGCGCGGAGGCGACGAGCAGCTGGGTGTAGGGGTGCGCCGGGTACTGGGTGAGCTGTTCGGCCGGGCCGCGCTCCACGATCTGCCCGGCGTACATGACCAGCACCTCGTCGGCGAAGTAGCGGGCCGAGGCGATGTCGTGGGTGATGTAGAGCATGGCGAGCCTGAAGCGCCGGCGAAGGTCGTCGAGCAGGCTCAGCATCTCCAGCCTGATCGAGACGTCCAGCATGGACACCGGCTCGTCGGCGAGCAGCACGCTCGGGTGGGCGGCGAGCGCGCGGGCGAAGGAGACGCGCTGGCGCTGGCCGCCGGACAGCTCGTGCGGGTACTTAGCCAGGAAGTGCTTCGCGGGGGTCAGGCGCACTTGCTCAAGCAGGGCGACGACTTCCTGGCTCATGTTCGCGGCCCGCTGGTGCAGCTTCACGGGGCGCTCGAGGTGGTAGCGCACGGTGTGCACCGGGTTCAGCGAGGCGAACGGGTCCTGGAACACGTACTGGACCTGGCTCTTGTACCGCCTGAAGGCGCGCCGGCTCGACACCTCGACCGGCTGGCCATCCAGCCGGATTGCGCCGGAGGTGAGCCGTTCCTGCCCGGCCAGCAGCTTCGCGGCCGTGGACTTGCCTGACCCGCTCTCGCCCACCAGGGCGACGACTCCGCCGCGGTAAAGGTTGAAGGAGACGTCTCGCACCGCGTGCAGGGTCTGCCCGCGGCCCAGCCTGAAGTCCTTGCTGACCGAGATCGCCTCCATGGCCAGCGGGCCGCGGTCGGCGGCTGCGGAGGTCAGGGTCTGCTCGCTCATGATCCAGGCTCCACGGCCGTCCGCAGTTCATCGGCCAGCGTCAGGTGATCGGGTACGTCCAGGCTGTCCTTCGCCTGGAAGGCCTCCCGGGGAGGCGTGTCAGGGAGCACGAACGGGCACGCCGTCACGTGCTCGGGGTCGCCGGACGTGGCGACCGGCAGCAGCTCCATGTCGACCCCGGTGCACGCGTCTGTGCCGTACGCGCAGCGCGGCAGGAACGGGCAGCCAGGAGGCGGGTAGCGCAGGTCAGGGGGAGAACCGGGAATGCCGGCCAGCTCGCGGCGCGGCCCGCGAAGCGAGGGGAACGAGTTGAGCAGGCCCTTGGTGTACGGGTGGGCCGCCTCGCGTTGGATCTCGCCCGCGGTGCCGACCTCCATGAGCTGCCCGGAGTACATCACCGCGATCCGGTCGGCCAGTTCCAGGAGCAGGGAGAGGTCGTGCGTGATGAACAGGATCGAGAAGCCGAGGCGATCCTTGAGCTCCACGATCTGGGCGAGGATGTCACGCTGCACCACCACGTCGAGCGCGGTGGTCGGCTCGTCCATGATGACGACCTCCGGCTCGGTGGCCAGGGCCATGGCGATCATCACCCGCTGACGCATGCCGCCGGACAGCTCGTGGGGATAGCTGCGCAGGCGCGAGCGCGGGATGCCGACCAGGTCGAGCAGCGACGCCGCCCTTTCCCGTGCCTCGTCCCTCGGCATCTTCAGGTGGGCGTGGATGACGTCGAGCAGCTGGTTGCGGACGGACAGGACCGGGTTGAGCGCGTTCATGGCGCTCTGGAACACGATCGCGATCTCGCGCCAGCGCAGCTTCTGCAGCTCGTGCGGAGTCATCCGCAGGACGTCGGCCGCCTGGGACCCCTGCGCGAGCCTCCGGCCCTGGTAGCTGATGCTGCCGCTGGTGATGAAGGCGGGGGCACGCAGCAGGCGGCAGGCGCCGTAGGCGAGGGTGGACTTGCCTGAGCCGCTCTCGCCGGCCAGGCCGACGACTTCGCCGGCGGCCAGGGAGAGGTTCACCTGGTCCACGGCGCGCACGTCGCCGCCGGGCGTGCGGTAGACAACCGAGAAATCCCGGATATCGAGCACCGGCTCAGTGCCGGGGACCGGGACGGGGGCTGGCGTGGGTCCCGCGCTCATAGCGTGTCGCCCGCTTCGGTCTGGTCCAGCAGCGAGCTGCGGGAGAACGAGTGCAGGAACCCGGCGAGCCCGGTGCGGCGCTGCTGGACTTCGGCCAGCACGGGCGTCGGGTCGGTGGGCCGGAGCCAGCGCCCGGCGATCCTGCTCGCGCTGCTCGCGTCGCGCAGGCGCGGGTTGCCGAGCTCGTCGATCCCGGTGTTCAGCAGGACCAGGCCGGCCCCCATCAGCGCGACGGCCACGCCGGGCGGCACGAACCACCACCAGGCGCCCAGTTGCAGGGCCTGCTGGCCTTCCGCCCAGTACAGGATCGTGCCGAGGCTCCAGCTGTTGAGGTCGGCCAGGCCGATGAAGGCGAGCGCCACCGAGGCTCCGACCGCGTAGAGCACGGTGTTCACGAAGCTGGCCGCGATCAGGCTCACCTCGTTGGGGACGATCTCGAAGGCGAGGATCCGCCAGGTTTTCTCCCCCGTTTCCCGCGCGGCCGAGATGAAGTCGCGGTTACGGATGGCCAGGGTCTGCGCCCGGATGACCCTCGCCCCCCACGGCCACCCGAGCACGCTCAGCACGGCGATGGTGGCCAGCTGGCCCTTCTGCGGCAGGTAGCCGAGCAAGATGATGAGCAGCGGCAGCGAGGGGATAACCAGGAACACGTTGGATACGAGCGACAGCAGCTCGTCCCATATCCCGCCGAGGAAGGCGGCCGCCACTCCCACGATCACCGAAAGCGCGGTGGCCACCACGCCGACGATGACCGCGAGCTCCAGGGTGAGCCGGATCCCGACCAGGAGCTGGGACAGCACGTCCTGGCCAGTCTCCGTGGTGCCGAGGAGGTGAGCCGCGCTCGGCGCCGCCATCGACAGAGCCGGGCTAGGGTTCTGGTACGAGGGATCGTAGGGCGTGACCAAGGGCCCGATGATGGCCGCGAGGACGAAGAAGCCGAGGACGATGGCGCCCACCTTTGCCTTCGTCGGCATCCGGCGCCAGCGGCCTGGGACGGCGTCTTCGATGGCCAGCGAGGCCGGGTCGACGCTGATCGGCAGCGTGACGGTCATCGCGCCACCTCCCGGGCCCGGGCGCGGGGATCGGCGAACACGATGACCAGGTCGATGATCAGGTTGGCGAGCAGGACGGCGAAGGTGATCACCAGGAAGATCCCCTGCATCAGCGGGAAGTCGTCCGAGCTGACCGCGCCCAGCAGCAGCAGGCCGATGCCCGGGTAGGAAAAGACGATCTCCATGATCAGGGCCCCGGACACCACGAAGCCCAGGGCCAGGCCGAATCCCTGCAGCTGAGGCAGGAGCGCGTTGCGCGCGGCATAGGTAAAGATGACCCTGCGGTTCGACAGGCCCTTCGCCTGGGCCGCGACCACGTAGTCCTCGCCGATGGTGGTGATCATGACGTTGCGCATCTGCAGCATCCAGCCCGCGATCGAGGTGAGCACGATGGTGAGCGCGGGCAGCAGCGAATGATAGATCGCGCTGCCGATGAAGTCCCAGTGCCAGCCGGGCACCAGGCCGCCCGCGTACCCCTGGCCGACGGGGAAGACATGGAACTTGAGCGCAAACACCTCGAGCAGGATCAGCGCGAAGAAGAAGTAGGGGATCGCCTGCAGGAACATTAGCCCGGGCAGCACCCGGTCGAGCGTGCCGCCGTACCGCCAGCCGGCCATGATGCCGAGCGCGGTGCCGACCACGAAGGCGATGATGGTCGCCGTCCCGACCAGGGTGAGCGTCCAGGGGATCGCCTCGCCGAGCAGCGTGGAGACCTGGGCCGGGTACTGGGAGGAGGACACGCCGAGGTTGAAGTGGGAAACGTCGACGAGGTACGCCCAGTACTGATGCCAGAGCGAGCCGGCGTGCCCCACCCCGAGCAGCGCCTCGAGCGCGCGGTAGGCCGAGGGCTGCAAGATTCCGGGGAACTTCGACATGACCGCCTCGACCGCGTTGCCCGGCATGAGACGGGGGATGAAGAAGTTCAGCGTCAGTGCCACCCAGGCGGCGACCAGGTAGAAGACCAGACGGCGGAGGATGAAGACCATGGCGACTCCTACGCCTTCGCTGCTTGCCGGGCCCGGACGCGGGCCTTCGGGGCCTGGACGTCCTGCGGCCCGGCCTGACGCCGGCCGCGGACCGTTGGCCCATCTCCATGCCGCGGCGCCTGGTCTGCCCCCGTCCGGTTAAACGTCTCCACGGGTCGGCGGACGACCGTGCCGGGCGGGCAGCCGCAGCTTTGCCGCAGCACGAGCTCCGTCGGCAGCAGTTCGACGGCCGGGCTGAGGCCCGGGTCGGCGATGCGATCGAGCACGCGGGCGCAGGCCCGCTCGCCCAGCATGCGCATCGGCTGGTAGACCGTGGTCAGGGGCGGGTCGAGCAGGCTGCTGGGATAGATGTCGTCAAAGCCGACCACGGCCACCTCGTCGGGGACGCGCACGCCCGCCGTGGCGAAGGCCCGCAGGACGCCGATGGCCATCTGGTCGTTGGCGCATACGACCGCCTCCGGCAGCGCCCCGCGGTGCCTGGCCAGCAGGGCCTCCCCGGCCTGATGGCCGCTGCGGACGCTGAAGATCCCCTGGACCGAGCCGACCAGCTGGCATTGCGGGTTGCCGCGGAGCACGTGCTCCAGGGCGAGCCGCCGTTCGCCGGCGTCGGGCGAGTTCGGCGGCCCGTCGACGTGGAACAGGCGCCGCCTGCCGTGTTCGGCGATGAGGTGGGTGATGACGGCGGCGGAGCCCGAGAAGTTGTCCGCGGCCACCACGTCGGCCGCCCGCTCGCCGGGGGTCCCGGCGATGACGACCACGGGAACCCGGGCCGCCAGGCGCTCGATGTAACGGGAGGCGACGAATCCCTCGCCGATGAGGATTCCGTCGACCTTGCCCGACAGCGAGTCAAGCCGGCGGAAGTCCGGCTCGCCGACGTCCTCGGCTTGCATGAACGTGATCAGGAGCGACCAGTTGTTGGTGCGGATGAGCGCCTCGACCCCGCGCAGCACTTCGTCGTAGTACAACAGGCCCACGTTCTCGATGTCGTACTGCTCGACCTCGCGCTCGACCATCACCATGCCGATGACGTCCTTGCGTCGGCGCGACAGGCTTTGCGCGGCACCGTCCGGCACGTAACCGAGCTGCTCGATCGCCTGAGTGACCCGGATCCTGGTCGCCTCGCGGACCCGGTCCTGGCCGTGGACCACCCTCGAGACCGTCGCCGTGGACACGCCCGCCAGGCGCGCCACGTCGTAGAGGGTTACCACCGTGTCCCGATCCGCCACATGGCCGTCTTCCCTTACTTATCGGGATGTAAGCGTTTACAACGGGAAATCTAAGCGCTTACACTAACCCTCAGCAAAGGGGCCGTCAAGGTCCGTAGCCGCACAGAAGGAGAGGCTGATGACCGGTGCCAACGGCGTCCTTCAGTTCCCGCCCGGGTTCGTCTGGGGCGCGGCGACGGCCGCCTATCAGGTCGAGGGGGCGCCGAGCGCAGACGGCAAGGGCCCCTCGGTCTGGGACACCTTCAGCCATACGCCGGGCAAGGTCCGCGGCGGGGATACGGGCGACATCGCCTGCGACTCCTACCACCGGTACCGCGAGGACGTCGCGCTGATGGCCTCGCTCGGCTTGGAGTCCTACCGGTTCTCCATCTCCTGGCCGCGGGTCCAGCCGGGCGGGCGCGGCGCCGCCAGCCAGGCCGGCCTCGACTACTACCGCGCGGTGCTCGACGCACTCGGGGAACACAACATCGCGGCCACCGTCACCCTCTACCACTGGGACCTTCCCCAGCAGCTCCAGGACGAAGGCGGCTGGGCGGTGCGCGACACCGCCTGGCGCTTCGCCGACTACGCGGCGATCTGCGCGGAGGCGCTCGGCGACCGGGTGGCCCGCTGGATCACGCTGAACGAGCCGCAGGTGGTGTCCAACAACGGGTACCGGCACGGTTCCCACGCACCGGGACTGCGGGATGCCCAGGCCGCATCCGCTGCCACGCATCACCTCCTGCTCGGCCACGGGCTGGCCGCCCAGGCGCTGCGCGGCCAGCTATCCACCGAGGTCGGCATCACCCTGGACCTGCACCCGGTCCGGGTGCTCGGCGGGAACGGCGAGGCGGCTCACCTCGAGGAGGCCCGCCTGATCACCGATGTCGCCGCGAACGGCCTGTACCTGGAGCCGTTGCTGTACGGCCACTATCCGGCGCACGCCCCGGCCGCCTTGCTGCCGCCGGACGCGCTGATCGCCGACGGCGACCTCGACACGATCAGCCAGCCGCTGGACTTCCTCGGCCTCAACTACTACTCCCCGATCTTCCTGCGCGCCGGCGACCCGGCTGACCTGCGGCGGAACGAGGAACCGGCCCGTTGCGGGCGGCCCGGCGTGGTCGAGTACCTCCCGGAGTGGCTGGAACGGACGACGATGGGCTGGCTCGTCGACGCCAGCGCGCTGCGCGACCTGCTGGTTGAGGTGTCCAAGCAGGCTCCGGGCCTACCGCTCTACATCACGGAGAACGGCCGGGCGGCCGAGGACTACGTGAACCCGGACGGTGAGGTCAACGACGTCGAGCGGGTCAGGTACCTGCAGGCGCACCTGGAGGCCGCCGCGCGCGCCATCGAGGACGGGGCCAGCCTGGCGGGCTACTTCGTCTGGTCGCTGCTGGACAACTTCGAATGGGCCTGGGGTTACCAGAAGCGGTTCGGGATCGTCTTCGTCGACTTCGGCACCCAGCGACGGATTCCCAAGTCGAGCGCCAGGTTCTACTCCGACGTGGTGCGGGCCAACGCGGTCCCACTGCACACTGGCACTTAGCCTCATCTACGGCTGCCCTGGACTACAGGCGGCTCCCGCCGAGCAAGATAGTCCTGGCGTAGGTTTGGTTCCGTGCGAGGGGAGCGGCTGGCCGCCTGGCAGGCCCGCGGTTCGCGGCTGGCCTCACCGGATGCAGCCGTGGTGCTCGGCGCCTTGGTGCTGGCGCTGCCTGCGCCTGGCTGGCGACGGCTGCTGTGGGCCTACCTCGCCGTGGCTGCCCTGTGGGCGCTAGGCACGGCCGCGGTCACCGTCGGCGCCATCGCCGGGCACCAGATCGCCGTCGATTCCAGCGGAAATCTGCTGCTGGACCACCCCCGCGGGTTCGCGAACGTGTGGGCATCGGTCGGTGTCCTGTTCTTCCCGCTGCTGGCCATCGGCTGGGTGGCCGCGGTGACCGCGCAGGCGCTCAACTGGCGGCGTGCCACCGGGGACCGCCGCCGGCAGCTGAACTGGCTCCTGGCCGGATCGGTGGTAGCCGGCGTGTGCCTGGCCATCAGCACCGGGCACCTGTTCGGCCACTCCGAGTTCGGGCGGATCGCGGCCGACGTCGTGTTCGCAGGAATCCTGGCCATCCCAGCCTGCCTCGGCGTGGCCATCTTGAGGTACCGGCTAGCGGCGGGTCCGGCGGAACCGGTGCTGGTCGACAACGGCGAGTGAAGGTCCGGATCGCCCGCGCTGGCTATGGCTGAAGGTGCTTACGCATGGCGTACGCGACATTGACGGCGCCGATGATGACCCAGATCAGGGCCATGAGCATGATGTCGGCGATGCCCGGGGATCCCCTGAGCACGATTGCGGTCACCGACAGGGCAACCAGCATGGACCCGAGGGCCAAGATGATGGTCTGGCGCCCGGCACGGTCGGCCCGCTCGGCCCGGATCGCACGCCGTTCGTCCCGCATCATGCGCTTGGCCCGGCGGCGCTGGTGCCTGCACCCCGCATACCGGTCCAGCTGGGTCAGGACGCGGCTATCCACCTCGGCCGTGACCCGCTTGTCGATCTCGGCCGCGATCCGCTTGTCGATTTCCGCGCCGATGCGTTCCACCAGCCCCTCGGCCAGTGCCTGGTCATAGCCGGGGCCAAGGTCCTGCAGGGCCGCTACCGAGGCGGCGATCTCAGCTTGGCTTTCTGCGGCCATGATCCACTCCAGACGCTCCGTCAACCCCTGCGGAAACAGTACGGACCTCGGGCAGGCTGGCGAAATGTAGCTAGCACCCCATCGCATCCGGGGGTTTCCCTCACCCCGGCCGTGACCTGGCCGAACCCAGCGAGTCAGAAATCGAGCCCGCGCAGAACCGTCGACGATATAGCCGCCAGCCCGGGCTGAGCGGGCAGGAGCAGCGTGGTGATGCCCAGGGCCTGGTTCATGGCCGCCAGCGCTCGGGTATCGCTCCGAGCCTGTCAATCGCGGTGGCCAGCGGCAGCATCTCGACGGCCTAGACGTCGCCCTCGGGATCAGGCGAGGGTACGGTGCCGGCCACCAGGACGGCCCGTGCTCGGAGCCTGGGACACAGTTGCCGCATTACCACCACGAAACTCCAGATACACCAGTGCAGCTTTAAGTTGAGGCTATTGCGGTCGTACATGCGCAAAGTGGTGGAGGTTGCTTACGAAGTCCAGCGGACTTTCGCCAGCCCGAGCTGGCTCCTTAGTCGCTCAAGCGCGTCGCCCAGAGCCGATTCGAACTCTCCGCACCCTGTCGCTGGTTCGGGATAGGAGCCTAGAACCAGGAGGTCTTTGCCCTCGCGGCGAAGATCGGCCCGGCCGGTGAGCCGGCACTTGTCAAGCAAGGCCAGGACGTAATATCCGTAGATACGCTTGGCGCGCGGCTTGTACGCCTCGAACACGTAATCAAAGTCAAAAACGCGGCGCGTGCGCTGCCGGTCCCATATAAGATTGTCGAACGGCCCGACAAGCACAGGATCATGGCTAATCGGATCCAGTTTCCTGGCCGGATCCATCCAGCCGGGAGAATCCCAGCCAGTCACTTGGACCTGCTGCATTGGTGCTAGTTCAAGGGCGGTACGGGCGCGCTCGGGGGTGACGTTGTAGTATTTCGCTACGTCGGCGGCCGTGGCGATGCCCATGGCGGCAACCGCTCGGGCGGCAATTGCCGAGAGGATCTGTTCGCTGGACATTCTCATGCTCAGGTAGCCTTCAGTAATGCGGCGCTCTGGCAGGTCGTAAACACGACGGGTACCGCGTCGCGCGGTGCACACCAGTTCGCCGGTTCGCAGCATGTGTTCCACGGCGTGCTTACGGGCTGACCAATTCCAGCCCGTAGTTCGAGCGGCCGGATCGTCGATCTCGCTGATGGTTGCGCCGTCGGGCAGGCCTTCAACTGCCCCCTTGACCTCGGCAAGCAACGCGGACGGCGGACGACCGCTCCAGGCTCTGGAGGCCTCCCGATGCAGCCGCAGGAGCGGCCAGTCCTCGGCGGGAACGAGGCAGGCAGCATGTACCCAAGTCTCGAATGCGGCAGCCACTCCAGCCTGCCACAATTCCCCGTCTATGCTCTGCGCTACCGGGCCGGCTGCCATCCTGGCCAGGCACGTCAGACGGTGCGCCTTGTCGACACTCGACAGCGGATCGAGCTGGAGCAAGCCCATCCGGCGTAGAACAGCGCCGCTGTCTGCAGCCGGTGAGCCGATCCCGGAGGCGACCGCCAGGCGACGGGCATCATCCGCGCCGAGGCGCAACGGGCTAACCGGGGTCGTCGTGGCTGGAAGATTCGTCATGCCTGTACGGCCGCATCGGCAGATTTGCTGGCGACTTGACCCGAGCTCCGCCCGGCGATGAGCTGGCCTACAGAGTAAGACACTAGCAGCGCTGCCACGATCGTAATTGCAACTTGCGCGCCGGCCGTATGCGCTCCAGCCACCAATGCACCGCCGATAGTGATACCGATGACATATCCGACATCGTTGCCGACAGGAACCCATACGTTGGCCTCGTGGATCACGGCAGGCGGCATGTCCTCATCCATCATCAGATAGGAGTTAATGTACAGGGGCGTGACAGCCAGGCCCGCTGCCAGGAGAAGTCCGCCTAGTATCCATGCAATGTCACTTACGGGGAGATGCAGGCCGCTGCGCGGCAGCGGCAGGGACCGGTAATCGGGCGGAGAGCGGCGATAGCGGTGGCGGCGGCCATCATCGTCGCGCTGTCGTGTGTTCTATCCGGCACCGCCATCGCCTCAACGGCACCAGCGGGCGTTCGCCTCATGCCGGTTGCGACAGGGGCCAGCGCGTGGTATGTCCCCTCAGCTCCCGCGATCGCGGCCGTCCCTGGCTGCGCGAAGGGCGCCAACATCCGCAAGGTCGTCGCCACGTACAAGGCCAGGAAATACGAGGCCAGCGGCTACCGTACAGATACCCTGTACTGCGGGAACAGCGACTACGGCTATCGTCATCTGGAACAGCACATCGGGGAGTACTTCGGCGGCTGGGCTAGCTTCTCGTTCGCGATGGCCCAGACCCTGAAGGCACCCGCTACCTTCGTTGCCCAGGAGAACGACAACTACCAGGAGCGCGCCCCGATCTACCAGTGCTTCTACTCCGCGGGCTATTACATAATCTGGACATTCATCGTGATCTCCAGGATCAGCTCCGGTGCTATCGTCACCGCGTACGGACGCCCGGGGAGGACAGTCGATGAGTCCTGTCCGTAGGCTGGTCTGTGATGCCCGGGCGCGACCGCGTCCGATGCAGTGAGGAGTCTCGTGGGACGCATGGAATTCGGGCCGAGCGTGCTGCCCGAGTTGCGGAAGATCTTGCTCTCAACCGGCGAGGGGAAGTTTTACGGGCCTGACGGCAGGCTGACCGAGGTCAAACAGGTGCCATTCCTGGAGCAATGGCACCTGAGCCGGCTGGACTTCGACCCCGACCTCGGCAAGGGCAGGCTCGTCGGCGTCCTTACCAGTGCAGGCAAGACGGTGACGGCGACCATCGATGCCAGCGACTTCCCCGACCTACGCGACAACACATCGAACAACCCGGAATGGAACGGCTCCGCCTACCACGACCTCGCAGTGCTCCTGTCGGTGCTGATCCAGGAGCAGATCCTGACGTGGGATCCGGCCGATATCCGCACCGATGAGATACGCATCCGGCGCCCCGCAGACCGCGCTAAGCCGCACGCACGTTAGCGGGCGCCGTGGCTGATCATCAGGTAGCCTCCGGCTCTTTGGACTGCCCACCGAAGGGCTCTTGACGGCTCGGCAACGCCCAACCCATCCGGCCAAAAGTGTGTACTTACGGGAACCATCCCCCGAGCCCGGAGCCACTAGTCATCCGCTCGCCCGGTGACGCGACGGGAATCCGTTCGTGCCTAATCCATTCCCGGCTACGTCGGCCACCCCCCTTTCGGACCGGACGACCTAAGACCGAGCTGGAGCAGTTTCGCGTTGTAACGCCGCTCCCGTGACCGCGCGAGTGGCGAGGCCGATCAGGCCGCTCCCGTCATCGTGGGTTGTCCCGTCCGTTCCGTCCTCGCGCGCACGCGCGTCTGCACGCGTAGGGCACACGCGCAGGACGGAACGGGACGAGGGGACAATCACACAGCGTGCGACATTCGGGGTCAGCAGCATAGGTACAAAATACGAACTAGGGCCAGACCGACGACATCCCGCTGCATCGGCGGCGGCTGGTGGCGCTGCGGGACCAAAAGGTGCCAGTTCCAACCCGTGGGGAACATCGGAACAAGAGTTCCGGCAGGGGTGCACGGTGTGGGATGGTGAGGTGTCTATTCACGGGGTCAGTGAGTTTTCTCTGCGTTTCGTGACAGAGATGGCTTGTGCGGGGATACGGCGAGCGTGCTTCTGCTCTTACCGTTGAGAGTGATCGTCCGGTAAACCGCTGGCGCAGCCGGGACGGCACCAGTTAGGGTCTGCCGGCGTGGTGTACCGGCATCCGCTGGCGTTTTTGCTGGGGCTTGAGGGCGTCGCGCTGCTGCGTGCGCTGGTAACCGACGTGGAGGTCACCCGGAAAGTGACCGAGTGGGTGCTGCCAGGGCGGGCGTGCCCGTGCTGCGGGACGGTCACCTTCGCGGGGCCACCACCGGGCGCGCACGCGGGATCGGTGTCCTACGGGCCGTTCCTGAATGCCGCCGCGGTGCTGCTGGCCGGCGGCGGAATGGTCAGCTCGACCACCCTGCGGTGCGGCACCACCAGCATCCAGGTCCACCGCTCCCAATCCCAGCCCGGCGATCTCGGCTACCCGGTCCAGGCTTCGGGTTCACATGCTGGCGATGAGCCGCTCGACCCGCTCGTCGACCGAGCGGAAGGGGTCCTTGCACAGCACGGTTCGCTGGGCCTGGTCGTTGAGCTTGAGGTGCACCCAGTCGACGGTGAAGTCGCGCCGCTTCTCCTGGGCCCGGCGGATGAACTCGCCGCGCAGCTTCGCCCGGGTGGTCTGCGGGGGGACGGACTTGGCCTCGAAGATGTCCAGGTCTCGGGTGACCCGGTCCACGGCACCGTCGCGGTGGAGCAGGTAGTACAGGCCGCGACCGCGGCGTATGTCGTGGTAGGCCAGGTCGAGCTGGGCGATCCTGGGCGCCGAGAGCGGCAGGCCGTGCTTGGCCTGGTAGCGCTCGATCAGCTGGTACTTAGTGACCCAATCGATTTCCCTGGCGATCTTGTCCAGGTTGCCGGATTCGATCGCCGACAGGGCCCGCTCCCACATCTCCAGCACGCGCTTGGTGTTCGCGTCGAGCCCGTTGGCGTCGGTGAAGTCCTTCGCCCGGTTCAGGTACTCGTACTGGATGTCCAGCGCGCTCACCTCGCGCCCGTTGGCGAGCCTGATCCGGCTGCGGCCGGTCATATCGTGGCTGACCTCGCGGATCGCGCGGATCGAGTTGTCCAGCGTCATGTCCCGCAGCGCCGCGCCGGCCTCGATCATCCGCAGGATCAGGTCGGTGGAACCGACCTTGAGCAGCATCGTGGTCTCGCTCATATTGGAGTCGCCGACGATCACGTGCAGGCGGCGGAACCGCTCGGCGTCGGCGTGCGGCTCGTCCCGGGTGTTGATGATCGGCCGGGACCGGGTGGTGGCCGACGATACGCCTTCCCAGATGTGCTCGGCGCGCTGGCTGACGCAGTAGACGGCGCCGCGCGGGGTCTGCAGCACCTTCCCTGCGCCGCAGATCAGCTGCCTGGTGACCAGGAACGGCGTCAGGTTGTCCGTCAGTCGCCCCAGCTCGGCGTGCCTGGGGACCAGGTAGTTCTCGTGGCAGCCATAGGAGTTCCCGGCGGAATCCGTGTTGTTCTTGAACAGGTAGACGTCCCCGGCGATACCTTCTTCGCGCAGCCGGCGGTCGGCGTCGATCAGCAGCCCCTCGAGGATCCGCTCGCCGGCCTTGTCGTGCGCGACCAGGTCCACCACGCTGTCGCATTCCGGGGTCGCGTACTCCGGATGGCTGCCCACGTCGAGATACAGGCGGGCGCCGTTGCCCAGGAACACGTTGCTGCTCCGCCCCCAGGACACCACCCGCCGGAACAGGTAGCGCGCCACCTCGTCCGGAGACAGGCGCCGCTGCCCGCGAAAGGTGCAGGTGACGCCGTACTCCGTCTCGACCCCGAAAATCCGCCGATCCACACGCCCAACCTACGTGCCCGAGGGACATGCGTCACGCCGGGACCCGCCGGCCGCGTGCCTGGGATACTGGCGCCATGCGGCAGGAGAAGGCGGTCGACGGGTTCCGGCTGGCTTACGACCGCACCGGGCAGGCCGGCGGGCCAGCGGTCCTGTTGCTGCACGGGTGGCCGGGGGACCGGACCGACTACCGCAAGGTCGTGCCGCTCCTGGCGGGCCAGGCCGACGTGGTCTTCCCTGACCTGCGGCGGTTCGGCGAGTCGGACGAGCACCTCGTCGAGCCGGCCAGCCAGTACACCGCAGGCGCGCAGCCTGATCGGGCTGATTGGCGGATCCGGCACCCCAGAGCCGTATGCCAAGTGTGAAAACAGCCGCTGCGGTTCGACCATCGAGGCGGCGATCCGGCTGTAGCCCGGATTTGGGTGGAAGTTTCGGGCTTGGTGGAAGATCTGGGGGGCTATTGTCCCCCTAAATTTCCACTGAACCCGGATCTTCCATGATCTTTTGATACGGGAGAGGCTGCGGAGCCTGCTGAAACTTGGCGGGACGTGGCCCTTAGTGGGTGGCCCCGTAAGCTTGTCGGGGGTTGAGTTCGGGGTTGCGGGTCTGGCTCGTGGCCGAGCCCGGCGAGGTGGATGGTGCAGGCGGTGTCGAGGGCCTCTTGCGGGGTGCCGGCGGGGAACCCGGTGCGCAGGACGGAGTCCTGGTAGCGGTCGCGGGCGGCGGAGTAGATCGCGAAGCCGAAGGAGTGGGCCGAGCCGCCGTAGCGCAGGCGGCATAGCGGGATCTGCTCGCCGTCTGCCAGGATGCCGCTGATGTAGGCGAAGGCGCCGCGGTAGGTGACCTCGACCCGTTTGAGCTGGGGCCAGTGCGTTTCGGCGTGGTCGAGCAGCCGCAGCGTGATCGAGCTTTTGGTGGAGGCGGGGATGGCGGGGATGGCCTCATTGTGCCGCGCGGGGTCGCTGCTGCCGGTTACGATCACCGGCGGGGAGCGGGTTTCTTGTGATGCCCGGGAGCCGCCGATGCCGGCGTTACGCGCCGTGCAGGTCACGCTGACCGCCGCTGAGCGCACGACCTTGAAGGAGCGTGTCCGGGGGGCCAAGACGGCCTGGCGGGACCGGCAGCGGGCGCAGATCGTGCTGCTGGCCGCCCGGTGCTGGCCGACCGCGGCGATCGCCCGCCGCCTGGGCATCGCCGAGGACACCGTCCGCAAGTGGCGGGGCCGGTTCGCCGCCCGCGGCCTGGACGGGCTGGCTGATGCGCCCCGGTGCGGTCGGCCGCGGCGGATCAGCGCGGCCGAGCGGGCCGCGATCTGCGCGCTGGCCTGCCAGCTTCCTGCCGATACCGGGGTGCCGCTGTCCCGCTGGACCGGGCCGGAGCTGGTCACGGAGCTGGCCAGCCGCGGCCTGGCCGGGCCGGTCCCGGCGTCGTCGGTCCTGCGGATCCTGGCCGAGCACCCCCTCAAGCCCTGGCAGTACCAGTCCTGGATCTTTCCCCGCGACCCGGACTTCACCGCCAAGGCGAAGGTGATCCTCGACCTGTACCAGGGCTTCTACCAGGGGAAGCCGCTGCGGCCGGGGGACCGGGTCATCTCGGTGGATGCCAAGCCCTCCATCCAGGCCCGCGGCCGCCGGCACCGGCCCGCGCCGCCCGGACCCGGCCAGCCGGCCCGTGCCGAGCACGAATACCAGCGCAACGGCGCCCTGGCGCTGCTGGCCGCCTTGGACGTGCACACCGGGCAGGTGCCCGCCGCCGCCACCCCCAAGACCACCGGCATCGCCCCCTTCATGGCGCTGATGGGCCAGGTCATGAGCGCCGAGCCGTACAACAGCGCTCCCCGGGTATTCGTCATCGTGGACAACGGCTCCGACCACCGCGGCACCAAAGCAGCCCGGCGGCTGCGCCGCGCCTGGCCGAACGCCATCATGATCCATACGCCGGTGCACGCGTCCTGGCTGAATCAGGTAGAGATCTTCTTCTCCATCGTGCAGAAAAAGGTCGTCTCGCCTAACGACTTCGCCAGCACCGCCCAGCTGGCCGCCGCCCTGCTGGCCTTCACCGGCCGGTATAACACGACCGCCCGGCCGCTCAACTGGAAGTTCACCGCCGCAGACCTCGACCGGCTCCTCGGCCGGATCAGCGCCCGCCAAGAACCGCCCGGCCAGCCGGCCAGCCTGCCAGAAGCCGCCTGATGACCCCCGGCGACCTTACCGGGCCACCGCTAAGATCCCCCGCTGCAGCCCTTCACGCCGTGGTGGTGACCGTGAGCAACCCGTCGGCGTCCCGGCGCAGGGCCGCGGCCAGTTCGCCGCGTGCTGCCTCGGGCACCCCGTCCGGGAGGTTGCCGCCACTCCCGGCCAGGTCGGCGGCGGTGCTGATGTACCTGGCGGCACGGCGCAGCAACGCGGGCGGGAACATGGCCTTGGCCGGATCGCCGGCCTGGCCCGACGCGGCCCCGGCGGTGATCTGCCCAAGTCCCGACAGCACCTGCCCGTAGGTGGCGACCACGCCGCCAAGGCAATCAGATGGCTCGTTCGCCGCCCGGACCTGCATTGCCTCGGCCAGGGCGGCAACGATGACCCCGACAAAGGCAAGCGGCACCGGGACGGTCCTTGGCACCACCAGCAGGTCGGCGCCGGGCTGCTCAGCAGCGAACTCGAACAGCATCCGCCGCGCCATGTCCCTGACTGTCTCGTCATCCAGGTACCTGCGGGCAGCCGGCGCAGTGACCCGCATGAGGGCTGCTACCGCATGGACCCGATCGGTGATCAGCTCACCGGCACGCTGCCGACCCAGGTCCATACCAGACGCAGCGAGTTCCTCCAGGAACACGTCGACCTTCTGGTCGAGCCAGGTACGTCTGGGCACGCTGAAAGTCTCCCACTCGTCCCGCCACCGAACCCGGGTTTGAAACCACCGCCGCTTGATGGACCCCCAACGAACTTACGGGGCCACCCACTTAGCTTAGGCTCCGTGCGGGGTTTCGGGCCGTCAGACCGGCGGCTTGGATGCGGCGGCGCTGGGTGGCCCCGATTCCTGCGGCTGATTCGGGCTTTGCCGGGGGGCGGGTGCAGTCCGATCCCCGGATCCTCCCGCAAGCCCGGATCCTCCCGTGCAATCCCGGACATTCCGTACCTATGATTCGGGTGGGGCGGATGAGGACTAGCCAGTCGGGTGAGGAATCAAGGAATGCGCGGGCGGAGCGACCCAGACGGCCACCGTGCTGTACTCACTACGCCAACGGCGGCGCAGGCGGCAGCGGGGGAGAGGCTTTCGCATCGGACCAGCAGGAGACGATGGCGGTGTCGGAGACGAACCGAACGCCGCAGCCGGGAGCCCACCGCCTGGCGGCCTCGTGCAGGCAGTCGTCGACGATCCCGGCGACGGTTTCCGCGTGCTGGAGGGGCGCGTGGACCAGCAACTCGTCGTGCAGGCACAGTACGATGCGGGCGCCTAGGTGCCCGCACCTGGCCCGGACCGTGACGGCCCACATCTTGAACAGCTCGGCGGCGGCGCCCTGGATCATCGCGTTGCGGGCGTAGCGGCCGTAGGCCGCGGCCCGGCTGGCGCTGCGGGGTTCCCCACCCGCCGGAACAGCCAGCTGGATCAGGCGCCCGCCGTAGGTCCGCAGGTCGCGCCCGGCCTGCCCGGCGCGGTCGGCCGCCTCCAGGTAGCCCATCGCGACCGGGTAGGCCGCGTTGAGTCGGCGCAGCGCCTGGGCGCCAAACCCGGTGGTCTGCCCGTACATCGCCCCGAGCACGGCCACCTTGGCGGTGGGCCGGTCCACGCGGAGCTGCGCGGCTACCGGCGCGTACATGTCGTCGTCGCGCGCCGCGAGCATCAGCGCCTGATCCCCGGTGACCGCGGCCAGCACCCGCGGCTCGATCTGGCCGAGGTCAGCGCGGACGAACGCGTGCCCGTCACCGGCCACCACGGCCGGGCGCATCGCGGCCGGCATGTTGTGCAGGCCAGCGGACGCGGTCATCCGTCCCGCGGCGCCGTCGGAGCCGGTCCAGGCGCCGCGCAGGCGCCCGTCGGGCCCGAGCGCCTCGTCCAGCCAGGCGTAGCCGTAGGTGGTGGCGATCCGCTCGGCCTTGCGCCACTCCAGCAGGGCGGCGACCAGCGGATGGGCGTCGTGCAGCTCCCGCAGGCGCCAGGCCCGGGTGTCGGGGACCTCCACGCCGATCCGGCCGAGCAGGGTGCGGACCTGGGCGGGGCTGCGCAGGTCCGCGGTGACGCCCACGGGCGCGTGCCGCAGCACCTGCTCGTCGCGGGCCGCCCGCAAGGCGACCGCCTCGGTCTCGCTGCGCGGCCTGGGCCCGATGATCGAGGCGAGCACTCCCTCGGCGACGGAACGGTCCATCGGCAGCCCGTCGGCGCATAGCTCCGCGCACAGCAGCTCGGCCGTCGACTCCGAGCGTGCCGTGGGCACCGCCATGGGCCGTTCGGCCAGGGCGGCGAGCCGGTCCTGCTGCAGGGACGCGACCGTCCGCGCCAGTTGCGCCCACGCCGCCAGCCGGCCGGCGCTGTCCGCCCACCCGCCGCCGGCCCACTCCGGCCGCAGGTACCCGTCCGGCCCCACCGGGTCGTCGCCCTGACCCGCCGCCTCGGGCAGGTCAGACACCCCGAACAGGTCGAACAAGTCAGGCGGCCCAGCCGCAGGCACCGACTCCACCGCCAGCCCCCGCAAAACGGCCCACGCGAAGCCCGGATCCGCCCGAAACCCGCCGAACAGCAAGCGGTGCCCCGCCCGGATATCCCAGCACGTGGCCAGCCGAACCCCGCGGGAAACCAGCCGCGCCGCCGTCTCGCCCGACCACACCGCCCACCGGGGCCGAAGCGACTCGTCGGCCCGGGCCAGGGCTGCCCCGGCACCAGCCCCGAACGGGACCGCCCATCCGCCACCGGCCGGCGCCAGACCCAGCCCCAGATCGGCGGAGACGACGAGCCCGACGAGGTCCCCGCGCGCCACGCCCGCCCGGCGCAGCCGCGGCACGAGGTCTTCGTCGTCCCCCGTCACAGCCCCACCCTGCCACAGACCGGCAGGCGGCACCCCGGGGCGCGCACAGGCGCTAAACCCGCACCAACGCTCGTTCGGGAAATTAATACCTCATGCCCATGGCCGTCCGCACCTCGTCGAGGGTCGCAGCGGCGATGGCCCCGGCGCGCTCGTTGCCCTCACGCAGGACCTGGCGCACGTAGCCGAGGTCGCGCGCGTACTCGGCGCGCCGCGCCCTGATCGGGGCGAGCGTCTCGTTGACCGCGGTGGTGACCAGCTCCTTGAGCGCGGCCGCCCCGCCCGCGCCGATCCCGCCGGCCACCTCCCGCGGATCGCGCCCCTGGCAGAGGGCGGCCAGCAGCAGGAGGCTGGCGACCTCGGGACGGCGCTGTGGGTCGTAGCTGATGTGCCGCTCGGCGTCGGTCTTCGCGCCCCGGATGAGCCGGGCCGTCTCCGCCGCGGAGGCCGACAGCGCGATGGCGTTGCCGCGGCTCTTGCTCATCTTCCCCCCGTCGGTGCCGAGCAGCAGGGGCGCCGCCGACAGCAGCGCGTCGGGGACGGGGAACACGCAGGCGCCGTACCGCTCGTTGAACCGGCGCGCGATGACGCGGGTGAGCTCCATGTGCGGCAGCTGGTCCTGCCCGACCGGAACCAGGTTCGCCTTGCAGAACAAGATGTCCGCCGCCTGGTGCACGGGGTAGGTGAGCATCAGGCCGCTGACCGCAGCCTGGCGGGAGTGCGCGATCTCGTCCTTGACCGTGGGGTTGCGGTTCAGCTCGGGCACCGAGACCAGGCTCAGGAACGGCAGCAGCAGCTGGTTCAGCGCCGGCACCGCGCTGTGCGCGAAGATCACCGTCCGCGCCGGGTCGATCCCGATGGCCAGGTAGTCAAGGACCAGCCCGGTCACGTACTCGTCGAGGTGCTCGGCCACGTCCCGGTCGGTCAGCACCTGGTAGTCGGCGATCAGCACGAACACCTCGGCGCCGAGGTCCTGCAGCCTGACCCGGTTCCGCAGGGACCCGAAGTAGTGGCCCAGGTGCAGCAGCCCGGTGGGCCGGTCGCCGGTCAGGATCTTAAAGCTTGCGGCGTCGCGGTCGATGATGTCGTCAAGCGCGGCCGAACGCCGCAGTGCAGCAGTGGGGCTCATGTGAGTATCCGTCCTTCCCGGGTCCAGGCGGACGGCCGCGGGCACATAAAAAGGCCGTCCATCCCGGACGGCCCGTCATCAATGCTGGTCGGAGGCGTCCCTAGCCGGCCGACCACCACTGTGCACCCTGAATTACCTGCATGGACCCATAATACCAAGAACATTTATGCCGAACGAGCGGTGGTATCACCGTCCGTTTCCGTGCTCGCCCGCGTGGGCGGCGTCTCCGCCGGTGCCCGGCCCCTGGATCCGGTCAGGAGGTAGACCGCCGCGGCGCACAGCTGGAAGCCGGCCGCGACAAGCAGGCAGGTGGCCACGGACCGCCCGGCCAGCGGGCCTGCGAGCGCCGCGCCGGCGGCGAACCCGGCGATCTTCAGGCTCGCGCCCGTGATGTAGACCTGCCCGCGCATGTGTTCGGGCGTCTCCCGGTGCCTGACCGCGAGCAGCGACGTCAGCTGCGGCCCCTCGCCGGCCCCGCCGGCCGCGATCGCCAGCACGGTGAGCCATCCCGGCGCGACCGCCGCCGCGGCCATGCTCGCCCCGATGATCAGCGTGCTGACCAGGACGCCGGCGTCGGGCTCGCCGCGCGGGGGCCACCGCGCCAGCAGCGCGTTGGCGATCAGCGAGGCGGCCGCTATCGCGCTGATCAGCAGCGCGCCCCGGGGCGCCCCGCCCAGCCGCTGGGCGCCCAGCACCGGGACGCAGACCAGGAGCATCCCGAGCCCGACGTACGACACGGCGGAGGTCAGCGTGGCGCGCAGCAGCTTGCGCCTGGTCGCGATCACCGCGAACCCCGCGGCGACCTGCCGGAACGCGGGCTGCACCCGGACGGCGCCCTGCGGCGGGCGGTACCGCGCCAGCGAGAACGCGCCAGGGACGGCCAGCGCGACCAGGGCCGCGGCCGTCAGCACCGCCCACCGCGCCCCGACCGCCGCGGCGATCAGCGCGGCCAGGGCCGGGCCGGCCAGGCTGGCGGCGCTGAAGCTCATGGAGTCCAGTGCCGAGGCGCGGGCCAGCCCGGGCCCGGTCACGATCCTGGGGACCTGCGCGGACCACCCGCCTGCCACCGCCGGGCTGAACAGCCCGGCGGCGAAGGCGACCACGACGACCAAGGGGATCGGCAGGTGCCCGAGGGCCGCCTGGATGGCGACCAGGCCCAGCGCGTACGCGGCGAGGGTGACGGCCAGCACGCGGTCCGGCCGGGGACTGCGGTCCAGCACCGCGCCGAACGCCGGGCCGCCGACGGCCGCGGCGATGGTCAGGCCGGCCAGCACCTCGGAACCGGTGCCTGGCCTGCCGGTGACGGCGAAGCCGAGCAGCAGCAGGGCGGGACCGGACATCTCGTCGCCGGCCCGGGCGGCCGCCGCGCCGGCCAGGTAATTCCAGAGCCCCCGCGGTACCTTCATCACCACAAACGGTACAGGGAGCTCGCCCCGCGGCCGGGGCGTGAAAGGCTGAGGGCATGGCAGGCACGCGTCGGCCAGCCCCTGAGCCTGGCGGGCCTCCGCGACCGTCAGGAGTTCAGGTACGCCAGGACGGCGAGGACGCGACGGTTGTCGTCGTCGTCGGGCGGCAGGTCGAGCTTGGCGAAGATGCTCGTGCAGTGCTTGCTGACGGCCTTCTCGCTGACGAACAGGCGCTGGGCGATGGCGCTGTTCGACCGGCCTTCGGCCATGAGCGCGAGCACCTCGCGTTCCCGGTCGGTCAGGCGGGTCACCGGCTGCTGGTTCGAGGGCCTGGCCAGGAGTTTCGCGACGACCTCCGGGTCCATGACGGTGCCGCCGCGGGCGACGGTGTGCAGGGCGTCGATGAACTGCTCGTCGGTGAAGACCCGGTCCTTGAGCAGGTAGCCGACCCCGCCGGCCTGGTCGGCGAGCAGCTCGCGGGCGTAAAGCTGCTCGACGTGCTGGGACAGGACCAGGATCGGCAGTCCCGGCACCTGGCGCCGGGCCTCGAGTGCGGCCCGCAGTCCCTCGTCGCTGTAGCTGGGCGGCAGCCGGACGTCGACGACCGCGATGTCCGGCTTCTGAGCAAGCAGCGCGCGCAGCAGGGATGGCCCGTTGTCGACGGTTTCCGCCACGTCGAAACCATGCTGCTTGATCAGGCTGGCCAGACCCTCCCTCAATAGGAACAGGTCTTCGGCGATGACAACGCGCACGGCACCTCGATGACGACGATGGTCGGCCCGCCCGGCGGGCTGCTAACCGCGAGTACGCCGTCGAATGTACCCAGTCGCCGCTCCACGCCATGCAGCCCGCTGCCGAGCGACGGATCGGCACCCCCGAAACCGTTGTCGCTGACCTCGATCCGCAGGTGGCCGCGGGAATGGGTCACGATGATGTGCACGCAGGTGGCGTGGGCGTGCTTGACGGCGTTGACCAGCGCCTCCGCCACCGCGAAGTAGACGGCCGACTCCACCGGCGCGGGAGGCCGGCCCGGCAGGTGGATGTCGACCGTCGTCTCTACCTGCGCGTCGAGCGCCAGGGCCGCGATGGCATCGCCCAGGCCGCGTTCGGCCAGCACAGGCGGGTTGATCCCGCGCACTAGGTCACGCAGCTCGGCCAGGGCCTTCGCCGAGTTCTCCCGCGCCTCGCTCAGCAGCGCGGTGGCCGCGTCCGGGTTGGACTTGATCAGGCCTTCCGCCGCCCGCAGCGCGATTCCGAGCGCGACCAGCCGCGCCTGCGCACCGTCGTGCAGGTCCCGCTCTACCCGCCGGAGTTCGAGCGCCGCCGTGTCGAGGGCGTCGATTCGCGTCGCGGTCAGCTTCGCCACCCGGTGTGACAGCTCGCGGTTGCGCTTCACCAGCCCGGTGTGCACGCCGACCGTGCGCGGGACCAGCCACAGGCCGAACAGCACCAGCGCCAGCCCGGCCGTGGCGTCGATGATGGCCACGGAGGTCATGTTGGGCGTGGTGACGGCCACGCCGCCCTCCGAGATGATGAACCGGGCCCCGTTCCCGCTGGCCTGCGTGGTCGCGGCGATGGACTGGAAGTTGGTCAGGAGGCCCCCGATGCCGCCGCCCGAAGGAACGGTGGCGTTGCCCTTGGCCAGGTCCACAGCCCAGATGATCCAGTGCACGCCCAGGTTGATCAGCGCGATCGGCAGGAGGTCGGCCGCCACCGCCGGGGCGAGGTACCAGATGGACGCCGCGAGGAAGACCACGATGAGGGTGGAGTAGTGCACGCCCCACAGGGTCAGGGACAGCGCCATGACGGGAGCGAGCAGGGCTCCCCAGCCCAGGTGCGGCAGACGCCACACGCGCGTGGCCGACGGAATACTCATGTCATCCATGGTGGTCCTGGCGCTCGCCAAGCGCCATGGTCGGGTACCCACTCATCAGGGTAGGCAAATACCTACCCTGCCTTCCCCAGATCGGGCCAGATCAGACCTAACTGCACGGCTCGGGCGCGAACGCAGGCCCCGGGGGCTCGCCCCACCAGCCCCGCAGGAACTCATCGCCCCGCTCGTAGGCCGCGGTGAGCGGGCCGCCTGGATGGTCCATGAGGTCGAGGATGAGGCCGCTGATCTTGGCCCCGACACTCGCGAGGACCTGGTCCGGGGTCGCGTCCGGCGCGGACCGGTAGCCGAGCGCCGCGCCCGCGTTGCAGACGAAGTCGGGCAGCGCCACGATGCCGCGCTGGCGGAGCACGTCGGCGCCCGGCGCGGTGTAGGGGACGTTGGCGGCGGGCGCGATCATCAGGACCCCGGACGGCAGTGATCCGGCGGTGCGGGCGCTGATCACGCCGGGCCGGGTACCCGGGACGATGACATCGGCGTCGACCGCCGTGAACAGCTCCGCCGGTGGCCCGACCGGCCGGCCGTAGTGCCGGACGCACGCGTCACCGTGTGTGCGGCGCAGCGTGAGCAGCGCCTCGACGTCCAGCCCCGACGGGTCCGCGAGGCACCCGGCGAGCGTGGAGACCGCGACGACCCGGCCGCCGCGGCGCGTGACCTCGTGCGCCACCCCGCCGCCGACCTTGCCGAATCCCTCGATGGCCACCGAGCGGCCGTCCCAGCCCCCGTTGGCTCCTCCGCCGTCGCGGGCACTCAGCGCCGCCTCGGCCGCCGCGGCCACGCCGTACCCGGTCAGCAGGTCCTCGAACGGTACGCCGTCCACGACCGAGTTGATCGCCGTCGGCACGACGTAGCTCGTGCGCAGCGGCGCGAAGTCGTCCTCGGTCGTGCCCATGTCCGGCCCGGTCACCAGACGGCCCGTCTCGCACAACGGCGCGATCTCCGCGCAGAACCGGGCCATCAGGTCGGCCTTAGCCTCATGGTCGGCCGGATCCCCGCGCACGCCTGCCTTGGCCCCGCCGAACCGCACCCCATTCACGGCGTACTTGTAGGTCATCGCCCGGGCCAGCAGCGCCACCTCCGCCACGCTGACGTCGGGGGCCAGGCGCGTCCCGCCCGCGGATGTCCGCACGCCGGGCATGTCGAACACCACGAACCCGGGGACCGAGCTCAGCTCGATGATCTCCGGACCACCACCATCGCGTTCCGCCCGCGCGTCGCCTGCCATGCCGCCTCCGCTCGCCACCGTCGCCCGTTCCGATGCTTATCAGTCTGGCGCATCGTAGCGGCGCAGGATCTGCCGCGCCGTGTCCAGCAGCCTGGCCCGCACCGCGGGCGGGGTCAGGACCTCCACCTGATCCCCGAAGCCCGCCAGGCGGTGAGCGGCGGCCACCTCGTGCTCGAATGACAGCGTCACCACCCGCCAGCCGTGCCCGTCGGCGGGAAGTGCCGCCTCCAGGGCCGGGCCCGCCGCCTGCCCGAAGACCTCTCCGAACGCCGCCAGCGCGGCGGGGGAGGCTCTTAGGACCACCGGGAGCCGAGGCCGGCTGGCCGCGAACTCGGCCGACCACTGCTCCCAGAACGCGGCCAGCCCGAAGCCCTCGGGACGCTCGAAGGGCTCGGCCAGCACCCGGACCGAGGTAATGCGCCCGACCCGGAAGACGCGGATAGCCCGGGCGTCCACGGTGTCCGCGGGTGAGGCCACCAGGTACCAGGTGCCCGCCTTGTTCACCAGGCCGAGCGGCCCGACCGTCCGGTGCTCTCCGCCGGGCTCGCCGGCCCGGGCGCCGTGACGCTCGTAGCCCAGTGCCAGCCGCCTGCCGAGCCGGAGCGCGCGGGCCAGATCGCGCAGGCAGGGGACCTCTTCCTCGCTGGCGAACCAGCGCGGCATGTCGAGGTGCACGAGCTTTGCGCCATGGCCCTCCCGGTCGGCACCCGCCGCCTCGCCCAGCCCGGCCGAGAGCCGGATCTGGCGGTGGGCCGCGTCCAGGGCCTGGTCGAGACCGAGCTCGCGCAGGGCGCCGGGCACGCCCAAGATGAGCAGAGCCTCGGCCTCGTCGGGACGCAGGCCCCGCAGCGGGAAGCGATAGCCGTCCATAAGCCGGCACCCGCCGCCGGGACCGGACTGGGCCAGGACGGGGACCCCGGCGACGGCCAGCGCCTCGAGGTCGCGGTAGACCGTCCGGACCGAGACCTCGAGCTCGGCCGCCAGGGCCCGGGCCGTCGCTCCGCCCCGCGCCTGCAGCAGCAGGACCAGGGACAGCAGGCGGTCGGCGCGCACGTGATCAAGACTAGGCCGTATCGCTGACATCAGGTGTCAGCAATGGTCAGATAGCGTCCCCGCCATGATCACCTGGCCCGAATTCGAACGTCAGCAGCCCGCACTGGCCGACGCCGGCCGCAGGCAGCTCTACCAGTGGGGCATCGCCCTGGCCTTCCTGGCCACCATCCGGCCCGACGGCGGCCCGCGCGTCCACCCGGTCTGCCCGGTCATCAGCCCGGCCGGGCTGCACCTGCTCATCAAGGCCGGCCCCAAGCAGCGGGACCTGCGGCGGGACGGGCGTTACGCCCTGCACAGCGAGGCCTGCCCGCCTCCCCGCCAGGACGACGGCTTCGCGCTCACCGGCCGGGTCGGCGAAGTGACCGATGCCGAGGCCATCCGCGTGGTCCGCGGGCAGGTCATGGCCGAGCGGGACGGGAAGGTGTGGCCGGGCTTCGAAGAAGAGGCCGTGTTCGAGGTCGCCCTCGACCGGTGCCTGCTGATGCTGACCCAGGCCGAGGGGGCCTTCCCGGCCGGGCCTACGATCTGGAAGGCGGGAGATACCCAGTTCTGGAGTAGGGTTACCTCGCAGTAGCAAACGACCTGCGAGGAATGAGAGAGTCAGTACCACGATGAGCGATGTCCGGGCTGACCGGAACGCCTGGACCGAGCCGGGAGTCGAGGATGTCGGCGGGGGCGTGTACCGGATCCCGCTGCCCTTGCCGATGGACGGGCTCAAGGCGGTCAACGTCTACGCGATCACCGATGCCGGGGGAGTCGACCTCATCGATGCGGGCATGGCCCTGGTTCAGTCCAGGGAGCGGCTCACCGAGGGATTGCGGCAGGTCGGCTACGAGCTCGGCGACATCAGGAACTTCTTCGTCACGCACATCCACATCGACCACTACTCGCTCGCGGTCGAGCTGCGCAAGACGCTGCCCGCCATAATCTCGCTCGGCGAGGGCGAGCGCGCCAACGTGGAGGCGCTGCACGAGATGATGCGCGTCGGCCTCCGCGGCCGGATGTTCGGCGGGGACCTGAACCGGCTGGGCGCGGCGGAACTCGGCGCCCAGATGGCCGCCCTCAACGGCCAGGACCGCCCGAGGTTCGACGAGTGGGAGGACCCGGATCGCTGGCTGGACGACGGGACCGACCTGGACCTGCGGTCGCGGACCCTCCGGGCGGTGCACACACCCGGTCACACGCGCGGTCACGTGGTCTTCCACGACGCCGCGGCCGAGATCATGTTCGCGGGGGACCACGTGCTGCCGCACATCACCCCGTCGATCGGGTTCGAGCCCTCGCCGCACCGGCTTGCGCTGCGCGACTACCTGAACTCGCTGCTCCGGATGCTCACCCTGCCGGACGCCCGGCTGCTGCCCGCTCACGGCCCGGCCGGCGGCAGCACCCATGAGCGGGCAAACGAGCTGCTTGCCCACCACGACCTGCGCCTCGCGGAGACGCGCCAGGCGGTCCAGGCCGGTCACGCTACCCCGTACGAGGTGGCCAAGGCCCTCAAGTGGACCAGGCGGCAGTGCCCGTTCAGCGATCTTGACCTGATGGCCCAGTTCCTGGCGGCCAACGAGACCGGCGCCCACCTCGAGGTGCTAGCGCTCCGGGGTGAACTGACCCGTGAGGTCTCGCCCGACGGCGTCGACCTCTACCATCTCGCCGCGGCGGGCTAGCCCCGGTGCACGCTTTCAGATCCAGCCGTGGCCGCCCACCCGGTACCAGATGTGGCTCCACCAGTCCTCGTAGGAGATGACCTTGGCCGCCAGGATGGGATAGAAGTACCAGAACATCACCAGCACGCTCACCAGGTACGCGCCTACCAGCCCGGCCCCTACCGACCGCCGGACCGCGCTCGCCCTGGCCTGGCCGAGGATCAGGCCCAGGCACAACACCAGGGACAAGATGAGGAACGGCTCGAACTCCAGCGCGTAGTAATAGAACTTGGTCCTGCTTACCAGCGGGAACCAGGGCGCCCACCCGGCGACGACGCCGAGCAGCACCGCGCCGGCCCGCCAGTCCCTGTGCAGCAGCCACCAGCCCAGGCAGAACAGCAGGGCCAGGATCGACCCCCACCAGATCGCCGGGGTCCCGATCGCCAGCACCTCCTGCTCGAACGCCACCGTGCCCCTCGGGCACACCTGGTAGTTCGCCGGGCCGGTGTAGCACTGCGCGTAGAAGGCGACCGGCCGGGTAATCAGGAGCCAGTCCCACGGCTGGGACTGGTACAGGTGCGGGACGTTCAGGCCCAGGCCGAAGCCGATCGCCTGCAGGTGGTACTCGAACAGCGAGTACAGCGGAGAGATGACCGGGATGTTCACCCCGTGCTGCTGGGCGTAGTCGCGGTCGAAACCGGTGCCGGTCGCGAACCAGCCGCTCCAGCTGGCCAGGTACACCGCCAGCGGGACCACCACGAACGTGAGCGGCAGCCACACCGCCTCGCGTAGCGCCCCGCGCACGTACGAACCCAGCCCGGCCGCCCGGCGCGCCCCGATCTCCCACGCCAGGAACAACCCGGCGAACGCGACGATGTAGGTAACCGCGATCCACTTCGTGCCCACGGCCAGGCCCAGCAGTACCCCGCAGGCCAGCTGCCACCGGCGCAGCCCCAGCCGCGGGCCGCCCCGTCCAGCCGCGCCTCCGGCCTCGACTCCGCGCGCGACCAGCCCGGCCAGCCGGTCCCGTGACACGTCCCGGTCGATCACCATGCAGCCGAACGCGGCCAGCACGAACGTCATCAGGAAGATGTCCAGGATCCCGGTCCTGGACAGCACGAACTCCAGCCCGTCCAGCGACATCAGCAGCCCTGCGATACAGCCCAGGAGCGTGGACCGGGTCATCCGCCGGGCGATCCGGCACACCAGCAGGATCGCCACGGTGCCGAACACCGCGCTGGAGAACCGCCAGCCGAGCGAATTCAGCCCGAACAGCGCCTCGCCTATCGCGATCATCAGCTTGCCTACCTCAGGCTGCACCACGTACTCGCCGCACGCGGTGCCGCTGCAGGGCGCGAACAGCCCGGTCGTGTGCCCGGCCATGATCAGCTGGTTAGCCAGGTTGGGATTGCTGGGAGTTCTGATGTACTGCCACTCGACCCCGTGCTGCAGGATGCTCCACGCATCCTTGGCGTAATAGGTCTCGTCGAACGAGATCGCACGGGGGATCTGCAGCCGGTTGAACCGCAGGAACCCGCCGAACGCCGTCACCAGCAGCGGCCCCAGCCATCCCCAGGGCCGGTCGTCGGGCATCGGCGACGCTAGCCGGTGACGCAGAGCCTTGGACTGGGACTCGCCGACGGTCACGTCCGTCGCTGTAGCTGAGGCCGTCACGGTCGCATGGTAGCCCGGAAAGCCGAGTGCCGGGCCCGGCGGGAGGTCGGGCCCGGCACTGTGGTCGGGAGGCACGTAGTAGGAACGGCTAGCTGGCGAAGTCGAGCAGCGGCTGCGCGCGGCTCGGGTGGCGCAGTTTGGACAGCGACTGCTTCTCAAGCTGCCTGATCCGCTCGCGGGTCAGGCCCAGCGCGCGCCCGATCTCGTCCAGGGTGTGCGGGTTGCCGTCGTAAAGGCCGAATCGCATCGCCATGATCGTCGCCTCGCGCGGCGTCAGCGCGTCCAGCGCCGAGCGCAGCTGCTCGGCCATCAGCTGGCGGTCCACGAGCTCGGAGGCCTCGGGCGCGTCGATGTCCTCGATCAGGTCGCCGATGCTGGTCTCGCCGTCCTCGCCGATGGTGGAGTCCAGGCTGATCGGCTGGCGGCTGGTCCGCAGCAGTTCCTCGATCTGGTCCGGCGTCCGGTCCAGCTCGACGGCCAGCTCCTCCGGGGTCGGCTCGCGGCCCAGGCGCTGGTGCATGTCCCGCTCGACCCGGCTCAGCTTGCTGAGCATCTCCAGCACGTGCACCGGAAGCCGGATGGTCCGTGCCGAGTCCGCGAAGCCGCGCTGGATGGCCTGCCTGATCCACCACATCGCGTAGGTGGAGAACTTGTAGCCCTTGGTGTAGTCGAACTTCTCGACCGCCCGGATCAGGCCCAGGTTCCCTTCCTGCACGACGTCGAGCAGCGAGAGCCCGCGGTCGCTGTACTTCTTGGCCACGGAGACGACTAGGCGCAGGTTCGCCTCGAGCATGTGCGCCTTGGCCCGGCGCCCGTCCTCGGCGACCAGCTCGAGGTCGTGCCGGTAGGCCTCGTCAAGACCGGTGGCGGTCTCGAGCTTGTGCTCGGCGAACAGGCCGGCCTCGATCCGCTTGGCCAGGTCGACTTCCTGCTCGGCGGTGAGCAGGCTCGTGCGCCCGATGGACTTGAGGTAGGTGTGCACCGAGTCGCCCATCGCGGGCGTCTGGTCGTCAAGGTCGGCCTCGGCCAGGCGGTCCGCGTCGGCGATCGCCGAGGCCTCCGCTCCAGGCTGAGGCTGTCACGTCGCAGGTAGCCCGGAAAGCCGAGTGCGGGCCCGGCGGGAGGTCGGGCCCGGCCTGTGGTCGGGAGGCGAGTAGTAGGAAGAGTTAGCTGGCGAAGTCGAGCAGCGGCTGCGCGCGGCTCGGGTGGCGCAGCTTGGACAGCGACTGCTTCTCAAGCTGCCTGATCCGCTCGCGGGTCAGGCCGAGCGCGCGGCCGATCTCGTCCAGCGTGTGCGGGTTGCCGTCGTAAAGGCCGAACCGCATCGCCATGATCGTCGCCTCGCGCGGCGTCAGCGCGTCCAGCGCCGAACGCAGCTGCTCGGCCATCAGCTGGCGGTCCACGAGCTCGGAGGCCTCGGGCGCGTCGATGTCCTCGATCAGGTCGCCGATGCTGGTCTCGCCGTCCTCGCCGATGGTGGAGTCCAGGCTGATCGGCTGGCGGCTGGTCCGCAGCAGCTCCTCGATCTGGTCCGGCGTCCGGTCCAGCTCGACGGCCAGCTCCTCCGGGGTCGGCTCGCGGCCCAGGCGCTGGTGCATGTCCCGCTCGACCCGGCTCAGCTTGCTGAGCATCTCCAGCACGTGCACCGGAAGCCGGATGGTCCGTGCCGAGTCCGCGAAGCCGCGCTGGATGGCCTGCCTGATCCACCACATCGCGTAGGTGGAGAACTTGTAGCCCTTGGTGTAGTCGAACTTCTCGACCGCCCGGATCAGGCCCAGGTTCCCTTCCTGCACGACGTCGAGCAGCGAGAGCCCGCGGTCGCTGTACTTCTTGGCCACGGAGACGACCAGGCGCAGGTTCGCCTCGAGCATGTGCGCCTTGGCCCGGCGCCCGTCCTCGGCGACCAGCTCGAGGTCGTGCCGGTAGGCCTCGTCAAGACCGGTGGCGGTCTCGAGCTTGTGCTCGGCGAACAGGCCGGCCTCGATCCGCTTGGCCAGGTCGACTTCCTGCTCGGCGGTGAGCAGGCTCGTGCGCCCGATGGACTTGAGGTAGGTGTGCACCGAGTCGCCCATCGCGGGCGTCTGGTCGTCAAGGTCGGCCTCGGCCAGGCGGTCCGCGTCGGCGATCGCCGAGGCCTCCGCCTCCAGGCTGGCCACCTCCGCGTCGGCCGCGTCGATCTCGGCGTCGTCCATGAGGCCGGACTCGCCGTCCGCCTCGTCCAGGTCCTTGGCGGCCCTGGGGGCAGGCGCTGACCGCACCGGGCGCGCCTTGGCAGACTCGCCCAGCTCATTGGCCAGCCGGACGCCCGACTCGCTCAGCTCACGCAGAATGGACCTGCCCTCGGCAGGCGTCATGCCTGCCTGGTCAAATGCAGTCCTCAGCTCAGAAAGAGACAGGTGACCCTGGCTACGCCCGCGCTGGATCAAGTCGTCCACGCGGGTCGTGCTCGCCTCCTCATCAGGTTCGGCGACCGTCGTCGCCATGGCGATCCGCGGCATGAGGCACCTCCCTCCTTTTCAATACGCACGCAATACAACCAACGTTCACGGGGTTCCCGCCAAGTACCCTCTGCGGCCCCGCGCAGTCCTCAGCAGAGCACATTGTCCGGGCACTAATAAGTAACGTTCTCCGCCTCAGTTTGTTCCCGCCGTAGCAGTTCCCGCCTGAGCCCGGCGATGTCGTGTTTTCCGCTGGGAAGCAGCGGGACGGCATCGACGAGCACGACCCTGCTCGGAGCAGCGTAACGCGGCAAACGCCGCTGTACATGCAGACGGAGCAAATCGAGCCCCGGCGGGTCGGCCGGGTCGGCGGGCACCACGACCGCGATGACCCGTTCGCCCCATTCGGGATCCGGCTGGCCGACGACGGCCACGTCGCTGACGCCAGGACAGGTCCGCAACGCCTCCTCCACCTCGCCGGGGACCACCTTGAAGCCGCCGGTATTGATCACGTCGTCCGCGCGGCCGCGCACGACCAGGCGCCCCGAGGAATCCACGTGGCCCAGGTCCCCGGTCCGGAACCACCCGTCGTCCGGTCCGCGTCCCCGGCACGTATCCGGAGAACAGCACGGGCCCCGCGAGCCAGATCCTTCCGCTTCCGTCCTCCGCCTCATCGCGGATCTCCACCCGCACCCCGTCCAGGGGGATCCCGTCGTACACGCAGCCGCCGCAGGTCTCGGTCATGCCGTACGTCGTCACCACCCCGACCCCCGCGGCCCGCGCGGCGTCCAGCAGGTCGGCGGGCGCGGCCGCCCCGCCGAGCAGCACCGACCGGAACGAAGCCAGTGGTGTCGACATATCGATACCCCGGCCGAGCAGCCGGCGGAGCTGCGTCGGCACGAGCGAGACGTGCGCGCACCCGCTGGCGGCGACCGTCTCGGCGTCGGCCCGGTCGGCCAGGACCGGTTCGGTCCCGCTGACCAGCGAGCGCACCAGGATGCCGATCGCGGGGATGTACGCGGCCGGCAGGCAGCACAGCCACCGCTCGCCCGGCCGGGCGCCGAGCCTGGCCAGCGAGGACCGGGCCGAGTGCAGCAGCGCGGCGGCGCCGAGCTCCACCCCCTTCGGCACCCCGGTGGACCCGGAGGTGCTCACGATCACCGCCGTGCCTTCTGCGGCGCCTCTTCTTTCCCCCGAACGAGCGGTGGTATCACCCCCGGGATCTTCCACCGTGTCCGGGGCGAGCGCGGCCAGCAGTTTGTCCAGCCGGGCCGCGGGCAGTGTGGCGTCCAGCGGTGCCAGCGCCGGCCCGGTGCCGTCGAGCGCCGCGGCGAGCAGCTCGGTCAGGCGCGGGGTCGCCCGCTCGACCAGGACCGCATGAATGGGGCGCTTCGTCACGATCGTAAGGTTAGAACCCTGACGCAGGGAGGTTACGAGTGATCGAATGGCAGCAGTCTGGACCGGAACCGGGGAAGGACTACTCCGACATCCTCTACGACACGGCCGATGACCCCCGCAGTCCTCTCGGCCCGCTCCTCCACTCCCGCCACCCATGATCGAGGGGCTGCGGGCATTCGCGATCCCGATGACGGTGCGGTTCCGGGGGATCGTGGTGCGGGAGGGGGCGCTGATCGAGGGACCGGCCGGATGGGGGGAGTTCTCCCCGTTCGCCGAGTACGGGCCGAAGGAGTGCGCCCGGTGGCTGGCCAGCGCGCTGGAGTCCGCGACCGCGGGGTGGCCCGCGCCGGTGCGGGACCGGGTTCCTGTGAACGTCACCGTCCCCGCCGTGGGGCCGGCCCAGGCGATCGAGATCGTCACCGCGTCGGGCTGCCGGACGGCAAAGGTCAAGGTGGCCGAGCGCGGCCAGGCCGAGGCCCAGGACATCGAGCGGGTCGAGGCCGTCCGCGAGGCCCTCGGTCCTGGCGGCGCGATCAGGGTCGACGCGAACGGCGGCTGGGAGGTCGGGCAGGCGGCCCGGATGCTGCGCCGGCTGGCTGTGTTCGGGCTCGAATACGCCGAGCAGCCCTGCGCCACCCTGGACGAGCTCGCCGAGTTGCGTCGACTTATCGACGTACCGGTCGCCGCGGATGAGTCGATCAGGAAGGCCGAGGACCCGCTGCGGGTCCGGGCGGCGGACGCGGCCGACATCGTGGTGCTGAAGGTCCAGCCGCTGGGTGGCGTCCGTCCGGCCCTGCAGGTCGCGGAGGCCTGCGGCCTGCCGGTCGTGGTCTCGAGCGCGGTCGACACCTCGGTCGGGCTCGCCGCCGGTGTTGCGCTGGCCGCCGCGCTGCCTGAGCTGCCCTACGCCTGCGGCCTGGGCACGATGTCGCTGCTGACCGGCGACGTCACGGCCGACCCGCTGGTGCCAGACCGGGGCGAGCTGCCGGTCCGCCGCCCCGGCGTCGACCCGGCCGCGCTCGCGCGCTTCGAGACCGACCCGGCCCCGTGGCGGGACCGCGCGGCGGCCGCGGCGCGTTACCTGCCGGACGTGGCGCCCGCGGCCCGCTCCGGGGCGCCCGTGAACCCCGCCGCCGCCTTCGGCGCCACGTTCGCCGACGAGCTCATCCGGTGCGGGCTGCGCGAGGCGGTGCTGGCGCCCGGATCGCGGAGCACGCCGCTGGCGATGGCCCTCTTCGACGCCGAGCGGCAGGGCCGGATACGCCTGCACGTCAGGATCGACGAGCGCTCCGCGTCGTTCACCGCGCTCGGCCTGGCCAAGGCGAGCAGGCGCCCGGTGGCGGTGCTGTGCACGTCGGGCACGGCGGCGGCCAACTTTCACCCGGCGGTGATCGAGGCCGACGAGTCGGCCGTCCCGCTGCTGGTCCTGACGGCCGACCGGCCGCCCGAGCTGAGGGGCGTCGGGGCCAACCAGGCCATCGACCAGATCAAGATGTACGGGACCGCGGTCCGCTGGTTCTGCGAGGCCGGGGTGCCCGAGCGGCGGCCGGGGGCGGCCGGGTACTGGCGCTCGGTGGCTGGCCAGGCGTGGGCGCACACGGCGGGTGCGGCCGGGGGCCTGCCTGGCCCGGTCCACCTCAACCTCGCCTTCCGCGACCCGCTCACTCCCGGCCTCCCCGGCGCCCCGGCCGAGCCGAGCTGGCCCGATTCCCTCGACGGCCGCCCCGACGGTTCCCCCTGGACCCGCTTCGCCTCGGGGGGGCACGGGGGGCGGACAGCCCTCCCGTAATCGGGGGGGTCACCGGGGGGGTCGTCCCCCCGGGGGAGATCGAGCTGGACTGGACCGAACGCGGGGTGGTCATCTGCGGTGACGGGGATTACGACGCGGCCGGGCTGGTCGAATTGGCCGAGCAGGCCGGGTGGCCGGTGCTCGCGGAGCCTTCGTCCGGCGCCCGGTACGGCCCGAATGCACTGGCGGCCTACCAGTACCTGCTCGGCACCCCGGAGTTCGCGGCCGCCCGCCGGCCCGACGTGATCGTGTCGGCCGGCCGGCCGGGCTTTCCCGCCCGCAGATGGCCTTCCTCGGCGGGCCGACGGGCAGGCATGTCGTGATCGCCCAGGGCCCCGGGCGCTGGGCTGACCCGCAGCGGTCCGCCACCGACGTCGCGGCGGGGATCCGGCTCAGGGGTACCGCGGCCCGGAGTACGGCCTGGCTGGATGGATGGCGCAGGGCCGATGAGGCGGCGCGGCGCGCGGTGGACGCCGTCCTTGACGAGCAGGAGAACCTGACCGAACCGCGCCTGGCCAGGGACCTCGTCCGCGGATTGCCCGAAGACGCGTTGCTGTGGATCGGGTCCAGCCTGCCCATCCGGGATATTGACTGCCATGGTGTGCCCCGCGCCGACCTCCGCATCCTGGCCAGCCGGGGAGCCAGCGGTATCGACGGGACCACCTCGGCCGCCATCGGCGCCGCGCTGGCCCACGGCGGCCCCGCGTTTGCCCTGGTCGGCGATCTGGCGTTTCTGCACGACGCGCCCGGCCTGGCCCTCGGGCCCGACGAGCCGCGCCCCGATCTGTGCCTGGTCGTGGTCAACAACGACGGCGGCGGAATCTTCTCCGCCCTGGAGCAGGCTGCCTTTACCGGCTCGTTCGAGCGGCTGTTCGGCACCCCGCACAGCGCGGGCCTGCATCACCTGGCGGCCGCGTTCGGCCTGCCCTATCAGCGCCTCGACCTGCCGGAAGACCTGGGCAAGGCGCTGCCGGGAGCGGGCCTGCGGATCGTCGAGGCGCAGACCGACCGCGAGGCGGGCGCCGCGCTGCGTGACCGGCTGCGCGTGGTGGCGGCGGCCGCCGCCCGGTCCGCCTCGTGAGCTGGGCCGGGGCTGACCTGCGCCTGGCGATCATCACGCAGCAGGTGCGTGATAATTGGCAGTGCCATGACGCTTACCCAGCTGAACGCGTTCGTCCTGGTGGCCCGGCTCGGCTCGGTCACCGCCGCCGCCAATGCGCTCGGCGTCAGCGAGTCGGCCGTCTCGCAGGCCCTGTCGGCGCTGCGGCTGCACCTAGGCGATCAGCTGGTTACCCGCGGTCCGGTCGGCATGACGCTGACCGCGGGAGGGTCCAGGCTGCTGGCCACCGCCTCGCAGATCGTGGTGCTCGGCGCCGAGGCGCACGCCGCGGTACGCGCCGCGCAGGGCGCGCCGGAACAGCTGCGGGTCGTCTCCACGTCCACCATCGCCGAGTTCGTGATCAGCCCCCTGACGGAGGCGTTCACCAAGCGCTTCGCCGGTTCGGTCGAGATCTCGGCAGGCGTGGCGGCCAGCAGCGAGATGAGCGTCCTGGTCGCCAACCGGCTCGCGGACGTCGCCATCGGGTCCACCGTCCCCGATGACCCGGCCCTGGCGCTGGTAACCGAGCCGATCTTCCGTTACCGCCTCGTGGTCGTGACGGCGGGCCAGCCCCGGCTGCGCGGCAACCCCCGCCAATGGCTGTGGTACGTCGACCCTTCCGGCGCCGACCCCGGGAGCGAGACCGGCCAGATGCTGTCCAGCCTGGGCATTCCCGAGGATCAGATCAGGGTGTTCCCCAACCAGACCGCCGCCTGGGCGGCCGCGGCCGACGGGACCGGCGTGGCGCCCGCGGTCGAGCACCTGGTCGCCCAGCAGCTGCGCCGCGGCGAGCTGTCCCTGGTCGAACTGCCCGGCTGCCGGATGGACGCGTGCTGGCACGTCACCCTGATGGAGCGGCAGCACCAGAGCCCGGCGGCCAGCTCGTTCCGCCGCTACCTGAGCACCCCGGAGGCCATGCACCTGATGCGCGCGCCGGCCGGCGGAGTCCCGCCGTCGCGGTTCCGCCCGCCGGTATATGTCACGATCTGGAGCTAGGACCAGTGTGAATACCGGAAGCGCCGACTTTCCCGCCCCTTAAGCAAGCACTTATTCGCGTGTTGCGGGGCCCTTCGGCCCAGTGGATCATGGGGGTCGCGCCATCAGTGACGCCGGCTCGTCAGTAGTGTCCAGCGGCAGGAGCACGCCATGCGAATTGAATCCGACGGCCACAGCCGCGGTAATCCGCGGCTGTACGAGCTGATCGAGCACGCTCCGAAGACCGGGAAAAGCCCCACGGTCTGGGCCTGGCCCGAGCTGATCGATTACCTCAAGGTCGCAGGCCAGCCCGTGGCAGGACCGTGGCCGCCCCACCAGGAGCCCCGGCCGGATCCCGATTACGAGTCCCTCCCCGTGGCGGTACCCGACCCGGAATCGAAGCAGTAGCCCCGGCCTTCACCTCTCCTGCGACACCTGGAGGATCCTATGTATCCGTCGCGGTTCCGTTACGAGGCGCCGCGTTCACTGGCCGAGGCGATCGGCCTGCTGCACGACAACGGGGACGACGCGAAGGTCCTGGCCGGCGGCCAGAGCCTGGTCCCGCTGATGAAGCTGCGCTTCGCCACGCCGGGGCTCATCGTGGACATCAACAACGTTCCCGGCCTCGACTACCACCGGACCGACCCGGACGGGACCCTGCGCATCGGCGCCCTGTGCCGGCACGCCTACCTGGAGCACTCTGACCTGCTGAAGACCACGCAGCCGACCATGGCCGCGGCGGCGCCGCTGATCGCGGACCCCATCGTCCGCAACCGGGGCACGCTCGTCGGCTCGCTGTGCCACGCCGACCCGCAGGGTGACTGGGCGTCGGTGGTGCTGGCGCTCGGCGGCTCCGTCATCGCGCGCGGGCCAGGCGGCATGCGCGCGATCCCGCTCGGCGATTTCGTCACCGGCCCGTTCCAGAATGTCCTGGCCCCGGACGAGATCGCCGTGGAGGCGGTGATCCCGGCCGCGCAGGGGACCAGGGCAGGCGGCTACCTCAAGCTCGAGCGCCGCGTCGGAGACTTCGCGACCGTCGGGGTCGCCGTCGCCCTCGAGATGAGCGGCGAGACCGTGACCAGGGCGGGCATCGCGCTGACCGGGGTCGGCGGCTCGACGATCGCGGCCAGGGCCGCGGCCGACGCGCTGACCGGCCGCCCGCTGACCGCCGAAAGCATCTCCCAGGCCGCCGACCTAGCGGCCGAGGCGGCGCGGCCGCGGACCGACCATCGCGGCAGCGCCGAGTACAAGCGGCACATGGTGCGCACCTTCGTCACGCGCCTGCTGAGGCGCGCCGAACCTGCGGCGGAAAGGGCAGCCTGACCATGATCATCATTGACGAGGAGCCTGCGGGCTCCGGGGTCGAGATCCCGGTCCGCCGGATCACGTTCACGATCAACGGCGAGAAGAAGACCGCCGAGGTGGAGCCGCGGCTGCTGCTGTCCCACCTGATCCGGCGCGGGCTCGGTCTGACCGGCACCCACATGGGGTGCGACACGACCAACTGCGGCGCGTGCACCGTCCTGGTCGACGGGCGTCCGGCGAAGTCCTGCACCATGCTGGCCGTGCAGGCCGACGGGCACGAGATCGGTACCGTCGAGGGCCTGGCCACCGCCAGCGAACTGCACCCGCTGCAGGAGGGCTTCAAGGAGGAGCACGGGCTGCAGTGCGGGTTCTGCACTCCCGGCATGATGCTGGCCGCCAAGGCGCTACTCGACGCCAATCCCGACCCGACCGAGGACGAGGTGCGGTGGGCGCTGTCCGGCAACTTGTGCCGCTGCACCGGCTACCAGAACATCGTGAAGTCGGTGCTGTGGGCGGCCGCCAAGCTCAGGTCTCAGGGGGCATGACATGTCACAGGCACTCGACGAAATCAAGATCGGCGGGCTAGGCGCTAGCCGCAAGCGGGTCGAGGACAACCGGTTCATCCGCGGCAAGGGCAGCTACACCGACGACATCACCCTGCCCGGCATGCTGCACATGGAGATCCTGCGCAGCCCGCTGGCCCACGCGCGGATCAAGTCCATCGACGCCAGCAAGGCGTGGGACATCCCGGGCGTCCACCTGGTCCTCACCGGCGAGATGATGGCGACCAGGAACCTCGCCTGGATGCCGACGCTGTCCTACGACACCCAGGCGGTCCTGGCCACGGACAAGGTCCGGTTCCAGGGCCAGGAAGTAGCCTGCGTCATCGCCGACGACCCGTACATCGCCAAGGACGCGTGCGAGGCCATTGACGTCGAGTACGAGCCGCTCCCGGTGATCGTCAACCCGGAGCAGGCCGTCGCCGAGGGCGCGCCGGTGATCCGCGACGACAAGGCGGGCCAGCAGGACAACGTCATCTTTGACTGGGAGGTCGGCGACGCGGCCGGCACCGACCGGGCGTTCGAGCAGGCGGACGTGATCTCCAGGCTGAAGCTGCATTATCCGCGCTCGCACCCGTCGCCGATCGAGTGCTGCGGTTCGATCGCGGACTTCAACCGGGCCACCTCCAAGCTCACCGTGTACATGACCACGCAGGCGCCGCACATCATCCGCGCGGCGGTGGCGCTGGTCGCCGAACTGCCGGAGCATATGATCCGGATCATCTCGCCCGACATCGGGGGCGGGTTCGGCAACAAGGTGCCGGTCTACCCGGGGTACGTCTGCTCGATCCTGGCCTCGATCCTGCTTGAGCGTCCGGTAAAGTGGATCGAGGACAAGACGGGCAACCTGATCTCCACCGGCTTTGCCCGCGACATCTACCTCGACG
>CAWBKD010000011.1:0-51024 GCA_963789225.1 uncultured Actinomycetes bacterium
CAGGGGCGCGGTGCCGCGAACGGCCCGTTTCCCCATCCCCCTTTCAATCCGTACGAGCGGTTTTCCCGCATACGGCTTACCGATGATCTTCTTGACATGGTTACGCTGCCTTCGGGTAGCGGACGGTACCGGAGAGCTTGTGCAGACCCAGCCCGTGCAGCCATTCCCCGGTCCACTGGTTTGCCTGCCCAGCGCGCAGGTTCCTGCCGCGCTTCTTGATCAGCAGGCGCTTCAGCCGCCATGCGGCGTACCGGTCGACCTGACGGAACTTGACGGCGGCGTTCCCGGTGCGGAAGTAGCTGCCCCAGCCGCGCAGCAGCGGGTTCAGGTCCGCGATCACCTCGCGGATGTCCTTTACCCCTGTGCGGTTGCTGCCGGTGCGGTCCCGGATCTTGTCCCGGATGCGTTTCATCGCCCGCTGCGAGGGCCAGCGGTGCAGGTAGTAGCGCACGATCCGCTTCTGTTCCCACAGCCGCCCCGACATGCGGGCATGAAAATGGCAGCCGAGGAAGTCCAGTCCCTCCCGGCCCTGCCGCAGGTCCACCACCTTCGTCTTGCCCGGGTGCAGCTCCAGCCCCAGCGACGCGAGGATCTCCCCGGCCGCGTCCAGGGCCGCCCCGGCCTGCGCCGCACTGCGGCACAGCACCACGCGGTGAGTGGCCGGGGGGAATCGCACCCCCCGGCTCTCGCAGAACCGGACTTGAACCTCTCGACTCATCCGGCTCCCATTGCCCAGCCGTCAGGACGTGCGCCGAGCCGCCAGTGCGCGAATAGCCAGGGAGACCGCCGCGCGGCCCCGGCCAGCAGTTCCATCGCACGGCGCTCGCGGTTGCGCAGCCGCTTGCCGTATTTCCGGCAGGCCCACCGGACCAGGTGGTCGTTGAGCCGCCGGAGGAAGTAGAGCAACCGGGACCGGTAGAAGCGCCCGTAGTAGTTGATCCACCCTTGCACTTTGCTGTTGAACATCAGCGCAAGGTCGCCGAGGGATTTGTCACTGCGCTTGGCCCAGTGCCAGGAGCGGATCTCCGCTCCCATGGCCTTCATCGCCTCCGTGCTGACCGCGGGCAGGAACGACACGAAATGCTTGCCGTACCTGTTCTTGGCCAGCCGGGGCCGGAACTCATACCCCAGGAACGCAAACGACGTGGCCTCATGATCGCCGCGCCGGTCGGCGTCCTTGCAGTACACGATCCGGGTTTTATCCGGATGCAGTTCCAGGCCGACCTGCGCGAGGCGGCCAGCGATCGCATCCCGCACCTGGCAGGCCTGCTCCTTGCTGGCACAATGCACTACCGCGTCATCGCAGTACCGCTCGAACCGGATCCCGGGGAACTCCCGGGCCAGCCAGGCGTCGAACACGTAGTGCATGAACAGGTTGGCGATCAACGGTGAGATCGCTGACCCTTGCGGGGTCCCGCGATCCCGGGTGACCAGCGTGCCATCCTGCTTTTGCAGCGGCGCCTTGAGCCACCGCTCCACATACAGCAGAATCCACTTCTGGTCCGGTGCGATGTGGCGAGCGACCGCCTTGAGCACGAGATCCCAGGGAACGGTGTCGAAGAACGCCCGGATGTCCAGATCGATCACCCAGTCCGCCCGCCAGCACCGCTGGCGGCACGCGGCGACCGCGTCCAGCGCGGACTTGCCCGGCCGGTAGCCGTAGGAGTCCGGATGGAAGATCGGCTCGACCTCCGGCTCCAGGTACAGCCTGGCTACCGTCTGGGCGATCCGGTCGGCCACGGTCGGTACTCCGAGCACACGGATCCCTTTGCCTCCTGCCTTGGGAATCTCCACCGCTTTCACCGGCGGCGGGAAGTACGAGCCCGACGACATCCGGTTCCAGATCTTGTACAAGTTCCGGTCCCGGTCGGCTTCGAACTCCGCGATCGACTGCTCGTCGACCCCCGCCGCGCCCTTGCTGGCCCTGACCCTCTCAAACGCTTCCCAGACCTTCCACTTGGAGATCTGAAACGGCTTGTCCTGCTGCTTCGGCTCGCTCACCCGGCTCCTCCCGGCATCACCGGTTGACCGACGGGCGAACCCGGGCAACCCGTCTCCTTCGCTCCGCCCGCATTACCGGGCCTCAGCGCTACTACGAGACGGTCCGCCCCTGTGCCCCGCTCCGGTACTCGGCCCCTCGCAGTTTCTGCTGCTTGGGGTACTCCCTTCGGCTGGCCGGCCCAACACCCGGCCAGCGCCATCGGGGCGACAGGTTCCCACGTTCCGTGCTGGTGCCTGAACCGGGCTCGCGCCACCTTCACGCCGGTCACCACCTGGCCAGTCAGCAGGCACCCGCCAGGCTCATCCCGGGGCAACGACTGGACCCCGGTTTTGATGACGCCGCTACGCTTTCGACGCTTCAGCAGTGGTTCACTCACGTTCGCCTTCCCGGCCCGCACCTGACGCATCACGTGCGCCTTTTCCGCAACGCTCACCACCACGGCTCTTAACCGCAGCAGCTTGCGGTGGTTTGAGACCTCCCCCTGCAGGGCGGTCCCGGAGGGCCATACCTCCATCACCAGCACAGCACCGCATCCAAAGATCACGATCTTCTACATCGCAACCTCCATCAGCGCTCGTGGCGCACCATCATCGGCGTAGCGCACCAGCTCCCCCAGCCCGCGCCGGGCGAACTCGGTATCCAGGACGTGCAGGTAGATGCTGGCCAGCAGCGGGGAAATCACCCCGCCCTGCGGAGTCCCGGCGACCGTCCGCTCGAACCCCTGCTCCGTCATCACCCCTGCCTGCAGCCACAAGCGGACCAGCTTGAGCACCCGCCGGTCCGACACCCGCTTCCCCATCTCAGCCAGCAGCCGGTCATGGCTGATCTGCCCGAAGAAGTTGCGGATGTCGAACTCCGCGACAAACTGGCAGCCCTCGATGAAGCCGGCCCGGAGCCGTTCCATCGCCTGCGTGGCCGACCGCCTCGGCCGGAACCCGTACGAGCACGGCGCGAAGTCCGCCTCGAAGACCGGCTCCAGCACGATCTTGGCCGCCTGCTGGGCCACCCGGTCGCGGACCGAGGGTATGCCGAGCGGCCGCTTACCGCCATCTGGTTTCGGGATGTCCACGCGCCTGGCCGGCGCGGGACGGTAGGTGCCTGCGCGGAGACTGGCCTGAAGCTCCCCGAGCAACCGGGCAACCCCGTAGACCTCCTCCACATACGCCAAGGTGACACGATCCACCCCGGCAGCCCCGCGGTTCTCCCGGACCCGTTCCCACGCCTCCCACAGGACGTCACCCCTGCAGATACGGTCATACAGGGCGTGGAAACGCCGCTCCGCAGACTGCTTGGCCGCAGCCCATAGCTTGCGTTGAAGTCGTCGCACTTTCCAGGTGGATTCCCACCCCAGTACGGCGGGCGGACACCCGCCGGGGTAATTGGACCGGGCGGTCCCGGCCATGCCCTCGCGCTTACCCTCTCCGCCAGCATGATCAAAGTGAGGGCCCTTCCCTCCCGGCGCGTTATGCTGCACGCCGATCACCGGTACTACGCCCCTCTCGGACTCCCGCTGCCCTCCGCCAGCTTTCACCATCGGCTTATACCAGCGGTCTTTGCCCGACGCAGGCCAGGCAGACGGGCCTCTCCTGTTCCAGCCCAGACTTTGCGCACGTGCCGCCCTCCCTACCCCGGAAGGACCCGGCAGGCTGACCCCGGACCAGGGCCCGCCGGACATGGCCTTCGCCGTGACATGAGCGGCTCGGCTCCTCCGTTGTGACTGTGACGAGGCTGCAAGGTTCGCTTGATGCTACGGCCCGCGCGCTTGCTCCCTCCAAAGAGGCTCTTGACACCCCGCTTAGCCCGCCGCCTCTCAACGACGAACCGGGGCCTGCTACCGGGCGCTCCGGTGCCTACCCGGACGGGACTTCCACCCGCCAGCCTGGACCAGCTTGCAGGACACAACATGTCCGCAAGCCTACCCGGCGAGGGTGATGTCCGATTTCCGCCAGTAACAGTCCGCCGACGATGGCATCGTGGAGAGCGTGAAACAGCAACGCAGGCGCGGGCGCCGGCCGGTGCTGGTGCCGGGGGCCGGGGTTCCGGCGCTGGGCGACGAGCAGCGGTACGCGGCCGCGGTTTCGAAGGATGCCCGGTTCGACGGCGTGTTCTTCACCGCGGTGACTTCGACGGGCATCTACTGCCGGCCGTCGTGTCCGGCGATCACGCCGAAACGGGAGAACATGCGGTTCTACCGCAGCGCGGCCGCCGCCCAGGAATCCGGGTTCCGGGCCTGCAAGCGGTGCCGCCCGGACGCATCCCCCGGTTCGCCGGAGTGGAACATCAGGGCCGACGTCGTGGGGCGCGCGATGCGGCTCATCGCCGACGGCGTGGTCGACCGGGACGGCGTCGAGGGGCTGGCGGCCTGCCTCGGCTACGAGCAGCGGCAGGTCCGGCGGCTGGTGACCGCGGAGCTCGGGGCGGGCCCGCTGGCCATCGCCCGCGCGCAGCGTGCCCAGACCGCCCGCGTGCTCACCGAGACGACCACGCTGCCAGTGTCGGAGATCGCGTTCGCGGCCGGGTTCGCCAGCATCAGGCAGTTCAACGCCACGATCCAGGAGGTGTTCGCCGTCACGCCCACGCAGCTCCGCGAGGCGCGGGGCAGGCGGGGTCCGAGGTCGCGGCGGCTGGGGGCCGCGGCGGTGCTGGCGGGGGCCCGGGGGCTGGCGGGGGCCCGGGGGCTGGCGGAGGCCCGGGGGCTGGCGGGGGCTCACAGCCTGGAGGAGCCCTCGGCGCCTGGCCTGATCAGGCTGCGGCTCGCGTACCGGCATCCGATCGACCTGGACAGGATGTTCGGCTTCCTGGCGGCCCGCGCGATCGAGGGCGTGGAATCCGTGGAAGACGGGCGCTATCGACGGACGATGCTGCTGCCGAACGGCACGGGGATCGTATCCCTCGGCCCTGCGGGGCCTGGTTCCGGTTCGGGTTCCGGCTCCGGGTACGTGGAGTGTGAGCTGCAGCTGGAGGACCTGCGCGACCTGACCGCGGCGGTGCAGCGGTGCCGGAGGCTGCTCGACCTGGACGCTGACCCCGAGGCGGTCAGCTCGTTCCTCTCCGCGGACGCGGTGCTCGGGCCGCTGGCGCTTTCCTGTCCGGGGCGGCGCTCGCCCGGGCACGTGGACGGGACCGAGCTCGCGCTGCGGGCGGTGCTCGGGCAGCAGGTGTCGGTCACCGCGGCCAGGCGCCTCGGGTCCCGGCTGGTGGCCGCCTACGGCAAGCCGCTCGAACGGCCGGACGGCTCGCTCACCCACTGCTTCCCCACGGCGGAGACGCTGGCCGGCGCCGATCCGGCCGCGCTGCCGATGCCGCGCGCGCGGGCCGCGGCGCTGACCGGGCTGGCCACGGCGCTCGCCTCCGGCGGCCTGTCCCTGGATCCCGGCGCCGAACGGGACCTGGCGACCGAACGCCTGCTCGCGCTGCCCGGGATCGGGCCGTGGACGGCGGCGTACATCCGGATGCGCGCCCTGTCCGACCCGGATGCGTTCCTGCCCGGGGACGTGGGCGTGCTCGGCGCGCTGGCGCGGCTCGGGACGATCCCGGCCGGGACCGGATCCGCGGCGCGGGCCAGGGCGGCCGGGGTGGCCAGCGCCGTGGCGTCGCTCGCCGAAAGCTGGCGGCCGTGGCGCTCCTACGCCGTCCATCACCTGTGGGCCTACCTGGAGGAGAAATGACCAGCCCGTTCGTGGCGCCGGACCTTAACGCGCCGCGCCTGTCCCATATCGTCAGCTCGCCGATCGGCAGGCTGCTGCTGCTCGGTGACGGGCACGCCCTGACCGGGCTGTGGATGCTGGACGCCGACCGGCACTCGTGGCGGGTCGAAGAGGGGCTGACGCCGAGCCCGGCCACCTTCGGCGAGGCCGCGGCGCAGCTCGAGGCGTACTTCGCCGGCGAGGCGAAGGAGTTCACCGTGCCGCTGGCGCCCAGCGGGACCGCGTTCCAGCTCGCGGTGTGGACCGAGCTGACCAAGATCCCCTACGGGAGCACGGTCAGTTACGGGGACATCGCCCGGGCGCTGGGCAAGAGGCTCGTCGCGTCGCGCGCGGTGGGCCTGGCCAACGGCGCGAACCCGATCTCGGTCATCGTGCCTTGCCACCGGGTGATCGGCAGCGACGGCAGCCTGACCGGGTACGGCGGCGGCCTCGGACGCAAGGAGCTGCTGCTCCGCCTGGAGGGAGCGGGCCCGGCCAGGCTGTGGTGACGTCCCGGGGAGTGCGGCACGGACGGGGTAGCGTGGGCTGGTGGTCGCGTTGCTGCTCCTGGCCGTCGCGCTCGGGCTATCTAACTTCGCCGGGGCCATCGGGATCGGGGTCAGCGGAGTAACCGGCGCGCTCAGGGTGCGGATCGCCGTGCTGTTCGGCCTGTTCGAGGGCGGCATGCCCGTGCTCGGGCTGGTGCTGGGCCATAGTGTGGCGAGGGGCCTCGGACGGTCAGCGCCCTGGCTCGGCGGAGGGATGCTGATCGCGATCGGGATGGTCAGCCTGGTCCTGGCGCTGCGGGGTCCGAGGGCTTCCGGGGGCGAGGTCCCATCGGGCGCTGGCTCGTGGGGGACATGGCGCGTGCTGGTCACCGCCGTCGCGCTCAGCCTAGACAACCTGGCGGCCGGGTTCGCGCTCGGCGCGCTCCGGGTCGGGCTGGCGGTGGCCGCGCCGGTGTTCGGCTTGGTGAGCGTGATCATGTCGCTGGCCGGCCTCGAGCTCGGGTCGAGGCTCGGAGCGGCCGCGGGAGATCGCAGTGAGCTGATAGCGTGCGCGATATTGGTCGGAGTGGGGGCCGCCATGGCGGCCGGCGTGTTCTGAAGAGAGTTCTGGAGACGCCGGGAGGCACGATGGAACGGGTGAAGTCCTTGGCGCGTCCAAGGGCAATGATGAATCAGAGCCGAATCCGCGGACTCGGGGTCGCGGGACTGCTGTGCGCTGGGCTGCTGTGCACCGGGCTGGCCGGGTGCGGGACGGCGGTGGCGTCCTCACTACCGGCGACGACCTCGCCGACGACGCGGGCACCCACGTCGGGCGGAGGCGGGGCAGCGCTGGCGACGGTGGCGACGACACAGGCCGGCTGCGCCAGCGTGAACCAGGCGACCTCGGTCACCGTCACGCGGCACCTGCTGGTCAGAGAACCGGTCAACGGCGGCACGCGGGCGTATACCCAGCGCCACGCGACGAAGGTGCGGGCCCTGTTCGGTGACTTCTGCGCGGCCATCGCCCACGCTGTCGTGCCGCAATTGCCGATCGACTGCCCGGCCGACTTCGGGACCTCGTACACGGGCACGTTCTACGACGGGGAGCGAACCCTCGCGACCTTCGTGTACTCCGTGGGCGGGTGCCCGCGGCTCCAGCTGACCGCGTCGGGTAAGACGCGGGGCACCTTCCTGATGGGGAAGGCGGCCGCCGCCGCGCCGCACCTCAAGGCCGACATGGCCGCGGTCCTGGGGCTGCCGGAGTCGCAGGTGTACGGGGTGCCGTCGCAGACCCTCTCGCCGGTCAAATAGGACGTTCGGCGGCAAGCGGCCTCCGGCTCGGCGTCGGAGGATGCTCCCCGAGCCGGTAGCCAGCCTCCCGGCGGATGCACGCGGGCGTTGAGGCGGGTGCCTGACTCCTGCCTGTCCGGTTCGGCTCGAGCCAGACCTTACGGGCCTCGAATATATGGGGTGATTGTCCGATTGAATCGTTAAAAGAGCACATCATTGCCGAAAGAGAAGTCTCTGCTCGAATCTGGAGTGTTTTATAAAGATCAACGGCACTCCGCCGATTCTCTTCCACGGACACCCGCCCACGGCTGACTGCGTCGCCGGCACGGTCTGTGATGATGGCGACATCATGTCGACGCGAGAGACCGGCCCGGTGGTCCTCGTGCCGATCTTCTGGGCTCCGCCGGGCTACACGTTCCCGTCTTCCTACGAGAGCCTCATCGATGACTACTTCCGTGACATAGCGGCGGCGAGTGGCCAGCTGAACAACGTGTTCTCGGTCCTGACCGAGTACTACGGCAACAACGGGTCAATGCAGTACCGGTTCGAGGCCGCGAGTCCCATCTACGCGACCAACCCGCTGCCCACGTCCGGGAACTGCACCGTGTCCTCCGCGGACACCACGGGAATCTACGCTGATGGCTCGGGCTACACCGCCTGCCTGGACGACAACAACCTGCAGGCCGAAGTCAACACCGTCACTGGGACCTACGGCCTACCGCATAACCTCAACCACATCTACGAGCTGTTCCTGCCCAAGCACATCGAGTCCTGCTTCCTCCCCGGCTCGGACGCTAGCAGCAGCAACGAATGCACGATCAACAACGAGCCGTCCGCGGCCTACTGCGCTTACCACAGCACGGCCAACAGCGCTGCCGTGTACACGAACCTGGACTACCCGATCTACGACTCGCCGACCGGGTTCACGTGCGGCACCGACGCCAGGTTCCCCACGGAGGAGTCGCCGAACAACAACCCCGACGCCGACACCGAGATCAGCCCGCTAAGCCACGAGACCAGTGAGTCAATTACCGACCCGGACACCGAAACCGGCTGGTACGACTCCACCGGCAACGAGATCTCCGACGACTGCGCCTACATCTTCGGCGCGACGGGCGGCACGGCTGGGCGCCTGTACAACCAGACCATCAACGGCCAGCACTTCATCACCCAGGAGGAGTTCAGCAACCGCGTCTTCGCCAGGTCTGGCGGCACCGAAGGGTGCGTGCAGAGCTGGCTGGACGAATTCCCCGGCGCCTGACGCTTTATCCGACAGGTGAATAGCCCGTCGCGCCGATAGGCATTCGGCGGGTCCGATGAGAGGTTCGGGGCGCGGTTCCGGGAGCAATCCCGGAACCGCGCCCCTGGCTTTGTGCTACGAGGCCTGATGCGGGCGGCGTTAGGGCAGGTTGCCCGACTCGTCAAGGTCGAACTCGCCGTCCTTGACCCCCAGGACGAACGCTTCCCATTCGGCCTCGGTGAAGTAGAGCTTGTCGCCGTCCGGATGGGCCGCGTCGTACATTACGTACAGCCTGGGCTCTCCGGCCTTGTGCGGCGCGACCGAGGTGTCGGTCGTGACGTACACCTCGACCCGGCTCTCCTCGGCATCGGCCGCTGACGTGTCGTCACCCGGAGTGTGCATGGGCTTAGGCTACCGCCACGGCGCTCGCCCTGGTCGCCGTCCGGATAGGTCGTGCCCGTGCCCGAAAGCAACAGCGCCGCGAGCTCGCGGGCGGCCGAGGCCGCCTGGTATGCCGGGCTGCCCACGATGTTCGGCTCCGCGGCGGCGCTCTTCACCGACCCGGCGGGCCAGGTCCTGCTGGTCAAGCCGAACTACCGTGAGCACTGGTCGCTGCCGGGCGGGATCCTGGAGCACGGCGAGCCGCCGCACGTGGGCTGCCGGCGCGAGGTCGCGGAAGAACTCGGCCTCGACATCGCCCCGGGACGGCTGCTGGCCATCGACTGGACACCTCCGGAAGGGGTCCGGCCCAGGCCGATGGTGGCCTTCATCTTCGACGGTGGTGTCCTGCCGGAGCACGCGCCGATCCGGCTGCAGGAGGACGAGCTCGACGGCTACCGCTTCGTCGAGCCCGGTGAGCTGGCCGGCTACCTGCCGACGTTCCTGGCCACCCGGGTCTCCGCTGCGCTGGCCGGGCGGGCCGCCGGCGCACCGGTGTACGTCCCTCAGCTCGACGGGCGGTGAGCCTGGCCCTCAGCGGTGCTAACGCCGGCGGCCTTGACGGCCCGCAGGCGTTCGAACCGGGCTAGAACGCCCGGCCCGCGGTGATCCGCACGCCGAGCGGCATCAGCGAGATCGGGATGATCTTGAAGTTGGCCAGGCCGAGCGGGATGCCGATGATCGTCGCGCACAGCACCAGGCCGCTGCCCAGGTGCCCGAGCGCGAGCCACCAGCCGATCAGGACGATCCAGATGATGTCGCCGATCGCCGCGCCGATCCCGGCCCCGGGGCGCAGCTCGATCTGCCGCCCGAACGGCCATAGCACGTATCCGGCGATCCGGAACGCGGCGATCCCGAACGGAATGGTAATGATCAACGCGAAGCAGATCAGGCCGACCAGCGCGTACGCAATGGCCATCCACCAGCCGCACAGCACCAGCCAGATCACGTTGAGGATCAGTCTCATGAGCGCCTGCTACCCACGATTCGGGCCCGGATGCGCGGGCCTCACCGCGCCGCGGGCGAGCGGACTTCCAGCTGGCTGAGCAGGGTGGCGGTGGCGGCCGCGACGGCGTCCACCGCGTGGCCGAACGCCTCGGCATTGTGCCCGGCGGGGGTGCGGAAGCCGCTGATCTTCCGGACGTACTGAAGCGCGGCGGCGTGGATGTCGTCCTCGGTGACCAGCTCGGCGTAGGGCGGGCGGAGGGTCTTGATGCTTCGGCACATACCTCGACGGTACGTCAATCCAGGCCGAGGAGGGGTCTGGCCCCGGCGACGGCAGGTGCCACCACCAGGGCCAGACCGATCAACCGGTATCCGGGTGCGGCCGTGGCGCTCCTACGCCGTTCATCACCTGTGGGCTCGGCGTGTACCGGACCGGGCTGGTGGTGGCCGCGGCGGTGTTCGGCGTGGTCAGCGTGATCATGTCACTGGCTGGCGTCGAGCTCGGCGCGAAGATCGGAGCCGCCGCGGGAGACCGCAGCGAACTGGTAGCGTGCGCCATGCTGGTTGCGGTGGGGGCAGCCATAGCGGCCGGCGCTTTCTGAAGAAGCCGGAAAGGAAACGATGGAACTGATGACATCCTGGGGGCGTCTAAAGGGCATGACGAATCACAGCCGAATCGGCGGACTAGTGACCGCGGGACTGCTATGCACGGCGCTGGCCGGGTGCGGCACGGCGGTGGCGGCGACACAGCCGGCGACGACGGCCCCACCGGCCGGGAGCGCGGCGCTGTCGGGGGCCACGGTCGCGGCGGCACGCCAGGTCGGTTGCGCCAGCGTGAGGCTGGCAACCTCGGTCAGCGTCACGCGGCACCTGCTCGTCGCCGAGCCGGTCAACGGGAGCTTGCGGACGGTGACGCAGAACCACGGGAGGTTGGCGCGCGCCCTGTTCGGTGATTTGTGTGCGGCCGTCACCCACCCTGACTTCCCGGCGGTACCGATCCACTGCCCGGCGGACTTCGGGATCTCGTACGCGGGCACTTTCTACGGCGGAAGCCGGGTTCTCGCCACGTTCACGTACGACGTGAGCGGGTGCCAGCGGGTCAGCCTCACCGCGGCGGGCAAGACGCGGGGCACGCTGCTGGTCGGAAGGGCGGCAGCCGCCGCGCCGCACCTGCGGGCCGACTTTGCCGCGGTGCTCAAGGAGTCCGTGTCCCAGGTGTACGGGTCGCTCGGGCCGCAGTCCATAGGGCCAGGCAAGCAGGGCGTCTGACGGCAGGCGGCTTAGCCGCCGTCCGGCACGGTGGCCGGACCGTCAGGGCAGGCTGCCCGGTTCGCCGAGGTCGAACTTGCCGTGCTCAGCCAGGGACCTACGGGCCCGTATATGCCAGCAATACCCACCGCCGCTCCAGCCTGGCCCGCGCTAGCCACCCCTCGGTCAACGTCGCCACCTGTATGCCTTCGTGCTGACGCTGCTCAATTACAGTAATGCGGCCAGCACCTTGACCAACGGCAGCGCGTCCGGACTCCGGCGCCTCATCCAGCGGCAACCACGACTCCCGCGAGAAACCCGCCGCCGTCCCGGCCGGGCACGCGCACCCGCCCGGCCGTCCTTAACCGCCGACGCGGCCGATTTCCCCTCGCCTGCACCGTTGGCCCCGGCGTGCTGCCTCCATTTCCGGGGAAAGATTGATTTGGCACATTTATAACAATGCCACAACAAACCCTGAAATAAGCTGACGCGGGCTATTCGTATCTGCTTGCCTGGGTTGTTCGTCCTTGCACTCCGGCGGCGATCACTCGTCATGCGCATGGGCTGCTTCGCCTGGTCACCTCGCCCGGCTCACCTGGCCCTGCGCGACGTTCGAGGCCAGAAATACCCGCATGTCTGCTTATTTAAGACAATGATCATCTTTCAGATGATTAGTTATCATTTCGCAACACTGTTCCGGTAAGGCAAGGAGGACGAGCGGGCGTCGTAACAGTGATGTCGTGAACTCTGAGCCGTCGATGACGGTCAGCGAAAGCGGCCAGATGGCCAGAAAAAGGAGTTCACTCCCCTCATGGGAGATGGAGTGATACTTCGGTCAACATTGGGTATTCCGGACAACGATATCCGACCAGCCCGGCTTGACCGGGACTTCACCGTTGCTCGATCCAGGCTGCGGTGACGGCTTATTTCTCCGTGAGAAGGTGGGATTGCATGCGTACTGCGTGGCCAGCACGGCTGTCCTCAACACTGCTCGGGCGCGGGTCGCCTCCGGCGAGGTGGAGGAGGTGGCCGCTGCTGCTGGCGGCGGCCTCTCTCGTGGTCCCCCTAGCCGCGCTAGCCGGCCCCGCCGCGGCCGCGACCGCGACTCCAGGCCCGAACACGCCGACGCAAGTGCCGATGGGCATCGACGCCGCGGCACTGCCGGGGGCGTCAGTGTTCGAAGGCGTCCCTGGCGACACGCCGGAGACCGTGTCCTTCATCCTGAAGGAGCAGGACGTCTCCTCGCTGGAACGTCAGGTCGAGAGCGGTGTCAGGAACTATCTCTCGGTCAGCCAGTTCGCCAGGACCTACGGCCAGTCTACGTCGAACATCGAGGCGCTGACCAGCTACCTTGCAGGGTTCGGGATCAAATCGACGGTCTTCGCGGACAACGTTGACGTGAGCACGACCGGCACCGCTCAGGACTACGACAGCGCGCTGTCAGTCACCGAGAAGATATTCAGCGTTCCCGCGCACGGGGGGATCCCGGCGCGGAACTCGTCCGGAACCTCGCAGGCTCCGCTGCTGCCGTACCGGCTGGCGAATTTCGTGGAGGCCATCCTGGGGCTCTCGAACTACCCACCGTTCAGCACCTCGCTGGCCCACGTGAACAACAGCTACCTCCCGCCGCAGTCGAGCCCGACGGCGCCGCCGGGCAATGGGGCCTACTGCCTGGCCAGCACCGGCCTGCCCGACGCCTGTAACCTCCCGTCGAACTTCGCCTCCAACTACGACCTCAACGGTCTGTACAGCAAGGGCGCCGACGGGCAGGGCAGGACGCTCGCGATCGTCACCCTGGCCGCGGTTGACGTGGGCGCGCCGGAGTACTTCTGGAGCAACATCGCGCACGTGAACCGCACCGGCAATTTCACGGTGCAAAACATCGACGGCGGTCCGGGCGCGCCCAGTGACGCCTCGGGAACTGGCGAGACCGACCTGGACATTGAGCAGTCCGGGTCCCTGGCTCCCGGCGCGAACGTGATCGACTACCAGGCGCCCAACACGGACCCCGGATTCGCCGACGCGTTCTTCACCGCGGCCAGCCAGAACACCGCCGATACCGTCTCGACGAGCTGGGGCGAGTCCGAGACCTACCTTAAGTACTTCATCCTGGCCGGCGAGGAGACCACGGCCTACGTGGCCGCGTTCGACGAGGCCTTCCTCGAACTGGCCGTGCAGGGGCAGTCCGACTTCGTCGCCTCCGGTGACACCGGGGCGTACGCCGCGTTCCGCGACCTCGGCTCCACTAACCTCTCGGTTGGCTCGGAGGCCGACAGCCCCTACGTCACCGCGGCCGGCGGCACCACGCTGCCATGGACCGGCACGCTCAGCGACACGTCGACGGGCAAGAGCGCGACCGTGACGGTGTTGAACCAGCGCATCTGGGGCTGGGACTACCTGTGGCCGGCGGTCGCGTCGATCACGGGCGAGCCCGAGGGCGAGGCCGCGTTCACGGATATCGGCGGCAGCACGGGCGGCTTCAGCACGATCGAGCCCACCCCGAGCTACCAGGAGAGCATAGTGGCGGGGAGATTCGACGCCGTCCAGTACCTGACGCCGACCGACTACACGACCCTCGAGCCCGGATTGACCGAGCCGGAGTCGTGGAGCTTCAATCCGACCCCGAGCGTGACCAGCGGCTTCAATATCGGGCGGATGGTCCCTGATGTTTCCGCCGACGCGGACCCGTACAGCGGCTACCTGCTGTACGAGCCGTCGTTCGCCGGTGTAGGCCAACCGGTGCTGCAGGGCGGCTGGGGTGGCACGAGCTTCGTGGCACCGCAGCTGAACGGCTCGACCGCGGTCATCGACTCTTACCTCGGCCACCGGGTCGGGTTCTGGAACCCGACCATCTACCCCGCGGCCGCTGGCTCCAGTTCCCCCTTCAACCCGATGTCTACGGACAGCACCAGCAACGACAACCTCTACTACACCGGTCAGCCCGGTTCGGACTACAACGAGGGAGCCGGCCTCGGCTACCCCAACCTGACCGAGCTGGCGGGCTTCTTCCGGTAAACCCGGAGGCAGAACCGCCCAGGCCCGTACGACGAAGCCCGGGCCGCGCCGACCGTGGCGTGGCCCGGGCTTTGCCTTACTACAGCCGTGACGCCTACGGGTAGGCGGCTGGGACGGTAGGTTGCCCCTGCCGTCACCCCAGGCCATCGACTGGACGCCTCCGGAAGGCACGCGACCCAGGCCATCGTGCACTTCATCTTCGACAGCGGCGTCCTTGACGAGCACGCGCCCACGTCAATCCAGGCCGAGGAGGGCCTCCAGGCCCACGGTGAGGCCGGCCGGGAGCGAGCCGAGCTCGCGGACGGCCAGCAGCACGCCCGGCAGGAACGAGGCGCGGTCCAGCGAGTCGTGCCTGATCGTCAGGGTCTCCCCCGGCCCGCCGAACAGCACCTCGTGATGGGCCACGTACCCTGGCGCGCGGACCGAGTGGATGCGCACGTCCTCGACGACGGCCCCGCGGGCCCCGGGCAGCGCTGACGTGGTGGCGTCGGGCGGTGCGCCCAGGCCGGCCGCGGCGCGCGCCGCGCTGATCATCGAGACGGTGCGCAGCGCCGTCCCCGACGGGGCGTCGGCCTTGCCTGCGTGGTGGAACTCGATGACCTCGGCGGAGGGGAAGAACCGTGCCGCCTGGGCGGCGAGGCGCATCATCAGGACGGCACCGACGGAGAAGTTCGGCACGATGAGGATGCGCACGTCCTTGTGGTCGGCCAGCCAGCCCTGCACCTCGTCCAGCCGGTCCTCGCCGAAGCCGGACGTGCCGACCACGACGTCGAGGTCGTGCTCGGCGCACCAGCGCAGGTTGTCCATGACCGCACCGGGGTGGGTGAAGTCGACCACCACGTCGCACCCGGTCAGCGGGTCACGCGCGTCTCCCAGGTCGACCTCGGCGACCAGGTCCAGGTCGGGGGCCTCCGCGATCACGCGGCACACCTCGCGCCCCATCCGTCCCCGCGCGCCCAGCACGCCGACCCTGATCATCGCGTCCTCCCGTCACCGGTTAGGGACGATCCTGGCAGACCTCAGACGGCGAAGGCGGCGGGATCGTCGAAGGGGCCGACGACGGCCAGGGCCTTGGGGCGGGTCAGGATCTCGGCGGCCACGGCGCGGACGTCGTCGTGGCTGACGGCGTCGATGGCGGTGAGTATTTCCTCGACCGGCTCGAGCCTCGGGTAGACCAGCTCGGCCTTACCGAGACGGCTCATCCGCGACGAGGGGTCCTCCAGGCCGAGCACGATCGAGCCGCGCACCTGGCCCTTGCCGCGGGCCAGCTCGGCGTCGGACAGCCCGCCGTCCACCACCCTGGTGATCTCCTCGGCGCAGATGGCCAGGACCTCGTCGGCCTTGGCGGGCAGGCAGCCAACGTAGATCCCCCACAGGCCGGTATCGGCGTGCTGCCCGGAGAAGCTGTACACCGAGTACGCCAGGCCACGCTTCTCGCGCACCTCCTGGAACAAGCGGGAGGACATACCGCCGCCGAACGCCGCGTTCAGCACGCCCAGCGCGAACCTGCGCCCGTCGGTCCTGGACATCGCCTCGCAGCCGAGCACCAGGTTGGCCTGCTCGATGCCGCGGGAGATCAGCGTCGTGCCGACGCCTGCCGCGGTGCCGAAGCCCGGGTGGCTGCCGTTCAGGCGCGGCCGAGCGGGCTCGGCCACCCGCCCCAGCGCCGGGCCGAACGCGTCGGCGACGAGCTGGACCAGCCGTTCGTGGTCCAGGTTGCCCGCCGCGGCCACCACCAGGTGCTCGGGGGTGTACCGGGCCTGGTAGTGCTCGAAGATCTGCTCCCTGGTGATCGCGTTGATCGAGTCCGCGGTGCCGAGGATGGGCCGGCCTAGCGGGGTGTCACCGAACAGCTTGGCGGTGAACGCCTCGTGCGCGGTGTCCGAGGGGTCGTCCTCGTTCATCGCGATCTCCTCGAGCACCACGTTCCGCTCGGCGTCCACGTCCTTGTTGGTAACCAGCGAACGGGCCACCATGTCGGACAGGATGTCCACGGCCAGCGGCAGGTCCGCGTCGAGCACCCGCGCGTAGTAGCACGTGTACTCCTTCGCGGTGAACGCGTTCATCTCGCCGCCGACCGCGTCCATCTCGGCCGAGATCTCCAGCGCGGTGCGCCGCTCGGTGCCCTTGAACAGCAGGTGCTCCAGGTAGTGCGTCGCGCCTGCGTGCGCCTCGTCCTCGTCGCGAGAGCCGACACCGACCCAGATACCCAGCGCCACCGAGCGGACGGAGGGCAGGAACTCGCTGACTACCCGGAGCCCGCCAGGAAGAACCGTTCGGCTGACACCACGGGTTGATTCGGTAGCCATCTACTCGTGATGCCCCCGGGTCCGCTGGCGCGTCCTGCGGTGCCCGTCGCGGTCGCCGCCCCGGTCCCTGGGGGCGCCGGAGTCCCTTGGCTCCCTGGGCTCTCTCGGGCGGTCGCCGCGTGAGTCGCGTGGCTCGCCGCCGGAGAGGTCCTCGCCCGCGGCCTCGCGCTCGACTACCTCGACCGGGACGAGCGACAGCTTGCCGCGGTCATCGATCTCGCGGATCTCGACCTGGATCTTGTCGCCGATGTGCATCACGTCGTCGATGTTCTCGATCCGCCTGCCGCCGTGCAGCTTGCGGATCTGGGTGATGTGCAGCAGGCCGTCCTTGCCCGGCAGGAGCGACACGAACGCGCCGAACGTCGTGGTCTTCACCACCGTGCCGAGGAACCGCTCGCCGACCTCGGGCATGTGCGGGTTGGCGATGGCGTTGATCGCCGCCCTGGCCGCCTCGGCCGAGGCCCCGTCGGTGGCCCCGACGTAGATGGTGCCGTCGTCCTCGATCGTGATCTCGGCGCCCGTGTCGTCCTGGATCGAGTTGATCATCTTGCCCTTCGGGCCGATGACCTCGCCGATCTTGTCCACGGGCGGTCGCCGCGTGAGTCGCGTGGCTCGCCGCCGGAGAGGTCCTCGCCCGCGGCCTCGCGCTCGACTACCTCGACCGGGACGAGCGACAGCTTGCCGCGGTCATCGATCTCGCGGATCTCGACCTGGATCTTGTCGCCGATGTGCATCACGTCGTCGATGTTCTCGATCCGCCTGCCGCCGTGCAGCTTGCGGATCTGGGTGATGTGCAGCAGGCCGTCCTTGCCCGGCAGGAGCGACACGAACGCGCCGAACGTCGTGGTCTTCACCACCGTGCCGAGGAACCGCTCGCCGACCTCGGGCATGTGCGGGTTGGCGATGGCGTTGATCGCCGCCCTGGCCGCCTCGGCCGAGGCCCCGTCGGTGGCCCCGACGTAGATGGTGCCGTCGTCCTCGATCGTGATCTCGGCGCCCGTGTCGTCCTGGATCGAGTTGATCATCTTGCCCTTCGGGCCGATGACCTCGCCGATCTTGTCCACCGGGACCTTGATGGTGATGATCCGCGGCGCGTACAGGGACATCTCGGCCGGTGAGCTGATTGCGCTGCGCATGACCTCCAGGATGGTGAGCCTGGCCCCGCGGGCCTGCTTCAGCGCGCCGGCCAGCACCGAGGCGGGGATGCCGTCGAGCTTGGTGTCGAGCTGGAGCGCGGTGATGAACTGCTCGGTCCCGGCCACCTTGAAGTCCATGTCGCCGAACGCGTCCTCGGCGCCGAGGATGTCGGTCAGCGTCACGTACTGCCCGCCCTCGTGGATCAGGCCCATCGCGATGCCGGACACCATGTCCTTCAGCGGAACGCCGGCGTCGAGCAGCGACATGGTCGAGGCGCAGACCGAGCCCATGCTCGTGGACCCGTTGGAGCTGATCGCCTCGGAGACCTGCCGGATCGCGTAGGGGAACTCCTCCCGCGCGGGCAGCACTGGGATCAGGGCGCGCTCGGCGAGCGCGCCGTGCCCGATCTCGCGACGCTTCGGCGAGCCGACCCGGCCCGTCTCCCCCGTCGAGTACGGCGGCATGTTGTAGTTGTGCATGTACCGCTTGGTCCGCTCCGGGTTGAGCGTGTCGATCATCTGCTCCATCCGGAGCATGTTCAGCGTGGTCACACCCAGGATCTGGGTCTCGCCCCGCTCGAACAGCGCGGAGCCGTGCACCCGGGGCAGCACGTGCGTCATGGCAGACAGCGGCCGGATGTCGGTCAGGCCACGGCCGTCGATGCGCAGCCCGTCCCTGATGATCCGCTCGCGGACCAGCTTCTTGGTGAGCGAGCGGATCGCGGCGCCGATCTCCTTCTCGCGCCCCGCCCAGGACTCGCCGAGCCGCTCGGTGGCCAGCGCCCGAACGCGGTCGGTCTCCGCCTCGCGGTCGGCCTTGGCCGCGATCGTCAGCGCCTTGGCGAGCTCGTCGGAGACCTCGCGGGCGACGGCCTCGTACACGTCCTCGGTGTAATCGGCAAAAACCGGGTACTGGGCATGCGCGTAGTCGCGGAACGCCGGGGACTCAGTACTTGCGCTGGCCTCGGCGTGCTGATCCGCGAGCCGCTGCTGCGCCTCGCACAGGATCTTGATGAAGGGCTTGGCGGCTTCCAGGCCCTCGGCCACGGTGTCCTCGGTGGGCGCCACCGCGCCGCTGGTCTCGTCGGCGAGCAGCTTGAGCGTCTCGGGGGTCGACTCGGCTTCGACCATCATGATGGCCACGTCACCGTCCTCGAGCACCCGGCCCGCGACCACCATGTCGAAGGTGGCGTGCGCCAGCTGCTCGTGCGTGGGGAAGGCCACCCACTGGTCCTTGATCAGCGCGACCCGCACCCCGCCGATGGGGCCGGAGAACGGCAGCCCGGCCAGCTGGGTGGACATGGACGCGGCGTTGATTGCCACCACGTCGTACAGGTGCTGCGGGTCGAGCGCCAGGATCGTCTCGACGATCTGGATCTCGTTGCGCAGACCCTTGACGAACGACGGGCGCAGCGGCCGGTCGATGAGCCGGCAGGTGAGGATCGCGTCCTCGGACGGACGGCCCTCCCGCCGGAAGAACGAGCCGGGGATCCGGCCCGCCGCGTACATCCGCTCCTCCACGTCCACGGTGAGCGGGAAGAAGTCCAGGCCTTCCTTCGGCGTCCTGGACGCCGTGGTCGCCGAGAGGACCACGGTTTCGCCGTCGAGAATCACCAGGGCCGAACCGGCCGCCTGGCGGGCCAGCCTGCCCGTCTCGAACCTGATTGTGTGCATGCCAAATTCGCCGTTGTCGATAACGGCTTCGGCACTTCGGACACCCTCCACGGGTGAGACCTCCTTGCGGTAGATCCCGCACCCACCCGCCGCCGTGCCGCTTGTGGCCTGGCTCGCCCGTTGGGGGGCGGCCGGCCGGTCTTCGATCGAAGCCCTCGGGCCCTGTGATGTACTGCCCGGGGACCACTACCGAGGACCGGCCCTTGGCGCTCGGGGCCGGGGGCTACGGGATGTCGGTGTTGTCGATATTAAGTTGTTCCTGGCCGTTGCGGCTGACTGTGGCGGACCGGGCGGCTAGCGGCGGATGCCGAGCCGCTCGCGGATCGCGCGGTAGCGGTTGATGTCCTTCTTGGCCAGGTACTTCAGCAGCCTGCGGCGGCGGCCGACCAGCAGCAGCAGCCCGCGGCGGCTGTGGTGGTCATGCTTGTGCACCTTCAGGTGCTCGGTCAGGTGGTTGATCCGCCTGGTCAGCAGTGCGACCTGGACCTCCGGCGAACCGGTGTCACCCTCACTGGTCGCATACTCCGCCAGGATTTCCTTCTTGGCGGCGGTGTCGAGCGGCACGTTGCTCCTCAGTCCTTAGGATTGGCACGGAACGGGCTCAGATGGCTGATTCCCCGCTTCGGATCCGGGCAGCCGCATGAGGGTGCAGCACGCCCCTTACTGCCCTGGCTACTCGCCGGGCAGCGTTTCACGATATCACGTGCTGCGAAGCAGTCGCGTGGCGTCCTTTCAGGCCCGCGGGCCGCGGAACACGCGCGGTTACTTAAACTTGGCCAGTGCCCGATTTGACCAGACCCGCTTGGTGGCCGGAATGGTCGGAAGCTGCCGGCCTGCGGGCGTTGCGCGCGGTCATCGTGATCCCTGCCGTGTTCGCGCTGACCTTCAAGGGCTTCGGGGACCTGCAGATGGCCCTGTTTGCCGGGTTCGGCGGGTTCGCGAACCTGGTCATGGCGTCGTTCGGGGGCAGCAGGCGGGACAAGCTCGTGGCGCACTTCGGGCTGGCCGTGACCGGGAGCATCGGGCTGATCATCGGCACCGCGGTGAACCAGATCGACTGGCTGGCCGTCCTGGTCACGATCCCGGTGGCGTTCGGGATCTTCTTCGCCGGCCTCGCGGGGCCGAACGCGGCCTCCGGCGTCACCGCGGCGCTGCTCCCCTTCGTGCTGCCGGTGGCCACGCCGGGGACCGTCGGGATGATCCCGGACCGGCTGGCGGGCTGGTGGCTGGCCTCGGCCGTGTCCACCGTGGCCGTGCTGCTGATCTCGCCGCCGTCGCCGGGAGACCGGCTGCGCGCGGCGGCGGCGGGTTCGGCTCGCACGCTGGCCGCGCACCTCGAGGCGTCGGTGCGTGGCACCGCCACCGCCGCGGACCGGGACGCCTGTCTGGCGGCCAAGCACGAGCTGATGAGCGCGTTCGCCAGCACGCCCTACCGGCCGACCGGCCTGGCCACCGCCGACCAGGGCCTGGCCAGCGTCGTCCAGCTGCTCGAATGGTGCACGGCGCTGATCACCGACGCCACCGACGAGCAGCCGAACCTGGACCGGGCCGCCCAGCCCGACCGGGACCTGCTCGCGCTGGCCGCCTCGGTGCTGCGGCAGGCCGGTGACCTGCTGGCCGGGAGCGATGCTGCGCTGCCCGACCTCACCGAGATGGACCGGCAGCGCGAGGCCACCGCGGCCTACCACCGGATGGCGGCCCCGGGCGGGGACTACGACGCGGTCGAGGCCATCGCCAGGAGCGCCTTCCACGCGCAGGCGATCGCCATTGCCGTCCAGGCCGTCGTCGCCGACGCGCTGGTCGCCACCGGGCGCGCCGACCCCGAGACGGTCGCCGCCCGGCGGCGCAGCTGGTACGGCGCCCAGCCGGAGGGGACCCATGCCGAACGCCGCGTGGCTGCGCTGTCCGGTGCGATCGGGGTGATGGTCAGGCACGCCAGCTTCCGGTCGGTCTGGCTCCTGAACAGCCTGCGCGGGTCGCTGGCGCTGGCGGCGGCGGTCCTGGTCGCCGACGTGTCCGGGGTCCAGCACGGGTTCTGGGTGGTGCTCGGGACCTTGTCGGTGCTGCGCACCAACGCGGCGTCCACCGAGTCGACCGCGCTGCGCGCGCTGGGCGGCACCGTCGTGGGCTTCGCCGTGGGCGCCCTGCTGCTGCTCGGCATCGGGACCAGCGTGCCCGCGCTGTGGGTGGCCTTGCCTCTTGCCGTCGCCGTGGCCGCCTACGCGCCGGGCACACTGCCGTTCGCGTTCGGGCAGGCGGCCTTCACCGTGGTCGTGGTGGTCCTGTTCAACCTGCTCGTGCCGGTCGGCTGGAAGGTCGGCCTGCTCCGCATCCAGGACGTGGCGCTCGGGTGCGCGGTCAGCCTGGTGGTCGGGGTGCTGTTCTGGCCTCGGGGCGCCGCCTCGGTGGTGGGCAACGACCTGGCCGACGCGTTCCGGCGGGGTTCGGCGTACCTGGCCCAGTCGGTGGGGTGGGCCCTGGGCACGCGGCACGACCCGCCGGACGCGGGCACCGGGGCCGTCACCGCCTCCATCCGGCTCGACGAAGCGCTCCGCGGCTTCCTGGCCGAGCAGGGCGCCAAGCGCCTGTCCAAGTCGGAGCTGTGGACGCTCGTGATGGCGACCATGCGGCTGCGGCTCACCGCCTACTCGCTGGCCGGGATGCAGGCGCCCGATCACCTCAGGCATCATCAGCACGGGGACATGGCTTATGCGCGCAGCATGCTGACCAGGGCGGCTACCGACCTGGTGGACTTCTACGAGCGCATCGCGGTGCTGGTCGGGCGGCCCTACCCGGGTCAGGTCCTGCTGCCGGTCCCCGTCCCGGTCTTCATCGGCCTGGGGGACGGCGAGGGGGCCGGAGGGGCGGACGGGGCGGATGACGACCGCGGGGTCACCCTGTTGCGCCGGTCCGGCGCGGCCGATGGACCCGCCGAAGACGGCCAGGACCTGGTTCGCGTCATCACCGCCCCGCACCAGCCGCACCTGCTGTGGGTGCACGAGCACCTGCAGCACCTCAGCTCGCACGCGCAGGCGATCACCGACCCGGCCGCCCACGTGGCCGAGCAGCGCCGCCTCCCGTGGTGGCGCTAGCGGTCCAGCGCGGTGTTGCGGACGGCGGGGAGGGCGACCGCGCCGAGGGCTCCAGCAAGAGCGACACCGACGAGGACCAGCCCGGCGGTGTGCAGGGCGGCGACCGGGCCGCGGGCGTGGGTTTGCGCGGTGTACAGGGCGGCGATCAGGCCGATGCCGAAGGAGGCGGCAATCCGCTGCCAGGTGTTGAACAGGGTGTTGGCGTCGCTGAGCTGGTCTGGTTGGAGCGGAGCGATCAGGGCCTGGAGCGGGCGGCGTGCGGGGTCACGGACCGGGCTCGGGTTCGGGCCGGGTCTCTGGATGGGCACGGCGGCGGCCGGGGGTGAACCTCGACTTCGACCTGCACGGGCAGCGGCCCGGGCTTAGGCCACGGAACATCCCGGTCAACGCGCGGATCGCGACGATGGTGCGGTAGGTAGCCTCGGGCAGCTTTCGCGGCCGGCGTTACGGGAGCGTTACCGCTGTCACGCCTGGGCCGCGCCGAAGGTCACGGTGATCTGCTTGAACCCGAGGGAGGTGAGCATGCCGGTGAGCATCTCCTCGGTGTTCTTCTGCGCCTGTGCGATCAGCGGGCTCTGCCGGGCGGCGGTCTCGATCTTCTGCTCCGCGAGGACGTAGACCTGCTGCTGGCTGTTCGGGTTGCCGGAGAAGAAGTTGCCGATGCGGTTGAACAGGCCTTGCTGTTCGGCGTACACGTACGACTGGGACACGTTCAGCACGGCAGGTTCCAGCTGCGCCTTGGGCAGCACGATCGTGACCGCCGTCCGGTCCGGGCTGACCGTGATGGCCTTGCCCTTCAGCTGCGAGAAATCGACGTAAGCGATGTCGGTGCCCTGCCCGATGAACAGGGTCTCGCTGCCCGCGAGGAACGACGGGATCAGCGACACCCGCTTGGTGAGGTCCACGACGACCTCGAACGAGCCGCTGGCCGCCTCGTAGCGGCTCAGCGCGGTGATGGACTTGAGCAGGACCGGCTGGCTGGTCACCGTGGTCGTCTCGGCGAACGGGTTCCGCAGCCGCGGGAGCAGGTGAACCGCGGACAGAACCAGGATCGCCGCGAGCACGGACGCGATAACGACCACCAGACCGGCCAGCGACCCAACCCTTGGCCTGCGCGCCATGGCCCGTCCTCCGCGTCGATTCCAGGGCGCCCGTCAGCTACCCACCCCGGCTCAGATAATCCGGGCCGGGCCGCATATTGCGCGTGGCCTGGGAAGCTACACGTGCATGTATAGGTACGGGTTCGGGCGGCGGCGCGAGAGGTTCGACGGCCGCCGGTGGCGGCCGAGATCCAGGGCCGTCGGCTGGCTCCTGTGGATCGTGTTGCTCATCGTGATCCTCGTTGTGCTCTCGCTGCTGTTCGGCGGGTTCCAGAAGGGCACCAAGTACAACAGCGGGCTAGGTCCCGCGCACCCGGCCTTGAGCATCGTCGCGATGGCGGCTCGCTAGATCGTTGCGGCCCGGTTCAACGTAGAGGGCTTTCCTTACGACTGGCACCTCGCTGTGCAGCGAATCGTGGGTGAAGGCCAGCGCGCAGGAAGCTGGGTCGAGTCCACCGGGCCCGACCGTACCCAGCCCGGCCTCTGCTTCTTCGATCTCGCCGACGACGGCAAGATCGCCATGATCACCGACTTCTGGCCCGAGGATTATGAACTTCCAGCCAGCCGCGCTCATCTGGTCGAACGCTACTGAGTTTCCAGACTGGGCTTACTGGGCGGGCGGGTTACCCGGGCCGGGGTGGCGGGCTGTGGCTGCGGATGATCTTCCCGGCCGGGCTGCGGGCCTGGCTGGTGCCGTCGGGGTGCACGGTTAGCTTCCAGCCGAGCTGGTGCAGTAGCACCAGATGGTGCCACGTGCAGAAGTCCTTCAGGTTCCACAGGCTGGTGGGCCCACCGTCGGAGCGGTGGATCACGTGGTGGGCCTGGCAGCCGGACGCGGGCCGGTCGCAGCCGCCGGGGAACTGGCAGTGCTGGTCCCGTAGTGCCACCAGGCGGCGCAGGTGCACAGGGATCTCGTCGGTCTGCCCGACGTCCAGCGGGAGGGACGGCCCGTTCAGGCCCTTGCCGAGCAGGTTCCGGCGCAGGAACGAGGCGACGCCGCCGGGCCCGGAGACGATCTGGATGACCTGGCCGAGGATCTGGTGCTCGAGCATGGCCAGCACCTCGGCCAGCCGTCCGGCGGCCGCGGCCTGCTCCGGATCCGCGCCGGCGCCCGGCTCCTGCCTGGCCAGGACGACTGCGCTGCCGCCAGGGTCCCCGTCGTCCGGGGCGTGCCTGCGGAGGTGGTCGTACTCCACGCATGACGTGATCAGCTGTTCGACCGCGCCGGGGTCCAGGTCGCCGACCACCACCGGGACGATGATGGCGTCGCAGGCGACGGTCCGGGCGGCGTCGCCTTCTAGCCACGCGCCGCCGTCGCCCGGGCTGACCGAGGCGGCGGCCCGGTGGGCGGCCCACCGGGCCCGGTACGCGGCGATCCATGTGTCCTGCAGCACCGAGTCGGTGTCCAGCTGGCACAGGTCGGGGAAGGCGATGTGCACCAGGGCCTTAGTGGGCTGCCCGGCCCTGGCCGGCAGCAGGTTGGAGGCCAACAGCCGCTTCATGGCTTCTTCGAGCGCGTCGTGGTAGCGCTGCGGTCGGGTCCGCAGATCCCCGCCTGCTTGCGGGGCGGCCAGCGCGTCCAGCACCGCCCGAACCATCGCCGCGCACTCCGGGGTCAAGTCGCCGCGCAGCACCCCGGCCCCCTCGAACGTGGTGTCCAGGGACAGGCCGCGGTCCAGGTGCGGGTCGGGGCCGTCCGGGTCCGGCGGGGCGGTCTGTGACCGGATCTCCGCGTAGATCGCCGCCAGCGCCCGCAGGTTGGCCCCGGCCCGGGCTGCCAGGATGAGGATGTCCTCGGCCTTAGCCCAGAACTCCGCGGGGAGCTCCCGGGTCCACTTGGCCAGCTGCAGCGCGATCGACTTGGTGACCGCCACCTCGCGCAGCCCGGCCCGCAGCGCCTGGTGCTCGCGGTCCAGCGCCTCCAGCGCCTTGTACTCGGCGGCCTGCCCCTTAGTCACCCCCAGGTGGTTGACCGCCCAGGCGCCCAGGGTCTTCTGCCCGTCGGTCAGGTGCCCGTCTTTGGCGTCGAACGCGGCCAGCAGCCGGCCCAGGGCCGCCGCCAGCACCGCGCTGACCCGCTCAGTCGCGGCGATGTGCCCGGCCAGTTCCTCGGCGGGCATCTCTGCTGCGCCGACGTCGGCCACGAACCCGGCCAGGGTCTCCATGTCGCTCAGCGCCTCGGCCACGCTCGGTGGCACCGTCCCCGTACCCATGTCCCGTATCACCTCCCCGCAGGCATTCTTTAGATAGTGAATGTGATCGGTTGGCGATCCTTTCCTGTCGCCTCCAGTGCTGTTTTCTAATATGACTCTAGCGCTCACCTCTGACATTTTCGGGACTGGCAGACCAAAGTATTCGATAATCTTTCCGAGCTGCCAGATGCCAGCATCTGATTGTCGCCGATGACCAATTGGCGCTCTTTTCACTCAGGCACGACGAGCCACTGATCTCGCTCCCGGCGCACGGCGCCCTCTCTCACCACTTCAGCAACGGAGGCCGTGTGGCATAGTCCAGGCATGCCTGTGTTTGACGATCTCGGCGCGGAGCAGGACCGGCTGGAGGACATCCTCGCCGGGCTTGATGAGGCGCAGTGGAGGTCGCCGTCGGCGGCGGAGGGGTGGGCGGTCGTCGACGTGGTGCTGCACCTGGCCCAGTCCGAGGAGGCGGTCCAGGCCACCATGACGGGCGGCGACCTGCGGTCGGGGCTGGCCGCGGCGCACGGGAACACCATGGACGAGCGTGCCGAGGCGGCGGTCCGTGCCGAGCGGGCCGCGCCTGTGGAGGTGTTCGGGCGGTGGCGGCGGGCCCGGCGCGGCGCCATGGCCGCGCTGACGGCGGGCGATCCCGACCAGCCGGTCAGGTGGGTGACCGGGCCGGTCAAGCCGGCCACGCTGGCCACCACCCGGCTGGCCGAGCACTGGGCGCACGGCCTGGACATCACCGGGCCGCTCGGGGTCGAGTTTCCCGATACGGATCGGCTTCGGCACATCGCCTGGCTAGCGCACCGGACGCTGCCGTACGCGCTGGCCGGGGCGGGCGAGCCGGCGACCGTGGCGGTGCGGTGTGAGCTGACCGACCCGGCCGGATCGCAGACCTGGCGGTACGGCCCGGCGGACGCCGAGTCGGCGATCACCGGGCCGGCCGGGGAGTTCTGCCGGGTGGCCGCGCGACGGCTGGCGCCGACGGACGCCAGGCTGACCGCGACCGGCCCGCACGGAGCCACGGCGCTGCGCGTGCTGCGGACCTACGCCGAGTAGGGTCCTGGTCAGCGTGGGTGGCGGCCGAGGACTAGGACGCCGGCGGTGGAGAAGGAGCCGCCGTTGCCGAGGACGACGCTGATGTCGGCGGAGGCAACCTGGGCGGCGGCTTCGCCGCGGACCTGGCGGACGGCCTCGGTGATGGCGAACATGCCGTACATCCCGGTGTGGGTGTAGGACAAGCCGCCGCCGTTGGTATTGAGCGGCAGCCGGCCGCCCGGCTCGGTGTTGCCGTCGGCGATGAACGCGCCCGCCTCGCCGCGGGCAACGAAGCCGAGGGCCTCCAGGCCGTAGATCGGCACGTGGGCGAACGCGTCGTAGATCATCAGGTGGCCGACGTCCGAGGTACCGATCCCGGCCTCGGCGAAGGCGTCCTGGCCCGCCAGCCGGAAGGCCTGCGAGGCGGTGAAGTCGGCCATCTGCGAGATCAGCGGGGTCTCGGACGACTCGCCGGTGCCGAGGACGTGGACGGCGGGCTTGGGGAAGTCGGCCGCATGGTCGGCGGAGGTGATGACGAGGGCGCCGCCGCCGTCGGTGACCAGGCAGCACTCGAGCAGGTGGAAGGGGTAGGCGATCATCCGTGAGGCCAGTACGTCCTCGACCGTGATCGGGTCACGGTAGGCCGCGCGAGGGTTCTTGGCCGCCCACCGGCGCTGCGCCACCGGGACGTAGGCGAGCTGTTCGTGGGTGAGCCCGAAGTCCTTCATGTACCGCAGAGCGGTGATCGTGAAGGTGGTCGTGGGGCCGAACGTGCCGTACGGCGTCTCGAACTGCCCGGTGGGCGAGGACGGGGAGCCGCGGAACGGCGTGGCGCCGACCCGGGACCGCCCGGACTCGCCGTGGGTGACCAGCACGGTCCGCGCGTAGCCGGCCCTGATGGCCGCCGCCGCGTGCCTGACGTGCAGGAGGAATGAGGTGCCGCCGACCCCGGTGCCGTCGATCCAGCGCGGGACGATGCCGAGCGCGTGCGCGACCTGGACCGGGCCCGGCGCGGAGACGGTCGCGATCCCGTCGATGTCGCGCAGGCTGAGCCCGGCGTCGCGGACCGCGTTGACCGCGGCCTCCAGATGCAGGGCCAGCGTGGAGTGGCCGGGCAGCTTGCCGACCTGATCCGTCTCGGCCGCGCCCGCGATGATGACGCCCGGCGCGCCGCTCACGGGGCCGATCCTTCCCGGACGGGCGTGAACATCGGCAGGTACACCTCGCCGCGCGGCTCGAACGTGACCTGCAGCGGCATGTCGAGCACCAGGTCCTCCGGGGTGCTCGGCACGCCGACCAGGTTGGTCATCATCCGGGGGCCCTCCGCCAGCTCGACCACGGCGATGGCGTACGGGGCCTCGGCCTCGAAGCCGGGGGCGGGCCGGTGGTTGATCACGTAGGAGTACAGCGTCGCGCGGCCGCTGGCGGTGAACCACTCGACGTTGACCGAGCCGCAGGCCGGGCAGACGGGGCGCGGGTAGAAGTAGGCCTGCCCGCAGTCGGTGCAGCGCTGGAGGCGCAGCTCGCCCGCGGCGCACCCGTCCCAGAAGGGCTGCGTCTCGGGGGTGGGGCGGGGAACCGGCTTAGTCTCGGAGGTGGGCTCAGGGACCGGGTTGGCGGTCATGATCAGGACCGGCCGAGCATCGGCCCGAACGAACGCTCGACCTGAGCCGCTAGCGCGTCGAGCGACCAGGGTCCGGTGCCGATCACCCGGACCACCGGCTGCGGGTTGTTGTACAGGGCGACCTCGTACCCGGCGGCGTGGACGATCCGGCCGGTGATCCAGCCTGATCGCTCGCTGGCCAGGTAGGCCACGAGCGGGGCCACGTTGTCCGGCGAGCGCTCGTCGTCGGTTCCCGTCCGGGCCCGGCGCCGCTCGTCCGGCACCGATTCGGTCATCCGCGTGGCCGCGCCCGGCGAGACGGCGTTGACCGTCACCCCGTACCTGGCCAGCGAGTTGGCGGCCGAGTAGGTCAGCCCGACGATGCCCATCTTGGCCGCCGCGTAGTTTGGCTGCCCGGCGTTGCCGTGCAACCCGGAGACCGACGTGAAGTTGATGATCCGGTTCTGCGCCGATTCGTCGCGCTGCTCGCGCCAGTACGCCGCGGCGAACTTGGTGGTGTTGAACGTGCCCTTGAGGTGGACGCGGATCACGTCGTCCCACTCCTGCTCGGTCATGTTGAAGACCATCCGGTCCCGCAGGATGCCCGCCGTGTTGACCAGGACGTCGAGCCGCCCGAACTCGGCGATCGCGCTCTTGATGAGGTCTTCGGCCGCCGCGTGGTCGGACACGTCGGCGCCGTTGGCCGCCGCGGCGCCGCCGAGGCCGGCGATCTCGTCGGCCACCAGCCGCGCAGGCGCCGCGTCGGCACCCGAGCCGTCGAGCGCGCCGCCCAGGTCGTTGACCACCACGGAGGCTCCCTCGCGGGCCAGCAGCAGCGCCACCGACCTGCCGATGCCGCGCCCGGCGCCGGTTACGATCACAACCCGCCCGTCCAGGCTTCCCATGGCGCTCGCCCTGGCCTTCCTGCCCGTAGGCCGCCGGTACCGCAGGAGATTAGAATGATCTTCTGGAATTAGCTTCTAGACCGAACGCCGCGCGTGTCAAGCTCCCGGCGGGCGAGCCGCCCGCAGCGAGACCGGCGGCACGAGGCGAGGATAGCGCGCCCGCGGACCGGCGCGCGGATCGGTGAGGGACGCGATGGGCAAGCAGTCACCGGCCCGGGCGGACCGGCTCGAGGCGGGGACCATCGAGGCGGGGGCCATCCAGGCGGGGGCCGGCGGTTCGTGGCAGTGGGGCAGCACCCCGAAGACCAGGCGCGCCCTGCTCGAGGCGGCGCGGCAGGTGTTCACCGAGCAGGGGTACTCGCAGACCAGCATCGCCGACGTGGTGGAGCGGGCCTCCTCGAGCGTGGGCAGCCTGTACCACCACTTCGGCGGCAAGAGCGAGCTGTTCCTGGCCCTGTGGCACGAGCATCAGCGGACCTACGAGGTGGCGGCCAGCAAGGCGGTGGCGCGCCTGCGGAAGGCGGGCGAGACCGACACCACCGAGCTGTTCTGCGCCGGAGCGCGGGCGTTCCTTGAGGGCAGCTGGCAGCGCCGGGACCTGACGCTGCTGTTCTCCTCGGGAGACGGCCCGCCGGACTTCGAGGTGACCAAACGCCGGCGCGGCGGCGAATGGGTGGCCCAGAACGACGTCTTGCTCGGATTGGCGGATGCCCCGTTTGATCGCTTGTACGCGACGATGCTCACCAGTCTGATCGGCGAGGGCGCCCGCCAGGTGGCCAGCGCGCCGAACCGCAGGCAGGCCAACCAGGTGATCGAGGCGATCGGAGAGTACGCGAGGCGGTTGCTGGCCCGCGGCCCGTGGCGCCCCGAGGGCTTGACAACCTGACCGCTGGCGATATTCGATCGTGCCTAGAATCGGATTCTAGGATTGACGAGCAGAGGGCGTCGATGGAACTTGACCTTGGCCCCGAGATCGAGCAGTTCCGCGGCGAGTTGCGGGACTGGATAGCGGCAAACGCGCCGCCCGCGCTGACCGGCCTGGTCGACTGGCGGTCGGCGATGACCACCGGCGGCTACCGGGCCCGGGGGCTGGCGGAGGCGCTGGCGCACCCGGCGTACGCCGAATGGGAGCGCGCGCTGGCGCAGGCCAGGCTCATCTGCCCGCAGTGGCCTGCGGAGTTCGGCGGGCAGGGCATGGACGCGGTGCGGCTCGCGGTGCTGAACGAGGAGTTCGACCGCGCGGGCGTGCCGCGGGTGATCCGGGGCATGGGCGAGGCTCTAGTCGCCCCTTCGGTGATCGTGCACGGCACGCAGGAGCAGCGTGAGTACTTCCTGCCGCGCATCCTGTCCGGCCAGGATGTGTACTGCCAGGGCTTCTCCGAGCCCGACCACGGATCCGACCTCGCCGCGGTGGAGACGCGGGGCGAGGTGGTCGGCGACGAGATCGTCGTCACCGGGCAGAAGCTGTGGACATCGGGCGCGGCCCGGGCGACGATGATGTTCGTCCTGTGCCGGACCGACCCGCGCGCGCCCAAGCACGAGGGCCTGTCCTACGTGCTGATCCCGTTTACCGTGCCTGAAGTCAGGTACCGGCCGATCCGGCAGCTATCCGGGGCCGCCGAGTTCGCCGAGGACTTCCTCGACGGCGTCCGCGCGCCGCTGTTCAACGTGATCGGCGGGCTGAACAACGGGTGGCGGGTGGCCATGACCACGCTCGGCCACGAGCGCGGCGGCTCGGCGACCGTCCAGCACCTGCGGTACGAGCGGGAGTTCTGGGACCTGGTCGAGACGGCCCGCAAGCACGGCCGGATCGACGACCCGCTGGTGCGGCAGCAGCTCGCGCAGGCCTACACCCGAGTCCAGCTCATGCGGTTCAACGGGCTCCGCACACTGGCCCAGGTCGCATCCGGACGACCGCCCGGGCCCGAGGCCTCGATCACCAAGCTGTTCTGGAGCGAGTACCACAAGTGGCTTGGCGAGGTCGCGATGGGCATCATCGGCGCCGACGGCCTGCTCCGCCCGGACGGGGACGGTTACCCGACGTCGGAGTGGCAGAACGTCTTCCTGAGCAGCAAGTCCGGCACCATCTACTCGGGCACCAGCGAGATCCAGCGCGGCATCATCGGCGAGCGAGCGCTGGGCCTGCCCAAGGAGCCGCGGGTGGCGAACTGATGGGCCACCACTGCGACTTGGGGCCGGAGCGGCTGCGGGAGTTCTTCGCGCCGCGCAGCCTGGCGGTGGTGGGCGCCTCGGATACCTCGGGCTGGGCGCAGTTCCTCGCGGCCAGCAGCGCCGCCACCGGTTTCTCCGGGCCGCTGATTCCTGTCCACCCGAAGCACGACACGGTGTTCGGCAGGCCGGCCGTGCGCAGCCTGCGCGACCTGGCCGAACCCGTGGACCTGGCCTTCATCATGGTGCCGGCGCACGCGGTCTGCGACGTCATCGACGACGCGGGCGCGGCCGGGATCCGCAACGCGATCGTGCTCGCCGGCGGGTACGGCGAGGTCGGCCGGGAGGGGCTAGCGGAACAGGCCAGGCTGGTCGCGCAGGCCGCCGAGCACGGGATCGTCCTGCTCGGGCCCAACTGCCTGGGGTTCCTGAACGCCCACGCGCGCGCCGGGCCGTTCGCGCTGACAATCCCGCTCCCGCTGCGGCCCGGGCCGGTCGGCCTGGCCCTGCAGAGCGGCGCGCTGGCCAGCGTGATGCTGGCCTTCGCCAGGTCCAGGGCGATCGGGGTGAGCACCGTGGTCAGCCTGGGCAACGAGTCGATGATCGGCACCGCCGACGTGCTCGACTACCTGGTGGCCGACGAGCAGACCCGCGTGATCTGCCTGTTCCTTGAGGAGATCAGGGAGCCCGGCCGGTTCGCCCGGGCCGCCGAGGCGGCCGCCAGGGCGGGCAAGCCGATCGTGGCGCTCAAGACCGGATCGAGCCCGGTGGGCCAGGCGACGGCGCTGGCGCACACCGGCTCGATCGCGGGCGACGACGCCGTGGTGGACGCGGTGTTCCGCCGGTACAACGTGATCAGGGTGACCAGCATCGAGGAACTGCTCGGCACGGCCGGGCTGCTCGGCTACGACCGGTGGCCGAAAGGCCGCCGCATGGGCGTGGTGACGGCCTCGGGCGGAGCCTGCGGGATCATCGCCGACCGGGCCAGCGCGCAGGGCATCGCGATCCCGCCGTTCGCGGCGAGTACGATCGAGGCGATCAAGGCGCACCTGCCGGCGTTCGGCGTCGCCTGTAACCCGCTCGACGTGACCGGGTACATGCTGGCCAACCCGCGGACCGAGGCCCTGTCCGCGGTGGATCGCGCGCTCGACGCGGCGCTGGGCGACCCCGGCCTGGACTTCGTGCTGTTCAACGGGCTGGTCGTCCCCGACGCGCGGCCGGCGGACGAGGGTGCGGCCCGCCGGCTCGAGGAGCGGGCACGCTGGCTCGGCGAGCGCATCGCCGACGCGCCGATCCCGGTCATCCCGGTGGGCTCGACCTGCGTCGACGTGTCCAGCTACGGCCGCGAACTGCTCGGCGCGAACCACATCCACCTGCTGGGCGGGTTCGAGCTGGGCGTGCAGGCCCTGGGCAACGCGCTGCGCTGGCTGGAGAACCGGACGTCCGCCGCCGCTGGCCCGGCTTGGGGCGGTGCCCCTGGTCGCGCCGTTCGGGATGAATATCGCCTGGATCGGGACGGGCCGTGGTCCGAAGCCGCGGCGCGCAACCTGGTTGCGGCCTGCGGCGTGCCGCTGGTGCCCGCGGAGCTGGTCACCTCGGCCGACGAGGCGGCGCGGGCGGCCGGGCGGATCGGGCTGCCGGTGGCGCTCAAGGTGTGCGCGGCGCAGATCACCCACAAGTCCGACATCGGCGGCGTCGCGCTCGGCCTGCGCAGCGAGGCAGAGGTCAGGGCCGCCTACCGGCGGGTGCGGGCCGCCGGGGAGGCCGTGTCCGGGGCCGTCGTCGACGGGGTGCTCGTGATGCCGATGCGGGCCGGCGGGGTGGAGCTGCTGGCCGGGGTGACGGTGGACCGGACGTTCGGCCCGGTGCTCGCGGTCGGGCTTGGCGGCGTCTGGACCGAGCTGCTGGCCGACACCAGCTTGCGCCTGCTCCCGGTGACGCTCGAGGAGGTCAAGCGGATGCTCGGCGAACTGCGCGGTGCGCCGCTGCTGCACGGCGCCCGCGGCACCCGCCCCGCCGACCTCGACCGGGTGGCCCGGGCGATCACCAGCGTGTGCGACGCGGCCACCTCGCTCGACGGTTCGCTCCTCGCGCTTGAGGTCAACCCGCTGTGGGTGGACGGGGACCGGGTCGAGGCGCTGGACGTGCTTGTCGTCACCGGGCCGCCGGTACGGAAGGGAGCCGACCCATGAACCTGGAAGTCAGCGCCGAGCAGCGGGAACTGCGCGAGTCTGTGCGCCGTTTCCTGGCTGAGCGAGCGCCGCTGTCGCGGGTCCGCGAGCTGATGGACACGGCGGACGCCATGGACGCCGACGTCTGGCGGCAGGCCGCGGACCAGCTCGGCCTGCAGGGCATCGCGATCGCCGAGGAGTACGGCGGCGCCGGCTTCTCGTTCGCCGAGCAGGCCATCGTGCTCGAGGAGCTCGGCGGCGCGCTGTACACCGGGCCTTACCTGGCCAGCGCGGTGCTGGCCGCGACCGCCCTGGGCGCCAGCGAGGATGAGGGCGCCCGGCGCGACCTGCTGCCCGGCATCGCGTCGGGACAGAGGGTCGCCACGCTGGCGTTCACCGAGGACGACGGGTCCTGGACCGCCGACTCGATCAGGCTGGCCGCGGCGAAGAACGGACAGGGGTGGCGGCTCGACGGGCACAAGAGCTTCGTCCTCGACGGGCACGGCGCGGACCTGATCCTGGCGGTCGCCGCCACCGACGCCGACTCGTCGGGCCCGGCCGCCCTGTCGCTGTTCGCGGTCGACGGCACCGCCGCCGGGCTTCGCCGCCAGGTGCTGCCCACGCTGGACCAGACCAGGAGGCTGGCCCGGTGCGAGTTCAGCGACGTGCCCGCGCGGCTGATCGGCTCGCCAGGCGCGGGCCGGGCCGTGCTCGAGCACACGCTGGACGTGGCCGCCGTCGCGCTGGCCGCCGAGCAGCTCGGCGGCGCGCAGCGCGCACTGGACATGGCGGTCGGGTACGCCAAGGTCAGGCAGCAGTTCGGCCGGGCGATCGGTAGCTTCCAGGCGATCAAGCACCGGTGCGCCGACCTGCTGCTCGAGGTGGAATCGCTGCGCTCGGCGGTCGGCTACGCCGCGGCCGCGGTGGCGGAAGGCTCGGGCGAGGTCCCGGTGCTGGCTTCGCTGGTCAAGGCCTACGCCTCGGAGGTCTACTCACGCGTCGCGGCCGAGAACATCCAGATCCACGGCGGCATCGGCTTCACCTGGGAACACGACGCGCACCTGTATCTCAAGCGGGCCAAGGCCAGCGAGCTGTTCCTCGGCGACGGCAGCTATCACCGCGAGCGGCTGGCCGTCCGGATCGGCCTGTGACCGGCCGCGGGTCCGTTTTGTCAGCGGCCGGGGATTTGGACGCCGAACTCGGCGAGCAGTTCCTGGGAGTAGGCGATCCGCCCGGTCAGCGTGCGCGGGTCGCGGTGGCACAGCAACAGCGCGGCCTCAGCCATCACCGACGGCGGCTCGCTGTTGGGGTCGTCCTCGGTGGTCAGGTGGTGGAAGAGCGTGCCCGGCGTCGGGACGACCCGGGTCGGCGAGAGCGCGTTGACCGCGATGTTGTCCGGATACAGCTCGGCCGCCAGGCCGGTGGAGAAGCGCTCGATCGCCGCCTTGCACATCCCGTACACGGTGCCGCCGCGGCCCGCCCAGGCGGTGGGCGGGATGGCCGGGTGCCGGGCGGCCACCGAGGAGATGTTCAAGATCCAGCCCGTCCCGCGCTCGCGCAGGCCCGGCAGGACCAGCTGGGCCAGGTGGAACGACGCCTCGACCTGGACCGCGAACATCAGCGCGTACCGCTTGGCGGTGAAGTCCTCGACCCGCGTGAAGTAGGTGACCGCCGCGTTGCTGACCAGGATGTCGGGCGCGGCGAGCTGCCGCGTGGTCTCCTCGACCAGGCGTTCCCTGTCGGCCGGCTTGGCCAGGTCGGCCGCGATCGCGATCGCCGAGCCGCCCGCCTCGCGGATCTGGGCCGCGGTCTCGTCGATGGTGCCCGGGAAGGCGGAGGAGGCACTCTGGGTGGTGCGCGCCGCCACGGCCACGGCCGCGCCTTCCGCGCCGAACCGCCGGGCGATCTCCGCGCCGATGCCGCGGCTCGCGCCGGTCACCAGGGCTACCCTCCCGTCCAGCATGCCCATCACTGACCGCCTCTCACGAAGCTGCTTTCTGAATTCAATACTAGAAAACGATTCTACGATTAGCAGGGTAGGTGCGTCATGGCGCTTGACCATAGCCTTATCGGAGTCGCGGGCGAGTCGTCCGAGCGCTCGTGGACGTCGACCGACGCGCTGCTGTACGCGATCGCGGTCGGCGCGGGTCTGGGCGACCCGCTGCGCGAGCTGGAGTTCACCACCGAGAACTCGGCGGGGATCGAGCAGCAGGTGCTGCCGACGTTCGGCGTGCTGGTCGCGCGGGGCGGCGGGGCCGGACGCTCGCTGGGCAGCTTCGACCGGGCCAGGCTGGTCCACGCCGAGCAGGCCTTCGAGCTGCACCGGCCGCTGCCGGTGGCGGGGACGGCGCGGACGACCTCGACGGTCACCGGGATCTACGACAAGGGGTCCGGCGCGCTGGTGGTCACCGAGAGCGTGGCCGTCGACGCCTCGACCGGCGAGGCGCTGGTGACCAGCACGGGCAGCGCGTTCATCAGCGGCGAGGGCGGCTTCGGCGGTGAACGCGGACCCCGGGACCTGTGGGAGCGCCCCGATCGTGACCCCGACCTGCTGATCGAGGAGCACACCAGACCGGAACAGGCGTTGCTTTACCGGCTGACCGGTGACCGCAACCCGCTGCACACCGACCCGACGTTCGCGGCGCGGGGCGGGTTCAGCGTGCCAATCCTGCACGGGATGTGCACCTACGGGATCACCGGGCGCGCGCTGCTGCACGCGGTGTGCGACTCCGACCCGGCCCGGTTCGGCTCGATGTCGGGCCGGTTCACCCGCCCGGTGCTGCCCGGCGAGACGCTGGTGGTCTCCATCTGGCGCGAGGACGGCGGCGCGGTGTTCCAGACCGCCAAGCAGGACGGCACGGTGGTCATCGACCGTGGACGGGTGCGGGTACGCGACGGCGGGTGAATATCCGGTTGCCGTGACCGCCGGCGGTACCTACCGTGGGCTCCTGTGGCTGTCCTCCCATCAGCGACGACCGAGGAAGCCCTCCGTGCCATCGGCCGTGACGAATCCGCGCTCAGGCCTGGCCTCGAGCGACTAGCCGCGCGCCTCGGCGTCGACCCGGTGGGCCTGACCAGGTATCCGGCCGGTTCGCGTCCGGTGTACGCGTCCGGGGACGTGGTACTCAAGCTCTTCCCGCCGGTGTCCGGCTGGCCGGAGTACCGGATCGAGGCGCAGGTGCTGACCGCTGTGCAAGGCAGGCTGCCGACCCCGACGCCGCGGGTGCACGCGGCGGGAGAGCAGGACGGATGGGGCTACATCCTGATGAGCCGGCTGCCCGGTGTCCCGCTCGACACCGTGTGGGATCAGGTACCCGACCGGGACCGACTGGCCGGGGACCTCGGCGAGATGATCGCGGCGCTGCACGAGGTGCCGCCGCCCGAGATCGCCGGCTGGTGGCCCGACGACTGGCCGGACTTCGTGGCGCGGCAGCGCGAACAGGTCGTGGGCGAGCAGCTGGGCCTGGGGCTGCCGTCGGTGTGGGCGGATCAGATTCCGGGCTTCCTCGACGAGGTCACGCTGCCGGTCCGGTCGCCGGTACTGCTGCACACCGAGGTCATGCGCGAGCACCTGATGGTCACTGAGGGCCCCGGCGGCGCCTGGCGATTGTCAGGGCTGATCGACTTCGAGCCCGCGATGCGCGGTGACCGGGAGTACGAATGGGCCGCCGTGGCGGTGTTCGTCACGGAGGGCGACAGCGCGTTCCTGGGCCGGGCGCTGACCGCCTACGGCTACCCCCGCGATCAGCTCGACCGCACCCTCCGCCGCCGGCTGCTCGCCTGGCTGCTGCTGCACAGGTACAGCAACCTGGCCTGGTACCTGCGACGGCTGCCCGAGCCAGACCGCCCGACACTCGACGCTCTCGCGGACCGCTGGTTCGCTACGGAGTTACAGGCGCGGGTCGACGGGTTCGGACTCTAGGGCCAGGACGGCGAAGACGCATTCGTGGATGCGCCAGAGGGGCTCGCCGTGGGCGACGCGGTCTAGGGCCTCCAGGCCCAGGGCGTACTCGCGGAGGGCGAGCGAGCGCTTGTGGCTGAGGCCGCGCTCGCGGAGGCGGGACAGGTTGGCTGGCTCGGTGTAGTCGGGGCCGTAGATGATGCGCAGGTACTCGCGGCCGCGGACCTTCAGGCCGGGCTGGATCGGGCCGTGCCCGCCTTGGGTCAGGTTGGCGGCGGGCTTGACCACCATGCCCTCTCCCCCGGCGGTGGTCAGGTCCTCCCACCAGCGGGTCGCCGCGGCCGCTGACTCCGGGTCGGCGAGGTCGACGGCGATGCGGCGGGTGGTCGCGATCAGGTCCGGGGCCGCGGCGGCGAGCCGGTCGGCCAGGTCCAGGTGCCAGGCGTGCGGGCGCTCGTGGTAGGCCGAACCCTCCGACGCCAGGAGCTGGAACGGGGCGACGCGCACCCCGGCCAGGCCCTCGGTGTCCCAGCAGTAGCGCAGGTAGGCCGCGGTGAACGCCGCAGCGTTGGCCAGGCGCGCGCGGGTCCGGTCCAGCAGTGCGTTCAGGGCGGCGCGCGTGATTTCCGAGTCGGGAGTGACATTTGTTGTTATTGGGACTATTGTTGCTTCCGGGGGGTGCGCGCAGGGGCCGCCCTGCGAGCGGGCTCTGGCCTGCTCCAGGGCGGCCACCGCGACGGGGAGGGAGGCCCGGGCGGCGGTGCCGACGGCGGCGTACTGGTCGCGCAGGAGCTGGCCGGCCTTGACGTTCCAGGGCAGTAGTTCGGCGTCGAGGAGCAGCCAGGACGTGCCGAGCTCGTCGAACAACCCGGCCGCCTCGGCCGCCCCGCGCACCGCTTCGATCAGGGACGCGGACTGCTGCGCCGGGAAAAACGGGCGCCCGGTCCTGGTCCAGACGGCGCCGGGGGCGTCGGGCGCGGGCACGCCGAACCGAGACCGCGCGGCGTCTTGAGACCGGCACACGAGCAGTACGGCGCGGGAGCCCATGTGCTTTTCCTCGCACAGGACCGAGGCCACGCCCTCGCGGTGATACGCCTCGAAGGCCTGGTCCGGGTGCTCGAGGAGGTCATCACGGCGCGAGGTGGCGACGGGGCTCATGGTCGGCGGCAGGTAGAGCAGCCAGCGCGGGTCGATGGCGAACCGGCTCATGACCTCCAGCGCGGCGGCCGCGTGGTCCTCGCGCACCGTGATCCGGGACACGTACGCGGTCTGGATCACGCGCGCGCCGCTGACGTCGCGGATGTCCAGGACGTCGGGCTCGCGGCGCGCGCTGGCTACGTCCGGTGAGCCGGTCTGCGCGGCCCCGGGGAACGGCTTGGCCGCCGCGTGGTACTCGCGGGCGGCGGGGACGGCGACCAATGTTCGTTCGGGATAATGAAGGGCTGTGAGGCGGCCGCCGAAGACGCAGCCGGTGTCCAGGCACAGGGTGTTGTTCAGCCACTCGGTCTCCGGAACCGGGGTGTGGCCGTAGAGCACGAGGGCCTGGCCGCGGTACTCCTGCGCCCACGGGTAGCGGACCGGGAGGCCGTACTCGTCGGTCTCGCCGGTGCTCTGCCCGTACAGGCAGAACTCGCGGACCCGGCCGGACGCGCGGCCCTGGTAGCGCTCGATGAGGCCGGCGTGCGCGACCACCAGACGCCCGCCGTCGAGCACGTAGTGGCTGATCAGGCCGTCGATGAACCGCTCGACCTGGGTGCGGAACTCCTCGGGCTCCGCGGCGAGTTGGTCCATCGACTCGGCCAGGCCGTGGGTGCGCTGCACGTTCTTGCCACGCAGGGCGCGCAGCAGCTTGGCCTCGTGGTTGCCCAGCACGGCTAGCGCGGTGCCGGCGGTGACCATGCCCATGACCAGGCGGAGGACCCCCGGGGTGTCGGGGCCGCGGTCGACGAGATCGCCGAGGAAGATCGCGCGCCGGTCCGGGTGTCGGGCGCCGATCGGGCGGCCTGCGGGGTCGCGCTCGATCTCGTAGCCGAGCGTGCCGAGCAGTTGCTCCAGCTCGGTCAGGCAGCCGTGGACGTCGCCGATCACGTCAAACGGGCCGGATTCGTGGCGCAGGTCGTTGAACAGCTTCGTGCGGGTGATCGTGACCGCGTCGATCTCCTCCGGGCTGCGCAGCACGTGCACGGTGCGGAAACCCTCGCGGTGGAGCCCGTGCAGGCCGCGGCGCAGCAGGCCGCGCTGCCTGCGGATCACGTGCGCGCCGAAGTCCCGGTCGGGCCTCGTTGCGTTCCGCTCCGCGCACAGCTTTTCCGGCAGGTCCAGGACGATCGCCACCGGGAGCACGTCGTGCTCCCTGGCCAGCGTCACCAGCTCGCGGCGGGCCTCCGGCTGCACGTTGGTGGCGTCGACCACGGTCAGGCGCCCGGCGGCCAGGCGCTTGCCCACGATGAAGTGCAAGACCTCGAACGCGTCCTTGGTGGCGGACTGGTCGTTCTCGTCGTCGGCGACCAGGCCGCGGCAGTAGTCCGAGGAGATCACCTCGGTCGGCTTGAAGTGCGCGCGGGCGAACGTCGACTTGCCCGAGCCGGTGACGCCGACCAGGACGACCAGGCTCAGCTCGGGGATGCCAAGCTCGCGGGTGGCGGTGAGTTCGGCGGTCACGGGGCCGCCTCCTGCCGGTCCGCCGGCTCCCAATCCACTGGCGGGCGGTCGAAGACGGCGAGCTGGGTGGGCGGGCCCGCGTCCGGATGCTCTGGGCCGACGGGGTGGAAGGCGACCTGGTAGTGGTAGGCGTCCGCGACCTGGGCCGCCCAGGCGGTGAACTCGGCGCGGGTCCACTCGAACCGGTGGTCGCGGTGCCGCATCGCGCCGGCCGGGAGGGTGTCGAAGTGGACGTTGTATTCGGCGTTCGGGGTGGTGACCACGATCGTGTCCGGGGCGGCGAAGCCGAACACGGCGCGCTCGAGCGCGGGCAGGCGTTCGGGGTCTACGTGCTCGATGACCTCCATGAGCACGGCCGCGTCCAGGCCGGCCAGCCGGTCGTCGCGGTAGGTCAGCGCGGACTGGAAGATCTGCAGCCGCTCGCGCTGCTTGGCTGGCATCCGGTCCAGGCGGAGGTCGCGGGCGGCGAGTTGAAGGGCTCTTGCCGAGACGTCGACGGCGACGACGGTGTGGATCGACGTGTCGTTTAGCAGGGCCTTCGTGAGGGTGCCCGCGCCGCATCCGAAGTCGCCGACGCGCCGCGCACCGCGTTCCTTCAGCAGCGCCAGGATCGCCTCGCGGCGCTGTGTCGCGAGGGGCCTTTGTTCCTTGACCTCCTCGTGGTCGGCGTCGGTGACGGCGTTGTCGAGTTCCTCGGGCTCGGTGTCGTCGGCGTCGGCCAGCCGGGCCAGCGCGGAGGCGGTGAGCTTGCGCTGGTGCGACAGGTACCGCCGGGTGATGAGCTCCTTGGCCGGGTGGCCGGCCAGCCAGTCGCCCCCGGCCCTGATCAGCTTGTCCACCTCCTCGTTGGACACCCAGTAGTGCTTGGCGTCGTCGAGCACGGGCAGCAGGACGTACAGGTGGCTGAGCGCGTCCGCGAGCCTTTGCTCGCCGGCCAGGTGCAGGTCCAGGTACGGCGAGGGGCCCCAGTGTTCTGGTTGCAGGGGCTGAGCGAGCGCCTCGACGGTCCAGCCGAGCGGGCCGAACAGGGTCGCGGCCAGGTCGGGGCCGCCGCGGCAGCGCAGCGCGGGGACCCTGATGGCCAGGGGGATGGGGGTGGCAGCCAGTTCGGGGCGCGCCTTGCAGCGGCCGGCCAGCGCGGTGCGGAAGACGTGGTTGAGCGCGACGGCGAGCATGCTGGAGGCGGCGTAAGGCCGGTCGTTCACGTACTGGGCGAGCTCACCGTCGCGGTGTTCGGGGCGAGACTCGGCGCCCGCGCGGCCGCGGACGAGCGCGACCGGGTTGACCTCCAGGAGCAGCGCCGCCGTGCAGCGCTTGGGCGTGGCCTCGGGGTAGAAGACGTGCGCCTGACCGGCCGCGGTGGCGAAGGTCTGGAGCCGGCCGGGGTGCTTGTGCAGCAGGTAACCCAGGTCGGTCGCGGGCTCGCGCGTGGTGGTGATGGTCAGCAGCACACATCATTGTGGCCACCGCTGACGCGGCAGATCAAAACCATTACGCCGAACGAGCGGTGGTGCGCGATCCGGGACGGCTAGGGGCCCATGGGGTGGCCGTGGCACCCGCCTGACATAGCGGGTACCTCGGACTGGACCTGGACCGAGGCGGGGACCACCTGTACCGAGGCCGGGACCGGGGCCACCGACCTGGTGAAGCCCACGCCCGAGCTTGACATGTGCGTGAAGAGGAAGATGACCAGGATGACCCCGAGCAGCTCGAAGATGGTCGAGGCGGTCAGCCAGCCCCGGGCCTTCCGTGACGCGCTGGCGGCCGTTTGCACGTCGCCGACCGCCCACGCCTTGTTGACCTTCGAGCTGTAATTAAGGCCAACGATGGCGGTGGGGAGGCCGACGAGCAGGCTGAACAGGACGCCGCCGACGATGGCGCTGACCCCCCAGGCCCCGTACGTGGGTGGCTGCGGTCCCTGCGGGGGGTACATCGGCGGGCCGTAGCCGGGCTGGGGGTACATGGGCATGCCGTAACCGGGCTGGCCGCTGTACGGGGGCTGGCCGTAGCCAGGCTGGCCGTAGCCAGGCTGGCCGTACGGGGGCTGCTGGCCGTACGCGGGCTGGCCGTACGGGGGCTGGCCGTAGGTCGGCTGGCCGTAACCGGGCTGGCCGTATGTGGGCTGCTGGCCGTAGCCGGGCGGGCCGTAGCCAGGCGGTGGCTGCTGTCCCTGAGCCCAGCCGGGAGGGCCTGCGGGCCCGGGCTGGCCCGGGTATGGAGACTGTGCTCCGGCGAGATCGTCTTGCTCTCCGCCGGAAGTAGGTCCGTAGCTCATTGGTGGCGAGCCCCCTTCGCCCGATGCGGACGCGTTGCCAGAAGCCGGGCTAGATATGGCCATCGTAGCGAACCGGCTCACCGGCAGAAAGCCATCAGCCTGAGTCCCCGGTTTTCTGGGACGGGGGCATCATGTTTGGCGTGGGGAGATGGGTGTTGCACGTGGACCTCGACCAGTTCATCGCGGCGGTCGAGGTGCTGCGGCATCCCGAGCTACGGGGGCGGCCGGTCGTGGTCGGCGGCGACGGCGACCCGACCAAGCGGGGCGTGGTGAGCACGGCGTCGTACGAGGCGCGCGAGCACGGCGTGCATTCGGGGCTGCCGCTGCGGACGGCCGCGAAGCGGCTGCCGGACGCGGTGTTCCTCCCGGTGGACCGGGAGGCGTACGAGGAGGTCTCGGCCACGGTGATGGACGTGCTGCGGGCTTCGGGCGCGGTGGTCGAGGTGCTCGGCTGGGACGAGGCGTTCGTGGGCGTCGAGACTTCCGATCCCGAGGGCTTTGCCCGCTCGCTAGCGGCCAGCGTGCGCGAGGCCACGCAACTGGACTGCACGGTCGGGATCGGGGAGAACAAGCTGCAGGCCAAGATCGCCACGGGGTTCGGCAAGCCAGCGGGGGTGTTCCGGCTGACGTCGGCCAACTGGTTCGAGGTGCTGGGCAACCGGCCGACCGACGCGCTGTGGGGCATCGGCGCGAAGACCGCTAGGAAGCTCGCCGAGGTGGGGGTGTGCACGGTCGCAGAGCTGGCGGCGACGGACCCGGACGCGCTGGCGGCGGAGTTCGGGCCGATGACGGGGCCGTGGCTGGTACTGCTCGGCCGCGGGCGGGGCGACACCGACGTGGACGATTCGCCGTACGTGGCCCGCGGGCACGGGAAGGAGGAGACCTTCCAGCAGAACATCGCCGACTGGGCACGGGTACAGGCGGAGGTTCGGCGGATCGCGGGGCTCCTCGCGGTGGACCTGGCGGCCGAGCCGCGGCCCGCGGTGCGGGTGGTGGTGAAGGTGCGGTACGCGCCGTTCATTACCGAGACGCACGGCGTGACGCTGGCCTCCCCCAGCTCGGACGCTTTGGTGATCGAGCGGGCGGCGCTTGAGGCGCTCGAACGGTTCAGCGGGCGGCGGCCGGTGCGGCTGCTGGGGGTGCGGGCGGAGTTCGGGTCCTCGCCGTTAAGCAGCGCGACGATATCGAGGTGGTCTCGGCGCAGGCGTTAAGTCGGCATTTGTCAGATCAGCGAGGGTAAAGTCGCCCTCAGTCCTGGTCGGCCGACCTGGCGCCCTGACCAGGCTGCTCTGCAACCGTGTGCGAGCAAGGCCGCTGAATCCCCAGGAGGAGCCTGACTATGCGTGTCAAGCGCTCGATCGTCGCGGCCGCCGCGGCGCTGGCTCTCATCGGCGGTGCGGCGACGGCCGCCACGCTCCAGGCGAACGCGGAAACGCCGTCCTGCGGCTCTACCTGCATTGACCTGTACGGCGGCTACGCGGGCGCCACCCTGGGCCACCCCGGCTACATCCTCATATGACTACAAGCAGGGTCAGAGCGTCGGCAATGCCGTCATCCTGTTCACGATCAATAACACGGACCCGGCGGAAGACTTCACCGTCGGCGACCAAGATCCGGTGTCGGCGTACTACGACGGGGGATTCGTGTCGGCTGCCGTGGATCAGCTCTACGGCGACGACATCGCGTTCGAGATCCAGTACTCGCCCCTCGGCGCTCCGACCGGCCTGTGCGTGGGCGTCGCGGCCACCCCGGTCGCGGGCGAGCACGTTACCCTCCAGCCCTGCGGCATAAATGCCAGGACCCTCTGGTTTGCGGACCCCTCGGCGTCGCTCAACGACTCCTTCGTCCCGCTGATCAACGCTGCGACACCAGATGCCGCTGACCCCTTCGTCCTCACTTACCCGGCGGGGGCTTCGCCGACCGCCACGCCGAGCACGGTCCTCGAAGTCGACAACCTGCAGGAAAACGCCGCCGGGCAGGTCCCCATCAGCCAGTTGTGGAGCGCGCTGTACGGCACACTGGTCTACAGCGACGCCGACCTGTCCATCGCCCAGCCCGCCGACATCACCACCGACGCCACCAGCCCGTCCGGCGCCACCGTCACCTACCCGCTCCCGGCGGTCACCGACTTCGACGACACCCCGCCCGCGGCGGTGTGCGTCCCGGCCTCCGGGTCGGTGTTCCCGATCGGCACCACCACGGTGACCTGCACCGCCACCGACAGCGACGACCTCAACAGCCCCGTGCACGCCACCTTCACCATCACTGTCATCGGCGCCGCCGCGCAGCTGGCCGCCCTGCGCCAGGCCGTGAACGGCTTCGGCTACGACAACACCCCGGCCCTCCTCGCGGGGATCGCCCAGCAGCAACTGTCCGCCGGGCACCCCACCCTGGCCTGCCAGACCCTCAGCCAGTTCATCACCGACGTCCGGCAACAGGTCCCCGCCAGCACGGCCGCCCCGCTCATCACCGCCGCCGAGCGCATCCGAGCCGTCCTCGGCGGGTGCGGAGCCCGACCGGCATTCTGAAAGGGCCGCCTCCCCGAGGCGGCGAACCTAACGACCGCACGCCGAACAGCGCGACCCCCGATCAACCACAAGGCCTGGATCAACCGTGAACGTCTGGCCGACCAGCTAAAAGATCATGGAAGATCCGGGTTCAGTGGAAACTTTGGGGGATCATAGTCCCCCAGATCTTCCACCAAGCCCGGATCTTCCACCCAAAATCCGACCTGAGCCTCGGTCATAGCCGACGAGACATGGCGATTTCGCCGAGGGACGGGTTGGACGGGAGGGGCTGGCGCTCGCCGGTCAGGGCGAAGCCGCAGCGCTCGTAGAGCAGGCGCGCGGGCTTGTTGGTCTCGGTGACCCATAGGTGCACGGAGGTGGCGTTCCTGGCTGCGGCCCAGTCGATCACGGTGGCGATCAGCGCCTCGCCGAGCCCACGGCCCCTGGCCCGCGGGCGGACGTACATGGAGACCAGCTCGACCGTCTCGGGATCTTCCTGGAAGCCGCCGATCAGCCCGGCGGGCTCGGTGGCGCTGACCTCGGGGAGGTAGCCGAGGAAGTTGCCGCCGCGGGCGATCCTTCGCTGCCAGTCGGCTTCGGCGAACGCCGCCTCCCGCCGATGAGTCGACCCGAAGGCCTCCGGGGCGTCCCGCAGCGCCTCCAGGCGGATCTCCCTGAAGGCTTCCCAATCCCCGGCGGTCACCTCGCGCACCAGCACCATGCCCCATCGTCACGTCGTCGCCGACCCGCGGGCAACCGGTTTTCCCGGCCGGTACGTACGATGCGGGGGTGACGACACCGCTGGCGGGCGACAAGCCGCGCATCCTGGCCGCCCCGACCATCGGCGCCGCCTGGCTCGGCGTGGCCAGGCGGATCCTGGACGAGGGGATCGAGACCCGGTACGACGGCCTGCCGGTCCGCGAGATCTCGCTCGTCACGCTGGCCGTGTCCCACCCAGATCCGGACGACGAGACCATCGCCCGCCACGCCGAGCCCGAGCGGCTCGCCTGGATGCACGCCAACTTCACCGACCGCGCGCAGGTCGCGGCCCTCGGCGGCGCAGACAGCTACGCGACCAGGCTGTTCGACTACGAGCACACCGGACGGGACCAGGTGGCCTGGGTAGTGGACCGGCTGCGCCGGGACCCGGCGACGCGCTCGGCCGCGATCACGACCTTCCAGCCGCGCACCGACACGACCTATATCCCGTGCGTCAGCCTGCTGGACTTCTGGCTGCCCGGCGGCGCGGTCGAGCTAATCGCCTACGCGCACAGCATCGACTTCGGGGCCAAGGGGTACGGCAACCTGGTCGAGCTAGCCTGCCTGCAGCACCACGTGGCCGACCGGCTCGGGGTTCCGGCGGGCCGTTTGGTGATGATCGTCAAGTCGGCGCACGTCTACCAGGCCGAGGATGCGTACGTGCGCGGCATCCTGGCTGGTTAGCCGGCGATCTCCGGGGGCGGGAGCTCGCCGCGCTGGGCGGCCTTGGCCAGGCGGCGGGCTTCCTTCAGCGACAGGCCGCGGGCCTGCGGCGGGAGCCGGTAGATGGTCGCGCCGCCCATCAGGTTCCAGCTGCGGATGTGGATCACCGGCGCGCCTGGGCGCGGGCTGCGCTGCGAGCCGAGCTCGCTGTGCCCGCCCATCAGCGAGAACCCGCTGACCTCCAGGTCGATGGAGTCGGGGACGTACACCGTCGCGCCGCCCATCAGCGCGAACATGTTCATCGTGAGCTCGCCGCCCTCGATCTCGGCTTCCCGCAGGTCGATCTCGTCGCCGCCCATGATCGAGACGGAGTTGACGCTGCCGACCGTGCGGAACCGGCCGCGCCGCTGGGAGCCGCCCATGATGGCGACCATCCAGCGCACAGGCTTACGCGTCCGGGCGACCGCCACGTCCGCCGTCGCCTGTTGGGGCAGATCGCTGGTCAGGGCGGCCAGCTCGCCGCGCGTCTTGGCCGTGAGCGCCTGCCCGGCTCGGTCCTCGAGCTCATCCAGCGTGAGCCGCCCGACGGCGGCGTGGTCGCCGAGCGTGTGGATCGTCGCATCGCGCTCGGCGTCCGACACGCGCAGGGAGTCGTCGGATTCGCTCACCGCGGGCCTCCCGTCAGCGGTTGACGTGCGCGGTTAGCCAGGAGCACAGAGGTTGCGTCGTTCGGAGGAACGTCACGATGTGTTCCCTGGCCTCGGCGGTCTCCAGCCAGGGCTCGACCGGCCACTGCTTCCAAGCCGTCACGCCCTTGTAGCGGAGTAGCGCCACCCGCGGGTGGTCCACCGGGTAACCGCGGGGCGCGGACTTGAGCGCGCCGTGCCCGTGCACGGTGATGTCGGCCTTCTCGATCATGGCGATGACCTGCTCGAGCTCGACGCCGGGGCCGTCGTCGGCGACGGCCTCGCGGTAGCGGGCCAGTTGCTCGGGGTTCATCTCCCACATGCCAGCGCCCGCCCCCAGGCCCTCGGCGGACAGCTGGATGTAGCCCGAGTGGCCGACCGTCGCCCCGATATGCGTCTTGTACGGGGTCTTGTCGGCGCTGAACCTGACGTCCCGGTAGGGCCGGAAGATCTTCGGCTCGCCGAACTCCGCGGCCAGTTCCTCGGTCAGTTCCGCCATCGGGCCCAGGATCTTCTGGTCGTAGGTGGCCTTGTGCTCGGTCCAGTAGGACTTCGAGTTGTCGACCGTGAGCCCGTCGTAGAAATCCAGCGCCTCCTCAGGCCAGCCGCTGAACGCCATGGTCAGGCTCCTTTCGCTGCTTGGTTCCGGTCACACAGTAGTGCTTGCGCCCGGAACCGTGTATATGGGAGCCATGACCACGCCAGAGCGGGACGGCGTAGAGCTGACGCATCTCGATGAGCCGCTATTCGACGGGGCGGGCGCGACCAAGCGGGATCTGGTCGACTACCTGGACGCCGTCGCCGACGCGATCCTGCGGGAACTGCGGGGCAGGCCGCTGTCGGTGATCAGGGTCCGCGGCGGGCAGCCGCCGTTCATGCAGAAGAACGTGCCGGACTACGCGCCCGCCTGGATGCACACGATGACGCTGTGGGCCGAGTCGTCCAAGCGCTACGTCCGCTACGCGCTGTGCGACGACCGGCGCACGCTGATCTGGTTCGCCAACCAGCGCGCGGTGGAGTACCACCCGACCCTGAGCCTGGCGGGCCAGCTGGACCGGCCGACGTACCTCATCCTCGACATCGACCCGCCGTCCGGGGGCGAGTTCGGGCACGCGGTGGCGACCGCCCATCTAGTCCGGCAGGCGCTGGCCGACTCCGGGCTGGCCGGGGCGGTCAAGACCAGCGGGGCCAAGGGGGTGCACGTGTACGTACCGATCGACGCGGACGGCGAGTCGGCGGCCGCGGCGACCCGGGCCATCGCCGCGCGGGCCGAGCGGCTGGATCCGGACCTGGCCACCACGGCGTTCATCCGGGCGGACCGGGAGGGGAAGGTGTTCCTAGACTCGACCAGGGCGTACGGCGCCACGGTGGTCGCGTGCTACAGCCCGCGGGCGCGGCCCGGCGTGCCGGTCTCGTTCCCGGTCGGGTGGGACGACCTGGACTCGGTGACCCCGGCCGACTTCACGGTGAAGACCGCGCCGGGGTTGCTGGACGGGCGGGACCCGTGGGCGGACCAGATGCCCGCGCCGCAGGCGCTGAGCGCGGAGCTGGTCGAGCAGGGGCACGCGATCCCCGTGGCCCGGGTCCAAGCCATGCACGAGGGCAAGCGGCGGGCCCGCGCGGCGACCCGGACCAAGCCCGACTCGGCTTAGCTGGCGGCGATTTCCCCGGTCGCTTTGCGAGCTTATGGTTGGCCTGTCTCGTCTGGCTGTGCAGTTATCGGCGCCGACTGAACGGGCGAGTCCACCGGGAGGCCTGCGGTCCTGGCCGCGTCCAGCAGACGCCTGTCGTAGGTCACGAATGCGGTAAGGTCCCGGCGGGTGTGCAGGGCGGTGCCGAGGTGTATCGCGTCCAGGCTGCGGACGGTGGCTGGCCGGGCGGTCTGGGCCAGGATCCGGATCGGCGGGTCCAGGCCGATCAGTTCGATCTGGTCCAGCACGGCGGCCAGCCGGGAGACTGCATCGGGTGCGTACCTGGCCAGCGCGCGGAAGGACTCGATCTCGGTCAGCACCGAGCTGATCCATGCTGTCTCGGCCCGCTCCTCCAGCCAGGTACGCAGTGCGCGTGACTCAGGCTCGGCATGGACAAGCTTGACGACGGCTGCCGAGTCCAGGTAGATCATCAGCGCTCGCTGGTGCGATCGCGGGCTAGTTCCTCCGCCACGTTCACGCCGTCGGGCTGGCCGATGTCCATACGCAGCACCTCGCGACGCATCCGGGCTGCGCGTTCGCGGCGGCTTGCCGCCTCGAGCACGGCTTGCCGGATGGCGGCGGACCGGGACATGCCTTCACTGGTAAGCACGTCCAGCGCGTGCTCAGTCTCCTCGTCGGTACGGATGGTGATCGTGTCAGCCATACGACGATTGTACGACAAGCTGTCTTACAGCCGCCAGGCGGCCCATGCTTCGAGGAAGACAGTTTGTCAACCTCCGTAGCGCTCGTCTAAGGCATCCCAGGCGCGCAGCTCGCGCCGACGCCCATGCCGCACGATCAACGAGCCGGAACAATATTGATGCGGCAACCACGACGCACCCAGCCTCCGCATGCGCTGGCTGTGATTTTGCATCATGATGGACTTATGAACGACACGCAGGCAGATCGGGCGGAAGCCCAGCTCAGGGCGGGTGTGTATGCCCGCCTGAGTGAGACCTACGACGAAGCGGAGTCGGTGCCGACCCAGCTTGAGCGCGGCACCGGCCACGCGCAGCGGCGCGACTGGACCGTGGTGGCCACCTTCAAGGATGACGGATACTCCGCGTTCAAGGAGATCACACGGGACGGGTTCGTGGATCTGATCACGGCTATCGAGGCGGGACAGCTCGATGTGGTGATCGTGCGGGACATGGACCGGCTGACCCGCAACCTCACCGACTGGAACGCGTTCGAGAAGGCGTGCGTCCGGCGGGGAGTGCGGCTGAGCGCCTATACCGGCGGGGACCTGGACTTGTCCACGCCAGAAGGCGCGTATTACGGCGGAATGGAAACGCTGCGGGCACGGCGGGAAAGCGCGGTCAAGAGCGCACGGACACGCGAAGGCAAGGACCGGGAAGCGCGGAAGGGCCGACGCGCGGGCGGCGGCGAGCGGTGGTTCGGGTATACCCGCATTTACGCGAACCCCGAGGAGACGAATCCCAAGAAGCGGGTGATCTTGCGGGAGGAAATCGACCCTGTCCAGGCCGAGGCGATAGGCGAAGCGGCGCGGCGGGTGCTGGATGAGGGGGAAGCGGTCGCTTCTATCCTGCGTGACTGGACTCGGCGTGGGATTAAGCCAGTGCACGGGAAAACGTGGTGGCCGACTTCTCTGGTGGGCATCCTGACGTCGGCGCGGATCGCGGGACTGCGGGAGTGGCAGGGCCAGAAATACCCGACCAGGCAGTGGCCGGCGATCATCGACGCGGATACCCATGAGCGGCTAGTGAAGCTGTTCGCCGACCCGGCGCGCCGCAAGCACGTCGTACGTGCCCCGGCGCATCTGATGTCCGGCATCGCCGTATGCCCCAAGTGCGGCAGCGGATTGCATTACCGGCGTTTCGCGCAGCGCCGAGCGGATTCATATGCGTGCGTGAAGGGCCCGGCCGGATGCGGTGGGACGGCGATCAAGGCGGAACTACTGGAAGAATACGTTACCGGCGCGGTCTTGGATGCACTGGAATCCCCGCGCGTGCAAGAGGCGCTACGCGAAAGCGAGGACTCCGACGCGCCGCACCGGGCGGAACTGCTCGACCAGATCAGGGATGCCCAGGAACGGCGCGATGAAGCGCGCCGCGACTATGCAGACCGCGTCATTGACCGGGCCGACTGGCTCGATATCCGCCAGCGCACCGAA
>CAWBKD010000012.1:0-59624 GCA_963789225.1 uncultured Actinomycetes bacterium
TAGTCAGGGGCGCGGTGCCGCGAACGGCCCGTTTCCCCATCCCCCTTTCAATCCGTACGAGCGGTTTTCCCGCATACGGCTTACCGATGATCTTCTTGACATGGTTACGCTGCCTTCGGGTAGCGGACGGTACCGGAGAGCTTGTGCAGACCCAGCCCGTGCAGCCATTCCCCGGTCCACTGGTTTGCCTGCCCAGCGCGCAGGTTCCTGCCGCGCTTCTTGATCAGCAGGCGCTTCAGCCGCCATGCGGCGTACCGGTCGACCTGACGGAACTTGACGGCGGCGTTCCCGGTGCGGAAGTAGCTGCCCCAGCCGCGCAGCAGCGGGTTCAGGTCCGCGATCACCTCGCGGATGTCCTTTACCCCTGTGCGGTTGCTGCCGGTGCGGTCCCGGATCTTGTCCCGGATGCGTTTCATCGCCCGCTGCGAGGGCCAGCGGTGCAGGTAGTAGCGCACGATCCGCTTCTGTTCCCACAGCCGCCCCGACATGCGGGCATGAAAATGGCAGCCGAGGAAGTCCAGTCCCTCCCGGCCTTGCCTGAGGTCCACCACCTTCGTCTTGCCCGGGTGCAGCTCCAGCCCCAGCGACGCGAGGATCTCCCCGGCCGCGTCCAGGGCCGCCCCGGCCTGCGCCGCACTGCGGCACAGCACCACGCGGTGAGTGGCCGGGGGGAATCGCACCCCCCGGCTCTCGCAGAACCGGACTTGAACCTCTCGACTCATCCGGCTCCCATTGCCCAGCCGTCAGGACGTGCGCCGAGCCGCCAGTGCGCGAATAGCCAGGGAGACCGCCACGCGGCCCCGGCCAGCAGTTCCATCGCACGGCGCTCGCGGTTGCGCAGCCGCTTGCCGTATTTCCGGCAGGCCCACCGGACCAGGTGGTCGTTGAGCCGCCGGAGGAAGTAGAGCAACCGGGACCGGTAGAAGCGCCCGTAGTAGTTGATCCACCCTTGCACTTTGCTGTTGAACATCAGCGCAAGGTCGCCGAGGGATTTGTCACTGCGCTTGGCCCAGTGCCAGGAGCGGATCTCCGCTCCCATGGCCTTCATCGCCTCCGTGCTGACCGCGGGCAGGAACGACACGAAATGCTTGCCGTACCTGTTCTTGGCCAGCCGGGGCCGGAACTCATACCCCAGGAACGCAAACGACGTGGCCTCATGATCGCCGCGCCGGTCGGCGTCCTTGCAGTACACGATCCGGGTTTTATCCGGATGCAGTTCCAGGCCGACCTGCGCGAGGCGGCCAGCGATCGCATCCCGCACCTGGCAGGCCTGCTCCTTGCTGGCACAATGCACTACCGCGTCATCGCAGTACCGCTCGAACCGGATCCCGGGGAACTCCCGGGCCAGCCAGGCGTCGAACACGTAGTGCATGAACAGGTTGGCGATCAACGGTGAGATCGCTGACCCTTGCGGGGTCCCGCGATCCCGGGTGACCAGCGTGCCATCCTGCTTTTGCAGCGGCGCCTTGAGCCACCGCTCCACATACAGCAGAATCCACTTCTGGTCCGGTGCGATGTGGCGAGCGACCGCCTTGAGCACGAGATCCCAGGGAACGGTGTCGAAGAACGCCCGGATGTCCAGATCGATCACCCAGTCCGCCCGCCAGCACCGCTGGCGGCACGCGGCGACCGCGTCCAGCGCGGACTTGCCCGGCCGGTAGCCGTAGGAGTCCGGATGGAAGATCGGCTCGACCTCCGGCTCCAGGTACAGCCTGGCTACCGTCTGGGCGATCCGGTCGGCCACGGTCGGTACTCCGAGCACACGGATCCCTTTGCCTCCTGCCTTGGGAATCTCCACCGCTTTCACCGGCGGCGGGAAGTACGAGCCCGACGACATCCGGTTCCAGATCTTGTACAAGTTCCGGTCCCGGTCGGCTTCGAACTCCGCGATCGACTGCTCGTCGACCCCCGCCGCGCCCTTGCTGGCCCTGACCCTCTCAAACGCTTCCCAGACCTTCCACTTGGAGATCTGAAACGGCTTGTCCTGCTGCTTCGGCTCGCTCACCCGGCTCCTCCCGGCATCACCGGTTGACCGACGGGCGAACCCGGGCAACCCGTCTCCTTCGCTCCGCCCGCATTACCGGGCCTCAGCGCTACTACGAGACGGTCCGCCCCTGTGCCCCGCTCCGGTACTCGGCCCCTCGCAGTTTCTGCTGCTTGGGGTACTCCCTTCGGCTGGCCGGCCCAACACCCGGCCAGCGCCATCGGGGCGACAGGTTCCCACGTTCCGTGCTGGTGCCTGAACCGGGCTCGCGCCACCTTCACGCCGGTCACCACCTGGCCAGTCAGCAGGCACCCGCCAGGCTCATCCCGGGGCAACGACTGGACCCCGGTTTTGATGACGCCGCTACGCTTTCGACGCTTCAGCAGTGGTTCACTCACGTTCGCCTTCCCGGCCCGCACCTGACGCATCACGTGCGCCTTTTCCGCAACGCTCACCACCACGGCTCTTAACCGCAGCAGCTTGCGGTGGTTTGAGACCTCCCCCTGCAGGGCGGTCCCGGAGGGCCATACCTCCATCACCAGCACAGCACCGCATCCAAAGATCACGATCTTCTACATCGCAACCTCCATCAGCGCTCGTGGCGCACCATCATCGGCGTAGCGCACCAGCTCCCCCAGCCCGCGCCGGGCGAACTCGGTATCCAGGACGTGCAGGTAGATGTTGGCCAGCAGCGGGGAAATCACCCCGCCCTGCGGAGTCCCGGCGACCGTCCGCTCGAACCCCTGCTCCGTCATCACCCCTGCCTGCAGCCACAAGCGGACCAGCTTGAGCACCCGCCGGTCCGACACCCGCTTCCCCATCTCAGCCAGCAGCCGGTCATGGCTGATCTGCCCGAAGAAGTTGCGGATGTCGAACTCCGCGACAAACTGGCAGCCCTCGATGAAGCCGGCCCGGAGCCGTTCCATCGCCTGCGTGGCCGACCGCCTCGGCCGGAACCCGTACGAGCACGGCGCGAAGTCCGCCTCGAAGACCGGCTCCAGCACGATCTTGGCCGCCTGCTGGGCCACCCGGTCGCGGACCGAGGGTATGCCGAGCGGCCGCTTACCGCCATCTGGTTTCGGGATGTCCACGCGCCTGGCCGGCGCGGGACGGTAGGTGCCTGCGCGGAGACTGGCCTGAAGCTCCCCGAGCAACCGGGCAACCCCGTAGACCTCCTCCACATACGCCAAGGTGACACGATCCACCCCGGCAGCCCCGCGGTTCTCCCGGACCCGTTCCCACGCCTCCCACAGGACGTCACCCCTGCAGATACGGTCATACAGGGCGTGGAAACGCCGCTCCGCAGACTGCTTGGCCGCAGCCCATAGCTTGCGTTGAAGTCGTCGCACTTTCCAGGTGGATTCCCACCCCAGTACGGCGGGCGGACACCCGCCGGGGTAATTGGACCGGGCGGTCCCGGCCATGCCCTCGCGCTTACCCTCTCCGCCAGCATGATCAAAGTGAGGGCCCTTCCCTCCCGGCGCGTTATGCTGCACGCCGATCACCGGTACTACGCCCCTCTCGGACTCCCGCTGCCCTCCGCCAGCTTTCACCATCGGCTTATACCAGCGGTCTTTGCCCGACGCAGGCCAGGCAGACGGGCCTCTCCTGTTCCAGCCCAGACTTTGCGCACGTGCCGCCCTCCCTACCCCGGAAGGACCCGGCAGGCTGACCCCGGACCAGGGCCCGCCGGACATGGCCTTCGCCGTGACATGAGCGGCTCGGCTCCTCCGTTGTGACTGTGACGAGGCTGCAAGGTTCGCTTGATGCTACGGCCCGCGCGCTTGCTCCCTCCAAAGAGGCTCTTGACACCCCGCTTAGCCCGCCGCCTCTCAACGACGAACCGGGGCCTGCTACCGGGCGCTCCGGTGCCTACCCGGACGGGACTTCCACCCGCCAGCCTGGACCAGCTTGCAGGACACAACACGCAGGCAGCCTATCGGAACCTGAACTGCCGCGGACCGGCTAGCTGGCCGCCCTGAACTGCCGCAGCGGCGCGTCGCGTGACCACCTGATGTGCTTGCTCATGGTCACGACCGTGCCGCGCTCGGGGCTGCTGTCCAGGGTCACGGTGTCGACACACGCCCGTATGACCGCCAGCCCCCTCCCCGACTCAGCCAGCTGCGCGATCCCCGGCTGGCCCATGGCCCCGTACGCCGTAGGCGTAACCGCCGGCCCGGCCGGAACCGCACCCCGCATCCCCGTCCCGACCTGCCCCGTATCCTGCAGCACGGCCCCGGCTCCCTCGCCCGCCACCTCCACCTGGCAGCGCACCGCGCCGACGCTCGTCACCACGGTGTACCCCCGGACGCGCCGGCCGCCGTGCATCAGTACGTTGGTGCACGCCTCGGTGGCCGCGAGCAGGATGTCGTACACCGATTCCTCATCCACGCCGAGCCCGCGCAACGTATCCCCGAGCACCCGGCGCATCACCGGGACGCTGACTGCCTCGCAGCGGAACACCAGGCAGAACTTCACATCAGGAATTGATTTCACCCTCTTGCTAAGAACCCTCACGGTTCGAGTGATTCCCCGTAGACGGGGTTGAAACCCGCAACTTAGTGCACGTGCACGGTGAATTCCTCGATAACCGGATTCGATAGCAGGTCCCCGGCCAGCCGTGTGAGAGCCGTCACAGCGCCCTCGTCCGCGGGGCCGTCGATCTCCACCTCGAACCGCTTGCCCTGCCTGACCCCGGTCACCTGCCCGAAGCCCAGGCGCCGGCAGGCGCCCGCGATGGCCTCCCCCTGCGGATCGTGGATCTCCGGCTTGAGCATGACTTCCACGATGATCCGGGCCATGTGTCCTCCTGGCCAGTCAGGGCATATATCGTCAGCTGAGGAGCGTCCCGCCGCAGCGTACGCGACCGCCCGGCGGACAGATGCATCCGGGAATCTTAACCAGTCTGGCCGGACCTGGTGATCCCAGCTCCGGCTCGGAAAGGAGTGGCACGTGACCGTCGAACCCGGCGGTGCGACCACCACCGCACCAACCGAAGCGCCCGATGGGCTCATCCAGCTGCTCACGCCCGAGGGCGAGCGGATCGACCATCCCGACTACCCCCTCGATCTCACCGCGGACGACATCAGGGCGATGTACCGGGACCTGGTCCTGGTCCGCCGGATCGACACCGAGGCGATCTCGCTGCAGCGCCAGGGCGAGCTGGGCATCTGGGCCTCCCTCCTCGGGCAGGAGGCCGCGCAGATCGGCTCGGGCCGCGCGCTCGGCCCGGACGACATGGCGTTTCCCACGTACCGCGAGCACGGCGTCGCCTGGTGCCGCGGCATCGACCCGGTAAAGCTGCTCGAGCTCTACCGCGGCGTCAGCCACGGCGGCTGGGACCCCAAGCAGTATAAGTTCCACCTGTACACGATCGTGATCGGGGCCCAGACCCTGCACGCCACCGGGTACGCGATGGGGATCCAGCGCGACGGCGCCATCGGCGGCAACGGCGCGAGCGAGGCGGTCATCGTCTACTTCGGCGACGGCGCGACCAGCCAGGGTGACGTCAATGAGGCGTTCATCTGGGGGTCGGTGTTCAATGCGCCGATCGTGTACTTCTGCCAGAACAACCAGTGGGCGATCTCCGAGCCACTGGAGAAGCAGAGCCGCATCCCGCTCTACCAGCGGGCCAGGGGGTTCGGCTTCCCCGGCCTGCGCGTCGACGGCAACGACGTGCTGGCCTGCTACGCGGTGACGAAGAAGGCCCTGCAGGCCGCGCAGGAAGGGCAGGGCCCGACCCTCATCGAGGCGGTCACCTACCGGATGGGCGCGCACACCACCACCGACGACCCGACCAGGTACCGGCTGGCCAGCGAGCTCGAGGTGTGGAAGCTGAAGGACCCCATCGAGCGGGTCAGGGCCTACCTGGTCCGCACCGGCCAGGCCAGCCCCGAGTTCTTCGCCGACCTGGACGCAGAGGCCAAGAAGGTCGGCGCCGAGCTGCGCGAGGCGTGCCGGACGATGCCCGACCCGCCGCCGCTGGCCATCTTCGACCACGTGTACGCCGAGCCCACTGCGATCCTGCGGGCCGAACGCGAGCAGTTCGCCGCGTTCCTTGAGACCTTCGAGGGCGCCGGCGACGGGGGTGAGCGGCGATGACCACCCTCACGCTGTCGAAGGCGCTCAACGCGGGGCTGCGGCGGGCCATGGAGAACGACCCCAAGGTCCTGATCATGGGCGAGGACGTCGGCAAGCTCGGCGGCGTCTTCCGCGTCACCGACGGGCTGCAGAAGGACTTCGGCGAAGACCGGGTGATCGACACGCCGCTGGCCGAGTCGGGCATCGTCGGCACCGCGATCGGCCTGGCGCTGCGCGGGTACCGGCCGGTCTGCGAGATCCAGTTCGACGGCTTCGTCTACCCGGCGGCCGACCAGATCATCAGCCAGCTCGCCAAGATGCGGTACCGGTCCCGCGGGAACGTCGGCCTGCCGGTGACCATCCGCATCCCGTGCGGCGGCGGCATCGGCGCGGTCGAGCATCACAGCGAGTCACCGGAGGCGGTGTTCGCGCACACCGCGGGCCTCCGCGTGGTCGCGTGCGCGGACCCCTCCGACGCGTTCACCATGATCCAGCAGTCGATCAGCTCGGACGACCCGGTGATCTTCTTCGAACCGAAGCGGCGCTACTGGGACAAGGGTGAGGTCGACGTCGCCGCGGACCTGGCGGATGCGCTGCCGTTCGACCGGGCCAAGGTCGCGCTCGAGGGCACCGACGTGACCCTGGTCAGTTACGGCCCGCTGGTCCGGACCTGCCTGGAGTCGGCCCTCGCGGCTCGCGAGGACGGCCGCAGCATCGAGGTAGTCGACGTGCGCTCGCTGTCCCCGCTCGACGAGGACACCATCTGCGCCTCGGTGCGCCGGACCGGCCGCTGCGTGATCGCGCACGAGGCCCCGGTCTACGGCGGCCTCGGCGCCGAGATCGCCGCCCGGATCACCGAGCGGTGCTTCTACCAGCTGGAGGCCCCGGTCCTGCGCGTCGGCGGCTTCGCCACCCCCTACCCGCCGTCTCGGCTGGAGGATTATTACCTCCCCGACCTGGACCGGATCCTGGACGCCGTCGACCGCACGTTCGGTTACTGAGGACTTGAAAGGCAATCATGACCGAGCTCAAGGAGTTCAGGCTCCCTGACGTGGGCGAGGGCCTGACCGAGGCGGATATCGTCGCGTGGCACGTCAAGCCGGGAGACCGGGTCGAGGTCAACCAGATCATCGTGGAGATCGAGACCGCTAAGGCGGTGGTCGAGCTGCCGTCCCCCTGGGACGGGACCGTGGCCCAGCTGCTGGCCGAGGAGGGCCAGACCGTCGACGTGGGCGTCCCGATCATCGTGGTAGACACCTCTACCGAACGAGCGATTAGTTCCCCCTCCGCGGCGCCTGCTCCGCCCGCTGCGGAGCCGACCGGCGCCGAGACGGCCCCGCCCGAGCGCCAGGCCGTCCTGGTCGGGTACGGCGTCAAGGCCTCCGCGACCACCCGCCGGGCGCGCAAGGTCACGGCGGGCAGGCCGGAGACCGCCGAGATCCCCACCGGCCCGGAGGTGCCGGAGGAACCCCTGCCGCCGCCGCGGCCGCCGGCCGAGCCGGCCGTGACGACCGTCCGGGCGCTGGCCAAGCCGCCCGTCCGCAGGCTGGCCAAGGACCTCGGGATCAGCCTCGCGGGCCTGGCGGGCACCGGGCCCGGCGGCTCCATCACGCGGGATGACGTAAACCGCGCGGCCGGTGAAACCACCGCTCGTTCGGCAAAAATATCCCCCGACAACGGGTACAGGGCGCCTCTGGAGGCCAGTGAAGAGCGCGTCCCCGTCCGCGGGGTGCGCAAGCACATGGCGGCGGCCATGGTGTCGAGCGCGTTCACCGCGCCGCACGTCACCGAGTTCCTGGCCGTCGACGTGACCGAGACCATGGCCGCCGTGCGGCGCGTCCGGGACCTGCCGGAATACGCAGGCGTGCGGGTATCGCCCCTGCTGTTCGTGGCGCGGGCGCTGCTCGTCGCGGCGCGCAGGCACCCGCTGGTCAATTCCTCCTGGGACGAAGGCGCGCAGGAGATCGTGGTCAAGCACTACGTGAACCTCGGCATCGCCGTCGCGGCCGAGCGCGGCCTGCTCGTGCCGAACGTCAAGCACGCGGGCGAGCTCCCGCTCCCCGAGCTGGCCCGGGCCCTTCAGGACCTGACCGAGACGGCGCGGGCGGGCCAGGCGACGCCCGCGGACCTGGCGGGCGGCACGATCACGATCACCAACGTCGGGGTGTTCGGGGTCGACGCCGGCACTCCCATCCTCAGCCCTGGCGAGGCCGCCATCCTGGCGTTCGGCCAGGTCAGGGACGCGCCATGGGTAGTGGACGGGCAGCTCGCGGTGCGTAAGGTCTGCACCTTGTCCCTGTCCTTCGACCATCGCATCGTGGACGGGGAGCTCGGCTCGGCCGTCCTGCGCGACGTGGGCACGATGCTCGAGGACCCGGTCCGGATGCTGGCCTGGAGTTAGAAGGCGGCCTCGGGCAGGTCCATCAGGTCGAGGGTGGTTTCCTCGGCGATCTTCCGCTCGGCGGCCAGCCTGGGCAGCACGGTGGCGGCGAAGAACCTGGCCGCGGCCAGCTTGCCCGCGTAGAAGTCGCGATCAGCGGCGTCCGGGGTCAGCTCGTCCAGCCTGCGCTGGGCGACCTCCGCGTGGGTCAGCAGCAGCCACCCGACGATCAGGTCGCCGAGCGCCAGCAGGAGGCGGGTGGTGTTCAGGCCCACCTTGTAGACCTCGGCGGGAGCGTCCGCCGACGCCATCACGTAGCCGGTCATGGTGCCCGCGATGGCCTCGACCTGCGCGGTCGCGTCGGCGAGCGCCGCTCGTTCGGCCTTGAGCCTGCCGTTGCCCCCGTCCGCGGCGGCGAACTCCCTGATGGTGCCCAGGAGCATGCCGAGCGCCTGGCCGTGGTCCCTGATGATCTTGCGGAAGAACAGGTCCAGGCTCTGGATCCCGGTGGTGCCCTCGTACAGGCTGTCGATCTTCGCGTCCCTGATGTACTGCTCGATCGGGTAGTCCTGGAGGAACCCCGATCCGCCGAGGGTCTGCAGGGACAAGGTGAGCATCTCGTAGGAACGCTCGGACCCGACGCCCTTGACGATGGGCAGGAGCAGGTCGTTCAGCCCGGCCGCGGTCTCGTCGGTGCGCCCCTGCGCGGCCGCGATCTGGATCGCGTCCTGCACCGAGGCCGTGTAGTACACGAGCGCGCGCATGCCCTCGGCGTACGCCTTCTGCAGCATCAGCATGCGGCGGACATCGGGGTGGTGGACGATCGTGACCCGCGGCGCGGCCTTGTCGGTCAGCTCGGTGAGGTCCGCTCCCTGGACCCGGCTCCTGGCGAAGTCGAGCGCGTTCAGGTACCCGGTGGACAAGGTGGCGATCGCCTTGGTGCCGACCAGCATGCGGGCGTTCTCGATGACCCTGAACATCTGCCTGATGCCGTCGTGCACGCCGCCGACTAGCACGCCGACCGCCGGGCGGCCCGCGCCGAACGTCAGCTCGCAGGTGGTCGACGCCTTCAGGCCCATCTTGTGCTCGACCGTGGTGACGTACACGCCGTTCCGCTCGCCGAGCGTCCCGTCCTCGCGGACCAGGTACTTCGGGACCAGGAACATCGACAGTCCCTTGGTGCCGCGGCCGGCGCCCACGGGCCGGGCCAGGACCAGGTGGAAGATGTTCTCCGCCAGGTCGTGCTCGGCGCTGGTGATGAACCGCTTGACACCCTCGATATGCCAGGTGCCGTCCGGCTGCTCGATCGCCCGGGTGCGGCCCGCGCCGACGTCCGAGCCGGCGTCGGGCTCGGTGAGCACCATGGTGCCGCCCCACTCGCGGTCGATGGCCTCCCGGGCGAACCGCTGCTGCTCCGGCGTGCCCACCTCCCACAGGACGCGGGCCATCGTGTGCCCGCTGGCGTACATCCAGACCGCGGGGTTGGAGCCGAGGACCAGCTCGGCCACGGCCCAGCCGAGCGTCGGCGGCGCCGCGGTCCCGCCCAGCTCGGCAGGCAGGGAAACGCGGTACCACTCGGCGTCCATGAACGCGCGGTACGACTTGTGCAGCGACTCGGGCACGCGGACCGAGCTGGTCTCCGGGTCGAAGACGGGCGGATTGCGGTCCGCGTCGGCGAAGGACTCGGCCAGCGGGCCGACGGCCATCCGCTCGACCTCGGCCAGGATGCCCCGGGCGGTTTCCTCGTCCAGGTCGGGGTACGGGGCCTGGCCCAGCAGCTCCTGGCGGCGCAGCACCTCGAACAGGTTGAACTCGATATCGCGCAGGTTGGACTTGTAGTGGCTCATCCGCTGCTCCGCCGTTTCGCCCGTTTTCTGCCCGTTCCGGGGGCCCTCACTTCTATGCTACTCGTCAGTAACAACCTCCGCGAGGGCGGGCGGCGGCTGGGACGGAATTGACCGCGCACGTGACTACAGGCCGGATGTCCGAATTTCATGGGTTTCCACATATTGTGGGTCACTCGCGACTACGCTTCGCATGTGTGACCGATGTTCGCGACTCCTCGTCGGGCCTGCCCGCACGGCGACCGGGAGCGGGACTGTCGGCCCAGCAGGGGCCTGTGGCGCAGCTGGGGCCTGTGCCGGAGCCCGGCGGAGAGTTCCCGGTTCGCCGACCGCAGGCTCGGCTCGTCCAGCCCGGCGGGCGCCACCGTCGGCCGGTGCCCGCCAGCTTGCCCGAGGGAGCGCCGGCTCTCGTGCTCGCCGTGCCGAGCGTCAGCGACGACGGCCTCACCGGCCCCACGGCGGACATCGCGGCCGTGCTCCGCATCGACAACCCGGCCCTTGACGTGCGAACCGCGCGGATCGACCACGGCGGCCGAAGCGATCCGGCCGGGATCCGGGCGATCCTCGCCGACGCCGCGGCCAGGCGTCCGGCCGGGGTGCCGTCCGCCGTCGTGGTACCCCAGCTGGTGACCCCGCACCCGGCCTCCTTCCGGGCCGTGCGGGAGGCGATCGCGGCCACCGGGACCAACGCGCGGATCGCCGAGGTGTTCAACACCAACGCGCTGCTGGCCGAGGCGCTGCACCACCGGCTCGCGGACGCCGGGCTGGCGCGCGCCGACCGGGTGCGCATGTTCAGCATCACCACCTCCGCCGACGGCATCGTCCTGGTGACCGTGGGCGGTGAGGAGGCGGTGAGCACCGCCAGCGTCACCGCCGTGCTGCTCGCGGCCCGGCTGGCCCTGCCGGTCCTCGCCGCCTCACTTGACGTCAGCCCCACCGTCGAGCAGGCCGCCGCCCGGCTGGAGGAGATGGGCGTCAGCCGCATCGCCCTCGCCCCCTGCGTGATCGGGCCCGAAGCCGACCCGGCGGCCGTCGAGGGGGCCGCGGCGGCCGTCGGGGCTAAGTGCGCCGCCCCGCTCGGCGCGCACGGCAACGTGATCAAGCTGATCTCGCAGGCCTACGGCCAGGCGCTGAGCCAGCTCGAGACGCTCGGCAGTTCCTGACCGCGGCCCGCTTCCCTACGATCCCTTGTGCCAGTTGAGCCGGGTCTGGCAGGCCGCGGCGATGTCCCCGACGTCGACCTGCTGGAGCAAGAGCTCGTGCCGGGTGTCGGCCGGGTCCAGCGTGCGCAGGACCTGCTCGTAGGCGCGCCGGGCGGCCGCCTGGTCTCCGAGCGCGTCGTGCGCGCAGCCGAGCGTGAACGCCGCGAGGGCGAACGTGGGGTCGGTATAGAGGGCGCGCCGGAAGGCGGCGACCGCGCGCGCCGGCTCGCCGGCCTCGAGGACGACAAGACCGTAGACGAAGTACGCGTCGGCGTCGAGCGGGTTGAGCGCCAGCAGAGACTGCACCTCGGCGAGCGCGGTGTCACGCTGGCCCTTGCCCGCGGCGGCCAGCGCCGCCGCGAGCCGCTGGCCGCGGGGCTCACGCGGCAGGGTCCGCGGGCGGGGGACCGGGCCGCGCCTGCCGGGCCGCGCGGCCCGCAGCCGGTTCGCCGGGCTCTCGGTGGCCGCGACCTGGAAGGTGCGTCGCAGCGCGTCCGCCACGCCGAGCAGCAGCTTGCCGTCGGGCCGCAGCGAGGCGTCCAGCCGTTCGAGCACGTGGTCGGCGACCGGCGCCTCGAAGTAGATCAGTACGTTCCGGCAGGTGATGATGTCGAAGCCGACCTCGCCGGGCGGGGGCGCCGGGTCGCGGACGAGGTTATGCCTGCGGAACCTGACCAGCTCGCGGAGGCGCTGGCTCACCAGGTAGGTGCCGTCACCCTGGTGGTCCAGGTACCGCCGGCGCAGCGGGGCGTCCAGCGCCCGGATGGCGCGCTCGCGGTACCGGCCTTCGGTGGCGGCGGCGATGGCGCCGCCCGAAATGTCGGTGCCCAGCACGTCAACGGGCGGCGGTGCCGGGGCGAAGGCCTCGGCCGCCAGCAGGGCCAGGGTGTAGGGCTCCTCTCCGGTCGCGCAGCCGGCGCTCCACACGCGGATGACGGCCGAGCCCGCCGCGCGGGCGCTGCGCAGCAGGCCGTGCCAGGGGATGGTATCGAGCTGGTCGCGGTCGCGGACGAACGTGGTCTCCTGGACCGTGACCTCGTCGATGAGCCGTTCCACGAGGGCCCGCCCGCGCACCGGATCGGCCGCGGCGCGGATGAAGTCGCCCGGCTCAAGTCCCGGCGCGGCGCGGCGCAGCGCGGCCCGCACCACGGTCGCGGTGGCCACCGTGCGCGCGATCCCCGTTTCCCTGCGGACGAGCTCCGCTACTGCGGTGATCGGCATGGCTAGGTCCGTGCCACCGGCTCGTAGCGCAGGCCGATGAGGCAGGCCGCGATCTCAGCGGGAGGAAGCACCAGGTCGGCGCCGCAGTCGATGGCGGCCTTCGGCATCCCGAACACCGCGGACGACTCCTGGTCCTGCGCGATCGCCAGCCCGCCGTTCCGGTGGACGGCTCCGGCGCCGCGAGCGCCGTCATTGCCCATCCCGCTGAGCACGACGGCCACGCCCTTGTCCGCCGCCACCTCGGCGATGCTCTCGAAGAGCACGTCACCTGAGGGGCGGTGGTGCCCGACCACGGTGTGTGCATCCAGGCGCAGCCGCCCGGTCGGGGCCAGCTTGAGGTGCGCGCCCTCGGGCGCGATCCAGGCTCCCGGGCGCAGGGGCGCGCCGTCCGCGGCGATCCGGACGGGGAGGGGCACGGACTGGTCAAGCCAGTGGACGAGCCCTTCGGTGAAGCCCGCGGAGATGTGCTGGACCACGAGGATCGGGATCGGGTACCCGGCGGGGAGGTCCCCGAGCAGCCGGGCCAGCACGTAAGGCCCGCCGGTTGATCCGCAGATCCCGATCACGCAGGCGCGCCGCCCTGGGCGCTGCGGCACCGGCGTCTTCCTGAGCCGGGCCCGCGGGTGACGGATGACCTGCGCGTGGCTGAGCAAGCGGGTCCGGTTGCGGAACGCGGTCGCGGCGGCCCCGTCTGGATGATCCAGGTCGAGGTCGTCCTTGCTGATCGCCTCCAGCGCCCCAGCGGCCAGCGCCGCGGCCGCCTTCCTGCTGCTGTGGCCGGCGTCGACCGAGATGACGAGGATCGGCACCGGCCGCCGGCCCATGATCTCCTCGACGGCGGCGAGGCCGTCCATGCCGGGTAGCTCGACGTCCATCGTCACCACGTCCGGCCGGACGCGCGGCAGCGCCGCGATCGCCTCCTCCGCCGTGGCGCAGATGGCGGCGACCTTTATGTCACCGTCGTGCTCGAGCACGCGCCGGAGCCTGGCCGCGTAGCTGTGGGAAGCATCGCAGATCAGTACGCGCGGCACCGGCCGTCACCGGCCGATGAGTCGTTCGACGGTGGCGAGCAGGGCCTGCTGATCGAAGTTCCGTTTCGCCATGTACGCATCGGCCCCGGCCGCGATTCCCTTGCGCTGGTCCTCCTCCGATCCGTGCGAGGTGACGATGACGACCGGTAGCGACGAGCGCGCCGGGTCCGCGCGGATGGCCCGGATCAGTTCGAGCCCGTCGACCTCGGGCATCTCGAGGTCGGTGATAACCAGCCGGATGAGGGGATCACGCCCGACGACCCGCAGCCCCTCGGCCCCGTCGCGCGCCGTTACGACTTGATATCCGGCCGTCTCCAGGATGCTGCGCTGAAGTTCCCTGACCGTGAAGGAGTCCTCGACGACCAGGACCCTCGGAACATCCGCCGGCCGGCTCGCGGCGGCCCGGACCACGTGGTCGGCCCTGCCCCGGGCGAGCGCCGACGGCTCGGCCAGCAGCGCCACCCGCCCGTCCCCGAGGATGGCCGCGCCCAGGTAGCCCCCGACGTCGGCCAGGAGCGGTCCGAGCGGCTTCACCACTACCTCCTCCTCACCGAGTAGCGCGTCGCAGACCACGGCGACGCGCCGACCCGGGACGCCGATGACGAGGGCGTGCGGCCGGCTGCTCAGCGGCGGCGCCTGCGCGCCGAGCATGACCGCGACGTCGGCGACCGGCAGCGGCCGCCCGCGCACGTTCAGCGAGAGATGACCCTGGATCGTGGCGGTCTGGCTCACGCTCACCACTTCTTCCACCGCGGCGAGCGGCACGCCGAAGACCGCTCCGCCGCGCTCAAACAGGAGCACGTGAAGGAGGGCCAGCGCGACCGGCAGGAGCAGGATGACTTCCATGCCCTGGCCGGGCTGGCTCCGGACTTCGAAGGCGCCGCCGAGGGATAGCGCGTAGTTCTTGACCGCGTCGAGGCCGACGCCGCGGCCGGCCAGCTCGGTCACCTCTTCCGCGGTCGAAAACCCGGCCTGCGCGAGCACGTCGGTGAGCGACCCCTCGCGCTGCGCCCGGTCCGCCACCTCCTGCGAGATGCCCCGGCCGTCGTCCGCGACGATGATCTCGACCAGGGCGCCGCGTGACGTGGCCCGCAACTCGACGCGGCCGCGCACGCGCTTGCCCGCCTGCGCGCGATCACCCGGAGGCTCGATGCCGTGCGCCACGGCGTTGCGCAGCAGGTGCGTGAGCGGTTCCGCGAGGCTCTCCAGGATCACCCGGTCCAGTTCGATGTCCGCGCCCGACGCCCTGAACTCGACCTCCTTGCCCGTCGCCCGCGCCATGTCGCGGACCGCCCGCGGCAGCGGACCGGCGATCGCCGCGAGCGGGAGCGTCCGCATCTTGATCGCCGTGTCCTTCAATTCGTCGAGCGTGCGGGCGCTGGCGCCGAGGGCGTCGACGAGTCCCTCCGGCAGGTCCGCCTCGGTGCCGAGCGCGTGTGCCAGCCTGCGCCCGTCCTGGATGGCCTCGCCGATGACGTCGAGCAGGTGATCGATCTTGCCCGGCGCGACCCGCACCGACCGCTGTTCAGGGATCGAGGCGGGCCCGGTCGAGGCGGGCGCGGTCGGGACGGGCCAGGTCGGGACGGGCTCGACCGGGATCCTCGGGCTGACCACGGCCGGGATCGCCGGGTCGGCCGATCCGGTCCTGGCCAGGCCCGCCAGCGCGGCGGCAAGCTGCCCGAGCAGCGCGTCGACGGGCACGTCGGCTCCGTTGACGCGGGCGCGCACCACGCCGGTGGCGTGCAGCAGGGGATCGAGCAGGTTCGGCGGGAACGTGTCCCGTTCGCGGACGATGGCCAGGATGTCCTCGACGGCGTGCGCGACCGCCGTGACGTCCTCAAGGCCGAACATGCCGGCCGTCCCCTTGATCGTGTGGACGTTACGGAACAGGGAGTCGATCATCCCGGCGCTGTGGTTGCCCGATTCGATCGCCAGCAGCGCCGCTTCCATCTCGTCGAGCCGACGAGCTACCTCTTCGTGGAAGGCTTCAACGAGCTCGGCGTCTGGCTCACTCATCAGGCTGCCCCGTGGCCGGCGTAAGCCGGGCCCAGGGGCTCATGGACGAGTTCACCGGCGCCTTCGCGCAGGGCGGTCTCGATCTCATCGACGAGCTTTTCCAGCCGCTCGGAGGTGGCGGCCCATTGCGCCTGCTCGGTCGCCAGCTGGTCCGCGGCCTCCCGGATCTGCTGCGCCGCGGCGTCCACCTGGTCCGCAGCGGACTTCTGCTGCTGGGTGGCCAGGATCGACGTCTCCAGCATCGACGTCGTCGACGCCATCAGCTCGCCCACCTCACGCGCCTGCCGCATGCCCTGCTCGGTCGCCATGATCGTCGCGTTCGTCTCATCCTGGACCCCCGCGATGATCCCGCTGATCGACTCCGTCGACCGCATGGACCGCTCGGCCAGCTTGCGCACCTCGGCCGCCACCACGGCGAACCCCCTGCCGGACTCCCCGGCCCGGGCCGCCTCGATCGCGGCGTTCAGCGCGAGCAGGTTCGTCTGCCCGGAGATATCGTTGATCAGCTCCAGGATCTCGCCGATCTTCTGCGTCCGCTCACCCAGCGACAGCGCCCGGTCCGAGATCGCCTCCACCTTCTCCTGCATGTCGGCCATCGTGTCGCCGGCCCGCTCGGCCGCCTGCGACACCGCGCGCACCGTGTCCGCGATCGACCCGGCCGTCGCGGCCAGCTCCTGGATCGTCGCCGACGTCTGCGCCACCGCCGCCGACTGCTCGCTGGTCACCGCGGCCGCGTTCCGCGCCGCCACCCGCAGCTCACCCGCCACCTCACCCAGCACCATCGACGCCGACCGCAACCGCACCAGCAACTCATCACGATCGCTCAGGCGGTCCAGCGTCTCCGTCAGGTCCACTTCCCGCCGTCGGGCACGGCGCAGCAGGCCGGTGACGAAGAACGCGAACCCCACGTCCGCGAGCACCGCCAGGACGGCGGCGGTGACGCCGATGGCGAAGGCCTGGCCGGCCGATGAGCTGGCACCCGTGGCGGATTCGTCCGCGTGCTGCGACTCCAGGGTGCTCAGCGTGTCCAGCGGCGCGTTGATGGTGTCCTCGGCCTGGTTGAGCTGCTCGATCACCGTGAACTTGCGGGACAGGCTCGTGTACGCGAAACTCCGGTCGTCAAGGAACGCCGTGAAGTAGCCCTCCTGGATGGCCGCAGCGTCCGCCAGCGCCTGCGTCTCGGGCGCGCTGCCCTTCGTGACCATGCCGACGACCTGGTCGAACCGCGCGTCCTGGGTCTGCGCGCGGGTCAACGCCGCCGCCGACCCCGTGGTGAGGTACTCGATCATGTTGATGCGCTGATCGGCAGTGATCGCGATGAGCTGCTCCACCTGCTGGGCATCCAGATCCGCCGCGTGGACCTCGCCCGCGTCGGTGATCGCCCGCTGGTACAAGAGGATCGTCACGGCCACCGCCGCCGCGATCACCGCGACGATCACCACCCCGACCACCGAGATCCGCTGCGCCGACCAGACTCGTTGCTGCCTGAGCATCATGCCTCCGCCGGTTGCAGGGAGTTGAATATGCGGGGAACGTCGATGACGGCGAGCAGCTCGCCGTCGTGGATCATGGTCCCGAGCAGGAAGTCCGACTCGGCGCCCTCGCTGGGTTCCGGTAGTTCTCCTACGTGGCTCACTTCATCGATCGCGAAGCCTGCCGTGATGCTTCCGGACTCGGCCACGAGCAGTTGTCTCGGCGGCGTCACCGGGTTCAGGCCGAGCAGCAGCGCGAGGTCGATGACAGGCAGGATCTGGCCGCGCAGGTTCCGCACGCCGAGAATCTCCTGACGCGCCCCGGGAACGGCCGTCAGGTCGCCCAGGATCGCGATCTCCACGACGTTATCGATAGGCACGGCGTACGCCTCCGCAGCGAGTCTGAGCTGGGCGTAAGTGCTCATGGACGAGTTCACCGGCGCCTTCGCGCAGGGCGGTCTCGATCGTCACGGCCACCGCCGCCGCGACCACCGCGACGATGACCACCCCGACCACCGAGATCCGCTGCGCCGACCAGACTCGTTGCTGCCTCAGCATCACACCTACCGCAAGCTCCCATTGGTAACGGTAAGTAGCAGCATAACGTCAGCCAGTAACTGGATGCTATTCTGTCAGCGCCGGTAATAGAGATGTGTCCGGGACTGCTGGTGCAACCGTTGTCTGCCGGGGGGGACATGCGTTCCGATGAGCCAGGCCAGAGCCGGGGGCGGATCCTGCTGATCGATGACGACCGGGTGTTCGGCATCTGGATGGCGCACGTGGTCGCTAAACGAGGCGGCTACGAGTTCAGGCACATCATGGACCCCCTGACCGGGCTGCGCTGTGTCGAGACCGAACCATGGGACCTGGTCATCACCGACATGGAGATGCCGGGCATGACCGGGCTTGAGCTGATCGAACGGGTCAATGCCTGCGAGCCAGGGCTGCCCGTGGCCGTGATGACCGCGCACGAGTCGCTGTCGCTGCGCGCCCTCATCCCCGCCCAGCGATCGGTGGACGCGGAATTCCTGCACAAGCCCATGCCGGCCGACGACTTCCTCGAGAAGGTCGCCGCGCTGATCGCCCACGGCCAGGCCGCGCGCCGGCGCAAAGACGAAGCGTAGGCCCGGGCGGCGTCAGCCCGCCGGGCGGATGGCACCGATGGGGATGCCGGGCTGGTAGATGCTGTCGATGCGGACGAAGGCGCCGGTATACGGCGCGTCGACCATCATGCCGTTGCCGATGTAGATCCCGACGTGGTGGATGGTGGCCGGGTCTGAGTTGTTGGTGGCGTAGAACAGCAGGTCGCCGCGCTGCAGGTCGTCCAGGGGGACGTGCGGGCCCGATAGCCACTGGTATCCGGTCCAGTGCGCGAGCTGGACGCCCGCTTGCGCCCAGGCGTCCATGGTCAGGCCGGAACAGTCGTAGGAGTCGGGACCGGCGCCACCCCACTGGTACGGCTTGCCCAGCTGGGTGAGCGCCCAGTTGGCGGCGATGTCGCCCTGGGTCGTGCTCGCTCCGGATCCCCACGCCCAGGACGGGACCTGGCTGGTCCCTTCCGGGGCTCCGGCGGCGGCCGCGGCCCGCGCGGCGGCGGCCGCCGCCTCGGCCGCGAGGGCGGCCCGCCTGGCCGCCTGCAGCGCCGCCACGTGAGCTCGCGAGGTGGCCAGCTCGTGGGCCAGCGTGTTCCGCTTGGTCCGGCTGGCCTGGACGAAATCGAGCTGCCTGGCCACGGCGGCCTGGATAGCCAGCTTGAGGTCGCGGGCCGCCCGCAGGTCGGCCTGCTGCGCCATCAGCAGGTCGTGGGCCTGGTTGCGGAACACCTTGGCCACCACGTCATTGGCCTGATTCTCGGCCAGGGTGTCCGTTCCCTGCTGGGCGAGGACCTGGCCGAGTCCTACCTGGTTCAGGTAGCCCTGCGGGCCGTTGGCGTCACCGAGCATGGACGTCATCGAGTCGAAGCCGCCGCCGGATTCGAATTCCTCGGCCGCGAGGTCGGCGAGGCGTCGCTGGCTCGCGTTCCTGGCCTGCTGGGCGTATTTCAGCCTGGTCTGGGTCACCCGGTACGCGGCCGCGGCCCGCTGCTCGTCGACCTGGACCTCGTCGTACCGCTCGGTCAGCACCTCGGCCTGGGTTTCGAGTTGCGCGAGCGCCGCGGCGCCGGCCGAAAGCCGGCCCTGCTGGGCGCCGAGAGCCGCCTGCTGCTGCTTGACCCGGTTTTCCGCCGAGCTGATCTGCCCCGGGCTCGGCGGATTGGGGTTGCTGTCCAGCCGCCACCTCGCCGGTACGACGGGCAGGCTGAGCACAGCGAGCAGGGCGCACGCGATGACGACCCGCACGCTGGTCCGGCCGCGAAGCCGGGCCGCGATCCAGTCCCTCAGGCGATGAGGTCCCCGTGAATCCCTCAATGCCCCAGCACCCCCAGTGTGCCTAGATCCCAGTTCCCTCGCGTTTCTCTCCCGAACTTTCGAGTGAATGACGGGCTTTACGGTAATCCCCGGATGTGGTATTGGTCTGGATGCCGCGCGGTGACCACGGAATGTGATCCCGAGCACATTGCACCCCGGACGATGGTCCACACTTATAAGGCACGGCCAGAAACCGTCGCTGGCCGCCAGCAGGGAGGACCGGTGGACGACGACGCAGTGCTCAGGCGGGCACCGCTATTTGATGGCCTCGATGAGGAAGGCGCGCGTGCGCTGCGGCGGCAGATGTCAGAAGTCAAGCTGTCCCGCGGCGAGCACCTGTTCCTCGAGGGCGAGGATGGCGACCGGCTCTACGTCGTGCTGGACGGCAAGATCAAGCTCACCCGCGCGGCCCCAGACGGCCGGGAGAACCTGCTGAGCGTGCTCGGGCCGGGTGAGATGTTCGGCGAGCTCTCGCTGTTCGACCCGCGGCCGCGCACGTCGACGGCGAGTGCCGTCACCGACGCCGCCGTGGCGGCCCTCGGCCACGACGAGCTGCGCCCGTGGCTGCGGGACCGGCCGGAAGTCTCCATGCACATGCTGCGGGCGCTGGCCAGGCGGCTACGGCGGGCCAACGACGTGACGGCCGACCTGGTCTTCACCGACGTCCCGGGGCGGGTGGCCAAGAACCTGCTCGACCTGGCCGACCGGTTTGGCGAGCAGGAAAGCGATGGCCTGCACGTCCATCATGACCTGACCCAGGAGGAGCTGGCCCAGCTAGTCGGCGCCTCCAGGGAGACGGTCAACAAGGCGCTGGCCGACTTCGCGGCCCGTGGCTGGCTGCAGATCTCGGCGCGCTCGGTGCTCATCCTGAACGCCGAGCGCCTGCGCAACCGCGCCCGCTAAGGCGTCTCCTGGCCTGGGGGGCTTGTCCCCCCCGAGGGGGCCGAGGGGGTCTGGGGGGAAAGGTTTCCCCCCAGGATCGGGGGGATCCCGGGGGGTCGCCCCCCCGGGGCTAGCAAATAGTCGAGCTGGGCCCGGACCGACCATTCGGCGGCGGGCCAGACGGCGCGATCCACGTCGGTATAGATCATGGCCACGATCTCCGCAGGTGTCCGCGCGCCTGCGGCCAGGGCCGACCGGACCTGTTCCAGGCGTTCCGCCCGGTGCGTGAGGTAGTAATCCAGGGTCGCGATGGGGTCGGCGAGCATGGGGCCGTGCCCGGGCAGCAGCAGGCGCAGGTCCATGGCCTCGGCCAGCTCCCGCAAGTGTCCGAGTGTCCGCAGGTAGTCGCCGAGGTTGCCGTCTTGCGCGATGACCGTGGTGCCGCGGCCTAGCACGGTATCCCCGGTGAACAGCGCGCCGTCCGCGGACAGCAGCAGGCTGACGGAATCGGCGGAGTGACCGGGAGTCGCGATGACCCGCAGATCGCAGCCGGCCGCCGTGACGACGTTGCCGTCGCCGAATCCCTCGGCACCCAGCCTGCCCGCCGGATCGGCCGTCTGGATGGGCGCCCCGCTCAGCTCGGCCAGCCGGGCTGCCCCGGCGGAGTGATCGAGGTGCCCGTGCGTCAGCAGGATCCTGGCGATCCTCCGATCGCCCGCGACCGCCTCGGCGTGCACCCGGCGCAGGTGGGCCTCATCGTCGGGCCCGGGGTCGATCACGACGACCGATGACGAGCCCGGCTCGGCAATGATCCAGGTATTCGTGCCGTCCAGGGTCATCGGCGACGGATTGGGCGCCAGCAGGCACGTGGCCCGCGGCGTTCGGTACCCGTCGATGCTCACAGCGGGTACTTCGTCGCCTGGGGCAGGTCCAGCCACGCCCGCTCTTGCTCGACGACCACCCGGGGCAGCAGCGGCGTGATCACCCGCCGCTGGGCCAGGATGCTGGCGGCGTCCTGGTGCCCCGCGAGCTCAGCCAGGGTCACCGCCGTCGGCGGCAGCAGCGTGATCTGGCCGACCCGGGCGGCCTCCAGGGCATCGGACGGCTTCATCCAGGATCCCGAGACCGACTCCGCCGATTCATGGCCGGCCCCGCTCGTCACCGCGGTCACCTGCCCGGGTGGCATCGGCGAGGCGAAGAACCAGGTGTCGAATCGGCGCGGGGAGAACTCGGGCGTGACCCAGCGGGCCCACGGCGTGAGCAAGTCGGCGCGCAGGACCAGGCCGCGGCGGTTGAGCAGCTCGGCGAGCGAGCAAGACCCATCGAGCAGGGCGCGCCTGTCGAGGGTCAGCGCCGCGCTGTCTTGCACCAGCTCGGTCGGCGAGGGTCCGGCGAGCAGCACGCCGGACTCCTCGAACGTTTCCCTGACGGCCGCGCAGACCAGGGCGCTGGCGCGTTCGGCCGACGTGTTGAGCCAGGCGGCGAACTCGGCCGGTGCGCGGCCAGCCCAGCCGACCTGCCCGCCGCCATCCCGTTCGTCGACGGAGCCGCCGGGGAACACGCAGGCGCCCGGCGCGAATTCCAGCTCGTCGGTCCGCCGCAGCAGGAACGCCTCCACGTCGGGGGCCTGGCGCAGCAGGATCACCGTCGCCGCGTCGCGGGGAACCACGGGCGTCAGGCCCGCCGCGGCGAACTCACGTGCGCGTTCGGCCAGCCCGCGTGGCACGCCGATCCGCGGCGCCGCCGCCTGGTGTTCGTCCATCGGCACCGGTCAGTCGCGGACTTCGGCGATCAGCTCAACCTCCACCGGCGCGTCGAGCGGCAGCTCGGCCACCCCGACCGCGCTGCGCGCATGCTTGCCGTCCTCGCCGAACACCTCGATGAGCAGCTCGCTGGCCCCGTTGATCACCTGCGGCTGGCCGTTAAAGCCCGGCGCGCTCGCGACGAACCCGGTGACCTTGACGATGCGGCGGATCTGGTCGAGCCCGCCCGCCGCGTCCGCCGCCGCGGCGAGCGCGTTCAGCGCGCAGGCCCGGGCCAGCCCGGCCGCTTCCGCCGCGCTGACCGCGTCGCCCACTTTGCCGGCGGCGAGGAGCTTCCCGTCTACCACCGGCACCTGCCCGGAGACGTAGACGAACCCGCTGGTCCGCAGGGCCGGCACGTACGCGGCCAGCGGAGTCACGACCGGTGGCAGCGTGAGGCCCAGCGCGGCCAGCCGTTCGGTCGCGCTGGTCACGACTTCTCCCTCTTCATGTAGGCGACGAGCTGCTCAGGGTTGGGTCCCGGGATCACCGCCACGAGCTCCCACCCGTCGTCACCCCAGTTGTCCAGGATCTGCTTGGTCGCGTGCACGAGCAACGGCACCGTCACGTACTCCCATTTTGACATGGACCGACCCTACGCCCCGGCCCCCTCGGCGCTTACGCCCCATCCCCATCGGCCAGCTCGTGGGCCACCTGCCGGAGCTCGGGCGCCATGACGGGCTCCACCTCGGGTACCGGCGGGATGGGCGCCTCCTCGAGCTCGGGCACCTTGGGTCCGGAGATGGCCGCCTCCGCCGCCGCCACCTCGGCATCGCCGAGGTCGTCCAGGTCCTCGATGGGCGCGGGCGGCGGCGCGGCCGGGCCGGGCGCCATCTTCTCGAAGAACCTGAGCAGCTCGACCGGGATCGGCATGACCAGGGTGCTGTTCCGCTCGCCCGCCACCTCGACCACGGTCTGGAGCAGCCGCAGCTGGAGCGCGGCCGGGTCGCGCGACATCACGCTGGCGGCGGCGGCGAGCCGCTTGGACGCCTGGTACTCACCGTCGGCCGTGATGATCCTCGCGCGGCGTTCCCGCTCGGCCTCGGCCTGCCGCGACATGGACCGCTTCATGCCCTCGGGCAGCGACACGTCCTTGATCTCCACCCGCTCGACCAGGATGCCCCACGGCTCGTCGGTCAGCTTGTCGATGACCCGGCGCAGCTCCCTGTTCACCACTTCGCGCTCGGCCAGCAGCTGGTCCATCTCGGACTGGCCGATGATCGACCGCAGCGAGGTCTGCGCCTGCTGGGAGACGGCGAACATGTAGTTCTGCACGTTCACCACGGCCTTGATCGGGTCCACCACGCGGAAGTACACCACCGCGTCCACCCGCACGCTCACGTTGTCCCTGGTGATGCCCTCCTGTGCGGGCACCGCCATGGCGATGATCTGCTTGTTGACCTTCTGCATCCGGTCGCGGATCGGCACGATGACGTGCAAGCCGGGAGGCAGCGGCTCGGGCGAGACCCGGCCGAACCGGTAGACGATGCCCTCCTCGAACTGCTGCACCACCTTGATCGAGCGGGCGGCCGCGATTATCCCGAGTATGACCACGATCACGATGACGGCAATCAATGCATCCACCGGGATCACCTCTCTTCCTAGCTCCCAGCGTAGTGACTAACGGATCACGCGCCAGCCACCGCTATCGAACCATTAGGTGCCCGCGCGGAGATAGCCTCCGTACCAGAGCACTACCGGAGGAATTATTCGGCATGACCACCAGGGACACCGACTGGGATGGCGTGCGGCTGCACGTGATCACGGGTAAGGGCGGCACCGGCAAAACCACGGTGGCGGCCGCCATGGCGCTGGCCCTGGCCACGGCGGGCCGCAAGGTCCTGCTGATCGAGGTCGAGGGCAGGCAAGGCCTCGCCAGGCTCTTCGATTGTCCCCCGCTCCCGTACGAGGAGCGGAAGATCGCGCTCGGCCTGAGCGCGCAGGGGACCGGGCCAGGCGGCGACGTGTACGCGCTCGCGGTCGACCCGGAGGGCGCGCTGCTCGACTACCTGGGAATGTTCTATAACCTGCGCCGCACGGGAAAGGCGCTGAACAGGCTCGGCGTGATGGACTTCGCGACGACCATCGCTCCCGGCCTGTCCGACGTCCTCGTCACGGGGAAGGCCACCGAGGCAGCCAGGCGGCGGGTGACCCGCGGCGGCGACCACGTTTACCACGCCGTGGTGATGGACGCCCCGCCGACGGGCCGGATCGGACGTTTCCTCAACGTCAGCACGGAGGTCTCCGGACTGGCCAAGGTGGGCCCGATCAAGACGCACGCGGACACGGTGGCCAAGGTGATCCGGTCGCCGCAGACGGCGGTCCACTTCGTCACCACCCTGGAAGAGATGCCGGTGCAGGAGACCCTGGACGGCATCGCCGAGTTGCACGACCTCACCGGTGGCGCCATCCGCGCCGGCGGCATCATCGTGAACATGGCCCGCCCGGCCATTCTGAGCAGCGCCGACCTGGCGGCGGCCGCCAGCGGATCCCTGGACGTCGCGGAACTCGCCATCGGCCTCAAGGCCGCCGGGATCAGCGACAATCACGGGCTCGCCGCTGACCTTATGACCGAGCTGAGGGAGCACGCGCTCCAGGTGGCCCTGCAGGACAGGGAACGGGCCGAACTGCTGACCGTCGGCGCCCCGCACTACGAGCTGCCGCTGATCCCCGACGGAATCGACCTGGCGGGCCTGTACCAGCTGGCCGACGCGCTCAGGCAGCAAGGAGCGGCGTAACCATGGCCCCGGTAAGGCTCGACATGGACCGGATCATCGACGACCGCCGGACCAGGATCATCGTCTGCTGCGGTTCCGGCGGGGTCGGTAAGACCACGGCCGCGGCGGCGATCGGCCTGCGCGCCGCCGAACGCGGGAGGCACACCTGCGTGCTGACCGTCGACCCGGCCCGGCGCCTGGCCCAGTCGATGGGCCTGACCTCCCTCGACAACACCCCGCGCCAGGTGGACGGCGTCGACACCTCAAGCGGCGGCAGCCTGCACGCGATGATGCTGGACATGAAGCGGACCTTCGACGAGATCGTGGAGGCGCATGCCGACCCGGACCGCGCCGCGCAGATCCTGGCTAACCCGTTCTACCAGTCGCTGTCGTCGAGCTTCGCCGGGACGCAGGAATACATGGCCATGGAGAAGCTCGGCCAGCTCAGGCACGCGGACGAGTGGGACCTCATCGTGGTCGACACGCCGCCGAGCCGGTCCGCGCTGGATTTCCTCGACGCTCCGCAGCGGCTCGGTCGGTTCCTTGACGGCCGGCTGATCCGGGTCCTGACGGTCCCGGCGAAGGCCGGGTTGTCGTACATGAAGGTGCTGAACACCGGGCTTGCCATGATCACCGGCACGCTGACCAAGATCCTCGGCACGCAGGTGCTCAGGGACGCACAGACGTTCGTCACCGCGCTTGACACGATGTTCGGCGGGTTCCGCGAGCGGGCCGAGTGGACCTACCGGCTCCTGCAGGCCCCCGGGACCGCATTCCTCGTCATCGCCGCGCCGGAACCGGACGCGCTGCGGGAGGCGTCGTACTTCGTCGAGCGCCTCGATGCCGAGCGCATGCCGCTGGCCGGGCTCATCCTCAACCGGGTGCACACCTCCCCGGCGGAACGGCTGAGCGCCGCGCGCAGCCTGGCCGCCGCCGAGACACTGGAAATGCGCGACCAGCCGAACGGCGAAGATGGGACGGGTCCACACCGCTACGCGATAGCCGCCGCGGCGCTGCGGATGCACGCGGAGCGGATGCAGCTCGGGAAGCGGGAGCGACGGCTCGCCGAGCACTTCACGTCGGCGCATCCGGCCATTCCGGTCGCCGAGGTGGGGGCCCAGCCGGAGGACGTGCACGACCTCGACGGGCTCCGTGTGATCGCGGCGACGCTATCCGGGCAAGCTCCGTAAGCGAGCAAGCCTGTCCGGATCCGGATAATCGGGCCGCGTTAACCGGCGCAAGGCCGGGTGGGGTGGGCAGCTGCCCGGGTGGGCAGCTGCGTGGTCAGCTGGCGACGAGCTCGTCGATGGACTGCCGCTCGTATTCGTCGCGGGCGCGCTCAAGCAGGTCGCGCCACGAGGTCACTTCGGGCCTGCGGCGCAGCAGCGCCCGCCGTTCCCGCTCGGTCATCCCGCCCCAGACGCCGAATTCGATTCCGTTGTCGAGCGCATCCGCAAGGCACTCTGTGCGCACCGGGCAGCCCCGGCAGATCAGCTTGGCGCGATTCTGCGCTGCTCCCTGGACGAACAGCTCGTCCGGGTCCGTTCCCTTGCATGCGGCGCGTGTGGTCCAGTCAGTGATCCACATGTGCCCACTCCTCTTGATCGTCGAGCACGAGCGCTCAGACGGTCGTGTCGATAGGTTGCGATTTCCCCGGGCTGGCGCGTGCGGCCGCACCCCCACGGTTATCTGTTCGTGATCCAGCAACTTACGGAAGTCCGGACGTGCTGCCAAGACCCCGGCATGGCCATTTACCAAATAGTCCTGATGGGCTATATACAGCGGACCGGTAGTTACTCACCGGCACCAACCGTGCTCCTGTGGTGACTCTCCGGTCCTAGGTACTTCGCGATGGGTTACGACCTAGAGTCCGATTCCCGCAGCAGAAGGCCCTGGCTACTGGGCAACGCGGCGTACCCTAGGTCGCGTGCAGCGCGGAGAGACGTTCTTCACCCGGACCGGGGCGGCCGGACTCCTGATCATCTTCGCGGCCGTCGCCGGGGTACTGGCCGCCGCCATGGTGGTTCCGCTGGTAGCGGCGACCGGAGTCCTGGTCAGGAACGAGGCGAACAAGTTCACCACGCTGTCGCTCGACGCCCAGGGTCTCCCGCAGCGGTCGGAGATCCTGGACCGGGACGGCAACCTGCTCGCCTACGTCTACGGCGTGGACATGCCGTACTACAACAGCGCCAACAGCGCCAGCGTGATCCAGTACTACGGCTGGGACAGGCAGCCGGTCAGCTACAGCCAGATCAACCAGGACATGGTCAACGCGATCGTGGCCATCGAGGACTCCAGGTACTGGGAGCACGGGGCGATCGACCTGCGTGGCACCATCCGCGCCGCGCTGAACGACATCGAGCACAAGCCGGTCCAGGGCGGCTCCACCATCGCGCAGCAGTACGTGAAGAACGTCCTCCTGCTGACCGCTGAGATGGCGGCCAACACCCAGGCCGAGCAGGCGGCGGACGCCGACACGCTGAGCCGCAAGCTGAACGAGTTGCGGATGGCGACCGCAGTGGAGCATCAGGAGTCCAAGCAGGACATCCTGGCCGGTTACCTGAACGACGCGTACTTCGGCAACAACGCCTACGGGATCGAGGCCGCGGCCGAGACCTACTTCGGCACCACCGTCGCCAAGCTGACGGTGACCCAGGCCGCCACGCTGGCCGGGATCGTGGAGAACCCGTCGAAGTACGACCCCATCGTGGATCCCAGCCAGGCCTTGCAGCGGCGCAACACGGTGCTGGCCCGCATGGCGCAGACGGGCAACGGCCTGACCGCGGCGCAAGCCGCCGCCGCGGAGGCCAAGCCACTCGGGCTGAGCGTCTCGGTCCCGGAGAGCGGCTGCGAGTCCGCTTCCGTCGGGTCGGCCGGCTTCTTCTGCCAGTACGTGGAAGAGGTGTTCCTGCACGATCCGGCCTACGGCGCCACCCCCATGGCCCGGGCCAAGCTACTGTCCACGGGCGGACTGCAGATCTACACCACCCTGGACCCGCAGGACCAGCAGGCCGCCAACAGCGCGGTGAACTACGTCGAGCCCGCCAACAGCAACTATTACAATCCCGGCCACAACGCGGACACCGAGGCGGTGGTCCAGCCCGGCACCGGGCAGATCCGGGCCATCGCCGAGAACAGCCCGTACGGCACCGGCCGCGGCCAGACCGAGATCGACTACGCGGTGAACACAGCGTACGGGGGCAGTGCCGGGGTCCAGACGGGATCGTCTTCGAAGCTGTTCACGCTGATCACCGCCCTGAAGCAGGGCGTACCCTTCGGCTTCAGCCTGCACGTGCCCGGCAGCACGACCATCCGCGGGTACACCAACTGCCAGGGCGGACCCGCCGGGTTCTACAAGAACATCCCGGGCGCCTATAACGTGACGAACGCCGAGGGTCCGAAGTCGGCGTCCACCCAGACCCTGTACACGGGGACCACCCAGTCGGTCAACGTGTTCTACGCGGAGCTGGAAAAGAAGGTCGGCCTCTGCAACGTCGTGAAAACCGCGGCCAGCCTGGGGATGACCTGGGCCGACGGCACGCCGCTGCTCAAGCCAGACGGCGGGCTGGCGTCCGCGGACAACTTCCCGGCGTTCACCCTGGGCTCGATCAACGTCTCGCCGCTCTCGATGGCCGCCGCGTACGCCACCGTCGCGGACGGGGGCGTCTACTGCGCACCCGTCGCGATCGACAAGATCGTCACGGACATCGCCAGCCGGCTATCGGTCCCGTCGGCGAACTGCCACCGGGTGCTGTCCTCCACCGTGGCCGACGCGGTGAACTACATCCTGCAGGGCGTCCTGACCACCGGCACGGCGTCGACCGTCGGCGGCCTTTCCGGGCGCCAGGCGGCAGGCAAGACCGGCACCTCCAACGTGGCGAACGGCGGCGGCACTCCCTACGCCGCGTTCGCCGGGTACACGCCCAGCCTGGCGGGCTACGTCTCGGTGTTCAATCCCATCTCCCCGACCGTCCACGACACCATGGGCGGGCTGGCCAGCTGCTACCGGCTGGAGTACGGCGGCCTGGACTGCCCCGGTGAGATGTTCGGGACGAACGCGCCCGCGTCCACCTGGCATATGACGTTCGACCACGCCAACCTCGGGCCGGTTACCTACTTCGTGCCCGTTCCGTTCGACAGCCCGCTCAACCGCCTCGGGAACGGCCAGTCCGTCCCGGCGCCGCCGAGCACCGGCGGAAACGGCAACGGCCACGGCCATGGGAAGGGCAACGGCAACGGTCCGCCGTTCCCGTTCCCGACCGTGCAGCCGACCCCGTCGTTCCCGTTCTGAGCCCGCGGCCTAGCCTGACAGGCGCCGGCGGACCTCGGCGGCAACCCGCGCGCCGTCGGCGCGTCCCGCGACCCGGGGGGTTACGGTCTTCATGACCAGGCCCATCCCCGGCAGGCCGCTGGCTCCGGTCTCCGCGATCGCCGCCGCCACGAGGTCGGCGAGTTCGTCGTCGCTGAGCTGCGCCGGAAGGTAGCCGGCCAGGACCTCACCCTCAGCCCGCTCGGCCGCCGCCTGGTCGCCGCGCCCCGCCGCCGCGAACGCCTCGGCGGCCTCCCTGCGCTTCCTGGCCTCGCGGGTGAGTACTTTCAGGACCTCGCCGTCGGTCAGGTCGCGGGCCGCGGCCCCCGCCACCTCCTCGTTGGTGATCGAGGTCAGCGCCATCCGCAGGGTCCGCATCCGCACCTGGTCACGTGCCCGCATGGCCGCGTTAAGGTCCGCGCGCAGCCGTTCCTTGAGTTCAGCCACAAGGTCCATCCTAGGAAGCGGCCCAGTCACGGGTGGCGATGGCACACCCCAGGGCATGGCACCATGAGTGGGTGCGAATGCGAACGCTGCTCCAGGCCACCGCTCTGGCCAGCGCCGCCACCATCGGCTACGCGGCGGTCATCGAGCGGAACTGGTACGCCCTGCGTCAGTACGAGGTGCCCGTACTCCCTGCGGGTGCCCGGCCGCTGCGCATCCTGCACATCTCCGACTCGCACCTGACTCCCGGCCGCAAGCGGCTCATGTCGTGGATCAGGTCGCTCGACGACCTGGACCCAGACCTGGTGGTGAACACGGGCGACGCGATCGCGCACCCGCAGTCGGTCCGGTATCTCCTTGACGCGCTGGGGCCGCTGCTCGACCGGCCCGGCGTCTTCGTCTTCGGCGCCAACGACCTCTACGCGCCGACGCCGAAGAACCCGCTGCGGTACGCCCTTGCACCCAGCAACCGCTGGCACGAGCGGAACGAACCCAACCTGCCCTGGGAGAAGCTCCGCGACGGGATGATGTCTGCGGGCTGGCTGGACCTTAACAACCGGCGGGGGCAGCTGACCGTCGCCGGACTCGACATCGCCCTAGCCGGCGTACACGACTCGCATGTCCGCCGGGACCGCTATGAGCGCGTGGCAGGGCCCGCGGATCCGACCGCCGACATCCGCATCGGCGTCATGCACTCGCCTGAGCCGCGGGTGCTCGACCGGTTCACCGCCGACGGCTACGACCTCCTGCTCGCCGGGCACACCCACGGCGGCCAGCTGTGCCTGCCGTGGTACGGGACATTGGTGACCAACTGCGGGATCGACCGCCAGCGGGCCCGCGGGCTACACCGGTATCCGGCCGACGGGCGGACCTGGCTGCACGTATCCGCCGGGCTCGGCACCTCGCCGTGGGCGCCGGCCAGGTTCGCGTGCCGCCCGGAGGCCAGCCTGCTCACCCTGACGGCCCGCGATCCCGGCTGACCGCGGCCCGGGTCCGAACGGTCCGCACTTCCGCTAGACTGTCCAAGGTCCGCCCGGCCCACAGGCTCGGCATGGGCGGCGGGGTGTAGCGCAGCTTGGCAGCGCGCTTCGTTCGGGACGAAGAGGCCGCCGGTTCAAATCCGGCCACCCCGACCCAGCTCACCGGCCACTCCCGGCAACGGGGCGTGGCCTTTTCTACGCCGTGCAGCGATCTCTTCGAGCATCCTGCAGGTGTTGCACGGGGAAGCTCTGCCGTACGCTGGACCCACCGGACGGGAGGAGCCTGACGTGGCAGAACTGCAGCTGGAAGGTGGCGAACTGGTGCTTCACCTATCGGGTGCGGAGAAGGCCGAGGCAGTTCACGGCGACCTTCGTGTGCCGCTGTCGGCGCTTCGCAGCGTCGAGGTGCTCGACGACGCCCACGGCTGGACCGGGATCGGGGTCGGGTTCAAGGTCGGGATGCGCGTCCCCGGCGTCGCCACTGTGGCCACTGTCCGCGGCCATGGCGAGAAGATGTTCATCGCAGTCCATCGCGACACGCCCCGCGGCGTGAGGGTGCGCTTGGAGGGTGCCCCGTGGGATGAGTGGATCGTCGGCTGCGCAGATCCCGAAGCCGTCGCCGCCACCCTGCCGTCAGCGAGCTGAGCCGTCGCTGCAGTCAAGTAGAGAATCGTGGGCGGCGCAGGGCACGGCCTGGCAGGGAGCGCGGGTGTAACGTTCGGGACATGGCAGGGCTTTCGGCATCGGTCGTGGTGATCGCGATCTTGCTCGGCGTCCTGCTCGTAGTGGTCTTTGACGTCTTCTGCCTGCTGCGCCTTGGGGGCACAGTAGAGGCTGCGCATATCGTGCCCAGGTTCGTCTGGGCCGTTCTGATCGTGGGTGCCAGCCCCATCGGGGGCCTGGTTTACCTGCTCGCGCAACGTCTGCGGAAGCGATCGCCGGAGCCGATGACCATGCGGCCAAGGCCGTTGCTGGTAAGCGGAGCAGGGCACGGCCCCGCGCTCGCGCAGTATCGCCGCTCTCCCGCCTCGCCCGTTGGCCACGGGGTGACGGTGGTAGCCATCGCCGGTGTCGTGTATCTGGTTGTCGCAGGCAAGGTCCTGGACGCCGCCGCGGTTGCGGCCGTCCTGGCGATCATCGTGTTCCTCAAGAGCACGACGGCGCCAGGGCGATAATCCTGTCTGTTGCCTGGCGCTGCGTAATTGAGTAAGTCCACTTCACGTGAGACCTGGAGGGCGTCGCCCATGGTGCCGAGCGGCGGCGCCCCGAGGGCAAGCAGGGCTTCGTGGAAGCGCCGGAGTGAGAAGCCCGAACCCCAGGCGGCTACAGCTTCGTCCCGGAGCGACATGATCTCGAGCTTGCCCCACGTGTAGCGCCCGTAGGTGGGGTCGTAGGTGGCCCTCGTCGCTTCGCTCCTGGCGGCCTGGCCGAGCAGGAATGCGTCGGCCTCGAAGCGCGCCGTGGCGTCGGCCGCGGTCATGGTCCCCCGGTGGATGCCGAGGGCGGCGGCGAGCCCGGTCACCGCGACGAGGGAGTCGAGGTAGACGCCGATCGCGAATCGGGGGTCGTCGGCCCGGAAGCCCTGGTCGACCATCAGCTCCTCGGCGTAGTGGGCCCAGCCCTCGACGAATGCCTCGGAGAACAAGCTGCGCCTTACGTCTCCTCGGACGAGCTGACGGAACATCCGGCCGTGGGCGAAGTGACCGGGCATGACCTCGTGGACCGTGATGGCGGGACCCATGGTGGCGCTGAAGACGGCCAGCCACTCGTGCTTGGCCTCCTCGTCCCAGGACTCGTCGGGCGGGCTGACGTAGTAGCGAGCCGGGGCGTCGTCCTCGAAGGGCCCGGTCCAGTACATCATCGCCGCAGCCCAACGCCGGGACGCGGGGGCCGGGCCGATCTCGCAGACGCCGCCCGGTGGCGGCAGCAGGTCATTGTCGATCACGAAGGCCGTGGCCTCGTCGATCGTCTCCCGGGCGGCGGCGTAGATCGCCTCTTCACCGGGATGGTCCCGGAGGAGCTCCCGCACGAGGCGCGACGACGTCACCCCGGGCGACAACCGCTCGCACGCCTCATTGAGCCTGGCGCGAAGCCGGTCGCGCTCCTGGTCGGCTCGCTCCTCCAGGCGGCCAAGGTCGATCGGCATCGACTCCGCGTCCCCGAGCAGGCGGGCGAGCGCCGTCGCGCCGAGCGAGCCATCCGGGTCGCCCGAGGCGGCGGCGTCCTGGATTCGCGCCAGCAGCCTGCCGTGCGCGTGCAGGGCGGCGACCTCGACGTCGGTCGTGCCGGTGATCCCCTCGGCGAGCCCTCGCACCGCCGGGGCGAGCGCACCGGCCACCGGCGCCGGGACGGCCTGCAGCGACTCCAGGCTGGCGTCGACTGCCTCGGGCCATTGGGCGAGGTGTGCCTCCCGTGCCCGCTGGCGCTGCGGCGCCGGAGCGTACTCGCGGTCGTAGCAGGACAGGTCCAGGTTCTCGATGTGGGGAAGCGGGTTCCACCGCAAGAACCCGGCCTCGGCCTCGGCGCGGACGGCCCGCTCGGCGGCGAGCAGGTGACTCTCGTCGTGGCGGTCGGCGAGGCGCTCCCCCGGCGATGCGGGCCCGAGGCGGTTCAGGGCCGCCTGGTACCCGCTCGGCGAGAGGTCCATGACGACACCGTCGTCGGTATGGACTCCTGCGAGCTCCCGGATGACCGGGACCCGCAGGTCCCAAACGGCCTTGAGGCGGCGATCGGGCATGTCCGCACACTAGTCAGCGGATCGCCGAAGGGCGGGCTAACCCGCCGTGATCTGCTTGCGGGCGCCGCTGGCGATGCCGATCAGGCCGGTCCGCAGGGTGGGCGCCGGAATCGGCACCGGGGCGGTCCGGGTGGGGGGTGGCTCGGCGCTGGTCAGGCGCAGCGCCAGCTGCGGGCACATGTGCACGGCCTGCTGGGCATCCCGTTCCAGCCAGGCCGGCACCGGGATGTTGAGGATGACCGGGTAGCCCTGCGCGTCCAGGTGGATCATCTCGGGGATGAGGTGAGCGCAGAGCCCGTGACCCTGGCACCTCGTCCAGTCCACGACGAGTCGCTGGCGCGCCTCCTGCTCGGGGCCGACGGGCAGCGGCAGCACACCGCGGACGGGGCGCCCGCAGGAGGAATGGAACACGTGAGCGGCGAGGTCCTCGGTGAACACGTCCAGCGCCGACAGCACGAACCTGGTGACGCCGTCGGGATGGGAGCAGGCTCCCCGCCCGGCGACACCCGCCGCGGATCTCCTGGCCAGGTCGAGCGCCTCGATCCCGCCCGATCCGTCGATGAGCGCAGCCAGGGCGCGCGCGATGGCGGGCAGGCCCAGCTTGCAGGGACCGCACTGCCCCGCGGACTCACCGGCCAGGTAACTCGCGACCCGTGACACCTCGCCCAGCGGGCACGTCCCGTCGCCGAGGGGCAGCACGACGCCCGCACCCAGCGTGCCGCCGACCGCGGCCAGACCATCGCGCGAGACAGGCACAAAGTAGGCCGTCTCGGCGGCCAGCCACATGCCGTGATAGCCGCCGACCAGAACGCCGTCACCCGCCGGAGCCTGGCAGATGTCGAGCGCCGCGGCGAGCGGGATACCCGCGGGCACCTCAACCACGGCGGGGTGCGCGGCGGAGCCGCCCACGCTGAGCAAGATCGTCCCGGGCTCCTCGGGCGTGCCGACCGCGGCGAACCGGTCGGGCCCGAGCAGGGCGAGCACGGCCACCTGGGCGAAGGTGGCGGCGTTCGACAGCAGGGTCGGCAGGTCGTCCACGCCCACGTCGCTGGCCAGGATCTTCCGGCCGGGGGGTACGGGGCGCTTGCCGTTGATGCCGCGGATGAGGGCGCCCGACTCGCCGGAGATGAACCGGTCGGGCACTTGCACCACCCTGGCCAGCTTCCGCAGGCCGGACTCCGCCGCGATGGCCGCCTCGATCGACCTATTGGCCAGCTCATCACCCGCGACCCCGACGACGATCTCCTCCGCGCCGAGCGCCTCAGCCACGAGGACCGCGCCGCTGAGGATGAGGTAGGGCGAGCGGATCATGAGCATCTTGTCTTTGGCGCTGCCCGGCTCGCCCTCGGTGGCGTTGACGACCACGACCGTCGGGGAACCGCTCGCCTCGGCGGCCTGGACCACCGCCCGCAGCTTGCGTGCGAACGGGAACGCCGCGCCGCCCTGGCCGCGCAGGTCGACCCGCTCGGCCACGGAGATCAGCTCCTCGACGGACAGCCTGGGCAGGGGACCGAAGATGTCGCGGTGTGCTTCCAGGTCAAGCCTGGGCAGCCGGTCCAGGCCCGCGGTCAGCCTGGCCGCCCCGATCCGCATGATCGCGGGCGCGCCCACGCCTTCGCCCTGGCCTATCGCCACTGGTCACCTCCGGTCGGCCCGGCTACGTCGCGATTTCTCGGGTCTGCGGAATCCGCCCGCCGCGGGCGGCGGGCCGCCCTGGGCGCAGGTCCGGCGGGCCGCCCGGGCGGCACGTCCGGGCGCTCACTGCGCGGCCCGGGATCCGAGTCAGCCCGCGGCAGCGGGCCAGTCCCGACCCGCGGCATGGGACCCGTGTCAGCGCGCGGCAGCGGGCCCGTCCCTGAGTAGCCCGCCGGGCGGGGCTGCGGACCGGTACCTGCCCGCGGCAGCGGGCCCGTACCGGACTGAGCAGCCGGGCGGGGCTGCGGACCGGTACCTGCCCGCGGCAGCGGACCAGCGTCCGCGCGCGGCAGCGGGCCCGTACCGGACCGAGCAGCCGGGCGGGGCTGCGGACCGGTACCTGCCCGCGGCAGCGGACCAGCGTCCGCGCGCGGCAGCGGGCCCGTACCGGACCGAGCAGCCGGGCGGGGCTGCGGACCGGTACCGGCCCGGGGCAGCGGACCGGTATCCGCCCGCGGCTGCGGACCCGGGCCAAGCCGCGGCATGGGGCCGGTCGCGGCCCGGGGCATCGGGCCGGTGTTCCCGTCCGCCGGGCGGCTCGGCGGGGCGTATGGGTAGGAGGAGACGTCGTCCTGCGCCACGTGCTTCCTCGGCGCACCCTCGAAGCGCGGTGGGCCGTCGTACCCGGGTTCATACCGCGGCTGCCGCATCGGCGCGCCCGGCGCGCCCGGTGCGCCCGGCGCCCCCGGCCCGGCGGGCGCCGGGAGGCCGCTCCCGTAGGCCGGGGCGCCCAGCGGCATGAACGCGGGATCGCGGTAGGCGTCGTATCCAGGCTCCGCGACGTAGCCCGCCGGGGAGGCGTCCAGGGCGGCGGGGAACGGGCCCGAGATGGCGAATCCGTCCCGTGCGGCGGGCGGCAGCGCCCACGGCTGGGAGCCCAGGGTACCGGGCAGCGCCTGGATCGTCGCGCCCAGTTGCGCCTGGGCCAGGCTCAGGGCCGCGGCGCGCAGTGGCGCGGAGCCCGAGCCGCGCTGGGCCTGGTCGGTGCCCGCCGGTGCGCTCAGACTCCCCGTGGACCGCAGCGATACGGCCAGGAACCGGACCACGAGAGCCAGGGCGGTCAGCGCGATCGCGACCCCGTAACTCCAGTCGACGTACGGCTTGGCGTCCCGTCCGGCCATGAGGCCGTGCGCCACCCCGAGCACGAACGCTGCGTAGGCGGTGTAGTGGATGGCCCGCCAGCGCCACGCCTTGCCGTGCGCGGTGAAGCGCTTACGGAGAATGCTGGTCACGACCAGCAGCAGGATGAGATCCGAGGCAATCGTGCCGAGCCCGATATAGAAGGTCCGGTACGGCGAGAGGAAGGGGATGAACGCGTCAATGGCGTGCACCCGCTGGGCCAGGATCTCGGTCACGATATGGATGATCAGGAAGGCCAGCGCGCCGAATGACACCGCCTGGTGCACGGCTTGGGCCATTACCCGGTGCCCGGGCGTCAGGAAGATACGGTCCGTAGCAAGTAGCCCCACGCCTACCGATGCGGTAAGTCCGACCAGCGCGAATACCCCGGCGTAAAAAAGCATGAAACGCTGCGTGGCGGCGTCGATATCCCGGCCCGGCTTGGTCATGACCAGCACCAGAACGACCACGATCAAGGCAGTGATCAGGCCCACCATGACCTTCGGCAGGTGCTCGCCCACCGGTCCCGCTGGTCCCGAACGCACACCCTGGCGCCCGCGTGAACGGCCGCTGGTCGTTGGCACGCTTTAACCCTCCTCAGAATTAAGGCCGACGAGAACTAGCCACATTGCCTATCGGGAAACGCCGACTGGTAGCTGCAGAAAAGACTTCAGGCTGGGGAAGCTGGCCCGGTTGACGGATGGCGCCATGGCACAGCGACGACGGATAGCGTCATCGCAGAGCAGAGGCAAGGCTGGACCTAAGGCGGCCAGAACCGGAGACCACACGGGCAACCAGGGGTATGGCGATAATCTCGGCACGTCCCTCCTTCGCGCTACCCGCCCTCCATCGCCTGTTATACAGCCCACGCCACCGGCAGATAGGCCAAACCGGCAAGCTCCCTGCTTACGGAACTGTTCCGGCGACCGCGACGTCCCGGCCAAACCGGGCATATCGCGGCGCCCGGGTCGCTAACGGCGTTACGAGCGCGACGCGAGCTCCGCCGCCACCAGCTCCGCGATCTGGGCGGTGTTCAGCGCCGCGCCCTTGCGCAGGTTGTCGCCGCAGACGAAGAACTCGACCGCCCTGGGATCATCTAGCGACTGGCGTACCCGGCCGACCCAGGACGGGTCGGTGCCGACCGCGTCGACGGGGGTGGGGAACTCCTCCGCCTCGGGATCGTCGGCCACCACGACCCCCGGCGCCGCGCGCAGCACCTCCCACGCTTCCTCGCGGCTGACCGGCCGGGAGAACACGGCGTGCACCGCCACCGAGTGCGTGGTGACCACGGGGACGCGTACGCAGGTGGCCGAGACGCGCAGCGAGGGCAGGCCGAGGATCTTGCGCGACTCGTTCCGTACCTTCAGCTCCTCCGAGGACCAGCCGTCCGCCTTGAGCGAGCCCGCCCACGGCACGACGTTCATGGCCAGCGGCGCCGGGAACGGGCCGAGGTCCCCGATCGCCGAGCGCACGTCACCGGTGCGCTGGCCGAGCGACCGCGTGCCCGCGACCTTGTCCAGCTGCGCGTAGAGGGTGTCGATCCCCGCCTGCCCGGCGCCCGAGGCCGCCTGGTACGACGCGACGACGAGCTCCGTGAGCCCGAACGCCGCGTGCAGCGCCCCCACGGCCACGATCAACGACAGCGTGGTGCAGTTCGGGTTCGCGATGATCCCCTTCGGCCGGTGCGCGAGCTCTTCCGGGTTGATCTCCGGGACGACCAGCGGCACCTCCGGGTCCATGCGGAACGCGCCGGAGTTGTCGACGGCGACCGCGCCGCGGCCGGCCGCGACCGGCGCCCACACCGCGGAGACCTCATCGGGCACATCGAACATGGCCACGTCGATGCCGTCGAAGGCGTCCTCGCTCAGCGCGATGACCTCGGTCTCCCGCCCCCTGACCACGAGCCGGCGCCCCGCCGACCGCGGCGATGCGATCAGCCTGATCTCGCCCCAGATGTCCTGCCGGCTGGACAGCAGGTCCAGCATCACCGTGCCGACCGCCCCGGTGGCGCCGACGACCGCCAGCGCGGGCCTGAACCGGGCGGCCCCGGCGCTCACCTGCCCGTCCCTCCGTACACGACCGCCTCGACCTGGTCGGCGTCTAGCTCGAACGCCTTGTGCGTCGCGGTGACCGCGGTGTCCACGTCGTCCTGGTCCACGATCACCGAGATCCTGATCTCGGACGTGGAGATCATCTCGATGTTCACCCCCGCCTCGGCCAGGGCCCGGAAGAACTTGGCGCTCACGCCCGGGTGCGAGCGCATGCCCGCGCCGATCAGGGAGACCTTCCCGATCCTGTCGTCGTACAGCAGGGCCTCGAACCCCACGGCGTCCTGCAGGCGCTGCAGCGTGGACATCGCGCGGTGGCCATCGTCGCGGGGCAGGGTGAACGAGATGTCCGTCCGCCCGGTCGCCACGGCGGAGACGTTCTGCACGATCATGTCGATGTTGATCCCGGCCTCGGCGATGGCCGTGAAGATCCCGGCCGCCTCGCCCACCCGGTCCGGCACGCCCACGACGGTGATCTTCGCCTCGCTCGTGTCGTGCGCCACCCCGGAGATAATGGCCTGCTCCATCCCGGTTACCTCCGATGACTTGTACATGCTCCCGGTGACCCAGGTGCCTTCCCGGTTGGTGAAGGACGATCGCACGTGGATGGGTACCTCGTACCGCCGCGCGTACTCGACGCACCGCAGCATCAGCACCTTCGAGCCGCAGGCGGCCATCTCGAGCATTTCCTCGTAGCTGATCCGCGGGATCCGCCTCGCGAACCGCACGATGCGCGGGTCGGCGGTGAAGACGCCGTCCACGTCGGTGTAGATCTCGCACGCGTCGGCCGCCAGCGCCGCGGCCAGCGCGACGGCGGTGGTGTCCGACGCGCCTCGGCCCATCGTGGTGACGTCCTTGGTCGTCTGCGACACGCCCTGGAAGCCGGCCACGATCGGGATCGCGCCGTCGGCCAGCGCGCCGGAGATGCGGCCCGGCTTGATGTCGATGATCCGCGCCCGGCCGTGCGCCGCATCGGTGATCACGCCCGCCTGAGACCCGGTGAACGAGCGCGCCTCGAGGCCGAGGGTCGCGATCGCCATCGCCAGCAGCGCCATCGAGATCCGCTCGCCGGCGGTCAGCAGCATGTCGAGTTCGCGCGCCGGCGGCAGCGGGCTCACCTGGCTGGCCAGGTCCATGAGCTCGTCCGTCGAGTCGCCCATCGCGGACACGACCACGACCACCTGGTCACCGCCCTTGCGGGTGGCCACGATCCGCTGCGCTACCCGCTTGATGCCATCCGCGTCGGAGACCGAAGAACCGCCGTATTTCTGCACCACGAGCGCCACGGACGCGAGTCTATCCAGGCGGCTCCCCGCCGCCGAAATCTTTCTCGCCGTCCCAGCTAAGCGCCTACATTCCCCGAACGGCGCGACCAGGAGCCCCGTCAGGGGATCGTCCGCTCCTCGGCGACGTCCAGGCTGGCGTGCGCGACCACGGCGTGCAGCGCTCGCAAGGCCGCGCCCGCGTGGGTTCCCCAGTGGTTGAAATACGAGTACTGCCACCACCACAGCGCCTCGAGCGACCGCCCGGCCTGGTAGTGCTTGAGCCCGTGGATGAGGTCGGCGGCGATCGCGGCGATGTCGTCGGAGATCCTGAACGGCAGGCACGAGGTGTCCTTGTACGGGTCGAACACCTCGGCGTACTCGTCGCACGCCGCGAGCCTGCGAGCCAGGCCGGTGCGCAGCGTGTCAAGGTCCGGGTCGGCGCTCACCCGGGGCTCCCAGTTGCCCGGCAGGATCACGTCGCGGCTGGCCCCCAGCTGCGCCCCCGCGAGGAGGATCTGCGAAACCTCAAGCAGCAGCATGGGCACGGTCGTGTCGCCGCCGCCCCGGGCGAGCGCGTCCACGCCGTCGATGAAGTTTGTGACGTTCGCCGCGATCTGATCCGCAATCGGCCGCCATTCGCCCCCTTGAGCTGGCGGTTCAGACATCAAGCAGTCTCCGTCCCTCGAATGCGCGCCCCAGCGTCACCTCGTCGGCGTACTCCAGGTCGCCTCCGACTGGCAGTCCGCTCGCGGGCCGGGTCACCCGCAAGCCCATCGGCTTGAGCAGCCGAGCGAGATACGTGGCCGTCGCCTCACCCTCGAGGTTCGGGTCAGTGGCCAGGATCAGCTCCGTCACCACCCCGTCGGACAGCCGCTTCATCAGCTCGGTGATCCGCAGCTCGTCCGGTCCTACCCCGTCGATCGGACTTATCGCTCCCCCGAGCACATGATAGCGGCCGCGGAACTCGCGGATCTTTTCTACGGCCGCGACATCCTTGGGCTCTTCGACCACGCAGATCACGGTCGGGTCGCGCCGAGGGTCGAGGCAGATCCGGCACTCGTCGGCTTCGGCCACGTTCCCGCAGGTCCGGCAGAACCGCACCTTCTCGGTAACCTCGATCAGCGCGGCCGCGAGCCGCCTGACGTCGGCCTGGTCCGCGGCCAGCAGGTGAAAGGCAATCCGCTGGGCGCCCTTCGGCCCAACTCCGGGCAGGCGCCCGAGTTCATCGATGAGGTTCTGGATGACGCCTTCGTACACGCCGGGTCCTAGGTCTCCGGGTCGTCGTCCTCGTCGTCCTCGTCCTCGTCGTCCTCGTCGTACTCGCCGGGAGCGCCGATTCCGAGGCCGGACAGGTCGAGCCCGCTCGGCAGGTTGAGGCCGCCGGGCATGCCGGGCAGGCCCGCGCCGGACACGGCCGCCGCGAAGGGTCCCATCTGCTGTTGCTGCAGGGCCTCGGCGGCCCGGTAGGCGTCGCGCACGGCGGCCAGGACGAGGTCGGCGATGGTCCGCGCCGTCTCCTCCGGATCGGCGGTATCCACCGCGCCCGCCTCGATGGTGATGTCCAGGAGCTCGCCCTGGCCGTTGACGACGGCCTTGACCAGGCCGCCGCCCGCCGTCCCCGTCACCTCGGCGTCGGCGAGCGCCTGCTGGGCACTCATGAGCTGTTCCTGCATCTGCTGCGCCGCCGCGAACAGCTGCTGCATGTCTATCTGCGGTTCCACATCGGCCTCCTACGCAGAGCCTACGACCAGCCCGACCTGATTAAGCCCAGTCAGGCCCCCGTGGCTCAGTCCTCGATCTCGCTGATCACCTGGCCGCCCAGCTCACGCTGGATCAGATCCATCCCGGTGAGTTCTGCCCCACCGGAAGCTGCGTCACCTGCCAAGAACTCGTCAGGCGGCAGGTCGTCGGGCATCATCTCGTCCGGCGGTTCGTCGTTCAGCGGCCCGTCGTTCAGCGGCCCGTCGTTCAGCGGCCCGTCGTTCAGCGGCCCGTCGTTCAGCGGCCCGTCGTTCAGCGGCCCGTCGTTCAGCGGCCCGTCGTTCAGCGGCCCGTCGTTCAGCGGCCCGTCGTTCAGCGGCGCTGCGCGCGGTGCGGCGAAGGCCGGCGGGCTGGCAGGCTGGCGGCCGGGCGCGCCCGCTGCCGCGTCACCCTCGCCGACCACCCCCTTGACCATGACCTTCAGCCCGAACCCGGCGCTCAGCACCTGCTTGAGGTCGGCGTCGTAGCTACTGGTGCTGAAGCGCTTCAGGTCCCCTTCCTTGGCGAACCGCAGGGTCAGGATCCCGTCCTGGACCGAGACCACGCTGGTGTTGCTAAGCAGGATCCAGGCCACCCGGCGCTCGCGCTTGACCCCTTCCAGGACCGCTTCCCAGTTCTTCCGCAGCACGTCGGCCGGGCCCTCGCCGGGCACGGCGCCAGCCGGAACAGCGCCGGGCACGGCGCCAGCCGGAACAGCGCCGGGCGCGGCCTGGGCGGCGGCCGGAGTTCGGGCCTGGATGGGCTCGGCTGGGGCCGGCCGCTCCGGGGTCGGCGGACGGACAGGATCGGGCGCCTGGCGCTTCGCGGGGGGCGCAGCCAATGGTCGTTCGGCCTCATCGTCTTTACCGGAGTGCGGCGGGGACGTGGGCACCTGCGGCCGCGGCGCCGGCGCCCGGTCCCCGCGCTCCAGCCGCTCCAGGCGGGCGAGCAGCGATTTCTCGTCGGTGGCGGCGGGCAGCAGCACCTGCGCGCACATCAGCTCCAGCAGCAGCCGGGGTGAGGTGGCACCGCGCATCTCGTCCAGGCCCGTGCTGATGATCTCGGCCGCCCTGGTCAGCCCGGCCTGGCCGAACCGGCCCGCCTGGGCCGCCATCAGGTCGGCGCGGTCCTGCGCCAGGTCGAGCAGGCCGGTCTCCGCGGCGTCAGGCACGGCGGCCAGGACGATCAGGTCGCGGAACCGGTCCAGCAGGTCGGCCGCGAACCTGCGCGGCTCGTGCCCGCCCTCGATGACCCGGTTCACCACCCGGAACACCGCCGCGCCGTCGCTGGCCGCGAACGCGTCGGTGATCTCGTCCAGCAGGCTGGCGTCGGTGTAACCGAGTAGCGCGACGGCCTTGTCGTAGGTCAGCCCGGACTCATCGCTGCCCGCCAGCAGCTGGTCGAGGATGGACAGCGAGTCCCTGACCGAACCCGCCCCGGCCCGCACCACCAGCGGCAGCACGCTCTCCTGCAGGGCGACGCCTTCCTTGCGCACGATGTCCTGCATCAGGTCCCGCAGCACGGAAGGGGGAACCAGGCGGAACGGGTAGTGGTGGGTCCGGGACCGGATCGTCGGGATGACCTTCTCCGGCTCGGTGGTGGCGAAGATGAACTTCAGGTGCGGCGGCGGCTCCTCGACCAGCTTCAGCAGCGCGTTGAAGCCCTGCTGGGTGACCATGTGCGCCTCGTCGATGATGTAGATCTTGAAGCGGCCCGACACCGGGGTGTAGAAGGCACGCTCGCGCAGGTCCCTGGCGTCGTCCACGCCGCCGTGCGAGGCCGCGTCGATCTCGATCACGTCGATGCTGCCCGGCCCGGAGGGCGCCAGCGCGACGCAGGAGTCACAGACCCCGCAAGGATCGGGCGTCGGGCCCTTGACGCAGTTCAGCGAGCGGGCGAGAATCCGCGCGCTGGAGGTCTTGCCGCATCCGCGCGGCCCGCTGAACAGGTAAGCGTGGCTGATGCGCCCGGTCAGCAGCGCCTGCCGGAGCGGGCCGGTGACGTGATCCTGCCCCTTCACCTCGGCGAACGTCGCCGGACGGTACTTGCGGTACAGGGCCAGGCTCGCCGGGGTCGTTCCCTCGCGTTCCGACGCGGCTGCGGCCATCAGCTCATCCTCACCGGTAAGGGGGGACCCCCCGCACACCCGTCAGAGCCCGCGTACCCTTGCTGCCTTCCGGCCCTGGGGGGGTTGGCGGGATGAACGCCGTGCGGGGGGTCAGGGGCCAGTGTAGCCAGCCCCGCGAGCGGATGATGCCTTAGCGCGATGCCCGCCCCCGGTAGCAGCCCGCGAGGGGCCGCCCGATTCGGGTAAGCTTCCCGGCGGAGGATTCGCCTAGTGGCCTAGGGCGCACGCTTGGAAAGCGTGTTGGGGGCAACCCCTCAAGAGTTCGAATCTCTTATCCTCCGCCACGCAGACCCGTGGGCTACGCCCGCTTGAGTTCGAGCACGGGGATGGTGCGGACGCCGGCAGTTTGGCGTGCGTACTCAAGCAAAGCCCGGATAGCGCCGCGCTTGCTCGGCGTAGATGCGGTCGCGTTCAGCGCCGGTCACTTCGTGGACGGTCACCTTGTACGTCTCGGTTCCGCGTTCGACACTGCCGCCACCCGGGCGGTTCACCCAGCGCACCCACTTAGAACAGGCAGCCCCAGGTGCCCTACCGCGGAGCGTGCCGGCCGGCGGCGTGCCGCCCTGCGGACCGCGGGGCGAAGACCCGGCCTGGATTCAGCCTGGCGGCCATGTACCTGATATCGGCTAGAACGCTGGCGGTCTGGGGCGGACTGGCCGCCCAGAATACGTTCAGCGACGAGCTCTGCGGTTGAATCCGGACAGCCTTAGAACCAGCACTGACCATGACGCCCCTCCCATTTGCCTGGCTATGCAGGCGTCGACCCCCCAAGGCGGTGACATCAGCGCGGATGCCCGCCCGTACAACAAGCAGACGCCCATGAGTGAATACTGGTTTACGGCGCGTTGACCGAGTGATGGCGAGCTTTCTCCCGGGCTGGGCCATTAAGCCTGATTTGACCGGCACATTTTTTGACCTGGATCGCTGTAGTTCGCAGGTAGTCGTCGCGTTTTGTCGTCTCGATATCTATTGCATAACGCTACGGCGTGGCGCGCATTACGGTTTCTCGCCGGCGGCTATTTGCTCGGCGTCGCGGTGCCGTGCGCCCGGTGCTGGGCGGCGGCCGCCGCCGCAGCCGCGGCCGCCGCCGCGTCCGCCGCAGCGGCCTGCTCGGCCAGCTGCGGAGTCATCCAGCTGAGCATCGGGCCGAGGGCCGCGCGCCAGACACTGCCCTGGTGGCCGCCCGGGACGATAAGCAAAGGCACCTTCGCCAGCCGCGCCAGCAGCAGCTCCCTGAAATAGGCCGCCGCGTCGACGTCCGACCGGTCCGCGGCCCCGGCCGCGAGCCAGAACGCCGGGAGCTCGAAAGTCGGCACCCGGGCGAGGTACTCCTGCGGCGTGTTGATCAGCCTCAGCGCGGGATCGCGGGCAAACACGTCGACCTGGATCGGCTTCCCGCCGGGCTTGTTGCCCGCGGGTACCTGACTCAGGACGGGGGCGAAATACCCGGACATCACTCCCGCGGCGCCGTAGTGTCCGGGCTCCTGCAGCACGATGTTGGCCGTGCAGTAGCCGCCCTCCGAATAGCCGGCCAGACCCCAGGCCGCCCCCGGCGGCTGGACCCGGACGACCCGCGCAATGTAGTCCGGCACGTCCTGCCCGACGAAGGTCATGTCCTGGATGCCGCCCGGATCGTTGAGGCACTGCAGCTGGTACTGCTTGCCGCCGTCGGTGTCGGGCATGACCAGCACCGCGGCGTCTGCCGGATGGGCCTCAAGCAGGCTGAGGTACGTGGGAACCAGGCCCAGCACGTCCAGCCAGGCCTGCGGGTCACCCGGCGAGCCGTGCAGGAGTTCGATGGCGGGGAACCTGTAGTGGGCGTAGGCCTTCTGGAAGTACTGCGGCGGCAGGTAGATGTATACGTCCCGGGTGAGGTGGCTCCGCTGCCCGGTGATCGTGGTCTGGAACAGGTATCCGACCTGGGCGTCTTCCGCAAGGTTGGTGACCCGGCCGATGTCCTTGTCGAATTGCTTGTTCGAGCCCTTACCTGCAACCGCGTATTTGGGGATGCTGTTCACGCCCTGGCCGGTGAGATCATTGATCATCCCGCCCCAGGTCTGGTAGTAGTCGTAGAACTTATTGACCGCCGCAATTCCGAAGACCATCGCGGGAACGAAGGCGAGGCAGGCGGCCAGGATGCGGAATACAATCTGCTTGGCGAGCGCCACCCAGACGAGCAATGCGCCGAATGCCACCATCAGGAGCAGGAAGAACCCGGTTCCCTGCGGTTCAAACACTCGGTTCTCCTCGCCGGAGACTGGACCGCGTGATCACTGGTGGGAACGTCCGGGACGCGTGATTAAGTTCCCCCTTGAGCCATGCGAGACGCGCACAAAACGCCGTTCGGCGGTGGAGGTGGGATTTGAACCCACGGAGGGGTTACCCCCTCACACGCTTTCGAGGCGTGCGCCCTCGGCCACTAGGCGACTCCACCGTTGGCGAGCTTACCGGATCAGCCGCCACTCGGCGGCGGCTGGGGCCCGCCGGCCGGCCTGCGGGAGGCGAAGAACTCGCTCAGTACGGCGCCGCACTCTGCGGCGAGCACCCCGCCGATGACCTCGGGGCGGTGGTTCAGGCGCCCGTCCCTGAGGACGTCCCACAGCGAACCAGCGGCGCCGGCCTTCGGATCCTCCGCCCCGTACACCAGCCGACCGAGCCGGGCCGCCGTCACCGCGCCCGCGCACATCGTGCACGGTTCCAGGGTCACGACCATTGTGAGGCCAGTCAGGCGCCAGTTGCCGAGCACCCGGGCCGCCTGCCTGATGGCCAGGATCTCCGCGTGCGCGGTCGGATCCCGGTCCAGTTCCCTGCGGTTGCGCGCCCGCGCGAGGATGGTGCCGGCCTCGTCGATGATGACGGCCCCGACGGGCACGTCAAGCGCGTCGGGTTCCCCGTGCTCCGGCCCGGCCAGCTCCCGGCCGGCCTGCACCGCCTCGGCCAGGGCGAGCCGCATCGCGGGCTCGAAGGACGCGGTATAACCGGTCACGGGCCGAGCGCGCTGTCCAGGGCACGCTCCACCACGTCCCCGAACCGCAAGCGCTCGGCGATCCCGGCCACGGCATCCTCGGGATAGAGGTCGAGGTCGGCCGCGACCGCGCCGAGTTCCATCTCGTCCAGGCCGAGGTCCGCGAAGATGGACAAGTCGCCGGCCGGGAGCACCTGGTCGAGTTCATCATCGGACGGCACCGGGATGTCCAGGGCCTCGAGCACCTGACGGGCCAGCGGATAATCCACCGCCGCGGTGAGATCGGAGAGGAACAGCAGCACGTCCTCGCCGAGGATCCGCACGGCCAGCCAGAAGTCGTCGCCCACGCCGACGAAGCCGATGGTGCCGCCGATGCCGGGCTGCCGGCGGAGCGAGGTCAGGAGCCCGTCAAGGTCAGCAGTGACCGCGACCGGCAGTGCGCCCGCTTCCCACTGGTCTTCTTCCCGGTAGACGATGACAGCGAAGTCCGTCTCACCCACGTCTGGCATCGTCAATGCCCCGGCCTGCTCCGCACGGAGGAATGCTGTCAGATACCTGCCCGTCGCGGTAGCCAAATCGCCGATCAGGGCCGCAATCGGAGGTTTCGGTGAGCAGCGGCCGGCGCGGCTGGCGCCTCCTGTTACGCACTGCTGCCACAGATCGGGCATACTGATCACGACACCGGGGCATACTGAAGCCGACACGGCAGCTTCACCCCGTTAGCGTTGGCCGCGAAATCGGCGCAAGCTAACATAAGTTCTCTGGCAACTAGGGATAAGTCCGGGCGCCCGTGGGAGGCGACGTGAATCTGAAAACCATCCTCGGGTGGGCTGTTGTCGCGTTCCTAATCTGGTGGGTCATCGAGCAGCCCGATGGCGCGGCTCACGTCGTCCACAACATCGGGACCTTCCTCACCACGGCGGCCCACGGTATTTCGCACTTCTTTAGCGCGGTTTAGGGCCAGGTGGTGGGATGGGGCCGTCTCCCCGCGCTGACAATGTCCCAGCCCAAGTCAATAGGTATCTCCTGCCCCACGAACGCCAGGTCATCACCGTTCATCAGCACCCGGCGGTGCTGATCAAGCCTGTTGCCTTTCTGCTTGGCGGCCTCATCCTCGCAACCTGGCTGAGCCTCGAGGTCGCGCACGGCAACAGCGACGTCATCATCGGGATATGGGCCGCGTTCGGGGTCCTTCTGGCGTGGACCATCGGCAAGATCGTCGACTGGTGGATGAACTACTTCGTGGTCACGTCCCAGCGGATGCTCCTAGCGCAGGGCGTTCTCGTCAAAAAGGTGAACATGATGCCGCTCACCAAGGTGACGGACATGAGCTTCCAGCGGACGGCGCTCGGCCAGCTACTGGGCTACGGCGAGTTCATCGTGGAATCGGCCGGGCAGGACCAGGCGCTGAGTCACGTCACCTACATTCCTTATCCCGAGCAGCTCTACCTCGAGGTCTGCGGGCTGATCTTCAAGGACGAAAACGAGCGCGCCGACCCGGGCATCTAAGCGGTCACGAGCACGACGCCCACCGCGGCCAGGAGTAGTCCCGCCCGCTGCAGCCAGCGCATCCGCTCACCGAGCACGAATCGGGCCAGAAGGACCGTCATGCCCGGGTACAGCGCCGTGATCACCACGGCCAGCCCGAACAGGCCGGCCCGGGTCGCCAGGACGTAGCAGACGTTGGCCGCCGCATCCAGCGTCCCGGAGATCAGCGAGATGCGGACTACCCCCGCGCCGCGCTGCCGCCACGGACGGGTCCTCGTGGCCAGCGCGATCCCGAGCGCCACCACCGTCCCGGCCGACCGTGAGATCGCCACCGGCCAGAGCACGCCGGACTGGCCTGCGTCCTTGAGGAAGAGGAAGAACAGGCCGAAGCCGACCCCCGCGGCGGCGCCGTAGCCGAGCGCGAGCAGGCGGCTGGAGGCACCGGGCCGCGTCTCGCCCGGGTGTGTGCTGACCAGCACGACCGCGACCAGGCACAGCAGGCCTCCCGCGATCACGCTGGCCCGCGGCCGCTCGCCTTCCGCCACCGCGACGCCCACCGGAAGGACCGCCGAGACCAGCGCGGCGACGGGGGCCACCACGCTCATCGGGGCACTAGCGAAGCCCGCGTAGAACGCGACCAGGCCGGCGGCTCCGCAGACACCGGAGAGCGCGGCCCACCCGACGGCGCTCCAGTCCCCGACCGACGTCGGCGCGCCGAGCCCGTGCCCGAGCAGCCCGCTCGCCCATGGCGTCCCGCCGAGCAGGGCGACCGCCACCATGACGACCGCGCCGGTCGGCACGGTCAGGGCCAGCACGGCGAATACGCTCCCCCGCCTGGACGCCACCCCGCCGAGGAAGTCGGCGGTCCCGTAGAAGATGGCGGCGGCCAGCGCCAGGATCGTCACCACGGTCAGTTCCCCCGGAAATCTCTATCGCGGTCGGAGTATTGATACGTATAGTTCACTCTATCGACCGGGCCTAGGGGGCGGGAAGGGAATTATGGCTGAGGTACCGGACATAACGACCGCGGTGGCCCGGACCCTTCAGGCGCTGCGGGCCGATCGCGGCTGGTCACTGGATCAGCTGGCCACGCGCTCGGGGGTGAGCAAGGGCGTGCTCGTCGCGCTCGAGCAGGGGCGGTCCAACCCGAACCTGGCCACGCTGGCGCGCATCGGCGACGCGTTCGGCGTCCCGGTGACCCTGCTCGTCGACGTGGGCGGGGAACCGGCCGTACGGATCAGCAACCCGGACGCCTCGCGCGTGCTCTGGCGCGGGCCGTCCGGGGGCACCGGGACGATCATCAGCGCGACCGATCCACCCTGGGCGGTCGAGCTGTGGCGGTGGGAAGTGATGCCCGGGGAGACGTTCGGCGGTGACGCACACGCGCCCGCCACCCGCGAGATGGTCTGGGTGCAGGCGGGCACCCTGACGCTGACGGTCGCCGGGGAGCGCTACGCGCTCGGGGCCGGCCAGTGCGCCCGGTTCCCCGCCAGCCGCCCGCACCGCTACGGCAACGAGGGCCAGGAGCCGGTCCGCCTCACCATGGTGGTGCTCGTCCCGCCGGCCGACGGATAAGGAGTCGCCCGCCTGGACCCCCAGCTCCTGGCCGATCAGCCAGTCGCGCGCGGCGATGGCCGAGCCGCGCGCCCCGGCCATGTCAAGGTCGGGAACCAGGGAGATCTCCGCGGCCTTGACTTGCTCCTCGCGCAGCACCGTGTGGGCGCGTACCTCGGCGAGGAACCAGTCGCGAAACCTCGGCGTAGTCTCGACCACCCCGCCGCCGAGGAAGTACCCGGCGGGATCGAAGAAGTTCGCGGCGATGGTGAGCAGCCGCCCGAGGGCGATGGCCTGCTGCCTGAAGATCGTCAGGGCCAGCTCATCGCCTTCTTCACCGTACCGGCGGACGAGCTTGGCGGCCTTGTCCGGCGGCAGCCCGGCGAGCTCGTGGTGCTCGTACTTGCTGAGCCAGTACGGCAGCAGGTTCTTCTGGATGCCGGTGAGCGAGGCGACGCTCTCCGCATCGCCCCGCTGACCGCAGTTGCACGCAGGCACCGGCTGCCCGAGGTCGAGCAGGCCTTCCATCGGGATCGGAACGTGCCCGAGTTCCCCGGCCATCCCGGCTGCTCCCTTGATCACCCGCCCGGCCTCGACGAGCCCGCCGCCGAGCCCCGTACCCACGATCACGGAGACCGAGCTGTGCCGCCGGGAATCAGCGCCGAACCGGACGTGGTGCGCGTAGAGCGCGGCCGCGTTCCCGTCGTTGTTGTAGAGGACGGGCAGCCCGAGGCGTTCGGCCAGCGCGCTGCGGATGTCGAAGCCCCCCCAGCCGGCGTCCCCGAAGTTCGTCGCGCCCTTCGACGAGATGACGCCGTCCGCGCTGGCGGGCCCGGGCGTGTCGAGGCCTACCGCCCGGACGGACGCGAACGGCACGCCGGTCAGCGCGAGCACCTGCTCCACCGAGTCGACCAGGGACTGGATGGCCTTGTCCGGCCCATCCCTGACGTTGCTTGGCACCTCGGCCAGCTGGTCGAGGAGGAACCGGCCGGTGGAGTCGAGGACCGTTCCGTTGTTCGTGGTCCCGCCGTTATCCACGCCGACGACAACCCAGTCGACTGGCATGCGTCCTCCTCGTCCGGTCGCTGAGCCACGCTCAGTGTAGGGAAATGCCTTGGCAAAGAGCAATATCGCCGCAGGCCCCGGGCGTTACGCATGTCCCTTCGCCGGGCTCAGCTGGTGACCACTACCTTGCTAGGGACGTGGCCCTGGTCCTGATATCGGACGGCGTCCCGGAGGTCGTGGAACGGGTGCATGCGGTGGCCGCAACGGGGCGGATCGCGGAGATCAGGCGCCGTTACGGGCCTGGCCATCTGGTGACTCGCTTCAGCACCTTGGCGACACCCGATCTGCTCGCGGCGGTGAGCCGGACCGAACAGCTCATGGCCTTCGCTGACCGCTAGGTGGCGACTGTGGAATCGGCGATCACGCGACCGCTCCCCGCGGTTTGTCGCGGTACAAGCCGTCGCCGCCTAGGGAGATAGACGCACCTGACCAGTCCGCCTCCCGGAGCTGCGCGTGGATTTCCGTGTACCGGGCCGCGAGGTTGGCCGCCTCTTGGTGCTCAGGGCAGAGGGCGCCCGGGGAGTTCCTGCAGTCAGGGCAGAAGACGCGATCGTCCTCCAGGTAGTTAATGGCATCCGCGACGGCGGCAAGGAGTAGATCCCTCACCTCTGGCGACGTCATAAGCGATGAGCGTCCCCGCTCTGTCCGAGCGCGCAGGACAGATCCGTAACGTTCGGTATGAGTCATATAACTAAAAGTAGCAAGACAATTCCGCTGGTGTCACGCGATTGCGGATTCCGGCACAGGTCGGAGGGCCCCGCCCGATCGAGGTTCGCGCCCCGGCGTCGCTGTGGCAGCTTCCGCCCCGGTATGCCCCAGACTCTCCCAGCGCACCAAGGTGCGCTACTTGCCTCGCTGCAGGCAGCAGCATCTCTGCTCATGAAAATGCGCCGTACCGGTCTATCCCCCAGCGGTCGGCTGCGGTCCCGGGTGCCGTTGATGCTCGGCCGGGTCGCCGCTACGTCCAGCGCGTCCAGCGCGCAGCCGCTGCGAACCCCGGCACATGCGGCGGCCAAGCCTCTGCGAACCCCCGCACACGCAGCGCCGAAACCCCCGCGAACGCCAGCTACGAGTGTGGCGCCGAGGACGGGACGGCACCGTGAGCGGCTACCGCGACTGTCCTTACCGGAAGATGAGACGTGCTCGTTATGACGAGTGCATCACCGCGGCCCCGGCGCATCCTCAGCGGCCGGGCGTGGCGGCGCTGAACCGGCCACCACTACCCGTACACGTCTCGTGAACAAGTGGTGACATCGCCCCGCACGCAACGTGCACCATGAGGCATAATCACGCTGAGTCAGGGGACACATACGAGATGGGTATTGGTGGGTATTGCCTAATATCCCACTTAGTATGTTCTAGAGATATCCCCCGATAGTTACCTCGGTCCCTGACCATCGGGAAGGTAGAAGGTAGTTGCAGTGACGCCCCAACCAGCCCCTTACGAACATGATGGGTTCGAGACTGTTGCCGAAGCCAAGGTAGATAGCCGCGGGCGCGTTAGCCTCGGCGAGGCCGGCGCCAAGCCCGGACGGCGGTACCGCGTCGAGCGGAATGTCGACGGCGTCCTCCTGCTGATCCCGGTCGTGTCGATCCCGGAACGAGAGATGATCGTGTGGCGTGACCCGGACCTCGCGGCCGAGATCCGCGAGGGGCTGGCCGAAGCCGAGCGCGGAGAGACCGTAGACCTCGGCAGCTTCGCTCAGTACGGCGAAGACGAGGATGAGGACTAGCACTCAGTGGCGTACACGCTGCGCTCCGCAAAGCGCGCGGCCGAGACCCTCCGTGAGCTCGAGCATGGAGGACCCAACGAGCAGGCCAAGCTCAAGAAGGTCCAGCGGGCACTCAGGCGCCTTGAGGAGAACCCGCGGCATCCTGGACTCCACTCTCACCTGTACGAGAGCTTTCCTGTTGACCGGGACGTTAAGGTATGGGACTCGTATGTGGAGAACAACACTCCCGGGGCATGGCGCATCTTCTGGCAGTACGGGCCTGACGATCCAGGCTCTGACCATCGGGTGATCACGGTGCTGGCTATCAGTCCGCATCCCTAGGTCATCGGTTCCGTTTCCATAGACGCTCCCAACAGTGTCAGGCGAGGCTTGACTCGACCAAGAGCGAAGACTCCGACCGCGGTCACCATCGACCCGGACACGGCCGACGTCCTGAAGACGTGGCGCAAGGCGTTCAAGGTCCTGCTGCCGGAGATGCCCGACTTCGAGGTGCACTGAACGGGCACCGGCCGCCTGAGCCGCTGATCGACTCGCGCTGGCCGTTCGCCAATCAGTGCCAGCGCCTCATCGCATCCAAGGCATACGACAAAGGCGAACTACCCCACCCGGATGCCGTATAGACCACCAGCCCTGGGTGCGTCGTCGCCGGGCCGGTGCTCGACTAGCCGTTGGCGGACAGCCTGAGCATGGTTAACCCCTCCCTGCGCGGCCCCCCTCGCGCCGCGCTCTTCGATAGGGAGACGCGGCAAGCGGAGCGCGGGTGCACCTGCTGATGAACCCGACGCCAGGACGTGACCGGGATGAGCTGCGGGCGTTACCCGCTAAAGAGCCCCGCACAGCTCGGTCCGTCAATCGGCACCAGCGCTCCGGCAGGCTATAGGCCCAGTACACTTGTGTTTATCGATCCAGAGTTCGAATCGGCCGGTTAACCCCAGGTCAGCGGCACGGCACCGCATACGCGGTGCGGGAGGCCAGCGGATGTGAGATCCGCCGTCACCGTGTTGACCAGCGGCGCAGTAGGCCCGGAACGCCCGGGGAACAGGCCGGCCGGGATCATACGATGTGCTTTGCGCGCTGCCGGGTGATACTCCGTGAGACTGCAATGTACCCTCGCTAGTAGAGCATCACCAGGGAGAAGATGACCACGATGAGCGAGCTTGCGCTCGAAGACGTGCCGGCCGCGTCAGAAGCCGTGCACGAGGCTGCCGGCGGCCGGGTTATCCACATCACCGAAGGCGGCCAGCGTATCGCCGCGATCGTTCCTGAGTCGGTACTCAGGGCTCTGGAGGACGCCGAGGACGCCGCCGACGCCGCCGACGCCGATGCATCCTGGGATGAGCCCGGCGAGGACGTGCCGTGGGAGCAGGTCGAGGCCGAGCTGGGCCTGTAGCCGGTGGGCCTCTATGAGGTCAAGGTGCGCCCGCAGGCACGCCGGGCGCTAGAGAGGCTCGACAGCCCAGCCCGCAAGGCCGTCGCGCAGGTGATCAAGGCATTGAGTGATGATCCCCGCCCGCCAGGTGTGAAGCCGGTGAAGGGGCACCGGCCGTATCTGCGGGTGCGCTCCGGTGACTACCGGGTGATCTTTGCCGTGGACGATGACGCCCGCAGCGTCCGGGTGATGGTGGTCGGGCATCGCCGCAGTGTCTACCGGAACCTCACTCTGCATGAGTAGCGGCATCCGGCCCAGCCGCCTGAACAGCCCGGCGCCGCGCGGATGTGTGGACCAAGGTCAGCCGCTTGCTTGTCCCCGAGAGGCTGCTGGCCCTGCTTGAGGGCTACCAGCCCGGGCAGCTGGCCCCCATGCAGCGGGCCGAACGCGACCTGGCCCGCGCCCGCCTCGCCGCATGCGACGGCCAACCGGACGCCGGCCCGGCGTTCGCCGCCGCGATCACCGGGCTGCGCCAGTACTCCACCCCCTACCACCTCGCCCACGGCCTGCTCGACCACGCCGCCCACCTGGCCGCCCGCGGCGATGACCAGGCCGCAGCGGCCGCCATCGGCGAAGCCGCCGGCATCGCCCGGCGGCTTCGCTGCCAGCCGCTGCTAGACCGCGCGGAAACCATCCAGCCCGCCAGGCCCCGCACCGCCGCCTCCGGATAACGGGATCTGCCAGTCCAGGCCGCCCGCGGCCGCAAACCAGGCCGCCGATCCGGTGCTCATAATGACCGTTCCGGCGCGGCGTAGCTGAAAGGGGCGAGCGATAAGACTGCCGCTCATCAGTCGGCTCGGGAGAAATGAACGAGATGCGCGTAGTTACGCCGCGTAACTTCAGGCGGGGTTCCGGCATCCCTGCCCCGTCGTCAGACGCGGTGCGGCGCAGTCGCTCGGTTCGTGCCCGGCACGCAGCGACGATGGCTGGTGACACCCCGGGTGTCAGTCGTGCCGCCTGGTCGTAGGCGTCGGCGAGGTTGTCGAGCGTAGAGTCGATGACGTCGGCCGCATTGTCGGGTGGCATGCCCCAGCTGGCTAGCTCGCGTAGCAGGTGGCGGCGCGTTACTACGGCGAGCAGTGACTGGCCGCCGATCCACAGCGCGAGGTGGCGGGTGCCCGTGAACTCGGCGGTCGGGGCGGCGTCGTAGACAGGGGACAGCGCAAGCGTGCCCGCCTGGTGTAGGAAGGCATGGTTGCGCAGGTGTGCATCGGTGTTGCCGATGGCAACTGTGAATGTGAGCGCCGAGCCGAGCCTGCGCAGCTGGTCAACCGGGTTGCTGGCGTGCGTGGCTAGCAGCGCCGCGAGGCGCCGGTAGAACGCGGCGTCCTCTGTCGCCTGGTACTTGGCAGGGCCGGATGGGTCGATGCCCAGAGCCTGGCAGCCGTCTTCCTGATGCAGCCGGGCCAGCTTGCCGTCCTTCAGGGAACGGTCGAACCGGGTGACTACTAGAACGGTCCTGCCGCCGAAGGTGTCCAACCGCGCCTCGGCTGCGTCCAGGCCGACCCGATCTCGGAATACCGGTTGGGGCTCCCGGCGAACTCACCGCCCATCCCGGCAGGAAGCAAGGCCGCCGTTTGAGTCGATGATGCGGCGCGCTCGGCCCAGACTGCGCTTCTTCCCGGCAACGCGCTAGTTCTTCGGGTCTGCTGTGCCGGTCGGCAGGTCGTGGTGGCAGCGGCCTTGACGCGTGGCCCCGCGCGACGCTACGTTTAACATATCCGTTAATTAACAAGGTGGTTAAGGGTGGCAGACGACCGGCTCAGCGTGGTCTTCGGGGCGCTGGCGGACCCGACCCGGCGGGCGATCCTGGCCAGGCTGGCCGACGGGGAGGCGACCGTGACCGAGCTGGCCGCTCCGTTCCCGATCAGCATGCCGGCCATATCCCGGCACCTGAAGGTGCTGCAGCGGGCCGGGCTGATCTCGCGGAGCCGATCCGGCCAGCACCTATCCAGCACGCTGCGTTCCGCCCCGCTCCAGGAGGCGGCCGAGTGGATGGAGCGGTACCGGCGGTTCTGGGACGCCAGCTTCGACCGGCTCGACGCGCACCTGCGCCAGGCCGCACCAGGAAGGGACGGGCAGTGAACCAGTACATCGAGATCACCCGGATCTTCGACGCGCCACGCGAGCTGGTGTACCGGGCGTTCACCGACCCTGGCCAGCTCGCGCAGTGGTTCGGGCCGGCCTGCTGCTGGGTCCCGCGCGACAGCATCGAGATCGAGGCGCGGGCCGGCGGGCACCTGCGGTTCGTGATGACCGCACCGGACGTGCGCAGTCCGGTCGACGCGACGTTCACCGAGGTGGTGGAGAACGAACTGCTGGCGGCCGAGATGGAGGCCGCCGGCGTGCCCGGCGTGATCGGTTCGCTGCGCGTGCACCTGAGGCTGGAGTTCCACGACGAGGGCGACGGCAAGACCAGGCTCGAGCTGCGGCAGGGCCCGTTCGCCGACGGTCAGCTCGGCGCGGACACGCGCAGCGGATGGGAGAGTTCGTTCACCAAGCTGGACGCGCTGCTGTGAGCGTCCCCGCAGCAGATCTTGGACCCGGAGGCCGTGATGGCCAAGCTGATCTACTCGGCGATCTCATCAGCAGATGGTTACATCGAAGACGCCAACGGCAGCCTCGACTGGGGGATACCCGACGAGGAGCTGCTCAGTTTCATCAACGAGCTTGAGCGGCCGGCCCGCACCTACCTGTACGGGCGCCGGATGTACGAGGCGATGCTCTACTGGGAAACGGCCCACACGACGAGCCAGCCACCTCTGTTCCAGGAGTTCACCGCCATCTGGCAGGCAGCCGAGAAGATCGTCTTCTCAACCACGCTCGCGTCGGTGTCGAGTGCCAGGACACGGATCGAGCCGGCCTTCGAGCGCGGCATGGCCCGGCAGCTGAAGTCGGCCGCCGAGCATGACATGACGGTAGCGGGCGCGGACCTGGCCGGGCAGGCCATCAAGGCCGGGCTGGTCGACGAGGTGCGGCTGTTCTTGGTTCCCGTTGTCCTCGGAGGCGGCAAGCGAGCGCTTCCCCCCGGGGTCCGCTCAGATCTGGAACTACTAGACACGCGGCGGTTCGCCAGCGGTGCTGTCTACCTCAAATACGGACTCCAGTCAGGACCTCCGGATCGGTCAGGACCGTAAGCAAGAGCGGTCCCTCCGCACGCTGCAGATTGTTCATTACGCGCTAGTCACAGAAGAAGACGGTGACCCGCCCGAAGCGAGCAGTACGGCGGGAGTGTGCGCAACAGCAAACCACGTCGCCGATCACGCCACGTGATCCTGGCCAGCGGCTCACACGTGCACCGTGACGTTGACCCGCAGGTGGTCAGAGTCGGGGTGGTCAGGGTCGCCTGGCTGGTGCACCGGGTAGCTGCCGGGAACGATCGCCTCGACCCAGGGCTTGTTCACGATGAGCCGGTCGATAATCCACCGTCGCGGGCCGAGGTGTACCGCGCCGCTTCCCCTTCGCCGCCAGCGGGGCGGGGCCCGGGGGCAGCCCGCGCATCCGGCTGGCGGCGGCGGGAGGCGCCAGGCAGCGGCAACGACCCTAAGAGCGATGCGGGCATGCGAGCGGTTCCGCTCTCAGCGGTGGTCGCGAAGGACCTGAAGGCGTGGCGCAAGGCCCAGGCTGCCGAACGACTCGCGTGGGGACCGGATTGGCCCGACACCGGCCGTGTATTCACGCACGAGGATGGCCAGCCGATCACGGGCCAGTGGCTGTCGCGCAGGTTCGCTACCCTCTCCTGGCGTGCCGACCTGCCCTATGTCCGGTTCCACGATCTCCGGCACGGCGCCGCGTCGCTGCCAGTTCAGTTTGGCCGCCGGCCAGCCTCCCAAGGTCGTCTCCGAAGTCCTCGGGCACAGCACGGTCGCGTTCACCATGGATGTCCGCCATTATCGGTGGCCGAGGAACTGGCCGAGTCCGCCGCCTCCGCCATCGCCGCCTACATTCCCCGGAAGTCGAGGTTGAGGGAAGCCGAGTGACCACAGAAGACGAGCGTGTTCCTTACGGCAAGGTCCGAATCTATTGCACGTGCTGCCAGCTTCAGCAGGATGTTCCTGACCGGGACGGCGCGCAACCAACAATGTGCGACGAGTGTTATCGGCATCGAGGGCAGCGACTTGAGAAGCGGCTTGAGCGGGCAGAAGCGCACGAGGCGATGCTCCGTGCCCGCCTCACCGCATGCCGAGCCAGCGAAACCCGCGCGCGGGGGAACTTCAGGATGCGAAGGACCGGGTTGTAGCCGCTCTTGAGAGCCGCGGAGCCCTGGCCGACCGTCTTGTCTCGGCCGCCAAGGCCAGCGGCAAGCACAGCTGCCCGACCGTGCAACTCGGGCGTGACTCGCGGGTGGTCGAACTCGCTCGCAGGCACCGTGAGCACCATTACGACGCTGGGGACGATAATGACTTGTAAGCGACCTCGCATGATCACCATGGCCCAGCGTGCCAGCATTGTGCCAGCATCTGGCCGGAATGGCCGCTGAGACGAAGGCAGGCACCTCGCCCGCTGGGCAAAGTGCCTGGTCGCCTGCGGAGGATCGGGGATTTGAACCCCGGAGGGGCGTTAACCCCAACCGCATTAGCAGTGCTCCTCTCCGCGTGCCGGGCTCATCCGGGCATGTTCGCGATTGCGCCGGAACGCAGGTCACGAAGGCCTTCACGGGCCGCGCCGTGCCGGAATTGAGCGGGACTGCGCGGCCCTATTGTGCGTGCTCAGTGCGTGCGTGCCGACCGCCCAATTCGCCAAGCCGAGCGCTCGCCAGCGACGAACGGCGAGCCAGGCCTGAGCGCAGAAAGGCACCGAGTGCGGCGATTGAGGCCGCCGCTCAAGGGGCCTGGACCCAACCCTGTCCAACCGGATGGAGATCTTCCATGGCCATAACCAACCCCAGGGCCAACACCCAGACCGGCCGGGCTTTGAAGCCGTCCGCGTGCGAGCCATTCGTCCGGCCTGGCCAGGTCGCTCCTGACCGGCCCGCACCCGACGCATGCATGCGGTGTGGCCGACCCGAGAGCGATCACCACGCGGGACCGTTCGAGACCGAACGGCAGGCGCTCGACACGCCCGCAGTCCGCGCCGTCTACACCACGTTCGAGGCTGCGCCCGGGCAGGGCCGCATGCAGCCGGCGAACCTGGTGATGCTGCGCGCCGCCTGTGAGGGGGCCGACGTTGAACTCGGCGCGTACGACATGCGGATCTTGGCGTGGCTGGCCGGATGGGAACCGCAGGTGTGCGTGGTCGTCGCCGGACTGATCACGCGTGCCAGGAGTCACGGAGAGGCGGTACGCCCGTGAAAGGCATCGAGACGTGGAGTGTCCGAGCCATCCCGCGCCGGGTCTGGCCAGCTCTGTGCTGGAGGAGGGGTTTCGCGTGACCGATGGTTCCATCCGGTTCCTGGCTGGTCTGTCGCTCGCCGCGCTGGCCGCGATCACCGGGATTGTCAGCTACCTGCACGCACTCACTGTCGTCTACCTCACAGGCAGTGCGGGTCTGGTGGCCTACCTCATCCCGTTCGTGGCTGACCTGATGATCGTCACGGCGTCACTGGCCATACTCGACGCGATCCGCCACCGCGCACCGAAACCACCACTGGCCATGGTGTCCCTCGTGGCCGGCATCGGCTCTACGCTGGCCATGAACATCGTCGCCGGACTGCACACCAGCGCAGGCGGCGCGCTGGTAGCCGCACTCCCTCCCGTGGCGTTCGTGCTGTCTCTGGAGACACTCATGGGCATCGTCCGGCTGGCACGCGGAAGCGACAGCGCGGGCCACCTCGTTGCCACCGATAGCCAGTGCCCGCACGGTGTGGCAATGTCGGCCGATAACGCCATCGTGGCCGCCTACCTCCATGCCCGTGACTGCCTCGGCGAACCCGTGTCACAGCGCCAG
>CAWBKD010000013.1:0-375360 GCA_963789225.1 uncultured Actinomycetes bacterium
GGCACGCTGGCGTAAAGTGCCGCATGCCGCCGACGGGCCGCGCTAATCTGTGAGTGCAGGCTCGTCAGCTGGCAGTGCCAGGTGTACGTCCCGTACTGTACCCGATGGCCCTTGTATGTCGGGGAGAGGTAAACGGCTCCCCATACTCCCTCATTCGTCAGGGCTTTCACATGGTCCACGAGTTGCTCAAGAGCGTCTGCCAGGGTTTCGCACAGCTCACTAAGTTCGGGGCCAGCGGTATCGCATGCAGCTTCGATTCCCGGGATAATTGTATGGTCGATGATGGTCGCGTACGATGCGATGACCCAGAAGTGCTCGCCCCCGGTGCCCGAGAGGCCGCACTGTGCGCCGTCGCAGTCCGCCTCGATGAATAGGTCGAGCTGCGCCCGGACGGGTACGGACGCGGTGACTTCGGCGGATACCGTCCGCGTATGTGCAGGTCCTGCTGGACTAGTCAGTGCGAGTGTCAGGGCCGCCGATAGGATCAGCGCGCCGAGGAACGTCCCGATTATCGGGATGCGATTAATTGCTAGCACATCTATCTCCCTTTTCCATTGTCAGCCCGGAAGTGCTTCTTCCATTAGACACCCTCGTTCTCTGGCGCGATGCTGCGGTCGCTAAGACCGAAGCGCTTAGAGCACCATCCGGCAATTTCCAGCCGCCAGCAATGAGGGTAAGATGATGGCCGTACCTGTTTACCGGCTCCCCTGACGCTAATTGGGAAAGACTCCGTCGCGTGCAGTGACAGGAATGTAAGCCCGATGACTCCCGCACCGTTTTAGACCTTATAGGAGAATAGCCTGAGAAAGACGGATTCGAGTCCGTAAGCTCACCAGACCATGCTGTACGCAAGCTTGAACTCATGGTCACGTTCCACCCCCAGGGTCAATCGAGACGCCGCAGCCGATACGCGGCGTCTCCATCTGACGACATCCCTAACGTAAGACGCATCACACTAGGAACCGGATTACGCAACTTATCTAGACTCTGGCCAAATGACAAACTTAGCGAAGAATAGCTATAGTGCGCAACAGCAAACATTTCGGACACCGGCTAATCAGAGGGAATGGTGACAAAAGCCGCAACCTCACCCGAAGGCAAGACGAAAAGCTGCCTCGAAACCGGGGCGGTCCTCAGTGGCCTTGGCCGCCTGCGGCCAGGTCGAAGTGGACGTCGGACGAATGCCAGCGGAGTCAACACCACTGAGATTCGTGAGTGGGCCAAGTCTCAGGGCATCGAGGTCAAGGACCACGGCCGGACTCTAGCTGAGCTAGTCGTCAAGTTCAAAGCGGCCACGGCGAGCAGGAACGACGCTACAAGTCGTCAGTCATGATCTACCACGGACGGCTGTGGCGGTCGCGATGCCTGCGTACAGGTCCTGCGCGGACGGTTCAGGACGACCGCTCGTGCCGAAATGAGTACCTCGGTTGGACAAATGCTTATGGGCGGATTGCATACTTACTTATGATGCACTCGATGTGGTCTGTTTCCCACGGCGAATGCTAAGTAGACATCTTAAGCGTGCGAGCAGCCAGGCCCCTGCCGATTTGGGGACGGTTGGTTGCGGCGCCATTCTGTATCTGCGGTTACGCGCAGAATATGCAGTTATTCAGATCCAGGATGATTCGCGCAATAGAACCTGCCGGGGTCGTCGGCCAAAGGGTGACGAAGTGCTAGCTTCGGGCTTAGCTCGTGCTCATGCAGACGCGGTATCAGGCTTGGCTAGGGCAGATACAGCGAACCGCGGTGCGCGTCTTCGCAGATGGTCACGGTCGTCATGTACGTAGCGCGTACAGGTGATGGTCGTCGCTGCCCACGTAGACCACGCCCGCAGCCACTGCTGGCGATGAGAATACGTGGCCGCTGGTGGGAAAGCTCCACAGTTTCTTGCCATCGTCGGCAGCTAGTGCGTATAGGTTTCTGTCGTCGCTACCGATGTAGACCACGCCGGCGGCGACGGCCGCAGATGAATCGATAGGCCCGCCGGTGGGGAAGCTCCAGAGTTTCGTGCCGTGATCGGCGGTGAGCGCGTAGACGTTATCGTCATGGCTGCCGATGTAGACGACGCCTCCGCTGACAGTTGGCGAGGAGAACGGCACTGGGCCGCCGGTGTCGTAGCTCCAGATAACATCCGCGAGGTTGCTGGCGCTCAGGGCGTAGACGTAGCCGTCGTCGCTGGCAGCATAGATGGTGCCGCCCGTGATTGCGGGTGAGGAGTCCACGAAGCCCCGAGTAGTGAAGCTCGAGAGCTTGGTGCCCTGGGCGCTCACCGCGTAGATGCTGTCGTCGCCGCTGCCGATATAGGCGGCGCCGCCTGAAACAGCCGGGGAGGAGTCGATCTGCCCGCCGGTGGGAACCTCCCAGAGTTTGGTGCCATTGCCTGCATTCAGCGCATAGACATTGCTGTCCTGACTGCCGATGTAGACAACTCCATCAACGACGGCCGGAGATGATGCCACCGGTCCGCCGGTCCGGAAGCTCCAGAGCTTGGTGCCATGGCGGGCATCGACCGCATACACGTTGTCGTCGTCGCTGGCGAAATAGACAACTCCGGTGGAGATAGCCGGCCGTGAGCCGATGCCGGCGCCTGCCGCAAAGCGCCAGACCAACGTACCCGCGCGCACTGTTTGGACTGATGCTGGCGGCGTGCTCTTCGTGACCGGCCGGGACCCGCCCGCCAGGTGGCGGATCTCCCAGCCGGCAGCGGCCAGCCCCGCAACTGCGGCAGCGGCTAGTCCAACGAGCACTCGCCGACGGCCGGGGTCAGCGAGGGTGCGCTCGTCATGCTGAGCTGGCTGCGCGGAAATCGTGTCGTGATCCGAGTAAATGCCGGGCTCTGGTGCCGGGCTCGGCAGATTGGGCAGGGCGACTGCGGTGACATCTGTCGGGGCGACGACGATACCTGACAGTTCGCGAGCCGACCCTGGCCGGGCATCTGGGCGATTTCCGACGGAGACCGCGTCGCTATCGGATAGCGTCTCAATCACTGGTTCCGGCCGGGGTCGCTCAAGGATGGCGATGGTTGGCGGGTGCTGTGCAGGCGAGGGGGCCGGATTACCGACCTGGTGGATGCCGCCGGAACCGGGGTCATACGGTGCAAAGCCCAGAGCCTCGCGCAGCAAGTCGGCGAACTCCCGGCAGCTGGCATATCGATCCGCCGGCGGCTTGGCTAGCGCCCTCGCCAGGACACTGTCCACAGCAGGAGGAAGACCGGGGCGCCGGGAGGTCAGCGCCGGCGGCGGCTCCGACATGTGGGCCCAGATCATCGCCGCGACCTGATCACGCGGGAACGGCGTTTCACCGCAGAGGAACTCGAACGCCGCGCATGCCAGCGAATACTGGTCGGCCCGCCCGTCTACTGGCTTGCCTTCTATCTGCTCGGGGGCCGAGTAACCCGGGGTGCCCAGGAACTGCCCCGATCTGGTCGACCAAACCGAGGTCACCACATCCTTGCTCAGCCCGAAATCTGACAGGTACACGTGATCGGGCCGGCCCGGCCGCGCATCCAGCAGCATGTTCGCCGGCTTGACATCACGATGCACCAGCCCAGCGCTGTGCGCAGCGTCCAGAGCCGAAGCCATCGGGGAGATGATCGCCAACGCGCGTTCCGGAGATAGCGGTCCCGTCTGGCGTATCAGGGTCCGCACGTCACCGCCTGGCACGTAGCGCATCGCGATGAACAGCACCCCATCTGCTTCGCCGGCCTCGAATACCGGGATTATGTGCGGATCATCAACTGCCGCCGCCGCTCGTGACTCCCGGATGAACCGGTGCCGGAACGCCTCGTCCGCCGCCAGCGCGGGGGCTAGGATCTTTAGCGCCACCCGGCGCTGAAGGCGCTCATCGCGCGCTCGGAACACTACCCCCATCCCGCCTGCGCCGATTTGCTCCTCCAGCTTGTACCCGGCGACCCGCGAGCCCGGCGCAAAGCCGACCGGCAGGGTGCCGGCCTCAGCCGGGAACTCCTCGCTCACCATGCCTCCCGCACCTGCCAACTATCGGCAGTCCCATCTTGAACCCGGACAAACGAACATCCGGACGGCCGAAACAGGTACCTCGGCCGCAAGGAGTCCCAAGAATCCGGATACCGTTCAACCGTACTTAACAACCGCTGCGCCTGGCATTCTACGCCTCGTAACTGCTTCGTCGGGGAGTCAGTGCGCGGCCGGTCCAGATTCTAGCCCAAGTTCGGTGCGAACTCAGTCACATTCGTTCCATGCGCATTAGCCTCAGGCCTGAAGGGTTGTGCGGGCAAGAACATACAAATGATAGTTACGTTTCGCCAACGATATCCTCACCCATGCCGTGCGTAAAGAAACGGCTCTCCCCGGCGTTCAGGAATCGGTTGCTGGTTCACGCGTAGGGTGATTCGGGGCATAGGCCGCCGTGCACGAAATCGATCATGGCCATCAGGGCGGCGGCGCTCCGGTAGCCCCGCGCCCTTGCTATCAGTGCGTTGACCTGGGCGTTCAGCGCTTCGGCCCGGCCGTTGGACGGGCCGCCGTCCAGGGTGGCGTGGATGCTGTCCTGGTAGCGGGACAGGGTCTTGGCGAGCCTGGTGAACTCGGGGATGCGGCACCGGTGCGCCCACGCGGTCACCCCGCGCATGAGCGACTTGCCCGCGTCGCCCTTGACCTTGAACGCCTCGCGGATCTGCTCCTTGATCAGGTACCCCTTGTATAGCGGCTTGTTCACCACGGCGATCTGGGCCAGGGCACCGCGCTGGCCCGGCGTCAGCTTGTTCTGGTCTTTCCGCAGCGCCCACATGCCTGTGCCGAGGGCGGCGGCCTCGTCGCCGCGCCCGGCGGCGCGCAGCTCGCCGGCCATGCGGCGGCGCAGCTCGTCCAGCTTCTCCCCGGCCCATTTCACGACGTGGAACGCGTCCAGGCACAGCTGCGCCTGCGGGGCCTTCGCGCGCACGACCGGGTGGATCCACTCCGCCCCGTCGGCGGACACATGCGTCAGCAGCTTCGCCCGCTCCTCGCCCAGATCGCTGAAGAACGCCGTCACGGTGGCCTGGCAGCGTCCCGCACCGATCCACGCCACCCGCCCGGCATCGTGATCGGTGACGATGACCAGGTACTTGCCGCTTCCCTTGCCCCAGGACTTCTCATCGATCCCGATCCTGCGCAGCCCGTCCAGCCGGTCCAGCCCGGCGGCCGCGTCCGCGCTGACCCGGGCCACGATGTTCGCCAGCGCCTCCCACGTGATCCGCAGCTCCGCGGCGGCGCGGGTCCACGGCATGTGCGCCGCCTTCCACGCCGCGAACTCCTCGAACGGCCTGCTGAACCGGTCGTCATGCCGTGCCCACGGCACCGCCGCGGTGATCTTCCCGTGCTGCGGGCACTGGATCCGGGGCAGCTCCGACTCCAGGAACGTCCGCTTGCCGTGCACGTCCATGGTCCGCCACCGCACCACGTCCGTCTCCACGGGCCTGCCGCGCTGCCCGCACTGCGGGCACCGGTACCGCGTCTCCTCGTCCGGCTCCACCACGATGATCAGCACCTTCTCCGGCGGACGATCCTTTCGCGGCCACCGCTCGATGTACGTCCTGACCACGACCGCATGCTCGGTATCGAGCACCTCATCCCACACAGACCCGGCCAAACCGACCCCCGCTGATCGCGTACCGTCACCTTCCGCCACGGGACGCTACCGGAGCACCGGCCGCCCGGTTTGGACCGACACGCCGCAGAAATCAGCAACAACCCCAAACCTGAAAGCAGGGGAGAGCCGGGGGATTATTCATTCATCGCATTTTCGGATTTCTCCGCTCAGAAACTCTGGCGGTCGGCACGACGGAAAGTTTTCCACAATTCCACAGGCAGAGATGAACGTTTCCTGAGAATGACGGGAAACCCTGGACATGGCAACGGCCCCTCCTTTTAGATCCATGGTTGACAAGACCGAAAGGATCACAAGGAGGAACCGTTGGAGTACTATGCTCTCACAGGGCTGAGTACCGGGCAACTGCACATGCTGAGCCTCCTGGTGACGCGGGAGATCGGCTCGCTGGTCAAGGCCGGCGCGAAAAAGCCGCCGGCGCTCGGACTGCCCGACTCGGTGGTCATGGTCGTCATGCTGATGCGCCGGAATGCAACCCAGGCTGCCGCCGCAGCGCATTTCCATTGCAGCCAGCCGACGGTCAGCCGGCGGTGGGACCTGCTGCGCCCGGTAATCGGCAAGGTTCTCGCCCCTTATGTCCCCGATCCCGTCCAGGTGCTCGGCCGCGAGGGAACCGCCCTGGTAGACGGCACCGTATGCCCGGCGTGGGACTGGAACGCAATCCCGGACCTGTATTCCGGGAAGGCGAAGTAGCGGGAATGAACGTGCAGATCGCGTGCAATCTCAAGGGCGACGTGGCCGCTATCGGCCCGGTTCCCGTGCACGGCGCACGGCACGATGCCTACGCATTCGAGGCCTCCGGCCTCAAAGAAATACTGGAGAAATCCATGGCCGCAGGCAATACTGGCGCCGACCTCGGGTACATCGGAGCGCACGGCATCGGGATCGTGCCATTCAAGCGGCTCAGCGGAGCGGAACTCCTGGACTGGCAGCGTGAGTTCAACACGATCTTCAGCAAGATCCGCGCCGCCGTCGAGCACGCCGTGGCAAAGGTGAAGACATGGCGGATGCTCAGCAGGGAAGGCGGCCGCTACCGTTGCCCGATCGACAAGTTCGAGAGCATGCTCGCAGCCGTCACCGGGCTGTTCTTCTTCGCCGAATACAGTAATGATTAATGAATTAGCCCCCTGGTGGTCCAGGCTGGGCTCAAGCAGCGTGAGGGGCTATTTCCACGATGAGGTCGGCGTCGAGGGCCATGCTGATCCGCTCCAGTAGCGGGATGGTAGGTACCACGCCGCCTGCTTCCAGGCGGGACAGTGCGGGCTGGGTCATGCCAGCGCGGGCGGCCAGTTCGGTCTGGGACAAGCCCAGGGCCAGGCGGCGTTCACGGACGGCCTGGCCGATCAGGAACGCCCGGCGGGCCTCAGCGTATCCCTGGCGGTACTGCTCGCTGCCGCGGCGCTCGCGGGCGAGTTCTTCGTAGGCGGAATGCTCTGCGGTCATGTCAGTTCACCTCCCGGTCGAACACTTGATGGGCCCGGCTGTGCTGGGTTTCGCAGATCATCTGGGCGCGCAGGGCACGGGCGACCTCGGCAGTCTCCACGCCGCGGGTCTTACGGAAGACCGTCAGTAAGATCACCCGCCGGCCCGGTGCCAGCCAGTAGGTGACCCGCGTCTGCTGGCGCAGCAGGTGGAACCGCAGCTCCCTGACCTTCCCGCCGAGATGACGGATGGAGGGCTCACCCAGATCCTCGGCCTGTTCGGCGAGCAAGCCGACGAGGAAGTCGACCCGGCCGAAGTCGCGGTCGGACAGGCTGGCCAGCCAGGACCGGACTTCGGGCTCGATCTCAACCTCATACAAGCTCGCCATGCATCTGATGCTATATGCATCCGCTGCTATAGCCAAGACGGCACGGATATCAGGTGCCGGAGGCCATGTAGGCAGCCAGGATGTAGTTCGGGTGACGGTCGAGGTTCTTGCGGGCCCGTTCTGCTCTGGCGGACTCAGGTATCACAACTGTCTGAATGCCTGCCCTGGCGCCGGAGTCCAGCCACCCCGATCCCCTTCTCTTCCTCGACGCGCTTGTAAGAGAGCCCGCTGGCTGCCTCGACCGTCTGGCGGGCGGATTCTGCATCCGAAGGGATCGACTTGGTTGCATGCCTGGTCAGACGGCGCTGCCTGAAGGACAGGAAGGCTATTCCGATACCGCCACGACCTGGTGACCTGCGGTTTCTCGCCCGGCTGATGCAATTCCCGAGAGTTGTCATACCGCATGGTCGTCCGGGGATCGGCGTGCCGGGCGGCGATCTGGACATCGCGCAGGTCCACCCCGGCATCCAGCATGGTTGTCACGCAGTGTGCCTGAGCATGTGGGGATGCGGCCTGGTGATCGGCATGCTGGCCTGGTCCGCGAGCTGCCGCAGGCGGCGGGTGGCGGCGTGCCGGTCCATCCGGGCACCGCGGCTGTTGAGCAGGATCGGGCCGCGCATCCGCCCTGCGATGGCGCGGTCGATGGCCCGGCCGACCGCCGGGGGCAGCGGGACCAGGACGACCTTGCCGCCCTTGCCGCACACGCGAAGGACCCGGTGACCGTGCTCCTCACCCAGGTCGCCGATGTCAGCGCCGGTGGCTTCGAAGATCCGCCGTCCCAGCAGCCCGAGCATGGCCACCAGCGCGAAGTCATACCGGTTCGCGGACTCGCGCGCGGCGGTCAGCATGGCCTCGAACTGCAGGTGGGTGAACCCGAGCGTGGGCGACTCCGGCGGCACTGACGGGCGGCGGACATGCTCGGCTGGTGAATGCTCCAGCGCTCCGTCGATCACGCAGGTCCGGTAGAACCCGGCGGCCACCGAGAACCGCCGCGACACCGTGGACGGCTTGAACCGGCGGACCTCTTGCATCCACCGGATGTACAGGTCCAGATCCGCGCGCCGCGCGGCTAGCGGATCCAGGCCGCGGCCGGCACACCAGGTGAGATAACAACGCAGGTCGGACTCGGTGTGCTCGCGGGAGGAGCCCTTGAACCGGCCCAGATAGGCAGCGGCTGCCAGCCGTATATGATCGGCCAGCGCGTCGCTGGTGCAGGAGTTGGGGATTGGCTCGCTGAAGTGCATCATTCCCCCGGCAGTGCGCCCGGCGGATGAGCGCGCAAAGCGGTCCATCCACACCCGGCGCGGCATGACCGGATGAGTCCTATGAAGCGACTCACAAGGTCGTGTGAGTACATTCCGTTCAGGCAATGGGGGCGCTATCATGGGATATCACTCGGGAGGTGGCCATGACGGACGTGCTAATTCGCGATGTTCCCGATGACGTCATCGCGGCGCTGGATAACCGGGCCAGCCGTCTGGGCCTGTCGCGGAGCGAGTACGTGCGCCGCCGCCTGGCTCAGGACGCTGCCGCCCCAGGCTCCCCCGTGAGCGTCGAGGATCTGGCGCGGTTCGCTGAAACCTTCGGTGACCTCGCCGACCCGGACGTGATGTCGCAGGCCTGGACGTGACCACCTGGCTGATTGACAAGTCTGCTCTTGTCCGCCTGGCCGCCAGCCCCGATGCAGCCGAGTGGGCCATGCGGATCGAGCGCGGGCTGGTGCGGATCACGACCGTCACCCGGCTGGAGGCCGGCTATTCGGCCCGGTCTGGCCCGGACCTGCGGGCCGGGTTCCAGCGGCCGCCGCTCGCGTCCATGCCAGTGGAGTACCTGACGCCCGCGATCGAGGACCGCGCCGTGGAGATTCTCACCCTGCTCGCTGACCGGGGCAAACACCGCGCCCCGTCAATCCCTGATCTGATCATTGCTGCGACTGCCGAACTGGTCAGCCTCACGGTGCTGCACCTTGATAAGGACTTCGAGCTCATCGCCGGGATCACCGGGCAGCCCACCGAGCGCCTCAACATCCCGGAACCAGCCGTCACAGAAAGCCATCCCGGCCAGGACGCAACAGGATGACATGAATACCCGCCGATCTGTAGTGAAACAGTGCCTTCGGCCCGGTCTGTTGGAGGCGCGCAGAACGGTATTTTCTGTCGCGTTGGCTTGGCCATCTTCTGGCGAATGCGGGCGAATTCAGCAGCACGAAACTGTAGTGCCTGGTCACGATAGTGTGACAGCGGCCTGCGTGACCGCCCCCGGACCTGCAACTGGCCTGCACTGCGGTGCAACACCCCGATCAGTGTCGTCGCCATGCGTCCGCCTAAGGACGTGCGTCGCGCGGGTTGCGGGTCTGGGTCCAAGCCGTCAACACGTGGGGCGGTCTAACTTAGCCAGTCCGGCTGAGCCGGGGCGTGCGTCCGGCCATTGCCCACGATCGGAAGGGAGGGCATGATTTCGATCCATGGGCGGCGCGATTTATGGTGGCGGGTCCGAAGCCAATGCCGCGGGGATAAGAGCGAAACTGCCTGAGGAGCGAGCCGGTTGCGGCTACCGTGAGTGATATCTGCTTCGGCTCGTACCCGAAGGCGCTGTCCGGTGCCAGATAAGTCGGCCCGCCGTGGTGGCCAGTACCTGCGCGGGCCTGATTGAGCGGCAAACGATCAAGCTGCTTGCTGCCGTGGAAGGCGGGCTGTGATCGGTTCCGAGAGGGCTCCTCGCCAGTTAATCTGGCCCGATCACCCTGACCTGCAGCGGGGCCTCAACCGCGTGTTCGTGCTGTGCAGAGTGCGAGGGTCGTGGCGCAGTCGCGCCTGCTGAGGAGGCTTCGGACTGGATCCTTGACAAGGACGAGCGAACGGGCCGGATTGACTGGCACGGGACAGGCGCCCACCCGCTTCTGCCGAATAGCGGGTCTTGCCAGCGTGCATGCTTATGCGCTTAATTGCATAGTCACTCTAAGCTGATTCACCGCCCCTGACGTGAACTAGCTACAGCAAGTTAAGAAGAAGATAAGCCGAATGGCTGAGAGCACCGTCAACATCGTCCGGATGGGCACGCCGGCCGAGCTGCTTGCCGTCATCCCGCAGCTGGTCGGGTTCGCCCCGGACAACTCCATTGTGGTAGTCGGCACCGAGCCGCTGCGCGGCAGCGTCAAGGTCACGCTGCGGTACAACCTGCCGGACCCGCCCGACGCGCGGGCCGCCGCCGACATCGCCGCGCACGCGCAGGCTGTGCTGGCCACCGAGCGAATCAGGGCAGCCGTGGCGGTCGGCTACGGCCCGGCCGGGCTGGTCAACCCGGTTGCGGACGCGCCGCGCGGCGCAGGCCTGCTGCTGCCCCGCGTCCTGCGCGTTGAGGGCGGCCGGTACTGGTACGCGGCACCGCACGACGGCGGCCGGCAGTCCTCTCCCATCCTGGAACACACGGAAAGGAACCCCTGATGACGCTACTGGTAAGTCCGCAACGCGCCGACGCCCTGCGTCCCGCACTGCGGCTGAGGCCTCACCGAAATCTACCGTCTCGCAATCTGAACCGTTCCGTTGCCCGGGGTCGTAGTTCAGGCAATGGATGACGGGAACTATCCGCCGTGCTGCTTGTCTCTCGCGGGATCATCGCGCCTGGCGGCTATAGCTAGTTCCCCTTCCTGTCCAAGGGAGAAGGATCATGAGGTTTCTCACATTCTGGCTGCTCCTCGGCCTGATCCTGCTGATCTGGGCGGCGTTCGCCACCGTCACGGGCTGGCTGTTCGCAAAGTCCGGCCGGTCCAGGTTCGCCGGCTGCCTGACCGGGCTGTTCCTCGGCTGGTTCGGGATCATCATCGGGCTGATCCTGCAGGCCAAGGAACCGCCCAGGGTGAGCGCCAGGCCCGAGCTGTCACCGGAGGAGTACCGGAACAGGGCAGCCGCGATGGGCAGGTACTACTACTACGGCGGCGGAGGCCCGCCACCGGGGGGCAAGCTACCTAGTTAGCCTATGTGTCTAGGGTCCGTTGGAGTAACCTGACCTCAAGGTGACGGCGCCGCCGCTGCTGTGGGCCGATCCAGGCGCCTGTCAGGCCGGGATGGTGTCGGCGGCTGATCATGCGGTTGCGGTCGGCCGCGATGTGAATATCACCGCCTCGGGCGGCGGGGTGGCACGATCCATCGGGATGTGTCGGCTGCAAACCCTGCCTAGCCGGGCAGGCGGTGGATGCGGCCGGGGCCCGCGACCAGCACGCCGCGCTGCCGCCGGTGCGCGAGCGGGTCTCTGCCCTCGACCACCCGGACACCCTGACCACCCGCGCCAACCTCGCCCACCGGAGCAGGCAGGCGGATGCGGAGCCTGGCGTGAAGTAGCTTCCGGTGTGTTTACTCGAGCCGGGGTTCGCAGGTATGCCCAGCTGATCACCGGCGCAGAACTGGAGGCGCACCCGCGCTTTGCGTCTATGGTTTTTACGTCATCCCACCGTGCCCTTGAGCACAACTCAGGACCGACGATCAGGACAGCTGCGCCCATTCCGATCGCCCGACTGCTTGCATGGTTCAGCCTGTCGCATAAACGGCGCGCCTCTATGGGGGCCGACGTGGCGCCTGGGATCATGGTTTATGCCGCAGAATTTCCTGTTTCCGCAGCGTGATCAGCCGTTGCTGCTGCCGGTGGACATGCGCGAATGGCTTTCCGAAGACGATCTGGTGTTCCTCGTGCTGGACGCGGTGGCCGCGCTGGAGCTGGGCGAGTTCCGCCGCCGGTACCGCGCTGACGGGCACGGCCGGGCGGCGTTCGACCCGGAGATGATGGTCGCGCTGCTGTTGTACGGGTACTGCCAGGGCGAGCGGTCCAGCCGGGTGATCGAGCGGCGGTGCGTGCGGGATGTGGCCTACCGGGTGATCTGCGGCGGACTGTATCCCGATCATGCGACTATCGCCCGGTTCCGGGCCCGGCATGAGACGGCGCTGGGCGGGTTGTTCAGCCAGGTGCTGCGGCTGCTGGCCGCGGAGGGCATGGTGTCGCTGGGCCTGGTCAGCCTGGACGGGACCAAGCTGGCCGGCAACGCCGCGCAGAAGGCGAACCGGACGTTGCCGCAGATCGAGAAGATCCTGGCCGAGGCGGCCGCGGCCGACGCGGCTGAGGACGCCCGCTACGGCGGCGCGCCGGGTGCTCCGACGCCGCGGACGCTGGCCCGCCGGGCCGAACGACGGGAGCGGCTGGCCCGGGCCCGGGACCGGCTTGCCGCCGAGGACAAGGCGCGCCGCGACGCGCAGCAGGCCAAGCAGGACGCCTGGGATGCGGTCGCGGCGGCCGGGGCCCGGCGCGGCGGGCGGCGTCCCAGCGCCGAGCCGCCGCGCGCCAACCGCAACAACACCGAGCCGCGGGCGAACATCACCGACCCGGACGTGCGGGTGATGCGCAACCAGAAAGGCTATGTCGCCGGGTACAACGGCCAGCTCGTGGTCACCGCCGGCCAGGTCATCGTCGGCGTGATGCTCTCTCAGCATCCCGTCGACCGGACCCTGCTGCACCCGCTGCTGGACACCTGCCGCCGGCAGCTGGCCGAGGCCGGGATCGACCCGCGGCTGCGGACCGTGCTGGCCGATGCCGGGTACGCCAGCGAGGAGACCTTCGCCCGCGCCGACGCCGACGGCCTGCGGCTGCTCGCGCCGCTGGCCAAGGACCCCGGCCGGCGCGGCGCCCGCACTCCGCGAAGGGCCAGGCACCTGGACCAGTTCCCGGCCACCGCCCGGGCCATCCGGCGGCTGCGGCATCCCCGCGGGCGGGAGGACTACCAGCTGCGGGCGCACTGTGGAACCGGTGTTCGGGCAGCTGAAGGCCTGCCAGAAACTGACCGTGATGTCCCGGCGGGGCCTGGCCGCGTGCGAAAACGAATGGCTGCTTGCCTGTGCCGCGCATAATCTGCGCAAGCTGCACCGGCACCGCATGGGGCACTAACGATCAAAGGCCCGTTCCCAGCAGCCAGGACCCAAGATCGCGCACGACCGCTGTCCGGCACCCCGGGATCGGCATTTCAGGATCCCGATCTGTCTCCTGCACCGGCCTTTGTGCGACAGGCTGGGTTATGCATGCCCACCGGGCACCAGAACGTCCGGATCTGCCGCGGACAGGGTCGAACGCCGCGGCCCGGCAGGACCTCGGCCGTGCCAAATGGTCAGTCGCCAGCTGTGAACTCTGCGAGCCGAGTACGGAGGCCGACCTGAAGCCCGTCACGGAGAGCAACCTGACGCTACGCGCGCCCGGGCGCAAAGACCCGTTATGCGTGGCTGTGTAGGCAAGCCCGGATGGGCCGGCGAGCCTGCAGATCCGGGTGATCTGTGCGCCTGCCAGCACGGCCGGCCTGCGAGTTTCCTGCTGATCTTTGGTGTGTGCTGGGCATGAATGGCCCGTTGCGCGGGATAGGTTCGCGCCTGGTGGTCGGTGGATCTACGATCGGCCGGGTGGAGCCTGCCGCTTATCCACTCAAGCCGGGTCCCGGGGACCGGGTCGCGGTGCTGTCACCGTCGGCTGGGTTGCCTGAGAGGTTCCCGCGGCCGTTCGAGCTGGGCCTGGCTCGGCTGAGGGATGAGTTCGGCCTGGTCCCGGTCGAGTACCCGGCGACGCGCCGGATGGCGGCCAGCGCGGCGGATCGGGCGGCCGACATCCACGCTGCGTTCACCGACCCGGGCATCGCCGCGGTGATCGCCAGCATCGGCGGCGACGATCAGGTCACCGTGCTGCCGCATCTGGACGTCGGCCTGCTGCGGGCTCATCCCAAGCCTTTTTTGGCTACAGCGACAACACCTGCCTGCTGGCTTATCTGGCCAGCCTGGGCATCGTCGGTTATCACGGCGGCTCGGTGATGGTGGAGTTCGGCCGGCCCGCGAAGATGCACCCGGTCACGGCGGCGTCGCTGCGGGCTGCCCTGTTCACCCCGGGGGACTATGAGCTGGCACCGGTAGCCGAGTACGGCGACGAGAACCGGGACTGGGCGGATCCGGCGACCTTCGAGGCTGAGCCGCCGATGCGCGCCTGCGGCGGATGGATATGGCATAACGCCGACCGCGTGGTCGTTGCCCCGGCGTGGGGCGGCTGCCTGGAGGCGTTGGCCTGGCTGCTGATGGCGAGATGCATCGCGCCGGTATCGGAGTATGCGGGCGGCGTGCTGTTCCTGGAAACCTCGGAGGAGATGCCATCAGCCACCGAGGTCTACCGGATTCTGCGCTGCATGGGCGAGCGGGATCTGCTCGGCCAGTTCGGCGCGATTCTGCTCGGGCGGGCCAAGGCGTGGTCGTTTGATCACCCGGCCCCGCCGGGCGAGCGCGACGCCTACCAGGTCGGCCAGCGGGCCGCGGTGCTACGCGCGCTGGCGGAGTACGCGCCGCGGGCCATGGCGGTCTTCGACGTTGACTTCGGGCACACCGACCCGCAACTGGTAATCCCCTACGGCGGCATGGTCCGGGTCGACGGCCCCGCCCGGCGGATCACCGTCACCTACTGAGCGCGGCCCGCGGCACGGCGGGCGCGGGTTCCCCGCGGGCGCGTCGCGCCCGCCTTCCGGCTGTGTGCGTCAGTTTTCCCGCCGTTGCCGCGTGCGCGATCACGTACCTCCAGGCGCGCGGCGCGCTCGGGGCGCCCTTGAAGGCTGTAGAGAAGCTTCTCGCAGCACTTTCTCGCCGGTTGGTGAACGGGTCCGCGGAACGGCAGGCGGTGGGATCCCGTTCGACATCCTGGTGTCCACGTGCCCTGGCCATCCCGGCAAGCGTGCCCTACCGACGACCGGCGCTCAGCCCTGCCGCGCCCAGGAGCGCGAACCGCATGCTGGAATGCCGCCATGTCACATTATGCGACCACCCCGCAGCCCGTTCAGGCTGGTAAACCGGCCTGCTTGGTCCAGCGCGTGATCGCTTGAGCCCCAAGCTGCCAATGGATCTGCCAATGAGAAGCCCGAGAAATCTGTCAACGATGCGAGAGCCGGACCACGCGACATGCTGGAAGTCAGCGCAGGTCAGGAAGCCTGTGATGCCGAGCGGAACCCTACGGATCTGAAGGTTGCGATCCCGCGTTCTTGCTGCCGGACCACGTTGCGGCACCCGGAAGGAGCAGAGAGGGCGGTGAGGCTCCCGGCGCGGGGTGCCGCGATCCATCCCTCCCGCCGTGCGTCGTCCTTGGACTCGCTGGGGATCGGCTAGCACTGCCCCGCCTGATGTGCGCGGGCTACGAGCGCGGCCACGACAGAGTCGAGCAGGTCATCTGACCGCTGACCGCTCGAGCGCCGCTTGCTGCTCGCGGAGATCCAGCCATGGGATGCGGTGCGTGAGTGCATCCACGAGCGACGACCGTGTCGATGAAGCCTTAGGCTGCCCTTAGGCCCTCGTATCCGCGGTACGGCAGCCCCCAGATGCGCAATGCGAGCGCGGGATAGACCTCGACCACCTTCCCGGTCCCGCTGACATCGACCGGGCCCATTTGCAGCCGCGGCACAAGCCAGGCGGCGCGCATCGCAGGCAGGGCGAGCCTATCCGCCGCGACGCTCAGCGCGTGCTGCTGGTACTGGCGTGCGATCCAGCGATCCCGTCGCCCTGAGACGCATCTGGTCATTGTCCGCCGCGTGGTTGTAGTCGCTCGGCCAGCCGCTGCCAGTGGAGTGCGCCCACACCGCTTCGGCGAAGCGCCGGGGCCAGTCCAGCGGGACGTCGATCCCCACCTTGCCGACCGCCTTGGCGAGGGTGACCAGGCGGTCATCGGTCATACCGAGCGCAAGAGTCTCGATGCGCGCGCCACCGTCCGATCACGCGATCATGCACGCCGCCGTGTGCTCGGGCTGCGATGAGAGGTCGATGCCCAACGTGACTTCGACTGCCATGCCCGCATCCTGCCTCACGGCCCGCCCCGGGTGATGCCGTCTAGCGCTGGAGGAGTTGAGCCTCCGTGTCACGGAACACGGTATTCCGGTATCCGAGTCCGCTGGCGTCAGTAGTTAACCGCGGACTCCGTCTCCGGCTTCCCGTTGATAGCGTGCGCACCAGCACACGTGCCATCCAGTCGTACTCTGACCCCGTGGAAATGTCTTGCGCTGACTGCGGCTGCTTGGTCGAGCGGGGTGTGCGGATCAGCCTGTGCGGTAAGCCCGAATGTTGCTGCCTCGAGTTCCCGACGCGCGCATCGCCCGAGACGCTGGCGGAGAAGATCCAAGCTGCGTTCGATCAGCCGTTTCAAGACCACGACCTATGATCCACAATCGCCGGGTCCTTGGCGACTATTAGCTGCGTGCGGCCGGCCCCACCTGGGCCCACGCCGCGCGCTCGGCTTGAGCCTGCAGCTCACCGGCCGGTAGTGGCGCGCGGCCAGCGTTATTCGAGCCGCGGCCGGAAACTTATGTTTCCCTCCGGATAACGGTTTGTGCTCAACCGGCTCGTATCGCGTGAAACACCGTATGATAACGGGGGCAGGTGGCCTTGGCCCCTGGCGGTACGGCTGCTGGTGGGGGTGGCTGCAGGGTGTCGGTGGCTGGCGCGGATGATCCGCTCGCCACTACGGACGCCGACCTGGTGGCCCGGATCGCTGTCGGCGACGTCGATGCCCCCATGGCTGAGCTGTGCCGGCGGTACGAAACCTGGCTCTACCGGTGCGGGCTGCAGGCCCTGGGCGATACCGGGCTGGCCCAGGATATGGTGCAGGAATGCTTCGTGCGGCTATGGCGGAACGCCGGGCAATTCGATCCGGCCCGCGGCAGCGTCGGCACGTACCTGCTCGTCATCGGCCGCAGCGTCGCCGCGGATATCCGTAAGCGGCCGTCGTCCCGGCCGTTTGAGCAACTGGAAGAAGGCCAGCTGCCGCCGCAGTTGGACAGTGTCGATCAGATCCTGTCGAGCCTGATGGTCCGGGACGCGCTGGATTCGCTCAGCCCGGCGCACCGGCAGGTGCTGGCGCTCAACCAAGAAGGCCTGACCCAATCCCAGATCGCGGCCCGGCTCGGGCTTCCGCTGGGAACGGTGAAGACGCGCACGTTCCATGCGATGCGGGCGCTGCGCGCCGCGCTGGCCCGGCAGGGTTTCGACCCCACCACGTAGCCGGCCTGGGGTCAGTCGTCGTCGTCGACGGTGCCGGATAGGACGACCCGCCCCGGCTGGCCGGGCCGGGCGGCGCTGTCCAGGGTGATCTCGACGGTCGGGAAGTCGTCCGGATCGGCCGCGGTCAACATCTGTACGGCCGCGGTCCCGGACGGGCCGACGGTGAAGGTGCCCGCGCTGACCAGGCTGGGGTGGCCGGGCCGGTTCCCCGGCCCGACCCACCAGCACTGGTAGAACTGGCCCGGTCCCGGCTCGGGCAGGTGGACCGCGGTGAGCTGGACCGCCCAGCCGCTAGAAGCCTGCCGGATGGTCCCGCTGGCCGATGCGGCCAGCCCCGTCCCGGAATGCAGCGCGAGCGCATAGGTCTCCGCGGGCGTCCCGCCGCTCAGCAGCAGCCCGATGCTGATGCCCGCGGCGACGATCACCGCCGCGGCCAGCGCCAGCATCCGGGCCGACCGGCCCCGCCACCGGCGGTTCCGCCGGGCGTCGGTGGCTGCCCGGGCCACTCCGGCCAGGGTCCGGGCCTGCAGTCCCGGCGGCGCCGGGTCGGCAGGCGCGGCCGTGGCCAGCAGCCGCGCCGTGGGGCCGAACTCGGCCACGGCCGCGCGGCAGTCCGGGCACGACGGCAGGTGCCCGGCGAACCACTCGGCGTCGCCGGGGTCCAGGGTACCCAGCGCCCAGCCCGCCGCCTCGGGGTGGGCCAGCTCCGGATCTGGGTCGCGCACGACTGGCCGCCTCCTTCGCCGCCGTACCGGTACCTGCGCACAGCTCCAACGTTATTCTTACGACGCCGGCGGCCCGAACGGTTCACTCGCGGGGCAAAAAATATTTCTTGAGTTTTCTGACGGTCGGCCTGAACCATTCCCCGTGGGCCTGTCGTAACTCATATATCTGGCCAGACGCACATCGGATATCGACCTTCTCGGCGGCGTAGGCATTGGAGTCTACCGCGGTTAGGCGCATTGGCTGCCGCATACCAGGAAATGCATGACGGCAATTTAATGCGCTTTTACTGTGGCCGGATGAGTATCCGGGCCGAATGCGCATCTCGGGCCGTAGTTAAGGATGACGGGAACGATCCGCCACCAGGAAAGGAACCACCATGTTCACTGACGTCGTGATCATCCTGATCCCGCTGCTGGCGTGGGCAGCATGCATTGCCGCTACCGGGCGCCTGTTCAAGGCATCCGGACGGGCTGCGTTCAACGGCTACCTAATGGGCTTCTTCTTTACCTGGCTCGGGGTGGTCATTGCCTGATCCTGCTGGCCAAGGGTCCGCCCAGGCCGAAGCCGCCTGGCTTCGGGCAGGACGGGGTGCCGCCCATCCCCATCACCTGGGCGACGTACCAGTACGTCTTCCATCGTAAGTAGGTCGGAAATCGTGTGGGCTGGCGCTGGTTTAGGGATTCACCGAGGATGTCCCTCGGGCTGTCCGCTTGTCCGCGGGGTGTCCGACGGGTCCGTCTATCTGTCCGTTGAGCGGCGGGCATAGGGGTAGCGGCGGGGCTGTTGTGCCGGGCATGCCTAAGATCAGCAAGGTCCTGGCGCGCGTGTTCGTTTCCGATCTCGATGTTGCCGTCCCGCTGTATGAGGAGCTGGCGCAGGCGCGGGCGGAGAGGTTCGGCTTCCGCGGCGTGGAGCTGGCCCGGGTCGGGCCGTTCCTGCTGCTGGCCGGCAATACCGCCGCGTACCGCGACCGGACGGCGACGATCCAGGTGGCCAGCCTCGCCCCGGTGCTTGCCGCCGCCCTCGAGTCGGCGGGCGGCGAGGTCATCGAGGGGCCGACTCCCGCGCTAAACGGCGCCAGGCTCATCGCCAGGCACCCGGACGGCGCGGTCTTTGAGTACATCGAGACCGGCGCGGCCGGGTGAGGGCCATCGGCATGCTCGAAGAAAGGACGGATATCCCGCCGCACCCGCTCACGAGCGTACCTGGCTGACGGCCGTCGGCCATCCATCGCGGCAGGAAGCAGTGGACCAAAAGCCGGTGCGCAGGTAGCGGCAGAATTCCAGGAACCGGGCCCGCGTTTTGCGCGGCTTGATGTGCCCGTACAGTTTGTCCTCGCCCAGCTCGTAGGCGGCGAACAGGTGCCGCACCCCGGCGGTACGGGTATAGGTCGCGCGCATCCGCGGCCGCGGCGCCCGGCCTGGCTCCTTACCCTTGCCGCTGAAGATGACTTCCGGATCGCCGTGGTGCGGGGCGACCTCGCGGTCGGCGATCGCGTACAGGTACTCGATCCGCGCCTTCCTCGCCGCATATCGCGGGTCTGCGGAGGCCTTCCAGGTTTTCAGGCGTTGAAAGGTGATGCTCTCCTCGCGGAGCAGGACCCGCAGGCCCTCGTGGCTGATGTCATCGACCACCCCCTCAGCCACCAGGAACTCGGCCAGCTTCGACAAGCTCCAGGTGGAAAACGGCAGGTCATGCTCGGTCGGCCTGGCCTTGGCGATCTTCTTGATCTCCCGCCGCTGGCCCAGCGTGAACTTCGGCGGATGGCCGCCTTTGTACTTCGGGTACAGCGAGCCGAACCCGTCGGCGTTGAAGTTCCGGATCACGTCCCGGACCCGGTCCTCGCTGGTGAAGGCCACCTTCGCGATCGCCGTCGCGTCCATGCCCTGCGCGGACAGCAGCACCATCTGCGCCCGCCGCCAGGTCACCACCGACCCGCTGCCCCGGCGGATGATCCGCACCAGCCGCCGGCCCTCGTCATCATCGATCTCGCGCACCCGCACACGTTCAGCCACCGCCCCAGTCTGGACGGATCAGCCACCGCGGGAAACCCCGGCAGGACAACCGTGACCTGCTACGGCACGAGCTCAGTTGAGCAGGTCAGGTTCCGCCAGCCTGGGCCAGCCGTTCCAGCTCGCTCGCGCGCCGCAGGTCCTTCGGCCGGCCCACGGCACGCCGCATGCGGATCAGGTCGGCGCGGTCCAGGTAGCGGATCACCAGCCCGTCCCTGGCCGTGGCGACCTGGCAACGAGCCAGGAAGGCCGCCACCGGCAGGTCGCCCCATGGCAGAGCCGGGGTGCAGCAGTCCCCGCTGGCCGAGGCCGAGCGGAACAGCACCTTGGCACTGCCGAACGCCGCCGGCTCGCACGGCAGCGGCCTGCCCTCAGGACCCTCCAGCCTGGCCCCGGCAGCCGCGAAGGCGGCGGCCAGAGCTGGCGCCTGCCTGCGGTCACCGTCCCACAGCAGGTCAAGGTCCCCCGTCAGCTCCCGGGACCCGTGCATGATGCCAGCCACCTGACCCATGACAGCCACCACCGCACCGTGCTCATGCAGGGCGCGAAGCAGCGGCACCGGGTTGAACCCGATCGCATCATCGGTGGCGGCGGTTCCGGTGACATCGTCGGCGTCATCATGACGCAGCCCGCGCCGCTCCCGGCCGGCGGTCGCCGCACGCAGCCGCCGCACAGCCTCTTCCAGCCGCCCGACGGCAAGATCTCCGGCATCACCTTCCAACACCCCGTACATACTGCCGTGCCGCCCTGATGCCCGCACAGCGCATGAGCAGCCGTGCCAGATCAGACCGCTCTGCACCACTCAGTTGCTTGTGGCGAAGGTACCGCAGCCACGCCGAACGGCGGATCAAGCGTCCGTCCACAGCCGCATCGGCCTCCGAGCAACGGGGCAAACGTTGCCGGTCGCGGCACTAGTTGCCTCCGCCCTCTCAGGCCCGGTGTCGGCCGCTCTCAGTCAGGCAGAGTCGGCGTCTCGTTTCCAGCCCTTCGGGACCGGCGCATTTTTGGGCCACATGACGCCGTGGAGCAGCGCACCGGTGAAGTCTGCATTTCGGATGTCAGTATCCCTAAGGTCCGCGCCGGTAAGGGTCGCGCGGGTGAACTGCGCATTGGCGAGGTCCGCGTTAGAGAGGTCCGCGTTGGAAAAGTCCGCACCATTGAACATTGAACTCCTCCCTGAGGCCCGTACGGATGACGTCCGCACCTTTGAGGTCAGCATCTCTAAGGTTCGCCTGGGTGAGGTGCGCGCCGCCGAGGTGCGCCATCGAGGTGCGCGCCATCGAGGTGCGCGCCGCGTTCATCACCGTTCTTACGACCCCGGCGGCCCGAACGGTTCACTCGCGAGGTAAAAAATATTTCTTAAATTTTCTGACGGTCGGCCTGAACCATTCCCTATGGCCCTGTCGTAACTCATACATCTGGCCAGATGGATATCGGATATCGACCTTCCCGGCGGCGTAGGCACTGGAGTCTACCGCGGTTAGGCACATTGGCTGCCGCATACCAGGAAATGCATGCTTCTGGCGGGCCTGACGGTGACGTGGAGCGAACAGCGCTGCTGGTCCCCGCCTTGCCCGATACACGCAGCTAAGGCCTACCAGCATGGGGGAGGTAACTCAAAATGACACAGTCAGAACCTGGCCAGGCTGGGCCGAGACCTAAAACGACGGGAGCTAACAATGAGCAATCCATTCCCGAACGACCCCGGTACCTTGGGGAATGCGCGGCGCCGCCTGAGACCCGTGGTACGTCATTCGCCTGGTGCGAAAGCCGCGCTATCATGAGCGCGCAGCTGTCTTCTGGCCAGCCAGGCTGGCTCCCTGACCCGTCGGGCCGTTTCGAGTCCCGGTACTGGGACGGGGCCCACTGGACGGACGCAGTGATGAGGGGCGGGCAGGTCGAGTCCGACCCGGACGGGAAGCCTGCGGCATCTAGCGTGGACACGCCGATCCCGCCCGACCCGCCTCTGCCGAGGCAAGCCGTGATGCCGCACGCCGCGCCTCCGGCCCCTACAGACCGTTTCACCTCCCTCCCAGCGGCAGATGCCCAGACGCGGCTGTCTCAGATGCTGCCGATGTCGGGGGTTACGGTCATGCAGGTCGCTCCTGGGCGGATCGACGGAATGCTCACGGTCAAAGACGAGCCGAACATCGTCGTCCTGATCGTCCTGCTGCTCGTGTGGATTCTCCCCGGCCTCATCTACTGGTATATGAAGTCGAAACCGGTGACCGAGCGGTTCAGCCTTGTGTTCGTGCCGGTGGCGACGGGGACACGTATCTCTGTTCAGGCTGGTCCGAAAACGATGGAGCGGCTGGTACCAGTGATGGGTCAGTTGCCATGGTGAGCCAGGTCGTGGTCGCGGACAGCGGGCAGGACCTCACTCCGCTGTTCGCGGGTCCGGTGCGGTGGGGTTACGAGGCGGTGAAACCGCCCGAGCCCGCCCTTAGCCCGGAGCGGGGGAACCCGCCTGCCAGACGCCAGGTAAGACAGGTGCCGCGGGCGGAAGCGGCCGGCCTCCGCACCGCTGCGGTCCTGGCCAGCGCCGGGGCTGCCGTCGTCATCATCCTGGATTCCGCGCTCGGCGTGTTCGTCATCGGCGGTGCTAAAGGTGCGGCCGCCGCTGCCGTCTACGTCGTGAACTTCTTTGCCGCCGTGGTCGCGTTTCATGCGGGGAGAGCCTGGCGGCGATCTGGCGTTGGAGCGGAACTTGCCAGGGGTTTCTCGCTCGGCAAGAAAGACCTCATTCCCTTCATCAACGCTGTGGTCACCTTCCTCATCCCGTATATCGTGCTTCCAGTAGAGGCGCTAATCGCGTGGGGCCGGATTCTCAAGGGAAAGCAGGACTTCGTCCCGGACCCAGCAGATTCAAAGCGAGCGGACGAGGAATACGCCGCGGCGGTATCGGCCTGGCAAGGCCGGGTAGCCCAGTTCGAAGAAGCCGAGCGCCGGCGCTTCGAGTCGGCGGACATGTGGTTCCCGGTGCCATTGCCGACGTCGGCGCGGATGGTAGGTGTCTTCGGCGGCTCGGCTATTTCGTGGGAGGCGGCGCTAACGACGCTCGGCGCGTCGCTTCTGGGCCGGGGCACCCATATCATGATCGGTGATCTTTCCCGGCGCCGCACGACTGATGCGCTGTGCGACCTCGGCAGGCGCGCTAGGCTTCCGCTTTTGAAAGCGACGCTGCCCAGCAGCCAGGGTGCCGCGGATCTTTTTGCCGGCCTCAGCTGGGGCGACCTCAGCACTGTTCTTGCCGAGGTACAGCATTCGGCCCAGCAGGACGTGGACGTCTCGCGGAGGGATCGGCAAGAAGACCGGGCGGTGATGCGGGAGGTTGCCGCCTGCCTTGATCCGGTTGGGTCGGTGTCGATCGCGCGCCTGCGTGATGCACTGCGCATTGTCCAGGGCATCGACGTGGGTGCCAACAGTGTCACCGGCCCCGAAGAGTACGACCGCCTTACGCGCCTTTACAACGATGTGCAGCGCCAGCATGGCGGCATCCTGGAGCGCATCATCAGGATCGAGCGAGCCTTGCGCGACTTCGAGGTCCTCGGTGGCGGCCAGGGACCCGGCGCCCGGCAGACCGAACCGGAACCACCGCGGCCGGGCGGCAGCTCGCTCCGCATTTTCGAGGTGGACAAACGGTCGGACGACCTGGACAGTGACCGTCTTGTCGACCTCCTCTTCCAGCTGCTGCTCCGCCACGTCAGGAAGGGTTCGGCGGCAGCCGAGGTCCTGATTGTCCTTGGCGCGGACCGGATTCCAGGCGCCGCCTTGGAGTCGCTGATGACATCGGCCGAGTTCGAGCGGATCTGGATGTTGTTGTTCTTCGAACACCTTCGCAACGACGCGATCGAGCTGATCGGAGGCGGCGGCGCGGCCGCAGCGTTCTTCGCGCTCGGTAATCACCGGGAGGCCAAGGAAGCAAGCGACTTTATCGGTGCGAACTTCAAGTGGGTGGAGTCACAGCACACCAAGTCTGCTGGTGACTCCCTCAGCAGCCAATGGAGCGAGAATACAGGCCGATCTTTCGGTCCTGGAGGAGGCCGCAGCGAGGGCCGCTCTTACAGCGAAACGTTCGGCACGAGCACCAATTACGCGATCAGTAAGCAACGGGTGCGCGAGGCGGTCGTCGATCCCGAGGTCATCATGGGGCTTCCGCTGACCGGGATGATCTGCGTCGAGATTCTCCCTGACGGACGGCGGATCGCAGCCAACGTTGACTGCAATCCGGGGGTCACCTTCGGCTCACGCGTCGCCCGGGAACCGCGGGCTTTGATGCGGTCGGCCTGATGAGCACCGCGGTGCTGTCGCTGCCGTTCGCCAGGGTGCTCACCAGCCCGGGAGGCCAGGACCCGCAGGAGCAGCCGCCGCTTCGCCGTGCCATCCTGGCCGGCCTCCTCGACGCCGGCGTCAGAGGTTCGCGAGTCGCCTCCCTGTGGATCCGCCCCGGGCCCCGGGTACCCCTCCAGATCCTCATCGCCGGCGCGCTCACGCCGCTCCCGGCCGCTGCCCCGGAGGCAGCGCCGCCGGTGGATGATCCCGCACCGACGCCTCCGGCAGATGATGAACCGGAATCCGGCAGCTCCACGCTGCTGTTCCCCCTCGGCGCGACGGGCATGCCGGTCGCAGCCGCTGAGGTCGAGAAGCTGCTGGCGCCATTCTCGTGCTGGATAAGATGCGCAGGCAGCTTTGAACCGCTGCTGCGCGACAGCGAAGAGCAGGCCACCAGGCCTGAGGAACGCTGGTCGGCCTCCCCCCTCGATGACGTCGCCGGGTACCTGTCGCATCAAGCGTTCGCGTGGCTGGTCGTGTGCACACCGGTGCCAGAGATCGACGTGCGCGGCGAACTTGAGACGCTGCGGCGCCGGCTCTTCCGGCTCCATCAGACGGGGCGCATCTCTGAGACAGAGACACTGGAACTCGAGAGGGGACAGGCCTGGTTCCGGGAGCTGTCGCGGGCGGGCACTGGCGGCGTGTGGGACGTCGCGATCGCAGTCGGGACCGTGGACAAGGCGATGGGGCTACCGGTCGCGTCGATCCTCTGCACGGCGGCGGAGCGATCGGTCTCCCTCTACAAGTTCCGCCCGTGCCCCGGCCCGCCGGAGGCCTCTGCTGCGGACGCCGTTCTGCCAGGCAGCCAAGACGATGGCATGCCCGAGGGCCAGATTCCCTTCCGCGCCACCGCAGACCTGGCCGCCGCGCTCGTGCGACCGCCCGAGGCGGAGCTACCCGGTATTCGCGTTGTCGCACCGCCGTCGTTCGACACTGCGGTTGAGCCTGACAGCAAACCCGGCGACCGCGTAAAGCTCGGAGTGGTCCTGGACCGGTTCCTCCGCCCCGCGGGGGATCTCACGCAGAGCACATCGAAATTGAGCTATCACACGTTCGTGTGCGGGGCGACCGGCGGCGGCAAGTCCCAGACCGTCCGGGCACTCCTGGAAGAACTGTCACGCAGGTCACCGCGGGTGCCGTGGCTCGTCATCGAGCCAGCTAAAGCCGAATATGCCAGGATGGCCGGGCGCCTGCGCGACCTTCACGATTTCGACGTGCTGGTGATCGCCCCAGGGGACAGGCGGGCCGCGCCAGCCTCCCTGAACCCGCTGGAGCCTGCATCACTCGAACCCGGCAATCCTGCCCGGACCTTCTCCCTTCAAGGCCACGCCGACCTCATCCGCGGTCTCTTCCTCGCCGCGTTCCAGGCTACGGAGCCCTTCCCGCAAGTCCTCTCCCGTGCGCTCACCCAGTGCTATGAGGCCTCCGGCTGGGACCTGGTCACCGGCGAGCCGCTCCGCAGCTGGGACCGGAAGACCGGCCAGCCCCTGCCCAGCTCCACCGATCTCACCCACCCCCGGTTCCCGGCCCTCGGCGACCTGCAGCTGGCAGCCCAGCGGGTCGTCGACGAGATCGGCTACGCCGAGGACATCAAAAAGAACGTGCGCGGGTTCATCGACATCCGCCTCGGCAGCCTCCGCCACGGCACCCCCGGGCGGTTTTTCGAGGGCGGTCACCCCCTCGACTTCGCGGCCCTCCTCCAGCGCAACGTCGTCCTTGAGATCGAAGGGATCACCAACGATCAGGACAAGGCATTCGTTATGGGCGCTGTCCTCATCCGTCTCTACGAGCAACTCCTCCTCGAAGAGAAGGAGCGCTTCGCCGCCGAGCGAACGCCGGGCCGCTTCCGGCACCTCACCGTCATCGAAGAAGCTCACCGGCTGCTGCGCAACGTGCCTAGCGACTCACCCGCGGCGCACTCCCTGGAGCTGTTCGCAAGCCTGCTAGCCGAGGTGCGGGCCTACGGCGCGGGAATCGTCGTCGCCGAGCAGATACCCGCCAAGCTCATCCCAGACGTGATCAAGAACACCGCGCTCAAGATCGTCCATCGCCTCCCAGCCGCCGACGACCGGGAGGCGGTCGGCGCGACCATGAACCTATCCGAGGCACAGTCCCAGTACATCGTCACCCTCGACCCAGGCGTCGCTGCCGTCTTCGCAGACGGAATGGACCGTCCAGTGCTCGCGAAAATGCCGAAAGGCGAAACCCGCGAGGACGGTAGTTTCGCAACGCGTGACGCGCCGTTGATGGCTGGCCGGCGGCGTAGCCGATCCTGCGGTCAGGAGTGCCGGGACGGCCTGCCGTGCATTCTCGCGCAGATGCGCCACGCCGAGCATTTCCTTGCCGGCCATCCCGAACTGACACTGTGGATGGAGATGAGCCTCGCGGCGCACGGGATGGGCTACCCCGCGCCAACGCTCCAGAGTCTGCCAGCCGTGGCCGAAGCCCGGGCCACCATGTTCTCCGACCCTCGCCTCGTGCAGTGCGCAGTGGCACACGCTGTCGAAGCCGCCCTCGCCACCCGCTACGACCGCCTCGCGGTTTTCTTCGACCCCGAAACGCTAGGTGCCCACCTGAGCGAGGCGCTGACTCGGCTGCTAGATGGGCGGTCGGTCACCTGCGGTGACGATCGCGGTCGCTGGCGCTTCGGCGACCAGCGCTTCGGCGACATCCGCGACGAGCTCGGCCGGCTCATCCGAAGGGAGGAAACCGGCCTGCCTCACGACACTGTCGTCAGCCTGGCGCGGGAGCGAGGAGTGGAACTCTCGGCGGACTCCGAGGCCGTGGAGCATTACGGGCTTATTCGGTGGCACCCGGCGAACGTGACCGGACCTGGCGAGATGCGCCTGATGCTCTTCGGCGACCGCATCCCGCCCCGCGTGATCAGCGCAAGTTCCCGCCTAACCGGGCCGGGCGAACCCGTCCGCCAGGTCACCAAAGCTTGCAGTAAAGCACTTCGCTGGGACCGGCCGGAGATCCAGCAAGTGCTCATTGAGCAGCTGTTCCCGAAGTCCGCGCAGGTGTGAGCCAAGGATGGTTCTCCATGAGCATCGATACCCCACCGCCGCCACCACCTCCCCCTCCCCCGGATCACAACGAGAAGACCCCGATGGAGAGGTGGGAGGCCGCCGAGGACCGCCTGATGGCCGAGAACATCGTGGCGAACCGGAAGGAAGCCGAGATTCTGCGCCAGCAGGGGAACTTCGAAGGTGCGCAGCAGATCGAGGACTCCATCGCCAAGCTCCCGGTCAGCGATGAGATCAAGGCCGACCCCGAGGGCTACCTCGGCTACGACCAGTCCCCGGTAAGCCCTGACGCCGGAACCGACATGGTGAGTAGCGGGCTTGAGGACGACGCTCTGCTCACCCCGATGGAGAGGTGGGAGGCCGCCGAGGACCGCATGATGGCGGAGAACATCGTGGCGAACCGGAAGGAAGTCGAGATTCTGCGGCAGCAGGGGAACTTCGAAGGTGCGCAGCAGATCGAGGACTCCATCGCCAAGCTCCCGGTCAGCGATGAGATCAAGGAAGACCCGAAGGGTTACCTCCGCCAGATCGACCGCGCTGGAGCGCCCGCCGACGCGACGGCTGGACGGGAGATGAGCGGAGGCGCACAAGGCGAGGCTTACGATGAGAGAATCGATCTGTCTAGGGTCTCGGAAATCGAGCCCCTTCACAGAACGGGCGAATACGCCGAGGTGCTACTCACGGAGGGCGGTTTCTCACTGCCTGGGATTACGCCTCAGCCAATCCACGAGTATTACCCGAAGGAAGACGCCGGGATTCCTTCAGAAGCGCCGGCTGAGGGGAACGAAATGCCTTCGGAGTTGGTCGAGGCGCTGGGGTTCGACACGGCCGACGCCGATAACGCGAAACCGGAAGTCCGAGACCTGACGTTCGGTAAGGACCTTTGGCTGGTCCAGTACTATGACGGGTCCAAGGATGTCGATGATGGCAGGTCGTTGAAGTTCTGGCGGCCGATCGACGTGTCGGACATACCGGACCTGGCTCGGCCGGACGTGGTAGCCGGCGCGATCGAGGGAAACGCGTTGCTTGACGAATTTGGGCCCCGTACCAATGTTCAGGTTGCCTGCATCCCGGACGGCACCACGATCTCGTGTATCGAATCCGAGTCCGCTCCGCAGGCAGCCGAACACCTCATTGATGTCCTCAGCTCGCCGACCGACCCGGCAACGGGTGAACTGCGCCCCGAGCTCCAGCCTGACCACATACTCGAAAATCTCAGGTACTTGCGCCTAGGTGGCGCTGACGAGATCGCGTTCGCCCGCTTTGACGAGCGGTGGATCCGAGGCCAGCGGGCCCTGTAAAGCTGAATCGGGCATCTCAGGTGCACGGTGTCACTTGGCGCTCGGTCTCGTGCGCGACCATCCGGCAATAACGCCGCCATCATCGGACGGCGCAGGAGCCCAACCCGGCCTAGTAGGTCATCACCACCTGGTGGGACATTCTCGTCTACAACCACGCCTATGCTGCGTTGGTCGGCGGGCTCGACCACCGCCCAGCGCCGGGCGACTCGACCTCGACTACATCAAGCTCGCAATCGCCGACAGCGGCCGGCAGCACCTCGTCGTCTACCTGCCCGCCGACGCAGCCAGCGCCGCGACGCTGTCCCGACCTGCACTTCACAAGCAAGGCCTGGCCAAGCTGAGGGCCGCACAGATCTCGCTGATCTGCGCACGCCTACGCGAGCGAGCCGCACATATGTCAGCCGCGCGGATTCGGCGATCTATTACGTCACTGTCGCGGCCGAGGACGCGTGCAGGAAATTACGCTCCGTTACTAGATTTCCGCGCTCTTGAGCGCACCTTCATCCCTCATTCGCGGTGCGGCGGGCTCTCGCGATCCCGCCCCGCCTGTGGCGGGCATCAAAAAGGGGCGACCCGCCGCAAGTTGATCGAAAGTGCCCGCGGGTACCGGTTGGCCCGCGTCTCACAATGTGAGCCGATACTCCTTCGGGCGCGGCGCGGATCTGGTATGGATTGGGGCGGCGCCGACAGCCGGGCCAGCCAGCCGGAACGGCGCTCGTACCGGCGGGGGAGGGGCGGGATGACAATGAGCGTCGCAGATGATGCGCTCAGCGGCGGGCAGTCGCCGGGTTCTGCCGGGCGGATGGCCGCTGCCGGGGCTGGCGGGCGGGCGATGAGCCCGGGCGGCGCGGCGATGGCATCGCTGGCGTCCTACCGGCACTGCTGCGACCGGCTAACGGCCGCCTGGCCGGCGTTTCTGGCCAGGCGGCACGAGCGGCTGGCGCAGCAGCGACGGTTCGGGACCGCCGCGGAGAAAGTGGCCGAGAACATCCTGGAAGACCTGTTCACGCTGGTGCTGGACTGGCATCTGTCCGAGGTGAACAACCAGGTGGGTTACGCGGACCTGGTGCTGACCCGGCTCGGTGTCAAGCACCTGATCATCGAGGTGAAGCGTCCAGGGGCGCTGGCGTGGAACGAGCGGTCGGTTGACCTGGCGCTCGCACAGGCGCACCGCTACGCCAGCGAGCAGAAGGTCCATTCGATCGCGGTCAGCGACGGCATCATGATCTATGCCCGCGACCTGATTCCCGGCGGTCACCTGGATCGGGCGTTCGTCCGCCTCGATCAGCCGCAGCCCCCGGCCGACCTGTGGTGGCTCAGCACCGACGGGATCTACCGGCCCCGCCAGGAGCCCGCAGACGCCCGGCTGCGCCTGCTGCCACCCGCCCCGTACGGCGCGGCTGAGCTCGCGGCCGATGACCAGGCGGGCCCGGTTCACCCGAAATACTGCTTGCCGGCCCGGTGCTTCGCTTACGTCGGCAGCGCAGCGGACCCGAAGACCTGGCACCTGCCCTACCTGCTGGCCGACGGCACGCCGGACCTGGCCAGGCTGCCGAAAGCCATCCAGGCCATCTTGTCCAACTACCGCGGCGCGCACGTCAGCAGCGTCCCGGAGGTAGCGATCCCCGAGGTCCTGGTCACCCTGGCACGCACCGCGCACACGCTCGGCAAGCTGCCCGCCAGCAGGCCCGGCACGGCACCCGTATACCTGCAACTCCAGCAGGCGCTCGAACAACTCGGCCGGCTCGCCGACGCGATCGCCTCCTAGGCGCGTGGTCAGCGAACAGCCTCAGGTCACCTGCCGCCCGCCGATCGCCCAGCCAGCCCGGTCACTTGCAAACTGATCACCGAACGCGACAGAGCCTTCACCGGACAAGGCCGCAAGAACCGCCGTTCGGGGCGGTTTCCGTCAGATCGTTCGACGAGTTGGAGCTGCCCGAGAAGGATGGTTCTGTGCTCTGCCATTGGCCTGTTCGCCCTACTCGGGCGGGGCTGCGGGGCGATCCGAAGTGGAGCTCGGTGGCCGCAAACGCCAGCTCCAGCCGTGCGGCGGGCCTCAGGGCGCCAGGTGCTGGGCGAACCAGTCGCGGGCCGGGACGCTCGCGGCTTGGAAGCCTTTTACATAGGCGTCAAAATGACCGCCGGGCAAGATCACGAGCTTCTTGGGCTCGTGCGCCTTGTCGTAGGCAGCAATGGCCAGCTCGGACGGAACCAGATGGTCGCCTGCTGCCACCAGCAGCAGCAGCGGTGTCGGACTGATATAGGGCAGGTAGCTCGCCGGCTCGTACTCGGTGAACATCTCCACGCTGCGCAGCGTGACCTCGTTGCGCCAGGACGGGGCGCGAGTCTTGCCGGTCTCGGTGAACCACTGCCAGGAGTCCGCAGTCGGCAGCGCCGATGCGCCGAGCGGGTCCTCGTCGACGACGGGGACCATGGCTGGCGGCTTGCCTTCGAAGCGGGCGCGGCGGTCGGCGTCGAACATCTCGCGGAACCCGGCGATGAAGTCCGACCGGACCAAGGCGCGCAGGTTGTCGTGACCACTAACCAGCGGGACCTGGCTCGCCACGGCCTTGACCCGGCGGTCGATCGCGGCGACCACCAGAACGTGGCCTCCGGAGTAGCTGCTCCCCCAGATCCCGATTCGCGCGGCGTCGACTTCGGGCAGGGTGGCGGCGTACGTGATGGCGTGGCGGTAGTCGCGGACCTGGGCCCACGGGTCGATCTCCAGCCGCGGCTCGCCATCGCTGGCACCGAAGTTGCGGTTGTCGAACACCAGCACGTTGAGCCCGGCGCTGTGGAATACCTCGGCAAAACTGTCGAGGTACATCTCCTTCACCGCCGAGAAGCCGTGTGCCATGACAACAGCCGGGGCGGGGCTGGCCTCAGCCGCATAGAACCAGCCGCGCAGGATGACACCCTCGGCATTGAACTCGATGTCGCGTCGAGCCATCTCGATCTCCTCAGAACGGGGCCACCTGCCATCGATAGGCTCGGTCCAGCCCGCAAAGCCACCGTAACCCCAGGCTCAAGGGCCAGCCGTCTCACGCCTGAACAGCAGCACGGCCTGATCCCGCCGCGTGGCGTTCGAAAGCCGCAACCCCCGTGCTCAGCCGCGGGCCGTGCGGACGCCGCAAGCACCCGGCCGGCAGGCCGGTGACGTTGCGCCTGGCACGCCGGGGGATGGCATCAAATCATCGGGGCCCAGGGCCACCGGGTGCGTTTCGAGGCTCACTGCCTCTTCGCGGTCTCTGGCGAGGAGCTGGCGTCCCGGACCGAGCTGCGGTCCCCCGTACCCGCGCGGAACTGACCTGGCCGCTGACCGGCGCGAGCTTCCCGGGTGGAGCATGTCTTCGGTGACCGGAACCGCTGGCCCGCCGGGTCATCGGCCCGTATCTGCTACGAGCGGGCACGTGCCGGCTACTGGGGCGCGTCACCCGAGCCGTCGTCCGCGCCGGCCGTGTTCCAAGGCCGTGTTCCCGTACGAGAACTTCATGCCGTTGCGGTACATCGCCGGGCGCACGAACAATGTCGTCCAGTGGACCAGTTCGGCCGCGGCGGCCCTTTCGCCGCTCTGGAAGAACCGGACCTCCTGGTTGCCGACATAAGACCTTTCTTCCGGAAGCTCCCCCAGCGGACCCAGCCTGATGCTCCGATAGCCACCGCACCCGGTCTCGTCATCGGCTAGCTCGCGGCCGCGGGTTGCGGCAGGACGCGCTGCAGCACGCTGGCATCGCCGCTGATCTCCAGGCCGCGATCGGTCGGCGTCAAGGGCCATGCCCGGCCAGAACCGGAGAATCTGCGTGCATCGCGGCCGGGAAGCTAGCCAGAACCGAGCCGCCCGGATTCGGCGTTCGGCGCGCCCGCGATTTGAACTAAAAACTCAATCGTCGATCGCCAGCATCGCTTGCGATATGCAGATCAGCGCGTAGGTATACGGGCGGGCAACGCCCTCAATTCACGCATGAGTGAGCATTCGGCCACTATTGTTATCGCCGGGCCCGCTGGTCTGGCCGGGCCGCTCACACCTCCGGCTGCCAGAAGTCAGGCACCTGAACCCGCGGCGCACCAGGCCGGGCGAAGGCCGGGTAATCCGCGATGACCGTCTCCGGCCAGCGTGTCGATAGCCGCTCGTGCAGTTCGTTGGCCAGGACGCGAAGGCCGGGAAGCACGCCCGACCGGCCCGCCACGGAAATGAAGCTGCGCAGCCAGGTCAGCAGCCGGGGCCGCATGGTGGTCGTGCCCCACTCGGGGTCTTCGTCCAGCACCTTGGTGAACGCGTCCCACCAGGCGACGATCCAGACGCCCAGGGCAGCGGTCATGGCCGCCTCCCACGAAGGTCCCAGGTCGATGCCCGCCGCCTCGAGCCGGCCGCGGTAGGCCGCCAGGGCGGGCGCGGCCACCGAGGCGGGCAGGCGACCGAAGCACCAGCAGCTCGGGAAGGGCGCCAGCAGGTAGGAAGCGTCGAGGGCGACCGTGCCCCAGCCTGAGTGCTCGAAGTCGAAGATCCGGCAGCGACCATCGAGGAACCGCACGTTGTCCGGGCAGGCATCCCCGTGGACCAGGCCGTGGTACCCCGGGTCGTCCAGCATCAGGGAAAGCTCGTCGATCTCGGCTCCGGCGCCTACGACGTCCAGGCCCAACGAGACGGCCGCGCCGAGGAACGCGTCCTTGCCCCGGGACACGGCGTCCGGCCAAGGCGGGGTCCCGAGGCGGGGGTCCCTAGGTCGGCCCATACTCCACGCGTGCATGGATCCCAGTGCCTCGGCGTAGGAAACAAGGTCTGCCCGCACGCGCAAACGGTCGCCGGTCAGCAGCGAGTCGGCCAGCGAGGGGCCGGGGCCGAGATCTTCCATCAGCAGGATGCCGGCATCGGCGTCGGCGCCCAGCAGCCGCGGGGCGACCGGTTCGGGCATCCCGTTCAGGTACTCCAGGGCGGCCAGCTCGACTCCGAAGGAGTCCGTGTCCGCCCGCTTTTTCATGACCACCGAACGGTCCGTGGCCAGATGCAGCCGGACCACGTGAGCCCGGTCCCAGATCGGCTCCGCCGCGCGCACTGACATCCCCGGGCCCCAGGCCCGGGCCAGCAGCGCCTCGGCCGCCTGGATCTCGGCCGCCGACAAGGCTGGCAACGTGACCACCGCCGCATTCTCGCCGGCCAAGCCAGAAGACCGCGAAGCATTAACCCGCCCGGCGCGCAGCCAGGTGCCGCGACAGCCACCGTAGCGGCAGGTGCCCGGCCAGACCGGACAGCAGGAGCACACCAGGCAGTATGCGCAAGCGTCCGTGTCGTGTAACGAGTGAGACCAAGCATGTGCTGCGTTCCAGGGCTGTCGCGGGGTCGAGCGTGCGCGGTCATTGTGGTGGGAAATGTGAGCAGCCGCCCCCGGCGCCCGGGACGATCATGGGCAGCCTGCCTGGGCACTGGCCTGGCCGCTGGCGGTGGCATATGCATCGTGGCCAGCATGCTGATCGCTTTCCTGGTGGCTGATCACTCATCATCGGACAGCTCGCCAAGCTCCCTGATCGCGATGGGCCTCGGCCGCGTCGGCGTGGCGCTAGTGGTCCTTGGTTCTGCGCTGCTCGCCGTCCTTTCCGCCGGACAGCTGTGGCGCTGGGTCCGGCGGGCTCCACATGGCGGATACGGCAGCAGGCGGATCCGGTGACCGACACGCGCCGTCACTAACGAAAATTCCGGTCCGCTGATTAGAGCGCTCCACGCCTGGCTGAACACCGGGCCGCCGCCCCCGCCGGTCACCGAGTCCTGGCTTCTCGGCGCACCAGAAGACTTTTAACGGCACAGTAGGCGAGCAGGCCCGCGGTGCCCCGGGTCGCCCGACATCCATGTCGATTACGATGCGCTCATGCCGGAGACGAGCAAGACGTTCGGTGACATAACCATTTTCCCGAACGGCGATTTCACGGCGACCGTGGAGATCGGGCGCCCGCCGGACAACTTCTTCGATACCGAGCTCATCAGCTCACTCGCGGACGCCTACGCGTGGCTGGACGAACAGCCGGAGTTCCGGGCGGCGGTGCTGTGCTCGGACGGCAAGCACTTCTGCGCCGGCGCGGACTTCACCGGCCGCTCCGGGCGGCCGGGGCTGGGCGGCGCGGGCGAGCTCTACGCCGCGGCGGCCCGGCTCTTCGAAGCGCAGACGCCGGTGGTTGCCGCGGTCCAAGGCGCGGCGGTAGGCGGCGGGCTGGGACTGGCGTGCTCCGCCGACTTCCGGGTCGCCAGCCCGCAGGCCAGGTTCGCCGCGAACTTCGCCCGGCTGGGCCTGCACCAAGGCTTCGCGCTGACGGTCACGCTCCCCGCGATCATCGGTGAGCAGCGCGCGCTGGAGCTGCTCTACACCGGCCGCCGGATCGGCGGCGAGGAAGCCGCCCGGATCGGGCTGGCTGACCGCTTGGCCGAACCCGAGAACCTGCGGTCAGCCGCACACGAACTGGCCGCCGAGATCGCCGCGGGCGCCCCCCTCGCGGTCCGGTCGATCCGGCAGACGATGCGCGGGACGCTGGCGGACCGCGCCCGCGCGGCGATGGACCGGGAGCTGGCCGAACAGGACCGGCTGCGCCAGACCGCAGACTTCGTCGAAGGCGTCCGCGCGTCCGCGGAACGGCGGCCACCCCGATTCGAGGCCCGGTGACCGCGGCCACCCCAGACGCGGCGGCCGTGCTCGCCGAGCTCCAACAATGGATCGAGGCCAGCTGGGATCCCGAGCTAAGCCTGATCCACTGGCGGGAACGGCTGGCCGACGCCGGCTGGGCGTGCCCGGCCTGGCCGAACGCCTGGTGCGGGCGCTCCCTGCCGCCCGGCCTGGCCGCCCAAGTGACACACGAACTAACCAGCGCGGGAGTACCCGGCCCGGCCGAAGGCGTCGGCGTGGGCCTGGTCGGCCCGGTGCTCATCGAGCACGGCACCGACGCGCTCAGGGAACGGTTCATCAGGCGCACCGTCACCGGCGAGATCACCTGGTGCCAGCTGTTCAGCGAGCCAGGTGCAGGCTCGGACCTGGCCGGGCTGACCACCCGGGCCGAGGCGGTCGAAGACGGGTGGCTGGTGACGGGGCAGAAGGTCTGGTCGACCGGCGCGGCGACCGCGGACTTCGGCCTGCTCCTGGCCCGCACCGACCCCAGCGTGCCCAAGCACCGCGGCATCACGTGCTTCGTCCTGCCGATGCGCCAGCCAGGCGTCGAGGTGCGCCCGCTCCGGCAGATGAACGGGCACGCCTCGTTCAACGAGGTGTTCCTAGACCAGGCCAAGGTCCCGGCCGACAACCTGATCGGCGAGCAAGGCGGCGGCTGGACGATCGCGCTGTCCATCCTCGCGCACGAGCGCCGCCTGGCCGCATCCAGGCCAGGCTCGGTGCCAGCAAACCCGACCGGACGGACCTGGCGGGAGGCGATCGCGGAGCGGACCGCGGCCAGCGAGCCGCACAAGTGGTACCCACAGCGAGCCGGACGTCCGGATCTGGTCACCAGCCGGGCGGTCGCGCACGGCGTGGCCGGCGACCCGCTGGTCCGCCAGGAGATCGCCCGGCTAATGGAGCTGGCCTGGTCGGCAAGGTGGACGGCCGAACGCGCCGCCGCCGCGCGGGCCGCGGGCCGACCGCCCGGGCCGGAGGGCTCGCTGGGCAAGCTGGCCAGCAGCGTCATCGCCCGGCAGGCGGCGCGCGTCCACGCGCTGATCGCCGGACCGCACGGGATGCTGGCGGGGCCCGGCTCGCCGCTAGACGGGACGATCGCCGAGATCTTCCTCTCCGTGCCGGGCATCTCCATCGCCGGCGGCACCGACCAGATCCAGCGGACGATCATCGGCGAGCGGATCCTCGGCCTGCCCAGAGAACCCGACCCCAGCCGTGATCTGCCCTTCCGAGAGGTACCCCGTGACTTACCTGGACCGCGACGACGGCGCCCGCATCCACTACCAGGCCTTCGGGCCGGAGAACGGCGTCACGCCCCTTCTGCTCACCCACGGCTTCTCCGCAACGTCGGAGATGTGGCAGCCGAACGTCGCTGCCCTCTCCGCCGCCCGCCCGGTCATCACCTGGGACATACGAGGCCACGGCCGTACCGAAGCAGGGGACGACCTGGCGCGCTACTCGGCAGAAGCCTCCGTAGCAGACATGGCCGCGCTCCTCGACGTATCCGGGATCGGGCGCGCGGTGATCGGCGGGCTGTCCCTCGGCGGGTTCCTGTCGCTGGAGTTCTGGCTGGCCCACCCGGACCGGGTCGCCGGGCTGGTGCTCTGTGACACCGGCCCGGGCTACCGTCGCGACGAAGCGCGCCAGCAGTGGAACGACCGGGCCATTGCCCTCGCCGAACGCCTAGACCGAGACTCAGCACCCGAGCTGGCGCGAGCCGCCCGCGGCATCCTCACCCAGCAGGACGCGCGCGTGATCGACGCGCTGCCGAACATCACGATCCCGGCGCTCGTGCTGGTCGGCGCCCGGGACAAGGATTACCTCGGCGCGGCCGAGTACATGGCGGCGAAACTCCCCGGGGCCGTGCACGCGGTGATCCCGGACGCCGGCCACGCCAGCAACGTCGACCAGCCGGACCTGTTCAACCAGCAGGTGCTCGCGTTCCTGGACCGGCCCGATCTCCGGTAAGCACCCCCGCCTCGGCCAGCCCCGTGATCTCCTCCTCGGTCAGCCCGGCCTCGGCCAGTACCTCACGGGTATGCTGCCCGGCCAGCGGCGCCGGCCGCCGCACCGACGCCGGGGTCGCCGAGAACCGGGTCGGCGGCGGGATCACCTTGTACCGTCCGGCCTCTGGATGCTCGTCCTCGGGCAGCGCATCGATGAGCTCGTCCAGCCCGGGCGCCGCCGCGGCCGGAATCCCGGCGTCCGCGCAGAACGCCAGCCACTGCGCGGTGGTTTTCGTGGCGAGCACCCGGCTGAGCGTGGCGTAGCCGAAGCCCGGTTCCCGCCACAGCGCTCGGCTGGTCAGCCTGGGGTCCCCGACCAGCTCCTCGTAACTCGCGGCGCGCAGCAGCGCCGCCCAGTGTGCCTCCCGGTGCGGCAGCACCGCGATCCAGCCGTCGGCCGTCTGCAGTGCCCCGCGCAGCGGAGTGAGGATGCGCTGGTACCCGGCCGGGCCCCGGGCCGGCCGGGGGATGGCGCCACCGCCGTGCTCGACCAGCAGGAAGGCGAGCATCGCATCGGCCATCGGCACCTCCACCTGCTGGCCCTCGCCGGTTCTCGCCCGGTGGAACAGCGCGGCCATGATCGAGTAGGCCAGCACCAGCCCGGACACCTTGTCGGCGAGCAGCGTCGGCATCATCTCGGTCCGGCCGTTCGCCCGGCGCATCACATCAGGCACACCGCAGGCGGCCTGGATGATGTCATCGAACGCGGGCGCGTCCGCCTGCGGACCGTCCGAAGGGAACCCGTGCGCCTGGCAGTAGATCACGTCCGGCCGAACGCCGGCGACATCCGGGTAGCGCAGGCGCAGCCGGGCGACCGATCCCGGTCGCAGGTTAGTGACGAACACGTCGCACCCGGCCGCGACCCGCAGCAGCGCGGCCCGCCCTTCGGGGTGCGCGATGTCGAGGGAGATGTTGCGCTTGTTACGCAGCAAATTCAACGAGACGCCGGACAGGCCGGGAAGCGGTCCACGACCCATGACCCGGTTGATGTCACCGTCCCGGCTCTCCACCGTGATCACGTCGGCACCCAGGTCGCCGAGGATCTGGGTCGCGAGCGGACCCATCACCACCGAGGAAAGGTCGAGCACGCGTATCCCGTCCAGCGGACCGGCAGCTGTGCTTTCACGGGATGCGGGCATGTATGTCAGGATGCCAAAAAGGGAACGCGGGGACAGGAAGCCCGGCCGATATGACCACCTTTGTCTTCACCGACGAACAGCAGGACCTGCGTGCCATGGTGCGGCGATTCCTGGCCGAGAGATCGCCGGTCAGCGAGGTACGGCGGCTGATGGCCACCGAGGCCGGGTACGACCCCGCGGTCTGGGCCCAGCTCGGGCAACTCGGGCTGGCCGGACTCACCATCCCGGAGAAATACGGCGGCGCGGGCTGCGGGCCGGTGGAGCAGCTGATCGTCTGCGAGGAGATGGGCGCGGCGCTGCTGTGCGCGCCGTACCTGGCCAGCGCCGTACTCGCCACCTGGGCGCTGCTGGCCAGCGAAGACCCCATGGCCCAAACGGATCTGCTGCCGCTGATAGCGTCCGGCCAGACGATCGCGACGCTCGCCGTGCTGGAGGACGACGGCTCGTGGGCCCCGGACCCATTCAACGTCACGGCGCGGCGTTCGGGTGAAAATTACCTCGTGGACGGCAGCAAGTCGTTCGTCCTGGACGGGATGATCGCGGATCTGATCCTGGTCGCCGCCTCGTCCGATGACGGGCCCGCGCTGTTCGCGGTCGGCGGCGATGCGGCGGGCCTGTCCCGCCAGGCCATGCAGACGCTCGACATGACCCGCAAGCAAGCCGTGCTCACGTTCAGCCGAACCCCGGCCCGGCTCGTGGGCCAGCCCGGCGCGGCCGCCGAGATCGTGGCGCAGGCGGTTCGCGGCGGCGTGCTCGCGCTGGCCGCCGAGCAGGTCGGCGGGGCGCAGCGCTGCCTGGACATGGCGGTGGCGTACGCCAAGATCCGGCATCAGTTCGGCCGGGCGATCGGCAGCTTCCAGGCGATCAAGCACCTGTGCGCCGACATGCTGCTCGAGGTCGAGTCCGCCAGGTCCGCCGCCTACCGCGCGGCCTGGGAGGCGGCAGACGGCGGCGCCGACCTGCCGCTGATTGCCAGCCTCGCCAAGGCCTTGTGCTCGGAGGCCTACCTCCACGTCGCCGCGTCGAACATCCAGGTCCACGGCGGCATCGGCTTCACCTGGGACCATGACGCGCACCTGTACTACCGCCGGGCCAAGTCCGCCGAGGTCATGCTGGGCACCCCGGCATCGCACCGCGAGATCGCCGCCAGCTTGCTGCTCAAGGACATTACGGGCTAAGAGCTATCCTTCAAACAGGCCATCTGTTCCTGGTTCAGACGGCTGACCTCAGTGGAGGCCGGGGATGCACATCGTTTCGGGGCTACTTGTCATCTGGCTGATCATCGGCGCCATCGCCGGCGGGCAGCGCGGCTATTACAGCGGGTCCATCAGCAGCTGTACCCAGGCCGGCACCATCGTCGCGACGATCCTGGCCGGTCCGCTCAACTACATGGGCGTGAACCCGAAGGTCACCTGCACGGTGTCGGTGCCGCAGCCGAGCAAGTAGCCGACGGGCCTGGAGTGCTGCGGACATGGCTGCGGAGCACTACGACCCGTTCGTTCCCGGCCCGTTCGCGGTCGGCGTATCGACGCAGACTTGATCGGCGTGACGCTGGGCGGCGCGGACACTCCGCGTGAGGAGAACGTCCCGGCCGACTTCGCCGCCACACTAAATTTTAGCTGAGATGACCGATCTTGCCGGGCTCGGCTCCTGGTCCATGTCCTGAGCATGTGCCTGAAGCCAGGCCATTAGCCATGTTGTAGGCCTGCTGGACGGCGGTATTCGCCTGATCGATATAACCGTTGGCCATATGAAGCGCCACCTGAATCTGAGCGTTCGCTGATAGGATAGCCGAAGATGCGCCGCTTGGGGACGGTACCCCCTGGTTGACAATAGCAACTACGTCCTTCTGCCAATCGGTGATGTCCTGGCGCACCGCCGCTATGGCGGCCTCTAGGTTGTTGACTTCATCGATTACGTTCTGTCTGTCATGGTCGATAATTGTCGTTACATCATAATCAACGTTAGCGACAAGGTTAACGCAGGTGCCAGCTGCATTCGTGGCGGTCATATTTGCATCGGTGTGCTCACCGGCAAGATCAAGTTTTGTCTCTTGCACGGCCGAATTCAGTCCGCTCAGAATGCTATTGAAGTTGGCCGGGATGCCGGCCGGGACGGAAACTGTGCTGCCGCCGCACGCGGTAAGAGCCAGCAGGACTGCGAAGGCCAGCAGCCCAAGGCCAGTTCTCATGAGCCAGCCCTCTTTTCGATAATCGAGTCCTGGTCAGGCACCCATGACGAGGAGCCTGCCGCCCACGGCGACCGCAGGGAGCGAGCCCGCCAGCCAGAGCAGAGACCAGAGCAGTTTCGGTATGCCGGTCGCGCTGCGGAGAATTCCCGCATCTCCTGCGTCGAGACCGTGCTGAATGATCGTGCGTGCGCCATGGTGTCTATATGGCTCACGACCGCCCAGGTCGCCTCGAAAGCCACGACGGCGAGCATGACCAGGCCGATAAGCACGGCTCCCCTCCCGAGAGCAGGTTCTGCGTCATGCTCATACCCCTGAAGGTAGCTCTGCAGTGCGTGGCTGTCCATCCTTCGCGGAAGTCGCCTAGCTCCGGATTCAGTCACCGGCTCCGGCCGGTGAAATGCTGGACCGTTCAAAGAATATGTCGGAGCCTCCGTGCGGTGATATCCGGTATGGCCTGGCAGTTGCAGGGCGTCGAAACCCTGGCCCATGCCTAGTTATAAAAAGCGTGTCGTGGTATCAGGTCGTAGTCGTCAACGCTGTCAGTAGCGCCGATACCCGCCCACGGCGCATCGACAAGGCCACCGCCTTGTTCGTCGACGGCAGCACAGGTGAGAATGCCTGCCGCACCGATTGCGCCAGGCCGCGCAGACGCCCATGGCCCGATGCAGCGGCCGTCAACCGAAAAGGCCAGTGACGATCACAGCGACCAAACGTAAGGTGCCCTTCCCGCGATAACGCCGCCTCATTCAGAGCGTCATTTAATCGACGACCACGTGACATTGGGGCTTGCCAGGCACGCCGATCCCGGCGCCATGATGGTCAAGGCCCTCGCAGAGCATGCCTGGCCTGACGGTGATGTCGATCTGCTGGGCCATTTGTTCTGATACAGGCAAGTGTCCTGCGGCCGTATGGCCAGCGCGGTTGGCCTGGCCTGCCCCAGGTAGTCCGGCCGTCTCGGATAGTCTTCAGGGTCGGGAGGCGGCATGCGGATCGGTGTGGTGTTTCCGCAGACCGAACTGGGCGGCGACGTCGGCGCGGTGCGCGCTTATGCCCGGCGGGCTGAGGAACTCGGGTTTACTCACGTGCTGGCCTACGACCACGTGGTGGGCGCGGACCCCGCGGTGCACACGGGCTGGGACGGCCCCTATGACGTGCACACCACGTTTCACGAGCCGATGGTCCTGTACGGGTATCTGGCCGCGGTGACCTCCATGGAACTGGTCACCGGGATCGTCATCTTGCCGCAGCGGCAGACCGCGCTGGTCGCTAAGCAGGCGGCCGAGGTGGACCTGCTCACCGGGGGGAAGTTCCGGCTAGGCGTGGGCATCGGCTGGAACCGCGTGGAGTATGAGGCCCTCGGCCAGGACTTCAGTACGCGCGGCACGCGGCTGGAGGAGCAGATCACGTTGCTGCGCCGACTGTGGACCGAGCAGAGCGTGACGTTCAGCGGGACCTTCGACCGGATTACCGGGGCGGGCCTGGCGCCGATGCCGGTGCAGCGGCCGATCCCGGTGTGGGTCGGCGCCCAGTCCCCGCCCGCGTACCGCCGCGTCGGGCGGCTGGCCGACGGCTGGTTCCCGCAGATGGCTCCGGGCCCGCAACTCGAGGCAGCCCGCCGGATCGTGACGGAGGCGGCCGCCGAGGCCGGCCGCGACCCGGCCAGCCTCGGTATGGAAGGGCGCCTACGCTGGCAGGAGAACCAGGAGAGCCTGGCGGCGGCGATGCGGCAGTGGCAGGACGCCGGCGCCACGCACCTGTCGGTCAACACCATGGGCGCTGGCCTGACGACCGTCGATGACCACCTAACCGCCCTGACCACGGCCGCCGAAGCCGCCAAGACGATCAGCGGCTGAGCGCATCCGGCTGGTCCGTCAACCCGAATCGCACGCGGTCCTGCAACGCCAGTTCCCGACCGCATATGCAGATAGCTTCCGCCGGGGACGGCTCCGCCCGATCGGCGGCAAGAGTGCGTTTCCGCGGAAGCGGCTTGTGAATTTTCGCACAAGGCGTCTCCGCGGAAACGTCGTGGACGCGGCGGCCGCCGTCATTACCGTCGGACTACGCCCTGTCGGCGGCATGTGCGGATGGTCACCGCGAAGAGGTTGATGGATAAATATGCAGGGTGGCCGATGGTGCGCCGGGTGGTTTCTACCGTCACTTCGTGGAAAACCGGACCGGACCGGGACGACGGGCCCCGCGTGTGCTCAATCGCCGATGCCCTCCAGCTCGTCGGCGACCGGTGGTCGCTCCTCGTCGTCCGGGAGATCGGGTTCGGCGTGACCCGCTTCAATGACATCCAGCGCCTGACCGGCGCGCCGCGGGAGAATTCAATGGTTCTCGTTCCCGCGCTGTTGCGGCCGGAGAGCAGGACCCGGACCAGTTACCAGAACAACGTTGCTTGACGCGGCACTAGGCTGACCGCTACGTGTTTTGCCGCGTCCAGGTCTGAGGTGCACAATTTCGACAGTTATTAGCGTTAGCCCCGCCGTAGGTTACATGTACTGAGGCGCCATTGGCGGCGATATCGATGGTGATCGCGGCGAGTCCGATTTTCGCCTCGCAACCACTCTCACCTGGAGCAGCGGTCTGCCTGTAGATGACGGCAGACCCCGTGTAGTGTCTGTTACTTCCAGTCACTTTCACGTCGTCGGAGCATTGTGTGCCGTTCGATTCTTCGCTCGCGATGTAAGTGCCCTGACCTGCCGCCGTGAAGGTGTAGGTGGCGCCGGTTGAGGCAACCCACGCTCCGGTCAGCGTCGGAGCGGAGGGTCCAGTGAGAATGACCGCCGCCGCTATCGCCGCACCTGCTACAGCGGTAGCCGCACCGGCGGCTATGGCCACGCGTGGGCGTCTGAGGTGCTTGAGGTGCTTGAGGTGCTCTTCGTGGTGTACGTGCTCCTCGTGCTGCAGGTGCTCTTCATGTCGTTCGTGCTGCAGGTGTTCCTCATGCCGCTCGTGCTGCAGGTGGCGTGATTCGTGGGATGACCCGGGCTTACTGGCCGGGTGGGCCTGGGGCGGCGGGGACAGGTGAACCTGCGCCGCGGCGCTGCCGTGCACGGCGGGGGCGGTGCCGGACGGCCACAGCGCGGCCAGCAGGAGCGCCGCCTCGCCCAGGTTCGACCGGCCGCGGTCCTCCCAGTCCGGGCCGTACTCACCCCCGGCGACGTTGCGCAGCCGGGTGACGAAGGCGGCTGCGTCGGATGGCCGTTCCGCGGGGTTCTTGGCCATCCCCGCCGTCACCAGCGGTTGCAGCGGCGCGGGCACCGCTTCCATCGGCACCGGCTCGTACAGGTGCTGGTACAGCATCCGCTCTACGCTGTCCCCGGTGAACGGCGGGCGCCCGGTCAGGCACTCGTAGAAGGTCGCGGTGGCCGCGTACACGTCCCCGGCCGGGCTGGCCGGCCTGCCGGCGAACTGCTCCGGCGGCGCATAGGCCAAGGTGCCGGCCGGGACCGGGGAGTCGCCGGCCCGGGCGGCGATGCCGAAATCGGTCAGCTTGCTGGTCCCGTGGGCGTCGACCAGCACGTTCTCCGGCTTGTAGTCCCGGTGCACAACTCCGCGTGTGTGCGCCGCGGCCAGGCCCAGCAGCGAGCCCTGCAGGACCACTAGGGCCGCCTCCGCGGTGGTCGCGCCGTGCCGGGCCAGGATCTGGCGGACCGAGACGCCGTCGATGAGTTCCATCACGATCGCCGCGCCGGATGGCGATTCGACGTATTCGTAGAGCCGGACGATGTTGCGGTCCTCGAGCGAGGCCAGCACCCGGGCCTCGGCCCGGAACATTCGGGCGAACTCCGGGTCCGCCAGCAGGTCCTGGTGCAGGTACTTGACCGCGACCAGGGTGCTGGAGGCCTGGTGCCGGGCCAGCACCACGTCACCGAACCCGCCCGAGCCGAGCATCTTCAGCCCGGTGTAGCCGGGCACCTCCCACCCCCGCCGGGAAACCTCCCCCTGGGCCGGGACGGCGGGCAAGGCGTGACCATCCCCGGCCGCATCGGTCAGCGGATGCGGCGGCCCCCCTCCGCCCGGCGGCTCCGGCGACGGCACTTCCACCGACCCCTGCCGCACCGGGCCTGCCTGGTCGGACGGCCAGGGCTTGGTGGCCGGGTAGCCACCTGAGGAAACCCGTGTCGTCTGGTAGTCAGCTGCGTCGCCGGTCCGCCCCGGGCCGGGCGTGGGCGGCGGCCCGGCCGGGTCAGCCTCAGACGGCCCGGGGAAACCTGGCCCGCCAGGTGGGTACCCCATCAGGACCCCCGCTTGCGCAGGCGGGCCGGGACGCCCCGGCGCGGCATGGACACAAACACCAGTACCATCAAATCCCCCACCAGTACCCGACGACCCTGAAAAGGCACCCGGCCAGCGGAAATCCCACGGGAAATTCACCCAAGCGCACGCAGGCGCGGGCAAGCCCCCCACCCTCACGACCCACCACAAGACTGAAGTGCGCGCAGGGCCCTGTCAATCCCCGGAACATGTGGGGAGAACGAGGACCATTACCAGGACGAGACCGAAATCCAGCCCGGAGGACACGCCAAACACTGCCTGGTAGAGAAGCGACAGCAGCTGCGAGCGAAGCATGGTTTCTTCGTTGCTATCGGCGATCGGGAGGATATCGATTTCGCTTGACATGGTGCGCCATGAGCGCCACTCGGAGCGGGTGAGTTCGGGCCGCACCTGTCGCCGGACGACTTCGAGCCGATACCCGCGCGAACTTCTATCACGTCCGCGGATCCAGCCGTTGTTTCCTGATGGTGGCCAAGGGTCGGCCTTGATGACCCGCCCGCGTCCCGCCCAGTGCCGTCGCGCCAGTCGGCCTGGTATTCGACGCTGTGCGTATCCGGCTGCTGGAAATCGGTGAAGCGGTAAAGGCCCTGCCCGCTGAGCTGCTGAGTTCCCAGCCCGCCATCCCGTGGGCCCAGATCGCGCGCATGCGCGATCACCTGGCTCACCGTTACTTCGATACAGATCTCCGCCCCGGCATCCAACCGCAGCCCTGACAGGCGGTAAAACGTGGCGTCCAACTGCTCGGAGGCTTACTTCTACGTCGCCGGGCCCAAGCTGAACTGGAGGCCCTCGGGTAACCTCGCAGGTCCCTGGCGTACCATGCGGAAAAAGCCGGCCATCCCCGGCACTGCCGGTGCATAGGGAAGGGGACAGGTGGCGCTGTTCATGGTGCGTCGGCTGTTTCAGGCCGCCGCAGTGCTCCTGCTGGTTACCTTGATCACGTTCGCGCTATTGCGGGCGATCCCCGGCAACGTGGCCGCTGCCGTCATGGGTCCGGACGTGTACCGCAACCCGGCCGAGATCAAGCTGTTCGACGCGACCTACGGGTTCAACAGGCCCTGGTACTCCCAGTACCTGCTCTGGCTGGGCCACTTGCTGCAGGGCAACCTGGGCTACTCGTGGAACCTCAACCAGAGCGTGGCGTCACTGCTCGGCCAGCGGATCCTGAAGACGGTCGTCCTGGTCGGAATCTCCGTCGTCCTGGCCGTGCTCATCGCGGTCCCGATCGGGATGCTGCAGGCGGTGCGTCGCAACAAGTTCATCGACCACTTCTTCAACACGTTCTCGACGGTGTTCTACGCGATGCCGTCATTCCTGCTCGGCCTGCTGCTGATCCTGGTGTTCGCGATCAAGTTCCCGATCTTCCCGGCCGAGGCGCCGCAGGGTGCGACGCTGGGCGTGATCTTCTCGAACTTCAACGGGATGATCCTGCCGATCGCCACGCTCACGCTGATCACGCTGGCCCTGTTCAGCAGGTACATGCGCTCCTCGGTGCTGGACAACCTCACCGAGGACTACGTGCGGACCGCGAAAGCCAAGGGCGCCAGCGAGTGGCGGGTCCTGATCCGCCACGTGCTGCGCAACTCGCTGATCCCGATTGTCACGCTGCTCGGGCTGAGCCTGCCCGGCATCCTGTCTGGCGCGCTGATCACCGAGTCGGTGTTCAACTACCCGGGCATGGGGCTGCTGTTCTACCAGCAGGCCCAGCGGTCGGACTATCCGGTGCTGCTCGGCATCATCATCGTCGTGGCGCTGGCCACGGTGGTCGGCTCCCTCCTCGCCGACGTCGCGTACGCGGTGCTCGACCCGCGGGTGAGGTACCAGAAGTCATGAGCATCATTAACGTCCCGCCAGAACCGCCCGACCCGTCCCTTCCCGGGGAAGGGTTGATCTCCGACACCCCGGACGTAGCCGCTGCCGTGCAGGCACCGGAGAACGCGGCGGTCGTCGCCGGGATGCTCCCGGCGACCAAGCCGCGCAGCGCCTTCCGCCGCGGCCTGGAGGTGTTCCTCGAGAACAAGCTCGCGGTCGCCGGCGTGGTCATCATCGTGGTGATGGTGCTGTTCTGCTCTCTCGGACCGGACTTCTACCACGGCAACACGACCGTGGTGAACTTCATCAACCAGACGCTGCCGCCGGGCGCCGGCCATCCGCTCGGCACCGACGCCAACGGGAACGACATCCTCGCCCGGCTGATGACCTCCGGCCAGATCTCGCTGGAGGTCGGCATCGCCGCCGCCGTCCTGGCCACCGTGATCGGCGTGCTGTGGGGATCGGTGGCCGGCTACTTCGGCGGGATCATCGACGCCGTGATGATGCGCGTCGTGGACGCGGTGCTGTCGATCCCGGTGCTGTTCCTGGCGCTGGTGATCGTCGCCATCGTCACCCCGAGCGAGCCGGTATTGATCCTGGTGATCGCGATGACCTCGTGGCTGACCACCTCCAGGCTGGTCCGCGGCGAGGCGCTGTCGCTGCGGGTACGGGAGTACGTGCAGGCGATGAGGGTGATGGGTGGCGGCAGCGCCCGCGCCGTGCTGCGGCACATCGCGCCGAACGCGATCGGCACGATCGTGGTCAACCTCAGCTTCCAGGTGGCGGACGCGATCGGGCTCGTGGTCGCGCTCAGCTACCTTGGGCTCGGCATCAGGCCACCGGAGGAGGACTGGGGTGCGATGCTCAGCAACGGCATCACCTACGTCGCCGACGGGTACTGGTGGCTGATCGTCCCCGCGGGGGTCTGCATCGTGATCGTGATCACCTCGTTCATCTGGATCGGTGAGGGCCTGCGCGACGCCGTCGAGGTCCGGTTGCAACGCCGCTAGTCGGGCTATCCAAGAAAGCACGGTTACGAGGACGTATGGCACCCCTGCTCCAGATCGACGATCTGCACACCGAGATCAGGCTTCGTAGCGCCACGGTTCAGGCCCTCAGTGGCGTGAGCCTGACCGTCGAGGCCGGCGAATGCCTCGGCATCGTCGGCGAATCCGGTAGCGGTAAGACGATGACCGCGCTGTCGATCATGCAGTTGCTGCCGCCCGGCGGCCACATCACCGGCGGCCAGATCCTCCTGAACGGCCAGCTGATCTCCACCCTGGATGACAACGCCATGCGCCACATCCGGGGCAACGAGATCGGCATGATCTTCCAGGACCCGCTGACCTCGCTGAACCCGACGATGACGATCGGTGACCAGATAGCCGAGACGGTCCGGCTGCACCGCGGGGCCGGCAAGCAGGCCGGGCTGGATCGGGCGGTCGAGGTGCTCAGCCTCGTCGGCATGCCCCGGCCTGCTGAGCGGATTAAGGCCTACCCGCATCAGCTGTCTGGCGGGATGCGCCAGCGTGTGATGATCGCCATGGCGCTGGCCTGCGAGCCCAGGCTGGTGATCGCCGACGAGCCGACTACCGCGCTCGACGTGACGATCCAGAAGCAGATCCTCGAACTCCTCGACGACCTGCGCCAGCGCCTCGGGATGGCGGTAATCCTGGTGACCCACGACCTCGGCGTCATCGCAGGCCGCGCGGACCGTGCGGTCGTGATGTACGCGGGCCGGGTCATGGAGGACACCAGCACGCCGCGGCTGTTCGGCAATCCGCGCCATCCGTACACCGAGGCGCTGTTCCAGGCGCTGCCGGGAAGGTCCGACCACGATTCCGGGCGGCTGTACAACATTCCCGGCCAGCCGCCCGACCTGACCAGGCCGCCGGCAGGCTGCAAGTTCGCGGCCAGGTGCCGCTACGTGCAGGACGCCTGCACGAAAGACGAGCCGCCCCTAGCGGGAGACGCGGATCACCCGTACCGGTGCTACTTCCCGGTCGGCCAGGCCACCGACCCCGCCGAGCCGGCCGCCCAGGTCATCGCGGCGCAAGCCGCGGAACGGGCGGCCAGGGCCGCGGCGGCCGACGGCCAGCCGCTGCTGCAGATCGAGCACCTGGTGAAGAACTTCCCGGTCACCGCAGGCGCTGTGCTGCAGCGCAGGGTCGGCGCGGTCAGCGCGGTGGCCGACGTCAGCTTCTCGATCCGGCCCGGCCAGACCTTCGGGCTGGTCGGCGAGTCCGGGTGCGGCAAGACCACGGTGGGCCGGCTGATCGTCGGCCTGGAGCGGGTGAGCACCGGCTCCATCCTCCTCGACGGGGAGGACCTGGCCCGGCTGAAGCGCGGGGACCGGAAGCGGCGCGGGTCGAAGGTCCAGCTCATGTTCCAGGACTCCTACGCCTCCATGGACCCCAGGATGCGGGTCGGCCCCATCCTGCGCGAGCCGCTCGCCATCCAGCGCGTGGGCAGCAGGCGCCAGCAGCAGGCCAAGATCGACGCGATGCTGGACGAGGTAGGCCTGCCCAGGGCGGCGGTCGAGCGGTACCCGCATGAGTTCTCCGGCGGGCAGCGGCAGCGCCTCGGGCTGGCGCGCGCCCTGATCCTCAGCCCGAAGCTCCTGGTGGCCGACGAGCCGGTGTCGGCGCTTGACGTGTCCATCCAGGCGCAGATCCTCAACCTGATGCAGGACCTGCAACGCGACCTGGGCCTGAGCTACCTGTTCATCTCCCACGACCTGTCCGTCGTCCGGTACATGGCCGACACGATCGGCGTTATGTACCTGGGCAAGCTGGTCGAGGTGGGCCCGGCCGACGACGTCTACTACCGCCCGGTCCACCCCTACACCAAGGGCCTGATCGACGCCATCCCGGTCCCTGACCCGCAGGCGGAGCGCGCGACCAGGCAAAAGGGCGTGGCCGGGGAGCTCCCCTCGAACATCCACCCGCCGTCGGGATGCCGGTTCCGTACCCGCTGCCCGTTCGCGCAGGACCTGTGCGCCGAGCAGGAGCCGCCGCTGCGACCCTTCACCGCCCGCGGGCACCTCGCGGCCTGCCACTTCCCGCTCCGCGAGCAAGAAGCGGGAGCACGATCCGACGCCGAGGCGCAACCCCCGCAGCCCGCCTGAGACCAGACCAGATCAGACCAGATCTTTGCTTGAACTTAGGAGTGAGCATGCCATCGACAACACTGACTCGCCGTAATCTCCAACTCGCTGGCCTCGACGTTCCGGCTCTGGACATCACCGGGACCGAAGATGGGCCGCTGCTGACGCTGATCGCGGGCGTGCACGGATGCGAGTACGCCTCGATGGCGGGGCTGCGGAAATGGGCGAACGGCCTGGCCGACCGGGAACTGAGAGGCCGCATCCAGGCCATCCCGGTGCTGAACCTCCCCTCGTTCTGGGCCCGCACCCCGTTCGTCGTCCCCGATGACGGCAAGAACCTCAACCGCTGCTTCCCCGGCGACCCCGAGGGCACCCTCGCCGACCGGCTGGCCTACGACACCTTCACCAAGGTCATCCAGGGCTCCGACGCCCTGATCGACATGCACACCGGGGACATGGTCGAGGCGCTCCAGCCGTTCGCGCTGTACGACACGGGCCCGGCCGAGGCGCGCGCTCACGACATGGCCACGGCATACGGCCTCGGGTACGTCATCCGCCAGGAACCAGGGCCTGACCGCGCCGTGGCCGGCACCACCAGCGCCTCCGCCGCCGAGATCGGGATCCCGGCCATCATCGCCGAGGCGGGCGGGTGCGGTCTGGTGGAACGGCCGGCCGTCGAGGCGCACGTTCGCGGCCTGAACCGCGTGCTGGCGTTGCTCGGTATGTCAAACGACCCGCAGGAGGAGGCTGCCCTACCCGTCCACCTGAAGCGGTTCCTGTGGCTGCGCTGCCGGGACGAGGGATGGTGGGAGCCCACGGCGTGGGTGGGCGATGCGGTCGCTGAGGGACAGGTCATCGGCACCGTCAGCAGCCTCGACGGCACGCAGACCCTGGAGACCATCATCGCGCCAGCGGACGGCGTGCTCATGTTCATCACCAGTTCACCCTCCGTAGCCGCGGACGGGCTGCTGCTCGGCCTGGCCGCGAGGTAGCCGCGAGGTAACCGCGAGCTAGCCGTAACCTTCGCAAACTAAGGATCCGTTACCCGGCGGGCACGGCCGACTGCGCGCCGGTGTGAAGTGCCACTAAACGGTCACGCGAGCGTCACAGTAGCGTCTATCTGGGGTTTTCTGCTGGCGCCTGAGGCCACACAACTCGCACCATGGTATTAGTGGGAACCATTCCCACCGCGTTCCGAGGACGATGCTGGGCTCGGGACACGACTCGCGGACCACCATGCCGGACCGGGTGCCGGAAGAAGGAATGTCACGCCATGAAGCTAGTCTCCCCGCAAACAGCTAGGTCGCGACCCCGTCGAACCCGCATCCGGATGCTGGCGGCTGGCGTGGCGGCCCTGGCGCTGGCCCTGGTCTCGGCCAGCTGCAGTAGCAGTAGCAGCAGCAGTACCCCGTCAGCGGCCCAAACTCCGATCACCGGCGGGACGGCGATCATGGCGGAGGCCCCGCAGTACCCGCCGACCTACATCTTCCCGTTCATGAACAGCGCCAACGTCAGCAACGTGAACCTGTTCGACTTCCAGTACCTGATGTACCGGCCGCTGTACTGGTTCGGCACGGGCGACCAGCCGACGGTGAACGCCCCGCTGAGCCTGGCGGACCTGCCGGTGGTCAGCGGCAGGAACGTGACGATCACGCTGAAGAACTACATGTGGTCCGACGGCACCCCGGTGACCGCGAACGACGTGGTGTTCTGGCTGAACATGGAGACGGCCGAGTCGACCAACTTCTTCGGCTTCACCGGGTTCCCCACGAACGTCTCGAACATCAAGGTGGTCAGCCCGACCGAGCTGACGATGACGATGGACAAGGCCTACAACTCGAACTGGTTCCTCTACAACGAGCTGAGCCAGGTCACCCCGATGCCGGCGGCGTGGGACCGGACCGCCTCCGGGCCGAGCAACTGCGACACCACGGTCAAGGACTGCGCGGCGGTGTGGACCTACCTGACCAACCAGGCCAAGGACCTGTCCGGCTACGCGACCTCGCCGCTGTGGGGCGTCGTGGACGGGCCGTGGCGGCTGAGCCAGTTCAACACCAGCGGGCTGGTGACCTTCGTGCCGAACAAGTCCTACTCCGGGCCCGTGAAGCCCAAGCTGGCCGCGTTCGAGGAACTGCCGTTCACCACCGACGCCGCGGAGTACGACGTGCTGCGGTCGTCGAGCTCCGGCAGCAAGATCGACTTCGGCTACCTGCCCAACCAGGACGCGCCGCCGGTCCAGTCCAGCCAGACCGTGGGCGCCAACCCGCTGCCCGGTTACACGCTCGCGCCGATCTACCCGTGGGGCATCGACTACTACGCGATGAACTTCCAGTCGACCGTGTCCGACCACGCGGCCATCTTCAAGCAGCTGTACTTCCGGCAGGCGATGGCCTACCTGATGAACCAGGAGGCGATCATCAAGGGCCCGCTGCGCGGGTACGGCACGGTCACCGTCGGCCCGGTCGCCGCGACGCCGTTCACCTCGTTCCTGTCGGCTCAGGGCAAGCAGGGTGACCCGTTCCCGTATAACCCGAGCAAGGCCAAGAGCCTGCTGACCAGCCACGGCTGGAACGTGGTCCCGAACGGGGTCACCACCTGCACCAACCCGGCCCTCTGCGGCCCGGGTATCACGAAGGGAACCGCACTGAACTTCAACTTCGCGTACGAGAGCGGCGTCACCTGGGTCAATGAGGAGATGATCAGCCTGCAGTCCAACGCCGCGCAGATCGGGATCAAGCTGAACCTGCAGCCCAAGCCGTTCGCCCAGGTGATCGCCGTGGCCGGGGGCAACTGCGTGGTCACCAAGTCGCCGTGCAACTGGGACCTGGCGAACTGGGGGTTCGGCTGGTCGTTCTCGCCCGACTACCTGCCGACGGGTGAGGAGCTGTTCGAGTGCGGCGCGGTCAGCAACTCCGGCGGCTACTGCGACAGCGAAGACGACTCGCTCATCAACCAGACGCTGACCAACTCCAGCCTGTCGCTCTTCTACCAGTGGCAGAACTACCTGGCCCCGCAGCTGCCGGTCGAATACCAGCCGAACGCCGCATACACCCTCACCGAGGTCGCCGACAACCTGAAGGGAGCCCTCCCGCAGAGCCCGACGCTCAGCATCACCCCGGAGAACTGGTACTTCGTGAAGTGACGGAGGGCCTGACCGGCCGGACCGCGGTAGTAACCGGCACCGCGCACGGCATCGGGGCCGCGATCGCGCAGGCGCTCAGCGACCAGGGCGCGACCGTCCAGGGCGTCGACAAGGACGTCGCCGACCTGGCCAGCCCCGATGCCGTCCGGGAGTTCTTCGCCGCGGTCGGCCCGGTGGACATCCTGGTCAACAACGCAGGCGGCGTCTGCGGGCAGGTCGGTCATCCGCTCGAGGAGGTGACCGACGACGACTGGCGGCAGGTGGTGGACGCCAACCTGACCAGCACCTTCCTGTGCACCAGGGCAGTGGTGCCGGCGATGAAGGCGCGCCGGTGGGGCCGGATCGTCAACATCTCCTCAGGCGCCGGCCGGACCGTGAGCCTGACCGGGATCCAGGCGTACGCCAGCGCCAAGGCGGCCCAGATCGGTTTCACCCGGCAGATGGCACACGAACTCGGGCCGTTCGGCATCACGGTCAACTGCATCGCCCCGGGGTTCATCCTGTCCAACCCGACCACGCAGCGGCAGTGGGAGAGCTACGGCGAAGAAGGGCAGGAGGCGCTGGTGCGGGGCATCGCCATGCGGCGGCTTGGCACGCCGGCGGACATCGCCAACGGCGTGGAGTTCTTTGTCGCCGAACGATCATCCTGGGTGACCGGGCAGACGATCTCGATCGACGGTGGTCATGCTCTCCTTTGATCCCGGGGATTCCGCCTACCTGGCCGAGCTGGCCGAGTTCGTCGCCTTCCCCAGCATCAGCCGCGACGCCAGCAGCGCCACGATGCACCAAGCGGCGCAGTGGCTGGCCGGGCAGCTCGCCTCCGTCGGCGGCCGGGTCGTGCCCCAGGAAGACGGCCATCCCGTCGTCATGGGGGAGTGGCTCGCCGCCGCCGGGGCGCCCACCATCCTGGTCTACGGCCACTACGACGTGCAGCCCACCGGCGCGGACGCCGAGTGGGTGACGCCCCCGTTCGAGCTGACCAGAGACGGCAACGTCGTCCGGGGGAGGGGCGCCAGCGACGACAAGGGCCCCGTGTACATCGTGCTCAAGACCGCGCAGGCGTTCCTGGCGCAGGAGGGCCGCCTGCCGCTCAACGTCAAGTTCCTCTTCGAGGGCGAGGAGGAGATCGGCAGCCCGCACCTCGCGGCCTTCCTCAAGGCCCACGCCGCGGAATTGGCCGCTGACCTTGTCATCTCCGCCGACGGGGCGATGTGGCGGCCGGACGAGCCCTCGGTCGCGGTGAAGTCGAAGGGCCTCGTCTCGATGGACATCGTCGTCGAGGGCGCCAAGGAGGACCTGCACTCCGGGCGGTACGGAGGAACGGTCGCCAATCCGCTGCACGCGCTGGCCGACATCCTGGCCAGCCTGCACCACCCGGACGGAAAGATCGCCGTGGCGGGCTTCTACGACGGCATTCCCGAACTGACCCCGCAGCGCCGCCGCGAACTGGCCGGCATCGACTTCGACGTCACGCGCTACCTGGCCGACCTGGGATTGACCGAACCCTACGGCGAGCCGGGGTTCACCACCCTTGAGCGCCTCTGGGAACGGCCCACGCTGGAGGTCAACGGCGTGCGCGGCGGCGGGAAGTACACCGTGATCCCGCACGTCGCGGTGGCCGACGTGTCCTGCCGCCTGGTGCCCGGCCAGGATCCGGACGCGGTGATCGAGGCCGTCACCGCCCACGTCGCCGCCCATCCCGCCCCTGGCGTTCGCGTCGAGGTGCGGGCCGACGACGCGCGCGTGCCCGCGTACACCATCCCGGCCGACCACCCGGCCATCCAGGCGGCCACCGCCGCACTCGCCGACGTCTACCCTGGTCAAAAGGTCCTGCATACAGCCATCCCAGGGACGCTTCCCGCCGCGGCGCTTTTCGAGGATCTGCTCGGGGTCAAGACGCTGTTCTTCTCGTTCTCCACCGCCGACGAGAAGCTCCACGCGCCGAACGAGTACCTGCGCATCCGCAGGCTCAGGGAGGGGATGCGGGCATGGGAACAACTGTGGCGCCTGCTGGGGGACGGCCAGCATGACTGACGGTTACACGGCCTACTCGTACCTGATCGCCGGCCAGGACTTCCGCAGTTTCGAGCTGACCCCCGAGTTCGGCCGCGTGCCGCCGTACCAAGCCGACCTGACCGCCGAGCAGCAGCAGCGGGCCCAGAGCCTGCTCCGCGACAGCCTGGTCATCAGCCTGCACGACCACCCGGTCAGGTTCCCGCTCCGGATGGAGGAGACCCCGGAGTACAACCGGACCGGGCGCCAGCACGCCGCCTACGCGGGCCTGGCGGCATCCGGCATGACCGTCGTGTTCGACAACATGATGGACGGCACCGCGTGCGTGACCGGGAACGCCCCGTGGCGCTGGAACGACATCATCACCGACCTCGGGATGCGCCTGGCGGACCTGGCCCACCAGGATCACGTCATGGTGGTGCGCACCGTGGCGGACATCGACGAGGCGTACCGCTCGGGGCGGGTCGGGCTCGTGTTCGGGCTGGAGTCGGCCACGCCCATCGAGAACGAACTGGACCGGCTCGACGTCCTGTACGGCCTCGGCCTGCGGCAGATCGGGATCGCCTACTCCGACGCCAACGCGCTCGGCGCGGGCCTGGCCGAGCGCAGCGACGCCGGCCTGACCGCGTTCGGCCGCCGGGCCGTGACGCGGATGAACAAGCTGGGCCTGGCCATCGACCTGTCCCACGCGGGGGACCGCACCGCCCTGGACACCTGCGAGCAGAGCGAGCGGCCGGTGTTCATCACCCACGCCGGGGCCCGGGCCGTCTGGGATATCCCGCGCATGAAGCCCGACGACGTGCTGCGCGCGGTCGCCGCGACCGGGGGCGTCATCGGGATGTCGGCCGCCCCGCACACGACGCTGTCCGCCGCGCACCCCCGGCATTCCATCGAGTCCGTCATGGACCACTTCCGCTACTGCGCCAACCTGGTCGGCACCGACCACGTCGCGTTCGGCCCCGACACCCTGTACGGCGACCATGTGGCCCTGCACCGGATCTTCGCCCACCTGCTCAGCATCAGCGCCGCCCGGGGCCCGTCCTTCGACCCCGTCGCCTACGTCGACGGCCTGGAGAACCCCACGGAGAACTTCGCCAACATCTGCGGCTGGCTGGTCCAGCACGGCTACGACGACGCGGATATCCGCGCCGTCCTCGGCGGCAACATCTACCGCGCCCTGCAGTCGATCTGGGTGTTACCGCGCGAAAGCCAGGGCCGACTCGATCAGGCCCGCGGCGGCGAGCAACGCCATGTCGGCGCCGCGGGGCGCGGACAGCTGGATCCCGACCGGCAGCCCGCCGTCCCACCCGCACGGCAGAACGACCGCCGGATCCCCGGTGAAGTTGAACACGCCGGTGAACATGCCTTCCAGTTCCCCCTCCGGGGTGTCCACCGGCGGAGTCGTCGCCGGGGCCACGAACGGGGCGGCGGGCGTGACCAGCACATCCACGCCGCGGTACACCTCCGCCATCCGCGGCAGCAGGTCATCGCGGCGGCGCCGGGCCGCGGCGTAGGCATCGTCGCTCACCGTCGATGCGGCCCGCAGCAACCGCAGCGTCTCCGGCCCATAGCGCTCCGGGTGGCTCTCGACCTGATCCCGGTGCACCTGCCACGCTTCCCAGAGCAGAATTTTCCCGAACGGCGCGTTGACCTCGTCCCAGAAGGGACCATCCACGTCCCGCGTGGAAAACGCCCGGCCCAGCCGGTCGAGCGCGCCGCGCAGCGCGGCGGCAACTCCCGGCCGGATGTCCGGGTGTTCCAGCTGGGCCCGGACCAGGCCGAGCCGCAGCGTGGCCGGGCTGCTGGCGGCCGCCTGCCCGGTGATGGCGGCGAAGACGCGCGCGGTGACCGCGACGTCGGCGCCGAGGATGCCCACGGTGTCCAGCGACGCCGAGAGCGGCTGCACGCCGGTGACGTCGATGGCGCCGAACGTCGGCTTGAACCCCACGATCCCGCAGTAGTGGGCCGGAATCCGGATCGAACCGCCGGTGTCGGTGCCCAGCGCTGCGGGGCACGCGCCAGCGCCCACCAAACAGGCCGAGCCGCCGCTGGACCCCCCGGCCGTTCGTTCGGGATCAAAGGGGTTGAGGGCCTCGGGCACCCCGGGATGGACGGCCCCCGCGGCGTACTCGAGCAGGGACGTGGCCGCGAAGACGTCGGCGCCCGCCTCGCGCAGCGCCGCGACCACGGGGGCATCGCCCGCCGCGGGCGCACCGGCCATATCGTGCGGGTTGCCGTTGCCGCGCGGGTGCCCGGCGATGTCGATCATGTCCTTCACCGCGACGGGAACCCCGTGCAGCGGGCCCTCGGGCCGGCGGGCGGGGGCGGAGAACACGCTGACCACCGCGTTCAATGGCGTGCCGAGGCGGAGCGTTCGCTCGTAGGTGGCCAGGAGCTCGAGGTTGGCGACCTCGCAGGTCCGCTCGCCCCGCTCGATGGCTTGGATCAGCTGTCCCGTGTAGGTGGTCAGCGGGCCCTTCAGGTCGCGGAGCAGGTCGTCGACCTCGGTCTTGCGCTTGCGGACCATCAGGTCGCGGTAGATGCCGCTGTGCGACTTCGCGCTCCCGCGGTTGAAGGCGACCAGGCGGGCCAGCGAACCCTCGAGGTCGCCAGGGTCGAAGCCGTCGAAGGCCTCGGGGTGCACCGGCGCCTGGGCCAGCACCTCCCGGGCGATGGCTAGCATCAGCGGTCGCCACTTCGGGTCCTCCAGCGAGTCGGCGATCGACAGATCCGACACCGCGCCCGCGTACAGCATGGCCCCGTAGGCTTCCTTGCCCCACAGATAGCCCATGATGTTGCCGGTCGGCTCCGCATACGGCAGGGCCGCGGCCAGCTCGCGCACCCGCTCGCTGAGGCCGCCCCCGGGTTCCCCGACCCGGAAGGTCCCGACGTTGCCCTGCATGATGAGCCCCGGCTCCAGCCAGTCCGCCCCGAAGTTCACGAAGCTGGCCAGCACGCGCTCCGGCCCCACCACCGCGGACAGCGTTCCCGTGGTCAGGCCGTTCTGGAAGCTGACGACGTACCCGTCGGTCGCGAGCCGCCCGCGGAGCAGCTCGGCCGCCGCCGCGGTGTGGTGGCTCTTGGTGGCCACGGCCGCCCGCGGCAGCACGGCGGGAAGGTCGTCCGGCAGCACCGCCCTGGCCTGCACCGTGAAGTTCTCGACGGGCCCGCAGATGGACAGCCCTTGCCGGTTGATCGCCTCGACGTGGCTGGGATCGGCGTCGCAGAAAAGAACGTCGTGGCCGTCACGGATCATGTGGGCGCCGATGGTGCCACCGATGGCACCGGCGCCGATAATCGTCAGCTGCACTCCGCGATTGTCCCAGACCGCAAGGCGCTGGCACGATGAACCACATGCCCGCCGTCCGCCGCTTCGAGGCCGGAGACGCGTGTGGTCAGCCGCACCCGGCGCAGCTCGGTGAGCTCCGCGATCACCTCCGCTGCGGCCACGATCCTCCTCTGGTCGAGTATCACGGTGTGGCGGTGCCGTCGATAACTCTCGCCATTAAAACCAGTGCCCAACGTGGAACATCTTGCAGTAAGGACATTTGTAGACGTTCATCCGCCATATTGCGGCACCGCGCTTCCGCTTGAGGCTTGACAGGTGCGCCTGGGCTTCCTGTTTGGTCGCGTGTTTCTGCTTCCCGTCACAGGCTCGCTTACGGGACCTATGCACGCCCGCCCTCACAGTCCTGAATAGTCACACGATTTGTGCTGCTCATCTGGTGCGCCATGGTCTTCCCGAGGTTGCCCCGGGTCAGGGTCCAATTATCATCCGGTACTTCCGCGTGCACCACTTCGCGAGGCAGTTGGGATCGCCGTTTCCGCTGCTGGCGGCGGTTGGCGCGCGGACCAGCCGGATCGAGATCGGCACCGCGGTCATCGACATGCGCTATGAGAACCCGTTGTACATGGCGGAGGACGCCGGCGCAGCCGACCTGATCTCCGGCGGCCGGCTCCAGCTGGGGATCAGCCGCGGCTGGCGGTACTTCGGCTATCAGCTTCAGGAGGGTCAGACCGACGCCGACATGGGCCGGCCACGAGCGGGTGCCGCGGGTGTCGGTCAGCCGGAGCATTTTCGGCCTCGTCGATGACCGGGACCGGGCGTACTTCGGCCGCCGGAACCAGGACACCGACGAGATCGGGTTCATCGACGCGGAAACCCAGGCGATCTTCGGCCGCACCTACGCCGCCGAGCCGGATGTGCTGATCGCCCCGGTTACCGCATGCGAAATTTGACCCAGCCCAGAATATTCCCGTATGGGGCAATGTCGCCGAAACTGGCGATGTGGATGATATAAGAGCTCTAGCGGAACACCCGCAGGCTAGTGGGTTCAATGTAGCAATCGGTCCCTTTCTCGTGGTGGCACCTGATATCGTCACGCTGGCAGGTGGCGCATTATTAGAGTCGCGTCGAAATCGTCATTAGGGGGATTGTTGAGCAACCTACACCGATCGAAAATGATCATAAGCGGGCTGGCTGTCATAGCTGCGGCCATAAGCACAGCGCCGGGCAGCGCCATGGCAGCGACGGCGGGCGTAGGTCAGGCCCGCGCGGTGGGAACGATGATGGAGCGCACCGTTACCGAGCATGCCGCGGGGCAGACCATCACCGGGCATACCGTGATATCGACACGGCTGCTGAGTGAGCGGGCGTTGCAGCGAACCATATCGGCGGGCGCGGTGCGGCTGGTGTCGGCCACGCTGAGACATGCGACGCGGGCCGATATCTTCGGCCCAGCGTTCACCCAGCAGCCCACGCTTACCGTCGACGACGGTGCCAACGGCCTATTCGGCTACTCGGAGGCGGTACAGGGGAGCACGCTCGTGGTGGGTGCACCCGGGGTGGGCGCCGGCGGTTCGGTTTACGTGTTCACCCGCACCAGAGGCAGCTGGTCAGAGGCCGAACTGCTGACAAGCACCGCCCCTGCTGGCGTCAACCTCGGCGCCACAGTCGCGATTCAGGGCAGCACGATCGCCGCGGATGCCCCGGGCTACGGCGAGGACGACCAGGGTGCGGTCTACGTCTTCACCAGCCACCGCGGCACCTGGTCACAGGCGGCGGTCCTTACCGCACCCGACGTCGCGGGCGGCAATCTGGGGAGCGGCCTCGCGATCAGCGGCGACCGGATCGCAGCAGGCGCGCCGGGTGACGGCACCGACAGTCAGGGGTCTGTGTACATCTACACGGGCGCTGGCAGGGATTGGTCCGAGCCTGTGGAGCTGACAGCCAGCGACGGGGATAACGGTTGGCTCGGCAACACGGTGCAGCTTTCCGGGAATACCCTCGCGGCCAGCGCACAACAAGCAGGCGGCGGTCAGGGCGCGGTGTACGTCTACACCGACAACCTGGGCACTTGGTCCGAGCCGACGGAACTGACCGCCAGCGACGGGGACGGTCAGCTGGGTTCGTCACTTGCGTTCAGTGGTGACTTGCTTGCGGCCGGCGCACCTGGCGCCGGCACCGACAGCCAGGGCGCTGTCTACATCTATCGTGGCCGCGGTCTGTCCTGGTCGGATCCGGTGGAGGTGACAGTCAGCGACGGGGATAACGGCAACCTTGGCGGGATCGTCGGGCTCGCCGGCCAGGAGCTTGTCACCGCTGCTACCGGCGCGGGCACACTGTACCTGTTTGCACTATCCAGGGACGGGTGGCAGCAACGGCAGTCGTTCAGCACCCCGACCGGCGGTGGCATCGGGCTCACGGACGGGGCCGACCAAGACACTGTCGCAATCGGTTCGCCCGGCGTCGGTGAGAATGACGAGGGCGCGGTGTACATGTTCGCCGCTGGCTTCTGATAACTATCGCAGGGTGCGACAGCCCGGACTGCCCGCGCTCCGCGCCACGTCATTCTGGGACAGAGGATCCGCCTGGTCTCACCCGGCCAGGCGGATCGTCCGGAACCTACTGGCGCTTGCGGATGCGGCACCGGCGAGCCGTCTAGTCCGGCCAGCACGGCCCGTCGCTGTTCCGCCAGCGGCAGACAGCCCCAAGACCAGGGCACTGACCGCCCGGCGCGGTGACCTAGGCGGCGCCGGGAACCGCTGGCGCAGGTGCGTGCTGCGGCGGACGGGCGGTGGTCCAGCGTTCGGTGCACGACTTAGCGTCCTTGCAGTACCAGCGGATGTCGGCGCATCCCTGGCCGCCATCAGGTACCAGCAGGCCGAGCGGGAGCGCGATGCCACACAGGGAGCACTGGGCTACCTCCAGCGGCCGGAGCTCGTCGCCCTGCGCGGGCGCCGGTGTCTCCACAAGCGCCGGTCGGGAACTGGCTGGGAGCTGTTCAGGTCCCGTTTCCTGGGACGTCATGACCAGCCCGGCACCTGCCATACTGACCATGTCGGGTTCCTCCTGAGGTTGGTCCGACATATGGTCCCGGCCGCGTGCTGCGAACACCTGGCCGGGACCGCTTTTGGCTAGCAGGGGATGCGCATGACGGTCGCCTTCCGCCCGCCCGGGCGGGAGGGATGAGGAGATATCACTGTCGTCCTCCCTTGGCTCATGCGTACCTGTAGCCCTGACCAGCTAGGATAACGCCCTGTGCACAAACTTGTGGATAATTCCGGCAAAATCGCTGGTCAGCGTCGGTGTAGCTGTGGATGATCAGGGCTGTGGAAATGTGGATAACTGCAGCGGCGCATCGTCCTGCCAGGTCGCGGGAGCTTTCGCTGTCGTCCTTGAAGGTCCGGGCCTACTCGCCGACCTCACGCTAAGTGACCAACATTGGCTGACCGGCCAGGCTGAGCCTTCAGGTGCGGGTAACCGCGGCGGACCGCCTACCAGGACGCGGTGGCCTTTCCCTTGGCTGCTGCCGGTTCAGGCCTCACTTTGGGCGGGTGCCGCCCTGGTCAGCACGCCCTTGTTCTGCAAATCCCGCCATAGTCTGCGAATCACCGGCAGCGCCGCGAAGTAAGCCCCGGTCATGGCGATGCCGCCAATACCGATATCGATCGAGATCCGGCCCTGCTTGGCCCAGTAGACATCCTTCAGGTCGAGCAGCAGGGCGAACTCATCGACGATGAGCGCTAGGCCGCTGCCGTAGCTGACGGCGACCGCCGGGTGGCGGCGGTGCCGCTCGTCGCCTCGGACCGCGACCTCGCCGACAGCGGACACCAGGCCGATGCCCCACATGTAGTGATGAAGGTGCGCGCCGCCGACGCTGAGGTTCCGGAAGGGTCCCCGGCCCTCCCGGATGCTGTAGGTGAGCGCGCGGAGCCCGGCAAAGGTGCCGGTGAAGGCCAGCCAACTGAGCAGGGCGGACCGCTGTCCGGGGCCGAGCTCCTCATGGTAGGCGCGGTGGATAGCGCCGGGCGATAGGGCGAGGTTGGTCATCCACGCCTCCTACCCGGAGCGACCAGGCGCAACCCGAAGGACGGTCGCCACGGCGCTGCGGCTGTGAGTCATCAGTAGTCAGGCGGGATCGAACCGGACTGGCAGGTTCGGGGGCGAGCGGAAGATCAATCCGTGGATGTGCGTGTCCTCCGCCCCGGGATCCAGCCGCAACCCCGGCAGCCGGTCGAGCACCGCGTTCAGCAGCACCCGCATCTCCAGCCGGGCCAGGTGCATCCCCAGGCACTTATGCACCCCGTCGCCGAACGACAGATGCTGCTTATCCTCCCGCAACACGTCGAACGCATCCGGATCGGGATACCGCCCCGGATCTCGGTTCGCCGCCCCGAGCGACACCGCCACGAAACCCCCAGCAGGAATGACCACCCCGCCCAGCGGCACATCCTCCGTCGCCGTCCGGGCCACGGTCAGCAGCGGCGTCTCCCACCGTAGCGCCTCCTCGATCGCCTGGGGCACGAGGTCCCGGTCGGCGCGAACCGCCTCGAGCTGACCCGGATCCGCCAGCAGCCCGAACAGCAGGTTGCTCGACGACCGGTACGTCGTCTCCGCCCCGGCGGGCAGGAGCAGCAGCAGGAACGGATAGATCTCCTCATCACTGAGCCGGTGCCCCTCGACCTCGGCCGAGATCAACTGACTCACCAGGTCATCGCGGGTGTTCCGCCGGCGTTCGGCGATGATCTCGGCAAAGTAGCCGCGAAGCTCCCGGCTGGCGGCCACGGCTCGGTCCCGGTTCCGCATGACCGCGATCAGCTCGGTCGACAGCCGCAGGAACCGAGGCCAGTCGCCCTCGGGCAGCCCGAGAACCTGAGCGATGACCCGGACCGGGAACGGAAACGTCAGTTGCGGGACGAGATCAGCGTGCCCGTCGCCGGCGAAGGCGTCGATCAGCTCGCTGACGCACGGGCCGATGATCGTGTCGCTCCAGGTGTCCAGGACCCTGGCGCGGAACGCCTTGGCGACCAGGGCCCGGTGGCGCTGGTGCTCCGGCGGGTCCATCTGCAGGATGGTCCGGCCCATCACGTGCCCGATGGTGGAGGCGTAGCCGGCCGAGGAGAACCGCGCGGTGTCGGTCAGCACCTGCTCCGCGAGCTGGTGGCTGGTGACGGTGAACAGGGACGTCATCCGCGGGGACCGCTGGTCCGCCCGGGACCCGCCGCCCGAACGCGAGCCGAAGTGCACCTCCAGGACCGGGGTATCCGCCCTGATCCCGGCGAACATCGGGTAGGGGTCGCGTACGTCCCCGGCGAGCTCGGCGAATTGCCACACCGGGTCATAGCTGTCCTCGGGAGAACCATCCTGCCGCTCCGCCATGACCCCAACTTACCGCCGTCGCCGCGGACGCCCTTTTATCCCGAGGGGCAAGGTCGTCTGGTGCGAGATAGAGGCATTACCGCCCCGCCTCCAGGTCCTGCTCGACGACCTGGCCTGGTGGTCCTCGGCGCTGGAGAAGGCCCGCGCCGACGGGGAGCTGACCCCCGGCACGTTCCGGGCCCGCTCCGCGCTCGCCGCCGCCCAGGCGCGCTAGGACCCCGCGCTGCGCCGCAGCACTCGCCGCCTGCCTGCCATCCTGGACAGGTGACCTCATCTGTCGCGGCCACCGCGGCCCGCGCCGCGGTGGCCACCGCCGCCCGCCTCGGCGTGGCCTGTGCCGAGCCCGTCATCCTGGCCGACGGCGCGAACGTCATCGTCCACCTGAGCCCCACCCCTGTCGTGGCGAAGGTCGCCGCGAGCACCCCTGCCGTCCGCGACGCCGCTGCCTGGCTGCAGCGGGAACTTGACCTGGCCATGTTCCTGACGCTGGCAGGCGCCCCGGTGATGAAGCCGAGCTATGAAGTTCCCGCGACCGTCCAGCGCTACGACGGGCACGTGATGTCCTTCTGGACCTACCTCAGGCCGACCGGCACCGGGCTGCCTGACGAGGCCACCATCGGCTCGATGCTGCGGGACCTGCATGCCATCCTGCGTACCTACCCGGCTCACCTCCCTGTCCTCGCGCCCCTGGGTGACATCCCGGCCTTCCTGGCCCGGCCGCAGACCCTGCTCACCGCCGCCGACGTCGCCATCCTCAGCGAGACTTACGTCCGGCTGACCGACGACCTCGCTCCGGCCGAACTCCCCGGGCAGGTGCTGCACGGCGATGCCGGCGCCGGCAACCTCACGGCAGCAGGCGGCCAGTGGGTGTGGCACGACTTCGAGGACACCTGCTTCGGCCCGGTCGCCTGGGACCTCGCCGCGTCAACCGCGAGCCCGCGACGGGACCGGTGCCGCATCTTGTCCGCGTACGGTGATCCCGTCGACCCGGAGCAGCTGCGTATCTGCGAGCAACTGCGCAGGCTCCAGCCTCACGATCTGGTACGCGCTCTATGCCGAACGACTTCCCGAATGCCGGCCGCGGGCCATCGAACTGCTGGCCTCCTGGCGGACGCCATCACCGTGACCGCAACCATGCCGTAGTGTCAGGCGGCAGCAATTCGCCGTCCAGCGGGCCGCTGGCCAGCAGCACGCCCGCGTGCGAGGGCAGCCGCACCGGGGTGGCTGAGATATTCACCACGCAGCGCACGCTGCTGCCGCGGTCGAACGCGAGCACGCCGTCGCCGGCGGACAGCCAGGTCATCGGTCCGTCGCCGAGGCCGGGCTCGGCCTTACGGAGCCCCAGGGCGGCTCGGTACAGCTCCAGCATCGAGTCTGGCTTACCGGTTTCCGCCTCGACGGTCAGATCCCGCCACTCCTTGGGCTGCGGCAGCCACGGCTCGGTCGCGGTGTGGGCCGGTGAGAAGCCGAACGGCGGCTCGGCCCCCGCCCATGGCAACGGCACGCGGCTGCCATCTCGGCCCGGGTCGGCGCCGTCCGTGCGCTGCCAGATCGGGTCCTGGCGGCGCTCATCCGGGATATCCTGCACTTCCCACAGGCCGAGTTCCTCGCCCTGGTAGACGTAGACCGAACCGGGCAGCGCCATGGTCAGCAGCGCAGCGGCCCTGGCTCGCCGGGTACCGAGCTCCAGGTCGACCGGCAGGCTGTGGAAATACGCTCGCCGCTGCAGGCTGAACGCGGTGTCGGCGCGGCCGTACCGCGACACGATCCGGTCCACGTCGTGGTTGGACAGCACCCACGTGGCCGGGGCGCCGACCGGCGCGTGCAGGGCCAGCGTGTGGTCGATGACCTCGCGTAGCTGCGCCGCGTCCCACGGGCAGCTCAGGTAGGGGAAGTTGAACACGGTGTGCAGCTCACCCGGGCTCACGTACCTGGCCAGCCGGGCCGCGTCCGGGATCCAGATCTCGCCGATGAGCACCCGGCCCTGGTAGTGATCGGCCAGCGCGCGCCCGGCCAGGTAGGGCAGGTGCGCGCGCACGCCGGCGAGATCGCCGATCCCGTCCCCGTTCCCGTCGGCGAAGCTGCGCACGTACAGCTGGTAGATGGCGGCACTGCGCCACCAGGCGCGGTCTAGCACGGGCACCTCTTTCTGTCGGTCACCCGCGCAGGCCGCCCGCGGTGAGACCGGACATGATGTTGCGCTGGAAGAACAGGAAGAAGACGATCGTCGGCACCGCGGCCATGGCGGATGCCGCGATGATCAGGTTCTGCGGCGTGCCGTACGCGGCCTGCCAGATGCCCACGTTCAGGGTTTCCCTGGTCGGGGTGTAGCCGTACTCGACCAGGAGCGGCCAGAGGAAGTCCTTCCAGACGGCGACCAGGCCGAAGATCGAGACCACGGCGATGATCGGCCGGGAGATCGGCAGCACGATCGAGCGCAGGATCCGGAGCGGGGACGCGCCGTCGATCCGCGCGGCGTCGATGTAGTCGGCCGGGATCGAGTCGAAGAACCGCTTGAGCAGGAAGATGTTGAACGCGTTGGCCACCGAAGGCAGCCAGATCGCTTCCGGCGTCCCGATCAGGTTCATATGCAGGATGGGCAGGTCGGCCACGGTCACGTACTGCGGCACGACCAGCACGGTGCTCGGGATCATGAGCGTCGCCAGCATGAGGAAGAAGACGACGTTCCCGAACACCGGCCGCAGCTTGGATATCGAGTAGGCCGCGGCCACGTCGAAGGTGAGCTGGAACGCCAGCGCGCCGAACGCGTAATAGATGCTGTTCCAGAGCAGCCGCGCGACGTCCAGCCGGTCGAACGCCTGCCGGTAGCTGCCCGGATACACGTGATGCGGGTACAGCGTCGGCGGCGTCGCGATCGCTTCCTGGGTCGACTTCAGCCCGTCGGTGAACAGGAAGTACATCGGGCCGATGAAGACCAGCGTGAACACGACGATGGCCAGGGTAAGGACGATCCGCGGATCCACCGGACCAGCCCCGGGCGACACCGCCCTCGCCGGAAGCTCTGAGGATGTCAACCTCCAGAAGGATGTGCTGAGCTGATCCGCTGGTTACCGTCGGTGCTGTGGCTAGGAACAACATCGCCCACGCCCCGCCACCCGGATCCGTGCTGTGCGGCCCGATCATGCTGCTGCGGCGCTGGCCGCTGCCGGTGCTGGCGGCGGTGACCGCCGCCAACGCGATGGTCATGGCCGCGGGCAACTCCGTGCTGCCGTTCGGCATCCTGCTCGGGGTCGGGTCGTACTTCGCCGCCTCCCGCCTGCCGAGACGGGTGTCGATCCCCGCCGCCGCGGCCAGCGCCGCGGCCCTGGGGGGAGCGCTCCTGTACGCGGCGCTGACGGCCGGGCACGCACTCCTGGCCCAGGAGGGCGTGGTGGGCTATCTGCCGCTGGTGGCGGGCTGGTTCATCGGCGACAGCGTCGCGGCGCGCACGCGCTACCTGGCCGGGCTGGCCGAGCAGGCCGAGCAGGCCCGAGCCGCCGAGGCCGAACGCGCTCACCAGCAGGTCCGCGAGGAGCGCGTGCGCATCGCCCGCGAGCTGCACGACGTCGTGGCCCACACCCTGGCGGTGATCACCGTCCAGGCCGGGGTCGGCCGGCGCCTCATGGCCAGGCGTCCGGAGGAGGCGGGGACGGCCCTCGAATCGATCGAGACCATCGGCCGGACCGCCCAGGAAGAACTGCGGGTCGTGCTCGGGCTCCTGCGCGACGAGGAGAACCGGACGGCCGCCCTGGCCCCGGCCCCGAGGCTCGTCGACCTCAAGGAGCTGGTCGAGACCGTCCGGGCCTCAGGCACCCCGGTGGACCTGTATCTGTCCGGGACCGATCGTCCCCTCTCCCCGGCGCTCGAGCTGACGGTCTACCGCGTCATCCAGGAGGCGCTCACCAACGTCGTCAAGCACGCGCCGGGCGCTCGCGCCGCGGTCGCCCTGGCCGTATCCGACTACGAGATTCTCCTCGACGTCACCAACGACGGCGCCCCGGCCGGCGGCGGCGAACCGCACGCGGGCGAGGGTCTCGGGATCGTCGGGATGCGCGAACGGATCGCGGCGTTCGGTGGCAGCCTGGTCGCCGAGCCGGTCGCTGGCGGGGCCTTCCGGGTGGCGGCCCAGGTCCCGGTCGAGGGTCAGGCGTGACGATCAGGGTTCTGGTGGTAGACGACCAGGCGCTGCTCCGCGCCGCGTTCTCGTCGCTGATCGACGCCGAGGAGGACCTGGAGGTGGTCGGCCAGGCGGCCGACGGCCGCCAGGCGGTCAACCTCGCGGCGAGCCTGAGCCCGGACGTCGTCCTCATGGACGTCCGGATGCCGGTGATGGACGGCATCGAAGCCACCCGGCAGATCACCGCAGGCCAGGCCGGAACCGCGCCGAGCGTGCTCATCCTCACCACGTTCGACCTGGACGAGTACGTCTTCGAGGCGCTGCGCGCCGGGGCGAGCGGCTTCGCGCTGAAGAGCCGCCCGCTGGAGGAACTGCTCAGCGCGATCCGCACCGTCGCCGCCGGCGAGGCGCTCCTGGCCCCCAGCGTGACCCGCCGGCTCATCGCGCACTTCACCCAGGGCGACCGGGCACCGAGGCGGACGCTCGACGGCCTCGCGGAACTCACCGAGCGCGAGCGCGAGGTGCTGTCGCTGGTCGCGCGGGGCCTGTCCAACGCCGAACTCGCCGAGACCCTGCACGTGAGCCTCCCGACGGTCAAGTCCCACGTGAGCCGGATCCTGACCAAGCTCGGCGCCCGGGACCGGACCCAGCTCGTCGTCCTCGCCTACGAATCCGGCCTCGTCGCCACGTCCTGAGCGCCACACGTCATTCTGGAGAATGACATCCCAGCGCCCGATGACAGCCGGAGCGCCGCCCGGCCACCATGACTCACGATGAATACCAACGACCTGATGGCCGCGGGCGCCGTGCATTCCGGTATCGGCATCGGACCGATCGTCGTGGCGCTCCTGGTGATCGGCGGGCTCGCCTATGCCGTGACGCACCGCACCCAACGCCAGCGCCCGAGCACCAAGCCCGACCCGGCGTTCCCAAGACCCGACACGCCAAGCCCAAGGCCCGACGCGCCAAGCCCGAGGCCCGACGCGCCAAGGCCCCGGCCAGCGCCGTCACGCAAGAACGGCGGCTGGGCGGTCGAGACCCACGGCCTAACCAAGCGCTTCGGGGCCACCGTCGCCGTCGACGACGTCGAGCTGCTGGTGCCCCGCGGCTCGGCGTTCGGCTACCTGGGCCCGAACGGCGCGGGCAAGACCACCCTGATCCGCACCTTGCTCGGCCTGACCAAGGCCGACCGAGGCACGATGTCGCTGCTCGGCACCCCGGTCCCGGCCGAACGCAGCAAGGCCCTGGCCCGGGTCGCGGCGATCGTCGACGAGCCTCGCTTCCACCCGCACCTGACGGGCCGGGACAACCTCCGCTTGCTGGCCGCGGCCCGAGGCGGCCAGGCGGAACAGCGGATCGCCCCGTCGCTGGCCAGGGTCGGCCTGGCCGAACGCGCCGGAGACAAGGTCGCCTCCTACTCGATGGGCATGCGCCAGCGCCTGGGGGTGGCGGCGTGCCTGCTGGCCGACCCGGAACTGCTCATCCTGGACGAGCCGATGAACGGGCTCGACCCGGCGGGGATGCACGAGATGCGCGCGATGATCCTCAGCCTGGTCGCCGAGGGCCGCACCGTCGTCCTGTCCTCGCACCTGCTCGACGAGGTGGAGCGCACCTGCGACGCGGTGGCGATCGTCGACCGCGGCCGGGTGATCCGCCAGGGCCCCATCGACGAACTGACCCGCGGCGCGGGCGCCGTGGTCGTCCAGGTCGACTGCGCCGAACCCGCCCGGGCGGCCCAGCTCATCAACGAGGCGGGGATCGCCGCGGGCACGACCCTCACCGACACCGGGCTGACCGTCACCCTGCCCGCCGGGGCGTCGAGCAAGGTCGTCGCCGACCTCAACCGGCGGCTGGTCCGGGCGGACATCGACGTGTACGGCCTCCGGGAGATCCAGACGTCGCTGGAGGACTGGTTCTTGTCCGTGACGAGCCGACTGGGGGAGCCATCGTGACCACCGCCGAGCAGTCCCGCGCCCAGGCACAATCCGGGCCCGGCCGCCGCCGGGCGCCCAGGACCGGCGCCTGGCTGCCCACCTGGGACATGATCACCACCAAGAACCTGGAGATCCGCAAGCGCACGGGGCTCATGATCACCATGGTGGTGCTGATCGTGGTGCCGACGGTCCTGTTCTACGGCCTGCGCCTGCTGTTCCACGTGATCGATCCCCACAGCTACGGCCCGGCCGGCACCCCGGACCTCTTCTCCCAGGTCAGCAGCCTGATCGCCGAGTTCGGGTTCATCGCCGCCGCGGCGCTCGGCGCGGCGGCCGGGACGACGGACCTGTCCGAGGGCGTGTTCCGCCACCTCGTCATCACCGGCCGGTCGCGGCTGGCCCTCTACCTGGCGCGCATCCCGGCCGGCCTGGCCATCCTCGTCCCGCTCGTCGCCCTGGCGTTCCTGATGACCTGCCTGGTCACCAGCTACGAGGCGCCACCGCAGCCCACGACGGTGAGCTTGTTCGGCGTCACCGCCCCCGAGCATTTCGACCAGCCCGAGCTGCAGACCTGGCTGCTGCAGCACCCGCAGCAGGCCGCCAACGGACTGCCGGTCGGCCCCGCGACCACCGCGGCGCAGATCCGCTCGGCGATCGAGGTGAACATCGCCAGCTTCTACTCCACCTACGCCGCCTCCGAGGTCAGCGGCCAGAGCCCCGCGGACAACGAGATGGCCAAGATCGGGCTGTGGCTCGAGCTCGAGGTCGGGATCGGGTTCCTGGTCGGCCTGGGGTTCGGCTCGCTCACCGGGCAGCGAACGACCACGACCATCGTGCTGATCGCGCTGGAGATCATCGTGACCCCGCTCCTGGCCCGCGTGCAGCTCCCCTACTTCATCGACGGCCAGCGGCTGGTCATCGGGATCGCGATGGACCAGCTCCGCCCGGCGGACCTGGCCGCCGCCGGCCAGTCAGGACACGGGGGCCTGCTGCTCGGCGGGCGCGGCGCCCTCGGCATCCCGCCGATGCCGACCTGGGCCATGATCTCGGTGATCGTGGGCTGGATCGTTGGCTGGTCCGGCATCGGCGCCTGGCGGATGATGACCCGCGACGCCTGACCGCCGCGGTGCGCGCACCACCGCTCGTTCGGCAGAAAAAGATCTAGATTTTCCCGAACGGCGGTGGTGTTACGCCCGGACGCCCTCCTGCGCCCCCACGTGCCGAACCCCGGGCGCGGGGGGCTCCGGCGCCGGGACCGGGCGGGCGGTCAGCAGGACCGCGGAGACGACGCCCGCCGCGGCGAAGAACGCGATGACCAGCACCAGCCCGTGCCGGTAGGCCGCGACCGGGTCGGCGGGCGAGACGCGGGACAAGATGGCGATCAGCCCGGCCACGCCGAGCACCGTCCCGATCTGCCGCCCCATGTTCAAGATCCCGCTGCCGGTGCCGAACCGGGTCGGCGTCAGCGACAGACTGCCCGCGCCGAGCAGCGAGGGGATGGCCAGGCCCACCCCGGCGCCGCCCAGCAGCTGGGCGGGCAGCAGGTGCGTCGCGTAATCCGGCGCCGCCTGGATCCGCCATAGCCACAACAGCTGCGCGCCGGCGTTGACCAGGCAGCCGATCACCGCGACCCGCCCGGGCCCGCCCAGGACCGACGCCAGGCGCGGCGCGACGACGCGGGCGAACGGCAGCACCATGAGCGGCCCGGGCGCGATGGCCAGCCCGGCGTCCACCGCCGAGTACCGCCAAACGCCGGTGAGGAACTCCACCGCGCTCAGCACGAAGGCACCGAACCCGGCGTAGTACAGGATCGAGGCGGCGAACGCGCCGCTGAACGTCCGCGAGCGCAAGAGCTCGAGCTCGATGACGGGGGAGTGGTGCCGCTGCGAGCGCCAGACCATGGCCGCGCCGCAGGCCACCGAGGCGGCCAGGAGCCCGAGGAAGCCCGCCGAGCCCCAGCCCCAGCCGGGGGCCTTGACCAGGGCGAGCGCGACCAGGCCGACGGACGCGGCGAGGAGCCCGGCGCCGATCAGGTCGGGCCGGCCGCGGGACGCCGCGTCCCGGCTCTCCGGCACGACGCGGACGGCCAGGATCACGGCGGCCACCCCGACCGGCACGTTGATCCAGAACACCCAGCGCCAGTCGATCTGGACCAGGCTGCCGCCGATGACCGGGCCGAGCGCCGCGCCGAGGGCGCCGAGGGCCGACCAGGTGCCGATGGCCTTCGCCCGGGCCTGCGCCGGGACGGCGCCCAGCAGGAGCGACAGCGACGCGGGCACCATCGCGCCCGCCCCGGCCGCCTGGATGACCCGGGCCGCGATCAGCGCGCCGACTCCCGGCGCCAGCCCGCACAGGACCGACCCGAGGGTGAATCCGGCCAGCCCGCCCACGAACAGCTTGCGCCGCCCGATCCGGTCGGCCCACCGCCCGGCCGGCACCAGCACCGCCGCGAACACGATCGTGTAGGCGTTGAGCACCCAGGACAGCGAGCTCAGGCTGGTGGCCGGGTACTGCCTGCTGATGTAGGGGAACGCCAGGTTGACGATGAACAGGTCCAGGCTGGACATGAACACGGCCAGGGCCAGCACGCCGACTACCGCCGCGACCCGGCGTGAATCCGACGCGCCCGCGGGCGCCGGGGGAGTGGCTGCGTTCACCGGTGGTCCTCCTAGTAAGTCCGGAATCTGGATGTACTCTAACCTGAGATCGTCCAGAAATCCAACCCATGAGGTAGACTGCTGATTATGGGGATTGTTCCGGCCGAGCCGCGGCCCTGCTCGATCGCCCGCACCCTGGACATCGTGGGCGAGAAGTGGGCCCTGCTGGCGGTGCGCGAGGTCTTCCTCGGCAACCGCAGGTTCGACGAGATGGTCAAGCGCACCGGCGCGCCGCGCGACACGCTCGCGGCCAGGCTCCGCACCCTGGTCGGCGCCGGAATCCTGGAACGGCGCTGCTACAGCGAGCACCCGGCCCGCTTCGAGTACTACCTGACCAAGGCGGGCCGCGACCTCTACCCGGTCATCGTCACGCTGATGCGCTGGGGCGACCAGTACCTGGCGGGCGAGGACGGCCCGCCGCTGGTCCTGGAACACCACTGCGGGCACGAGGTCACGGCCGAGGTGATCTGCCAGGCCTGCGGCGAACCGCTCCGCCCCACCGACACCAGGCCGCTCACCGGCCGCGGCGCGCTCAAGCCTTAACCGCGATCCCCTGGCTCCTGCGCACAGCTTCATCGGCTCAGCCTAGGCTGGCCCTGGCGCGTATCGTAGGCCCGTGCGCTTCACCAAGCTCGGGCACTCGTGCGTCAGGCTGGAGAAGGACGGTGCCGTCCTCGTCATCGACCCCGGCACGTTCACCGACGCGGCCGCGGCCCTGGCCGGTGCGACCGCCGTCCTGATCACTCACGAGCATCCGGACCACTTCGACGCGGACGCGATCCGCGCCGCGCTCCAGGCCGACCCCGACCTGACGCTGGGGGCCAACCGGTCGATCACCGAGCAGCTGAGTGAGTTCGGCGATCGGGTGTACGAGACCCGCCATGGCGACGCGCTGTCCGTCGCAGGCTTCTCCGTGCACGTCTACGGCGTGGAGCATGCGCTGATCCACCAGGACATCCCGCTGGTCGTGAACAACGGGTTCCTGGTCGAGGGCGAGGTGTTCCATCCCGGCGACTCCTACACCATCCCGCCCGAGCCGGTCGGCACGCTGCTGGTCCCCATCAGCGCACCCTGGCTGAAGGCGGGGGAGATGATCGACTACTTCCGCGCCGTGGCGCCCGCCCGCGGCTATGCGATCCACGACGGGATCCTGAACGAGGCCGGCCTGGCCTTGATGACCAGGATGCTGTCCGTCGCCGCCGCCCCCAGCGGCGCGCCCGTCGCCCGGCTGGAACCCGGAACCACCCTCGACCTGTGAACCGCTGATCGGAAGGGAGCGAGCAGTGGCCGAACGGCGCATCACGGTGGACGGTCAGGAACTCGCGTTTGTTCAGAGTGAGGGCCAAGGCCGTCCCGTCATCTTCGTGCACGGCAACTCGAGCTCGTCCCGCACCTGGAACGCCATCCTGGCCGGCCCGTTCGGGCAGCGCTTCCGCTGCCTGGCCTTCGACCTGCCCGGCCACGGGGACTCGGCCCCGGCCGCGAACCGCGAGGACTACTCGCTGCCCGGTTACGCGAGAGCGCTCACCGGCTTCGCTGAGGCCACCGGTGCCGCCGACGCGGTAGTCGTGGGCTGGAGCCTAGGCGGGCATATCGCGCTGGAGGCCGAACCTGGCCTGCCCGCGGTGGCCGGGTACGTGGTGTTCGGCACCCCGCCGGTCTCCTCGGCGGCCCAGATGGCCGAGGCCTTCCTGCCCAACCCCGCGATGAACGTGGGCTTCGCGGCCGTCGTTTCGCCGGAGGAGGCCCGGACCTTTGCCGCCAGTTTCACCGCACCAGGTTCGTCCCTGCCCCTGGATGACTTCATTACGGACATCCTGCGGACCGACGGCGAGGCCCGCGCCGCGATGTTCGCCAGCGTCCTCGAGGGCCGGTTCGCCGACGAGGTCGCGATTGTCGATGGCATGCGGCCTCCGCTGGCCATCGCGCACGGCGAGGCCGAACAACTGGTAAACCTCGCCTACCTGCAGAAACTCGCCGCGCCCACCTTGTGGCGCGGTTCGGTTCACGTGATCCCCGCCGTTGGCCACGCCCTCCACCAGGAAGCCCCCGAGACCTTCACCGCCCTGCTCGAGGAGTTCATCTCCGACCTGACCTGACCCCATCGGTCCGCGTAGTCCGGTACGCTACCTATCGTGATGGTTTCGTCTCTTTGCGCGACTGTTGCTGTGAGGTCCGGTGGCCGCCGACCGTTCTGATGATCCTGCCGAGCCGCCGGACGAACGCCCCGAAGTCCCGGCCGACCGGTCGAACCCACCCCCAGACCACGCCAGCCAGTCCCGCCGCGACCAGATCGAGCCCCGCAGCCGCCAAGAGTGCTACGACGCCCTACGCGCCACCACCGAATCCCCCGAACGCACCCAGCCAGTCGCCCGCTCCAAGCCAGCCGAGCCAACCGAGAACGGCCATCAAGCCCAGACCCGGACCGAACTGGGAAGAGAAGGCCGAGGAGTCCCGCTGGATGTGGGGCGAGTACAAGCGCCACTTCCCAGCCGAGGAGCGCCCGCCGGTGGACAGGTCGAAGGACCATCCCGGCTCATGGCGCGCGACGCCCACAGATACCTGGACCCACCCAAGAACCAACGAATTGAAGCAGAGTATGACCGTATCGTAGACCGGGAGAAGAAAGAGATCACGCCAGCTTTGCGTGCCATCGAAAGTCAAGATCCACATCGGCACCTAGTGGGTCTTGAGCGTCGTCTCAAAGACAACGATCGCATCAAGGAAAAAGTCTATGACAACATGAAAGCGTTCCGAATCTCACCAGAGGCTGCTGCTGCGCTTGTTCCCGACACGATTCGTTTTACCTTTCAGTATGAGGATGCCCGCTATACGCAGAGCGTCTATGCGGATATTGCGCGTCTGCGAGGAGCAAGGTTTCAAGATGGAGGTATGCAAGAACTCCTGGTCTGATGACCAGTATAAGGGAATCAACAGCCAGTGGATTGAACCAGTGAGCGGCCAGCGGTTCGAGGTGCAGTTCCATACTCGTATCAGCTACGAGGCAAAACAGCTTACGCACCCCGCCTACGAACGGATCCGCGCCTTGCCGAAGCCGAACAAGTTCGAGCAGATGGTCTTGGAGGCATATCAGAAGAAAGTGGCCGCTGAGGTGCCAATACCGCCCGGTGCCGCCGATATTCCCGACTACCTGAAGAGAGGTACAGATGCCAGATAAGGTCACGTACTACGCCGCGGTGAACGCCCTGAGCAGTCGTGAGCAGCCGGCAGGTGTATTCCGACGCATCTATACAGAAGACGGCGGCAGGCTCGATGAAGCGTTTACCTGGAATCTCATCTGGGAATTCAGTCCATTGCTGATTTCCGCCGAGCGCGGCGACCTGCAAAACGAGTTCATCGAGATCACCGAGGACGAGGCGAACCAGATCGTGGACCGTATCCGGGCCACCGTCACAGGCGCGACCTGACCTCGAACTATCGCCGCTGCCGGTTCGTTGTGCAGACAGCCTCGCCGTCGTCCATGATCAGGGGAGCCTGTAATGCGTGTCGTCGTCGACAGTGTCATCTTCGTCGTCTGGGTAGCCTTCTGGATCTACTGGCTGGCGGCGTCTGTCGGCGTCAAGGCAGGCCAAACACGATGGACCCGGTTCGCAGGCATCCGGCTCGGCATCATTCTCATCGTCCTGCTCTTGCTCCGGGTCAAGGCGTTCAAGACGCACGTGACCACGAACGACCCGTGGCTTGAGGGCATCGGCCTGGCCGTCTTCCTGTTGGGGTTGGCGTTGGCCATCTGGGCCAGGATCTACCTGGGCCGCAACTGGGGCATGCCGATGACCCAGAAGGTCGATCCTGAACTGGTCACGACCGGTCCCTACCGCAAGGTCCGCCACCCGATCTACTCAGGCATCATCCTCGCGATGATCGGGACCATGATCGCGGTCAGCCTGTATTGGCTGGTAGCGGTCGTGGTGCTGGGTGGGTACTTCATCTACAGCGCCACCGTGGAGGAGCGCTACATGGCCGAACGCTTCCCCGACTCCTATCCGCAGTACAAGCGCTCAACGAAGATGCTGATCCCCTTCGTTCTCTTACAGCTCGACTACAGCTCGACCTGGCCGGTCACACAGGTGACGGTGCCGCCGGCCACCCAGATCGTGCCGTCGGCGTCCTGCGAGATGTAGACCCGGCCGGAACGGCCGAGCGCGGTGCCCTGGCTCGCCACGTAGGGTGCGGTGGCCCGGCCCGTCCGGAGCAGCCACGCGGCCAGCGAGGCGTTCAGGCTCCCGGTGACCGGGTCCTCGGCGGTGACTCCGTCCTTGGGGAAGAACGCCCGCACCTCGAACGCGGCTGGTGATCCGTCCGGGTATGGTCCCACGACCCCCAGGTCAAGGTCGGTCTGGACGGGCTTGATGGCCAGCACCGCCTCGGCGCTGTCCAGCAGCACGGCGACCCAGCCCGGTCCGTTGTCGGCCCAGGACGCGTCCACGATGGCAGAGGAGTCGATGCCCAGCATCGACGCGATCTGCGCCAGCAGTGCACTGTCCACCGGTCCGTCCCGCAGTACCGGCGGCGCCGCGAAGGCCAGCCCGTCCGCGGTCTGGCGCAGCGTCACCAGCCCCGCACCGCACTCCTGCACGATCACGTCGGCCCGGCGAGGCGCGCCGCCCGCGGCCAGCCAAGCGTGGCAGGTCCCGAGGGTGGGGTGCCCGGCGAAGGGCAGTTCGGCCACGGGCGTGAAGATCCGCACCCGGTAGTCCGCGCCGGGGTCGCCGGGCGGCAGGACGAACGTGGTCTCGGACAGGTTCATCCAATTCGCGAACCGTTGCATTTGCTCGGCGGTAAGCCCGTCACCGTGGAGGACCACCGCCACCGGGTTCCCCCGGTACGGGGTTGAGGTAAACACGTCAACTTGACTGAACGGCCGGTTCATGAGCCCACGCTAGCCCACGGGGATCCCAGCCGTCGCTCCCTTCGGCCTCCGCTAAAACACCCACGGCGCTACTCGCCCACCGAACCGCCCAGCCCCCGTTCCTCCCCGCGTACCACTACGCCATCCGACACGCTGACCAGCACGAACGCGCTGAACCCCGCCGCCTCGAGCCTGTTCAGCTGCGCCCCGAACTTCCCGCTCCGGCGCACCGTCTCCACGACCCGCCCCGCCCCAAACTGAACGCGCAGCTCCCGCGCCACCTCCAGCGCGTCGGCCACCGGCACGTCCGCCTCCACCAGCACCGCCAGAGCGTCGCGCACCACCCCCCGGGCCAGCAGGTCCACGATCCGCTCGAACCCGATCGAGAACCCGCAAGCCGGAACGTCGTGCCCCAGCGACCGCCCGATCAGCTTGTCGTACCGCCCGCCGCCGGCCACCGACCCGCTCATGTCCGGGTGGATGATCTCGAACACCTGCCCGGTGTAGTACCCGAGCCCGCGCACCAGCGTCGGATCGAAAACCCAGCTCAGCGCCCGTTCCGAAGCCAGCCGGTCGAGGCACACCGCAACGTCGGCCAAGTCCGACACGACCTCCGCAGGCAGCTCGGGCAGGCTATCGGCCAGGGCCTTGGCCAGCCGATCCCCCGGCACCCCCTCCAGCCCCTCGATCGTCGACTCCACCGCCGAAACAACCCCAGGATCAAACCCGAGCCCGACCAGCTCCGAACGAACCCCGTCCCACCCGATCTTGTCCAGCTTGTCCACCGTGACGAAGAACGGCTCCCACGCATCGCCAGGCACCCCGCACTGGGAAGCCAGCGCCGAGAGGAACCGCCGGTCCGACACCCGAACCGTCGTCCCGGTCAGCCCGACCACGGCCAGCGCCTCGGTGGTCGCCTCGATCAGCTCCGCCTCCGCCAGCACGGAGGACTCCCCGATCATGTCGATGTCGCACTGGTAGAACTGCCGGTACCGGCCCCGCTGCGGCCGCTCCGCCCGCCACACCGGCCCGACCTGCAACGACCGGAACGGCATAGGCAGCCGCGCGTGATTGTGCCCGTAGAACCGGGTCAGCGGCACGGTCAGGTCGTACCGCAGCCCGAGGTCCACCAGGTCCCTCAGCTCGGTGCCCGCCGCCACCGAAGCAGGCAGCCCGCGCCGCAGCACCCAGTAGGCGAGCTTCTCGTTCTCCCCGCCCTGCCCGCTGGTCAGCCGGGCGATATCCTCCAGCGCCGGCGTCTCGATCCGCTGGTACCCGAACCGCCGGTACACGCCCGCGATCGACTCCAGCACATGGTCACGGACAGCGACGTCCGCGGGCAGCAGGTCCCGCATCCCCCTGGCCGGGCTGTTATCGATCTTCATGAAACCAGGCTATCGGACCGGCCGCGCAGGCCGGCCTGCAAATACAACGCGGTCTTAACCAGCCATGGGTTGCCGCCGGGTTGGCGCGGGGCTACCGTAGAGGCCCAACATGTCGGTCAACTGGAGGGAAGTGAAGATCAATGGCAGATTTCGGCAATCTCGAGCACGATGCGGAACAGCTCGCAGGCGAGCATTCTGACGTCGTGGACAAGGGCATCGAGGAAGCCGGCCAGATGGTCGACGATAAGACCGGTGGGCATTTCGACAGCGAGGTCCAGCAGGGCGAGCAGTCGATCGAGGGAGACTTCGGCGGCCGGGACGGCAACTAGAACCGCAGGCCAGAAGGGTCGACCTCGTGGGGGTGCCGTGACCGGCGCCCCCCACGTCATTCTTATTCTTCGGTCAGGTCCTCGATGACGGCGTCCGGCGCATTGTGCTTAACCGACTCGATGCCGTGCAGCGAGCCTTCTTTGCTTTCGTAGTGCTGGCTGGTGGCGATGACCTGTCCATTGGCCGTGTGCAGATTGAAATGGAATTTGCCTGTGCTGCCCTTTTCAAACCCCACAAAGAGTGAGCAGCGACATGCGGATCGTTGAGCTGTCCAATCACCCCGGCGACATGCTGAATGAAGCATCGCGGCGACGGCAGACCGCCGACAAGCGGGCGCATTCACGCTACGAAGATGCCCTCATCCGGCACCAGGCCCAAGTCCAGACCGCGCGGGTGACGCGCGACCGGGCCCGCCAGCACCACCAGTGGTGGGCCTGGCTGCGGCTCGCCTTCGCCGTCTGGACCGAGAAACGGCGAGCCCCTCGGCCCCCCGCCCGCAACACCGAGCCCACGGATACCGAGGAAAGGATCAGGGCCGGGATCGCCGGCGAGCAGCTGGTCGCGGCCGAGCTAGGCCGCGCCCTGACCGACGACTGGACGCTCCTGCACGGCTACCACAACCGGCGCGGCGAGATCGACCACCTGCTCCTCGGGCCGCGCGGCCTGTTTGCCATCGAGGTGAAAAACATCAACGCCACCGTTCACGTCGACGGCGACCGCTGGCACGCCGATAAGTACGACAACTACGGGAACCTCGTCGAGCAGCGGCCGATCACCGACCGGAAAGGCCGCTCGCCAAGCCAGCAGCTCAACGAATCGGCCACCGAGCTCGAGCGGTTCCTCCAACAGCGCGGCCAGCAGGTAACCGCCCAGCGCATCGTCGTCCTCACCCACCGCCGCTCCCGCCTTGCCCCCGGCAGCCACCCCACGGTCAGCGTCGCGACCTCGACCGCCTCCGTGCTGAGCCTGCTCAACCAATCGCACCAGGAGCTTGACCAGAAGCAGCGGACCGAACTACAGCGCCTCATCCAGCGCGACCACGATTTCCACGAGAAAACGCGCCGTCCCCGCCGCTTATCGCGGGCGCGCCGTGCCCCTCGGTGTTCGTCGAGGGCACAATCCGAACCGCCGCGCGGGCCCGCCCACCCGGCGAGAATGGCTACCAGGGAGGCCTGACCACCATGAGCGAAAGCCAGGAGCCGCAGGGCTCACCGGGGGGACGGGGGCGGCTCGCCCAGGTCATCGCCACGCGCGGCGGCCTGGCGGCGCCCGAGGCGCCGTTCGTGATCGAACACCGCGAGGCGCTGATCTACATGCTGTGCGAGGCCGCCGAGCTCGAGCACGGCATCATGTGCCAGTACCTGTACGCCGCGTTCTCCCTCAAGCAGACCACCGACGAGGGCCTGACCGCCGAGGAAGCAGAAGCGGTCCAGCGCTGGCGCAAGACGATCTCGCACGTGGCCACCCAGGAGATGCTGCACCTGTCCCTGGTGCAGAACCTGCTGTCCGCGATCGGCTGCGCCCCGCACCTGTCCCGGGCCAACTTCCCGCACCCGGCCAGCAACTACCCGGCCGGCGTCCACCTGGCGCTGGTGCCGTTCGGCGAGCCCGCCCTCCAGCACTTCATGTTCCTGGAGCGCCCGGAGGGCATGGACCTGGACGACGCCCAGGGGATGGCCGCCTTCGGCCGCGCCAGGCCCGCCATGCAGAAAACCGAGATCGTCCCTCACGGCCAGGACTTCGCCACTGTCGGGCACCTGTACCGGTCGATCGAGGCGGGGATCGCGCACCTGGCCGACAAGTTCGGCGAGCGGTGGCTGTTCGTCGGCCCGCCGCGGGCCCAGGCAACGGAGCAGTACTTCGTCTGGCCCGAGCTGGTCGCGGTGACCGACGTGGCCAGCGCGCAGCGGGCCATCGACGAGATCCTCGAACAGGGCGAGGGCCCGCGCGGGGACTGGAAGGACGCCCACTTCGGCCAGTTCGTCGAGATCCTGGACGAGTACAACCAGCTCCGCGAGGCCAACCCGGCCTTCGACCCGGTCCGCCCCGTGGTCACGGTCAACGTGCGCCCGGCCGTCCGCGAGACCGACACCCCGCTGGTCACCGACCCGCTGACCCGCCAGGTCATGGACCTGTTCAACGTCACCTACGAGATCCTGCTGCTGATGCTGCAGCGCTTCTTCGCCCACACCGAGGAGACCGACGCGCAGCTCAAGGCGCTGGCCGACGCCACCGTCGCGCTCATGTTCCAGGCCATCAAGCCACTCGGGGACCTGGTGACCACCCTCCCGGCGGGCCCGGACTACCCGGGCCGCACGGCCGGCCCCAGCTTCGAGCTGTTCTACGAGACCGACTACGTGCTGCCGCACCGCGAGGCCGCCTGGATCCTGCTCACCCACCGCATCCGCCAGGCCGCCGAGTTCTGCGAGCCCGGGATCCCGTGCGCTCCGCAGGTCGCGGACGACCTGGGCGCGGTCAAGGCCAGCCTGACCGGGATCGCCGAGGCCCTCGAGGCGCACATGCCCGCCCGCGACGTCCGCCCCGCCGCGCCCGCCCCGGTTCCGGCTGAGGTCCTGCCCGGCCTCCTGTCCCGCGCCGCCGATTTTTACCGAACGAGCGGTGGTTTCACCGGCCATTCCACCGAGCTCCTGTCTCATTTGGGCGACGCCGTGCGTTCGGCGTACCAGGCCGTGCTGGCCCACCAGGACGACGCCCGGGTGGTCGCGCGCCTCGTCGACAGCGTGCTGCGCCCGCTGGCCGATGCCCTGCAAGACGTGTCAGCCACCCACGACGTCGCTCCCGTCGCTCCCATCCCCGCCGAACTCGGCCCCGCCCCCGACGATGCCCTATGGGACGCCGCGCTGCACGTCACCGGGCTGCGAGTGCGGTTCGACACGTTCGCCCCGCCGGGGCTGCTCGAGGCGGCCGCCGGGCTTCAGCTCCTCGCCTACGACCAGACCTCGCCGGGGGAGCGGGCCCGCCGGATCGCCGCACTGAAGGACGTCCAGCGTGGCCTGCGCCCGGTGGTCATGACCGCGAAGAACGGCCCCTACCTGGTCACCAACGTCCCGGTGCTGCGCAACCCGCTCGGCGAGCGGCTCTCCGTTCCGCCGCAGGTCGCCCTGTGCCGGTGCGGCGCCTCGGCGATGAAGCCGTTCTGCGACGGGACGCACGCCACGAACGGGTTCACCGACGACAAGGATCCCAACCGCGTGCCCGACCAGCGCGACACCTATTCGGGCCAGCAGGTGACGATCTTCGACAACCGGGGGATCTGCCAGCACGCGGGCCTGTGCACCGACCGGCTGCCCACCGCGTTCCGCACCGACAAGGAGCCGTTCGTCGCCCCCAGCGGCGCCCGGATGGACGAGCTCATCCGCGCCGTCCGCGACTGCCCGTCCGGAGCGCTGAGCCTGGCGTTCGACGGCGAGGAGGCCCGCAGCCTGGCCGACTGGCACGGCCAGCGGGAGCGTGCCATCGAGATCACCCAGGACGGCCCCTACCGGGTAACCGGCGGCGTCCCCCTGATCGACGCGACCGGCACCGACGTGCCCCGCGCCGCCGGCTCCTCCCGCGAGCACTACGCGCTCTGCCGGTGCGGCCACTCGCAGAACAAGCCGTTCTGCAGCGGCATGCACTGGTACATCGGGTTCCGCGACCCGGTCCGCGCGCCGGGCGCGGAGCCGACCCTGTTCGAGTGGGCCGGCGGCCTGCCCGCGCTGACCCGGATGACCCGCCTGCTGTACGAGAAGCACGTCCCCGCGGACGACCTGCTCGCCCCGCTGTTCGCCACCATGCCGCCCGAACTCCCGCTGCGCGAGGCTGCCCTCATGGCCGGCGCATTCGGCGGACCTGCCCACGGTAGCGAGGCCACCGTGCGCCAGGACTTCACCGAACCGCAGCGGGCCAGGTGGGTGGCCCTGGCCACCCAGGCCGCCGACGAGGCCAAGCTGCCCGCCGACCCCGAGTTCCGCGCCGCGCTCGCGTCATACTTGGACTGGACCTCGCGGACCCCAGCCGGTGTACCGTTGCCCTCCTGGGACTGGAGCCCGACCGGCCCGCCCGCCGAAACGCCCGCCGAGACCAGCCCAGCGGAGGAGGTCAGCTTGCCCGGACCCGACGAGACGGTGAGCTTCGGGGCCAACATCAAGCCGCTGTTCCGCGAGCACGACAGGAAATCCATGGCGTTCGCGTTTGACCTGTGGTCCCACGACGACGTCCAGGCGAACGCGGCCGCCATCCTCGACCGCCTCCGCAACGGCACCATGCCCTGCGACGGCGCCTGGCCGCCCGAGAAGGTCGAAGTCTTCCAGCGCTGGACCGAAACCGGCTTCCAGCCCTAGGAGGGTCGCCCAGCTACTGGCCAAGTCTCCCGGACTACGCCGGATATGCGGTCGGAGTAGTGGTATACCGGCGCGCGGCCGGGGTCTGCCACTCCAGCACGCCCGGCTCCGGCTGCTCGAGCCGCCACCCTTCGGCCTGCTTACACCTGTGATGATGACGACACAGCGGAGCCAGGTCGCATTCACAGGTGATTCCGCCGTTGTCCCAGGCCAGGGTGTGGTCCAGGTCGCACCGGGCCGCGGGCCGCCCGCACCCCGGCGCGGTGCACCGGGCGTTGCGGACCTTGACCAGGTGGGCCAGGGCCCGGCTGGGCCGGTACCCGCTCTCGGCCCGGGTGTGGTCGCAGTGGCCGCGGGCCACCGGGACCATCCGGACCCGCAGGCCGGTCAGGTAGTCCCGCGCCCCGGCTCCGGGCGGTGGGTCCGGGCCCGGCGGGTCACCGGCGAGGCCGGGTATGCGCGGCGGGGGGTGGCGGCCGCGGGCGCAACCGTGCGCGGCAGCCGTCCCGTCGGGGTGGAGAGCGGTCACGCACCACCGGGTCTCCGGGTGCCGGGCCGCCGCGGCCACCAGGTCGCGGGCGTCGCTGGCGTCCAGCGGGCCGAACCCGGCCACCTCCCCCGGCGTGGCGGACAGGCCGAGCACGGTGTCCAGCGGCACGGTGATGTTGATCAGCGCGGCCACGCTAGGACCCTGGTCCCGCCCGGCCTGGCGGGTGCGGCCTCCCATGCCGCCCTGCGGAGAGGAGCCGGGGCCGCCGTTCCCGCCCGGGCCACGATGGGGGCCGGAGCCGGGGCCGCCGTTTCCGCCCGGCTGGGGTCCGGGACCGTCATTGTCGGCCGGGCTGCTTCCCTGGTCAGGTGGCTGGCTTGTCCCGCCGGCCTCGGGCCCGTCCTGACCGGTCTCTGGGCCCACGGGAGCCAGCCGGCTGTCCCGTTCTTGGAGGAGGTCAAGGTAGGCGCGGATGCGCAGTTCGCGCAGCGACCCGGGCATCCCGGCGACCCGCAGATCGTGGGCCCGCTGGTCGAGGTGCTGCCAGGCCGCGAGCACCTCATCGGGCGGGAGTTCCCGGGCGATCATCCCGGCGTTCCCGGATGATTCCCGGTACCGGCGCACCTCGGCCTCGAGCTTGGCGGCCGCTTCCTTGCGCTTGCGGGCCGCGTCTGCGTCGAGCTTGAGGACCAGCCGCCGCGCCGCATACCGCAGCTCCCCGTACGTCTTGGATCGGGCCTTCTCGGCCAGGATCTCGTCGGCCGCCGCGGCCAGCTTGTCGCTCAGGATGCGGGTCTCGTCCTCGATGATCCTCAGGTGGACCGCGTGGATCTGCCCCGCCGCCAGCGCCGCGAAGCTGCGGGGCAGCCGGTCGCCGACCGCGACCGCGTACATCATCTGCCCGGCCGCGGACTGCCCGCTAAGCCGCAGCTCGCCGGCCACCTCGTCGGGGGCGAAGTCGCTGAACCCGTACTGGCCGCTGTCCACGGGCCCGGTGGCCGGGCGGCGGCGGGCGAACTCGGCCAGCACTGCCAGCTGGCCCCACGCGGCCCGAGCTTCCATCCGGCGGATCCCGGACAGCACGCCGATCAGCTGGTCATCGGCCAAGGCGGCCAGCCCCGACCCGTCCTCCCCGGTGATCGCCTCCAGCACGGTGGCCAGCAGCGCGCCCGGCGCCATCGTGTCGGACCGGCCGTTCTGGGCGAACCCGGCCAGGGTCAGCTCCTCCGCCGGCAGGCACACGAACAGGCCCTGCTCAGGCTCCGGAAAGCCATCCTCCGGCTCGTTCTCCCCGGTGGGCAACGGGCGGGAGCCGTGCGGCTCCTCGCCGTCTTGCCCGCGACCGGGGGAACGATTCCGGGTCATATGCCACCGTCCGTTCGGAAAGAAATCTAGCTCAATCATAGCAGATATACCGCACATCAGATACATATTTACGAAAATACGTTCAAGATCTTTTGAGTCGCGGTCGACGCCCGGACAGCCGATACATTGGCCGCGGTCGACGCCCGGACAGCCGATACATTGGCCGCGGTCGACGCACGGACAGCCGATACAGCAGCCGCCCGCCAATGGATCCATGACCGATTTCCTGACGGGCCATGTGGGTGCCAAACGCCGCCACCACTGGCACCGAGCATCACCGGACCGCTGAGCACTACGAGCTTCGAGCGCCCCGGAATGAGTCCTCTTGCACGCAGGCAACCCCGGCTGCGGCGCCCGCGTCTGATGTACGTGCGCAGATCACTGACGGTCGTCACGGCCATCGCGGGAGTCGTCCTCGCAGGCTGCGGCTCGCCCTCATCCAGCCGCGCCCACGTGGGCGCGTCGCCGGCGGCTGCCGCCGGGGCAAAAACCTCCGGAACGCAGACGGGGGAGGCCTGCGACGCCGGTCGGCCAGCACCGGCTGTCTCCTCGGCGCCGCGACCCACCGTAAGCACCGCGGCCTTCGCCGACCGAGGCCAGCTGGCCTTCGTGGAGTCAGGACGGCTCTACGTACTGGACGGCTCGGTCTCCGGGCACCCGGCCACACTGCACACCGTGGCCGGACCAGGCGGGGCGACCGCGCCCGCGTGGTCGCCCGACGGCCGCTGGCTGGCTTTCCTCGTCGCCCCGCCGTCCGCGTACCCCATCGTCTCCGATCCCACGGGGACGCTGTGGCTGGCCCGCGCGGACGGGAGCGCGGCCCGCCCGGTGCTGGCCAACGCCGGGCCGTTCTCCTGGTCCCCGGTCACCGACGTCCTGGCGGCCACGGTAACGAACCCGTCCAGCGGGCGATCCTGGCTGTGCGAGCTCAAGCCAGACGCAACGCCGCACCTGGTGCCCGCAGTCACCGGACCAGTGGTCTGGTCGCCGGACGGCCGCCAGCTCGCCTTCACCACGATCCTGTCCAACCCCCAGCGCGGCTTCTACGGCAGCAAGCTGGAGACCATACCCGCAGCGGGCGGCACGCCCATGGTTCGGCGCAGCTCGAGCCAGGCCGCGCTTCTCGTCGCGGGCTGGTGGCCCGACGGGCAGGGGCTCATGGCCTGGGCCGACGAGCAGGGCTCGGCCTCGCTGGCCGCGGACGGCCAGTCCCTGCTCTCCTTCCCGCTGGCAGGCGGACACGCCGCGACGCTGGGGTTCACCCTGCTGTTCCCGCCGTTCCTGGCCACCAGCCCGGCGCAGCGGCTGGTGGCCGTCGACAACGGCGGCGACCGCGTGCTGTGGGACAACAAGACGATCCTGCTGTGCGCCCCGGCCGGCGGGTGCACCGGGTTGCCGGGCGGGGTGCCCCGCGCGACCAACCTCGACCCCGCGCTCTCCCCGGCCGGCCCGGCCCTGGCGTTCGTCCACGCCTCCGCCGCCCTCTCGCGTGCGCAGACGTTCGACCAGAAGTCCATCGCGGCCTGGTACGCGACCCGCAGCCTGTGGTTGTACGTCCCTGGCGGCCAGGCGCACCCGGTCCCCAGTGCGGGCACCGCCGTCGCGGACCCCACCTGGTCGAAAGGCGGCCAACTTCTGATGTACGTCCGCGACGATGGGCTGTGGCTCATCAACCCGTTCGCGGGCTCCGCCAGGGCCAGTCAAGTCGTGGGCAGGCTGTTCTCGGGCGCCTGGCCGAACTACTACGCCTACATCGACTGGCGGGATCAGTTCGCCTGGCGCAGCTGATCACGCTGGCCGCGATGCCCCGCCGGTGAGATCGTGGTGATCAAGGCGGTGGGAAGGGCATGGTATCTCTGCAGGATATCCCCGCTAAACTGACCCTGCTGGCGGTGCAGCCGGCGCTGAGGGAGAGCAGCATGGGCGGACGGCACACGGCGCCGAACCCCGGCACCGACCTGTTCACGGCCCTGATCATCCTCGCGCTGCTGGCCGTCCTGGCGGCGGTGGTCATCCCCGCCGCACTCGGCCATTGAGCCCCTGCGGACCGCCATCGCCCTCGCAGCACCGCAGTCTGGCCCCGGTACGCTGATGCCTGCGGAAAGGGAGGTGGCCGTCTCGTGGCTGCGGCGGACGACTGGGTGGTGCGCACGGCCGGGCAGGTGCGCGCCGAGGGGGAGCGCAGGCATCCCGGCGACACCCCGACCTGCGCGTCCGGGATCAGTCCGTCCGGCCGCGTGCACCTGGGGAACCTGCGCGAGCTCATGGTCCCGCACCTGGTCGCCGACGAAGTCCGGCGCGAGGGCGCGCCCTGCCGCCACATCCTGTCCTGGGACGACTACGACCGGCTGCGCCGGGTCCCGGTCGGCCTGCCGGATGAGTTCGCCGAGTACGTCGGCCGCCCGCTGAGCTCGGTGCCGGATCCCTGCGGGCAGCACGAGAGCTGGGCCGAGCACTTCAAGGAGCCGTTGCGCGAATCGCTGGACCGCCTGGGGGTCCAGGTCACCGAGATCAGCCAGACCGAGATGTACACGGGCGGGGCGTACACGGCGCAGATCGTGACCGCGATGCGGCGCCGGGCCGACATCGACGCGGTCCTGGCCAGGTACCGCACCAAGCGCGGGGCCGACCTGGACGACGACGAGCCGCAGGCAGCGGTCTATTACCCGTTCCGGCCCTACTGCTCCTCGTGCGGGCGTGACGACACCACGGTGACGGGCTTCGACGACGCGACCACCGAGATCACCTACACGTGCGCGTGCGGCGTTCGGGAAGGCCCCACTCCCATCGCGCAGGTGGCCGGGAAGCTGGTGTGGAAGGTCGACTGGCCGATGCGCTGGGCGTACGAGCAGGTGACCTTCGAGCCCGCCGGCGTGGACCACTCCACGCCGGGCTCCAGCTTCACCGTCGGCGCGGAACTGGTGTCGGAGATCTTCGGCGGCGAGGCGCCGCTGCACTTCGCGTACTCCTTCGTCGGCACGACAGGATCGGCGAAGATGAGCAGTTCCCGTGGCGGCGCCCCGACCCCCGCCGACGCGCTGGAGATCTTCGAGGCCCCGCTGGTGCGCTGGCTCTACGCGCGTCGGCGTCCCGAGCAGTCCATCACGCTGGCCTTCGACGCCGAGGTCGGCCGGGTCTACGACGAGTGGGACGCCTTGGGCCGCCGGGTCGCGGAAGGCAACGCCGACCCGGCCGCCCAGGCGATCTTCGCCCGCGCCTCCGGCCCGGCCGAGGGGCCGCTCCCGGTCACGCCGCGCCCGCTGCCCTTCCGCACCCTGGCCTCGATCGCCGACATCACGGCCGGCGACCAGGCGCAGATCCTGCGGATCGTCCAGGACCTGACCGCCGACAACCCGGTCGCCGACCTGGACGAGGTCCGGCCGCGGCTGGACTGCGCGCAGGCCTGGGTCGCCGGGTACGTCGCGCCCGAGGAACGGACCCAGGTCCGCGACCACCCCGACACCGCCGGGCTCGCCGCCCTGACCGCCGAGGAGCGCGGCGCCCTCAAGCTGCTGATCGACGGGATGGCCGCCGACTGGTCCCTGGGTGGCCTGACCACCCTGCTGTACGGCATCCCCAAGCTGCAGCGCGGCCTGCCGATCTCCGCGCCGCCCACGCCGGAGCTGAAGGCCGCCCAGCGCGACTGGTTCATCCTGCTCTACCGGCTGCTGATCGGCAGAGACACCGGCCCGCGGCTGCCGACGCTGCTGCTGGCCCTCGGCCAGGACCGGGTGCGCTCCCTGATCGGCGGGTAAGTCAGGGGGCGGTCAGGAATTGGTCCATGATTCGGACCCCGGATTCGAGGGCCGACAGCGGGATGCGCTCGTCCGTGCCGTGGAACATCGCGTAGTAGTCGTAGCCCTCGGGCAGCACCAGGGGCGTGAAGCCGTAGCAGGCCATCCCCAGCCGGGCAAACTGCTTGGCATCGGTGGCACCGCTCATGCAGTAGGGCACGACGACTGACCCCGAGTCCTCCGCCAGCAGGGCCCGGGCCATGCTGGCCATGACCGGGGCGTCGAGCGGGGCCTCCAGCGGTACCCCCTGGTATACATACTCCCAGGTCACGTTCGCTCCGATGAGCTCGTTCATGGTGGAAACGAACTCATCCTCGGCGCCCGGCAGGACTCGGCCGTCCACGTAGCCGACCGCCTCGTCGGGGATGACGTTGACCTTGTAGCCCGCCTGCAGCATGGTCGGGTTGGCGCTGTTACGGATCGTCCCGGCCACCAGGGCGGCCCCGGGGCCGAGCCGGGCCAGCAGTTCCTCCGCCCCCAGCTCACCATCGGGCGCCGGCCGGCCGGACGCCGCGGCGATGGCGTCGATCGCGGCCCGTACGGTGGGGATCAGCCTGACCGGCCAGGAGTGAGCCCCGATCCGCGCCACCGCGGCGCTCAGATAAGTCACCGCGTTGTCCGGATGGGGCTTGGCGCCATGACCGGCGCGCCCCCGCGCCGTCAGCTTCAGCCAGGCGGACCCTCGCTCGGCCGAGGCGATCGGGTACAGCCGCTGGCCGTCCCCGGTGTGGAATGTGAAGGCTCCCGACTCGCCGATCGCCTCGGTGCAACCTTCGAACAGCCCGGGATGCCGCTCTACCAGCCACTGTGATCCGAACGCTGTGGTGTCCTCCTCGTCCGCGGTGAACGCGAGCACCACGTCGCGCCGGGGGCGGCGGCCGGTGCGCGCCCACAGTCGGACCACCGCGAGCAGGACCGCGTCCGCCGACTTCATGTCGACCGCGCCGCGGCCCCACAGCACTCCGTCGCGGATCTCGCCGGAGAACGGGTGTACCGACCAGGACGCCGGGTCGGCCGGGACCACATCGAGGTGACCGTGCAGCAGCAGGGCCGGCTCACCCGGTTCGCTCCCGCTGACCCGCGCCACCACGTTCGCGCGCCCGGGCGCGGACTCGAGCAGCACAGGATCGGCGCCCGCCTCGGCCAGTCGCGCCGCGACGTACTCAGCGGCCGGGCGCTCGTTGCCGTCCCCGCCGCCCCGGTTCGTCGTGTCGATCCTGATCAGTTCGGCCGCGAATTGCGTGGCCTCCGCCCCGGCTTCGGTGATCTGGTCCACGTTTGGCCAGCCTAGGGCACGCCGCGCCGACACGCCGCGACGCGGATGTAGTTCATCTTCCGTTAACGAAGCTGTTAACTGTGTGTCACCACGGGGGCGGGGGCGTGACCGTGGTTCTGTTGCGCGGGAAGGTGAATCGTTGAGCCGGGGTTACGGCCGTGTCGCAATGGTCAGCGCTGGCTCCCGCGGCATCGGCGCGGCCACGGTCTGCCGGCTGGCCGCGGACGGCTGGGACATCAGCTTCTGCCACTACGAGGACGAGCAGCGCGCCATCGATGTGGAAAAGGCCGCGTCCGAGCTGGGTGCGCGGGTGCTCGCGCTGCAGCTGGACGCGACCGACGGCGACGAGGTCAGCGACTGGGCGCGGCAGGTCGAGGAGGAGTTCGGGCCGGTCGAGGCCGTGGTGAGCTGCGCCGGGATCACCAGGGACCAGCCGCTGACCTGGCTGGACGACGCCGACTGGCACCCGGTCATCGACACGACCCTGGACGGGGTGTTCCACCTGTGCCGCGCCACCTTGTTCGCCATGATGAGACGGCAATCGGGCCGGATCGTCCTGGTCTCCTCGGTGTTCGGCGTGTACGCCCACGCCCCCTGGGGCGGCTACCCGGCGGCCAGGTCAGGGATCGTCGGGTTCACCCGGGAGCTGGCCGCGATGACCAGCGGGTTCGGCATCCGCGCCAACGCCATAGCGCCCGCCGTCACCGTCAAGGACACGACCGCGATCGTGCCCGAGTCGACCCGCAACACCCTGACCGAGACGGTTATCCTGCGCCGTTTCGGCCGCGCCGCGGAGGTCGCGGACCAGGTGGCGTTCCTCCTGTCAGATCAGGCTCGTGACCTCACCGGCCGCGTCGTGGAAGTGCCCTCGGGAATATAGGGTGTCGCGCATACCACCGGCACCGCGGCGCGAGGGGGACCAGGTTGGCTCGCGAGCCTCTGCTGGACAGCGACCCCAGGCGGGTCGGCCGGTACCGGCTGTCCGCCCGGCTGGGCTCGGGCGGGATGGGCGTGGTGTATCTCGGCGCGGCCGAGGACGGCCGGCCGGTCGCGGTGAAGGTGCTGCGCCCGCAGCTGGTCGAAGACCGGGAGTTCCGGACCCGGTTCGGCCGGGAGGTGGCCGCGCTGGGACGGGTCGAGGGCGTGTGCACGGTCCGGGTCATCGAGGCCGACACCACCTCCGCCCGGCCGTTCCTGGTCACCGAGTACGCTGACGGGCCCTCGCTCGCCGAGTACATCGAGGCCCGCGGCGCCCTCGCCGCCCGGATGGTGTACGGCCTGGCCACCGGGCTCGCGGAGGCGCTGACCGCGATCCACGCGGCCGGGATCGTGCACAGGGACCTCAAGCCCTCCAACGTGCTCCTCACCGGGAGCGGCCCGAAGGTGATCGACTTCGGGATCGCCCAGGCCCTGGACGCGACCTCGCTGACCAGGCCCGGAATTACCATCGGCTCGACCGGGTTCCAAGCGCCCGAGCAGATCACGGGCGGGCGGAGCGGCACGGCGTCCGACATCTTCGCCTGGGGGGTGACGATCGTCTACGCGGCCAGCGGGCAGCCCCCGTTCGGCACCGGGACCCCCGAGTCCATCATGTTCCGGATCCTGCACGCCGCGCCCGACCTGATCTCGGTGCCGGCCGAGCTGCGCCCGCTGGTCGCGGTCACCCTGGCCAAGGAGCCCGGGAACCGGCCCAGCGCGCGCGAGCTGCTCGACAGCCTGACCAAGACGTCCGCCCAGCCCGTCGAAGCCACCCAGACGATCCTCGCGCAGACCTGGCGGGCGCCCGAGCCGGTCCAGCCCGCCCGGACCCCGGCCACTCCGGCCGCCCCACCGGCCCGGCCCCCCACCGCCCCGGCCGAGCAGGCCTTCGAGGCGACGGCGGAGACCCCGGTCCCCGCGGCCTTCCGGTCGGCCGGGCCACCCCGGCCCGCGCAGCCGAGCCCGGGTGGCGGTCGCCCCCCGACGCATGGTGGCCGCAGGCGCACGGCGTTCGGCATAATCGCCCTGATCGTGGCGCTGGCGGTGGCCGCAGGCGGGACCGCGATCGGCCTCGCCCTGGCCGGGCATCACCATAAGCCGAACGGCGGTGGCCAGGGGTCACCCACGGCCAGCACGCCGGCCGCCACGTACCGCGCATCGAGCACGACGGCGCCTGCGGCGCTGCCGGTCCTGGTCGCGGGCGGCTACCACGGCATCAAGCCAACGGAGATCGACTTCAGCGCCGACGCCGGGAACATCGTGACGGGCATCACCTGGTCCTCCTGGACGGCGACCAGGGCGCTCGGTTCCGGCACCTCCGACATCGACACCTGCATCCCGAGCTGTGCCGCGGCGCCCACCGATCTCGTCACGACACAACTGGTGCTCTCCCAGCCCGTGGACGGTCACTTCACGGTGATCTCGGAGATCCGCAACGGCACCACGCAGGCGTTCGTGTATCCCAATACCTGGGCGCTGAACGCCTCCTGACTCAGGGGACCGAGCGGATCTTCCAGACCAGCGCCGAGCTGAGCACGACCAGCCCGGCGACCGTCAGGAACAGGGTCGGGTACCCGCCGAACCTGCTGACCAGCGGCGCGGCGATCGCCGGGCCCAGCACGGCGGGCAGGGACCCGGCGATGCTCAGGACGCCCAGGTCCTTGGCGCGGCCGGCCGCCGAAGGCAGCACCTGGGTGATCAGGGCCTGGTCCACCGACAGGTACACGCCGTAGCCCAGGCCCAGGATCACGGCCGAGGCGATGGCGACCGGCCACGAGGGCCAGAACGCGAGCATGACCGCGGGGACGGCCATGACCAGGCCCGAGACCGTCACCGGGAGCTTGCGCCTGCCGGTGCGGTCCGAGATCATCCCGCCCGCCACCGCGGTCAGGGTGACCCCGGCGGAGTAGATCAGGACGAGGATGAGCAGGCCCTGCTCGGCCGTGTGCCCGGGGAACAGCCGCTGGTAGTGGATGCGGTCACGCAGGAAGTACAGCAGGTACAAGATGGCCATCGCGTTGCCGAGGCTGATCGTGAACCGGGTCAGCCAGGCCCAGCCGAAGTCGGGGTATTGCCGCGGGCTCAGCCAGAAGGACGCCACAAACTCGCGCCAGGCGAACGGCGGCCGGGCGGCGCGGGCCAGCGGCGGGTCCGGGGTGGTCAGCGCGAACGGCAGCGCGCAGGCCACGACGAGCACTGCGATCAGCGCGTACCCGCCGTTGCCCGTGACGGCCAGGGTGACCAGCGCCACGGCCAGCACCACGCCGATGATCTGCGGAATCCCGATCCAGCCCGACACCGCGCCGCGCTGCCTGACGGGCACGTGGTCGGGGACCCCCGCCGCGACGCTGGCCTGCATCGCGTTCAGGCCAACCTGGGCCAGGCTCCAGGCGATGATGACCCCGGCGATGGTGTGCTGGCCCGCCAGCAGGACCAGCGCCGCGGCGCCCGCGAGCGCGCCGCCCACCGTCCACGGGTGCCGCCGCCCGAGCCGTCCGGTGGTGCGGTCGGACAGCGCCCCGGCGACCGGGTTGGCGACGAGCGCCGCGGCCGCGCCGACGCCGGTCACCCAGCCGAGCGCGGCGATCTTCCCCGCGGGCCCGGCGATCGCCTGGACCTGATTCGGCAGCAGCACCTCCAGCGGCCCGAAGTACCCGAGGTACAGCCCGAGGTTGGCGAGCGCGATGAACGCGACCCAGCGCGGCCCCACGTTCCGGGTCGGCTCCACGGCGGGGGCGCGCTACGCGCGCTGTGAGGAAATGTGGTCGCGGTACCAGCCGTAGGACTTCTTCGGGGTGCGGGCCTGGGTGACGTGGTCGACGTAGACCAGGCCGAACCGCTGGCTGAAACCCTGGTTCCACTCGAAGTTGTCGGCCAGCGTCCACAAGAAGTAGCCGCGCACATCCGCGCCCGCGGCCATCGCCGCGTGCAGGGCCCGCAGGTGGGCGTCCACGTAGTCGATCCGGAACTGGTCGTCGACCGTCCCGCCGGCGGCCACCACGTCCTCGTTCGAGCAGCCGCTCTCGGTGATGTACAGCGGCGGCAGCACGGCGCCGTACCGGTCGGCGAGCATGGCGAGCGCCTCGCTCAGGCCCTGCGGGACCACGGGCCAGCCGAACGCGGTGACGGGGTACCCCGTGATCGGCTCGAGCCGGAAGGGCAGCGGCGGATCCGCGGGCGCGGCCACCCGGGTCGGCGCGTAGTAGTTGGCCCCGAGGCCGTCCAGCGGAGCCGAGATCACGGCCAGGTCCCCGTCCTGCACGCAGGCCAGCCCGCCCGTCTCGTCCGCGCCCAGCCCGTACGCGGAAAGGTCCGGGTAGCGCCCGAGCAGGATCGGGTCGGTGAACAGCCGGTTGTGCAGGTTGTCGTAGGCGCGCGCGGCCGCCTGGTCGGCCGGCGACGCCGAGGCCGGCCAGATGGGGGAGTAGTGGTTGGTGGTCATCACCTGGCGCGCGCCGGCCGCCCGCAGCGCGGCGGTGGCCAGGCCGTGCCCGAGTAGCTGGTGGTGGGCGGAAGGCAGCGCGTCAACCATCAGCGCCCGCCCGGGCGCGTGCAGCCCGAACGCGTACCCGAGCGCCATCACGATGAACGGCTCGTTGAGCGTGATCCACAGGTCGATCCGGTCGGCCAGCCGCCCGGCCACGATCGCGGCGTAGTCGGCGAACCGCTCCGCGGTCTCCCGGTTCAGCCAGCCGCCCGCATCCTCCAGGGGCTGCGGCAGATCCCAGTGGTACAGGGTCGGCACCGGCGTGACGCCCGCCGCGAGCAGCGCGTCGGTGAGCCGGTCGTAGTAATCGAGCCCGGCGCCGTTGGCCGGCCCGCTCCCGGATGGCTGGATCCGCGGCCAGGCGAACGAGAACCGGTACCCGGTGGCGCCGAGGCCGGCCAGCAACGCGACGTCCTCGCGCCAGCGGTGATAGGAATCGGTGGCTACGTCACCCGTCGCGCCGTCGGCGATCGCCCCAGGCCGCCGGCAGAACGTGTCCCAGATCGACAGGCCGCGGCCGTCCTCGGCCACCGCGCCCTCGATCTGGTAGGACGCGGTGGACACTCCCCAGTGGAACCCGGCGGGGAACCGGGGCATCTCAGTCATGAGGGCGCGAACACGATCCGGCCGACGACCTCGCCGTCGGCTAGCCTCTGCACCCCGGCCGCGACCTCGTCCAGGCCGAGCCGCTCACCGATCAGCGGGCGGATCGCGCCGTCGGCGGCCAGCTTCTGGAGCTGGGCGTGGCAGTCCTTGATGGCCTGCGGCTCCTTGGTCTGGTACAGGCCCCAGTGCAGGCCCACGATCGAGTAGTTCTTGATCAGCGCGTGGTTCAGCGCGGCCGAGGGGATCTGCCCGCTGGCGAAGCCGATGACCAGGATCCGGCCCTCGAACGCGATGCACTTGGTTGACCTGGCGAAGGTCTCGCCGCCCACCGGGTCGTAGATCACGTCGGCGCCCCGGCCGCCGGTGACCTCCTTGACCACCTCGACGAAGTCCTGGCTGAGCCGGTCGATCACCACGTCCGCGCCGAGCGCCCGCGCCGCCTCGGCCTTCCGCGGCCCGCCCACCACGCCGATGACCCGGGCGCCGGCCGCCTTGCCGAGCTGGACGGCGCCGCTGCCGACTCCGCCGGCCGCGGCGTGCACCAGCAGCGTCTCCCCGGCGACCAGGTGCGCCCGCCGGTGCAGGCCGAACCACCCGGTCTGGTACGTGATGAAGAAGGCGGCGGCCTCGTCGTCGTCCAGCGCGTCCGGGGCGGGCAGGACGGCGTCCGCGTGCATCAAGGCAAGCTCCGCGAAGGCCCCGTGCGGCAGGGCCGACCCGCCGATCACCCGGTCACCGACGGCGACGCCGGTCACCCCGGCCCCGGCCGCGACGACCTCGCCGCACAGCTCGATGCCGGGGGTGAACGGCAGGGGCGGCCGGACCTGGTAGCCGCCGCGGCACATGAGCACGTCGGGGAAGTTCGCGGCGGCCCCCCGCACCCGGACCAGCACCTGCCCGGGTCCTGGCTCCGGGTCGGCGACCTCGGCCAGAGTCAGCACGTCGCGCGGCTCGCCGAGCTCGTGTACCTGCCATGCCCTCACTGCGCGGCCTCCAGCCCCTCGACTTCCTCGATCCGCTGCTGCATCCGGTTCATCCCGCGCAGCCACTTGTCCGGGTCGCTGGCCCGGAACGCGTAGTACCCCTGCACCTCCGGGTGCGGCAGGATGAGGAACCTGCCGTCCGCCAGGCCCTGCCACAGCGCGTCGGCGACCTGCTCGGGCTCGATCGCGGCCGCGGCCAGGACCACCTTCCCGGCCTCGCCTGCGGCCTCGAGCATGCTGGTCTTGACCCCCTGGGGGCAGATGCAGTGCACGGTCAGCCCGCGGTGGGCGTAGGTCGCGGCGAGCCATTCCGCGTAGGCCTCGGCCGCGTGCTTGGTCACCGAGTACGTCGCGGACCCCAGCATGGTGAGCAGGCCGGCCGCCGAGGCGGTCACGACGAAGCAGCCGCGCCCGCGGTCCAGCCAGCCGGGCAGCAGTTCCCGCGACGCCCGGACGTGCGCCATGAGGTTGATGTCCCAGGAGCGCTGCCAGGTCTCCTCCGGGGCGTCCGGCCCCTGCCCGGCGGCGATCCCGGCGTTGGAGCAGTAGATGTCGATCTCGCCGAGGTGCCCGCGGGCGGCCTCGATGAGATCGTGCACCCCCTGCTCGGTGGCCATGTCGCCCGGTGCGGCGTAACCGCCGATCTCCGCCGCGACCGCGGCCGCGGCACCCGCGTCCACGTCGTTGACGACCACCCGCGCGCCGCCCGCGGCGAGCCTGCGCGCCAGGGCGCGCCCGATCCCCGCGCCGCCGCCGGTGACGACCGCTCCCGACCCATCGATAACCCAGGGCATCCTCCGAGGTTATCGCGACGGTTACCGCGATCCCTATGCCCCCCGCGGTGGGACGTACCGGTAGCCGAACCCGCGGACCGCCTCGATCGCCGAGCCCGCCCCGCCGTCCTGGCCGAGCTTGCGGCGCAGCCGCAGGATGCAGAACTTCACCCGCTCGGGCCCGATCCCGAGCGGGTCGTTCCAGGCGAGCTCCAGCAGCTGATCGGGGGTCAGGGTCCGCCCTGGGCTCTTGATGAGCGCGGCCAGCAGGCGGAACTCGGTCGGGGTCAGCGCGACCGCGTCGCCGTCCACGATGACCTCGCGCGTGTCGAGCCTGACCAGCAGCTTGTTGTCCTGGTACACCTCGGCCTGCGGCTGGCCGGTTCGCGGCCGGCGCAGCAGCGCCTCCACCCGGGCGGCGAGCTCGCCGTTGCCGAACGGCTTGGTCAGGTAGTCGTCGGCGCCGCTGCGCAGCCCCCGCACCTTGTCGGTCTCGTTCCCGTGCGCGGTCAGCATCAGCACCGGGACATCGCTCAGGTCGCGAATGCGCTCCAGGACCCCCCACCCGTCCAGCGACGGCAGCCCGATGTCGAGCACGACCAGGTCCGGGCGCGCGTCGTGGAAGGCGCGCAGCCCCTCCTTCCCGTCGGCCGAGTGGGCTACATCGAACCCGCTCCTGGACAGCACCGTGCGGATGCCGAGCGCGATGTCCCGGTCGTCCTCGATGACCAGCACCCGTCCCTTCCCCGTGCCCCAGGTCACGGTGCCGCCGGGAGGTAGACGCTGAACGTGCTGCCCAGGCCGAGGACGCTGTGCACCTCGACGTGCCCGCCGTGCATCTCGGTCAGGATCTTGACGATGGACAGGCCCAGGCCGATCCCCGGCAGCCCGGCGGTGCGCGCGTTGGAGGCGCGGACGAACCGGCTGAACAGCTGGTCGGCCTCGGCGGGCGGGATGCCGATGCCCGAGTCCGCCACGTCGATCCGCCAGGTCCGCCCCTCGCAGCTGGCGGTGACGCGGACCAGCCCGTTCCGGTGCGAGAACTTGACCGCGTTGGACAGCAGATTGTCCAGCACCTGCGTCAGCCGGCGCGCGTCGGCCCGCACGGGCGGTCCGTCCCCGCTCCTGACCACGATCGTCACCCCCTGCTTGGCGGCGCCGGCCGAGGCGCTCTTGACCGCTTCCGCGGTCAGCTCGGGAATGGAGACGTCCTCCAGGTCCAGCGGCAGGGCCCCCGCCTCAACCCGGTCCAGCATGAGCAGGTCACCGATGAGCCGGTGCAGCCGGTCGGCATTCCGCTCGATGATGTCCAGGAAGCGCATGCCCTCCGAGGTGAGCCCTTCGGCCTCGCCCCTGATCAGCTCGCAGAACGAGACGATCGAGGTCAGCGGGGTGCGTAGCTCATGCGATACAACGGCCAGGAACTGGTTCCTTGCGTCGTCGACCTTCCGCAGCCTGGCGTTCTGCTCGACTTCGGCGTCGAGCATCTGCTGGCGCCGTTTCTCCACCTCCGTGCGGTCCGACATGTCCCAGGAGAGCCACAGGTCACCGCGCCACTGGCCGCCGACGAGCACCGGCCAGTAGTCGCACTCGATCGTGCGCCCGTCGGCGCAGGCGAACTGCTCGCCGGAGACGGGCTCCCTGGCCCTGAGTACCTCCGCGCTGCGCTGGGCGAACGCGCCGGGGTCGGCGAACACGTCCTGGACGCGGCGCACGACCGAGGCGGCGCGGGTCCCCACGAGCCGCTCGGGTGCGTCGATCCCGTACAGGACGCCGAAGCTCAGGCTGACGTGCGTGATCAGGCCCTGCTCGTCGGTGATCAGGATGCCGGGGATGGCCGAGGCGATCAGGCAGTTGAGGCGCTCGGTCTGGTCGGCCAGCACGGCGTGGGAGCGCTCGATATCGGCCAGCACCCGCCGGTCGGGGCGGGTGGCCAGGTCGTTGGCGTGGCGGATCTGGCTGGCCACGATGGCCGCCACCGCGTACGCCGTGGAGCGGACCTCCTCGTTCCAGCTCGCCGTCTCGCCGATCAGCGCCAGCGCGCACAGGCACTGCCCGCCGACCGGTACCGAGTACGCCAGCAACAGGCTCGCGGCCCGGCCGTCCGGCGAATCCTCCGGCGACAGGTCAACCTGGCCGCCGCGAGGGGTCGCCGGGTCACGTTGCGCCAGGGACAGCGCGCCGATCCTGGCCAGCAGCGCGGGATCGGCGGCGCGGGCCGGGTGCGCCGCGAGCACCGTGGCCGGCTGCCCGGCCGACGGCTGGAAGGCCAGCGCCGCGCGGATGCCGAAGGTGGCCACGAGCCGCTCGAGCACGGCGGGCAACGCACCGAGGTCGGTGTCGTCCCGCAGGAGCTGCTCGACGGCGAATTCGAGGAGGTCTGCCGCGGACCTGCCGTGGTGCACGCGGTTCGCGACGAGCGCCGGACCGGCCTTGGCGCCGGATCCGCGAGAATCGGTCATAACCCCCCGAACCCCCATTTCCCTCACGCGTCCCAGAGCCCCCATTCTACGACACAGAAAGTGACTACCCTTACGCAATGGGTTACACACGTGGGGGCCCTGAACGGGGGCGAGCCCGGAGTATCATCGGGGTTGGTGGTTCCGGCCGCCCCTGGGTCCGCGGGCAGAGCTGCAAGCTCACCGGTTGTACGGCAGTGATGAGACGGCGAGTCTTTCCCGCCCGACGTACGCGGACCCCGGGCGTGAGGGAAGGACTGCCATGCCCGGTGGGTCGCGTTCGCTGCCCGGCCGGCCCAGCCTGCGGTACCTCAGGCTCGAGGCGAAACGCCGCCTGGCCGCGGGCGAGTTCCCCACCTTGCACGACGCGCAGACGGCCATCGCCAGGGAACACGGCCTGCCCAGCTGGGCCGCGCTCAAGCAGTCCGTCAGCGACCCGGCGGCCGCGGCCGGCCAGGACGAACCGGGTCACGCCTTGGCCCAGCTGCGCTGGCTGATCTCCCGTTTCGAAGGCGCAGCCGACCCGGGCTGGGTGGCGCCCGGCGAGGACGAGCTGCGCCAGCACTTCATCGATCAGTTCCTGGCCGTGCTCCCGCCGGCCGCCCTGGTCGCCCAGATCGCGTCGGCGGCCGGCGACCTGCGCGGCGAGCTAGCCGTCCTCGGGCAGGGCCCGCTGGAGGCCCAGGTCCGCCTGGCGGACGTCGAGTACCTCGTCGTGGTCGAGCCCGAGCCGCCGCACCGCATAGCCGGGCTGCACGCGATGCCGCTCGGCCGGCGGGTCCGCGACCCCCGGGTCACCGCGCCCGCCCCCGTCCGCACCCTGGGCGAGGTGCCCGCGGGGGTCGAGGCGGCCGCGGAGGAGGCCTTCGCCGAGTCCGGCCTGGCCGCCCTCCTCCTGGCCGGAGGGACCCCCGGGAACAAGGACCCGTGGGTGCTCGCCAAGGGCTGGGCGGACCTGGACCGCGGGGAGGTCCTGGACCCCGGTCACCGGTTCCCGGCGCCCGGCGTCACCGTGCTGGTCACCGCCACCGCCGTGCTCCGCCTGGTCGCCGACGGCCGCGTCGGGCTCGACACGCCGGCCAACGACCACCTGCGCACGGTCCGCCTGGCCGACGACACCGTCACCGTCAGGGACCTGCTCGCCCACACCGGCGGGGTCGACGACCCGGCCGAGGTGTACGCAGGCGCCGTCCAGGACCTGGCCACGCTCATGGGCCCGGTCATCGGCTGCTCCGGCCCCCGCGGGGTGGCCCGCCCGAGCAACGGCGGCGTGGCGGTCCTCGGACAGCTCATCGCCGACGTCACCCGAACGCCGTACGCCGACGCGGCCAGAGCCCTCATCCTCGAACCGCTCGGGATGCGCGACTCGACGTTCCCCGAGACCGAGGCCAGCATCGACCCCGCCGCGGTCACCGGCTACGCGCTGACCCTCGAGGGCGTGTTCCAGCCGGTCACGACCCGGATCTGCACGGTCCAGGCCGCGGGCGGGCTCTGGTCCACGGGGGCCGATCTCGTGCGCCTGGGGCTCGGGTGGCCGACGCTGCTGCCCGCGTCCCTCGCGCACGAGGCGCTCACACCCCAGGTCCCCAGCGGCGAACCCCGCGACGGCGAACCCCAGGGACCGGTGACCGGCCTCGGCTGGCTCCTCAGCCCGCGGGGTGACCTCGCGGTGCACGCCGGGGCCGGCCCCGACGCGACCGCCTCGCTGGGCCTGCGCATCCGCGACCACCGCATGCACGTCGTCCTCACCAGCCGGATGATCCCGATCAATCCCATCGAAGCGCGCCTGCTGCGCGCCTGGACCAACCACTAAAGGGGACCCCATGTACCAGGGAACCGGGCTCCAATGATCGAAGTCGACCGGCTCGTCAAGCGCTTCGGCGCGGTGACGGCGGTGGACGGCCTGAGCTTCACCGTCTGCCCCGGCCACGTCACAGGCTTTCTTGGCCCGAACGGCGCTGGCAAGAGCACCACGATGCGCGTCATCCTGGGCCTTGACGCCCCGACCAGCGGCGCGGCTCTCATCAACCAGCGCAGGTACGACACCCTGGTCCGCCCGCTGCACGAGGTCGGCGCGCTGCTCGACGCGACCGCCCTGCACGGCGGCCGGACCGCCCGGGCCCACATCACCTCGATCGGGCGGAGCAACGGCATCGGGCGCAAGCGCGTCGCCGAGGTCCTGCAATTGACCGGCCTGGAGTCGGTGGCGGACCGCCGGGTCGGGGGCTTCTCCCTGGGCATGAAACAGCGGCTGGGCCTCGCCGTGGCGCTGCTCGGCGACCCCCCGGTGCTCATGTTCGACGAGCCGGTCAACGGCCTGGACACCGAGGGCATCGCCTGGATCCGCCAGCTCTTCAAGGCCCTGGCCGCCGACGGGCGCACCGTCATGGTGTCCAGCCACCTGATGAGCGAGATGGCCCAGACGGCGGACCACCTGATCATCATCGGCCGGGGTCGGCTCCTCGCGGACACCTCAACCGAGCAGCTGATCGAGTCGAGCGCCCGCCGCGACGTCCTGGTCCGCTCGCCGCGTGCGAGCGAACTGGCCGGGCTGCTCACCGCCCGCGGCGCCGCCGTTGCTACCGGGGACGACGGCGCCCTGGCCGTGACCGGGCTCGACGCGCCCGCCATCGGGGACCTGGCCGCCGAGCACGGTCTCGCGGTGCACGCCCTGATCCCGCGCAGCGCTTCCCTGGAGGACGCCTACCTGGATCTCACCGGGGAGAGCGTCGAGTACCGGGCGGCCGCCCCGGAAGGAGTGTCCAGTCGATGACCGCCACCCCAGTGCCCGCCACCACGGGGCCCGCCACCCCGGGGCCCGCCACCCCAGTGCCCGCCACCCCAGTGCCCGCCACCACGGGGCCTTCCACCACGGGGCCCGCCACGCCAGCCCCGGCTCCCGCGCCGTCGCTGGCCGTCCGGGCTCGCGACGTCCTCGCCTGCGAGTGGACCAAGCTCGTCTCGGTCCGTTCGACCTTCTGGACCATGCTCGTGGCGGTGGTCAGCCCCATCGCGATCAGCGCGATCGTGGCGGCGACGATCGCGAACGCGCCCGGGCGGGGCGCCCGGGTCGACCCGCTGCTGCCCGGCCTGCTCAGCCTGGAGTACGCCGTGCTGTCCGTCGCGGTGCTCGGCGTGCTGGCGTTCAGCACCGAGTACGGCACCGGGCTGATCCGCACGACGTTCGCCGCGATGCCCAGGCGCCGCGCGGTGCTCGCGGCCAAGGCGGGGGTCCTGGGCGCGGTAACCCTCGCCGCCGGGGAACTGGTCGCCCTCGCCTCGTTCTTCCTGGTCCAGGCCGTCCTGTCCGGCCATCACCTGGGCGTGTCGCTGTCGGCGCCAGGCGTGCCGGGGGCGGTGCTGGCCGAGGGCCTGCTGCTGTTCGTCGTGGCCATGCTGGGCCTGGCCGTGGGCGCGATCGTCAGGCACACCGCGGGCGGGATCGCCGTGGTGGTCGGCGTCATCATCGTGCCCGGCATCCTGGCCGTACTCCCGGCCCCGTGGGGCAACCGGCTCGGCCGCTTCACCCTGGTGGACGCGGCGCACCAGGTCACCGCGCTGCACCCGGCCGCCAACCTGTTCGCCCCGGCGCTGTCGCTGGTGGTCCTGCTGGCCTGGCCCGCCGTCGCCCTGCTGGCCGCCGCGCTCCTGATCACCCGGCGTGACGCGTGAGGAGCACCACCGCTCGTTCGGGATAAAGTCTTTCTTCTACCGAACGGATGGTGGTGGCAGGATTCGCGCTGCGCCGCGCCCGCGGCCTTAAGAGTCAACTCTGGCCGGTGATGTCGGCGTAAACGATGATGTTGTCGAGGTAGTGACCGGTGGCATAGTCGAAGGGTCCGCCGCAGGTCACCAGGCGAAGCGAAGGGAAGCCAGGATCGCCGTACACCGCCTGAGTGGGGAATGACGTCTTGCTTGTCACCTGGGTGCCGTCCACCGTGAACACGGCCGTCCGGCCGTCCGCAAGCTGTACCTCCACGGCATCACCTGGGCGCAAGTTCTTCAGATCGAAGAAAACACTCGGCCCGGTATAGGAATCGACATGCCCCACGATGACGGAAGAGCCACGCTGCCCGGGCGTGACGCTGTGGTCATACCAGCCAGCCAGGTTGTGATCGCCGAGCGGCGGCGTCTGCACCGTTCCGTCGTTATTCTGGCCTACTATCATGACGGGGGAATTCACGCCGATGGCCGGGATGATGACGCGCATCGGCACCGACGCCGGCATTGACCCGGCTGAGGGGCTGGCCTGAGCCGGCACGGACGCCGATACCCAGGTCGGGATCGTCGTCGAAGGATCGGGGGCATGGGCCAGGCGGATCGCGTGCGCTGCCACGCCGGCCAGCGTCAGCCCGGCCATAATGAGAATCACGGCCAGACCGGGCACCAGTTTGCCTCCGCCTTTCATGGCCGTCTCTTAGCGGACCTCGAGCGGATTGACGCGCCTGACTGCGGCGCGCCTGCGGGGCACCATCGAGAATCCCGGGTTCCGCAGCTGTAGAGCGCGATAGGCGATGAATTTGCCGTTTGACGTGGGAGAACGTCCTCGGGGCTAGGTGCGGGGCGTGTATCTAGGCGGGGTGTTTCCGCTGGTCAGCGGCTCATGGCTGGGATGAGCTGGTGGATCCTCGGGGGCGGGTCGATGCCGAGCTGGGCGAGGATGGCGGCCTGCGGGTCGCTGATCTCGGTGCGCTGGCGGAAGGTCCCGGCGGGCCCGCTGAAGGTGCCGACGGCGATCCGGTCGAGTTGCCGGCGCAGTTCCGGCCAGGTGGCACCGCACGCGTTCTCGGCGATGCGGGCCAGCAGGAGGGCGAGCCAGCACAGGATGACGTGGGCGCGGATCCGCTCCTCTTTCCGGTGATAGACCGGGCGCAGGTCGATGACCTGCTTCATGTCGCGCCAGCTGCGCTCGACTTCCAGGAGCTGCTTGTAGCCCAGGGCGATGTCCTCGGCGGTCATCTTCGGGTCGGAGGTGCGCAGGAGGTACTTGCCGTCGAGGTTCTCCTCGGCCTTCGCCCGGGAGGCGTCGATGCGGAGCAGTCCGGCAGGGGTGACGCGCAGGTAGCGGTTCAGGCCGGGCTTCGTCGAGATCACGCCGCGCAGCTCGGCGCGCTTGTCCCTGCCCAGCGTGTCGGTGCCGTCGATGAGCTCTTTCAGCTGGGTGATCATGCGGGCGCGGGCGGCGGCGTCCCGTTCGGCGCCTTCCGGGTTATGGCAGATGACGAACCGCTCGTCCTCGGCGATCCGGACCTCCTTGACCCGCAGGTTCTCCGCGACTTCCTGGTAGCGGCCCTGCCGGGACAGGGCGGCCTCCGCTTCGGCGGAGCCGGAGCGGAGCTTCTCCCCGATGATGTAGTGGTTCCCGCCCTTGCGCAGGTAGCGGCGGTTCTCAGCCGAGGTGAAGCCGCGGTCTGCGACCCAGATCACCCGGGACAGGGACCAGCCGCGCATGTCGTTCTTGACCTGGCGGATGAGGGCGGAGTCGGCGGTGTTCCCGGGCCAGCACCACACCCGCAGCGGGATGCCGTCGCGGGTGACGGCCAGGCCGATGACGATCTGGGGCAGGTCGTCGCGGTGGTCCTTGGACTTGCCCCAGGTCCGGAACCCCGCCGTCCTGAGCTCCCCGCCCTCCCCGCCGCCGGCGTTCCCGCCGGGGACGGCGCCGCCGCGCTCGTCGCGGGGAACCGGGTCGTCGGCCTCCTCCGTGACGAAGTACGTGCTGGTGGTGTCGAAGAACAGCAGGTCAGTCTCGAGGCCGGGCAGGTCCGTGACCCGGTTGAAGACCTCCTTCTCCAGGGTCCCGCGGATCTCCAGCAGCCAGTCCATTGCCCGGTAGCACGCGTCGTCGCTCGTCGCGTCCAGGCCCGCGATCAGCACGTCCTCGCTGGCCCAGCGGGATGCGGCCAGCTTCGAGGATGGGGCCAGCGCCCGGTTCGCGGTCAGCGCGAACAGCACCCGCTCCGCCGAGGGGTCCAGGCGGCGGCCTTTGAGCAGGCCCCGCACCGCCGGGCCGATGCCCAGCCGCTCCCACAGCGCATCCAGCACGTGCGTGCCGCCCAGCGGGCGGGACTCGGTGAACTCCAGCCCCTCCGCGGGCCGTGCCCTGCCCGGGTCCAGGTGCCGGGAGACCGAGGCGACCAGCCGCGCTAGCGCCTCCCGGGTCCCGGGCTCCTCCCGGCCGAAGTTGTACACGACCTGCACCCGCGACCGCTTCGCGGCCGGGTCCCACACGTTATGGGCCAACTGCAGGTAGCGGACCTCGCTGCCGTCCTTGTTCCGCCGCGGCGTCGATCGCAAGTACACATACTAGACAATACCCTGCTAAAGCAGCTATCACCAGGGATGATTTCTTCATTGCATGTATCTATGAACCTTGCGTCGCAACAGCGCCAGCCGACGGCCCGGCCTGCTCGTTCATGCCGAAACGCGGACTAGGCAACCGGTCAACTGCGGAAGCCAGGAGAATACGGTGACACCGGCCATGATGAGGACGAAGGCGGCCATCAGCAGCCAGCCGACGTTTCCCCAGGATATTGCGGCGGACAAGGATCCGGCACCAAGCGCTCCGGCGCCGATGCCCCCTACTGGCGGCTTATACATCGTCATTCCTTTCCCTTGTTATTTTCTCTCAACCGGGTGCTACGCCCAGGAGACCTGACGGCTGCGGATCACCTTCGCGTAGCTGTAGACACTGACCGCCTTGAGGAAGATGGCGTAGCCGATTTCAATTACCATGAGGGACGCCATCAGCATGCATTTCGGCCCGGCCTTGCGCACCGTAATGATTCTCTCCAGCCAGAACAAGACGCCGATGCCGATCCAGAACGGCATGACCCGGTAGGTTCCGGTGACGCCGCTGGCGATGCTGGCCGTGGCGTACGCAATGAAGAAAAGCAACTCGCACAGCGAGACGATCTGCTTCGCGGTATAGGTCCGCGTGACCCGTGTCCACGGACCGAACGAACGCAGGTTCTCCAGCGCTCCGAGCTGCCAGCGGCGGCGCTGCATCCACAGCATCCGCCAGGTCGGCATCACCTCGGTGGACACCCAGCATCCCGTCGGGGACACTGTTCGGTAGCCGAGCGTCTTGACCGCGAAGGTCATGTAGCTGTCTTCCGTCATGGTCTTCTCGTCGTAGAACGCCCCTGGGCCCTCAGGCAGCCGGCCGTCTTTGCGTCCAGCCGCGACCTGCCTCAGCATGTTCGCGGTGAATGCCGTGGCGGTACCGGTCAGTACGTAAGCGTGGTCGCCGTTGCGGGCGATCTGCCGCGCGTATCTGACGTACTCGGCCACCTGGAGCGCGCCGATAAGACCAAAGCCGGGCTTGCCATAGAAGACCCCGCCGACCGCGCCGACTTTCCGCTTAGCCAGCTCCGCGGCGGCGATGGCCAGGAAATCCGGGGCTATAACGGTATCGGCATCCATCACCAGCACGATGTCGCGGTCACCCAGATCGGGCAGGATCTTGGCCAGGGCCTGATTGAGCGCGCCCGCTTTCTTCCCGGTGTTGTCTTCCGTAGCCATGACTTCCGCGCCGTGCTGCGCGGCCACTATAGCGGTCCGGTCGGTGCAGTTGTCCGCGACGACGAGCACCGCATCGGTCGGCAGCTTCTGGGCCGCGACAGATTGCAACGTCGCGCCGATGCTCGCCTCTTCATTGTGTGCGGGAATGAGGACTACCACGCGCCTCTTCATTTTATGCCTCTTCCCTTTTGGCTCCCGGGAATTTCAGTTGTGCCGGGAGCTCAGCCCGCTACTGCCGCATGGCCTCTCGCTTTCAATAATTAACCCGCGCGGTGGCGGCGCGGTTATCCGTGAGGTTGCGGACCGGTAGCGAGCCTTTGCTGCGCGCAATTAGCATTGGGGACAGGCACCCTTGCTCGCGGCCATACTTAGCCGCGACACCTTCAGCGCGCTGAAAATGGGAACAAACTATCCCGCCTGTCCCTGGTGGTCCTGCTGGCCTGGCCCGCCGTCGCCCTGCTGGCCGCCGCCCTCATGATCACCCGCCGCGACGCCTAGTAACGAAGGTCGGCCACTAGCCCGTAATGGTCGGAAACCTGCTGCTCACCGGGTCCGCGGACGCCGAGCAGCGAGCAGCGCGTCGGGTGCCCGGCACCGCCGCGCCGCGGCCACGCCGAGAGGATGTAATCGAACCGCCGGTCCGGGTAGAGACCGACGGCGGCCAGCGGATTGCGATTGGACCAGGTGTAGCCGGGGGAGCCGTCGCCCGCTACCTCCCAGGCGTCGTAGAACACCAGCCCGGGAGCGGCCGGGGCCGACCGGCCGGTCAGCATCCTGATCTCGTCGGAGTCGGGGCCGGCGTTGAAGTCACCGCACACCACGATGAGATCGCGACGAGGTGCCGCTTCGGCGATGAACCGCGCGAGCTGTCTGACCTGGTCCTGGCGCAGGCCGCTGGCGTCGAGCGGATGGTCGAGCAGCACGGCGAACAGCTGGATCGGACCCCGGTCCCCGGTCACGGCGACGTGCACCGCCCGGCCGGACCCGGCCCCGTCCGCCGAGCGCAGCGGTCGGCACAGCGGCTCGGTCATCGGCCACCGGGACACCAGGCCGACACCTGACACCCAGTCTTCCTGCTGCCAGTCACCCGTGAACTGGTGATGCCCCAGGCCCAACCGGGCCGCGACCAGGCCGGACTGGGTGCGGTCGTCCTGACGCCAGGCCTCGACCAGGCAAACCAGGTCGGGTGCTGTCTCGGCCAGCGTCTCTTCCAGCACAGCCTGCCGGGCTTCCCAGTCGGCGCCATAGCGGCCCCACACATTCCACGTGACCACGCGGACTGTCGAAGAGACGACGGGGCCGTACGGGGCGTAGGGATCAAAGCTCACCCTTGCGAGTATGCCGGGTCAGGAATCTTCCTGGCCCTGCGGCGGCTCAGGCTCGCGATCGTACTGCTGCACCTCGATGACCTGCTCCGGGGTCATGTCCAGCTCGACGGCCAGCTCCTCCGGCGTCGGCTCGCGCCCCAGGTCCCGCCGCATCTGCCGCTGCTCCCTGGCCAGCTTGCTGATCGCCTCCACCATGTGCACCGGGATCCGGATCGTCCCGGCCTGATCGGCCACCGCCCGGGTGATCGCCTGCCGGATCCACCACGTCGAGTACGTGCGGAACCGGTACCCCTTGGTGTAATCGAACTTCTCCACCGCCCTGATCAGGCCCAGGTTCCCCTCCTGGATCAGGTCCAGGAACTCGCTGACGTCCTTGTTCGCCAGCGTGCCGAGCAGCCAGGCGCGCTGCCGGCCGCCGGCCCGCCCGCGCAGCGTCTCCCACGTCCTGGCGGCCGCCTCGAACGTGTCCTGGACCAGGTCGGCGGCGAGCTCGCGGTCGCCACGGGTCCGCACGCACGCGTGGCCGAACAGCCACCGGTCATGAGCCGCGAAGAAGCTGCTCAATTCGGCGACGTGCCGGAGCGGAATCCTGACCTCGCCGTCATCGCTCACGCCACACCTCCGCGGGTACCTGCCCACGCGCGCGCCGACCCCGGCTGAAGTTCACTGAGCGGATCACACCTATTAAGTCGCATCTCGGCCTGAAATCCTTTAGCCGGCTCGACGCGCCGGATCAGGCGAGGCCCACGATCTCGCCGTTCGGGATGAAGAACCAGCCGTCATCGCTGTCCGCCCACCGCCGCCAGGCCCGGGCCAGCCGCGCCAGATCCTCCCGGCTCGCCAGGCCGTGCTCGACGGCCCGGTCCCCGAACGGCGACTCGGTCAGCCGTTCGGCCCACAGCGTGCCCCACCACGACCGGTCGTCCGGTGTGGCGTAGCACCACGCGCTGCCCGACGGCTCCACCTCGGCGAACCCGGCCGCGCGGGCCCAGGCCAGCAGGCGCCGGCCCGCGTCGGGTTCGCCGCCCAGCGCCCTCGCCACCTTCCGGTACAGGTCCAGCCACTCCGTCAGCTCGGGGTCCTCGGGGTACCAGATCATCCCGGCGTAGTCGCCGTCGCGGGCCGCGACCACGCCGCCGGGGCGGCAGACCCGCCGCATTTCCGCCAGCGCGGCAACCGGGTCCGAGAGGTGCTGCAGCACCTGGTGCGCGTGCACCACGTCGAACGTGGCGTCGCCGAAGGGCAGCCGGTAGGCGTCACCGGTCTCGAACGTGACGTTGGCCAGGGCGCGGCGTTCGGCTTCCTGTTGAGCCTGCATGAGCACGTCGGCGGCCGCGTCGATCCCGGTGACCTGACCCTGCGGCACCCGGGCCGCCAGGTCCACGGTGATCGTGCCCGGGCCGCAGCCGACGTCGAGCACGTGCGCGCCGGGCGCCAGCCGGGGCAGCAGGTATCCGGCCGAGTTCTCCGCGGTCCGCCACCGGTGCGACCTGAGCACGCTGTCGTGGTGGCCGTGCAGGTAGGTCTCCTTCATGACCCCTGGTCCCCGAAGGCGGCGAAGATCTCCGCGGAGTCGGTCAGCCGCAGCTTGCGCCTGGCCCGCTGGTAGAACGTGGTGCGGCCGAGGCGGACCACATGGGCGGCGCCGGGCCGCGAGACCAGCTCGATCCGGTCGCCGGGCTCGACCTCGGCGGAGGCGATGCCGTCGGCCTCGACGGCGAGCCGGCCGCTGCCGGGCAGGATCTCCAGCGCGAGCTGATCCTCGCACGCGATCACCAGCCCGCGGTTGTACGCCGAATGCGGCGCGACCGGCGTGACCACCAGGCACTCCACCGCCGGGCTGACGATCGGCCCGCCGGCCGAGAAGCTGTAGGCGGTCGAGCCGGTCGGCGTCGCGACCACGATCGCGTCGGCCGCGTAGCTGACGAACCGCTGACCCGCGGCCCGCACCGCGATCTCGGCCGTCTTGTGCCCGGGGAACCGCACGAACGCGATGTCGTTGAACGCGGTGATGGTCTGGCCATCGATGACCGCGTCGACGGCCAGCCGGGGTTCGGTGGTGTAGGCGTGCTCGTCGATGGCGGACAGCGCGTCGGGCAGGTCGGGCACGTCGACCTCAGCCAGGAACCCCAACTTGCCCAGGTTCACCCCGAGCACGGGGAAGCGCTGACTGTCGGCCAGCCGCATCGCGCGGAGCATCGTCCCGTCGCCGCCCAGGCTGACGAGCAGGTCCGCCTCCTTGCGCATCTCTTCGGCGGTCACCGGCTCGGCCGTGCAGGCCAGTTGGCGCAACTCGTCGACGACGCCGAGGACCCGGATCTTCCTGCGGTCCGCCCAGTCGAGGACCGAGCCGACCGCGCCGCCGCAGTCGCGCTCGGGATGCAGCAGCAGCCCCACAACGTGCATCAGCGGTTCCCGTCGTCAGTGTCCAGGGCAGCCAGGCCGACCAGTCTCACATGCCGCCCGAATCTGGTGAAGTCGCCAGTGTTGATCGTGACGATGGTGCCGATGCCGTGTACGAGCATGGTGGCCACTACATTCGCGTCGTGAATCTGCTTGCCGCCGCAGGCAATGTCTTCCACCAAGGCGAGCAGCCGGTCGGCGACCTTGCTGTCCTCTGCGAGCAGAGTAGTCCGGCCGCGGAAGGCGCGCACGTTCGCCAGCGCGTCGGCCACCGCCAGGCCGAGCCCGTTCTTGTCGGCGGGCCGGGTGGCCACGGCGAGATACTCGCGCATGATCTGCCCGCTGGCGTACAGCGCGGTGCCCCGGGCCGGCCAGTCATTGACGATCGCCAGCGCTTGACCGTGTTCTGCCCTGCCTTCGTCGGTCGCGGCCAGGAACACGTTGGTGTCGAGCATTGCCCGGTCAGGGGGCGTGGCCCGGTCAGCGGGCCTCATCGCCGTAGATCTCCTCGCGAGACCACGATGAAGATCCGGCGGTCCTGACGGTTTTCAGCTCGATGGGAGATGGAGCTGCGGTGGCCGACACAGGCTCGGCCGCGGCCGCTTCGAGGATCACGAGAAGTTCCTGCTGGAGCGAGTGTCCATGCCTGCTCGCGCGTTCCCGCAAGGCGGCAGCCACGGGCTCGGGCACGTTGCGTACGTTGAATGCCACCATGAGTTGATGATAGCGCTATCGGTAGCATATGCCCAACGCCGCCCGCTAACGCCAGCCTGGTCTTTTGCCCCGAGCCGCCCGTTCAGCGCGGCAGGGTCCGCGACGTCTCTGGGAGTGTCGCGGACCCTGCCTGCTGGCCGGCGAGCGCCAACCAAGCCGTCAGCACGGCGTGTCGGGCCCGCCGCACCAAAACCGGAAATAGGGGACCGCGTGCGAGGATGTGGCGGCGCTGACCGAATAGTGGGAGGTTGAGCTGGCGACGGTGGCGACGGTGGCGGCGCTGGCGGCGGTGCCGGTGACGGTGAGCACGCTGAACAGCGTGGCGGTCAGGGCCAGGATGCGTCGGGTGAACATGGGTTGTCTCCGTTTCGGTGACGGTCGGCTTGGTCCGGCCTGGTGATGCCAGGTTCCGCCACCGGGGGCCGCCCAGGGCAGAGGCCGACTTACCCCTTTGCCGCCGGGCCCACGTTGAGGCAGAACGGCCTACGCCGTGGGTAACCCGGCCCACAGCGCAGCTGTCGCGCGAGGCGTGGCAGGATCGCCGCGCAGCGATATCGTTGTGCACGTGGGGGCGGAACCGGTCACCAGGCAAGCCGGGAAGCTTCGTGGCCTGACCCACGCGCACACCAGCTTTGTCGGCCGTTCCGGCGCCGTCGGCAAGGTCGCGGGGCTGCTGGACAGCTACCGGCTGGTGACCGTCACCGGGCCGGGCGGGGTGGGCAAGACACGGCTCGCCGACGAGGTGCTCAAGCAGGTAGTCGGCCGGTTCGCGGATGGTGTCGGGATCGTGGAGCTGGCCGCGGTATCCGAGCCCGCCCTGGTCGCCGCGACGGTCGCCACCGCACTGGAGGTGCACCAAGCCGCGGGGATGTCCATCATGGACGCGCTGGCTGAACGCCTGTCCCGCCAGCAGCTGCTCCTGGTCCTGGACAGTTGCGAGCACGTGCTGGATGCCGCTGCGGAGCTCTGCGCGGCGCTGCTGGTGTCCGCGGACGACATCACGATCCTGGCCACCAGTCGCGAGCCGCTGGGGTTGCCCGAGGAGGCCCGCTACCGGCTGCCGCCGATGACGCTCCCCGATCGGAACACGCCGGAAGACCAAGCGGAGGCGGTGACCTTGTTCGTCGAGCGGGCTCGTCAGCTCGACCCGGACTTCATAGTCGACGGCGCTTCTGGCTCGGCCCTGGCCCGGCTGGTACAGCGGCTGGACGGGATGCCGCTGGCGATCGAGTTGGCCGCCGCCCGGGTCGAGGCGCTCGGCCTGACCCAGCTGCTCGATCGGCTGGACGACAGGTTCCGGCTGCTGGTCAGCGCCAACCGGGCCGCTACGGCCAGGCAGCGGTCGCTGGAGGCCACGGTCGACTGGAGCTATCAGCTGCTCAGCGCATCCGAGCAGCGCGTCTTCCAGCGGCTGTCGGTATTCCCCGGCCCGTTCACCCTGGACGCCGCCGAGGCCGTGGCCGGGGCCGACGCCGGTTCGGCGGTGCTGCGCCTGGTCAACTGCTCGCTGCTCCTGCCGCCTAGGACAGGGCCCGACGGGCGTTCCCGCTACTCGATGCTGGAGACGCTCCGCAGCTACGCCCTGACCCGGCTCCGGGACGCAGGGGAGGAGCAGGACGCGGTCGGCGCGCTGGCCGTGCACGCGCTGCGGGTGGCCGAACACGCGGCAGTCCAGATGGCCATCCGCAGCGGGGAGCGGCCCGGGGCGCTCTGGCTGGACGCCGAGGACGCCGCCGTTCACAAGGGGCTGGCCTGGGCGCTGGACGAGGACCCGTCGGCCGCGCTGCGGCTCGCCGTGGCGCTGGCGTCTTGGTGGCTGCTGCGCGGCCGGTGGATCCAGGGAATCGGCCTGCTGCGGCGCGCCGTCGAGCAGACTGGCCCGGACGCGGGCATCTGGTATACCGCCCAGTTGTGGCTTGGCCACCTCGCGCGCCACACCTTCGACAACGACATCGCGGTCCGCCACTACAGCACGGTCGTGGCGGCGCTCAGCGACGGCCCGCCGTCGGCCGACCTGATGGACAGCCTGGTCGGCCGGTGTTCGGTGTTGCGCAACACCATGGACCTGAAGGAGGCCACGGCGGATGCGCGCACCGCCTTGGAGTTGGCGCGCCACGCCGGCTACGCCCCCGGTGAGGCGATGGCCCTGGCGGAGCTCAGCCTCATTTCCTCCTACGCGGACGACGGCGACCGTGCCGTGGAGTGGGCCAGCTAGGCGCGGCGGATCGACCGCGACCAGATGCCGGGCTGGTTCGCCCGCTCGGTCGAAATAGCCCTGCCCTTCGTGCTGGTGGCGAGCGGGTACCTGGATGGCGCGCTGGAGCTGTGTGACCAGGCTCTGACGCAGGCCAGGGCGGCCGGGGACCTGAGCCGTCAGGCGGATGCGCTTTACATCATGGCAGGGCTGGCCCGGGAAACCGGGCGTTCGGCTGACGCCAGGGCGCACCTGCGCGAGGCGGTCGAGCTCGCGATGTACGCCGATTACCGGATACGCGTGATCGATGTGGTGGAGGAGGCCGGGTACTGGTGCGCGGCGACCGGGCAGTACGCCGCCGCGGTCACGCTGTGGGCCGCGCGGGACGCCCAGACCCAGGCCGCCGGCCTCGCCGACACGCCGAACGAACAGCGTTCCCGCGAGGAGCCGTCGCAGGCGGCCGGGCAGGCGCTCGACGCCCGGCAGGTCCGGGCTGCGCAGGAACGGGGCGCCGCCATGACGCTCGCCGCCGCCACGGAGTTCGTGGTCATGATGACGGGCGAGGACGCGCCGCCACCGGCCGCGCCGCCGGGGCCGGAACAAGGCAGGCTCAGCTCACGGGAACGCGAGCTGGTCACCCTGGTCGCCCGGGGGCAGACCGACGCCCAGATCGCCGAGAAGCTGTTCATCAGCGTCAGCACCGTCCGCACTCACCTGGACCGCATCCGCGACAAGAGCGGCTGCCGCCGCTGCGCGGACCTGACCCGCCTGGCCCTGCAGGAGGGCATCATCTAGGGCTGAGATCGCATGTCGCCGCCCGTACCACCGCCGTTCGGCAAAAAAAGATCCTCCACCGGAAGCCGACAGGGACTTACGGCGCCCGCCTGCTACGGCCTCCCGAACGCTCCGGCGTTCTCGCGGCAATAGCACAGTAGAGGGAACGTGAGGAGACGGGTGGAGACGGACGGCGTCCTGATCGAGCGGTCGGCGCGCGGGCGCCCCGACGCGTTCGTCGAGGTCGTCCGGCGCCACGAGGTCGCGGTGCACGCCTTCCTGGCCCGCAGGGCGGGCCGGCAGGCCGCCGACGACCTGCTCGGCGAGGTGTGGGTCCGGGCGTTCGGCGGGCGGGCCGGGTTCGACCCCGCGCACTCCGACGCCCGGCCGTGGCTGTACGGGATCGCCAGGAACGTGTTGCGGGCGCACTGGCGGGGAGCGGGTTCCGGTCGGCCCGCGGACCGGGCCGGGGCCGTCGAAGCCGTGGACCCGTGGGATGACGTGATCGACCGGCTGGACTCGGCGGCGGCCGCGCGGACCCGCGAGATGTTCGGCGCGGTCCGCGCGCTGCCGCCCGAGGAACGTGAGGTGCTGCTGCTCGTGGCCTGGGAGCAGCTGACCCCGGCGCAGGCCGCCCTGGTGCTCGGCATCCCGCCGGGCACCGCCCGGAGTCGGCTGCACCGGGCCCGCGCCGCGCTCCGACCAGTGCTCGCAGGGGAGGGCTCGTGAACGGTGACACGCCAGATTTGGAACGCCTAGGCGAGCTTGGCCGGGTCGACCCGCCGGCGCCCGGCGTCCTGGACGCCGCCCGCGAGATCCTGTGGTCGGCCGTGGCCGCCGAGATGCTGACCTCCGCCCCACCGGATGCCGCTCACCCAGACGCCGCTCGCACGGACGCCGCTCACGCGGGCGGCGAGACCGCCGCGGGCCGGGCCGTAGACGACATTGCCAGCCGACCCCGACCGGAAGACCCAGGCGTCCGGTGACCGCAGTCGCCGAACGGCGCCCCTTCGGGCTACTCGGGCAGCGGAACTTCCGGCTGCTGTGGACCGGGGAGACGGTCAGCACCGCGGGGAACGCGATGGCCACGGTGGCCGTCCCCCTGCTGGCGGTCACGGTCCTGCACGCCAGCACGTTCGCCGTCGCCGCGCTGACCGCCGCGGCCTACCTGCCCTGGCTGGTCATCGGCCTGCCGGCCGGGGCGTGGGTGGACCGCCTGCCGCCCAGGCCGCTCATGATCACCTGCGACGTGATCTCCGCGCTGCTGTTCGCCAGCCTGCCGGTCGCGGCCTGGACTGGGACGCTGACCACTCCTCTGGTGGTCGCCGTGGCCCTGCTGGCCGGGGCGGTCAACGTCTTCTTCGCCACGGCCTACCAGGTCTACCTGCCGTCCCTGGTCACGCGGGAAGAACTGGTCGAGGGTAACGCCAAGCTGCAGGCGGGGCTCTCCGTGGCCTCGATCACCGGCCGCGGCGCGGTGGGCCTGGCCCAGGCGGTCGGGGCCGCTCCCTCCCTGCTGTTCAACGCGGGCAGTTTCCTCGTGTCGGCGGCGTGCCTGCTGCGCATCCGCCCGCCGGAACGCGCCCCCGCCACTCCGCCCGGACCGGAGCCCGGTGTCCGGTCCACCGTGCGGGCCGAGGTCGCCCAGGGCGTCCGGTGGGTGGCGCGCGATCCGTATTTCCGCCCGCTGACCCTGTACGCCGCCCTGTCCAACCTCGCGTACAGCGGCAACCTGGCCCTGGTCGTCATCTTCCTGGTCCGCGTGGTCGGCCTGGGCTCGCTGGCCGTGGGGCTGGTGACGGCCACGGGCGGGATCGGCGGCCTGGCCGGCGCGCTGATCGCAGGGCGGCTCGCTCGGACGTTCGGCAGTGCCCGGACGCTCATCCTGGTCAACCTGAGCAGCGGGCTGTTCAGCCTGCTGATCCCGCTGACGGCGCGGGGCCCGCGGCTCGCCTGCTACGTGGTCGGCGCGGCGGTCGTGTCGGGCGGCATCATCGCCAGCAACGTGATCCTTGCGAGCTTCCGGCAGGAATACTGCCCGCCGTCGATGCTCGGCCGGGCCACCGCCAGCATGCGCCTGGTGGCCTTCGGCTCGGTCCCGCTCGGCGCCCTGCTCGCCGGGGCGCTCGGCACCGCCCTGGGCGTCAGGAACGGCCTCTGGGTCGACCTAGCCCTCTACGCCGCCTCGGGCTCACTCCTGCTCACGCGCAGCATCCGCACCACACGCGACCTCCCGCGCCGCCCTCTCTCATGATGATGGCCAGCTTTGGCTAAACAGCCAACCCATTTCGGTCACACCAGTTGCAATCGCCCTACCAGTCCCACTCGTCGTGGGTGGTTCGTGATCAGCACGGGCTGGTAGCGGGGCTCGTGGCCCACGAGCACCGATAGACGGGGCTTGTGTCCCACAAGCCCCAAACGAGGGCAATCTGGGCAGTTACTAATGGTGCCTGTGAGGCGTATGAGGTGATCGCTGGCGATGGCCGCGGCTGGCTGCGCTATCTGCGTCGACGCGAGCGGACTTAGCCGACGATGAGCGGCTCGAGCAGGAGGCCGGGGTGCTCGCACTGGATTGAGCAGATATAACGGGCACGATCAGGGGTCGCCGCGCCCGGCGGCGCGGACCCCGGCCCTGATCGCGTCCTCGAGGCCCTCCAGTGGCAGCTTGCCGTCGATGCGGACACCGTCGACGTAGAACTTCGGGGTGGCGTTGACGCCGTTCCTTATGCCTTCCCGCATGTCACGCTCGATCCTGGCGGCGTGGGCGCGCCCGGTGACCTCGTCGCGGAACCGGTCCAGGTCCAGGCCCACGTGCGAGGCGTACCCGAGCAGGGAGCCGAGGTCGAGGTCCGCCGAAGGCCGCAGCAGGAGCTCGTACATCGGCCAGAACTTCCCCTGGGCGGCGGCGGCCTCGGCCGCCTCCGCGGCAATCTCCGCGTGGGGGTGCAGCTCGACGATCGGGAAGTTCCTGAACACGAACAGGATCAGGCCCTGGTACTCCTCGAGCATCCGGTGCACGTCGCGGGACGCGCCCCGGCAGAACGGGCATTCGTAGTCGCCGTACTCGAACACCGTGACCGGCGCGCCCGCCGGGCCGCGCACGTGGTCATCGGCGACCACCCTGGGTACCGCGAACTCCTCCACCCGACCCTCGCTAGGTTTGTGGACGTGACCGCACCGATGATATGGGGGGCACGGTGAAGTTTGGCGTCATGTACAACACGGGCGTCTACGGGGTCGACCCGGACGCGATGATCGCGGTCGCCCGGCACGCGGAGGACTGCGGTTTCGAGTCTTTCTACGTGCCCGAGCACATCGCGCTGTACCCGGGCGCGGCGGTGGGCGCGGCGATTTTCCCGCCCGCCACGCCGATCGCCGATCCGCTCGAGTGCCTGAGCTTCGTGGCCGCCGCGACGCGGCGGATCCTGCTCGGCACGGGCGTCCTGCTGCTGCCCTACCACCACCCGGTGGTGCTCGCCAAGCGGCTGGCCACGCTCGACCTGCTGTCCAAGGGCCGGATGAGGCTGCTGACGATCGGCGTGGGGAGCCTGCCGGGCGAGGCGGCCGCCGCGGGCGTTCACTACGCTACCCGCGGCCGCCGCGCGGACGAGGCGATCGACGCGCTGCGGCTGCTGTGGGCCGGCGACGAGCGCGGCGTCAGCTTCGACGGCGAGTTCTTCTCCTTCCCCGACGTGTGCAGCTTCCCCAAGCCCACCGCGCCGCTCCCGGTGCACGTCGGAGGGTCGAGCCGCGCCGCGGCCCGCCGGGCCGGCCTGCGCGGCGACGGCTGGTTCCCGGGCGGCAGGCTCACCGAGGCGGAACGGGCCAGCCAGCTCGAGCTCGTGCGGGCCACCGCACGCGACGCGGGCCGGGACGCGGACGCGCTGGACTACACGCGCTGGGGGTCGATCGACATGACCGCCGCCGACATCGAGGCCCACGCCGCCCGCGGGACGACGCGCCTGGTCTTCGGACCCGCCTCGACCGACCTGCACGAGCAGCGCGAGCAACTCTCCGCGTTCGCCGACCGGGCGGGGCTCCTCACGACGCCGTCCTGACGGTGGCGGGGTCGGGCGCCAGCGTCAGCTGGCCGTCCTCCGCGTCGTACTCGAACAGCTCGCCATAGCGCCCCCAGTCGATGGCGATGTCGAGCTGGTGGCGGGCCTCGTCGGCGCTGAAGCCGCGGCGCAGCAGGTCGAGGAAGAACCCCTCGCGCAGGCTCCCGTCGTTGGTGGCGTGCAGCGCCCGCATGATCGCCTTGATCAGCGGCGCCCGCTCGGAGATCAGCTTGCCGAACAGGATCTTGCTGGCGTCGATGTCGGCGGCGGCGAACTCGCGCCCCGCCTCGGTCAGCTTCAGCTGCGCGTCGTGGACCTCCGCCAGGCCGAGCATCTCGGCCGCGTCGACCAGCGGGAGCAGGTCGTCTACCTCGAAGCTGAGGTCGTCGGCCAGCTCGGCCAGGCCGTCTTCCCCGCCGCGCGCGGAGAGGATCTCCAGCAGCCCGGACAGCCCAGGCGCGGAGACCTGGGGCAGCGGCCAATCGACCGGGGTGGCGGTCTGGCCGCCAGGGGCCGCCGCCTCGGGGGAGGCCACAGCGCGCTCGGCGGCGTCCTCGCGGCCGGTCAGGATGCCGTAGACGGTGTCGACGAGCTGCTCGAACGCGGGATCGTGCCGGTCGCGCGGGCGGGCCAGCCCGACGTGCAGCTCGGCGCGGATGCGCCCCGGGTTGGAGGAAAGCACCAGGATGCGGTCGGCCAGTATCACGGCTTCCTCGATGTTGTGGGTGACGATCAGGACGGCCTTGGTGGGGAACTCCCGGTTATCCCACAGCCGGGTCAGCTCGCCGCGCAGGTTGGACGCGGTCAGCACGTCCAGCGCGGAGAACGGCTCGTCCATCAGCAGGGCGTCGGGCTCGACGGCCAGCGCGCGGGCGAAGCCGACCCGCTGGCGCATCCCGCCGGACAACTCCTTGGGGTACGCCGACTCGAACCCGTCCAGGCCGATCAGGTCGATCACCCGCAGCGCCTTCTCACGCCGGGCCGCCTCGGGCACATCGCGGGCCTGCATGGCCAGTTCCACGTTCTGCTGCACGGTCAGCCACGGCAGCAGGGCGAAGGACTGGAAGACCATGGCCACGCCGGGGTTCGCGCCGTTCAGCGGGGTGCCGCGGTAGGTGACGGTCCCGGCCGAGGGGGCGATCAGCCCGGCGATGCAGCGCAGGAGCGTGGATTTGCCTGACCCCGACTTGCCGAGCAGCGCGACGATCTCCCCCTCGCACAGCCTGAACGAGACGTCGTCCAGCACCGGGAGGGCACGCCCGTCCGGGGTGGTGAACGTCTTGGTGACCAGGCTGGCCTCCAGGATCACCGAGCCGGTGCCGGAGTGCGCCGCGGGCGCGCCGACGACAGGTTCTGTCGTCACATCGAGTACCTCGTTTCCGCCAGGCGGTACAGCCTGCGCCATACCAGCCGGTTGAGCCCGACCACGTACACGCTCATCACCACCACCCCGATCAGGACCTCGGGGAAATCGCCGACCGCCACCGCGTGCGCGATGTACGCGCCCAGGCCGGTCGCGGTCAGGTGGTGCCTGCCGTAGCTGACCACCTCGGCCACGATCGAGGCGTTCCACGCGCCGCCCGCCGCGGTGATCCCGCCGGTGACGTAGGCGGGGAAGATCGCGGGCAGGATGAACTTCTTCCAGCGCAGCCAGCCGTGCACGCCCATCAGCCGCATCGCCTCGCGCAGGTCGCTGGGGATGGCCGAGGCGCCGGCGATGACGTTGAACAGGATGTACCACTGCGCGCCCAGCGCCATCAGCACGATGCCGCCGAAGTTCAGGCTGATGTGGATGGCCACGAAGACCGCCGTGGCGAACGGGAACAGGAAGTTCGCCGGGAACGAGGCGAAGACCTGCACGATCGGCTGGGCGAGCCGGGAGACCCGCGGGTTCATCCCGATCCACACGCCGACCGGCACCCAGATGACGCTGGACACGATCAGCAGCACGACGACCCGCCCGAACGTCGCCGCCCCGTCGACGAAGGCCGGGCCGAACGCGCCGAACCCGGTGTGTACGTGCACGTACTCCAGGGCCCGCCAGGCGCCGTAGATCACGACGACACTGACCCCGCCGGCGAAGAACACGTCCCCGGTGCGGGCGCGAACCACCCGGCGCTGCAGCGGGTGCTCGGCCAGCCCGAACGGCCGGGTGATCTTGTCCAGGAGCCGCCCGGCCGGGCGGAACGGCCGGCTGACCAGGTCGGGGACGGCAGAGCGGCGCAGCACGTCGAGCACGACGCTGCGGGGGCGTTCGGCCGCGGCGGATTCCTCGGCGCGGAACCGCTCGGCCCAGGCGACCATCGGGCGCCAGAACGCGACGTTGACCACGATGACCATGAAGATCATGACGGCGATGGCGACGCCGACCTCGCCCAGGTTGCCCTGCTCGATCGCGGCGGCCACGTAGGAGCCGATCCCGGGCAGCGCGTAGGTGTGGTTCAGCACGCTGATGGACTCGGAGGCGGCCAGGAAGAACCAGGCCCCGCCGAAGCTCATCATCCCGTTCCAGACCAGCGGGATCATCCCGCTGGGCACGTCCAGCCGCCAGAACCGCTGCCATTTGGTCAGGCGCATGATGCGCGCGGCCTCGTCCAGGTCACGCGGCTGGGAGATCAGCGAGTGGTAGAACGCGAAGGTGATGTTCCACGCCATCGACGTGAAGATCGCGAAGATGGAGGCGCATTCCAGGCCGAGTTCCGAGCCGGGGAACAGGCTGATGAACGCGGTGACGGTTACGGCGAGGAAGCCGAGGACCGGGACGGACTGCAGGATGTCGAGCACCGGGATCAGCACCTTCTCCGCGCGCGGCAGCCGCGCGGCCGCGGTGGCGTAGACGAAGGTGAACAGCACCGACAGGATCAGGCCGATGAACATCCGCAGCAGGGACCGCACCGCGTAATACGGCAGGTTGGCCGGGTCGGTGGACACCGCACTCGGCGCGGTCTTCGGCAGGAACGGCGCGTTGAGCGACGGGGCCAGCCGCAGCACCCCGTACAGCAGGGCCAGCAGCGCGGCGAACACGATGAGGTCCACGAGCCGCAGGCCGGGGCGGCGCCACACGTCGCGCGTCGGGAACGTCCCCGCCATGCCGTACCCCGCAGTTCGATCGCCCGACAGATCCGCTAGAAGATTCTCACGGGCATCATGCGCCAGGCCACTATCCAGCTAACCCAAAGTGACGGATAGCTGAACACTTGACGCCATTCAGGTAGCCCCCGGATCTGCCTTTCACATTCATGCAGGTGGAGAGCAAACCGGAAGGGGGTGTGCCTCGAATGGCAGGCATGAACAGGGCCGAGATTCGTCTGCGGTGGCCGGACTTCCACCCTGCGCAGGAACGGGACGGGGTGCTGGCCGGCCTGCTGGCTCGCGTGGCGCGGGGCGACCGCGAGGCCTTCAGGTGCGTCTGCGGGGAGCTGACGGGGCCGGTGTACGGGGTGATCCGGCAGGTCCTGCGGGATCCCGCCCAGTCCGAGCGGGTCGCGCAGGAGGCGCTGCTTGAGGTCTGGCGGACCGCGTCCCGGTTCGACCCGGCCCGCGGCAGCGCGTCCGCCTGGGTCCTGGCCGTGGCCCACCGGCGCGCGGTCGACCGGATCAGGTCCGAGAACGCTTCGTCGCGCCGTTGGCGCCGGGCCGCCGCGTCCGCCGGTCCGACTCCGGGACGGTGGCTGAGGTCGTCGAGGTGACGCCGGACCGCGTCCGGGTGCTCCGCTGCCTGGACGCCCTGACCGAACTCCAGCGCGAGTCGATCAAGCTCGCCTACTACCGCGGCTACTCAGGTCCGCAGGTCGCGGCGCTGCTCGGCGTTACCCCGGGCACCGTGCAGACGCGGATCCGCGACGGGCTGATCAGGATGCGCGACAGCCTGGAGGTGACCTGGTGAAGCTGGTCCGCGACGAGTGGCACGTGCTCACCGGCAGCTACGCGGTCGACGCCCTCACCGACCTGGAGCGGGAGGGCTTCGAGCGCCACCTGCACCACTGCGTGTCCTGCGACGCGGAGGTCCGGGGTCTCCGCGAGACCGCGGTCAGGCTCGCGATGGCCAGGTCCCTGCGCCCGCCGCCCGGGCTGCAGGACCGGGTGCTCGCCGCGACCTACCGGACTCGCCAGCTCCCGACGGTGGCAAGCGACCGCCGTACGCCGCGACTGCTCGTCGCGCGGCTGGCGGCGGCCCTCCGCCGAGCGCCCGGCTTATCCTGGGCCGCGTGAGCCCGCCCATACGCACTGGCCCGGTCCCCTCCGGCGTGGTGCGCGAGAAGGCCCTGGCGGCGGGCGCGGGCCGGTGGCTCGAGGACCTTCCCGGGCTGGTCAAAGACCTGGAGCGGGACTGGTCGATCCGCGTGGGACGGCCGTATCACGACTCGACCGAGGCGTTCGTGGCCCGGGCCAGGCTGGGTGACGGCACCCCCGCGGTGCTGAAGGTGATGATCCCGCGGCCGGCGATCGACGCGGCCGGGCGCGAGATCACGGCCCTCCGCCTGGCGGACGGCGAGGGGTGCGTCCGGCTGCTGCGCGCGGACGCGGCGCGGGGCGCCCTGCTCCTCGAACGGCTCGGCCGGTCCCTGCACGAACTGGCGCTGCCCATCGCGCAACGGCACGAGATCCTGTGCTCGGCGGCGGCGCAGGTCTGGCGCCCGGTACCCGGCGGCGGCCTGCCGACCGGCGCGGACCAGGGGTGGTGGCTCGCCCGTTTCATCACGGAGACCTGGAACGAACTCAACCACCCTTGCTCCGAACGAGCGGTGTGTCACGCCCTGGCCTGTGCCGAGCGCCGGGTGGCGGCCCACGACGACGAGCGGGCCGTCCTCGTCCACGGGGACGTGCACGAGTGGAACGCGCTGGAGGCCCCGGGCGGCGGCTTCAAGCTCGTCGACCCCGACGGCCTGCTGGCCGAACCCGAGTACGACCTGGGCGTGATGATGCGCGAGGACCCCGTTCGAGCTCATGCACGATGATCCCCGCGACCGGGCGCGGTGGCTCGCCCGCCGGACCGGCCTCGACGAGACCGCGATCTGGGAGTGGGGCGTGGCCGAGCGGGTGTCGACCGGCCTGCTGGCCACCCGGATCGGCCTGCAGCCCGTCGGCCGCCAGATGCTCGCCGCCGCCGACCACCTGGCCGGTACCTGGTCCGAGTCTCCGACCCCGCCCGCGCGGTAACGTTCCCGGAACGCTCGCAGTCTGCCTGGCCGGCATCCTCGTCAAGGTCGCGCTGTCAGATGCGCGCGGCTTCTGGGGAGTAGTCGGCAACGTCGCCATCCTTGGGATCTTCGCCATCCCGGCCACCATGGGCGTGGCGATCCTGAAATACCGGCTGTACGACATCGACCGGATCCTGTCTAGGACGCTGGCGTACGCGATCCGCCCGGCTGAAGGACGCGGTGGACCTGGACACGGTCCGCGAGGACCTGGCCGAGGTGGTCCAGGCCGCCCTGGAACCCGCCCACATCGCGGTGTGGACCAGCCGCCCGGATTAACCGTCGGCGCCTCGGGCGACGGTGAGGCATAATCCGGCAGGTGGGTGAGGAAATACCCGAGCCGGGTCACGCCGCGCGCCAGGCGGCGCTCGCGGCCGGGTGGTCGCACCGGCACCGTGACGTGTCCGGCGGCTGGCTGCGGCCCACGGTGTTCGGGGCGGTGGACGGGCTGGTCACCAACAGCTCGCTGATCGCCGGGCTGGGCGGCGGCGGGGTGTCCGCGCACACCATCGTGCTCACCGGGGTGGCCGCCCTGGTGGCGGGGGCGTTCTCGATGGGCACCGGGGAGTACGTGTCGGTGACCAACCAGAACGAGCTGGTGCACGCCGAGGTCGCCACCGAACGCCGCATGCACGCCAGGTTCCCCGACGCCGAGCAGGCCGAGCTGGCCGAGACGTTCCGCGGTTACGGCGCCGACCCGGAGACCGCGGCCCGGATGGCCGCAGCGGTGTCCAAGGATCCGGATACCGCGCTGCGCGTGCACACCCGTGAGGAACTCGGTGTCGATCCGTTCGAGCTGCCCTCTGCGATTGCCGCCGGCCTGCTTTCCCTGATCGCGTTCTCGGCGGGGGCGCTGATCCCGCTGCTGCCGTACCTGGCCGGCCTGGCCGTCCTGCCCGTCGCGCTGGGCATCGCGGCGGTGGCGCTCCTGGCCGGCGGCATGATCGTCGGCCAGCTGACCGGCCGCCCGCTGCTCCGCTCCGGCCTGCGCCAGCTGGCCCTGGGCGGGATCGCCGTGGCGGTGACGTTCGCCGTGGGCAGCCTCATCGGCGGCCACGTCGGCTGACCGGGCCCCGCCGCTGCCCCGAGTGAACGAAAAACCGGCGCGGTACGTAGTCATAACGGAGTTCATCACGATGAAAGGGAGACCTGGCATGCGAAGACTATGGAGTGCCGCCGGACTGGCCGCCGTGGTGCTGGCCTTGGCGGCCTGCGCGAGTTCCAGCTCGAGCTCGAGCACCCCGGCCGCCCAGAGCAACACTGCGGCCGCCGCGTCCAGCAGCCCCGCGGCCGCGACCGGGAACATGGTGCTATCTAGGACGATCAACGGGACGATGGTGCTCACCAACTCCAAGGGCCTCACCCTGTACTCGTTCGGCCCGGACACCTCGACCAAGTCGAACTGCAACGGCCAGTGCGCGACCTACTGGCCGCCGGTCATGGGCCCGGTGACCGCCGGTCCGGGCGTAACGGGCACCCTGGGCACCATCACCAGGGCGGACGGCACGGTCCAGGCCACCTACGACGGGCACCCGCTGTACACCTACGTCGGGGACACCGCCCCCGGGCAGGACAAGGGCAACGGGCTCAACCTCTCGGGCGGCGTGTGGCACGACGTGACCGTATCGGGCAGCGCGGCTCCCGCGGCCAGCCCCGCCACGAGCTCCGCGGGCGGCTACGGGTACTGACCGGTCAGGCCAGGCGCTGCCAGCGGGGTATGCGGGCCAGGCATCGCGCCCGGCCCGCATACCGCTGTGCTCCTAGAGGTTGAACGCGCTGACCATCGTCGGGTAGTCCGCCGCCTGGCCGAGCTTGGACAGGTGGAGGAGCTGCTCGGCGGTGCCGAGCAGGGAGTAGTGGTTGAACAGCGTGCCGGACCTGGCGCCCACCTTGGTGCTGGGGCTGATCACGAAGGTCGGAAGGTGGCAGCTGGTGTCCGAGGTGTTGGTCGCGCAGTTCTCGCCGTCGGCGTAACTGCCCACGTCGCTTCCCTCGTCGAAGGTAATGAAGATCACCGTCGAGCCGTTCTTGTACTCCGAGCTGTTGAGGATCGTCGGCAGGTTGTGGGACATCCAGCTGTTGCCGTCGGCCACGGTGCCGTTATGCATGTCGTCGATCAGGTTCGGCGTGATGAAGGAGAACGCGGGCAGCTGGTTGTCCGCCAGGTCGGTAGCCAGATGGGAATAGGACACGTCATTGCTGGAGCAGCCGCCTAGCGTCGTGTAGTACGCCGCCGGGTTGTGCCGCACGGCGTAGTTGCCGGAGTTGCTGTGATCGCAGTTCGACGGCATCGACTCCTCGTACGACTTCCACGACTCGCCCTGGCCGAAGATGCTCTTGGTCGACGTGTCGCAGCTCGAACTCGGGCTGCAGTCGGACACGAACTTCTGCAGGGACGAAAGCGGAAGACCGGAGGTGGCGGCGATGTAGTTCGGCAGGCTGGGGTGGGTGATGTTGTGGTAGTTGGTAGCCACCCCGCAGTCCTTGGCCAGCGTGTTGAAATACGGCGCCTGGGACGAGCCGAGGATCGCGCCGTAGCTGTGGTTCTCCAAGACGATGAAGATCACGTGCTTGATAGTGCCGGGCTTGGACGACGTACCGCACGGGTGGCTCGACGACGGCGATGCCGAGATCGCGGTCGCCGTATGAGTTCCCGCCGTAGCCGCGGCCGCCTGGCCGGCCCAGCCCGCGGTGCCCAGCAGCGCGGCGCCCAGCAGCACGAGTGCGCCGCGCGCGCCCGCACCCCACCCCATCCTCATGGCTGTCATGCCTGTTCGCTCCCCACTCGAGGTTGGCTTTCCGGGCTGAATATATCGGGACCAATGCGTCACCGGCGCGCGACGGGCCCTGCGAGCGAATCAGGTCTGGGCGCGGAATGGCTCGATGAGCTGTTCGGCCATCAGCAGCGGGGCGGGCCTGGCGGAGGCGGCCTGCTCGACCGGGACCGGCCAGCCGTTCAGTCCGGTGCGGCCCACGGCATCGCCGCGGGCGGGAAACCTCGCGCAGCGGGCCAGGATGTCCCAGATCGTCAGCACGACGCCGAGGTTGAGGCCTTGAGTGTCCGGTGCGTGGTGCAGCCGGTGGTAGGCCGGGCTGACGATCACCCGGCCCAGCGGGCCGAAGGTCCAGCGGAGGTTGGCGTGCTGGAGGGTGCCGATGCAGACGTAGATCGTGATCAGCACCGGGGCGATCGGGCGTGTTGGCATCAGGACCACGACCGGGATCGTCGCCAGGAGGAACCCGGTGGTGTGCATGAGCGGGTGCGCCCGGAACGACGTCAGGACGCTCAGCTCTTCCTGGCTGTGATGCAGGGCGTGAAAGCGCCACAGGGCATCGAGCCGGTGGTCGGCGTAGTGGGCCAGCCAGTTGGCGGCGTCCATGGCCACCAGCGTGAGGGGAACGAGCAGCCAGCCGGGCCACGCGCCGGTCCAGTGCAGCTCGATAAAGCGCGCATGACCGCCGATCAGCACCGCCGCCCCGACGCTGAGCATCGTCATGAGCGGGATCACCACGACGGCGTGCAGGGCCAGGAAGCACGCATCCTGGACGTGGCCGCGGGACAGCACCGGCCGGCGCTCGGCCGGCCAGATCCGCTCGCATAGCCCCGTCGCGACCACCAGCGCCACCAGCAGGGGAGCGGCGAGCTCGGCCCGGCCCGCCGACAGCACGGTCTCGAGACGGCCCTGGCTGAGCAGGTCGGCGACCGCCGCCCACAGGATCAGTGCGGTGATCCCGGCCAGGACGAACGAGGACAGGCACAGCCGCCGCCAGTGCGCGGGCCGGACTCGCACCGCGAGCTGCGAAACGGACACCGGGAGCTCCTCGACTCGCCCTCTGCTGAACAGTATGCCCAGTGGGCGACGGGCCGGCCCGCCCAACTTCTGGTGATTCCGTGGTGTGACACCGGGCCACCTTGGGTAACGGGGTCGGACACCGTGAGAGGAAGCTGATGCCGAGGTCCAGCCGATACGGGCGGGGCGGCGAATTGCCGGCCTCGCTGCAGCGCTCATGCCGGGAAGCGCAGGAGTTGTTCACCGAGGCGTACGCCCGCGCGGTGCAGATCCACGGCGAAGGGAACCGGGCCTACCGGGTCGCCTACGCCGCGCTGAAGCAGAAGTTCGAGCGCAGGGGTGACCACTGGATCGCCCGTCCCGATCCCGCCGTATAGCGCCACCCTGATGGGGCGAGCATCAGGCCGTCGTCTACGCCTATGAGACCGGCCTCATCGCTCCTTCGGGTCGGTCGAGCGCGTTACCCTCGTTCGCAGCTAACGAAGCTGGAGGCCCAGGCCATGCCCGATCAGGCGCCAGACCGTCAGGCCCGCGAGTTCGCGGCGGCGTTCCGCCAGTTCCTTGACTGGATCCATTCGCCTGCCACCGGCGAGGACAACGAGGTGGTCGCGCTGGTCCGCGATTACCTCGGCGCCGACGGCATGCAGCACTCCGTGGTGACCCGTGACCTGCCCCCGTTCGAGCACGTCAACCTGCAGACCGCCATCGACGCCTGGTCAGCGCGCGCCGGACGGATGGTGGAGGTCCGCGGCATCGCGCTGCCGCCGCACTTCGGCGGCCTGTCGTTGCAGCAACTGGTCGCGGGCGAGTCGCTGCCGCCGCTGCGCCTGACCGCGCCGGCGCTGACCGACCTGCCGAACGGCCCGGGCTCGACACTGGGGTGCCTGCGCCTGGCCCTGCTGCTTGTGACCGATCAGCACGGCCGCTACATCGTGCTGGTCCAGGGGCCCAGCGAGCATCAGCCGGGGCTGAACGTCGAGGTCGCCGGCCTGCCGGTGGACCAGGCCCAGCGCCTGCTCGCCGAACTGGATCAGCTGCGCGCCGAACTCAACGTCTACCGCGGCCACCTGCTTGAGGTGTCGCTGTCCCCGATGGGCGGCGTGACCCTCACGTTCGCCAGCCCGGCCGGCCTCGCCAGGGACGCCGTCGTGCTGCCCGACCCCGTCTTGACCCGGGTCGAACGGCATGCCCTCGGAGTAGCAGGTCACCGGGCGAAGCTGCTGGCCGCCGGCCAGCACCTCAAGCGCGGCCTGCTGCTCTACGGCCCGCCCGGCACCGGCAAGACGCACACCACGCGGTACCTGATGGGCCAGATGACCGGCTACACGCGCCTGGTCCTGACCGGCCGCTCCCTGATCGCCGTCGGGGAGGTGACCGATCTGGCCCGGGCCCTGCTGCCCGCCGTCATCGTGCTCGAGGACGTCGACCTGGTCGCCGAGGAACGCTCGATGGGCCCGGCCTCCAGCCCCGTCCTGTTCGACCTGCTCGACGCCATGGACGGCGCGGCTCCCGACGCCGACCTGCTATTCCTGCTGACCACCAACCGCGCCGACCTGCTGGAACCTGCCCTGGCGGCGCGGCCGGGCCGGGTCGACATCGCCGTGGAGATCGCCCTGCCGGACGCCTCGGCCAGGCGACGCCTGCTGACGCTCTACGGCCAGAACGTGCCCCTAGACCTGACCGATGAGGACGTGGACCTTGCCGTCGAGCGGACCGACGGCACGACGGCCTCGTTCCTGAAGGAGCTGATCAGGCGAAGCGTCCTGGAGTCACTGCACGACGATCCGGCGCTTCCCGCGGTCACCGGGGCGCACGTGTCCCGCGCGCTCGACGACATGCTCGACGACGCGCAGGCGGTGACCCGCACGCTGCTCGGGGTGGGCGTCGACCCGGCCGACCTGCCCGCTGGCGGAGCGCTCCACCCGGGCCCGGGCCGCGCCTGGATGGCCTACGCCCGCCGGGGCATGGTGGCCCGGCGCATTACCCAGTACGGCGGCTGATCTCAAGGCCCGCCTCCTGCCCCCGTGGCCACCCGGATACCAGTCCGCGTGACTAGCATGGTCCGCCATGCGGCCAATGCGCGGATTCGGCAACTTCCTCTGCCGCGGTGGAATCTTCTTCGTGGTCGATGCAGGCGGCGGGACCTTGCAGATTGAGTACTCCACACTGCGCCGCAATCCGAGCGGCGAGTTCCAGAACGCGCCCGGCATCTTCGACAGCGTCGACGGTCATGACACGCCGCCGACGGTGATCGATTCCTCGATCAGCTGACGCTCGCGTCGGGCCCCCTGTTGCGTCACGACAGCCCGGTGACCTTCAGGATCGCGTCGGCGATGACGCGGTAGCCCGCCGGGTTCGCGTGCTGGTTCGGGCCGCGGGGCGGGGGAGCGCACTCCCAGGTCCACTCGCAGATCCGCGCCACGTTGCGGGGCAGGGAGCCGATCCCGGGAACCGTCACCGGGTTGCCGAAATCGGTGGTGTCGAACGCTCCGAACACGTTGGCGACGCCGTCGCCAGCCTGGGCGTACGCCTGGTCGAGCAGGCCGGTGAAGACGACGGCCAGCCGTTCGCTGACCCACGCGACCGCGTGGCCCACGGTGCCGTCGCGCCACTGCGCGAGATCGGGCAGGTAGTAGCTCATCCCGACGATGCGCACGGCCGGGCCCGCCGCCGCGCGCAGGCGGCCCAGGATCGTCGTCAGCCGGGTCGCGGTCGCGGGGATCTGGCCGATGCAGGAGGCGAGCCCGGCCAACTCGTGCTGGCCGCCGCAGTCCTCGGGGTCGTTGGCGCCGATATCGATGGTGACGAGCAGCACGTGCCCGCGATGGGCGCGCAGGAAGGCGACCGCGGCGGCAAGCTGCGAACCGCCGGGGTAGCGGCAGATGCCGCCGTGCATCATCGTCTGGGTGGTCTCCCCTGGGCACCCGAGCTGCACCAGCCGCAAGCCGGGATGGCTGGGCCGCAGCTGGTCGTACACCAGGTCCGGGTAACCCTGCGCGGTCTCGACGCTGGCGCCGGCCGCGTCGGGCTGGACACCCCGGGACAGGGAGTCGCCCAGGGCGAGGTAATACACCGCCGGGGCGGGCTTGGCCGGCGCGTGAGCCGAGCACCCCGTCGTCATCGCGGCGGCCAGGGCCACCGCGATGACGGAACGCAGCCCCCGCCGCGCCATCGCGGTCAGGCAGAGCCGTTCGGCGGGTTGCTTCTGCGCTTCCTGATGAGGTAGATGGCAACACCGATGATGATCAGGGCAAGGATGATGATGGGCACGGCACTCAGGTTATGCGTGCCGGTCGACATAGCGGTTGTCATGGCGGGCGTTCTCCTTTCCTGGGTCGCGCGAGCGGGTGCCGGTCAGGCGTCGCGGGTGGTCATCTTCCAGGCGCCGATGGCGGACCAGACGGCGATCCAGCCGGCGATGACGGTCACCAGGGCCCAGGTGGGCATGGGCGGTATGTGCAGCTCGTGCGGGCCGCTGTATGACATCGACCGGATCATCTCCCGCACCCTGGCCTACGCCATCGTCACCGGCCTGCTGGTCGGCCTGTACGCGGGCCTGGTCCTGCTGGCCACCCAGGTCCTCCGGTTGCACAACACGGTGGCGGTGGCCGCCGCCACGCTGGCCGCCGCGGCGGTGTTCAATCCCCTGCGGCGGCGGGTGCAGCTCATCGTGGACCGGCGGTTCAACCGGGCCCGCTACGACTCCGAGCAGACCATCGCCGCCTTCGCGGGCCGCCTGAAGGACATCGTGGACCTGAACTCGGTCCGGGCCGACCTGGTCGCGGTGGTGGATCAGGCTCTGGAACCCGCTCACGTCTCGGTGTGGATTAACGAAGGCGGATGACCATCGCCGGCGGCCCCCGGCTCTAAGGTCGAGTCATGCCTAGCTCTCTGCCGCGTAGCACGCCGGCCGACCAGGGGGTCGACCCGGCCGCGATCCTCAGCTTCCTTGATGCCCTCGACGAGCGCCCCGACCTCGAGATGCACAGCCTGATGGTGGTGCGGCACGGGCGGGTGGTGGCCGAGGGGTGGTGGGCGCCGTACAGTGCCGGGCGGCCGCACCTCCTCTACTCGCTGAGCAAGAGCTTCACGTCCACCGCGGCGGCCTTCGCGCAGGCGGAGGGCCTGCTCGACCTGGACGACACGGTCGTCTCGCACTTCGCGGAATTCGCGGCGGACATCACCGACCCGCGCAGCCGTGCGGTGAAGATCCGGCACATCGCCTCGATGGCCTCCGGCCATACCCGGGAGACGCTGGGCGAGGCGCTCGAGCGTGACCCGGCAGAGCCGGTCCGCGGGTTCCTGCTGATCCCGCCCGACCGCGCACCCGGCACGGTCTTCGCCTACAACCAGCCCTGCACGTACGCGCTGGCCAGCATCATCCAGCGCAACGCGGGGATGCCCCTGACCCGCTACCTGCGGCCCCGGCTGTTCAACCCGCTTGGCATCGGGCCCGTCGGCTGGCATACCTTCCCGCCCGGGCGCGAGCAGGGCTTCAGCGGCCTGCACGCCCGCACCGAGGACGTCGCCAAGCTCGGGCTGCTGTACCTGCAGCAGGGCCAGTGGGAGGGAACCCAGCTCATCGGTAAGGAATGGGTGGCCGAGGCGACGTCCGTGCAGGTCAGCAACCCGGGCGAACCCCACCTCGACTGGCGGCAGGGCTACGGCTACCAGTTCTGGATGTCCCGGCACGGATACCGCGGCGACGGCGCCTTCGGGCAGTTCTGCGTGGTCTTGCCTGAACAGGACGCGGTGATCGTCACCACCGCCTACGCGCTCGACATGCAGGCCATGCTCGACGCCATGTGGACCCACCTGCTCCCCGGCATCGGCACAGGCTCACCGGGTAAGGCCGCTGCGCACGACGAGCTCAGGGCCCGGCTTGCCCGCCTTGAGCTGCCGGCCAGCCCCGGCGCACCGGCGCCCGGCGACTGGGGCCCGTGGACCAGCGAGGCGTTCACCATCACCACCCGCCTGGCTGACGCCCCGGCTCAGCTGTTCCTTCCTTCCGCGCAGACGCTCCTGACGTCCATCAAGGTATCGCCGCGGGCGGGGGGTTGGCAGCTAAGCCTCATCGAGCCCGGCAACGCACTGACCTTTCCCGTCGGCAGCGGCGGCTGGACCATCTCTGACCACGCCGACCGGCACGGCGACACCATCCCGGTGGCCGCCTCCGGCGGCTGGCTCGACGGCCAGACCCTGCGAGCCGAGGTGATCTTCCTGGAAACCCCGCACCGGATGGATATCACCTGCTCGCTGCCCGGTCGCACCGCCGATGCCGTCTGGCGTCATCCGCCGCTCATGCCCAGCAAGCTCCAGGGGCTGCACTGCCCCAGCTAAGTAGCCGTTCAGCAAACAGGCCGCCCGACTCCAAAAGTCGGACGGCCCGTGATTGGGGGAGGCGCGCAGGCTACCTGAAGTTGTCAGGCGCCCTTGGCCTGGTTGCCGTACCGGCGGCGGAACTGCTCTACCCGTCCGGCCGTGTCGAGGACGCGCGACTGCCCGGTGTAGAACGGGTGGCTCGCCGACGAGATCTCGACGTCGATGACGGGGTAGGTATTGCCGTCGTCCCAGGTGATGGTGCGCTCGCTGGTCGCGGTCGACCTGGTGAGGAAGGCGTAGTTCGCCGTGCGGTCGCGGAAGACGACCGGATGGTAGTCCGGGTGGATGGCCTGCTTCATGGTTACCGCCCCTCTCGGAACTCAACGTGACGGCCGATCACCGGGTCGTACTTGCGGACGACGAGTCGGTCGGGATCGTTTCTGCGGCTCTTCCTGGTCACGTAGGTGTAGCCAGTCCCAGCGGTCGACCGGAGCTTGATGATGGGGCGAAGTGTGCTGCGACTCATGCCCTACATAACCATCTGATAATGAAAATCATTCCCAGATGAACCCAGGAGCCGCGGGGATCCGCCGGATCCCCGCGGCTGATTGGTAGCCGGGGCAGTTTCTATGGCTGGGCGAGCATGCCGTCGGTGTTGCCGGCTGAGTCGGTGTAGAAGCCGACCAGGTCGCCGTGGTCGTTGACGCCGTTGATGGTGGTGGCACCGATGCCGTGCGGGTCGTCGACGGTGGTGAAGCCGTGCCCCGGGGTCCAGGTGAAGCCGTGGGTCTGCGCGTTGTTACCGGTACCGTCGGTGTAAGCGCCGACGACCTCATCGTTGTCGTTCACGCCGAACGCCTGGGTCATTGACGCACCGGGGACCGCGAGGCTGATGAACTGACCGTCGGCCAGCCGCAGGAACGCGTCCACCTGCGAGGATGTCTCGTTGTAGAAGCCGGCTACGTCGCCGCGGTTGTTGATCGCCGTAGCGGTCAGGCTGGGGCTCTGCAGCGAGGTGCTGCTGGTGAAGCCGGGCGGGAGCACGCGGGTGAACTGCTGGGTGCGGATGTTGTACTCGTAGCCGCGGTTGCTGCCCTGGCCGTTGGTGTAGAAGCCCACCGCGACGCCGTGGTCGTTGATCCCGAGCAGCTGGTCAACCTGCGGGCTCGCGTTGTCGCCGGTCGGGAAGTTCACGTTGTTGAAGTGACCGTTGTCCGCATAGAAGCCGAAGTTGTTGTTGGTCATGCTCGACGTATTCATCGTGGACCAGAACCCGACGGTGACACCCTCGTCGTTCAGCCCGGTGACCTGGGTCTGCACCGAACCAGGGAAGTTCTCGTTCTGGTAGGTGCTCGGCGCCCGCAGCTCGTAGCCCTTATTCGGGTGCCCCTGCGCACCGGACCCGAAGTAGCCGGCAATCTCACCATCGTTGTTGATGCCGAGCAGCTGGTTGAAGGTCAGGTCAGCGTTGTTGTTCAAGGTCTGGAAGCGGTAGCTCGTGCTGGCGTTGGCCGGGCCGGCGACGGCGAAGGCAGCGGTCGTGGCGAGCGCGCCCGCGGCGGCGATCGTGACGCTCAAGCGGCGGAGTGACGCGTACATTGGTGTCCCCTCGGTTAGTTAGACACGGACGGTCCCCGGAGACTGGAAGACGTCTGCCGTTGCTGGGAGCCGGTGGCCGATCCCGTTCTGACCGGCCATGTTTATGAGGTTAGGAATTGGCATGTGCGAGTCCGCTGCATCATGGCTGCATGCCAAAAGGCCAGGTGAACGCCGCAGGCGGCAGAAAACCGGCAACGTCTGAGGAACACCGCGGGACCGTTCGCACCGCAACCGGACCAGTGTGGACTCATCTGCTACGGCAGCGGCACAATGGAACTGTGGGAGCGGACCGCCCCGTGACCAGGCTGCTGCGCGAGTCGAGGGTCCGGGCCGGACTGACGCAGCACGAGCTGGCTGAACGAGCCGGCGTGAGCGTGCGCACGGTCCGGGCTCTCGAGAATGGTGCGGTGGCGCGCCCGCAGGCAGCCTCGCTCCGGCGCCTTGCCGCAGCGCTCGATGTCGATCCGGCCGCGCTGCTGCCCGGCTCGCTAGCCGACGCCGGACCCGGGGACATGCTGCTGCGCATTGACGTGCTTGGCGCGCTGGCCGTGCGGCGGGGGCCTGCCGTGATCACGATGGCGTCGCCGATGCTGCGCAAGCTGCTATGCCTGCTCGCCATACAGCCAGGGCGCGAAGTGGGTTTCGAGGAGATCATCGACACGCTGTGGGAAGGGCAGCCGCCGCGCACCTGCCGTCAGCTCGTGCATACGTACGTGGCCGGACTGCGGAGGCTGCTGGATGACGGGGCGCCAGATTCCGTGGTGCCGCGGACGGCCCAGGGATACCGGCTGGTGATGGAGGCCGACCAGTCGGATGCCGCCGAATTCAGCGAACGTGTTACCCGGGCCGGACGCGCCGCGGCCGACGGCGACGCGCTGTCCGCGTGGCAGCTCTACGCCGAGGCGGTGAACTGCTGGCGCGGACCCCTGCTGGCGGGCGCGGGCGCGTGGGTGCAGGTTCATCCCGCAGCTATCGCGCTCACCGGCCGGCGCACGGCGGCCGTGCTGGCCTGGGCCGAACTGGGGCTGAGCCTGGGCAAGTACACCCCGCTCGTTCCTGCGCTCCGTACGCTTGCCGTCGAGCAGCCACTGCACGAAGGCCTCGCCGCGCGGTTGATGCTCGTTTTGGCCGGAGCCGGACAGCAGGCTGAGGCGCTGGCCGTGTACCAGGATCTGCGGGACCGGCTAAGCGGCGAACTCGGGGTAGATCCAGGACCTGAGATTACCTCAGCGCATCTTCGGGTGCTTCGCGGACAGCTGCCAGGCGCCGGGCTCACCGCCGGGGCCGGACCACGGGTTTCTGAACCCCCGGCTCAGCTGCCGATGGAGTGCGTTGGCTTCACCGGCCGCGCCGGTGAACTGCGGGCGCTGGACCGTATCTTCGGCGCGGCGGGAGCGGCGAAGAGCGCGCCTGTCGCGGTGGTTACCGGGATGGGCGGGGTCGGCAAAACGGCGCTTGCGGTCTGGTGGGCATGGCGGCACCGTAGCCGCTATCCCGACGGTCAGCTCTACGCTGACCTGCGCGGACACGGAATTACCGTATCCGCCCGGCCGCTGGAAGTGCTGACCGGGTTCCTTGCCGCACTGGGTGAGGCGGCCGAGCGGATTCCCGAGGATGAGGGCCAGGCGGCGGCACTGCTGCGGACCCGGCTGGAAGGCAAGCGGATCCTGCTGCTCCTCGACAACGCGCTCGATGCGCAGCAAGTGCGCCCGCTGCTGCCCGCCGCACCGGGCAGCGCCGCGATCGTGACCGCGCGCGACCGGATGACGGGCCTTACAGCGAGGGATGGCGCGGTCCCGGTCGTCGTGCGCCCGCTGCCAGACGCTGAGGCCGTCGCGCTGCTCGTCGCGGCAATGGGCGAGCGCGGCGACGGGGAGCCGCCCGCAGTAGTCGCCGAACTGGCGGGCCTGTGCGCGCACCTGCCGCTGGCGTTGCGCATCGCCGCCGCCAATCTCGCCGCCCGGCCCGGCTACCGCCTCGCCGACTACGTCGCCACACTGGCCTCCGGGGACAGGCTGACTGGGCTAGCCGTCCCGGAGGACGAGCAGGCTGCGGTGCGCTCGGCGTTCGAGCTGTCCTGTGACACGCTCAAGCCCGAGCTGCGAAGGCTGTTCCGGCTAGCCGGCCTGGCCCCGGGACCCGACCTCACCGCGCCTGCCATGGCCGCGCTGGCGGGAATCGCGACCGCTCAGGCCGAGTTGCTCCTTGATCGGCTCGTCGCGCGCAACCTCATCGATGAATACGCATACCGGCGTTACCGCCTGCATGACCTGCTGCGGCTGTACGCGGCCGAACTGGCCGGGGCCGAGGAGAGCACTGTCGATCGGGACGCCGCGATTGACCGCCTGGCGGCCTACGCCATGGTCGCGGTGCGGTCGGCCTCCGAGATGCTCTACCCGCACTTGCTGCACCTCCCCGACGGCGGCAAGGAAGACCGCACCGTCGGCGAGGCTGAGCCCGCGTGGGGCATGCCCGAGTTCGCCACCGATGCCGCCGCCCTGGCGTGGCTGAACGCCGAGCGCGCGAACCTGGTCGCGCTGGTCGTCTGGCTGGCCGAGCACGGCAGGGCGGAGGCGGCCCTGCGCTTGTCGGATCGCCTGGCCGGATACTTCGCTATGTCGTCGAACTCCGTGGACTGGCTGGTCGCCGCGACTGCGGCCAGGCGGGGGGTATCCGACGACGTTCCGATCGCCGTGGCGTCCGCCGAGATGCACCTCGGCATGCTGCGCTTCATGCAGTCCCGGTACGAGGCCTCCGCCGGGCATTACGCCGCGGCCACGGAGCAAGCCCGGCGCGCGGGCTGGGTCGAGGGCGAGGCGGTCGCGCTGAACAACCAGGCCAGCGCCTACTGGCACCTGGGGCAGGCCGCGGAGACGATCGAACTGCTCACCGAGGCACTCGAGGTGCACCGGCGTACCGGCCGGACGGCCGGGAAGGCTGTCACCATCGCCAACATCGCGGCCGCTCGCCTCCAGCTCGCGCGATCCGCGGACGCGGTCGCAGAGGCAGCCGCGGTCAGCGAGCAACGGCATGAAGCCCTGCGCCTGCTCGGTCAGGCCCGTGACATGCATCAGGCGCTGCATGACCGGCGGAACGAGGCCGAGACGTGCCGGCGCATCGCCGAGGCCTACCGGGATCTAGGCGATCTTGAGCCGGCGCTCGCTCACGCCCGGCAGGCGATCACGCTAGCCCGCGAGGCAGCGGTCCAGCGCTTCGAGATATCAGCCCGCAGCACCCTTGCCACGGTCCTGGTGCGGCTCGGCGAACCCGAGCAGAGCCTTGCGGAGCACGCGCTGGCGCGGGATCTAGCAGAAAAAGCCGCCGATCCGGCCCAGCAGGCCGAAGTCCTCCTAGATCTCGCGGAGAGCATGGCCTGGCTAGGCCGGCTGGAAGAGGCGCTGATCATAGCCCAGGACGTGTCAGCCGCGGCGGACCACCTCCGCATGCCTCTCCTGCAACGCCGAGCAAAACATGTCATTGCCACCACGTCGATAGATCGTGCTAGTGGTGATGTCTCTAGATGACCTTGCAGTGCCGACCGCGGCGATCTCGCGGAGGCTGAGCGGGATCATGCCCCGGGCGGCGCGTGGCCGGCGAGGCACCGTGACACGCTCCCGCACGTTACGGCGGCCACCAGCTCACGCTTCATCTGGCCGCGGCCATGCACCTCGGCGGCAACGAGGCGTACCCGGGCGTGTTCTGGCCGATCAGCGGGTTCGGGGATAGCGCGCAGGTGATCGACGGGTACGTCCGGCTCGGCGACGACCCGGGCATCGGGATCGAGCGCAACACCGGCCTGTACCGCGAATTCCGCTCACTGTGTGAGGACTTGCAGTGACTAGCCGCCGCCATGATCCGCTCGACGAGGCCCTCAGGATAATCGCCGCCGCGAACGAGGCAAAGCTGCAGGTGCGGCTGCTCGGCGGGCTGGCCTTTCATGCCAGGGTTCCCACCTGGACTGCCCGCATCGACCGGGAAGGCCGGGACATCGACCTGGCCACCCGCAGCCGCGACAAGCGCGCCTTGGCCAGCCTGCTCACGGCCGAAGGATACGAACCCGACAAGGGCTACAACGCGGCGCATGGCTACAAGCAGCTTTACTTCTCCGATCCGGAGAACGGCCGACCTATCGACGTCCTGATCGACCGGCTCGATATGTGCCACGAGGTGTACTTCCGGAACCGGCTGCTAGCCGACTATCCGACGCTCCCGCTAGCCGAACTGCTCCTGTCGAAGCTCCAGATAGTCAAGATCAACAAGAAGGACATCCTCGACGTTCTCGTGCTACTGGGTGAGTATCCGCTCGCCGAGCATGATGACGACGCCATAAATATCAGGCCGGTGATCGAGGCATGCGCCGCGGACTGGGGCTGGTGGAGGACCCTGACCGGGAACCTGGACGTCATCGCCCGCTACTGCCAGCAGGACCTCGCGCCGTCCGACGTCGACGTTGGCCACAGTCCCGGGTATGACTCGCTCGCTCAGATCAGCCGTCTCCGCGAGCTCGTGGACAGTGCACCGAAACCGGTCAAATGGAAGATGCGAGCCCGCATAGGTGAGCGCGTCACCTGGTACAAGGAACCCGAAGAGGTAGGCCACGAGGCGCTGTAACATACGCCGGACAGCAGGGTGATGGTCCGGAGCGAGTACAGAGCGGAGAAGATCTTCCTGCAGTTTGCGAGAAAGCTTAATGGCGCTGATTCTGCGGCGTTATCCCAGGTGACATCTACCGCTGGGGGTCACAATCTGTGAGCCGGGACGGGATGCCTTACCTGGAATGCGGCCGCGACGGTTGGCAGTAGATGCCTGTCCAGCCAACCCGTCCAGCCAACCGGAATCCTCTCACTGGCGGTGACAGCGTCGTGAGCATGGTGGCTCGGGCGCCCTGCGGTGGTCGTGCCGGCTGGCTGATTCTGAGCTCATGAGCCTTCCCGCACGAGCGCGCGGTCTTCCAGCAGGGCGCGGGTGTTCTCGGCGGCCGTGTCGAACTGCCTGCGGGACAGCCGGACTATCAGCGGCTCGGCGAACTTGAAGAAGCCGTGGCTCTCGCCCCGGTACAAGCTGGTCATCCGGGTGCCTTCGGCGACGGGCTCGAGCGTGGTCTCGACTTCGAGATAGAACGGCGACGCGGTGGTCTTGGTCGCGAACTGCCTGTTCTCGGTAAAGGCGGTGCAGACTACGTGAGAGTCGTAGTTCCGGCCGAGGAACGTTCCGGTGTAGGTGATGGTGGCGCCCGGCGCCAGCGGGCCATCGCTGGTCTGGCGGGCCTGCGCCAGTCCGGGCATCCATACCGGAGTCTGCGGGATGTCGCTGATGAAGGCGAAGACCTCCTCGACGGGACGGCCGATGACGGTGACGATCGTGAACTCGTTCATGACACCTCGTGCCTCCTTGCACTTGTCTTCCTGATGCCACGCTACGGAGCGACCGTTCCCGCATCGTTACGGCAGAGCCGGAATTCTGATCCAAGAGGACGTCATATGTGGGTGGTCGCGCCGTGGGCCACCTCCCCACGGACCCTGCCACGCTGGTACGCGGACCTCGTCCGGTGGCACTATGCAACGCGGACGCCTCACATGAACGCGATTGCCGAACGCCGGATCGGCGGATGTCGGCGCGAGTTCCTAACTGGTCGCGTACTGCGGATGAGGTTCTCAGCACCCAGATGATCAACGGATACCGTCTGGCCGCATGATGGGACGAGGTTTTCGGCACGCCCAATGACACTGGGTCATGACGGGCTATTCCTATCAGGTGCTGCCATACTATGATGACCGAGGGAAACTAGGTTATTCACGACGCTGGTAGAGGTGGCCATGGCTGATGTCATCGTTGTGGGTGCCGGGCTCTCCGGACTCATGGCGGCCCGAAAAATCCTGAAATCGCAAGAGACTGCGTCGGTGATAATCCTAGAGGCTCGGGACCGCGTAGGTGGCCGCATGTTCGCGCAGCAAGTCGGCGGGGAAAGAAAAGGCTGGGTCGATCTCGGCGGTCAATGGATCGGAGAAGGTCAGGCCAGAATAAGAGCGCTGGCAGAGGAACTGGGTCTCGAAATCTTTGAGTCGTACAGGGACGGGCCAGCCGTAATAAGGTATGATGGCCGCCGTTATTTGGATGACAATGAGATCGCGGCACCGGGCATTGAGGACCGCAAGGCGGCAGAAGATCTGCTGGAAGCATTGTCGCAAGCTGCCGACCTCGTCGTACCCGATGTGTCACAACCGTGGGCTTCGCCGCTGGCGGCCGTACACGATCGGCTCACGATCGGCCAGTGGATTGACGCGAATTCCGACAATGAATACGCCAGGTTCTGTTTGGGAATACTTGCGACGCTCGACCAGGCTGGCGGGTCCTTGCAGGAAGTGTCGCTGCTGCACTCCCTGTTTGAGAGGAAGGCCAACCCGATAGGCGGAGAGCCCGAAAAATACCTCATCAGGGGAGCGGCCGGGCAAATCCCGCCCCTCCTGTCTAGGCAGCTCGGCGGCGATAAGTAATCCGGCTCAACTCCAAGGTTGCCGCCATTCATCAGGGCAGCGACGGCGTCACGGTAAGCGCCGTTACCCCGGAAGGGTATATAGCCTATGAAGGTAAGGCGGTAATCGTAGCCACACCGCCGTGGCTCGCCGGAGCCATCAGCTACACCTCAAGTTCGCCGGGCCGGCCGGGCCTACCGGCCCGGCGAATGCACCTCACTCAGCGGATGGCAATGGGGGACGATCGCCAAGGTCGCATGCGTCTATGACACGCCATGGTGGCGTACCTCCAAGGAACGGCTGAGCGGCACGTCCTACAGTAAAGGCCGACTAGTGGGGTTTACCGCCGATAGCAGCCTGCCGGGCGATGAGGGGCCAGGCATACTAATCGGTTTCATCCAGGGCGACGTTCTTTTCGAGTGGATGGAACTCTCGCCGGACGGTCGCAAGGAATCGGTCAGTCACGACCTAGTCGACCTCTTCGGGGAAGACGCCAGGAACCTCGCGGACTACGTCGAGGTGCTCTGGCCCCAGGACCAGTTCACTGGTGGTGCCTACAATGCTTACCTGCCCCCCGGCGGCTGGACCTCCTACGGCAGTACGATCCGCGAGCCATTCGGAAGGATCTCCTGGGCCGGCACCGAAACGGCTGCCGAATGGTTCGGTTACTTCGACGGCGCCGCCACCGCGGGTGAGCGGGCGGCCGAAGAGGTCCTGGCGAAATGGCTCTAGCGGCCCGCCGCCAGTGCGCTCGGAGGCGAACGCCTCCTGTGGGTTTCCAAAACGGGGCAACGACCGTACCGCACGGTAAATAACATATGCACGAACAGCGTCACTATGCGCTGATATGACCCGAAATTGGGCTAAATCTAATCTGACTCCCCTTCCTTCGGTGTTGCCTGGCCGTTGACATATCCGCAAGGGCCTGTGCCGCTGGATCACGAACCTCCGTCAGAGGTACAGGGCTGGTGGTCGTTCCACCATTTCAGGTCCGGGTCGCCGCGTGGAGCCTGGAAGCTCGCCCGGCTGATGATCCTCTGGATCAGGCGCGAGACGGGGGCGTGATCGAGTGCTTGGGCTTCGCAGTAGCGCCTGATGAGGGTGACGGTTCCGATGGGCAGAGCCACGCCGCGCTCGGTGCATAGGCGCCGGGCTTTACGGTCATCAGTCGCGAGCGGTATGCCACGCTTGATAGCGACGGCGATTGTTGATGCTTCTCCGTCATCGACCAGGCTGGCGAGTTCGACGAAGAGGGGAATTTCGTCGGATGTAAGGTCGATGATCTCAAAGGCGTCAGCCTGGACGTGATCAGCGAGGTCGACAGGAGTAACCCGGGTCTCCCCTTCGGTCGTGTCCCTGAGATGGCCAACCTCGTTTGCCGCCTGTCTAGTGATCAGGCATCTGAAGCCGACGCTGCGAGCGATCTGATGGACAGGGTCGGCTGCCACGAGGTTGATCGTGACGCATGCGTCGAGGAGCAGTGGGGGATTGAGCACGGTTCACCCAGCCGCCCCGGACAGGTCGAAGATCTCTGGTGAGCCGTCACTGGCTACATCGGCCGTCTCGGTCAGCTCAGCGTAAGCGCGGCGGGCACCAACAATGTCAGTGCGGAGGAAATGGGCAAACTGAGTCTCGGTAATCTCGCCGTCAGCGTAGAGCTGCGCGGCCAGCAGGCGGTAGTGCAGGGGCAACGCGTCGCTGGCCTGCCCCGGCTGCTCAAGACCCAGCATTCGCGCCGCCAGCCGTGACTGGAAATTCCGCTCCCGGAGACGCTCCCAGGTTCCGGAGGGAATCAGGCCCAGATCCTCAAGGCGGCCTGACAGCGCCTGCAGGGATACGCCGTACGTGTGCGCGAGCTGGACCAGCATGGACGGGGTCACCCGGTCTGAGCTTGTGCGCTTGAGCTCATGGAACCTGCGGGAGAGCCCGCTTCGAGGCATCAGGAAATTCGCCGCGAACGCGTCCGCGAAATACTCCGACTCGGGCTGGCGCAGGTAAGACAACCGGGTGACTTCGGCCCGGTCCCGGTTGGCAAGGTAGTGGGCATACTCATGCGCCAGAGTCCACCGCTGCCGTTCGTCTGGATGCCGCGAGTTGACGGCAACGCAGCCACCCAGTCCGTCTGCGATCACGAACAAGCCAGCGATCCGTGACGGCAGGGGCAGCACGAATACGCGCAGCCCGACCTCGATTTCAAGCACTTCGCGCAGCTGCCGAACCGGTCCATCGCCAAGTCCCAGCCGGTTGCGTTCCTCGGTCGCGAGATCTTCGGCCCGGCGCGCATCCAGCGCTGCGAAGGTGCGGACGGGTACAGGCCGCCCCGGCGGTTCGGTGCCCGAGATGCGCAGCAAGTCCAGGTAGTCATCGGCGCGGCGCCGCAGTTCATCCACCGCCAAGGAGAGATCATCGGTGTCGCGCTGGTCCGCAGACATCACCGCGCGGAAGCGCGCGCCGATCGCTACCGACGGCGGCGCAGGCCGCAGCAGTTCGCTCAGGCTCGTCCGGTAGATCTCAGCCAGCCGGGCGAGTTCGTGCGGGCTAGCTTCTCGCGTTCCCTTCTCTATCGCGATCAGCAGCGGACGGCTCACGCCCAGCTCCGCAGCCGCTTGGGCCTGCGTGAGGCCACTCGTTTCCCTCGCCGCCCGCAACCGCAACGCGAGCGACGCGGACTGTCCGGCCGGGCCTTGGATGTGATCAGGCATTACGCGACCGTCCTGCGCTCACGCCGTGCCAGACTATGTGAACGCACGGCATCCTCATGTGAGCTCCATTCCTCTACGTAGGCGCGGTAGAGCCTAACCATCTCCTGTTGCGTCAGGCTGATCACATCGATGAGATCCGGGAACTCAGACACCATGCGCTGCCATGGCTGCGGGCTGTCGAGGCATGCCCGCATCCGGGTGACCTGCCAGATCATGGCGTTGAGGTTGAACTCCCGGTCGTGCCCCCGCCGCTCATAGGTGTCCACCGGAAGGAGGCCGGTGAGCCCGGCGGCGGCGATCGACTCGAGCCGCAGCAGGCATGAGGTGCACGCGCCGCATGCCCTGTGCTCGGGGACCCGGGCTGCGAACCCGACATCACATGACACCGTCAGGCCAAGCGCCTTGCGGGCCGTCGATGGCGCACGACGGAGCAATTCAGCCTTGGTCAGCCTCGTGGCTGGCGCGTCGATGACGAAGGGGTGCTTGCTGACCGCGCTGGCCAGATCCTGGACCATGCGCAAGGTCAGCGGATGGACGGATTTGGTTGCCTGCGCGCCCTGCTGGGACCGGAGAAATGGCAGGTTAACCGCCCCGATACCGTTCTCGAACACCCTGAGATGATCCTGGCGCATTGCCCAGGCGGTCGCGACTCCCGCCGCCAGGAACAACAGCCCGCGGGAACGCTGGCTGGTTTCCGTGCTGCTGCGCACGCTGATCCGGTACCGGAGCGGCACGCATTGATGAGGTGAAGCCTCATTCAGGGCGGCTAGCACACGTTGCTGGACGCGCCGCATCCATCCGTTGGTGTGCACGCTGATACCGACCGCGTCACCGTGAAGCAGTTCCGAGGCCAGCCCCGCGGCCGAATCGAGACCGCCTGAGAACAGGACAGGCACGGCGCCGTGGGGCACGGTGTCGAATAGGAACTGTTGCGGCGTGTCGAGCGCCCCGGCCCCCGGCTGGAGCTGGCTGAACTCCACGGACCAGTCGTCGTCGGTCAGCCAGTGCAGCAACTGGCTGAGCAGAGGGATCTGCTGCCGCCACCGGTCCGGTTCGCGGACAGGGATATCTGCCCACAGCGACCGTGCCCACACCGTCCCTGTCGGTCGCTGGCGCTCAGTCGGCCGGGGGACCAGCCGGTCGATCGCGTGAATGCTGGCCGCGATCTCGAGCAGGTCGGCTGCCAGCGCGGGCAGCGCGCGTGACAGCCGGTCGACGACGGCGTGGCCCGACAACGTCGCGTCGGCTCCGAACCTCAGCGGAACGGGAGCTGATCCATTCGAAGCGAAACGCGCGGCGGGCGATGACAAGCCGGAGATGGCTGGGTTCACAGCATCTCCTCGATGTCGACATCCATAAGGTCAGCGGTAGCAAGCTTCAGTCGCCGCCGCCCAGGCGCGCGGAGCCCGGTGCCGTCCGGGTGTGCGAGCAGCCGTTTCGCCAGCTCGCCCAGTGGATTGCTCTGGGCGATGCTCTCGAACTGGTGGCGAAGCTCTACAGGGTCGAAGCCATCGCCCATGAGGACAGGAGCCATCCGGTCCAGCCCGAACGCATAGACGACCTCGGCGACCACGCGGCGGGCCAGCAGCAGCGCCGCGGTATCTGGCGAGTTGAGAGCCAGGCGTTCTTTCATCACGGCCGACAGGGCATCTACGGCCTGCCGGGCCAGCCGAGCCGGGATGTGGGCCGGCATCGCCCGGCGACTGCTGCCATCGGCACCGTAGCTGGTCGCGGCATCCAGGTACATCTGCACACCGAGTGCAGGAAGCTCGGGAACCCCATGAGTACGGCGGAGTGTCTCCGCAGTTGCCTTCGCGACGTGGTGCTCGATCGCCTCCTGCGACTCTCCAGCCCGAAAGGCCTTCAGCACCCGCTGCCAACGAGCGCTCAGAGACCGCGGCAGCTTGTCATCGTCCGGCATCCCTGTCTCCGAAGTGATCTCGCTTGGAACTATGTTAACGAACTAAGCATAGCTTGAATCTTTAGAATGTCAAAATGTCAAGCCGTCTCCCGCGCCGAGTTGCCGCCTGCGCGGCGGCCCAAAGCCGTGGTGGGGACCACGGAGCGGATCAGCGAGTGGCAGCGCACCGGGATCCGTCCGTCCGTCGCGGTGTGGACACCGGTCACGTCACCCTGTGTCCGCCCAAGACGGCTCATAGCGAGCGGATGATCGCCCTGGACCGCACTACAGTCGCTGCCCTGTGAGGCAGCATCGTGCTCACCGCCGACACCTATACCTCGGTCCTTCCCGAAGTCGCCCATAAGGTAGCCGAAGACATCGCTTCATTGATCATCGCTGCAGGCTGCCTGATTCCTGGCACCAAGAACGCCGCCCGGCCTGGCGGAAGCTGGGTCAGCGGGCCCATACCCTGCTCACCGCAGGGCTCAGCCACGCCCATCCTGTCCGGCAGATCTCCCGCCCGCATCGCCAGGCGCCAGCCCGGCTGACGCAAAGAGGAACTCAGACGGTCCTACCCAGCATTGCGGAAGACGGGCCAGCGGCATGGGCTCGCACGGCATGGGCGGCCATACCCGGCCAACCTCTGCCCATACCATCAGCGCCTCAAGGGCATGGGAACAGACAAAACCCCAGGTCAGAAACGGGTGCGCCGCCAGGGACTCGAACCCCGAACCCGCGGATTAAGAGTCCGCTGCTCTGCCAGTTGAGCTAGCGGCGCGTCCGGAAACGCTGTGATCGTAGCAGCAATCGGCGAGGCATGGCCAATCGCGGACCAGGCCCGGCCGTCGGCGCCTACGGCCATTTTCACCGGGCAAACCCTCATATTCTGAGCGGTCTGTGGTAGCTCCCACAGACGGGGCCATGGGCGCGGGACCTAAGGAGATCATGAGCAGCGCATACGGCGGTTACGCGGACATACCAAGTCGTAACGCGGTAGAGTCGCCGCCCGTGGCCGGACCAACCCAGACGGGCGCAAAAGACGATGCCGCGAAGGACGGGGGGTCGGGCAACCGGCTGGCGTGGCTGGACGTGCTCCGCGGCCTGGCGGCGCTCTGCGTGGTCTTCGACCACCTCAGCTACTACGTGCTCCAGCCCGCCCGGTGGGCCATCTACCAGTGGTTCGACTTCGGGAACTACGGCGTGTTCGTGTTCTTCATCATCAGCGGGTACATCGTGCCCGCCTCGCTGGAGCGCAAGGGCAGCGTGCGGACGTTCTGGGTCAGCCGCCTGTTCCGGCTGTACCCGCTGTACCTGCTGGCCGTGGGGCTGGCGGTGGCGCTGTGGCTGGTGCACCTCGGTGGACTGCGCGGTGCGGGCTCGGACCCGGAGACCTCCATACTCTCCCAGCTGCTGATGATGTCCAACGTGCTCGCCGGGCCGAACCTGCCCAACGTGGTCTGGTCCCTGTCCTACGAGATGATCTTCTACCTGGTCCTGGTGGCCCTGTTCACGGCCAGGATCCACCGGCGCAGCAGCTGGTACGCGCTCGCGTTCGCCGCCGTGGCCGTGGCACTCGGCGGCCTGCTGCCGCAGGCCTACTTCTCGCACAGCCTGTCCAGTCCCCGGGTGATCGCGCTGGTCGCCGACCTGGCCATGCTCGCGGGCCTGGCGGCCGCCGTCGTGCTGCGCGGCAAGCCGCGCGTCCTCGGCGCGGCGCTCGCCGCGGTCGTGGCGGTCGCGCTGCTCGCCTTCAACGGAGGCTGGATCTACCCGTGGGAGGCCCTGACCATCCTGGCGCTCATGTTCACCGGGACGGTCCTGTACCGGGCCGAACAGGGCCAGTACCGGTGGCGCCACGCCATCGCGGTCTCGATCGCGGTCCTGGGCCTGGCCGTCGCCGCTGGGCTGTGGCACATCCACGCCTGGGGCCTGTCCGCGCAGTCCGAGCTGGTCTGGGAGCGCCGCTGGGTCACCTCCCTGCTGCTGGCCGGGCTGACGTTCGGGGCCGGGCTGGCGTTCAGGCACGTCCGCTGGCCGAGGGCGCTGACCTGGCTGGGGCTGATCAGCTATTCGGTGTACTTGCTGCACCCGCTGCTGGTCGAGGTCTACGAACACCTGCCGTGGGTGTCCGGCAGTCACCCGATCTGGCTGCAGATACTCCTGGCCGCGGCGTTCGGCGTCGTCTTGATCGCGGTCAGCTCGCTGACCTACCTCACCGTGGAGCGACCCATGCAGAACGTCGGCCGGCGGGTGGCACGCTGGCTGGATCACCAGTTCGGCCGTGACCGGATGCCCGCGCGCGCGGAACCGGTGCTACCCGACCGCGCCCTGGCAGCGGTTGGGATGTTCGGAAGAAAAGAATAAGAACATCAATATCCCGAACGACCTGTGGTTACTCTGACTGGGCGAGCGCTGGGCCAGGGGAGCGTAGCGAAGACGGATACCTGAGCCAGGCCAGCGGAGGCGCATGTCGGTGACGCAGACGTGACCAGTCGTGACGGTGCAGACCCGGCGCCCGTAGCCGAACCGTCGCAGAGCCGGCTGGCGTGGCTGGACGTGCTCCGCGGCCTGGCGGCGCTGGCCGTGGTCTTCAACCATTTCGGCTACTTCCTGCCGCCGGGCGTGAAGGCCGCCGTCTACCAGTGGATCAATCCCGGCGATTACGGCGTCTTCGTCTTCTTCATCATCAGCGGGTACATCGTCCCGGCGTCGCTGGAGCGCAAGGGCAGCGTGCGGACGTTCTGGGTCAGTCGCCTGTTCCGGCTGTACCCGCTCTACCTGCTCGCCGTCGGGATGGCCCTGGCCCTGTACCTGTTCCAGGTCGGGTCGCTGCGCGGCGAGGGCGGGGACCCCGAGACCTCGATCCTGTCCCAGCTGCTGATGATGTCGAACGTGCTGGCCGGGCAGAACCTGCCCAACGTGGTGTGGTCGCTCTCCTACGAGATGATCTTCTACCTGCTGCTCACGGCCCTGTTCATGGCGGGTATCCACCGGCGGAGCAGCAGGTACGCGCTGGCCTTCGCCGTCGCCGCCGTCGCGCTCGGCGGGATCCTGCCGCAGGCGTTCTTCACCAACAACCTGTCCAGCCCCCGGGTCATCGCGCTCGTGGCCAACCTGGTCGTCCTCATCGGGCTGGCCCTCGCGGTCGTCCTGCGCGGGATGCCGCGCCTGCTGGGCGCGGCCCTGGCCGCGATGGTCGGGCTGGCCTTGCTCGCCTTCAACGGCACGTGGCTCGCGCCGTGGGAGGCGCTGTCGATCCTGGCGCTCATGTTCACCGGGACGATGCTGTACCGGGCTGAACGGGGCCAGTACCGCTGGTGGAAGGCCATCGCCATCGCGGTCACCGTCCTGGGGCTCGCCATCGCGTCAGGCCTGTGGCACAGCCGCGCCTGGGGCATGTCACCGCAGGCCGAACTCACCTGGGAACGCTGCTGGGTCACCTCGTTCCTGCTGGCCGGCCTGACGTTCGGGGCCGGGCTGGCGTTCCGGCACGTCAGCTGGCCTAAGACGCTGACCTGGCTGGGGCTGATCAGCTACTCGGTGTACCTGCTGCACCCGGCCCTCATCGACGTGTACCGAAGCCTGAGCTGGACGGCGCATCACTCCTTCTGGCTCCAACTCCTCGTGGACCTGCTGTTCCTCGCCATCCTCATCGCGGTCTGCTCGCTGACCTACCTCTTCGTGGAACGGCCCATGCAGCAGGTCGGCCGCCGGGTGGCGCGCGGGCTTGATCGCCAGTTCGGTCCCGACCGGCTCCGCGCGGGCCAGGAACCGGTGCTGGCCGGCGGCACCCGGGCGGCCGCCGAGTAGCCGCCTACGGCATGCTGGTGCCATGGCTTCCGCGCCCGCGCCGCCGCTGCCTGCGCCCCGCGAACCGGGTCGGCTCTACCGGGTCTGCCTGGTCTGCCTCGGGAACTACTGCCGGTCGCCGATGGCCGAGACCGTGCTGCGCGGCTCCCTCGCCGCGGCCGGGCTTGACCGGGCGGTCGTGGTCGACAGCGCCGGCACCGGGGACTGGCACGTCGGCCAGCCGATGAACCGGATGGCCGCCGACGCGCTGGCCCGGCGCGGCTACGACGGCTCGGCGCACCGAGGCCGGCAGATCCGGGGTTCCTGGCTCGCCGAACGCGACCTGTTCCTGGCCATGGACGCGGGTAACCTCGCGGACCTGCGGAACCTGGCCGGCCCGGCGGACGGTGCCCGCATCCGCCTGTTCGGCGAGGTCGGCGGGCTGAGTTCGGGAACCCGCGGGGGCGAGATCCCCGACCCGTACGGCGGCGACGCGGACGAGTACGACTACGTGCTGGGCCTGATCACCACGGCCGCGCCGGTTATCGTCGCATCGCTGATGGACCTGCTCGAGCCGACCGCTCCGTGAGCAAGAGTGCCTCCGCCGCCGGCTGGCTCTGCCAGCTGACCGGCCTGTCTGTCCGGGAGGCGCGCGTCGTCGGCTCGCAGCATGGCTACCAGCACCTCATGATCACGCTGTCCGGCGGGCGCCGCGCGTTCGCCAAGGCCGTCAGCGGCGTCAACGATGCGAACGAGGAGGTAGCAGCGGCGTTCGCGGCCGAGGCGAACGGGCTGCGCTGGCTGGCCGAGGCCGGGGCCGTCCCGGTGCCCGAGGTCTTGGCCGTCACCCCGTCCGCGCTGGTCATCTCCATGATCCCGCCCGGAATGCCGACGCCCGAGGCCGCGTTCGGGTTCGGCGCGGACCTGGCCAGGCTGCACGCGGCCGGGGCGGACCGTTTCGGCGCCCCGTGGCGGGGGTTCATCGCCAGCCTGCCGCTGGACAACGCTGTGCTGGCCCGGGGGGGCGACCCCCCGGAACCCCCCGCGCACGGGGGGGCTGCCCGCCCCCCCGTAACCCCCTCGGCCCCCTGGGCACAGTGGTACGCCGCCCGCAGGCTGCTGCCGTACCTGCGGCTGGCGGTGGATAACGGCGCGCTCAAGCCGCAGGACGTGCGCCTGGTGGAGGCGGTCGCCGACCGGATCGGCTCCCTGGCCGGGCCCGCCGAGCCGCCGAGCCGGATCCACGGCGACTGCTGGGCCGGGAACGTGCTGTGGTCCGGCGGCCGGGGCTGGCTGATCGACCCGGCGGCGCACGGCGGGCACCGCGAGACCGACCTGGCCATGCTGGACCTGTTCGGCGCGCCGAGCCTGGACCGGATCATCGCCGGGTACCAGGACACGGTTCCGCTGGCGGCCGGCTGGAGGTCGCGGATCCCGCTCCACCAGCTGCACCCGCTGCTGGTGCACGCGTGCCTGTTCGGCGCCGCGTACCGGGACGGGGTCAGTTCCGCCGCCCGCGCCGCGCTGGCCGGGTGACCTCGCCGCGGTCAGGCCAGGTCGGGCTGGTCGGCCTGGGCCGGCGTCACGTCGGGCTCGTCATCCGGGTGTAGGCCGCCCAGCGCCTCGGGAGCGAGCGGGAGGGCGATCCGGAACCTCGCGCCCTGGCCCTCGGCGGTGTGTACCGAGGCGATGCCGCCCTGGGCGGTCACCAGCGCGTCCACGATGGCTAGGCCGAGCCCGCTGCCGCCGGTGGCCCGCGTCCTGGCCTGATCCGCCCGGTAGAAGCGCTCGAACACCCGGTTGGCCTGCTCCGCGGTCATGCCGGGCCCGTGGTCGATCACGTCGAGCAGCACGGCCGGCGTCGGATCGCTGGCCCGCGGGTCCAGGACCCCGGAGCTGATCGCCACCTCGATCGGGGTCCCCTCCGGGGTGTGCGTCAGCGCGTTGCTCATGAGGTTCCCGATGACCTGCCGCAGCTTCGGCTCGTCGCCGATGACCAGGAACGCCGCGCCCGGCTGGACCGTCAGGTCGATATCCCGGCCCGGCGCGAGCACCCGGGCGTCGCCCACCGCGTCGGCGGCCAGCATGAGCAGGTCAACCGGCTGCCGGGCCAGCGGCCGCTGCTGGTCCAGGCGGGCCAGCAGCAGCAGGTCCTCGACGAGCAGGCCCGTCCGGGCGGCTTCCTTCTCCACCCGCCGCATGATCCGGTCCAGGTCATGGGGCGTCAGCCCGCCCGTGTCGTCGGCCGCTTCGCCGTGGCCGTTGTCCCGGACCAGGCCGCCGCGCTGCCGGTAGTACTCGGCGAAGCCCCGGATGGCGGTCAGCGGCGTGCGCAGCTCGTGGCTGGCGTCCGCGATGAACCGGCGCATCCGTTCCTCTGACTGGTGGGCCGCCGCCTCGGATTCCTCCTGCGCGTGGAACGCGGTCTCGATCTGGCTCAGCATGGTGTTGAGCGACCGGCCGAGGCTGCCGATCTCGGTTCGCGGGTCCCGTTCCGGCACGCGCCGGTTCAGGTGCCCGGCCGCGATCTCTCCCGCGGTTTCCTCGATGTCCACCAGCGGCCGCAGGCTGGTGCGCACCACCGCGACGATGGCCAGCGCCAGGATGCACACGATGATGAGGCCGATGATCAGCACGGTGGCGGCCAGGCGGGCGATCGTCGCGTTGACGTTACCGAGGTCGGCGCCGACGATCAGCGTGCCCGTCACCTGCTCGGTGCCGCCCGAGCTGAGGGCGAGCTGGTACTGGATGGGCTCGCTGATGACCCGCCACGTGTCGTTGCCCGACTGGGCCGGGACCGTCATGAGCTTTCCGTTGTTCACGATGGCCCAGAGCTGGTTCGTGGGCACCGCGGGGACCGACTGCAGCTGGCTGAAGCCGCCGTCGGGGAGGCCGCCTTGCGGGCCGTACGGGGCGAGCGTGGTGCCCTGCTCCTGGACCCCGGCCACCATGTTGTCGCTGCCGCGCACCGGGAAGGCCGTCCCCGGCGTCAGGGTGACCGCCTGGCCGCTGTCGATGAGGGTGTTGTAGACGTTCCGCAGTTGGCTGTCATCCTGCGAGGTCAGGTAGCCCCGTAGCACCCAGACGCTGCTGACGCTGATGGCCGCGACCGCGGCGATGACCAGTGCGAGCAGCCCGGTGATGAGCTTGGTCCGCAGCGACGTGCGGTCCGACAGGTCGCGCAGGGCCTGCCACGACCGCTCCGCCCAGCGGCCCTCCCGGCGGTATGCCTCGTCAGCTCTCATAACCGGACCTGCACCTACGACGACGGAAGCCGCAGCACGTACCCCACGCCGCGCAGGGTGTGGATCAGCCGGGGTTCCTTCGTGTCCACCTTGCGGCGCAGGACCGACACGTACGACTCCACGATCCCGGTGTCGCCGCGGAAGTCGTAGTCCCAGACGTGGTCGAGGATCTGCATCTTCGACAGCACGCGGTTGGCGTTGCTCATGAAGTACCTGAGCAGCTTGAACTCGGTGGGGGAGAGCTGGATCTGCTCTCCGCCCCGCCATACTTCGTGGCTTTCCTCGTCAAGTTCGAGGTCGGCGAACGTGAGCCGGGGCGTCGGCTCAACGCCGTCCCCCCTGGTGCGGCGCAGGACGGCGCGGATCCGCGCGATGACCTCTTCCAGGCTGAACGGCTTGGTGACGTAGTCGTCGCCACCGAGGGTGAGGCCGCGGATCTTGTCCTCGGTGGCGTCGCGGGCGGTCAGGAAGACCACCGGGATGCGGGCGCCGCCCCCGCGAAGGCGCCTGATGACGTCAAACCCGTCCATGTCCGGCAGCATCACGTCGAGCACGATGAGGTCCGGACGGTGGCGCTGAGCGGCCTGCACCGCCTCGGTTCCGGCTGCCGCCGTGACGACGTCGAAACCCGCGTAGCGCAGGCTAGCGGACAGCAGCTCGAGGATGTTCGGCTCGTCTTCGACGACGAGCAGCCTGGCATCCGGTCGCTGCCGACCATCGGTCAGCGTGTCCATGTTCTGCATTCTCACCCGCCACGCTGAGGATAACCTGAACGCCGGCTGGAGAGGGCCTGCGGTATCCGCCGGCGACCTCACGGGTGCGCGTGTTTCCTCGCGTCGCGCCAGTAAGCGATGGCGGCGGGGCGGGAGCCGACGCCGAGCTTGGAGTAGATCCGCCGGACGTGGTTCTTCACGGTCTTCTCGGCGAGGAACAGGCGGGCGGCGATTTCGCCGTTGGTCTGCCCGTCCGCGATGAGCGACATGACCTCCGCTTCGCGTGCCGACAGGCCGGTCTCGGCTCGCGTGCCGTTGAGCGCGAACACCACACCCCCGTCCGGTCGAAGATTCTCCCGGTCGCCCATGTAACCTCCGGCGTCAATCCCGTGAAGGCTCACGTGAATGAACATTCACCGACATGGATGCCTTAATCGTGACTCATACCCACGCGGGCGCAGCGGCATGCCGCCAAGGCCGCATGGCAAGATAGGCGAGCATGGATCGGGGCGAAAGTCTCTCGTTCAACGCCGGCTGGCTGTTCGGCCCGGCGTCGGCGGACAGCAGCCAGCCCGGTTTCGACGACAGCGCGTTCACCCCGGTGACGCTGCCGCACACCGTGACGCCCCTGTCCTGGCAGAACTGGGACCCGTCCGCCTGGGAGCAGGTATGGGCGTACCGCAAGCACTTCGACGCGCCGCCCGGCACGGAAGGCAGGCGGGTCTTCCTCGACTTCTCGGCCGCCATGACCCACGCCACGGTCACGCTGAACGGGACCCAGGTCGCCGAACACCTCGGCGGTTACCTCCCGTTCAGCGCCGAGATCACGAGCACGCTCCGGCCGGGCGGGAACGTCCTGGCGGTGCGGCTCGACTCCACCTTCAACCTCAACGTGCCGCCGGACCGGCCCGCCCCGTACATCAGCACGTCCGTGGACTACTGGCAGCCCGGGGGAATCTACCGCGACGTGCGGCTGCGCTCGGTGCCCCGGGTCTTCCTCGCCGACGTGTTCGCCAAGCCGGTCAACGTCCTGGATCCGGAGGCCAGGCAGGTCGTCGTGCAGGTCACGGCGGACGCCGCCGCCGTCCCGGCGGGTTCCGTCCAGGTCGCCGTCGAGCTGCACGATGAGGCCGAGCCGATCGCCTCCGCCCTGGTCCCCGTGGCGATCACCGAGGCCGGCCAGGTGACGGCGACCGCGACGCTGTCCGGGCTCGGCGAGATCACGCTGTGGGACACCGACCACCCGAAGCTGTACCACGTGTCCGCGACGCTGCTGGTGGACGACCGGCCGGTGCACCGCTACCGGGTCCGGACCGGCTTCCGCGAGGCTACGTTCACCCTCGACGGGTTCTACCTCAACGGCCGCCAGGTCAAGCTGTTCGGGGTCAACCGGCACCAGTTCTTCCCGTTCGCCGGCGGCGCGATGCCCGCCCGGGTCCAGGCCAGGGACGCCAGGATCATCCGGCACGAGCTGAACTGCACCATGGTCCGCTGCGCGCACTACCCGCAGTCGGAGGACTTCTACGACGCCTGCGACGAGGTCGGGCTGATGGCCTGGGAGGAGGCCCCCGGGTGGGGCTACCTCGGCGACGACGCCTGGCTGGCGCTCGCGTACCGCGACGTCGGCGACATGATCGTCCGCGACCGCAACCACCCGTCGATCATCCTCTGGGGCGCCCGCCTCAACGAGACCCCGAACAACGTCCCGTTCTACACCAGCACGAACGCACTCGCGCACGCCCTGGACGACTCGCGCCAGACGGCGGGCGCGATGCCCGGGATGCGCGACACCCTGGAGTTCGAGCAGGACGTGTTCGGCGAGGACGACTACTCCTCCGTCAAGGACGCGACCGGGACCAAGGAGCCGACGCTCCAGCCGCCGGTGGACGCGGCGGGCCGGCCGTACCTGGTCAGCGAGGCCGTCGGCACGCTGTCCGGCCCGGCCATCTACTACCGCCGCACCGACCCCCAGGCGGTCCAGCAGGGCCAGGCCACGGCCCACGCGCGGGTGCACGACCTCGCCGCCGCCGACGACCGCTACTGCGGCCTGCTCGCCTGGACCGGGATCGACTACCCCTCCGGCAGCGGTAACCAGTTCCAGGGCGTGAAGTACACCGGCGTGGTCGATGAGTTCCGCGTCCCCAAGCCCGGCGCGGCCATCTACCAGGCGCAGGCCGACCCGCGCGTCACCCCGGTCATCGCGCCCGCGTTCTACTGGGACTTCGGCCCGGCCTCCCCCGTCACCAGCCTCCCGGCCGCCATGATCTGCGCCAACCTGGACCGCCTCGAGCTCTACGTCGCCGGCGAGCACTTCGCGACCCTGGCCCCCGACGCCGCCGCCTACCCCCACCTCGCCTACCCGCCCTCGTTCGCCGACTTCACCGCCGTCGACGGCTCGTCCCTGCCCGACCTGCGCATCGACGGCTACCTGGGCGGGGAACTTGTCGCCTCCCGCTTGTTCTCCGCCGACCCGTCCGGTGACGTGCTGACCCTGGCCGCCGACGATCCCGAGATAGCGGCCGACGGCACGGACGCCACCCGTCTGTGGTTCCGCGTCGTGGACCGCTATGGCGCCCCCCGCCCCTACGTCACCGGCCAGGTCACCCTCGACCTCGACGGCCCGGCCGTCCTCGTCGGCGACAACCCCTTCGACCTCGCCGCCGCGGGCGGAGCCGGCGCCGCCTGGCTCCGCTCGCTCCCCGGCTCCTCGGGCCTTGTCACCGTCACGGCCACCCACCCCGCCCTGAACACCGCCATCGACAGCGTCCTGGTTCGCGCGGACCTCAATCTGGAACCGCCGCCAGGTGGGTTAACCGGGTCTGGCGCCCCGCCGCAGCCTGGCTAGACCGTGGCACCACGGCTCGTCCGGGATAATTCATTTTCTGCCGAACGAACGGTGGCCCGCGCCCCGTCTCTAGTGACTCACACGCGGATTGGTGCTTGGCTGGCGAGCCAGGCGGCGGCCAGCGGCGCGGATAGGGCCACCACCCGGTTTAGGCTCACCAAATCGGGCGGTCGCGTGCCGCCGATCACGGGGTGCATGGTTCGCGTATCACAGGGCAGCAGTACGGGCGCTGGAAAGCGAGGGACTTGCTCAGGCACAGACCGCTCCTGCACCCTTAGCGGGAGAATGCAGCCTGGCCGCCATCGGGTATGAGTAATCGCTGATCACCAGTACCTGGCCGCCGTCTTCGAGGGTCCTGCTGACCATCTCCTCGAGCACGTCCGGGACCGGCAGGGGAGCCGTACCCCAGTCCGGGCAGCTGTCGGCGCCGGTGCTGAGGGCGCCGCACCGTCCGCATTCATAGCCGGGAACGAGCTCGTCGCGCGGAACCACCAGGGTGTCCACCACGCCCGCGGTGACGGCGGCCAGGCAAGCCTGCAGGCCGAGGGCGGGCGCGCAGGCGGGCCGCCCGGATGGCATCGCGCGGATCTCGTCCGCAACCTGCCGGGCATGCTCGTCGGCCCAGTGGGCGACCACGGGCCCCGCCAGGTCCCCGACCTGAGCTGGGGTGAGGGTCAGGGCGTCGGCGGTGGCGCTGCCCGCGAACGCCGCCCGCACGGCCGGCGACAGGCAGGTCAGCAGGCGCTGGATCCCGTCGCCATGGCCGACGATGACCAGCGGTTCAGGCCCGGCTGGTCCTGCGACGCGATTGAGGACGGCGGCAGCGTCGTGGTACGGGTGAGCCGTAAGCCAGTTGATCGGCTCCCGCACCCAGTCGGGAGGCAGGCCGTGCCAGTCCCCGGCGCCCTGGGTCGGCCAGGCCGGGACGGTCTGGATCTCATCCCCCGCGATCGCCAGCATCCAGACGTGCTGGGCGTCGGCGACGGCGACCCGGTAGGCGGGGCACCGCTGCAGCGCCGCCAGCAGCGGGCGGATATGCGGCCTGGTGCCCAGGACCGCCTTGTCCGGCGCGCGGCAGGGCAGGGGAACAGTCTCGAGCAGGCCGACATCAGCGCCGGCGAAGACGGCCACTGTGCGGCCGGGCCAGTCCCGGGCGCTAGCCGTCAGCATGTTCAGCGCGTAGTTCCGGTCCTCCTGACTGAGAAAGCCCAGACCGCTGACCGCGCACTCGGCGTCGGCGGTGAGGCCGCCAGCGCGAGCGGCCAGGTCGCCCAGCTCACCGGGATACGAAGGAATGGTCACGTAGATCGACAGGATCGTCGCTGCCACGGCGTGGATGGCGCCGAGCTTCTCGACTTCCGCCCGGGTGATCATGTGCACTCCTAGGCTGCGGACCCGGCCGGGTGGTGTTGGACCACGGTGCCGGATGCGGGGAAGAAGACGCTCTCATGACCGTCTTCCCAGCGGACTACATACGGCGGCGCGCCGTCTGCTCCGTCGACCTTGACAATGGTGCCGTGACGGTCCTCGTCACCCTGATGGACTCCCTTGACCGTCAGTTCGTCTCCGACTTGCGCTCGCATGACTGACCTCCTCATGGAATGTCGCGGGCTTCATGCTCGTCCTGGGCGGGCAGGGACGGCAGAGTCCTATCTCCCAGACCGGCAGGCCCAAGGTCCCGGCGCCGCGTCAGCCAGGGACCGTCGCCTGCGCGAGAGTGCCACCACCGCCCGTTCGGTTCTCCGCGCAGGAAGCCATCGATGCCGTGGTGAGGTCGGCCAACCGCACACTGCTCCTGGTCTCCGGCGGCGAGCAGGCGGGCGATGAGGCCATGCTGGAGAAGGCCCGCCAGTCGATGGAAGCCGGAGCCACCGGGCTGATCTTCGGGTGGAACGTCTTCCAGCGCAGCCACGACGACTCGCTCCGGCTCGTCGCCCAGCTCAGGGAGATACTGGCCAAGTACCCCTGCTGACAGCGCCAGCCGCCTGACGCCGTGACCACTGGCGAGCCGCCCGGCGACGCCCTCGTTGCTGTGACCTCATCCAGCAGCCGGGTTATCCGGCCGCCCATGGACACCGCTACGCCGCAGGGGCCACGGAACGCTCAAGAAGGGACCTTGGTCCCTTGGCTCGCGGCTGGCAGAAGCCATGATCTGGGATATATCGGATCCCGTGAAAGGTTCTGAGCCGCTATGTCCGTCGCGAACCAGATACACGATCACCAGGCAAACTGCCTAGTGCCCCTGATCAGCCTGCGGATGTCCTGGCTGGCTACTTCGGGACCAACCCGGCCCTCGTGCGGGTGGAGGTGACCGACGAAGTGGTGAGACCGGCGGGCGAAGTCGAGCGTAAGAGCATGCTGGATGTCATCCGGTCGGCGGTCCGCGCCGTCGACGGGGTCATCGGCGTCGAAGGCGAGCTCGGCTACGCCATCGACGACACCAGGCCGCTTCCTGGCGCTGCCCGCCCGCGTGTTCACCATGCTGGTCATGGAGCCCGGCAGCCTGGTGATGGAACGCAAGATGCTGCTCGGCATCAAGCAGCGCGCAGAAGACCTCGCCCGCGAGGGTCGCAGGCATGAGTAGCACCGTCGTCAACGGCAAGACTTGCGAGATCACCCGGCCGGATGCGAGCCTGCTGGCGTGGCTGAGGTCCGAGCTGGGCCTGACCGGGGTCAAAGTGGGTTGCGGCGAGGGCACATGCGGCGCCTGCACGGTGCTTGTCGACGACCAGCCGGAATTGGCCTGCCAGCGGCGGGCCGGCGAGGTGGTCGGCCGTTCGGTCACCACGATCGAGGGCCTGGCCGACTCGGCGGGCGAGCCGCTGCACCCGGTACAGCGTGCGCTGATCGCCGAACGAGCGGCGCAGTGCGGGTATTGCACGCCGGGCGCCATCTTCGCGGCCACCGGCCGGCGGCTGCGCTCGCTGCCCCTGCTGCCCCAGGGAAAGATCCACTGACACCGTGAGGGGGGTCACATGGCCCGGAGCTTGCTCGTCGCGCCCGCAGCCGAGGACGCCGACCTGGCCGGGACCTGCCTGGGGCTGCTGCGCGCCCTGGACCGGCGGGGCGTCAAGGTCGCCTTCGTCAAGCCGGTGGCGCAGCCCGGGGCCGACGGCGGTCCGGACCGTTCGGCCGCGCTGGTGAGCGCGATCACGCCGCTGCGCCCCCCGGAGCCGATGACCAGCAGCGAGCTGGAACGGCAGCTGGGCGAGGGCGGACTGGACGTCGTACTGGAGAAGATCGTCGCCGCCTGGGAGCCCATCTACGCGGGGTCCGATGCGGTGGTGGTCGAGGGGCTCAGTCCCGGGCCCACGAAGCTGTACGCCAGTTCGCTCAACCAGGCACTGGCCAGGGCGCTGGATGCCGACGTGGTGCTGGCCGGGAGCTGGCCCGCCGATGGTGACGCAGACAGCCTGGCCGAGCAACTCGCCATCGCGGCAAGCGGGTACGTCTCCGGCGAGCAGGCGCGGGTCGTCGGCTGCGTAGTCCACGGCCTGCCCGGGGCCGAGGCCACCGCCACCGCCCGACTGCGGGCGGCCCTGGCCACGCGCCGGCTGCGCCTCATCGCCGGAGTACCCGCCCGCCCCGAGCTGACGTGGCCGCGGGTCCGCGATCTGGTCCGCGACCTGCATCCGGAAGTCCTGCACGAAGGTGACCTATCCAGGCGGATCAGGGACGTGGCGGTGTTCGCCCAGGGCATCCCGGGCGGCCTGCACGTCCTGGATACCGGGCGGCTCGTCGTGGTCCCGGGCGACCGCCACGAGGTCATCATGGCCGCCTACCTGGCCGAGCTGAGCGGAATCCGCCTAGGCGCCCTGCTGCTGAGCACGGGAACCGAGCCCGACCCACGGATCACCCAGATCACCCGGGCCACGGCAGCTGCCGACCTGCCCGTCCTGCTCGTGGAGCACGACAGCTACCAGACCGCGACCCGCGTGCGAGACCTCGACCCTGGGCTGCCCGTCGACGACACCGAGCGGATCGAGCGCGTAACGGACCATATCGCCGATGCGCTCGATCCGTCCTGGCTGGAGTCGCTGACCAGCACGTCCCGGCCGCGGCGGCTCAGCCCAGCGGCGTTCCGGTATCAGCTGGTCGAGCGAGCCCGGGCCGCCGACGCGCTCGTGGTCCTGCCCGAAGGCACCGAACCCCGCACCATGCGAGCCGCGGTCACGTGCGCCGAGCGCGGTATCGCCCGCTGCCTGCTGCTGGGCGCACCCGACGAGGTGACCGCCCAGGCCAGGCACCTCGGGCTGCAACTGCCCGCGGGCGTCACCATCGTGGACCCGCGAACTGTCGCCGAGCGATACGTGGCACCGCTGGCCGAACTCCGGCGGCACAAGGGCTGGACCGAGGACATGGCCCGCGAGCACCTCGCCGACCCGATCACGGTCGGCACCATGATGCTCCGACAGGGCGAGGTCGATGGCCTGGTCTCAGGGGCGGCGCACACCACCGCGGCCACCGTCCGCCCCGCGCTGCAGATCCTGGGCACCAGTCCGGGCAGCCGGCTGGTGTCCTCGATCTTCTTCATGTGCCTGCCCGACCAGGTGGTCATCTACGGGGACTGCGCCATCAACCCCCAGCCCAGCGCCGAGGACCTAGCCGACATCGCCATCCAGAGTGCTGCCTCTGCGCGGGCCTTCGGGATCGAGCCCCGCGTCGCGATGATCAGCTTCAGCACCGGAACCTCGGCCGCCGGCTCGGAGGTGGACAAGGTCGCCGAGGCCACCCGGATCGCACGCGAGCTCGAACCTGGCCTGCCCATCGACGGCCCGCTCCAGTACGACGCCGCCGCCATCGGCTCGGTCGGGCAGGCCAAACGGCCCGGCAGCCCGGTAGCCGGCCAGGCCACCGTGTTCATCTTCCCCGACCTGGACACCGGCAACGCGACCTACAAGGCGGTCCAGCGCAGCGCCCAGGTCGTCAGCATCGGCCCGATGCTGCAGGGTCTGGCCAGGCCGGTGAACGACCTAAGCCGCGGCGCCCTAGTCGACGACATCATCTACACCATCGCACTGACCGCGGTCCAGGCCAGCTCCACCGGGGTCAGGCCATAGCTCCTGGGACCCGGCATTCGGCGTCGGCAGGGCCATTCGCCGGAGGCCCGGGGACTAAGGCCCCTGGCCTGCTTCAGGCCGGGGATCGACCCTGGAGTTGTAATCCCGGGAAGCTGAGGACTGCCCGGGGTGAGGGAGAGGTCACGATGGGGACGGCGAGTTCGGGCGTCACGCTGGCCGGCGGCCATGGCCGTGAGCGGGGGCTTCGCGCCTCCGACGCCGAGCGGGACCGGAGTGCCGCCGCCCTGAGCGAACATTACGCGGCCGGCAGGCTGACCCTAGAGGAGTACCACGAACGCCTGGACCAGGCCTACGCTGCGAAAACACTCGGTGATCTCGATGACCTGATGACGGATCTGCCAGGCACTGATCCCGGTCAGCTCCCGAGTCAGCGGGTCGGCCACCCGCCGCTTCCCGGGCGGAGCACCCAGGGGACGGTCCAGGTCCCCGACGGCAGACACCCCGTCGTCTCGCCGTTCTGGCTGGGAGTCGCCGTCGGCGCCTTCGTGGCCTGCCTGATCAGCGGGGCAACTGCCGGGCCGTGGTTCTTGCTGGTTGTCGTAGTGCTCGCGTTGATCATGCTGAGGCGCTGGTCCAAAGGCGCGGAACGCCGGATCGACGAACACCACCGGCAGCCGCGGTGACCGATCAGGCGTCCTGCCGTACCTCACCGCGCAGCTGAGACGCGATCGTCCGCGTCCACTGCTTCACCTGCCCGTCGTCACGCCAGTCACCGGCCGCTTCTTCGCCATGGCGCTGGCCGGCAATTCGATCCGGGTCCAGGGCGGGTCCGCTTGTCAGGATCGTCTCGTTGCTGGAACGATGACGGCGTGAAGCTGGGGATCCTGTGCGGCGGCGGGCCCGCCCCCGGGATGAACTCGGTCATCTCTGCAGCTACGATCCAGGCGCGGAATTCTGGGTGGGACGTCCTCGGGATCATGGACGGCTTCCAGCACCTCATCGAGGGCCGGATCGAGGAGGCACGGTCCCTTTCCATCATGGACGTGTCGAGAATCCACGTCCAGGGCGGGTCGATCATCCGGACCTCGCGGGCCAACCCGACGGTACGGGACGAAGGCGCCATTGATCCGGACTGGAGGCTGCACGCTTGCCTGGAGTCGCTGCAGAAGCTGGGGATCGGCGCGCTGGTGACGATCGGCGGGGACGATACTGCCTTCTCGGCGTCCCGGCTGGCCGGGGCGGCCGGAGGGGGCCTGCGTGTCGCGCACGTGCCGAAGACCATCGACAACGATCTGCCGCTACCAGGCGGCACGCCGACCTTCGGCTTCGAGACCGCCAGGAGCGTGGGGGTCCAGCTTGTCAACCACCTGATGACCGACGCCATCACCACCCAGCGGTGGTATCTGGTGGTGGCCATGGGCCGCTCAGCCGGTCACCTGGCCCTGGGTATCGGAAAGTCGGCCGGGGTCACCCTCACGATGATCGCCGAGGAGTTCCCTCGCGACGAGCCCATCCGGCTGTCGCGCCTGGTGGACGTCCTCGAGACCTCCATGCTCAAACGAATAGCCCACGGCCGGCCCTTCGGTGTGGCGGTCGTCGCCGAGGGCATCGGCCTGCGCCTTCCCCAAGATGAGCTCGCCAAGGCCATGCCGGAGGTCGAGCGAGACGAGCACGGGAACATCCGGTTGGCCGCGTTGGAGCTGGACCGCCTGCTGGCCAGGCAGGTCAAGGACCGCTTCAGGAAGCGTGGGCAGAACGTCACGGTCGAGAGCAAGAACATCGGCTACGAGCTGCGGTGCGCGCCGCCCATCCCGTTCGACATCGAGTACACCCGCGACCTTGGCTACGGTGCCGTCGACTACCTGAAACGGGTGCTGGGAAGCGGCGAGCCCGGCGGCATGATCACGATCCAGGACGGGCACATGGTGCCGTTGCCCTTCGGGTCGTTCAGCGACGCCGAGACGGGGCGGGTGCGGATCCGGCTGGTGAACGTCGAGTCGAACTCGTACCGGGTGGCCCGCGCATACATGATCCGGCTGGACCGCGAGGACCTTGAGGATCCAGAGAAGCTCCGCCCGATCGCAGCGGCCTCGAAGCTCACACCCGAGGCCTTCCGCGACCGGTATGGCTATCTAGCCGAGTGCTGAGCCTCGCCTCGTCTGCGGTCAACTGGCGCCCGTGAGGATCACGTCGGATCAGCCCCACGCCGCCCGCGGCCGGACACCACCACGCAGGGCATCGTGGCCAGGTCGTTTACCAGCGGCTCCAGATCGTCCGGACGGGCCAGCATCTCCGCGACGGCGTCGGGCGCCCGGCGCAGCTGGCTGTCCGAGGTACCGCGGCCGAAGAACAGAAAACATGACCACTGTCCGTTCGGCCGTCGGCGGGCCCGGCCTGCTCACTCTGATTGGTCCTCTCCGGCCTCCGTCCGGAAGGGCAGCGCGAGGAGGGCGATGAGGCATCCGGCCGCGGCCACGCATGCCCCGGTGGCCAGGCCCAGGTCCATCCCGCTGACGAAGGCGGACCGGGCCAGGTGACCGAGTTCCGCGCCGAGGACGCCGCCGACCTGGTTGGCCACGCCGAGCGCTCCGCCCAGCGAGCCGAGAATCGCCTGCATGGCCGCGTGCGGCACGTGGTAGGGCGTTAGGGCACCGGTTATCCGGTCCTGGTACCGGGTATTCAGCAGGCTGCCAATCACGGCCACCCCCAGCGCGCCGCCCACCTGCAGGAACGCGCCGTTGGTGGCAGATCCGACGCCGGTATGCCCGCCGGGCAGCGAACCCATCACCAACTCGGTCGCCGACGGGATGGTCAGTCCGGCGCCCACGCCGAGCAGGATCATGCCGGGCAGGATGCCGGCGTAGGTCGTCGCAGCCGAGGCCGCCGCTATCTGCCACAGGCCTCCGGCGATGACCAGCAGCCCGGCCGCCACCGTCAGTTTGGTCCCGACCGTACGCACGAGAACGGTGGAGAACGGCGCGATGACCGCGATGGCTCCCGCCGCGGGCAGGACACGGACCCCCGCCTGCAGCGCCGTATAGCCGAGGCTGAACTGGAGGTACTGGGTCAGCACGAACAGCGCGCCGAACAGCCCGAACATGACCAGGCCCACCGAGCTGACCGCGCCAGAGAACCTCCTGCGGCGGAAGAACCGGATATTCAGCATGGGGTGGGAGCTGGCCCGCTCCCAGGCCGCGAAGCCGACCAGGACCGCCAGGCCGCCGATTCCCGTGCCGATCACCAGGGGCGACGACCAGCCGCGCACCGGCGCCTCGATCAGCGACCACAGCACCAGGCCGAGGCCGGCGATGGACAGCAGCGCGCCCGCTATGTCCGGCGCCGACGCGGCCGGGTTCTTCGATTCCGGGATCAGCGGCAGCGCACACGCTACGCCCAGCGCGGCGATCGGCACGTTGATCAGGAATACCGATCCCCACCAGAACCTGGCCAGCAGGAGACCGCCGACAATCGGGCCGAGCGCGATGCCCAGCCCGGTGGTCGCGGCCCAGAGGCCGATCGCACGCTGGCGCTCCGCCGGGTCACGGAACATGCTCGTGATTATCGACAGCGTAGCGGGCATCATCATGGCCCCGCCGATACCCATGCTGGCGCGCGCGGCGATCAGCATGCCGACCGAGCCGGAGAACGCCGCCCAGGTCGAACCCGCGGCGAAGGCCGCCAGACCGGCCAGGAACACGCGCTTGCGGCCGATCCGGTCCGCCAGGCTGCCTGCGACGAGGAGCAGGCCGGCGAAGACCATGACGTACGCATCGACGATCCACTGAAGCTCGGTCGTGGTGGCGTGCAGGTCCCGCACCAGAGTGGGCAGCGCCACGTTGAGCACCGTGTTGTCCAGCGTGACGATGAGCAGCGAGACGCACAGCACGGCCAGTGCGAGCCACCGCCCAGGCGATGGCCCCTGTGCTTCCGGCTGTGCCGCCGGGATGCGGCGAAAGTATGTAGTCATGGCGTCAGCCGATTCGGCCGCACCCGCGAAGGCTAGGGCCGAAAGGCCGGGCAAAGGTCCCTGTCCGGGTGGTCATCGGGCCTGCGCGGCGCGCGGATTCACGCGGCGGCGCGACGAGGCTCGCCGCGCACGATCAGCACCGGGCAGCGCGCGTGATGCACACAGTACTGGCCGACCGAGCCGAGCAGTGCCCCGGCGACGTCCCATGGCCGCGGCTCCTCAAGGTTGCCCGTCTCATCCACGGAGATGGGGGCCCAGTCGTAGCCGTACGGGGCCACCGGAACCTGCCAGGCCATGACCGCCTCCACGGTGACATCGGTGAGCACCGCCTGCCGGATGGCCCAGCGGAGGGCCGCTAGACCAAAGCCCGCTAGCACGAATCGGCGCCACCGAGCCGGGACCTGAGTCATGGCCTCGGCCGGCCTTCGGCCCTACCGGATCGCGATGATGCGGGCAATTCTGGCCTGGATCAGAGATTCACGTCCGGACGCAGATGGCTGCGCCCGGAGCGGGAGGAAGGCTGGAACGATGAGGCATATCGCGCGAAAGGCACTGGCCGTCGGATGCGTGGCCATGGTGGGCGCTGCCCTGCTCGCCGGCCTGAATGACATCCGCAGGTTCCACCGTATGCGCAGCATGTAATGCACGCGACATCCCGGCGCATACCGAATCGCCGGGGCCGGGTCAACCAATTCCAGTGGAGGCCGGAACAACCATGAAATTGATCACGGCCATCGTCAGGCCGGAGAAACTCAACGAACTGATCCAGGCCTTGATTGACCAAGGGGTGCGCGGGCTTACCGTGACCGATGTCCGCGGCTTCGGACAGCAGTACGGTCGGCTTGCCGGTGCTGCCACGAGGGGCACCGGCCGGTCCGGTGAGCACGGTTTTGTGCTCCTGGCGAAGGTCCGGCTGGACATCGTCGTGCTCGACGAGGATGCGGAGACGATAGTCGAGGCCATCGCCAAGCACGCCCACACCGGAACGATCGGCGACGGGAAGATCTGGGTAACGTCGGTCGACAGCGCTTTGCGCGTCCGGAGCGGCGAACGCGACCGCGCTGCCGTATGACACCGGCGGGCGGGCCCGGCCGGGGCGACCTAGGTATGGGGCCTAAGTCCCGCCCTGACGGAGGATCCGGCCGACGTGCTGCACAAGCACAGCAAACGAAACTCCGCTTTCACCCACCGGCTGGAAGCGGAGTTTCGTCTCGGTGCGCTTAGCCTTCATGCTTGCCGCGCATGATGACGACCGGGCACGGCGCGTGATGCACGCAGTACTGGCCGACCGAGCCAAGCAGCGCCTCGGCCAGCCCGCCGTGACCCCGGGAGCCCACCACGAGCAAGTCGGCTCCCTCGGCCGCGGCTACCAGCACCTGCCCGGCCTGGCCTTCCACCACACGCGGGCAAACCTGAACATCCGGGTCGACAGTGCACATCTCGGCTATCGCCTCGGATAGCACAGTGAAAGCGTCATCCTGGTAGTCGGGCATGTCGGTGGCCGGCACCCAGCCGGTACCCGCCGGGATATGCCAGGCGGTCACCGCCTCCACCACCGCACCGGTCAGCCTCGCCTGCCGGATGGCCCAGCGCAGCGCGGCCCTGGACGACTCGAAACCGTCCACGCCGACCACGATGCGCGGCCATTCCTCGTTTTGCCTGTTCTCCATCGGCGGACCTCCTCAGGGTCTGTCCTGTGCCAGCACTTTGCTGGTCGCGATGTCGTTGCGGACCGCGTGCGGGTCAACGTATTGACCGCCCAGGGCATCCGGGCACAGGTCGCGCCCGAGCTGGTAGACCAGCGGGATGCCGGTGGGGATCTCCAGCTCGGTGATCCGGTCGTCCGGGATGGCCTCGAGGTGCTTGACCAGCGCCCGCAGGGTGTTGTTGTGCGAGACGACGAGTACGCAGCCGCCGGCCCGCAGGTCCGGGACGATCACGTCGTACCAGTAGGGCAGCAGCCGGGCGGTGACGTCGGCGAGGGATTCCGTGCGCGGCAGCAACTCGGGCGGCAGGCCCCGGTAGCGCGGATCGGCGGCCTGCGACGGCATGGCCTCTGCATCGAGCGGCGGAGGCGGCACGTCATAGGAGCGGCGCCAGAGCATGACCTGCCGCTCGCCGTAATGCAGGACCACCTCGGCCTTGTTCCTGCCCTGCAGCGCACCGTAATGCCGGCCGTTGAGCCGCCAGGACCGGCGCACCGGGACCCAGTCGCGGGCCGCGGCCTCCAGCACGAGATCGGTCGTGCGGATCGTGCGCTGCAGCAGGGACGTGTGCGCGAAGGCCGGGAGCACGCCATGCTCGGCGAGCATCACCCCGGCGCGGGTCGCCTCCAGTGCTCCCTGCGCGGTCAGGTGGGCGTTCTCCCAGCCGGTGAACACCCCGGCGGCGTTCCACTCGCTCTGCCCGTGCCGCAGCAGGATCAGGCGATAAGGAAAGCCGTGCTCGTTCACGGCTCGTCCAGGACGACCAGGCCGGGCAGCGTCTTGCCCTGGATGAACTCCAGGCTGGCGCCGCCGCCGGTGGAGATATAGCCGAACGCGCTGTCGGGGAAGCCCAGAGCGCGGATGGCTGCGCCGGTGTCGCCGCCCCCGATCACGGTGAACGCCTCGCTGCCGGCCAGCGCCGAGGCGATGGCACGGGTGCCCTGGGCGTACGGGACTAGCTCGAAGACGCCCATCGGGCCGTTCCAGAAGACCGTCCTGGCCTCGCTTATGCTGGCCCCGAACAGCCTGGCCGACTCGGGTCCGATGTCCAAGCCCATCTGGTCCGCCGGGATCGCGTCGGCGGCGGTGACCTCGTGCGGCGCGTCAGCGGCTCGTTCGGCCGCCACGACGACGTCGGCCGGCAAGAGGATCGTCGTGCCTGCCCGGGCGGCCAGGTCCAGGTTGGCGCGAGCCAGGTCGACCTGGTCGGCGGCCAGCAGGGACGTCCCGACCTTGTAGCCCTGGACTGCGAGGAAGGGGAAGGCCATGGCCCCGCCGATGAGGATCCGGTCGGCCACGCCGATCAGGTCGCCGATCGCGCCGAACTTGTCCTCGACCTTCGCGCCGCCGAGCACGACTACGTAGGGCCGCCGGATGTCGGTGATCAGCCGGCGCAGTGCGGCGACCTCGGCCCGGACCAGGTAGCCGGCCGCGTGCGGCAGGCGCAGGGCGACGTCGTAGACGCTGGCCTGCTTGCGGTGCACTACGCCGAACCCGTCCGAGACGTACAGGTCGGCCAGCGCGGCGAGCTCGTCGGCGAACAGCCCCCGCTGAGCGTCATCCTTGCTGGTCTCCCTCGCGTCAAACCGCAGGTTCTCCAGCATGACCACGCCGCCGGGCTGCAGGGAGGCGACCGCGGCCTGCGCGGACGGGCCGGTGACGTCCGCTGCGAGCGTCACCGGGCGGCCGAGCAACTTGCTGAGGCGGGCCGCGACCGGCGCGAGTGAGTACTTCGGGTCGGTCTGGCCCGCCGGGCGGCCGAGATGAGCGCAGACGATCACCTTGGCGCCACGGTCCTTCAGAGCGGTCAGGGTCGGCAGCGCCGCCCGGATCCGGCCGTCGTCCGTGACCTGGCCGTCGTCGAGGGGAACGTTGAGGTCATCGCGTACCAGGACGCGCCGGCCTGCCACCGCGAAGTCATCGATGGTCTTAATCACGAGAGCTCCTTTGACCCGACGCTGAAAATGGCTCCGGGTGGTGTCCCGGACTCCAGTTCCAGCCTGGCGTCGCCGTTTGCCTGGCAGTCAGAGCCGTTAGCCGCGGTGTCGGGGGACTTTCGTCTGTAGCGTCGTGCGCCGCGAGCTGGAATACCGCCTTGAGCGGGTGGCTGGTCAGCCGACGGCAGGCAGGCCGGACGGAATCGGAACGCTTCCTCCTCATTGGTGCTTCCACCAGCAGCCTGGGCGGGCCGGCCAGTCACGGGTTGCGCCAATGGGCACCTAAGCCCGGGACCATCGGCCCTTCGGCCACGAGCAGACAGGTACAAGGTCCTGGTAAAGCCGGGAGATCGGCCCTGGCTGCGCCGCTCGCTAGGGCTGGATGGTGGACACGCATACCGTGCTGATCGGATGAGGTGAGATCGATGCGAGCATGGCGCAGCCCCAGGAGTTCTAGAAGCCCCAGGAGCACCTGGCTGGTTAGGCTGGTGCGTGGACGGTGGCTGGACCGAAACCCGCTGCGGCGCGGATCGGACCGGGCCGAGACCGCTATGCTGGGCCTCCTGTTGGCCGCTTTCCGGCCCCGCAGCCGCCAGCCTGCAAGCAAAGCTTGATCCTGAGCGCCTGTAACAGGCTAGGGAAGAAAGTCGCGCACTGGAAACCGGCCACCATCAGTCCCGGGACCCCGGGATCTTGCCGAACGGGCCGTGGCGCGAGCCGCCGGCCTGGCCGGAGAGAACTCACTGGTCAACGGATCCCTGCGATACCTGACCTGAGGCTTGCTGGCGATCAGGCGCGCGATGGCGGCTAGCAGCCGGGTGACGTCCTGTTCGGAGGTATTGATCCCGGCGCTGGCCCGGATGGCCCCCACCATCGCGCCATTGCCGTTATCGCGCGCGCGGGTCCCGCTGCTGCGCGCCGCCTTCGGGCTGAGCCCGAGCAGTCTGGTCAGGTAGGGATAGGCGTAGAAATTCCCGTGCCGCACGCCGATCGCCTCCTCGGCGGCGAGCCGGGCGGCGACCAGCGCGTCCGGCACGCCGTCCACAGTGAACGTGGCGACGGGCAGGGTCTCGGTGTCGGTACCGGGCCCCAGCAGCCGTACGCCCGGGATTTTCGCCAGCCCGCGTCGCAGCAAGCAGCCGATCCGGCGGTCATGGTCGGCGACCGCGGGCCATCCGATGGCTCGGAGGGCGCCGATCGCTGCGCGCAGGGCGACGGCGCCGATCACGTTGGGTGACCCAGCTTCCTCGCGCTCCGGGGGATCGAGCCAGGTCACTTCGTCCAGGCTGGCGATGGCGGCAGCCAGCCGGTCACGTTGGAGGCGCCAGTGATCGCCAGCAGCCGCGGCACGGGCCGCTGGTCGAGCGCCGCCGTCACATCGTCGGGCCCGAACGTGCCGTCCCGGCCGCATTCCACGAACCGGCAGGTAGCCGCCCGCACCCACGGCAGCAGGTTGGAATAGTGCTCGGTCACGGTCGTGACGACGACGTCGCCGCGGCCCAGTCTCAGCCGGTAGGCCAGGTGATTGATGGCCTCGGTCGTGTTGCGGCACATGACCGCGACATCGCCGGAATCCCCGCCGCGCCCGGCGAAGGCCAGGGCGGAACGGTGGACGCTGGCATAGGCGAGTGCGGATGCCTGGGACTTGTAGCCGGCGCCGTGGTGCACGCCCGCATACCACGGGACGAATGCCTGCACCGCCTCCATCACCTGCGGCAACGCACTTGTCGATGCAGATGCGTCGAACGAGAGATACGGGCGCTCCGTGCCGTCCACGCAGGGCACCCCGAGGCCGTCGCCTACGAGGGCGGCTGGCAGCGTGACCGAAGACATGCCTCGACCTTGGCGGACAACAGAGCCGGAAACGAGGGCCTTTGGTCCCTCCACGTCGGTGGCGTAGGTAGCCAGCACGTAGTCCCCCGGACCTTGTGGGTGGGCGGCTGGTGTCCCGCGCGCCCGCATCGGCGCCTATGTTCGGGACCGTTGCGGGTCGTCCTTCCGCATCGTCAGCCGCCGGAGGGGACGACGGCCACCGGGCCACGGGCGTGCTCGAGCAGCACGTGCTGGACCGAGCCGATGATGGGACCGCCGTGCCTGCCGATCACGACCAGGTCGGCACGGGCCGAGTAGCTGGCTAGGACCTGGGCGGGGTAGTCGTGGATAACGTCGTGCCGGACCGGCACGTGGGGGTACTTCTCCCGCCAAGGGCCCAGCGCGGCCAAAGGCCGCCGCCAGAAGCGGCGGGGATCCGCTCGAGGCCGCCCCTATCCGCGCTCTCATCCGGGATCGCCTGTCGCTGCCGGTTCCGGTCACTCGTGGCCGCGCACCGGGTGCGCCACGTAGGGCTCCTCCAGGCGGAGGATCTCCTGCCCGGTCAGTTCCAGCCGTTCGGCGGCCAGCGCGTCCTCGACGTGTCCGGGTCGGGTGGCGCCCACGATCGGCGCGGTCACGCCCGGCTTGTGCAGCAGCCAGGCCAGGGCAACCTGCGCAGGCGGGACACCGCGCGCCGACGCCACCTCGGCGGTCCGGTCCACCACGTCGAAGTCGGCGGGATGGCCGTAAAGCGAGTCGAGGAGCGAGTCCGTGCCCGACCGGCTGGTGCGCTGCTCGCCACCACGGGTCCGGCTGCCCGCCAGCAGGCCGCGGGCCAGCGGGCTCCACGGCAGCACCGCCACCCCCTGGTCGATGCACTGCGGGATCATCTCGCGCTCTTCCTCGCGGTAGATCAGGTTGTAGTGGTCCTGCATGGACACGAAGCGGGTCCAGCCGTGCCGGTCGGCGGTGTACTGGGCCTTGGCGAACTGCCAGGCGAACATGCTGCTGGCGCCGATGTAACGGGCCTTACCGGCGCGGACCACGTCGTGCAGCGCCGCCATGGTCTCCTCGATCGGGGTCCGGTTGTCCCACCGGTGGATCTGGTACAGGTCGACGAAGTCCATCCCGAGCCGCTCCAGCGAGGCGTCGATCGCCGCGAGGATGTGCTTACGGGACAGGCCCCGGTCGTTCTTCCCCGGACCGCTCGGGAAGAAGACCTTGGTGGCCACCACGACGTCGTCGCGGCGGAAGAACTTGCCGAGCAGCCGCCCGGTGATGACCTCGCTGGCTCCACCGTTGTAGGCATCGGCGGTATCGAAGAAGGTCACGCCGCCCTCGACCGCGGCGCGCACGATGGGCTCGGCAACCTCCTCATCGACGGCCCACGGGCGCTCGGGACTGTTGCCGAAGCTCATCATGCCCAGGCAGAGGCGGGAGACCCGCATGCCAGTACCGCCCAGATTGACGTATTTCATGTCTGCGATTATCCGCCAATCTTTTCCCCGAACGCCGCGTCGGCGGGCCCCGGACGTGCATGGTCCGGGCACGTCAGGTAACACCGGCTGCTTATGCCGCCCAAGCCGGTCAAAGCTCGCCTGGTGCCAAGCGTGTGCCCACCTCCCTAAACAGGACACGAGGTCAGGTCCCGGCGGCTTACCCGCCGAGCGGCGGCTCTAACGTCGCGCGCGCAAACTCTGCGACCAGCGCGGGGCGTATCACCATCGTCGTTCGGGATAAAAGCATTTTTGCCGAACGAGCGGTGGTATCACTCCACGTCAGGAACCGGCGGCGGGATGGTGTCGGCCCGCGATGCGGCGTCGGGATAACCCTCGGGCAGGCAGATCCATGCTGGTCGGCCTGTGGTGGACCTGACGGGCACGCGGATCTGCGATTCGTTCGGGCTTGCGGTGATGGCCGCGGCGCACCGGGAGGCCATGGGCCAGGGCGGCGAGGTGCGGCTGGTCCTCCCCGCCGAGAGTCCCGTTAACCGCGTCCTGGCCTTGACCGGTCTGGACCGGTTCTTCCCGTGCTTCACCAGGCTGGACCACGCGCTGGCCGCCTGCTGCCTGCCGTGACCAGGCCCTGGCGCCGGTAGATTGAGGAATCGTGAAGAAGATCCTGGAGCTCCTGGTCTGTTTCCTGCATCCTGTCGCCGTCATCCTCATCTGGATTGACTTGGCGACTCGCCGTAACATCAGCGTCCTGGCAAAGCTGGCGTGGGCCGTGTTTGCCCTCATCCCGCTCGTGCCGTTCCTCTACGTACTCACGGGTGGCGACCTATGGTGACGCTGCTCTGAACTCCGGCATGACTTCGGATACGAACCGCTTGCGCATGGCGGCCCGGGCTCAAGCGGCGACGAAGCGGAGTCGGCCCTGTGAGACACATTCAAACCTTATAATGCTTTGGTGTTTTTAAGCTAGAGGCCGTGCTGTCCCGATGCGCCGGGTACCCGCGCCGACCCTGGTGCCCGGCACGTCCTGGTCCCTGGCTGCCTCCAACCGCAGCGACTGTATGTGCGGACATCATGAGTTAGGTACAGCTCGTGAGCTGCTGTGCTACCCTGCTTACGACTATAAGTATCTAAACGATTAGAAGGGATGGTTGAGGCCGGACACCGGTGACGGGTAGTCGGCTCGCCTCGTCGAGCAGAAAGAGGTTAGGCGCGCATGGGTATCCCGGGCGAGGGTAGCAGCGGCCGAAGATCCCAGATGCAGGTCCAACCCGCAGGAACGGCAGATTTGTCTGCACCCAACTTCGGAGATCCGCAAGATCATTTCCGCGTCCAGGTCGAGCGGGCAGGCGAACGCGTGGCCACCAGGTTGCGCACGATGATCCTCGACGGCCAACTCAAGGACGGGGATACCCTCCCGCGCCAAGAAGACCTGCTCAAGCTGTTCCAGGTGAGCCATCCTTCGCTGCGCGAAGGTCTCCGGATGCTGGAGGCGGAGGGACTCATCACCATCCGCCGCGGCAAGATCGGCGGATCGACCGTGCGGGTGCCCCAGCCCGCTAATGTCGCCTTCGCGCTCGGCATGGTATTGCAAGCCGAGAAGGCCACCTTGAACGATCTGGCGATCGCTCTCGACGACCTCGAACCGATTTGCTTCGCACTTGCCGCACATAGGCCCGACCGCAGTAAGACGCTTGTACCCCTGCTCAGGGCATCGTGCGATCGTCTGGAAGCGAGCTTGGATGACTATCCGGCCTTCGCTGCCGCCGCGCTGGAGTTTCACCAGCTGGTCGTGGAGCACTGCGGAAACGTCTCGATCAAGGTTGCCGTGGGCGCCATGACGCGGCTTTGGGCTCATCATGAAGTAAACGCGGTTGTCCGCCGGCGTCGGCCAAGTAAGGCGGCCGCGCTCAAGGGGTTCCTTGACGTGGTCGAGACGCATCGCGCCCTGACCGACGTTATCGCCGCCGGAGATGGGGATCAGGCTAAGGAACTGTCGCAGAAACACCTGAGCGCAACTCAGCACTATTCGGTTGCTTCCACCTCGCGCATTCTTATCGACGTAAGCGATTTGCCAATCCAGCACCGTAACCAGTTATCGGTCCAGGCGCAGCCCGTGCTTCTGGCCCGGCTAATCAACGAGTTCCTGGACCACCAGCATCAACAGTGACAGCACGGTTCAACAGTTGGTGATCTGCGCGGCCGTCTTCTCGCGGATCTCGTCCCGGGACACGCCTGGCGCGGTGTCGATAAGTCGCAGACCCTCTGGCGTGACGTCGAGGACGGCCAGGTTGGTGATGATCCTGTCCACGACCTGGGTGCCGGTCAGGGGCAGGGTGCAGCTTCCGACGATCTTCGGCTTGCCGTCCTTGGCGACGTGGTCGGTGATGACCACGATGCGTTTCGCGCCGACCACGAGGTCCATCGCGCCGCCCATACCCTTGACCAGACTTCCGGGGACGGTCCAGTTGGCCAGGTCACCGTTGGCGCCGACCTGCAGGGCACCGAGTATGGCGATGTCGATGTGCCCGCCGCGGATCATTGCAAATGAGGTGGCGGAGTCGAAGAAGCTCGCGCCGGGGTTGATGGTGACGGTTTGCTTACCGGCGTTGATGAGATCGGCGTCCTCGTCGCCTTCGAAGGGGAACGGGCCCAGCCCGAGGATGCCGTTCTCGCTATGCAACGTGACTCGCATCCCGTCCGGCACGTGGTTTGCCACCAGCGTGGGGATGCCAATACCGAGGTTGACGTAGTCGCCGTCGTGCAGTTCGCGCGCAGCGATGGCCGCCATCTGGTCGCGTGTCCAGCCCATGATCACGCCTCCGTCCGAGATCGAACGGTACGTTGTTCGATGTCCTTGACGCGCGGCCGGGCCGCGACGAGCCGGTGGACGAAGATGCCTGGAGTGACCACCAGCTCGGGGTCGATGAAATCATCGAGCACGATCTCTGCCTCGGCCACGGTGACCCGGCCACACATGGCGACCAGCGGATTGAAGTTGCGCGACGCATACCGATAGGTCAGGTTTCCGGCTCGGTCGGCGGTATACGCGTGCACCAGCGCCACATCGGCCACGATCCCGCGTTCCTGCACATAGGTCACACCGTCGAACTCGGCATGGGGCTTGCCGTCCGCGACCGGCGTGCCGACCCCGGTCCGGGTATAGAAGGCGGGAATCCCGGCTCCGCCAGCGCGCAGGCGCTCCGCGAGAGTGCCCTGAGGGGTGAACTCCACCTGCAGCTGACCATCGAGGTACTGCTGGGCAAACTTCTTGTTCTCTCCCACGTAGGACGCCACCACCGTACGCACCTGACCCTCGTCCAGCAGCAGCCCGAGCCCTTTGCCGTCGACGCCCATGTTGTTTGACACGATGGTCAGCTCACGTGCCCCGGAATCGCGAACAGCCTCGATGAGATCGCTGGGGTTGCCGCTGAGCCCGAACCCCCCGACGGCGATCGTCATGCCATCAGCCACCACGTCACGCAGCGCGTCGGCAGCATTGCTGAAAAGTTGGACCACAGAAACCTCGCCCTCTTCGTGCCGGCGCATTGAGCATGAGAGAAGTCACCAACATCGATTCACTGACCGACGTCACCCACCTGAACGTAACCGTATCCGACCCCAAGGGCGAGTCGTAGTTGTCCTAAGCGCTCACCGGATTCCCCGCAGCAACCAGGCCAGCCGACCTCAGCCGCCGGCTGGAACAGCTCCTGGCCACCGCCTGATGACGCGCTTCCGTACTCAGGTGTTGACGAGCCTCCAGGCACCGTGTGAATCACATCTAAACTTTATAATGCTTATTGCTTTTAGCCCAGGGTCGTATCGGCGGCCTAGCGCGGGTAGCCACTGCGCCAGACGGCGTACTCGGGGCAGAGCGGTCGGCCGGTTTCGGGCCGGCTGATCCACAGTCGCAGCAAGTGCCGTTGACGCGTTGGGTCCTCGGCGTCATCGACGAACGCCGTCCGGGTGTGCACCGTCACGAAGTTGTTGATGAACTGCATGTCGCCCGTCTGGAGTTGCATGCCGAGCGCGACGCCTGGTCTCTTCGGCAGGGAGTCGAAATACAGGAAGCAGGAGACCTCGTCTGCGGTGAGCCTGGGTACCTCGGGGAATCGCATGGCTGACATCGCCCGGCCGGTCCTGACCGTCGCCGAGAGCGCTCCCCCGAAGTAGCTGTAGAGCGGCTCCAGGTACCAGCCGGGCGCTCCGGGCGGTTCCTCGCTCCGCCAGTCGGTCGGGAAGTTCTTGTTGAGGATGGGCAGGTACCCGGGCTGCTCGTCGACGACGAAGTTGTACAGCAGCCCGGAACTGGCGAGGAAGCTCTCCCCGCCGTAGAGCGCGGGGCGAAGGCACATCAGGCCCACGAAGTCGGTGGAGTCCGTGTGGAACCCCAGATCCTCGTTGGTTGCGTACGCTCGCTCGTACGGGCCGCGCCTGCCGAGGTCTCGGATCTGGCCGATCAGGTCGCCCTTGCGGTTTTGCGGCACGAGGTTCCCCATGTGCCGGCCCATTCCCCAGTAGATAGTGGTGGCCTCGGCCACGCTGAACCTGTCGTAGATGGGCAGCCCGCGCAGCAGAACGAGCCCCAGACCGTGTTCCAGCCGGTCCACGATGTCATCGATCCGCTCCCGGAAATGAGGAAGCGGGAAATCTTCGGCCCGGATCTCGGTGACGTCCCCGAGGTTCCTCTTGGCGACGTGCGCGAGCGCCCGCTCGAAATCGGCGAAGTCTTCTTCGGTGAACCGGATGATCCAGCGATCGGTGTCGGCGAGCTCGTCGCCTCGCCACACGTTCGGAGCCGATACCGGCTCCGTGAGGATCTCGGTCACCGAAGACGCTCCTTCTCCGGCTATAAACGATGGGGTGAGCGATGGGATTCGAACCCACGACATCCAGGACCACAAATTCGCGGAGCCTCGATACTTCTTGTTATGATGAGGATCAAAAGGCCAGGTGAGCCAGGGTTCTTGGTAAGCAGTCTAGTCCAGTGGAGAGTTCTGGCAGCTGCTCTGGCTAACCGGTTTGCTAACCAGAGCGACCCCGTCGGCGGCGCCAAAGGGCAGGCGAAGTGCCGTACGCCATCGAACGGATCCGGAAGAATGGTGTCCGTTACACGGCCGTGTATGCCGACGAGAACGGTCGGCGCAAGAGCGCCGGGACCTATGACACTGAAGAGCGCGCACTACAGGTCGCCGAGCAGCATGAGAGACATATTCGGCCCCGGCTCGCCGAGACCAGCCCAGGTGACAAGGCCACGATCACGGTCCGGGACTTCAGCGTGAAGTTCCTGCGTGAGCACGCGGTCGAGCCGAACAGCAAGATGACCTACGCTCAGCTGCTCAACTCGCATGTCTTCCCGTTTATCGGCAAACGGCGGGTTGCCGAGATCAGCCGGGAGACGATTCACCGGCTGCTCACCGTCGTGCTGCCCGAGGCGGGCGCTAGTCAGAGCACGGTCGTGAACGTCCGGACCTGTCTGTCGGCCATGATGCAGATGGCCTGGGATCACGGCTATCGCACCGACAACCCGGTTAAGGGGATCAGGCTGAAGCATCCGCCGTCGGGGCCGATCGTCGTGGCGACTGTCCCGCAGTTCCAGCGGGTCTAAGCGGCGCTGCCGCACCAGCCGGCCAGGGTCTTTGCCCGGCTCGGGGTGTCGACTGGGGCGCGGCACTGCGAGCTGATCTCGTTCATCCCGGAAGATTTCGATTTCGGCGGCTGCATGCTCACCGTTAGCAAGTCGACGGTCGAGGTGACGGCGGACTTCCATCCGGACGGATACCGGTTCTTGACCCGGCAGTACACCAAGAACGGCGAGCACCGCCGCATGAAGATCGACGCCGAGGTCGCAGAAATGGTCTCCGCCGCGTGCATATCCTGGGCATTACCGTCCACCCGACCGGGGCCTGGACCGCCCAGCAGGCCCGCGACCTGCTCATGGACCTCGGCGAACGCGCCGCCCGGTTCAGGTTCCTCATCCGCGACCGCGACAGCAAGTTCACGGCGGCCTTCGGCCCGGCCCTACGTCGGCTCAGTCCGCCGCGCCGCGCTCCAGCGGCTCATGAGTTCGGCGGGAAAGCCGGTGTTCCCGGCCTTGGCCGTCACTGGCTTTGCCGACCTGACCGATCTGGGCGCAATGTGGGGCGCAGGGCAGCCGGGAAGCGTCACCAGTAGCTCATTTACCGCCGGGCGGCCCGGGCTGGGGCCTGGTGTGGACGGTCCGGTGGGCGCAAGCCGGTTTCACAGGCAGGGCTTTCGTCCCGCCACGCCGGGAATACCGCCTCTACGCGGCAGGAATCTGTCCGGGGATGCTCAGGACATGAAACCGAGGTTTCCGCATATATGGGCCGGCCCGAGCGCCCCGGAATCCGGGAGCCCGCCGTCGGGGCAAAGCCAGCTGACCGTCCCCGCCTACCGGGAGGACCGGGCGTGCTGCTGCCCGGCCCAGCCGGTGGTGCGGGCCATCATGCCGCCGACACCGCAGCGGGCGTATCCAGTGGACCTGCTGTTGTGCGGCCATCACTACCGGATCTGCCGCCGCGCCTTGATCGCCGCGGGTGCATCCGTCTACGACATGCCGGGCAAGGCCGACGCGGCGGCGGCCGCACTCCTCGACGTCATCCGCGCCCCGGCTGGAGTCCGGTGACCCCACGGTCCGCGGGTCGGGTCAGGCGGCTTCGCGTAGGTGTGGAGGTGAGTCACCGGTGAGGCAGGACGTACCGCTGGGCCGGGTGGCCGGGATACGAGTCGGGGCCAACCGGACCGTTGCCGTTTTCGTGGTGATGATCGCCTGGCTGCTCGGGGCGAGCTACCTGCCCGCCGAGCCTCCGCATCATCGCGTGGCGGTGTCGCTAGCCGGGCGGTTCTTGTGACCATCGGCCCTGGCGCCGCGCGTCCGCGGCCGGCTCTGATTCGCCGTGGGGGCTTGGAGGTGGCGAGATGTTCTTCGTTGACCGCGCGGATGCGGGACGGCACCTGGCGCGGCGGCTGCGGCACCTGGGCGGTGCCGACGTTGCCGTGCTCGGCCTCCCGCGCGGTGGCGTGCCGGTCGCGTTCGAGGTGGCCGAGGAATTGCACGCCCCGCTGGACGTGATCGTGGTCCGCAAGCTCGGCGTTCCGTTCCAGCCGGAATACGGCTTCGGGGCGATCGGCGAGGGCGGCGCCCGGGTCATCGACGATTACGTGGTGCGGCAGACCGGGCTCACCGCGGCGCAGATCGCGGAGGTAGAGGCCCGCGAGCGCGTCCTGCTGGACCGCCGGGTGAGGCAGCTGCGCGGCGACCATCCGCCGGTCCCGCTGGCGGGCCGCACGGCGATCATCGTCGACGACGGGATCGCCACCGGGTCGACGGCCCGAGCCGCCTGCCGGGTGGCGAGGGCGCGGGGCGCAAGCCGGGTGGTACTCGCGGCACCCGTGGGTCCGGTGGAGGCAGCCGCGGCGCTGCACCGTGACGCCGACGAAGTGGTGTGCCTGCATACCCCGCCGCGCTTGTTCGCGATCGGTGAATGGTACGGCGACTTCTGCCAGGTAACCGACGAGGAAGTCACCATCCTGCTGGGCAAGGCGGCGGCATGGCAGGCCGGACGCGGCAGCGCGGACCCGGACCCGGTCCAGGTCGTGCTGAACATCGTCGGCGCCCGGCTTCCCGGGTCACTGGTCGTACCGGACCGGGCCGCGGGGCTGGTGGTCTTCGCCCACGGCAGCGGCAGCAGCCGGCACAGCCCGCGCAACCGGTTCGTGGCCGACGTGCTGAACCGCGCCGGGCTGGGCACGCTGCTGGCCGACCTGCTCACCGCGGACGAGGAGCTCAGCCACGCGTACGTGTTCAACATCGCCCTGCTCGCAGCCCGGCTGGCCGGGATCACCGGCTGGCTGCGCAGCCAGCCCGCCACCGCCGCGATCCCGCTCGGCTACTTCGGCGCGAGTACCGGCGCGGCCGCGGCCCTGTGGGCCGCTGGCGCTAGTCCCCCGCTGCCGCTCGCCGCGATAGTGTCCCGCGGCGGCCGCCCGGACCTGGCAGGCGCGCGGCTGGCCCGGGTCCGGGCGCCCACCCTGCTCATCGTGGGCGGCGCGGACGAACCGGTCCTCGACCTCAACCGGCAGGCACAGGCGCGGCTGACGTGCGAGAACCGCCTTGAGGTCATTCCCGGGGCTACCCACCTGTTCGCGGAGCCTGGCGCGCTGGAGCAGGTGGCGGACCTGGCCCGGGACTGGTTTACCCGCCATTTCGCACAGCAGGCCAGCGCTGGCGCCGGCCTCAGCTGACATGCCCGGAGGCAGGCAGGCCGTGGTGGCGATCTTCAGGGCCGGGTCGGCGATCGCCTGCGCGGTGGTCCTGACCGCCTGCCAGAGCGTGCCGTCTACGGTCGGCGTGACGCCCCCGGCCGGCGTGACGCCCCCGGCCGGCGTGACGCCCCCGGCCGGCGTGACGCCCCCGGCCGGCGTGACGCCCCCGGCCGGCGTGACGCCCCCGGCCGGCGTGACGCCGCCAGCCGGACCGGCCGGCTGCCCGGCCCCGCCGTACGGCGCCCGCTTCTACGCCCCGGGCGGCGCCAAGACCGTCGCGCTGACCTTCGACGACGGACCGGGCACGAGCACCGCGGCCATCCTCGCGATCCTGGCACGGTACCGGGTACCCGCGACGTTCTTCAACATCGGCGTGAACATGGCCGCCCGCCCGGCACTGGTCCGGGCCGAGGTCCACGGCGGCTACGCGACGGGCAACCACACCTGGAACCACCCGGACCTGGACGACCTGACCGCCGCACAGCAAGCAGCCGAACTGGACCAGGCCAGCGCCGAGCAGCACTCCATCACCGGCACCGTGCCGTGCGCGTTCCGGCCCCCGTACGGCGACTACGACGCCACCACGCTCCGGCTCGCCCGGCAGCGCCGGATGGGGGTGTGGCTGTGGTCGGCCGACACCCAGGACTGGATGGCCGAGGGCTCGGGTTCCCCGTACTGGGTGCACCGCATCATCCGGCTCGCCGAACAGCAGGGCGGCGCATTGCGGCACCCGATCGTGCTGATGCACAACCAGCCGACCGGCAATCCCGCCACCGTCAGCGCCTTGCCGGCGATCATCCAGTTCTTCCGCGCACGCGGCTACCGCTTCGTGACGCTATGACGTACACCGGGTGGGCCGCGAGGTGACCAAGGTCCCGGGATCTGGTCTCTGTTGCCGGGCGAGCGAGAGGTCTCTGGTCAGTACCGCTCGGGAACAATGTCCCTTACGCCCGGCCCGGTGCGGCGCGAACGTGATGGCGTGCAGTTCTTCGGACACCTGGACGCGCCTCAGCCAGGGACCGCGGAAGGGGAAGGGCCGTGAACAGCGGAACTGACCGGGTCCCGCGCCTGATCGTGGGCATCAGTAGTTCGCGGGCGAGCTGGTGGGCGCTTGCGTGGGCGGTCGGGGAAGCCCGGCGGCGCGGGGCCAGGCTGCTGCTGGTCAACGTCTTCCGTCCGCCGTTGGCTCCCACCCTGGTAGACGCCAGCCCATTCTTCGGCGGCACGCCCCGCGACCCGTACCCCGACTACGTTGCCTACGGCAGCGCACTCATTCACGCAGCCATCGACCAGGCCGTTGGCCGGATGCCCGGCGACGTACCGATGGAACAGCAGGTCGTGCCCGGGCGGGCCGCCGCGGAACTCGCCAGTTTCGCCTGGGGCGGTGACCTGCTGGTGCTCGGGTGCCGGCACCGCGGCTGGCTGGGCCGGCTGGCGCCCGGCTCTGTCGCGCGTGCCTGCGCACGGCGCACCGACTGCGTGGTCGTGATCGTGCCCGAACCGTCGCACATCCCGCTTCCGGTGCCGTTGCCGACCGGCCCGGCCCGCGGGCACTGGTTCCGCTGGATGCCGCACCACGGAGCACGGACGGCGTCGTGACGGTCACTCCGCCGCGTGTCAGGAACCGCCACGATCAGTGCCTGCCCTGGGGGCCGCGGGCCTGCCCAGCGATCAGCTGGCCCGCACAGCTGGATATGTGAGCACAGGCTCTTCCCCCGGCCGGTGACACAATGCGCGTTTCGTCATACACGGTGGCACCTGCAGCGAGCAGAGCTATTTCGCTGGCGTGGTAGTGGTGCCCGCACAGGTCTGCGTCATGATCCACTGCGGATCCCGCGGGCTGGGACACCAGATCTGCACTGACCACGTGCAGGTCATGGACACCGCGATGGCCCGCTCCGGCATCAGCGTGCCCGACCGGCCGCTGGCCTGTGCCCCGGTCACTTCTCCGGAAGGCCGCAATTACCTGGGCGCCATGGCCGCCGCCGCCAACTACGCCCGGGCGAACCGCCAGCTGCTCGCCGAGGCCGCCAGCCGCCTGTCCGCGACGGGCACGCCGCTGCACCTGGTCTATGACGTGTCCCACAATCTGGCCACGCTGGAAACCCATCAGGTCGGCGGCGTTCCGGCCCGGCTGTGCGTGCACCAGCGCTGTGCCGGAAGGCGGCCCGGCTCGTCCCGTTCGGCGTCATCAAGGGCTGACCGGCACGTGCGGCTACACGCCGACGTTCGGGACCTGCAGGGCCAGCAGGCCTCGCCTTTTATCTGAACGGTATGGCGGACCGCTTCTTGCGCAGGAATTCCTGAAGCTGGTCGAGCGGCCAGGCGTTGATTACATCGTCCGGGGTGAGCCAGCCCCGTTGGGCGGTTGCAACCCCGTAGCGGAGGTGTGCGAGGTGCCGGGTGGCATGGGAGTCGCTGTCGATGGCGAAGACGGCTCCGTGCCGGATCGCCAGCCTGATGAGGTCTGCGGGGAGGTCCAGGCGGTCGGGAAAGGCGTCGATCTCGAGCGCGGTGCCGGTGCCGGCGCAGGCCGCGAATACGGCGTCCCAGTCGGCGTCAATGGGTGCGCGCTTGCCGATGAGCCGTGTAGTGGGGTGGCCGATGATGTTGACGTGGGGGTTTTCGCACGCGCGGATGATCCGCCGGGTCATTTCCGCGCGCGGCTGGCCGAAGTGTGAGTGAATCGAGGCGATGCACAGGTCGAAGTCGGCGAGGAATTCGTCAGGCCAGTCGAGGCTGCCATCGGGACCGATGTTGAGCTCAGTCCCGTGCAGCAGCCTCAGCTGACCGCACGCGCGGTTGAGGCATCGGAGGTGATCGCGTTGGGCCAGCGCCTTCTGGCTGGTCACTCGCTCCATGTACAGGTTGGGGGCGTGGTCGGTGACTGCATAGTAGGCGTAGCCGCGCTGCGCGGCTGCGGCGACCATCTCTTCAAGTGATGCGAGCCCGTCGCTCAGGTTGGTGTGCGTGTGCAGGTCACCGCGGATGTCAGCCTCGGTCACCAAGGCGGGGAGCTGACCATGCAGGGCGGCTTCGATCTCGCCGGTATCTTCGCGCAGGGTGGGCGGGATCCATGGCAGGCCGAGGTGGCGGTAGACCTCTTCCTCGGTTTCGGACACGATCAGCTCACCCGTCGCCACGTCGAACAACCCGTACTCGGAAAGCTTGAGCTTCTTGTGGACGGCGATTTCACGGGTGCGGATGTTGTGCGCCTTGGCCCCGGTGAAATATTGCAGTGCGGCGCCCCAGCACTCCGGCGGCACAACCCGCAGATCCGCCTGGACTCCTGCGGTGGTGCGGATCGAGGTCTTGGTGCCGCCGCTCGCGATCACCTCCGCGACGTTCGGCAGGCCGCTGAATGCCGCCATGAGCTGCGCGCTGTCAGCTGCTGTGGCGAGAATGTCGATGTCGCCGATGGTGTCCCGCATCCGGCGCAGCGAACCAGCGTAGGTGACCCGCTGGCAGCCGGGGACTGGCGACAGCGCGGCCACGATCTCCTCGGCGAGGTTCATTGCCACATCTAGGCGCACGCGCTGCCCGGACTTGTTCATCAGCTCGATGCCGTGCAGCAGGTTTTCCTCGGTCTTCGCGCCAAACCCGCGCAGCCCGGCCAGCTTGCCGCCGCGGATCGCCTCCTCGAGCGCGCCCACCGAGTCGATGCCCAGCTCCTCGTACAACACCATGGCCTTTTTCGGGCCGAGCGTTGGAATCGTGGTGAGCCGCCGCACCCCGGCCGGGACCTTGGCGCGTAGCTCCTCCAGCTGATGGATCACCCTGGTCCGCAAGTACTCCTCAATCTTCGCCGCAATGGAGGCGCCCACATTAGGGATCTGCCGCAGACCCTTCTCGTCCAGCTGGGAAATGTCATCCGGGTACCCGCCGACCGACCGGGCAGCCTTCTCATACGTCCGCACCCGGAACGCGTCACCACCGGTAATGGCCATCAGGTCGGCATACTCCTGGAGCACGGCGGCAACCTCGTCGTTCACTCGCACCATGTCAACCGCTCCCTGGATATACGGAAACGACAAGCCGCTGTGCGCTCGCACCGGTCGGCCCGTTGCGTCACCTGATCGCGGCCCGATCAAGGTCGTGCACAGCGGGGGTCTGTCTTATCTGGGCTGCTACCATCCTCACCTCCACACCCAGGCAACGCCGCGGCCCGGCCGGCCCGGTAGGGCCTTTGGTCCCCGCCGGCACCGCTGACCTGGGCGCAGGGCCTCGCCGTCAGCGGCTTCGGCAAGCCAGACTGGGCAGGCAACCATCGCGCCAAGCCGCCTCCCGGCTATGCCGGGAGGCGGCTTGGCGACCGGCCGGGAGGCGTCGGTACGACTAGAAGCGGGGCCCGGAACGGCCGGGGGTGGCAGCACCGGGTAGGTAAGTCGGTTGCGCAACAAACGCCAGGCGCTCGGGTGAAGACCCCTAGGCCGTAGCCCGTGGTAGCCGCAGCTACCTGCGGGCGGAACACATGGACCAACAGCAGGCGAGCGCCGGGCCGACGGGCCTCCCCGACCGCCCAGCGGCTCGCCCGCGACCGGTGGCCCTCACGACCAGGCACGGGACCCGCCCAGTCCGGCCGTTCACGGCGAGGATCCCTCCGGCGCCTGGGATGCACGCTTCGCTGTGCTCGTCACGCCTATCATGCTGAGCGGCCGCGCCCACGGTCGGGGAGGGCCATTGTTCCTCATGCCTACGGGTCATTAGGCCAGTCCGAACAGCCGCCAGCCGGATTTGCGCCGGGCTTCACGAGGGCCGATCTGACCGCTGGGAGACGCTATTGGCGCCGGGTCGATCGCCGGGAAAACGCAGCGTCATGGCCAGGGCGAGGTCGCGCAGCTCGCGCCGGGCAGCGCTGCGGCGGACGGGACATAGTGATGGACGCCGCTGGCAAGACGTCGGCGAGTACTGGCCGCTACACCGGGTCGCCAACTCCGAGGGCCTTGGCCCGAGCGGCCAGCCTCAGCCGCCGGGTCAGCGCCATGTTGATGCTGGTCCCCGATGCGACGCCCCTGCGGATCCGCTCAGGCTCCGTGTCTGCCTGACGGTTGCGGCTACTCGCCTGGCCCGTGGGTCATCACCAAGATCAGATAAGCCGTATCCGGTCGCCCACCCTCGCCTTTTGCGCAGGGCAAGAAGTCCCTTCCGCTCGGGCCCAGGGACCCTGCCCCACTGTCACCGCCCGGAGGAATAGTGGTGACAAGGGGTGATGCCGATGACCGAACCGGAGCGGCCGGTGGCGGACTGGTCGCGGGACGAGCCATGGGCTCAGGTTGCCGAGACCCATGCAGCTGTGGTGTTCCTTGCCGGGGACCGCGCTTGCAAGCTGAAGAAGCCGGTCAATCTCGGTTTCCTCGACTTCAGCACGCCGGAGGCCCGCGCGGCGGCGTGTGCCCGCGAGTTCGAGCTCAACCGCGAGTTCGCGCCCGATGTGTACCTGGGCGTGGCCGAGGTCCGCGGCCCGGACGGCCGGGTCTGCGATCATTTGGTGGTGATGCGCCGCATGCCCGCGGCGCGGCGGCTGTCGTCGCTGGTCCGCTCGCGCGCGCCGGTGGCCGGTCCGGTGCGCCAGGTGGCGCGGATTATCGCCGCCCAGCACGCCAAGGCAGCCCGGGGCCCGCGGATTGCCGAGCAGGGCGGCCGGGACGCGCTGGCCCGCCGGTGGTCGGACAACATCGAGCAGACCCAGCAGCTGGCACCGCACGAATCGCTCGACCCGGCGGTTCTCGAGGAGACGGAGCGGCTGGCCCTGCGGTTCCTGGCCGGGCGGGCACCGCTGTTCGATGCGCGGATCCGGGATGGCCGCGTTGTCGACGGGCACGGTGACCTGCTTACTGATGACATCTTCTGCCTGGATGACGGGCCGCGGATCCTGGACTGCCTGGACTTCGACGACCGGCTGCGCTGGCTGGACGGGCTGGATGACGCCGCGTTCCTAGCCATGGACCTGGAGCGGCTCGGGGCCGCGGCGCTGGCCGAGCAGTTCCTGGCGGCCTACGCCGACTATTCCGGGGACCCGGCGCCGGCGTCACTGCGCCATCACTACGTGGCCTACCGGGCGTTCGTCCGGGTCAAGATCGCCTGCCTGCGGGTCGCCCAGGGCGACGCGGCGGCGGGTTTTGAGGCACGCCACCTAGCCGAGGTAGCGCTGCGGCACCTGCGGGCCGGAGCGGTCACCCTGGTCCTGGTCGGCGGGCTGCCGGGGACGGGCAAGTCCGCGCTGGCCGACACGGTCGCCGGACGGCTCGGGTTCACGGTGCTGAACAGCGACCGGATCCGCAAGGAACTGGCCGGCCTGCCCGCCGAGACCAGCGCCCGCGCGTCCTATGGCAGCGGCATCTACTCCGCCGAGTGGACCGAGCGCACCTACGCCGAGCTGCTGCACCGCGCCACCATCCTGCTGGCCCACGGCGAGTCCGTGATCGCCGACGCATCGTTCATCTCCGCACCGCAGCGGGCCGCGGCGGCAGCCGCGGCCGGCGAGGTCAGCGCCGACCTAGTGCAGCTGCGCTGCACCGCCTCCAGAGAACTGGCCGCCCAGCGGATAAGCACCCGGACCGGCGGCGCCTCGGACGCGGACCAGGCGATCGCCGGACAGATGGCGGCCGCCGCGGAACCGTGGCCGAACGCGACGGCGATCGACACCGAGACCGGCGGCACCGCCGGAGTGCCCGGCGAATCGCTGGAGCAGGCGCTGGAGGCGATCCGCCCGCACAGCCCCGAGCACGTCTGGCGGCCCACCCGGCCGTACATGCTCCCCGGGTAGACCGGAGCAGAGTCATGAACGACCCACAGACGACGGGTTCGCCGCTGGACATCAATCACCCCCGGGCAGCACGACGGGTGGTCAGCGGTCTCGGGTGGCCGCGACCGAGCGGGACGAGGCGAGCCTCGCACCGGGTCGTGGCCGGTATTGACGGTTCACCGGGCTCGCTCGCCACGCTCCGCCGGGCCGTCGTCCAGGCACGGCTGCGCCACGCCGCCCTGGAGGTCGTGGACGCCATCCCGGACAACGCCAGCGCGGGCGCGGAGGCCGAAGCCTGCGCCATGCTGGAACGGATGATCGCACGGGAGTACCCCGAAGGTCTGACCGTTCCGGTCCGCCGCCGCGTCGAGCGGGGCGAGCCCGCACAGGTGCTGGCCAGGGCCAGCGCCGGGGCCGAGTTGCTCGTCATATGCGCAGACTCGCGACCGGGAGACGACGAAGCGCCCGGCGATATCCTGCGGCGCGTTCTCCGCACAGTCTCCTGCCCCGTGGACACCTGCACAGCCAGGTAATGTCGGCCGCGTGACCCGCGGCGTCGCAGACACCGCCGGGTCCGGGCCGGGGTAAACCGCAATGGTGTACGTCCGGCCCTCGGCCCCCCACTCCCCGAACCGCGGCTGCAGCCCTGCGTCCATGGCCCGCAGTGACGGCCGGCCAATGTGCGCGTACACCAGGCGGCGGGCGCCACGGCGGGCTGCTTCGGCGGCCGCCTGGGCGACCGAAGCGTGGCCGCCGACCCCGCCGCGGAAGCGGATCGGGCGGTCCCAGCCCGCGGCCTCGGCGAACATCAGATCGGCGCCGTCCGCCCAGTCCGGAAACCGCCAGAACTCCGGGGCCCACACGGCGGTCCGGCACCGAGCGCCGATCCGGTAGCCATAGGCGGCGTGCGAGGTATGCTCGACCGGGAACGGCCGCACGCTCAGTGAGCCGGAGCTGAACTCGGCGGCGGCCGGGGACGGCATGCCGCGTGCGCCGGCCAGACGGCGCAGCGCGCGCAGCTCGGCGTGCTCGTCGGCGACCAGCCACGCAACCACGTCCTGCGGCGGCTCGGCGCCGGGCCCGCCGTCGATGGCGATCGCCGCATCCCCGCAGCGGACCAGCAGGCCGGCCGGGGCGAACCTGGGAGAGTTCATCGCGCCCACGCCGAGCAGGGTAAGCCGCAGCCGCGGTGTGGCCACGGGTCTCCCCCTCTCCGGCTCGCCGCTGGCGGAGCGTTCGGTGAACAGGTGGAAGTCGCAGTCCAGCAGGTCCAGCTCGGCGGCGGCCACCGCCAGCGTGACGCGGGCCGACACCACGGGCTCCGCGGCGGACCGCAGCAGGGAGCCGACCTTGGCGGCGGCCAGCTGCGCGGCCCCTTCGGGAATCCTGCCGTGCTCGTCGACCCGGACCGCCGTTGTCCGGTTGCTTCATCGTCGGCTCCCTGCTCCGGTGACGGGCAGCGCAGCTTCGCGGCAACGCTGAATGGGGCGTCCCGGATCACTGTCACGTGCCCTTCGTCGTCGAGAGTGCGCTGCTCCATCTTCTCCAGCAGGTCCGGCACGGCCAGGGCGGCCGTGCTCCGGTCGGGGCATTCGTCGCTGCCGGTGCTCAGCGCCCCGCAGCGGCCGCACACGAATCCGGGGATCATGTCCTCGTGGGCCACCAGCAGGCGGGCCACCGCGCCCTCGTTGACCGCGGCCAGGCACGCGGGCAGGCCGACCGCAGCCAGCCGCCCCGGCGCCTGGCCGAGGATCTTCTCGGCCAGTTCCCGCTCGCGGCGGGCCCCCCGGCCGTCGATGACCGGCCCGGCCAGCTCCCGGATCCTGGCCGGGGTCGCGGTATGCGGCCGCTCCCGTTACCCGTCGCGTCGTTCCGACCTCGCGAGGAGCAGCAGCTCGTGGGCGCGCCTGGCCGCTTCCTCGGCTACGGCGTTTCCCGGTTCCGCCAGCGGGCTGCCCTCGAGCCCGCGCACGAGCACCTCGACCGCCTCGGCGAGCGCGTCCACCCGGGCCTCGAGCCGGCGCAGCCCTTCAACCGCGTCTCTCGCGGCGGATTGTGACTCTGGTCCACTCATGACATCAGGCTGCCCTGGCCCGACGCGGCCGGGCAGGGTCTTTCGTCACACGGCGGGGACCCCGAGGTCCCGTCGCTGAAGTTCCCCTGTCGCCGTGAGCCCGGCATATGTTTTGCCCGCTGTGTCCAGGCTCACCGGCCAGGGCGTGGTCACCTCGTGCTGGCTCCGGTTCTGCTTGATGGCTCCCGGCCGGGCTGTTCCAGGACGGCCCGGTACAGCCGTTCGTAGTCGGCGGCCATCCGGGCCAGGGAGAACCGCTGCTCGGCGGCGGCCCGGCAGTGGCGGCGGTCGATCTGGTACACGCGGGCCACGGCGGCGGTCATCTCGTCCTCGTCCCGGCACAAGAACCCGGTCCGGTCATGGTCGATGATTTCAGGTGCCGCGCCGGTCAACCAAGATGACGTATCTGGTCATGACCTGAGGCCATCAAGGAGCCACGCGGGACGGCAGGGCCGAAGGTCCTCAGTCGGCGGGCATCGGGATCAGCATCACCGGGACCTTCGCGTCCAGGATGGTCCGCCGCACGGCGGCGGCGCGGCCCGGTTCGAGCCGCTGCGACCAGGCCAGCGCGATCATGTCCGCCTGCTCGGCCTCGGCGACCTTCGCCACGTGCTCGGCCGCGGTGCCGCTGCGCAGTTCCAGCCGGGCCCCGGGCAGCGCGCAGTAGCGGGCTAGGAACTCCTGCTCCCACGCCTGGGCGGCGTGGGCTTGCTGGTCCCAGAACCTCGGGACGGTCTGGGCGTCGAAGACGTGCAGCACCACCAGTTCGGCGCCGCCACGGGCGAACCGCTCCGCGGCCTCGGCGACGGCGGCCGCTGACCGGGCCGTCCCGTCCAGCGGCAGCAAGACACGCCGGATCCGCCGCGGCAGCCGGGCCCCGCCGGGCACGAGCACGACCGGCTTAGCCGAGTGCTGCGCCACGGGCTGCCACAGCGGCCGCGCCATGTCACCGCCGGGCAGGACACCGGTCACTGTGCCGGGCTGGCGTAGCGCCCGGATGACCTGCCTGGCCGCACGCCCGGGGCTGAGATCAGTGGCTAGTCGCAGCGGCCGGACCCGGCCGCCGGCCAGCCGGGCGATAGCCTCTGCCACCTGAGTTACCGGCCCCTCGTCGCCGGGGCCCAGGACGGCCAGGACCTCCGCGGTGCCTGTTGCTTGTGTCGTGGTCATGCCCGCCTCCTTCAGCCAGCGGCCCGCAAGGTCGCGGTGCCCGTCACCGTGCGCGGCGCCTGCCCGGCCAGCGCGACCGCGAGCGGGGCGTCGGCCGATATCTCGGTCCGGTCATGGGTGATGTCCAGCCGCACCTTGCGGCCCAGGCAGCGGAACCGCAGCTGCAGGCCCTCCCACGCGCCGGGAAGCCGGGGATCGACACTCAGCACGCCCGCCCGGACGCGAACCCCGGCCAGGCTGGCCACCACGGCCTGCCAGAGGCCGCCCAGGTTGGCCATGTGCAGGCCCGCGCCGGTCATCCCGGTCAGGTCGTCCAGGTCCAGCGCCAGCGCCATCCGGAGCATCGCCAGTGCCTCGTCGGGACGGCCCGCCCGGGCCAGCAGCGACGCGGTGATCGCCGGTGACAGCGACGACCCGTGCGCGGTCCGCGGACCGTAGTAGTCCAGGTTCGGCCCCAGCGAGCCCGGCTCGACCTGGTCGGGGACCAGGTGATGCAGCATGAGCACGTCCGGCTGCTTGATCAGCTGCGACCGGGCCACCCGGTCCCGGCCTAGCAGCAGGTCCGCCGCCACCGGCGGGGCGGCCACATCGCCGATCAGCAGCGGCTCCAGGCCGAAGAACCCGGTGAACTGCTCATACCGGCCGGTCGCGGGATCGTACCCGTCGACCAGCCGGTCAGCCAGCTCGCGCCACCGGGCTGTTTCCGCCGGATCGACCCCTCCCCGGGCGGCAGCGTTGGCGCCAGCCCGCAGGTTCCACCGCGCCATCACGTTGGTAAACGCGTTATCGTCAACCCGCTCGTGATACTCATCCGGGCCGATCACGCCCTCGATGTGGGCGCGGTCGGCGGCGTCCAGGCGGCACCGCGAGGCCCAGTACCTGGCCGTCTCGGCCAGCAGCGGCCCAGCCGCCGGGGCATGGAGCCCGGTCCAGCTGGCATAGTGCGCGGCCGCCCAGGCCACGTCGGCGGTGATGTGCTCCTCCAGCTGGCCGGTGAGGATGGGCACCCTCCGTCCGCCGAGCAGGCCGCTTCCCGGCGTGACGTCCTGGCCGCTGGCCGCGGACTCCCACGGGAAACGGGCACCGTCCCGCCCGGCGGCGCGGGCCCGGGCCCGGGCCGCGTCCAGCCGCCGCAGCCGGTAGCGGATCATCGCGGCGCCGGCCGCGGGATCCATGGCCACCACCGCGGGAAGCACGAATACGTCCGCGTCCCAGAACACGTGACCGGAGTACCCGGGGCCGGACAGGCCCCGCGCGCCGACAGCCAGCTCGCCGCGGTCCTTGATCGCGCACCACAGCTGGAACAACGCGAACCGCAACGCCAGCTGCGCCTCCGGGTCGCCGCGGACCTGCACGTCGACGGCATCCCACCGGTCCGCCCAGGCCGCGCGGTGATCGGCGAGCAGTCGGCCGAAACCCGCCCTGCTAGCCGCCCGCAGCGCATCGGCCGCCGGGCGCAGGCCGGGCCGGTACCGCCCGTCGCCAGCGTAGGCAGCTACCCGCTGCATGGTGCGAACCGCGCCGTCGCGGCGGGCGTGCTGGACAGCCACGGCGGCGATGCCCGCCCCCGTCCCGGCGCCGGTCCGCGCCCAGTGCATGCCGTCCTCGCGGCCGGCGGCCATGGTGGTGCCCGGAGGGCGCCGCAGCGGGGGGTCTGGCCGGCGCATCCGGGCGGCCGGCGCCTCGGCGGTCATGGCGACCACCCCGGGCACGGTGATGGCCGCCAGCCGCAGGGTCCGCACTGGGCAGGGACCATCGGTCAGCTCGGTGCGCTCCAGGACGCCGGTCCGCAGGTCCAGGACCCGGCGGTCACCAGCCGGGGCGGGCTGCACCGCCAGGCCGGTCCACACCGGGCCAGGAAGCAGGTGCTGGCCCGGTCCTGTCCCGTCATACACCCCGGCGGCCAGGACCATCGGCTGGGCACCCGGCACTGCCTCCTCCACCGACCCCCGCGTGGCCACCCCGCCGGCGCCCAGCGTGAACAGCAACTCGGTCACCCGGCGGCCCGCCGGCCCGGCCTCGGTGTCGCACAAGACCCACGCCGGATCCTCATCGACTGCGGGCACCCGTTGGCGGGCGTGCCGACGGACCTGCTCATCCAGCAGCGCTAGCAGCCCCCCGGACCCGCCGCCCGCATGTACCACCCCGGTCGGCACTCCGTCCGGTTCCGGCCCGACCGACACCGCGACCGCCCGCGCCGCCTCCGGCACCAGCAGCAGCCCGTCCGGGCCGGGCTCGCCGCCGGGCGCGCCGAACTGGGTACCCACCACCAGCAGCAACCCGGGACCCGCGCCCCGCCGAGCCAGCACTGCCAGGATGCCGCGCATCACCTCGGCGCCGTTATCTCCCCGCGCCAGTCGGCGCCCCCCGGCGCCCCCGCCGGCACACTGCCGTCGTGGCTGATCACGGTGATATCCACGCCGAAGGCACGCAACGCTGCAACACGGCGGCCCGCAGCTGCCACCAGCCGGCGCCGGTACGGCGCGGTCGCCCCCCAGGTAAAGGCCAGAGCCGCGAAAGTCCGGCCGGTAAGAACGCCACCGGCAGTCACGACGCTAGGTGGCGGTCCGGCCAGTGGGGTCAACCGGGGACCGGAGGCAGGCGTCATGTCCGGCTGCCCGATAGGACCGCCCCGAGCATCGCACATGGTCTTTGGTACCGTCATGCCCTGTCCCCGAGGTCACGATGACCGGTCGGTGACCAGTAATTCACCACTGGTAACGCCGCGCATTCTGGTCACTCCTTCACCTCGCCGGAGGCGATGATCGCCCCCGGTCCCGGCATTGGCCAGAGTCCAAAGGCCCGGATATCACGAGAGCGTCTTCCTGCCCTCATCGGGCAGCCTGGTCGAACATCATCCTGTCCCCGGGCAGCTGGCTGAGTCGTGCGCCGGTGACGCGGGACCACGTTCGCGCGCTGTCGGCCTGGCCGCGTAGCAAGCCAGCCCACACTGACCAGCAGCGCCGGATCCACCACCAGGTCAGCCAATGGCTCGGGCATGGCGGGACTTTCGTCTCTACCGGGCGATGTCGGTAGGGCTTACACCGGCGACAGCGAGGAGGTCGCGCTATGGAATGGGAACCGATCCGGAAGCGGAATCTGCCGGGTTCCGGCCATAACCTGGCCGAGTATGACCGGGCAGTCAGTGAGTTCTCCTGGGAGGCAGCAGGCCGTGAGCTAGCGGGCCTGCCCGGGGGACGCGGCATCAACATCGCGCACGAGGCAGTCGACCGGCACGCGGCGGGCCCGCGTTCGGCGGTGACCGCCTTGCGCTGCGTAGCAAGAGACGGAACGGTCACGGCGCTGACGTACGACGATCTGCGGCGCCAGACCAGCCGTTTCGCGAACGTCCTCGGCGAGCTGGGGGTGGCCAAGGGTGACCGCGTGTTCTCGCTCCTCGGCCGCGTGCCGGACCTGTACATCGCGGCGCTGGGCACGCTGAAGAACACCAGCGTGTTCTCCCCGCTGTTCCCGGCCTTCGGACCAGAGCCCATCCGGGAGCGGCTGCGGCTTGGTGACGCGAAGGTGCTCGTTACGAGCCCGGAGCTGTATCAGCGCAAGATCCTGCCGATCCGTGACACCCTGCCAGGGCTGGAGCACGTCCTGATCGCTGGCAGCCCGCCGGACGACAAGACGATCGAGCTCGCGTCAGCGCTGGCCGCGGCCGATGATCAGTTCGACATCCCGGCCACTGATCCCGAAGATATGGCGCTGCTGCATTTCACCAGCGGCACGACGGGCAAGCCCAAGGGCGCCGTGCATGTCCACCAGGCGGCGGTGGCGCATCGGGCCACCGCGGCGTTCGCGTTGGACCTGCGGCCGGGGGATATCTTCTGGTGCACCGCCGACCCGGGCTGGGTGACGGGGACGTCGTACGGGATCATCGCGCCGCTCACCCTCGGCGTTACCGTGCTGACCGACGCCGCGGACTTCGACGCCCGCCGCTGGTACCAGATGCTGGCCGATCACAAGGTCACGGTCTGGTACACGGCGCCGACCGCGATCCGGATGCTGATGCGCTACGGGCCCGAGCTGCCCGCCTCTTACGACCTGTCCGCGCTGCGGTTCATCGCCAGCGTCGGAGAGCCGCTCAACCCGGACGCCGTGATCTGGGGTGAGCGGACGCTCGGCCTGCCCATCCACGACAACTGGTGGCAAACGGAAACCGGCGCGATCATGATCAGCAACTTCGCGTCCATGGATATCAGGCCCGGGTCGATGGGGCGGCCGCTCCCCGGCATAACCGCGGGGCTACTGGAACGAGGGGATGACGGCCGGGCCCGGGTAACAGACGGGAAGGTCACCGAGATCACCGAGGCCGGGGTGGAGGGAGAACTCGCCCTGCGGCCTGGCTGGCCGTCGATGTTCCGCGGCTACCTGCACGACGACGAGCGTTACGCCGAGGCGTTCGCGGGCGGCTGGTACCTTACCGGGGACGTGGCGCGTCGCGATGCGGACGGCTATTACTGGTTCGTCGCCCGCGCAGACGACGTGATCAAGTCCGCCGGTCACCTTATCGGCCCGTTCGAGGTGGAGAGCGTGCTGAAGGAGCACCCGGCTGTGGCCGAGGTCGGCGTGATCGGGAAGCCGGACCCGGTGGCCGGCGAGCTGGTCAAGGCGTTCGTCGCGGTCAAGCCCGGGTATCAGCCGAGCGAGCAGCTGCGAGCTGAGCTGATCGCGTTCGGCAGGCGCAGGCTGGGGGCGGTGGCACCCAAGGAGATCGACTTCGATCAGGACCTGCCGCTGACGCAAAGCGGCAAGGTCATGCGCCGCGTGCTCAAGGCCAGGGAGCTGGGCCTGGACACCGGCGACGTCTCCACGCTCGGCGGCGCGCGATGAGCCGGGCCGCGGGGGAAGCCGTCCCGGAAGTCACCGCGGTTGCCGCACAGCTGGATGGCGGGCACCACAAGGAGCTGCTGCGCCAGATGCTGCTGATCCGGCGGTTCGAGGAGAAGTGCGTCGAGCTGTACAGCGCGGCCGAGATCCGCGGGTTCGTTCACCTGTACATCGGCGAGGAGGCCGTCGCGGTCGGCGTGAACCAGGCGCTGACCCCGGACGACGCCATCGTCTCGACCTACCGTGAGCACGGCCACGCCTTGGTCCGCGGGATACCCCTTGACTCCGTGATGGCCGAGATGTACGGCAAGACGACCGGGTGCAGCCGCGGCCGGGGCGGTTCCATGCACCTGTTCGACGTCTCGCGCCGGTTCTACGGGGGGAACGCCATCGTCGGCGGCGGGCTCCCGCTCGCGATCGGGGTCGCGCTCGCCGACCGCATGCGCGGCCAGGAGCGCGTGACAGCCTGCTTCTTCGGTGATGGCGCGGTCTCAGAAGGCGAATTCCACGAATGCATGAACCTGGCGGCGCTGTGGGAACTGCCCGTGCTGTTCTGCTGCGAGAACAACCTGTATGCCATGGGCACGGCACTGGACCGCGCGCAGGCACAGACCGACCTGGCGCTGCGGGCCGCCACGTACGGGATGCCAGCGTGGCCGGTGGACGGGATGGACGTCATGGCCGTCGAGCACGCCGCGCGACGGGCCGCGGAGGCGGTCCGGGCGGGCGGCGGGCCGCATTTCCTCGAGCTGCGCACCTACCGGTTCCGCGCTCATTCCATGTACGACCCCGAGCTCTACCGGGACAAGGCCGAGGTGGAGCAGTGGCGGCACCGCGACCCGATCGAGATACTCACAGCCCGCATGCGCGACGCGGGCGAATTGTCCGACGACGAGCTCGCAGCGATGGAGGACACGCTCGCGGGTCAGATCGACGCGTCGATCACTGCGGCGCGGGCGGCGCCGGCCGAACCGGTCGAGGACCTCACCAAGTTCGTCTACAGCCCGGAGTCATCATGAACGCCGCCGACCAGGTCAAGACCACCTACCGCGAGGCTTTGCGCGCCGCCATCCGCGAGGCGATGCAGCGGGACGACCGGGTCTTCCTGATGGGCGAGGACGTGGGCCGGTATGGCGGCTGCTTCGCGGTCAGCCTGGGCCTGCTCGAGGAGTTCGGCCCGGAGCGGATCAGGGACACCCCGCTGTCGGAGTCAGCGTTCGTGGGCGCGGGGATCGGCGCGGCCATGGCCGGGATGAGGCCGATCGTCGAGATCATGACGGTGAACTTCAGCCTGCTCGCGATGGATCAGATCCTGAACAACGCCGCCACCCTCCTGCACATGTCAGGCGGCCAGTGCAATGTGCCGCTGGTGATAAGGATGACGACCGGAGCCGGCCGCCAGGTCGCGGCACAGCACTCACACAGCCTGGAGGGCTGGTACACCCACATCCCCGGCATCAAGGTCCTCGCGCCCGCCACGCTTGAGGACGCCCGCGGAATGCTGTGGACCGCGCTGCAGGACCCCGACCCGGTGCTGATCTTCGAGCACGGCTCGCTCTATAACATGCAAGGCACGCTGGCCGCCGATGCTGGGGCGGTGGACATCCGGTCGGCCAAGGTCCGCCGGGAGGGCAGCGGCATCAGCCTCATCACCTACGGCGGCACGCTCACCAAGACGCTGGCCGCAGCCGAGCAGCTCGAGGCCGAGGGAATCGACGCGGAGGTCATCGACCTTCGCTCGCTGCGCCCGCTGGACGACGCGACGATCATGGCCTCAGTGGCCAAGACGCACCGGGCCGTGATCGTGGATGAAGGCTGGCGCACCGGCAGCCTGTCCGCCGAGGTGAGCGCACGAATCACCGAACAGGCGTTCTACGAGCTTGACGCTCCGGTCGCGCGGGTCTGCTCGGCCGAGGTGCCAATGCCCTACCCGCGCCACCTGGAGGAGGCGGCGCTGCCGCAGCCGGACGGGATCACGGCTGCGGCACGCGAGGCGGTGGGCTGAGGTGGCCGAGTTCCGCATGCCCGCCCTCGGCGCGGACATGGATGAGGGGACAGTCCTGGAATGGCTGGTCAAGCCCGGCGACAAGGTACACAAGGGAGACGTCATCGCGGTGATCGACACCGCGAAGTCGGCGATCGACGTCGAATCCTTCTTCACCGGCACCGTCGAGACGCTCGTCACCGGCGTAGGCCAGACCGTCCCGGTCGGCACCGTCCTGGCCACGATCGCTGAGGCCCCAGCGCAGCCGGGCGTTCTGCGGCCGGCTGGCCCGCCAGCCGAGCTGAAGGTTCCAGAGCGGCCGGCTGCCCCGCAGCCGACTGGCCCCCCAGCCGAGGGCAAGATCCCGGAGCGGCCGCGGCCAGCGGCACCGCGCAAGCGCGCAAAGAAGATCATGGCCGCCGAGCAGGCTCATCCCGCGGTGACGATCTCCCCGCTGATCCGCAAGCGCGCCCGTGAACTCGGACTTGATCTGGCCATGCTCGCGGGCAGCGGTCCTGGGGGCGCGGTCACCCGGGCAGACGTAGAACGCGCCGCGGCCGAGCGGCGGCGGGAGGTGGCCCCCAAGCCGCCCAGCCCGGCTGTGTCACGGATCCGGGTAACACCGCTGGCCCGCCGCGTCGCAGCGGAGCTGGGCGTCGACCTGGCCGGTGTCACCGGCACCGGACCGGGCGGGGCGATCAGCGAAGCCGACGTACGGCGCGCCGTCCCGGCCGGCGAAACAACCCCAGCCCGGGAAGCCGTCTCGGTCTCGGAAGTCGTCCCGGTCCCGGAAGCTGCGCAGCGGCCAGCCGCTGCCGCCGCGCGATCAGGAGCGGAGCGGGCACTGTCAATGCGCCAGGCCATAGGTCGGCTGATGGCCAGGTCCAAGCGGGAGATACCGCATTACTACGTCAGCAACACCGTCGACATGACGAGATCCCTGGACTGGATGCACGAGCGTAACCGGAAGCTGGAGGTCAGTGAGCGGCTGGTTCCCGCTGTGCTGCTGCTCAAGGCCGCTGCACTCGCCGCGCGCAAGGCCCCGGACCTGAACGGCTACTGGCTAGATGACCAGTTCAGCCCGGCCGGTGCCGTTCACCTCGGGCTGGTGATCTCGCTGCGCGGCGGCGGCCTGCTCACGCCGGCCATTCACGACGCCGCTGATCTGCGGCTGGCCGAGCTGATGAGCCGGATGCGCGATCTTGTCACCAGGGCGCGCGCCTGCCGGCTGCGCGGCTCGGAACTGACCGACGCGACGATCACCGTGACAAATCTCGGTGACCAGGGAGTGGAGTCGGTCTTCGGGGTGATCTACCCGCCCCAGGTGGCACTGGTCGGTTTCGGCAAGATCACCGAACGGCCCGTCGCGGTCGGCGGACTGATCGGCGTGCGCCCGGTCGTGGTCACCACGCTGTCGGCCGACCACCGGGCCAGCGACGCGATGACCGGCGCCCGCTACCTAGCCGAACTATCGGACCTGCTCCAACGACCGGAGGAACTATGACACCGGACCAGGCACGGCACCTCATCGAGGAAGCACTCGCTCAGGTCGCCCCAGACGTAGACATGGCTGATCTCACACCCGACACCGACCTGCGAGACGGTCTCGGGCTCGATTCACTGGACTTCCTCCGCTTCGTCGAGATCTTGAGCGAGCAGGCCGGCAGGCAGATCGCGGAGGACGACTACCCGCAGCTGGCCACGCTGGCCAGCGCGGCCAAGTTCCTGGCCGGCGGGTGACCTCTGCCCTCGTGGTGCACCTGGATCTGCCGTGGTAGGCGGGAGGCCCGGTGATGAGTACGCTTACCGTTGTCGTGATCGTGATCGTGGTCGTGGTCGTCTTGCTGGCGCTGGTCCCTGGCGTGAGCCGGGCGTGACAACTGCACCGGCGATCCCGGGATGAACAGGAAAGCGCGAATCCTGACCGGTGCGGGGGCGACGGCGGCGGGGGTAGCCGCCCTGGCGGCGAACCCTGCCGTCAGGCAGGTGGCGCTGCGAGCCGGCCGGTTCGCCCGGCCGCTGGGGCGCGACGCAGCCCGGCCGCCGGTGCCGCCGCCCCTGCTGCCCGGCCGGGTGGTCGACCTGCCCGGGCGCGGTGAGGTGTTCGTCCGTGACTCCGGCGGCACGCGCACCGATCCGGCCGTGCTGCTCCTGCACGGCTGGACCGTCAGCGCCGACCTGAACTTCTTCCCGGTCTACAGCCGGCTCGCGGAGGCCTACCGGGTGATCGCGCTGGATCTGCGTGGGCACGGTCGCGGGATGCGGTCGGCCGAGCCGTTCACCCTCGAGGACTGCGCCGACGACGCGGCCGCGCTGCTCGACCAGATCGGGGCGGGCCGGGTGATCGCGGTCGGGTACTCGATGGGCGGCGCGGTCGCGATGCTGCTCGCCCGGCGGCATCCGGGCCGGGTGAGGGCCCTGGTCATGCAGGCCACGGCGCTGGAGTGGCGCGACGCGGTGCACGAGCGGATGAGCTGGCGCCTACTGTCGGTGCTCGAAGCGGGGTGCGGCTTGGCAGCGGCGCCGACCTCGTCGAGCGCGTCCTCCGCCATGCCGCCGAGGAGCAGCCGGAACTTCAGGCCCTCCGGCCGTGGCTGGCCGCCGAGTTCCGCCGCGGGCTGACGTCCGAGCTCGCCGACGCGGGGCGTGCGCTCGGTCGCTATGACGCGCGGCCATGGGCTGGGCAGCTCGGCCTGCCCGCGGCGATGCTCATCACCACCCGCGACCGGTTGGTGCGCCCGGCCAAGCAGCGGGAACTAGCCCGGGCCTTGCACGCGCAGGTGACCGAAATCGAGGCGGACCACGACCTTCCGCTGGTCAAGGGCGCCGAGTACGCGCGGCTGACCAGGCTCGCCGTCGACAGGGTCGCCGCGGCCGCGGGGCTCGAAACGGTGACGTGGCCTGTTACCGCAGGGGACGAACAGCATCCGGGCAGGCCTCGCCGACGGCATTCAGGCGCCGACCGTAACTACTGGAGGAGATCGTGGCGTACGGCCCGCCGCGCCCGGGGTGGACAGGCGGGTGGCACTGCCGTCCGGGAGAATCAAGATCTATCTCCCGAACGGCCGGTGGTTTCACGGACCGGCCAGGCTCTGGCCCGGCGGGCATTGCGGATCTGGTAGGGCAACGGGTGCCCGCGCGGCTAGGGTACGGTCACGATGCGCCCGGCGGGGTGGGCTGGCTGGCTGCGTCGGTCCCGGAGCCCTCAATGGCCGCCGGGGCACCCGATGCCGGCAGCTGTGCCTTCATCCGGGCCAGCTCGTCGTCCACGTCATGGCCCGCGGTCAGCGCATCCAGCTGAGACTGGAGCTCATCGCGGCTGCCGGGCACGGTGGCGTCCTCCAGCGCGCCGGAGGCCAGCAGCTCATCCAGCGCGCCGGCCCGGGCCTGCATCTGCTCGGTCTTGTCCTGCGCGCGCTGGATGGCCATGCCCACGTCGCCCATCTCCTCGGAGATCCCGGTGACGGCCTCGCGGATGCTGGTCTCGGCCTCGGCAGCGGTATAGGTCGCCTTGATGGTCTCCTTGCGGGTACGGAACGCCTCCACCTTCGCCGCCAGGTTCTGCGAGGCGACGGTGAGCTTGTCCTCCTCGGCCTGCAGCGAAGCCTGCTGGCCCAGCAGGTCGCCGATCTGTGACGTGACAGCCGCGCGGCGGGTCAGCGCCTCGCGGGCCAGATCCTCCCTCCCGGTGGCAAGCGCCTGCCGTGCCTGGCCCTGCAGCTTGTCCGACGACTGCTGCAGCTGGGCGAGCTGAAGCTCGATGCGCTTGCGGCTGGTCGCCACGTCGGCCACCCCGCGGCGCACCTGCTGCAGCAGCTCCAGCTGCCGCTCGTAGGAGTAGTCAAGCATCTCCCGGGGGTCTTCGGCGCGGTCCAGCGCTTTGTTCGCCTTGGCCCGGAACAGCGCCGCGAGGCGGCGCATGAGACCCATCCCATTCACGCCCCTTCACTCGGCCGCAAGGCGCGGTGTACGAGCGCACGATACGCACGCCTGGCCCGCCCGTGCAGGGACCAAAGGCCCGATCATGGTCCGGCCGGACATTGATGCTCTCGACACGTGACCTTGGCCGGGTCTCCGCTGGCCGGCTCGGTTACCGAGCTCGCTACGCCATCTATGGCAGGCGGATGCCGCCATTCAAGCCGCTGGATCGGCACTGAGAGGGACTGATGTCCCTCTACCAAGGCCATCCGGCCCTTACCGATCTGGTCTTCACCGGGAAGCCTGTGAGATATGGAGAGCTATGCGCAGACCGCGACCGCCTGCCAGGCCAGGTGGTCGCGATCATGAGGGAGCAAGGAACATGGCCGCCGTTGCGCCGGAACCACTGCCGCTGACCGGACATTCGCCCGCGGGCGAGGTCGTGCTCACCTATCTGCGCGACCAGGTAGCCGCGATCAGGCGTTACGACCCGCTGGTCCGTCTCGATGAGCCAGACGCCGTGCACCAGATGCGCGTCGCCACCCGCCGTGCCCGCAGCGCGCTGCAGGCCTTCGGCGGCATCATCGAGCGGGAGGCGACCCGGCCGCTGTGCGCGGAGCTGAGGTGGCTTGCCGCCGTGCTCGGACAAGCCCGAGACACCGAGGTGCTGCGCGACCGGCTGACCGCCGACCTGGCCGCCATCCCTGCCGCCCTGGTCGTGGGGCCGGTGCAGGCGCGCATCACGGCCCACTTTGCCGCCGAGCTCACTCAGGCACGCCAGACCGCGCTGGGTGCGCTCGAGGGGCAGCGCTATCTCCGGCTGCTCGGTGACCTGGCCGCGCTGCTAGCCGACCCGCCGCTGGCACCACGGGCGGCACGCCAGGCAGGCAAGGCGCTGGCCAAGCCGGTCCGACGGGCGGCACGCCGGCTGCAGCGCGCCCTTGACGCCGTGCCCGGTGCCGAAGACGGCGATACGGCGATCCACGAGGCGCGCAAGGCCACCAAACGGGCCAGGTACGCCGCAGAAGCAGCCGTGCCCGCACTCGGCAGCACGGCCAGCCGCCACGCCGCACAGACCAAGGAACTGCAGCAGCTCCTCGGCGACCATCACGATAGCGTCGTCGCACGGACGGTGCTGCTCAACCTCGCGGGAAAGGCCCGTGCTGCCGGAGAGGACACCTTTACCTACGGCCTGATGCACCAGCGCGAAGCCTGCCTGGCCGCCACCATCGAGCAAACCCTGCCACAGTTTGGTGAACCACCAGGGCTTGTCTGAGGCAATCGCATCGAGGTGCGCATACATGTCAGAGCCTGTACCGATCACACCAGACTCGCCGGCAGCCCTGATCAACCGGGAGCTGAGCTGGCTCAGCTTCGCCCGCCGGGTGCTGGCCCTGGCCGAGGACCCGGAGCAGCCTGTTCTGGAGCGGGTCAAGTTCGCCGGGATCATGGGCATGATCCTGGACGAGTTCGCGATGAAGCGGATCGGCGGCCTGTTCCGGCAGGTCCAGAAGAATGAGAGCAAACGCGGACCTGATGGGCTGACCCCGGCCGAGGTGCTCGGGGCCTGCCTGGCGGAGCTGCGGTGCCAGCAGGAGCTGGTGGCCGGCCTCGTCGAGGAGCAGCTGCGCCCGGCCCTGCGCGACCTCGGGACCCCGATCCTGGATATCGGGGATCTTGACCCGTCTCAGCGGGACTTCCTCGCCCGGTATTTCGCGGACTCCGTGGAGCCGATCCTCACCCCGTTGGCCGCCGATGCCGCCCATCCGTTCCCGTTCATCAGCAACCTCGGCCTCAACCTGGCGGTACTCGTCACCGGACCGGGTCACCGGAACCGCCGTTTCGTGCGGATCAAGGTGCCGGCCAACCGGCCGCGATGGGTGCCGCTGCCGGATCACGCGGGCTGGGTGCCCCTGGAGCAGGTGATCGCCGGCAACCTGAGCGTGCTCTTCCCGCGGGCAGCGGAGCCGGCCTGCTCCTTCTTCCGGGTCACCCGGGGGGCGAAGGACGACCCGTGGGCCGACCAGGCCGGGGACCAGGACGTGGACCTCTCGCCCGGCGCGATCATCGGGATGGTCACGGCGGAGCTGACCGCCCGGAAGTACGCGGGCGTGGTACGCGTAGAGGTCAGCGCCGGCACGCCCGCGGGCCTGCGGGACTGGCTCGCGGCTCAGCTCGGCGTCGGCCATGCCGACATCATCGCGACTCCCGGGCTGCTGAGCCTCGCGGACCTCAACGACCTGCCCGTGACCGGCCATGCCGGGCAGCGTGACCCTGCGCACGAGCCGGTGACCCATCCGCGGCTGCGGAAACTGGACCAGACCGGTCCGGCCGCGATCTTCGGCGAAATCCGTCGCGGGGACATCCTGGTGCACCTGCCGTACCACAGCTTCGACACCTCGATCCTGCGGTTCTTGCAGAGCGCCGCCACCGATCCCGCCGTGCTGGCGATCAAGCTCACGATCTACCGCACGGGCCGCCGCTCTCCGATCATCCAGACGCTCAAGGAGGCGGCCCGCCGCGGCAAGCAGGTGGCGGTCCTGGTCGAGATCACCGCCCGCTTCGACGAGGCGCCCAACATCAGCTGGGGCAAGGAGCTGGAGAAGGCGGGAGCTCACGTCGCCTACGGCGTGGAGCGGGTCAAGACGCATGCCAAGCTGGCGCTGGTGGTGCGCGAGGAGCCGGACGGCATCCGCCGGTACGTTCATGTCGGCACGGGAAACTACCACGAGGGGACGGCCCGGCTGTATGAGGACCTCGGGCTGCTCAGCGCGGATCCCGAGCTGGCCGTCGGCGCAGCGGCGGTCTTCAATGAGCTGACCGCCGGCATCCCGGTCCCGACCCCGGGCAAGCTGCTGGTGGCGCCGCACGACCTGCGCGAGCGGTTCACCGCACTGATCCGGCGCGAGGCCGGGCACGCCCGCGCGGGACACCCCTGCGGCATCCGGGCCAAGATGAACCAGCTCCAGGACACTGCGATGATCCGGGAGCTCTACCAGGCCAGCCTGGCCGGCGTGCCCATCGTCCTCAACGTCCGCGGCCTGTGCTGCCTGCGGGCCGGGGTCCCGGGGCTGTCCCCGACCATCCAGGTCTTCAGCATCATCGGCAGATTCCTCGAGCACAGCCGGATCTACCGCTTCGAGAACGGCGGCGCGCCGGAGTTCTTCATCGGCTCGGCCGACTTGATGACACGCAACCTGTCCCGGCGAGTGGAGGCCGTCGCCCCCGTCTGCGATCCGGCCATCAAGGCCGAGCTGGAAGTTATCCTGCGCACGTACGAGGAGGACAACTGCTCGGCGTGGGACATGCAGCCCGACGGTGAGTATGTCCGTCGGCACCCGGCCGCGGGCGAGGCCCGGCGGGGTGCCCAGCAGGTGTTCATCGAGCGCTCCGCGTCGTGATTCCTCGGGTAGTCCCATGGCCAGCGACCCCGGAACCGGGCAGCTCGGGGTTCGGCCGAACACCGGAGTCCGAAGCATACGTTGGACCAGCGCATACAGGACATAAAACCCTACGTCGAAGCGCCAGGGCCGACATTCACTTGCGGGTGACGCGCCCGAGGAGAGGTGAGACCGATGATCATGGTGGAATTCACCCAAGCCGAAGCGCAAGCGGTAACCGACGCCGTACTGGCGTATATCGATGACGATTACTATCCTGCGATCGACCTGGAAGCACTTCGGACGGCGCACGAGCGGCTGACCCGGGTGCTCGGCAATCCGGGGCTGGAGGCGAAGTGAGCACGGCTAGGCCCACGCTGACTTCGGCGGACCTCCCTGATGATGGAGCCGTGCTGAACCAGGGCACGGCGGCGACGAGCGTGACCCGCAGCGCGGACTTCGCCTCCGGCAAGGTGGTGCACTACCGGACGAATCCGGATAACCTGCCGTGCGTGGCTGCGATCAGGCCGGACGTCTGCGCCCTGGCCAACAACCACGTGCTGGACTTCGGTGAGCGCGGGCTGCGGGAGACCCCTCGGCACGCTGGCCGGCGCGGGCTGGCGGTGGCGGGAGCCGGACTCGACGCGGCCGAGGCCAGGCCGCCCGCCGCCGTGCCGCTGCCGGGCGGCGGCCGCATGCTCGTGTTCTGCCGCGGGACCGCCTCCAGCGGGATCCCGCCGCAGTGGGCCGCAACGGCTACCCGGCCCGGGGTGAACCTCCCGCCCAGCTTGTCTCCCGCGGCCGCCGACGCGCTCATCACCCGGGCCCGGGCCGCCAGGCAACGCGGCGACCTCGTGGTGGTGTCTATCCACTGGGGGATCGAACTGGGGGGTACGCCATGCGCAGCGACCAGGTCCGGTTCGCCCGGCGGCTGATCGACGGCGGCATCGACGTGATCCACGGCCACTCCTCCAATCACCCCCGTCCCATTCAGGTATACCGGGGCAACCTCGTCCTGTACGGCTGCGGCGACTGTATCGACGACTACGAAGGCATCACCGGCCACCAGGAGTACCGGGACGACCTGCGCCTCCTGTACTTCGCGTCGATCCCACCGGACACGGGTGAGCTCGCGGCCCTGACCATGGTGCCGATGCAAGCCAGGAACATGCGGCTGCGCCACGCCAGCACCGCCGACAGCCGGTGGCTGGCCGACACGCTCGGCTGGAGCAGCCGCGGCTTCGGATCGCGGATCGAATCCGGACCCGGCGGCAACCTGATCGTGTACCCCGCCGCCGGGGATATCCCCGAAGCGCTCGGCCGAGAAGCCTGCGATGATCCCCAGCCGCGTGCCGAGGGCCTCGAAGTAGCCGGCCAGGGTCCGTCGCTCGATCGCACTCGGCGGCAGGGTGCGGAACAGGCAGCGATTCGATTGTGATCTGCTCGATCCGGCCTGACGGCGGGATCCGTCGCGAGGGCAGCCGCACCCGCGGCCGTCGCCCCAGCTGTGGTCGGGATCCGCGTTTCCTGTTTATCCCTGGATGGCCGGAACAGTGGAGCCGTCCGGCTGGCTCATCCCTGGCCCTTGTCCGCGGTGGGCGGCGGCGTGGTTCTCGCGGGTGAGGAAGGCGGTGAGTTCCTCGATCGTGCCCATCAGCGGGGCTGGGAACACCACAGTGGTGTTCTTGTCGACGCCGATCTCGACCAGGCTCTGCAGGTTCCGCAGCTGCAGTGCGAGCGGGTGGGCCATCATCGTGTCGGACGCGTCGCCGAGCGCGGCAGCGGCCAGGGACTCGCCCTCGGCGTTGATGATCTTCGCGCGCTTTTCCCGCTCGGCCTCGGCCTGGCGGGCCATGGCCCGCTTCATGCTGTCGGGCAGCTGGATGTCCTTGAGCTCGACCAGGGTCACCTCCACCCCCATTCGGCCGTGGTGGTGTCGAGGATCTTGCGGATGTCCAGGTTGATCGTGTCGGTCTCGGCCAGGGTCTGGTCCAGGGTGTGCTGGCCGACGACCTTGCGCAGCGTGGTCTGGGCGATCTGGTTGATGGCCGCGCGGACGTTCTCGATCGCCAGCACGGACTTGACCGCGTCGACCACCAGCGCTCCCATCAGTTCAGGTGCCGCCGACGTAGGGCGGTCCGCTACTGGGACAGCATCGGCCTCGTCGCGCAGGACAGCGAGAGCCGAAGGTCCCGGCTTCCGGTCAATACGTCACGGCAAGCTCGGGCAGCCCGGGTCTTTGGTCTGGAGCACCGAGGAAGTAGGCCCCTGTCGCCGATCGCGATGGGCGGCCACGATGCCCTAAGCAGGTTGGCATCGCCAGCCCGGCCTGCGGACCGGCAGCCTGCCCGCCTTGAGTAGGAGCACGTTATGACGGCATGCCCGGCAGCGGCCCGAAAAGTAATCGCCCTGGCGGCTCTGACTGCTGCCGTCGGCCTTTTTTCCGGATGCGGATCCTCGGCCAGCCCGTCATCTCAGCCGACCGCGACCGTGACGGTAACCGTGACGGCACCGTTCACTCGGGGCACCAACCCGGCTCCGCCCACCCAGCCCGCGACACCGACAGGTCCGGCAGGTTGTCCGACCACGGCGCTGACCGCGTCTGTCGGCCCGGGCAACGGAGCGGCGGGCAGCAGTTACTTCCCGATCGAATTCACCAACTCCTCCGGCACGACCTGCTCGCTGTACGGATACCCGGGTGTCTCCTTCGTCGCCGCCTCAGGCGATCAGGTCGGCGCGGCCGCGACCGAAGACCCCACCTACCCGCGGCGGCTGGTCATACTGACGCCCGGCAGCACCGTCCACGCCGAACTGCGAATCACGGACGCCCAGAACTACCCGCCGTCCACGTGCCAGCCCGCCACCGTGAACCGGCTCAGGATCTTCCCGCCTGGCCAGACCAGCCCGCTGTACATCAGCTTCACCGCCATGGCCTGCTTGAATACCTCGGTGCCGATCCTCTCGGTACAGACCGTTCAGCCGGGAAACGGATGACCGCGGCACGCAGCGGACACGGCCATTTCGGGGGCTATCGTCCCGGTCGGCCGGTGACCTTCTGCCCTGCCCGGCCATCACCCGGCGAGTCCATGCTGATGCTGGGAGACGAGTGAGCTCCCAAAAGAGAGTTCACGGCTTCCCTACCACCGAGGGAGTCGACATGACGAACATCGTTAATGAGAGGGCTGCGGATTCCGGCTCGCCCGTGCCCTCTGACACTGAGCAGCACGCCCGCGAGCAGGCGATCAAGCAGATCGAGCGGAGGCGCCGTTACTGGATCAACACCGCGATATTCACGCTCGGCATGCTGGTCATCGTGGCTATCTGGGCGATCACGGAATACCACAACGCAGGCGGCTGGCCGACCCACGGATTCGCCCGGAGCTCGGGCATCCATGATGTGTGGAACTCCTGGGTCGTCTACCCGGCGATGGCGTGGGCGTTCCTGACGGCGACGATCAGCTTGGGCGTTCACCCGCATAGGCCCGTTCCTGAGAGCCAGATCAGGCGCGAGATAGCCCGGCACGCGCACTGACCGCGCAGCTCCCGGGTGATTGAGGTGACGACGGTGGCGGGTCGCCGCGGGCGTTTGGCTGGCGCGCTTGTCACCGCCGTTGCCCTTGCCGTAGCGCCGGTCGCGGGCTGCTCCGCCCCGGTGAACACCCAAGGGGCGCGGATCGCGCACCTGACGATCGACAGCCGGTTCGTGCACGGCGCGTTCGTGCACGGCGCGATGGCGCTGACCCTCGTGGCACCGGCGGCGGCGCCGAACTTGTGGTGCTGCACGTCTTCGACGCCGGCACGGTCCCGAAGTTCCGGGATCAGCAGGCCCACGCCGGCCAGGCGTGGACGGAGGAGTTCCTGGCCCGCTACTGCAGCGTGCCTGGTGCCCGGCTGGAACTGCGCCGCGGGGCTGCCGCCGGGCATGTGGTGCAGGTGGCCGGGGCCGAGCAGGCGGACATGATCGCGCTGGCCTGGTCCCGGTAGCTTGACCAGGGCCGCGCGCGTGTCGTGCTGCGCACCGTGATGGAGGCGGAGGTCGCGGTGATCCTGGTGCCGATTCCCGTGGCCTGACGGGACCTTCGGCCCTGCCTTCCGGCGTGGTGCCGTTATGGGCTGACCTCATGCGGATCGGCATGATCGCCCCGCCGTGGATCGCGGTGCCGCCGCCGGCCTACGGCGGGACCGAGGTCGTCATCGATAATCTCGCCCGCGGCCTGCTGGCCCTCGGCCACGACGTGCGGCTGTTCACCGTGGGCGAGTCGACGTGCCCGGTGCCGCGGCAGTGGCTGTTCCGGTCGCCGGCCGAGCCGATGGGAGCCCCTGCCGCCGAGGCGGCGCATGTCCTGGCCGCCTATGCGGCGCTGGCCGACGCCGACATCATCCACGATCACACCATCCTGGGCCCGCGGCTGGCCGGGCGGCGGGGGATCCCCCGCCCGCCGGTGGTGACCACGGTGCACGGGCTGGTCGCCCCGGCCTGCCGCCGCCTGCTGGCCGAGACGGCTCGCTACGCGGCGATCGTGGCGATCTCGCACGCGCAGGCCCGGAGCTTCGGCGGCGTCCCGGTGGCGGCGGTCATCCATCACGGCATCGACCTGGGCGTCTACACGCCCGGCCGGGGGACCGGCGGTTACCTGCTGTTCGTCGGCCGGATGTCCGCCGACAAGGGCGTGCATCACGCGGTGCGGGCCGCCCGGCGGGCCGGCTGGCCGCTGGTCATCGCGGCGAAGATGCGGGAGCCCGCCGAGCGGGCCTACTTCGAGGAGCAGGTCCGGCCGCTGCTCGGGCCCGGTGCCGCCCGGCCGGCCGAGCAGCCGCTGGCCGCCCGCCTGGCGCTGCTGCGCGATGCGGCGGCCCTGCTCAACCCGATCACCTGGCCCGAACCGTTCGGCCTGGTCATGGCCGAGGCGCTGGCCTCGGCCACGCCGGTCCTGGCCTTCCCCAACGGCGCGGCACCTGAGATCATCGACCATGGCCGGACCGGATACCTGTGCCCGGGCGAGGATGACATGACCGCCGCCATCGCCACGGTGGACCTGATCGGCCGCCGGCACTGCCGCGCCGCCGCCGAGCGGCGGTTCTCCCTGGCCCGGATGGCCGCCGGCTACGAGCGGCTGTACCAGGCCATCCTGGCCCGTCCCGGCCAGCTGGCACCCGGCCTGGCCGGAGCCAGCGCACGGTGACCGCACCCTGGTCGGCCGGCCACGCGTCGGTGATCCCCGCCCTGCCCGGCGCCACCGTGACCCTCATCGAGGGCTCGGACTTCTGCATCAGCGAACCGGGCGGCGACATCACGCCAGGACAGCCGCAAGGACTGTTCGTCCAGGACACGCGCGTCCTGTCGCAGTGGACCCTGACGGTCGACGGCCGGACCGCCGAGCCGGTCACCGTCCAGCAGGCCGACCCGTACGCCGCGGCGTTCGTCGGGCGCCTGCCGCCGCCGCCCGGCGCCCCGGCCGACGCCGCCATGCTGGTCACCCGGCACCGCTACATCGGCGACGGCATGCGCGAGGACATCGCCATCCGCAACACCGCCCGGCAGCCGGCCGAACTGGCGGTGGTGCTCACCGTCGGCGCCGACTTCGCCGACCTGTTCGAGGTCAAGGCCGGCCTGACGAGGCCTGCCCCAGCCCGCGTGGCCGCCGCCGGCGCGACGCTGACGTTCGACACCCGCCGGGGCGGACACCGCCATAGCCTGGTGGTCCACGGCGACGGGCAGGCCGCCGCGTCCGGCTGCGCCTTGTCCTGGCGGGCCGTGGTCCCGGCGCGCGGCCAATGGCTGGTCGCCGTCGAGGCGGTGCCGGTCCGCGACGGGGCCCCGATGACGCCGCACCATCCGGTCGGCCAGCCCGCAAGACGCCGGCCGGGCTGGTCCACCAGGGCTGGAAGGACTCCTGGGACGGCATCAACTTCGCCGACGGCACGATCGCCGAGGCCCCCATCGCCCTGGCCGAGGTGCAAGGCTACGCCTACGCCGCCTACCGGGCCCGCGCCGCGTTCGCCCGGGAGGCAGGCGATACCCCCGGAGCCCGGCACTGGGAGGCGACGGCCGCCCAGCTCAAGCGCGCGTTCAACCGGGCCTTCTGGCTGCCGGACAAGGGCTGGTACGCCGTCGCCCTGGATCGGGACAAGCGGCCCGTCGACGCGCTCACCTCCAACATCGGACATTGTTTGTGGACCGGCATCGCCGATGCGGACAAGGCCGCCGCCGTCGCGGGCCACCTGATGTCGCAGGAGATGTTCAGCGGCTGGGGCATCCGCACGCTCGCCGCGTCGATGGCCGCCTACAACCCGATGAGTTACCACAACGGCTCGGTGTGGCCGCACGACAACGCGCTGTGCGCGGCCGGCCTGATGCGGTACGGCTTCACCGCCCACGCCCAGCGGGTCGCCGAGGCCCTCTTCGACGCCGCCGCCCAGTTCGGCTACCGCCTGCCCGAACTGTTCTGCGGATTCCCGCGCGACGACCTCGGTCCCATTCCCTACCCGACCTCCTGCTCACCCCAGGCCTGGGCCGCCGCCGCCCCCCTACAGCTACTCAGCACCCTGCTGCGCGTCACCCCTCAATCCAGGGGCCGTCTGCTGTGGTACGCCCCCGTCATCCCCGGCCGCTACCTCCCGCTCCAGGTGACCGGCCTGCGGATCGGTGCATCGCGGTTGACCATCGACGTCACCGGCGATGACTGCCACGTGACCGGCCTCGACGGCACCGGAGTCGGCCTCATCCGGCAGCCGGGTCACACTGCCGACGGTGGACACCGCTAAGCCGCAGGGGCCACGGAACGCGCGGAAGCTCCAGTCCTGCGTGGGCCGGGCGGCCTGTACCGCTTCGATGCTGACTGCCATGGTCGCCTGCTTGCCCTGTCTGGGTACCCGTGGCTCCATAGTCGTCGGCATCCAAGCGGGGGATCGAGGGCTCAAGTCCTTCCCTGGCGGGCATTTGGCTACGTTCAGCAGGGATGTTCTGAGGGCGCGCCGGGTCCCTGGCTGGTCCCGTAGTTCCGTCGGCCGGCGACTCGGTCGGCGCGGCTCCACTGGGGACCTTGGTCCCGGTGTCACCGGGCGTTCGGCTCTCACCTCCCCGGCTGCGGCGGGAGTGACGTAGGGAGGAGGCCGCAAAGGCGCGGCCTAGACGAACGGAGTGCGCAATGAGCGTGACGACTACGACGGGAGCTAGGGTCTACGAAGCCCCGGGGCAAGCAGGCAGCCCGGTGGAGGTCAGGTCCCGCTACGAGAACTTCATCGGCGGCCACTGGGTGGCGCCGGTGGACGGGCAGTACATGAAGGACCTGTCACCCGCCACGGCCAGGCAGTTCACCGAGGTTCCGCGGTCGACCAAGGAGGACATCGAACTGGCTCTCGACGCCGCCCACGCGGCCAAGGAGGCGTGGGGCGAGACGTCGCTGACCGAGCGCGCCAGGATCCTCAACCGGATCGCCGACGTGATCGAGGAGTACACCGAGATGCTGGCGGTCGCCGAGACCTGGGACAACGGCAAGCCGGTCCGGGAGACGCTCGCGGCGGACATCCCGCTGGCCGCGGACCACTTCCGGTACTTCGCCGGGGAAACTCGCTCGCTGACCGGAACGAGCACTGAGATCGACAAGGACACCGTCGCGTATCACTTCCACGAGCCGCTGGGTGTGGTCGGGCAGATCATCCCGTTCAACTTCCCGCTGCTCATGGCTGCGTGGAAGCTGGCGCCCGCCCTGGCCGGCGGAAATTGCACGGTGATCAAGCCCGCCTCGTCGACCCCGTGGTCGATCCTGAAGCTGGCCGAGCTGATCGGCGACATCGTGCCGCCGGGCGTGCTCAACATCGTGACGGGCCCCGGCGGCGAGATCGGCAAGGCGCTGGCGACCAGCAGGCGCATCGCCAAGATCGCGTTCACCGGCGAGACGGTCACCGGCCGGCTGATCATGCAGTACGCCGCGGAGAACATCATCCCGTCCACCACCGAGCTGGGTGGCAAGTCCCCCAACGTGTTCTTCGCCGACGTCATGGATGCCGACGACGCGTTCCTGGACAAGGCGGTCGAGGGCCTGGTGCTGTACGCGTTCAACAAGGGCGAGGTGTGCACCTGCCCGTCCCGGGCCCTGATCCAGGAATCCATCTACGACCGGTTCATGGAGCGCGCCCTGGAGCGGATCGGCCGGATCAGGCAGGGCAACCCGCTCGACCTGAGCACCCAGATGGGCCCGCAGAACTCCAAGCAGCAGCTCGACAAGATCATGTCATACGTCGACATCGGCCTGCAGGAGGGCGCTGAGCTGCTGATCGGCGGCAAGCAGCCGGAACTGGACGGCGAGCTGGCGGACGGCTACTTCTTCGAGCCGACGGTGCTCAAGGGCCACAACAAGATGCGGGTCTTCCAGGAGGAGATCTTCGGCCCGGTCCTGGCCGTGACCACGTTCAGGGACGAGGCCGATGCGCTCGAGATCGCCAACGACACCCTGTACGGGCTGGGCGCTGGCGTGTGGACCCGCAATGGCAGCCTGGCCTACCGCATGGGCCGGGCCATCAAGGCCGGCCGGGTGTGGACCAACTGCTACCACCAGTACCCGGCAGGTGCGGCCTTCGGCGGGTACAAGATGTCCGGTGTCGGGCGTGAGCTGTACCGCGAAACGCTCACCGAGCACTACAGCCAGACCAAGAGCCTGCTGGTCAGCTACAGCGACCAGCCTCTCGGGCTGTTCTGACCGGCGGATACGAGGCAGCGATGACATACGAGGATGGCCAGCCTCCCGTCGACCGGGTGACGGCTACGCCAGCGGCGCTGGACGCGCTGGCCCGGGTGCGCGAGCAGCGGGGGGCGGTCATCCTCTACCAGTCCGGCGGCTGCTGCGATGGCAGCCTGCCGGTCTGCCTGGAGCAGGGGGACTTGCGTATCGGCGGCGGCGACGTGCTGCTCGGGTCGGTCGGCGGCTGCCCGGTCTACATCGACGACCGCCAGTACGCGGTCTGGAAGCACACCCAGCTCATCATCGACGTCGGCGAGGGGGAGCCCGAGGGCTTCTCCTTGCCCGCTGGTGATGACCGGCACTTCGTCACCAGGTCCCGCGTGTTCTCCGCCGCGGAGCTTGCCGCCCTGCGCGGAACCTTGGCCACGGAGCAGCAAGCAGAAGGAGAACCGTCACCATGAGCGATCCCATCCCCGAAGGCGGCCGTCACGGTCTGCGCCGTCAGGGAAATTGCGCCGGGCGAGCAGCGCGTCGCGCTCGTGCCCGAGTCGGTCCCGGTGCTGGCCCGGCTCGGCGCGGTGGTGACTGGCTATGACATCTGGCCGGAGACCCGGGATCAGGTCGAGTCGGTCGGCGCCAGGTTCCTCAGGCTCGACTCAGTCACATCGGTGGCGGGTGAGGGCGGGTACGCCCGGGCGCTGACCGCCGGCGAGCAGTTCGCCCAGCAGGCCGAGCTGGCCGCGCAGATTGCCCGCTTCGACGTCGTCATCGCCTCTGCCCAGGTGCCGGGCCGGCGGCCGCCGCTGGCGAGGTCCCCGTCCCGGGGTGAATGTCATGCCAGCACGATGCCGCCCTCCCGGGTCGGCCGGGCAGGGTCGGCAGGTCCTAATGAAAGCGACTTTGGCCACTGTGACGCCCGGTGACCCTGACCTACCGTCCCAAATGTGCAGAACGTTCCGTGGTGGGGCGTGGCCTCGTCGGGCATAGCCCCCGCGCTGCTCGTCGGCGGGTGGACGGTGGCCATCCGCCTGCAGCCGCCTTCGTTCGACCCGGTGACCGATACGGTCAGCTCGCTCGCCGCGGTGGGCGCCGCCGACCGCTGGGTGATGACGCTGACGTTCGCGATCGTGGCCGTCTGCAACCTCGTCCCGGCGGCGGGCTGCGGCCTGCTGGCGCGCCCGGGCGGCTGATCCTGGCGGCGGGTTCCGCGGGCCGGCCTCCTGGTGGCGCTGAACCCCGAGCACTTCGGCGGCTCGGTTCCGCACGCGGTCTGGCGTCGATCGGTTTCGGCGGGATGGCGCTGTGGCCGGCCGGGGCGTGGCAGCGGGGTCCGTCGGTGCCGTGGGGGCTGCGCCCGGCGGTGTGCGCCTGCGCCGTCGCGGTGCTGCTCGCCCTCCTCGCATGGTTCGGCGCCGAACTGGTCACCGGCGCCGGGCGGGCTGGCCTGGCCGAGCGCATCGTCGGCCTGGCGCAGGCGCTCTGGCTCCTCACCGCGGTGCTGTCTTGCCGCTTCCCGTCCCGGGTGACCTCCGGCTCAACCGAGTACGCGAGATGACTGGCCGCGGACACCGGTCAAGCGGCATCACGTCGGCTCAGCCGGTTTGCGTTATCTTGCTCAGCCCCTGGGGCTGTCCGGGTTGATCCCGAGCCTCCGCGCCAGCGCCTTGGTGAGCAGCTGCCCGGGCACGACCAGGCCTATGGGAGTCAGCCACTCGGGCAGGTCCGGGCCGGCGGGACATTTGACCAGCCCGGGAAGGACATATGGCTGTACGCCTTTGCGGCCGGTGCGTGATCCACCGCACTATGGCATGACCTGATCGGTATTAGCCGGAAACGGGCGCGGCCCGTGGGATCAACTTCCCCGCGCGCGAGCAGTGTTCGACTCACTGCCGTGCCACCGGCCTGCTCCCGGCTTCGCCCATTCGGGATACCTGAAGACCTGCCGAACGGGCGGTGGTTCCACGCGTCGTGATAACCCAACGCCAGCCTGGTCGTGTGCAGTCCAGGTGTCGGCGGCGCTGCCGGAGCGCAGGCGCCGCGACGCGGACTCGGCGGCTTGGCGTAGCCATTTCTCATGTTCCGGTTCCAGGCGCTTCTGGCGGGACAGCAGTTCCCTGGTCTCCGCCTCGAGCAGGCGTATCGTGGCCAGAGTGCGTTCGGCATGACCGTATGCCATGGCTGTCTCCCTTATCGTGGCCGCGTTCCCGCATGGGCCAGCGGGAAACGCAGGCGGGCCGCGATGCTGCCGGGTAGCTCGTCGAGCGCTCTGACCTGTCCGCCGTCGCCGAGCACGCTGACGGTGATCTCCTCGATCAGGTCGGGGACGGTCATCACGGCGGCGGCTCCATGCGGGCAGCCGTCACCGGCTCGGCTGAGCGCGCTGCAGCGCGTGCAGGAGTATCCGGGGACCAGGCCGTCGGCCGGTATGAGCAACGTATCGATGGCGTGCCGGTCGGCCACCGTGATGCAGGCGTCCAGGCCGACCACGGTCAGTTCCCCCGGCGGCTCGCGGAGAATCCCGGCGGCCAGGTGCTGATCGCGCCTTTCCGTCCAGTCGGCGATGACCGGGTCGGCGAGGTCTCGCGCCTTGGCCGGGGTCAGGGTGTGCAGGTCGGCGACGAAGCTGCCTGCGAACTGTGCGCGGAGCCTGTCTGGGAAGGCGGCGAGGAGCTGCGGGGTGGTGTCCTGATGCCCGCCGACGATGATCGGCTCCAGGCCGTCGGCCCGCAGACTCTGCTCCAGCGCGGCGACCGTATCGCGGTAGTGGCGTCGGGTGAGCTCGACGACGCGGTCGTTGATCCGATGAGCCTCCAGGCCGTACCAGCCGCCGAAGCCGCGGCTGCGCACCCCTTCCGCGTCCGGCAGGGTAGCGGCGTGGATCTGTTCACCGGCGACGCGCAGCAGCCAGGCGTGCCGCTGGTCGGCCACGACGATTCGGTAGGGGAAGCACCGCTGGACGGCCAGCAGCAGCGGCCGGACATGTGGCCGGGCTGCGAGTACGGCCCGCTCCGGCAGACCGCCGGGTAGCGGGATCACCTCGGCCAGCCCGAGCTCGGCGCTGGCGAAGATAGCGACGGTGTGGCCCAGCCAGTCGCGGGCATGGGCGTCCAGCAGCCTGCGCGCGGTATCCCGCTCCTGCTGGATCGCCGGGACCGGGTTTCCGAGCAGCCCATCAGCATGGGCGGGCAGCTCGCATAGCTGGGCCGGATCTCGCGGTACCCGCAGGTACAGGGACAGCAGCGACGGACCTGCGGCGCGGATGCTCAGCAGCTTGTCGACGTCCGACCGGGTAATCATCGGCTCACCATCCGGCCTCGATGACCGCGCCGATGGTGGCGTGGTTCAGCGTGTCCGTTCATGGGCCACATGGTGCCGCGCGCAAGGGGCGCCGGGCAGAGCCATAGGTCCCGTGCGCTGGCGGCAGGAGGTCCCGGCCGGGCAGGTCACGCAACCGCCGGCTCCCGCTCGGCCCGGCACAGGAAGAGGACCAAAGCCCTGCTAGTGCCTGGCGGCAGCCTCTATCCGCGGGCGCCGGCCGCGGCGTCGTCTGGATTGTGAGGCCAGAGGCTGGCCTAGCGTGGAATGAGGTGATCGGCTCATGGACGCAGTTCAGACGGTGCCAGTGCAGGTAGAGATGCATGGCCGGGTGCCGGAGGGGATGCGCGAACTAGCCGCCGCTAAGGTGGGCTCGCTGCTCCGGTTCGCCTCCGAGCCAGTCCTGTCGGCCCGTGTCACGCTGGCGGTGTCTGCCGACCCGGCCGTGCCGCGGTCGGCGGTCGCGCAGTCCACCATCGACCTGAACGGGCGGATCGTGCGGGCGCAGGCGGCGGGCCAGACCATGCGCGAGGCGATCGAGCATATGGCGGCGCGCCTGCGGGTCAGGCTGGACCGGTCGGCCCGCGACTGGTCGGCACGGCGTGGAACGCTTCCCGTCCCCGAGCCCGGCGAGTGGCGGCATCAGAGCATCCCCGCACACCGGCCCGCTTATCTCCTCAGGCCGGCCGACGCCCGGGCGGTGATCCGCCGATCCGGCTACGCAGCGCGTCCGCTTACTCCGGAAGAGGCGGTGGCCGAGCTCGACCTGCTCGACTACGACTTCCACCTGTTCACCGAGCGGTCGACCGGGGAGGACGGCGTGCTCTACCGCGTGGGCGACCGGTACCGGCTCGCCCAGGCCCGGCCGAAGCCGAACCGCCTGGGCCCACTGCCCGCAGCGGTGACTCTTAGCAAGCACCGGGCGCCTGTGCTCAGGCTCGCCGAGGCGATCAGCCGGCTTGACTTGCTCGGGCAGCCGTTCGTGTTCTTCGTGAATCCGGACACCGGCCGCGCCGGCCTGCTGTATCACCGCTATGACGGTCACTACGGCCTGGTCGACCCGGACGGCACGGTCTGAAGGAAGCCGGCCAGGTCCGGAAGATCGCCTACTATAGGACTTCGCGCCGGGCAGATCGGGACGAACGTCTCTGGCAGCAGGCTTGCGGGTGGTCGCAGCCTGGTCATATGGACACGGCAGGAGTTACGAGCAGGCCGCCAGCGGACGCCGAGGTCGCGCCGCCGATGCCGCGGTTCGTTGTCATCGTCGGCGATCCCGCCGACGGCGGCTCTGCTTCGCGGGTCGAAGACCCCGCCCGGCTGTTGCGGGTCTGGTCGCTGCTGCGGGCGACGCGCGAGCAGCTGGATAGCGCCACCCTGCCGCCGGGAGGTAGGCCCGGGCTGCAGCGGCAACTCCAGTCGATCCGCCGCGAGCTAGAGCGTGCGCTGTCCCCGCCACTGGTTGCGGAGCTCCGGAGGATACTTCCCTCGCACGATGCGACGCCGAGTGCAGGCGCGTTGCGCATCGAGAGCGCGGTGCTGGAGAGCTGGGTCGGCAGCCTGGTCGTGCAGATGCTGGGCGTAGTCGTCGCTGCGCCCGAACGCTCGCAGCAAGGTCACGGCGATCCGCACGGTCGCATGATCTCCCCAGGCTGATGGTGCGGGTGGCCAGCGGGCCACCTGCGATTCCAGCCCGGAGGCACCAGTACTCCAGCTGAGAGTGGGGTGCGTAGCAGATGCGCGTGCCGTCAGCGACATTCACCGGTGGTGCCGCCGCTGTGCCGCATCCCGAAACTTGCCGGCGCGGTCACCCAGATCCATGAGCAGGTTACGGGCCTGCTGGGCGGTCCACGGCCCGGTGGGGTGCGCGGTGACGCCCGGGATGTGCACGCGGCGCGTCTGGATCTCTATCACGAAGAATACGTGCAGGCGCTTGAGGAATACGGTGTCGACGTGCAGGAAATCGCACGCCAGGATCCCGGCTGCCTGGGAGGTCAGGAACTGCCGCCAGGTCGGTGATGCCCGGCGTGGTGCGGGTGTGAGCCCGGCTGCGGCCAGGATCCGGCGGATGGTTCCTGCGCCGGTGCGGTACCCGAGGCCGACGAGTTCGCCTTGGATGCGCCGGTGTCCCCACCGCGGGTTCTGCCTGGCCAGCTGCTGGACTAGCGCACGGATCTCCGCCGGGACCGGCGGGCGTCCGGTGGTATCCGGGTAGGTCCATGTGTTCTTGACGATGCGCCGGTGGATCACCCCGGGAACCTTGGAGGCTCTGATTCCTGGGAGGATGCAGGGCCATGGCAGCACAGAAGAGGTACCCGAACGAGCTGTCCGCCCGCCCTTCGATGTTGGAAGCTTCGTGGAAGGGAAGATACGTTACGAAGTGCGATACTGCAGGGAGAACGTCATCGTTGACTTGACGGGTCTGGCCAATCCTGCGAATCGGCGGGCGCTACGTGAGGCGGTTGACCAAGCTGGCCTTGCAGCGCATGTGAGGTGGTATGAGTGAGCGTCGGGACCACGCGGGTTCTCCGTGCCGACGCTGGTGCCCTCGACGCGGTGGCAAACTACAGGGCGGCACGAGAGCGAGGCGAATGGTGCCGGTTGCTGCTCCCCGGTGCTGACCTGCGCGACACCGACATGTCTGGCCTCGATCTTGACGAGTGTGACCTCACAGGTGCGGTGCTAGACGGGGCGCAGTTGGTCGGGGCGAGCCTTGTGCGATCATGCCTGGCCGGCGCCAGCCTTCTCGGCGCCGATTTCTCGTATGCCAACCTGGATCGAGCCGATTTGGAGAGAGCAGATGCTACGGCGGCTGCTTTCGTCAGCGCCACGCTCAGACGGGCTGACCTTACTGGCTGCCGCCTCCATCGAGCTGACTTCTCAGATGCGGACCTCAGCCGGGCAAACCTATACGAGAGCAACCTCACTGCCGCCAACCTAAGTGGTGCACTTGCAGCGCAGGCTAATCTGCGCGGCGTGGTCCTAGAGGACGCTGTCTTGACGGCAATGCGTGGAGAACCACTCTTTGATTCCCCGCAAGCGTCCGATTTCTGGGGTTCAAGGTCGTGGTCGCTTTGGTCTGGGGATGGCTGAGTCCGTTCCCTGTTCCCTGATAGCTGCCGGTTCTGCGAGCCGGGCGGGCGGGTCACAGGGGCGCGCAGCGCCCGCGTAGCGGCGCCGCAGGCGCCCTTGACGCGATCGTCCGGGAGCGGATCATGCCGGCGGCAGGAGGCAGGGAGTCCCTGGTGGCGGGTATGGTTCAGCGGTTCAGGCGGGTGGCCTTTCTGTGCGGGGTGATCAGCCGCGGCGGCAGGAGGGGGGCCAGGGGGCAGCCAGCCTTACCTAGGTCCGCGGGGCCGCGGTCGCTGCCCCGGCGACATGATGATTGATTGGGTGTCCCCGGCCTGCGGGGATGCGGTCGCTCAGTCTAATCAGGCCGTCCGCCTGGCTCGCTTGGGGCGGGCCGGCAGCGGCTGACAGCGGTTCGGCGGGAGCTGGCCGCGGTGGTTCCCCATCGGGTGAGTGCGGCTGCATGCGTGGCCCGGCCGGGCCGGCGGTCACGTGCTGGTCACCATGGCCATGGGAATCTTAGGCCGCGGGGGCGAGGGCGTCGTCGCCGAGCTCGGCCAGGATGTGATGGGCCTGGCGGAGGATCTTGCGGGCCTCGGACAGCGCGGCGCGCTTGCCGTTGCAGCGGTCCTTGACCTGGGCGTAGTAGGCGTGGTCGGGGGCTGAGGACCGGGCGTGGGTCTTGCCGGCCTCATACACCGCCCAGCGCAGCACAGGCGGTCCCTGCCGGGACAGCCGCCCGGGCGGGCCCTTGCGGTCCGAGGACCACACGGTGACGTCCAGCCCGGCGAACCGGACCGCCTGGCGGGAGGAGGAGAACCGGTCTTTGCCGGCCAGCCAGCAGGTGATCGCCAGCGCGGTGACCGGCCCGACCCCGTACAGCCGCTCGGCCAGCACCTTGGCGCCGGCCAGGTGCCGGGCCGCGTCGGTCAGCTGGTGCCGCACCTCGTGCATCCGGCCCTCCAGGGCCTCGAGGACCTCCAGCGCGGTAGCGACCTGCAGCTGCCCGGCCGGCGACAGCCACCCGGCGGTGACCGCCCGCAGCGCGGCCACGCCCGGCCCGGTGCGCAGCGTCCCCGCGCCCAGCGCCGGGGCGCCGTGATGGAACAGCACCGCGTGGATCCGCTGCACCCAGGCGGTATGCTCGGCCCGCAGGTCGTGATACAGCTCCAGCAGCGCCCGCGCCTCCATGATGCGGGCGGGCGGGATCCAGCACTCCGGCAGCCGGCCCTCGGCCAGCAACTGCCGCAGGTGCCGGCAGTCGGTCTTGTCGGTCTTGGCGTGCCGCTTGCGGCCGCGCGCGAACGCGGTATCGGCCGGCTCGGCCAGATGCGCCGTGATCCCGGCCGCGGCCAGCTCCTCGGTGACATACCGCCACCCGGTGCACCCCTCCACCGCGAACGCGACGTCATCACAGCCGGCGAACCGGGCCAGCCAGGCCCGCAGGTGCTCCCGGTCAGCCGGGCTGACCTGGCCCCGGCACACCTGCCCGGTCACGGTGTCGAGGTAGTCGAAGGTGATCTGCTTCCGGTGAATATCCAGCCCGCCTACGATGAGCATCGGGACCTCCTCACGCTCCGGAAGGGGCGCACACCCCTCCATGCGAATTGCCTACGCAGTCAATCCTGACTCGCGTCTGAGCTGGGGAGGTCTCCCGGCACCGGCCGCGACCTCAGCTCAGCACGGCCCGATGCATGTCATCTAATCAGCAGGCAGTCGACCGCGGCATTTCCGCCTGGTCGGGTGCGGAACGGGTGTTCGGTATGACGCAAGAAGTCGAATACGGTCAGCTGGCCGCATGGGAGGCTGCGACAGGAAAGAGAGAGGCCGGTTCGGAGGCCGCGAAGAAAGATCTCGTTCTCGATCGTGAATTTGTCACGAACCCAGGACGTGGGCCTCGAAGAGTCACGGGGCATCTGGGGCACTCCCGAGGTCAACGCCCTTAGGGCGTAGTAATAGGACAACGCGCTAGAGGCCGTTGTTCAGCAGGGATGTGATTGATACAGGAACGTCCTCCTGGTGCGGTAGTACGGGCTTGGTGTCCCAAACGCAACGAGGAGGACGTCCTGTGGGCAAGGGTAGCGGCAACGGCACGACACGGGGAGACCGGAAGCGGAACGCCCGGCGGGAGCGGCTGCGCAAGCTGCTGCCGCGCGATGGCGCGGTGATCGGCATCGACCTGGCCGAGGATAAGCAGGCGCTGGCGGTGATCGATCACGATGTGCGGGTGCTGGCTCGTAAGACGGTGAAGGTGAAGGCGTTCCGGCTGGGTGAGGTGCTGGACTGGGCGGTATCGGCGGCCAGGGTGAAGGGGTTCAGGCACGTGGCGGTGGCGTGCGAGCCGACCGGGCCGCGGTGGATGCAGGTGCAGCGGCTGTGCGCCGAGCGGGGCTTGCCGCTGGTGTGCATCCAGCCGTTGATGAGCCATATCGCCCGGGAGCAGCAGGACTACACGACGCACAAGACCGATGAGTCCGATTGCGTGCTGATCGCCCGGCTGGCGACCGAGCTGCACTGCTATATCCCGGAGGAGCTGGATGAGACCTGGGCGCAGCTGCGGTACCTGGGCCGGCGCCGAGCCCAGCTGATCACGGCAGCGACCGCGGCGGTGCAGCGGATCGGGGACTTCTTGTCGGTGGCGTGGCCTACCGTGACGGAAACCTGTGCCCAGCCGTTTGAGTCGAATACCTGGCTGGCGGCCATGCAGCTGGTCACGAGCCGGTGCGGCGGGCAGCCCGCCCGGCTGGCTGCGATGGGGGAGCAGGCGTTCACCGCCGCTGTCCGGGCCGCGGTCCGGGACTGGGGCGGCCAGAAGGCGTGGGGCCCGATCAGCGCGCGGGTCTTCGCCGCGCTGACCGACACCGAGGGCGTGGTGGCCTGGTCCCGCCGCGGCCTGCTCCGCCGGGTCGCCGATGAGCTGGGCGACCTGCAGCGCATCCGTGCCCAGCTGCGGGCCGCAGAGGCCGACATGGTGGCCGTGCTGGCCGAGCTCGGGCTGTCCCGGCTGGCGGGCATCCCGGCCCTGACCGCTGTGGGGGCGGCGGCGATCTTGGCCGAGACCGGCGACCCGCGCCGCTACGACGGCTCCTCCTCGCTGGTCAAGCACGCCGGGATGTCCCCGTCCGACAACACCTCCGGTGCCTTCGCCGGCCAGGCGCACATCTCCCGCCGCGGCCGGCCAGGCCTGCGGCTGACCGTGTGGCGCGCGGTGTGGCCGATGCTCCAGCACAACCCGGTGATGGCGGCCAAGTACGCCGCGTTGACCCGCGCCGCAGACGCCGCGGCAGCTGATGCAGGACCGCAGCAGGGCACGGCGGCGCAGACCGCGGCCCGCGCCCGGCGCGCCAAGGCCCGCGTCGCGTGCGCCGCCTCGCTGCTGCGCTGGATCTACTGCATGGTCGTCCACGGCACCAGCTGGGATCCCGCCGTCGCCTCCGGTGCCGCCATCTGGCACGATGCCGCGCCCAACCAGGCGCAGGCTGCCTGACCAGCGCTCTTGCCACCACCCTGCACGGGTGACCTAGACCTTCCTCCCCGATGAGGGGGAGAGCGAGCCCGCCAGGCCGTCGGGGACCACCCCGGTTGACACCCTGGGCAGCTCTCCCCCGGTTGCCCGGAGCTTCTCACCAGCTCGGTTGAACGCTGTCGGGGCAGGCGCTTGCACTACGTGGAGCGAGAAGACCCGGGTGACGGGCGCCCGGACCGCGCGGCACGACCATCATGCCTCGCGGAACTCCACCATGCCCTCACTCTCCTCTCTCAGGCCGCCTGCCCAGGCCAGCGCGCTCACTGGCCTCACCTGCAGCAAAAACCCCAGGCCACGAGGGTCACCACAATCAACACGACACGCTTTCCATACCACTTGACAAACGTCTTCTTACGCTGGTGTCAACGGCATCTGAATTCTGGATCTGTCCCTCGCCGTGTCGGCCACTGCCACCGAAAGCAAGAGCCGCCAGGTGATGGAGGCGCCGTCGACGGAGATGGTCTGGCTGGCTGATCGCCTATAGCGCAAGTCGACTTGGCCGACCCGGTACCTTTGCTAAGGCGTGACGTCTTACTAATCGAGGGGCTGCTCAATCACGGTCGCGCCACGACCCGGCAGCCGACGATGGTGGCCAGTATCGCCGCAGCCGACGGCCGGGCGAGCGCCGACCGCAGCGGCTCGCGCAGTATGCACACGTCACTGGGCTGCCCCGGCGTGACTGTGCGCGCCCGCCGCACGTTGTGTGGTTCGGCCAGGAACAGCCGCAGGGCGCGGCTGGCCGATACACACTCTGCTCGGCCAAGCACGCTGCCTGCAGCGGTACAGCGGTTCGTCGCCGCGGCGACGCTCTCCCAAGGGTCGGTCGGCCCGAACGGCGCGTCAGTGCCGGCTGCCACGGCGACTCCGGCCTCGATGAGGCTGGCACATGGGTAGAGCCAGGCCCGCTCTGCTGCCGGGATGTTACGGAGGTAATCGTCGCCCCGATCGGCGATGAAGCCTGGGTTAGTAACAACAGCGACGTCTAGCCGGGCCAGTGTTTCCGCGCGGCCGGGCGGAACGATGCCTGCGTGCTCGATGCGGTCACCTGCTGGGCCTGCCTGCTCGAGCGCAGCGATGCAGACGAGCAGCTGCTCAGCAGTGACACAGTGCACGGCGACCGTGCGGCCGGCGTGGTGGGCGCCTGCGACGGTGCTGGCGAGTTTGCTGGCACTCGGCAGCGTGGCATCGTCCAGTATCAGTTTCTGCGGCCCGAGCGTAACTCGCGCGCTGTCAGGTTCGGGCAGGCCAGCCGGAGCCATCAGGACCAGGCGCTGCGGAATCACGCCCGCCTCGGCTAGCTCCGCGAACTCGGCGACATCAGCCTGGTCCCTGTCGGGGGTCGCGTCGGTAAAGCCGGTGACGCCAGCTTGCGCGGCTGCGGCGGCATACTGGGCCAGGCCGGCCGCAAAGGAGCCTGCCTGATGCGCTGTTCGGAGGGTGCTGAGCCGCTGTCGCAGCCAGCCGTCCAGCCGCAGCAGCCTGCCGGTGGGAGTGCCGTACTCGTCTCGTTCAATGCCGGGCAGGTCGCTGGTGCTCGCGCCGGCCTGGCGGAGCGCGGCCGAGTTCAGCACCCACATGGCCCCGCTGCGATGCTGCACCCGCACCGGTACCTGCCCTGTCAGGGCGTCGAGCCGGCGCCGGTCGAGCGGGCCCGCCGCGTGCTCGTTCCAGCCGGTGAAGCGCAGCCACGTTTGCGGCCGGGCGGCGGCGGCGGCGGACACGATACGGTCGAAGTCGGCCGGGTTCGCCGCCACGGAGACGTCGACCGACTGCCGGGCTGCGACCGCTGCGCGCAGGTGCACGTGGTGGTCATGCAGGCCGGGAATGATCGCACCGCCGGCGCCGTCCACGACTTCCTCGCCCTTGTGTCGAGGGAGCGACCGTCCGATCTCTAGGATCGTCTCGGGGCCGGTCCTGACGTCGGCGCCTGCCCGCCCCCGGACGGCCACGTTCCTTATCAGGATTGTCTGCTGGTCCTTTGTCACGGTGCCCGCACGGGTTCTGTGACGGCGCCATGACTCACTACCCAGCCGTCGTCGGCGGGCGTGACCAGGTGCGGCAGGCACCTGTCGGCTGACGGCCTGGCCAGATCGGCGCTGACCCCGGCCATGGCAACGTCGACCAGCAGTCCGCCGCCCGCCGCGAGTGCAATCAAGACCGCAAGCCCGGCGAACAGGCCGGTGAGCGGGTCGGCGATCGCGTCGCCGCAGAACACCGGCGTGCCGTCGGCCGCGAAGGCGACCAGTCCGCCAGCCACTGCCGCGTCGTCACCGAATGCCACGCGCTGCGGCGGATCGTCGCGGCCGTAACCGGTGATTGAAATCCAGACTCGGCCCGGTGCCGCGCGGAGCCAGTCCTCGGCGATCAGGCCCAGGGTACGCAGCGCGCGCGGCCGACTGCTCTCGACGACGACCGCGACCTCGTCAGCCAGCCTGAGCAGCTCGGCGCGGCCGGCCGCGGAGCCGAAGTCGAGACGTACGGCTGGCTGCCCGGCGTGCAGGTTCGCGTAGAACTTAGGTGGCCCGAGCCGGGCGCCGTCCGGTCGGCCGTAGTCCTCGACTTTCAGCACCCGCCAGCCCGCACCGCCCAGAATATTCGCGCACAGCGGACCCGCCCACATCGCCGACAAATCGAGAACCAGGCCCGGCGGAGCAGGCCGTAGCCCAGGCGTACCGGCTCGGCGGAGTCGCACCGGAACCGCAGGGCTGCTGCCCAGGACCGCCGCCGGGATGCCGACCAGCTGGGCGGCCGCGGCCACTGCAGCCGCCGGACGCCTGGCGACGTCGGCACGCAGTTCGGCCCATGGCTCGCCTGCCAGGTGGCGTCCGAGCGCGGCTGGCAGGCTGCAGACATCGACGGGCCTGGCCAGGTTAACCGCGAGCCATTTGTCGCTGGCAGGCAGCAGCCGACAGGTTCCGTTCGCGGAGACCGTCCCGTGTCGGCGCCAACCGGCCTCCGCCGCGCGCCCGGCTAGCACCTCGGGCAGATCGAGCTCCAGCCGGTTGCCGAGCTGGCTGGCAAGGTCCGTGATGGCCGACGCGATCGCCTCGGCGCGGGCAAGGACGGGCGCGGCGGGCGCGAAGGGCCGTCCCGAGGCGCAGCCGGTCAGCTCCATTAGGCCGGAACGGGCCCAGGCCAGGACGGCGCAGCCGGCCGCGGCAGCAGCATCGGCGGCGCTGTCGGGGCGGGCTCGGGCGCACAGCATGCCGTTACGCTGGACATCCGCCAATGGTGTTCCTCGGAGCAGCAGGTCGGCCAGGTGCGTCCGCTCCGCTGCGGAATCAGTCAGGCATGCTGCCATGAGGCGGTACTCGGTCATCGCCTTGCAGGCTCCGATCCGGCTGGCGTGTCGTCGATGGCGTCGATCAGACCCCACGCTAGAGCCTGCCGCGCGCTGATCGTGGCACCGGTCAGGGCCAGGTATGCCGTGCGCCAGCGGCCGATGCGCCGCGGCAGGCTCACGGTGCCGCCCGCCCCCGGGATGAGGCCAAGGCCGATCTCTGGCAACCCGATCCGTGCATCCTCGGTCGCGCGCACACAAGCCGCAAAGGCAGGCAGCTCAATTCCCGCGCCCAGGCAGGCGCCGTGGAGGACGGCGGTGGTCCGGTCTCGCAGCCTGTCCATCAGCATCGCGGGGCTGCGAGTCAGCCGGACCACGTGCGCCAGCGCTGGATCGGGCCGCGAACCGAACTCGTCCAGGTCACCGCCTGCGCAGAAGTCCGGCCCGTCGCCACGCAAACAGACCCGCGCGCGCGGTGTCGCGACCGCGGTCGCCAGCGCATTTGCGAGGGCGTCGCGCATGCGCCAGTCGACCGCGTTGCGCCGCGCGGGCCGCGCGAGGGTGATAGACAGCTCGTCACCTGACTGCTGCACCGTCACCCGGCTTGTGCCTGGCTCCGGCTGCCGCGCCGGGCTGCTAGCACGCCAGTGGCGGAACTCGGCCCCTTCCTGCAAGGCCGAGTAGGCAGCGGATTCAGCGACCAGCCCGGCCGGCGTTGTCAGTCCACCCGAGCTGCGCAACAGGAGCGCCAGAACGGCGCTGGCGATCGGGTTCGCCGCGAGTCTCGCCCCGAGTTGAGCGATCGCCGCGGTCAGGTCGCCGGGCGCGACAAAAGGCGCAGGAGCCCTGGCATCGTCGGTCAGGACGACGTCGGCCGCATTCGCGGCGCTGCTCGGCAGGCACCCGGCATCCGGTACCACTACCAGGACAACTGCTGGCACGGCCGTGATGTCCAGACCGTCCAGCCAGCGTGCCGCCGATGCATCACGCACCTCGACGGCGACCAGCGGGCACCCAGCTGCAGCCGAGATGTTCTCGGCCAGCGCCGGGTCGGCCAGCATGTCGCGGAAAGTCCGCGGATCTAGGTTCAGGCTCATCTTCGTTTCAGAATGCCAGAGGACGGCCAGCCCAGACATGGACCGACCAGGTCAGCTCTGAGCTTTGCCTGGGGCCGAGCGTATGCGCTCCCGCGCGATGATGCCGCTCACGGCACCTGTGAGCCAGCGGGATGCGCGACGGCATCGTCACCCGGCGTCCACCAGATCACGCCACTAGCCTCAGTTATTCACACCAAGGTCAAGAGTTCTCTGGTCACGCGGCTGAGCTGCGGAAACACCCTCAGGTCGCCGCGGGGAGCCCGCACCTTTGGGTGTGGGTCACATCAAGCGTTTCCGCAGGTCATCCCTAGTGCACGGTCAAGATCGTGACGAATCGAGGCTAGATAGCGGGCACGAATCTAACGTACCGACTGGCCGATCGGTCAGTGTCCGGCGGACGGTAGATACATCCATGGTTCTGTACTGGGCAAGTAACGATGCTTGACAGCCAAATCATCAAATGCGAATGTGTGCTTACCGACTGGCCAGTCGAGAGCCGCAGAACTCGAAGCGATCACCGGGAGGATGCGGTGTCAGTTCAGTTCTCGCTATCCGGCCATGCCAGGGACCCAGCCCGCGCGCTCGGCCCGCTGATACCTGAGGCAGGTACCAGCGGAGTCTGGCCCCGACCGCACAGGCTTCCAGGTACGACCTGTCCTGCCGACAGCGATGACGATATTTCCCCCTGAACTGGATCAATGCCCAACTCACGGAGCATGCGTCGTGCCGGGGAGGAGGTAACGGGCTACTCCTCATAGCGCGCAGCACGAGTCCCTTTCGGCCGAGCGAGAATCGGAGCAGAAAGTGAATATCACCAATAGCATATCTGGTGACGCGGGAATCGACGGATGCACACTGGGGCTGCTGCGCGCCTCTATTGAGAAGGATATTCAGCAGGGAATCTCCGATGGCTCGATCGTCATTGTCGCCCGCAGCGGCCAAATCGTCATGCACGATGCGATCGGGCACTCTGACAAGCGCAACGGCAGAGCGGCTCGAACCGACGATGTCATGCCTATCATGTCGCTGACCAAGCAGCTGACTGCTGCGACACTCTTTCGGTTCATCGACCGGGGGCAGGTCGCGCTTACTACCAGAATCGCTGAGATAATTCCGGAATTCGGCCAGAAGGGAAAGGAACGGGTAACGATACGGGAAGCCCTCAGCCATCAAGCTGGACTCCCGATGCAGATGCCACTCGAGGATTGGCGGGATGGCAACGAGGCATACGTAGCAAGGATCTGCGAGCTGCCGCTCGATCCCGCACCCGCCGGCGTTGCCAACTATCACGCGGGAGCCGCTCACGCAGTAATCGGCGAGGTGATGCGTCGACTAGACGAGAGCCGGCGCCCACTTCGCCAGATCATGGCCGAGGAATTGTTTGAACCCGCAGGAATGAGAGACACGGCGTTGACACTCAAGGATCGCCCTGACCTCGCCGCACGCTCAGTACCGATCACCATGAGAGACGACTCACCAGACGCCCTGCCGGCCCGCGACGTCGAGCAGCTGGCTGAGATCTGCGCCGAGGTAGAGTTCCTTGCGGGCGGCGCCTTCTCGACGGCCTATGACCTCTTTCGATTCGCCGAGATGCTCAGGCACGGTGGCAAGGTCGACGGCAGGCGCATCCTGTCGCCCGCGATCGTCAAAGCTGCTACGACCATCCAGACCGGGACCAAGCTTCACGGGCTTTTCATGCAAGCTGCTGAGCGTGATCATACTGATCCGTTCCCCGCGAACATCGGGCTGTCGATCTATGTCCGCGGCGAAGGAATATTTATCACTAACATGGGCACTCTGAGCTCGCCCACCTCATTCTCGGGGTCTGGGTTCGGCGGCCAGCTCTTCTGCGTAGATCCGCAGCGTGCGGTTACTTTCATACACCTGGTGTCCGGATTTCCGCAGCTATACAATGCGCGTAAACGATCGCAAAGGCTCGCCGATCTGGTCATGTCATCAGTTATCGATTAGCCAGCGATCGCCTTGGCGCGAACTGCGCAGGCCGGACACAGACCCAGGGAAACTCCTGCGTTACCTGACAGGTCGTCGGCAGAGCCCGCAGTACCCCCGCTGATAGAGCCGCTCGCGCTCGGACCGGCGCGGATGACATGCGTTGGCGCGTGTCCGCCGAGACCTTCGGACGACTTACGGGCCTGGACTGAGGTCCCCGTCCCAAGCAGGATTCCGATGGTCGTTCACGAGCCTCGACTCGGCCAGCGAGCACCGGCGTAACCCTGAGGCACCGCATGGGCAGAGGAGCCCGAAGACGACCCTCACCAGCGGCACCGGGATCACAAGCCTTCCGCGATGCCGCCGAACCTACTACAGTTGACGCTACCGATTGCCTCGCGATAACGGCCGCGGGGCGTCCGAAGAAGCGGAGGAAGACGAGATGCTCCCCAAGGATACGCAGATCATCTCTGTTGACGATCATGTGATCGAGCACCCTCGGGTCTGGATCGACCGCCTGCCTCAGCGGTACGCGGAGGAGGCCCCTCGCGTAGAAGAGGGACCCGACGGCAATGCCACATGGATTTACGAGGGACGTGTGGCGGGCAACTTCGCGCTCAATGCTGTAGCAGGGAAGGATCCAAAGGACTTTGGCCTCGATCCGACGAGCTACTACGACATGCGCGCAGGCTGTCACGACATCCGCGAACGGCTGAAAGACATGGATGCCGAGGGCGTTTGGGCCCAACTGTGCTTCCCTAACATGGGCGGTTTCGCTGGCGGCGTTTTCGCCAAGTCGAAGGACATGGCGCTGGCCGGCGAATGCGTGAAGGCTTATAACGACTTCATCCTCGATGAGTGGTGCGCCTATAACCCCGAGCGCCAGATTCCCCTGGTCATGACGCCCTACTGGGATGTGGGCGCGGCCGTCGCAGAGATCTACCGGACGGCCGCGAAGGGCGCGAAGAGTATCTCGTTCCCTGAGCTGCCAGACCGGCTAGGCCTGCCGTCTTGGCATACCACCCACTGGGATCCCGTGCTCGCGGCGGCATCAGAGGCCGGGCTGCCGATGTCGCTGCATTTTGGCAGCGGAGGTAGTCCGCAGGCGTCCGCGGAAGCAATGAGCACGAATTTCACCGTCGGCATCTCGCTGTTCGGTCTCAACTCGATGACGGCCCTGGCGGAACTGCTGCTGTCACCTGTGTTTCACAAGTTCCCAGCCCTGAAGGTCGCGCTCTCAGAAGGCGGGATCGGATGGATGCCGTACATGATCGAGCGCATCGACTACGTGTGGCAGCGGCATCGCTGGTACAACGACGTTAACCGAGACGTCCGGCCGTCCGACCTGTTCAAGGACCATGTGTTCGGCTGCTTTATCTCCGACAACGCGGGCATCCAGGCCCGTGAGTTGATCGGTGTGGACAACATCCTCTTTGAGAGCGACTATCCGCACTCGGATAGCCAGTGGCCGCACACCAGGAAGGTGATCGAGGAGGCACTCGGTGACGTGCCGGAGGCCGACGCGAGCAAGATGGTCGAATGGAATGCGCGGAAGCTGTACAACTTTCCGCGCTCGGCAGACGCGGCTCGCTAGGGGGTCTGCAGATGCTCCGGCATCTGGGATGCCCATTCGAATGGGAGACCCGATGAAGGTTGCAGTCGACCGCGGGAAATGCATGGGCCACGCGCAATGCGCTGCAGCGAGTCCTGACCTGTACCTGCTCGACGATGACGGCTACAACGCGCTTGCTGGCGAGACGAGCGTGCCGGCAGAGCTCGAGAAGCAGGCTGTTGAGGGGGCGGCCCGCTGCCCGGAGGGAGCGATCATTGTTCTCGAGAGGTAGCCGACCCGGCCCGGCTGTTCGAGGGAGGTTCCGCGCAGACGTGCACATCGCTCGCCGGATTGAATCACATTGAGCACGGGAGCGGCACCGCGAGTCGGATTCGTCGGTCTTGGCGACATCGGCCGGCCGATGGCCTTGCGAATCGCGGGCAGCGAAATGCCGCTGACGGTGTGGGCGCGGCGGCCTGCATCACTTGAGCCGTTCGTTGGCGTTGCCAGCATCGCGCGCTCGCTTAAGGACCTCGCCCGCAACTCGGATGTCGTTGGTGTGTGTGTTACGAGCGACGCAGACGTCCGCCAGGTCGTCCTCGGGAATGACGGGGTGCTCGCTGGTCTCCGGCCCGGATCGATTCTGTGTCTGCACAGCACGATTCACCCTGATACGTGTATAGAGATTGGCGATGCGGCTCGCGCGAAGGACGCCGATGTCCTCGACGCGCCAGTGAGCGGTGGCAGCGAAGGCGCAGAGTTGGGCAGCCTCACGGTAGCGGTTGGCGGACGTGAACAGGCATTCCTGGCGGCGAGCCCGGTCCTGAAGACGTTCGGCGGAGTAGTGCGCTGGGTAGGGCCGCTCGGCGCCGGCCTGCGCCTGAAGATCCTGAACAATGCGCTCATGCTGGCAAACATGGCGGTGGCCTTCGAGGCTCTCGATGCTGGTCTATCGCTCGCGATTGTTCCGGAGATGCTGCATGAGCTGCTTCCGCAAATGTCCGGTGGCAGCCGCGGTCTGGAGTACGCCATTGGACTTCGCGCGCAAGTGCCGCGAGAGGATGTGATGGCCGTTCTGGACAAGGATGCTGGCCATTTCCGTTCGCTCGTTCACGATGCGAGCCTTCAGGTTCCGACGATCGAACCGGCGCTGCGACGGGCACTGGAGCGATTGCGATCGCAATCTTGATGCCATTGTGCCTTTGCTTTCCAGCACGCCGGTACTACAGTCCCAGTTTGTTGCATGAGGGCCTCCTTTCTTCCGGCTGGAGTTACTGTAGGTGACGCGGACGGCTTTGAGCAGCTGGGCGTGGTAGTGGTGCCATCGGGCGCGGGCCCGGTGGCGTCGTCGCCATCGTGACCAGGCGTAACCCAGGTTGCGGGCGGCCCGGCTCGTGGGCGCGGTCGCGAGGCGGGCCAGGCGGCGGGCCTCGGGACGCTGACCTTGACCAGGCCGGGGTCATCGCCGGGGGCCGGTCGCCAGCGCTGGCGGCCAGCTTGCCGGTGTCGCGCCAGGCTGCGGGCTGCCCGGTGCCGTCGGCGGGGGAGGATCGGCGCCGGGCGGGGCCGGGCGGGCGGCGGCGATGGCCAGCAGCGCCTGGGCGCACATGGACAGCAGGGTGTGGCGGTGGAAGGAGTGCCAGGTCCGGACCTGGTGCTGGTCCAGTCCCGTCTGCCCCTTCCTTGCTGCACGCAATCCGCCGGCCATCTCTTTCCCGGCGACCTTGATCAGCACCGGCAGTGACACCCGGCGAACTCCACGTCGTCCGGGACATGCGCCCGCTCCCGCGACTTCTTGTCCTGGCACCACGTCTTGGGCAGGTAGAGCCGGAAGTCGAACAGCGTGTGCCCGCGGGCGGTGACGTAGGCGGCGAACACGACCGTCTGGCAGTTCTCCACCCTGCCCGGTGATCCCGGCATGCTGGCGGGCCACGCCCATGGCATGTCGCCTTTCTTCAGCTCCGCGGTCTCATCCAGCACCACGATCGCCCCCGGGTCACCCAGGCACGCCACGATGAACCGCTGCAGCGCGGCCAGCGCCGCCGTCCAGTCCCAGGCGTGCTCGGCCAGCAGCGCCTGCATCCGCCGCAGCGTGGCATGCCCGGCCGCCTCCGCCAGCTGCCAGCACGACCTGCGGTCCCCCGGCTCGGCCAGCAGCGCGCCGATATACGCGAACGCCGCCAGCCGCGACCTGACCTGCCCGACCACCGGCGCGAGCAGCGCCCGCAGCTCACCATGAGCTTTCCCCGCCAGCGGCCATCTTCTACGATGGCCGCAGCGGCCACCTGCTGATCTTGTCTTCTCACACAGCATGATCATGCGGTGGCCGCCCGGCGCTGCAACACGACCGCCTGACACGCCAGGGTCATCCCCCCTACATCACAAACCCAGACTGTAGTACCGCTACAGGGCATTCGGCCGGCGGAGTTGCGGTGTAACCGGGGGCCGGCTCTCGGTACTGAGCGCTATCGCAGTTCTGCGCACGCGGAGCAGCCGCGGCGGACTGTTGTGCGGAAAGCCCCGCGGAGACAGCACCAGCTGGCCCTCGGATATTCGACATGTGCGCCACTGCAGCGGCTGCGCGCGGCGATGAGGATGAGCCCGAGTACTTTTTGCTGTTTTGCCCTGGCCCGATTTCGATGCGTGGCAAGTACCGTACCTGCTACGGTGGCTAATACGATAGTGCTCGGCGGCTAACTAGCTAGAGGTAGTGATGGCCCGGCCCCTTCCGATTCCCGATCCCGTGAGCAGGTTCTTTTGGGAGGGCGCGGCACGCGGGAGTCTTCTCATTCAGCGGTGCGGATCCTGCCTGTGCTTCCAGTACCCGCCGACTGTCGTCTGCGAATCCTGTCAGTCACGGGATGTCATTCCGACTGAAGTCAGCGGTCGCGGGTCTATCTTCGCTCTCACGGTCGTTCATCAAGCGTTTCTCCCCGATTTCTCGGAAGACGTTCCTTACACGCTGGTCCTTGTCGAACTGGATGACGCACCAGGTGTCCGGCTGCTGACTAACCTCGTTGACCAGCGCGGTCAGACCTCGTCGGCCGGCGACGCTGTCGAGGTCACATTTGAGATGCGGGAGGGAGTGGCGATCCCTCAGTTCCGGCCGGCCAGAGAGGTCCTGACGTGAGTACGCCGCCGAAGGCCGCCATCGTCGGTGTGGGGCAGTCGTCGGTGCATCGGGATCTGGGCGTCGATACCCGGCCGCTGGTAGTCGACGCTTGCATGGACGCGCTCACAGACGCGGGGCTCGTGCCGTCGGATGTTGACGGGATCTTCGAGTACCCCGGCAATGCCAGTACGCAGTACGCGTTCGAAGTTCAGCGACTGCTCGGCATCCGCGATCTCAGCGCCTTCGGTGACATCGCCGGGACCGGGCCGTCTGGCCTGGCTGCGGCTATGGCGGCGGTGGCGGCAGTGGAGTCAGGGATCTGCACCGTCGCGCTTGTATTCAGGTCCGTCGATCGCGAGTGGGGCCAGATGTCTGGCGTCACGACAACTCCTCCCGCCAGCGGTGCGGCACAGTTCCAGCTTCCATATGGTGACGCGGGCGGCATCATACCGTCGATGGGGATGCGGAAATTCCGCCGACTGGCCGAGTTCGGGGGAGGCGAGGAACAGTACGGATGGGTTTCGCTCAACGCTCGTAAGTGGGCGGCACTCAATCCGCGCGCCGTCCTGACGGCACCGTTGACTATGGACGACTACCTTGCTTCTCGGTATGTGGCGGAACCGCTGCGCTTGCTCGACTGCGATTACCCGGTGACTGGCGCGACGGCCGCAGTGCTCACAAGCGCTGAGCGAGCCAGAGATCTCGCACGGATCCCGGTCACAATCGATGCAACGGCGTTCGGAACGGGATCGCGCCCGGACTGGTACTTCACTGACGACTTCCTGTTCGGCGGGACAATCGGTTGCGCGAGGCGGCTGTGGGAAGCCTCCTCGGTGACTCCGGCAGACGTCAACGTGGTCGAGCTGTACGACGGCTTCACGCATATCGCCATCTCGTGGATAGAGGCACTCGGATTCTGCGGCGCTGGAGAGTTCGGCGACTGGGTGGACTGCGGCAAGATGATCGGCCCGGGCGGCGCGTTGCCCCTCAACACGAATGGTGGTCAGCTCGCCGCGGGCCGGCTGCACGGTCTTGGCCTTCTCAATGAGGCGGTAGAGCAACTACGGGGCGAAGCAGCGGACAGGCAGGTCAGCGGCGCCCGGGTCGCGGTGGTAGCGAACGCCCACGGCCCTCAGGCCGGGGCGATGGTGCTTACCTGCCGATAGCGCGCGTCGCGCCGTCCGGGCCATCAACGCGATCGGCGGCTACCCGTTTCGGGAGGCTGACCGCATCGCGGGCAGCCCGACCGCGATCGCGGTCAGCGTCCGCGTCAGGGTGGGCAGGAACGGCAGGCGTGCCGGTGCCAGCTTCGGGTCGAGGTCATACAACTCAACGAGTGTGGCCGAGGGGTTGTCGATCGGGTAGAGGGCGCTGGCCAAGACAATCGCGGCAGTCACTAGTTCCGTTGCCTCACCGTCAGCCAGCTCAGGGCGGACACTGGCAACGTGCATGGCAACTCCCGCCATTGCCCGCACGGCAGTCTGCTTGAAGCGTCGTGCGGCGGTAACTGAGACGTTGTGCTCGAGGCTGGTCGCGACGTGGCTGAGCAAGTCACAGAACAGGCTGCGCTCTGCGAGCGTCTCGGACAGCGCCAGGACAAGGCCGTGCAGTGAACCCGACGCCTCTATCCTCGCGTTCGCAGCAGCCGCCCAGTCACGGAACCCGGCTGCCGCGAGCTCCAGGTAGATCTCCTCACGGGAGCCGAAATAACGAACGACGTTGGACTTCGCAAGACCTACCGCCGAGGCGACTTGCGCGAGGGTGACTTCCTGGACGCCCAACTGCTCGGCCAGCGCGCGTGCTGCAGCGAGGATGGCATCCTTGCGCTGCTGCTTCTGCTCAGGTCGTCGCGCCCGGACGAAAACTGCCGGCGTCATGCTTCAGCAGCATACGGCCGCCTACCACGGACCTATATCAGGACTCCGTTCTGTTAGCATTCTGTTAGACTCGCAAGATGCGCGCTGACGGGATGTCCTCGACCGAGCTGAAGATGCGAGTCAATGGAACGGCCGAGACGCTCGCCGTTCAGCCCAACGTCAGCCTTCTCGATGCGCTCCGCGAGCGTCTCGGCCTAACTGGCACCAAGAAAGGCTGCGATCAGGGCGCATGCGGCGCATGCACAGTCCTGGTTGACGGCGTCCGGGTCCTCTCGTGCCTCTCCCTCGCGCTCCAATGCGATGGCTGCGATGTGATCACAATCGAGGGTGTCGGCCAAGATGACCTCGGCGCCGAGCTGCAAAGGGCCTTCATCGCGCATGACGGCTTCCAGTGTGGATATTGCACCTCCGGCCAGATTTGTTCAGCCATCGGAATGTTGCATGAGCACGATTCCGGTGCCCCGAGCTTCGTTACCGAGCATCTGGCAAGGCCGGCTAACGAACTGTCAAGCGTCGAAATCAGAGAGCGAATGAGCGGCAACCTGTGCCGATGCGGTGCCTACAACGGCATCGTCAGCGCTATAGAGGATGTCATTTCCTTGCGTGCAGCCCGATGAAGCCCTTTGGCTACCTACGGCCAGACGATGTTTCGACGGCGATTCGAGCAGTGTCGACGGAAGCCAGCGCCCGATTCCTCGGTGGTGGCACCAACCTCATGGACTTGATGCGTGCGGGCATTGAGCAACCAGACCTGATCGTGGACATCAGCAGGCTGCCGCTCGACAGGATCGACGAGCTGCCGTCTGGGGGCCTCAGGATCGGAGCTTTGGTCCGCAACAGTGACCTAGCATCCGACCTGCGCGTCCGAACGCAGTACCCGCTGTTGTCTCAAGCTGTCCTGGCCGGCGCCTCCGCGCAACTGCGAAATATGGCGACCGTTGGCGGGAACCTTCTTCAGCGGACTCGCTGCCACTACTTCTATGACCGGGCCAGTGCCTGCAATAAGCGTGAAATCGGCAGCGGTTGCGATGCCGTCGGAGGATTCAACCGCTACCACGCGATACTCGGAACAAGCGGGAACTGCATTGCCACGCATCCCTCCGACATGTGCGTCGCGCTGATGGCCCTCGACGCGACCGTCGAGCTGGCCAGCGAGAGCGGACTGCGCCACCTCGCGATGGCCGACTTTCACCGCCCACCCGGTGACACGCCCCACATCGATGCGTCGATCAGGAGGGGGGAGCTGATCACGGCCATCGAGCTAGCGGCCTTGCCGGTCGCCGCCATGTCGCGCTACCGCAAGGTGCGAGACCGGGCGTCCTACGCCTTCGCCCTTGTTTCAGTCGCCGCGGCTATCAACGTACGCGAGGGCTGCATAACAGGGGCAAGGCTTGCGCTCGGCGGAGTGGCGACCACTCCGTGGCGCGCCTACAAGGCCGAACGCGTGCTCGTCGGAGCTCCGGCGACCGACGAAACATTCGGACGGGCCGCCGCAGCCGAGCTCGCGTCGGCCATCGCGCAGTCAATGAATGGCTTCAAGATCGAGCTGGTGCACCGCACCGTCGTGGCCACGCTGCGCCAGTTGGTGACTGACGGGGGTGCCGCATGAGCGGGACACTGATGACGTCAAGGCCGGTCCGGTCTCGGACCAGGTATGTCGGCAAGCCGATCGACCGGGTAGACGGCGTGGCAAAGACGACAGGGGCGGCGCGCTACTCGGCCGAGTATGCCTATCCCGACCTCGCGTTCGCGGCGCTGGTGTATGCGACGGTCGCGCGCGGCCGGATCACGCAGATCGAGCCAGAGGCGGCAAGCGCGGTGCCCGGAGTGATCATGGTGATCACTCACCAGAACGCCCTGCCCATGAATCCGCCGCGTGCGGTAACGCTCGCCGATATTGATTCCCTTGCTGCCGGGACGTCAGTCAATTACCTGAACACCGAGGACGTGCATTGGAACGGGCAGCCCGTGGCCGTCGTCGTGGCCGAGTCTGTCGAGATCGCTCAGTACGCCGCGCAGCTGGTGCGCGTGGCCTACGAGCCCGCTCCCGCCAAGATGAGCTTCGCTGCTGAGCAAGACACCGCTAAGCCGCAGGAAAGCAGCCCGCTCCAGCAGACCACGGGCGTCAGGGGCGACGCGCTGGCCGCGCTCACGGCCGCGCCTGTCGCAGTGGACGGGCACTTCAGCACACCCGCGTATAATCACAACGCCATTGAGCCGCACGCGACCACGGCGAGCTGGGAAGGTAATTTTCTCACCGTCCACGAGGGATCCCAGAAGATCCCGTGGGTGTGCGCTCACCTCGCCTGGAAATTCGGCGTCCCCGTCGGGAACGTGCGGGTCGTGTCGACCTATGTCGGTGGCGGGTTCGGCAGCAAGACGATGGTCTGGGCCGGGACCATCCTTACGGCGCTTGCCGCGCGGATGGTAGGCCGGCCGGTGCGGATGATGCTCACCCGCGAGGGTGTGTTCCGGACCGTTGGAGGCCGCACGCCGTCACGGCAGAGAGTTGCGATTGGGGCTGAGCGGGACGGGCGGTTCACCGCGCTCGTCCACACGACAGTGACTCAGGTCGGGAAGGTCGGCAGCGCACCCGAGCCCGTGACAGCCGTCTCACGTCATCTGTATGACGCCGAGAACATACTGCTCCAGCAAAACATCGTTGAGATGGACCTGCTGTCCAATACATCCATGCGCGCGCCGGGAGATGCAATCGGCTCCTTTGCCCTCGAAGCGGCCGTCGACGACCTCGCCTACGAACTCGGCATCGACCCTGTTGACTTGCGGATGCGGAATGAGCCGGCCAGAGATCCGCTTGACGGCCGGGAGTTCTCGCACCGGATGCTCCGGGAAGTTTGGGCGCTCGGTGCGGAGAAGTTTGGCTGGGCCGATCGGTCGCCGCAGCGGCGGGCGATGCGCGACGGAAGATGGCTTGTCGGGATGGGGGCGGCCGCCGCTTATCACCCGTCGTGGCAGTTCGCCGCCAACCTTGTGATCAGGCTTTCGTCCGCCGGTCAGGTCTTGGTGCGTTGTGCGTTCCACGAGATGGGCATGGGAGGTGCCACGGCCTGTGCTCAGATCACAGCCGACCTCTTGGGCGTTCCCGTCGAAGCAGTGCGCGTTGAGTACGGGGATTCGGACCTCCCTATCGGGCCCAGCGCCGGCGGATCTGCACAGACGGCTAGCGTGGCTGCCAGCCTGGACATCGCGTGTACAGAGCTGAAGGAATCGATCCTGGAACTTGCGGCTAAGACGGACGACTCCCCGTTGCGCGGCCTGTGCTTGCCGGACCTTGCCGCACGCGACGCAGGCCTGTTCCGCATCGACCTCCCAGAGGTGGGGGAGCGGTATCGCGAGATCCTGGAGCGAGCCGGACAGGAGGTCCTGGAGGCCAGCGTAGGCTCCGACACGCAGGTCGGGCCGCCTGGCTTCATCCAGAACTACATCGAGGACAAGAAGCGGTGGATGAAGGCGGCGTGCGGGGCCCAGTTCTGCGAGGTACGAGTCGATCCGGACACCGGTGAGGTCCGGGTGTCGCGATGGGTCGGCGTGTTCGATGTCGGTACGGTTGTCAACGCCAAGACAGCGCGCAGCCAGTTCCGGGGCGGGATCATCATGGGCATTGGCATGGCGCTGACGGAGGAGACCCTGATCGACCCAAGGAGCGGGCGGATCATGAATCCGAGCCTGGCGGCCTACCACATCCCCACGCACGCCGACGTTCCGCCGATCGATGTGTTCTACCTGGACGTGCCGGACCCGGCGATGCCTCTCGGCATTGTCGGAATTGGTGAGGTGGGAATAACGGGAACGGCGGCCGCCATCTCCAACGCGATCTGTCACGCGACCGGCGTCCGGGTTCGCGATCTTCCTATCACGCTCGACGATCTCCTCTGACGCTGGTTACCCAGGGCCGGTCATGTTGGGGGCCGGAGATCAGTGCTGCAACGACGGCGGGGCGTCAGGCGCTCATTGCCGGATACGGGGTACGGAGCATGGCTCCCCCGTCGACCTTGAGCTGCAGGCCGGTAATGTAGCGGGCCTCCTCGGAGGCGAGGAACAACACGGCATTGCTGATGTCCGCGGCTTCCACGAAGGGAATGGGCAGCACCTGGACCGAGCGGAAGGCTTCCTCGACATCGTCCCTTGTCGGGTTCTCCAGATCCGGCCGGAACGCCCGGTACATCGGCGCGCTCTGCAGCATATCGGTGTCGACATTGGTGGGATGGACGGCGTTCGCGCGGATCCCGGCAGGTGCCAGCTGCAGGGCCAGGGAGTGGATGAACGTAGCGACGGCACGCTTTGCCCAACCGTAGCCGCTGCCGCCGGGACCGTTACCAGGGCCGTCGGCCGCCCCGCTGGTCAGCCCGGCAACCGAGCCCGTGGCGATGATCGACGCTCCCGACTGCAAATGCTCGAGCGCCGCCTCGATCGCATTAACCACACCGCAAAAGTCGACCTGGACAGCATCAAGGAAGGCCCGGGCGGTGGGCTGCGGTCCCATCGGACAGATCCCGGCGTTGGCAACCACAATCTCAAGATGACCGAGCTCCGCGACCCCTGACCTCACGGCGTCGAACATCGCCGACCGGTCACGCACATCCGCCTTCTGCGCGTGCACCTGCCGGCCGAGGGCCCTGATATCGGCCACAGTGCGGTCAAGATCGTCTGCTGTCGCGAGCGGATACTCGTTTGTCGGTATGTCTTCGCAGATGTCTACGGCGATGATGTCAGCGCCTTCCTCAGCGAGTCGCAGCGCGTGGCTGCGCCCTTGCCCCCGCGCGGCGCCCGTGATGAACGCGACCTTGCCCTCAACTCGTCGTGTCACGATGCATCTCCTGGCCTCAGCTCATCCATGCCCCGCCTGCCGGGGTCTGAAAGTTAGGTTCACGGTCATCCGGCGGCCGCGATCACCTTGGTCTCAAGGTAGATCTCAAATCCTTCCAGCCCGTTCTGCCGGCCGATTCCGCTGGACTTGTAGCCGCCGTATGGCGCGTCCGGCGCGTACCAGATGCCGCCGTTGACCGACAACGCTCCAGCGCGGATCCGTCGCGAGATAGCCATGGCGCGATCGTCCGACGCGGAATACACCGCGCCGGCCAGCCCGTACGCGCTGTCGTTGGCGATCCTGACCGCGTCATCGTCGTCCTCGTACGGAATTACGACCGCAACGGGCCCGAAGATCTCTTCCCGGGCGACCGTCATCGAGTTCGAGACGTTGATGAACACCGTCGGCTCCACATAGAACCCGCGCGCCAGGTGCGCCGGTGCACCTCCGCCTAGTGCAAGCTCGGCGCCTTCTGCCAGTCCCTTCCTGATGTACGACATGACTCGATCTCGCTGCCGTGCGCTGATCTGCGGGCCTTGCACCACCGCCGGATCGGCGGGGTCACCAACTTCGACGTTCTTCATCGCCTCGACGATGATCTTGACTGCCTCGCCGTATCGCGACCGAGGCACCAGGATACGGGTCGATATCGAGCACCCTTGGCCCGCGTGCTGGCAAACACCTGCAACCGAAGGAAGCACAGCAGCGAAGTCCGCGTCATCGCAGACGATCATCGCCGATTTGCCGCCGAGCTCCAGGAACACCCGCTTAAAGCTGGCCCCTCCTACTTCCATGATCCGTTTGCCGACGGCCGTAGAGCCAGTGAACGAGATCATGTCGACGCGCGGGTCTATGAGCAAGTCTTCCGCGACTAGATGATCAGATGCGGTGACCACATTGACCACACCGGCCGGAATATCTGTTTGCTCGGCGACAAGCCGGCCCAAGCGGGTGGCGTTCCAGGGTGTGTCAGGGGCTGCCTTCAGTATGACTGTGTTCCCGGTCGCCAGGACCGGCCCGAGTTTGCTGGCGGTGACCTCGAACGGATAGTTCCATGGGACGATCGCGGCCACGACGCCATGAGGCTCCTTGACTACAAGCCGCCGGCTGAGTACCCCAAATGCATCACGCGGCGGTAGCTGGCGTTCCCAGTCAAAGCGGTCGATGTTCGCGGCAGGCCAGCGGAAAGCCTCGTCGAGGGGCAGATCAAGCTGCCCGGTGTAAGTCAGCGATACGGGGGTCCCGGCCTCCGCCACCAGTTCTGCGCGCATCTGCTCGCGTTCGCCCTCCATGGCGTGCTGGAGCTGATCGAGGCAGCGCTTACGGAACGCATGGTTAGTTGACCATTCGGTTGTGTCGAATGCGCTTCGTGCCGCAGCTATGGCTCTCGCAACGTCGTCGTGACCGGCGTCGGCCACCTCGCCAAGCACGGCCTCGGTCGCAGGGTCGATGTTGTCGAACCGCCTGCCTGAGGCTGCCTCGACTAGCTCGCCGCCGATGAGCAGCCGTGTCTCGGGCGTGAATGACCCGACCGCTGTGGCGATCACCAACGCGTCCTCCGGGATTGCCTCTGCCGCGATCTCAGACACCGGCGCGCCTTTACTTCCATCGCAGGGGCAACTTGTTGAGCGTCATCATGCCGCCGGTTGTCTCGGTGCAGGCGGCGACGTCCTCGACCCAGTACTCCGGGATGCGCCGGTGCCACACCTCGTACGCGATGGCGAGCTCATGTCGCGCCAGGTGCGAGCCGAGGCAACGGTGGGGACCTGCGCCGAACGTCAGGTGGGACAGCCCGGCCCGGTCAAAGTCTGCGAGCAGCGCGTTCGGGTATTTCTCCTCGTCCCGCCCGGCGCTCGGGAGGCTCACCATCACGCTGTCCCCGCGACTGACGGGATAGCCCGCGATGTGCGTGTCAGCGGCGATCTGGCGGCTGATGTTGACGACCGGATACAACCGCAGGAGCTCCTCAGTGGCCCGCGGGATGATGGCTGGATCCGAAACGATCCGCCGCCGGTCCTCTGGATGGGTAGCAAGGTGCAGGAACCCGTAGCCAAGCTCGGCGGTTACAGTGTCGAGCCCTGCCAGGAACATCAGCGTGTAGAAGCTCAGAATGTCGTCATCGCTTACCGGCTCGCCGTCGATCTGCCAGTCAAGAGCCTCCGTGACCAGGCCCGGTGGCCGGTCCCAGCGGGGCATGATGCGGCGCTTCTCCATGAGCCGCGTGAAGTACTGACCGACGCCGGCCTGGGCTTCACGAGCCGCCCGCGCCGGATCGTTGCCGGGACTGAAGTCCGGGTGCAAGATCGCGGTTTCCCACCGCAGCAGCATCTGGAGATCGGCGATCGGCATGCCCATGATCTCAAGGAAAACCGCCGTAGGGTAACGCAAGGCGAACTCGGTGGTGAACTCGCATCCTCCCCTGTCGATCAACCCGTCGATCAGCGTCTCGGCACGACGCCGAATGGCATCATCCCAGCTGCCCACGGCCTTCGGCGAGAAGTACGGGGCAAGCAGGCGCCGCCATCGTTGATGGTCGGGCCCGTCCAGTGTCTCGGGCACGAGTTTGACCAGAATCTCCTCGCCGTCCACGGACAGCTTGTCCTCAGCCGGGAAGATTTCAGGGTTCTGAGCAACTCGAAGCGACTCCTCGTGGCTGGTGACAAGATGAGTTCGCGGTCGCCCTGCGATCGAATAGATCCGGCTCGCGCTCCGAAGCCGGTCCAGCGCCTCGTAGCCGGCCAGAGCCGCGCGGTCACCCCCTTCCAGGTCGACGTGCGCCACAGGGCACCGGCCGCCGCTGGCTCCGGCGGCCGGTGGCGTTGCCTCGAGCATTGATGCTCCTCGCGCTCTGCTTCGCACCTGCCCGGGCTCTTCGCCGGACGGTGCCGCGTCTCTGGACTCGCGTCTTCAGACGGTAACACCGTCCAAAGCGACACTCAAGACGTCTCCCGGATGGTCTCCAGTATGCCATGCTGGATGCGCGTCGGCAGAGTCCCGGCCGATGCGATGCGGCCGGTCGTTCCGCCGCGCTGACGTCTGGAGTCGGCGGTCCAAGGCCCAGTCGGAGGTGGCCGACGCACTCCGGGTCAAAGCCGGAAAGCAGGCCGTACCGCCGCCCGCGACCAATTGCGCGGGCTTGCCGAATGGGCTACGGTATCGACAGCGGTAGTCGTCCCGTGAAGAGGATTCGCAGTCAGCCTTCGTGGCAGCAGGGAGCGCCGGAGGTTCGTGCGAGGAAGGTAGGGAATGTCCCGCGTTCTTGAAGGAGTCCGTGTCGTAGAGGTCGCATCCTGGACCTTCGTCCCGTCAGCGGGAGCCGTGCTCGCCGATTGGGGAGCGGATGTGATCAAGGTCGAGGACGTGAACGGCGGTGATCCGTGCCGAGCTCTGGTCATGGGCGGCCTAAGACGAGACGACGCGCGCGCCGACCGCGACTACATGCTTGAGGTCGGCAATCGCGGTAAGCGAAGCATCGGGATCGATCTTCGGAGCGACGAGGGCGCCGCGATTCTCGCCGAGCTCGTGGCTTCCGCAGATGTCTTTCTCACGAATTGGCTGCCTGAGGCCCGGCAGCGCCTTCGGGTAGATATCGAGCACATCCGCGCAATCAATCCGCTGATTATTTACGCGCGTGGCTCCGGGCACGGTCCGGCGGGCCCGGACGCGGCCAAAGGCGGATTCGACGCGGCAAGCTTCATGGCGCGAGGCGGAGTTGCCTTTGCAGTGACTCCAGCTGGCAGCGAGCGACCGATCGATCAGTCACCGGCTTTTGGCGACCTGCCCAGTGGCATGAGCCTGGCTGGAGGCATCGCTGCCGCCTTGTACCGGCGGGCGGTGACGGGAGTGGCCGGCGTCGTCGATGTGTCGCTACTTTCGCAGGCAGTGTGGACGGTCGGCCCGGACATCATGGCAGCGGACCTGTTCGGAGTGGAGCGCGTCAACAACACCGACCAGGCGAAGGCACCGAATCCGGTCGCGAAGAAGTACCGGACGCGTGACGGGCGGTGGATCCAGTTGCTGTTCATGCAGCCTGACCGCTACTGGGCCGCCTTCACCCGGCGGATCGGCCGTCCTGACCTCACGGCCGATCCGCGTTTCGTGCCGAGCGCCAATCTCTTCGAGAACAGTGAGACCGCAACCAAGGAACTTGCCGAAACGTTCGCCGCGCATGATCTCGTGTACTGGACTGTGGCGCTGGCTGATGAGGAGGGCGTGTGGGCACCGGTAGCCACGCCCAAGGATGTGCTGTCCGACCCGCAGGCGATCGCGAACGGATACCTCGTTCCCAACGCTGACGAATCTGGGGTCCCGTACACGGTTCCTGCAAGCCCGGTGCAGTTCGACGAGACTCCGCCCCAGCCAGCCCGTGCGCCCGAGCACGGTGAGCACACCGAACAGATCCTGATCGAGCTGGGTCACGACTGGGCGGCAATCGCGGCCGCGAAAAACAGCGGCGCCGTGCTGTGAGCCAAAAGCAGAGTGTACGCCTCCGTTCCTACCCCGTTGGCGCAGCCGACCGGCTCAAGCCGCCCAGTGGAGGCCAGCAGTGAACGTTAGCGACTTCGCGTCAGCAGGCTTGCTGTTTGAAGTTGAAGATGCAGTGGCGCGAATAACCCTTAACCGGCCAGCTCGCCGCAACGCAGTCGATCCCGAGCTTCGGCACGCGCTCATTGCGGCGATCGCCGAGGTGCGCGACGATCCCGGCATTCGCGCTGCGCTGGTGACAGGCGCGGGCAAGGCATTTTGCTCTGGCGCCGACCTGTCGAGGACCGACTGGTATGAGATCGCGGAAGAACGGCAGCGCGGCACGCCGGGACACATCGCCCGCGAGGACGGCCGGCGACACGGTTGGTGGCGAATCATCTCCGATCTCAGGGAGAACGAGAAGCCGTTCGTCGCGGCCGTGAATGGGCCCGCGTATGGATTCGGGTGCAACTTGGCGCTTGCGTGCAACATTGTCGTCGCGGCAGAGTCTGCGAGGTTCTCGGAGATCTTCATCCGCCGGGGCCTTCCGGTCGAAGCGGCCGGCGCCTACCTGCTTACACGTTCCCTGACCCCGCAACGTGCCAAGGAAATGGCGCTGCTCGGCGATCCGATCGATGGTCGCCGCGCCGCCGAGTGGGGCCTTGCCAATCGTCACGTCCCAGATGACCAGCTGATCGGCGTTGCGGACGACTTTGCCCGGCGGCTGGCCGCCTCGCCGACGATCGGAGTCGGCCACATCAAGGGTCAGATCAACGACGCCTACGACTCGACGTTCGAGCAGGCCTGGAAGCTTGAGGTCACATTGCTCGGCCTGGGAATCGGCGACGACCAGCAAGAGGCGATGAACGCGTTCCGAGAGCGCCGAACGCCGAGCTTCAAGGGTCGCTGACAACGCGAAACGTAACCCGAGCATGACGATCGCCGCTTATCAGGGATATCGCGATCGGGCTCTGACATCGAAAGTCGAGGCAGGATATGGCCGTCCCGGTGGTGGGGACACGCTTGCATTGCACGGTCGGCCCGGAAGAGGTAATCGTCGTCAGGGAGCCGTCCTTCGACCTCATCGTTGACTGCGGCGGGTCGCCGATGCTGACCTCAGGCCGGACGTCCGGCACAACCGTGGCAGCCGACGCCGGTCCCGGCACGCTGCTAGGGAAGCGCTACGTTCATCCGGCAAGCGGGCTGGAATTGCTCTGTGTCAAACCCGGCCCTAACTCACTGTCCGTCGCCGGAGAGATTCTTGCAGTCAAGGTCGCAAAGCAGTTGCCGGCCTCGGACTAGGGGCTGGCATGAATCTTCTGACGATCCTTGACATGTCGGTTGAGGGGCACGGAGACCGCATCGCCTTTCAGGCACCCGAAGATGGCGGCGCATCCCTGACCGGAACGCAGCTGCGAGATCAGGCGTTCGCGGCCGCCGCCCACCTTTCGGCAAGGAAGGTCGACGTGCTGGCCTTCGTAGGCGAGAGCGGTATCGGACTGCCGTTGGCGCTGTTCGCCGCGAGCGCGGCTAGAGTGCCATTCCTTCCGCTTAACTACCGGCTCGCCCGCGGCGCCCTGCGCGCGGCGCTCGACACGTTCAACCGCGTCTTCCTGATCAGCGACGATGAGGTACTGGCGCGTGCCGGCAGCGTCGTCGAATCACGTGACCTGCAGGGATGGACGGATCTCTGCCTGAGTCTCCCGCGCGCCGACAGCCAGCCTTCGGAGCCTGACAACGAGGACGTTGCCGTCTTGCTGATGACCAGCGGCACCATCTCTGCGCCCAAGAGCGCAGTCCTGCGGCATCGTCACATCTCCTCGTACATCGTCGAGGCCGTCAACTTCAGCGAGAGCCGCCCTGATGACGCGACGATCGTGAGCGTGCCGCCCTACCACGTCGCCGGGATCTCCAACCTTCTGTCCAACCTCTACAGCGGCCGGCGCGTGGTGTACCTGAAGCATTTCACGCCCCGCGGGTGGCTTGAAATGGTGGCCCGCGAGCGTGTTACACACGCGATGCTGGTGCCCACGATGCTTGCTGGCATCGTGGGCGAGCTGAGCGCCGATCCGTCTCTCATGCCGTCTACCCTCAGGTTTCTCGCCTACGGTGGCAGCAAGATCGCCCCGTCCGTGCTGCGTGCGGCGCTTGAGCTGATGCCTGCCGTCGACTTTGTGAACGCCTACGGGCTGACCGAGACGGCCTCGACAATCGCGGTCCTGGGACCGGAGGACCATCGTGCAGCATTGCTGAGCAGTGATCCTCACGTCCGGGCACGGCTGGGATCCGTAGGACGCCCGCTGGCGTCGGTAACGATCGAGATCCGCGATGCGAACGGGCGGCCGTCTCGCGCGGGCGAAAAGGGCCTTATCTTCGTGAAGGGCGCGCAGGTCGCTGGCGAGTACCGGGATGCTAGCACGGCTCAGGAAGATCGCGGCTGGTTCGCTACCCGGGATGAGGGCTACTTCGACTCCGACGGATACCTGTTCGTCCAAGGACGCGCCGATGACACGATCATCCGCGGAGGCGAGAACATCGCCCCTGCTGAGATCGAAGAGGTGATCCATCAGCACGAGGCTGTGGCAGAGGTTGTCGTCGTAGGGCTGCCAGATGAGATCTGGGGGCAGTCGGTCGGGGCTTTCGTCGTCTGCAGGCCAGGGGTGTCAGTTGCCGAAGAGGAGATACGGCGGCACGTCCGGGAGCGGCTGCGGTCATCGAAGACTCCCGAACATGTGTATTTCCTCTCCGAGTTGCCTCACAGCCCGACCGGCAAGATCATTCGCCGGGACTTGCTGAAGAAGATCACGGCCGGCGAGATCTCCGCAGCTGACAGTCAGGCGTACCCGTCGTCCACGTGAACTGAGGAGCTGCTCATGTCCGTTGCCGTCACCCAGAGTCATCGGGCGCTTGCCGAGGTCGTGCGCTCGTTCGCACGCGCCAACGAGGTGCATCAGCTGGCCCGCGATGCTCTGCGAGACCCGGCCATGAAGCTGCCCGCCATCTGGAGCGATATTGCCGCACAAGGCTGGCTGGGTTTGCATGTGGCAGAAGAGTTTGGCGGATCTGGATTCGAGCTGGCCGAGACTGCCGTCGTTGCTAGCGAGCTCGGTCGCGTGATATCGCCGGGCCCGTTCTTGACTTCGGTGGTCACATCCGCCGCGCTGGCTTCGGTAGGCTCCGCCCACTGCCGGCAACTCTTGCCCGGCCTTGTCGACGGCTCACGAGTCCCTGGGCTCGGCCTGTCGGGGCGCTTGCGCCGGAATGCTCTGGGTAAGGTCGCAGGAGACGCAGGGCTGGTGATGGCTGGCACCTGGGCGACGACGCTGTTTCTCCGCGCTGATGATGATCTCCTGGTCATCGACCGGGCTGCTCCTGGAATGTCGATCGACCCTGCGCCTTCAGTTGACTCATCCCTGGGCCTGGCGAAAGTCTCATTCGCTGACGGTGTCCCGGTGTCCCATGTCCTGGTGGTGCCGAACGCAGGATCCGCTGCGCTGGAGATGCTCCGGATTTTCGCTGGCGCCGAGGCCGCCGGCGGTGCGCGCGCGATCTTGGATATGGCAGTCGAGTATGCCAAGGTGCGCGAGCAATTCGGCCGCCCGGTCGGCAGCTTCCAGGCCGTTAAACACCATCTCGCCGACATGCTGACAGCAGCGGAGATCTCCGCAGCACTGAGCTGGGACGCCGCTCGTGCCGAAGAGCCGGATCAGCGTGGTTTCTCGGCGGCTGCCGCTGCCAGGTCGATCGCCCTGTACCAGGAGAACACCCAGAAGGCGATCCAGGTGTTCGGGGGGATCGGGTTCACCTGGGAGCATGACGCGCACCTGTATCTTCGACGGTCGGTCGCGCTCGCACGGATAGCTGACTCTGCCGGCCCGGCCGACCTGGCGGTATACGAACTTGCCGCAACTGGTGTGCGCCGGACCTATGACGTGCGCATACCCGCGTCCGGTGCCGCCTACCGGCAGAGCGCGAGAGCGTTTCTCGCGAGGTACCGCGCGGCGCCGGAAGAGGCCAGGCGGCGACTTCTTGCAGAATCCGGCTATCTCGCCCCCCACTGGCCGCCGCCGTTCGGCCGGGGTGCCGGACCCGTCGAGCAGTTGGTCGCAGAGGAGGAACTACGAGAAGTTGACTACCCCTCGCTCGGAATCGGCGCCTGGGTATTGCCAACGCTGATTCAAGCGGCGTCGCCGCAACAGCTTGAGCGATGGATCCTGCCCAGCCTGACCGGCGAGCTCCGGTGGTGCCAGCTGTTCAGCGAGCCGAGCGCGGGCTCCGACGCTGCGGCCATACGGACCAGCGCCAGGCACGTCGAGGGAGGCTGGCGGGTAACCGGCCAGAAGGTCTGGACCAGTTTTGCGCACCTATGCGATCGCGGCTTGGCGACAGTTCGCACCGACGCCTCGGCGGCCAAGCACAAGGGCATCACGACGATGGTGATCGATATGCACGCCCGTGGCGTCGAAACACGGCCACTGCGGGAGATCACCGGAGACCAGTTGTTCAGCGAGGTCTTCCTCAACGATGTCTACGTCCCAGACGAGGACGTGGTCGGCGATGTGAACGAGGGCTGGAAAGTGGCACGGGCCACTCTCGGGAATGAACGTGTCTCTATTGGCGGGACACTGGGCGAGAACCTGTCCGCGTACGAGCTCATCGAGTTGTCTGGGCACCGCGCCGACAACCGCAGGCGCGAAGTGGCCAGGCTCATAGCGGACGAGCACGCCCTGCGCCTGATAGGGCTGCGCCGGGTGGTGCGCTCAATCGAGGGACTTCCACCCAGCGCAGAGGGTGACGTCACCAAGCTGCTGACGTCGGAACATGCCCAGCGGGTCGCTGAGCTGGCCCTGGAGCTGGTCGGGCCCGAGGTGCTCGCTGGCGAGCGGCCCCGAGTCTGGTGGCACTACCTCTATGCACGCTGCCTCACCATCGCCGGCGGTACATCGGAGATTGGCCGCAACGTGATCGCCGAAAGAATACTGGGCCTGGAACGCGAGCCCGCCCTGCGCTAGGCCGACCCGGCGGCGCCAGTTGTGCAGGCAGCCCTGGACGGTTTGCGTTCTGCTGCGAGCAGTGATCGCAAACCTCTCAGGTTATTCTCGAGGCCGAACTGGAAATCCTCATCACTTACCATTGCCCAGGAATGGGTCAGCAGTTCGCGCGAGAGGACCGGCATCTCGGCGACGGTTCCGACCATCGGGTGCCGATACGCTGCCGGGTCGACACCGCGACTACGCGCCAGCCGCTCGAGGAAGAGGCTGCCCCGCGTGTACACGGACAACGTGAAGTAGGCGTATGTCGCGGAATCCTCGTCGAACCCGGCGGAGACCAGCACCTCAAGGATCTGCTCGATCTTCGACCAACTCAGCACTCTCGTTTCGTCGGTGTAATTACCACCACGCATGATGACGAGGTCACATAGCGCGGAATCCTGGCGGAAGATGTCCCGGAAGTTGGTGAAGTACTCCCGGAGGACCTCGTCCCACTTCTGCCCCGACAGCGGTGGCATGCGGCCATAGAAGCGCTTGAAAGCCTCCTCGGTAAGGGCATCGAGAAGTTCTTCCCTGCTCTTGAAGTACCAATAGATGCTGGTGACGCCGACGTCGAGATGCTGGGCTATCCGGTTCATGCTCAGAGTGTCGACCGGCTCGGTTTCGCACAGCTCGAACGCGCCGCGAATAACCTCCCCGGGCGAGATTGAACCACGGGCGCGCCGCTCACGCCGAGCCGAACTTCGAACCGAACGTGGCGGCATCAGATCACTCCGTCTGCGAGGGGCTACCGTATTCCGGTCCATACTAGCCTCGATCTGCCAAGATCCCGGGCTCTTGACGGCCTGGGGCCGCGGCTGGCCCTTCCCGGCGCGGCCTAGCAACTGGGCGTGATTGGCCGAGCTGGCCTGGCCACGCCGAGGCTGCAGGCGGTCCTGGGCCTGCATTGTCGCGGCCGCGAGCCTGGCCTGCGGCAGCCTCAGCCGCTGCTGGTAGCGGTGCCAGGCGCCAGATGCGAGGCCATCAGAAACTCTTGCGCAAGGACTGTCGAGACCGTTACCGTAGTGTCTTCGGTTGGTCCTTCCGTGGGCTGGTACCCGCCGACTCCGATTCGCTGAAGGGAGTGGAGCGTGAAGATCAGATTTGCGAAGGGACTTAGAACCTTCGGGCTATTGGCGTCAGCCACCGCGCTCGCCGTTGCCGCCGCGGCCTGTGGAGGTTCATCGAGTGGCAGTACATCAAGCAGCAGCACCACGGCCTCGGGCCCGATCAGGATTGGGATCGTCTCGTCGCTTACCGGCGATGCTGCTTCCACCTTCAACGACACCTTCGCCGGCGCGCAGGCCCGGATCGACCAGCAGAACGCGGAGGGTGGCGTCGACGGGCGCAAGCTTGAGCTGTTCACGGCCGACGATCAGTCATCCACCACCGGATTGGTCACCGCGCTGCACATCCTCGTGCAGCGAGATCACGTGCTTGCGGTCATCGGCTTCTCGGAATTCATGTTTGCCGGATACAAATACCTCCAGCAGCAGGGCATCCCGGTACTTGGCGCCGCATTTGACGGACCCGAGTGGGGAGAGCAGCCCAACACCAACATGTTCTCCATTGATCCGACACAGGGCCAAGTCACGCTCAGTGCGGTCTGGGGGAACTTCATGAAGAAGGTCGGCATCACCAACTTTGGCGTGGTCGCGTACGCGGGCTCGCCGGCGTCAAGCCAGGGCGCCCAAGGCATCGCCCAGTCCGCGAAAATGGCGGGAGTGAAGGTGGGCTTCGCCGACTACTCCTTGCCTCAAGAAGGCGGCAACTTCACGGCGCTGGTGCTCCAGATGAAGCAGGCTGGAGTCAACGGCTACCTTTGCGACTGCGTGCTATCCACTGAAATCTCCCTAGCCACGGCTGCCCAGCAGGCAGGGCTGAAAGCGGTAGGGATCCAGTCCGTCGGCTACGACAACGCACTCTTGGCGGACAAGACCGTCGTGTCAGCCATGAATGGGAACTACTTCTACTCGTTCTACGTGCCCTTCGAGTCCCAAACCCCGGGGGTCGTCGACATGCTGTCCAATCTCAAGAAGTACGACCCCAAGTACCCCGGCGGCATTCCTGACTACGGCACGGCTGGCGGGTACTTGTCCGCTGATCTTGCAATCAAGGGCCTCGAGGTGGCCGGAAAGAACCCCACCGGGCAATCGATAATCTCCGGCCTCCACGGTGTGACGAACTACGATGCGGGCGGCGTTCTCACATCCCCGGTCAGCTTCTCTCTGAGCAACTTCGGTAAGCCGCCGAGCCCTACCTGCAGCTACTTCGTTCAGCTGAAGAACGACAACTTCGTCCCGCTGCCCAAGGTCTGCGGATCTCAGCAGGTGATCCACTGAGCTGCTGTCTCAGATCGATCGCAGTGAATCCCTAATTCGAGCCCATCACCTAAGTTCTAGGAGGATCATCGAAGATGCGAGAGCTTCACGCAAGCATCATCTCGAGTATGGACGGCTTCTACGAGTCTGATCGTGGCACGTACAGCTTCGCTGGTGGATTCGAGGGAGACGAGTTCGCCAAGTATTCGATTGAGCTCTTGCGGGGATACGGAACACTGCTCTTCGGCCGCAAGACGTATGAGCTTGGCCGGAAGAGCTGGCTGGAGAACCCGCACCGGGACGACAGCGCGGCCATCGGCAACAGGCTGAACACGCTACCGAAGGTCGTCTTCTCCTCGACACTGGAGGAGCTCGGCTGGGGGGACACCGTCCACTACAAGGGCGATCTGCTGGAGAATGTCAAAGCCCTCAAGGAAGAGCCAGGCGACGATATTCTCATCATCGGCAGCACCAGCGTGCGGTCGGCCCTCATCAATGCCGGGCTTATCGACCGCATCAAAATCTGGTACTTCCCGGTTATGCTGGGCAGCGGAAATTCACTGTTCAAGGGTGTCGATAACATCAGGACCCTTGAGGTGAAGCGAGCCTCGACGTTCACCCCCAGCGGGATCATCCGGGTCGAGTACACGATTCCGAAGACCACTTAAAAACAGTTCACGCGGCCGTGCAGACCAGGACGTATGCAAGTGTGACTGGTCTGCACGGCCGACTGAGTGTACATGATGCGCTCAGGGCCGGTTTCTGGCAAACATCGCAAGCTCAGCGGAAGAGGAGCTCGTGCTTCAGTACGTAATCGCGGGCCTGGCCCTCGGCGGCCTCTATGCGATTGCTGCGTCCTCCCTCACAGCCACCTATCGCTCTGCTGGCATCCTGAACTTCAGTTTCGGCGCACTGGCCTACTTTTTCGCCCGCTTCTTCTATTTCCTCAATACGCAGCACGGATGGGGAATTCTTCCAGCCTTCCTGGTCTCGGTCGTCATCGCCGGACCGCTGGCTGGCGTCGGACTATATTACTATCTGTTCCGCTACCTCACGCTTTCCCCGCCGCTGATAAAGGTCGTCGCGACGCTAGGGCTATCCGTGGCGATACCGCCGATCGCGCAGCTTTGTTTCGGCAATGTCGTCATACTCAATGTCCCTGGCCTAGCCCCGCAGCCGGTGCGCATATTTCACTTCGCCGGCGTGCCGGTATCGCTAGATCAAGTTATTGTCTACGGCTGCGTTGTAGCGATTCTTGGGATCGGCAGCTTCGTGCTGCTGCGCACCGACATCGGATTGCGGGTGCGCGCTACTGTCGACTCCCCGGCGATGACCTCGCTGGCTGGCACAAGCCCGCAGGCCGTTGCGATCGGGGTCTGGGCTTCAGGGACGTTTCTGACGGCCCTTGTCGGAGTGCTCTCCGCGCCGACCATCGGCCTTGACGCGAACGATTTCACGCTGCTGATGGCGGCAGCGTTCGCGGCCGTCGTCGCAGCCAGGCTCAAGGACCTGAAGACGGCTGTGGTCGTGGCGCTCGCAATGGGCGTGGCCGACGCGCTGCTGCAGCGTTACCTTTCCCCGACGAGCTCGTTCACGGCAGCGGTTATACCAAGCATTCCGTTTGTCATAATGGCCATCTTCCTCGTCTACAACATCATTCGGCATGGCGCGGTGGACGAGAATGCGGGCGTTGGCGGCGCGATCGATCGAGCCGTCACTCCGCTCGGGCAGGGCGGCGACCACCTGGAGGCAGCCGGCCGCCTGTCGGGGTCGAGTCCAGGTTCGCCAGTCCGCGGCGTGATCCTTAAAATGCCGTTGCTGGTGGTCATCGCGGCGGTGATGCCGTTCCTGTTCAGCAGTTTCTGGCAGGACTACCTCGCACAAGGAGCAGCGCTCGCGGTCGTCTTCCTGTCCTTCACGCTCGTCACTGGCGAGGGCGGAATGATCTGGCTCTGTCAGATCACTTTTGCCGGGATTGGCGCGTTGACTGCCGCGCAGCTGTCGACGAACTACGGCTGGCCAGTTCTCCCTGCGGTACTTGCCGGCGGCATCCTCGCCGCGCCCATAGGCGCTCTGATCGGCTTCCTGACCATCCGGCTGGGTGCCCTTTACGTCGCGCTCGTGACGCTGACGTTCGGATTCCTGATGGAGCAGCTGGTCTTTACCCGGGAAATCTTCTGGAACTTCGGCATCGGGGTTTCGATCTCCCCCCCGGCCTTCCTGCAGTCCCCGCGGGCCCTCACGTTGTTCTGCCTCTTGGTCTTCTGTGTCCTGTCGCTCTTCGTGGCTAACCTTCGGCGGTCGACGACAGGACTTGCTCTGAACGCAGTTCGGTGGAGTTCGGCCGGCGCGCAGACGATCGGCATCGGCATCCTGCCGATTAAGATCCTTGTTTCCGCAGCGGCCGCCTTCGTCGCTGGCCTCGGCGGTGGCTTGTTTGCGCTGGCAAACGGCTCGGCTAATCCAACTGACTTCCTTACGCTCACCGGCGTCATATGGTTCTCCACGCTTGTCACGGCCGGAGTTCGGTCCAACGCCGCGGCGTACGTCGCCGGCATCAGCTTCACCTTGTTTCCGGCCCTGATGCAGGTGTACCTGCCATCTGCCCTCAGTCCGATCCCGACGATCCTGTTCGGGACCGGCGCCATCTATATCGCCAAAGTGCCCGAGGGCTGGGTTCCGCAGACTAATGACCAGGTTCGCAGACTCTGGAGCCGGGTGCGAACGGTGCGCGCCGGCCGGATAACGGAACTGGACCTGAGGTCGGCGGAAGAGCACGCGGATGCCGTGGGAAGTGGCGGCAGAGTGCCGCGCGCGGGCGCATCAGGGACGGAGACGACATGACGGCGGTTGCTGGCGCCGGGCCATCGATATTTGCCCCAGAACCGGACGTTCCGATGCTCAGCGCTCACAACATCACGGTCAAGTTCGGGGGACTCACGGCTCTCGACGACGTGAGCATCACTGCGCCGCGCGGTTCTATCACTGGCCTGGTCGGGCCCAACGGCGCCGGCAAGACGACCCTCTTCGGTGTCATGTCTGGCCTTCAGAAGCCGCAGGCCGGCGAGGTACGTCTTGACGGGCAGGACGTGACTGCAGCCTCGCCGCAGACTAGGGCCCGGTTGGGTCTCGCTCGGACGTTCCAGCAGCCTGAGCTGTTCTTCGGATTGTCTGTACGCGAGCATCTGGTGCTGGCTTACCGGGCTCGTCACGCACCATCTCGGATTCTAAATGACATGTTCACGCTGGGGGCGCTACGCAAAGCCAAGGACGAGGACCGGCACATAGACGGGCTGCTGGATTCGCTCACGCTGGGCGATGTCGCCGACCAGCTCGTGGGATCCTTGCCTCTGGGTACGAGCCGGCTAGTCGAGGTCGGGAGAGCTCTCGCCACGGCCCCCACTGTGCTCCTGCTCGACGAGCCCTTCGCTGGTCTTGACGCCAATGAGATGGTGCAGCTGGCTGACGCACTCAGGCGCACCGTCGAAGCTGCGGGAACGGCCATGTTGCTCGTTGAGCACGACGTGGCGATGGTCCTGAGCTTGTGCAGCGACATCTTCGTGCTTGACTTCGGAAAGCTGATCGCGTCGGGCAGCCCGGAAAAGATCCGCTCAAGCGCGCGGGTCCGCAACGCTTATCTCGGCGACGGCGACATTGCCGTCGGACGAAGGACGACCGACGGAAGCTCTGCCGAGCGGGCACCGGCCGCAGATGAGCCGACGGTGATGCCTCGGGACCACCACGTCAGCAGTCACTTGGTGCTCGAGTCCCTGAGGGTGCGATACGGTCCGTCGCAAGCGCTCTTTGGTGTGTCCATGGCCGTTGGCAAGGGCGCGGTGCTCGCGGTGCTAGGGGTCAACGGAGCGGGCAAGAGCACCCTCGGCCGCGCTGTATCCGGCTTGGTGAAGGTCGAATCCGGGACGGTGCATCTCAATGATGTCGACATCACCGGGGCTGCGCCGCACCGAATACGTCGCGCCGGGCTGGCCTACATACCTGAGGGCAGAGCAATCCTTCCCGGCCTGTCGGTGGTCGAGAACCTGCGGATGTCGGCCCTGCCGCTTCACCGCAGTGCTGACCGCCAGGACGCGATCGACCGCAGCCTTGAGATGTTCCCCGTTCTGGGCAAGCGGCTGCAGCAGCGAGCCGGCAGCCTGTCCGGTGGTGAGCAGCAGATGTTGGCGCTCGCTCGGACGCTGTCGGTCAGCCCCCAGGTCATCATCGCGGATGAGATGTCCATGGGCCTCGCTCCCAAGATGGTCAACATCGTCTTCGACAGCCTGGAACGGGTGCGGAGCGCCGGCATCACAATCGTCCTCATTGAGCAGTTCATTCACCGTGCCCTGGCGTTCTCCGACGACTGCGTGATCCTGAGCCGGGGCGTCGTGGGATGGGCTGGCCCAGCGCGTGCTGCCGGCGACGAGGTACTCGACCGGTACCTGGGCGACGACGGCGCTAAGGCCACGCAGTTGCAGGAACGTATTGACTCGGTCGGCTAGCGGCGGCACGCCCAGGCGCGGACCCAGCGCCCCTACTTTAGAGAAAGGCTCGAAGGCATGGATTCCCTGAAATCTCTAATAGACAAGCAGGAAATCTCTGAGCTGGTCATCCGATACAGCACCGCCCTCGACACCCGCAACTGGAACCTCCTCAAGCGGTGCTTCGTCGACAATCCGCGCTTCGACGCCGACGGCTACCCGCCCATTACCGACTTCGAGACAATTCGCGGCAGCGCGTCCACAGCACTGGCCGGACTGGATGCTAGTCAGCATTACGTGACGAATATCGCGGTTGATCTCGACGGTGACAAGGCATCTGTCGTCTCCTACCTTCAGGCCCAGCATGTCCGAGCGTCCGCCGGGGACGATCCGAACTTCCTCGTTGCTGGCATCTATCGCGACGAGGTCGTCCGGACGCCGGACGGGTGGCGGTTCTCTCACCGTCGGCTGAAAGTTCTATGGACGCAGGGCAACCCACAGGTGCCGACCGGCCATGTGGCAACCGGTGAGTGGTCTGCCCAAGGACAGCAATGATGAAGCCAACCGCGATCATCATCGGCGCAGGTACGGCGGGCCTTGCGGCGCATCTGGCATTGCGTATACATGGTTATGAAGTTCACCATTATGAACGCAAGGCAACCGTCGAGGAGCGCGGCGGCAATCTGGCGATCTGGCCCAATGGCGGGCTAGTGCTAAGAGAGTACGGCGCCGGCGAAGCGCTGGCAGCAATCGGCGGCGCGCCGGCCGGCTTCAGCACGTACGACATGGTCGGCGAGCTGGTCAGCCGCGTCGACTTCGGCCCGATTGCCGACCGGATGGGCATGCCCATGATCATGGTGCCACGGGCTCATTTCCATGGCTTCCTGTCTGACACCGTCGGCCGGAACGCGATCCAGATGGGCGTGTCCTGTACCGGCGTGGAGCAGGACGAGTCGTCAGTGTCTGTCTCCCTTGACGACGGGCACATCGACACCGCCGACGTGCTGATCGCTGCGGACGGAGTGCGCTCCGTGGTGCGCCCGGGCATCGCGGGCGAGACGGAATTGCGACAGGTCGGCATAACGATCTGGACTGGCTGGATGCGCGACGACGGCTTCCTCAACGACGTTTCCCCGAATCCAGACAGCATGGTGGAGTTCTGGGGCCCGGGGCAGCGCATGGTCTTCATGCCATCCGGGCGGAATCACATGGGATTCACGTTCGTCATGCGGGTGCCCGACGATATTGAGGTGCCCGACCCGCAGTCCTGGCTCTATGAGAGGTTTGCCGGATATCCAGCGACGGCGAGGAAGGTTCTTGCGCGGCTGCGCAGTGAGCAGATCATCAGGTGGCAGGTCTATGACATCCCGCCGCTGGCTCGCTGGACCGTCGGCCGGATCGCGCTGGTTGGCGATGCTGCTCACGCTGCATCACCAACGCTCGGTCAGGGAGCTGGCATGGCACTAGAGGATTCATACGTCCTGGCACAGTGCCTGTCGGATCTGGACGGGCCGGTGCCGGACCGGCTGGCAGAATTCGAGCGCCTGCGGAAACCGCGAGCAGAGTTGCTGTCCGAGGAGTCGCGGCAGCGGTCGCTGGCTTCTACCGAAACCGACCCGGAGCGCCTGGCCGCGATTCAGGCCGCCGTCCGTGGCGGCGACCAGTGGTCCCTGCTGAAGGGAATCATGGACATCGTGACCGGCGGGCCGCTCAATTGAATGCTGAAGCAGCGTCGGGCGCGGAGCGCTTGCACGCGTCCTCAATGGGCTACTCCAGTGACTCTGCTGCAGCGGACCTGCGTTTCGGATCGCTCCCGGCCTTCGGTAGCGGGCTTCGACATTCATGGGATGTTTACGGGCGAGACGACGATCTAGGCACAGCAAACCGCTTGACTCCCGAAGCGGTCGTTGAAGCTGCGGCCCGCGAGATCCTGACGGGCGAGAGGATCAACCTCTGCCTGCCACTGAACCTTCCTGACCCGCCGTACTTCGGGCGCGCGCCGTACCGTCACACAATCACCACGCCTGTTCCCAATGTCCAGGACGATGCTGTGGACAACCTGTACCTGCAGTCCTCAACGCAGTGGGACGGGCTGCGTCACAGGATGGATCCTGAGCACGGCTTCTACACCGGAGCATCGTCCGCTGAGGCTGGGCCGGCAGGCAAACGCCTGGGCGTGGACGCATGGGCGCAACGCGGCTTGATCGGCCGGGGCGTCCTTGCGGACATTGAGGCTCACTGCCGTCGCCATGGCGTGTCCTACGATCCGAGAGCCGCGTATGTCATCACGCCCGAGATGATTCAAGGTGCGCTGGGTGATCAGGGAACTGCGGTCCGGCGGGGCGACATCCTTATGGTCCGTACCGGTTACATGGGGGTCTATCTCGGAAGCTCGCAGGCCGGCCGTGCTGAGATGAAGGACCGGCTGGCTAGCCCGGGCCTCTCACCCGATGAGGAGGTGGCCGAGTTTCTCTGGGACGGCGGTTTCTCAGCGGTAGCCGTAGACAACCCGGGAGTCGAGGTCCTGCCGCGAGACGCGAGCAAGCCGTTCCTCCATGCCAGGCTTCTTCCGATGCTCGGATTCCCGATGGGCGAGTTCTTCACTTTCGAGGAGTTGCGTACTGCGGCAGACCGAGACGGCCGATACAGCTGCTTCTTCTGCTCGGTTCCGCTCAACCTGCCCGGCGGCGTCGGGAGCCCTGCCAACGCCGTCGCGATTCGGTAGGCGAAGCGGTCGCCGCCGACGGTCGGCCGGGCGCCAACGTAGCTACCTCTTAGCGCCGAGCAGGTCACCGGGTCCGGAGTGCCGCTGGGGGGCGCCTGGTTGCCAGTCACACTACGATGCCGGTCCGCGTTCTGCTATCTGGATGTAATGAGCCGCTGCAACCGTGTCCGGATCGCGCGCACCGGCTATACAGGACCTGAACTCCGGCGAGCGGGCAGACTGAAGATAGTCCTGATGTGCCGCAATGCTTTCCCATCTCGCCAGCAGCACGAACTCATCGGGGTTCTCGAGACCGCGAACTACCTCGATCTCGAGACAACCGGGGTGGCCGCCGATGATTTGGGCACCTTGCGCCAGCCCTGCTGCCAGGGCGTCGCCCTTGCCGGGCAGGCAGCGCATCCTGGCGATCTCGAGAAGCGGCATATCAGGCCTCCCGTGTAAAACGCAACACTGACCAGTCGGTGCCGGGCACCAAGTCGAAGGCCGCGGTCACGGCCTGGCCAACTCGGAGGTCACCGAAGCGCGCGTCGCGGACGGTCGAGATGAGCTTTGGTCCCTCGCGCAGCCGCACGATAGCGACGTTATAGGGCAGCTCCGGGTTAAAAAGCATCTCGCCTCCGGCAGTTGCGCCCAGACGCTGCATGTACCAGATGAACGTCTCCACAGTTCCCTGGCCGCTCATGGCTTGCCAGGTGAAGTCGCCCGAAAGGCACTCCGGGCAGATCCAGCTGACAGGGTGGCGAATGTACCGGCATTGCGAGCATGCCTGCAGGAGAAGCTCACGCCGCTTCAGCCCTTGCCAGAACGGCTCGTTCTCCGTGCTGATGTGATCGGTGATCGCGGTCATTGTTACCTGCCCTGTGTCATGGCGATGAGTAGATGGTCGACAGGTAGTGCTCGCGAGCGCCGCCCGTCGTGCAGTATTGCCCGTACCGCGCGCCGCGGACCTGGCGCTCGGCGGCCTCGCCGCGTAGCTGGCGGACCAGCTCGACCTGGTGCAGCCAGCCGACGAGGTATCCGCCGGACAGTTGCCCGCCGTCGGTGTTGACAGGTAGCTTTCCGCCCCGCGATATCGCACCAGAGGCCACGAAGTCGGCTGCTTCGCCCTCGCCGCAGAAACCGTAGTTCTCCAGGGTCTGCACGACTGCGACTGTGCTGGCGTCCGACAAGGCGAGCACGTCGATATCTTCGGGGCCAATGCCCGCCGAGCCGTATACCTGCCGCGCGACGCTTTGCATGGGCCGGCTCATGAAATACCCGTCTGTTTGCAGGCGGCGCGGGGCCTGCTGGCGTCCGACGGCCTCAAAGTAGACCGGCGGCTTGGGGCAGTCCCGCGCCCGGTCCGCGGTAGTCACGATGACGGCAGCTGCCCCTGCGGTGACAACCGCGATATCCAGCGGCCGCAACGGCCAGATGATGTACGGCTCGGCTAGGTAGTCATCGAGGCTGAGCGGAGAGGCGTGTGCCGCGTTGGGATTGCGTCGGGCATTGTCGCGCTCGATGACGGCGATCTGCCCGAGGGTGACATCGGTTCCGCCGTATCTGCTCATGTACTCGGTCCAGCCGAGCGCAGGCAGCGCAGCTGCATTGGTATAGCCGTAGACAGGGTCAAGAAGCGCCGCACCGGACAGCTCTCCGACCTGAGCACCGGGATTCCTGCCGTACACGCAAGCGACGACCTCGCACACGCCGCTCGCGACAAGAAACGCCGCGTACTGCGTTGTGTATCCGCCCGTACCGTAGTCCAGCGCGCCGTTGACCCGAGGATTCACGCCGATGAGTTGCGAGAACTCCAGGGAGCCAATACCGGAGCCGTCGAACTGCCGCGCGGTCAGCACGCCATCCAGGTCGTTCTTGCGGAGCCCCGCGTCGTCGAGTGCAGCCCGCAGTGCCTGTACGGCAAGGTGATACGCGTCTTCGTCATGCCGGCCCTGCCTGGTCGCCCCGACGCCGGCAACCGCCACTCTACGACGGAGTGCACTCTGCGCTGTCAACTCCGGTTGCCCTTCTTGGCTGCTGCCGCTCGCGCTGTCGGCCGAGGCAGCCACGTCCCGGCGCAACGCTGCGCGGAAAGAGGATGCTGCTCACGGCGCGCTTTTTCCTGCCGTCTCATGTGGCCCCGCCGCCGCGGAGGAGCCGGGCGTCAGGCCCGAGCAAGCCGCGCATGAGCAGGTCCCACATCCGCTGGGCAGTATGTGCGGGATCAGCACCGCTGCCGGGCCGCCACCACTGGTAAGCCCAATTGCACATGCCGAACATCGAAAGCGTTGCGACGTCCGGATCGACGCCGCGGAACTGGCCAAGTTGCTCGCCGTCGACAACTGCCTCGCGGATCATGTTCTGATACCGGTCCCGTTTCACGCGGATCTCATCCCGGACTGGGCTGGGCAGTTCGCGGTGATGCTCGAAGAACACCCGCACATGGCCACGGTGGGTCTCCATCAAGCCGAGGATGTCGGTCATCGCGCCGAGAAGCAGATCGGCAGGAGCTAGGCCCAGGCGTTGCCGTTCCTCTTGGCGGTCAAGGAGAAGGTCGATGAATTCCTCGTGGATGCCCCGGAGGATCTGATCCTTGGCGCGGAAGTAGTGGTAGAGGGTCGGCTTGGCGATTCCCGCCGCCAGGGCAAGCTGCTCCATCGACACGTTGGCGTAGCCGTGCTCGTCGAACAACGCGGCAGCGAGGGTTATGACCTGGCTGCGGCGCACGTCCGCGGCTGTGGCGTCCGGCCGCTGGCCGCCGAGAGCGCTACTCACCAGGGCCGCCGCTCACTCGCTCCCGGCACCGGCGCGGGCAGCGCGCTGCGTGCCCAGCATGCCGGCCTCGCGAGCCCAGTCGCGGAGCACGTGCTTCTGGATCTTCCCTGTCGATGTCTTGGGCAGCGGCCTGAAGTAAATCCGGTCCGGAGCCTTGAAATGCGCAAGCCTGCCGCGCGCGAAGTCGATGAGCTCCCGCTCGGTTACATCAGCTCGCGCCGCAGTTACGAAGGCGACAGGCCGCTCCCCCCACCGCTCGTCGGACACCGCCACGACTGCTGCCTCCAGGACATCGGGATGGGCTGCCAGCACCTTCTCCACCTCAACCGAGGCGATATTCTCTCCGCCGCTGATGATCACATCTTTGCTGCGGTCCGTCAGCTCGATGTAACCATCCGCATGCATGACCCCCAGGTCGCCGGTGTGGAACCAGCCACCCTTGAATGCCTCGGCTGACGCGTCAGCATCGTCAAGGTAGCCGGCCGTGACGGTGTTCGACCGCACCAGGATCTCGCCGACAGTGCGCCCGTCGGCAGGTACGGGCTGCAGGTCAATGCCGCCGATCCGGACATCGGCCACCGACACCGTCGGAACGCCCTGCCTGCTGATCCGCTCGGCCAGCGCGCCGGGCGGCAGGTCGGCCCAGCCGTCCTGATGCTCGCAGACCAGCGACGGGCCGTAGGTCTCTGTCAGCCCATACAGGTGGGTTACCTGGATTCCCATCGCTCGTACCGCCGCGATCGTCTCCTTTGTCGGCGGGGCACCTCCGACGGCGGCGCGCACCCCCCCGGCTGCCACGAACCCAGTCCGGCTGCCTTCCCTGGCGAGCTCACTGAGCACGACTGGCGCGCCGCACAGATGCGTGACCGGGTAGCTGGCCATCAGGTCCAGCGCGCGCCGCGCGTCGAACGACGGCAGGCACAGGTTGGTGGCGCCGACGGCCGCCCCCGCCCAGACCATGGACCAGCCGTTGCAATGGAACATGGGCAACGTCCACAAGTGCCAGCTGGACTGGTTGAGACCCAGCTCAAGCGCGACGCTGAGCGCGTTCAGGTAGGCGCCACGGTGGGTGTAGACGACTCCCTTCGGCCGCCCGGTCGTGCCGCTTGTGTAGTTGACGGCGAGCATGTCATTCTCATCGGCGGGTAGCTGCAGGACCGAGCCGTCGCCGCTGGCCAGCCAGTCCGGGTACGGCTCGGCTCCCGGCAGCGTCAGGTCGGAACCTCCCGGCAGCATGACGACTCGCTCGACCGGCAGGTCGGCGGCTGTGCCAGCGCCGAGCACGTCCACCAGCGCCGGGGACACCAGTAGCAGGCGTGCCTCGGCGTGCTCCAGCAGGTTCCGGTACTCTGCCGGCGCTAGCCGGCTATTCAGCGCTACGAGTGCTGCTCCGGCACCGGGGACGCCGAAGTGGGCGCTCAGCAGCCACCTGCTATTCAGGTCCAGCACGGCCACGCGGTCAGCGGTCCCGATCCCGCTGCCCCGCAAGGCGCCTGCCATCGCATCGCAGTCTGAGCCTAGCTGCGCATAGCTAACCTCTGTGCCATCAGTATCGAGCACGGCGATCTTTGCGGAAAACGCCCGCCGGGCCCGCGCCAGGAACGTAAGCGGGCTTACCGGAACGTGATTGGCCTCATTCATGCCGCTGCCTCGTGATCTACCGGGAAGCAATCTCGACTAGACGGTCGATCAAACCTAATCCGCTCTGGATCTTCACGTCAACGCAGACAAGTGCAGCGACGGCAGATCTGACGTTGAGTCCATTAACATGCGGGCGGGCACTTGTCGACTGGCCAGTCGGGCATAGTGCTGGCACGCACTTGTCCGAGGGCAACGATTGACAACTTGGTCCGACCTCAGTAACGTAAGGCCATCTCTCGCGGACGAAACGGTCGGCATCTGACGACATGGTGGCGGACAGGATGGACGAATCACGGACGACCCCGCCTGCTGAGCCCATCCGCGTTCTGACCGCCAAGGTCGGCCTTGACGGGCACGATCGCGGCGTGAAGATCGTCTCCAGGGCGCTCCGGGATGCCGGAATGGAGGTCGTCTACAGCGGCCTGCACAAGACGCCTGAGGACATCGTGGCGACCGCCATCCAGGAAGACGTAGACGTCATCGGCCTGAGCATTCTGTCTGGTGCGCACATGACGCTTTTGCCGCGTATTCTGGAGCTGCTCAGGGAGCGGGCGGTCCTGGATCGCTTCATCGTGGTCGGCGGTGGCGTCATACCCGACGACGACGTGAAGAAACTCAAGGCCATGGGGGTCAGGGACATCCTCGGCCAGGACACGCCGCCGGACACTGTGGCTGCTCGCATCCGGGACCTGGTCGCAGATCGAGGGCCGCGAGCTTGACGGAGCACTGGGAGCAGTGGCCCCCTGCCTACGACCAGGATTACCTCCCAGACCGGGCACAGCAGTACTGGTTCCCGAACCGTGAGACCATGGATCCTGAGCAGCGGGACGCGGGCATAGCACGGCGGATCCGGTCAGTGATGCGGTACGCCCTGCAGCGTGCGCCTTTCTATCGGCGCAAATGGTCTGCCGCCGGGGTCGGTCCCGATGACATCCGCTCGCTCGAGGATTTCGATTACGTTCCTGTCGTCACCAAAGAAGAGCTGCGGCTGGCCCAGGCCGAGCACCCGCCGTTCGGGGACTATCTCTGCATTCCCGAGCACGAGGTGATGCGCGTGCACGGCACGTCGGGCACAACGGGCCGGCCCACCGCATTCGGAATCGGGCGCGCCGACTGGGCGCGGATCGCCGAAGCACACGCCAGAGTCATGTGGGCCATGGGCATCCGGCCGGCCGACAAGATCTTCATCGGGTCCGTCTTCAGCCTGTACATGGGCTCCTGGGCGACCCTGGCCGGGGCGGAACGCCTGCATGCTCAGGCTTTCCCGTTCGGTGCTGGCGTGGCTGGCCAGACTCAACGGGCCGTGGACTGGTTGCTGCAGATGCGGCCAGCCGCGCTGTACGGAACTCCGTCCTATGCGCTCCGGATCGCGGAAGTCGCGGCCGAGCGCGGCGTCGACCCCCGCGACTTCGGGATCCGAATCCTCTTCTTCTCTGGCGAGCCGGGAGCGTCCATACCGTCGATCAGGAGGAGTATCGAGGAGTCGTTCGGCGGCCAGGTCTTCGACTCAGGCTCGATGGCCGAGATGACGCCATGGGCCCACCTCACCGAGGCCACTCCCGGAACCGGGATGCTGTGCTGGCAGGACATCGTCTACACCGAGGTGGTGGATCCCGCGACAAACCGCCGGGTCCCGTTCGGCGCCGAGGGCTCACCGGTGTACACCCACCTGGAGCGGACCAGCCAGCCCATGATCAGGCTCCTGTCGGGCGATCTGACTCGCTGGGAGCAGGGTCCGACGCCGTGCGGCCGGACTTATCCGGTCCTGCCGCACGGCATCTACGGCAGGATCGATGACCAGTTCACGGTCCGCGGCGAGAACATCTACCCGAGCGCCATCGCCGACGTCGTAAGCACGCTGGCAGGGTATGGGGGTGAACACCGGATCATCGTGTCCCGCGAGGACGTGATGGACAAGCTGGTCGTCCAGGTCGAGCACATGTCCGACCTCAAAGGGGACCCCGCCGCTGTCGGCGCGTTCCAGCAGCGGGCCCGCGACATGCTGCGCCGGACGCTGGGAGTGGGCGCGGAGGTCCTCGTCGTTCCGCGCAACACTTTTGAGCGACCGGACGGCAAGACGCATCGGGTAATCGACGAGCGTGCGCTGTTCCGGGAGATCGCGAGCCGGCCGTGACGCTGACCGAACGTGACTACTCGGCCGACCTGAAGAAGGCACAAACACGGGACACCGTGGCGCTGAGCCAGCTGATCTCGGCGGTCGAGGCGCGGCGGGTGCCCCTGGGCGTCCTGCGGGAAATCCACTGCGCAGGCGGGAACGCGCGAGTAATCGGCGTCACTGGTCCGTCAGGCAGTGGCAAGAGCTCTCTGGTCACCGTGCTCGTACGCGAACTCAGGAAACGCGGAGAGCGGGTAGCAGCTGTCGCTGTCGATCCGTCCAGCGCGCTGACTGGCGGGGCAATACTGGGCGACCGGCTGCGGATGCACGAGCACGCCGCAGACCCGGACGTCTTCATCCGGTCGATGTCAGCCCGCGGCGCGCTAGGCGGGTTGTCCCAGGCGACGACCGATGCCGTTGCTGTCCTGGACGCAGCCGGGTGGGACACCGTCATCGTCGAGACCGTGGGGGTGGGCCAGAATGAGGTGGACATCATGCGGATAGCGGACACGATCACGGTGGTATCGGTCCCTGGCCTCGGTGATGATGTGCAGGCCATGAAGGCAGGCCTGCTCGAAATCGCAGACGTGCATGTCGTCAACAAGGCCGACCGCAAGGATGCCGGGCGAACCGTGACCGAACTGCGATCGATGCTGCGACTAGCGCACGCCAGGAAGCCGGGCGAGTGGGCAACGCCGGTGCTGGAGACCGTGGCTCTCGACGGGACGGGCATTAGCGAGCTAGCTGACCAGCTCGGACGGCACCGGGACTGGCTTGCTGGCTCGGGCGAGCTGCAGCGGCGGCGGGTGGCAGCTGCGACCGAGCAGATCCGTCAGGTAACCAGTCAGCTGCTGCTGGAGCGCCTCGCGGGTTCGCCGGCCGGCGGCCCAATCGCCGAGTTCGCCCGGCAGGTGGCCCGCCGGGAACTGGACCCGCATTCAGCCGCGCAGATGCTGATCTCGGGCCAGGACAACAGCCAACCGCACGATAAGGGAAAGCGGAGCGTAGCGATGAACCACAGCGCAGCCGAGGGCAGGCAGCCGGCCAGCGACGATGAGAAGAGCCGCGTCGAGGCTGAGGTCCGCGACTGGGAAGGGAACGAGCTGGCCAGCTTCCTGGCCCGGCGGCCAGAAACGCGCGAGTCGTACTTCTCCGGTTCGGGATCTGCGGTCAAGCGCGTGTACACGCCGGCTGATACGGCTGGTATCCCGTTTGAGGACATCGGGCTACCCGGCCGGTACCCGTTCACTCGCGGGCCGTACCCGACCATGTATCGGGGTCGGCCGTGGACCATCAGGCAGATTGCCGGCTTCGGCACGCCTGCGGAGACGAACGAGCGGTTCCAGTACCTGATCGCGCAAGGCCAGACGGGCCTGTCGGTCGACTTCGACATGCCCACGCTGATGGGCTACGACTCGGACGATCCGATGAGCCTCGGCGAAGTCGGCCGGGAAGGCGTGGCTGTAGACGTACTCGAAGACATGGAGCAGCTTTTCGAGGGCATCAACCTGGAAGAGATCAGCGTCTCGATGACCATAAACCCGACAGCCTGGATTCTGCTGGCGATGTACATCGCCGTGGCGGAGGGCCGCGGCTACGACCTGAACAAGCTGTCGGGGACAATTCAGAACGACATCCTGAAAGAGTACATAGCACAGAAGGAGTGGATCTACCCGCCTGGGCCGAGCATGCGCATCGTGCGGGACACTATTACCTACGCCGCGACCCGCATGACCCGGTACAACCCGGTCAACATCAGCGGCTATCACATCTCCGAGGCAGGCGCCAGCGCGCTCCAGGAAGTAGCCTTCACAATCGCAGCAGCTCGCGAGTACGTCCGCTCGGTCACCGCAACCGGCATGGACGTAGACGTGTTTGCACCGCGATTGTCGTTCTTCTTCGTCTGCCAGGCCGACTTCTTCGAAGAGATCGCCAAGTTCAGGGCGGCCAGGCGTTACTACGCACGGATGATGAAGGAAGAGTTCGGCGCGTCCAACCCCGAATCGATGCGGATGCGCTTCCACACTCAGACGGCCGCCGCCACCTTGACCAAGCCGCAGCCATTCAACAACATCATCAGAACGGCAATCCAGGCACTCGCCGCGGTGCTGGGCGGCACGCAATCCTTGCACGCCAACGGCCTGGACGAGGCCTACACCATTCCGTCCGAGCTAGCGATGAAGCTGGCCGTGCGCACGCAGCAGATCATCGCCGAGGAGACGAACGTCACGCAGGTCATCGATCCGCTCGGCGGTTCGTACTACCTGGAGAACCTGACCGCACAAATAGAGGACGGAATCCGCAACTACCTGGACACCATTGACAAGCTGGGCGGCATGCTGGCCGCAATCGAGGCCAGCTACTTCCAGCAGGAGATCGCCGACTTCGCCTACGACTTCGCCCGGCGCAAGGCCAGCGGTGACCGCACGGTCGTGGGGGTGAACAAGTTCATCGATGGCCGGGAAGAGCAGCAGATCGAGGTGCACCGGCTGGACCCGGGCAGTGAGCGAAAAAAGACCGACCGCCTCGCAACCGTCAAGCGGCTGCGTGATCCCGCCACCGTGCGGACCGCGCTGGCTGAACTAGTCCGGGTTGCCAGGCTGCCCGATGAGAATCTCATGCCTGCCACGATCACGGCGGTCAGAGCCCAGGTAACCATGGGCGAGATCGTGAAGGCACTGGAACCTGTCTTCGGGCGCTACCGCGAGCGGCCGGTCTTCTGAGTTCGCGCCAGGGCATGAGCAGAACTCAGCTCAGGCCGGCGGCGCTTCCGGCTCCATGACGTGCCGGTAGAAACGCATCACGTGCTTCTGCAGTGCGGCGCCCGCGGCCTCGCTGTCGCCCGCCTCGATGTAACCGATCATGCGCGCATGCTCGCCGACCAGGTGGTCCCGCTCGGCTTGCCAGTCCGGAAGGCGCTGGAAGCCCTTGAGCATGGCACGCCGCATCGTGCCCCGCAGCGCTTCCATCAAGACCGGTAGCAACGCGTTGCCGGATGCATTGGCTAGCTCGACATGGAACTCGGTGTCCAGCATGTTGAACTGGTCGATGTCGGCGGCCTCGCGCATTGCGTCAACGATCTGATGCATGCGCACCGTCAGGCCCTCTGCCGCCCTGCTTGCTGCCTTCTGCGCCGCGTGCTGCTCGAGTATGGCCCGGACCTCGACCAAGTCCCTGGTTGGAATCCGCAGCAGGCCGGCATGCAAGCGCAGTGAGCTCTGGAGCCCGCTCTGGGCGTTGTCGGCAACTACGGATCCGGCATCGGCACCAGTACCGCGGCGCGCCACCATGACGCCGAACATTTCCAGGACGCGCAATGCCTCGCGCACTGACGACCGGCTGACGCCAAACGTCTGAGCGAGCTCCCGCTCGGCCGGGAGCTTGTCTCCCGGCTGCAAGCGGCCATCAACGATTGCCGCTTCGACTTGGAGCAGGATCTGTTCAAAGGTCCGTAGATGCTCGACGGCCTGGAACGGCTGTTCGCTTGCGACCGTTCTGTCCATTACAGAGGATTCACCCCGAGTTAGCCCAGAAATCTGAAGTAAGGCCATATCACTTTACCAAGGTCAGACCATACGCAACCGGCTCGCCCACCGGCGGAGTGCTGATGTGAAGTGATGGCAATGCTGGAGTTCAGATGAGCCTCGACCTGGATGCGCAGACCTTCCGCGCCTGGCGGAGACCTTGTCGGCTACCTCGGGCTGCCAGCTCGTCATCGTGAAGGTTCCTCCGGACGCGTGAGCTGGGCAGGGGCTCGCTGGCCTGGACCTCGCAGGGGTTGTGGGTGCCGAGAACCTCGTCCACGTCATGCGACCAGGCGGTATTCGTTGATGATGCCGCCGACGCGAGGGTGTCTTCGGACACGGTGCTGCTCAAGGTCGACCGGTTCGGGGAGCGGTTTTAGCGGGGCAGCGGAGTCCAGCGACCGGTGAGGCCGGTGCTGATTGTGGTGGGTCTCGTACTGGCGCAGGATCCGCCGCAGATGGTTCTCATTCCAGATGAGGGTGCGGTCGAGAAGCTCGCGCCGGCATCCGCCGATCCGGCGTTCGGCGATCGCGTTGTCCCCCATCGTCAGCTACACCCGATCCGCATGATCGGTACCGTCGCGTACGGGTGACGCACCCGTTCCACCCGCTGTATGGCCGGGACTTCGAGTTCGTCGCCTACCGCCAGAACTGGGGCGAGGACCGGGTCCATCTGCACGACGAGGGCGGGCGTTTGTTCTCGCTGCCAGCCGGGTGGACCGACGTGGCGGGGGCGGACCCGTTCACGGTAGTCGCGGCGGGCAGGGCGCCGTTCAGCACGGCTGGCCTGCTGGCGCTGGCTGATCTGGTGGACCGGTTCCGCGCGCAGCAGGACGGCGCCGGGGCCGTAAAGAAGATTACGCCGTGAATGTCAAGAAGATTATGCCGGTCTTCCTGGCGGTGCCGATCGCGTTCCCGGCCGTGACTAGGACGAAATTGCCTTCTTATCTGCGAAATATCGCGACGCGCTGGCAGTGGCGCGTGCCCCAGTCGGCATATTGCGGCAAAATCGTTCTGACAGCTATCAGGATGAGGAGGCGGCATGGCCGGCCAGCAGGGCAGACGGGACCCCAAGGAGGCGGCGCTGGCGGAGGCGCGGTGCCTGAACCCGCACCCGGAGCAGGTGACCGACCCGGAGTTCCTGGCCAGCGACTTCTTCGACGCCCGGGACGCGGTGCAGGTCAAGTACGAGATGGTGCGCAAGGTCAGGGCGGGCGGCGTCCCGGTGACCGAGGCCGCGGCGGCGTTCGGCTACTCCCGCCCGGCCTACTACGCCGCGGCGGCCGCGCTGGAGTCCTCCGGGCTGGAAGGGCTGGTGCCCGCCCGGCCCGGGCCGCGCGGCGCCCACAAGCTCACCGAGGAGATCTGCGCCTGGGCCGAGGAGCATCTGGCCGCCGACCCCGGGCTGCGCCCGGGGCAGCTGCCGGACCTGATCGAGGACGCCTTCGGCGTGCGCGTGCACCCCCGCTCGGCCGAGCGGGCGCTGGCCCGCCGCCGGGAGCGGCACTCCAAAAGCCGCGGAAATACCCGCCCGCGAGATGCGGAAGGAGGATGACCCGTCCCCGTCCCTGCTCACATCACCTGGCCACGCGGCTGCTGAACCGGGCGCCCGCCCGGATGCCGGCCAGGCCACTGCTCCCGGCGGCGGGCTGGACGCCCGCTACGAGGAACTGCGCCATGCCGCCCTGCATGCACGCGCCCAGGCGTTCCCGCTCGGCCTCGGCGTGCTGGCCGGCAAGGGCGTCACCGCCTGGCAGCGCACCCTGGCCAGCCTGGCCGTCCCGCAGCCGGCGCCGGCCGGGCGGCTGCCCGGCCCCGCCCCGGCCCAGCCGGCCAGGCTCTCGGCACCAGTGGCTGCCGAGCTGATCAGCGCCCTGGCAGCCGTCGCGCTCGCCGGGACCGTCACCGGCCCGCCCCCGTAACCGCTCATCCCTGAAGGAGACCCTGATGCTCCCCGATACCGCGGCGTCGAAGGTGACCGCCGCCCATCTCTCAAGAAGGGCCCTGCTCTACATCCGGCAATCCAGCCTCAAGCAGGTCATCCGCAACACCGAGTCCGCAATCCGGCAGTACGACCTGCGCGGCAAGGCGATCGCGCTGGGCTGGGCGGCGGACCAGATCACCGTGATCGACATCGACCAGGGCCACTCCGGCTCCTCGGCCGCTGGCCGGGAGGGCTTCCAGCAACTGGTCGCCGAGGTGTCCCTCGGCCGGGCCGGGATCGTACTCGGCCTGGAGTGCTCCCGGCTGGCCCGCAACAACGCCGACTGGCATCAGCTCCTGGAGATCTGCGCCATGACCGGCGCCCTGATCTGCGACGAGGACGGCCCCTACGACCCGAGGAACTTCAACGACCGCCTGGTCCTGGGCATGAAAGGGCAGATCAGCGAGGCATTATGCCGGAATTCCGGATAAGTACTCTTATGCGGACTTCCCCGTTATGCGGACCACGAGCTGTAAGGACGCTGCGGGCTTGGCCGGCGTTGTCGGGATGTCGGCATAATCCCAGCCCGTCGGCTGCTTGCTTCCGGCTTCTTCCCAGGTCGGGGGCTGATTCTTCTCTCCGGACGCGCTGGTCGTCCGGATGAGGAGTTCATGATGGCGAAAACGAAACCGTGCTGGGCGAAGGTGTCCGGGCCGCTCGCGGAGTACGCGGACGGGTTCCGGGCCGAGCTGTTCCGGCTCGGCTATACCCTGCTCACCGCGGCCTGCCAGCTGCGGCTGACCGCTCACCTGAGCCGCTGGCTGACCGCTGAATGCCTGGCCGCACAGGATCTGGACATGCCGACGGCGGGACGGTACTTCGCGGCCCGCCGCCTGGCGGGATACGCGAACGAGCGGACCACCGAGGCACTCGGCCCGCTGCTGGGCTATCTCCGCAGGCTGAGGGCGGCCCCGCTTCCGCCGGCGGAGCCGGCGACGGAGACGAGCCTGCTGCTGGACCGGTTCGCGGCCTACCTGGCGTCCGAGCGGGGCCTGGCGCCGGCGACGGTCGGGCTGAACGTCCGCCTGGCCTGCCCGTTCCTGCAGCAGCGGGCACTCGAACACGGCGGGCGCCTGGGCCTGGAGCAGCTGACCGCCGGCGAGGTACGGGCATTCGTGCTGGACCGGGCCCGGAAGCAGCCGCGGTCGGCCAAGCGGATCGTGACCGCGCTGCGGTCCCTGCTCCGTTTCCTGCACGTCGGCGGCGTCCTGGCCGTCCCGCTGGCGGGCGCGGTGCCGTCGCCGGCCGGGCACGCGCTGGCCGGGCTGCCCAGGGCGCTGGAGCCCGGGCAGGTCGCGGCGATGCTGGACTCCTGCGACCCGGCCACCGCGACCGGGCGCCGGGACCGGGCGGTCCTGCTGCTGCTGTCCCGGATGGGCCTGCGAGCCGGCGAGGTCGCGGGGCTCGGCCTGGACGACATCGACTGGCGGCGCGGCGAGATCACGGTCCGCGGCAAGGGCGGGCGCCGGGACCGGCTGCCGCTGCCCGCCGACGTGGGCGCGGCGATCGTCGCCTACCTGCGCGACGGCCGCCCGGCCGGCGCGCTGGACCGCACGGTGTTCATCGCCGCCCAGGCACCCCGGGAAGCGCTGGCCTATACCGGGATCACCACGATCGTCGCCGGTGCCGCCGCCCGGGCCGGGATCCCCGGGCCGGTCCACGCCCACCGCCTGCGCCACTCGGCCGCGACCGCGATGCTGCGCGGCGGCGGATCCCTGACCGAGATCGGGCAGGCCCTGCGCCATGCCCGCCCGGCCACGACCGCGATTTACGCCAAGGTCGACGTCCACGCGCTGCGCCCGCTGGGCCGCCCCTGGCCCGGCCAGGAGGAAACCGCATGACGGCGGACGGGCGCCCGCTGCGGGACTGGCTGGAAGACTACCTGGCACTGCGCCGCGCGCTGGGCTTCAGGCTCAAGACCGCCGGCCGGCTGCTCGGCCAGTTCGTCAGCTGGCTCGACGACCGCGGCACCGGCACGATCACCACCGAAGACGCCCTGGCATGGGCGGTGCTCCCGCCCGGGGCCTCGCAGGCATGGCAGTCGATCCGGCTCAGCACGGTCCGCGGGTTCGCCGCCTACCTGCACGGCACCGACCCGTCGGTCCAGGTCCCCCCGCCCGGCCTGATCCGCCGCGGGAACGACCGCGCGACCCCCTACATCTACTCCGACGCCGAGATCAGCGCCATCATCGCCGCGGCCGGCACCCTGCGGCCCCGGTTCCGGGCCGCCACCTACCAGGCCCTGATCGGCCTGCTCGCAGCAAGCGGCGTCAGAATCGGGGAAGCGCTCTCCCTCGACCGCGGCGACCTCGACGCTGACCAGGGCATGCTCACCATCCGGGACGCCAAGTTCGGGAAGACCCGGCTGATCCCGCTGCACCCCACCGCAGCCGCCGCGCTGGACCGGTACTCGGCACTGCGGGACGAGCATCACCCCCGCCCGGCCGACCCGGCGCTGTTCTTGTCCACCGCCGGGACACGGCTGCGGCACAGCAACGTCAGCCTCACGTTCAGCAAGCTCACCGCCCAGGCCGGGCTGGCCCGGAGGTCAGCGTCCTGCCGTCCCCGGATCCATGACGTCCGCCACTCCTATGCGGTGGCTACCGTCCTCGGCTGGTACCGCGACGGCGCCGACGTCGCCGCGATGATGCCCCGGCTATCCACCTATCTCGGCCATAACGACCCAAAACACACATATTGGTATCTGTCGGCCGCGCCCGAGCTGATGGCGCTGGCCGGCGACCGGCTGCACGCCCACCTGAACGGACAATCATGACCGCCCTCGCCCCCACCCTGCAGGCATTCTTCACCGACCGGCTGGCCCTGCAGCGCCAGGCCAGCGGCCACACGGCCGCCGCCTACCGCGACGCGCTGCGGATGCTGATCGTCTACGCCGCCCAGCACGCTGGCAAGGCCCCGTCCCGGCTGGACATCGCCGACCTGGACGCGCAGACGGTCGGCGCGTTCCTGAACCACCTGGAAAACGAGCGCGGCAACACCGTCCGGACCCGCAACGCCCGGCTCGCCGCGATCCACTCCCTGTTCGGCTACGCCGCCGTGCGCCACCCCGAGCACGCCGCCGACATCCAGCGGGTCCTGGCCATCCCGCCCAAGCGCTTCGACAAGACCCTGATCACCTACCTCGCCGAAGACGAGCTCACCGCGCTGCTGGCCGCACCGGACCTGGCGACCTGGACCGGGCGGCGAGACCAGGCACTGCTGGTACTGGCCTGCCAGACCGGGCTGCGCGCCACCGAGCTCACCACCCTCACCACCGCAGACGTCCACCTGGGCGCCGGCGCGCACGTCAGCTGCCTGGGCAAGGGCAGGAAACAGAGGATAACCCCGCTCACCCCGGCCACCGTGACGGTCCTGCGCTCCTGGCTCGCCGAGCGCGGCGGGCTGCCCGCCGACCCGCTGTTCATCACCCGCCGCGGCACCCCGCTCAGCCGCGACGCCCTGGAACGGCGGATCGCCAAGTACACCGCCACCGCCGCGAAGACATGCCCGGCCCTGCTGGAGAAGAAGGTATCGCCCCATACTCTGCGTCATTCCGCGGCCATGAGGCTGCTCGGCGCCGGCGTCGACACATCGGTCATCGCACTGTGGATGGGCCATGAAAATACCGCCACCACACAGGTGTATATCCATGCTGACCTGGCACTCAAGGAACGGGCGATCGCCCGGACCGCACCCCAGGACACTACACCCGGCCGCTACCAGCCGCCCGACGACATACTGGCGTTCCTCGACGCACTGTGATTATGCCGAACGTTCCCGCTTCCAGGCGCGGCCCGCCGAGCACTCCCGCCGCCGGGTCGGCATAACGGGGAAGTCCGCATAAGAGTACGAGCTCCACTTCATCCGGGCCCGGCTGCGCGGCGGGATCCTGTCCAAGGCCCGCCGCGGCGAGCTGGTCATGCCGCTGCCCGTCGGCCTGGTCTACGACGCCGCCGGGCACGTCATCCTCGACCCCGACACCGCCATCGCCGGCGCGGTCCGGCACCTGCTCGCCACGTTCGAGGCCGCCGGGTCGGCCACCGCCGTGGTCAAGGCGTTCAACGCCGCCGGGCTGCCCTTCCCCTGGCGGCACGAGAAAGGACCCCGCAAGGGCGAGGTCGACTGGCAGCCGCTGCGGCACTCCACCGTGCTGCACGTGCTGCACAACCCCCGCTACGCCGGCGCGTTCACCTACGGCCGGCACCGCGAGCAGCTGCTGCCCGGCGGGAAACGCAGCAGCATCACCGTGCCCCGCGAGGAATGGATCTCCTTCATCCCCGGCGCCCACCCCGGATACATCACCCTGGACCAGTGGGAAGCCAACACCGCCAGGCTCGCGGCCAACGCCGTCGCGCACGGCCGCGACCGCGCCGCCGGGCCGCCCCGCGAGGGCCCCGCCCTGCTGCAGGGCATCATCATGTGCGGCCGCTGCGGCGGGCGGATGACCATTCGCTACCACGCCCGCGGCGGGAAAGACCTGCCCACCTACCTCTGCCAGCGCGACGGCATCGCCAACGCCCGCCCCATCTGCACCGCCATCCCCGGCCACACCCTCGACGAGCACATCGGACAGCTGCTCATCGGCACCCTCACCCCGCTGGCCGTCGAGGCCGCCCTCCAGGTCTCCGCCGAACTCGAGCACCGCGCGGCCGAGGCCGACGCGCTGCGCGCCGCCCACGTCGAGCGCGCCCGCTACCAAGCCGACCTCGCCCGCCGCCGCTACCTCGCCGTCGACCCCGCGAACCGGCTCGTCGCCGACACCCTCGAAGCCGACTGGAACACCGCCCTCCGCGGCCTCAACGACGCCCAGGCCGCCTACGACAAAGCCCGCGACCAGCACGCCGGGCAGCTCACCGACGCCCAGAAGGACCGGATCGCCCAGCTCGTCACCGACCTGCCCGGCATCTGGAACGACCCCGCCACCCCGCAGCGGGAGCGCAAGCGCATCGCCCGCCTGCTGCTCACCGACGTCACCGTGACCCGCACCAGCGACACCATCACCGCGCACGCCCGCCTGGCCGGCGGCCAGCACCGCACCCTCACCCTGCCGGTCCCCGAGCCGGCCTGGAAGATCCGGCAGACCAAGGCCAGCACCATCGCCGAGATCGACAAGCTGCTGGACCACCACACCTGCGCCGAGATCGCCGCCATCCTCCGCAGCCGCGGCCTGGCCAACGGCGAGGGACGCCCCTTCAACCCCGCCATGGTGCAGCGCGTCATCCGCACCTACCGGCTACGCAGCCGCCGCCAGCGGCTGCTCGACACCGGCCTGATCCCGCTCACCCAGATGGCCCAGCTGCTCGGCGTGTCCGCCAGCACCGTCAAGATCTGGTACCACGCCGGAATTGTCAGCGGGCAGCGGTATAACGACAAAGACCAAGTCCTCTACAACCCGCCCGGCCCCAACCCGCCGACCGTCCACCAAGGACGCCGGCACGACACCGTCCGACCTGCATGAACGCCACTTACCCGCAAATCGCTCCGAAGAGGTGCAGTATGCAGCCCGAGGTTTCGCGCGAGGGCTGCGAGGCGGGATCTTCACGGCCTCGATGCCGGCGCTGGCCAGGACTGCGCCGGATGCCTCGGTGAACTTCCCTGCCCTGCCCGGTCACGGACCAGGAACCCGGAAATCCCCGGCGCGATCGCCGAGATCCATCAGGAGATTGCGGATCTGCTTGGCGGTCCACGGCCCGTCCGGGTTCGCGGTCACTCCGAGGATATGCACATACCGGGAGCCGACCTCGATCACGAACAGGCAGTACAGGCGCTGAAGGGTCACCGCGCAGTCCACGTGGAAGAAGTCAGCCGCGAGCATCGTCGAGGCCTGCGTGTGCAGGAACTTCGCCGTGCCTGCGCCGGGTCGTCATGGTGCCAGGACTCCCCGGAGTGGGGACATTCAGTGGTGACGACGGCCAGCCTCGCCCAGGCACTCCCAGACCCCGCGGCCTGCACAGCCTGGTCCAGGCTGGCGTAGACGGAAGATACGCCGCCCAAGCCGGTCAGGTCGAGGAGGCGCCGCACCGGCCCGCGCGGCGTGGCGATGTCACGCGCATTGGCCCGCTTGACCCTTACGCTGCCGTCGAGGGACTCGATCCTCTCGTTGACGAGCGCTTCGACGGCTGCATAGCCTCGACCAACTCGGCGAAGCAGTCGAGCACGATCTGCTTGCCGGTGATCGTTACCTTGCCATCCCCTCCGGCCCTAGGCCTGCTTGATACGGTCTATGCCGCGCCCCGCCGCCTCGACGAGGTAACGGCGCAACTCGCCAGGAGAGGTGATGTGATCGACCGAACCGACCTTCCTGGCCCGCTCGATGCCGTGGATCCGGCCGAACTCCCCGGCCACCTGAGCCTGCTTCTCGGCCCGTACGGCCGGCCGCAGCTGTTCGAGTTTCGCCCGCAGCCGGGTCTCTCTCTCATCACCTTGCGCGATCCGGGAACTCAAGTCGACCAGGCGCCGATCCGCCCCAGTTCGCTTCCTCGCTTCGCTGCCGAAACGACTGCGGCGGCAGGCCCCCCTCCGATCACACGGGGCTCCCGGGCGGTTCGAACCAGATGCGACCGACCGCTCCGACGCGGGCGGCGGCATCGAGTCGGAGGGCGAGGATGTCCCGGGTATGTACATTTCCCCGGGCCCGGGTCATTGAAATGCTCAGCCAGGGAAAGATTGCGGACGCCAAGACAATCGTTGCGCTTATGTGGCTCAGAGATAAACTGGTACGATGACCCCATGGGTGAAATTACACGGTGGTGCTACCGAATTTCGCCGGGATAGATCAAACACCAGATGCCGGGACCTTCGGCTCTGCGGACGCATCCCACCGCGACGGCGACAATACGGTGACGGCCCGCAATGGGCAGCAGCGGGTATTGAAACCTTATGGTCACGCCCGCTATCCGTACTGAAGGTCCGGGCAAGCGCTACGGGCAGGTTGACGCTCTTCGCGAGCTCAGCCTCCAGATCGCCCCGGGCGAGTCGGCCTTCGCCGCGCACTTGCGGCACGCCGAGGCAGAGATGCGGACCCTGGGCGACGACATGGCCGAGTGATCGCGATCACCAGTTTCGTGGTAGGTTGGCTTAGTCGCTCCGGACCCCGGTGGCGTATGGCGCTTGCTGACTGCAAGGCCCGCCGAGATGACCGGAGCTTTTTAGTGCCCGAATTCGGGGTAGGCGCCACCCGCCGGACGACGCACAAGGCAGCGAGCGGCGAAGCGGCTCCCGCCGGGCCCGGCCCGTCGGTCATCGGGGCGTCCTCTGGATCCTGGCGACCCTTCAATACGCAATCGTTCCGGTCGCGGGCAGTTCGCGGTGCCGCACGGCACTGCTGCCTACGCGGGCTCCCCGATGCATTCGACGATGAACGCATCGTCCATTGTCACTGGGCTGCTGACTATTGCCGGGGCCATCGCGCTGCGGCGATTCTGGCCGCAGCGCCAGCTCACGACCGCAGCCCTGGTTCTGTCGGTCATCACGGGACTCGGCAAGATCCTCGTCGGGTCCTCACCGGAAAACAAGAATGTGGATCTGCATCTCCTGGGCGCACTGAATATCCCGGTTGGGTGTGTCGCTATTCTTCTGCTCAGCTTGTCGATTCGCCAGGTCAACCGCACCGTCGCCAGCACCGGGACCGTGCTGGCCACCGTGGGCCTTGCGGGCACGGTGCCGGCGAGGCCCTGCGACTCGCCGGGCTCATCGCCCTTGAGACCGGCGCGATCATGATCTCGTCGCTGCCAGGCCTGACCGATATCAAGCCAGGCTCGGTCACCCGTGCGCTGCCTGGCGTGTCCGCCGAGCTGTTCGACGATGCCGGCGGCGAGATCGAACAGGGCAGCGGGGTGCCGGTGCTGACCCAGCCCTGGCCCGGCATGCTCCGCACCCTCCCTCAGGATCCCGACCGGTTCGTCCAGACCTACTTCAGCCGGTTCGGCCCCCGGAACTACTTCGTCGGCGACGGCGCCCGTGGTGATGAGGGCGATTACTACTGGATCACCGGCCGGATCGACGATGTCATCAACGTCTCCGGCCACCGGCTGTCCACCGCGGGGGTCGAGTCGGCGCTGGTGGCGCACCCGCTGGTCGCCGAAGCCGCGGTCATCGCGGTCAGCGACGAGCTCACCGGCCAGTCAATCGTGGCCTACGTCACGCTGCGGGCCGGGACGTCCGCCGAGCCCGCGCTCAAGGACACGCTACGTCAGCACGTGGCCGAGCGGATCGGCAAGCTCGCCCGGCCCAAGCGGATCACCTGGGCCGACGACGTGCCCAAGACCAGGTTCGGCAAGATCATGCGCAGGCTGCTGCGCGATATCGCGGAGGGCCGCAATCCCGACGACGCCGCCACCCTTCGCGACCCGTCCGTGCTGGCCAAGCTACAGCAGGCCACCACCCAGGACGACTCAGAATCCGCAGGCGCGCCGGAGACGGGAAACACGCGATGACAACCTCACTGGACAGGCACGAACAACCACGAGGGACCCGGCCAGGCCTAGTCGAGGGGCGGGTGGCGCTGGTCACCGGCGGCACCCGCGGCATCGGTGCGGCCATCTGCCACGAGCTGGCGAGCCAGGGAGCGCACGTCGCGGCCGGCTTCTGGCACGACCACGAGGCTGCGGAGAAGTTCCTGGCCGATGTTAGCGCGGAGCATCCAGACCTGCGGGTCACCATTCACGAGGGCAACATCGGCAACGCCGATGACTGCCGCAGGGTGCTGCGCGAGGTGGAAGACCAGCACGGCCGGGTCGACATCCTGGTGAACAACGCCGGCATCACCATCGACCGGACCGTGGCCAAGATGACCGACGAGGACTGGCAGAAGGTCATCGCGGTCAACCTGTCGGGCGCCTTCTTCATGGCCCAGGCCGCGGTCGAGCACATGATCCAGCGCGGCACCGGCCGGATCATCAACGTGTCCTCGGTCATCGGCGAGACCGGCAACATCGGCCAGGTCAACTACGCCGCCTCCAAGTCCGGCCTGTTCGGGCTGACCAAGTCGCTGGCCAGGGAGACCCTCTTCCAGCTCAGCCGGGCGGAGCGCGCGGTCGGGGACGGGATCGGGCTGACCGTCAACGCGGTCACGCCCGGCTATATCGCCACCGACATGATGGCCACCATCCCGGACAAGGTGCTGGACCGGATCCGGGCCCAGATCCCGGTCGGCCGCCTCGGCGCGCCGGAAGAGATCGCCCGGGTGGTCGCCTTCCTGGCGGCCGACGCGTCCGCCTACATCACCGGGCAGATCTGGGCCGTCAACGGCGGACTGGACATGTGAGGAAAATGATCATGGAACAAGACCGGAATGTGCTGGTGCTGTCCGCCACCCGGACCGCGATCGGCAAATACGGAGGCGGCCTCGCCGCCGTCCCGCCCTGCGACCTCGCGGCGACTGTGGTGCGTGAGGCGGTAAAGCGCGCAGGCGTACAGCCGGATGATGTCGGTCACGCGGTCTTCGGGCACGTGATCCACACCGAGCCCCGCGACATGTACCTCAGCCGGGTCGCGGCGGTCAACGGCGGGCTCCCGGTCGAGACCCCGGCCTTCACCGTTAACCGGCTGTGCGGCAGCGGGCTGCAGGCGATCGTGTCCGCGGCCCAGGCGATCAGGCTCGGCGACTGCGACGTCGCCGTGGCCGGCGGTGTCGAGTCCATGAGCCGCGCGCAGTACTGGCTACCGGGCATGCGCTGGGGCCAGCGGATGGGAGACGGCGCCGTCATCGACGCCATGGTCGGCGCGCTGACCGACCCGTTCGACGGCTGTCACATGGCTATTACCGCGGAGAACGTGGCAGAGGATTATCACGTCTCGCGGGAAGAGCAGGATGCGCTGGGTGTCGAGAGCCACCGGCGCGCGGCCGCCGCGGCCGCGGCGGGATACTTCACCGAGCAGATCACGCCCGTGCAGGTGCCCGGCCGGAAGGGCATCACGACCGTCGACGCCGACGAGCACATCCGGCCCGGGGTGACCCTAGCTGACCTGGCCAGGCTCAAGCCGGCCTTCGCCAAGGAAGGCACGGTCACCGCGGGCAACGCTTCGGGCGTCAACGACGCCGCAGCGGCCGTGATCCTGGCCGATGAGAACTATGCCGGGCAGCACGGCTGCCAGCCGCTGGGCAGGCTCGTCGCCTACAGTCACGCCGGCGTCGAGCCGCGCGTGATGGGCATCGGGCCGGTACCCGCGGTGCGCAAGGTTCTTGAGCGCGCCGACCTGAAGGTGGATGACATCGACGTGTTCGAGGTGAACGAGGCGTTCGCCGCGCAGGCCCTCGCCGTCGCCGCCGAGCTCGGCCTGCCGCCGGAACGGACCAACCCGAACGGCAGCGGCATCTCCCTGGGTCACCCGCTCGGCGCCACCGGCGCCATCCTGGTCGTCAAGGCCCTCTACGAGCTGCGCCGGGCCGGCGGCAGGTACGCGCTGGTCACGATGTGCATCGGCGGCGGCCAGGGCATCGCCGCGGTCTTCGAACGGATCTGACTGGTGCTGAAGACCCAGGCCACCGCGCAGTAGGGGTCACGCGCAGCCCCCCATCCCTCGCGATCCAGGAGGTCAGCCGAGATGAGCACGCAGGAGACGGCGTGGCAGGCCGCAGAGTCCGCCGCGTCAGCACTGGGTCCCGAGGCCGACCTGCTCGCCTCTGCGGATGCGGCGGGGCTGGGCGCGTCGGCGCTGGCGGTGCTGCGGCGTGCCGCGCGGAAGCCTGGCGCGACGGGGACCGCGGCGCTGCGCTACTGGATCAGCCTGGCGCTCGGCGGGCCGGTGGCCACGGCTCGCTGGCTGGGCGTGGACGCGCCGCCGCCGGTTCCGGTGCCAGCTGGGGATAAGCGATTCGCCGACCCGGCGTGGACGGACAACCCGGCGTTCTTCGCCATCCGCCAGGCGCACCTGGCCGCGTCCCGGCTGGTGTCCGACGTCCTGGCGGCCGGGGCTGGGGACCCGGTCGATGACGCTAAGGCCGCGCTCGCGGCCGGTTTCCTGCTCGATGCGGTCGCGCCGACGAATTTCCTGGCCACGAACCCGGCTGCGCTCAAGCGGGCGCTGGAGACCGGCGGAGCCAGCGTGGCTGCCAGGGCTGGCCATTTCGCCGATGACCTGCTCAACAACGGCGGCCGGCCGCGCCAGGTTCACACCCGGCCATTCACCATCGGCGAGAACCTCGCCGCGACCCCGGGCCAGGTGGTGTTCAGGAACGAGCTGATGGAGCTGATCCAGTACGCGCCGCAGATGCCCAAGGTCCGCGCGGTGCCGGTGCTGGCCAGCCCGCCGTGGATCAACAAGTACTACGTCATGGACCTCGCGCCGGGCCGCAGCTTCCTGGAATGGGCCGTGCAGCACGGGCGGACCGTGTTCGCGATCTCCTACCGCAACCCGGACGCGTCCATGAGCGGGGTGACCCTGGATGACTACCTGATCCACGGCCCGAGGGAAGCCCTGGACGTCATCGCCGAGATCACCGGCGCGCCCAGGACCGACATCATCGGGCTGTGCCTGGGCGGCGCGCTGACCGCCATGCTCGCCGCGTACCTCGCCGAGCAGGGCGACGACCGGATCGGGTCGGTCACGCTGCTCAATACCCTGCTGGACTACAGCGACCCCGGGGTCCTGGGCGCGTTCACCGACGAAAGACCGTAGCCCGGCTGGAACGGCAGATGGCGGCCGAGGGCGTGCTCGAGGGCAGCCAGATGGCCGGCACCTTCGACCTGCTGCGCGCCAACGACCTCATCTTCAATTACGTGGTCTCCAGCTGGCTGATGGGCCAGGACCCGCCGGCCTTCGACATCCTGGCCTGGAACGGCGACAGCACCCGGATGCCGGCCGCCATGCACTCGTTCTACCTACGGTCCCTGTACATGCGCAACGAGCTGGCCCAGGGCGAGCTGGAGCTGGCCGGTCAGCGTCTGGCGCTGTCCTCGGTGACGAGCGATACCTACGTGGTTGGTGCGATCAACGATCACATCGTGCCCTGGCATGGGTCCTACAAAACCGGGGGTTTGCTCGGCGGCGAGGTCCGCTACGTGCTGTCCAGCGGCGGCCACATCGCCGGCATCGTCAACCCGCCCGGCCCCAAGGCCTGGTATGAGGCGGGCGACCACGCCGGGGCCAGCCCGGAAACCTGGCGCGCTGCGGCCAGCAAGCACAAGGGTTCATGGTGGGAAGACTGGACCGCGTGGTCTGACGCCCGGGCCGGAGCGCACGTCAAGCCGCCGCCCTTGGGCAGCAAACGGCACCCCGCCCTCGGCGACGCACCGGGCGAGTACGTACGCGACTGAAACACAGAGTTGAAACCTCATGGTCACGCCCTCTATCCGTACTGAAGGTCTGGGCAAGCGCTACGGCAAGGTTGACGCTCTCCGCGACCTCAGCCTCCAGATCGCCCCGGACGAGGTGGTCGGCTACCTGGGGCCCAACGGGCCGGGAAGACCACCACTATCCGGCTGCTCCTGGGACTGGCCCGGCCGACGGCGGGGCGGGCTGAGATCTTCGGGTTCAACTGCCAACGCCAGATCGTCGAGGCCCACCGGCGGCTCGCGTACGTCCCGGGCGAAGGGAGCCTATGGCCATCGCTCACCGGGGCCGAGGCGCTGCACCTCCTGGGGCGGGTCCAGGGCCGGGTCGACACCGTGTATCGCGACGAGCTGATCGGGCGTTTCGACCTCGACCCGTCCAAGAAGGTGCGGGCCTATTCCAAGGGCAACAAGCAGAAAATCCTGCTCATCGCGGCGCTGATGGCACGCCCGGACCTGCTCGTACTCGACGAGCCGACCAGCGGGCTCGACCCGCTGATGGAACAGGCGTTCCGCCACAGCGCGCACGAGGCACGCAAAGCCGGGCAGACGGTGTTCTTGTCCTCGCACATCCTGAGCTAGGTCGAGGCCCTGTGCGACCGGGTGGGCATTCTGCGCGAAGGCCGCCTGGTCGAGATGGGGACGCTGGAGGAGATGCGGCATCTCTCCACCCTGACGGTCGGGGGCACGTTCGGCGGCGTGCCCCCTGACCTGGGCGGGGTGGCGGGCGTGAAGCGGGCCGCGGTGGACGGCCACCGGTGCCGTCCTCGGCGGCCTTCTGCTTCACCATCGGGACCTGAAGAACGCATGACCCAGCGCGGCGCCGGTCGCAGGCCAGATCAGGGGAGGTCGTCATGAAAATGCTCATCGTGGGCGCGGGCGTGATCGGGACCGTGTACGGCGCCCACCTCGCGGCCGCGGGAAACCAGGTCTCGGTGCTGAGCCACGGACGCAGGACCGATGAGGTGGCCTCGGGCGGCCTATGCGCCCGCGATGTAATCGGCGGCGGGCGGGTCGGCGTCGAAGCCGAGGTGGTGCCGCACGCCTGCGGGGACTACGACGTCGTCCTGGTCGCGGTCCGGCGTGATCAGCTGGCCTCGGCCTGCGCCGGGCTCGCGGTCCTGGCTGGGAAGCCGGCGATGGTCTTCTTCGGCAACAACCCGTCGGGTCGGGCGGCCATCCCTGGTGACGTGCCCGGCCTTGTCTACCTCGGGTTCCCCGGCGTTGGCGGTGTCATGGCCGGCGGGACCGCCGGCTACGTCCGCATCCGGCAGCAGCCCACGGCTTTCCCGGCGGTACCTGATCCCCGGCTGGCCGTGCTGGAAGCGAATCTGTCCGGCCGCGGGTTCGGCGTACAAGGGTCACCGATATGGACGGGTGGCCCGCCTACCACGCCGCCTTCGTCGGGTGCGTCGCGGCGGCCCTCTATCGCTGTGGAACCGATCCCGTCCGCCTCGCCGCGGACCGCGCGACCCTCACGCTCATGTGCCGGGCCATCACCGGGGCCTTCGCCGGCCTGCGCGCTGACGGCACGGCCGGGCTGCCGCGGAACCTCGCCGTCCTGCACAGCCCGGCGCTCAGGGCGGTTGCCGTCCGGTACTGGGCCCGGACCATGCGCTCGCCGATGGGCGAGCTGGCCTTCGCCGCGCACTCGCGGCACGCCGAGGCGGAGATGCGGGCCCTGGGCGACGACACGGCCGCCCGGATCACGGATTCACCGGCGCTGACCAAGCTGCTCTGCCCGGTCGAGCACCAGCCGTAGCCATCGGGACGTCCATTGCCAGTTTCCCGCTACGCGCGTAGCTTGGCGGGCGCAACCTTCCGGTCATGGTGTGGATTCACGGCGGCGCCTTCATCGCCGGCAAGAGCAATGACTACTATCCCGCCGGACTGGTGCGGCACGGCGTGATCGTCGTCACCATCAACTACCGTCTAGGCGCGCTCGGCTTCGTCGCCCACCCGGCGCTGGCCAGCCACCCGGGCGGATCGTCCGGCGACTACGGGCTGATGGACCAGCAGGCCGCGCTGCGCTGGGTCCAGGCCAATATCCGTCAATTCGGCGGCAACCCGCGCAACGTGACCCTCTTCGGTGAATCCTCCGGCGGGCTCAGCGTCCTGTCGCAGCTCGTCTCTCCTGGCGCCCGCGGGTTGTTCGCCCGCGCCATCGTGGAAAGCGGCACCTACGACCTGACCCAGGCCACGCTGGCCACCGCCGAGACCGCGGGCGAGGCCTTCGCCGCCAAGGTCGGCTGCGCCAGCCAGAGCGCGGCCGGCCTGCGCTCCCTGCCGGCCTCGACCATCGTGGACAACGAGGACTTCGCCGGCTACGTACGTGAACGCGAACCCGGCCTGGCCGTCGACGGCCCGTTGCAGTACGACGCGGCCGCCATCGCATCGGTGGCGCAGAACAAGCGGCCAGACAGCGCCGTGGCCGGGCGCGCCACCGTCTTCGTATTCCCGGACCTCGACACCGGCAACACCACCTAAAAGGCGGTGCAACGCAGCGCGCAGGTAGTGAGCATCGGCCCGATGCTCCAGGGCCTCGCCAAGCCGGTGAACGACCTCAGCCGCGGTGCCCTGGTAGACGACATCGTCTACACCCTGGCGCTCACCGCCATCCAATCACGTGCATAGCTCCGGTTCGCTTGATGTAACTAGCAAGTGCTCACTATACGCACCGGCCGGCTCCCGTCCAGCGGATCCGCGAGCCCGGTCGGCCCCGGCTGCCGCGGGAGGCTGTACGCCGGGCGCTTGAGGCAAGCGCGCATCGGCGCGCGTACGGTGGTCCTGCATGGCGCCGCTGATACCGTGGTCGACCCGCGCAACGGAAGGCTGCTCGGGGACCGGATCCCGGACGCTCGGCTCGTGACCTCCCCTGACCTGGGCCATCTGCTTTCCTGGGAGGATCCAGACGCTTCACCGATGCAGTGACATCATTCCTGCTGGCCCGATGCGGAGGCCAGGAAGTTCCGACCCGGCGCCGCGTCCGGCACGGCGCTTGGCACCGGACCGGAACACGAGCGGCCGTTAGCCCGACCGGCCCGGCAACGCCCTAACCGCACATCGCCGAAAGAGGCAGCGATCAGAACTGGAAGACGACACGGGCCGGGACAGTGCCGGCGAGGACGTCGTCGATGGATTGGTTGACCTCGTCGATCTTGCGGTCGACAGCGATCACCTTGGTGCGGCCGGCGGCGTGCAGGGCGAAGACGTCGGCGAGATCGTTACGGGTGCCGACGATCGAGCCGATGACAGTCTTGCCGTTGATGACGGTGTCGAAGATCGGCAGACTCAGCGTCGCATTGTCAGCGGGCAGCGCCACGCACACCAGGCGCCCGCCGCGGCGCAGCGACCGGTAGGCCTGGTCGAATGCCCCGGGCGACGCTGCGAGGGCGACGGCCACATCGGCGCCCCCGAGGGCCTGGATGGCCTCGACCGGATCGGCGGTCAGCGCGTTGACGACGTGGTCGGCGCCGAGTTCGGTGGCCATCGTGAGCTTGTGATCTTCGATGTCCACGGCGATGACGAACCCGCCAGCGATGCGGGCGTACTGCAGTGCGAGGTGTCCAAGTCCGCCGACGCCGAAGATCGCCACCGTCTCAGCGGGCGCGACTCGGGCGACCTTGATCGCCTTGTAGGTCGTTACGCCCGCGCACGTCAGCGGCGCGGCGTCGCGGGAGGAGATGCTGTCTGGTACCGGCGCGGCGAACGCCGCGGGGACGACGGCGTACTCGGCGAATGTGCCGTTGACGGAGTAGCCCGAGTTCTCCTGCTTCTCGCACAGCGTCTCCCACCCGCTGTTGCAGTAGCGACACTCACCGCACGCGTAACCGAGCCACGCGATCGCGACCCGGTCGCCGATCGCACGGGTGCTCACACCGGTGCCGAGCTTCTCGACGTAGCCGACGCCCTCGTGTCCGGGAATGAACGGCGGTGTCGGCTTGACCGGCCAGTCGCCGTGGGCGGCGTGGATGTCGGTGTGGCACAGGCCGCTCGTCTCGATCCGGACTAGTACCTCACCCGCGCCGGGCTCGGGGATCGGAAGATCCTGCATTTGCAAGGGCGAGTGGAAATCGGTGACAACTGCTGCTCTCATGGTGTGTTCCTGTCAGGGGCGGCGGAAAGGACGTTTACGTCGGGTGCACTTGGCGAGACGCAGGCCGGGGAGCGGGTGACGAAGTGAAGGTTGTCCCCGGCCGGCAGGGAGAAGTCTTCGGGTTCGCCGGAGGCGACATCGAGCAGGAACTGCTCCTGGTGCCAGGCTTGGTCTAGGCGCTTGTCGATGTAGAACGGGCATCCGTCGATCTCGCCGAGCAGGACGTCGATGTCGCCGATGAGGAATTCTCCGGCGGGAAAGCACATCGGCGTGCTGCCTGCGCAGCAGCCGCCGGATTGAACGAACATCACCGGGCCGCTCCCGGCGGCGCGCAGGAGACGGATCGCCTCGCGCGCGGCCGGGGTCGCGGTGATGCGGGCCAGCACCATCGGCTCGGACATCACGGGCCTTAGAACAGCCCGAGCGGTTTGGTGCTGTAGCTGACGAGCAAGTTTTTCGTCTGGCTGTAGTGATCCAGCATCATGAGGTGGTTCTCGCGGCCGATGCCCGAGATCTTGTAGCCACCGAAGGAGGCACCTGCCGGGTACTGGTGGTAGCAGTTCGTCCAGACGCGACCGGCCTTGATGCCGCGGCCCATCTTGTAGGCCCGGATGCCGTCTCGGGTCCAGACGCCGGCGCCCAGCCCGTAGAGGGTGTCATTCGCGATCGCCAGGGCGTCCGCGTCGTCGGTGAAGGTGGTAACCGCCAGCACGGGCCCGAAGATCTCCTCCTGGAACACCCGCATCTTGTTGTCGCCCTTCAGCACCGTCGGCTGGTAGTAATAGCCGTCGGCGAATTCCGCCCCCGCCACGCTGGCGCGCTGGCCGCCGATGAGCACCTCGGCGCCCTCGCTGCGGCCGATATCGACGTAGGAGGCGATTTTCTCCACCTGCTGCGCTGAGACCTGCGGGCCGAGCTGGGTGTCAGTGTCCAGCGGATTGCCCTGCTTGATGCGCGCGATGCGTTCCAGGCAGCGGGCCATGAACTCGTCGTAGATATCGGCCTGGATCAGCGCCCGCGACGGGCAGGTGCACACTTCGCCCTTGTTGAACGCGTACAGAACCAGACCCTCGATCGCCTTGTCCAGGAACTCGTCGTCATGAGCCATCACGTCGTTGAAGAAGATGTTGGGCGACTTGCCACCCAACTCGACGGTGGACGGGATCAGGTTCTGCGCCGCGTACTGCATGATCAGCCGGCCGGTTACCGTCTCACCGGTAAAGGACACCTTTGCGATACGCGGGTTCGCTGCCAGCGCCTTGCCGATCTCCGCACCGGGACCGGTCACGACGTTGATCACGCCCTGCGGCAGGACGTCCTCGATCGTCTCCATCAGTTTCAGGATCGACCAGGGCGTCGGCGAGGCAGGCTTGATCACCGAGCAGTTGCCCGCCGCCAGCGCCGGCGCGAGTTTCCACGCCGCCATCAGCAGCGGGAAGTTGAACGGGATGATCTGACCGACCACACCTAGCGGCTCCCGGAAATGATAGGCGACCAGATCCTTCTCGATCTCAGTCGAGCGCCCCTCCTCGGCACGCGCCGCGGCGGCGAAGTAGCGGAAGTGATCGACTACCAGGGGAATGTCGGCCGCCAGCGTCTCGCGGACCGGCTTGCCGTTCTCCCAGCTCTCAGCGACCGCCAGCATGTCCTGGTTGTTCTCGATCGCATCAGCGATCGCGTTGAGCACCTTCGCTCGCTCGGTTGCTGACGCCTCGCCCCAGGCGTCCTTCGCTGCGTGGGCAGCGTCCAGCGCGAGCTCGACGTCCTCTGGCGTGGAGTCGGCCACCTCGGTGATCGGACCGGCGGTCGCCGGGGCCAAGTCCACGCGGTACTTGCCGTGCGTTGGCGCCAGCCACTTGCCACCGATGAAATTCTCATACCTCGGCTTGACGGAGACGATGCTGCCGGGCAGGCCTGGCGGGACGTATTTCATCTCATGGCTCCTTCAGGGGATCAGTGACGACCAGCAAGGCAAGCCGTCGCTACGGGGCCGGACTGGCAGCTGATTCCCGGTGTCTGCCTCTACGCTACATTTGAAATGAAAAACTAGCAATATTTTTCTAGAAAACTGTGTCCTATGAAGACGGAGAGACTGGAGTTTCTCACCAGCCACGAGCCCCGGCGATGCGACGGTCCGGCAGCAGTGTCCGCGCGGTATGCGTTTCCCAGCCTGCGCGCAGCAACGGATGGCCGATCCGGGTGATCCGCCACAGTGCCTACGCACACACGACGCCCTTCTCCCATTGCCTGGCTCATGCTTCCGGCGGGCCGGAATGGCTCGCGTGCCTGATAGATCAATCAAACGCTAATTATAGTTAGCAACAGAATCCTGAGGAGGAGTCATAACCGACACCCACACCTGCGGGCGAGCAAGTTCAGGAAAAGATGCTGCAGACGGTTCGCAACAGCCAGTCAGCAGTAGTCGCAGCGATCCAGGCCCTGGCCCGCACAGTCCAGTCCATCACGCCGGCGCCGCCGGATGCGAACGTGCCATTTGCCGAAAAGCTGCCCAAGCCGCAGGAGCTCATCGCGAGCGCCTACGACTTCGCCGAGGATGTCCTCAAGGCAACCTCGCCGATGCTCACGGGCCAGGATGACGCCCTGGCCAGGAAGAACGGCTCAACGGCGAAGTAACCCTAAGCGCGGTGCCTGCGATAATAAAAAGACGTTCAGCATCTGCCGGCAAAATGATCCTGCACACTCACAACCGGTCGGTACGGCCGTGCCGCTTCCGAACGGCAGACCTGGCGTGAGCGCCGAGGTGACGGTGGCGCACCTCCCCACATGCTCGCCGGAAGGACTCCGGCGGCTCAACGGACATCGGGCACGCTACGGCCTGACCCGAGGCGCCGTGGCAACGTCGCAGCTCCGAGCGAATCGGGAAGGACCGGGAGGGGTCATGGGCGTGGATCAAGGTTTCGGGGTCCGGGTACTTGAGGATCCGCTTACGAACAAGGGCACCGCGTTCTCCGAGGAGGAACGCTCCGAGCTGGGCTTGCGCGGTCTTCTGCCTGCCGTGGTGGAGACGCTGGAGCAGCAGGTGCGCCGCAGGTACCTGGCCTACCAGGAGCAGTCCACTGACCTCGCGCGGCACATCAACCTGCGCGCGTTGCAGGACACCAACGAGATGCTGTTCTACCGGCTGGTGTCCGACCACATCGAGGAGATGCTGCCGATCCTTTACACCCCGACAGTCGGGTCGGCCTGCCAGCGCTTCAGCGAGATCTACCGCCGTCCGCGCGGCCTTTTCATCGCCTATCCCGACCGCGATCGCATAGGGGAGATCCTGCGTAACCGGCCCCGGCGGGAGCTCGACGTCATCGTCGTCACCGACGGGCAGCGGGTTCTGGGCCTGGGTGACCAGGGCATTGGCGGCATGGGCATCCCGATCGGCAAGCTGTCGCTGTACGCCGCGCTAGGCGGCATCGACCCGGCGCGCACCCTGCCGGTCCTCCTCGACGTCGGCACCGACAACGCCGGGCTCCTGGACGACCCCATGTACCTCGGCTGGCGGCACCGCCGGCTCGCCGGCGCTCCTTACGACAACTTCGTCGACCGGTTCGTCCAGGCCGTACGCGCCGAACTGCCCGGTGTGCTGCTGCAGTGGGAGGACTTCGCCACCCCGCACGCCTTGCCAGTCCTGGAGCGCTACCGCGACCAGCTGCTTAGTTTCAACGACGACATCCAGGGCACTGCTGCCGTGGTCCTGGCCGCGCTGTCCGCAGGGGCCGCGGCCACCGGATCGCGGCTGCGCGAGCAGATGGTGGTGATGCTCGGCGCCGGCTCGGCGGGCATCGGGGTCTGCGAGCAGGTCGTGCGGTCGATGGCGGCCGACGGCCTGTCCGAGCAGGGCGCCCGCGCTAGGATCTGCGTGGTCGACATCAACGGCCTGCTCACCGCGGACCGCCCGGACCTGGACCCAGCGCAGCGCCGGCTGGCCCAGCCGCCGGGCGCCGTACCCGGCACCGAACCTGGCCGGCCAGCGAACCTCACCGAGGTGATCGACGCTGTGCACCCGACCGCGCTCATCGGCCTGTCGACCGCGAGCGGGGCCTTCACTGAACAGGTCGTGCGGCGCGTCGCCGCGCACGCCAGACGGCCGATCATCATGCCGTTGTCCAACCCGACCAGCCGCAGCGAGGCCCGCCCACAGGATCTCGCCGACTGGACCGATGGCCGTGCGCTCGTCGCCACCGGCTCCCCGTTCCCGCCTATGAGGGTCGGCGACGCCAGCATCCCCGTCGCCCAGTGCAACAACATCTATATCTTCCCCGGAGTCGGCCTGGCTGTGACCGCCGTGCGCGCGACCCGCGTCACCGACGCCATGATGACCGCGGCGGCCGCCGCCGTCGGTGACGCCGCCACGATCCGGCACGACCCGCACGGGACCCTGCTCCCGGACCGTGCTCAGCTCGCCGGCACCGCGACTGCCGTGGCAAGAGCCGTCGCCAAGGCCGCAGTAGCCGATGCCGTCGCGCCCGCGCTCACCGATGACCAGATCGATCGGGCCATCGACCGCACCAGATGGCTGCCCCGCTATCAGTCCGATCACCGTGTCGTGAGCCGGTAGGGGATGGTGCAGATGACGACGTCGGTGCTGGCCCGCAGGACCGTCGCCAGGAGCAGCCCCCGCTGGTTCTGCAGGATCCGGTAACGCCACCGGCGGGGCTGGATCTCGAGGATGAGGACGGCGACCTGCCGGCCGCCTTGCTGAGCCTGCCGGACGTAGTCCACGATCGGGTGTACTAGCGAGCGGTGCGGACTATCGAGGGTCTCCAGCCGCACCCCGGGGTTCCAGCGGTCCCAGTCAGCCCGGAAGGCGGCATTCTGCGCGGCTTCGGGGTAGACGCTGACGGCGATGACCTCGTCACCGAGGGACAGCGCTGCGTTCAGGGCGTGCTCGGTGAGCTTGCTGATGCTGCTGATGGGCACGATCACCAGGCTGTTGGCCGGCCGCGGCCGGTGCGGGAGCTGTCCTAGCTCGAGCTCGAGTCCTACTGCCTGGTAGTAGCTCTGGATCCGGAAGAACAGCAGCATCAGGGCCGGCACGACCAGGACCACCACCCAGGCGCCGGAGGTGAACTTGCTGGCGATGAAGACGGCGGCGGCGGTCGCGGTCAGGACCGCGCCGATGCCGTTGAGGGCGGCTCGCAGCCTCCAGTGCCGGGACCGCTGGCCGTGCCAGTGCCGGACCATGCCGGCCTGGCTGATGGTGAATCCGATGAAGACCCCGATCGCGTATAGCGGGATCAGGCGGGCGGTGGTCGCGTTGACCGCGATCAGCAGGACGCCCGCGAGCACGGCCAGGAGGGCCACGCCGTAGCGGTGGACCGGCCGCTCGGCCCGCAGGTCCAGCAGATGGGGCAGCCGGTCGTCGTCGGACAGCAGGCTCATCAGCACCGGCAGGCCGCCGAAGCTGGTGTTGGCGGTTAGGGCCAGGACCAAGGTGACGGCGATGTTGGCCCGATCAGCATCGCGCCCAGCAGCACGCCCAGCATCAGCTCGGTGCGCTGGGCACGCCTGGCACGCGGCTGACGGAAGGCGGGCACCCCGTTGGCGATCGCCTCGATCCCCGTCAGCGCCGAGCAGCCGGCCGCGAAGGCCTTCAGGACCAGGATCACGCCGACCGCCTCGCTGATGCCGACCGGCTGCGGGGTGCCGACGACCGCAGCCGGGTGTGAGCGGATCAGGCCGACGATGATGACACCGAAGATCCCGGCCAGGAACGCCACCATCGGAAGCATGAGGACCCGCGCGCTCTCGACGATGCCCCACAAGTTGACGGTAGTGATCAAGACCAGGCCGGTCAGGCACATCGCCAGCAGGTGGTGGGCCAGTGAGGGGAACGCCGAGGCCAGGCTCGCCGCCCCGGCGGCGAGGCTGACCGCGACGGTCAGCACGTAGTCCACCACCAGGCTCGCGGCCGCCAGCAGGCTGACCGTGGCTCCCAGATCTTTCTTGCCCACCGCATACGCGCCGCCGCCCTCGGGGTGCACCGCGATCACCTGGCAGTAGGAGACGACCAGCACCGCTAGCAGGCCTGTGATGGCCAGGGGTGACCGGCAGCGTCAGGCGCAGCGCGGACGTGCCGGCCGCTGCCAGCACCAGCACGATGGCCTCGGGCCCGTAGGCAACCGAGCTGAGCGCATCGAGGGACAGCGCCGCCAGCCCCCCGAAGCTGGTCAGATGGTCCTTGCTGCCCTCCCCGTGCCGCAGCGGCACTCGGGGCAGGACCTTCTTCGAGACCGCTCCAGGACCCATGGGTGCCTTCCCTGCGCACATCCCCGCCGCTGCTGTCCAGTCCTGGCCGTTTGCAACGGTCCCTTTCACAAGATCCCGGCCGGACGGTACGCGGCGCGGGCCAAGAACGCGTCCATTTCACCACGGCAGGCTTCTCCCGGTAGTCACCACGTAGCCGGGATCGCCCGTCGTGTGGTGGCAGCCAGGCTCGGGCAGATCACCATGCTCGGGGAACCCGCTTCAGCATGGCACCGCCCTCCAGCCAGCAAAGATGGACGTAGCGTTTTCCCATACGCCTATGTTTTCTTGGGACTGTGATGGCGCTGGGCTGCCATTCCCAGTACCTTCCTGGCCCTACCGTCGGCTTGTTCCGGGGACATGAACCCAGGCGAGCCGATGACCAGGCCGGTATGCGTCAGCGTGCTGGTCTCCGCGGCTCGGGACATGCCGAAGTCGATGACCCGCGGCCCGTCGTCGGCGAGCAGCACGTTGGAGGGTTTCAGGTCCCTGTGTACCAGATCGGCCGCGTGGATCGCCCCCCAGTCCTTCCGCGAGCTCCGCCGCCAGGATCCGCAGCTAGCCTGTACGGCCCGACTCGCGGCGAGTCGCCGGGTTCCAATCTCTCCCCACGCGCGCCTCTTGCCGAGGGTAACGAGATATCGGGGCAAAAGCATATCGAAATTAGCTCACAACGGTACACAGTGCTGCTGGTCAAGCGCACACCAACCGGCGGAAAGGCCAGCCAGCAGTCTGCCGCCATCCTTGCTCCTCTGGACCTCCCCGCTCACCACTCCTCCAGGCGCCGCGAGTCGGCCTGGCAAATCAGATGAAACCAGGACAACGCTTTCCAGGCGGGCGCGTGGTGCAAGTATCCAATTCTCAACACCCCTTACCCAACCAGAGTAGCGGCCACAGATGCTTCATAACTGAGCATTCTGCGCCACTCAACCCCAGTACACCTGCTGCTGACGGCGTGGAGACATAGTCGGCGATACATCGCTGGGACTAAATCGCGCTCTGTCACATTTCGTGATCAACCCTGCTCGATTGCTCACGACCAATAACCGATCTGGCGTGAGGCATGAACGCGAGCGACGTCGGGTTCTGTCGCTCATAACTGGGAGTTCGGCGCGCACGTTTCCTGGCGGCGAGCCTTGGCAAGCCGGGCGCCACCTCGCGCCCGGGTCAGCGGCGTTGGGGCGCCGGGCATGGCCTGGGGGCCGAGCCTATCGGCCGGGTGCTGGTGGGCGGGATGATGACGTGAGGAGGTGAGTAATGCGAGTACTGATGATCGCGCCGCCGGGCGCGGGCAAGGGGACTCAGGGCGCGCTGATCGCCGCGCACTTCGACATCCCGCACATCGCGACCGGTGAACTGCTGCGCGATCACGTCGCGCGGCGGACCGCGCTCGGCCAGGCCGTCCAGACGTATCTGGACCGCGGCGAACTCGTGGCCGACCAGGTCGTCCTGGACATGGTGCGGGAGGCGATGGTCGCTGCGAAGGCGGCCGGAGGCGGGTTTGTCCTGGATGGAATCCCGCGGAACATGTACCAGGCCCGGGCGGCCTACCTGATCGGCCGCGAGCTCGAGATGACCGCGGATGTGGCGCTGCACCTGCAGGCCGACGACGGGGAACTGATGCGCCGGCTGCTCGCGCGCGCCGCACTCGAGCATCGCTCCGACGACACGCCACAGGTCATTGCCCAGCGCCTGGCCCTCTACCATGAAGTGACGTCCCCCATCATCTCGTGGTACCGCGGCCGTGGAATCCTGGTCTCGGTGGACGCGATGCGTTCCGCGCATCAGGTCGGCCGCGAAATCCTGGCCGCCCTCGAAGCGATGCGCCCGTTCCTGGACCAGGTGCCCGGGCAGGCACGGCTCTCCGTTGACCTCACCGGCCTGGGGGACGCATTCGGCGCCACCGACCCCACCGCCGGCACATCCGGCTGAGCCCTGTGGCCGGCCACCGGGGCTGGCCTCGGCCCGGCATGGCCGCTGCCGGACATCAGCCACGGCGGGACCTGCTCAGCGCCGCCGGGGAAACCGCCGGGCGGATACACCGCGAGGCTTGACGGCCGGTTCCACCTCGGCATGGACAACCCCGCCCCGGCCTCGCCAGGACGGCAAGGTAGATAAGGGATCGCCTGCCACCGCCAGATCCGGCGGAGCCGAGAGCATAGAACCGGCGATCGATGCGCCGGCTGCGGCGCCGAGGTCGCCTGAGGCCCGAACGCCTAGCCGGCGATCTAGCACATCGCAGATCACGTCGGAGGCGACTCACTGCCAATCACGTTCCGTTACAAGACCCCTGTGTCTCCAGGCGCACAGTCCTGCCTGATTGAGACTTTCTGCCTGACCACGTGATCTCACCGGCATCGAACAGGTTGATCTGGGCGTGGCAATCTTGCTGTGCTGACCGCGTGAGTCTCCGTCTCGTCCAGCGAGTGAAGACGCGCCAGCGGCACGTTCGAGGAAGGGCCACGGACCAGGCGCGGGTAACGCCGCGGTTAGGTGCGCCTGCTCGCGGACGGTGCGAGGCCATCGGCCTGATCGCGGCGTCGGCTCGCGTAGCGATCAGGCGGCTGGACGAGGCTGTACGCCGACTGCGTGAGGCGACCACCGGCCGGGAACGGTGCGGGCTGAGTCACGATGACGCCGACGATGTCAGCGGAACCGCTGCCACCGATGACGCGATCGGGTTAAACCCGCCGCTGCTGCGCGCCCTGCATGAGCACGGCGCCCGTGTGGCTGTGATGGGCCAGGTGGCTCGCATCATGCACGGATCCCGTGAGCCGACCGGGGACCTTGACCTGCTGTGGCACGGTAACCACGGGCACGCACCGGCCCTAGCCGCCGCCTTCGCGGCCGCCGGAGCCAGTCTGGCTGATGCTGAGGGCAAGCCCCTGCCGTGTGAGCCGGCCGCGTTCAGCGGTCCCAAGGTGCTTTTCCGCTCGGCTTTGGCGAGCGGGGATTGCTGCACCTCAGCCCTGCCCTGGGGTGATCTTCCGGTCGCCGCCTTCCTGGCCCGGTGCCAGGTCGTGGCGGCCGGGGATGGGCTGGTGATCCGCTACCTGGACTGCGCGGACCTGATCCCCATGCGCCGGGCCGCAGGAAGACCAAAGGACCTGCGGCGCGCGAGCGAGCTGGAACTGCTGGCCACGGCCGGCTAAACCGGACCGCGCTCTGCACTGGCGGAGGATGCTCATGCTTGGTGAGTGCTCAGCGCTCTTTCCAGGTCTGGGTGCGGGTTTTCTGCTGCCCGCACGGTGCAGGAGCTGAGCCAGCCGCGGGCCGTAGACCGAGGAGAACACGGCCCCGACCACCGTCACCCCGAAGGTTCCGCCGAGCTCACGGGTGACGTCGTTGACCGCTGAGCCGACCCTCGCCTTCCCCAGCGGGAGGACCGCGAGGATGGCACCGGTCGATGGCGCGGTGACCAGGCCGAGCCCGACCGCCATCAGCACCATGGAGACCAGGACCGGGCCGAAGTAGGCGTTGTCGCTGCCGAGGGTCGAGGCGATGAGGAAGTCGGCGCCCATCAGGATCAGGCCAGCCGGGACCACGATCTTGGTGCCCAGACGGCGAGCCAGAATCGGAGCGGCCGGCGCGGCCGCGCCGACGCCGAGGGCAAAGGGGAGCGTGCGCAGGCCGGCCGACAGGGGGCTGTAGCCGTGGACGAGCTGGAAGTACTGGGTGATCAGCAAGATGAAGCCGAACAGGCCGAAGAACGCGACGGTGATCGAGAAGCTGGCGGCGCTGAAGCGGATGTTGCGGAACAAGGTGATGTCCAGCATCGGCTCGCCGGCCCGCCGCCCCCAGACCGCGAAGACCGCCAGCAAGGCGACGCCGGCGCCGTAGCCGGCCAGGGTGACCGGAGCCGACCAGCCACGCGCCGGCGCCTCGATCGTGGTGTAGACGACCGCTGCCACCCCGGCGATCGACAGGGAGAAGCCGGCCAGATCCAGCCGGGGGGCTGCAGGGTCGCGGCTGGTCGGCACGAGCCACGCGCCGAGCGCCAGGGCCAGCACGGCGATCTGGATGGTAGCAAAGAAGACCGAGCTCCAGGAGAAGTGGTCGAGCAACAGGCCGCCGGTGATCGGGCCGAGCGCCACGCCGAGGCCGGTGATCCCGGTCCACACGCCGACCGCCGCTGCTCTCTCCCTGGCGTCGGTGAAGGTGTTGGTAAGGATCGCCAACGTGGCCGGGAAGATGAAGGCCGCTGCCAGGCCCATCAGGCAGCGGGCCACGATCAGCACGTGCGTGCTGCCCGAAAGCCCAGCGAACGCTACCAGCCCGATCTGGAGGGCGCCCTTACGCCCGTACCGGTCGCCCAGGCTCCCCCCACCAGCAGCAGCGACGCGAAGATGAGGGAGTAACCGTCGACGACCCACTGCAGGTCGCTGGTCGTCGCGTGGAGCTGCCTGCTGATCGAGGGCAGGGCGACGTTGACGATCGTGTTGTCGACCAGCGCGAGGAAAACGCTCAGGCACAGCACGGTGAGTATCGCCCACCGCCGGGCATGCACCCGGTCGGCGGCGGCTGGCGTTACCCGTTCCCGCAACCAGGCCCCGCCCGGCCGCGCCGGCGAGGAACGACCAGCGGGGCCGGCGCGTTCAAGCCGGACATCACGCGGGGCCTTCATCGAGCCCGGGACCGGACAGCGGCCCCCGTCGGGGATTCCGGGGATCACGCGAAACGATCGGTGCTTCCATCGCGTGTCTCCCGGTTCGCCCAATATCCGTGTGGTCACGGGGCGCCACCGGGGACCAGAGCAACGCTGTCGATGTCCTTATCAGTCTCTCGGAAGACCTGTCCCGTGGCAAGTGAGCAAAACTTGCCGGTGCTCAAACTTTCCAGCATGCTCATGTAAGGCGGCGCGATCGTCGCAGACCGGGGAAACACCGGCCGCAGTCGGCGTCGGCCGAGCTGGGCGCACCGGTGAACGGGCTGATCTAGCCGCGCGGGGCGCCTAGCGGCCAGGCACGCAGACCTGGGAGAGCGGACTGCCCGCTGTCGGCGCCAGGATGATCCTGGCTAAATTCGGGAATTCGGGAAAGCGTAGTAATATAAGAATTGTTGCTCCGGACCCCGGCAGCTGCACCCGCGAAACTTTCGTGGCTGCACGGCAGGGCCCGGAGTTTTTTCGTTATAGGCAGCAGCGCAGGCTAGGACGCCGACCGCAGGGAACGGTGAAGCCGCGGGAGAATTATTCTCCCGCCGCGATCCACCCGGGCATGACTGACTGCCGCATGCATCATTTCGCCGGTGACCAAGGGAGTCGGTTATGGGCATCATCGTATGGATCGCTCTCGGCCTGGCCGCGGGATTGCTCGCCAATATGCTGCTCCCCGGCAAGAGACCACGGGGCCTTATTTTCATCTGCCTGACCTGCGCCACCGGGGCGCTGGGCGTCGGCTGGGCGGCCAGCCCGGGCGGCCTGGCCGGTTTCTCCGCCTGGCTAGCTGCCATCGCCGAGGCAGCGGTCCTGCTGCTGGCCTGCTACCTGCTCACCGGGCCAGCGGGTCGGCCCGGCGGATTCACGGCCCGCTGGGCAATACCAGACGGATCACCATGAACATCCTGATTATCGTCGTGGTCGTCGTCGTCGTGCTGGCACTGCTGGGGTTCGGGCTGTCGGTGCGGATCGTGACGCAGTATGAGCAGGGGGTGCTGTTCCGGCTGGGCCGGCTGCGGGGCCCGCGGGCACCGGGGTTCAACCTGATCATCCCCGTCGTCGACGTGCTGCACCGGGTGTCGCTGCGGATCGTCACGCTGCCGATCCAGTCCCAGGGCATCATCACTCGCGACAACGTCAGCGTCGATGTCTCCGCGGTCGCCTACTACAAGGTGGTCGACGCGATCAAGTCCGTGGTCGCGATCGAGAACGTCCGCGCGGCCATCGACCAGATCGCCCAGACCACCCTGCGCAAGGTCGTCGGCCAGCACACCCTGGACCAGACGCTGTCCGAGACCGACCAGATCAACCTGGACATCCGCAAGGCCCTGGAGGTCACCACCGCGGAGTGGGGCGTCGAGGTGACCCTGGTGGAGCTGAAGGACATCCAGCTGCCTGACAGCATGAAACGGGCCATGGCCCGGCAGGCCGAGGCCGAGCGGGAGAAGCGCGCCAAGATCATCAACGCCGAGGGCGAGTCGCTGGCCGCGGCCGCGCTGGGGCAGGCCTCGGACACCATGATGGCCCACCCGCTGGCGCTGCAGCTGCGGAACCTGCAGACCCTGGTCGAGATCGGCGTGGACAAGAACACCACCGTGGTCTTCCCCGCCCCGCTGATGACCACCATCGCCGAACTCGGCTCCTTCCTGGCCCGCGAGCAGGCCGCCGCCAGCCCGCCGCCCCAAGCCGCCGCCAACGGAACCGTCGTCAACTAGCCGCACAACAGCTCGGCACGGCATCCGGGCAGGAACACAGACTCCATCGCTTCAACCAAGGGAAACCGATATGAGACGAAGAACCTTTGATATCCTGATGGCCACCGCAGGCCTGTTCCTGGCGATCACGCTGATCGTGTCTGGCGGGCTGCTCTTCTGGGCCCACAACTTCATCGGCAACGAAGTGCACACCCAGCTCGCCGCGCAGCAGATCTACTTCCCGGCCGCCAACAGCCTGGCCATCAAGGCACCGGAGTTCGCCGCGATGCACCAGTACGCCGGGCAGCAGCTGACCACCGGCGCCCAAGCCGAGGTCTACGCCGACCACTTCATCGCCAACCACCTCAAGGTCATCGGCGGCGGCAAGACCTACTCGCAGCTGTCGGCAGAGGCCATCACGCAGCCCAAGAACGCCGCGCTGGCAGCCCAGGTCGCCTTGGTGTTCAGGGGTGAGACCCTGCGCGGCCTGCTGCTCAACGCCTACGCCTTCGGAACCATGGGCATGATCGCCGGCATCGCCGCGATCGCCGCGTTCGCCGCCGGCGCCGTCATGCTGATCCTCAGCGGCCTCGGCCTGATGCACGCCCGCCGCACCTCCCCGGAAGTCGAGATCCTCAACGGCCACCCCGCCCACGCACGGACCCCGGCCACCGCATCATCACCGCAATCCGCTCACCCCAGTAACCAGCTGGGCGCCGACGATGGCCTGGTCGCCGCCAGCCCCGGCACCTCAACTAGCCTGCCCGCGTGATCATGGCCTGCCAGTACGCCACGGCAGTCGGCCAGGCCTGAGCTGAGCTGAGTCCCGCACCCGCGGTGCTGGCACGTGAAAGAGCATTGAGATCCCGAACGGACCGTGGTGACACTCCTGAGCGAGGTGTCACCATGGTCCGTTCGAAGTCATGATCTTATTTGACCGGGCCGCCGTCGTGATCGCTACGAACACCGCTGCCGCCTTCCTGGCCGGTACCGCGGTGGCCGGCGTGGGTACCCGGCTGGCGGTGCTGGGCGTCAACCGCACCCTGATCGCGCTGGCCCCTCCCGGACAGCGCGCCGGGCTCATCGCCGCTATCTTCATCGTCTCCTTCCTCGGGCTCAGCATCCCGGCGCTGATCGCCGGGGTGGCAACCACACACCTCAGCCTGCACCGGACCGCCCTGGCCTGCTGCGTGGCGATGGCCGCGCTCGTCGCGCTGGCAGCCGGCAGCTTGATGCTCCGCAGGCGCGGCCCCCGCCACCGGTCAGGGCACCAGCTTGTGGGGTTCCAGAACTTGGCCACTGTGGTTGACCTGGGCTTTCTACGCGGCCCGCTCATATTCGTTGAGGAGGCCGCCAAGCACCGGCCGGCGCTTGACCCGCACCTGGGAGAGGTCAGCGACAGGGTGATCGGGTACGGGCGGGCAGAGCTGGCGGCTGCGATGAGGTCTCCGGCCGTTGTAGTGGGCCTCGTACTGGGCTAGGACGCGCCGCAGATGGCGTTCGCCGAAGATCAGCATCCGGTCGGTGACCTCGGTCCGGGCAGTGAGCACAAACCGCTCCGCGTAGGCATTCGCCTTTGGGCTTCGCGGCCGGATCTTGATCACTTCTATGCCTGCGTCGGCCAGGACCGCGTCGAACGACACGCTGAACTGCCCGGCCCTGTCCCGGATCAGGAACCGGAAACAGGCGGCACGCTCACCGAGATCCATCAGCAGATTGCGGACCTGTTGCGCAGTCCACCGCCCGTCCGGGTTGGCGGTAACGCCGAGGATATGCACGGACCGGGAGCCGGCCTCCATCACGAACAAGCAGTACAGGCGCTGGACAGTCACCGCGCGGTTCATGGGGGAGAAGCCGGTGGCGAGCATCGTCGTGGCCTGGGTGTGCAGAAACTGCCGCCACGTCGTGTCGGCGTGCCGCTTCGGCGCTGGCGGGATCTGCAGCGTCCTGAGGACCCGGCGGATCGTGGATGCGCTGACCCGGTGGCCGAGCTTGAGCAGCTCACCTTGGATCCGCTGGTAGCCCCAGTCAGGGAAATGTTGAGCTCAACATTTCCCCGGTTATGTGGACCTGGGGATTATGTGGAGTCTGGCGGCTGATCAGGTGACTTTACGGTGTGGTGTGCACCGGCGCTTCGCATAAGTTCTGCGCCCGGCGACGCTTCACCTCAAGCACGAGTCATGGAGGTGGGCGATGCACGAAGCGTTCTGGAATGGGCTGTTCGACGTGCGCTGGGAGGAGGCCCCGTTCGGACCGGAGGCCATCCGGCTGGTCCGGAGGCTGCGCGAGCGCGGCTATGCCGAGCGGACGTGCCGGGATTACGGGCACGCCGTCGTTCACCTCGGCAGGTACCTGCACGAGGAGCTGGAAAGCGACCGGGTTCGCGATGAGGGGGGTCGTCGCGGGCTTCCTCGCCGGTCATCTGCCGGGGTGCCGCTGTTACCGCCGCCCGGCGGGCCGCCGGGAAGAACCGGCCCGCCGGGGCCTGGCGCACCTGCTCGTGATGCTGCGCGAGGAAGGCGCCTTCCCCCCGGTCACGGCGGACGAGCCGCCGTACCGCCAGCTGATCGAGGGCTGTTGCCGGTTCCTGCGTCATGATCGCGGGCTCGCCGAAACGACGATAGCCAACTACCGGCGCTACCTTCGCGACTTCCTGGCCAGCCGCGGCGCTGCGGTGAGCCCGGCCGAGCTGGCGGCGCTGGGCGCGGACGACCTGCTCGCCTTCAGCCGCCAGCGCGGGGCTGGCTTGGGGCGGACGGCGTGGAACCATCTGGCCACGCCGTTGCCTGGCTTCTACCGGTGGCTGGATATGTCTGGGCACGGCGGGGCGCACCTGGTGGGCGCGGTGCCATCGCGCCGGCGCTGCCGGCTCGCCGAGGTGCCCTGCGCCTTGTCGTGGGAGCAAGTGCGCCGCCTGCTCGCCATGGCCGGCGTTCGTGAGCCGAACGGGCGGCGCAACTACGCCATGCTGCTGCTGATCGCCAGCTACGGCCTGCGCGGGTGCGAGGTCAGGGGCGCTGCGGCTGAACGACATCGACTGGGCGCACGACGAGATCGTCATCTTCGCGCCGAAGACCGGCCGGCGCCGCGTCCTGCCGCTGACCCGCCCGGCCGGGGAGGCGGTGCTGGACTACCTGCTGGCCGGACGGCCCCCGTCGCGGCACCGGGAAGTCTTCCTGTCCGGCCGTCCGCCGCATGGCCCGCTACGGAGCACGATCAACCCCTGGCTGGGACGCCAGCTGGACAAGGCGGGCATCGTGACCGGCCGCCGCGGTGCCCATATCCTGCGCCACTCGCTGGCGGCCCGCCTGCTGCGCAGCGGCGAGAGGCTGACGAGCATCGGTGACCTGCTCGGCCACCGCCGCCCGGACACAACTTTCATCTACACCAAGCTCCAGGCCGGCGATCTTCGCACCGTCGCGCTGGACCCGGCGGTGGTGTCGTGATGGCTGCCAGCCGCTTCTGCGGGCCTTTGGCCGGTGAGTTCGCCGCCTTCGCCGCCACCTTGGAGGCCAGCGCCACCGCCAGCAAGACCACCCTGACAGCTACGGGCGCTGGACCGCTACACCGCCCAGCAAGGCCTGCCCTCGGGAACAATCGACGAGAACCTGGCCAAAGCGTGGCTGGCGGATGGTGCGACCCGGGCCCCGAACACCCGCCGCGCCCGCTATTACCTGCTGCGCCGCTTCTGCCGCTTGCTGGCGGCCCGCTGCCCCGGAACGTTCGTGCCCGGCGAACTGAGGTGCCCCGAGCCGCCGGCCGCCGCGGCTACCCCACATCTACACCCGGGACGAGGTGCGTGCCTTGCTGGCCGGCGCGCTCGCGCTGCGGGACTGGACCAGCCGGCATCCCTGCCCGATCCGGTCGGCGACCCTGCACGCGGTCATCTGATCTTCGGGACGATGCTCACGGTGGCCCTGCCTTCTGCTGGCTAGTCCGCGGCGGCGGATGCGCCGGCGGGGACATCACTGGCCGGGACATCGCTGGCGGGGACATCGGGGGCATGCCCGTTGACCGCTGGTCCGGCCGGGGCGTCAGCCTGCGCAGCGGCGGACCGGGGCCCGAACAGGTGCCACTTGCTGCGCTGGCCGCCGCCGGCATCTGCGCCGGGATCGCGGTTGCTGCCGGCCGGGCCGTTACCCGGCGTGCTGGCGGTGTAGTTCGGTTGTTCGTCGCGGGCCGTGTCGGCGCGGGCGGTCTCGCGCTGGCTGATCAGGTCGTCGCGGTCCTGGCTGGCGGCGGCGGTCTCGCGGCGGGACTGGGTCAGTCCGCGGCGGGCCTGGCGGCCGCGGCGGGAGGTGCGGCGCGCGCCGGCCAGCAGCAGGCTCAGCCCGAGCAGGCCAAGTGCCCCGATCACGATGCCGGACAGGAACAGCGTGCCGGTGGAGCCGGTCACGTGGTAGCCGAGCACCGCGAAGTGGCCGGTGAGCGGATGCCCGCTGCCGCTATTGGACAGCACGCCGGCCACGCCGACGACTACCGCCGCGACCAGGATGACGAGCCCGATAATAATCATGATGCCTTCCGGTGAGCTGAGTTAGTGACTGACGCAGGCGGACCCGGGCCGGCACGCGTGTGCCGGTTGCCGGAACACTGGCGGTGCTCAGCGGTGCGCGAACCGGCGGTAACTGCCGGACCGCCCGCTGACCAGGTGGAAGATGAGCAGCAGGACGGCTGCGCCGGCGATGGCGGTCAGCCAGGTGGACAGGTTGAAGAACCCGTGCAGGGTGTGGGTGTGGAACAGCTTGGTGGCGACCCAGCCGCCGCCCAGCGCCCCGGCGACGCCGATCACGCAGGTCAAGATGAGGCCCTGTGATCTTCCGCCGGTGACCATGCTGGCCAGCAGGCCCGAGCCCAGGCCCAGAACGATCCATGCGATGATGCTCATAACCGACTCCTTTAGTCAGTGATTAGGTGACGTACGCGGTGGTCGGTCATGCTGGGGAGATCGCGGTAGGGAGAACAGGTTCTCCCGGGGGTTCTCACCGTCCTTTGGACGTGGCGTCTTACCTTGCACCGTGCCGTATACAAGAAAAAAACTCCGGCCCTGCCGCTGCCCCCCGCCGAAATTCGCGGGTGCAGCTGCCGGGGTCCGGAGCAACACTTTTATAGTACCCCATATTCTCGCGCGTAAGGCATTCCGCGGCCAGCAGCAGGGCTTTTCGAGCTTGCGGAAGCAGGACACGGGCTCAGCTCCCACGGGCCGGCGCCGCTCCCCTGGATTTCTCAGCGATTTGCCGACCGGGTCCTTCCCGCCGATCTTTCATTCTCTTTGAGGGCCCCGAAACCTCTGCTGTCGGCGCAGCTGGGTCCGGGTGAGGCGGGAATTGCGTTGAGGTTCGGGGTTCGGTCCTGCGCTTCTGGCTTATCTGTCGTTTGCGTCCACGGATGTGGTGCACAGATCTTGAACCGGCCCGGCGTGTCGTCGTGAGCTGAGACGGCCACCGAGCCCTGGGTCGCCACGCTGGTACGGACCATCTTCGACCAGCCCGACGCCGCCGAGGCGGCCGCCCAGTCCGACCGCGTCGTCGCAGCCCTGGACGGCAAGCTCCCCGCTGCCGCCGCACCTGTCCGAGGCGCGCGACGACCTGCTCGCCTTCACCACTGTGCCCCGCGAGATCTGGCGCCGGATCTGGAGCTCCAACCCCCAGGAACGACTCAACCGCGAGCTGCGGCGCCGCACCGACGTGGCCGGCATCTTCCCCGGCCGCGACGCCATCATCCGCCTCGTCGGTGCCGTGCTCATGGAGCAGAACGACGAATGGACCGAAGCCCGCCGCTACATGGGCCCCGACATCCTCGCCAAGATCAGCGCCACCGCCACCGCCACCGGCGGCGACGCCGCAGCCGCGCAGGAGGTGAATGCCATCGAAGCGATCAGCGCGTAACATCACCCACGGGTCATCACGGTGCCGTCTCTTACACCAAGATCACGGAGGTGGCCCATCTGTCCAGTGTTCGCCAGCGAAAGACCCTCACGCTCCTCGCATCGGCCCGCTGTCTGGTGCGCTGAGTTTTGAGGCCCCTCTTGCGCTAGGCCCCCGCCTGTGCAGGATGCTGGACGTTTCTGGGCCTGATGCTGGCCTGCTGCGCCAATCACATCTACCGGGCCCTGTTCAGGTTCCTGCACGGCCACGTCCTGGACGATCTCCAGGAACCCGTCGAGAACCCCGTTCTGGCCGCCTGCGACGGCGCCGCCGAACTCGAACGCGGCCTCGACGTCGTGCTCACCGGGCTGACCACCATCCTGCCTCCGCCAGGCGAAACCCGGCCGCCCGCGCCGGCACGGCACCCCGCCAGCTGACCCGCCCTTCCGGCGGCCCGGCCATGACTAACGCTCACGGGCTCATCGCCGGCCTGCAGCTGGCGCCTAACACGGCTGGTTGCGCGGCGGTCACCACCGGGCGGGCGATCCGCACGGCGTCCTCCACGCTGGCGTGGACGGAGAAGACTTCGATCAGGCCGGTCAGGGCCAGGATGCGCCGCACCGGCCCGCGCGGCGCGGCGAGCAGCAGGTCACCGCCGGCCTGCCGGGCCTGCGCCCGCACCCGGCCCAGCCCGCCCAGGGCGCAGCAGTCGATGAACTCCAGCGCGGCCAGGTCGACGATGATCCGCGGGTCGCGAGCCACGACCGCCGCGAGCACGGCCATGACGCTCTCGGCATCGACGACGTCCAGTTCCCCGTCCAGCGCTACGACGACATGACCGCCATAATAGCGAGTGCTCAGCCCAGCGGCCATAACGGCGCCTCCTGCTCCTGCAGCAAGGCAAAGTCCGGGCCTGGCGGCTATCTCCGCTTCCAGTCCGGATGTTACGCCCCGATCCGGCGGCCGTCCATCCTGCCAGCACCCCGCAGCCTGCCGCCCGGTCCGGCCGGCCCGCCCGGGGCTAAGCGCAGCAGCGCACGGCGCCGGCCGGACGACGGCGCCCGGCCCTGTTACCGCGGCCCCCCGGCCCGCGCCGCGGGGGCAGGTTCATCCGCAGTATCACCGTGGTGCCCCCGGCCCCGGCCCGGATCCCCACCTCATCGCAGACAAGGCGCGCCAGCGCAAGGCCTCTCCCGCCGCTGCGCCCGTTACCGCAGGCCGCTCCCGCAGCCGGCCGCCAGCACCCGCTGTCGCGGACCTCGGCCTGCGCCGCGCCGCCCGCCACCCGCAGCAGCAGCCGCGCCGCCGGCGACCCGTACCGGACCGCGTTCGCCGCGATCTCGCTGACCGCGATCACGAAGTCCTCCACCCGGGCCGCCGGCAGGCCCGCCCGCACCGCCCACCGCGCCGTGACCCGGCGCACTGGCCGCAGGTCATCAGCACCGAACCGCACCCCCGCACGGCACAGGGAAACCCGCCGCCCCGGCCCGCCCCTCCAACTCCGTCACCTGCCCTTACCCCCGGGCAGGCCCCGAAACAAGCCGACCGGTTCCCGTATAGCAAGGGATGTGATCGGCCCTGGTGATGGGCCTTGTCCGGATTGGCCATTTCCGCCGGGCCGCTACCAGGGTTGACTGAAAACGTCTGATCGCAGCATGAGCTGCGGCCCACTGACACCAACCGAGAACAGGCACGATTAACTCCACAGGCACTGGTATGTGCCCGCACACACCGCCCTGTCCGGCTCCTTCGGCTCCGGACCGCGAAGCGGTGCACACCATTGTCAGCCACCCCGAGCAGAGCTGGAGCCTGCTCTGCAATGGCGTCGTGATCTTCGAAGACACCGGGGAGCTACTACCGGGCGGCGCGTTCATCGCGCCGCACCGCCCCACCGACCTCGCCGCCTGACGGCAGGCGCGGCCCCCGGGCACGGCAGGCAGGCCCAGCGGCCTTATCCGTCATCGGCCACATCTCGCAGAATCACCCCAGATCCTGGTCTGACGACTACTTAGTACTAAGTCCTGACCGGCGAGGCGCGGACACGAAGTCCGGCTAATTGCCGGCGGAAAGGACCGCGGCGAGCTCGCTGAGGACCGCCGCGGCCGTCAGGGAGGCGCCAGGCCCAGCTCCCCCGGCGGGGCCTGCGGTGATCCGCCACTCGTAGTCGGCTGCCAGACACCACTCTCAGCTACTTGGCACTTCCTGGCACGAGCCTTACCTGCACGCCGAGACGGGACCGGCACGAATGCGATCGCGCGGCGGACCGGGTGTCCAAGCCGACGGTGATCTTGTCGAAGAAGCGGTACGCGGCGGAGGGGACCGGCGGGCTGGAGGACCGGCCGAAGCCGGGCAAGCCGCGGATCACCGACGATGTGGCGATCGTGCTGGCCACCCTAGAGCCGCCGCCCAAGCGGCTGAGGGTGACGCACTGGTCGAGCCGGCTGCTGGCCGCCGAGCTGGCCGTGTCCAACGTCGAGGTCGCGGACGTGTGGCGGAGTGGGGCTGCCCTGGTTCTGGTTTTCGGGAGTGCAGCATGATGAGGGCGACGCCGACGGCGATGGCGGCAGCGGCCAGCAGGGTGTGCCCGGTGATCTGCTCGCCGAGCAGCCACCAGCCCAGGATGACCGCGGCGAGCGGGCTGACGAGCGCGTAGGTGCCGGCGAGCTGGCTGGATGCGTAGTGGAGCAGCCATTCGTAGGTGCTGTAGCCCAGGAGGCTGCCGAAGACGATGAGATACCCGAGCGCCAGCCCGGAGTCTGAGATGAGCGAGGCACCGTTGATGCGGCCGAGTTCCCCGCCGGCTGCGCCGATCAGGAACAATGCCACGCCCGCGCAGATCATCTCCATGCCGCTGGCCAGCAGCGGCTGGCCGGGGTGCGGAGCTCGCTTGGCGTAGACCGACCCGCAGCCCCAGCACAGCGCGCCGCCGAGCACCACGCCCGTGGCGAGCAGATCCGGGGCACGGGCAGCGAGTGGATTGATGAGTACCACCACCCCGGCCAGCCCCAGGGCCAGGCCGCCCGCGGTGCGGGCCGAGACGCGCTCGTGGTCGGCGATGCGGCTGGTGATGGTCATCCACACGGGGACGCTGGCCAGCAGCAGCGCGGCGGTCCCGGCCGGGATCTTCTGCTCCGCCCAGGCCGCCCCGCCGGTTCCGGCGGCGGGCAGCGCGACGCCGAGGATGGCGCTGGCCCGCCACTCGGCGCGGGTCGGAGCCCGCCAGCCCGCTTCCGGGCGACGGTGGCGCTGCCACCGGCACCAGCAGTAGAGCAGCGGGCCGGCGGCCAGGAACCGCACGCCGCTCATCGTCAGCGGCGGCAGGCTGCGGACAGCGACCCGCATCGCGACAAACGTCGAGCCCCACGCCAGGTAGACGACGGCCAGCGCTGCGGCCACTCTGCCGCGCGGCGTCACCGGTGTGCCTGACATGCCGCAGCGCCTCCCCGGTCGTGATCTGCTTTCCATCAGCCTCCCAGGCCGCGCCAGTCACAGCTGCATCGCAGGACAGTCACAGGTCCCGCAGTTCCTGCCAGACTGAGACGGTGCTGCGCAACATCGCCGTTCCGGCCCTGGCGCCGGTGCCGGCCTTCGAGTTCGGCGTAGTCTGCGAAGCCTTCGGCCTGGACCGCGCGCCGCCGGGGCTGCCCGCCTACGACTTCGCGGTTTGCGCGAGCAGGTCACGCCGGTGCCCACGACGTCCGGCTTCGCCGTGCTACCCGGCCACGACCTGAGCCGCCTCGCCGACGCGGACCTGATCATCGTCCTGGGCGCGGCGCCGCCGACACCGCCACCGCCGGCCATGCTGGTGCGGCAGCTGCACGACGCCGTGGCGCGCGGCGCCACGGTCGCCAGCGCCTGCACCGGCGCGTTCGTGCTGGCCGCGGCCGGCCTGCTGGACGGCCGGCGGGTCACCACCCACTGGCTGTACGCGCCGCTGCTGGCCAGCCTCTACCCTCAGCTGAGGGTCGAGGCCGACCGGCTCTACATCCGGCCCGTTCGCTCGTCCTTGTCAAGGATCCAGTCCGAAGCCTCCTCAGCAGGCGCGACTGCGCCACGACCCTCGCACTCTGCACAGCACGAACACGCGGTTGAGGCCCCGCTGCAGGTCAGGGTGATCGGGCCAGATTAACTGGCGAGGAGCCCTCTCGGAACCGATCACAGCCCGCCTTCCACGGCAGCAAGCAGCGTGATCGTTTGCCGCTCAATCAGGCCCGCGCAGGTACTGGCCACCACGGCGGGCCGACTTATCTGGCACCGGACAATCAGCCAGCAGGCCGACGAGAGCCGGGAACGCACACCGGGCCAGGGGCGGGCGGCAGGATGTTCGATCCGTACGGTGCAAAGCGGCACAGTCAACGAACGTGGCAGCAGCGTATGGCGGCTCCGTGCGGGCAGGCACTTTGGCGGGCACGGTCCCGTGGTCATTTCTCTGTCATGGTGATGCTTTGAAGTCTCTGGACTGCGGAAACGCTGGGCTTTCGATGGCGGGCCACAGGAAGAGAGCCGCGACCATGACCGCACCGCGACCGCGTTCCCCGCAGCAGCCCAAGCAGCTGGATGCGGGGATATTCCAGGCCGAGATCAGCTCGTTCGCGCTGCGGCTGGCCGCCGAGGGCAAGGCCGCCAAGACGATCCGGACCCACACCGAGGCGGTGCAGTGGTCCGCCGCCGCCCGCCTACCCGGCCGGGCCAGCTGGGAGCAGGTGGACCGACAGGACATCCAGCAGTAGATGACATGGCTGCTGGACCGCTACAGCGACGCCTACGCCAGCAACCAGTACCGTGCCCTGCAGCAGTTCTTCAAATGGCTGGCCGCCGAAGACCAGCTGCCCGACCCGATGGAAGGGCTGCAGCCGCCGCGCGTTACCCAGAAGATGGTCCCGGTCTTCACCGGCGAGGAGCTGACCAGGCTGGAACATGCCTGTGCGGGCCGCAGCTTCGCGCAGCGCCGTGATACCGCGATCATCGCGGTATTCCGGGCGACCGGCATCCGGCTGTCCGAGCTGGCCGGCCTGCGGTATGACCCTGGTGACCCGCGGCATAGCGACATCGACCTGTGGCAGCGGGAGATCACCGTCCGCGGCAAGGGCGGCAAGGACCACATCGTCAGGATCGGCCACCAGACAGCCCGCGGCCTCGACCGGTACCTGCGGGCCCGCGCCGGGCACGCCCAGGCCTGGCGGCCCCGGCTGTGGCTGGGCGTGAACAACCGGGAACCGCTGACCGCCGCTGGCATCTACCAGCTGATCGCCCGCCGCCGCGGCCAGCAGTGCGACGTGGACGCCTACTCGCACCGGTTCCGGCACCACTTCAGCCACACCTGGCTGGACCGCGGCGGCCCCGAGGGCGACCTGATGGATTCAATGGCTGGGCCTCCCCGCAGCGCCCGCGCCCGCCGCACCTACGACCGCATCATGACCGACACCTGAGACCGCCGGCCTGACCACGCCAACGCTGCCGGGGGGGCTGATACCGGTGAGCGGCACACGATCCTCCGCGAAGCCCCTGATCTGGCGGGCCTGGGGCTAACAGGGGCCTGGGCCAGCGGCGCAGCCGTTCGGTGGGACATTTGCCGGCCGGGGCAGAAGCAGGCCCGCCGCACCCCGCGTGCGGATCAAGATCACGGCTACGCCGGTGAGCTGGTTCAGTGCCTGCGGATGAACAGGACGACAAGCACGATGATCGCGATGAGGACGATTGTTCCGAAGCCGATAAACATTGGGGGATTCCTTCCGTTTCTGCGGGGCTCGAGACGGTAAGCCGGGGCGGGGAGCCTCGCGGGGGCAGGACGGCGCCCCGTGGGGCCGTGTGTGACGGGATCTTGGGGGTCCTTTGGTCAGGTGTGGTGGTGGCGGTCAGGTCCGGGGGGGCTAGGGGGCCCGGGTGGTGGCGGCGCGGCGGGCGTGAGTGAGGGCTCCCGCGCGGCAGGGGTTAGCGCTTGAGGGCGTCCTTGACTTTCGCCCCGGCCTGCTTGAGGTTGCCCTTGGCCTGGTCAGCGCGGCCTTCGGCGCGCAGGCGCCGGCTGCCGGTGAGCCGGCCGGCGGTCTTCTTGCAGGAGCCTTTGACTGCTTGGGCCTTGTGCGCGATCTTCCTGGAGATACTCATGGGGGCTGCCTTTCGGGAGTCATTTCGCGGGCGCGGGCACGCTGGCGGGGGTCTGAGCGTCGGGGGCATCGGCGGTCTGGCCGGGCAGCGTCTCTGGCCGCCCGGCGGACCGGCGTGCGGCCGGGCGCGACCGGCGCGGCCGGGGGCTGCCGGCGCCGTCGCCGGGCGTGCTGGCGGTGAAGTTCCGTTGTTCGTCGAGGACCGTGTGGACGCGGGCGGTGTCGCGCTGGCTGATCAGGTCGTCGCGGTGCTGGCTGACGGCGGCGGTCTCGCGGCGGGACTGCGCCAGCGAGGCCCTCGCCGCGCGGCCGCGCCGCGAGCTACGGCCGGCCGCCAGCAGGCTCAGCCCGCCCATTGCCAGCGCGCCGACGACGATGCCATACAGGAACACGGTGCCGGTGGAGCCGGTCACGTGGTAACCGAACACCGCGAAATGGGCCACCGCATGGGCGTGACCGCCATTGGCCAGGACCCCGGCCACGCCGGCGATCACCGCGGCGACCAGGATGACCAGCCCGAGAATGACGATCATGAGATGCTCCGGTCTAAAACACTGTAGACCTACAGTAAAACACCAAAATACTTCTATGTCTACACCGTAGACCTACATCGATAGAGTATGGTGGTCTGCATCCGCTCACCAGGAGGGGACGGTGCCCCGTCATGACCACCCCGGCCGCCCGCGCCTCCGACGGCGGCAAGATCACCCGCGATGCCGTGCTGGCCGCCGCGCTGGAGATCATCGACCGCGACGGCGCCGACGCGCTGTCCATGCGCCGCCTGGCCCGCGCCCTGGACCGGGACCCGATGATCCTCTACCGGCACGCACCGGGCAAGGCCGCCCTGCTCGACGGCGTCGCCGAGACCGTCCTGGCCCAGCTGCACGTCGACTCCGCCGACCCGGACTGGGCCGGCCAGCTGCGGGAGGTCGCCCGCCGCTTTCGCGCGCTGGCGCTGGCCCACCCGCACGTGGTGCCGCTGATCGTCACGCGGCCGCTGGCCACCCCGCTCGGGCTGCGCCCTCTCGGCACCTTGCGCCCCCTGGAGGACATCCTGGCCCTGCTCACCCGCGCCGGGTTCAGCGGGCCCGACGCCCTGCACATCTACCGCGCCCTGTTCGGGTTCCTGCACGGCCACATCCTGGACGAGCTCCAGGAACTCACCGTCAGCCCCGACGAGACCGACGACCTGCTCCGGCTCGGCCTCCACCGGCTCCCGATCGGCGACTTCCCCCTGCTCCGCGGCCTGGCCCCCATCCTGGCCGCCTACGACGGCGCCGCCGAACTCGAACGCGGCCTCGACATCCTGCTCACCGGGCTGACCACCACCCTGACCCCCCCTGGCCAAACCCGCCCGCCCGCACCAGCACAGCAACCCGCCAGCTGACCCGCCCTCGCGGGCCCTTCACCAGGCGGCTCCTGGCACTGGCTACCCGGCGGTTACCGCAAGGGGGAAGCCTGCGGCGGCCTGCACAGCCTGGTCCAGGCTGGCGTAGACGGAAAAGACGCCGCCCAGGCCGGTCAGGTCGAGGAGGCGCCGCACCGGCCCGCGCGGCGCGGCGAGCAGCAGGTCACCGCGGCCTGCCGGGCAGGCCTGGGCGCCACGGATGCGCCTCAGGCGGACGAACCGCTCCAAGATAGTCGTGCCCTTGATGGATGATTCACCGGTCACGAACGGTATCGCAGTGTCCAGCTTCTCGCCGGCCCTCATGCGGCACGTCATCTCAGCCTTGCCAGTTCGGCCTCGATGTCACGCGCATTGGCCCGCTTGACCCTTACGCGGTGGTCGAGGGACTCGATCCTCTCCTTGACGAGCGCTGCGACGGCTGCATAGCCTCGACCAACTCGGCGAAGCAGTCGAGCACGATCTGCTTGCCGGTGATCGTTACCTTGCCATCCTGCATAGTCCGCAAGCTGGCCAGCGCGCCAAGGAGCGTGCCGCGACCCCTGCGGGTCGCTTCATCATCACCGGCGCCGCAGCCAAGACTCGGGGCTGGGACGCCCAGCACGGGCACCCCAGCCCCGGACGGCGCCTTGGTGGTCACTCATCCTGGACGGGACGAAACATCTCCCGGTCTATCCGGCCCTGTACGAGGTCCGCGGAGATCTCCCGCACTTTCCGGTTGATGTTCTGTGAGACCCGGCTCAGCAGCTGGAACGCCTCCTCGGGCGGGACACCGAATTCCGCGTTCAGGATGCCTTTGGCCTGCTCGATGGTCGCCCGCGACTCAAGTGCGGTGTGCAGGTTGTCGGTCATCCGGCGGCATTCCCGGTACAGGGCAGCGTTGCGCACAGCGGTGCCGCCCTGGGCTGCGAAGGTCAGCGCGATGTCGTGTGCGGCCCCCTGGAAGACGTGCCGCTCCTGCCCGTAGAGCGCGACCGCGCCTGCCGGCCGCCGGTCTGTGCGCAGCGGCAGCACCAGGCAGCTACCAAACCCCGCCTTTTCAGCCGCCCGGCAGAACGCCGGCCAGCGAGACTCACCTGCGGTGTCATCCACGCGGCGGGGCTCGTTGTGCAGCAAGGTCTCCAACACGGGGCCCTCATGGCCGTCGAACTGCCGGTGCAGCTCGTCGATCCGGGGGTCGGACGCGGCAAAGGTCAGGGCCTGGCCGCCTGAGGCGACGGTCACCGCCGCCGCTGTGCATCCCGGGACCAGCTCAACGCCCAGGTCAGTCAGCCGGCGCAGCGCCTCGTCCGGCATTTCGTCGTTCTTCAGCAGCTGTGCGACGCCGGCGATGCGGTCGGCGAGTGCCCGGGTGACGGTCACCACCGGTGGCGCGTCCGTTCCGGCAGCGCTGATCCCATTCTCCGCACCTCCAGGCCGATCCGTGCCTCCACACTGTGCCCCTGCCACGAAGCCGGCGTCAAGGCCGCAAACCCGGCCAATGGTATGGCTTCGGTTCGTGAAGCTGGGTAAAGTGGCAACACCGGCACGGCAAGTGCGCGGACCTGCTCTCGAAACGGTGGGAGCCGGCCTGAAACCCTGAGCGACGCTCCGCCGTCGTTGCCGGCTCAAGTCACGTACCTGACTGTGGCCTCGAAACCTGCCGGGGCCGACCCCGGCAGGCGATGAGCGATCCTGCGTCGCTCCCCTTGTGCATCGAGCACGAGATGCGGAGGCCAGTCATGAAGACGGGAATGACCCGGCTAGGCCGGAGATCACCAGGCCGGACTCTCGCGGTGCCGCGACCGCATACCGGCGACTGGCTGCCCGCGGGGGCCGGCCAGTGGCGCCCGCACCGTAAGGGGCACAGATGACCGACATCATCGAGGTGATCCTGGCTGACCACAAGCGGATCCGCAGGATGCTGGGCGCGCTCGACGACGCCGCGAGCTACGGCGAGGATCCTTGCGCAGGCTGGATGCTGGCCCCGGTGTGGTGCAGGCTCGCCGACCTCTTCGAGCTGCACGCCGCGGCCGGGGAGGAGATCTGCTATCTGGCCCTGTTCGGGCAGGGCAGGCCGCGACCGCGCAGATGCAGGACGCGATCGCCAACCATGACGACTTCGACGAGGAGGTACGGGAAGCGGGTCTGCACGACGCCGGTTCTGCGCTCTGGTGGCGAGCGGTCGCCTCCGCCCTGTGGGCCAGCAGTGACCATGTTGCCCGTGAGCAGCGCGGTGCCCTGGCGGCTTTCGGTCGCCGCGCCGCCCCGGCGCTGCGCAATGAGCTTTGCCGCCAGTGGGCCGCGTTCATGGCGGCCCGCACTCGTGACGCAGCACCGGAACCGCGGATCCGCGGCCGCCTGGCCGGGCGAGCCCGGCCAGGCGCGACCCGTGACCGCGCTCTTTACTACGCACCCGGCCGATCTTGCTGCAGCTGCTGAGGGGGGTGAGCGGTGATGGACGGAGAGCTGCTGTCGGAGACGTTCGTTGAGCTGACTGACACGCTGGTGGCCGGCTTTGACGTGATCGACTTCCTGCACGTGCTGACCGACCGCAGCGTGCAGCTGCTGGACGTCTCCGCCGCCGGGCTGCTGCTGGCCGACCCGCGCGGTGAGCTGCGCGTGGTGGCCGCCTCCAGCGAGGCCGCCCGGCTGGTTGAGCTGTTCCAGCTGCAAGACGATCAGGGTCCCTGCCTGGACTGCTTCCGGACCGGGCGGCCCGTCGCCGCCGCGGACCTGGCTGCCGCGGCGCGGCGCTGGCCGCGGTTCGCGCCGGCTGCCCGCCAGGCCGGGTTCGCCGCTGTGCAGGCCCTGCCGATGCGGCTGCGCGAGCAGGTCATCGGCGCGCTGAACCTGTTCCGTGCCGATGCGGGCGCCCTGGCCCCGGCGGACATCCGCGTCGGCCAGGCGCTGGCCGACGTGGCCACGATCAGCTTGCTGCACGAGCGCAGCATGCGGCACAGCGACACCCTGAATGAGCAGCTGCAGACCGCGCTGAACAGCCGGGTCATCATCGAGCAGGCCAAGGGCAAGCTCGCCGAGCGCCTCGGGGTGGACATGGACCAGGCATTCACCCTGCTGCGCGGCCAGGCCAGGGCCAGCAACCGCCGCCTGTCCGACCTGGCCCAGGCCTTCGTCGACGGGTCAGAAACCCTTACCGGCCCCACCGCGGGCAGGCCCCGGCCGCGGCTCCCCGGCACCGGGCAGCACCACCAGCCCCGGCCAGGCTCGAGGCCCACACCCTAGACCTCGCCAGCGCCGCAGCACGCCGCCGCTGCGGAGCGCAACGCCGCGACAAGCCCCGGTGTTCTCGCCGGTAAGTGTCTCAGGGCTGCGGGTGATTCTCCTAACCGAGGAGGTCCTCGACTAGCAGCCCACGATCGTCGGTGACACCGTGGTCCTGGACCAGCGCCGGGCGATCGTCGTAGACGCCCGAGTCTACGCCGGGGCTGCTTGGCTACCGGCTGCGACCCGAGCTCGACGCCACATACGAGACGATGGCCAGCCTGCTCAGCGCCACCATAACAAGATTAGTCATCATGGTCCTGTCCACGCCCGGCAATGGCGACGCACCGCATCCCAGGCGCACCCGTTCGGAGCAGCAGGAACGGCCGGATGGGTCCCTTCAGGCCATGGGATCGCCAGCCCGCTAGCGCAGCACCAGGCCGTCCGCCGCCATCACTGCCTCGTCCACGCTTGCGTAAACGGGGAATAGGTCCGTCATGATCGGCAGCTTGAGAACCCGCCGGGCTTTCCCCCGCGCCCCGGCGAGCACCAGGTCCCCGCCAGCTTCCAGGGCCTGTCCCCGTGCCCGGACCAGGACCCCGAGGACCGCGCAGTCGACGAAGTCCAGGCCGGACAGGTCGGCGACGACGTGAGGGTTCTGGGTGACGGCTCCGGTGAGCGCGTCCTGCAGGCATGCGGCGTCGGCAATGTCTAGTTCCCCGCAAAGCGTGACGATGACGTGACCGTGGTGGTCGCAGATGGCTGGCCTGGTGCCGGTCATGGGCTCCCCCTCCTCATTACGAGGCGGGGTCCCGACCACGCTGTCAGGGTTAAGACTGTACTCCTGCAGCTAGCTGGTGACTACAGCAAGCGAGCCTGGCGTGATAGTCAACTGACTCAAGCCGGTGCTGGCCGTCCGTGCCTGAGGTTGCTTCTGTGGGGTCATGTGCTGACCTCGGCCTCGCCTATCCTGTCCGCCACCCAATGCGGCACCAACGCTCGCCGGCGGCGCAGTCAGTTACTTTCCGTAGTTGACGTCGCTCGTCGCTTGACGACGCGTACCCGCCGTTCGGTATGCGAGGGGCCACGGAGCCGGTGAGCGTCGATAGCGCGCCGAAATGGCAATATGGATGCCATGAGCCGGCGACGCGGTGCAGGCTGCTGGTCGGTCGCCGTCCTTTCCGCAGGTGGCAGGGCCGCGGGCGGTCCAAGCCGGCAGCACTTGCCGATGAGGTATGGCATGTTGCTCAATTCGTCGGCTTCGCCCTGATCGCGTTGGCTGGGGAAGAAGGGATGAGTTGCCGGCGCGGGTCGGCGGGAATTCTGCCGGGTAGCCGGGTTGCTGCCGTCCAGCGTCCGCGCGCGCCCGGGTGCGGCGCGGGCGGCGGTCGGGCACCGGCCAGGTCGCCCGGCCGCGCGGTAGCGGGGTGCGCCAGGGGATGGGTGCGTGGGGGTGGGCATCATCGGCACGGTCGTCCTGCCAGGCGTTCCGGTGTGGACGGTTAGGGTCGGCTGTATCTCTGGTGCACCGGTACCGCGGGCTGGGCGCGTGAAGCTAGGGGAGCCGCAGGTGCGGGTATTGCAGGGCACGGTGTTGGAAGGACAGGATGTCGGGGTTCTGGATGACGCCACGGCGGATCTCGATGGCCCGCTGGATGACCGGATCGGAGTCCCAGGCGCCGGGGCCGCCGAGCACGGCCGCCAGGTGTGGCAGCAGTGCTTGGCTGATCTCCCAGGTGGCGGAGTTCCACACCAGCGACGGGCTGTGGTCCACGGCGTAGTAGTGGATGTTGCTGCCCACGGTGAACATCGGCTCGGCAATGATGTGGGCCGCGTCCAGCTAAAGCCCATTCCCGCGTCGCATGACACGTCGACGATGAGACTGCCGGGCGAGAACCCCGAGCCCAAGGACCTGAACGTTTACGTTAATCTCGACGAGCTAGTCCGCTGTAGCCGACGACCCGGAGTGTTGGCAACGACCAGCCAGATGAACGAATAGCGCATGACTTCCAGGTCGTTGACTACGCGGGATCGCTGTCTCCGGCGGTGAGCCTGAGATCAGCGCCGGAGACACGTGGCGAACATCGGTTCGGGCAATGGCCGTGGTCGGCATCATCGCAGTTCGCCGGCCGCTTTGAGGTCGTCGAAGAGCAACTGGTCGACAGGGGGGACTCGGGGACGGTCCGCATATGAGAACCAGGCGAGCTCGTCAATCTCGCTGCTGGCAGCCAGCGTTCCGGAGTAGTCACCTGTGTAGCAGCTCATCCGCACTACCGCGTCGGCCGGGTCGCCATACGGCTGGCCTGCCTCGTAGGTGCCCACATGCGTTACCGTCTCAGGCAGCAGCGCGACCGCTAGTTCTTCGGTGATCTCGCGAAGCAGGGTCTGCAGATCACTTTCTGTCCCTTCGCGCTTGCCGCCGGGGACGTAGAAGAAAAGGTCTAGTGACCCGCGAACCAACTATACCGAAGTAAACGAAATACTGGCGGAGCGAACCGGCCAACCAAAATGGAACGTCAACCTTGAACACGACCGGGCAGCTATGGGTGAACTACTTGGACGCCTTGTGGACCGCAGCTACATCGAGACGAAAAACCAACCCAGCGGCGGGCTAATGATTTCCGCGATCGTCATGTTCCTCAATGAAAATGGAGTCGGCAGCGGGTTCTACCGGAAGGCCGCCTCTCTCGGCCTCATCGCTTCGGAGCGGATGTCTGCTGACGCAAGTTTGATTTCTGGGTCAAGCAGATGACCGCAGTGGTCGCGTGGGCCGACACCATTTAACTCATCGAGGTCCTTAGGGATGACCCCACAATGCCGACTAAGGCTTCATACCTGGCAGATTTGCAGAAATCGAATTCTTCACTCTGCCGATGTTGCTTGCCGTCGGCCGATAATGGCTCCTCAGTTGGCTCCCGCACGTTGCGAGCTGCCGCGGGCGCAACCTCGCCTCCGTGGGCGCCGCAGGTTCAGCCCGGCGCTGGCTACGCCGTTAACAGTACAATCTGACCCTGCTCGCTGATATTCCGGTGTAAGCACCTGCGGCATTTCGCTCTGCCTAATCATTCTGGCGCACTCACATGCCGCTCCCCGCGTGTTCATCGGGAGGCTGAACGTCAACTTCCGTCGCCGATTACGCGGCCACGGCTGTCGAGATGCATGCCGAGATGCATGCCGAGGTGCCCGCGCGGATGGGCAGTCCGTAGGCTGGCGAGCATGATCCGAGTCGGGGCGGCGGCAGTGGCCGCGGCAGGCGGCCTGGCAGGCCTGGGTTACTACCTGGTCGTCACCGGGAAGGCGACACTCGACACCGGCTGGGGACGCCGGGTCCGCCCGCTGGGCCCGTTCGGCGTCCAGATCGCGGCCCCGGCCGCCACCGTGTTCGACGTGATCGCCGCGCCCTACCTGGGCCGCACCCCCCGCGCCATGGCCGGCAAGCTTCAGGTCTTGGACCGCGGCACCAACATGGTCCTGGCCGAGCATTACACGCCCGTGCACCGGGGCAGGCTCACCGCGGCCACGCTGGAGACCGTCACCTTCGACCGGCCGCACACGATCGGCTTCCGGCTCGTCCGCGGCCCGGTGCCGCACCTCACCGAGCAATTCGCGCTCACCGAACAGGACGGCGGCACCCGGCTTGAGTACTCCGGCGAGCTCGGCACCGACTTCGGCATCGCCGGCCGGTGGTGGGCCGGCCGGGTCGCGGCAGCATGGGAGGCGGCCGTCCGGTCCTCCTTCCGGGGCATCCAGGCCGAGGCGGAGCGCCGCGCCAGACCCGGGACCGCCCAGTCCTGACACTCCTGCTTCCGCATCTCGCGCGCCAGCCCCAGATTGTCCGGCCGGGCTGGATCGAGAGTCAGCCTCGGAGTGATGCCACTCGCTAGTGTGACGCTGAGTTACGGACGTTGTCCGGGAGAACGCGCGCGGAGCCGCCTGATTGCCAGCGGTCGGTGCCGCCGTCGCGTCGGGCGCGGATGGGGATCTTCTGCGCGCCTGCGGGCCAGTAAGGAATGCGCTCGGCAGGCCGCTGGGCAAACGAGGTCCGGAGCGAGTCTGCTGCCGCGTTTTTCCAGGCCGTAGCGGCCCAGCCGCGGGGTGGGCGGGACCGTAGGCCTCCGCGTTGGGTACGCGGTGGCTGACGTCGGCTGTGTCGGTCGCGGACTATTTTCCGCAGCGCGGTTGCCGTTCGGCCGGCGGGCTCCTAGCGTTGAGCGTGCCGGTATGTGTTGCCGCCTGGGGGTGCTATGAGATGCAGGGCGGGGACGTGTTGGCTGGCCGGATTGTCCGCTGTGCTGGCCGGATCGCTGCTTGCGGCGGTCTGGCCGCGAGGGGCGGCGGCCGCCCCGGCAGCAGCCCAGGTGGTGATGTCACCCATGGTAATCTCCCGGTTTGTGTCGGCGGGCCAGCCGCTGAGCACCGCGCAATGCGAGGCGAGGTACCGCGTCGCCTGCTACCAGGCCGCGCAGCTGCAGGCCGCCTATGACCTCGGCCCGCTGTTCCGCCGCGGGATCACCGGCACCGGCCAGACCATCGTCATCGTCGACCCCTACGGATCGCCGACTATCACCGGGGACCTGGCCACCTATGACGCCCGGTACGGGCTGCCTGCCCCGCCCTCGTTCACGGTCATCCGGCCGGCCGGCCCGGTCCCGCCTTACCGGGCGAGCTCCGGCTTCGAGGGCTGGGCGGGTGAGACGACGCTGGATGTGGAGATGGCCCACACGGTAGCGCCGGGCGCGGACATCCTGCTGGTCGAGACGCCGGTCCCGGAGACGGAGGGTGTCACCGGGTTCCCGCAGATCGTCCGGGCCGAGAACTACGTGATCGGCCACCACCTCGGCGAGGTGATCAGCCAGAGCTTCGGCGCCACCGAGGAGACGTTCCCGGACGCCGCGTCCGTGATGGCGCTGCGGAGCGCGTACCTGAGCGCGGCCGCCCACGGCGTGACCGTGCTGGCCGCCTCCGGCGACGCCGGGGTCGCCAACGTCGGCCTGGACGGGGTCACCTACTACACCTACCCGGTGGTGAGCTGGCCGGCCAGTGATCCCCTGGTGACGGCGGTCGGGGGGACCCGGCTGCACCTCGGCGCCGCCGGTAACCGCACCTCCCCCGACACGGTGTGGAACGGCGCCGGCCCCAACCCCGGCGCCTCCGGCGGCGGGGTGTCGTCGGTATTCGCGCGTCCCTGGTACCAGAACGGCGTGGCCGGCGTCGTCGGGAACGCCCGCGGCGTGCCCGACATCACCATGAGCGCGGCGTGCAACGGCGCGATCCAGACGTACCAGAGCTATCCCGGCGTCCCGGCGGGCTGGCACCTGAGCTGCGGGACCAGCGAGGCTACCCCGCTGTTCGCCGGGATCGTCGCGCTGGCCGACCAGCTCGCCGGTCACGGTCTCGGGCTCATCAACCCCGCGCTGTACGCGATGAAGGCCGACCACGCGGCCGGGCTGGTGCCCGTGACCTCTGGCAACAACACCGTGACCTTCACCCAGGACGGCAGGCACTACACCATCGCCGGTTACCAGGCCGGGCCCGGGTACAACCTGGCGTCCGGGCTCGGCACGGTGAACGCGGCCGAGTTCGTACCCACCCTGGCGCACTACGCGGGCTAGGCTGCTAGGTCATCCCTGGCGGGTGCGGCAGCCAGTGGCGCCATCGGCGTTTGCGCAGACGCGCCTCACACCACGCCAGCCGGTGATGGCCAGCACGACGGGCACGCTCGCCCGGCCGCGGGCGTCCTGTCCGCCCCGAACCGGCATCAGCTGCCAGCAGCAGGCAAGACCCGGCCTGGAGGACCAGGCTCTCCGGGCCCGAACCGAACAAGATGATCTGCATTCGCCCACACATGCGGACACTTCAGTCATCAGCCATCCCGATTCGGCAGCATCGATCTGGAGGTACCGCGGTAGCGGGACGTGTCGATCTCGGTTCCTGGAGTCTTCTGACGCTGTGTGACTGCGGGCGGGCCGGTTGCACGTGTCCTGGCCGCCCGTGCCGGGGACGGCAGGGCTGTATTACGGTGGTACCGGAGGGGCTGGCATGCATGTGCTGCGGAGCGTGCGCATACGCCGGCCGGGTAGGCGCGGGGTGCCCGGGCCAGATGCCGCCGGTCTGGCGCTGAGCTGGATCGGGGACGAGCGCATCGCGATCAGCGGCGTGCCGCCGGCCCAGATGGTGGCAGGCCTGGCTGAGCAGGGCGTGACGCACGTCGTCAACTGCCGGCCGCGGGCGCAGGTGCGGCGGTGCGGGGATCTGGCGGCCGAGCGGGCGGCCTTCGGCCCCGGGCGGGTCGCGCAGGCGCCGATGCAGGATCACGGTCTGCGGCAGCGGTCCGTGGTGTGGGCGGCGGCGGCGTGCTTCGCCGCGCGGGTGCTGGAGGATCAGCCGCAGGCGGGGGTGCTCATCCACTGCACCGCGGGCAGGCGCCGTTCGGCCATGCTCGCCTACGCGGTGCTGCGGCTACGCGGGCACGACCGCATCCGGGCGGCGGCGCTGGTGCTGAGCTACCGGACCGAGGCGCAGCTGGTCCCGGCCTATGTGCGCAGCGTCGAGCGGTGGCTCGCCACGGCGGCCCGGTGACGTCAGCGACCGCGATGTCCCAGGGGCAGGCTTGCAACCCGATCAAGCCTGCAACCCGGACCGGGTGTCACTGGCAATCCGCACGCGTAGCCGCCGACCCGGACGGCCGAGCGCGTGAACGCCAGGACTGCCGGCGCCGTACCGGACGACCGATATGTACGCAGATCCCGGTCCGGCTGGGGCGCGGTCGGCATTGCGCCGGACAGGTTGATCTGTACCGGCGTTCGGCCGGTTCGGCGGCGGGCGGCCGGCGTCCTGCTCATGCACGATGAGCATGCCCTCCGTTGATCACGTGGTGCCCCGTTTGCCGACGCGCGATGACGTCGCGGATCATCGGCAGCACGCTACGGAGCTACTCTATGCGGTCGGGGAAGCCGAGCGCGTTCTCGGCCGTCTCGGTAAGATCGCGGCGATGTCGGGATCGCGCTCTGCGACGAGGATCTCGCCGGCGGCAGGTGACGGTGCCGGTAACGCGGTTGCCGGCCCCGGCGGGGATCGGCCAGGATGGGCCGGTGCCGGTTGTACCGCCGAAACTGCGCCCGGGCTCGTCGGTGCGGGTGATCGCGCCGTCGCGGTCGCTGGCGATCATCGGACCGGAGGTGCGGGCTGAGGCGGACCGCAAGCTGGCGGCGCTCGGCTTGACGGTCTCCTTCGGGGAGAGCGTCAGCCAATGCGATGACTTCTCCTCATCCCCGCCGGCGGCGCGGCTGGCGGACCTGCATGCGGCATTCGCCGATCCGGGAGTGGACGCGATCCTCACCGTGATCGGCGGCTTCAACGCCAACCAGCTGCTGACCGGGATCGACTACTCGCTGGTCGCGGCTCACCCGAAGGTGCTGTGCGGGTTCTCCGACATCACTGTCTTGTCCAACGCGCTGTATGCCCGGGCCGGGCTGGTCGGCTACTCCGGACCGCACTACTCCAGCTTCGGGATGAAGCACCAGTTCGGGTACACCCAGGCCGGATTCTCCGCCTGCGTGATGGGAGACGGGCCGGTCACGCTGGCCCCGTCGCCGGATTGGAGTGATGACGCCTGGTTCCTCGACCAGGAGGATCGGCACCTGGAGCAGGGTCAGGGCTGGTGGGTGCTCCAGGAGGGCGAGGCGGGCGGGACCATCGTGGGGGGCAACCTGTGCACGCTGAACCTGCTGCAGGGCACGCCGTTCATGCCGCCGCTGGAGGGCTCGGTGGTCTTCGCCGAGGATGACGCGCAGGTGAGGCCGTGGGACTTCGACCGTGATCTGGTTTCCCTGCTGCAGCAGCCAGCTTTCGCCGGGGTCCGCGGCCTGGTGATCGGCCGGTTCCAGAAGGCGACCGGGATGACCCGCGATCTGCTGGCCCAGGTTGTGGCGTCCAAGCCCGAGCTGGCCGGCCTGCCGGTGATCGCCAACGTCGACTTCGGGCACACCACCCCGATCATGACGTTCCCGGTCGGCGGCACGGTCGAGGTCCGCGCAGAGCACAGCGCCCCGCGGCTGACCATCACGAGCCACTGATTGGGTTAGCGTGACCACGAGGCGTTGTGCTGCCGGGCGGACTCGTAGCCGGGATCAGGAATTGAACTGGCTGATGCGGTCGCGGAACCCCGCAAAGGAAGGCGGACCGCCCCCAGACACGGGACCTCACGTGCCGGGCAACCTGCCCAGATCTGGCTAATATGCGCTGTGTGCTTAGCCGCCGACCAAAGCACAGCGAGGCGCGCATCACTCGATATGTAATTGGTGGCGGCTGCGAATGGTCGCGTTGCGTGATGGCCTGCTTGTGGGGTACCAAAAGTCTGCCTGGCCTGTGAGCTGCGGCGATGGCCGGGATCAGCTGTACGGCATCATGATCATCCGTGTCCTTGCGCCTGCTCTACCTCATCTTCGTCCGGCTCTGCGGCTGGCTGGTCCTGCTCGCCCGGTCATCCGCCTCCAAGAACGCCGAACTGCTCGTGCTACGGCAGGAGGTCGCCGTGCTACGCCGCACTCATCCCCGGCCCCGGCTCGACTGGGCCGACCGCGCAGTCCTCACCGCACTCATCCGGCTCCTGCCCGGGAAGCTGCGAGCGTACCGGCTGGTCACCCCCGGCACCGTCCTGCGCTGGCACCGCCGCCTGATCACCCGCACATGGACCTACCCGCACCGGACAGGACGGCCTCCGGCCAGCGCCGAGATCACCGTGCTGATCGGGCGGCTCGCCACCGAGAACCACAGCTGGGGATACAAGAGAATCCAAGGCGAGCTGCTCAAACCCGGCCACCGGGTCAGCGCGTCCACGATCCGCCGGGTCCTCAGGGCGCTGAAGATTCCTCCGGCACCGCAACGGAACACCGACACGACCTGGCGGCAGTTCCTGCATACGCAGGCATCGACGATGCTGGCCATCGATTTCTTCCATGTGGACTGCGCGGTCACCCTGCAGCGCCTGTACTGCCTGTTCGTCATGGAGATAGGCAGTCGTTACGTGCACATTCTCGGTGTCACCGCGAACCCGGACGGACCGTGGACCACACAGCAGATCCGCCATCTGCTGATGAATCTGGGTGACCGCGCCGCCGGCTTCCGTTTCCTTGTCCGTGACCGGGCCGGGCAGTTCACCGCGGCCCTTTGACGCCGTCCTAGCCGGTGCCGGTATCGAGGTGGTGAAGATCCCGCCCCGGAGCCCGCGAGCGAACTGTTATGCGGACAGGTTCGTGCTCACCGCCCGCAAGGAGGTCACTGACCGGATGCTGATCTTCGGTGAACGGCATCTGCGGACGATCCTGGCCCAGTACGAGGGTCATGACAACGGACGGCGGCCCCATCGCAGCCGTCGGCTCTGCCCGCCTCGTCCTGATCAGCCTGCCGCTGATCTCTCCCGGAAGCGGATCCAGCGCCGGCCCGTCCTCGGCGGCCTCATCAACGAGTATCAGCGAGCCGCATAAAGCCCAGGTCAAGACCGATGGCCGAGTTCTGGAACCTCACAGGCGATTATTCCCGGTCGCGTCACGCGGGGCTTGCGGCACGACCCGCAGCCAGCCAGGCTCGGGATGGCAATGCCGTTGGCCGGCGCGCGGCGGGACCTTCGGCCGTAGCCCCGGCCGGACGAATGCGCCGACACTGATGCCATGGCGAGGCAAATCGTGGTTCTCGGCGGCGGGACGGGCGGCACGCTGATCGCGAACAGGCTCCGGCGGCAGCTCGCGGACGACGACGTGATCACCGTGGTCGACCGGGACGGGCAGCATGTGTACCAGCCGGGCCTGCTCTTCGTCCCGTTCGGCCGGGTCCAGGCTGAGAGCATCACGCGCCCCCGGGTACGGCAGCTGCACGGCGGCATCGGATATCACCAGAGCGGCGCCGATCACGTCGACATCGAGGCGCGCCGCGTCCATCTCGAGGACGGCACGGTGCTGCCGTATGACGTGCTGGTCATTGCCAGCGGCGCGGCCCTGCTGCCGGACGAGACTGACGGACTTGCAAACGCGACAGAACGCGGCCGGGCCTTTACCTTCTACGACCCCAAGGGCGCGGTGGCCCTGCGCGATGCGCTGGCGCGATTCGACGGCGGGCGCATCGCGGTCAATATCGTCGACATGCCGATCAAGTGCCCGGTCGCGCCGATCGAATTCAGCTTCCTCGCCGATGCGCACTTCCGCAGGCGCGGGATCCGTGACCGGGTCAAGATCACCCTCGTCACCCCGCTCGACGGCGCGTTCACCAAGGCCGTCTGCAACCGCGAGCTCAGCGGGATGCTGGCGGAGAAGGCCATCGACGTGGTGACCGAGTTCAACACCGGTGAGGTCGACGCCGACGGCTGCCGGCTCATCTCGTTCGACGGCCGCGAGGTCAGTTTCGACCTGGCGGTGACGGTGCCGGTGCACGGCGGTCAGGCGTACGTCGAGCGCTCAGCCGGTCTTGGCGATGCGCTGGGCTTCATCCCCGTCGACGAGCACACCCTGCAGGCCAAGGCCAGCCCCAACGTCTTCGTCATCGGCGATGCCGCCGACGTCCGCGCCTCCAAGGCCGGCTCTGTCGCCCATTTCGAGGGCGAGATCCTGACCCGCAACATCGCCAGCTTCCTCCGCGGCCAGCCGCTGAGCGCCAGCTTCGACGGCCATACCAACTGCTTCATCGAAAGCGGGTCCGGCAAGGCGCTGCTGATCGACTTCAACTACGACACCGAACCGGTTACGGGGCGGTTCCCCGGCCGCATTGGCCTGCCGCTGCTCCGCGAGTCCCGCCTCAACCACCTCGGAAAGCTCGCCTTCCAGTGGCTGTACTGGCACATGCTCCTGCCCGGACACGACATCCCCGGCATCGGAACCGACATGCCGCGGGCAGGCAAGCGCCTCGAGGCGCTTGCAGCCGGCAGCCACGCACCTGCCAGCCCAGTCAACGGCACGAGAGAAAGGGCCTGACCATGCCCGTCAAGATCTACGCAGGCACCGAAGTCACCGTCAACGACGAAGGCTTCTTCACCGACCCGGAGCAGTGGCGCGAGGACATGGCACCGCAGATCGCCGCCGAAGCCGGCATCAGCATGCTGACCGAGCCGCGCTGGCAGGTCATCAAGTTCATGCGGCACGAGTACGCCGAGAAAGGCACCGGCCCCAGCGTGCGCGCGCTGAGCAAGACCTCCGGGGTCAGCATCAAGGAACTGTACGAGCTGTTCCCGAAGGGGCCGGCCAAGCTCGCCGCGAAGATCGCCGGCATCCCCAAGCCGCGCGGCTGCATCTGAACAACCACGAACAGGACGGTGCGTCATGACCGACAACGGCGCCAGCACTAACGGCAAGATCCAGAAAGTCTCCATCATCGTGTCCAAGGGCTCCCTCGAGGGCATCTACCCGGCTCTGATCATGGCCAACGGAGCCCGCGCCGAGGGCATCGAGGCGAACCTCTTCTTCACCTTCTTCGGCCTTGACGCTATCCACAAGGCCCGGCACGAGCACATCAAGCTCGCCACCGTCGGCAACCCCGGCCTGCACCTGGCCACCTGGGCCGGCGGCCTGCCCGGCGTGTCCTCGGTCATGACCCATTACATGGCGCACAAGATGGGCCAGCTCGACATTCCCTCGATCCCCGAGTTCATCGAGATGATCGCCGACACCGGCGCCGGCCTGTACGCCTGCAAGGCATCGGTCGACCTGTTCGGCCTGACCAAGGACGACTTCATCGACCAGGTCAAGGACATCATCACCGTCGGCGAGTTCTACGACCTCGCCGCCGGCGGCCAGATCATCTTCACCTGACACGGTCAGGGCCCACCGCCGGGCCGGGCGCCGCGCACCGGCCGGATGGCCCGGCGCCAGCTTTCCCGCATGGCCGCCGAACGCCGGGAAACTCACCCTGAACCGGGAACAGGCCTCGGGCGTCCCTGCTGCCGGGTAACGGCAGGGTTCACCGCTGCCGGTTTCGGACCTGCGCGGGCGAGGCCGGGTCGGGTGCTCGCTGCACGCGCCGCAGGCCGGGCATCCCGCTCCCGCCGCCCGGGACCGGGCCTGCATCACCACTCCCGCCCCGGCCGGCTGGACCTGCTCCACATACAGCCCGCGCAGATGCGGGAAAAGCACCTCGCACAACTCGTAAGCGCCGGACGCGGCGACAGGTGAGCGGCCGGCAGTGGCAGACGGCAACGCCCGCACGGCAGACTGGGACGCCAACGAGGCTCCTCAGACGTAGGTGATCTTGGTCGATTCCCACGTCCTAGCGGGGCCTCGTTGTACGCACGCGATGACACGCCGCCAGCCGTCAGATCGTGATCAACAGGCCTTCACCGGCCAAACTCCGCAATCACCCTGGCCTGCCGCTGGACCCCTCCTCCGGAGGTGACCCGCTGACACCGTCATCTGCCAGCCCAATCACGGAATTCGCGGCAGAGCCGATTTTCGTGATCGTCAGCAGTCGGGTGCACCGTCCGGGCCGGGCCGGACGAGGATGGTCCCGCACGGGAGGCGTCACGGTGGTCCGGTCTTTGGCGGCATCGAGGCGATGCTTGGCGGCCTGGCCCGCGGCGGAACAGGGTGCCGACGATACGGGATGCGCAGGGCCTAGCCGTCAGGACCGGGCCTTCAGGGACGCGGGCGGCGCGTTTTCCGTCAACAACTCCTGAGCCAGGAGGACCGATGCCCTCTCTGCCAAGCTGTCGTGAGGCACCCGCCCCTCAGTAACCACTGACTCCCCGAGGGCGGGGATGGAGATACCCCTGAGATGACCGTGACCGTGCTCGACCGTGCCCTGGTGGCCGGCGATGCTGGACGGGTGACCGGCGAGCGGCAGGAGCGCCCGGATCCGGAGGTGCCCGAGAAGGCCCGCCGGCGGACCTTCACCGCGCAGTACAAGCTGGACGTAGTGGCCGAGTACGACGCGGCAGCGACCGGTGAGAAGGGCGCGGTGCTGCGCCGGGAGGGCTTGTACTCCAGCCACGTGATCGAGTGGCGGCGAGCCCGGGACGCCGGTGCGCTGGCGGGCCCGGCGCGGCCACGCGGCCGTCCGGCCGCTGACCCGCGCGATGCGCAGATCGCCCGGCTGCAGAAAGAGAAGGCCAAGCTGGAGCAGGAGCTGGCTAAGGCCCGCTTCGTGGTGGATGTCCAGGCAAAACTGCAGGCGCTCTTGGAGACGATCTCCAAGAGCGCGGACACCGAGCCCGGGTCCAGCTCGTGACCGATGAGGCGATCGCCTTGCTCGCGCCGCGGATCGGCACCAGGGCGGCGTGCGCGGCCTCAGGGGTGCCGCAGGCCACCTGGTACCGGCGGCACCGGATCAGCCCGCCGCCGCCGAAGGCAGCCCCGGTCCCGCATACCGAGCGGGTCCAGCCGCGGGCGCTGGCCCTGGCCGAGCGGACGGCGATCCTGAATGTGCTGCACAGCGACCGGTTCGCTGACCTGGCCCCCGCCGAAGTCTGGGCGACGCTGCTGGACCAGGGCACCTACCTGGGGTCGGTGTCCACTTACTACCGGCTGCTGCGTGCGGCCGGCGAAAGCCGTGAGCGGCGCGCGCAGGCCACCCATCCCGCCGCGGTCAAGCCCGAGCTGGCGGCCTGCGGGCCGAACCAGGTGTACTCCTGGGACATCACCAAGCTGCACGGCCCGGCGAAGTGGACCTATTACCACCTGTACGTGATCCTGGACATCTTCAGCCGGTACGTCGTGGGCTGGATGGTCGCGACCCGCGAGTCCGCCGCCCTGGCCGAGAAGCTGATCGCCGCGACCTGCGCCAAGCAGGGCATCGGCCGCGGCCAGCTGAGCATCCACGCCGACCGCGGTTCCTCGATGACGTCCAAGCCGGTCGCGCTGCTGCTGGCTGACCTGGGCGTCACCCAGTCCCATTCCCGCCCGCACGTCTCCAACGACAACCCCTACTCCGAAGCGCAGTTCAAGACGATGAAATACCGGCCGGCCTTCCCCGCCCGGTTCGCCTCGATCGAGCACGCCCGGGCGCACTGCCAGGACTTCTTCCCCTGGTACAACAACGAGCACCGGCACGGCGGGCTGGGCCTGCACACCGCCGCCGACGTCCACTACGGCCTGGCCGCAGCCGTCCAAGCCGAGCGCGCCCAGACCCTGACCGCCGCCTACCACGCCCACCCCGAACGATTCGTCCGCAAACCGCCAGCCCCGCCGAAACTGCCAGGCACATCCTGGATCAACCAGCCGCAGGAGAAGGAAGCCGCCACTCAGTAAAAGCCGACCAACGGTGCCCCGAACAGGTTGACAGATTCCGATGCCGTGCCTGCAACAGTTCGCTGAGGTTGCGGTGCGCTTGGGCGAGAGCGGGGTCCAGGCGGATCGCCTCCCGCGAGCGAACTGTTATGCGGACAGGTTCGTGCTCACCGCCCGCAAGGAGGTCACTGACCGGATGCTGATCTTCGGTGAACGGCATCTGCGGACGATCCTGGCCCAGTACGAGGGTCATGACAACGGACGGCGGCCCCATCGCAGCCGTCGGCTCTGCCCGCCTCGTCCTGATCAGCCTGCCGCTGATCTCTCCCGGAAGCGGATCCAGCGCCGGCCCGTCCTCGGCGGCCTCATCAACGAGTATCAGCGAGCCGCATAAAGCCCAGGTCAAGACCGATGGCCGAGTTCTGGAACCTCACAGGCATCCTGCCTCCCGCATAGCCCGCAAGCGGACTAATCAGAACAGCGCAACAGCTAAGGGAATCTTCATCTGCCATCGTGGCGTCCGCCGGCATACTGCGCAACGCGGCATGGCACTACACGCCACGAGACTCCATGTGATCGACGTCGCACAGCTGTGCTAACCAAAATGCTAACCACATAGTTAGCAAGACTCCGGGCTCCGATCAAACCCGCAGGTCAACGGCTATAAACGGTGGGGGGCTAACGACAGAACTCTGCGACCTGCGGTTACGGTGTTCTGCGTTGGCCTGTTTCCCGCGTTAAGCGGGCTGATCTCCCGGCGTTTTGGGTGTTATGCCCGGTTCCCGGGGTACCCGGGCGAGCTTGGTGCGGGCGGGTGCCTGGGTGCCGGGGGTGATCTTGGCCCAGCCTTCCGCCCGGGCCATTTCGGCCAGGGACAGGGCTTCCAGGTCGGCGGCCAGCGCGCGGAGCCGGCGGGCGCTGGCGAACCAGGGCGCGTAGGCCTGGTACTGGGCGGGGGTGAGCAGCCGGGTGACGGTCTTTCCCCGGACGGTGCGGGTCCACTGGATGTAAGGGCCGTGCAGGGCGGGCGGGTCGGCCGTGCAGGCGCAGCGGGGCTTGCCGCACCGGGTGCGGCGGATGGTGATGCTGCCGGGCAGGGTGAAGCCGATCTGGCCGAGGGCCTCCTGGATGGCGGCTCGGGCCTGGTCTGCGCTGCGGCCGTCTGGTGCTGGCATCGGCCCTCCTCGTGGCTAGGATCCCGCAGATTCCCGGCGCGCGCCTGCCGCCGGCCGGCGCGCCTCCCGCACGTGGCTCCTGGCAATGTATACGGTTAAAGAAACTCCTGCGCTTATTGTGCGGGAAGGCAGGTATGGGCTCCCGGGTGCTCGCGGGCTATGCGGCGGAACCGCGGCGGCAGGCCGTGGCTGGCACGGCGGTGCGCGGGCTGTGCCGGTTCGCCGCAGCGCGGGGGATCCCGGCCAGCCGGGAGTTCCTGCTGGATTATGACGTGATCGAGGCGTTCTGCGTGGCCGGCCTGCCCGGCTGCGCGTCGTCCACTAGGGGCACCTACCGGTCGGCGCTGTACCGGCTCGCGAGGCCGGTGCATGGCGAGCCGGGGCAGCGGGCGACGCCGTTTGCGGGCGCGAAAGCGCCCCCGCCGTACTCGGCGGCCGAGCGCGCCGAAGTGGCGGCCATCGCCGCTGGCCAGCGCGATCCGGTGAACCGGGCCTCGGCGCTGGCCATGGTGGTGTTCGGCATCGGCGCCGGGCTGCGGCCTGGCGAGCTGGTGGCGCTGCGCGGCAGCGACGTCACCCGGCACGGCCGGCGTGTGGCCGTGCATGTCAGCGGCCCGGCGGCGCGGGTGGTGCCGGTCGCATCGCCTTATGCCGGGCGGGCGGCCGGGCTGGCCGCCAGTGCGGGGACCGGTCACCTGTTCCGGCCCGGCCCGGCGGACCGGGGGTACAAGAACTTCGTCACCAGTTTCGCCCGGACCCTGGCGGCCGATCCGGCCGCGCCCCGGCTGACCGCGGGCCGGTGCCGGTCCAGTTTCATCTGCGATCACCTGGCCGCGGGCATCCCGTTGCGTAAGCTTCTGGCGATCACCGGGATCTGCCAGGCCGAGTCCCTGGCCCGCTATGCGCGCCATGTCGGCGGCGCCCCGCCCAAGGCCGTGCTGCGGGCCTGGGACAGGCGCCAGCAGGCGGGATGAGCATGGACGGCGGCGGGCTGGAGATCCCCGGGCCCGGCAGTGGGCCGGACGAGGACACCGTGGCGTTTGCCGCCGAGCTCATCGACCGCAGCGGAAAGGCCCCGGTCATCGAGGCCGCGCTGGCCCACCGCACCGGGCGGCGCCGCCCGCTGCCGGCGCGCGCCGTGCTCACCGCCCTGCTGTGCCTGGCCCTCGGCGACCGGCCGCTGTTCCTGACCGAGGTCACCCGGCTGCTGTTCTGCCGGCTGCCGCCCGCGTCCCGCCGCCGGCTCGGCGTGCCCGGCACCGCCACCACCGAGCGGGCCTTCAAGGCCGCCTACCGCCGGGTCCGCTACTGCTTCGGCCAGATCCTCAAGGTGGCCGATCCCTCGCCGCTGCCGAAAAACCGGCGGCTGACCGAAGGCGAGTTCCGGGCCCGCACCAAGCCGATGACCCCAGGCCAGGCCGCCGCTGCCCGCGGCCGGCTCGAGGCGCTGGTCAACGCGCTGCTGGAGGCCAGCGTCTCGGTCCTCACCGGGGACGAGCGCGCCGCCTGCAGCGGCGGCACCGCCCTGGATGCCACCCCGGTGCCGCTGTTCTCCCGCGGCCCGTCCGCGCGCACCGGGCTGTGCGCCAGCGACCCCGACGGCGGCTGGTACGTCCGCGAGGGCGACCACCGCGAGCGCGAGGACGACAAGGGCAAGCCGCTGCGCAAGATCGCCTGGGCGCTGGAAGCCACCATCGCCACCACCGCCCGGCCGCCCCGCGCCGAGCCCGGCTGCCCGAACCTCGCCACCGGGATGGCCATGGCCCGGCCCGGCCAAGACCCCGGCGGCACCGGCGCCCGGGTGCTGGCCTCCGTGGCCGCCCGCGGCCACAAACCAGGCTGGCTCGGCTACGACCGCGCCTACACCCAGGCGCTCCCCGGCCGCTTCCACCTCCCGGCCCGGGCGCTGGGCTACAAGCCCGTCATGGATTACCGCGACGACCAGCTCGGCATCCAGGCCAACGCCGGCGGCGCCATCCTCGTCGAGGGAACCTGGTACTGCCCCGCCCTGCCCGGGCCGCTGATCACCGCGACCGCCGGGCTGCGCGGCCACGCCATCACCCGCGACCTCTACGACCAGCAGATCGCCGCCCGCGCCTGTTACCAGCTCAAGCGCAAGGACGGCCCCGATGCCGACGGCTACCAGCGGCTGTCCTGCCCCGCCACCGGCCGCCACCCCGGGCTGATCTGCCCGCTCCGCACGACCTCGCTGACGCCGCGCGACGGGCGGCCCAAGGTCCTCCAGCCACCAGACGAACCACCCAGGATCTGCCGGCAGACCGCGATCACCATCGCCCCCGGCACCGGCGCCCGCTACCGGCAGGACCTGCCCTACGCCAGCCCCGCCTGGCACGCCCGGTACGCCACCTTGCGCAACACCATCGAAGGCCTCAACGGCTACGTCAAAGACCCCGCCCACGAAGCCCTCGCCCAGCCAGCCCGCCGCCGGGTCCGCGGCATCGCCGCCCAGTCCCTGTTCACCGCCCTGCTGCTGATGGCCGCCAACATCCGCAAGATCCGCGCCTGGCGGGCGCTCACCGCCCCCGGCAAGACCTGCACCACCCAGCGGGCACGACGGCGCCGCGCCAGCCTCCGCGACTACCTCCCCGACGGCTGACAGCCCGCAGCCCCACCGCCACCACTGACCAGCGCCACCCAGCCGGCGCAGCCACGCCGCAAACCCGCCAGAACGCCGCAACCCCGCTGCCGGCGCCCAGCAACAAGCCTCCCGCGGCGGCCAGAGCCAATGTCAGACCCCGCAGGCACAATAAGAAACGGTCACCGGCACAGTTCTGTCGGCACGACACCGGCAGTTCTGTCGGTAACCCGTGGGGTGAGCGATGGGATTCGAACCCACGACATCCAGGACCACAACCTGGCGCTCTAACCAACTGAGCTACGCCCACCATCGCCGCCGTCTGCGCGGTAGACGCCCAAACGACAGCAGAACGCGCGCTGCCCCGAGGGACATCGCGCGGGTAACCATGAGTATAGCGGCCCCGGGGCGCCCGCGAACCGCGTCAGGACTCCGGATGAACGGCCGGGTTCTCCGAGGCGTACCGCGTGGCGATCTCGCGCGCGGTAGCCGAGTCGGGGCCCGGCTGCGGGACGAACACGGCGTCGCGGTAGTAGCGCAGTTCCTGCACGCTCTCCCTGATGTCGGCCAGCGCCCGGTGCCCGCCGTGCTTGGCGGGGGAGGAGAAGTACGCTCGCGGGAACCAGCGCCGCGCGAGCTCCTTGATGCTGGACACATCGATCATCCGGTAGTGCAGGTACGCGTCGAGTTCGGGCATGTCACGGGCGATGAACCAGCGGTCGGTGGCGATGGAGTTGCCGCACAGCGGCACCTTCCTCGCCTCGGGGACGTGGCCGCGCACGTAGCCGAGCACGAGCTCGGCGGCCTCGGAGACCGGGATTCCGCCCGGCAGCTCGGCCAGCAGCCCGGAGGTGGTGTGCATCTCGCGGACTACCTCCGGCATCGCCGCGAGGGCCTCCGCCGGGGGCTTGATGATCAGGCCCACGCCGTCGTCGAGCAGGTTGAGCTCGGCGTCGGTCACCAGGCACGCGATCTCGATGAGAGCGTCGCGCTCGATGTCGAGCCCGGTCATCTCACAGTCGATCCATACGAGCCGGTCGTTCACCCTCACAGAGTATGGCCCTCTCAGCGGTGCCTGGCCAGCCGACAATGCCTCAGAGCACCCGATTCGTTATGTGCGCAGGCGCGGCGATCCCGGGCCGCAGATCCTCGTCGGGCACCGGAAACCCGAACGCCGCCGTCACCGGCACCACGCCCGCCCAGATGTCCATCTCGTAGTCCTCCGGCTCGTCGTGCGGCCCGCCGTCGCGGATCTTCACCGAGGCCTCGGTGAGCGGCAGCTCGAGGACGGAGGTGGCGGCGAGCTCCTTCTTCGTGGGCTGGCGCACGTAGGACCACTGCCCCGGGGCCAGGTGCTCGGTGATGATACGCAGCGCCTCGGTCCGTTCGGCGGGGTCTGTGAGCAGGCGGGTCACGCCGTAGATCATGGCGCTGCGGTAGTTCATCGAGTGGTTGAAGACCGACCGGGCGAGGACGAGCCCGTCCAGGTGCGTCACGGTGACGCACACCTCGCGGCCGGCCCCCGCCATGAACGTCCCGTTGGCCGACGACCCGTGCAGGTAGAGCGTGTCGCCGAGGCGGCCGTATCCGGTGGGCAGGACGCGCGGCGCGCCGTCCGCGATGACCCCGAGGTGGCAAATCAATCCGGCGTCGAGGACCGCGTACAGGTCATCGCGATCGGTCCGGCCGCGGTCGCGGTGCCGGTGCAGTTCGGTGCGCGAGGTGTTGGAGAGTTCAGGCATGGTTCCCAAGGGCCAGGGGGTATGGGGGGGCGGGGAGCCCCCCATGAGCGGGGAGATCCCGGGGGGTCGTCCCCCCGGGGTTAGTACGGCACTAGCCGACCGCCGCGACCACCTGCGCCGTGCGGGGACCCAGGCGGATCGCGGGCGGGTCGGCCATCGGCGGTTCCGCCAGCTCGCGGGCGAGGCTGCCCCGGCCGGTGAGCTGGTCGATGTCGATTCCGCCGGGGCCGATGCTATCGCAGTCGGGTACCTGCGAGGCCCCGAAATGCCCGCCTTGCGCCCACCGGGCCCGGCTGCGCGGCCTGACCGCCTGCCGGTAGGGAGCGGGCGCCCCGGCCGGCCAGCGGCGGGGGATCCGCCAGGAGTCGAGCCAGTCAAGGATCTCGCCCAGCCCCATCATCTGGTAGCAGGTGAACGGCTCCCTGGGTGAGGCAAGGACGCCGATCTGGACGCACAGCCGGCCTTCGCGGTTTACCTCGGCCTGCTGGTGCGCAAGCCGGTCCGGGGCGTAGTCGAGATGCTCGGGAGTGCCCAGCGCGCAGCCAGCCCGGACGATCGGCAGCAGTTGCGCGATGTCGCCGGTCAGCGGATCCCAGACGAGGTGAGGTGGCCGGTTCTCCTGATTGAGACACTGCGCGACAGACCAGACCGAGACGACGCGCGGGTCGGCCCCGAGGGTCAGCCAGACGACCCGTGGTGCGCCCCCTCCCAGTTGTCCCCCGTCGGTCTCTGCCCGGATGCATCTGGCGCCGGGCATCCACGCGTCAGCCACAGGGTCCCTCCCAGGTCTAGACCTTCTAGCTTCCTTTCCTGCTTACGTCAGTACGGGTGATTAGTCCATAGGTGGGGGAGGGGAGATTTCCCGTTCTGTTCCGTTCTACGATTCGTTAGACCATGACCGAAACCAGCAGTCCACCAGGGATCCCGAGCCCCGAACGCCTGGCCGCGTGGCTTAACGACCACGTCCAGGGCGGCCCCCTCGAGCTGACGGGCATCGAGCTCATCGCCGGGGGCCGCTCCAACCTGACCTACCGGCTCTCGGTTTCCGGCCCCGCCGGCGACCGCCTGCTGGTCCTGCGCCGTCCGCCCCTGGGTCACGTGCTGCCGACCGCCCACGACATGTCCAGGGAGTTCCGCGTCCTGTCCGCCTTGGCGGACACCGCGGTGCCCGTGGCCCGGCCGATCGCGTCCTGCACCGACGCCGAGGTGATCGGCGCGCCCTTCTACCTGATGGAGCACGTGCCCGGGGTGATCCTGCGGACCAGGGCCGACACCGCCGGGCTGACCGATGCGCAGTGCGCGGCCCTGTCCGAGCGCCTGGACGACATGCTCGCCGCGATCCACGCCGTGGACGTCCAGGCGGTCGGCCTGGGTGACCTGGGCCGCGGCGCCGGGTACCTGCGGCGCCAGCTTGACCGCTGGCAGCGGCAGTGGGACCTGTCGGTGACCAGGGAACTCCCGGAGTACGCCCGGCTGGTGGAGCGGCTGACCGCCGCGCTGCCCGCCGAGGGCGAGGTAACCCTGGTGCACGGGGACTTCAGGCTGGACAACGCCCTCGTGACCCTCTCGCCTGAGCCCGCCATCGCGGCCGTGGTGGACTGGGAGATGGCGACCCTGGGCGATCCGCTGGCCGACCTCGGCCTGACCCTCGTCTACTGGACCGAGGAGGGCGAGGACGGCTGGCTCAGCCCCTGGGCCACGGAAGCCGAGGCGCGCGACGGAGCCCGCCCGGTCCGGGTCCGCGCCCTCACGGCCGACGCCACCGCCCGTTCCGGGTTCGCGACCCGGGCCGAGTTCGCGGCGGGATACGCGCGGCGGACCGGCCGTGACGTATCCGGGATCGGGTACTACGTGGCGTTCGGCTACTTCAAGCTCGCCGTCGTGCTCGAGGGCATCAACGCGCGCTACCAGCTAGGCCAGACGGTCGGCGAGGGCTTCGAGCGGGAGGGCCAGGCCGTGCCGTTGCTCATCGGGCGCGCGCACGAGGTGCTCGACAGCGACCTCTAGAGACGACTGTGGGCCGCCGAACCCTGCGTCGCCGGCCCATTCCCTGCCATCAACCAGAAGCTGTCCAGACCCGGCGCCCCGCTCACACCGGCCAGCTGTCCGGTGCCCCGCTCTCGCCGGGCCTGCCCGCCCGGCACCCGCACGATTGCCGAGCGATGTAGAGGTCCGGCGCCCCGCTTTCGCCGGACCTCTACCTCAAAGACGCGCGACGCGGACCCGAGGTTCACGCGGGAAGACGCCGAACCCGGGAGAGCGGCGGCCACCAGCCCGGCGACCGCCTGGCTCGCTAAGGCCCGAGCGGCGGCTTGAAGAACCGGCTCGAATCCGGGCGCCAGAGCAGCACGATCACGCCCAGGCCGATCAGCCAGGTCAGCAGGGGGAAGATCAAGCCCAGGGCGGTCTTGGGCTGGCTGAACACGCCGAACAGGTCCAGGGTGGCCAGGCCGAACAGGACCGTGGAGAAGATGCGCGCCCAGTTCTTGCCTCCCTTGCTCGCCCACGACATCCACAGCCACAGGCCGACGCCGACCAGGCCGGAGACGATGGCCAGGCCGATGATGAAGCCGTTCAGCTGGCTGACCTGGGCCGCGGTGAGGCTGGGACGCGCCTTCCTGATCGCCGCCTTGGTGCCGCTGATGTCGCTCAGCGAGATGATCAGGCTGACGAGGCTGACCGCCGCGCCCGCGTACATGAGCTTGACCGCGTTCAGCACCGGCGCGGGAGGGGCGGGCCGCACCTGCTCCATCATCTGGTTGCCGCCGGACGGGAACTTCTGGTACATGGGTGACCTCTGCTAGGTGAGCACGCCGTGCGGCGCAGCCCGGTTTGTGACCTACTTGAGCTTAGTGGCAACCGCCTATCCGGGCTAACAAGCCCCGCGGCCGGGTGATACTTGGCAACGTGATCGAGGAGAGCCAGGCGAGCTCACCCGACAGCCCGGCGAGCCCGCCGCAGAGACTGGCGCCGCCCGCCGCCCGCCTCCTGCGCTGGGAGATCGTTGTCGTCTTCGCCGTCTCGCTCGGGGCCAGCGGCCTGTACGCCCTGGTCAGCTTCATCGGCTCGCTGACGGCGCACCAGTCGCTCGGCAAGCAGACCGCGGTGCTGAACGGCACGCTGGCGCCAGGCCGCCCGCTGTTCGACCTGTTCCTCCAGCTGCTGTCGATCGCCATCGCGCTCGCCCCGGTCCTGCTCGTCTTCTACCTGCTGGCCCGGGCGGGCGACCGGCCGTCCTCGATCGGCCTGGACGCGAGTCAGCCAGGCCTGGACCTGGCCCGGGGCGCGGTGCTCGCGGCCGTGATCGGCGGCAGCGGCCTGGGCCTGTACCTGGCCGCATATCACCTGGGCGTGGAGCTGAACGTCGTCGCGGAGGACCTGCCCGACATCTGGTGGCGCATCCCCGTCCTGCTGCTGTCCGCCGCGCAGAACGCCATCCTCGAAGAGGTCATCGTCGTCGGGTACCTGATGAGCAGGCTCGACAAACTCGGCGTCAAGCCGCCGGTGGCCATCGCCATCAGCGCGACCATCAGGGGCTCCTATCACCTGTACCAGGGGGCGGGCGGGTTCATCGGCAACGCCACCATGGGCGTCATCTTCGCCTACCTGTACCGCAGGTGGGGCCGGGTGACCCCGCTGATCATCGCGCACACGCTGATCGACGCCGTAGCGTTCGTCGGCTACGCGCTCCTGGCCGGTCACGTGTCCTGGCTGCCCGCGCCATGACTCCACTCGCCATGACCGGCCTCGCCCGCCTGTTTGACCAGGTGCCCGCCAGCCAGGCCGTGCCGCCGGGCTGGGTGGTCGGGGCGGGCGGCCTGGTGGCGCTGGTCCTGGTGGCGCACTCGGGACTGTGGCGGCTGGCCGGGAAGGTCATCACGATCGCCCACGAGGGCGGGCACGCGCTGGTTTCGCTGATGACCGGGCGGCAGCTCGAGGGGATCAGGCTGCACGCGGACAGCTCAGGGGTGACCCGGTCGCGCGGCAGGCGGAGCGGTCCCGGCCTGGTCGCCACGGCGGCCGCGGGATACATCAGCCCTTCCGCGCTGGGCGCGGGCTCGGCGTGGCTGCTCGACGCGCACTACCTGACCGCGATGCTGTGGCTGACCTTCGTGCTGCTGGCCGCGACGCTGCTCGTCACCCGCAACGCGTTCGGCCTGCTGGCCGTGCTGGTCACCGGGGGCGGCGTGCTCGCGGTCGCCCTGTTTGCCTCCGTGGTCGTCCAGGCGGGCTTTGCCTACTCAGCCGCGTGGTTCCTGCTGTTCGGCGGGCTGCGCCCGGTCCTCGAGCTGCCGCGCCGGCAGCTCAAGGGACGCGCGGGCCTCTCGGACGCCGACCACCTGTTCCGGCTGACCCGGATCCCCACGGGCCTGTGGGTGGCGCTGTTCCACCTCGTCTCGCTCGCCGCCCTGGTCGTCGGCGGCCTTCTTCTCCTCCCCTTGCACGGGCATCTGCCCCACGTCTCCGTCCATCCGTAGACGGTATACACTGCGGTAATTATCGCCAGACGATAGTGCCGTTCTAACGAGCCGAGAAGGGGACACATGGCCAGAGCCACGGCCGTCAAGATGCCCCAGGAGGCGAACGCCGTCCACGGCTGCGAGGGCGCGCGCCGCGTCCTGGCCCTGATGCTCGCCTTCTCGGCGGACAAGAGCACCTTGACCGCGCGCGACCTGGCCGCCGCCACCGGTATCGCACTGCCCAGCGTCTACCGGTACATCGCCCTGCTGCGCGAGACCGGGCTGATGGCCGGGGACGAGCGGGGCAGCTACCGCCTGTCCGCACGCCTGATCGGGCTGGCACGGGCGGCGGAGGCCGCGGAGAGCATCATCGACGTCGCCGATCCGGTGATGCGCAGGCTGGCCGCGGAAACCGGCGAGACGGTCATCCTGGTCCGGCTGATCGGCCGGTCGGCGGTGTGCGTGCACCGGGTCGAGTCGGCCCAGCGGCTGCGCATCTCGTTCGAGCCCGGACAGCCGCTGCCGCTCGACCGCGGCGCGAGCGCCAGGCTGCTGCTGGCCGGCCTGTCGCCCGAGGTCCGCGCGCAGTACCTGGCCCCGCTGGCCGAACGTGACCCAGGCGCCGCCGCCACCCTGGAGGAGCGCGTCGCGATCGCCGAACGCGAAGGCTACGCGGTCTCAGAAGAGGAGATCGAGGGCGGCGTGTGGGCCGCCTCCGCGCCGGTGCTGCAGGGCAAGCGCATGACGGCGGTGCTCACCGTGCCGTCGCCGCTGGTGCGGACGCCCGCCGCGCTGCGGCGCCAGATGATCCGCCAGGTCATCACGGCCGCCGAGTCGATCAACACCAGGCTCCGGGCCGCCCGCCGGTGACCGCTGGGTAACCGCCGCTGGCTGACCATGGCCTGCCAGCGATATCACAGTTATCCTTCCGGCATGCCGGACTTCCCCGAGATCATCCCGGGCACGCACCTCCGCGCCAGCCACGCGACCCTGGCCGAACTCCAGGCGGTGATGGCCTCCGGCGATCTCAGCTCGGAAGCGGTGACCGGGTTCTACCTCGACCGGATCGATCACCTGAACCCGGCGCTGCACGCCGTCATCACGGTCAACCTGAACGCCCTGGCCGAGGCGGCCGCCAGCGACGCGGCGCGAGCGGCGGAGGGCCCCCGCGGGCCCCTGGACGGCATTCCCGTCCTGGTCAAGGACAACGTCCAGGTGGCCGGGATGCCGACCACCGCGGGCTCGCCCGCGCTGCTGTCCGCCGAGCCCGGCGACGCGTTCCTGGTCACGCGCCTGCGCGAGGCCGGCGCGGTGATCATCGGCAAGGCGAACCTGTCCGAGTGGGCCAACTTCCGGTCGACGCATTCCACGAGCGGCTGGTCGACGCTCGGCGGGCAGACCGCCAACCCGTACGCGCTGGACCGCAACCCGTCCGGGTCGAGTTCGGGTTCCGCGGCGGGCGTGGCGGCGGCGCTGGCGCCGGTCGCGGTCGGCACCGAGACGGACGGCTCGATCGTTTGCCCGTCGAGCGCGTGCGGGATCGTCGGCATCAAGCCCACCAACGGCCTGATCAGCCGGCGCGGGATCGTGCCGATCTCGCCGGTGCAGGACACCGCGGGCCCGATGGCGGCGTGCGTAGCGGACGCGGCGGCGCTGCTGTCCGTGCTGGCCGCCGCCGACCCCGAAGACCCCGTCGCATCAGATGATTCAGCAGATGCCGAACGAGCTTTTTATGACGCATCCGCCTACGCAGGCGCCCTGGATCCCGCCGCCCTGGACGGTGCGCGGCTCGGGATCTGGCGGGAGGGGTCCGCTCAGGCGGGCCCGGCGACCGCCGCCGTGCTCGACGCGGTCGTGGCGAGAATGCGCGCGCTGGGGGCCGTCCTGGTCGACCCGGTGACCCTGCCCGACTCGGACAAGATCCGCGAGCCGGAGTTCGCCGCGCTCCAGCACGAGTTCAAGTACGGGATCAACGCCTACCTGGCCTACGTCGCCGGGTTCGGTTTCCCGGGCTCCCTGCCCCAGACCCTGGCCGAGCTGATCGACTTCAACAAGCGGAACGCCAACCTGGTCCTCGCCCGCTTCGGCCAGGAGATCTTCGAGCAGGCCGAGGCGACCAGCGGCGACCTGGCCGACCGCGACTACCTGGCGGCGCGGCGCGAAGCCACCCGGTTCGCCCGGGCCGCCATCGGGGGCCCGGTGGCCACCGACGGGATAGAGGCCATCGTCGCCCTGACCGCCAACCCCGCCTGCCTGACCGACTACGTGCTCGGCGACCACACCGTGTTCCATACCTCGGGGCCTGCCGCGGTCGCCGGCTGCCCGTCGATCACGGTGCCGTTCGGGTACGTGTCCGGTCTGCCGGTCGGCGTGTCGTTCTTCGGGCCGCGCTGGACCGAGCCGCGGCTTCTCGCGCTCGCCTACGCCTTCGAGCAGGCCACTGCGTCCCGCCAGGCTCCCGCCCTGGCCGCCAGCATCGCCCAGCCACCCGCTAACGCCGCACGATAACCTGGCCGGGCGCCCACCCGCGGGCCCGATCGGCTGGTCCGGGCCGCACGATAACCTGGCGGACATGGATTCCTGGCGCCGTGCGGAACTCCCCGTGCTCCCGGGGAGCGGCCCGGCGCCGTGGCTGCACGACACGGCCACCGGCGAGCTGACCCTCGCGTCGGCTGGCCCGGTCGCGACGCTGTACGCCTGCGGGATCACCCCCTACGACGCCACGCATATCGGCCACGCCGCGACCTACACCGCCTGGGACCTGCTCGTCCGAGCCTGGCTGGACGCCAGCCCAGAGGGCCCGGACAGCCCCGGTGCCTCGCGACCGACCGAACCCCCAAACCCAGGCGCCCCACCCGCCCCCCGCTTCTCGGTGATCTACGTGCAGAACGTGACGGACGTGGATGATCCGCTGCTGGAACGGGCCGCGCGGGACGACGAGGACTGGCGCGAGCTGGCCCGCCGCGAGACGCAGCGCTACCGCGGCGACATGGAGGCGCTGCGCGTCCTGCCGCCGACCCACCTGATCGGGGCTGTGGAGGCGCTGCCCATCATCGACAGGTTCACCGCCCGGATGGCCGAGCGCGGGGCCCTGTATCAGGTGGACGAGGACGTCTACTTCGCCAAGTCGGCCGACCCTGAGTTCGGCGCGCTGTCCGGGCCCGGCACCGCGTCCGGCTTCGGCCCGGGTGAGATGGCCGACCTGGCCGCGCAGCGCGGCGGCGATCCGGACCGGCCGGGGAAGAAGGACCCGCTGGATGTCCTGGTCTGGCGCGCCGAACGCCCCGGCGAACCCGCCTGGGACTCCCCGTGCGGTCCCGGTCGGCCGGGCTGGCACGTGGAATGCGCCGCGATCGCCGCCGAGTACCTCGGCCCGGTCTTCGACGTCCAGGCGGGCGGGTCCGACCTGGTGTTCCCGCACCACGAGATGAGCGCGTCCCACGCCAGGGTCGCCTTCGCCCCGCAGCGGGACGTGTTCGCGCGGGTCTACGCCCACGCCGGGATGGTCAGCTACCAGGGCCAGAAGATGTCCAAGTCGCTGGGCAACCTGGTGTTCGTGAGCAGGCTCGTGGCGGACGGCGTGGACCCCATGGCGGTGCGGATGGCGCTGCTCGCGCACCACTACCGCTCGGACTGGGAGTGGACCGGCGCCGTGCTGGCGCAGGCGCAGGGCCGGCTGGCCCGCTGGCGCTCCGCGCTCGTCCACGTCGAGGCCGCTGCCTCGCACGTCCCGGCCGCCGACCCGTCGCCGACCGCGGACCTCGTGCTCGCCGGAGTGCGGACGCGCATGCGCGACGACCTGGACGCTCCCGGCGCCCTGACCGTGGTTGACCACTGGGCCGACACAATCCTGGACGAAGCCCCGACGCGGATCACGCCGGGCGACGTAGCCGGCGCGCGCCTCGTCAGGGACACCGTCGACGCCCTGCTCGGGGTCAGCCTGTAGTCGGCGATGACGGTACCGGGCGCACGGCTTCGCGAAACCGCCCTGGCCTATTCGGGCGGCACGATCGACCGTGCGAGCAACCAGCGGACCGATCCCGCCTTCCTCGATGCGACCCTGGCGGCGCCAGGGACGCGGGTGATCCCGATGTGGCAGGACCGGTGCCTCGTCTCCGGGGATCCGGCCGTCCCCGTGATCTTGCCCGCGTCGGGTGCCGGGGCCGTCCTTGAGGGCGCGGCCGAGACGGTGTTCCTCGGCCTCGACGACGTCGGGGGGATCTTCGCGGCTGATCTGTCGCCGTTGGAGGAATCCAGGGCGGTCGAGCTGGCGGGCGGGGAGCGAGCCCTGGACGTGCGGGCCTTCGTGGGCGCGCTGGCGCCGCCGGAGGCCGCCTTGCTCGGCTACGCACGGGGGATGCTGTACTGGCACCGCCACCAGCAGTACTGCGGGACCTGTGGCTCCAGGACGAGCAGCGGCCACGGCGGGCACCTGCGGTCGTGCCAGAACCAGGGGTGCGCGCGCCTGCATTTCCCGCGGGTCGAGCCCGCGGTGATCATGCTCGTCGAGACTGTGGAACCACCGCGCAGGTGCCTGCTGGCCCGGCACCGGGGCTCGGCACCCGACGGGTTCTCGACGCTGGCTGGCTTCGTCGGGGTCAGTGAGAGCCTCGAGGACGCCGTGCGGCGCGAGGTGGCGGAAGAGACCGGCGTCCTCGTCGGGACGGTTACCTACCTGGGCTCGCAAGGCTGGCCGTTCCCGTCCGGGCTCATGGTCGGATTCCGGGCCACCGCACTCACCGAGGCGGTGACTCCCGACGGCGAGGAGGTCCTCGAGGCCCGCTGGTTCACCCCCGCCGAGCTCATGGACCTGGCCGCAGCACGAGGCCGCCTCGGCCGCGAAGACTCGATCGGCCGCTACCTCATGCACTCCTGGCTGGCGGAGACCAGCTGACGCCTCCAGCGCGTCCGTTACGGCTGGCCAGGCCCGGCTGGGTACGATCGCCGCATGGCCTATGACGAACATCTCGCCACTCGTATCAGGGACCTGATCGGCCCAGACCCTGAGCTGACCGAGAAGAAGATGTTCGGAGGCCTGGCCTTCCTCATCCGCGGGCACATGGCGATCAGCGCCAGCGGCCAAGGCGGCGTGCTGGTCCACGTCGATCCCGGACAGTCAGACGACCTCGTGGCCACGACCGTGGCCAGCACCGCCGTGATGCAGGGTCGGGAGATGCCCGGCTGGCTGCGCGTCAGCCCAGAAAGCCTCGCCACCGACGACGACTTATCCCAGTGGGTAGAAATCGGCATCGGCCACGCGCGCTCGCTCCCGCCGAAGCAGCCCGCAAGCAGGAAGCCGAAGAGGTAGAACGGCTCCAGCGCGGAGCCCACCCGATCACGCCACTTGTGCTCTGGCGTGCCTAGCTTGTCAAACCACGAGGCCAGCCTTGTGGATAACTCCCCAAACTTATCCACAAGTTGAAAATTCACACATCAGGCCCTGCTGCGTCAACAGCACGCTGGCAGAATGAGACAAACGAGCACAGCGGGTGACGATACCCCGCAGACGCCCCAGACTTCCAAGCCTGTCACCGCCATTCAGGCCGGTTCGCCCACGGACCTGCTAGCGGTCGTGCCGCACCTGCTCGGCTTCGTACCGGAATCGAGCCTCGTGGTGATCGGGACCGCGCCGCCTCGTGACCGCATCCGGGTCACGCTCCGGTACGACCTGCCCGATCCGCCCGATGCGGACCTGGCCGCGGACATCGCCGCGCACGCGGCCGGCGTCCTGGGCGCGCAAGAGCTGCCCGCCGCGGTGGCGGTCGGTTACGGACCCGAGGCGCTGGTGATCCCGGTAGCGGGCGCGTTCCTGGACGCGTCGCACCTAGCCGGGATCACGCTGCACGACATCTTGCGGGTCGAGAACGGCCGCTACTGGTCCTACCGCTGCGACGACGAGGCGTGCTGTCCGGCCGCCGGGGTGCCGTTCGACGGGAGCGCGCACCCCGCCTCGGCCACCCTGGACGGCGCCGGGCTGCGAGTGCTGCCGGGCCGGGCCGCCGTGGCCGCGCGGATCGCGCCAGTCGGCGGCGAGACCGCCGAATCGATGCGCCAGGCCACCCGCCGGGCGGAGCAGCACGTCGCCCGGCTGCTCGCCAGGGTGCGCAAGTCCTCCCGGATCGGCGCCGCGCGGCGCATGATCGCCGCCGAGGGACTGGCCGCGGTCGGCGCGATGATCCTCAGGTACCGCAACGACGGCCGGTTCACCTCCGACTACGAGATAGCGCGGATCTCGGTGGCCCTGCGGGACCTGCGGGTCAGGGACGACGCGTGGGCCCGGATGGACCCGGAGTACGCCGATGCCTACCTGCGGCTGTGGACCGACGTGGTGCGGCGGGCGCAGCCCGGGCACGTGGCCCCGGCGGCCTCCCTGCTCGCCTTCGTGGCCTGGCAGTCCGGCGATGGAGCGCTGGCCAACGTGGCCCTCGACCGGGCTCTGACCGACGACCCCGGTTACTCCATGGCACAGCTGCTGCGGCAGGTGATCGGCGCCGGGGCGCCGCCGTCCCTGGCCAGGCTGCCGATGACCCCGGAGGAGGTGGCCGCCAGCTACGACGGCCTCGGCGACGAGGCCGACCTAGCTGGCCGGGCCGACGACGACTATGACCACGAGCTGGACGCGAGCGTCCAAGACCCGGACCTCGACGACGAACCGTGAGGTCAGGGGAATGTCAGGCGAAAGTCGCGGCCGGCCGCCGCCCGGATCGCCTGCCGCGCTCGGTTACACTGCCTCAAGGTTCGTCCTGCTCAGGACGGATCTTGTCTTTTGTCCGTCCCCTGTCGTTTCCATAATGGGTGTCAGGACTTAACCGGAGGGATGTACGCATGACGGTCGGCTCGCATGAGGTCGCGGTGGCCAGCGTGCGTGAGGCGTACGCGGCCCTCCCGCCGGGCGCGCCGGTACGCCTGGCCAAGCGCACGTCGAACCTGTTCCGGTTCCGCGACGCCCAGGGTGCAGGGGCGGGCCTCGATCTGTCCGCGTTCGATCACGTGCTCCGGGTCGACCGGGCCAGCAGAACCGCGCGGGTCGGCGGCATGACCACCTACGAGGACCTGGCTGACGCCACGCTCAGGCACCACCTGATGCCCCTGGTCGTCCCCCAGCTCAAGACGATCACGCTCGGCGGTGCCGTCACCGGTCTGGGCATCGAGTCGACCTCACTGCGCCACGGCCTGCCGCACGAGTCCGTGACCGAGATGGAGATCCTGACCGGCGACGGCCGCGTGGTGCGCGCCACCGACGACAACGAGCACGCCGCCCTGTTCCGCGGCTTCCCGAACTCCTACGGCACCCTTGGCTATGCGCTGTCCCTCACGATCGAGCTCGAGCCGGTGCAGCCGTTCGTGCACCTGCGCCACTTCCCGTTCAGCACGCCGGAAGCGTGCATGGACGCCATCGCCCAGGCCGCGGCGGACGGCAGCCTGCGCGGCCACCGGGCGGACTTCATCGACGGGATCGCGTTCGCGCCCGATGACCTGTACCTGACCGTCGGTTCGTTCAGCGACGTCGCGCCCTGGCGCAGCGACTACACCGGCCAGCAGATCTACTACCAGTCGGTCAGGCGGGACAAGGAGGACTTCCTCACGATCCGCGACTACCTGTGGCGGTGGGATACCGACTGGTTCTGGTGCTCGCGCGCCTTCGGTGTCCAGCGGCCGCTGGTCCGCCGGCTGTGGCCGCGCCGCTACCGGCGATCCGACGTGTACCACAAGCTCGTCGCCCTGGACCGCCGTTACGGCCTGACCGACACCATGAACGCACGCCGGCAGCACCCGGCACGCGAGGCGGTGACCCAGGACGTGGAGATCCCGATCGCGCGCGGCGGAGACTTCCTGCGCTTCTTTGACGCCACCGTGCCGATGAGCCCGGTCTGGATGTGCCCGCTGCGGATGCGCGGTGACCGGTCCTGGCCGCTGTACCCGCTCAAGCCCGGCGAGGTGTACGTCAACTTCGGGTTCTGGGGGACCGCGCCGCTGCCCCCGGGCCAGGGCGACGGCTACTACAACCGGCTCGTCGAGGACGAGGTGGCCAAGCTGGACGGGCACAAGTCGCTGTACTCGACGTCGTTCTACCCCGAGGACGAGTTTGACCTGCTCTACAACGGCGAGGCGTACCGGGTGCTCAAGAGCACCTACGACGGCGGCGGACGGCTGCTCAGCCTGTACGACAAATGCGTCAGGGGACACTAGGGAACCTCACGGACGGAAGGAAAGGATGCGATGGCACTAGCTGAGGTCTTCGAGGCATTCGCGGGCCCCGACACCCCAGTCGAGTTCACGGCCTATGACGGCAGTCACTCCGGGAAGGAGGGATCGGACGTCAAGGTCACGGTCCGCTCGCCGGTCGCCGTGGCTTACCTGGCCCAGGCGCCGGGTGAGCTCGGGCTGGCGCGAGCGTACGTGGCCGGGCACCTGGACATCGACGGCGACATGTACGAGGCGCTGGTCCGGATGAGGAGGGCCCAGTCGATCAGCATGGGCCTGGGGGAGAAGCTGCGCCTGCTGCGCGCGCTGGGCGGCCCGAAGCTGCTGCTGCACCGGATCCCGCCACCGCCCCAGGAGGTCAGCGTGCACCGCCGCTGGACGATCGGCCCGCTGCACTCCAAGGGCCGCGACGCCAGGGCGATCTCCCATCACTACGACGTGTCCAACCGGTTCTACGAGTGGGTGCTCGGGCCGACGATGGCCTACACCTGCGCGTGCTACCCGCGCGAGGACGCCACCCTGGAAGAGGCGCAGGCCAACAAGTTCGACCTGGTCGCCCGCAAGCTCGGGCTTCAGCAGGGCATGCGGCTGCTCGACGTCGGCTGCGGCTGGGGCGGCATGGTGATGCACGCCGCGCGGGAGTACGGCGTCAAGGCCCTCGGGGTCACGCTGTCCGCCCAGCAGGCCGCCTGGGCGCAGGCGGCGATCGAGCGGGAAGGGCTGTCCGGCCTCGCCGAGGTACGGCACCTGGACTACCGGGACGTCCCGGAGACGGGCTTCAACGCGGTCAGCTCAATCGGGCTGACCGAACACGTCGGCAAGGACAACCTCAAGGCCTACTTCGCGTACCTGTACGGCAAGCTGAACCCCGGCGGCCGGCTCCTGAACCACTGCATCACCCGGCCGGACAACATCGAGCCCGCCATCCGCAAGCAGGGGTTCATCAACAGGTACGTCTTCCCCGACGGTGAGCTCGAGGGGCCCGGCTACCTGATCTCGCTCATGCACGACGCGGGCTTCGAGGTCCGGCACGAGGAGAACCTGCGCGAGCACTACGCGAAGACCCTGACGGCCTGGTGCGCGAACCTGGACGCGCACTGGAGCGAGGCGGTCGAGGAGGTCGGCCAGGGCACCGCCCGGGTGTGGCGGCTGTACATGGCGGGCTCGCGCCTCGGCTTCGACACCAACCACATCGAGCTGCACCAGGTGCTCGGCGTCCGGCTGCACGCGGACGGGACATCCGGCCTGCCGCTCCGGCCTGACTGGGAGTCCTCGCAGGTACTCGCCTCCTTATCCCGAACGAGCGGTGGTTCTCGTCCCGGGATCCTGACTGGCTCCGTCGCGGTGTCGTCCGGTCGGCTCCGCCTCCCGCATGCGCGGGATGGTCTGGCGGGCCAGCAGGTCCACCGGCGCGGGTGCCGCCATGAACGGCGCCAGGTCCGTGATGGCCCCGGCCGTGAACAAGGCGGCGACCAGGGCGGCCGGGGTGTTACGTGCCGCGTCCGCGGGATGACCGGGGGGAGGCGGCACTACTCCGGTGACGGCGACCGCCGGTACGCCGCACCCGTCGGCGGTCAGGGCGGCCAGCTCCGCATGGGGTCCGGCGACCACGATCAGGTCCGCTTCCGCGGCGGCCAGCGTCAGCGCCTGCGTGAAGAGCACCGGCAGGCTCAGCTGGCGGGCCAGCTGCTCCGCGAGGTCATCGCCGGGCATGACCATGCGGCCGGTGATCGTGGACACCAGGCGCCGCCGGGGCTGCGCGAAGCGCGTGCCCGCGAAGACGCTCCGCAGCGGGGCCGTGCACATGGCCATAGCCGGGCAGTGCAGGGCGTGCATGCTGGGGAGCACGTCCGCGGCGATGCCCAGCGCGGCGGCGCGCCTGCTCAGCTCGCGAATGCCTGCGGCGGATCCCGCCAGCACGTGCGTCCGGGGTCCCTCGTAGGCCGCGACGTGCAGGCGGCCGGGCGCGCACAGGCCGTGGGCGGTCTCGGCGTCGGCGGCGATCCGGGCCATCGCGGCGGGGTGACACGCGCAGCCGCGCAAGACCTGGTCGCACTGGGCCGCCAGGCGCGCCGCCTCGGCCGCGGGCAGGCACTGCGCCCAGGCCAGCCCGGGTAGCTCGCCGAGGCTGTAGCCCACCCCCGCGTCCAGCCTGACGCCGAGCAACTCAAGGGTCCGCAGCGCCGCGAGCGAGGCGGCGAGCAGCGCCGTGTAGGTGAGCCCCGACCCGGCCAGCCCGCCGAACAGGACGACGACCCGTCCCGCCGCCCCCGCCGAAACGTGGACCCCTGGCTCGGCCGCCGCAGCAGGCCCGCCCGCCCGCAGCAGCCGGGCGGCAGACCGGGCCTGGTCGGCCAGCTGGTAGGGCGTGGCGGCCGTCAGGGCGACCCGCAACGACGCCCCGCGGTCTCCCGCCGCCAGCACGCCGAACGCCAGGTGCCGGGCCACTTCGGGTAGTTCGGCCTCCGGAAGCCCCTCGACGCTCGCGGCGATGGCCTCCAGCCGCCCGGCCAGCTCGCCAGGATGCCCGCCGCAGAGCGCGAACACGCTGGCGTGCGAAGCGTATCCCCAGGTGACATTCGCCACCCGCCGCGGCGGCCCGGACGGCGGCTCCGAGCTGTGTGGCGGTTCCGCGCTCGCAGGCGCTTCCCGTGGTTCCAGCGTGCCGGCGGGTGCGATCGCGTCCTGTAGTTCCATCGTGTCGTGTAGGTGTGGCGCGTTCTGTGGCTCCGCGGTGCCGCGCAGGTATGCCGCGTTCAGTGGCTCCGCGGTGCCATGTAGCTGTGGCGCGTTCAGTGGCTCCGCGGTGCCATGTAGGTGTGGCGCGTCCTGTGGTTCCGCGCTACCGGGCAGGTGTGGCGCGTTCTGTGGCTCCGCGGTGCCATGTAGGTGTGGCGCGTTCTGTGGTTCCGCGGTGCCATGTAGCTGTGGCGCGTTCTGTGGCTCCGCGGTGCCAGGCAGGTATGCCGCGTCCTGTAGTTCTGCGGCGCCGGACGGGGATGGCGCGTCCGCCCCTTCTGTCGCGCGCCGCCGTCGGCCGGCCCGGCCGCCCGGCTCGTGGTCGCGCCGCAGCACGAGATGGACCCCGGCTAGCTCCCGCGCGCCGGTCAGGCTGTGCAGCGCAGGCGCCTCGTCGGTGCCGGGCGAGCTGACCGCCGCGAGCCGGGTCCGCCCGGCGCCCGGCGTTACGTCCGGCCATGGTTCCGGCTGCGCAGGCAGCCTGAGCCGGGCGTCGCCCGCCTCGATCAGCGGGTGCGGCCGGGCGCACCCGGTGCCGGCCGGGATCGTCCCCGCGACCATCGCCAGGGTCGTCTTGATCAGGCTGGCGATGCCCGCCGCCGCCCTGGTGTAACCGAGGCCGGCCGAGACGGCGCCGAGCGCCGCAGCGGTCCCCGCGCCTCGCCGCAGCCGGGTGAACGCGCTCAGCTCGGCCAGGTCGGCGTCGGCGGTGCCGGTGCCCAGGCCCTCGATGAGCTGAATGTCGGCCGGATCGACGTCGGCTCGCCGGTAGGCCTGCAGGACGTCTGGCCCCGCGGTCCAGCCCGCGATCTCCGCGTACACGGGCAGGCCCGCCGCGCGGGCGTCGGCCGGGCGCACCAGGACCACGATGCCGCAGCCATCCCCGGGCAGCAGGCCGGCCGGGTCGGCCGCGTAGACGCGCATCTGGCTGGTGCCCAGCAGCCCGGCTCGCGCCTGCAGCGCGAGCCAGACCGGGTCGAGCCCGAGCTCGGCCCCGCCCGCTACCGCCAGGTCCAGGTCCCCGGCCGCCACGGCCTGGGCGGCTGCCGCGACCGCGTGCAGCGATGACAACGACGCTGCCTGCGAATACGGTACGTAGGCGGCGAACCCGAACTCGCCCGCGACCAGGCCGGATAGCTCCGGCACCGAGCTCGCGATGACCAGCCCGGTCCTGCTGCTGCCTGCCGCCTCGCGCAGGCCCGCGTCGGACAGGGCGAGGGCGGTCATCTCGGCCGCGAGCTTGCGGACCGGCCCTGCGTCCTCCGCTCCCGGCCCGGCTTCCCCGAGCGAAGCCGGCGCGGCCGCCCAGTCGTCGACCAAGGCCGCGTGCAGTTCACCGCCCGGCCACGCGGTCACCAGCCCGAACCTGGGCTGGGCGGCCACGGTGCGGCGATGGAAGCCGGCCGGGTCGCTCGCGCCAGGAAACCGGCAGGCCATGCCGATGATCGCGACCGACCCGCCGTGATCTTCCTGACCGTCCATTGCTCCCCTGTCAAGGAACGGCCACCGGGTTTCCCCAGTGATTCTCAGTAACGAGGAATAATTGCTCGGTGACCGTCCGTCAAGGGGAATGGCGAGACACGTTGATTTCCCCGTGCGAATGCATTTCTGGCCGGTGTTAGAACCATTTGCCCGCTATGCGCCGCCCATACCGTTGGCCGCGAGGCGCCCCTCCGCCTGGCCGACAACATCCTAGACGACCTCGCCGCCGGGAACCACGAGGTGAAGCTGGACATCAACGACACGCCGTCACCCGGCTCCACCTACTACGTGAACGAGACTTACAACCACAACGGGGGCGTCGGGATCTACTTCGCCTGCCCGTCCTGACCGGCCGCGGCCGGGTACGCGGAGCCGCGCACCCGGCCGTCCGGCGCCTGCTCCCCGGGTGCGCTATCCTGTGCGCATGCGTGCGTTCCGGCTGCTTCTTACCTAGCCGCGCCGACCTAGCGTCGTTGGCGCGGCCGCCCCTCGTGTCGAGGGGCGTTTTCATTGCAGCCGATCTTCAATGGTGAGGGAAATAATGACAGCGGCCGAGAGCGCCGATCTGGCGCAACGCTACGACCCCCGCGATGTCCAGGAGAAATGGCAGGCGCGGTGGGCGGAGCTAGACCCGTTCCGCGCCGGCGAGGACCTCGCGGATACCAGGGAGCGCTTCTTCCTGGTCGACATGTTCCCATATCCGTCCGGCGACCTGCACATGGGCCACGCCGAGGCATACGCCATCGGCGACGCGCTCGCGCGCTTCGAGTTCCTGCAGGGGCGCAACGTGCTGCACCCGATCGGCTGGGATGCCTTCGGCCTGCCCGCGGAGAACGCCGCCATCAGGAACAATTCTCACCCGGCCGACTGGACGTACGCCAACATCGAGACGCAGGCGGCCTCGTTCCGGCGTTACGCCACCTCCTTTGACTGGAGCCGCAGGCTGCAGACCTGCGACCCGTCCTACTACGGCTGGAATCAGTGGCTGTTCCTGCGCTTCTACGAGCGCGGGCTGGCGTACCGGCGCGACGGGTACGTGAACTGGTGCCCGGTCGACCAGACGGTCCTGGCCAACGAGCAGGTCATCGCTGGCCGGTGCGAGCGCTGCGGCGCCGAGGTCGTCCGGCGGATGCTCAACCAGTGGTACTTCAAGATCACCGAGTACGCCGACCGGCTGCTCGCGGACGCGGCGCAGCTCGAGGGCTGCTGGCCGGACCGCGTGCTGCTGATGCAGCGCAACTGGATCGGCCGCTCGGAGGGAGCCGAGGTCCACTTCGCGATCGAGGGCCGGGACGAGCCGGTCACGGTCTTCACGACCAGGCCCGACACCCTGTACGGGGCGACGTTCTTCGTGGTGGCGGCCGACTCGCCGCTGGCCGAGCAGCTGTGCGCCCCCGAGCGCCTGCCCGACCTGAACGCTTACGTCAACCAGGTCCGCAAGCTGACCGACATCGAGCGCCAGTCGACCGACCGGGAGAAGACCGGTGTTTTCCTGGGCCGGCACGCCGTCAACCCGGTGAACGGCGAGCGGATCCCGGTGTGGGCCGCCGACTACGTGCTGCCCGACTACGGCACCGGGGCCATCATGGCCGTGCCCGCGCACGACCAGCGCGACCTTGACTTCGCCCGCGCCTACGGGCTGGACGTCCGGGTGGTGGTCGAAACGGGAGAGCCGGACCCGGCCCAGACCGGGATCGCGACCCCCGGCGACGGAGCGCTGGTGAACTCCGGCCCGATCAATGGCCTGCCCAAGGCGGAGGCCATCGCCGCGATTACCGCGATCCTGGCGGACAAGGGGCTGGGGAAGGCGGCGGTCAACTACCGCCTACGGGACTGGCTGGTGTCCCGGCAGCGCTTCTGGGGCACCCCAATCCCGATCGTGCACTGCCCATCGTGCGGCGAGGTGCCGGTCCCTGACGACCAGCTCCCCGTCGTGCTGCCCGACCTGCGCGGCCAGGACCTCGTGCCCCGCGGCGTGTCCCCGCTGGCCGCGGCGGAAGACTGGGTTAACGTGCCCTGCCCGCGCTGCGGCGAGATGGCTAAGCGCGACACGGACACGATGGACACGTTCGTGGATTCCGCCTGGTACATGTTCCGGTACTGCTCGGTGGGCTACGCCGACGGCCCGTTCGATCCGGCGGAGGTCCGCCGATGGGCGCCGGTCGACATGTACGTGGGTGGCGTCGAGCACGCCATCCTGCACCTGCTGTACAGCAGGTTCTTCACCAAGATCCTGTACGACATGGGCCTGCTCGACTTCACCGAGCCGTTCACCAGGCTGATCAACCAGGGTCAGGTCATCAACCACGGCAAGGCGATGTCGAAGTCCCTCGGTAACGGCGTCGACCTCGGTGAGCAGATCGAGCGGTTCGGGGTAGACGCCATCAGGCTGACGATGATCTTCGCCAGCCCGCCCGAGGACGATATCGACTGGGCGGACATGCACCCCGAGGCCATGGTCAAGTTCCTCGGCCGGGTCTGGCGCATCGCCACCGACGTGGCCGCGGCCGACTCCGGGTCCGACGGCTCTGCCAGCGGGCCGGGCGATACCGACCTGCGCAAGGTCACGCATCGCACCATCGACGAGGTCACCCGCCAGGTTGCGTCGTATCACCTGAACGTCGCCGTGGCGCGTCTGATGGAACTGGTCAGCGCGACGCGCAGGGCCATCGATTCCGCCGCGGGGCCCGGCGCGGCCGATCCCGCGGTGCGCGAGGCGGCCGAGGTCCTGACCGTGCTGCTTTCGCTGTTCGCGCCCTATACCGCCGAGGAGTGCTGGGAACTGCTGGGCCACAAGCCGTCGGTGGCGCGGACGGCCTGGCCCGTCGCCGACCTGAGCCTGCTAACCCAGGACAAGGTCACCTGCGTCGTCCAGGTCGACGGCAAGGTCCGGGACAAGCTAGAGGTCCCGCCCGCCATCACGGACGACGAACTCCGCGAGCTCGCGCTGGTGGCGCCGGGCGTGGTACGCGCGCTCGGCAGTCGTCCGGTCAGCCGGGTCATCGTCCGCGCGCCGAAGCTGGTCAGCATCGTCGCGGCCTAGCTCCTGGCCTAGCCCCGGGGCCTAGCCGGGCTTGCGCCCGGCGGGCTCACACGCGGCGGAGTACGGCGACGACGCGGCCGAGGATGCTGGCCTCGTCGCCGAGGATCGGCGTGTAGGCGGGGTTGTGCGGGATCAGCCAGACATGCCCGTCGCTCCGCTTGAGCGTCTTCACGGTGGCCTCGCCGTCGAGCATCGCCGCCACGATCTCCCCGTTCTCCGCGTCCTCCTGCTGCCGGATAACGACCCAGTCCCCGTCCGCGATCGCGGCGTTGATCATCGAGTCGCCCTTGACGCTGAGCAGGAAGAGGTTGCCCTCGCCGACCAGCTGCCTGGGCAGGGGGAAGACGTCTTCCACGTACTGCTCGGCCACGATCGGCCCGCCCGCGGCGATCCGCCCGATCAGAGGGACATAGGCCGCCCCCTGCGACGGGATGTCGAAGCCGGGAATGTCGGCCGCCCCGTCCTCTTCACGTTCACGGCTTGGCTCCGGCCGGACCGCCGGGTGACCGGGCAGCCGCACTTCGACGGTCCGCGGCCGCCCCACGTCCCGGTGCAGGTAGCCCTTGCGCTGGAGCGTGCTGAGCTGGTACGAGACGCTCGACGTGCTGGTCAGGCCGACCGCTTCACCGATCTCCCGCATCGACGGCGGATAGCCGCGCTTCTGCACGGACTCCCTGATGACCTGGAGCACCTTACGCTGCCGCCACGTCAGCACGTGGTCGGGGTCGGGCTTGTCCGGCGTCTCGAGGGTAACCACGGGCACGCTGCCCTTTGGCTTGCGGCCCGGCCGCCCCTTGGGTCTGGGTGCGTCGGTGCCGGAAGCGCCCGTTGTGGTACCTCCCATAGCGGTTTCCTCCATCTGATGACCTTCTTTATCGGGATTCTTTCGTGCTGACTAAAGACTAGCGTTCCGCGCCCGCTACCCCAAACATCTGTTCGACGTGTCGCGAAAATGTCGGACCCGCGCGGTACAACCGGGGTAGTAGCTCTTCCGATCGAACAGGTATACGATCGAAAGAGAGTGCTATCGAATATAGCACCTCTCGAACGCAGGTTTGACCTTAGGGGTAGCCATGAGCGCGATGCCAGCACTGGACTGGCCGGAGGACGACCCGGCGAGCTGGCCGGAGGATGATGCGGCCAGCCGGTCGGCCGCTACCAGGACGGTTCCCGTCCAGCTAGTGCGCACCAAGACGGCCCACCACCTGGCCGCCCCTGGCCACACGACCCGTGGCCGCGCTCCCGGTGACCAGGAGGCCCGTGCCCTGGCGCCCCATAGCCAGGCAGCCCGCAACCTGGCCGTCCGTGGCCGGGCGTCCCACGACCACGCGGCCCATGACCAGGCGGTCCGTGACTACACGGCTCGCAGCCAGCCGGTTCGCGGCTACGCGCCACGCGGCGATGCCGCACCCGCCCCGCTCCGGCTGACCAGGCGCGGGCGCATCGTGGTCGCGGCGGCGGCCGCGATCCTGGTCACCCTGCTGTCGCTACTGGTCACCGGGGGAGCCTGGGCAACCAGCCACTCCGGGCCCTCGCGCGGCGCGGACCGGAATCTCGCTCAGGTGGTCGTCCTCCCTGGCCAGAGCCTGTGGTCGGTCGCGCAGAATGCTGACCCGAACGCTGACCCCCGACAGGTCATGCAGCAGATTGTCGAACTCAACGGCCTGGCCAGCAACGTGGTCCAGGCCGGTCAGCAACTGTGGGTGCCCCGCGGCTGAAGTTGGCGCCCGCCGCGACACGCCGGCGGGCAAACCGTGCGACACGCCGGCCGCCCTGGTCAAAACGCCACGGGGGCCGGCGTTTCCGGATTGGTGGCTCGTGGCGACTTGCCTCCGGCCCGCTTGCCTACTAGCGTGACCACAACATATAGTACTTACAACGCTGTATTTTTTCCACAGGTTGTGTTGGCAAGATCGTCCGGGAGGTGATCGCGTGCACTGCCCGTTCTGCCGTAACCCGGACAGCAGGGTCATCGACAGCCGAACCGCTGACGACGGTGCCGCGATCCGGCGCAGGAGGTCATGCCCCGAGTGCGGACGGCGGTTCACCACCCAGGAGACGGTCATCTTGATGGTGGCCAAGCGCAGCGGGGTCACCGAGCCGTTCACCCGGGACAAAATCATCCGTGGCGTGAAGCGCGCGTGCCAGGGACGGCCGGTCAGCGAGGACAAGCTCGCCATCCTGGCCCAGCAGGTGGAAGAGACGATCAGGGCCCGTGGCGTGGCCGAGGTCCCTTCGCACGACGTGGGCCTGGCCATCCTGGGCCCGCTCAGGGAGCTTGACGAGGTCGCCTACCTGCGGTTCGCCTCGGTCTACCGGGGTTTCGAGTCGCTCACCGACTTCGAGGACGAGATCGCCTCCCTGCGCCACGGCCGTCGCGGCACGGTGCAGGTCGCGGCGGGTTCGGATAGTGCGCCGTAAGGCGGCAGCACAGTTGTCATCGTTTCGGCACGGCCATGCGGGGCCTGGCAGGGATCGAAGGGGATCCCAGAAGGGGGAAGAAATGACGGAGACGGCGAGCGGCGCGGCCCGCAAGGGGAAGGGGCCCCAGGAGGCCCACAGCGGGCTCAGGATGGAGCGCATCCACACCACGCCGGGCATCCACCCGTACGACCAGGTCACCTGGGAACGGCGGGACGTGATCATGACGAACTGGCGTGACGGCTCGGTCAACTTCGAGCAGCGTGGCGTAGAGTTCCCGGACTTCTGGTCGGTCAACGCGGCCAACATCGTGACCACCAAGTACTTCCGCGGTGCGATCGGCTCCCCCCAGCGCGAGTGGAGCCTCAAGCAGCTGGTCGACCGCGTCGTCGGCAGGTACGAGAAGACGGGCCGCGAGCACGGCTACTTCGCGACCGAGGAAGACGCCGAGATCTTCGGCCACGAGCTTCGCTACGCCCTGGTCCACCAGGTCTTCAGCTTCAACTCCCCGGTCTGGTTCAACGTCGGCACCGCCTCCCCCCAACAGGTGTCCGCGTGTTTCATCCTCGCCGTGGACGACACCATGGACTCGATCCTGGAGTGGTACCGGGAGGAGGGCCTGATCTTCAAGGGCGGGTCAGGCGCGGGCGTCAACCTGTCCAGGATCCGATCCAGCAAGGAGCTGCTGTCCTCCGGCGGCACCGCGAGCGGCCCGGTCTCCTTCATGCGCGGCGCCGACGCTTCGGCGGGCACCATCAAGTCCGGCGGTGCCACCCGCCGCGCGGCCAAGATGGTCGTCCTGGACGTCGACCACCCGGACGTGGCCGAATTCATCGCCACCAAGGCCCGCGAAGAAGAGAAGATCCGCGTGCTCCGCGACGCCGGGTTCGACATGGACCTCGGCGGCCAGGACATCGTCAGCGTCCAGTACCAGAACGCCAACAACTCCGTCCGCGTCTCGGATGAGTTCATGCACGCGGTCGAGGAAGGCAAGCAATTCGACCTGCTGGCCCGGCGCACCGGCGAGGCCGTCGAGCGGGTCGACGCTAGGAAGCTGATGCGGAGCATGGCGCAGGCCGCGTGGGAGTGCGCCGACCCCGGCATCCAGTACGACAGCACGATCAACGACTGGCACACCTGCCCCGAGTCCGGCCGCATCACGGCAAGTAACCCGTGCTTCCCAGCCGACCAGCGAGTGGTCACCGACAAGGGGCTTATCCGGATTGGTGATCTGGTGCGCCGAGCCGCGAACGAGGAACAGTTCGCGGTCTACACAAACGACGTGACAGCCGAGGCCAGTCCCCAGGACCGGGTAACGGCTACATCCCCGACCCGCTACATGGTCACCGGTCGCAACGAGATCCTCGAGCTCCGCTTCTCAGATGGTGCGAGGATCCGATGCACTCCCGGCCACCGGATCTGGACTGCTAACCAGGGCTGGGTCCACGCCAAGGACCTGACTGCCAGCGACAAGGTGGTTCGCTCCTTCCAGCACGCCCCGCGCACCATGGCGGACAACCGTCTGCCCATGCAGGCGATCCTCGCGGTCGAGTACGAGAGGACCCGCAAGCCGCTGCAAGTCCCGAGCAAGTGGGACGAGGAGTTCGCGCACTACCTGGGCTGGCTGGTCGGTGACGGTTGCATCGACGCCCGCGACGCCACCGCCGTGACCGTCTACGGATCCGACGAGGACAAGGATGTCGTCCTACCCAGGCACCATGCCCTGCTCACCCGAATCACTGGCTTCGAGAGCAAGCCGAGCGTGCAGCCGAACGGGACCCTGCAATTGCGGGTGACCCGGCAGGCCTTCAGCCAGTTCCTTTATCAGTTGGGCGTCGCCGAGGGACGCGCGGCGGACAAGGTGGTCCCCGCCGCGGTCTACGAGGCCCCCGAGGATGCCGTGACCGCGTTCTTGCGCGGCTTGTTCGACGCAGACGGCTGCGTCGTGAATCTGTCGGTTAACCAGACCCGGTACGTCGGCCTGGGCAGCCGCTCGGAAGAACTGCTGATCGGAGTCCAGGAGCTTCTCGCCTCGCTCGGCATCGCCTCACACATCTACACCACGAGCCAGGGCAAGAACGCCTCGTTCCACTACACCAGCAAGGATGGCACCGAGGCCAGCTACGGCTCCAATGGCCCGTCCTACGATCTTCGGATCACTGCAGGGGCCATCCGGGAATTCCACCGGTTCATCGGCTTCAGCCTCCCCGGCAAGCAGGCCAGGCTGGCCGAGATCGTCGAGCAGTCTGGCTTCTACCAGGTCGACCGGACCGTCCGTATGATCAGCCGCGAGTCGAAGGGCTTCGAGACCACCTACAACCTCACCGAGCCCAGGAACCACTCCTACATCGTCAGCGGCACAGTGGTCGCCAACTGCTCCGAGTACGTCCACCTGGATAACTCCAGTTGCAACCTCGCCAGCATCAACCTGCTCAAGTTCCTCCGTGACGACGACACCTTCGACGCCGAGCGCTTCCGGAAGATCACCGAGCTGATCATCACCGCGATGGACATCTCCATCACGTTCGCCGACTTCCCGACGGAGAAGATCGCGGCCGTCACCCGCGCCTACCGTCAGCTCGGCATCGGCTACGCCAACCTCGGCGCGCTGCTGATGGCCACCGGGCACGCATACGACTCCGAGGGCGGCCGGGCCATCGCCGCCGCCATAACGTCGCTGATGACCGGCACCGCATACAAGAGGTCGGCCGAGCTCGCGGCGGCCGTCGGCCCGTACGAGGGCTACGCGCGCAACGCCAAGCCGCACCAGCGCGTCATCCGCATGCACGCGGACGCCAGCGAGAAGGTCCGCCCGATCAGCGCCATGGACCGCGAGGTCCTCGACCTGGCCAGCACGACCTGGCGGGCCTGCGCCGAGCTAGGTGAGACGAACGGGTACAGAAACGCCCAAGCCAGCCTACTCGCGCCTACTGGCACCATAGGCCTCATGATGGACTGCGATACCACGGGCATCGAGCCGGACCTGGCGCTGGTCAAGTTCAAGAAGCTCGTCGGCGGCGGCTCCATGCAGATCGTCAACCAGACCGTGCCGCGCGCGCTCAAGAACCTCGGCTACCCGCACGAGCAGGTGGAGGCGATCACCGAATTCATCGCCGAGCACGGCCACGTCATCAACGCCCCCGGCCTGCGCCCCGAGCACTATGAGGTGTTCGACTGCGCCATGGGCGAGCGCGCGATCAGCCCGATGGGCCACGTCCGGATGATGGCCGCGGTCCAGCCGTTCCTGTCCGGCGCCATCAGCAAGACGGTCAACATGCCGGAATCGGCCACCGTCGAGGACGTCGAGCGGATCTACTACGAGGGCTGGAAGCTGGGCCTGAAGGCGCTGGCGATCTACCGCGACAACTGCAAGGTCGGCCAGCCGCTGTCCGCCGGCGGGAAGAAGACGGCCGAGGCCGAGGCGCCCGCAGCCGCCGCCCCGGCCCAGCCGCACGAGCACCGCCCGGTCCGCAAGCGCCTGCCCCGGCAGCGCCCCGCCACCGTGACCAGGTTCTCCGTGGCCGGCGCCGAAGGCTACATGACCGCATCCAGCTACCCGGACGACGGCATCGGCGAGGTGTTCCTCAAGCTGGGCAAGCAGGGCTCCACGCTGGCCGGCGTGATGGACGCCTTCTCCATGGCGATCTCGGTCGGCCTGCAGTACGGCATCCCGCTGGACTCCTACGTCGCCAAGTTCACCAACATGCGGTTCGAGCCGGCCGGCCTCACCGACGACCCGGACATCAGGCTCGCCAGCTCGGTGATGGACTACATCTTCCGCCGCCTGGCCCTGGATCACCTGCCCTACGACCAGCGGGCCGAACTCGGCATCCTGTCCGCGGCCGAGCGCGCCGCCGAGGTGGCCGGGCACGACCCGGCCACCCTGAGCGACGACCCCGATCCCGAGGAACTTGCCCAGTCTGCCGCCGTCGAGCAGCCCCATAATCCCGAACGAGCGGCGGTGACTCCCCCGGTCCAGCCGGACCCGTCCGGTGGCCAGCCCTTTCCGGTCGGCCTGGCCCCGCACAGCTCCACCGAGCTGATCGAGACCCAGCAGGGCCGCACCGCGGACGCCCCGCTCTGCCTCACCTGCGGCACCAAGATGCGCCCCGCAGGTAGCTGCTACGTCTGCGAAGGCTGCGGCTCAACCAGCGGCTGCAGCTAGAAATAGGCCATATTGCATCTGATGCAGCAGCTGGAGCTTATGCGAAATGCCGAGGATTGGCTGGTCCGGGTCGCCTCCGGACCAGGCGCGTGTGGTGCTGGCTCGTGTGCAGCGGTTAGTTCAACGGGCACCCGGTCTTGCAGGATCCGGGTGCCCGTCGCGGCAAGGACAGGAGACTCTCGTCGTCGCGCTGCCGTCGGACTCCCCGAATAGTTGGTATGTTCAATTAGCTTCGAGTTAGGTGTACCAACTTCCGTCTGGGGTGACGCCACCGACGTGGCCGCTAGTGCCCGCCCAGATGCAGCAGTGGGTGGGAGGATGTCTGCGCCACCTCGAAGCGCGTCAGGCGGGGCGCGATCGATCGCTGGCTACCGGAGGAACTGGCGCGACTTCACAACCAGTTCGAGAGGGTGCACCCATTCATTGACGAAAATGGCCGGACCGGGCGGCTCGTCATGAACCTCGTACTGGTCCGGAGTGGCTATCCGCCCGTGATCATCCTCAAGAGGCAGCGCAGCGCGTACCTGGCGGCGATGCAGCGGGCCGATGGCGGACGCTAGGAGAACTGATCGCCCGGGCCATGTATGACAACCTCAACCGGTTCATCGTCCCCAACGTCGCCGATCCTGCCCGCATCGTCCCGCTCACCGCCCTTGCTGATGAGGAGTTCACGCTGATCGCGCTGCGCCGGGCAGCGCAGCGCGGAAGGCTCGACGCCGTAGGGAACTGACGGGATCTGGCGCAGCTCCCGTAAGGCTGTTGATGCCTACCGCGCGGTGAGGCACCAGCGGCGGACGGGGAATACTGCACACTGCGAATAAGTGCACTGCCCCAGTATTGTCCAGTAGCTCAGACGCGTGATTTGCCAGTACTCAGGAGGGGTTCCGCCGGGACGGCGGAACCCCTCCTGAGTACTGGCCGTGCGCCGTTCCTTGCATCCGATGCATGTGAAGTCGAATCCAGCGCCGCGGCGGGAAGGAGCAGCAAGCGATCGCGGTCGCTGATGCTAATATGCTTTTATGCGCACCACGATCGACATGCCTCCAACCCTGATGCGAGCGGCGAAGGCGCGTGCCGCCGAACACGGCGAGAGCCTCAAGGATCTCGTCAATCGAGCGGTAGCCCATGAAGTAGGCCTTCCGTCCGCGCCCAAAGGGAAGGCGGGGCGCGTGACGCTGCCGCTGATCGCGCGTGACGCCACGCCGACCGTCCTGGTCAGCAACGAAGACATAGAGGACGCGTTCGGCGCCGAGGACGTTGAGAGGTACGCCCAGTGAAGCTGGTAGACGTTGGCGTCTGGCTGGCTGCCGTCTGGGGCCGGCACATCCATCATCCGGTGACGGCGGACTGGTTCGGCAACGAGGCGGACGACATTCTCTTCTGCCGGATTACGCAGATGGGGCTGCTGCGGCTGCTGTCCAACCCTGCCATCATGGGTGATGATGCCATCGATCGCAGTCAGGCGTGGAGAACCTTCGACCAGCTCTGGGCTGACGAACGCGTTCTGTGGGCGGGTGAGCCAGCCGAGTTGGACGCGGTCTGGCGCGCGATCTCCGCGCGGGATGACAAGAGCCACAAGCTGTGGACCGATGACTACTTGGCAGCCTTCGCCCAGGCCAGCGACGCCACGCTGGTAACTCTCGACCGCAAGATGCCCGCCCGCTACCCATCGGTTCGGGTCGAACTGGTGCTTCCCTGACCCGGTAAGGGGTATCGGCGCGGCGAAGTTCGTGACCGCAGCCAGTTCCAGGCCCCAAACGGGAACTGGGTTAAGCGCGATGACGAAACTGGCCGGATTATGGACCAGAAGCAGGACGGTGAACCGTTCAAGGGCGTGCGTCGCGAGAAGGACGAGCCGAATAAGAAGTAGGCGCAGGTAAGTCGGCGGTTCGGGGATAGAAGCGATATCCCCGAACCGCCGACCATGCTTGAGCCATCTTGCCATACCGTGTCGTGGTGGTGAATGGTGCCCGGCAGGTTGGTAAGAGCACCCTGGCGGAGCTGATCGTCGCCAGGTCGGCTGGCCGGGGCGAGGACTTCCGCGGCCTCCGTCACCTGGCGAACAGACTTGGCGACCGCTTCCGGGCCGGGATCGTGCTCTATGCCGGTGAGCAGCAGCTTTCCTTCGGCGACCGACTAACCGCCCTCCCTATGGCCGCCTTGTGGATTCTCGACGGCTCGGTTCCCTGAGCAGCTTCGGAGCGTTACAAGCGGCGGGCGCTGGCGAGGAATACCGCACCTCCGAATAAGTGCACTGCCCTAATCTTTAGTTCCCTGCTCAGGAGGGGTGCGGTCGAGAGGCCGTACTCCTCCTGAGCGCTGGTTTGATGCTGTCCCGGTACCCTGAGGGTCGGCCGATCGGTACGGTGGGCCCGCGACAATCGGCCGCCGTGGCGGGGAAGCAGGGCGCTGATGGCAGGGCACGACTTCAATACCCTGATGGCCGCTATGGACAGCCCGCTGGTCATCGTTACCACGGCCGACGAGCGGGGGCGGGCGGGCTGCCTGGTCGAGTTCCACGCCCAGTCCAGCATCGAGCCGCAGCGGTACTGCGTGTGGCTGTCCAAGGCCAACTACACCTACCGGGTGGCGCTGCACTCCAGCCACCTGGTCATTCACTTCCTGACCGCGGACGACCTGCCGCTCGCCGAGCTGTTCGGCACCCAGACCGGGGATACCGCCGACAAATTCGCCGGCCTGGTCGTGGATTCCGGGCCCGGCGGCGCGCCGGTGCTCCGCCAGTGCCCCAACTGGCTGGCGGTGCGCCGCATAACCCTGCTTGACGAGGGCGGCGACCACGTTTGCCTGACCACCGAGCCGGTCGCCGCGCAGACGGCCGGGCCGTTCCGGCCGCTGCGGGGATCCCAGGCCGGTCACCTGAGGGCGGGTCACGGTCCGGGGGAACGGCCTGAGCCGCCCACGGAACGAGCAGCACCAGCCTGATGGACCCCGGCACCTCGCTCACCTGGCCCCCCGAAGTCCCCGTCCGCTCCCGGGCGCCCACGGGTCGGGCCGTCTGTTCTCCGGGACGTTGATCGCCGAGCGCAGCCAGCGGTCAGCCAGCGGCTCGTCGTCGAATCGTGGAATGACGTGCATATGGGGATGCAGGACACCGCCCTGGTTCCAGCCGAGCAGATAGCCGTCCGGGGCCAGCAGATCGTGCAGCGCCATCCTGGCCCGGAGCAATAGATCCTGAGTGTCTGCCCACTCCGCGGGGGTCAGCTCGAAGACCGAAGTCCGGTGGGCAATCGGCACGATGGCCCCGGAGCCGGGCAGGACGCCCTCCGCCAGTCCGGCGCCGGCCCGGATGTCCAGGTCCCTGGTCGAGGCGAATAGGCAGTGGGGGGTCTCGATGAAGATCTCCGCCGCCCTCATCCAGCTCTGATCACAGAACACGCAGCCCTCGCTCATGAAGTGCCTCCACCTGCCGTCCCCTGCTCGCCGCTACGCCAGCTAGTAACGAGCCTGCCGCGATACTGGACCATGCCCAATCCTGCCCTAGCGGCCATCGAGGCCAGCGGTCTTACCTACCGCGTGATCCGGCACGGCCCGGTAAGCAGCCTGGCCGAGGCGGCGCGGGAGCGTGGCGTGACACCCGCCGACGTGGTCAAGACGCTGGTGGTGCGCCGCGGAGAGGACGACTTCCTGTTCGTGCTCGTTCCCGGCGACCGCGCCATCTCCTGGCCGAAGCTGCGCGGGCTGCTGGGCGTCAGCCGGCTCTCCATGCCCGACGCCGAGGTGGCCAGGCAGGCGACCGGATACGAACGCGGCACGATCACGCCCCTCGGATCGGTCAGGCCCTGGCCGGTGATCGCGGATGAGCGCATGCGCGGACGCGAGATCACCCTCGGGGCTGGGGAACACGGTCTCGCCCTCGCGGTCGATGCCGACGAGATCTTGCCGGTCCTGAATGCGTCTGTAGCAGACATCTCCGACCCGGAAGCAGCCACCTAGGCCACATCCGGCTGCCCGAGGCAGGGCAGCGGCGCAGGATAATGGCTGGGTGAACGAGCCGGGGGTCCGGATCAGGGCCGTCAGCGACAGGGATCGCCCGATGCTGGCGTGGCTCGTGGCCGAGCTCTGGGGGTCGGAGATCGTCGCGGTGCACGGCTGCGCCATGCGGCCGGCCGAACTGCCCGGCTTCATCGCCGAACGCTCCCGCCGGGTGGTCGGGCTCCTGACCTACCAGATTCTCGGCGACGTCCTCGAGATCGTCACGCTCAACGCCATCCAGCGCCGCGCCGGGATCGGGACGATGCTCATCGACGCGGCCGTCGACAGCGCGCGGCGGTTCGGCTGCCAGCAGATCCGGCTCACCACCACGAACGACAACGTCGACGCGCTGCGTTTCTACCAGCGCCGGGGCTTCCGGCTGGCCGAACTCCGCCCCGGCGCGGTGGACCGCGCCCGGCAGCGCAAACCCGAGATTCCCCGGGTCGGCGACTACGGTATCCCGCTCCGCGACGAGATCGACCTCATGCTGCGCGTGTAACCGGGAGCAGGCATTCAGGCGGCCGCGCCCTTGACCTTCCGCCCTCTCGCCCACACACCGGTGATGCGGTCCGGGTCGGCGAGCACGCCGATGTCGGCCACCGGGTCGGCGTCCAGGGTGATCACGTCGGCGTCGTAGCCCTCGGCCAGTTGCCCGCTGCGCGGCGCCTGCGGCCCCAGCGTGAGCGGCGCGGTGGCGGTGGCCGCCTCGATCGCCTCCAGCGGTGACAGGCCCAGCTTGACCAGGTACCCGGGCTCCGCGCCGTTCGTGCCCCACGTGTTCGGCAGGTCCGGGCCGGTCAGCAAGATGTCGGTGCCCATCGCGATGGTGACCCCGTGCTCGTAGGCGCGCGTCACGGCCTGCGCGTGGATGTCCGCGACCAGCTCGATCTTGGCCGCCGCGTAGTCCGGCACCAGGGCGATGTTGGCCATCAAGTCCTCGACCACCGTCCGCGTCGGGACCAGGATCGCGCCCGTTTCGCGCATCGCGTCGCAGCACTCGTCGTCCAGGTAGGTGCCGTGCTCGATAGTGCGCACGCCGGCCCGCAGGGCGGCGATGATCCCCGGCTTGCCGTGGCAGTGCGCGGCGACCACCCGGTCGGCGAGGCCTGCGACCTCCACGATGGTCTTCATCTCGGCCACCGTGAACTGCTGGTGGATCGGGTCGTCGACCTCGGAGAGCACGCCGCCGGACGCGCAGACCTTGATCACCTTCGCGTTGCGCCTGAGCTGCTCGCGGGTGGCCTTGGCGCACTCGTCGGGGCCATCCGCCAGCCGCTCCATGCCGCCGTGCCTGGACAGGTCGTCCACCCAGGCCAGCGGGAAGGAGTGCAGGTCGCCGTGGCCCCCGGTGGTGGACAAGATCGCGCCCGCGGCGTAGATGGCCGGACCGTCCAGGACGCCCTCGTTGACCGCGCGGGCCAGGTAGACGCCGTAGCCGCCCACCTCGCGCACCGTGGTGACGCCCGCGTCGAGGGCAGCCCTCAGGTCCCGCGCGCACCGGGCGGCGCGCAGCTCGGGCGGCTCCAGCGTCACCCGGTTCAGGTCAAAGTTCCTGGCGCCCATGAAGTGCCCGTGGCAGTCCCACATGCCCGGCATGACCGCCGCCGCCCGCCAGACGGGCGCGCCTGGTGTCTGCGGCGCCGCCGCGGCCGAGCCCGCGTAGCTGATCCGCGGTCCGTCGAGGACGACCACCCCGTCGCGGACCGGCTCGCCACGCCCGGGAATCAGCAGCTCTGCCTCGATTCTGTGCATCGGCGCTCCCCACGCTTAGAAGGTGCGAAAACTCCCCGGGCTGGCCTGGGCTCGCCCACCATATCTTGACGTGGCGGTGCGTCCGCGGTCCATGATGGAATCCCGGCCACGTCCACCAGGAGGCCCCCCGTTCCGGTCCACCAGAGGCATTTTTCACTGACGGTATCGACGTGTGCGCTGTCACGAGCCAGGGTGATGCGCTATACAAGGACGTACGACTGTCTGGCCACCGGGTGCGTGCACCGCGGGCCAGGCAGGAACTAGGGCAAGGAAGCGATGCTGCCACACGATCGGGCCCAGCCCGCCGCGCGAGACAAGCCAAGCTTTGGTTCCCGGATCCTGCGCGCGCACCGGATGGCTCCGACCTGGCTGAAGGTCGTCGTGATCGCCGCCGCGGTCCTGTTCTTCCCGGTGACGCTGGGGCTGATCATCCTCGCCGCCCTGGTCTACGCGGTCGTCTCCGTGGTGCAGGGACGACGGACCGTCGGCGCGACGGCGTCGGTCGCGGTCTGGGGCCTGGCCGCCTTCTCCGGCCTGTACAGCGGGAACCGGACCTTCCTTTACGCGCTCCTGCTGCTGCCCGTGGCGGTGGCCCTGGCGGCGCACGCCCGCCCGCTGGCGCGCTGGTTCGTGCCCTGCCGCACCGTGGCCTGGGTCCTGCTGTGGTCCGTGCCGGTCGGCGCGATCACGTTGCGCGTCTGGCCGAAGCAGCCGCTCATCGGCACGGTCGCCGCCTGGGTGCTCGCCGCGGCCGTCCTCGGCTGGCGGGTGGCCAAGGGCCTGCAGGACGCCCGGATGCGCGGCCCGGCGGGCGAGGCGGGCTGGCTGGGCCCGGTCGCCGTCGGCGGCGGCGCAGCGCACCCCCAAGCGCACCAGCACCAAGGCGGCGGCCCGCGCTTCTCCGGCCACCCAGGTGCCCCCAACTACGGCATCCGGGCCCAGTCCGCGGCGCTGCCCTACGCCGAGCACGCCGCGCGCGACCATGGGGGCGGCGCGCCGCGCCCGCGGCCGCAGATCTCGGTCGAGGACGCCATGGCCGAGCTGGACGCGATGATCGGGATGACGTCGATCAAGGAGCAGGTGCGCTCGATCGCCGCCTCCATCGAGGCCGCGCGGCGGCGCGCGGTGGCGGGCGTCAGCACGGAAAAGCCGATGCGGCACTTCGTCTTCCTCGGCCCGCCGGGCACCGGGAAGACGACCGTGGCCCGGGTGCTGGCCAAGATCTTCTACGCGTTCGGCCTGCTGGAGATGCCGGACGTCATCGAGGCCCACCGGGCCGACCTGGTCGGCGAGTACCTGGGCGCGACGGCGATCAAGACCAACGAGCTCGTCGATAACTCCCTCGGCGGGGTGCTGTTCATTGACGAGGCCTACAGCCTGGTCAACGAGGGTGACGGGCAGACCGACCGGTTCGGCCAGGAGGCGGTCCAGACGCTGCTCAAGCGGGCCGAGGACAACCGCGAGGACCTGATCATCATCCTGGCCGGGTACGACAAGCAGATGGAGGGGTTCCTGGCCTCCAACCCCGGCCTGGCCTCCCGGTTCGCGACCCGGCTGAAGTTCCCGAGCTACTCCCCGGCCGAGATGCTGGCCCTGGCGGAGTCCGCGCTGGACCGCCGGGGCGAGCGCCTCGACCCCGACGCGCGCCCGGTGCTGTGGCGCACGCTCGAGGAGGTGGGCCGGCGCCGGATCACCGACGAACTCGGCAACGGGAGGTTCGTCCGCAGCCTGCTCGAGAAGGCGGGCCAGGCCCGTGACGTGCGGGTCATGACCGGCCCGGCGGAGCCGGCGCCCGAGGACCTGGTCACGATCAGGGCCGGTGACCTGGAGCAGGCGTTCGCCGAACTCACGAGCCTGCTGCGCGGTTACGAGGACACGCCCACCGTCGAGGGCGCCATCGCCGAACTCGACGCGCTGGTCGGCCTGGAACCGGTCAAGCAGCAGGTCCGCGCCATCGCCGCGCAACTGCGCGCGGCCAAGATGCGTGACACCCGCGGGCTGGCCAGCCAGCCGCCGGCCAGGCACTTCGTATTTACCGGCCCGCCCGGCACCGGGAAGACCACGGTCGCGCGCATCCTCGGCCGGATCTTCGCCGCGCTCGGGCTGCTGGTGCGGCCCGAGGTCGTCGAGGCACACCGCGCCGACCTGGTTGGCGAGCACCTCGGCTCGACCGCGATCAAGACGAACAAGCTGGTCGACTCCGCGATGGGCGGCGTCCTGTTCATCGACGAGGCGTACTCGCTGCACAACGACGGGTACTCCGGCGGCGACGCGTTCGGCGCCGAGGCGGTCCAGACGCTGCTCAAGCGGGCCGAGGACGACCGCGACCGGCTGGTCATCGTGCTGGCCGGTTACCCGGGCGACATGGACAGGTTCCTGCGCAGCAACCCCGGTCTGGCGTCGCGGTTCAGCACCCGGGTCACGTTCCCCAGCTACCGCCCCGACGACCTGGTAAGAATAGCGAAGCTGCTGGCCGCGCAGGCCGGGGACAGCTTCGAGGACGGCGCGCTCGCCGCGCTCGGCGTGATCTTCGCGCACGCGTGCGAGGCCGGGCGGATCGACGAACTCGGCAACGGCCGGTTCGCCAGGTCGCTGTTCGAGCGGGCCTGCGCGTCCCGCGACGTCCGCGTCGTCCGCCTGGGGGAGCAGGCGACCGCGGCCGACCTCACCACGGTGACCACCGCGGACGTGGAGAGCGCCTACCGCGACCTCGCCGTGCCCGGTCAGGGGTAGACGGCTACGCTCGGTCCGGTGGGCGAGGCGTGGGAATTCTGGATCGACAGGGGCGGCACGTTCACCGACATCGTCGCCCGGCGCCCGGACGGGCGCCTCGTCGCGCACAAGCTGCTGTCCGATAACCCCCGGGCCTACCGGGACGCCGCGGTAGCCGGCATCAGGCACCTGCTCGGGCTCGCGCCATCCGAACCGGTACCCGCCGAGCGGATCGGCTCGGTCAGGCTCGGCACCACGGTGGCCACCAACGCCCTGCTCGAGCGGAAGGGCGAGCCGACCGTCCTGGTCATCACGAAGGGCTTCGCCGACGCGCTGCGCATCGCCTACCAGAACCGGCCCCGCATCTTCGACCGGCGGATCCTGCTGCCCGAACTCCTCTACCAGCGCGTCCTCGAGGCCGACGAGCGGATCGGCGCCCACGGCGAGGTCATCGCCACGCTGGACGAGCCCGCGATCACGGACCAACTCAGGCAGGCCTACGCCGACGGCTTCCGCAGCGTCGCCGTGGTCTGCCTGCACGGCTACCGCTACCCCGACCACGAGCAGCGGATCGGCGCCATCGCGCGCGCGACGGGTTTCACCCAGGTGTCGGAGTCGCACCGGACCAGCCCGCTGATGAAGCTGATCTCCCGCGGCGACACCACGGTGGTGGACGCGTACCTCTCACCGATCCTGCAGAGGTACGTGACCGAGGTCGCCAGCGAACTGGCGGGCGTCCGGCTGCTGTTCATGCAGTCCAACGGCGGCCTGACCGACGCGGCCAGGTTCCGCGGCAAGGACTCGATCCTGTCCGGGCCGGCCGGCGGCATCGTGGGCATGGCCAGGACCGCGGGCAACGCGGGGTTCACCAAGGTCATCGGGTTCGACATGGGCGGCACGTCCACCGACGTCTCGCATTACGCGGGCGAGTTCGAGCGCGAGTACGAGACGCAGGTCGCCGGGGTGCGGATGCGGGCGCCGATGCTGTCCATCCACACCGTGGCCGCGGGCGGCGGCTCCGTGCTGCACTTCGACGGCAGCAGGTACCGGGTCGGGCCCGACTCGGCCGGCGCCGACCCCGGGCCGGCCTGCTACCGGCGCGGCGGGCCGCTCACCGTCACCGATGCCAACGTGCTGCTCGGGCGGATCCAGCCCGGGTACTTCCCCGAGGTGTTCGGCGAGGGGTCGGACCAGCCGCTCGACGCGGAGGCCACGCGAGCCCTGTTCCAGAACCTCAGCGAGCAGATCACCGCCGCCACCGGCGACCGCCGCGGCCCCGAGCAGGTCGCGGCCGGGTTCATCGAGATCGCCGTGGCCAACATGGCCAACGCGATCAAGAAGATCTCCGTCCAGCGCGGCTACGACGTGACCGAGTACGTCCTGGCCGTGTTCGGCGGGGCGGGCGGCCAGCACGCCTGCGCCGTGGCCGACGCGCTGGCCATGTCGAAGGTGCTCATCCACCCGCTGGCCGGCGTGCTCTCCGCGTACGGGATCGGGCTGGCCGACATCATCGCGATGCGCGAGCGCGCCGTCGAGGCCCCGCTCACGCCCGCCCTGACCGCCGAGCTAGCCACGATCATCGAGCCCCTGGAGCAAGAAGCCCGCGCCGAAGTGGAAGCCGAGGGAGTCCCGGACACCCGGATCAGCGCCACGCACCGCGCACACCTGCGCTACGCGGGCACCGACACCGCCCTCATCGTCCCGGTCGCCTCGCTGGCAGAGATGACCCGCTCGTTCGAGGCGGAGTACGCCCAGCGGTTCGCCTTCCTCATGCGCGACAAGCCGATCTTCGTGGAAGCGGTTTCTGTCGAGGTCACCGGCGCGCAGGAGGAACTTAACGAGGGTGAAACCACCGCTCGTTCGGTCCAAAAGGAAGGCGCGGTACCGCAGCGGCCCGCCAGCGCCGCGCGCGTCCTGATGTTCACCGGCGGAGCGTGGGCCGAGGTGGACCTGTACGCCCGCGCCGCGCTGCGGCCCGGGCACGCCGTCGACGGCCCGGCGATCATCGCCGAGGACCTGGCCACCACCGTGGTCGAGCCGGGCTGGCAGGCCGTCGTGACCGCCCGCGGCGACCTGCTGCTTTCGCGTGTGCAGGTGCGCCCGGCGCGGTCCGACGTCGGCACCGGCGCCGACCCGGTGATGCTGGAGATCTTCAACAACCTGTTCATGTCCGTCGCCGAGCAGATGGGCATGCGCCTGCAGTCCACCGCGCACTCGGTCAACATCAAGGAGCGGCTCGATTTCTCCTGCGCGGTCTTCGACGCCGGGGGCGGCCTGATCGCCAACGCCCCGCACATGCCGGTCCACCTCGGCTCCATGGGCGAATCCATCAAGATGGTGATCAAGCGCAACCCGCGCATCCGCCGCGGCGACGTCTACGTCCTGAACGACCCGTACCACGGCGGAACCCATATCCCAGACGTCACGGTCGTCACTCCCGTGTTCAGCGATACCGGGGATGAGATCTGGTTCTACGTCGCCTCGCGCGGGCACCACGCCGAGATCGGCGGCCTGTCGCCCGGCTCCATGCCGTCCGCCAGCACCCGGGTCGAGGAGGAGGGGGTGCTGATCGACAACTGGCTGCTCGTCCAGGACGGCCGGTTCCGCGAGGCCGAGACGATGCACATGCTCACCCACGCCGAATACCCGTCCCGCGACCCGGTCACGAACCTCGCCGACCTGCGCGCCCAGATCGCCGCCAACGAAAAGGGCATCGCCGAACTGCACCGCATGGTGGACCACTTCGGCCTGGACGTCGTGACGGCCTACATGGGGCACGTCAAGGAGAACGCCGCCTCCTCGGTCCGCCGGGTGATCACCGCCCTGCAGGACGGCCACTACGCGTACGAGCTTGACGACGGCGCGGTGATCAACGTCACGGTCCGCGTGGACCCCGATAACCAGACTGCCGACATCGACTTCACCGGCACGTCGCCGACGCTGAAGGACAACTTCAACGCGCCGTCCAGCGTCGCCATGGCCGCGGTCCTCTACGTGTTCCGGACCCTCGTCGACGACGACATCCCGCTCAACGACGGGTGCCTGCAGCCGCTCAACGTGATCATCCCGCCCGGCACCATGCTGTCCCCGGAGTACCCGGCGGCGGTCGCGGCCGGCAACGTGAGACCTCCCAGGCGGTGACCGGGGCCCTGTACGCGGCGCTCGGCGTGATGGCGGAGGGTCGGGACGATGAACAACGTGACGTTCGGCAAC
>CAWBKD010000014.1:0-82734 GCA_963789225.1 uncultured Actinomycetes bacterium
CCGAACGCATTCACCCGGGCGTAGCTGGACAGGCTCCCGATCAGGCCGATGTTCGGCCCTTCTGGGGTCTCGATCGGGCACATCCGGCCGTAGTGGCTGGGGTGCACGTCGCGGACCTCGAAGCCGGCGCGCTCGCGGGACAGGCCGCCGGGGCCCAGCGCCGACAGGCGGCGCTTGTGGGTCAGGCCGGCCAGCGGGTTGGTCTGGTCCATGAACTGGGAGAGCTGGCTGGTGCCGAAGAACTCCTTGATCGAGGCCACCACGGGGCGGATGTTGATCAGGGTCTGCGGCGTGATCGCCTCGACGTCCTGGGTGGTCATCCGCTCCCTGACCACGCGCTCCATCCGGGCCAGGCCCAGCCGGACCTGGTTCTGGATCAGCTCGCCCACGGTGCGCAGCCGGCGGTTGCCGAAGTGGTCGATGTCGTCGGTCTCCAGCGGCAGGACCTGGTCCCCGGAGATCATCTCCTCCTCGCCGGCGTGCAGCCGGACGAGGTACTCGATGGTCGCGACGATGTCGTCCTCGCACAGGACGCCCTGCCGGATCGGCTGGTCAAGGCCGAGCTTCCTGTTCACCTTGTAGCGGCCCACCTTGGCCAGGTCGTACCGCTTCGGGTTGAAGTACAGGTTGTCGAGCAGCGCCTGGGCCGACTCGCGCGTCGGCGGCTCACCGGGCCGGAGCTTGCGGTAGATGTCGAGCAGCGCCTCGTCCTGGCCGGCCGTGTGGTCCTTCTCCAGGGTGGCGCGCATCGCCTCGAACCCGCCGAACCTGTCCAGGATCCTCGCGTCGTCCCAGCCCAGCGCCTTCAGCAGGACGGTGACGCTCTGCTTGCGCTTGCGGTCGATGCGGACGCCCACGCTGTCCCGCTTGTCGATCTCGAACTCCAGCCAGGCGCCCCGGCTCGGGATCACCTTGCAGGAGTAGATGTCCTTGTCCGAGGTCTTGTCGACCTGGCGGTCGAAGTACACGCCGGGCGAGCGGACCAGCTGGCTGACCACCACGCGCTCGGTGCCGTTGATGATGAACGTGCCCTTGGCGGACATGAGCGGGAAGTCGCCCATAAACACCGTCTGGCTCTTGATCTCGCCCGTGGTGTTGTTGATGAACTCCGCCGTCACGAACATCGGGGCGGAGTACGTCATGTCCTTGTCCTTGCACTCCTCGGCGGAGTACTTGGGCGGCTCAAACCGGTGGTCGCGGAACGAGAGCGACATGGTTCCCGAGAAGTCTTCGATCGGGCTGATCTCCTCGAAGATCTCCTCGAGGCCAGACTGCTCGGGGACGTCCTTGCGCCCGGCTTCCTTGGCCTCGTTGATCCGGGCTTGCCACCTCTCGTTGCCGAGCAGCCAGTCGAACAACTCGGTCTGCAGAGCGAGGAGGTCGGGCACCTTGAGCGGTTCCTGGATCCGCGCGAAGGACACGCGGCGAGAACCGGAAAGTGCTGGGGGGGTGGTAGGTACGGAGGCGCTGCGCGATGCTGCCAACAGGGGTCCTTCCGAACTTTGTCGCGGAACTATCACCGCACGCACGCCAAACGCCCCACGGCAAGGCCCCGTCGACGCGAGGAAGATACCGAGGACGTTAGAGTGCAGCGCAAACTAGCAGTGTAGCCGATGGCCACACCGCTCGTCAACTGTACGCCACTATGAGATTCACGGTTGCTCCGCAGCATCGCTCTTCAGCGGCCAAACGTCAAGTCCAAACCGGGCACTCTGGGCAACATTTGCTGAGTGACAGATACCACATCTGGTTGATGTGTAAGGCATAACACGCGGGGGTAGGACTTTATTTCCGTGCCTGGTGGCGGTCTGGCCGCCCTGATCCGCCGGGCCCCCTCCCGCGACAAGGACCCGGGTCCAGGCCGTGGAACTGGCCTGAAGCCCGGGTCCTGCTTTTTGTCGCGGCCCGCGGCGCCCCCTTTACGGGGTCCGTCCGGCGCGGTCCTACTTGACGGTCACGGTGGCGCCGGCGCCCTCGAGGGCTGCCCGCGCCTTGTCCGCGCTCTCCTTGTTGACCTTCTCGAGCACCAGCTTGGGCGCGCCGTCCACCAGGTCCTTGGCCTCCTTGAGGCCGAGGCTGGTCAGGCTGCGCACCTCCTTGATGACCTGGATCTTCTTCTCGCCAGCGGCCTCGAGGATGACGTCGAACTCATCCTGCTCCTCGGCCTGCTCGGCCTCGCCGCCGCCAGCGCCAGCCGCCGCGGGAGCGGCCACCGCCACCGGGGCGGCCGCCTTCACGTCGAACGTCTCCTCGAACTGCTTGACGAACTCGGACAGCTCCAGGAGGGTCATCTCCTTGAAGGCCTCAAGCAGGTCGGCGCTACTCATCTTCGCCATGGTGGTGGATTCCTCGTTCCTTCGTTTTCCTGAACGTGTGGTCTATCAGCCTTCGTCGGCTGGGTCGGACGGGGCGTCCGCGGGGGCGGCCCCGCCTTCGGCGGCGGCGCGCTTGGCGTGCAGCGCCTCGGCTAGCTGGGCCATCTGCACCGGCAGCGCGTTGAACGTCGCGGCCGCGCCGGCCAGGGACGCCTTCATCGCGCCGGCCAGCTTGGCCAGCAGGACCTCGCGCGGCTCCAGGTCGGCCAGCTTGATGATCTCCGCGGAGGTGATCGCCTTGCCGTCGAGCACGCCGCCCTTGATCACCAGCAGCGGGTTCGCCTTGGCGAAGTCGCGCAGGCCCTTGGCGGCCTCGACCACGTCGCCGTCGACGAACGCGACCGCCGACGGTCCGACCAGCAGCGATGACAGCTGCTCGGTCAGTCCCGCCTCGGTGACCGCGATCTTGGTCAGGGTGTTCTTGACCACGGCGAACGTGGCGTTGCCCCCGAGCGACTTGCGCAGCTCGGCCAGCTGGGCCACGGTGAGGCCCCGGTACTCGGTCAGCACGGCGCCAGACGAGTCCCTGAACCGCTCGGTGAGCTCGGCGACCTCGGCTACCTTCTCGGCGTTCGGCATGTGCCTCCTCTCTAGTGCCGAGAACTTCTTTCTCGGATACGTAGCAGCCGAAGGCACGAAAACGCCCCGGGCGCGAGGCGCACGGGGCGGTCCGACCCGGCCCGGGAAGGGCGGGGCGGTACTGCTCAGTTCACCTGCGCGGGACGCCCGAGCCGGACCTTGGTGATCCAGCCAGAGCCTTCGGCCGCCGCTTTCGCGACGGCATCCAGCGGTCTTCGGCGCTTACAGAGTACGAAACCCGGGGCCGTGAGTTCAAATCAAATCGGCCCCGGGCCCGTGACGGTCGGGGTGCGCCCGGGCTCAGGCGCTGGCGGTCAGCTCGGCGAGCTCGTCGGTGAAGCCGCGGGTCTTGTTGGGGTCGACCGGGATGCCGGGGGCCATCGTGGTGGTGAACGTGATCTTCTTCAGGTACCGGCCCTTAGCCGCGGCGGGCTTGAGCCTGATCACCTCGTCGAGGGCCGCGGCGTAGTTCTCGAGCAGCGCCGTCGGGGTGAACGAGGCCTTGCCGATGACGAAGTGCAGGTTGGCGTTCTTGTCCACCCGGAACGCGATCTTGCCGCCCTTGATGTCGGAGACCGCCCGGCCGACGTCCGTGGTGACGGTGCCGGTCTTCGGGTTCGGCATCAGGCCGCGCGGGCCGAGCACCCGGGCGATCCGGCCGACCTTGCCCATCTGGTCCGGCGTGGCCACCGCCGCGTCGAAGTCGAGGAAGCCGCCCTGGATCCGCTCGATCAGGTCGTCGGAGCCGACCAAGTCGGCACCGGCCGCGCGGGCCTCCTCGGCCCGGTCGCCGGTCGCGAAGACCAGCACCCGGACGGTCTTGCCCGTGCCGTTCGGCAGGTTGACCGTGCCGCGGACCATCTGGTCCTGCTTGCGCGGGTCGACGCCGAGCCGCAGCGCCACCTCGACGGTGGGGTCGAACTTGGTCACCGTGGCCTTCTGGGCGAGGGTGACCGCCTCGGCGGGGGTGTACAGCCGCGTGCGGTCGATCTGCTCGCTGGCCTGACGGTAGGCCTTACTGCGCTTCATTACGTGTCTCCTAGGTCTCGGAGTTCGTGGTCAGCGGGCCGCGCGAGGCCCTGCCACTGACATGAAATTCTGTTCTCATATAACCGATCACGGCGGGACGTTGTTCCGCCGGTCAGCCTTCGACCTTGATGCCCATCGAGCGGGCGGTGCCGGCGATGATCTTCTCGGCGGCCTCGATCGTGGTCGCGTTCAGGTCGGGCATCTTGGTCTGCGCGATCTCGCGCACCTGAGCCTTAGTGATGCTGCCGACCCTGGTCTTGTGCGGCTCGGCGCTGCCCTTGTCCACCCCGGCGGCCTTCTTGATCAGCTCGGGGGCGGGCGGCGTCTTGGTGATGAAGGTGAACGACCGGTCCTCGAAGATGGAGATCTCGACCGGGATGATGTTGCCCCGCTGGCTCTCCGTCGCGGCGTTGTACTGCCGGACGAACTCCATGATGTTCACGCCGTGCGGGCCGAGCGCGGTCCCGACCGGCGGCGCGGGCGTGGCCTGGCCGGCCGGCAGCTGCACCTTGACCACTGCGGCGAGCCTTTTCCTTCTTGGCGGCATGTGAATATGTCCTTATCTATTTCCCTGGAATCCCTAGATCTTGGTTACCTGGTCGAACGACAGCTCCACGGGCGTCTCGCGGCCGAAGATCGACACCAGCACCTTGAGCTTCTGGGTGTCCGGGTTGATCTCGTTCACGGTCGCGGGAAGCGTGGCGAACGGCCCGTCCATCACGGTAACCGACTCGCCGATCTCGAAGTCCGGCGCGGAGATCCGCGCGGCCTCGGCCTGCTTGGTGCCGGCCTCGGGTTCCGGCGCCAGCAGGCCCGCGACCTCGCCGAGCTGCAGCGGCGAGGGCCGGCTTGACAGGCCCACGAAGCCGGTGACGCCCGGCGTGTTCCTGACGACCGCCCACGACTCGTCGGTCAGGTCCATCCGCACCAGGATGTAGCCGGGCAGGACCTTCTCAGAGACCTGCTGCCGCTTGCCGCCCTTGATCTCGGTCACCTGATGAACGGGGACCTCGATCTGGAAGATGTAATCCTCCATGTTGAGTGACTGGATGCGGCTCTCCAGGTTGGTCTTCACCCGGTTCTCGTAGCCCGCGTACGAGTGCACGACGTACCAGTCCCCCGGCAGCATGCGCAGCTCGCGCTTGAACTCCTCCAGCACACCGTCGGCGGATTCGCCCTGGTCTCCATCGACAGCCTGGGCGACCGCTGGGTCCGCGTCGGCGTGGCCGTCGTCGTCCAGCGCGTCGGTCTCGTCGCTGTAGTCACTCATCTGGTCGGCCTCCCCCCGCTTCCGCATCGGGATATAACGTCCGTCGCCACGGAACCCAGCCGGGTTTCGGACACGATTGCTCTCTTTCCTCTGGCCGTGATCATCCGGTGCGATCACGGCGCCGCGCTGGGCGGGCGCGGCCACTATGCGGCGGCGCCGGAGCGCCTAGCCGAACACCCAGAACACCAGCTTGGTGAACCCGTAGTCCAGCGACGTCACGAAGATCACCATGAACAGCACGAAGACCATGCACACGATCGTGTAGGTGACCAGCTCCTTGCGGGTTGGCCAGATGACCTTGCGAAGCTCGGCGACCATCTGCCGGAAGAACACGGCGGGCGTGGTCCGGGGAGCGCGCTTGGCCGCGCGCCCGGCTCCGCTCCGCTTCTCCGGGGCCTCATCGCGTGTCTGAGTAGCCATAACCTCACCTATACGTCCGCTGGCTGCGCCGTTTCGCCGGACCGCACCCGCAGGGCAGGAGGGACTCGAACCCCCAACCACCGGTTTTGGAGACCGGGACTCTGGCCAATTGAGCTACTGCCCTCAGCTTCGTACATCATTGCTTCGTACATCACTGCTGCTCAGCGCCCACCCGCCTCGTGCACGCGGGCATGCTGCCGCAAGACAGCACCGCTGTCGGTCCCTGCAGTGTACGTCCGTTCGGCCGCTCCGTCGAACCAGGTGGCCCAAATCGGGCCTAGGGAAAACCGCGCGCCTGGCACCGCCGGCGGATGGGACAATGAAGTCCATGCCAACCAGAGTCTCCGCGCGGGTCTCCGCGATCACCGAATCCGCCACCCTAGCCGTGGACGCCAAGGCCAAGGCGCTGAAGGCGGCCGGGCGGCCGGTCATCGGCTTCGGCGTGGGCGAGCCGGACTTTCCCACGCCCGGGTACATCGTCGAGGCCGCGCAGCGCGCCTGCGAGCAGCCGCGCTTCCAGAAGTATTCCGCCACCGCCGGCCTGCCCGAGCTCAGGGCGGCGATCGCGGCCAAGACGGCCAGGGACTCCGGCTACCAGGTTGAGCCCGGCCAGGTCCTGGTCACCAACGGCGGGAAGCAGGCGGTGTACCAGACTTTCGCTACCCTGCTCGACCCTGGCGACGAGGTCCTGGTCCCGGCGCCCTACTGGACCACCTACCCGGAGGCCATCGCGCTGGCGGGCGGCGTCATGCGCCCGGTGCCGACCGACGAGCACTCCGGCTACCAGGTAACCATCGACGACCTCGAGGCGGCCCGGACCAGCCGCACCAAGGTGCTGCTCTTCGTGTCCCCGTCCAACCCGACCGGGGCGGTCTACCCGCCGGCCATGGTCAAGGCCATCGGGCAGTGGGCGGCGGACCGTGGCCTGTGGGTGGTCACCGACGAGATCTACGAGCACCTGGTCTACGGCGAGGCGGTATTTTCCTCCATCCCGGTCCAGGCCCCGGAGGTCGCCGACACCTGCGTGGTCGTGAACGGCGTGGCCAAGACGTACGCGATGACCGGCTGGCGGGTGGGCTGGATGATCGGCCCGCGCGACGTGATCGACGCCGCGTCCAACCTGCAGAGCCACGCCACCTCCAACGTCTGCAACGTGGCGCAGGCGGCGGCGCTCGCCGCCGTGTCCGGAGACCTGGCGGCCGTCGCGGTTATGCGCGAGGCGTTCGACCGGCGCAGGCAGACCATGACCAGGATGCTGAACGAGATCGACGGCGTGCTCTGCCCTGAGCCGCAGGGGGCCTTCTACTGCTACCCCAGCGTCAAGGGCCTGCTCGGCCGGGAGATCGCCGGGCGCAGGGCGGACACCTCGGCGGAGCTGGCGGGGCTCATCCTGGACGAGGCGGAGGTGGCCGTAGTGCCCGGCGAGGCGTTCGGTACGCCCGGATACTTCCGGATGTCCTACGCGCTCGGCGACGCCGACCTCGAGGAAGGCGTCGCCCGGATGGCCAAGCTCCTCGCGGACGCTCGTTAGGCACGGCACACTGGGCGGATGCCGAGGTCGCTGACCGCACTCCCGAAGGCGCACCTGCACCTGCACTTCACCGGGGCCATGCGGCACGCGACCCTCGTCGAGCTGGCCGGCCGCCACCGGATCAGGCTGCCTTCAGCGCTCACCGACGAATGGCCGCCGCACCTGAGCGGCACCGACGAGCGGGGCTGGTTCCGGTTCCAGCGGCTGTACGACATGGCGCGTTCGGTCCTGCGCACCCCGGCCGACGTGCGCCGGCTCATCACCGAGACCGCCGAGGACGAGCGGGCCGAGGGGTCACGCTGGCTGGAGATCCAGGTTGACCCGGACGGGTACGCCGCGCGGTTCGGCGGCATCACGGCCGTGCTCGAGCTGGTCCTCGACGCCGCGACGGGCGCCTGCGCCGCCACCGGGGTCGGCATCGGCGTCGTCGTCGCGGCCAACCGGACCAAGCACCCGCTGGAGGCCAGGACCCTGGCCCGGCTGGCCGCCCAGTACGCGGGGCGCGGGGTGACCGGATTCGGCCTGTCCAACGACGAGCGGCGCGGTCCCGCGCACGACTTCGTCCCGGCGTTCCGCATCGCCGAGCGCGGCGGGCTGCTCCTCGTCCCGCACGGCGGCGAACTGGTCGGCCCGGCCAGCGTGGCGGCCTGCCTGGACGACCTGCACGCGGACCGTATCGGCCACGGGATCCGCGCCGTGGAGGACCCCGCGCTGGTCAAGCGCCTGGCCGCCGAGGGCGTCACCTGCGAGGTGTGCCCGTCATCGAACGTCGCGCTCGGCATCGTCGCCAAGCCGTCCCAGGTCCCGCTGCGGCTGCTGGTCGAGGCCGGCGTGCCGGTCGCGCTCGGCGCCGACGACCCGCTGCTGTTCGGCCCGCGGCTGGCCGCGCAGTACGAGATCGCCAGGGACGCGCACGGGTTCACCGACGCCGAGCTGGCCGACCTGGCCCGGACGTCGGTGCTCGGCTCGGCCGCACCGCCGACGCTGCGTGCCGAGCTGCTGGCCGGGATCGACGCCTGGCTCGCCGGTTTAAGTCTTTCGCCGGGACCCGGGCGCACCGGATAGACTCGGTGGCACATGGCGATGATCCGGCTATCACCGGTGAGCCCCCGGAAGAAAGGGCCGTACGGCCCGATTAGAACCGGGCGGGTCCGGCCCGTCACAGCCGGCTGACGAGCGGTCGCCGGGCCCCTATGGGCCGGGCGGCAAGCGAGGTGGTACCGCGGTACGCCCGCGCGGGAGCGGGCGCGTCGTCCTCGTGGCATTTACCCGAACGCCGCACCGCGAGGACCCGTCAATGGCTCTGCTTCCCCCACCAGCCAACCCCGACCTACCTCCCGGGCTTCCCCCACCAGCCAACCCCGACCTACCTCCCGGGCTTCCCCCACCAGCCAACCCCGACCTACCTCCCGGGCTTCCCCCACCAGCCAACCCCGACCTACCTCCCGGGCTTCCCCCACCAGCCAACCCCGACCTACCTCCCGGGCTTCCCCCACCAGCCAACCCCGACCTACCTCCCGGGCTTCCCCCACCAGCCAACCCCGGCCGACCTCCCGGCTACCCGCTCTCCGGGGGCACCGGAGTACCCGCCCAGCCGAGCTTCCCCGCGCTGGAGCGCGACGTGCTCGAGTACTGGCAGGCCCAGGACACCTTCCGGGAGTCCGTCCGGCAGCGCGCCGCGGACAGCGAGTTCGTGTTCTACGACGGGCCGCCGTTCGCCAACGGGCTGCCCCACTACGGGCACCTGCTCACCGGGTACGTCAAGGACCTGGTCCCGCGCTTCCGCACCATGCAGGGCAAGAAGGTCGAGCGCAGGTTCGGCTGGGACTGCCACGGCCTGCCCGCCGAGGTCGAGGCGGAACGCCAGCTCGGGATCTCCGGCAAGGCCGACATCCTGGCCATGGGGATCGAGAAGTTCAACCAGGCCTGCCGGGAGTCGGTGCTGCGCTACACCCGGGAGTGGCAGGACTACGTCACCCGCCAGGCTCGCTGGGTCGACTTCGACAACGACTACAAGACGCTCGACGTGTCCTACATGGAGAGCGTCATGTGGGCGTTCAAGCAGCTGTGGGACAAGGGGCTGGTCTACCAGGGGTTCAAGGTGCTGCCCTACTGCTGGCGGTGCGAGACCCCGCTGTCCAACCACGAGCTGCGGATGGACGAGGACACCTACGCCGAGCGGCAGGACCCGTCGGTCACCGTCCGGTTCAAGCTGGAGACCGGGGAGTGGCTACTAGCCTGGACGACGACGCCGTGGACGCTCCCGTCGAACCTGGCCTGCGCGGTCGGTCCGGACATCAGCTACGTCGTGGTCGCCAAGGACGGCGAGCGCTACATCCTGGCCGCCGACCGGCAGGCCGCCTACGAGCAGGAGCTGGAAGAGGCGGCCGTGGTCGGCACGCTGACCGGCGCCGAGCTGGCCGGGCGCCGCTATGAGCCGCTGCTGCCCTACCTGACCGAGGCCGACCGGTTCGGCACGCAAGGCGCGTTCCGCGTCATCCTCTCCGACGACGTCACGACCGACGACGGCACCGGCGTGGTGCACATGGCCCCCGCGTACGGCGAGGCCGACGCCCTGGCCTGCAACGCGGCCGGCATCCCCACCGTACTCACCGTGGACGAGCAGGCGCGGTTCACCGGCGTGGTGCCCGACTTCGAGGGCCAGCACGTGTTCGACGCGAACGCCGGGATCACCGCGAAGCTGCGCGAGCAGGGCAGCCTGGTCCGCGCCGCGACCCACACCCACTCCTACCCGCACTGCTGGCGCTGCCGTAACCCGCTGATCTACAAGGCGGTGTCCAGCTGGTTCGTCGCGGTCACGACCTTCAGGGACCGGATGGTCGAGCTGAACGAGCAGATCACCTGGGTGCCCGGCCACGTCAAGGACGGCCAGTTCGGCAAGTGGCTGAGCGGCGCACGGGACTGGTCGATCAGCAGGAACCGGTTCTGGGGCTCGCCGATCCCGGTCTGGCAGAGCGACGACCCCGCCTACCCGCGCACCGACGTATACGGCTCGCTGGATGAGCTGGCGCGCGACTTCGGCGTGCGGCCCGCCGACCTGCACCGCCCGGCGATCGACGAGCTGGTCAGGCCGAACCCGGACGACCCGACGGGCCAGTCGATGATGCGCCGGGTGCCCGAGGTGCTCGACTGCTGGTTTGAGTCGGGGTCGATGCCGTTCGCCCAGGTGCACTACCCGTTCGAGAACCGGGACTGGTTCGACGACCACTATCCGGGTGACTTCATCGTCGAGTACATCGGCCAGACCCGCGGCTGGTTCTACACCCTGCACGTGCTGGCCACCGCGCTGTTCGACCGGCCCGCGTTCCGCAGCTGCATCAGCCACGGCATCGTCCTTGGCAACGACGGGCAGAAGATGTCCAAGAGCCTGCGTAACTACCCGGACGTCAACGAGGTCTTCGACCGCTACGGCTCAGACGCGATGCGCTGGTTCCTGATGGCCAGCCCCATCCTGCGCGGCGGGAACCTGATCGTCACCGAGCAGGGCATCAGGGACGCGGTCCGCCAGGCGATCCTGCCGCTGTGGAACAGCTACTACTTCTTCGCCCTCTACGCGAACGCCGAGTCCTACCAGGCCCACCCGTCCACCGGGAGCCAGCACGTACTCGACAGGTACATCCTGGCCAAGACGCGCGCCTTGGTGACCGAGATCGAGCAGCTGCTCGACGTCTATAACATCGGCGGCGCCTGCCAGGTGCTGCTTGAGCACCTCGAGGTGCTGACGAACTGGTACATCCGCCGGTCACGGCACCGGTTCTGGGCCGGGGAACGAGCCGCGATGGACACGCTGTGGACGGTCCTCGAGGCCGTCTGCCGGGCCGCCGCGCCGCTGCTGCCGTACACGACCGAGGCGATCTGGCGCGGGCTGACCGGTGGGCCGAGCGTGCACCTGGCCTCCTGGCCCGACGTGAACGCCTGGCCGGAGGACGCGGAGCTGACCGGGGCCATGGACCTAGTCCGCGCCGCGTGCAGCACGGCGCTCGGGCTCAGGAAGGCGCGCGGCCTGCGGGTCCGGCTGCCGCTGGCGGCGCTGGTCATCGCGCACCCCGACGCCACGGCGCTCGAGCCGTTCACGGAGCTGATCGCCGAGGAGGTCAACGTCAAGTCCGTCGAGCTGTCTGCCGACGTGGCCAGGCTCGGCACGTTCGAGCTGGCCGTCAACCCCCGGCTGCTCGGGCCGCGGCTCGGCGGGACCGTGCAGGAGGTCATCCGCGCGGTCAAGGCGGGCGCCTGGGCCCGATCCGGTGACCGGATCACCGCCGCCGGGGTCGACCTCGAACCGGGCGAGTACGAGCTGAGGCTGGCCGCCGCCGACCCGGACTCGACCTCGGCCCTGCCCGGCAACCTGGGCCTGATCGCGCTCGACACGCGGGTGACGCCGGAACTGGCCGCCGAGGGGACCGCGCGGGACGTGGTCCGGATCGTGCAGCAGGCCCGCCGCGACGCAGGCCTGGACGTGTCGGACCGGATCCGGCTCACCGTCGGCGCCGACGGCGCGGCGGGCGACGCGATCAGGGCGCACGCCGGGCTGGTCACCGCCGAGACCCTGGCCGTGAGCCTGGACGTGCGGCCCGCTGATGAGGTGGGCGGCGACCCGCAGCCCACCGGCGACGGCCTGGTCAAGGTCACCGTCACGAAGGAGTTGTTACCGGCCGATTACGCTCGCGCCGGACGGTGAGCCGGCCCGGGTGCCCCGGCCGTAGATGCAAGTGGAGGCCAGTGCCCCGCGGCGGTCGCGGAAGATCACCGGAGCTGTCGAGCCGAGGAGTCGGCGAGCACAGAACCGGTGAGCCGTGTCCTTCCGTGCCCCGCCGCGGCACTGGTCCCGCCGGTTCCCCGCCGGGTGCGGGCGCCCTGTTCGGCCTGGCGGTCGAGCCCTTCCGCGACGCCGTCTACTACGTCGACGACGCCACCAACACGCTGAACCTGCTCCACGCCTAACCGGGCCGTCACGCTGCAGTCCCGCACCGGCCCTGCGGTACTGCAGCGTGACCCGACCAGCAGCGATCCGGGGTAAGCGACTCGCCGAGCCCCGCCCGCTCAGTGAGCCATGCCGCTAGTACTATTGCCAGCCTGTCACTCAAGTCGAACCTGGGCACAGTAGGCAAAGTCCACCGGAAGGGAGCGGTATGGAAAGGAAGGCAACACGACGGCGCGCGGCGGGCCTGGCCGCGGTCGTCACCGCCACGGTCGGCTTGGTGGCCGGGACGGGCCTGGTAGCCGGAAACGCCCATGCGCAGGGCTCCAGCGCCTTCGTCGGTCCCCTGCACCACGTCTCGAAAATCGCCTCGACGGTGCCCGGCAACGGCGACGTCAACCCCTACGGCGTGGCCGTCATCCCGAGCAGCGCGGGTGACCTGTTCCAGGGCAACATCCTGGTCAGCAACTTCAACGACAAGGGGAACGTGCAGGGCACCGGGACGACGATCACGCAAGTCACCCCGGTCGGCAAGACGTCGGTGTTCGCCACGATCAACAAGAACCTCCCCGGCTGCCCCGGCGGCGTGGGCCTGACCACGGCCCTGACCGCGCTGCAGAGCGGCTGGGTGATCGTCGGCTCGCTGCCCACCAGGGGCGGCAGCATCTCGGGCGCCGGCTGCCTGATCGTCCTGGACCGGTGGGGCCACGTGCGCGAGACGTTCACCGGCAAGGGCATTAACGGCCCGTGGGACATGACCGCCGACGACCTGGGCAACCAGGCCGTCCTGTTCGTCACCAACGTCCTGAACGGCACGGTCGCTGCCCACGGCCACACCGTCTACGAGGGCTCGGTGGTCCGGCTCGACGTCGCGATCCCCTCCTCCGGGTTGCCTTACATCTGGTATAGCGACCAGATCGGATCCTGGCTCCCCGAGAGGCTGAACTCGGCGGCCCTGGTCATCGGCCCCACCGGCCTCGGCCTGGGCGCCGACGGCACCCTCTACGTCGCCGACACCCTGGACAGCCAGATCACCGCCATCCCCGACGCGCTCTACCAGGCGGATGATCCCGGCCCCGGCCACACGGTCGCCGCTCACGGTCACCTGAACGGCGAGCTCGGCCTGGTCATCGCGCCCAACGGCGACATCCTCACCGTCAACGGGGGGAACGGGAACCTGGTCGAGGTCACGCCGTCCGGGACCCAGATCGCGGTCCAGCGGCTCGACAGCTCGGGCAGCCCGGCCGGCGCAGGGGCCCTGTTCGGCCTGGCGGTCGTGCCCGGCCACGACGCCGTCTACTTCGTGGACGACGCCACCAACCAGCTGGACCTGCTCCACGCCTGACCGGAGCGTCACGCTGTAGTCCCGCTTCTGGCCTGCGGGACTACAGCGTGACCCCCACCAGCACGGGTTCGGGGGTGAGCGACACCCCGAACGAGTCGCGGACCCCGTCCCTGATCTCCCGGGCCAGGGTCATCAGCCCGGCCGTGGTGGCCGAGCCGGAATTGACCAGGGCCAGCGTGTGCTTGGACGAGATCCGTGCCCCGTCGCCCGGGCTGTACCCCCTGGCGAAGCCCGCCCGCTCGATCAGCCACGCCGCGGGCACCTTCACCAGCCCGCCGCCCGCCTCGAACCTGGGCACCGTGGTCCCCGCCCCGCACCTGGCTCGCGCCGCCGCCTCGACGGCCCGCAGCGCGGCGGCGTCGAGCACCGGGTTGACGAAGAACGAGCCGACGCTACGGGTATCGGGGTCGGCCGGATCGATCACCATCCCCTTGCGCTTGCGCAGTCCGAGGACGGCCGCGCGCGCCTGTTCCGCGGGGACCCGGTCACCTAGCGCGACCCCTAGGGCCGTGGCCAGCTCGGCGTACCGGATTGGCGCAGACGGCGCATCGACGGACAGCAGGAACGTCACGTTCAGGACCACGAGCCTGCGCGCCTCGTCCCGCTTGAACCGGCTCGTCCTGTAGCCGAATCCGCACTCGGCGCTGGCGAGGGTCCGGACCCGCCCGGCGTCCCGGTCGTAGGCCCGTACCTGCGTGATCGTCTCGCACACTTCCTGGCCGTAGGCGCCGACGTTCTGGATGGGGGTGGCGCCGGCCAGGCCGGGGATGCCGGACAGGCATTCCAGGCCGACCAGGCCCGCGGCGATCGTCCCGGCGACCACGCCGTCCCAGTCCTCGCCCGCCGCCACGGTGACCATCCCCGGTTCTGGACCGTGGCGCACGCCCCGGGTCGCCACCTGGACGACGGTCCCTTCGAACCCCTCGTCGGCCACGACCAGGTTGCTGCCGCCGCCCAGGATCAGCACGGGCTCGCCGCGCGCGTCAGCGGTGCGGACGGCCTCGATGAGGTCTTGCTCGGTGCTCGCCGGCACGAAGTCGCGGGCCGGGCCGCCGAGGCGGATCGTGGTGTGGTCGGCCAGCCTCACGGCAGACGCACGACGGCCCGGGCGCGCGTGAGGACCTTCGTGTCGTCCGACCTGGCCGTGACGTCGACCGTCACCCGGTTTCCTTCGAGCTTTCCTGTCACGGTGCCCGCGATCTCGACGGTGGCGCCCTTATCGTCGTCGGGTACCACGACCGGGGCGGAGAACCTGACGCCGAATTCGGCCACGGCGCCCGGGTCCCCCGCCCACTCGGTCAGGAACCGGCCCGCCAGCGCCATGGTCAGCATGCCGTGGGCGATCACGTCGGGCAGGCCGACGGCCTTGGCGATGCGCTCGTTCCAGTGGATCACGTTGAAATCGCCGGATGCCCCCGCGTACCGGACCAGGTCGAGCCGCGTCACCTGGTACTGCCGAGGCGGGATCTCGGTCCCGGCCTGCGTCCCGTCGTAACTCGGGGCGGACATCGCTTCCTCCCCTACGCCCCGCGCTCGACGAGCACCGACCTGGCCGTGCAGACGTGCTCGCCGGCCAGGGTCCTGATTTCGGTGACCGTCGCGAGCGTGGTCATGCTGCCGATCCGCTTGATGTCCTCGATCGTGGACTGGGACACCACGACGTCACCCGCGTGCAGCGGGCGGGTGTGGGTGAAGCTCTGCTCGCCGTGCACGACCATGGCGTAATTGACCCCGAGGCCGGGGTCGAAGGTCGCCTTCGCGCTGTCCCGCATGCTGACCACGATGGCGAACGTGGGCGGCGCGATCACGTCCGGGTACCCGGCGGCCTGCGCGGCAGCGCGGTCACGGCACAGCGGGCTTGGCTCGCCGATCGCGTCGGCGAACTCGGCGATCTTGACCCGGCTTACTTCATACGGCTCGGACGGCTCGAAGGTCCGCCCGATGTAGGAGGTGTTGATCGCCACCGCGGGCCGCTGACTAGCGGGTCTCGCGGTGGGCCCGGTGGCAGCGGCAGTACGGGCAGTACTTCTTCAGCTCAAGCCGGTCCGGGTCGTTGCGCCGGTTCTTCCTGGTGATGTAGTTCCGGCGCTTGCACTCCTGGCAAGCCAGCGTAATCTTCGGCCGGACGTCGGTGGCAGCCACGGTGGAGTGCCTTTCCTGATCTGCACGGGGACTCGTTGAACGTACAAGTGTAGCGGAGGCCGGACTTGAACCGGCGACACAGCGATTATGAGCCGCTTGCTCTGCCTGTCTGAGCTACTCCGCCGTCCGGGATAGGGTACCCGATCCCGGATGCGTGTGAGTTGCCCGCGCCAGGGGCCGACTTTGACCGCCTCCGGCCGGCCCGGCAAGATCGTGAACGTGAGCATTCTGGGCACCCGGGTCCTGCGGACCGAAGATCCCCGCTTCCTGACCACCGGCGGCGTCTACACCACGGACGTGACCGACGAGCGGCTGGCCGGGGCGTGTCACGTGTACTTCGTGCGGTCGCCGGTCGCGCACGCGCGGATCCTGTCCGTCGACGTGAGCGCCGCGCTGGCCGAGCCGGGCGTCATCGCCGCGTTCACCGGCGCCGACCTGGCCGACCTGCCCCTGCCCGGCCCGCCGATGCCCATGATCAGCGCGCACATGGCCCAGCCGCTGCTGGCCAGGGACGTGGTCCGTTACGTGGGCGAGGCGGTGGCCGTGGTCGTGACCGAGGACCGGTACCAGGGGGAGGACGCCGCCGACCTGGTGGACGTCGAGTACGACGTCCTGCCCGTCGTGGTGGACATGGCCGTCGCCACGGACGACGTGGCCCCGGTGTTGTTCCCCGAGTCCGGGAGCAACGTCGCCGCGTCGTTCGGCGACCCCGCCTCGTTCGCGGCCGACCTGTTCGACGGCTGCGACGTAGTGGTATCCCGCACGATCGTGAACCAGCGGGTGGCGCCCGCGCCGATGGAGGGGCGAGCCGCCGCCGCGAGCTGGGCGGACGGCCGGCTGACGGCCTGGATCCCGAACCAGGGCGCACAGGGCACCCGCGGGAGCCTGGCGGAACTGCTGGGGATCGACCAGGCCGACATCCGCGTGATCACCCCGGACGTGGGCGGCGCGTTTGGCGCCAAGTTCGGCGCCGACCCCGAGCACGCCGTGGTCTGCTGGGTGGCCCGCGCGCTGGGCCGGCCCGCGCGCTGGACCGAGACCCGCAACGAGAACCTGCTCGGGATGACGCACGGCCGGGCCCAGCGCCAGACCGTCACGATCGGCGGCCGCCGGGACGGCACGGTCCTGGCCTACCGCCTGGAGATCCTGCAGGATTCCGGGGCGTACCCCAAGTTCGGCGCGTTCCTGCCGTTCCTGACCATCCTGATGGCGCCCGGGCCCTACGCGTTCGGCCGGGCCGAGGCGGCGGCCAGGTCCGTGGTGACGAACACCACGCCGGTCGGCGCCTACCGCGGCGCGGGCCGCCCCGAGGCCACCGCCGCGGTGGAGCGGGCCATCGACCTGTTCGCGGCCGAGATCGGCGTGGACCCAGCCGAGGTCCGCAGGAAGAACCTGCTGCCCGCGTTCACCGAGCCGCACAAGACCGCCTTCGGCGCCGTCTACGACACCGGCGACTACGCCGCGGCGCTCGACAAGGCGCTGGTCACGGCGGGGTACGCGGACCTGAGGGACGAGCAGGCCAAACGGCGCGCCGACGGCGACGTGATCCAGCTGGGCATCGGTCTGTCCTGCTACGTCGAGATCACCGGGCCCGGGGCCGAGGAGGGCGGGCCGAGTGAGAACGCCACGGTCGAGGTCCATCCCGACGGCACCGCGACGATCCTGACCGGGACCTCACCGCACGGCCAGGGGCACGCGACCGTGTGGGCGATGCTCGCCAGCGAGGAACTCGGCATCCCGATCGGCAAGATCACGGTGAAGTGGGGCGACACGGACCTGATCCCGCAGGGCGGTGGCACGGGCGGCTCGCGCAGCCTGCAGCAGGGCGGTGCGGCGGTCCAGCAGGCCTCCAGGGAACTCCTCGACGTGGCCAGGGAGCGGGCCGCGGACGAACTGGAGGCCAGCCCCGCCGACCTGGTCTTCGACACCGGGCGCAGCGCCTTCGCCGTCGTGGGCGACCCGGACGCCTCGGTGTCGCTGGCCAGCCTCGCCGCCACCGATCGGCTGTACGTCCGCGCGGTGTTCCGCGCCGCCGGGCCGACCTTCCCGTTCGGCGCGCACGTGGCCGTCGTCGAGGTGGACACCGAGACCGGCAAGGTGGTGCTGCGGCGCGTGGTGACCGTCGATGACGCGGGGACTGTGGTCAACCCGCTGCTGGCCGAGGGCCAGCGGCACGGCGGCATCGCGCAGGGCGCGGCGCAGGCGTTCCTCGAGGAGGTCATCTACGACGCCGACGGCAACCCGATGACCGCGAGCTTCGCCGACTACGCCTTCGTGTCGGCCGCGGAGATGCCCAGCTTCGAGCTGGCCGACATGGCCACGCCGACGACCTACAACCCGCTCGGGGCCAAGGGCATCGGCGAGGCCGCCACCATCGGCTCGACCCCGGCCGTCCAGAACGCGATCATCGACGCCGTCGCGCACCTCGGGGTCCGGCACATCGACATGCCCGCCACCCCGCAGCGGGTGTGGCAGGAACTGCGGGCGGTAACCACGGCATCGCGCTAGATCAGGCCTTCGCCAACCGGGACTTTGGTGCCTAACGACCTAGATCGGACCTTCGCTGCTATTTCGCGCTTAGCCGACGGCCGCCCCCCGGGATGTCCCATCATGTGGTGGGTGACACGGGCGACTGTCCCGGTGCGGCCGGGGGGTGCGGACCTGGCCGGGGCGGTCGGCAGGGCGCAACACGGCGACCCGGAGGCGTTCCGCGCCCTGTACCGCGACACCCAGCCCCGCCTGCTGCGCTACCTGCACACCCTGGTCGGCGACGACGCCGAGGACATCGCCTCAGAAACCTGGCTCCAGGTCACCCGCGACCTGGCCGGCTTCTCCGGAGACTACGACGGCTTCCGCGGCTGGGTCGCCACCATCGCCCGCCACCGCGCCCTGGACCACCTGCGCTACCACGCCCGCCGCCCCCCGGCCCTGCCCGTCCCCGCCGAAGACCTGGCTGCGTACCCGTCCGGCCGCCCCGGCGCCGACGACACCGCCGACGGCGCCCTCGAGGCCCTGTCCACCGGCGCCGCCCTGGCCCTGATCGCCACCTTGCCCCCCGACCAGGCCGAAGCCGTCCTGCTCCGCGCCGTCCTCGGCCTAGACGCCCAGACCGCCGCCAAAGTCCTCGGCAAACGACCCGGAGCCGTCCGCACCGCCGCCTACCGCGGCCTGCGCACCCTCGCCACGCACCTGCAATCCGGGCCCGCCCCGCCGGCCGCTGTGACATCCATAAGGGAGTTGACGCTGAAGGACATGAGATGAACACACGCCATCCCACCAGGATCAGCCGGAGGGCCGCCGAGCAACTGCTCGACGGCGCGGCCGGGCTAGGCCCCGAGAGTCGCCAGGACCCCCGGAGCCAGGACCCGCTCGCCTGCGTTCTCGCCGCCGCGGCGGCGCCGGGACGCGAGCACGAGCTGGCCGGTGAGGACATGGCGGTGGCCGCGTTCGAGGCGAGTCATCTCGTTCCTGTCGCCACTTCCCAAAGAGGACAAATGCTTAAGTCCCCGATTTCACGCATTCTTACCGCCAAGATTCTCGCCGCGTCGCTGGCCGTTTTCGCCACTGGGGGGGTCGCGCTCGCCGCGACCACCGGTACCTTCTCGGGCTCAGGATCGGTCCAGGGGGGTGCGTCGGTGAGCGCTTCCGCTCCGGCGGTGACCAACACGGGCGACCCGTTCGCACAGACCCCGACCGCAGCGCCCGCCGTCTCGGTGTCCGACTCGGCCTCCGCGTCCGCCTCGGCTTCGGCTTCGGCGTCCGCCTCCGACTCTGCTTCCGCCGCCGCTAACCTGCCGCAGACCGCCACGGGGCTGTGCCAGGCCCTGGTGTCCGCGGTCATGTCGGCCGCCAACGGCGCCAGCGTCCAGGCCAGCGGAAGCGCCTCGGCCGACGCGTCGCCCAGCGCTACCAGCAGCCCGGCGCTCAGCGTGGCCGTCGAGGAGCAGGCGCTGTCGAGCGGCCTTGTGCTGCAGGTCCTGAACGGCTCGGAGTTCGCGTCCCTGACCAACACCGCGCAGTCCAGTGCGGCCGTCCCTGACTACTGCGCGCTCCTGCTCAACCTGCCGCAACTCCCGCAGCCCAGCGAGCTGTCCAACCTGCCGGCGTCGGTCCTGTCGGCGGTCCCCACCTCGGAGCTGTCCCAGGTGCTCCCCACGCTGCCGAGCTCGACCCTGTCCTCGGTGCTGACCGAGCTGCCGACCTCGACCGTCTCCTCGCTACTGACCAGCCTGTCCAGCTCGACCCTGGGCCAGGTCCTGTCTGAGCTGTCCCCCTCGGCCCTGTCCCAGGTCCTGACCGAGCTGCCGAAGTCGACGGTTTCCCAGCTCCTGAACGAGCTGCCGTCCTCGCTGGTCTCCCAGCTCCTGAACCAGCTGCCCAGCTCCGTCCTGTCCGGGATCCTGTCCGGCCTGTCGTCCTCGCTGGTGGGGCAGCTGAACCTGACCCTCTAGGGCCTGCCCGGGCCGACTTCCGGAGGCGGGACGATGACGCAGGGGCATCGTCCCGCCTCCGGCCTATGTGTGACAAAGGGGGCCACTGCGGCGCTGAGCAAGACATGACGACAAGCCGGGCCTCGGGGCGGTAGGCGGTGGGCGGGTCGGTAGACGCGGCGCCCGGCGTGTCGGCGCGGCCGGGGGGTGCGGACCTGGCCGGGGCGGTCGGCAGGGCGCAACACGGCGACCCGGAGGCGTTCCGCGCCCTGTACCGCGACACCCAGCCCCGCCTGCTGCGCTACCTGCACACCCTGGTCGGCGACGACGCCGAGGACATCGCCTCAGAAACCTGGCTCCAGGTCACCCGCGACCTGGCCGGCTTCTCCGGAGACTACGACGGCTTCCGCGGCTGGGTCGCCACCATCGCCCGCCACCGCGCCCTGGACCACCTGCGCTACCACGCCCGCCGCCCCCCGGCCCTGCCCGTCCCCGCCGAAGACCTGGCTGCGTACCCGTCCGGCCGCCCCGGCGCCGACGACACCGCCGACGGCGCCCTCGAGGCCCTGTCCACCGGCGCCGCCCTGGCCCTGATCGCCACCTTGCCCCCCGACCAGGCCGAAGCCGTCCTGCTCCGCGCCGTCCTCGGCCTAGACGCCCAGACCGCCGCCAAAGTCCTCGGCAAACGACCCGGAGCCGTCCGCACCGCCGCCTACCGCGGCCTGCGCACCCTCGCCACGCGCATCGGAACCGAGCCGGTCACAGGTGATACGCGTACTCGCGGCATCCGCCCGCCGGCCAGGACCTGAGGCCCGGAACACCGGCCGCGGGCTCGTACCATCGTCCCATGCCACGCCGCCTCGCCGTCGGAAACGCCCAGGACCTGGTCCAGGCCGAGCGTGATATCCGCGACCGGATCGGCAGGCAGCACCTCGACTTCGCCGCGATGGCCGCGGTGTCGAACATCTACCGGGCTGTCCGAGAGCGCCGCTTCAGTCGGAGTCCGGGACGGCCATCTCGCCGAGCAGGGACCAGTCGTCCTGCGGGATCGTGAAGTTGACGATCCGGGGGGTGCGCGCCAGGTGCGGCGGCAGCGTCTGCTGCGCCTGCTTGAAGTGGTCGGACTGTACGTGCGCCGCCCCGGCTTCACCGTCACGGAACGCCTCGACCAGGACGTACTCCTCCGGGTCATCGACGCTGCGGGACCAGTCGAACCACAGGCAGCCCGGCTCGCTCCGGGTGGCCTGCGTGAACTCGGCGGCGATCTGTGGCCACCGGTCGGCGTCCTCCGGGCGGATCTGGAACTTGGCCGTGATGAAGATCATCGGTGCTCCTTCGCTATGGCTACGCTGTTACGCGACCAGGAGGTGTGGGGATGACGGGATCGCGTGGCAATCGCGGCTTTGATCCTACGGTGGCGCACCCGGCCCGGGTCTACGACTACTGGCTGGGCGGCAAGGACAACTTCGAGGCCGACCGGATCGCCGGCGAGGCGACCATCGCCGCCTACCCCGCGATCCGCGCCTCCGCGCGGGCCAACCGGGCCTTCCTGGCCCGCAGCGTCCGTTACCTGGCCGGCGAGCAGGGCATCCGCCAGTTCCTCGACATCGGCACCGGCCTGCCGACGGCCAGCAACACCCACGAGGTGGCCCAGTCCGTCGCGGCGTACAGCCGGATCGTCTACGTCGACAACGACCCGCTGGTGCTGTCGCACGCCCGCGCGCTGCTGACCAGCAGCCCGGAGGGCGTCACCGCGTACCTGGACGCCGACCTGCGGGACACCGGCGACATCCTGGCGCAGGCGGCCGACACGCTCGACTTCACCCAGCCGGTCGCGATCATGCTCCTGGCCATCCTGCACTACATCCCGGACTTCGGCGGAGGCGCAGCAGGCCGTGGCCCGGCTGATCAGCGCCGTGCCTTCCGGGCAGCTACCTGACCATCTCGCACGCGGCGAGCGACATCTACCCCGAGCAGATGGCCGAGATGCAGAAGGCGCCTGAACGAGCACCTGGCCGAGGGCAACCACGTCGGGCGCCCCCGCGACGTGGTGGCGCGGTTCTTCGACGGCCTGGAACTGGTGGACCCCGGCGTGGTGCGGGTCACGAAGTGGCGGCCTGCCTCGCGCATCGAGGCCGAGGGACCGACGTCGCTGTGGGGCGGCGTGGCCCGCAAGCCGTGACCACGCCGCAGACGCCAGAGAGCACCGAGGCGATGGCCGCGCTTTACGACCGGCCAGGGATCAGCGGCTGAGGCGCCCGGAGAAGCGCACCGCGGCGGCGACCAGGACGCCGGCTCGGTCCCGCGCGGCCTGCTCCTCGCGGATGGTGTCGGTCAAGAACTGATCGGGGTCGATCCCGAGGGTGGCGGCGTCGTTGTCCGTGTGCGCGTCCAGCCAGCGCTTGAGCTGGGGTCCGTCGACCTCGGGGTGGAACTGGACCGCGAGGTGCCGGCCGATGCGGAACGCCTGCACGGCCACGTCGTTGCGGGCCAGCACGGCCGCGGCGGCCGGCGGCAGGCAGCGGTCGTTGTGGAACTCCAGCCAGGGACCGGACGGGATCACGTCGTGATCGGATGCGTCGACGACGGTCCAGCCGATCTCCCTGCGTTCCATGGCCTCGACCCGGCCGCCGAACGCGGCGCACAGCGCCTGGGCGCCGAAGCAGATCCCGAACACGGGCACGCCCGCCTGGTCGGCCGCACGGAGCCAGGCGAGCTCCTCGGCGATCCAGGGATCGGGATCATTGACCGAGTTAACCGCGCCGAGCACCACGATGTGATCCGCGCTGCTAGGGGCCGGCAGCGGGCCGTCGTCGGGAAACAGGTAGACGGACAGTTCGGCGCCGCGCGCCTCGAACGCCTCGGCGATGAAACCGGCCGAGTCGATGTCGTGGTGCCGAACGACGATCACTCGCTCCATGGGGGCCTCCCGCCGCGTGCGGACTAGGCCGGGTCGTAACCCGCCCGGCTCAGCATCCGGCGCAGGTCGAGCACCATCTGCTCGTCGATGTCCTTGGTGACCGGGGGTTCGAGGATTTCGCGCTCCGACCCGACCTGGACGGTCACCTTGCCGTCGTGGTTAACGTCGACCGTGCCGATCGCCTCCAGCAGCGAGGCCACCGCGTGCCACTCGATGTTGTGGCTCACCGGGTGCTGGAAGATTTGCCGCAGCGTGTTCCGGTGGTGGTTGTCAAGGTGCGGCGTCGCTGGCGAGGATGTCATCGGTGCTCCCTTCTGGGCCCGACCCTATGCCCGGGGCCGGACGGGGACGCGGAAGGGGGTCGCATTGCCTGGTCACGTCCTGGTCATCGGGGTCGACGGTGTCCGGTTCGACCTGCTGGGCGAGGAGACGACGCCGTTCCTGTGGGGCCTCGGGCGAGCCGGGTTCCTGGTGCCGGTCGTCATCGACGAGAGCACGCCAACCTGGTCCGGCCCGTGCTGGGCGACGATCGCCACGGGAACGGGGGTAGCCGAGCACGGCATCACCGCCAATGACCTGACCGGGCACCGGCTGGCCGAACACCCGGACTTCGTGACCGTGGCCACCCGGGCCGGGCTGCCCACGCTGCTGGTCGTCAGCGGGTGGCCGCCGCTGGCGCTGGAAGAGGACGGCGGGCCGTTGTTCGCCGAGGCGACCCGGCGGGAGTTCGTCGCCGTGACCGAGGTCAGCCTGGAGGCCTGGGACGCCGCCGACGAGGCCGCCACCGAGCTCACCGCGGGGATCCTGGGCGGCGACGCCCCCCGCCTGTCGTTCGTCTACCTGGGCGCCGTCGACATCTACGGGCACGTGACCGGCTCCGGCCGGCGGTACCGCGCCCAGGCGCTGGCCGCCGACACCAGGGTGGGCCGGCTGCTCGCGGCGGTGCGGGCCCGGCCGGATTACGACCGGGAGGCCTGGACGATCGTCGCGGTCACCGACCACGGCCACCTGGACCGGGGCGGCCACGGCGGCCGCGAACCCGAGGTCGCCACGGCCTGGGTCGCCGCCGCCGGGCCGGGCCTTCGCCCAGGTGACGCGCCGCCGGTCACCAGCCAGGTCGACATCGCGCCGCTCGTCCTCGCGGCCCTCGGTGACCTGTGAACGCCTCTCGCGGAGAGCGGAGGCCCGGCGTGGCGCGGGGGAGGCACCACCGCTCGTTCGGCGTAAAAGAAAGGTCATCAGCCGGTGACGGGCATCAGGGCAGGGTCAGGACCTGCGGGCCGTCCGGGGTTATGGCGACGGTGTGCTCGGCGTGGGCGGCGCGGCTGCCGTCGGCGCTGCGGATGGTCCACCCGTCGTCGTCGATCCGGTACTTGTCCTGGCCGCCGGCCAGGAACCACGGCTCGATCGCGATGACCAGCCCGGGGACGAGCTTGCGACCGCGGCCGGCCGGTCCCTCGTTGGCCACGTGCGGGTCCTCGTGCATGGCCCGGCCGACGCCGTGGCCGCCGAAGTCGGTGCAGATCCCGTAGCCCGCCGCGCGCCCGGCCGCGCCGATCACGGCCGAGATGTCCCCGACGCGCCCGCCTGGCACCGCTACGGCGATGCCGGCGCGCAGGGCGAGTTCGGTGGTCCTGATCAGGCGCGCGTCCGCCGGCTGCGCCGGCCCGATCGTGAAGGAGATCGCGGCGTCGGCCGCCCACCCGTCCAGCACCGCCCCGCAGTCCACGCTGAGCAGGTCGCCGTCCGCCAGCCGGTACCGGCTGGGGATGCCGTGCAGCGCGGCATCGTTGACGGACGTGCAGATGGCCGCGGGGAACGGGACCGGGGCGAACGACGGGCGATAGCCGAGGAACGGAGAGGTAGCGGCCGCCTCCGAGAGCACGGCGCGGGCCGCCTCGTCCAGTTCGGTCAGCCGGATCCCGGCCTTCGCCTCGGCGCGGACGGTGGCCAGGATTCGCGCGACGACCTGCCCCGCGGCGCGCATGGCCTGGATCTCGGCGGGCGTCTTGAGCTCGACCACGTGGCTCGCACCTCCTTTTGCGGTATAACTATACCGGTATTACTATCACGGTATGGTCCGACCGCCACTGAGTCATGACGAGCACGCCCGCGGCGAGCGGCTGGGCCTGCTGCTCCGGGAGGCGCGCGGACCGCGGAGCATGGCCGAGATCGCCGCCCGGTCCGGCGTTCCCGCGGAGACACTGCGCAAGATCGAGACCGGACGGATCGCCACGCCCGCCTTCTTCACCGTCGCCGCCCTCGCTTCGGCCCTCGGCCTGTCGCTGGAAGAGATCGTCCAGGGCTGCGCGGACCCGGGCGAGGCCCTCGACGCCCGCGCCGGGTAGCCGCCGCGAACGTTGCGTCAAATGAGGCAGCCGGGCTGTCTCGCGCCGCGCAGCACGCTGACCTGGCAGTTGCTTGTCTTAACCCGAGGGTTAAGCACGAGCAGGAGGCGTGAGATGGCCGCACAGAGGACCCCGCGTACGACCTGGCCGGCGGGACCAATCCAGGGGTACTACCAGGACGACTATGCCGTCCAGGATCGGACCGTACCGGACCGGGCGCGGTCCGAGCAGGGAGATGCCCTGGGGGTCATCACCGAACTGGCGGCCCTGCTGCGCGACACGCGCGTCAACCTGTCCATCAGCGCGGGGACGCTGGCGGCGATCACCATCGGCCTGGCGCTTGAGGCGGCATTCTCGGCCCGGGCGCGGCAGCCAGGCGCGATCGGCCTCGTCAACGCCGCCCTGCTGTGCGGCTTGGTCGTTTGCTGGCTGCGGGCGGTGCTCCTGCTCGGCACGGCGGGCAGGCCGGTGGTCAACGCCCTGAGCGAGCTGCGCTGGAGCACCGGAGCTCCGGTCGACCCCCGGCCCAGGTGGCTGATCCTGCCCCCGGTCGGGTCCAATCCCGAGGAATGGAACTGGACCCGGGCGCACCACCTGGTGGGTGCGGCACGCCTGTCGCGGTACCGCCTCCAGCGTGCCGATACCTGGACCTACATCACCGCCGCCGGCTTCCTGGTATGGACCGCATTCCTCCTCCTCGGCGCGTGAGGGGAGCCGAGGAGGGCCAGGAAGCAGGGCTAAGCAGGGCTAGAAGCAGGGCTAGTTGTCAACGCGCCCCGGGATGGCTCATCGTTGATCCTGGGTGACGCGCCATGCAGGGGATCGGATCTGGCCAGGGGTTCTGGCATCTGCTTACTCCCGACCACCATCGGGACCTGTCGGCTCTCGGCTCGACCAAGAAGTACCAGCCTGGTGCGACCATATGCGTCCAGGGGGATCCTGCCACGCATGTGTTCGTGCTGGTGAACGGCTGGGTGAAGGTCCTTTCCGTGACCGATGAAGGCCACGAGACGGTCCTCGCGCTGCGCGGCGACGGCGAGGTCGTCGGAGAATCCTCGGGCGAGACCACCGGGCACCGCAACGCGACGATCAAAGCCATCACCGAGGTGGACGCGCTGCTCATCGGCTTTGACGCGTTCACCAAATTCCTCGATACCGAACGTGCGGCCGATCGGGCCTTCCGGCGCATGATGACCCGGCGCTGGAACGAGACCGACATGCTGCTGCGCCTGCGGGCGGTAACCTCTGGCCCGCAACGACTCGCCCGGCTCCTGGTCGAACTCGCCGGGCGGTACGGCAACGGGGAAGACGGCGCCATTGAGATCGCGCTGCCGCTGTCCCAGGAAGAGCTGGCCAGCCTGGCCGGCACCTCACGCGCGACCGTGACCCGGGCGCTCAGCGAATGGCGCCAGCGCGGCCTCGTCCGTAGCAGCCAGCGCCAGCGCCACATCATCATCACTAGCGTGGCCGGGCTGAAGCAGCTCGCGGGCCCGGCACTATGACTAGGCGATCCGCTCCTTGAGCTCGCCGATCACGGCGATCGGGCCGGGATCGACGCCGATGGCGATGCCCAGGTACACGGTGGCGTAGTCGATCAGCTGGACCAGGCTGGCCAGGCGCTCCAGAGCCGTCGAGCCAGCCGCGGCGAGTTCGGTCACGCTGATCCCGCGCTGTTCCGCGAGCTCTGCGGACACCTCGCGCCTGCGGGTCACCTGGGGGTGCTCCTGGCTGTCGCGGAGGATGACCAGGTGCAGCGGCACGGTGAGGCCCAGGCCTGCTCGGTCCAGCACCACGGCACCGGCCCCTGGCCGCGGCGCGAACGGGCCGTCGAACGCCACGACTTGGTTGTGATTGGCCTCCGGCAGGACCCCTGGCACCGCCGGATACTTGGCGTTCTCGTTGAGCTGGGCGGCGAACCTGGTGGCCGCGACCCCGGTCAGCGGCGAGCTGCCCCAGATCATCGGTAGCGTCCCGGCCAGCTCAAGGGCCAGCGTCTTGGCCGGGTTGGCGGAGGATTCGCGGTCCGGGCGGCACAGCTGGGAGATCCGCTCTAGTTCGGCGGCGGCGGCCTCGAGCGTCTGCCCCGGGATCTCCGCCACCCCGAGACGGTCCGCGATGACCATCAGCGGTACGGACAGGCCCCAGAACGTGGTGCGCGGCATTCCGGCGGGCTGAACCGGGATGAACGCGCCGCCGGCTTGCGTGGCCAGCCGGGCCAGCGGTGACCCGGCACCGCCCACCCCGACCAGCGGACACCCCCGCCTTGCTGCCTCCCCGGCGGCGCTCAGGGTCTCCTCCGTCGTTCCTGAGCAGGACACCGCGATGACCAGGTCCTCCTCGCCGACCCAGCCGGGCAGCCGGTAGTCGTGCAGGGCGACCACCTGCGTGGCCGAGTTGGGCCCGCAGACGGCGGAGAGCACCTCACCCGCCACCCCGGAACCGCCCATCCCGGTGACCACGATCCTGCGCGGATGACTCCCGGACAGCGCCGGACCCAGATCGGTCTCGGCGGCGGTCCTGGCCGCGGCGCGGAGCTGGGCGGCCGACGAATCCACTCGACCGAGCACGCCCTCCGGATCCGCGGATGCCAGCACGGCCGGATCGTCCAGGCGCTCTTGGGCGGTCAGGGTCACGGAGCCCGAGCATAGCGGGGTCCGCGCTGCCGGGCCAGCGCCGGTTACTACGAAACGTAGTAACATGTCAAGCGTGAACGGCGCCGTCCCCACGACGATCATCGTCGCCGGTCTCGCGCTTGCCGCGTACGCGCTGCTGACGACCGCCCGGAACCGGCGAATGGGCGTTGGCCTGCTCGCCGCGCTCGGCGTCCTTGAGATCCTGCTGCTGGTCGAGGACGGCCTGATCGCGGCCAAACTCGCCAGCGGTACACACCCGGCTGGGCTGGCCACGCTCATCGGATACATGATCGCGATGCCGATCGTTCCGGTGGCCGCGGCGTTCTGGGGGTTGCTGGAGAGATCACGCTGGGGAGCGGCCGTCGTCGCCGTGGCCGGGCTCGTCGCGCCCGTGCTGATGGTCCGGCTCCATCAGATCTGGCCAGTCATCCATGTCTGAACCCACGACATCGCCTGAGCCCACGGCATCGCAGCCGGGTTCGACCAGGACAGGACCTGGCCGGGTGCTGGTCGCCGTCTACGCGTTGTTTGCGCTCTCCGCTTCCGCGCGGGCCGGGGTGCAGATCGCGACGAAGTTCAGCCACGCCCCGGTCGCCTATCTGCTGTCGGCCTTCGCCGCGGTGTTCTACATCGTCGCCACGGCCACCCTGACCGTCGGCAGTCCCACCGCACGCCGGATCGCCGTCCTGTCCTGCTCGATCGAACTCGCCGGAGTCCTGGCCGTCGGGACCTGGAGCCTCGCCGACCCGGCCACCTTCCCCGACGCCACGGTGTGGTCCAGCTACGGCAGCGGCTACGGCTTCGTCCCGCTCGTGCTTCCCGTTTTCGGCCTGCTCTGGCTAAGCCGCTGGAGCCGGCGGGCTAGAACCCGGCGGCCGGTCGTGACATCAGGCGTCGGCGCCGATCATGGTGAGGGCGGCGGCCCAGGTCAGAACGCCGAGGATGTCGTCGCCGACGGCAGGGCCTAGACCATCTGTCCTGTCGGTAGCCCCGGCCTGTGCGCAGGTAGCGGGCGGCAGCCTCGTCGCGCGAGGCAAACCAGGCCGGTGACCGATTCGCTGCGGCCTGCGCCCGCTCCAGTTCCTCCCCGGTCCAGGCGACCTTGATCCCCAGGCCGATGACGGCCTGTACCGATACGGGAAAATCGCTGCTGGCCAGGGCCAGACCGACGACCCCGCCCAGCGAATGCCCTAGGACGACGGTGCTGGTATCGGCGCCGATTAGGTCGGCGACCGCAGCGGCGAGGGTGTCGAAGGTATAGCTGGACAGCGGCCGCGAGCCACCATGGCCGGGCAGGTCAGGCGCATGCGGTCCAGGCGACCGGTAGTCGCTTGACCCCGCGCTGGAAGTTCGATCGCAGGTAAGACGGCTGGCCCGCGCACCTGAGCGAGGACGTGCGGGCGAGGACCTCAGTGAAGAGAGCGCGCATCTGGGTGCGGGCTAGATGGGCGCCCAGGCAGAAATGCGGACCGTGACCGAACGTCAGGTGCGGGTTGGGGTGGCGGCGGAGATCGAAACGGTCGGGATCGGCGAAGACGGCCTCGTCGCGGTTGGCCGAGGTGAATGAAACGACGACCTTGTCTCCTTCGCGGATGTGCTGTCCACCGAGTTCGCAGCCGCTGGCCGCGGTCCGGCGGAACGTCATGACCGGCGTCCACCAGCGCAGCATCTCCTCCACCGCGGTGGGCATCAAGGCCGGATGGGCACGCAGGTCGTCCTGCGACTCCGTGCCCTCCAGCAGCGCGATGCACCCGCCCGGCAGGCCGTTGCGCACCGTCTCGTTCCCGGCCACCGCGAACAGCCAGAACATGTTCTCGAACTCGGCCACCGACACCTGGCCTCCGTCGTCGTCCACCTGAGCAAGCAGGATCGACATCACGTCATCCCCAGGGCGGCGCCGTTTCTCCTCGGCCAGCAGGTGGGCATAGGCGTACAGGTCAGGCATTCCCTCCCGGGTCCGCGGGTCGGGCATCCGGCCGTCCTCGTCAGGCAGCGGCCGCAGCGCGAGCGCCTCCCTGGCCATGGGCGTGCCCGCGGCCTGGTCGAACTCGGCCGAGGAGGCGTAATCGGGGTCCTGGTAGCCGATCACCCGGTTGGACCAGTCAAAGAGCAGCCAGCGGTCCTGCTCCGGCACGCCCAGCACGTCGGCGAGGGTGAGCAACGGCAGATCCGCGGCCACATCCTTGGCGAAGTCGCATTCACCCCGCGGGCCCGCGAATACCCGGTCGCAGATGGCCCGCGCGTGACCGCGGATACGGTCCTCAAGCCGGGAGACCGCCCGTGGCGTGAACGACCGGCTCAGCAGCCGTCGCAGCCGGGAGTGATCCGGCGGGTCCATGTTGAGCATCATCTTGCGGACATAACCAAGCGCCTGCGGCGTCGCCGGGTCACGGATCTGCGTAGCCCCGAGCGAGGAGGAGAACAGGTGCGGCCTAGTCAGTACCGATTCGACATCCCCGTGCCGCAATACCAGCCAGAACCCCGGACCCGCCGGCCAGCCCAGGACGGGAATCTCGGCCACCCACACGACCGGGGTCTCCCTGCGCAGCTGGGCCAGGGCCTCGAAGGGCACTCCGCCGACGTAGGTAGACGGATCAAATACGACCTCAGTCACGGGCCGAACGGACTCCATCTGCATCATCTTCCTGTAGCAGACTACGATTCTTCTCTGGGAGAAGACGATGGCGAACAGGCGGCGTCGGCTCGATCCTGTCGGGCCGTTTGGTAATCCGGATGGATCACGCGCCGACATCGAAGATGTAATCAGCGAGTTCGTCGACTTCGGCGGCAATCCCGCGTATGGCCATCTGGCGACCCGTGCCAACGACTCCATGGTGCGGGTCATCGTCGGGAAGCTCGGCGCCGGCAAGACGGTCTACCTGCGGCGTCTTCAGGACTTCCAGGCCCATCAGGACTCCGTCTACGCCGATGCGCCGCAGCAGAGCCTGCCGAAGACCGAAGTCGTGGTGAAGGCGTGCCAGTGGTTCTCGGACCGTGTCCTGGTCGAGAAGTGGATGCAGATCTGGGAACGTGCCATCATGCGGTCGGTCGCCTCGCACCTGCTGCGTCGTCCCGAGCTGCGTCAGCAGTTGCGCGATGAGCAGGCCGGCGAACTCGAGCACGCGTACGCGCGGCTGCTCGATGACTTTCGCCGGCCTCGGACGATCTACAGCCAGGTGCGCGACATCATTAACGAGCGGCAGACGGCCCATCAGCTTTCTACGTATCTCGACGATCCGCTCTGGGACGACCTCGAGGATCTGCTGGGCGAGATTATCGGCCAGTGCAAGCCGATCTACTTCTATATTGACGCGGTGGACGAGGAGTTCAGCCACGCTCCGATGTACTGGCTGAAGTGCCAGGAGGGGTTGTTCTACCAGGTCATGCGGCTGCTCCGCGACCACAGGCTGGGCGGCCGGCTACATGTCGTCGTCTGCATCCGCGACATTGTCATGTCGTCGGTGTACCGGTCAGAACATGCGCCGCGGTACTACAACGAACCGCACATACGGGTCCTGACCTGGGACCGCGGCTCGCTGCTCTACCTGCTCGGGCAGAAGCTGCAGCGGCTGCCGCCGTCACTGCTGATGCGGCGCGCCGCCACCGGCCCTGCCACGATTCGCGACTGGCTCGGGGTCGACGGGCAATGGCAGGGAGCCGATGGCGACGGAACGATAGAGGACTACCTGCTCAGCTATACGAGGCTGATCCCGCGCGACATCATCTCGCTTGGCAACGAGCTGAGCGAGGAGGTGTTGCGGCAGAAGCAGGCCGGTCAGGAAGGCCTTCCGCCGTCGGCTCTCCAGGGCGTGGTGCAACGCTGCGCCAAGCGGTTCGGCGATTCCCAGCTCGCCCAGTGCGCCAACCAGATCTCGTCGGACCTGATGCCGCAGGGTGCTGCTCAGCACGATTACTCCGAGTTGTTCACCAGTACCCAGGCCTATATCAGCGGCGTGCAGGAGGAGGTTCGGTCCTTCGTCCGGCTGATCGGCGTCGACCGGTTCTCGCGCGGGGATCTCGAGGCACTACAGGAGGTAGCGGACTCGCACTTCGAGAGGGCGACGAACCTTGCCTCCGTCCTGTGGCAGAACGGCCTGCTCGGGTACGTCGACGAGGCCGGGCGGCGCCGCTTCTACTCCATGGGCGACGTCGAGCAGTTTCACTTCCCGGACGTTGGGACCTACGTGCTGCACCCGTGCCTAGTGCACGCCGTCGGGGGAATCCGGCATGTGCGGCCGGATTCCGCTGGAGCCGGAGATGGGCGCCGCACTCGCCGGCTCACATCGTCCGAGCGCAGCGATCTTCCCGGGGCATCGGACAGCGCTGCACCGCCCAGAGCCGACCGGACAGCACTCCCGGAACCTGACCAGGCAGAGGTGCGATCCTCGCCTGGGGCCAAGGCTGCCGACTTCGCTGTCGGCGACGTCCTCGACGGTCGCTTCGAGATTCTCCAGATAATCGGGCAGGGCGGCTTTTCGAAGGTCTACCGCGTACGCGATGACCTCGAGGGCCAGGAGCGAGCGCTCAAGCTCTTCGACAGCGCCGCCGGGTATGAGGCGGTGCGCCGCGAGATCGGCGCCCTGCGGAGGATTCAGCATCCCAACGTGGTGAAAGTCTTCTGGGCCGACAAGACCGAGGCGGGCGACTGGTACCTCATCACCGAGTTCATTGACGGGGAATCACTCGATGAGTTCGTCACAGGAAGCAGGCGCCTTCGCGACCGGGAGGCGGTCGATGTTGCCCTCGACGTGCTGGACGCGCTCGCCGCTTTCCATCCTGACGCGGTGCGCCTCAAGCAACTTGAGGCCAAACGCCGCGACGGTGAGCTGCCGGACGCCGAGTCGCACGAGTGGATGGAACTGACCGACAAAGGCCTGGTCCACCGGGACATCAAACCGCGCAACGTGATGCTCACTCGCACGGGAGCGAAACTGCTTGACTTCAACATCGCCTCCCGGGTCGGCGACCCCGTCCATACGCAGTCAGGCACGCCCCCCTATCAGTCACCCGACGCCGACCTCACCCGCTGGGACGTTTCCACGGACCTGTTCGCCGTCGGCGTGCTGCTCTACCAGCTGCTCTGCGACGGCAACCACCCGTATCCGAATGCGATGCCCACAGTCGCTGGATCGGTGGTCGATCCGCGGACAATTCGCCCCGAACTCGGCCCTGACCTTGCGGAATTCCTTATCAAGGCATGCGCCCCCGCCGACATTGACCGCTTCTCCACCGCCGCCGAAATGCAGCACGCCTTGAGTAACATCCGCGCTCACCTTTGAGCCAGCTCACCTGAACCGTGGCGGCGTTAGCCGTGCGCGGCCGCTGCCGTTCAGACCGCTCCATGATTTCCTGGGAGCCACCGCACGACCCTTCTGGCAGTATCGATATGTGACCAGCCTCCTAGAACGCCTCGGACAAGCTGCCTACGAAGCCCACCGCGATGCCCTTACCACGCCTCTCCCGCCATGGGAGGACCTGACCAAGGAGGAGCAGCAAGCCTGGAAGGCCGCCGCGTCCGCCGTCGCTGGGCAAACCGGCACCACCATCCCCGAGGGACCCGACACCCCGCCACTGGTCATCCAGATCGGAGACCAGCGTCAGAGTTTCACGGCCGACTTCACTGCCGGCCGCGACGGCATCCTGGCCATCGACGACGACTTCGCCTCCGGCCAGCATGCCCGCTTCCACACCGTCCGCGGGGTGTGGTACGTCAACGACCTCGGCTCAACCAACGGCACCGTGCTCAACGGGCGCCACATCCGCGGATCCCAGCTGCTGAAGAAACGCGACAAAATCAGGATCGGCCACACGGTCATTACCGTCGTCTCGGCCTAACCCTGCCCTTTAACCTGGCTCTTAAGCCAGTAGTCGACACCAGGGTTGGCGCGACCTATCGCAGGTCGGATAGAGTCCCACCGCCCATCGACTCGCCTGCCTGACCGCAACAACCCAACGAGGACGCTCACCCATGCGCGGCCGGGAATTATCTGCTCTGGCACGCGTTGACATGAGTGGTACCCGATAACCGATCGTGCGGCGGCTTTCCCCGTGCCGCGGTCACCAGCCGACCCGTCGGCGGTTCCGGGTCCGCATGAGAGGCTTGCCGGGGTCTGCGTTGATCCTTGGAGATCCGCAACCCGGTTTGGTGCTCGATGCACGTGGCCCTGCTCGGGACGTTCCTCGCCCCGTCGGTGGGGCTGTCCGGCATACTGCCGCGGCCGCCGTGCCCCGGCATTGCAGAGGAGGAGTCTGTGGCTCGACCAGGCCAGCGCCAGGCGGGCGCTCGCCGTACCGCCCCACGGAAGCAGCAACGCGTCCACCACCGCGACGACGTCGCCTCGGTGCTCTCCCGAACCGCCCGCGAGGTCGAGGCGGCTGCCCGACACGGCCGCGTGACGCCTGCCGTCCGCACGAAATTCCAGGCTGCCGCCCTGCTGCTGCGGGACGAACGTGCCCGCGTCCGGGCTGCGGCCGGAACCGACCGCCGCCGGGCTGAGCAGCTCAAGCGCCTGGACGGGATCGCGACCATCCTGGCGGCGACCGCCGTCCGGGACGCGGCGCTGCTAGCGCTCCTCGCCGAGGACTCCGGCGTCTCCGACGCGGCCCGGTTGCTCAAGCTGGAGATGATGCGGGACCTCGGCATGGAGCCGTCGCCTGAAGAGATCGCGCCCGCGGAGACCGCGACCGCTCCCGCCGGCCCGGAGCCGCGGGTCGCGCCGCAGTCGGTGATCTCCCGGCAGCTGGCGAACCCCTTCCTGTCCCCCGACTTCTCCGCCGTTCCGCAGCGCACCTCCCGTCCGCGCCGTCTGGCCGGCTGGGAGCTGCTCGACCCGCTGCTGAGTTCCTTCGAGCGCGCCGATGGAGGAGCCCCGGCGTGCATGGCGCTCCCGGCGCCGACGGCCAGGTTCACCCCGGCGGGCCTGGAGCTGATGCCGCACCAAGGGCAGCTGGTTGCCGCGGCCGCTGCTGGTCACCGGACGTTCCTGCTTGCCGATGAGCCGGGTCTGGGCAAGACGGCCGAGGCGCTGCTCGCCGCGGAAGCGGCGAACGCCTACCCGCTGCTGGTCGTCGTGCCGAGCGTCGTCAAGACCAACTGGGCCCGTGAGGCGGCCCGCTGGACGCCCCGCCGCACGGCCACCGTGGTACAGGGCGACGGCGAGACTGTCGACGGCTTCGCCGACATCGTCGTGGTCAACTACGAGGTCCTCGACCGCCACCTGGGCTGGTTCGGCGACTTCGGCTTCCGCGGCATGGTCGTGGACGAGGCTCACTTCATCAAGAACAAGACCTCGCAACGTTCGCAGCACGTCCTCGCGCTTTCGGGCCGCATCCGGTCCCGTACGGCGCGGCCCCTGCTGATGGCGCTGACCGGCACCCCGCTGATCAACGACATCGATGACTTCCGGGCGATCTGGCAGTTCCTCGGCTGGATCGACGACAGCAAGCCCCTCGGCGAGCTGATGGATGCGCTCGAGGACACGGGCCTGACGCCCGCCGACCGGGGCTTCTACGCTGCAGCGCGCCAGTGCGTGATCGACCTGGGCATCGTGCGCCGCCGCAAGCTCGACGTGGCCGCCGACATACCCGCCCGCCGCATCGCCGACCTCCCCGTCGAGCTGGACGGTCCGGCCGGCCGGTCGATCCGGGCGGCAGAGCGGGACCTCGCCGACCGGATGGTGGCGCGGTACCAGACCGCGCTCGCTCACCAATCCGACGCCTACGCCGACGCTGGAAGCATCGACCACGACCTCATCCGCCGGGTGGCCCGATCCGAGCTGAAGGACGCGACCACCCAGTCCGGCGAGAACGTGTTCACCATGATGCGACGCATCGGCCAGGCGAAGGCCGAACTGGCCGCGGACTACGCGGCGCAGCTCGCCCGCAGCGCCGGCAAGGTCGTCTTCTTCGCCAAGCACATCGACGTGATGGACGCCGCCGAACAGGCCTTCGCCCGCAAGGGGGTCCGCTTCTCCTCGATCCGCGGCGACCAGACGCCCACGGCGAGGCAGGCGAACATCGACGCCTTCGTGAACGACCCGGACGTCGCGGTCGCGGTGTGCTCGCTGACCGCGGCCGGGGTGGGCCTGAATCTGCAGGTCGCCTCGAACATCGTGCTGGCCGAGCTGTCCTGGACCGACGCCGAGCAGACCCAGGCCATCGACCGCAGCCACCGCATCGGCCAGACCGAACCGGTCACCGCGTGGCGCATCATCGCCGCGCAGACCATCGACGCCCGGATAGCTGAGCTGATCGGCAGCAAGGCGGGGCTTGCCGCCCGGGCGCTGGACGGATCGGACCAGGACGTCTCCTCGCCGGCCGACGTCCAGCTCGATGCGCTGGTCGCGTTGCTGACCGATGCGCTGCAGGCATCTCCCGGACATAGCCACGCCCCGGGTTCCTGGCTGGAGCCGGGACGGTGGCCGACACCTGCAAGGTGACGCCGTACGCTGGGGTGATGCATGGTGCGGTCACAGTTCATATGGCGGCACCGGCTGACCGGATCTGGGCTCTGGTCAGTGACATCACCCGGGTCGGGGAGTTCAGCCCCGAGACGTTCGAGGCGGAATGGCTCGGCGGCGCCAGCGGGCCCGGGGTGGGGGCCCGGTTCCGCGGTCATGTCCGCCGCAACGGCCGGGGGCCGGTGTACTGGACTGCCTGCACGGTGGTGGCGTGCGATCCGGGCCGCGAGTTCGCCTTCGCGGTGGCCGGGCCGGGCGGGATGACCGTGAACACGTGGCGTTACCAGCTCGAACCGGCCGCGGGGGGGACCGATGTCACCGAGTCGTTCGAGCTAGCCGACACGCCGCTCATGCGCCTGTACTGGATGGCCGCCGGGTTCGCACGCGGCCGCACCAACTTGGACGGCATGCGGATCACCCTGGAACGGATCAAGGCAGTCACCGAATCCGCCAGTCCCTCCCAGTAGGCCCGACGCCGGAACTCCCGCTTGCCGGGTGACTGAATACCGTGCGTCATTCAACGCCGTCATCAGGTTTCGTCACCGGCCGTGGACGAGTATGACATTACTGCATGGTTAATGGCCTGCCGGATTTGACTTCGCCCTTGGGGCCGGGCTGAGCCTTGTCCCAGCCGGGCGGTCCGCCCGGCGCGAGGAGGGACGCATGGAACTTATGACCAGTGGGGCGTTCGCCCGTGCGTCCGGGCTTTCCCGCAAGGCACTGCGACTGTATGAGGAGCTGGGCCTGCTGCGCCCGGTCCAGGTGGACCAGGCGTCGCAGTACCGGCTCTACGCTCCGGCTCAGCTTGAGCAGGCCCGGCTGGTGGCGTGGCTGCGCCGGCTGGGCATGCCGCTCGCCGCGGTGCATGCGGTGAGCACGCTGCCGCCGGCCCGGGCGGCGGCCGAACTGGCCGCCTACTGGGAGCGGATCGAGACGCAGACCAGCGCCCGGCGGGAACTCGCCCGGTTCCTCATCGGCTACCTGTCCGGGAAGGACGACATCATGCCGGAAGCTCAGGGGAAGCTGGCCGTGCGGTACGCAGTACGCACCGACATCGGCCTGCGCAGGCAAGACAACGAAGACGCGGTGTACGCCGGGCCCCGGCTGCTCGCGGTGGCTGACGGGATGGGCGGCCACGCCGCCGGCGAGGTCGCCAGCGCCGCGGTCATCGACGCGCTACGCCCGCTCGACACGCAGGTGCCCGCGGGCGAGCTGCTGAACGCGCTCGATCACGCGGTGCGCCGGGCCAGCAGCATGCTGCGCGATCTCGCCGCCGGTGACCCCTCCAGGCAAGGCATGGGCACGACACTGACCGCGATGCTGTGGTCAGGCTCCCAGCTCGGGCTGGTCCACATTGGTGACTCCCGTGCCTATCTTGTCCGCGACGGCGAGCTGTTCCAGATCACCCACGACCACACGGTGGTCCAATCACTGCTTGACGACGGCAAGATCACCGCTGAGGAGGTGGTATCGCACCCGCAGCGCTCGCTCCTGCTGAAGGCGCTCGACGCCGACGGCGGCCACGAGCCAGATCTGCAGCTGCATGACGCCCAGCCGGGCGACCGCTACCTGCTCAGCTCCGACGGCCTGCACCAGGTCGTGAATCCCGATGCCATCAGCCGTGTCCTGCTCACCGTCCCCGACACCGAGCAGGCCGCCAGCGACCTCATCGCGCTGGCCATTGACGGCGGAGCGCCCGACAACATCAGCTGCATCGTCGCCGACCTGACAACGCTCGCACAGCCAGATGAGGATGTTCGACAGGCGGCTAGCGCGTTTGGCGTAGCTGCTGGGCAATGAACGTCAGAAATACCGGTGCTTGTTTTACTTCGGCCGGGCTGACGATGGACACAGGCCGGGCAGGATGAATGCGGCGACTGGTAATAGCGACAGGTAATCGCGCCGGTGGATTCCGGGATTCCTGGTCGGAATCCGCTTGGCGTACCCGGCTGTCAGGGCGTCGCCGCGAAGTGCTCCGCGAGCAGCGCCGCCACCTGGTCCGCAGCGCGTTCGGGCAGCCAGTGCGAGGCGCCGTCGAGTTCGGTGAAGCGATAGGGCCCGGTGACGTAGCGCCCGCACATCTCGGCCGCGGTTCGCGAGACGAACCGGTCGCGGTTACCCCAGGCGAACATCGTGGGCACCTGGATCGGCCCGGCCGGCTCGCGCAGGCTGAACGGCATGGCCCGGTACCAGTTGAGCGGACCGCGCAGCGCAGCGGGGTCGCGGGCGCGGGCGGCGTAGCGGTCCGCGCTGGCCTGATCAAGTCCGGTGCGCACCAGGATGTCGCGGAAGGCCTGGCCGCCACGGCGGCCGAGTACGCGCTCGGGCAGCCAGGGCAGCTGGCAGGCGGCCATGTACCATGAGCGGCCAGCCTGCTGGCCGGTGAGCAGGGCCTGGGCGAACGCCTGCGGGTGCGGAACGGACAACGCGGCCAGTGAGGTCACCCGCCCCGGATAGCGGCCGGCCACGTACCAGGCGAGGGCGGCGCCCCAGTCGTGCCCGGCCAGGTGGAACTGTTCCGCCCCGGCCGCGTCGGCCAGGGCGAGCACGTCCGCCGCCAGCTGGGAGTTCCGGTACGCCGACCGGGCGGCTGGCCGGGCCCCTGGGGAGTAGCCGCGCAGGTCGGGCGCCAGGACCCGGTAACCGCCCCCGGCGAGCGCGGGCGTCACCCGGTCCCAGCAGCGGCGGTCCTGCGGAAAGCCGTGCAACAAGATGGCGACGCCTTCCGGTCCGTCCCGGCCTGCCGCGCCGGTGTCGGTGACGTCAAAGCTGAACGCCGCGTTGGTAAAGCGCTCCATGCCGCCATCGTCCCCCTGGGGGCGCACGGTCCGGCGCCCAGACCCCGGTAGCGCTCGGAGTCGTCGGGCAGAGACGGCGGTGACTCAGCGCGCAGAGGGAGCGACCGTCTTCTACCTCATTTCTGGTCGGCGGGCTCGGGCTCGGGTCCGGGCTCGGGCTGCCCGGCGGGCCCGGCGACCTGGGTGTTCCAGCCCCGCCAGACGAGCCGGTGCACCGGTATCCACCGGGGGATGTCGCGCAGGCCGGGGATGAACGGGACGGCCAGCAGCAGCAGGGTCGCCAGGCCGGTCAGGTAGATGGCGATCAGGTCCGCGTTGACGGAGTTACCGAAGCTCGGGATCTGGTACCACAGCGTGTACAGCCACAGCCAGGGCTGGCCGGGGTAGCTGCCGGTCTCGTTCATGACGCCCCACTGGGTGCCGGTCAGGTGCATGGCCGTGGCCTGGCCGGAGAAGTACATGCCGTCCTCGAGGAACAGCAGCGGCTTGGTGAAGTCGGTGCCGTAGAACGGGTGCTGGGCCAGCAGGTCCGCGTCGATCGCGCCGGCCCGGGCCAGGGTCAGCTCGGTGGCCAGCAGGACCGGGACGGGACCGTCGTCGGCGGCGGGGACCACCGGCGTCCCGCTGCTGAACGTCACCTTGGTGACCGCGTTGCCGTAGTTGGTCGCCCACTTCAGCTGCTGGGCAGGGGACGCGGCGGTGTAGGTAGCCAGCGCCGAGGCCAGCGCCGGATCGGTCGGGGCGGCCTTGGACAGCGGCGAGAGCACGAACGTCTGCGCGGTGCTGGTGATCGGCATCGTCACGCCGAACCAGTTCGCCGGGGCGAAGCCGATCTTCTGCGGGGCGCCGTTGGTGTTGTAGGGCGGGCCGTACATGGCGGTCTCGCTGGTGCCGTCCAGTTCGCTGGCGGCGGTGGCCAGGAAGTCGGCCGGCGCGGCCTGGACCCAGCTGGCCACGGTGACCGGCGGGACGTCAGGGGAGGACAGCACCCCGGCCAGGGCGAAGGTGACCACCAGGATGACGACGGTCGCGATGGTGCCTTCCTTCAGGATGTCGTAGCGCCGGGTCGGGCCGCGCCATGCCGCCCGGTCGGCAGCCCGGGCCGCACGCATCGCGGCCAGCCCGCGGATCCTCTTGGCGGGCAGCGGGTGGCTGACGCCGCGGACCCGGACCAGCAGCACGTGCGCGCCGACGATCGCGATGAGGATGATCGGCATGAGCACCACGTGCCACAGCAGCATCTGGCCGAAGTTCATCAGGTTGAAGAACGCGCCCACCCCGACCGCATTGAACGCGTCCTTACCGCTGGTAGAGATCCACTGGGAGTCGAAGTTCTGCTGCGACAGGTACCCGGTAAAGCACTCCACGATCGAGGCCACGAACGCCACCACCCCGGTGATCCAGGTCAGCGTGCGCCGGCCCCGCCAGGCAGCCATCCAGAACTTCCCCCACAGATGGATGACCAGCAGCGCCATGAACAGCTCCACGCTCCACAGGTGCAGGCTGTTGAAGAAGTGCCCCACCGGGTTGGTGTGCCACCAGTCCGTCCCGCCCAGCGCGATCGCGAAGCCGCTCACGATCGCCACCCCGAGCGCGGCCAGCGAGGCCACGCCGAACACGTACACCCAGGACGCGACGTAAGCCGGCTGGCGGTCGGGCAGCAGCTTGCCCGGCGGCAGCGCGGCCAGCGCGCGCCGGCGCACCCGCGCCGTCCACATCCGCTCATCCCCCGCAGCCGCCGCGTACGGCTCGACAGGCTCGGTCGGCCCGGTCGCATCCTGCAGCCCGTCGCCTTGGTGGCGACGGCGGCCAGGGAAGGGCAGCAGCAGGGCGGCACCGAAGATGACGACCATGACCGCAATGAGGACGAGGTTCGCGACAGAGATCGTGAAGACGTTCCAGTGCAGGTAGGAACCGGGCTGGTTCAGATCAAGGGCCGCGGGAGAGTGTCCCTCCATGGCGCTGATAATCAACGGGGGCCTCCGGGGGACGGGGTAGATAGCTTGTGGGCCCAGCCTGGGCGCTCGCCCAAGGCGCCCGTAGTGAAATGAGTCACCCGGTCGCGGGACCATGGTACCGATCGTTGAGTCAATTTCCGGATAGCCGCGGCGCTCGGCCCCAGAAGGCGGGCGTCAGCGCAGCGTGTGTAGGAACGGGGTCTTGCGGCTGGTATGGCGTTACCCCGGGTACGTCGGCCTTGAGCACTACCGGGTCGGCCGCTGCCTCGAAGGCGCTGACCGCCTCGTCTTCGCTGCGGGCTGGGGTGAGCTCGGCCAGCGGGATGCCGTAGCAGCGCAGCAGCTCGGCGGTGCTGTCGATATGCGGACGCTGGAGAAGACGGGCAGGTGGGAGGCGGACCGTTTCTACCGGACCGCTGGAAGCAGGCGGCGACGGGGGTTTGTCGGGCAGCACCGACTGGACCCCCTCCAGGGTGGCGGGCGGCTTCGGCTGGTGCAGCGGCGCCAGGTCGGAGAGCGACTCCGCGGCCGGACGCCCGGGTCGATCAGCACGGTCCCGGTCAACGTATCCCTCCGTGCGCGATCCGGTGCCCGACCGCGCTCACTTGGCCCGGCGACCCTGTGGCCGCTTTGGGCTCGGCGGCCCCGGACACGCCGCGTGGTGCGGGTGGGTCGGCAGAGCGTTGACGACCAGGATGGCGTTCAATGTTGACGAGCGCGACACCCTCAGCGCAACTTCCGCAGGAACGGGTCCTGCGGCCGGTACGGCGCGGCCCTGATCCGCGCATCTACCACGAACACGCCGTCCGCCCGGGCGATGACCGGGTTGAGATCCAACTCGGTGACCTCAGGCAGGTCATCAGCCAGCCGCGACACGCGCAGCAGCAGCGCGCGCAGCGCCCCGAGGTCGACACCCGTGCTCCCGTGCTGCCCGAGCAGGAGCGGCGCGGCGCGGATCCCACGGATCAGCTTGTCCGCGTCCACGTCGGTCAGCGGCGTGAGCCGCTCCGCGCGGTCGGCCAGCACCTCGGTTGCCTGGCCGCCGAGCCCGAACACCACCAGCGGGCCGAACACGTGGTCATCGGCTACCCCCACGGTCACCTCGGTTCCGTCGGCGATCATCGGCTGCACCAGGACCTGGCGCTGCCGCGCGCCGAACCGGTCCGCCAGCCTGCGATACGCCCCTCGGACGTCGGTTTCGGTGCGCAGGTCGAGCTCGACCGCGCCCGCGTCGGCCTTGTGCGCGAGCCCGGGCACGTCGGCCTTGAGCACGACCGGGCCAGCCGTCGCCTCGAACGCGCGGACGGCCTCGTCTTCGCTGCCGGCCATGGTGAGCTGAGCAAGCGGTATGCCGTAGCAGCGCAGCAGCTCGGCGGTCAGCTCCGGCGGCATCCAGCCGCCGCCGAGCGTGGCGCGGAAGAACCCGCGCAGCACCGCGCGGGCGTCCTCGGTCCTGACGTCGGGGAAGCTGGGTACCTGGCCGCAGGGCTCGGCACGCCAGGCCCCGTACCTGGCCGCGCGGGCCACGGCGGCCGCCGCCGCCTCCGGGTACCCGTAGGCGGGAATCTGGTCATCGGCCCCGAGCCGGCGGATCAGCCGGACCGCTTCCGGCTGGTTGAGCACGACCGCGGCGAGCGGGACCGGGACGTCAGCCTGCTGGATGGCCGTGAGCAGGTCGCCGGTGGCGCCGGTCGGCAGCACGGCCGCGATGATCGCGTCAACCTCGTCGCAGGCCGCGAGCAGCTCAAGACACCGCCGGAAGCTCTCGCCGGATACCGTGGCCGTGGTGTTCACCGGGCCGCCGACAGCGCCGCCGTCCGGCAGCAACGCGCGCAACCGGCGGCTGGTCGGGCCGTCCGGGCGGTGCACGGTCAGGCCGAGATCGGTGCAGGCGTCCGCCGTGAGCATCCCGGCGCTGCCGACGTTGGACACGATCGCGACCCCCAGGCCCGCGGGGACCGGCTGGCTGGCCAGCATCGCGGTAGCCTCAAGCAGGTCACCGAAGCCCGGTACGGCGATGACCCCGGCCTGCTCGAACAAGGCGTCCGCGGACCGCCCGGCCTGGACCGCGAGCACGGGCATGCTGGCGCTCACCCGCCGCGCCGTCCGCGCGAATTTGCGCGGGTTGCCGAACGACTCGATATACAGCACGGCGACCTTGCTTACGCCGTCACGCTCCCACCACATCAGCATGTCGTTGCCCGACACGTCGAGCTTGTCGCCCACCGAGGCGAACGAGGAGATCCCGATCCCTAGCCGGGACAGCTGGTCGACCATGGCGAAGCCCAGGCCCCCGGACTGCATGACCAGGCCGGCCACGCCATCCCGCGGGTGGTGGGCGGCGAACGTGGCGTCCAGGCCGATGCCGGGTACGGCCACGCCGAAGCAGTCCGGGCCGACCAGCCGCATGCCGTGCCTGCGGCACGCGGCGAGCAGGTCGGCGCAGGCCGCGGCGTCGAGCCCGGCGGTGATCACGACCAGGGACCGCACGCCGCGCTGGCCGCACTGTTCCGCCACGTCGAGCACGGCCGCGGCGGGCACCGCGATCACCGCCAGGTCGGCCGGCTCGGGCAGGTCACGCACGGAGGGCAGGCACCGTTCGCCGCCGATCTGCCTGGCCCGGGGGTGGACCACGTACAGGCGGCCGGCGTACCCGCCGGTGCGGAGGTTGTCCAGGATGGCCCGGCCCACCGTCCCCCGCTGCCGGCTCGCGCCGATCACCGCGACCGACTCCGGGGCAAGTACGTGCCGCAGGCTGGCAATGTCCGCGCGCCGCTCCCGCTCGGCTACGGCGTTCAGGTAGCTGTCGAGGGTGGTGCCGCCGTTCTCGGCAGGGAGGGGAAACGTCATCTCCACGACCCCGCCCGCGTAGTGCCGGTGAACCGGCAGCCCGGCGTCGGTGAACACCTTCAGCATCGCCGTGTTCTCCATCAGGGTCTCTGCCGTGAAGGTGGTGATCTGGTGACTCCGGGCGAGCGAGACCAGATGCTCGAGCAGCAGGGTGGCGATGCCCTTGTGGTGCATGTGGTCCGCCACCGCGAATGCGACCTCCACCACACGAGACCCGCCCGCGGCGGGCTGGCCGGGATCGGATCCCGAGACCCCGGGCTCGGCGAGCGCGTCGTAGCTGGAGCAGCCGACCACCTCGCCGTCCGCCAGGGCTAGCAGCGCCATGTGGCCGGGCCGGGGATCCCGGCAGATCCGCCGGGCCTCGACCTCGGCCGCCATCCGGCTGAGGTTGAAGAAACGCAGGTAGAGGTTGTCGGGGGACATCGCCTCGTACATGGCCCTGACCGCGCCGAAATCCGCCGGGTCGGCCGGGCGGATCTCGACCGTGCTGCCGTCGGCCAGCAGCGCGTACACGTGGCCGGCGGCCTGCGCGGGGCTCATGCCCGTCCTTTCCGTCGACGATCAGAAGTACAGGCCGGCGATCGACGCCTCGACCGGGTAGGCGAGCTCATCGCGTACCGCCACCACACCCTGGACGTGCCGGATCGCGTCCGCCAGCTCGTGGCCGAGTTTCGCGCTTTCCGGGTCGCCTTTTACGGTCACCACTCCGTCGCTGACGGACACGGTGAACAGCGCCGGGTCCATGCGGAACGAATGCAAGATCACCTCGTCGGTGATCTCGGCGAGGATCTCCTCGTCCGGGCGGTCGAAGACGGAGAGCAGGTCGGCGCGGCTGACGATGCCGACCAGGTAGCCGCCCGTGTCGACCACGGGAAGCCGCTTGACCTGCAAGCTGTACATCAGCCGGGCCGCGTGCTCGATCGTGTCCCCGGGCTTGACGGTAACCGCCGGGTGGGTCATCAGGTCGCCTGCGGTGAGGCCCTCAGCCTTCTGGTGCTCCTTGTGGTGCGCAATGCTGCCGAGCCTTCCCGGAATCCCGGCGTGCCCGTCGGCCAGCGCTTCCCTGGCCAGCATGTCGGCCCCAGACACGACGCCGATCACCTTCCCGTCATCGTCGATGACGGGGAACGCGCTCACCCGGTACTCGCGGAGCTTAACGGCCATCTCCTTGAAGGTCGCGCCGCGCCTGACCGCCACAATCTGGGTGGACATGACGTCCTTGACGCTTCTCTTCATGATTCTCATTCCCTTCTTCTTACGTTCCCGCCGTCAGTCGGCGGGCGGGTAGCTCAGCCGGTCGCGCACGGCGACCACGCCCTGAACGTGCCGGACCCGACGTAGGATCTCGTGGCCCACCACCGTGTTCCCCGGCGTGCCTTCCACGGTCACGACGCCGTCCTTTACCGCCACCGTCAATCGCTTCGGGTCGAGGAGGAACTCGTCCCGCATCACGTCGTTGGTGATCTCGTCCCGGATTTCCTTGTCTGAGCGGTCGAAGACGGACAGTACGTCTGCCCGGCTGATGATGCCGACCAGGCGGCCGGCCGCGCTGACCACGGGGAGCCTCTTGACCCTGCGTGTATACATCAGCCGGGCGGCGTGCTCCACCGTGTCCTCGGGCCGGACGGTAACCGGAGGGCTCGTCATCAGGTCGCCCGCCGTGATCCCGCGCGCCTTCTCCTGTTCCCTGCGGCGCAGCAGGCCGGTGATCATTCCCGGCATGCCGTCCTCGCCGCTGTCCAGGGCTTGCTTGGTCAGCAGGTCGGCTTCTGAGACGACGCCGATCACCTTTCTGTCGTCGTCCAGGACAGGGAACGCGCTGAGCCGGTGCTCGCGCAGGGTGGCGACCATCTCCCGGAATGACGCGTCCTTCCTGGCCCAGATGACGCGGGTGGTCATGACGTCTTTGACGGTGGACTTCATCGCCGGCACCCCTTTCGCCTCAGCCGCTGAGGACGACCTTCAGCGCGCCGGTGTCGGCGGCGCGGGCGAAGACGTCGTAGGCCTCTTCGAACTCATCCAGGCCGAAGTGGTGGGTGACGAACCGCTTGGCGTTGACCTGGCCGCTGGTGATCAGGCGCATCAGGGCCGGGGTGGAGGAGGTGTCTACCAGACCCGTGGTGATCGTGATGTCCCTGATCCACTGGTCTTCCAGGTGCAGCGTGGCCGCCTGGCCATGCACGCCGATGTTCGCGATCCGGCCGCAGGGCCTGATCAGCTTGACGGCCAGCTCGAACGTCGCGGGCGTGCCGACGGCCTCGATGGACACGTCCGCGCCGAGCCGCCCGGCCAGGTCCCCGGTCAGGTCCCTGATGACCCTCAGCGGGTCCTCGCGGGAGTTGTTCACGATCACGTCGGCGCCGAAGTACTTGGCCGCCTCGAGCCGACCGTCGGACAGGTCGATCGCCACGATGTGCCTGGGGCTGAACAGCTGCGCTCCGGCGATCGCGGCCAGGCCGACCGGGCCGGCCCCGACAATGGCGACGACGTCACCCGGGCGCACGCCGCCGGCGAGGACGCCGACCTCGTAGCCGGTCGGCAGGATGTCGGCCAGCATGAGCATCTCCTCGTCGCTGACGCCGCTGGGAAGCTGGTAGGTGGACATGTCGGCGAACGGCACGCGCACGTACTCGGCCTGGGTGCCGTCGATCTTGTGCCCCAGGATCCAGCCTCCGCCGCCCAGGCACTGCCCGTAGCGGCCCTCGCGGCAGAACCGGCAGGTCCCGCACGCGCTGATGCAGGAGACCAGCACCCGGTCGCCCGGCGTCATCGTGTGCACGCCGTCGCCGACCTCCTCGACGGTTCCGACGGCCTCGTGGCCAAGGATCCGGCCCGTGTGCACCGCGGGCACGTCGCCCTTGAGGATGTGCAGGTCGGTGCCGCAGATGGTGGTCGTGTCGACCCGCACGATGGCGTCGCCGTCGTCGGTGATCTCCGGATCCGGCACCTCTTCCCAGGCCTTCTGACCGGGACCGTGATAAACCATGGCCTTCATGACTGCCTCCCAAGCTCATTGACTTCCATTACCAGCCTCGCCCTCACGCCCGGGCGGACGACAGGGCCGAAGGTCCGTTCCGGCCAGGTTGAAGGTCACGGCCACGGGGCAGGACGCTAAGGTCTGTCTGGGAGCCGCAACCGGGGAAGGATCAGGCATGGCTGACCGCGTCATCGAGGAGCTGGACGAGGCCGAGAGCCTGCGGCTGATTGCGCCGGGCGGTATCGGCCGCATCGCCTACGCCAGCCGGTTCGGTCCGGCCGTGCTGCCGGTGAACTACAAGTGGCACGAAGGGGCGATCGTGTTCCGGACCACCCGGCACAGCGCGCTGGACGAGGACCTGCAGACCGGGATCGCGAGCGGAGATTACGTGGTGGCGTTCGAGATCGACGAGATCGACGTCCCCGGGCGCCAGGGCTGGAGTGTACTGATCCAGGGGCCCGCACACCACGTGGAAGCCGAGGCCGAACGCGAATCCGCAGTACGGGCAGGCGTAGAGCCGTGGCCGGGCGGGGACAGGGACATGTTCCTGCGGGTCACCCCGAACCGCATCACCGGCCGCCGGATCCGACCCACCTAACCGCCACCGACATCGCGGCGAACTCCGACTCCACGTTGAGGAACTCGACGGCCAGCTCGCCTTCTTGACCATCGCGCTCAGCGCCTCGACGATGTGGGTCTGTAGAGTGATCGGGTGGCGGCCGGCCCAGGTGAGTGAGGGCCAGCGACGAGGCCGGGACTACGAGCAGCCGGTCGCGGTGGAAGCCTGCGACGAACTCCTCCAGTCCCAGTTCCGCGAAACCGCGTGCCGAGTTGATCAGCATGTAGCCCTCACGGCTGAGCCCCTTCCGTGATTCAGAGGTCTCTATCCGAGTCCTCCGGCCGGTGCCCGGAGCGGGCACCGGCCGGAGGCCCTTGCGGTGTGTTCGGGATCATGCGTGCGTGACGGGGGTGCCGTCGATGACCTCGTGGAGAATCTCCGGGTGCTCACCCACGGTCAGGCTGGCCAGGGAGGCGAGCAGGGTCAGGCCGCCGAGGCCGAAGGCGATGAGGGCGGCGATGTACATGATCTGGGAGACCTTCCACCAGCCGTAGGCGTTCAGCAGCATGGACCGCAGCGTGGTGCCCTTGAACACGGTCGCCACCTGGCCGGCCAGCGTGGTGTTGTTCGGCTGGGCCTGGGACAGCGTGGACAGCTGGGAGTAGGTCTTGCCGCCGCCGATCTCGCTCAGGTGGACGGCGATGAAGTGGTCAGCGTAGGCCTCGGCCTGCTGGCCGGTGAGCATCTGCTGCCCGGCGTACTGGGAGACGGACGGGATCATGCTCGGGGTGATCTCGGTGCCCGCCTTGGGGTGCGCGAACGCGGACGCAGGCGGGAAGTAGATCTGCTGCTCGGCGAGCTGGCTCTGCACGGTGTTGTGCACGTAGGTGGATCCCCACAGCAGCAGGCCGCCGGCCACGGCCAGCAGCACCGCGGTGGCGAAGCCCGCGATGGCGAGCGTAAAACGAGAGTTGCGGCGCATCGTAATGCCTCCTGATCGGTGCGGGCCGGGTTCTCTCGGTCCGCTGTATTTGACCTTTCAACTGCGAGTCTTCCGCCTGCCCCGCCACCTCCGGCACGGCCAGACGTCACCAGGACACCGGGACCTCCGTCACAGAAAACCCAGGCCACAGGACCGTGGATGAGATAAGGGGCAGCGGAAAATGGGGCCGCGACAAGCGCGGCCCTATGAGGTGCCCGGGGTCAGGCGGTCTGCGTCGGCTTGGTCTCGCTGAGCTCGTTCACTACGTCGACCACTCCGTCGACGTCCCAGATCATCCCGATCGTGAGATCGATGAGGTGGTGCCGGTCGGGTGCGGGCTCGATCGTGCCGGTCAGGGTCACGACGCCGTGGTGCACCGTCACGGTGATGGTCGCGGGCTCGTCGCAGGCGGTCTCGTGGAGGATTTCCTGGGCATCGTGGGCGATGTCGGGGTCAGGGCGCAGGAAGACGCTCAGCAGGTCGCGGCGGCTCACGATGCCGACCAGCTTGCCGTGCGCGTCGGTCACCGGCAGCCTCCTGACGTGATGCGTGTTCATCACGCGTGCTGCGGCCGGTATGGTCGCGTCGGGGCCGATGGTGATGGCCGGGGCGGTCATCAGGGTGCCGGCGGTCAGGCTCGCCTGCGGGTGCCTGCGGAGCCTGCGCCGGCCGGTCGTGGCGGCCATCCGGGCGCGCCTGGTCCGCTCGTCTTCCGCGGCGAGCAGATCCGCCTCGGAAACTACGCCGGCGACCTGGCGGCCCATCATGAGCACCGGCACGCCGCTGATCCGGTGCTGGGTCAGCAGGCGGTCGATTTCCTGGTACGGGGTGATCCGGTCGACGGTCACCACCGAGGTCGTCATCACGTCGCTGACCCTGCGAGCCCACAGGCGGCGCCGTGGCTCGTCACCCTGGCGGGCCGGCTGCGAGCGCGCCGAAGCGCGGGCCGGGGACCGATCCGCTGCGAGTTCCCCCAGATGTTCCTCCACCGTATCCAGCGCCCGGGTCACGTCGGAGCGAGTGGCCCTGCCGTGCAGGGACTCGTAGTACGCGGCACCGAGGTGGCGCAGCATGGCATCGAGGTAAACGTCGGTGCGCGCCATCATTGCTCACTTCCTTACTGAATTCCGCGAGCCGGGCCGCTCCGGCCGGCCTCCAATGGGGCTGGCCGGGAGCGGTTGCCGGCGATGGTGTGTTCTATTTGTGCACGGGATCGTCCGGGCTCGGGTCATGCAGCCTTGACGTGGGCCTTCTGGCCGGGCAGGGCGTCTGCCGTGGTGGCGGGCTTGCGGCCGGTGGCCAGGGCGAAGACGGAGCCGAGCAGGGTCAGGCCGCCGAGGCCGAAGGCGATGAGGGCGGCGATGTACATGATCTGGGAGACCTTCCACCAGCCGTAGGCGTTCAGCAGCATGGACCGCAGCGTGGTGCCCTTGAACACGGTCGCCACCTGGCCGGCCAGCGTGGTGTTGTTCGGCTGGGCCTGGGACAGCGTGGACAGCTGGGAGTAGGTCTTGCCGCCGCCGATCTCGCTCAGGTGGACGGCGATGAAGTGGTCAGCGTAGGCCTCGGCCTGCTGGCCGGTGAGCATCTGCTGCCCGGCGTACTGGGAGACGGACGGGATCATGCTCGGGGTGATCTCGGTGCCCGCCTTGGGGTGCGCGAACGCGGACGCAGGCGGGAAGTAGATCTGCTGCTCGGCGAGCTGGCTCTGCACGGTGTTGTGCACGTAGGTGGATCCCCACAGCAGCAGGCCGCCGGCCACGGCCAGCAGCACCGCGGTGGCGAAGCCCGCGATGGCGAGCGTAAAACGAGAGTTGCGGCGCATCGTAATGCCTCCTGATCGGTGCGGGCCGGGTTCTCTCGGTCCGCTGTATTTGACCTTTCAACTGCGAGTCTTCCGCCTGCCCCGCCACCTCCGGCACGGCCAGACGTCACCAGGACACCGGGACCTCCGTCACAGAAAACCCAGGCCCTAGCGCCGGGGGCTCCAGCGCGGGCCGGTCGCCAGCCAGTCCGCGTCCCAGCCGGCTAGCCTGCGCCTGTCCAGCGCCCAGCGGGCCAGTCTGGCTGCGACGATTAGCGCGACGGCGAGGACCAGGACCGCGAGCCCTTCGGCCAGGGCCACCCGGCCCGCGACCTGGCCGTGCTGCAACGGCGGGTAGGCCAGCTGGCCTACCCGGTCGGTCCACACCAGCACGGTGCTGCCCGCCGCCGCCGAACTGCTGGGGACAGGGATCAAGCCGGTACACGGGTGCCCGTCTGGCGCCGTCCACCGTGCGTCCGCCACCGGGCCGGGCGCCACCCCGTAAAGATCGGCGTTCCAGCTCAGCGGCGCTTGCAGCAGGACCGCGCGAACCTGGTGCACGGCGGAGACCTGCGTGCGCTGTTCCGCGGTGAACCGAGCGCTGGCCCAGGTCCCGGCCGCATGGGCGGCAAACGGGGCGGCCGCGAGGAACGCGGCGAGCAGCAGGCCAAGCACAGCGGTCTCTACCCGGTCGGATGCGCGGCGAAGCGGATTGCGGTCGGGCCGCCGCCCGCGCGCCATCCGGCCCAGCCAGGTGGTCCTCGGCTGTACAGGGGTGTGCCGTGGCTCCATCGATCTCACCTCACCTGATCGACACGCTCTGCCCTCCCACGATCAGGACCCGGCGTTCGGGCGGCCAGAGGCCGATCTCCCCACATGGCCAGGACCTTGTGCCCCCCGATCCCGGCCAAAGGGCCAATAGTCCTGAGGTTAGGTGCCCATTGGCGCTAGCCGCCTTGCGGCCCGTCGGCTCAGGCTGCTGGTGGAAGCACCAATGAGGAGGAAGCTCACATGACAACCAGAGTGGGAATCAACGGCTTCGGCCGCATCGGGCGCGCCTTCACGCGTCTGGCGCTGGAGCGCGCCGACCTGGAGGTGGTGGCGGTCAACGACATCACCGACGCGCGGACCCTGGCGCACCTGCTGGCCTTCGACTCCACCTACGGTCGCCTCGGCCGTCCCGTGGACTACACCAGCGATTCGCTGATCGTGGGCGGCAACCCGGCGACGCGGGTCGCGGTGCTGTCAGAGAGAGACCCCGCAGCCATCGACTGGGGGCAGCTCGGCGCCAACGTCGTCATCGAATCCACCGGCAAGTTCCGCACCCGCGACGCCGCGGCGCTGCACCTGAAGGGCGGCGCGCGGAAGGTCCTCATCTCCGCCCCGGGCAAGAGCGTCGACCTCACGGTCGTGATCGGGGTCAATGAAGGCGCCTATGACCCGGAACGGCATGACGTGATCTCCAACGCGTCGTGCACCACCAACTGCGTGGCCCCGATGGCCAAGGTGTTGCACGATACGTTCGGCGTGGAGCACGGCTTCATGACCACGGTGCACGCCTACACCGGGGACCAGATGCTGCTCGACGGGCCGCACAAGGATCTGCGGCGCGCCCGCTCCGCGGCGGTCAGCATCGTGCCTACGACCACCGGCGCGGCCCGCGCCACCGGCGAGGTCATCCCCGCCCTGGCCGGGAAGCTGGACGGAGTGGCCCTCCGCGTCCCGGTGGAGGACGGTTCCCTGACCGACCTCGCCGTCGTGCTGGGCCAGGAGGTCACCGCGGGCGCGGTCAACGACGCGTTCGCCGCCGCGGCGTCCGGGCCCATGGCGGGCATCCTGCGGTACAGCACCGATCCCATCGTCTCCCGCGACATCATCGGCGACCCCGCGTCGTGCGTTTTCGACTCGGAGCTGACCCAGGCGTCGGGGACGCTGGTCAAGGCGTTCGGCTGGTACGACAACGAGTGGGGTTACACCTGCCGCCTGGCCGACCTGGCCGTTCTCGTCGGCAGCCAGCTGTAAGCGGCGCGGATAACTACTAGCGGGCCACACCCGGATGTGGCCCGCTAGTGTTTCATCTGACGCCGTATCACCGGCTCTCGATCCGGCGGCCGGTGATCCTATCCGGGATAATGCGCACGTAGACATCGCGCTCACCGCCGGGCCAGGGCCATATCGTGGCGTCCTGCCGCAGGTGGCGTAGCTCGGCCGGGTGGGTGACGCGATGTGCTGGCCCGCGTGCCAGCACGCTCCAGCCCTGGCTGAGCGCTTCGTCGAGGCGATCGACCTCGAACGCCACCTGTTCGTTGGCGTGACCCTCGATTATGGTGCCCTCGCTGGTCCTGACCACGATCGTGCCCGCCACCACGGCGTAGTTGACCGGGAGCACGACCGGGCCGGAGCCGGTGCCGAAGGCGATCCGGCCGACGCCGCCCGGCGCGATCAGCCGGTGGCATTCAGTCGGCGTGAGCTTGGTGGTCAGGGGCGGGTGGGCCAGTCGCGCATGCCCGGCAGGCGTGTCGGAGCCGGCGCCAAGCAGCGCGGCTGGCGTCGTCTGCAACGCGGCGGCGAGCCGGCGCAGCCTGGCGGCGTCTGGCCTGGCCGGATACCTCTCCAGGTAGGCCAGGTACCGCTGGGTCATCCCGGCCTGCGCGGCCACCTGCGCCTGGCTCAGCCGCAGTTCGGCCCGCCTGCGGGCAACCCGCTTGCTCAGGTCACCAGGGTCGGGCGGCGATGGCCAGCCCCATGGTTCCTGTCGTTCCGTCCGCTCGGCTCCGTTAGGCACCTGCCTGGGTATGTAGTGAACGGTCATCGGGATCGCGGCGTCGCCAGCCCGGCCGGGGCCCGGGTCCCGGGCGCCGCTTCACCTCCTCGGCTCTGTCAGCTGTCGTGAGGGCTGCCGCCCCGCACAGTGCCAGCCTCAGCCGGCCCGGACTCGGTGGCGAGTGGCCTCCGCCACCTCCGATAGGGGCCATGGTCCCGGCGATAGATGACTAACCGCACTTGGCAGGCCGCCGTTGGTCGCGGCAGGCTGAGCCTGACGCAGAAGGCGGGCGGTGATGACCCATGAGCGAGATCACGGCGGCGGACCTGGCCACGCATCCCTTCCTGCATGGCATGAGCCGCGATCAGCTGGGTGTGCTGGCGGAGACCGCCTGCGAAGTCAGGTTCTCGGCCAGGCACCGGTTGTTCGAGGATGGCGGCAATGCCACCTGCTTCTGGCTGATCCGATCCGGCCATGTGGCCCTGGACCTGCAAGTGCCGGGGGAGGGCCCGATGGTCATCGAGACCATCGGGATGGGTGAGCTGCTGGGCTGGTCGTGGCTGTTCGCGCCGTATAAGTGGGCGTTCGGTGCGGTGGCCGTCACCGCCATCGAGGCCTTCGAATTCGACGCGGCGGCGGTGCGGGCGGCCTGCGCGGCCGACTGCGCGCTCGGTTACGAGTTCACCCGCCGACTCACCCGGGTCCTCGCCAGCAGGCTCCAGGCCACTAGGATCAGGCTGCTCGGCCGGTCAGGCCAGACAACGAGCTTGGACTGACCTTGAGCTTCTCCCTCGCGCCGGGTCCGTCCGCTGAGTTCGTGACGGACAAAGGTCCCCCGCTGAACGGCCAACGCCTCTGACCGGTGGGTCGCGCCAGCATCAGGCTGGGCCCTGGCTGGGCCCTGGAGCCCGGGAAACCGCCCGGGTGAGGACCAAGGAGATATTGAGATGATGAAGACGATCGATGACCTGGCCGTCGCCGGCCAGCGCGTGCTCGTGCGCGACGACCTCAACGTGCCGCTCGACGGTGGTCGCGTCGCCGATGACGGCCGGATCAGGGCGGCCCTCCCGACCCTGGTCGCCGTGCTGGATCGCGACGCCGCGGCGATCGTCTGCGCTCACCTCGGCCGGCCCGACGGCAAGCCCGACCCGAAGTACTCGCTGGCGCCCGTCGCCCTTCGCCTCGGCGAGCTGCTCGGTCGCGAGGTCAGGTTCGCTGCCGACACCGTCGGGCCCGGCGGTGCGAAGGTCGCAGACAAGTTCGACACCATCGGCAGCCTGATCACCGCGGCCGGCACCATCCTCGTCGGCGGCGCCATGGCCTTCCCCTTCCTCGTCGCCCAGGGCCACAAGGTCGGCACGTCCCTGCTGGACGCCGGCCTGGTCGACGCCGCAGCGGGCTACCTGGAGCAGGCCGATCGGGCAGGCACGCGGATGGTGCTGCCACCGGACGTCATCGTGGCGGCCGAACGGAGCGCTGACGCGCCGCACCAGGTCGTATCCGCCCACGCGACCCCGGCGGACCAGATGGGCCTGGACATCGGCCCGGAATCGGCCGGGCTGTTCGCCGCCAGTATCCGCGGCGCCAGCACGGTCTTCTGGAACGGCCCGATGGGCGTCTTCGAACTTCCCGCGTTCGCCAGGCGCTAGCGCACCGGTCGAAGGAGGATCCAGGTGAGCAGCGGACATGATGCAGAGCGCCCGCGCATCGTAGTCGGGGTAGATGGCTTCGGGCCGTCCAAGGCCGCCTTGAGATGGGCCATTGACCAGGCGAAACTGACTGGTGCGGTAGTAGAGGCCGTGACCGCCTGGCATATCCCGGTCGGCACCGGTGGGGTAGCGGCCGCCGACATGCCCGATTACCAGGCGGACGCACGCGCCGTCCTCACCGAGTCGATTGCCGATAGCGGCTCCATCGACAGCGACGTTGAGATCCGCTGCTACGTCGTCGACGGGCGCGCGGGACAAGGGGTGCTGGCGGACAGGGCCGAGCGCCGGCGCTCGTGGTGGGCTGCCGGGGTCGCGGCGACCAAGGTCACCGGGAGATGCTGGGATCAGTCGCCCAGTTCTGTGCGACATTATGCGCCTTGCCCGGTGGTCATTATGCGCGGCAAGCACTGACGCTGGCGGCCGGCCACAAGAAACTGCCTTGGTCGCGGGTGCGACCTGATTTACCCGGCGTGAGCAGGCATCTCCCGGTGCAGGACCAGGAGGAATTCGGCCGTGCCGTGGTTGGCGAGCGAGCCGAGGAGGCCGTATCCCTTCGGCGTTGCGATGCCCCACTCGGAGAACGTGACGGGGATTGATCCGGCGGCCTGCATCGCTGACCCGGACCGGCGGCCGGAGATGGTGAAGGTCACCAGCCGCGAGATGCCGTTCATCGCGAGGTATCCGGTGGCCGTCACGGTGATGACCGTTCCCGAACTGAAGGCGGGACCAAGCGTTACCGGCTGGGCGAGGGTGAAGGCCGCGGCGGGATGGTCCCTGGTGCCCAGGCTCCGCGCGAACTGCGGCTGCGTCTTGCCGCTGACCTTGATGTTGGTCAGGCTGACGCGGAACGTCGCGCTGGTGACCCGGTTGCCGGCTATCACGATGGTGCCGGTGACCGCGTTCGTCCTGCCGACGACGTCGTTGCTGAAGCCGAGGGCGGTTTCCCTGACCCGGAAGCCAGCGACCGATCCGGAGCCTGCGGCCCACGTGCCGTCAAGCGGGCCCACGGTCGTGCTGCCGTGTGCCGTCGGCAGCACCAGCGCGGGCGCGGTGGGCTGGAGCTTGACGAAGATCCCGGCGGCCAGGAAGACCACGGCGACGGCCCCTACGGTGCCGCCCAGAATCCACCGCCACCAATGGCGCTTGCGGGACGGTGCGCTCCGCGTTGCCCCCGCCCGCGTCCGCCGCTTGGAGGCGCGCGCCGACGGGCCGGCCGGATCCGGTACGACCCGGAAGACGGGATAGCGCGGCGCGATCGCCTCGAAGTCCGCCAACGGCGCGTGCCGGTCGACCGGGATGTGCGGGCGGGCACCCGGCACCTTCTCGAGGTACCGCCGGATGATCGCGGCGCGCTCGCTGGCCGGCGCCTCGACCAGGCGGCACGGGACGGCACGTCGGCGCCGCAGCACGACCCGTCCGCTCGCGGCGCGCACGTTCCGGACCCAGTTGCACTGCCCGCCGAGCATCGGCACGAGATACCACTGCCCGTGCCAGTCGGCCATCCCCAGAGGGAACCGGGTCACCCGCCCCGAGCGGCGCCCCGCGACCTCGAGGGTTACCCACCGCCTGGGCATCAGTCCCAGCCTGAACACGGCCGCCCACAGCCGCGCGAAACGACGCGCCGTGGTGTCGGCCCGGCCTCCGGCGTACATCGCTCGCAGCCGCTCGTCATGCAAAGGCCAGCTAGCCATCGTGCCCTCCTACCTGCGGCCGCCGCTCCGTGTGGGCGCGCGCCCTGCACGCGGAGGCCTATCCGTTCGCTGTACAGTTATAAGAATGAGAGATGCCAAACTTGAAACATAGAGTCCTAAGTCCTAAAGGGAGTGGCAGTGATGATCCATCCGCAGCCGCCCACGGGGCTGGCCAGGCGGCGGCGCCGGCTGTCGGACCAGGAGACCGAGCAGCGGATGCTCCAGGCGGCCGTGGCCATGGTGAACCGCACCGGCTTGACGGTGAGCCTGGATCACATCGGCCTGGAGGACGTCATCCGTGACGCTGGTGTCTCGCGGAGTGCCGTGTACCGCCGGTGGCCTTACAAGGATCTGTTCATAAGCGACCTGGTGAAACAGCTAGCCAAGGACGCCACCCCGACGATCGTCACTGATGAGCTGGCGATGATCAGGCGTATCGCGGCCGAGCACTCCGACTGGCTGGAGACACCCGAGCTCCGGCACGGGCTGGTCATCGAAATGTTCCGCCAGCTGTCCCTCCTGGACTTCCAGACCCTGTTCGAGTCGGCCGGGTGGCGGACGTACCTGGCCTTGCACGCGACCTTCATGAGCCTGGCCGACGGCGAGCTGCGCGACCAGGTTCGGCTCACTCTGGCCCAGTCCGAGCGGGAACACCGGGCCCGGGTCGCGCAGGCCTGGGAGCAGCTGGCCGCACTGCTGGGCTACCGGCTGCGTCCTGAGTCTGGGGTAACGTTCGAGATCATCGCCGCCCTGCTCGATGCCACCATCCGCGGGCTGGTCATCATGGCGCTGTGCACGCCCAGCATCGCCACGCACCGCGCGCAGGCCAGCCCGTTCGGAGCGGTCGCCAGGGATGAGTGGTCCCTGCCGGCGCTGGGCGTGGGCGGCATCGCGTCCGCGTTCCTCGAGCCCGACCCCGCCGTCCAATGGGACAGCGACCGGATCGCCGGCGTCCGCCAGGCACTGAGCTGCCTGACGCTCCCGGACGCGTAAGTCCATCGGTAGCGCCCATGGCCGCGGGCCGTGCCGCAGCGAACTCGATGTCCGCCGGGCCGAACGGGCAGTGGCGCGTCCCCGCATCAGGTGACGGCAGCCCAGGTGTGGACGGGCTGGCCGGTGGCCGCGCGGGACAGGTACCAGTCGAGCATCACCGCGAGGGCCTGCTCCCTGGTGCGGCCCCGCTCGGCCGCGGTCAGCGCGGCGCGCTGCCACGCCGCCCCGGTCTGCCTGGTGGCCGTCCGTGCTCCGATGACCTCGAGCAGGTGATCCGCCTCCGCCGTGGCCACGCCCGCGCGGACCAGGCCCTCACGCGCGGCTGGCAGGAGTCCGGTCACCAGGTCGGCTGCGGGAAGCGTCACGACCTGATCACCGCGGCCGGTCGGCCAGCTCAGTTCGGCGTCCAAGCCGTACTGGGCCGCGCGGTAGAAGCCGTGATCGGCGCGCTCGAACGGCAGCGCGTAGGTCCACCGCTGATCCAGGTCGGCCAGCCACAGCGTGAGCCCGATCAGGAAGGCGGCGTTGGCCATCATGTCCGTCACGGTCGGCCCGGCGGGCAGCGCCCGCATCTCGATCCGCAGATGGCCGCCGGCCGCCGGGTCGTAAATGGCCCGGTTCCAGCGCCAGACCGTGCCCTGGTGCAGCCTGAGCTCGTCCAGGAGTGGCACGCCGGCCGGGTCGTCCGCGGGCCGGCCGGGTAGATCACCTAGGGAGGGCAGCAGCGGCTCGTGCAGCCGGACGCTCTCGGCCAGCAGCTCGAGCGCCCCGCCCCGTAGCCACCCGGTACCGAAGGAGGTCCGGGAAGGCCGGCGCCTCGGCCCGTGGCTGTCGCGGTCCTCGACCGCCTGCTTGAACAGCGCGATCCTGGTCTCCTCCCACAGCCGGTGTCCGAGGAACGTGGGCGAGTTGCCTGCCATCGCGAGCGTCGGCGCCGTGGCCAGCTGCGCCGCGTTGTACACGCGGGTGAAGTCTGGCGGGGCGACCCGCAGATGGACCTGGAACGAGGTATTCGCCCCTTCCAGGGCAATGTGCTCGCTGGTCAGCTCCAGCGGTTCCTCGCCTGCGATCCGGATCTGGATCGGACCCTGGCGGAGCCGTCGCAGGCCGCGGTCCAGGGCGCGGTAGCGGGCCGCCTCCGTCACGGCGCCGTCGTCAAGGTGCGCCCCGGTTAGCGTGGGCAGCACGCCGATCAGCGCGATCCGGCCCTGTTGCGCCCGGGCCGCGTCAGCGGTCCGGGCCAGGAGCACGTCCAGCTCGCCGGCCAGGGCGGTGAACGGCTGGCCGGCCAGCGGGACCGGCGAGGAGTTGAGCTCCATGTTGTAGCGGTTGAGCTCGATGGCGATCCGGGGGTCGGCGGCCCCGGCGCGAACCGCATGATTCAGCGGCAGCGGCTGCCCGATGCGGTCGACGAGGACCAGCTCGAGCTCGGCGCCGATCGTGACCGGGCCTGCCCCGAAGCCGGGCCGTTCCAGCAGCCGCGTGAACTCGGACAGATTCTGCTCGAGCCGCTCGCGGAACAGGGCGTAATCGCGCTCGTCGAACTCGTCCCTGGTGATCTCGGTGCCCATGGCCTCACCTCGCCACCTCGATCAGCCGGCCGGTCAGCGCAGCGGGCAGCATCCGGATGTAGCGGTTCCTGGCTCCCGCCGCCCAGGCCCGCAGCGGCAGTTCGCGCAGCCTCGCCAGCTCGGCTTGGTCGGTCACCTCGGCGACCTCGCCCCGCACCACTACGCTCCAGCCGGTGTACGCGCCCGCGTCGGTCCTGTCCACTTCGAAGCAAGCCCGGCTGCCCCGGCACGCAGCGTGCAGCTTGGTTCCCTCTTCGGTGCGAAATACCACCGTGTGCCGGTCGAGGACGTAGTTCACGGGGAACACGACGGGCCCCCGGTCATCGACGACGGCCAGCCGGCCGAGGTGCTCGTTCGCCAGCAGCTCGAAGCACTCCGCCCTGGTCAGCTCCCTCAGCCGGCCGGCGGCTCCTGGCCGCGGTTCACCGGCGGCCGGGTCCGGCATGACCGCCGTCCGGTGAGAGCAGGACATCGTCCGGATCGCGCCGCACGCTGTCCGCCGCCTGGGTGACCATCCCGATCCTGAGCACGAGATGCGGGTAGGCGCCGTCGCTCAGGTGGGTCCGGATGTAATCGCGCAGCCAGGGCAGCTCGACCGGCTGGCTGTGCAGCGCCACCGCGGCACCGCAGGTGCTCGCGGTCAGCAAGATCCGCTGCAGCACCCGCCCAGCGTTAACCCAGTCCACCTGGCGGTCGGCGGCCGTCGTGAGCAACCCGACCACGCCAGTGGCCCGCGGCAGCCGGGCCGAGCTCAGCGGCGGCATGCCCCAGCTGTGACCGTGCGCGAAGTCCCGCCCGGGGAAGTACGGGTCTGTGCGCTCGGGCCGCGCCGGATAGGAGGTAACCGGCACTCCGTCGCTGCGTGTGCTGCCCGGCGCGGGTGCCCATCTGGCCAGTTCCCTGATGTGCTCGGCGTCCAGCCGCTGGACGCGCTCTGCCGTCTCCACGGCCGCTGCAAGCGCGGCTCGCCGCCGGTCGTCCGCCATGATGCGCAGCGCCACCCCGTCCCTCGCGGCGGTTTCGCGGAGCGCGGCGAGCGTGCCGTGCGGCAGCGGCTCAGGGTCGAACGCGCCGCGATGGGTTCGCCGCCGGTGCACCTGGCTGGCCAGCCACTGCTCGGATTCGCTGGCCGGCGCGCGGTGCCGCCAGCTCACCTGCGCGACCAGCGCGGGCTGGCCCGGATCGGGCAGCACCCGCGTCTGGGGAATGTACCCGAGGGAGCGCAGGGCGAGCTGGACAGTGAACAAGGCGGCGCCGCAGCTGATCATCATCTCGCGGCCGTCCGGGTCGGCCACGGGCAGCCCGCGGTCGGCATCGGCGTACAGGCTCAGCTGCCGGCCGTCGGCCACGAACCGCCATGGCTGGGTGTTGTGCACCGACGGCGCCCAGACCGCTTCCGCAACGACGTACCTGGCGATCTCCTCCGCGCTGGCGGGCCCGTTGGCCGCGGGCTCTGCGGTTATTAGCTTCCTCATACCGCCAGCCCACACTCGCGCCGCGCAAAGCTGCAGGTGCGAAGGTCCGCATCCGGCGGGACCTTCGGCGGGTCGCCGGCACCGCTGCCCGGCGACAGCGGTCGTCATCAGCAATGGCAAAGCAGCGACCACTAACGTCGCAATTGCCGGCGCTAGCACCACTCCCTCGCGATCTGTCACCGTTATGAGGCGTCTGATCAGGCCATGGGGATAGCGGCACCGCCGTGCCGTCGCGTGCGCTGGCCCGGCGAGAGTTGATTGAAGTTCGCCGTGGAGCTGGCTGAGCCACAATGCGGCGGCTCCCCTCATGGACGCTTCAGGAACCCGAAATAGAACACCACGAACACCAGGACAATTCCGACGTTTACTATCAGCCGCTCCCAGAACAGGTGCCTGAAGAACAGGACGTCCACGCCGACCACGACGACTACCATCGCGAGCACGTATAGCACCACGGCTGCCTGTGCTGCTCTCATGAGATTCTCCCGGCAGGGCTTAGCGCAGCGACTTGGCTGCACTCCGACGATGCGCCCCTTCGCCGTGCGCCTGTAGAGATGAGAGTCATGGTGTCACAGGGACCTAGGTCCCCGGTGACTTCCGCCGGATCACCGGAAGTCAGCAGGCCGCGACGGATGCCGAGGTGGGCGAGGAGGTGCGCTGACCGAGGTTGATCCAGGCTGCTATGTCGGCCGGCGTTCCGGGGAGCTGGCGGACGGCGACGCGGAGGGCCGCGAGGGCTCGGCTTGAGGCACGGTAATGGTGGCCGCACAGCAGCAATTTCGTCTCAGCGGGGCGGGCGGAGGTCGGCGGCATGATGACGCAGACTGCCGCTTTGGCCGCGCAGCAGCAGGCACGCCCGGACGGGTCGGCCAGTGCCACAGATGCGATGGCGGTGTCGCCGGGGACATCCCGGGCCGCAGTGTTGCTTTGCCAGGCTGATGGATGCAGGAATCTCGCGTTCATGGCGTCTAGCGTGCCCGGGCGAGGACTGGAGCCGGAAGAGACGTAGATCACTGCTCGATATGTCCAAGGTCCCAAACCTTGGTCCCGAGACCGGGACTGCAAGAATGCCCCATGGGGATCATGGACAATTCATCGCGTTTGCAAAGTCCTTCGCGTCCCCGACGATCTCGCGTGCGGCAAAGCCATAGATAGTAGTCCTCACCTCGCCCTTTTTCGGCTAGGACCTTGGTCTCCACCTCGAGATGATCAACGGCCCTACGCGAGCAGGGCCCAGGGGCAAATGCTGGCCAGGAGAAAGCCAGACGGATAACGCGGAAGGATCTGGTACCGATGTCAGCAGGCATCACGAAGAGCGCGCCCAGGATCGTGGTCGGGGTAGATGGCTCTCCGTCGTCGCGGGCGGCCCTCCGCTGGGCCGTGCGGCAGGCCACGTTCACGGGCGGCACGGTAGACGCGATCATTGCCTGGCAGATCCCGGCGACATTGCAGAGCAACGGCTGGGCACCCCTGTACGTGGCAGAGTCGGGCGACTTCGAGGAAGCCGCGAAGAAGACCGTTGCAGCGGTGATCAGCGAGGAAGTCCAGCCAGCGGACATTCACCTGGTCAGGAGCCGGGTCGTCCAGGGCCATCCGGCGCAGGTGCTCCTGGATGCCGCAGCCGGTGCGGACCTGCTCGTGATTGGCAGCCGCGGGCACGGCGCCTTCGCCGAGGCCCTGCTCGGCTCGGTGGGTCAGTATTGCGTCCACCACGCGCACTGCCCGGTGCTGATCATGCGCGGCGAACCCGAGAAGGCGTCCGCGTGACCGTACGCGCCCCCGGACATGGTCATGAAGCTCTTCCCTCCGGGACGAGCGGCAGCGCGCGCAGGCGCCGGCCGGTGGCCGCGAAGATGGCCCCGGCGATCGCAGGGGCCACCGCGATCAGCGGTGTCTCGCCGGCGCCAGCTGGCGGGAGGTCCGGTCGGTCAACGAGTATCACCTCGATCGCGGGGATGTCGGTGAAGCGGGGCACCCGGTAACCGGACAGCGACGGCCGGGCGATCCGGCCGTGATCGAGCGCCACCGACTCGAACATCGCGCCGCCGAGGGCCATGATGGTGCCGCCCTCGATCTGGCTGATCACCGTGTCGGGGTTGACGATCGCCCCGCACTCGTACGCCGTCACGATCCTGATCACCCTGATCTGATCCGTCCCGTCGGCGCGTACCTCGGCGCAGGTCGCGACGCGGCCGCCCTTCTCCAGGCCGATCGCGATGCCCGCGCCGCGCCATACCCAGTGCCCGTCCGACCAGGCTGGCCAGGCCTGGCTGCCAGCCTGGCGACCAGCCGAACCTGTCCGCGGCGGCCCCGGCCACGGCGGCCAGCCGCTCGTCCTCGAGGTGCCGGAGCCGGAAGCTCAGCGGGTCCGCGCCAGCGGCGTAGGCCAGCTCGTCCAGGTGCGACTCGCGGGCGAAGGTGTTGGCGGTCGCGGACAGCGCCCGGTACGGACCCTGGGCCCGGGGGGAATCGGCTGGCACGTAGCGTAGGCGGCGGTTCGGCACCGCATAAGGAAAGGCGAAGCCGTTGGCCCCGGCGTTGATGTCGAGGAAATCCCACGCAATGACCGAGCCGTCGGCGTCCAGTCCCGCCCGCACGTCGATCACCGCCATCGGGCGCAGGTAACCGCACAGGAATTCCTCGGTCCGGCTCCAGTGCACCATCACGGGCCGGTCGGCCCTGCGGGCCAGGCGGGCCGCCTCGACCGCCTCCTCGCCGTGCTTCCCGCCGAAGCCTCCGCCGACCGGCGGGACGATCACCCGGACGGCCGCCTGGCTTATCCCGAACGCCTCGCTGAGCTGAGCCCGGACCGCGAACGGCACGTTGGTGCCGGTCCAGGCGGTCAGCCGCCCGTTATCCCATTCCGCGACGGCTGCCCTGGTCTCCAGCGGGACGTGAGCGAGGTAGGCGGTCGTGTAGGTCGCCCGAACCTGCGTCGCGGCCGCGGCGAGCGCGGCCTCGGTGTCCCCGGTCTCCGAGTCGAGCGCACGCTGCCAGCCCTGCCCGGCGCCCGGATGCGAGCGCAGGTAGGCCGCCAGGTCCACGGGGCCGGGCGCCGGCTCATCCCAGTCAGCCCTGATGGCGGCCACGGCGCGCCGCGCGGTCGCCAGGTCAGCGGCGGTCACTCCGACGAACTCGCCGTCAACCACGACCGTGACCCCCGGCATGCCCTCGGCGGGTCCGCAGTCTGCAGCCCGCAGCACGGCACCAGGCACGGGCGGGCGCAGCACGGCTCCGTACAGCATGCCGGGCAGCCGCAGATCGGATACGAAACGACGGGCGCCCGTGACCGCATCGTCCCTCGGCGCGGCGTGGTGCGGCCGCCCGGCCGTGCCCCAGTCGGCCGGCGAGGTGAGCTGCGGCTCCGCGGCCAGCACCTCGACCCGCCGAGCCCCGGCCAGCATCACGCCGTACGGCAGCCGGATGCCGCTCAGGCTACAGGCGACCGCGCCGTTGTCCGCCACCAGCTGGGCGCGGGGGCGGCCCAGCTTCGCCGCCGCGAAGGAAATCAGGATCTGCCTGGCGCCGGCCGCCGCGCGGCGAAGCGCCTCGCCGGCGTCCGGCATGGACCGGCTGCCGAACGTGCCCGCGTCGTAGGGGCACACGTCGGTGTCTCCCTGGACGAGCCGGACATCTCCCGGGTCGACGGCCAGCTCCTCCGCGACCAGCAGCCGGAACGCCGTCTGGTTGTCCTGACCGAGGTCGACCTTGCCGCTGAACGCCGTCACCACGCCGGACGGCGCGACATGCAGCCAGGCACCTCCGGTCCTCGGCCACGCCCCGGCTGGCCCTTGGGGCGGAGGCCACACGACGACCAGCCCGTCACCCAGCATGCCGAACCAGTCGCGCTCGCCCGGCTCGGACAGGTCCCATGGCCTGGCTGGCCTGACCAGGATGGGCGGGACAGGCCGCGGTTCGGCGGTGGCGCCGCCCTGCTGATCCCCGCGGATCATCGCGGCGGCCCGGTGCACCGCGCGGGTAATCCGCGGGTAACAGCCGCACCGGCACAGACAGGGGTTCAGCGCCGCGGCGATCTGGCCATCGTCGGGATCGGGCTCCGCGGCCAGCAGCGCCGCCGCGCGCAGCGTCATGCCCGGCGTGCAGTACCCGCACTGCGACGCGCGTTCCGCTTCCAGTGCCCGCTGGACCGGGTGCAGCGGCTCCCCGGTCCGCCCGGCGAGCCCCTCGATCGTGATGACCGAGCGGCTGGCCACCTCGCCGGCCCTCGTCTGGCAGGCCAGGACCGGCTCACCGTCGACGAGCACGGTACATGCGCCGCACGCGCCCTCGCCGCATCCCGGCTTGACCCCGGTCAGGCCCAGGTCCGACCGGAGGAAGGCCAGCAGGCTCACGTCCGGGTCGCCGATCTCGCACGTCTTGGCGTTGACGATGGTGCTGGTCATCGCCCGTCTACCCCGCGGATGACCAGGACGGGGCAGGGCGCGTGATGCACGCAGTGCTGGCTCACCGAGCCGAGCAGTGCCCCGGCGAACCCGCCGTGTCCCCGGTTGCCCACCACCAGCAGATCTGCGCCGTGGGCGGCCCGGACCAGCACGTCGGCGGTATGTCCTTCGATGACGGACGGGCAGATGACCACGTCGGGTGCTTCCCCGCTGACCTCGTTCAGAGCGTCGGTGAGGATCTTATGCGCGTCGCCCTCGAAGTCCATCGCCCCCTCCGCGGGCGGGGCCAAGCCGTAGCTGGACGGCAGCCGCCACGCGGTCACCGCCTCTACCACGCACCCCGTGAGGCTCGCTTGGCGCAGGGCCCAGCGCAGCGCGGTCATGGACGGGGATGATCCGTCCACGCCGACCACGATGCGCCTGGTGTTCTCGTCTGGCCTAGTCATCGTCATCACTCCCGCCGATACGGCTATATAGTCAGCGTCCCGCGCCGTCACCACCGTCGGCAGGGTCTAAAGGCCCCACCAGGGCAGGACGATGTGACCTGATCCGTCGCGCTCAGGTGATGCGCGGAAGCCGGAAGGCGGGAGCCCTTAGTCCCGTGGGTAGCTGAGACGATCGCGTACGGCTACGACGCCCTGCACGTGCCGGACCTTACGCGCGATGTCCCCGCCCAGCGTGGCGGTTTCCATGCTGCCTTCCAGGGTCACGACGCCAGCCCGCACCGTCACCATGAACTGGCGCGGGTCCAGGGCGAACTCGTGCGCGATCACCTCGTCGGTGATTTCCCGGCGGATTTCCTCATCGGAGCGGTCAAAGACCGCCAGGACGTCCGCCCGGCTGATGATCCCGACGAGGTGGCCGTCGTCATCGACCACCGGTAGCCGCTTGACCCGGCAGTTGTACATCAGCCGGGCGGCGCCCTCGACCGATTCGTCGGGCGTGATGGTCACCGCCGGGTGGGACATCAGCTCACCGGCAGTGAGGCCACCTGGCTCAAGGAACTCCTCAGCCTGTGTCCGATCAGGGAGCATTCCGGTCTCTGCGGCGCGCCGGTCGGCCAGCGCTTCCCTGGCCAGGGCCAGCGCCTGCCTGGTCAGCATGTCGCCCTCCGAGACCACGCCGATCACCTTGCCGTCCTCGTCAACCACGGGGAACGCGCTCACCCGGAACCGGCTGAGCCTGGCTGCCATGTCCTTGAACGACGCACCGCGCTGCACCGCCACCACGTACGTGGTCATGACGTCCTTGACGGATGCGTTCATTGCTATCGCCCCTCTTGCGCCGGTCCCGGCAGGTAGTTCCTGCAGCTCGGGCATGCTCACGATTCTCTGCCGTGGTATGGAAACCGGTTAGAGGCGTTGGTCCCGCGGGAGATCCTGCCCGGTAATGGCTGAGGACAGGAATCAGTCGCCCTAGCTTCGTCTCCTGCCTGTTCAAGGGCCTACTCGCCTTGCAGGTCGCGGTGCCTCAGGGACCTGTCGCCGAGGATCATCGCCGCCAGCCCCAGGCCGGCCAGCACGCCGTTGGTCCGCCAATCCGGTGCTACGGCAGGTGCCGAGGCCATCTGGTGGAACAGGGAGGTGTCGAGCAGCCAGTGGTTCTGGGCCAGCAACCCTCCGGTCAGTTCGATGAGCGCGGACCATCCCAGCACCACATAGACGGCCGCAACGGCTCGACGGGGTCGCAGGGCGAGCGCGAGTGCCCCGACGCCGAGCAGGAAGATGGCCGGGGGGACGGTGTTGATGCCGGCGTCGAGCGCAGTCGGGAAGCTCAGGCCCGATCCCTGGGTGAAGGTACCGATCCACGCGAAGGTACCGGCGGCGACGCCACTGAGCACCAACGCCGCGGCGGCGATGCCGAGTCTTCCACTAAACCAGCTGGACCGGCTGACTGGGGCAGCGAGGAGAGAGTCGAGGCGGCCTTCGGCTTCTTCGGCTCGCGTCGCGTTCAGCTGGGCCACTGCCTCGAATGCGATCACGATGGCGATGATCAGGAAGGCGATGCCCAGGAACGTTCCGGTGCCGCTGCCCGGCGCACCCAGCCGGGAGAAGACCTGTTGCACCGACGATCCCACGATGGTGGTGCCGGCCGCTTTGGCCACGATGCCCATCAGCAGTCCGGCGATGGCCACTGCCACCGTCCACCAGATGACCGACGAGAGCGTCAGGCGCAAGGCCAGCTCGGTCGGCCCGGACAGCAGCCGGAGGCGCGGCGCCCTCGCCGAGCGGTCCGGCCAGGTGCTCGCGCCGACGTCACGGCGCCCGCCGAGGTAAACCGCGAGGAAGGCCATGACGGCCGCGAAGGCGGCAATGGGTACCAGGGCCCAGGGTTGGGGATGAGTGAGCGGCTGGAGCTGCTCTACCCATCCGAGCGGGGAGGCCCAGGCGAGCCAGTGCAGGCCGGTGCCGGCGTCGGCCACCATCCGCAGACCGTAACTGAGCCCGAGCAAGATGGCCGCGTACCCGGCGGCCTGGCGACGGCCGGGAGCCAGCTGGCTGGTCACCGCGCCTACGGCGAGGAACATCACCGCGCTCGCCACCAAGGCGAGGGCAAGGTACAGCCCCGCGGCCGCGCCGACATGGACCGAGGAGGATCGGCCGACTACAACAGTCACCAGGGCCGTGATCGCCCACAGGACCGCCGCGGCGACCCCGAGACCGGTGAGCACCAGCGCAACTCCGCGGCGCTGAGTGGTCTGGCCGCTCACCAGGATTTCCCAGCGTCCGGCGTCCTCGTCGCCGCGCAGCAGGCGGGTGCTGGTCAGCAGCCCCCACACCGCCCCGATGATCATCAGGGTCATCGACACCTTGAACACGGTGAACCCAGCCACGGTCTGCAGTTGCGGTGCCGGCCCGAACAGCGCGCTCGCCGCGTGGTCCTGCCCGAAGACGTCAGCGAGGCGCTCGCGCTCAGCAGGGGTCTTGTAGATCCGGGTGTAGCTGAAGGCCGATGACGCCACCGCGATGCCGAACACGTAACCCCACAGCGCGGCAGAGCGAACGGATCGCCTTGCCGTATACCGGGCGATCAGCGTGCTCGCCGATCGCTCGACGGTCATCGGAGCCGCCGCGGCCAGGTCAGTGGTCAACACCCGCTACCTCCCGTGCCTGCTCGCTCTGGCCGTACTGAGCGAGGAACAGCTCTTCGAGCGAGGGCTCCCGGCTGAGCAGCCGGGCGACCCCCGCATGAGCCAGCACCCCGAGCAACGGCCCGATCGGCCCCTGCACCTGGCAGCGAAGCGACTGCCCGTCGGCCACCACGCTGGTCACCCCCGGGACGTCCGAGATATCGGGCACCGGTCCGGCGAAGGTCGCCTCGACGGTGACAGCCGACAGATGCCGCATCTCGCTCATGGTCCCGGTCTCGACCAGCCTTCCCACCCGCAAGATCGCCACCCGGTCGCACAGCGCCTCGACCTCGCTCAGGACGTGCGAAGACAAGAAGACGGCCTGGCCCCGTTCGCGCGCCTCGACGATGCTGCGGCGGAACGCCTGCTCCATCAGGGGGTCCAGCCCGCTCGTGGGCTCGTCCAGGACGAGCAGGTCCGCCCGGGTCATCAGAGCGCCGATGAGAAGGATCTTCTGGCGGTTCCCCCTGGAATACGCCCGGACCTTCTTCGAAGGGTCCAGCTCGAAACGGCCGACAAGCTCCTCCCGGTACGCCCCGTCCACCTGGCCGTGGACCCGGCCGAGCAGATGGAGCGTCTCGGCTCCGGTAAGTGCCGGCCACAGGTTGGCCTCCCCGGGCACGAAGGCAGCCCGGCGGTGGGCCTCGACCGGCTGGCGCTGGCAGTCAAACCCGAAGATCTCCGCCCGGCCCGCCGTCGGGCGGATCAGGCCAAGCAGCAGCCGGATCGTGGTCGTCTTGCCCGCCCCGTTCGGCCCCAGGTAACCGACCACCTCACCGGGAGCCACCTCCAGGTCCAGGTCGACTAGCGCCGGGACGTTACCGTAGCGCTTGGACAGGCCCAGTGTCCGGATCGCCGGGCTCCTGCTCACATCCGATGTCATCGCCTGTCCCCTCGCGCTGAGCGCCGTTTGGGCTGCGGTTTCTGCTGGAGCTGATCGAGCGCGGCCAGCGCGCCTGCGGCGAGCTCGGGGCTGAGTAGTGGTTTGGAGTAGAAGTCGAGCTTCGCGCGGGCCAGGCGCAGGTGCCCCTCAGGGGCGAAGATGTCCGCCCCCAGGGCGTGGGAGAGCTGCTCTTGCATGACCAGTGCGCCGATTTCCATGGCGACGAGCAAGGCCGCGTACGCCGCAGGATCCGACATCTGACCGGGGTGGTGGTCGTCGAGCCAGCGCTTGGCGAGCCCTACCATCTCCGAGAACATGGCGTCCGCGGCAGGCGATCCGTCGAGCATCGAGCGGGCGAAGTACCGCATCATGACCAGCAGTGCGGGCTGGGCAGAGGACATGAAGCCGGCGTTGGCGAGCTGTCCGCCGAGGACGGCCTGCTCCTTGAGCCGCATCAGCTGCCCCAGCACGTAGGAATCGCACGCGGCACGCAAGTCGTCCTTAGACCCGAAGTGGTGCCGGACGAGCCCTCCCGAGACCCCTGCCACCTTGGCGATGTCCCGGATCGTGGTCCCCTCGATGCCGCGCTCCGCGAACAAGTGAATGGCAGCGTCGCGGATGCGCGCCCGAGCCGTGAGGTCCTCGAAGGCCGGCTCGCCGACGGCGCTCATGATCCTCCTTGCGTCGGTCTACCAACGTCCTGCACAGGATGTCATTCAGCTATACATCTGTATAGGGACGAAGGTCCCCACTGACGGGCGTGAGGAACAGGCGACGTCGGCCCGTTGCAGCGCGACGGAATCGCCACCTGATCGCTCCGGGCGGCGTCGGGCGGACCGAACGAACGGTGGCGCACGCCTGGCCGCGGCCGTGCCCGGCGCCTGCCCGTTTCCCACGTCCTTTGCGAGAGTGGTATGGTCTATGGGTGAGTGGGACGTATCAAGTCGTTATGGGAGACCGGGGGCGCCTGGTCATCCCCGCCGACCTTAGAGAGAGGGCAGGGCTCGCGGAGGGCACCGCGCTCATCCTGCTCGAGACCCCGACAGGGCTTGTGCTCCTGACCCGTCCGCAGCTCCAGGGACTGGTACGGGCGGATCTCGCCGGCCTGGACCTGGTGGGCGAACTCCTCGCCGAACGCCGCGCGGAAGCCGCGGCCGACGATGCGGCGTGAACGTCTTCGATGCTTCTGCGCTGCTCACGTTCCTGCAGGGCGAGCAGGGTGCAGCTCAAGTCGAAGAGGCGCTCCGGGGTGGTGGCGCCTGCGGCGCTGCCAACTGGTCGGAGGTGGCACAGAAGATCCGCGCGCATGGCCGTAACTGGGACTTGTCCCGGTCGCTGCTAATCAGCTACGGGGTCCATGTCGAGGCGGTGACAGTCACTGACGCTGAGTGGGCGGCCAGGAGGTGGGCACCTGGGGAGGGACTGTCTCTCGCCGATCGGCTGTGCATGGCACTCGGCGACCGGCTGGATGCCGACATCTGGACCGCCGATCAGGCATGGGGAACCAGTGGGCGGATAAGACAGGTCCGCTGATCCGCGAACCGTTGATGTAATGGCCCGGACCGCGCAGCCCGCCGGGCTCTCTCAACCTGATATTGCGCGCGGGGCCGCGGCGCAGCCGGGCCGCTTAGAAGGATAAGAGCCTGCGGCGGTCGCTGCCGGACCGGCGGCAACGGCTGCGGCCAGCGCGGAGACCACCACCCAGCCGAGCGGCTCCGTGTCCGCGGTAGCGCGCCCAGCCCCGGCCTTGCGGATGTCGCCTGGGGCCGAACGGCCCGCCAAGCCGGGACTTCGGTCCGCAGCGCCCGCTGATGCCGCAAGACAAGACTGAACAAGCCAGACAGCCCTCGAATGACAGAGGTGCATATAGATGACAACCGGGAACGGACCAGCGAACAACCATGGCGCGCCAGCTGCCGTGCCCCGCCGGGAGTCGCCGGCACCCGATCCCGCTGCCGCTGAGCGCGCCCTGCGGACGCTCAGCCCGGCCGAGTGCTTCGGCCTGCTGGAACTGGGCGGCATCGGCCGCGTCGGATTCGCGGCCGCAGATGGGATCATGATGCTGCCGGTCAACTTCGCGGTCACGGGGAAGACGATCATCTTCCGCACCGCTCCGGACACGCTGCTGGCGGTCTACGCCAATGGGCAGGTCAGCTTCGAAGTCGACCACCTCGACGAGGCGCTCCGTGCAGGATGGAGCGTCCTGGTCTATGGTCGCGCGCACAAGGTCACAGATGAGCGCGACGTGCAGCGCCTTGAGGACAGAACGCACCTCCAGCCGTGGGCGGGCGGCGCCCGCGACGTGTACGTGCGCATCGCGCCGACCCGGATCAGCGGGCGATGCATCGAGCCAGGCCGGGCCAGTCCCCGGCCGCAGGGCACGCAAGCCCAGTAGCGTCTAGGCCCTCTGAGCCCGTTGCCACAGGCTGCATCCATCAACGGCATCACGCTGAGTGACGGAGAGGATCAGGAACAACGCGCGCATCCCTGCCTGGGCGGATGCTCGGCGTGCGGGATTCTGCTGATTGCAACCACCGCGGCGGGCCCGGGTGCGGATCGCGGTGCCCTGGGACCACAACGGCAGCTTCGACCCGGTCGACACCGTCCTCAAGGCCGCCACATAAGTGCTATTGCTGGCGCACTGCCGACAGCCGTGATCTTGCGCCGGACCCGTTAATGCCGTTCACTGGAGGTGCGGCCTGGCCGGTCCGGACCATGTGCTTACCCCGCCGCTCGTATGGGTGACGGCAGGAGAGCTAATGGGCGGGCGAATCGATGCCCGGGCGGATACGGCTATCGCCGGGACGGCCGGGGCCCGGCGGGAATGGCCCGGGCTGCGGCAGATACTGGCCTGGGGGCTTGGTGCCACTGCCGCGAGCGGCCTTTGGCTGGGCGCTCTGCCGCGGGAGGCCGGCCGGTGCGCCCCCGATGGGAAGCAAGGATGACCGCCCTGGCAGATGATCCCGGTCCGGTGCCGCCCGTTGCGCAGGGGCCGGGCGGCGCGGGTGCTGCGGACGCGGCTGGCGGGCTGGGTTTTCCTGACGTGCCGCGGCTGGGCCTGGATCAGCTGCTGGTGCAGCTGAGGGACCGTGCTGATGACGTGCTGGCCACCCAGGGGCGGCTGCGCGGACTGCTGCGTGCGAATGCCCTGGTGGCCTGCGAGCTGAGCGTGCCGGTGGTGCTGCGGCAGATCGTGGGAGCGGCCCGGGACCTGCTCGGCGCCCGGTACGCGGCACTGGGCGTGCTTGGCCGCGAGGGGGGGCTGGAGCAGTTCGTGCACGCCGGCATGGATGGCGAGCTGGTCACCAGGATCGGCGACCTGCCCAGGGGCCGGGGGATCTTGGGCCTGCTGATCAGCGAGCCGGTCCCGATCCGGCTTGGTGACCTGTCCGCGCATCCGGCGTCGGCGGGGTTCCCGCCGGGGCATCCGCCGATGGCCGGCTTCCTCGGTGTCCCGGTCTGTATCGGGGAAGAGGTCTTCGGCAACCTTTACCTCACCGAGCGTTCCGGGGGCGGGGAGTTCACCGCAGAAGATGAACAGCTCGCGATCGCGCTGGCCGCGGCGGCTGGCGCGGCGATCGCCAACGCTCGGCGGTTCGCCGAATCCGAGCAGCGCCGCCGCTGGCTGGACGCCTCCGGCGACCTGGTACCGCTGCTGCTGTCCGGCGAAGCGGAACAGCAGCACGCGCTGATCACCCGGCACGCCGCCGCCGCCGCGGCGGCGGATTTCGCCGCGCTGGCCGTGCCCTTCGGCGCGGACGAGGTCATCGTCACAGGCGTCACCGGCGAGCTCACCGCGGGCATGATGAACCGGGCGGCGCCGCTGGCCGGCTCGCTGACCGGGCAGGCGATCGGCACCGGCAAGCCCCGCCTGGTCACCGGCGAGGACCGCGCAGCGGCCGCCGCCGAGCTCAGCGCCGATATCGGACCGCTGATCGTCGTGCCGCTGGCAGCGGGCGAGCAGGTCCGCGGCGCGCTGCTGCTGGGCCGGCTGGCCGCACGCCCGGGATTCACCGAGACAGACCTGGACATGGCCGCCTCCTTCGCCGGTCACGCCGCGGTGGCCATGGAGCTGGCCCGGGCCCGCGCCGACCAGATCACCCTGGCCCAGGCAGAAGACCGCGACCGGATCGCGGGCGACCTGCACGACCACGTCATCCAGGAACTGTTCGCCCTCGGCATCAGGCTCCAGGGCCACGCCGCCCGCAGCGACCCGGTAACCGCGGAGCGGGTCAACGGCTATGTCGACACTCTCGACGAGGTCATCAAGAAGGTCCGCACCAGCATCTTCGGGCTCCAGCAGCCCCGCCAGGCCCTCGCCGGCCTGCCCGCCCGGCTGATGGAGATCATCGACGAGCATTCCCCGCAGCTCGGCTTCACCGCCGGCATCAGCTTGTCCGGCCCGCTGGACCCGGGCCCGGGCGAGACGCTGGCGCACGACATCCTGGCCGTCACCCGCGAGGCCCTGTCCAACTGCGCCCGGCACGCCCACGCCACCGCCGTCGACGTCTCCCTGATGCTGCGGGACGGGCTGATCACCCTGGACATCACCGACAACGGCCGCGGCCTGGGCACACCCACCAGGTCCAGTGGCCTTTCCAGCATGCGCCGCCGCGCCGAACGCAACCGCGGGACCTTCCAGCTCACCACCCCCGCAAACGGCGGCACCCGCCTGACCTGGACCGCCCGCACCACCGCTTAACCCCGGCCACGGCACGCCCCCGTCCATCAGTCACTCAGCGTTACCTGGCACTTGGTGGCTGGCATGCGGGAACCGGCCGCCGGCCAAGGCGTTGACCTGCCTGGGTGTGGCCGTTGGTCCCTTGTGGCCGGGGGCTTTGATGCTCTTCAATGTGGACGGTGCGAGTCTGCTCACTTGAGCCCCAGGACGTCTACGGGGCCCTGCGGAGCTTTCCTGTCGGCCTGTCGGCTGACGAGGTCGCGCTTCGGCGTGCTGAGGCCGGGCCCAACTCCTTGCCCCCGGCCAAGCCGCGCTCGGTGCTCAAGGAGCTTGCCGCCCAATTCGCCAACATGTTCGCGGTCGTCTTGATGGTGGCGTCGGGACTGACGTTCCTGATCTATGTGCTGAGCCCGCCGAGGGTCGTGGCGAATCTCGAGCTTGCGATCGGCATCTTGGGCGTGGTGCTCCTCAACGCCATGATCGGCTTCGTCCAGGAGCACGCCGCCGAGCGCACAGCCCAAGCGCTGCAGGCGATGGTGCCTGCTGCGGCTTCGGTCATGATCCTTCTCGACGACTCGTTTGCCTCCATCGTCGCCGCAGTCGAGTTGGGGCGCGCGGTGTTCCAGAACATCAGGAAATTTCTCATCTACCTGTTCAGCCACAACCTCGCGGAGCTCGCCCCGATCCTCGCGGCCGTCTTCGTGGGCTTCCCGCTCGTACCCTTGAGCGCGCTGCAGGTGCTGTCGATCGACCTCGGGTCGGACGTCCTTCCTGCTCTGGCGCTGGGTGCCGAGCAGCCCGAGCCCGGCATCATGTCCCGCCCGCCGCGGCCGCCTGCCGAGCAACTGTTCAACTGGGCTGTCGTTCGCCGGTTCTGTTTCCTCGGGACGATTCAGTCATGCGGCGTGGTGTTCGCGTCCTTCTGGAAGATCCACAGTGCCCATATCCCCTTCGACGCGTTCACGTCGGCCAACCCGACGTACCGGCAGGCGGTCACGATGACTCAGGCGGGCATCGTCGTCAGCCAGTTCTTCAACAGCTTCGCCGTGCGTAGTGACGAGCAGAGCATCTTCAAGATCGGCCCTGTTCTCCAACCGCCCGCTGATCGCGGCCGAATGCATCAGCCTCGGATTCATCGCCGCCGTATCGTACGTTCCCGCTCTGCAGTCGGTCTTCCACACTGCGCCGCTGCGGCTGGGCGACTGGCTCTTGCTCTTCGCCTGGGGAGCGCTGCTTCTGGCGTGTGAAGAAGCCCGCAAGGCGTGGCGGCGCTCGCGAAGGCGCCACGGCCAGCCGCAAAACCCTATGGTCATGCCGGAGCCTGCCGGCGCAGAGGCCGGTGCGGGACGAGCGCTTGGCCAGGCGGCGAACCCCGGGCCTGCAGCGAGCTGGACAGGTTTAGAGAGGGAGGTCTGATGCAAGTCGTCATCATGGGGTGCGGCCGGACCGGCTCGGCTCTCGCGTCCCGGCTCGAAGCGGAAGGAGACGGCGAGCCAGGCCTGACCGCGGACGAGAGAAGTTAAGCTGAATCTGGCCGTGACCGGAGCGGCGGCGAGCACGGGGAGGCCGTGATGCACCCTGATGAGGATTCGGAGCTCCAGTCGTCAGGCCAGGTTGTGGTGGTCGATGTCGACGGGCTTCCCGCATTGTTCGACGCGCTGCGCGGCCGGGGCTATACGGTGGTCGGCCCTACCGTCCGGGACGGCGCGATCGTGGTGGCAGAGCTAACCTCGGCCGCTGAGCTGCCGTTCGGGTGGGGGGTGGAAACTGAGGCGGGGAGGTACCGGCTGCGGGAACGGGCCGATAGCGCCGCGTTCGGGCACTCCGCCGGCCCGCAGTCATGGAAGAGCGTGCTGCATCCGGCACGAGCGAGGCTGTGGTCGGCGGATCGGGTGACCGGCAGCGTGCAAGCCGGCGAGACCGCGGAGCCGCCGAGGTACGCTCTGCTCGGCGTGCGCCCGTGTGATGTGCGCGCGGTCGGCCTCCTGGACCAGGTGCTGACCGCCGGCCGGCATGCCGATCCTGTCTACCGCGGGCGGCGCGATGGCGCGTTCATCATCGCGGTGGAGTGCACGGAGCCGGGCGCGACGTGCTTCTGCACCTCGATGGGTTGCGGCCCCGGTGCCGAGTCAGGGTTCGACCTGGCCATGACGGAGCTGGTCGACTCCGAGGGTCACCGCTTCGTCGTACGGGCCGGCACGCCTGCCGGTGCCGATGTGCTGGCGGACGTGCCGAGCAGGGCAGCCGACGAGGCGACGATCCGGCGTGCCAGTACGGCGGTGGACGAGGCGGCCGACCGGATGGGCCGTACCATGCCGACCCAGGGCCTGCCGCAGCTGCTGGCCGACAGCCGCGAGTCCCCGCACTGGGACGACGTCGCCTCCCGCTGCCTGACTTGCGGCAACTGCACCATGGTCTGCCCCACATGTTTCTGCACGACCACCGAGGACGTGACCGACCTGACCGGCGATCATGCCGAGCGGTGGCGAGTCTGGGACTCCTGCTACGCGCTGGACTTCTCCTACCTGCATGGCGGCAGCGTGCGCACCAGCGGGCAGAGCCGGTACCGGCAATGGATCAGCCACAAGCTAGGCACCTGGCACGATCAGTTCGGCTCATCGGGGTGCGTGGGCTGCGGGCGGTGCATCGTGTGGTGCCCGGTCGGCATTGACATCACACAGGAGGTGTCCGCGCTGGCCAGCCTGCGGGACGCGGCGGTCGCGGACGAGGACGGGCGATGACGGGCACGGTTGCCGCGCGGATCTCGGCTCACCCTTTCTTTGCCGGGCTCACTGACACCCAGCGCGCGGCGCTGGCCGAGGACGGCAGGGCGGTGATGTTCACGGCCGGCCAGCGCCTCTTCGACGAGGGCGGCACCGCCGACAGGTTCTGGTTGATTGAGCACGGCGGCATCGCCTTGGACATGCAGGTGCCGGGCCGCGGTGCTCTGATTGTCGAGACGCTGGCCGCCGGCACGGTGCTCGGCTGGTCGTGGCTGCATCCGCCGTACCGATGGCATTTCGGTGCGGTGGCCCGCGTGGACACCACCGCGATCGAGTTCGATGCCCCCTCGGTGCGCCGTCACTGCGACGCTGATCCGGCTTTCGGATACGCGGCCCTCTGCTCGTTCACGCCGGTCATCACCGAACGGCTGCAGGCGACGCGCCTGCGGGTGCTGGACCTGTATGCCGCCCCGTCCCAGCTCAGGCAGCGCGAGATCCAGCAAGCGGACATATGACCGGGCAGGGGACGGCCAGGCCGGCGCTTACTGAGCCAGCGGCCGCGGTGCCCTGCTTTTACCGCGTGGCTTCCCGCCGGGAGGACACCGGTGACACGGTCACCGTGGAGCTGGCGGAACCGGCCGGCCCGGTCCAGGCCTTCGCGCCGGGACAGTTCGCCATGCTGACCGCGTTCGGCGTCGGCGAGGTGCCCATCTCGGTGAGCGGTCTGGGCGATAACAGTGGCGGGCGGGCGAGTCGGCTGGAGCACACACTGCGTGCGGTGGGCGCGGTGACCCGGGCGCTGTGTGCCGCGCAGCCCGGCAGCCTTATCGGCGTGCGCGGCCCGTTCGGCACAAGCTGGGACGTGGCGTCCGCAGCTGGACGTGACATCGTGATCGTGGCGGGCGGGATCGGGCTCGCGCCGCTGCGCCCCGTGGTGCTCACCGCGCTCGCCGACCGGTCCAGGTATGGCCGGATCGTGCTGCTGGTCGGCGCGCGAACCCCCGGTGACCTGCTCTACACCGACGAGCTGGAGCGGTGGCGCCACGACGGGGTTGAGGTGGCGGTCACGGTCGACCAGGCGGACACTGGCTGGAGCGGTGAGGTCGGGCTGGTAACGGCGCTCATCAAGCCTGCCGGGCTCGCGCCGGGCGACAGCGTGGCGTTTGTCTGCGGTCCGGACGTCATGATGCGGGTCACCGCCAACGCGCTCGCGGCACTGGGCATTCCCCCGGGCCGGATACGGGTATCACTGGAGCGCAACATGCGCTGCGGCGCCGGCTGGTGCGGGCACTGCCAGCTCGGGCCGCTGCTGGTCTGCCGGGACGGCCCGGTGGTCGGCTACGACCGGGCGGCGGCGCTGATGAGGGTGCGGGAGCTGTGATGGGCGTGCCTACTTTGGCGGTGTGGAAGTTCGCTTCCTGCGACGGCTGCCAGCTCACGCTCCTGGATTGTGAGGATGAGCTGCTGGCGATCGCCGACCGGGTGAAGATCGCGCACTTCGTCGAGGCCTCCAGTGAGATCCAGCCGGGCCCGTATGATGTGTCCCTGGTGGAAGGGTCGATCACTACGGCGGCCGACGCAGAGCGGATCCGGCAGGTACGCGAAATGTCACGGACGCTGGTGACCATCGGGGCGTGCGCGACCGCGGGCGGCGTGCAGGCCCTGCGTAACTTCGCCGACGTACGGGAGTTCACCTCGGTGGTGTACGCCCGGCCGGACTACATCTCCGCACTAGCCACGTCGACCCCGATCGCGGCGCACGTGGACGTCGACTTCGAGCTGCACGGCTGCCCGATCGACCGGCGCCAGCTGCTCGAGGTCATCATGGCCCTGCTCGCCGGCCGCAAGCCGAACATCCCGGCCCACAGCGTGTGTTTCGAGTGCAAGCAGCGCGGCAACGTATGCGTGGTGGTTGCGCACGGCACGCCGTGCCTCGGACCGGTGACGCACGCCGGATGCGGTGCCCTGTGTCCGGCACACCATCGCGGCTGCTACGGCTGTTTCGGGCCGATGGAGACACCCAACGCGGGCGCCCAGGTGGGACTGCTGCGGGCCGCCGGCCTGGACGAGGCCGATGTCCGGCGGGCATTCCGCACGTTCAACGCCGGTGCGCCGGCTTTCATCGAACTGTCCCAGGTCACCACAGGCCCGCCGCCGGCCCTCGGGCCGCGCGACATCGCGGGAAGGTCGCGGTGAGTCACAAGACCGACCGCACGCTTGCGGTCCGCTCGCTGGCCCGGGTCGAGGGTGAGGGCGCGATGCACGTGCGGGTGCGCGCAGGCGCCGTCGAGGACGTGCGGCTGGAAATCTACGAGCCGCCGCGGTTCTTCGAGGCGTTCCTACGCGGCCGGCAGCACACCGAACCGCCTGACATCACCGCTCGCATCTGCGGGATCTGTCCGGTGGCGTACCAGATGAGCGCATGCCTGGCCATCGAGGCGGCCTGCGGGATCGAGGTCACCGCTCCGGTCACCGATCTTCGTCGGCTGCTCTACTGCGGAGAGTGGATCGAGAGCCATGCACTGCACATCTACCTGCTGCATGCCCCCGACTTCCTCGGCTACACCAGCGCGCTGGAACTCGCGAAAGACCGCCGCGGCCTGGTCGAGCGAGGGCTGGCGCTAAAGAAGGCCGGCAACGCGATCATGGAGCTAGTGGGCGGCCGGGCGATCCATCCGGTAAACGTCCGGGTGGGCGGCTTCTACCGGGCACCGGCCAAGCCCGAGATGGCGGCCCTGGCCGAGAAGCTGCGCGTCGCGCTGGATCAGGCACTGGACACCGTGCGCTGGGCGGCCGGGTTCGAGTTCCCCGACTTCCATCACGACCACGAGTTGCTGGCCCTGGTCACGCCGGGGCAGTACGCCATAGACCGGGGCACGGTCGCCTCCACCGGCGGGCTGAGGTTCGCCCCGGCGGAGTTCGAGGACTACGTGATCGAAGAGCAAGTACCCCACTCGACGGCGCTGCATGCCCGGCTGGCCGGACGAGGCCGCTACCTGACCGGCCCGACTGCCCGCTACACCCTGAGCGGGCAGTGGCTGTCCCCAGTGGCACGGCAGGCCGCCGACGCGGCGGGCCTCGGCGCCGAGTGCCGCAACCCGTACCGCAGTATCCTGGTCCGCGCCGTCGAGGTGGTGTACGCGGTGGACGAGGCACTGCGGCTGATCGAGCGATACGAACCGCCCGCGCCGTGTTATCTGGAGGTTCCGCCACGCGCCGCCGTCGGGCATGGCGCCACCGAAGCGCCGCGCGGTGTGCTGTTCCACCGGTACGCCATCGACGCCGGAGGTCTCATCACCTCCGCCCGGATCGTGCCGCCCACCTCGCAGAATCAGGCCAGCATCGAAGACGACCTGCGCCGGTTCGTCGCTGGCCGGCTGGATCTCGACGACCAGCAGCTGACCTGGCAGTGCGAGCAGGCGATCCGCAACTACGACCCGTGCATCTCCTGTGCGACCCATTTCCTCGATCTCACGGTGGATCGCGCCTGACGCTGGCACGGACCGGCTGGCGACGGGACCTCGCTACCACGGGACGCCATTGGCGCCGCGCAGCGCGCGGACATAGCCCGCACGTTCGTAGGCAGCCTGATCAGTGTCTGCGGGCACAGCGAGCATTCCGCGCAGGTCGCTGACCGAGGTGTATCCCTTGCGGGCCATCCATTCCGACAAGCCCTCAAGCAGAACGGCGGCGTGCTGGGGTCCGTGCCGGATCAGCGCGGACGCGGTCATCACGACGTCGGCTCCTGCCAGGAGGTACTTGACCACGTCGGCTGGCCCCTCGACGCCGCTGGTCGCCGCTAGTGAGGCACGGACCTGCCTGTGCAGCAGGGAGATCCAGGTGCGCGGCAGCCTGGCCTCGGCCGGGCTGGACAGGTCCACACCGGGCAGCACGTCGAGGGTCTCGGGGTCGATGTCGGGCTGAAGGAACCGGTTGAAGAGCACCAGGCCGTCCGCGCCGGCCTCGTCCAGCCGCAGCGCGATCTCGCCGGGAGAACTAAACTGTGGGCCGAGCTTGACCGCAACCGGCACGGTCACCGCCTCTTTGACCCGGCACAAGATGTCCACGTGACGTTGCTCGACCTCGCGGCCCGTTATGCGCGGGTCGGCTGCGATGTAGTAGATGTTCAGCTCGATCGCCGCGGCGCCTGCGTCCTGGATCGCTCGCGCGTAGCTGGTCCAGCCGCTGTGCGTTACGCCGTTGAGGCTGCCGATCACCGGGATGTCCACGGTCCCGGCCGCGCGCTCAAGCAAGCTCAGGTAGCGGCGCGGGCCCGTGTCCTCATCCGCTCCAGCAGGGAAGTAGGATAGCGATTCGGCGAAGCTGTCAGTGCCGGCTTCGGCGAGCCGCGCGTTCCGCTCCGCTTCCCGGCGCAGTTGCTCCTCGAACAGGGAGAAGAGCACGACCGCGCCGACCCCGGCGCCGGCTAGCCGCCGTACGCCTTCGAGAGTGTTGGAGAGCGGGGACGCGGAGGCGACGAGCGGGTTCCGCAGCGCCAGGCCCAGGTAGCGGGTCGAGAGGTCCATCAGCGCTCCTTCCGCGCATCGGCGGGGAACCGGTGCGCGCCGCGGGTCGCCATCTCCTCGTAGGTGTCCCAGCGCTGGTCGACCGCTTCCTGGGCCAGGATGCCCAGCCGTTCCGCCTCAGCCGGGTGGGTATTGGCGAGCGTGCGGTACCGAAGCTCCCGCTGGGTGTAATCGGCCAGCGCGATGCGCGGTCTCGGCGAGTCGAGCAGGAACGGGTTGCCGCCGGCCGCGCGCACCAGCGGGTCGTACCGGATTAGCGGCCAGTAGCCGCTGGCCACGGCGCGGTACTGCTGGCCGAGCCCGTCGCGCATCTCGATGCCGTGCGCGATGCAGTGGCTGTAGGCGATGATCAGTGACGGTCCGTCGTAGGCCTCCGCCTCGCGGAAAGCGCGCAGGGTCTGCTGCGGGTCTGCGCCCATCGCCACGCGGGCGACGTACACATAGCCATAGGAGATCGCCTGCAGCGCGATGTCCTTCTTCGGCGTGGTCTTGCCGGCCGCGGCGAATTTCGCGACGGCGCCGAGCGGCGTGGCCTTGGAGGACTGGCCGCCGGTGTTGGAATAGACCTCGGTGTCGAGCACCAACACGTTCACGTTCCGCCCGCTGGCCAGGACGTGGTCGAGGCCGCCGGACCCGATGTCGTAGGCCCAGCCGTCCCCGCCGACGATCCACACGCTGCGCCGGACCAGGTGATCGGCCACGCTGCGCAGGTCGGCAGCGGGCCCGTCAGCCTGCTCGAGGCCATCGAGCCGCCGCCTCAGCGCGGCCACCCTTTCGTGCTGCGCGCGCAGTTCCGACTCGGTGAGCTGGGGCGCGCCGAGGATCTCGTCCGCCAGGTCGGCGCCGATCGCTTCCCGCAGCTCCGCAAGCCGCCGCCGGGCCAGCTCGGTGTGCCGGTCGGCCGTCAGCCGGAACCCGAGGCCGAACTCGGCGTTGTCCTCGAACAGGGAGTTCGACCAGGCCGGGCCGCGTCCGTCGGGACCTGCCGTCCACGGCGTGGTGGGCAGGTTCCCGCCGTAGATCGAGGAGCAGCCGGTGGCGTTGGCGACCATCAGCCGGTCGCCGAACAGCTGCGAAAGCAGCTTGATGTACGGTGTCTCGCCGCAGCCCGCGCAGGCGCCGGAGAACTCGAACAGCGGCTGCAGGAACTGCGTGCCGCGCACGGTGCCGAAGTCCACCCGGGACCGGTCGGCCACCGGCAGCGTCTCGAAGAACGCGATGTTGTCCCGCTCGGCGTCCGCCAGCGGCTCCCGCGGTGCGAGGTTGATCGCCTTGCGCTCCGGGTCTCCTGGTGCCCCGACCGGGCACGCTTGCACGCATAGCTCGCAGCCGGTGCAGTCCTCGATGTACACCTGCAGCGTGAATCGGGTGTCCGGGAGCCCGCGGGCATCCAGCGGAGCCGACCGGAAGGCCGGGGGCGCGCCGGCGAGCAGTGACTCGTCGTAGTAGGTGGACCTGATCACGCTGTGCGGGCACACGAAGCTGCAGTTGCCGCACTGGATGCACAGGTCCGGATCCCATTGCGCGACCAACTCGGAGATGTTGCGCTTCTCATACGCCGCGGTGCCGCTCGGATAGGTGCCGTCCACCGGCAGCGCGCTGACCGGCAGGTCGTCGCCGCGACCGGCCATCATCACTGCGGTGACAGTGCGGACGAACTCCGGCGCGCTGGCCGGCACCACCGGAGGCAGCTCCCGGGTGGATGTCACCCGGCCGGGCACCTCGATCTGGTGCAGTCCTGCCAGCGCGCTGTCGACGGCGGCGCCGTTCCGCGCGACCACCTCGGCGCCACGGCGGCCGTAGGTCTTGGCGATCGCCGACTTGATCTTGGCGATCG
>CAWBKD010000015.1:0-553581 GCA_963789225.1 uncultured Actinomycetes bacterium
CATCTCGGCGCAGGCTGGCTGACGCGGGTGGATCCCGATGGCGGTCCCGTGGCGGTCGGCGCCATCCCCTGGCACGGCAAGGAGTGATCCACGAGAATGACTGGACGGGCGCCGATCCCGGGGATAGGCGATGCCGGGACGCAGTGAAGATCTCATAGGGGTGGGCTCGTGACGTATCACTTGGCCGTTCCGCTCCACGCGGGCAGCGATGATGTGGCGATTTTCCAGGTAGACAGCCGCGAGATTCCAGACTCCGAGGTGCTGGCCTCGGACGACGGGACAGGAGCGCTCGGCGTGGCTAAGAAGTCGCTGGACGACGCCCTGACCAAGCTGAAGCCATCGGTGGAGATGGTTAGAACAGCGTTCGGGGATCTGTCACCCGATGAGATTTCGGTCGACTTCGGGCTGAGCGTTAGCGGGGAATACGGGATGGTCATCGCCAAGGGGACTGCCCAGGTCGACTTCGCGGTCCACCTGACGTGGAAGCGGTCCACATGACGTGGAAGCTGGCGTGACACGATGCCTTCTGCCGGATGTGACGGGTTCGTCGTCAGAATCTATTTCCAGAACAATGCGGCAATCTCCGCGGGGATGGGGTTCGTGGTCGGCAGCCAGCAGGTCGTCACCTGCGCGCACGTCGTCAACACCGCGCTTGGCCGCCCCGAGCACGCCCAGGACCGGCCAGGGCCGGAGGTGCGGCTCAAGATCGGCTTTCCTCTCCTGGGCGACGCCGCGGGCGGTACGACGTACGACTGCCGCGTGGAGGCCTGGGTGCCGCCGCCCCCTAGCACGGGCACTTCGGGCGGTGATGTGGCGGGTCTCGTGGTCGTCGGCCATGGAATCCCGGACGGCGCCGGTCCAGCCAGGCTGATCTCGGCCGACCGCGCCAGCGGCGCCGAGGTGGAGGTGTTCGGATACAGCGGCCACGACCAAAGTGTGCAAAGTCTGCAAGGCGCCTGGGTCACCCTGCGGCTGCGCGGCATCGTGGGCCACGGGGACATCCAGCTTGATACCGAAACCGAGTCCGCGTTTAAGGCCCGGCCCGGCTATAGCGGCTCGCCGGTCGTCGCGCGCATGGAAGACGGGGACGTGGTGGCGGGCATGCTCTCTGCCACGGCCAACCCCGAACTCCCGGGCGACCTACGCGACGCCCATGCCATCCCGGCGGAACGCATTGCCGCCGCCTGGCCAGAGGTGCTCGGCATGCTGGACCTGATCGCCGCGCTGCCGGCGCCCAGCGGGGCGGGAGCGGCCGGCATGACGGGTCAGCCGCTGGCCCCTGCTCCTGCTGGACCACAGCCAGCGTCATCCCCCGCGGCGATGGCCGACCCCGGGGCACAGCACATGGCGCAGCAGCCAACTGCACCACGGCCGGAACTGCCGCAGCCGAGTCTTCCGGAGATCATCGCCGGGAACTGGATGATCGACGTTCAGTCGCCGCAGGGCGGGTCCCTGCAAATGATGCTCGCGCTGATGATTGCCCCATCCGGCCAGCCGGAGTTCCAGGCGACCTTCCTCGGCACGCCGATGCCCATGCAGGTAAGCGGCTACTGGTGGGTGATGGGTAGTCAGCTCAGACTCACCGGGGTCCAGACGGTCGCAGGAGCGCTGCCCATGCAGTACCCCTACAACGTGATGGTGACCTTCGCGTCCTGGAGCTATACACAGCTCATTGGAGTTTCCTCGAACGGCGAGCGGGTCATCTGGCAGCGCCAGAACTGACCAGGGGAGCATTCGGTTCCGGGTCATCGGGCCGGGTCGCCTGCAGGGCGGGGAGCGGCCCGCTGACGGCCGACGGTGAGGATCGCGGTCGTGGCCAGGCCGACTGCGATCGTGGCGGCCGCCGAGGCTAGCAGGGTGTGCTGGGCGCCAAGCCAGGTGGTGAGCGGGCCGCCGAGCGCGGTGCCGAGCGGGGCCGCGAGCACGGTCAGCGCGCCGCGGGCCGCCAGGACCTGGGAGAGGAGTTCCGGCGGACTCTCCCGCTGGAACAGGGTGGCGGACAGGGCTGGGTAGGGCGCGTACAGCAGGCCGCCGGCGGCGAAGCAGGCCAGGGCGGGGACTACCAGCCGGAGCAGGCCTAGCGGGGCGAGCGCGGCACCCCAGCCGATCACCGCCACTACCAGGACCGGCCACAGCGGGAGCCTGCGGACCAGCCCGGCGGTGAGGCTGCCGGCGGTCGCGCCGATCCCGAACACGAACCAGAACAGCCCGAGCAGTCCGGCGCCGCCGTGGAGCGGGCCGGTTACGTACAGCGGGAGCGCCACCTCGACCGGCCCGTACAGGAAGTAGTAGATCAAGGTCAGCACCAGCAGCCCGGCCAGCGGGCGGCTGCGGGCGATCACCGCGAACCCGCGCGCCCGGTCCGGCTCGCCGTTCGCCGCGGCCGCGGTCGTCCCAGGGTTCCCCCTCGCGCCGCCGGTTTCCGCGGTCGCGGGCATCCCCCGGTTCCCCCTCGCCGTGGCGGCCGCTGCGGCGAGGACGGCGAAGGAGGCGGCGTCGGCGGCGATCGGCACTGCCGGGCCGACCGCCGCGACCACCAGGCCCGCCAGCAGCGGGCCGACGACGTACGCGACCGCCCCGAAACCGGAGAGCAGCGCGTTTCCCGCGGTGCGGGCCTCTGGCGGCAGGTGTTCGGCGACCAGGGTGTACTGGCCGGATATGCCCCAGGCGTGGAGGAGCGAGGACGCCGCGAGCAGCGCCACGTACAGTCCGGGCCCCAGGGTCCCGAACGCGTACAGCAGCGGGATCATGGCCAGGGCCAGGGCGCGCAGCGTCGCGTCCGCGGCCACCAGGCGCCGGCCGCCAGCTTGCGCAGCGGCCTGGCCAGCAACACGGCCCCGGCCGCGCCCGGCAGCGTGTACGCGGCGACCGCCACGCCCACCACCAGGCCGCGGTCGGCGGGCGAGGCGATCCGGATCGCCAGCCACGCCACGCCGACCGCGCTCATCCCGTCACCGATCGCCGACACCGCCAGGGCGGGGAGCAGGCGGCGCAGCACCGGGCTCGCCAGGACCGGGGCGAAGGCGGAGGCCTGCCAGCGCCGCCGCACCGCCGCCCCCGGTCCCATGGACATTGACACTGGGCCATCAGGCGCGGGCCGGGCGAGCGACCTGGGGTCAGTCCTCACCGGCCCCGGTCCCATGGACTTCGATACTGGACCGTCAGGCGCGGGCCGGGCGAGCGACTTGGGGTCCGTCCTCGTGGCGTGGCTCATCGTGTTCCCCAGACGGCCGGTCCTGTCCCGGCTCAGCCCCAGGCGCCCGCTACCTGCCTGGTGGTGGCGTTGAGGCGGTTGAACAGGTTGGTCACGCCGATCATCAGGACCAGGGCGGCGAGCCCGCGCTCGTCGTAGTGGGCGGCGGCCTCGTCCCAGATCTCATCGGGGACCGGGTCGGGCCGGTCGGCCAGCCGGGTGGCGGCCTCGGCCAGCGCCAGCGCGGCGCGCTCGGCATCCGTGAAGTAAGGCGCCTCGCGCCAGGCGGCCACCGCGAACAGGCGCTCGTCGGTCTCGCCGCCCTTCTTGGCGGTGCGCGCGCCGGCGTCGACGCAGGCGCTACAGCCGTTGACCTGGCTGACGCGCAGGTGGACCAGTTCCAGCGTGGCCGACGGCACGCCGCCATGGCCGATGGCCTGGTTCAGGGCCTGAATGGGCTGCCACACCTCAGGCAGGACCATCGCCGGGTTCTTCATCCGTGCTTCCATGTCTCCTCCTCTGCGTGAATCGTTACTCCTAACTTAGGAGTTTAACTATTTAAAGTCAAGTGCTACTCCTAAATAAGGATTAACTGTGCTACCATGGCGACATGGCAGGGAACCGGAGCTACGGCGAGCAGTGCGGGGTGGCCCGCAGCCTCGACGTGGTCGGCGAACGCTGGGCGCTGCTCATCGTCCGTGAGCTGCTGCTGGGCCCCAAGCGGTTCAACGACCTGCTCGCCGGGCTGCCCGGGGCCAGCCCGAACGTGATCAGCCAGCGGCTGCGGGAACTGGTCGGGGACGGGGTCATCGCCCAGCGCGAGCTCCCCCCGCCGGCCCGGGTGCGCGTCTACGAGCTGACCGACTGGGGCCGCGAACTCGAGCCGGTCGTGGTGCACCTGGGACGGTGGGGCGGTCGCGCACCGCTCCCCGAGGGCGCCCACGCCGGCCTGGACTCGGTGCTGGTGGCCATCCAGGCGACCGCCGACCCGGCCCGTCGTGACCGGCCGGTACGAACTGCGCATCGGCGCCGACACCTTCGCGATCGACGGGACGTCCGGCTCGGTCCGCATCCGGCGCGGGACCGCCGACCGGCCCGACGCGACCGCCACCGTCGACCCCGACGCGTTCTTCCCCCTGGTCCTCGGCCAGCGTCCGGTCGCCGACGCGATCGCCGCAGGTGACCTGCGCCTGGCCGGCCGCCCCGACGCCGCCGAGCGCCTGACCGACCTGCTGCTCACGCTGGCCGCGGCGAGCGCCGCAAGCTGTGGACGCCGTGGGGTTATGAGGGGGCTGACCGTCTTCGACTTCTGACTGCTACGGCGCCTCCTGCGTCGTGTCGGGGGGAAGGTACGTGGCGTGGCGGTCGACCGCGAGATACATGTCCATGGCCACCGGGCGGCGCTGCTCTTCGGCCAGCTGGCCCAGTAGCCCGGCGGCCCGGGCCAGCAGCGCGAACCCGCGCAGCAGGCTCACCGGCAGGCCCAGGTCGGCCAGCGCCGCGCCGCAGGTCCCGGCGCCGTTCAGCGGGAGCGTCCGGCCGAGAACCTGCGGATGGACCCGGCCGATGGCCTCGAACAGGCGCAGGTGCGGGCCGCGCAGGCCCTCTTGCTCCGCGATCCGCAGGAGTGCCGGGGTGCGCGGGTCGGTGACCTTGTGGACCGGATGACCGAGCCCGGGGACGAACCGGCCTTCGTCGCGTGCCCTGGTCACCGCGGCCAGCGCGAGCGCGTCCCAGCCCGCGTCGTGGGCGGGCAGCGGCGTCCCCGCTTCGGCTAGGGCGTCGGCGAGAAACCGGCCGGCGTCCTCGGTCACGCCGAGGAACCTCGAGCCGCCGCCGAGCAGACCGGCGGCCAGCGCGCCCTGCACGGAATCCGGGGCGCTCAGGTAGGTCAGCCGGGCGGCGATGGCGGTGGGGGTGAACCCGTGGTCGGCCAGCGCGACCAGCACCGCCTCGAAGACGCGGACCTGCGGCGGGGAAGGCCGGCGTTGGGTCACCAGCCACAGGGCCAGCTCGCCGAATCCCACCTGGCCCATCAGGTCGGCCGCCAGGTCATGGCCGAGCAGCGTGATCGTCGCGGCGTCCGAGGTGCCGAGCGAGGTGGGGTACGCCACCGGCCGATCCTGTTCTGCGGTCATGGGTCGGGTCGCGCCAGCCAGGCGCGGATCTGCTCGCCGTGCTCGTCGAGGGCGGGCGGCGGGAGCGGGTAACTGGGCGGGGTCACCGAGAAGGTCACCGGGTGGCGGATCCCGGGGCGGGCTGCGGCCCCCTCCCCCGCGGTCACGATTGGATCCAGGCCGATCTGGGCGGCGAAGGCGATGCCCGCGTCGACCGTGTTGATCGGGCCGCACGGCACGCCCGCGGCGATAAGGATTCCGAACCACTCGGCGGCCGGGCGCTCAGCCAGCAGCCCGATCAGCAGCGCGCGCAGCTGATCACGATTTCCTGTCCGGGCCGGGTTGGTGGCGAAGAGGGGGTCCTGACCGAGATCCGGCACGCCGAGGGCCTCGCACAGCTTGCGGAACTGGGCGTCGTTGCCGACCGCGATGACCAGGTTGCCGTCGCCGGTCGGGAACGGCTCGTAGGGGTAGACGCTGGGGTGGGCGTTGCCCATCCGGAACGGGACGACCCCGCCCGCGGCGTACGCGCTGGTCTGGTTCACCATCCCGGACAGGGCGCTGGCCATGAGGCTGGCCTCCAGGTGCTGGCCCTGCCCGGACGCGGCCCGGTGGTTCAGCGCGGCGAGGATGGCGATGGCGGTATGCAGGCCCGCCATCACATCGAACAGCGAGATGCCCGCGCGGTACGCCGGACCGTCGGGCGCCCCGGTCAGGCTCATCAGCCCGGACACGGCCTGCACCATGAGGTCGTAGCCGGGCAGGTCCCTGCCCTCGCCGCTACCGAACCCGCTGATCGAGGCGTAGATGATCCGGGGGTTGGCGGCGCTGACCGACTCGTAGTCCAGGCCGAACCTGGCCAGCCCGCCCGGCTTGAAGTTCTCCACGAAGACGTCGGCCCGGCGGGCGAGCGTGCGGGCCAGTTCCTGGTCGCCTTCGCTGGTCAGGTCCAGCGCGACCGACCGCTTGTTCCTGTTGATGGCCAGGTAGTACGTGGACACGCCGTCCGGGGCGGCCGGGGGCGTCCAGCGACGGGTGTCATCCCCCGCCGGGCTCTCGATCTTGATCACGTCGGCGCCCAGGTCGGCCATCAGCATCGTGCAGTAGGGACCGGCCAGGACGCGGGAGAAATCGGCGACGAGCAGCCCCGCCAGGGGGCCCGGGCGAACGGCCGGGGCCGACCCGTCTTGACTGGTCAATGAGGCCCCTTCTGTCTCCCGCGGTTCGCGGCCGTTTCGGTCTCCCGCCGCGTGGCCTGTTCGCACTTTATCGCCGTGACCGGGCCCGGTCGCGTGGGCTGTGCCGGCGGCGGCATCGGGCGGCTCGATATTGATGCGCCCCACCATTGACACCGGCCACAGAACTGGCCAGGCTTCCGATCAGGCCGCGTTTAATGCGGTTAAACTCGTCCCCAGCGCGGCCCCTAGCCTGACAGCGCCCCACAGTGGAGGTTTCCCATGACGACGGCAGCGGACCTGGTAGCGGGACGGCCGTTGGTATTCCGTAATGCGACCGTGCTCACGATGGACGACGCGCATCAGGTCCTGACCGGGGCGGATGTGCTGGTTACCGGAGAGCGGATCGCCGCGATAGGCCACGGCCTTTCGGTACCGGACGGCACCGTGGAGATCGACGCGACCGGCGGCATCCTCATGCCCGGCATGATCGACACGCACCGGCACATGTGGCAGACCGCCATGCGGGCGTACGGGGCCGACTGGACCCTCACGCAGTACTTCGTCTGGTACTACCTGAACTGGGGCAAGAAGTTCCGCCCGCAGGACGTCTACGCCGGGAACCTGCTGTCGGCCATCGAGTCGATCGACGCCGGGGTGACGACCACGGTGGACTGGTCGCACGGGCTGCAGACGACCGAGCACGCCGAGGCCGCTACCGACGCCCTGGAGGAGGTGCCCGGCCGTTTCGTGCTCGCCTACGGGAACATCCAGCAGGGGTCGTGGGAATGGAGCACCGCACCGGAGTTCCGCGACTTCTACGTGCGCCGGTTCGACGGCAAGGGCGACATGCTCGGGTTCGCGATCGCCTTCGACATCCCCGGTGACGACCCGGCGTTCCCGGAGAAGGCCACGTTCGAGGTGGCGCGCGAGATGGGCGTGCCCGTGACCACCCATGCCGGGGTGTACGGGATCACCCTGGATGCCGGCGTTCGGCGGATGTACGAGAACGGCTTCTGCACTCCCCCAGACGATCTACGTGCATTCCGCGTCCCTGTCCCCCGACTCCTACCACATCATCGCCGCCACCGGCGGGTCGGTGTCGGTCTCGACCGAGAGCGAGTGCAGCGCGGGCCAGGGGTACCCGCCCACCTGGAAGCTCCGCAAGTACGGCATCCCGGTCTCGCTGTCCCAGGACACCAGCGTCTGGTGGAGCGGCGACATCTTCTCGGCCATGCGGGCCACCCTGTCCGCCGACCGGGTCATGGACCACTTCGAGAACCACAACGAGGGCAAGGCCGTCACCAACCACCACCTCCGGGCCGAGCAGGTCGTGGACTGGGCCACCCGCGGCGGTGCCGCGGCGCTCGGGCTGGACTCCGCGGTTGGCAGCGTGGAGGAGGGCAAGAAGGCCGACCTGGTGCTGATCAAGAACGACCACTCGCCGGTTTCGTTCCCGATCCTGCACCCGTACGGGCACGTGGTCTACCAGGCTCAGCGCGGCGACGTGCACACCGTGGTGGTGAACGGGCGGGTCGTGAAGTTCGACCACCAGCTGGTCGGAGTGGACCTGGACCGGGCCAGGCGGGCGATCGAGGAGACCGTCGGGTACCTGCGCAGCGAGCTTGGCGAGCAGGCCTGGAACGAGGGGATGAACCCCGAGGTCCCCGAGCACGAGACGCTGTCCAACCCGTACACCTACACCGGCGCGGCCGCCTGGAAGGAAGACGAGAGCTAATACCGCGGAGCGGTAACGTTCCCGGAACGGTCCGGGCCTACCGTTGATGGCGTGGGCGGGGAACAGGTAGCACGGGTACCCGTGGCGGCGAAGGCCGGCGGGCGCCGGGTTGCCCTTGGGGCGCTCAGCGCCGTTGCGGTGCTGTCTTTGGCGGCCGCGGTGCCGCTGACCGTGCTGTCCGGCCAGCTCGGCGACGGGCTGACGGCGTGGGCCATCGGCATTCCGAGCGCAGGCGTCGGGTTCCTGGTGGCCCGGCGCCAGCCTGGCAATCCGCTCGGCTGGCTGTTCCTGGTGTGCGCTGGCTGCCTGTTCACCAGCAACGACGCGGTGGACTACTCGTACTTCGTCTATCGCCTGGGGCACCATGTGCCGTTCGGTCCGCTGGCCCTGTGGCTAGCTGAGCTGTGGATCGTGGGCATCATCCTGTTGCTGACGGTGACCCTGCTCTTTCCTGACGGCAGGCCGTCCTCCCGGTTCTGGTCCTGGGCCCTGCGGGCCTTTTGCGCACTGATCGTCATCACGCTCGCCGCCTATGCGGTGGCGACGGCCGGCGCGCTGGCCGCTCATCCGCTCCGCATCGATGCCTCCGGCGGGCTGTCGGCCATCGACAGCCCCCGCGGCTGGTTCTCGGCCGTCGAGGGGTCGTCGTTCCTGCTGGGCGTCGCGCTGGCGGTGGGATTCATCGTGCGCCAGGTGCTGAGCTGGCGGCGGGCCAGCGGCGTGTACCGCCAGCAGCTGAAGTGGCTGGCGACCGGCGCGGCGGTCACCATCGCGAGCGGGATCGCCTCGAGCGCCATCCCCACGTCGGGGAGCGCCACGACCGTGCTGCTGAACAACCTGTTCACGTGCGGCCTCGCGGCGCTGCCGGTTTCGATGGGCGTGGCGATCTTGAGGTACCGGCTGTATGAGATCGACCGGATCATCTCCCGGACGCTGGCCTACGCGATCGTCACCGGCCTGCTGATCGGGTTGTATGCGGGCCTGGTGCTGCTGGCCACCGAGGTGTTCCGGTTCCATAGCACGGTGGCGGTCGCCGCCGCCACGCTGGTCGCGGCGGCGCTCTTCAATCCCTTGCGGCGGCGGGTCCAGCAGATCGTGGACCGGCGGTTCAACCGGGCCAGGTACGACGCGGACCAGACCGTGGCCGCGTTTGCCGTCCGGCTGAAGGACGCGGTGGACCTGGACTCGGTCCGCGATGACCTGGCCGGTGTGGTGCAGCAGGCCCTGGAACCGGCCCACCTGTCTGTGTGGGTCAGCCGACGTACCTGAGGGTTGTTTCGTGTTTTTAGGTCTGGCGTAGGCGGGACCAGGCGTCGGCGCCGACGGCTAGGAGCAGGATGCCGCCGAGGGCGATCTGCTCGTAGAGCGGGTTGAGGCCGAGCAGGTCGAAGCCGTTGCCGATCAGCGCGATGAACAGGACGCCGATCACCGTCCGCCACATCGCGCCCTCGCCGCCGAGGATGCTCGTCCCGCCCACCACGATGCCCGCGAGGACGGTGAAGGTGAGCGTGGTCTCCCCGTTGGACGCCTGGGCGCTCAGCACGCGCGAAGCGTCGATCACGCCGCCGAGCGCCGCCGCGCCGCCGCTGAGCACGAACGTGACCGTCTTGATGAGCTGGACCCGCACGCCGGACAGGCGCGCCGCCTCGGCGTTGCTGCCGCTCGCGTACATATAACGCCCGGCCGTAGTCCGGCCCAGCACGACGGCGAGGGCCACGACGACGGCGAGCATCGTCCAGGTCGAGGTGTTGACGGTCAGGAACGACGTGCGGGCCAGGTCGGCGAAGCCGGGGCGGCTGTAGTCGATCACGAGGTTCCCGCCGGTGACCAGGCTGGCCAGGCCGCTGACGACGAAGGACATGGCGAGCGTCGCGATGAGGGCGTTGATCCTGAACGCCGTAACGATGACGCCGTTGAGGAGCCCGACGCCCAGTCCCACGGCGATCCCGGCCACGATGGCGACCGTCGGCGAGGCGAACAGCGCGAGGTGCGCCGCGGTCACCCCGGCCAGCGCGTAGACGGCTCCGACGGACAGGTCGATCCCCCCGGCCACCAGGACCAGCGTGCCCGCCGCGGCGATGATCAGCGTCGAGGCCTGCTGGTCGAGGATGTCGAGCAGGTTGACCTTGGTGAAGAACGGCCCGCTCCACACCGACAGCACGATGAACAAGATGATGAACGGGTAGAGGATCCCGGCCCGGCTCAGCGTGTTGAGAAGCGCTTTCGGCGGCTGCCGCAGCCACTGGCTCGGGGGCGCTGGGGCCTGGGCGATGTCCTGCTGGTCCATCACGCACCTCTTCCGCTGCCTAGTTCCGGCGCGCCGAACGCCGCCGCGAGGATCGCCGCTTCGGTCATGGCGTCGCCGCTGAGTTCGGCGACGATCCGGCCGCCCCGCATCACCAGCGCGCGATGCGCGAGGCCGAGGATCTCCTCGGTGTCGGAGGAAATGAACAGGACGCCGAGGCCCTCGGCGGCGAGCGAGGTCAGCAGGTCGTAGATGGCGCGCTTCGCGCCCACGTCCACGCCCCTGGTCGGCTCGTCCGCGACCAGGACCCGCGGCCCGGCCAGTAGCATCCGGGCGAACAGTGCCTTCTGCTGGTTGCCGCCGGACAGCGTGTTGACCGGTGCTTTTTGCGTCGGAATCCGCACGGCGACCTGGCCCAGGACGCCCGCTACGGCCTGGCGCTCTTTGCCGCGGCGGACCAGGCCGAGTTCGCTGAGGCGGCCCAGGCTGGCCAGGCTTACGTTCTCGCCGATCGGCCGGCCGAGCAGCAGGCCCTGCTCCTTGCGCGACTCGGGGATCATGGCCAGGCCTTTCCGCAGCGCCGCCCGCGGGGTGCCTCTGCCCGTTCTGGCCCTCGGCCGGAAGGGGCCGCCGCCGCGCCGGGCGGCGGCGAGTTGCTGGGTGGCCGTCGTCACCGTGCCCGCGGTGATCCGCTGCGCCTGGCACAGCGCGCGGGCGAGTTCGGTCCGGCCCGAGCCCACCAGGCCGGCTAGCCCGACGATCTCTCCGGCTTTTACCTCGAGCGACACGTCGTGCACGCCTGGCGCGGAGAGGTCGCGCGCTTCGAGGACCATTTTGGCCTGCGGCGTTATGGGGCGGCGGGCTGGGAACGCGGTGCCCAGGGACCGGCCGAGCATGGCGCTCAGCATCGTCTCCACGGTCTCCTGGGTGGCGGGGGCAGTGCGCACGAGGCGGCCGTCGCGCAGGATCGTGACCTTGTTGGCCAGTTCGGCCACCTCGCGGAGGAAGTGAGAGACCAGGACCACGGTGGTACCGCCGGCCGCGAGCCGCCTGATGACCTCGTGCAGCCGCTCCACGTCTGGTCTGCTGAGCGCGGCGGTCGGCTCGTCCATCACGATCAGCCCGGCGTTACGGCCCAGCGCGCGGAGGATCTCCACCTTCTGCTGATCCGCCGTCCGCAGGGCGCGGCCCCTGAGGTCGCCGGCGAGCTCGAATCCCGCCGTGGCGGCGAGTTCGGCGTACCTTCTGCGGAGGGCGCGGCGCGCGACGAAGCCCGCCCTTTGCGGCTCCGTGCCCAGGAAGACGTTCTCCGCGACCGACAGCGCGGGCACCACCGACAGTTCCTGGGCGATCAGGACGATCCCCTTGGTGATGGCCTCCCGCGGGGAATGGAACGTGACCGGCTCGCCCTCGATCAGCAGCTGGCCCCGGTCCGGGGTAAGGGCGCCCGAGATGATCTTCCCGAGCGTCGACTTGCCCGCCCCGTTCTCGCCGACCAGCGCGTGGATCGACCCCCGGCTGATCTTAAGGCTGACCTCATCCAGGGCACGCACGCCGCCGAAGGACTTGCTGACGTCCACCAGTTCGACGTGCGTGCCCGGGGGTTGGGGCACGGGTCAGCCCGGCCACTCGGCGGTGAACTGGGACACGTTGGCCTTGGTCACGATGCCGTTGTCGGGGAGTTCGGCCACGGGGTCGATGCCCCCGCTGTCCTGGCCGGTGCGCAGGGCCTTGATCATCGCCTGCACGGCGAGGCGTCCCTCGCTGGCCGGGGCCTGGGCGACGTCGCCGTACCACGCGCCGGACGCCACGCCCGCCAGGGCGGCGGCGCTCGCGCCGTAGCCGACCAGGATGACCTTGCCCGTCAGGTGCCTGGCCGCCACCGCCTGGACGCCGCCCTCGATGCCCTGGTCAGACCCGACGATCAGGTTCAGGTCTGGCTTGGCGGTCAGCATGTCCTGCACCGCGGTCAGCCCGTCGGTGGGGCTGAAGAAGCTCTGGCCCTGCGCGACGACCTTCACCCCCGGGTCCGCCGCGATCGCCTTGTCGAACGCGCCGGAGATCGCGACGTCCAGCGCGGACGCCTTGATGTCGTAGAGGTAACCGACGTTGCACGGGTTGAGGTTCTTCGACTGGCAGGCCTGCACCACCAGGTTGCCGAGCTTGGTGCCGATCTCGGTCGGCACGAACATCACGTTGGCCGCGAGGCCCGCGACCTGGGGGGCGTCGGTGGCGTAGTTCGGGCCGAGGACCTGGTCCATGTTCACGACCTTGATGCCCTTGGCGATCGCCTGCTTGACCAGCGTGATCAGCCCGGTGCCGAAGATCGGCTGCAGGATGATCCCGCTGTACTGGCCCGAGGCGATGACGTCCTGGAGCTGGGAGTACTGCGTCTGCGGGCTGTTGTTCGCGTCGAAGACCTTGAGCGTTGCGTTGTTGTCGTCGGCCACGGCCTCCGCCGCCGCGAGCATCGGTGCGTCGTAGCTGTTCTCTACGGCGAACGAGAGGTAGGCGATGTTCAGGTGCTTGGCGGAGGACGTGCTCGCGGAGCTTGATGAGCTTGCGGAGCTTGATGAGCTCGACGAACTGGAACTGCAGGCCGCGAGCATGAGCGCCGCGGTCGCCATGGCTACGCCGCGGCGCCAGTGTCGCGACAGGAATGGGATGGGTTGCACGGCCAGACTCCTTGTCCTTTTGTCCTTAGGACTGATCCGTGACGGCCCGCCGCGGGGGAAGTCGGTTCCGGCAGCCGTCGGGTGGTGAGCGGTGTCAGGTGCGGAGCCAGGGCCGGCCCGAGGTGCCGCGCGTCTGGGCTTCCAGGCGCTGCCACGGTCCGGTCCAGCGGTAGGAATGGCGGCCGGGCGGCTGCGGGGCCTGGGTTTCGATCCAGCGCACCCGCCCGCTACCGGTGTTGTAGAAGCCGTGCGTCGAGCCGACGCCGGCGAACAGGACATCGCCTGCGCCCAGCTTGTAGGCGATGCCGTCGAGTTCCGCGTCAATCTCCCCTTCGAGGAAGAAGTACGCCTCCTCGAAGGGGTGATCGTGAGCCTGCGCGGCCCCGCCCGGCTCGTAGTCGACCATGAACATCACGAGCAACTCGGCGCCTAGGCCGCGGTCGACCATCAGCTTGACCGAGATCCCGCTATAGGCGAGCAGGGCGGTGTCCATGCCGGCCGGTTCCCTGTCCCTGACCCGGTTATCCACCCGCAGCGCCTCCTGCTGCGGCGGCGTGCCCGCATAGTGACCGAGATACCGGCTGACCGGGCTCTTTACGGGCGGCGGCGTTTCGTGGCCGCTGGTTCCCTGAGTAACGGGGAGGAAGAAGGTATCGCCTGGGCGCTGCCCGGCCGGACGGCGCTGCGGCGTGCTGTGGACAAGCAGGCGGGCCTGCTCACCGGCGGGGTTCGCCCAGCCGTGCGGCATCCCGATAGGCAGCAGCGCGTAATCGCTGGCACGCAGCTGATGGTGGCGACCGTCGAGGTTCAGTACCGGAGTGCCGGCCAGGACGTAGACGGCTGATTCGAAGGAATGCAGGTGCAGGCCGGTCCAGCCGCCCGGCTCGAGCTTGCTGATGGACAGGTCGGTGTGCACCGCGCCGGTGTGGCTACCGACCAGGACAGAACTCGAGTAGCCCTCCGCGGACCCGGCGTAGCCCGCTGGCGGCTCCGTGAAGCCCCAGTCGACGCGCTCGACGTAGTGCATGCCGCATCTCCTCGCGTGATCGACCTGCACACCCAGCCGCCCGGACGATGACCCAGGTGAGGTTGGAGTTTTAGCCATATTAAATAAATAGGTCAAGATCACTACACATCTGCCGGGACACGGGTAAGTAACGTTTAACTTTCTGTGGTGCGGGGACAAGCGCCCGGGGTGGAGACCAGTGCGCGCGCCAAGGCTCGGCCCGGGGCTGACTCGGCCGCCGGGCGTGGCGGGCTTGGTGTGTGAGCGGCCTCGGTGTGGCGGGCTCAGCGCGCGGGGGCTCGGTGCGTGAGCCGGGTCGGTGCGACGGGCTCAGCGCGCGCGGTTGAGGATGACCCAGATCGCCCGGGCTGGTACGTCTCCCGCGTTCCAGAACCGGTGCGGGATCGTGGAATCGAACGTCAGCGAGTCGCCGACCTCGAGGACGTAGCGATCGAAGCCGATCTGCGTGGAAAGAGCACCCTCGATGACGACCGCGTACTCCTCACCGGTGTGCTGGATGGCGTGCTCGGCCTCGGGCACGCCCTCACCGACGCCGTAGCACACTTCGAGGAATTCCATGTCTTTCCCGGCGGTGGCGGTGAGCCTCTCCCAGACGACACCGCGCTCCAGCGTGATCCGCGGCCTGGCGTTCCGCCGCAGCACGGGTCGGCCGGGCTCGGGCTCCTCCGCGGCCGGCTCGTCCTCCCCGGCACCGGCCGGCCCGTACTGGGCCGGGTCGAACAGGCGGTCCATCGAGATCCGCAGCGCGGTGACCAGCGCCCAGAGGGTACTTACCGAGGGAACGGCCCGGCCCCGCTCCACCTGGGAGATCAGGCTGGGCGAGCAATCCACCCGGCGGGCAAGCTCGCGGGCCGTCATGCCGAGTTCCATCCTGCGGTGGCGCAACCTCGGGCCGATGAGCATGCCGCGATCGAGTGAGGGAGGGTCGGCGTTTGCTTCCGCAATCACTCGTGGGGCCACGCGTGCCATCCTACCGGCGCGGGATCCCGCCACCTGGCACGCGGCTGTCGTACGGGCAAAAAAGTTAAGCACTGCTTTACAGCTTCACGTAGCGAACGGTTCTGAAGGACCTGAGACGCCGGGCGCGATTACGGGCGTGGTTGCCCGCTCCTGAGCCGACGCGGTGTAATCAGGTCAGATCGTCGGCTTGGGGAGGATAGCTGTGGGTGGCGATTCCGGCAGCCGACACCTGCACGCGTTCCGCTCGCTGGCGGGCAACCGGGCGCTGGTGCGCGTCCTCGGCGGGTACGCCCTGTTCATCCTCACCGAATGCGCGGTCTGGCTCGCGATGATCATCTACGCCTACAGCCACGGCGGCGCCACGACTGCCGGGCTGGTGGCGGTGGTGCAGTTGGTGCCCGCGGCGGTGCTGGCTCCGGTCGCGGCGGCCGTCGCGGACCGGCGGTCACCGGTGGTCCTGCTCGCCGGGGGTACCTGGCGCTGGCGGCCGCTCCGGAGGAGGGCAGTCCCTCGGTACTAGCCGGGCTGGCGGAAGGGCTGCGGCTGGCCATCGCGGCGGCCGCGGCTGCGGCTGATGCTGGCTCTGCTGACGGCCGAGGCCATCGTGTCGGGTGCGCTGGACCTGCTGATCGTCATCCTCGCGATCGGGGTGCTGCACCGCTCGGAGGCGTGGGCCGGGTACCTGAACGGGGCCTGGGGAGTGGGTGCGTTGCTGGCCGCCACCGCAAGCGCGGTGCTGATCGGCCGCCGGCTGGGGGTGCCGATCCTGGCGGCCGCCCTCATGCTCAGCGTCGTGCTTGCGGCCCTCGATCGAGGGTCTCGCCGCGGCCCTGACCCCGGTTCACCTGTCAGCAGGCGGGGTCCTGATCCAGCAAGGTGACCAGGGAGATGCCTATTACGCGGTGGCCTCCGGCGAGCTCGATGCCCGGCAGGACGGGCATTTCCTGCGGCGCGTGGGCCGCGGCGAGGGAGTGGGGGAAATCGCCCTGCTGCGTGCCATCCCGCGCACGGCCAGCGTGATCGCCCACACGGACGCGACTGTGTACGAGCTGAACCGGGACCTGTTCCTGACCGCGGTGGTGGGCCACGCCGGCACCCAGCGACGGGCGGACCACATCGCCGATACGCGTTTGGCCACTGGCGCCGCTCCTGACGGCGACGGGGCCGCAGGGACCGCCGCGGTGGAGCCGGGCTAGGTCCAGGAGCGCCTGCTGTCGTGCAGAGGGGGTGCTGGAGCCTGCTCACATCTCGGTGGGGTTGAACGAACGCGGATGAAATCCCGTCCATTTACCGGCCACTCCCCCACGGCGAGTTGCTTGCGCCTCGCCGTGGGGGCCCTGGGGATACGTCAGGCTTCGGGGTCCTGCCTTGTGCGGGTGGCAGGTGGGCTGGGTCGGGGTGGGTGCTGTGGCTGCGGATGATCTTCCCGCCGGGGCTTTTGACCTCGGCTGGTGCCGTCCGGAGCCGCCGTTGAAGAGATCAACCGAACGAGACAACTCTGCTTCGCGGGATCGAGTCACCCTGCGACACCTTCGATCGATGCTTATACGGGATTGGTGCCGCTCAGCCGCCCATAATAATATGCGGAACCAGTTTCCAGGGTCTCCTCGCCGAAGATTGCGGCATCCATGGTGTCGTGGACCGCGAACCGCGTGGTCTCGACCCTGATAAGAGGATCAGGGTTGACATCGTCTTGCACGGCAACGGACAGGACTATCGCGGTCTCATTGTCGATGATCATTGTTCCGGTCGCAGTAGGTCCCGCAGCCGAGCCGTGAATGGGCACTTCGGTTGCGGGCCTGCCGGTGGGCCGGTGCGTAGTCGCAGTACCTTCATGTGATTCCATCCGGAAGCGGAGCTTGTCGGCGAAGAATACGGGTAGCGATAGCATCCGCACCGCACTGGCCGGATCGCCCCGGCCGATATCGTGCCGACCGTGACCGGTTCGGAAGATGACCTCGCCGTTTTCTTTGACGAGCCAGAAAAAGGGCGTGTGATACCAGTAATCGGCTTCGCCGATCCCGAAGGTACCGGCCATCATGAGGTGACCTGAGACCCCGAAGCTACCGGTTCTCACGGGATCGATGAACATGCGTCCTCCGTACTACCATCGCACCTGGCAGGCCAGCGGCGCCGACGTGCAGACCTCAGCAGTCGATGTGCTCTCTGCTGGTAGGATACCCGCTTCTCCCAGGGAAGCGGATCACCGCGCCGTCGGATAGATAGGCCTTCGCGTAGACCTGTGCCCGGAACTCGCCATCATAGGCTCCTTCGCATTCCCAGCTCTGGTTGTTCCAGCGCAGGGTCTCGTTTGCTCCAGGGAACCACCGTTCGCGCCATCCGGTAACGGGGAGCCATTGCCCGCTCCCGCTCGGTCCTATGAAATAGAACTCGAGCCGGATCCACGATATAATCTCATCTATACCGACGCCCACTACGATGCATTCAACCCACGTGTCGAAATCCACGTACTTGTGCTCGCCGCTTCTTGTCTCCGTAGCGTTGTTGACGTCGCCTTGACATTGCGCCACGAATGGCTGGCGAGGAGAATGACTGGCCAGCCGACTTGCCGTAAGCTGGGCGCCCGTAAACTGCCTCTGACATTTCCGGGCCTGACACGCTGCCGCTATCGAATAATTTCTGACCTTGCTCGCCTGCGACGACGTGACCGGGCGCCCGCGGCTCCGACTGGGGAACGGAACCGGGGCGCCGGAAGCTGGTGCTGCGGTGTTAGGCGACGGTGATGTTGGAGGCGCGGAGGGCGGTGTACCAGGCGGTGTAGTCCTGGGCGGTGGTGCCGTAGTGGGCGCCGGGCTGGAGGATGTTCGCGACGGTGATGAAGTCGTTGAGCATGGTCACGTAGGCGGCGCGGTGCTCGGTGGGCAGCAGGGCCGGGTCGGCCAGGATGGTGCGGGCTTCGGTGGCGACGGTGCGGGCGGCGGCTTCGAAGGTCAGGTGGTTGGCGACCGTGGTGGCCTGGTTTTCGATGACCAGGGCGCTGGCCAGCGTGTCGACGTCTTGGTTGAAGGTGACCTGGGCCTGGCCGCCGGGGCTGGTGAGCCAGCGGAGCGCGGGGCTGACCAGGGCGTGGGCGGGAGCGGCGGCCGGGGCGTGGACCGTGTGGGGGGCGGGGGCGGCGGTGTGGTGGGTGGTGAGGCTGCAGCCGGAGACCAGGAGGGCGACGGTGGCGAGGGCGCCGGCGAGGCAGGTGAGCTTCATGGTCTCGTCCTCCGGGTCTTGCTGCCGTTTTTGGCTGACAGGTTCAGCCTGGGTGGCGCGGGTAGCGGCGGCGTTTCCCTGGAAGTTGCAGGCCGGTTGCGGTGCAAACGATTGCCTGAATAGGTGCGTTACTGGCGCAGGATGCAGGCAGAAACAGGTCAAAACGGAATATGCGCTCGGGCAGTGTGAGAGCACTGAGCGCAGGGAGACGCAGCCCGGGTCGGACCTGCTAGGCGGTTGATGAGGGATGGGACCAGGGTTGTTCAAGACGCGAGGTGGGACCTCGCGGCCAGGAGTCGTCGTCCGGCGGTCCCGGGTCAAGTGGTGGGGCTAGATCAGTCCTCATTCGGATCTGGCCGGGCGGCCCGCGGGGCCTGCTGCTTGCGGCGCTTGCGCATGATCGCGATGGCCTGCTTCACGTGCTTGACCGCGGAGCCGGGCAGGGCGTCGCGGTCGGCCTCGGACAGGGCCACCACGCGTTCCAAGAGCGCTATGGCCTGCTCCTCGGCCGTGTCCTTGCGGTGCGTCACTCCTGGGCCAACCGGAACGACCCGCCGACGCAGGTCCCTCGCACTCGCAGCAGGGGCTCCCTGGGGTTGCCCTCGCGGTCGGCCATGGCCTGCCGGTTGCCGACTACGAGCACCTGGTTGTTCACCCGCCAGTTGGCAGGCACGGTGATCGCGATCCGCGCGGCTACGCTCCACACCGTCAGGGTGATCTCGTCCTGGCTGGGTACGGCCGCCCGCAGGTCCAGGTCGAAGCTGCCGAAGGCCGCGGTCAGCGTGCAGAAGCGCCCGATGGCAAAGCGTCCGGCCCGCTGGGCGGACCCGCCGATCACCACGCAGCGGTACGGGTCCACGGCCCGGTAGAGCGCGCCGCGCCGGGCGGGGAGCGCGGGCAGGTCGGCGGTCACCGCGGCCACCTGGTCCTGCGTGCGGGCCGCGAACAGGGCGTCGAGCCTGGCGTTGTGGTCGGCCAGCGAGAGCCGACCGGACGCCACCGCGTCCGCCAGGGCGCTGGCTGCCTCGTCCCGGTCAGCATCGGAGGCCAGGATGCCCTCGGGCGACTGCGTCATGGTGATCCTCTTCCGGCTAGCCCGCCAGGAGTTCGGCGATGCGGTCGGGCCAGTGCGCGTCGTGCGGGACCTGGCCGATCAGCGCCGAGGTCAGCGCCGTCGGGAGGGTGGTCGGCCGGGCCTGGGCGGTCAGGCCTTCGGCGTGGACGGCCGCGACCTGGAACCCGACGTCGTCGAGGGCCCGGTTGATCGCGGCCAGCGCGTCGGCGCCATCGGCGCGGTACACGAAGGTCATCGGTTCGGGCTGGTTGAGCTCCTCGTAGACCACGCGGCCCGGGCAGCTGCCGAGCGCGAAGGCGAGCACGGTGGGATCCTCGCCGCTCGTGGTCAGGGCCGACAGATCCTCGGTCGCGGGCGTCAGACGCCCCCGCGCCATGTCGGGCCGTTGGGCCATGGGCCGGTGCTCGCGGGAGTTCATCCCGGCCCCGAGCGCGCGGAACGCCCAGTAGTCGCCGTAGGCGCCGTACCCGGCACCGAACCCGAAGGGCCCGCCAGGACCGGCGAAGCCGCCAGGACCGGCGAAGCCGCCAGGACCGGCGAAGCCGCCAGGACCGGCGAAGCCGGCAGGACCGGCGAACCCCCGGGTCCGGCGAATCCGCCCGGGCCCGCGAATCCGCCCACTCCCATCGGCGGGCCGCCGGACATGACTCCGGCCGCCATCATGCCCATCAGCCCCGGCCTGAACGAGCCACCGGGGCTCTCGTGCTCGCCGATGTGCGGCGCGGCGGCGTGGTCCTGCCAGGGCGTTACCCCGACCGCGGGCCGGCGCACCGAGGCCAGCTGCTTGAACCCAAGCGCGAGGCCGGTCCGGCGGGCCAGTTCGGCGACCGCGTCCTGGCGGTCCTGTAGCACCGCGATCTGGACGAGGGTGCTGGTCAGATCGGGGTGGATGCCGTCTAGCGTTCCGGCCGGCACGGCCACGCCGTCCCGCAACAGCCCGGCCGCCTCGCGCAGCGCCATGGGGTCAAGCCCGGGTAGCAGCGAGGCGAGGAACGCCGCCGTGCGGCCACGGGCCTCGCGCAGCCGGTCGGTCAGCAGGCCGGCCAGCTCGTCGGTCCGCCGGCCGAGCTGGGACAGGATCACCGGTTCCCGTCCCGTCACCTCCACCGTGACTGCGTAATCGCGCACCTGGACCGCGCCGACGAAGGAGAAGCTGATGCGCTCGCTGCCCCCGGCGCCGATGACCAGGAGCGCGTCGTCGTAGACGCGGACCTCGGCCGGGTCGCCGCTGCTGCGGGCGGAGAAGACGGCCGCATCGCCCACGGCCGCCACGGCGGAGGCGGCGGCGTCACCACGGCCGTCGCGGAGTTCGGCGAGCAACTGGGTCCGCATGACGCCGAGCCGGCTGAGTTCGATGGCGTTGCCATCACCCAAGGTGATCAGCACCGTGAACGGCTGGGGCTCGGCGACGGAGGAAATCTGGCCGAACGGGACGCGCAGGACGGCACCCGACGATGGTGCGAGCACCAGCGCCCCGCCAGACACCTCGACGTCGGCGCTGCCGTCCTCGCGTTGCTCGCCCGCCGGGGAGAATATCCGGTACTGGGCCGCGCTCACGGTGGCCGTCAGCTACCCGGCCGGTGTCCCGCACTCGCCGCAGAACTTCGCCCCGGTCAGGGGCGTCCCGCAGTTCCCGCAGAACTTCTGCGCCGCTTGCGGCGCCGCGGCCAGCGGGTGACCGCATCCCTGGCAGAACTTGCCGCCGCCGCTTTCCTGCCCGCAGGATGGGCACAGGCCCGTTCCCTGGTCGCGGTAGTTGATGTCCTTGGTCCAGTCCTGGGCCTGGATCTTCTCGTTCAGCTGGCTGACCTGCGCCGCGGCCTGCATGCCGGCGATCTCCTGGTCAAGCCTGGGAGCACAGGTCGCGCACAGGCCGCGCTCGGTGTTCCAGCACACCTGCTCGCAGACCCACTGGCCGCAGCGGTGGCACTGGTGGAAGTAAGGCTTCATCTCATCGACGGCCTTGGCCAGCGCCTTGTCTCGGGTCGACCCGCGGTTACCATCGCGCATCCACTCGGCGTCCCAGCCGAGCTGCGAGGCCCGATCGCCGAGCTGGCCGCCGAGCAGGCTGCCGCCCATCTGGAGCACCCGGCCGCCGAACCCCGTGACCGAGTGCTGGAACGAGGAAGTGTAGCCATTGCCGCAGCGACGGCAGAAGAACTCGAACTGGTATCCCTCGTTGGTGCTGCGATCCTGGTAGTTGTCCGTGAAGAAGATCATCTCGGCCACGGAGGTTCCCCTTTCATTTTGGCAGGAGCACGTTAGCAGGAATCAGCTGCGGTGGACCTGGAACGGGGCGAAGCTTTGGCTGGTGGCCATCAGTTCGATCGTGTTGACGTTCACGTTCGGCGGCTGGCTGGTCGCCCACTCGATCGCGGCGGCGATGTCGTCGGCGGTCAGCGGGCGGGTCCCGGCGTAGACGGCCGCGGCCCGCTCGGCGTCGCCGCCGAATCTGACCTCCGAGAACTCGGTGCCGCCAGACAGGCCCGGTTCGATGCAGGTGACCCTGATCCCGGTGCCGTGCAGGTCGGAGCGCAGGTTCAGGCTGAACTGGTGGACGAAGGCCTTCGTCGCGCCGTAGACGTTGCCGCCTGGGTACGGGTAGGTGCCGGCGATCGAGCCGAGGTTGACGATATGCCCGGTGCCGCGTGCGACCATCCGGGGCAGCAGCGCGCGCGTCATGACGACCAGGCCGGTGCAGTTGGTCTCGATCATCTGCACCCACTGGTCCAGGTCGGCCTCCTGCGCCGGTTCCAGCCCGAGGGCCAGCCCGGCGTTGTTGACGAGGATGTCGACCTCGGCCCAATCCGGCGGCAGCGATGCAGTGACGCGTTCGACGCCGGCGCGGTCGCGGACGTCTAGAGTCAGCGGCAGCAGGACGTCAGGACCGAGTTCGTCCGCCAGGGAGCGGAGCCGCTCGGTCCGCCTCGCCGCGGCGATGACGCGGTCGCCGCGGGCGGCGAACCTGCGCGCGGTCGCGGCACCGAAGCCGGAACTCGCACCGGTGATGAATACAGTCCGCACGGGATGACCTTAGCGAACGAGCCGCGGGAGCGGGCCGGGACGCCACGTGTACCACGGGGGATGATAGACGGGCCGGCGGAGGTTATGCGGGAGGGGAACCAAACGCCGTTCGGGATAAAGGGTCTAGGTAGTGGTGCGGGCAAGGCACGATGGAACGGCCATGATGCTCATCGACCTCCTGCCTGAGACGCCCGATCCGGACGCCGTCTTCGACGCGTTCGCCGAGTGGGCCAAGGGGCGCGGGCTGGCGCTGTACCCGCACCAGGAGGACGCGCTCATCGAGATCGTCTCGGGGGCGAATGTCATCTTGTCGACTCCCACCGGGTCGGGCAAGAGCCTGGTCGCCATGGGGGCCCATTTCACCGCGCTCGCGGACGGCAGGCGCACGTTCTACAGCGCGCCGATCAAGGCCCTGGTGTCGGAGAAGTTCTTTGATCTTTGTGCGGCGTTCGGTCCGGACGAGGTCGGGATGATGACCGGGGACGCCAGCGTCAACGCGGAGGCGCCGATCATCTGCTGCACCGCCGAGGTCCTGGCCAGCATCGCCTTGCGCGACGGCGCCGCGGCGGACGTCGGTCAGGTGGTGATGGATGAGTTCCACTACTACGCCGACCCCGATCGCGGTTGGGCCTGGCAGGTCCCGCTGATCGAACTGCCCCAGGCGCAGTTCCTGCTCATGTCGGCGACGCTGGGGGACGTCAGCCGGTTCGAGGCCGACCTGACCCGACGGACCGGGCGGCCGACCGCGGTGATCCACACCGTTGAGCGCCCGGTGCCGCTGACCTTCTCGTTTGTCGTGCAGCCGCTGCACGAGACGCTGGAGGAACTGCTTTCCACCGGTCAGGCGCCCATTTACGTGGTGCACTTCACGCAGGCTGCGGCGCTGGAACAGGCGCAGGCGCTGATGAGCATCAACGTCTGCAGTCGCGCGGAGAAGGATGCCATCGCCGAGTTGATCGGGAACTTCCGGTTCTCTTCCGGTTTCGGAAAGACCTTGTCTCGGCTGGTGCGGCACGGGATCGGGGTCCATCACGCGGGGATGCTGCCCAGGTATCGGCGTTTGGTGGAAACTCTGACCCAGGCCGGGCTGCTGAAGGTCATATGCGGCACGGACACCCTCGGGGTCGGCATCAACGTGCCGATCCGGACGGTGCTGCTCACCGCGCTGTCCAAGTACGACGGGAAGCGGACCCGGCTGCTGCAGGCCCGTGAGTTCCACCAGATCGCCGGGCGTGCGGGGCGGGCGGGGTTCGACACGGCCGGGCGGGTCGTCGTGCAGGCTCCTGAGCACGTGGTGGAGAACGAGAAGGCGCTGGCCAAGGCGGGGGACGACCCTCGGTTGCGGCGGAAAGTGGTTAGGAAGAAGCCGCCGGAGGGGTTCGTGTCGTGGGGGCAGCCGACCTTTGAGCGCCTGGTGGCCGCTTCGCCCGAGCCGCTGACGTCTAGTTTCAAGGTCACGCACGCCATGGTGCTCAACGTGATCGCCCGGCCGGGTGACGCCTTCGCGGCGATGCGCCACCTGCTGACCGAAAACGACGAGGACCGGCCGGCGCAGCGTCGGCACATTCACCAGGCCATCGCGATCTACCGGGCGCTGCTGGCGGGGGGCGTGGTGGAGCTTTTGGCTTCGCGCGATGATTTGGGACGCATGGTGCGGCTGACGGTGGACCTGCAATACGACTTCGCCCTCAATCAGCCGCTTTCGCCGTTCGCGCTGGCCGCCATCTCGCTGCTGGACCGGACGGATCCTGCGTACCCGCTGGACGTGGTGTCGGTCATCGAGTCGACCCTGGATGACCCCCGGCAGGTCCTGTCCGCCCAGCAGTTCCGCGCCCGCGGCGAGGCCGTCGCGCAGATGAAGGCGGATGGGGTCGACTACGAGACGCGGATGGAACTGCTGGACTCGGTCACGTACCCCAAGCCGCTGACGGACCTGCTCGACGGCGCGTACGACATCTACCGGCGCGGTCATCCCTGGGTCGCGGACTACGAGCTGTCGCCGAAGGGCGTGGCCAGGGACATGTTCGAGCGGGCGCTGACCTTTACCGAGTACGTCGGGTTCTACGGGCTGGTGCGTTCTGAGGGGATGGTGCTGAGGTACCTGGCGGACGCTTATAAGGCGCTGCGGCAGACGGTGCCTGACGAGGCCAAGACCGAGGAGCTCACCGACCTGATCGAGTGGCTGGGCGAGACGGTTCGGCAGGTGGACTCCAGCTTGCTTGATGAGTGGGAGCGGCTGCGGGACGGGTCGGGTTCTTCGGGTTTCCGGACTGACGACCGGCCGCCCTCGGTGACTGGTAACGCTCGGGCGTTCCGGGTGCTGGTCCGCAACGCGCTGTTCCACCGGGTCAAGCTGGCCGCGCTCGGGCACTACGAGGAGCTCGGGTCGCTGGACGCGGACAGCGGCTGGAACGCCGGCGCCTGGGCTGCTGCGCTCGAGGGGTACTTCGAGGTTCATGACGAGATCGGGACCGGGCCTGACGCCCGCGGGCCTGGATTGCTGATCATCGACGAGCAGCCGGGCCAGTGGGTCGTTCGGCAGATACTTGATGACCCCGCAGGTGACCATGACTGGGGCATCAGCGCCGTCGTGGACCTGGCCGCCTCGGACGAGGCGGGGACGGTCGTGCTGCGCGTCACCGATGTGGGCCAGCTTTAGAGGGTTCCCTGCGGTGCGCTGGTGGACGCGATGGCTCAGGGCACGGTGGGCGTGACCACCGCGGATGTGTTGTTCTGGCCGGGCACGGCGGCGATCAACCGGGAATCGAGCAGGTCGCTGCCGGGTGCGGTGGTGTCGAGGTCCCGGATACCAGCCAGCACGGCGGGTCCGGTGGTGCCGATGTCGTGCCACCAGGTGAACGCGACCACGCGGTCCTCGTCTGCCCAGGACGGCGGCCCCGGCCAGTAGCCCCACCCGCGCGAGATCCAGGTCCTGTGCGTTCGGGTAGCCAGGTTGACGACCTCCATGCCACCGTAGTGGAGGGGGTCGGGGCTGAGGGGCACCTGGTATCGCAGGGACAATGCGAGCAACTCGCCATCGGGGGACAATGCGATGCCCTCAACCTCCAGCGGGGCGCGGGGGGCCATCCCTGGCAGCTCGGTCAGCGGCCCGGGTCGGCCGGTCGGGGTGATGCACAGCAAGAAGAGGTGCAAGTCGAGCGATCCCTTGGGACCGTCCTGGTAGGCGCCGATGATGAAGCTGCGGTCATCTGCGGCGGCGGTGATCTGCGAAACGGCTTGGCGCGCGGTAAACGGTATTGCGACCTGGCCGGTTATCTTCCCGCTGACGGACTCGCGCACAACCGCTTCCGCCTGCGGAACGTCCTGGCTGATCGTGACGACGTAGCGCGGCTGCGACTGGCCATCTAGGCGCACCGCCAGGAGCGCCGCTACGGTGATGACGGCGGTCACCGCGCCGATGACAGCAACCGGGAGCAGGCGAGAACGCCAGCTTGCCGACGGCATAGCGAGGCTACCGATGTCATACGGCGGGTTGGCGTCCACGGCTATTGAACGTTCCGCGGCGGTCCCCCGTTGCTGCGGTCATGAATCTATAATTTCGGAACTTCTAGCAGCGCTATGCATGCATTGACAGGGCATAGCGGCATTACGAGACTTTCCTCGTGGGATCGTGACAGCTAGCTCTGTTTCCTTCCAGCGGCCTGGCGGCTAAAAGGGATCCTAATGTCTGAGGAAGCCAGTTCGAAGAGCCCGGACGTGGTGCTCGGATTCGATGCGGCCTGGGGTTTCGCCGCAGCCGACCAGACCAGTCCCGCGCTGGCCGGGGCCGCCGGGGCCCTGCCCGATACGACCATGACGGGGGTACGGGTCACCGAGTTGCGCATTCATGGGGTGTCGGGGTCTGACGGCCCGACGATGCTGGAGCATCCGCAGGCGTTGCAGGTCGCCGGCGACACGGTGACCGGCTTTTACCGGCGGTGGAGCCCGGATGGCCCGGGGCGGCTCAGTGTCCCATGGAAGCTGGAGGCCTACTCGTGGGGCGGGCTCACCGAGGCGCCGCTGGCATCGGCGTCCTGGCTGCTGCTGGCGCCGTTCATGATGTACAACGTCGCGTATTTCATGCTTCCGCCCCAGGCGGCGGGCGCGGGCTCCGGCACCGAAGATAAGCCGGTCCCACATCCTCATCTGGCGGGCATCGATCCGGGTATGGAAGATGCGCCGGTCCCACTGCCGCCCCGTGACCGGCGTCACTGGATCGCCCAGGTTGCGCTGCGACTGCTGGCGCTGGCGGCTACGGTCCAGTTCGTGAGCGCGGCCGCGACCGTGCTGCTGAGCACGGTCGCGTGGCAGGCGGCCCGACTCCCGGGCCTGCTGCTGCCCAGTTGGATGGGATGGTACGCAGCGTGGACTGCGGGGTGGCGCGTCGCCCTGGCCGTAGCGGCGGTAGCGCTGATCATCGCGCTGTTGTGGTGGGTCAGCATCGCGACCGCGAGCAAATACGAGGCCCGGGTCAGCGCGGCACGGCCCAAGTTCAACGCGGCCTGGCCGCTGACTCAGCCGGGCTTCTGGCGGGGGAAGAGGCTGGTCGACCGGCAGCGGGCCTTGCATGTCGCGGCCGCCTGTGCGTCACTGGCGCTGATCGCGGTGCTCCCTTCTGGTCATCCAGCAGCGGCACGGTGGGTGGCGGTAGCCCTGTCCGCAGCGGTGCTGGCCGCCGCGGTCATCTCAGTCGCGTTGCCGTTGGCAGACCGCTACGAGATCACCGTGGTTCAGGACGGCAACCCGCCAGACGGTAAGGCGGACGCGTGGTGCTCGGGCGTACTGGCCGCCGCGCTGGTCGCACTGGTGACCGCGGCCCTGGTCAGCGGGTTCACGGACCGGCCGCCCCAGCCCCAGACGGGAGCGCTGCCCGGTTTGACCGGGTTCCTTGCGGTGCTGCTGCTCGTGCAGGCGACTTTGTTCCTCGTGCTGATGGTCAGCGTCGCGGCGCTGGCCCGGGAGGCCCGCATGGCGCTGGCGCGGCGGGTCCAGGCGGCCGAGCGGGGTTCTGTGGCGAGCCTAGGCCTCGCAGCCGACTTCCCGCCGTACCTGGGCGGTAACCTCGCCACGCTCGTGACGCTGCTGGGCTTGGTGCTCGGCGGCCTGCTGAGCGCGGTGATCAACATCGGCGGGGCCAGACTGTTGGGCGCGCCGGTGCCCAGCGGATTCACGTTCGGTACCTTGCCGTCGGATGCGCTGGCGGTGCCATGGCCCGAATACGCCCTCGCCGCCGCGCCTGTCGGGCTGCTGCTCGGCGGCATACTGGCGGCCCTCTGGCTCTGGTTCAGGTACCGCGATCGCTGCAACCAGTTCGGGCAGCGGCATGGGGAGAAGGGCTCATGTGTGGCCGCCGCCTACCTGAGGCTGACGGCGGGCCCGCCTCGCCACACCATCAAAGACCTTAAGGGCGATGACTCCCAATACAACCGCAACCGGGGGGCGATCGCTAAGGCCTGGGCGATCGGCTTGATCGCCGACGACGCCGGGTGGGCGACCGTGTTGGCTGTCGGCGGCAGCCTGCTCCTCATACTGGGCGCTGAGTTGTTCGCTGCAACCGACGCCGGCACCGCCGGTCACCTCGCGCTGCTCGACGGCTGGGTAGGCGGCCTGGCCTCGGTGGTCGCGCTGGTGGCAATCCTGGTCTCCGGCTGGCTAGTGGGGCTGCTGCGCCAGGCCTACTCTGACTCCGCCAAGCGCAAGACCATCGGCGCGTTGTGGGACGTGGGGACATTCTGGCCTCGGGCCGTCCACCCGCTCGCCCCGCCCTGCTACGCCGAGCGGGCCGTGCCGGAGGTCGTCGACCGGATCCGGTTGCTGACCGGGCATATCACCCACGAGCGGGACGACGTGGCTTACCTGCACGCCCTGGCCGGGCAGCCGGACCTGCACCCCCAGGCCGGGCAGCCGGACCTCGAGGACACCGCCCGGTTTACCGTGCCGCCTGGCCCACTGCTGCTGACCGGTTACAGCCAGGGAGCGGCCATCGCTCCGGCGGTCATCGCCCAGCTGCCCAAAGAGGTCCTGCGCCATGTGGCCCTGCTCACCCTGGCCTGCCCCGCCCGGCGGCTGTACGGCAGGGCATTCCCTGCCTACTTCGGCCCGGCCCAGCTTGCCGAGCTCGCCTGGCTACTCGACGCCAAGACCACCGCCGATGAATGGGCGCCTGATCATCCCCCCGGGCGGTGGAAGAACCTGCGCCGACGCAGCGACTGGATCGGTTCATGGGTCTTTACCGAGCCCGAGCCTCGGCTCAGCGATGCCGACCTTCAGCACAACGTCGACCAGCCATGCTGGGATCCGGTCATCCTCGTCCCGGACCTCAATCCCACCCCGCCGGCGACACATCGCCACTCCCAGTGGTGGCAAGATCCGCGCACCAATGAACTCGGCGATCACTTGGTCCGCATACTCAGGGACCTATAGATATGGCTGACCGTAACTGTGTTATCGCGAGCAGCCTATTGACACTCGCCTGACCGGGGCTCTTTCAGTATTCACCAACTCCGAGGCAACGCTCGCTCAAGTAGCCGAATAGCGGGCGCTGCGCACCCGCATACTTATTCGTTAGCCTGCAATGCCGCCAACAGTTGCCGCGATCGTCGACCCGCCGTGCCATTTCGGATCGAGGGCCGCGCCTGCCGAATATTTATTGTGATCGGGGAGAGGTCACGGTCAGCTGATCGCGCGCAGATCATCCCGATCTGGGCGTGTCAACGGCCAAGTTTTGGCTCTGGTGGACGTCTCGTGACTGTAACGGCCGAGACAGAAACCGGCCTCGTGGACGCTGTCCGCCATGGCGCGATGTGAACCGCAATACCCTCGTCAGGCACGGTCAGCTCAAGATCGAAACGTTTACCTTCACGTTATTCGTGCCAGAATCAGGGAGTCATGGCCACCGGCCGCCGCTCGCCCGCCCTCTTTGCGCCGCGGGCTTCTGATCCGGCGCGGGGTCTGTCACCACAGCCTCCGGCCAGAGTGCCTGCCGTCTCGCGTGTCACTGCCCAGCCAGGCACATACACACCGCGACGGAAACAACTGGACACTGAAGACGCAGCGCCCGGCTGGTGAATGGGTGTCCTTTCTTCGAGGGCCACGGGTCACGACGCGAGGAGCTCTTGCGTTTCCTCCGGCTCGCTCACGTGCCACTCACGGTGAGTCTGCCTCAGTGACTGGCTGGGCACCAGCTGCTTGTCTGCGAAGTGGACCGTCGCTTTCGGCTGCTTCACGTTGTAGATCAGGCCCAGCATGGCTAGGAGCTGGATGAGCCTCCATGTGGCGTCGGGGTGCCAGCCGCGCTCGGGCTTGACTCCGGCCGCCACAGCCGCGGCGTCCAGTGCGACCCTGCGGCCGTGCCGGGGGCAGGCTGGGTCGGCGTGGTGCCAGCTGTGGTTACCCTCGCCGCCGGCCACGACAGCGACGAGAGAATTGTTGCGGCTGTCGTCCGCGCGGTACTCGTGCCCGCGGCTGTCCTTTGCCCGGCTGCCCCATTTGTGGCAGACGGAGTTGACGAAACCGGTGGCGGTCATAAGGGCTGCTGTGCGCAGCGCTCCGGCTATCAGCACCGAGTTCCACCCATACAGCGGGTAGAACGCCAGCGGCACGAGGAAGTTCGCCACGACCAGGAACGGGAACGCCCGGCGCTGCCACTGCACCAGCCGGTCCTGGGCCAGGTCGCGGTGCAGTGCGTATTCTGGCGGCCGCTCGTACAGGAAGAACAGCCAGACGCCCTGCGCCCACACCAGGCCTTTGTACCCCCGCCACCCCGGGTATTCGTAAGGCGAGTGCGGATCCTTGCCGACCATGTCGGCGAAGCGGTGGTGGGCGCGGTGGTTCATCACCCATTGCTGGATGTCGCCCTCCATCGACATGCCGCTCGCCACGGCCAGCACGACCCGCAGCCCGAATCTGGCCTCAAACCCGCGGTGGGTCCAGTAGCGGTGATTCCCTAGCGTCACGCCGAACATCGTGAACAGGTACAGCGCTGCTGCCAGCACCCACAGGCCGATGCTAGTGGGGGTAGTGAAGACGCGGTAAAGTCCCCACATCGCAAAGCCTGGCAACAGTATTCCCAGGGTCACGATGTTGATCCAAACCGGCTTGCGCCGTTTACCGTTACGGTCGATGTTGAAGCCTAGCGACAGGATCGCCGGCCAGTCGCACCTGCCTTTCACTAGTGCTGGCATGGCTATCAGCTCCTTTCAAGAGCCGTAGGGGCCGGGCGTACGCAGCGCCGCCAATTACGGGCTCGCCATACCGCTGCGCATATCAGGCCAGAGCGCATTTCGCGCCGGTCATGAATGGTCGTCTCATCGGATACAGTTATAAGATTGCCGGTGACGCGGAAACCGGGCGACCTTTCTTTGCGGCATTTCCTTGAACCGTTAAGAAGGTAATGAAACTGTGTTCCCCGGTCATTTGGACTGCAGATCAGTGAAGACGTCTTGAGGCACAGGCTCGCGCATCGGCCGACCTCGGTCTGGTCCGCGAGCCTGCGGTGATAAGCGCCTTCCGGCGCGCTGCTCAGCCAGCCGCGGTCACCCGGACCCGCGGGGCTGGACTGGGCTGAGCGGAGCCTGACATCGAGCGGGACATCCTCGCCCACGGACATGCTTTCAGCAGACCCGCAAGGCAGCCGTCCGGTCAGAGCCAAAGGTCCCCCCGTCGGTCCCGGACATGATCACTGCCACTGCCGCAACCCGCGCTGGACCGGCTCGGATCACACGAGCGGCTGGTCGTCGCGGCGTCGTTGTGCAAGTCGTTTGCGGCAGGCGGCGCAGCCGTCGTCCCGAACGCGGAACTCAAAAGGCGCGTCCGAGCAGTCGGCGGGCCGATGATCTTTTCCGGCCCGGTTCAACCCCCAATGCTCGGCGCGGCGCTGGCCTCCGCGCGCATCCATCTTTCGCCCGAGCTGCACGACCTAAAACGCGCCCTACGTGAACGCATCGAGCTTTGCACCCAGCTGCTCTCCCAGCATGGCATCGCTCTGGCGAGCAACGGCACGCCGATCTGCTTCGTCCCGATCGGCCGACCGGAACTGGTCCGGGAGGTCGCCCGCCGTCTCCTTGATGAAGGATTCTTCACCAACGCCGCTACCTACCCGGCGGTGCCAATAAGGCAAGCCGGTATCTGCTTCATGCTTACGCTGCACCATCGCCCGGCTGATATTCAGGACCTCGTCGCCGCCCTCTCACGTCATCTTCAGGTCCTCGGCACTGGCTGATCTGGTGGTTTGACACATGCCTCTTTTCCCGGGTCAGATCGCATGGCTTGCTCCACCACTCGCCGCTGCCCCGTTGGATCAGCCCCAAAATGATGCCGGACCTCAGCGACTCTTTCTATGAGTAGTCGCCGAATGCGTGATCCCCTTGTTGCGCGAATCCGGTATGCGTCATACTGACAGCAGCTTGACGCACCTTTGGGGGTTCAGTGTGAAGCTGTGGGGGGTAGCGTCGCTTGCGGCTGTCGCGCTGCTGGGCGCAGGTACCAGTGCGCATCAGGCCCTAGTGCATGAGCCCGGCGGAAAGCTGCCACGCGTTCTCGCGGTCCAAGGGACTACCCGCACGGCAGTCGTCGACGTGTCTAATGCCGTCACGTCAGCCGTGAGCCCGGCATCGCCGACTTCGGGTCCGTCGCTGGTCACGACGACCACTCCTTTGCTCACCCAGGTCGAGGATGGCGAATGGGAGACGACAGTCCTGGTATCTGATGCTGCCGGGACCTGCCCGATTACGCCTAGCGATTACTCGTTGAATACGACGTCGCCAGTGCTGGCTTTGACGCCGGAGAGCGTGGTGAGGGTCGCCGGGCCACGCTTGGCGACTGCCCTTTCCTGTCAGGTGACGCTGACCTTCAGCAATCCCGGGTTGCGACAAGTCCCTGCGCAAGCGACGCTAGTGCTAGCAGCGTCATCGTCGCTTCCGCTGACCCTAAGCCGCAAGGTCACGTTCTTCTACTACCTGGGGATACCTGCCATCTTCGGCGCGCTAATGGCTATAGCGCTACTGGTGCTGTGCATGGGGTTCGTACGCGTCTATGACCGCGAAGGTACCAAGGAACATGTATTCCGCCGGGCCTGGTCCATAGGCGGACCGTTCTGGAAGTATAAGGTCTTCGCGTCAGGTGCATGGACATTGAATGACAGCTGGCTCACCAACATCGCCACTGCGGTGGCTGTTATCGGAACGGTTCTGGGACTGGTACCGGCAACTGATGCGCTGTTCCGCGGGGTGGCTCTGGATAGATTCGAGATACTGAACGCGATCGCTGCTGCAATCCTCGTGGCGTCGCCGCTCGTGGTGGCGGTTCGCTATGCCCGGTGGATCCGGAAGAATCCCGGGGTAACCGCCGAGGCCAGCCTGGTCCTACCCACTCCGCCGATGCCCGTGGACGCCATGGAGCTGCCGCCAGGTGCACAGGTAGAAGGCCCGGATGGTCACCTGAGGAATCTGCCGGGCGTTCCTCCGCGCGGCACTAATGTGATGCTGGACACCGGTGCGCCGGATTTGGTGCCGAGCATCAGCGCAATGTCTTTGGCGCCTAACCCCGTCGTAAGGCTTACCCCGGGCACAAAGGCCGCGTTGCCGCGGTACACCCGCATCCGTCTCCAGAACGGCCAAGAGCAGTGGCTGCTCGCAGCGACGACCTTGGCCGTGCTGGCTACAGCATGCGATGCCACCCTGGCGCAACCAATCACGGTCACGCCTGATAACTGGGCACTGTTCTTCCTCCCTGGCGGCCCACCGCCTCCGCGCTTGACTCTGCGAGCGGGAACTCAGGTGACGCTAGCTACCAAAGGAACGGTCACGCTGCACCACGACACCACGGCCACTCTGCCGTCCGGTGCCGCGGTTACGATCTCTCCTGCAACGCTAGTCCCGCTGAACGGTCTGCAGATTGTCTTCCCGGTGCGAACTCCGGCGGTCCTTCCGGCCGATGCGCTCGGGGGCGGAGTTGATGCGGCGGTCACCATAGTCCCCGGGACAATGGCGAGCTTGCGTGCGCCGGACGAGGCCACCGCCACACTCGAGGGGCTCCTATACGGGCCAGCCGCGAGAGTCTGGCTGCCATCGGGCGCGAGTATTACGGTGCCCTCGGGCACGAACGTCAGCACCACCGGCGGCGCCCCTGACGGGCAGCAGCCAACGCCGGTGGAGCCTGGCCACAGTATCCAGGTACCGCCCCGTACAACGGTCGGCATCCGGGCCAGGCGAATCGCTCTACCGGGAGGGTCGGATGTCATCATCGAGGGCGGCGGAATTCTGGAGATAAACAACCCCGCCGGCGTGCTCGCAGTCGCCGGTAGCGACGTAACCGCTCCGCACGGCGATCCCGGGTTCGACGTGGTGCTGCGGCTCCCGGCTCAGATGGTCGTGCCAGCCGGCGCCAAGATCACGGTAAACGGGGTGGCACAGGTCCAGGCACCTGGGAGCACGCAAGTCGAGACGCCCTTCCGGAAGTCCTTTACCCTTGCTGACTCCAGATCGCGGCTTCGCTGGCCGACCGGCGATGCACTCGTAGGCACCATGGGCATGATCATCTTGGCAGGCATCGTCACGATGTTCGGCGTCGGCGTCGAGCTTGGCCTCGCCCTCGTGCTAACGGTCGGGCTGTCGGAGGCCAGCCTTGCGGGCCGTGTGGTGGCATGGGTGGCCTTGGTGGCTCTCGCCCTCTTCACCCTCGGGTACAGCTATACCGCCGTCCGCGCGCTCGCTGATCCCGAGCCAGGCTCGTCTATGAGCTCAACCGGCGGGACATCCTTCACCCTGTAGCCCCAGGGGTTCCGTGCTGATCGCTTACTGGATGCGCAGGCCTGCGATGAGAAGCTCGACTAGGTGGCGGGGGTTGTAGCGAGGGTCGCTGCCTGCGCCGGCACAGAGGCTGCCTACGCCGCGGAGGAGTTCGTAGGGATCGAGGCCGGGGCGGATCTCGCCTGCGGCGGCGGCAGCGTCGAGGAGTTGGCCGCACACGGGGACCAAGCGGTCGATGAAGTAGGTGTGCAGTGTCTGGAAGGCGGCGGCGTCGGATCGGAGGACTTCCGCCAGGCCGTGCTTGGTGACCAGGAAGTCGACGAACATCCCGATCCAGCGGGCCAGCGCATGGTGCGGCCTGTCACAGGTCGCCAGCAGGACAGGGCCGGCTTCGGCGCAGGCCTCGACCTGGTGGCGGTAGACGGCGACGATGAGGTCGGCTCGCGTCGGGAAGTGGCGGTAGATCGTGCCGACGCCGACGCCGGCCCGGGCCGCGATGTCGCGCACCGGCGCGTTGACGCCGGACTCGACGAACGCCGTGGCGGCCGCGTCTAGCAGCGCCGCCTCGTTCCGCCGGGCATCGGCCCGCTTCTGCGGTGGCGCCGCCACCGAGCCGCTCTCGCCGCCGGCCACTAGCCAGCTACCTCCGTCATGACTTGCGAAGCGGAACCAGGTTCCGTATTGTTCCTATCGGAACATGGTTCCGTTTTCATTAGGATGCCAGATCTGGCCGGCCGGCGCCAATCCGCGCATCCCTGGCTCGCCTCGCCTCACGGAGAATCCCATGCCGCATGCATCACGGCCCAGCTTCGGAATCGCGACCGCTCCCATGCAGGTCTCCTACCAGGACATCCTGCGGGTCTGGCGCGAGGCGGACGCGATACAGGAGATCGAGCACGTGTGGCTGTTCGATCACCTCATGCCGATCGGCGGTGACCCGGACGGGCCGATCTTCGAGGGCTGGACCCTACTGTCGGCCCTTGCGGCCCAGACTGAGCGGCTGCGCCTGGGCCTGCTGGTGACCAGCAACAGGTTCCGGCCGCCCGCGATGCTGGCCAAGATCGCCACGACGGTGGACATTGTCTCCGGCGGACGGCTCGAGTTCGGCATCGGTGCGGGCTCACGCCCCAGCCACCCGCTGGCCCGGCGCGAGTACGAGGCACACGGCCTGCCCTATCACGACTTCCGTTACTCCGTAGAGGACCTGGCCGAGGCCTGCACGATCATCCGGCGGCTGTGGACGGAGACCGAGCCGTTCGACTTTCACGGCGCCCACATCGACCTCACCGGCGCGTTCGGCAATCCGAAGCCTTTCCAGCACCCGCACCCGCCGATCCTCATCGCGGGACGCTCGGCCGCGGTGCTCCGCGTCGTCGCTGAGCACGCGGACGTGTGGAACATCGCTGGGAGCGACATAGCCGACGCCGCACAGCGCAGCGCACTGCTGGACCGCTACTGCACCGAGATCGGGCGCGATCCGCGCGCCATCACCCGCTCGATTCATCTGCCCGTGTCGTACGACCAGCCCGACACCACCCGGGACGCGATCAGCGGATCGCTCAAGGCCGGCTTCACGCATATCACCCTCGGCCTGCCGGCCCAGCCCTACCCCGCCAACGTCGCGCGGTGGGTCGCGGATGAGCTCATCGCCAAGGCGGTGTAGCAGGCCCCGCCGCCGGGGAGGATCACCTGATGGCTGCCGAGGCCGGCGAACTGCGCATACCCGTGGTATGGAGCCCGGACTGCCTGTTGCACGAGCCTGGGGGCGAGGTCTGGCTTGGCCTGCGAGAGGCCGGCACCGAGGTGCCGGAGCGGGCGACGGTGATCTTGGGTGCACTGCGGGACGCCGGTGCACCCGTGCTGCCCGCGAGCCTGCATGAGATAGCGGACCTGCACTCGGTGCATCATCCCGACCTGGTGCGGCACCTGGCCAGCATCTGGGCGGACTGGGAGGCGGGCGGATACGTGTCCGAGCACGGACGCGACCGGGTAGTGCCGTATGTATTCCCGACGGCGGCGATGCTGGCCGGGCTGCCGACCAGAGCGCCCGCGGCCACCCACGGACGCCTGGGCCGTCGCCCGCGAGGTGAACCGGGTTCGGCGGCCCAAGGATTGACCCGGTTTAGCAGCTAGCTAGGGCTGTGGTGAGTTGGCTGGGGCCCAGGGTGGCAGTTGCTGCAGCGACCAGGTGTTGCCGTCGGGGTCGCTGAAGGTGACGAACGAGCCCCACGGCTGCACGTCGACGTCGCTGGCCTGAACACCGTTCGCGAGGAGTTGCTGCCGCGCGGCCTCGGCGTCGGCCACTACGCACTGCACGCCCTGCTGCGAACCCGGCGGCATCGTGGTGATCCCGGTGCCGAGCACGATGGAGCACGCCGACCCGGGCGGGGTGAGCTGCACGAACCGCAGCGTCTCGCTCACCTGGTAGTCGTGGTCGGCGTGGAAGCCAACCTGGTCGACGTAGAACGACTTGGCGCGGTCCACGTCCGTTACGGGTATCGCCACTAGTTCGATCTTCCAGTCCATGTCGGCACGGTATACCAACGCCGGGGAAGAACCGCCCGGGCCTGCTACGGCAGTTCATCGTTCAGCAAAGAAAAGAGCGCCTGGTCGTGCAGGCCGTCATCCTCTAGTCCGGCGCGGCGCAGGGTGCCCCCCCGGTGGAAGCCGGCCTTCTCGGCGACGCGGATGGAGGCCAGGTTGTCGGTGTTCGCGGTCAGCCAGGCGCGCTGGATCCCGCCCTCGGTCAGCATCCACCTGGCCACGGCGACCAGCGCCTCGGTCGCGTACCCCTGGCTGCGGGCGGAGCGGCGCACCCCGTAGCCGATCTCGGCCGAGCCGACCTGCCAGTCGGCGTGGAACACGCCGATCGAGCCGACGATCCTGCCGCTAGCCCGGTCCAGCATCATCAGGTGCACCCCTTTGTCGCGGTCCGCTAGGTGTATGCCGTTGTCGAACCACTGCGCCAGCTGCTGAGGGTCGGTCGGGACACCGGGCGGGAGCGCTTCCCCCTCCCCCGCGGCCGCGACTTCGCTGGCCAGACCGAGATCGTCCGGGTTGAACTCGCGCAGCTCCAGTCGGTCCGAGCGGATGCGCGGCGACGGGAATGGGCCCATGTCACCCCAGGCTAGCTTTCGGGTGTGGTGAGCGGCTCGAGCAGGTCGACGAGTTCCTGCTGGCCGAAGTAGCGGGCCCAGGCCCCCTGCGGGCCTGACCTACCTTAACCCAGGGCGCTACAGGCCCGAGATAGTCGAGAATAGCCTGATGACTGTAGGGGGTTCGGCCCCGCGCCTGCCCGCCAGGGCCCGGCGCTCGGCGAGGCGCTTCGCGGAGGTCGTCTGCCCGCCGGAGATGGCGGCACACCACCGGACGGACCGGGTGCTCGGCGAGCTCGAGCTGATGCTGGCCGCTCTGGCGCCTGAGGCGCGGAAGGCCCTGACCATCACGCTGGTGGTCCTCGACCAGGCTGCGCGCTGGCAAAGGCGGTCGCGGGGGCGGCGTTTCTCCCAGCTCGACGACGAGGCCGCCGAGGCGTACATCCGGGGGGTCCTCGCCAGCCGCAGCGTCCCCGCCGAGGTCGTCCGGCGGCTCAAGAGCCTGGTCGTGATGTGCTACTACGAGCTCCCCCCGGTCCAGCGGGAGATCGGATACCACCCCGCCCCCTACATCGCGGCCGTGACCAAGCGCCGCCTGGAGTCCTACGGGCCCGAGATCCGCGCGGGCGAGGCCGCGGTCACGGCCCCCGAAGAAGGCGAGGGCTTGGTGGTTGAGGGGGGTACCGGGCGGTGAGCACTCCAGCGGGACTTTCCACGCAGGCCGACGTCACCGGGGACCTGAACCTGGAGTGCGGGGTGGTGATCGTCGGGTCGGGGGCGGGCGGCGCGACGGTGGCCGCCGAACTGGCCGAGGCGGGGGTCGACGTGGTAGTCCTCGAGGAGGGCGGCTACCACACGACCGAGTCGTTCCGGCCCGAGACCGGGCGGGCCCTGCGCACCCTGTACCGCGACGGCGGCGGGGGCGCGACGATCGGACGGCCGTCGGTGCTGTTCGCCGAGGGCCGGTGCGTCGGCGGCTCGACGGTGGTCAACGGGGGGATGTCGTGGCGGACCCCGGCCGGGGTGCTGGAGCGGTGGGCGAAGCGGGACGGCGTGCTGGAGATCAGCGAAGCCGAGATGGACCCGTACTTCGCCAGGTTCGAGGCCCGGAACTCGGTCGGGACGCAGGACCCGGAGACGATCGGGCAGAACTCGCTGCTGCTGAAGGCCGGCGCCGACGCCAAGGGCTGGGCCATCGCCGCGAACCGGCGCAACCAGTTGCACTGCGCGGGCACGAGCAACTGCAGCAACGGCTGCCCGACCGGCGCGAAGCGCTCGATGGCGCTGACCAGCGTGCCGCGGGCGCTGGCGTTCGGCGCCCGGGTCATCGCCGACTGCCGGGTGGACCGGGTCATCCGCTCCGGGCGCACCGTGACCGGCGTCACCGGTCACGTGGTCAGGCCCGGCGGGCGCCCGGGGCCGCGGGTGGTCGTCCGGGCCCGGGCGGTGATCGTGGCCGGGGGCGCGCTCGAGACGCCCGCGCTACTGCTGCGTTCGGGGCTGCGGTCGCCCTCCTCCAAGCTCGGGCGCAACCTGTCGCTGCACCCCAACGCCAACGTGGTCGCGTTCTTCGACTTTGACGTCACCGGGTGGCAGGGCGTCCACCAGGCCTTCCAGATCCGCGAGTTCCTGGCCGACGGCATCATGATGAGCGCGCAGAACCTGACGCCCTCGATGCTGGCCGGGGTCATCCCCGGGTACGGGCGCGGGCTCGGCGAGATGATGGCGGACTACAACCGGATCGTGACGGCAGGCCCGCTGATCGAGGACACCGGAACCGGGCGGGTCCGCAACCTGCCCGGCCTGGGGACACAGGTCTTCTACCGGGTCACAGAGAAGGACGCGGACCGCGTGGTGCGCGGCGTGGAGCTGACCGCCGAGGCGCTGTTCGCGGCGGGCGCGCGCCGGATCGTGCTCCCCTTCAACGGCGCGCCCGTGGTCCGTGACCCTGACGACCTGCGCCGCCTGCTGGCCAGCCCGGTGCCCCGGCACTCGCTCGAGCTCTATTCGATCCACCTGATGGGCACCGCGCGGATGAGCGAGGACCCGCGCCGCGGCGTGGTCGACAGCTTCGGGGCCTTCCACGGCCTGCGCGGGCTTTTCGTCTGTGACGCCAGCGTGTTCCCCGGGCCCATCGGGATCAACCCGATGGAGACGGTGATCGCGCTGGCCATGCGGAACGCGCGGCGGCTGATCGAGCAGCGGGGGCGCTACGCCCTCTGACGGGTCTCAGTGCCAGATCGCGACCGGGGTGCCGGGCACGTACTCGAAGCCGGAGTTGGGATTGCCCGTGGGTGCCTGGTTCAGGTGCGAGTAGTCGATGTCGAACACGTACTCCACGCCGGTCGCGACCTTGTGGTAGGTCGGGTTGGGACCCACGATCGTGCCGTAGTCGGTGAACGACCCGTCGGCGTAGTAGAACTGCTTGGGGTTGATGATGAACCCGTCGGCGCCGCCGATGATGGTCCAGGCGATGATCGAGCCGGTGCCGGACTGGTCGCCCTGGGTGGAGAGTTCGGCGATGCGCGAGCCCTCCGGGGTGGTGTACCAGGAGAAGAAGTCCGGGTCGGAGTTGTCGGTGCCCTTGAGCATGTCCACCGGCTGGGTGATTCCCTTCACGGCCCACAGGCGGGCGGTGCTCTCGTCCAGCAGGCAGGACGCGACCTCGATCCCGTCGATGGTCCCTCCGGTGTTGAAGGCCACCGTGCACACCGGAGCGCGGGCGTTCAGCCAGGCCTGGTCCTGGGCCAGGATCGCGGCCTTGTTGGCCGCGGAGGCGGCGGCGTACTTGGCCTGCTGCACGGCGTCGATCTCGGCGTCGGTGTTCTCGGTCTTGGTGTCGTAGCACTGCTCGATCGTCAGCGTCGACGACTGGCTGCCGCAGCTAGCCGGGGCCGGCTTGATCATCGCCGGGTGGCCGGGGTCGAACGGCTCGGTGATGCTGATGAACCCCGCCGCGCTGGCCGGACTGGTAGCAGAAGCCGAGTGGGTCGAGCTGGTGGCCGGGGCGCTCGTACTGCTGCTCGACGACGACGAACTACTGCAGCCGGCCGCCAGGCTGATAACGGCGGCGAACAAGGCTGCCCGTACCAGATACCGCTCTCTTGCGTGACCCATGGCGAAGATCGTAGCGGTGCCCCGGGCGTAACCGGGGGACGGCAAGGACGTCGGCGGCCACGGCTCCGTTCGGGCCGCAGATCAGGGGGTTGATGTCCAGCGCGGCCAGGGCGTCGCCGAGGTCGCAGGCGAGGGCCGACAGGCCCGTGATCGCGTCCGCGATCGCGTCGAGGTCGGCGGGGGGCTGACCGCGGGCGCCCGCCAGGATCCGGGCGAGGCGGAGGCGGGAGAGTACCGCTCGGGCCTCGGCGGGGGTGACCGGGGGAAGCACCACCGCTCGTTCCGCAAAAATCTCTATGAGCAGGCCACCGGCCCCGATGACCAGGAGCGGGCCGAGGGCGGGATCGCGCGTCAGGCCCAGCGCGACCTCCGTGCCCGGCGCGGCCGTCTCGCACACCAGCACGCGCGGGCCGAGGCGGTCGGCCAGGTCGTCGTAGGCGTCGGCGACGCCCTGGGGGTCGGCCAGGCCGAGGCACACTCCCCCGACGTCGGACTTGTGCGCGATGTTCGGCTCGTCGGTCTTGAGCACGACCGGGTAGCCGATCTCGGCGGCCGCGTCGAGGGCTTCGCCCATGGTAGCGGCCGACCTGGCGCGCACCGCCGGGATGCCGTAGTCGCGCAGGAGGTCGAACAGGGTGGCGCTGTCCGGGGTTCCCTCGGCGAGCCGGCGGGCCCAGCGCTGACGGCGTTCGGGGTCCTGGGGCTCGGGGTCGGCGGGCGGCACCGGGCGGTCGGCGTGGTCCAGCAGGTGGCGCAGGGCGAGCAGGCCGCTGCGGGTGCCCTCGAGGACCGGCACGCCCGCTTTGCGCAGCGTGGCGGCGGCGACCGGATCCAGGGTGGCCGACAGCCCGGCCAGCACGGCGACCGGCTTGGCGGTGCCTGATGCCGTGGCGATCACCGCCCGCGGGTAGGCCTCGTCGCCGTCCCACTCGGGGGCCAGATCGACGGCGAGCGCGACCGCCGCCACCGCCGGATCGTCGGCCAGCGCGGACAAGCACTCCGTGGCCAGCGGCTCGGGTTCCCGGCCTGTCCCCCACAGATCCAGCGGATTGACTGGCTCCAGGCCCGGGTCGAGCGCGGCCGCCAGCCGGCCGGTGGTCTGTTGGCCAATCCGGGCGAACGGCACGCCGAATTCGGCGGCCAGGTCCGCGAGGTGCGCGCGTTCCAGGCCCGAGTCGTGCACGGTGGCGATGCCGGCCCCCGGTGCGCAGCGGCGGCCGGACGAGAAGAGCTCCAGCGTGTCGGCCAGTTCGGCCAGGTCACGGACCCGGTGCACGCCGTACGCGCCGGCCAGCGCCTCCCACGCGCCATCCGCCGCGGCCAGCGCGCCCGAGTGCGCCGCGACCAGCGCCTTCCCGGCCGTCGACCCGCCCGCGCTGAGCAGGACGACCGGCACGTCCGCGGCCAGCGCGTGGCCCAGCACGGCGCGGAGTTCGGCGCCGTCCCTGATCGTCTCGAGCACCAGGGCCAGCACCCTGGTCTCGGGCAGGCTCAGCGCGTACCGCGCGAAGGCCGGGACACCGGTGACGAGTTCCTGCCCGGGCGAGGCGGCCAGGGTGAACCCGAACCCGCGGCGCGCGTTCAGCATCGCGGTGAACACCGACCCCGAGTGGGTGATCAGGGCGACCGGCCCGGCCGGCACCGGGTCGGGGAGGAGGTAGCCGACGGCGAGCAGCCCGCGGGCCAGGTTCACGAACCCCATGCACCCCGCCCCGCACAGGGCCATGCCCGCGTCCTTGGCCGTCGCGGCCAGCCGGTCTCTCAGCCCGCTAGATCCCGGGGGGTCGAAGGCACTTCCAAAGATGATGGCCGAACGAGCGTTGGCCCGGGCGGCCGCGGCCAGCTGCTCCTCCAGCGCGGTGTCCGGAACGGCCAGCAGGGCCAGGTCGACCGGCTCGGGCAGGTCGGCCAGCCGGGGCAGGCAGCGGACGCCGCCGATGTCTGCGTACCGCGGGTTCACCAGGTAGGTGCGCGGCCGGGACGTGCTCCGGCCGACCTCGTGGATCATCTTCGCGCCGAGGCTGCCCGGTCGCGCGCTGGCGCCGACCAGGGCGATGCTGCGTGCCTCCAGCATCGCCCTGACGGCCTCGTCCGTCCGCAGGGCCAGGGGCGCGGCGGTCACCGGCGGCGCGCGCGGCGGATCGCGGGCCGCCGGGCTGCGGCGCGGCGGCCCGCAATCGCGGCCTTGGCCGCCCGCAACGTGATCTGTTTCCGGTGGATATCGAGCGCGCCTACGATGGGCATCGAGACCTCCTCAAGCTCCGGAGGGGCGCCAGCCCCCATGCGAAATGCTTACGCAGTCAATCGTGACGCGTCTGAGCTGGGGAGGTCGCCCGCGCAGACGGCAGCGGCCTCAGCTCAGCCTGACCCGATGCATGTCATCTATATGTCCGTACCCGCGGGAATTATCACGGCCCGGCACGCGGACAGCCACGGACACCGTCCGCAGAAACACTTGACCCGAGCAAACATATAAGAACGCCCGCACAACGACCTATGGCAAGCCCTCGGATCATGGAGCGGGAGGCTTTTGCCGTGGCGCTGCACGCTGAGACCTCAGCCAGACCAGGGCTGGTCTGATCAGAACGTCCCTGGGCACCAGGGTGAGGGATCCCATGACATGGCGGCGGACAGCCGGGCCAGGGCGCCGGCGCGATGCTCGGCTACCATGCCCGCGCCTGCCAGCGACCCGATCCGGGTGCCCCCGAGGTAGACGGAACCCAGCTCGCGCACCCCAAGCGACACGTCCGCCGCGGCCGCGGTCCGCTCGCAACTGGCGGTGCCGCAGGCCGCGGCATGCAGCCGCCAGCGCCCCGCGTTGCCCGGGAGCAGGTCGTCGCGGACTTCGATCACGGTCTCGACCGGGCAGGAGTACCGCCGGGCGGCCAGTGCGGCCGGCACGTCGATCAGGCGCACCCAGAGCCCGTCTGCCACCCGGGCACGGACCCGCCGGGGATCGGCGAGCTGGAACTGCACCGGGTCGTCGGCGGGGCGGCGCCGCGCCCTCACCTCGGTCACCAGGTCCCGGCGGAGCAGATCGCCCCACAGCGCCGCGCCGGCCGCGGGATCCGCAGCGACCAGCTCGCGGATCATCAGCGTGCAGTCGGGCAGGCTGTCCTCATCTTCCCGGCGGTTGTTCCCGGCGTACAGCGCGTAGCCCCGAAGCCCGGCCGCGTCCTCGGCGAGCAGGCAGCACAGCGGCGTGTAGCCACCGCCTGGGTCGCGCAGGACGCGGTCCCACCAGACGCCGGGCCTGGAGATGAACCCGGGGCGGGACTGCCGCACCGTGTCGTAGACCTTCGCGATCTCGTGCCGGACGTCCTGCGGCGTGGTGATCCGCAGCCTGATCGCTGGGTCGGCCGGAGCGTCGGGGGCGAGCGCGCCCTCCCCACGGCGGATGGTGAAAGCGGCGTGCCGTGTCGCCACGCCGTACCCGTAGCGTCCGTACAGCTGGCTCTCCGTCGGCAGTAGCGCCGCTACCGGCTCGCCGCGGTCCCTGATGTCGCCGAGCTGGCGGCGCATGAGGGCATTCATGATGCCGCGCCGCCGGTAGGTGGGCAGCACGCTCACCCAGGACACGCCGGCCGCCGGCACCTGCCCGCCCGGCACGGTCATCCGGAAGCTGAACGCGGTGGCGGTCCCCACCTGATCCGCCCCGTCGAAGGCGGCGATGCAGCGGTCGAACTCCAGGCGCGCGATCTCATGGGCACGGTGAGCATCGGAGGGCGGCGAGAGAACGAACGCGCGGCCGGTCACCGACTCGAACGCGTCGAATTCACCTTCGGTGATCGGCCGGATGGGGTAAGGCTCCGCCATGGTTCACCATCCGGTGGGGAGCCGGGCGAAGTCTTCGGTGCGGACGAGATCGATCAGGGCTCCGCCGCAGGCGTCCAGTAGCCGCCGGACCTCCGCGTCGTCGCGGACGGCCGGGCCCTCGCAGTCCTCGAAGTACTCGCGCAGGAACGCGCTCACCCGCTGCGCGGGCAGCGCCGCGGGCAGCACCGCCCCCGCCGGTGGGATAACGCCCAGGAACATGTGGTAGCCGCGCGGCAGGTCCCTGCGCAACCTCGGCTGGAAGTACGGGATGGCGAGCAGCCGGACGCCGGACGCGCCGTAGAAGCGCAGGCGCGCCTGCGGGTCGCCGTGATCAGCATCCGGCGCATGGTATCGCGGGTCGTCCATCTCCAGGACGGCCACCGTGTCCGGCTCCAGCCACCGTTCCTGCAGCGCGGCCATGACCGCGCTGCCGACGCCCTTCCCGCGCAGGCCGGGCCGGACGGCGAGGTATCCGAGCAGCAAGACCCCGGAGGCCGGGTACACCTCGCCGAGCGCCCCGCCGATCACCAGCCCGTCCTCGGCACAGGCGATGACGGCCAGCTTGTTCCCCGGTTTGATCACCGCCGGCGAGACGTACTCCTCCGGCCTGAACGACGGGCGCAGCACGCCATCGTGCAGCTCGCGGAGCAACTCGGTGGCGCGCGGGGAATCGGGGCCGAAGAGCCGGATCTCCAGTCCGCCGCTCGTCCTCACCACGGGCCCGGTTTCTTCCTGCGAGCTCATCCGGTCTCCTTCTCGCGGGACTCATCCCAGCGGCTGAGTCCTTTGACCCAGGGTTGCCGCCTTGTCTTCTCGATGAGGTCGTTGACCTGGCGGTAATACCCGGAGTCCAGCTTCCCGAGCACCGCGTCGCCCGGGCCGGGGAAGAACGCCGCGTCGGCGATCGCCTCGGCGATCGCCTCGGCGGCCCCCTCCAGGGCCTGCCGGCTGGCCGAGCCGAAGGCGCCGTCCCGCCGGGCGGGGTCGGGCTGCCAGTGACCGCCCCACTGCCGAAGCATCACCTCCAGCCGCCGCCGGGCCTCTGCCAGGTCGGCACCCGGGGCGGCCAGCAGCGGCTCGGCCAGCACCTTCGTGGCGTGCAGCCGCATCTCCCGGTAGAACGCCTGCGTGTAGGCGTCGGCGCCCACGTCGAGGTTGGAGGTGACCTGAAAGACCGCCCCGTAAAACACCGCACGGCCGTAATGCGCCAGCGCCGCCTCCAGATCCCCGTGGGCCCGCAAGTGGTCGGCCCGGACGCGCTCGACTTCGCCCAGCAGCTCGGTGTCGCTCTCGTCGTTGGCGACGGCGGCGGCGTAGTCCCACAGCGAGCCGGGGTCGCCGCCGCGGGCGGAGACGACCTTGCCGTGGTAGCACCGGGTCCAGGCAACGTCCCAGGCGTTGTCCTCGGCCGCGAAGCAAGACTCCGCGGCCTGGTAGCAGGCTTCCGCGGTCGCCAGCGCGGTGCCTGCCGGATCGAGGAAGGCGCGGAACCGATGGCCCTCGGCGAGGAACCGGCAGATGAGTCCGAGCAGGTGCAGCCGGGTCTGGTCTGCGACTTCCGGGGCCTCGGGGGCCGACCCGCTGAGTCCAGCGGCTTGATCGGCGAACAGCCCGTCCAGCTCGGTGATCCCCAGGCAGCCGCACAGCTGCTGCAGGACGGGCAAGATACCCGCCCCGGTCCGGGCGGTCTCCCGCAGCAGCACGGCACGGGCCAGGTCATCCCCCGCGAGCTCGGCCAGGATCTGGCTGCGCGTCGACTCGTGCTCCCGCGGGTAGGTCTCGCGGAACGTCGCGAGCAGCCTGGTGATCTCCGGCATCTCCTTGACCTTCTGGACCCGCGGACGGCTGGCGTAGTCCAGCAGCTTGTCGCAGAAGTCGGCCTTGAGATAGAGGTCCTGCCACCAGTACGCGTCCAGGAACAGCGTCGCGAAGCTGATCCCGGCCCGGCCCGGTGTCGTATGGCCGAGGTGGTAGACCCACTCCCCGACGTCGTCCCACCAGGTTAGGGATTCCATCCGGAACCGGGAATCGAACGATCCGCTGACCGCCTCGCCCACCCGGGCACGGTAGAACGCCTCCGCCCGGGCGTGGCCCTGTGCCCGCCGCTGATCGGTGAGGGGAAGGTAACCGTGGATGACGCGGATCTTGGCCGGGTGGAGCGTGACAAGCTCCTCCGCAGCGTCCCGATCCGCGCCCTGCCTGGGCATGCGCTCCAGCAGCCCGCCGCGAACCAACTCGGCTACCAGATCGTATGCCGTGTCGAGATGACGCCGCTCGTCGGTGTTGAGCTCGCTGGGGTCTTTCGCCGTGGCGATGCCGATGGCCTCGTCCAGCTCCAGCGACAGGTCCAGCGCGACCGCCATCTCATCGGGGAACAGCGTCGGCTTCGGGTGCAGGACGGTCATCAGCACGAGCAGCTCTCTGGCCTCTGCGGAAAGACTGTCGATATTGCCGCGGATCAGCTTGTCGTGCTTTCTCTCCAGGGACTCCTCGTGGGCAACCGCATCGAGCTGGCGCCGGATGACGGCCGTTATCCGGCGCTGTGAAACGCTCGCTTCCGCCCCGATGCCCTTCGCAGCGGCGTACAGGATGATCGGGCGCATACCCAGTGCCTCGACGAGAGTCCGGGTGTCCGGCTGGGGCCAGTCTCGGACTTCGGGGGCGTCCCGCCGCATCTGCTCAAGCGCATCCTCGACCAGGACGTAGTCGTGCAGGGTGGTCACTGTGCCGGGCTCAGAGGACAGGTCGCGTTCCAACTGCTCCTTGACCGAGCGGTTGCTGGTCTCGGCCAGCACTACCGCGCGCGGCACGTCCCAGGTGAACAGCTTGCTCAGCATGGGCAGCGTCCCTGAATCGACATCCTTCCCGGTGTCGATGTCCGGCTCCAGATGCAGCGCGATCAGCACGGACGGCAGCGCCGCGAGCCCCCCGTCCTGCGGGGCGGCGAGATTGCCCAGCTTGGACTGCACGGTCGCGCACTGCTGCTTCACCTCGTCGGTGCCCTCGGCCATCCGGACGGTGACCGGGCCGATCAGTTGACCGAACGACCGCTTGAGCAGCGTATCGTTCAGCAGCGCGTTGAACAGAGTAGTCTTGCCCGTCCCCGGTTCGCCGAAGATCAGCTCCCATCCGCCGGTGCGCTCCCGCAGGCTCAGCAACCGCCTGCGAGCAGCCTTGAACTCCTCGCGGTGGTCGACCATCTTTCGCTGGAAGCTGTAGTCGCGGACCCATTTGTTCAGTGCTCCTTCCAGCCTTTGCCGGAAGTCCGCCTCCGAGACGACGTCCCGCTCGACGACCAGGCTGTCCAGTACCCGGCCGCGGAACCGTTCCTGGCGGTCCGCCCGGTCCTCTTGCTGTGCGGCGACGCTCTCGAGTCCGGTAGCCACCTGCTTGTCCAGCAGGAACGTCAGGGGAGCGATCCTCTCCTCCTGCGCGATCTGGAACTCGAGCTCGGTGTAGGAGGTCTGGTCGTCGGCCGGGTGATCCCCATACCGCATCCCGATGATCCCGACCAGAAGATCACTGTCTCGCACCTCGTCGGCGCAGACCTCCCGCGGCGTGGCGCCCTGGGCACCAAAACGTTCCATAACGATCGGCTTGAAGCATTTCATGCCGTCGAACCTGAAGTCCTCGATGACATCGCGCGCGACGCGGCGGAAGCCCTTCAGCCCGGCGCTCGTGGAACTCACGAACACCTTCCACAGCTCGCCCTCCGGGTCTGGGGACTCGTCGGGCACATTCTCCGAATGGGCGGCCGTCCCTTCCATACCATCCCCCCACTATTTACTTGTCTGCTTAATTGATGTTCATCAATGTAGCTCGAGTTCATGGCTCGAGTTTATCGCTAGAGATCTCGACGAGCCAGCCTCGGGTCTCGGCGGTGAGCAAGTTGCCGACCTTCTCCGCGAGCGAGCCGATGTCGTCGGCACTCGACTCTTTACGCAGGTACCATTGGATAACGGCCGCCATCCGGGCGTAGCGGAACTGGTGCCGCCTGAACTGGCGGAGGCCCCGCACGCTGCTCAGCGCACCCGCAACGGCGGGCAGGCCGATGGCGCACATGATCAGTGCCTCGGTGGCACCGGAGTGGAGGGACCATATCCGGAGGCTGTGCAGCAGTGCCGCGACGATCGTGGTGACGAGGACGCCGCTAATAATCCACACCACCCCGCGGTGCCGTCGTGCCATCTTCTTGCTGGTCCGCTCAAAATATCCCAGCTGCCCAGCCATCCAGTGCTTGCGGATCAGGGTACTCAGCGTCTCGGGATCCTCGGGGGTATGTTCATGGACGCGATCGCCCTCGGCCAGGATCTCAATGAACGCCCGCCGGACCCAGTCATTCTGCGTCACCTCCTTGGTTCCGCCTACGTCGGAATCGACGTCAGGGACGCGGCCCGCGGCAAGGAGGTAGAAGGCGGTGCGGAGGCGCTCCGCCAAGAACCGGTAAACCATCCAGTCATGGTTGTAGTTCCTCTTTTTCTCCATGGCGAGAATGACGATGGACAGGACGAGCAACACCAGCTCGACGACCGTGAGTCCCCACGTGCCGGTCAGGACGACTGCCTGGAGGGCGGCGAAAATCGTCGCGAGAGCAGTGAACCCGTAAAGGGTATACGAGAACCACCTGAATTTCCGCTGAGTGGCTATCGCCCTCTGATCTGCGCGGATCAGAGGGGGCGTGATCTGCTTCAGCAGGCCGTTCAGCCGGGGCGACTGCTGGTAATCGGCCGGTGCGAGCTCCCCCATCATCTGCTTTGTCCACCGCTGCCAGGTCGTGGCCTTGAACTCTTTGCGGTTGAATTTATCCAGTTCGGGCCAGTTGCGGCTGAGCCGGCTCCGGGCGGCCTCCGCGGCCACGTCATACGGCGGGGCATCGTCCACGGACACGTAAGGCGCGTGGTCGGCGCCCGTGTGGACGATGATCCGCAGCGGCGCCCACTCCTCCGGGCCCGGTTCCTCCGGGCCCAGCTCGGGCCGCTCCTCCTGATCGTGATCACGCAGCCAGCGGATCAGGTCGGCGGTGCCCCCTACCCGGCGCGACGGCAGCCCATCCCAGATGACGATGATGACATCGCTATGGCGCGCGACCTCTTGTCCTGCCCACCGATAGCCGTCCTCACGCGGCTGCGACTGGAGGTCTTCCGGCGGCTCGATCTCCTGCCGGGCGCGACCGCGCAGGTCATCAAACTCCTGGCGGGATTTCTCCGACTCGAAGTCGGCGCGGTAAACCTCGATGCCTTTGTCTTTCGTGGTGACGGGAAGCACGCAGATCAGGCTCCCGTTCCGGTTGAGCACCTCGCTGGCGACGAGACGGTCAGCGCCCTCGGCGAGCGACGAGACCGCGGTCAGCTTCAGCGGTGTATGCCGACCCTCGCTGGGATATTCGCTGCAGGAAACGGCGAGATCGACGGCATGCTTCACCGCTTTGAGCAGCTCTTCGCCCTCAGGGAGCTTCCTGTGGCCCGTAACGCCGATCCTCAGCAGGAACGGAATCCGACCCTGTGCGCCATAGCCGTCATCTTCCTCACCAGGCTCCGCTGTCTCTGCTCGTACACCCATGCCGCTCCCCACCCCACCGTGGAGATCGCCTTCGCAGCCACTCCGAGCGCCCGCGTAGAAGATCCTTCAGGACAGATGATAGATACACGGCTAATATCACGGAACGATCGAGAGAAGGCTAACTACTTATCGCCCGAATGGCCGGTCTAGTGACCGCGCGCCGTCATCCCCGTTCGCGACATATGCGAAATATGCCGATTCAAGGAGTTTCGACCGATCCCAGCGTCCCAGGCGGAGGACCCAGACCAGCGGATTGGCGCGGGGCCGATCAGGTGATACAACCAGTGGAGCGCCTAGTCAGCAGTGGACGCGGGACGCCCGGGCGTAGGATCGCGGCGTGTCCCCGAACGGTGTGTTCCGGAATAGGGCGCTGGTCCGCTGGGTGGTCGTCGGCGCGTTCGCGGCCCTGGCGCTCGTCCTGGGCTATATCGGCCTGCGCGAATACGTGTCGCAGCAGTACCTGCCCTCGAAAGCCGTCCCGGAATACGGCCGGGGCTGGGCGGACATCCTTTTCTACGACGTTCAGCTCTTCGTGCTCAACGCGGCGCCCGCAGGCGGCCAGGGGCCGATTCCGCTCCCGCTCCCGCTCGGGATTGCCCGCTTCCTGGCGCCGGCCACGACGCTCGCGGCGACGGTGGAAGCCCTGCGCCTGCTGCTGAGCGAGGAACTGCGGCGCTGGGCGGCGGCGCGCGCCTCCGGTCACGCCATTGTGACCGGTGATGGGCCGGTCGCGGTGGAACTAGCCCGTAAGCTGCGGGCCGAAGACCGCACGGTGGTGCTGGTCAGCAACACTCCGGCCGCGTCTGGTCTCGCCGGGGCGGCTGGGGTCCGTGATCGCCGCCTGCTCGAAGTGTCCGGCGATCCGGCCGACGCTGGCACGCTGCGGGCCGCGGGCCTGGGCCGGGCTGACGTACTCTACGCGTGCACCGAGCTCGGCACCACGAACGCCGCGACCGTGCTGCGGGCCCGGGAACTGTGGCAGGACCAGCGTCGGCCGCTAGTGGCCTTTGCTCAGGTGCGGGACGCGGAGATTTGCATGGCGCTCCGGACGCGACGCATCGGCACCCAGGACAATCTGCGGTTCCGCCTCGACTTCTTCAACGTGGAGGACCTTGCCGCCCGGGTCCTGCTTGACCAGCACCCGGTGACGGTCGACGGCACCTGGCCTGCTCGGGTCATGATCGTCGGGTTCGGCCTGCTGGGCCGCGCGGTGCTCCGAGAGATCGCCCGGCGGCAGCGGCAGGATGGTTCCCGGCTTGAGGTGAGGATCCGCGGCGCCGACGCGGAGGGCGTGCGGGAGTTTCTCGAGCTGTTCCCGGGCGTTTCCCGGACCTGCTTCGTCGCCGTGGATGGCAGCGCGGCTGGGCGGCCGCGCGGCGGGGAGCCCACCGTGGTCTTCGTCTGCCTCCCGGACAACGAAGATGCGCTGAGTTCCGGGCTGGTTGCGGCGCAGTCCCTGACCACACGGTCGGGGCGGGTGGTGATCTGCCTGCGCGAGCCGTCGCCGTTCGGCGCCGCGCTGACAGGACAGCGGATTGTGCTAGATAATGAACAGGGACGACTTGCCGTCTTCGGAGTCGTCGAGGAGGGATGCGTGCCGGAAATGATCAGGGAGGACCTGCACGATCAGCTGGCCCGGGCCATCCATCAGGCTTACCTGGATCACTGCGCCGCGCAGGGGGACTCGCCGCAGCGCAATCCGTCCATGCGCCCGTGGGCCGATTTGCCCGAGGATCTCAAGCAGGCCAACCTGGCGCAGGCCGCCGACATCAGCCGCAAGCTCCGCGCGATCGACTGCATCATCGTGCCGGAATCCGCAGCGGTCCGCCAGTTCGCCTTCACCGCGGCCGAAGTAGAGCGGCTGGCCGAGCAGGAACATGAGCGCTGGATGGCCGAACGGCAGGCGCGGGGCTACGTGCCCGGACCCGATCGGGCCGCCAGGCAGCACCCTGACCTGGTGCCCTGGGCGGACCTTAGCGAGAGCGCCCGGGACAAGGACCAGGACGCCGTCCGCGAGATCCCGTCGATCCTGCAGCAGGCAGGGTTCCAGGTCGTCCGGCTGCCGCCGCGCTCGCCGGCTACCTGATCAGGGACAGACGTCCTCGTACGCCAGGCCGTGCAAGTCTTAAGTTGAGATTTAAACCTCTTACCCGTCGGCTGGCGTGGCTGTTTGGTCTTTGGTGGCCGTTTTCTTGGGCACGGCGTATCGGGGTGCCGGGCCGCTGACGGAGCATTTGGGCCTGCCGGGTCCGGGCCGGACGCATTTAGCGACACGGGCGGGGGCGCCCCGGGTCCGGATGTTTGTAACTACAGCTGCCGTAATACCCCATGGCCACCCGCATCGTTACCATTATATGATATCGGACGGGCACTCGGCTGTGGTCATAAACGTCCGCCTGGCAGAAGAGAACGTGCAGCGCTAGGGCCTATCGGGTCTTTGGGGGGTCGATGCCGGAAGCACTCGAACACGCCATAGCTAACGGCGAATGCTTAGCCTCTGTCAGCGCGGAGATGGCCCGCGCCTGGGGCGATGACACCGCGCGTCACGCGCAATGATCTCTGCCACCCGCGGAGATCGTGATCGTACCCCAGCCGATAGCCATAGCCAGCCGGCCTGGCCTCGGCGCGAGGATTCCAGATGGACGCTAACCGGTCAATGGAGGGCCCGTGGACAACACTCAGGACGAATCGGCCGCGCGAGCTCAGGACACATCGGCCCCGCGATGGCGGGTGTTCGTCAGCTCGACAACGCGGGGCATGACCGGCTTCCGTGATGCCGCTAGAGATGTCATCGACAATTTCGAGTATGACGGTCTGAAATGCTTCGAGGCCGTCATGATGGAGGACTTCCCTGCGCAGGCCGACCAGGCACGGGAGGTATGCGCTAAAAACGTGGGCAGTTGTGCCGTCCTGGTCGGGATACTCGGCATCCGCTATGGCAGCCACCCGGACGATGACCAGACGTCCTACACCGAACTGGAATACCAGGCAGCGAAAATGCTGCGGAAGCCGCGGCTGATGTTCCTGCTGGACCCCGGAATAGCTGACCGGCTGGAGCACGACGACTCGCAGAGCGCTGGCCAGGACCAGCGCCAGCTGGATTTCCGCAAGCGGGCGCTCGCGGAGTCGATCTGCAAGGAGAACCTGACCACAGAGATCGAGTTCAGGAAAGAGCTCGCAAAGGCGCTCAAGACCTGGATCGACGAGTACAGCTTCCGGCACGAGATGGTCGACCACAGTGCGGTATTCACTCAGGCCCGCAGCCGGCTGGTCACTCCAGGGCCGGCCACAGGCAAGGGGACTCTCATCTTCGGTGAGCCGGGGACGGGAAAGTCCAAGCTCCTGGATGTGCTTCTAAGAGATCCGCTGGTCCGGCGGTCGCATTCCTTCCTGGTTCCCCCGCGGACGGTACGGCTCATCGATGGGACCGAGGCGGTCCAACAGCACCGGACCGGACTGCAGGAGGCGCTGAGCAGCGCGGCCAGCCAGCCGGGCAACCCGCCCGCAGCTACGCCGGCTCTGGTGACCGTGTACCTGGATACGGATGCGGCGGACACGGTGGACGACGACGTGCTCGGCGCGGTGGCCAGCCTGTTTTCCTGGGACCCGGTGCCCGCCGTGGTCCTGGCCGAAACCAACAACCACTCAGTGCGGGCCTACCTGAGGCAACGCCTGTTGCCGGCCGAGGCGATCGTCACGGTCGAGGATTTCGACAACGCGGAGGACGCGCGGGAGTTGATGCACCGGGAGGCGCCCAGCGTTACGGAATGGCCCGAGGAAGCCAACACGCTCGCCGAGGCCCTGGGATACCGGCCTATCGCCCTGCGTGACGTCGCGGTCTATATCGCGGCACACGCCGGCCACTCGCCGATCGAGGCAGCACGGCTGATCCGCGAACAGCTGGCCGCGATCGAGAAGGAACTGCCGCTGGACGCCGCCCAGGAGTCCGGTCCGGAGATCCGTTACGCCGCGCTGATCCGCAACCATGTGGATCATCTGTCCGCCGGGGCCAGGGACCTGCTGGCGCTGATGACCGTGCTGCACCCCAAGCCCACGCTGTTCCCCGATGAGATGGCGCTGGCCCTGGACATGTCCCTGGATCAAGCAGAAGCCATCCAGCTGGCCGTGCCGGAGGGGGCCGGAACCGGCGAGGAGGACGAGGAGGACGAGGAAGACGAGGAAGACGAGGAAGACGAGGAAGACGAGGAAGACGAGGAAGACGAGGAGAGGAACACGGAGCACCGCCAGCGCGCGGGCCGCCTGGTGGCAGAGCTCGAGCGCCGCGGGCTGCTTGAGCGCGAGCTTCGGGTAGGGCGGGCCGCGCGCGGGCAGTGGCGCAGCCGGGCCGAGCGGACACCGCTGCTGACCCTGCACTCCACCAAACGGCAGGTCATCGCCGATCACCTGCACGTCTCCCCGGACCAGTGGAAGGCCGGACACACCCGGGCCGAGGCGTTCTACCGGGCCCGGATCGGGCAGGCGCTGAGCGGATCGTTCGATTCTCACTTCCGGATGGAGGATGGATCTTGGTGGGATGACGTCGAGGAGTGGATCTATCATCTCGGCCACATCGACCCAGCCAGGGCGCGGACCAGCTACGCGACACTGTTCCTTGACACGTTCTGGTGGTGGGACCTGTACCTGTTCTCGACGACCGACTTCTGCGGCCGGCTCGTGGCCTACGGCGACCGCCCGCTGGTACAGGGCATCGACGGCATGCCGAAGGTCATCAGGCAACTCAGGAAGTTCCGTAGGAGGTACCCGCCGGAATACCAGGCCACCCGGACTCGGGTGCTGGCCGCGATCGCAGGCGGTGATCCCGACCGCGACCGGGCCCGGCGGAAGGTCATCGACCAGGGGGCCAAGACGGTGCCCATCCTGGGCGAGCTGTGCGCCGCGCTGGACATCACCGAACTGGACGACCTGATCACCGGCTCGGGATCCGCCCCGGCGGACGGCCAACACGCCGCGGACCCGGGTGATCACAGCCACTGGCATCTGCTCGGGCTGCTGTGCCTGTTCCTGGGCGAGGGTCACCGGGACCGCGCGGCCAAGGACCCCGGCGGGACGGGCCTGGAGACCGCCGAGCGGTGTTACCGGCGGGGTGCGGAGTATTTCGAGGCCAACGATGATTCCTGGGATCTGGCCTGGACACATTTCCTGCTGGGTGAGGTCATCTCGGACCGCGGCGGTGACCCGGAATCCACGTGGGACCAGGCCACGCAGGAGGCAGACGCGGAGGACGACACCGAGCTGCGGGCCAACATCGAGCGGGCCCGGGCCGATCACTTGCGCTCGCATCAGGACCTGGAGGCGGCGCTGCCGCACTACGGCAAGGCCATCTTCTACGCGATGGCCCTCCAGATCACCTCGAACGTGCACGTCGGCGCGGACGAGTATACCCAGGCGCTCTATCGCGAGATCTGCCTGCACGCGCTGCAGGCGCTGGCCGAGCCGTTGCTGCAGGACAGTCAGTCCCCGCCGCAGGACCGCCAGGCCGAAGCCCGGCGGCGCCTGGAGGTCATGCTCCGCCCCTGGCAGGACGCCTGGGAACCGGACCAGGACAAGCTGGCGGCCGCCTTCGGCTCGGCCAGCCGACAGGACCTGGAGCAGGCGGTCAGCGCCATCGCCGCCGCAGCGTTCCCGCCGGAACCAGATGACGCCATGCTCCGAAAGCCGGATCTCCGCTACTACATTGATGTCAGGGCTCGCGTCCAGGCCCTCCGCGGCCAGGAGTGGGCAACCGGGCTCGGCCGGGTAAAAGACTGGGATAAGCACAAAAAGATCCGTGACCGGGCCGGTGCCCCTCCCGGGTGAGCTGGCAAACCGGCAACGGAGCCGGCGGAAGGAGCACGAGGAACATGGTCACGACGGGGGACGGCCAGGACATCGAGCTGTTCGACCAGAGTTCGCCGCAGGCCGCGGACCTGCTGCGCGAGTTCCATGACGAGATCCTGCTGCGGTCCTTCCCGCCCGAGGAGTACATCCCGGCCACCATGATCGATCCCGGAGACGGCCTGGCCGTCATCGCCCGCACCAGCGACGGGCTGGTGGTCGGCGGCGCCCTGGGGGAGATCTACCCGGCCTGCGATTCCCTGCTCCTCGGCTACCTGGCCGTCCGGCCGGGCCTGCGGGGAGCGGGGATCGGCAGCCGGGTGCTGGCTGCGGCGCAGCACCAGTGGCTGACGCGGCTGCCGGCCATGTTCCTGGAACTCGACGATCCCCGCCACCACGGGCCGCACGCTGACTACGGCGACGCGGCGGCACGGCTGCGTTTCTACGGCAGGTTCGGCGTCCGGCTGCTGGTCATGCCTTACTTCCAGCCCAGACTGAGCAGCGAGCTGCCGCGCGCGTACCACATGTTCCTGGCCGTGCTGCCCCAGGAGGGGGCCGTGCTGCCGGACAAGATGCCCGCGCAGCACGTCGGCGCCTTCCTCCGGGAGTACTTCGAGGTCTGCGAGGGCAGCGGGACGCACGCCGACGCCGAGGTCCAGTGGCTGCTCGACGTCGCGCGCGGACCCGAGATCGCCCTGGTCAGCATCGACGAGTTCGACCGGGTGCCCGACACCAGCCCGCCGGGCCGACCGTAGACTGGCGGGCATTCGATGCCGCGGCCGACCGTCTGGGAGGCGGTCGCCCGCGGGCCGTAGCCGGGGGCCGCAGGCGATTGACTACGGACCGTTCGGCCTCCACATTATGTAATGATCCAAACGGTCCGTGGCGCTACGGACGGTCACCGGTGATCAGGCCGCCGCGCACGAGCGCCTCGGCCAGGCAGGTCCAGCGCCGGTCCCGGCGCGCCCGCCAGGTCCTGAAAGCAGCGGTCTTGTCCACGATCAGTGTTCTGGGGCCGGGCCGATGCCTTGGTTGCCTTCGTAGCCATGAAAATCCGTGCCTCCCAGCACTTCCCTGCGCCTTGCGGCCCCCCCGCGGCGCCTTCCCGGTTCTTCTTCTACCTTTGGTTCCCGTGTTCGTCGGTGCGGCGAAAAGTTTGACTGAACATTCAGTCTAGAGGCTGCTACGATTACTCAACAAGGCCGCGGCTACGGAACGGCCACGAGACGAGGACCGGCACATGAAGGAGCACGCTGGCGCCGCCGCCCGGGTTCGGGGGGAATCTGGGGGGTCCCGGCAGCCCGGCACGCCCCGCCAGCCTGGGGGGTCCCGGGACGCCCAGCAGCGCCGCGAGCAGATGCTGCGGGCCGCGCTGGACGTCATCGTCGAGCGCGGGTACGGCGACACCAGGATCTCCGACGTCGCCGAGCGCACCGGAACGAGCCCGGCCCTGGTCATCTACTACTTCAAGACCCGCGACCAGCTGCTCACCGAGGCGATCAGGTACTCGGAAGACGCCTGGTACGCGGAGTACCTCCGGCGCACGGAGCACATCCCGACCGCGGCCGGGCGGCTGGAAGAGCTCGTCGCCAGCGTCTGCCTGCCCGCGAGCGAGACCGAGCCGCGCGGTTACTGGCTGATGTGGCTGGACCTGTGGGCGCTGTCGCAGCGGAGTCCGGGGGTGGCCGCGATCCGGCAGAAGTCTGACGAGCGATGGCGAACCGCCATCCGCTCCATCATGCTGGCCGGCCAGGAGGCAGGCGAGTTCGCGCAGGTCAACGCCGACGACTTTACGATCACGCTGTCGGGGTTGCTCGACGGGCTGGCCGTGCCGATCGCGCTGGATGACCCGGAGGTGCCGCCGCAGCGCGCGTACGAGCTGGCGATGCGGTTCGCGGCCGGGCAGCTGGGGTTCGACTGGAAGCCCGCGACCAAGCGGGCCGCAAACGCGACACGTAACTGAGGGCGCAGGACTGACGTCCTGGCCGACGCCTCCGGCGAGGTCCCGTAGAGGCCGACGAGCCGCTCATCGCGAGCTAGTTTCCCGTCGCGGGGATGAACCTCGCGAGGGCGTGGGCCGTATCTCACGGTAAGGAGGAGGGCGCTAGGCGTAGCTGCGTGCACGGAAGGCAGTGATCTGATGGCACACGGGCACGGAACGGCAGGCCGCTGCCGACGCAATCACAGGCGCCGACCTCCCGGTTCACGCCGGAGTGAGCCCCGGACCGGGGCGAGGCCGCGCAGCAGCGTGTCCAGTGTGGCCTGGTAGGTGGCTTCAGGGTCGGGCGTGAGGACCAGGCCCTGCAGTTCCAGGGTCACGGCGCCGTGCACGGTGCTCCAGATCTGCTGAGCGGTCTCTTGTGGCTCCGGGGCGTGGATGGCGCCGGCAGCGGCGGCAAGCTCGACGTTCCTGACCAGTTCACCGAACGCCGCAATGGCATGCTCGGCCACCTCTTGGGAGTCGAAATCGTGCGGCAGGGCGCCCTCGAACATGATCGCGTAGTAGTGCCGGTTGGTCAGGGCGAAGCTGCGGTACCGCAGGCCGCAGGCCCGTAGCCGTTCCAGCAGGTCGGGCTGATCGCCGCCGGCGATCGCGGCCCGCAGCCCGTCGAAGCCGCGGATTAGCAGCGCGTCGACGAGCCCGTCCTTGCCGCCGAGCCTGTTGTACACGCCCATCGGGGCGATCCCCGCCTGGGCCGCGACGGCCCGGACGGTCACCGCGCCGGGCCCGTCCCGCAGCAGCACCGTCTCGGCGGCGGAGATCAGTTCCCGCTCGATGTCGCTGCTCGGCGTCCGCTGCCGCCGGGCGGGCGTGCTTGGCGTGCCGGGCGTGCCGTGCACAGAGCTCATGGGGGCCATCCTCTCGCCAATCCGGGTCGTTGTCCCGCCCGCCGCCGTCCGGCGTCGTGGGTCTCCCGGATGAACTTGATTGACGGGCTTGACTTCTTATAGAACATCGTACCATAATTATAGTACAAGATTCTATAGGAGGTCATCGTGACTGCCATCGCTACCGTTACTCCCCGAGTCCAGAGCGACAGCCGCCGCTGGTGGGTCCTGGCCGTGCTGTGCCTGAGCGTGCTGCTGGTCGTGGTCGACAACACGATCGTCAACGTGGCCCTGCCGACCATCAGCCGCACGCTGTCGGCCTCGACCCAGGGCCTGCAGTGGATCGTGGACGCCTACACGCTCGTCTTCGCCGGCTTGCTGGTGGTCGGCGGGAACATCGGGGACCGCCTCGGCCGGCGCCGCATACTGCAGGCCGGGCTGGTCTTGTTCGCGATCACCTCGGTCGCCGCGGCGCTGTCCCGTACCACGGGCGAACTGATCGCCAGCCGCGCCGCGATGGGCGTCGCCGCCGCGCTGATCTACCCGGCCACCCTGGCGCTGCTGACCAACGCGTTCACCAGCGAGCGCGAGCGCGCCACCGCCATCGGCATCTGGTCGGGCGTGTCCGGCCTGGCCGTGGCGATCGGCCCGGTGACCGGCGGCCTGCTGCTGCGGCACTTCTCCTGGAGTTCCGTCTTCTACGTGAACGTGCCCACCGTGATCGTGGCGCTGGTGGCCGGGATGCGCCTGCTTCCCGAGTCGCGTGACCTGAACGCGGGACGGTTCGACCCGCTCGGCGCGCTCCTTTCGGTCGGCGGCGTCGGCCTGCTGGTCTGGACCGTCATCGAGGCTCCCCTGCACGGCTGGGCGTCGGCCACCACCATCGCCGGGTTCGCCGGGTCGCTGGCCATTCTCGCGGCGTTCGCCTGGTGGCAGACGCGCCGACCTGACCCGATGCTCGACGTCCGGCTGTTCAGGAACCCCCGGTTCTCCGCGGCGAGCGGGGCCATCGCGCTGGCGTTCTTCGGCCTGTTCGGGTTCATCTTCCTCATCACGCAGTACTTCCAGCTGGTCCGCGGCTGGGACCCGCTGCGCGCCGGGGTGGCCACCCTGCCGTTCGCGATCGTGACCGGCGCGATGTCCCCCGCCGCGATCGCGCTGATGAAGCGCGCTGGCACCAAGGTGGTCGTGAGCGCGGGCCTGATCCTGATGAGCGCGGGCTTCCTGGTCGCCGCGGGAACGGACGTCGACACCGCGTACTGGGGCCGGATCATCATCGCGATGGTCCTGATGTCCGCCGGGCTCGCCCTGACGGCCAGCCCCGCGACCGAGGCCATCATGGGCGCGCTGCCGCTGGCCAAGGCGGGCGCGGGCTCGGCGGTCAACGACACGACCCGCGAGCTTGGCGGCACGCTGGGCGTGGCGATCGTCGGGTCGGTCATGAGCTCGGCCTACAGCAGCCACCTGGCCACCACGCTCAAGGGCCTCGGCGCGCCGGCCGCCGCGACCTCGCTGGCTCAGCAGTCCGTCGTCGCGGGTCTACGGGTGGCCGCCAAGCTGCCTCCGGTCGTGCGGGAGACGGCGGCGAACGGCGTTCGGCAGGCGTTTATCACTGGGTTGCACAGCGGCTCGCTGGTTGCGGCGGGCGCGACCGCGGTGGCGGCGATCGCCACCCTGGCCTTCCTGCCCGCCCGGGTCCGCCGGCCCGCCGCCTAGCCGTAAGCGCTGATGGCACTGGCGAGTCGGTCGATGGCCGCGCGCCCCTCGGGGCCGTGGCCATCGACGGTGATGATGGCGAGATAGCTCGCTAGTCGCCACAGTTCTCTGCGCTCGGAGTGGGGCGTGCGGACCCTGGTCCATCACCTGCTGTACGAGCAGTGCTGGGTGCCTCCACTGTTCGAATGCCTGGAGATCGAGCAGGTCGGCGATAGGTTCGAAGGCGACCTGTTGGGCGACGACGCCTCGGCCTGGCCGGGGTCTAGGCGCCGTAGCGCTGCTGCTGCCGTGGACTGAAGCGAACGCGGAGTTGCTGGCCGGGTCTGGCATGTTCGGCGTACGAATCGACGCCGCCCTCGATGCTCCGGATGGCGTCCGCCTGCTGGGCCTGCTCGGGCGGTTGTAGAAGTCGGACCAGCGGTCGGCCGCCGGGCTAGTCACCCAGAGCAGTCAGGTGGGCTGTGGCTCCGCAGCATCTTGGTCTTGTCCCGGTTCCAGGCGGTGGTGGTGCCGTCCGGGTGCAAGATCAGCGTCCAGCCCCAGCGGTGGATCACCACCTGGTGGTGGAAGAAACAAAGCAGGATGCAGTCTTTGACGCTGGTCGGCCCGCCGTCGGCCTTGTGCCGGACGTGGTGGACTTCGCAGGCTGCGGCGGGCTGGTGGCAGCCGCCGGTCCACTGGCAGTGCTTGTCGCGCAGGATGACCGCGGTGCGGATCCCGGCCGGGATGGTGTCGGAGTAGCCGATGTCCAGCGGCAGGCTCGGCCCGGCCAGCCGGGCGCCGAGCTGCTGCCGGCGCAGGAAGCTGGCCAGGCCGCCGGGGCCGGAGACCAGGTCGATGGCCAGGCCGATGATCTGCCGTTCGAGCATCTCCCGGGCGTGCGCCGTCAGCGGCGGCGTCCCGCCACAGCACGGGAGCCCGGCTTGGCCTGCAGCCGCCGGGTCACCGGCCGGGTCGTGGTGACCGCAGCCGCTGGGCCCGTGGTGCCCAGCCAGCGTCACGCACAGCTGGACTAGGTCCTCCAGCACGCCCGGGTTCAACTCGCCGGTCACCACCGGGACCACCATCGCGTCGCAGCTGATGCCGCGGGCCGCGTCGCCGTCCAGCCAGGCGGCGCCGTCGCTGCCGCCGAGCGAGGCCGCCGCCCGGGCGGCCGCCCACCGGGCCCGGGCCGCGGTGACCCACTCTCCTTCCAGGGCCGAGTCCTCATCCAGCGCGCGCAGCTCGGCCAGCGTCACGTGCACCAAAGCCTTGACCGGCTGCCCGGCCCGCTCCGGGAGCAGGTCACTGGCCGCCAGCCGCCGCATCGCCTCCTGCAGCGCATCATGGTAACGCTGGCCGTGGGTGCGGGTGTCCTCGGCGCCCATCGGCGCGGACAGCGCGTCCAGCACCGCGCCGACCACCGCCGCGCATTCCGACGTCAGGTTCGCGGCCATTACCCCTGCGCCGTCGTAGGTGGTCTCCAGCCGGACGTCACGGTCATCGAACCCGTCGTCCGGGCCGTCCTGGTCCGCGCCGGGCTGGGAGCGGGCCAGCATCTCGGCGGACAGCCCGGCCAGGTCCCACTCATCGGCACCGGCCCGGGCGGCGGCGACCAGGATCTGGTCGGCGGCATCGCGGCAGTCCGCGGGGAGCCGGTCGGTCCAGCAGCAGATCGCCCGGGCCACCGACTCGGTCAGCACCGTACCCTCCCCCAGCGCGGCGACAACGTGCGGGTGCGCCGCGGCGCGCCGGGCCCAGGCCACGTGCCCGCGGGCCGCGGTCTTGGTCACCTTGGTGCGGTGCCGCAGCCACGCGCCCGCGCTGTACTCCGCATCCGCGGAATAGCCGTGGCTCGCCGTGTACGACCCGAGGGCCCAGGCCCGGCCCGCGGTGAGTATCGCGGCCGCCCGCTCATAGCCGTGCAGGCACTCGGCCTTGACCGCGTCGGGCATCGCCGCAAGGTCGGCGGCGGCCAGAGACCGCAGCCCGAGATAGATCATCTGCCACGCCTCATCGATGCTGGGGAGAGCAGGAACGGCAGCGGTCACCTGGATTAGCCTCCTCTCCGGGATGCTCGCGGGCCGACAGCAGATGCGGGGCGTCTCACTCCTTCGGCCGGGCAGGCGGTGAGCGTGGCCTGGAGGCGCCAGCTCGATCGTTCGGGCAAATGCGCGTCTGTATCGACGATCCTGCCGGTCATATTCACTACTGTTTTCTAGTCTGACTCTAACAGGTGCCTCTGACATTTCCGGGCTGGCACGCCGCATCTATTCGATTATATTTACGAGTGTTTGGATCGACCGGCCGGACGCACTTCACCGTTCACATGGACCGCTGGCGACACAGGTATCTCGTGGAAAAGCAAGCCCGACCCCAGGTAGCGGGACAAGATCTACAGGGTGTCGACGGCCGAAGGAGGATGGTGAGCGACGACATGGACGATCCGCGGTGGGAGGCGTTCGTCACCGCCATGCTCGCGGTAGGTCACGCCACGGAACGCCGATCCCGCTACGGCGAAAAGCCGGCCTTGTTCAGCGGGAGGCGGGAGATCGCCCACTGCGAGGCACCAGGCGTGATCGACCTGCGGATCACGCGGGCCGGCTGGTTGCGGGCTCGGGACGAGTTCGGCGGCGATCCGGCGGTGAGGCACGATCCTTCCCGCCGTGACTGGATCGAGCTTCACCTGAATTCGGCCGCCGACGTCGAACGCCTCGGCGGGTTGCTGGCTATCGCGGCAGCGGCCAACGCCTGACCTGAACGCCGTATTCAAGTAGACCCTGTTCATCGGGCCGGTCAAATGTCGGCGGCCGGAGGTACCGTGGGCGGGTGCTCGACTCGTTCCATCCCGCGGTAAGCGCCTGGTTCGGGCGCAGGTTCCCGGCTGGTCCCACGGAACCGCAGGTCGGTGGCTGGCGGGAGATCGCGGCGGGCGGGCACACGCTGATCGCGGCGCCCACGGGGTCGGGCAAGACCCTGGCGGCGTTCCTGGTGTGCATCGACCGGCTGTACCGGACCGAGGAGGATCCGCCGGGGGGGCCGCGGGTGGTTTACGTATCGCCGCTGAAGGCGCTGGCGACGGATATCCACCAGAACCTTGAGGCGCCGCTGCGGGAGATCGCGGCGGTGGCCAGCGAGCTCGGGCTGGCCGCACCGAAGATCCGGGTGGCGGTCAGGACGGGTGACACGGCCGCCGCGGAGCGCACCGCCATGCTCAAGAACCCGCCGGACATCCTCATCACGACGCCGGAGTCGCTGTACCTGCTGGTCACCGCGGAGCGGAGCAGGGCCATGCTGCGCAGCACCCGGACGGTCATCGTCGACGAGATCCACGCCGTGGCCTCGAACAAGCGCGGCTCGCACCTCGCCCTCACCCTGGAACGGCTAGCGCATGTCGCGGCGGGGCCGGTGCAGCGGGTGGGCCTGTCCGCGACCGTGCGGCCGATCGAGACGATCGCTCGGCTCCTGGTCGGTTCGGGCGAGGATCGCGATAACCCGGACGGATCTCCGCGCTGCGCGATCGTGGATTCCGGGCACCGCAGGCAACTGGATCTCGCGCTGGAGATCCCCGACGACGAGCTCGGCGCGGTGCCCACCGGGCAGCAGATGGTGCAGATCCTGGACCGGATCACGGGGCACATCAGCCAGCACCGCACGACTCTGGTGTTCGTCAACACCAGGAGCATGGCCGAGCGGGTGGCGCACCAGCTCGGGGAGCGGCTCGGTGAGGAGCTTGGCGCGCACGTGGCCGCGCATCACGGGTCGCTGTCCAAGGGGCGCAGGCAGCGGGTCGAGGCGCGGCTGCGCGCCGGGGACTTGCGGGCCCTGGTGGCGACGGCCTCGCTCGAGCTCGGGATCGACATCGGGCCGGTCGAGCTGGTGTGCCAGATCGGCTCGCCGCGCAGCATTGCCACCTTCCTGCAGCGGGTGGGGCGGTCCAACCACACGCGGAGCGGGACGCCGGCCGGGAAGCTGTACCCGACGACGCGGGACGAGCTGGTGGAGTGTGCCGCGCTGATACGCGGGGTCCGGGGCGGACGGCTGGACGCGATCGTCGTGCCGCAGCGGCCGCTGGACATCCTGGCGCAGCAGATGGTGGCCGAGTCCGCCGCCGAGCAGTGGGCGGAGGGTTCGCTGCTCGAGTTGGCCCGGCGGGCGGCGCCGTTCCGCGACCTGACCCGCGAGGACTTCGATGACGTCACCGAGCTGCTCGCCGAGGGGATCCGCACGGGGCGCGGCCGCCGGGCGTACTACCTCCACCGCGACCAGGTCAACGGGACCGTCAAGGGCAGGCGCGGGGCCCGACTGGCCGCGCTGACCTCCGGCGGGGCCATCCCCGAGCTGGGCGACTTCCGGGTTATCGCCGAGCCCGACGAGATGCAGGTCGGCTCGGTCCACGAGGAGTGGGCGACCGAGAGCAGGCCGGGCGACGTGTTCCTGCTCGGCACGCACTCCTGGCGGATCCGCCGGGTGGAGCCGGGGACGGTCCGGGTGGTCGACGCGCACGGGGCGCCGCCGTCGGTGCCGTTCTGGCAGGGCGAGGCGCCGGGGCGGACCAGGGAGCTGTCCCAGGAGGTCTCTTCGGTGCGCCAGGCGGTCGCCGACCGGGCACCGCAGGAGGCGCGGGAGTGGCTGGAGGCCGAGTGCGGCCTCGGGCGGCCCGCGGCCGAGACGATCGTGGCGTACCTGCACACGGGGCTGGCCGAGCTTGGGGCGGTGCCGACCATGGACGCCATCATCCTGGAGCGGTTCTTCGACAAGGCCGGCGGGATGCAGCTCATCGGGCACGCGCCGTTCGGGGCGCGGGTTAACCGCGCGTTCGGGCTGGCGCTGCGCAAGCGGTTCTGCGTGACGTTCGACTTCGAGCTGCAGGCGGCGGCCAGCGACAACGCGATCTTGCTCTCGCTCGGGCCGCAGCACAGCTTCCCGCTCGACCGGGTGCCGAAGTTCCTGGCCTCGCCGACCGTCGAGCAGGTGGTCAGGCAGGCGGTGCTCACCTCGCCGCTGTTCCAGGCGCGCTGGCGGTGGAACCTCAACACCTCGCTGACCGTGCTGCGGATGCGGGGCGGGCGCAAGAACCCGCCCGCGATCCAGCGGATGGAGGCCGACGACCTGATGGCGGCGGTGTTCCCGACGCTGGCCGCCTGCCAGGAGAACGTGGCGCCCGGGCCGATCGAGATTCCCGACCACCCGCTGGTCCGGCAGACGCTGGAGGACTGCCTGCACGAGGCGATGGACATCGACGGGCTGCGGGAGCTCGTGGCCGGGATCGAGGCGGGCCGGATCAGGGTGATCACTCGGGACACCACCGAGCCGTCGGTGCTCGCGCACGAGATCCTGAACGGGATGCCGTTCACCTACCTGGACGACGAGGGCGAGGCCGCCAACCGGCGCAGCAGGCAGGTGAAGATACCCCGCGGACTGCCGGTCGAGACGCGGGACCTGGCCCGGCTCGATCCGGCCGCGATCGAGCGGGTGCGGGAGCAGGTGCGGCCGCAGCCGCGGGACGCCGACGAGCTGCACGACCTGCTGATGACGCTGTTCGTGACCCGACCAGAACCCGAGTGGGCCCCGATGTACGGTGAGCTGGCGGCGGCCGGGCGGGTGGTGGATATCTGCGGGCCGGACGGTGTGCTGTGGTGTGCTGCCGAACGGTCGATGGTGCTCGCTCCGCTGTTTCCTGACTGGGCGGCCGCAACCTCGCCGGTTGCCGGGCTGAAGGTGATGGAGCCGGAGGCAGTAGTGGCGGAGATGCTGCGCGGGCACCTGGATGTGTCGGGGCCATGCACCGCCGCCGAACTGGCCCGGGTCACGGCGGCGGGGTTGCCGCAGGTGTCTCTCGCGCTGGTCCGGCTGGAGACCGAGGGCTTCGCGCTGCGAGGACGGTTCACCGACCCGGACGGGCCCGAGGAGTGGTGCGCGCGACGGGTGCTGACCAGGATCCACGCGTACACGCGGGAGCGGAAGCGGAGCGAGATCGACCCGGTGTCGCCGCAGGACTTCATGCGGTTCCTGCTGCGCTGGCAGCACGTCACGCCGGACACCAGGCGGGAAGGCAGCCGCGGCGTCCTCGCGGTCGTCGAGCAGCTCCAGGGGTTCGAGCTGGCCGCCGGGGCCTGGGAGAAGGCCATCCTGCCCGCGCGGGTGACCGGCTACCGCAGGGAATGGCTGGACGAGGTGTGCCTGGACGGCGGCGTCTGCTGGGGACGGCTGTCGCTGCGCGAGGAGTCGGACGAGCCGGTCCGCCGCGGCGGGCTGACCCCGTCGCGGGCCACCCCGATCACGCTGACCATCCGGGACGACCTGGCGTGGCTGCTGCGGGCGGCCCGCGGCGAGCACCGCCCGGCCGAGCCCGGGCCAGGGAGCACCAGGGACGTGTTCGACGCGCTGCGCGAACGCGGTGCGCTGTTCCAGCCGGACCTGGCCGCCATGACTGGTCGGCTGCCGGGTGACATCGAGGCCGCGCTGTGGGACGGCGTGGCCCGCGGGCTGTTCACGGCGGACGGGTTCCGAGCCGTGCGGTCGCTGTTCGCCCAGCGGGCCATGGCGCAGAGCTCGCTCGGCAGGCACCGGCTGCGCCGCGGCAGCCAGCTCACCTCCCGGACCGCGGGGCGGTGGTCGCTGCTGCCCGAGCCGGTGTCCGACTGCGACCCGGACGAGCTGGCCGAGGCCGTCGCGGAACAGCTGGCCGCCCGCTGGGGGGTGGTGTTCCGCGACCTGCTGGCCCGGGAGAACATCGCGGTGCCCTGGCGCGAGGTGCTGTGGGCGTTCCGGCGGATGGAGGCCCGGGGCACCGTGGCCGGCGGGCGGTTCGTGAACGGGTTCAGCGGCGAGCAGTTCGCGCACCCGGACGCGGTGGGCCTGCTGCGCGAGACCAGGAAGCGGCCGCGGAACGGCGAGACGGTCACCCTGTCGGGCGCGGACCCGCTGAACCTGGCCGGCATCGTGCTGCCGGGTCCGCGGGTCCCGGCGCTGCGGACGAACTCGGTCACCTACACCGATGGCTTGCTGACCTCGGGCGTGGCCCGGCCGGTCCTGACCGCCTGATCGGGCCAGGGTGGGGCTATCCCCGCCGCCTGACGGCGCATCACTTCCCCGGCGGGGAAATGGGCGTACGATCCGGGGCCGATGATGACGGCGGTTCCGTATTCCATTCCCCTAGCTTCCCCGGAGGCTGGGTAGCGCCGTTCGGATTACTTGATGGCCACGGCGTTAGCAGGCGAGCCGATCCCGCCTGGTGCGTTCATCGGCGCGCTGACCAGGAACATCTCGTGGACGCCGTCGGCGGCGCAGTCTTGGGCGAGGTCGGCGAGCCACCACAGCTCGCCCAGCGCCATGCCGAGCTGGCCGATGAGCATGCTGTGCAGGAAGCCGAACGGGCGTGCCTGCTCGCTCCGGTCAGGCGGGAAGGATTCGACGGCGAAGGTGTCGGAGGCGATGGCCGCGGCGTGGCTGTTCCATAGGTACTCGCATATCGCCTCGGTGTGCGCGACGCCGGGCGTGGCGGGGTTGCCGTGCAGCCGGACCTTGATCTCGCTGGGCTGCTGGAGGTACCAGGCGGCGAACCCGGTGTGCAGCAGGATGATGTCCCCCGGCGCGAACTCCACGCCGGCCTGGCGCCGGGCTAGTTCCAGGTCCTCGACGTCGAACTCGACGTTGACGCCCGGATGGTAGGGCCGCCCGGCGTCCAGCAGCGCGCGCTCGACATCCAGGAGGACCGCGCGGCCCGCCATCCCGTGCCGGGCCCAGTGCTCGATGGTGTTCCTGGTCCCGGCCAGGATCTCCTGCTCGGTGGCGCCGTTGTACATCTGGTCGTGCGCGTATCCAACGTGGGCCAGCGAGTCCCACTGGCTGCTGGACTGCGGGTAGAAGTTGTCGTAGACGTCGTCGAAGCCGGCCGTCCCCGGCGCGTGCAGCACGCGATGCCGCGGCGTCCCGCGGAAGGCGGCCAGGGCCGGAGAGATGCTGTCAAGCGGCATGTCCAGGCAGAACAGCTGTCCCCGCCTGACCAGCCCGGCCGCGGCGGCGATCCGCTCCGGCGTCATCAGGTTGACCAGGCCGAGGTTGTCGTCCCGGCCGAACAGGCCCCACGCGGATCGGCCGCCGTCCGCCGCGGGCGGCAGGTCAGCGTAGCTCGGCAGCTCGGTCATCGCTCGGCCCTTCCCCTGGAGTACGGCGGACGTGAGTGTACTGCCCGGTGGCCAGGAGCGGGGCTGCGGCTATCCCCAGGCCGTCGGGTAGTTCGCGGGAAGGATCCCGAAACAGGTCTGGCCGTAGTTGGGCGCGGGTGATACGCCCACTGATATGAGCAGCTCGTCGAAGTTATAACCGACACAGGTCGGGAACGGGCCCAGCCCGCCGACGCTGCCGGCCACGGCAAGCTGCGATTCCGCGTTCGCTCCCCCCGGCTGCGCCCAGCCGGTCTCGATGCCCTCGGAGCCGTCGTACATGTTGCCGACCACGGTATAGGCCGTCACGGCCTGGCCGACCTGGACGGTGGGCGTGACGTCCTCGGCTACGTAGACCTCCAGTCCCTGAGCGGGGCCGTCGGTGAGCTGGTAGGTGATCCACCCTCCGCTCCAGCCGCCGTCATCCGCGATCGAGCTGGTGACGATGCCGTCGCCCAGGGCGTAGACCGGGCCTGACCCGCTGAAATCGGTGCCCTGGTCGATGCGCTCGTATACCAGGCCCGCGATATCACGGAGCGGGTTGAGGTAGTGCGGCGTGACGGCGATGCCGCTGCTGACGATCTCGGGCTGCTGGCTGGCCTGTGCGCCCAGCTTCACCGCAGCCTGCAGGCCGAGCGCATCGGCCTCATCCGACCAGGCCGTGTTCGCGGCGCCTGCCATCCAGTGGGCCGCGGCCGGCCAGGCGGAGACCAGGGCCAGCACTCCCGCCACGGCGGCGGCCGCGATCAGGGCGGGCTTGTCCTTGAACCAGGGCGCGATCCCCGAGAACTTCCGGGGCCGGGAGGCCGCGCCGGGGCCGGGGCGTGAAGATCGCGGCGGCTTACGGTGCCCGGCGGGCGTCCTGGACAAATGATGCCTTCGGTCAGGAGCGGCGAACGCGCTCAGCTATCACCGGGTGATGGCGGGGCGCCGCACCCTGGGTGCTATTAATCCACCAGGCTGCCTCAGACGCACGTAAGACCGGGCCGGAATTACATTTTCGACAGATTTGACTACGCATCGTTGAGCGCCGCTGTGAGCGCGCGTCACGCAGCGTCGCCGACCCCGCCTGGTTCGCTGCAGAGCAGCAGCTAGGGGCGCAAGCCCACGTGCGAGGCTTAGCCGGGCTTCGCCTGGGCTCTTTCATGATCGTGGCCAGAAAGGGCCGCCTGCCCCTGCTGGCCACGATCATGGTTATCGCGTCATCCCCACTGTCCGGGCACGTAGTCGCCGGCGGGCTGGCGGGTGATGACGTTCAGGCGGTTCCAGGCATTGATCCCGGCGATGAGGCACACCAGCGCGGCGAGCTGGTCGTCGTCGTAGTGCTTGGCCGCGTTTTCCCAGGCCTCGTCGGAGACGCCGGCACTGTCGGCGATGCGGGTGCCCTGCTCGGCGAGCTCCAGGGCGGCTCGTTCGGCTTCGGTGAAGACCTTTGCTTCGCGCCACACCGCGACCAGGTTGAGGCGCTGCTGGGTCTCCCCGGCGAGTGCGGCGTCCTTGGTGTGCATGTCGGTGCAGTAGGCGCAGCCGTTGATCTGGCTGGCCCGGATCTTCACCAGTTCCTGCGTCGCGGCCGGGACGGTCGAACCGTGCGTGACCTGGCCTGCCGAGTTGAGGTACTTGACGAACTTCGCCGCGGCGTCGTTGGCGATGTAGTTGAGACGGGCTTCCATGGAGATCCCCTTACCGTTGCGTGAGTTACACCCCACTGACGGAACGGAGCGGTCCGATGTAACACCTAGACGGGTGTGATGCGCGTCACTCAGGCGCGGCTGAGGGCGTCCAGCTTCTCCAGGGTGATCGTCATGCTCTCGCGCCAGCGCTCGCCGCCCCGCACCGCCTTGCGCAGCCAGGCAGCGAGCGCGAGCAGTCGTAGGTCTCCGTGACCAGAGTGGAGCTCGCGTCGACGGGGACGAGATCGAAGGCCCAGCGGTGCTCGGCCCGGTCGCCGATGCCCTCCTGGTCCTCCTCGCGGGTGGCCGCCTTCAGCGCCGGCTCCCAGCCGATCTGGCGGTTGAGTTCGTACTGGACGACGTAGTTGGACATCTCGTAGTCGCCCATCTCGTCGTTATGCATGGTCATGGTGAAGACATCGCCGACGCCGGTCAGAACCGCATCCGACGTCGCTTCGCGGAGCATTCCCGATCCGTCGATGAGCGGGTGGCTGGCCGGGCGGGTCAGGATGCTGAACAGCTGGTCGGCGGGGGCGCCGATCGTCTTTGATACCGAGACGGGGGCGCAGGTTTCGTCGGTCATGCTCTGTAGACGCGCGGGCGGACGGCGACTCATCGGGTAGCGGGGCGGGGACCAAACGCCGTTCGGGATAGAGGAAAGGACGGGCGGGGGTGCGGCGGGTCAGTTTCGACCGGTGATGGTGGTGAGGGCGGAGATGCTGTTGCTGCCGCGCTCGCCGCGGGTGAGCCAGCGGTAGCCGAGGTAGCCGAGGATCGCGACGGCGAAGGACAGGATCAGCATGATCGTGCCGAGCGCGTTGAGCGCCAGGCCGCCGTTGCCGCCGCGCTGCTGCGAGTAGTTGAGCGAGCCTTCCGACGAGCGGACCAAGCGGTTCCTGCGCCGCATCGTCGACGCGGGCCGCATGTGAGTATTCGGTGCGCCGGGGTGGCCGGGAGAGGCGCCACGGCTCGTTCGGGATAAACGGCTTGTGATCTTAGGGTGTTGGGTGCGAGGCGGCGCTGTTACCGCTGCGCGGCGAGGCATCAGATGCGGGCCGGAATAATGCCGTCGGCGCCCTCCTCTTCGCGGGGTGAAACGTACCCTATGAACCTCGTCAAGGCTCCGCTACGCTCGTTTCGACGGGGCTGTAACGGCCCGTTTTATGGCCCGCATTGGCTGGGGTGGTCATGGGCTGGGGAGGATTCGTCATCGTCGGCTGCGCGCCACGGACGATGCAGTTGAAGTCATCAATCGGCACGGGCGGGGCTGTCGATGGCCTTCCGCTGGCGGGTATTGGCAGGGGGCAGCAGCATGGCTGACAAGCACACACAAACCGGCACCCCCGGCTCCGGCACCAGCGGTCCGGCGATGATCGACGACCAAGGCAACGTGTTCACGCAGGACAACCCCAGCGGAGCGGCGGGCGCCGACCCGCAAGCCGGCACCGGCGGGCCCGTCATGATCGACGACCAAGGCAACGTGTTCACCCAGGACAACCCCAGCGGAACACCGGGCGCCGACCCGCAAGCCGGCACCGGCGGGCCCGTCATGATCGACGACCAAGGCAACGTGTTCACCCAGGACAACCCCAGCGGAACACCGGGCGCCGACCCGCAAGCCGGCACCGGCGGGCCCGTCATGATCGACGACCAAGGCAACGTATTTACCCAGGACAACCCCAGCGGGGTGGCACCGGGAACAGGGGTGGTGACGCCGGGAACAATCGACTGGCTAGTACCCGGGCAGGAAGACAACCCGCTCTTTCATGACGACCCGCCCGACCAGGGCTCGCCTGTCGATTACAGCATTCCCCAACTGCTAGCTGTAGCCCTGACGGGCGGTGATCCGGCTGAAGGAACTGGGTCGGGCGAGCCCGGCGACGACTACGATCCCTCGGTAGACACGGCCGGTTTGATCACGTCGGCGGACGAGGGAACCGACGAAGATGCCGACCTGTTGCCGGCCGACATACCCGGCAGCGAAGGTGCGGCTCTCGGGACTTCGAGCGGTTTGGCGGATCTGCCGACGGACGATGAACTTGACGTCGATGGAAGCGGAGCGGAAGCGCCCCCGGAGCAATTCGACCAGTTCAACACGGGGTCTGGCCAGCCGGGGGATGACGGCGATGCCACGCCCGACCAGTCCGGTTCCGGCGATGAAGACGAGCCTGACACGGTCACCACGAGCGTCCAGGGCGTCATCCTCGGCGACCAGACCGTCATCGGGGACCAGGACACCGGCGACACCACCGTCGGCGGCGACCAGACCATCACCGGCCAGGACCAGACCATCACCGGGCAGGACCAGACCGCGGTCGGCGGCGACCAGACCCTGATCGGCGACCAGGACACCGGCGACACCACCGTCGGCGGCGACCAGACCATCACCGGCCAGGACCAGACCGCGGTCGGCGGCGACCAGACCCTGATCGGCGACCAGGACACCGGCGACACCACCGTCGGCGGCGACCAGACCATCACCGGCCAGGACCAGACCGCGGTCGGCGGCGACCAGACCATCACCGGCCAGGACCAGACCGCGGTCGGCGGCGACCAGACCCTGATCGGCGACCAGGACACCGGAGACCAGGACGCCGACGCGTTCGGGGATTACCGCGGACAAAGCCTCGACGAGGATGAGCAGGCGACGGATCTCAGCGCCGCAGCGACGGATTACACGGGCAGCGCGCAAGAGCAGGTCGAGCTATCCCAGGACGCGGCAGATACCGGTGACTCGGACCTCTCCCAGGCCGACCTGACACAGGCTTCCTCGCTCGGAACGCTGGCCAGCGACGACGCCGGGACGGCTATCCAGTCGCAGGCCGATGTGAGTGACCTCGACCCAGCCGCGGGCGTTATGGCCGGAACGGAACAACCTGATCCTGGAACCGCCGGGCCGGACGTCGACGACAGCGCGGTCGCGGCGCTGGAGGGCGCGGATACGGTCACCGAGTCCGCGCAGGAGAACCGCTCGCCGGACGGCGGGGCGGCACCAGCCGGGCAAGCTGGGTCCGCTTCTGATGAGCCGGACGATGAGTCGGAACCGCCCTTTATCGACTTCGGCGAGGACGACAGCGGTGATTCCTCGGGCTACTCGGTCTCGCTGAACACCTCGCTAAGCCTCGTGTCGGGGGGTTCCACCTATCAGTCATCGGATAGCGGGTTGGCATCTTCGGCCGACCTGATCGATCAGTCTTATGTGCCGGACGATCCGCCGCCGGCCCAGGAATGGAGTGGCAACTGGTACGACGAAAGCGCCAGCACCGTCCCGGACGATCCGGGAGTGCCGGACGATCCGGGAGTGCCGGACGATCCGGGAGTGCCGGACGATCCGGGAGTGCCGGACGATCCGGGGGTGCCGGACGATCCGGGAGTGCCGGACGATCCGGGGGTGCCGGACGATCCGGGGGTGCCGGACGATGAGGGCTACTCCGACGGCGGGTACGGCGGGGGTGAGTCTTATGAGACGCCGGTTGAGGACCCGGTGGAGTCCGCGCCCGTCGATACGGGGGGCGGGGATGACTAATGAGCTCGGCCGCGTCCGTCGGGATGACCTGCGGACGCGGTCATGAGCCGGGACCAGATGCCGCCCGTGCGGCCGTTGACCGAGGCCACCGAGGCCGTCATCTCACTGGTGGAGCTGGCCATGGTCCCGCAGAAGGGGACGACCCACGACAAGCTGCGGCAGGTCAGGGACGCGCTGCGGGAACCGGTCAGGATCGCGGTAGCCGGACGGGTCAATGCCGGGAAGTCGACGCTGGTCAATGCCCTGGTCGGGCAGATCGTCGCGCCAACCGACGTCAGCGAGTGCACCAAGATGGTCACCTGGTACCGGTATGGGAGCCCGCAGCGGCTTGAGATCGTCATGCGCGACGGCACCCGCCGCCGGGAACGGCTCGGCACAGGCGGCAGGCTGCCCTCCGAGCTCGGCGTGAATCACACCGAGGTGCGCCGGCTGGAGGCGTGGCTGGCCAACGACACGCTGCGGTCCATGACCCTCATCGACACGCCAGGCCTCGCCTCGCTCAACGCCGAACTGAGTGCGGCGACCGAGGACCTCCTGGCCGCGGATCAGGCGACGGCGTCGGCCGAGGCGACGGCCGATGCCCTGGTATTCATCTTCAACACCGAGGTCAGGCCGGACGAGGCCGCGGCGATCAGGTCGTTCCGGGAGTCGAGCGGCGGGCCGGGCGGCGGGACGGGCAACGCGATCGGGGTGCTGTCCAAGGCGGACAAGCTCGCGTTCGGGACGGGCTGGTGGGATACCGCGCAACGGCTGGCGAAGCGGCAGGCTGAGCAGATGCAGGACGAGCTGGTGACGGTGGTACCGTTGGTCGGCTTGATCGCGGAGACCACCGAGAGCGCCCAGCTGACCCAGCGGGACGGCGTGAACCTGGTGGAGTTGGCCGCCATGGATCCGGCCAGCCTGGCCCTGCTGCAGCTGTCGGCGAGCAAGTTCACCAGCGGCGACTCGCCGGTATCGGCCGAAGACCGGGACCGGCTGCTGAGGCTCCTCGATCTGCAGGGCATCGGAGTCGCGGTCGAGCTCATCCGCGAGGAGGGCCTATCCGGCGCCGCCGCGATCAGGCGGGCTTTGTCGGACCGGTCCGGCATCGGGGAGCTGAGGGCCCTGATCACCGACACGTTCCGAGGAAAGGGCGAAGCCCTCAAGATCCGCTCGGCGCTGCAGGCGATCGAGCGCCTGTGTTCCGCGCCGCCGGATGACGCTGACCTGGCCGCGTTGCATCCGCTCGCGGACGACATCGAGCGGCTCAGGCTGGCACCGGTCATGCACCAGGTCGCCGAGGTCGAGGCGTTCGTGCTCTGGAGCAGCGGTGCGGTCGTGCTGCCGGATGAGCTTTCCGCGGACCTGATTCGCATGGCGACCGGCGTGACGCCTGGTGAACGCCTCGGGGCGAGCACCGAAGCCGACCGGGACCTGCGCCAGGCGGCGCTGGAGGGTTCCGCGCGATGGCACGGACGGCTCGTAGCGGCGTCGGCCGACCCGGCACGCATCGCCCGGGTGATGTGGCGGTCTTACGCACTGGCACACGAGCAGGCAGGTGGCACGTGACCGACCCGGCCCAGCGGGACCTCGAACTCGCACGCCATTTCCAGGTCGCCGTCAACGGGGCGCTGGCGGAGTTCCAGGCGGCGGACCGCCCGGACCTCGCCCGGGAAGTGACCGCCGAGGCCAACCGGGCCCGGGCGGCGCGCCCGGTCGTCCTCGTGGCAGGCGAGACTAAACGCGGCAAGAGCACGCTGGTCAACGCCCTCGCGCGCAAGTCCGGGCTGTCTCCGACCGGGCCGGACGTCGCGACGAGTACGTATATCGCGATCAGGTACGGTGAGCGGCCCGGCGCCACGGTGGCGGTCCGCGTGGACGGCGCGCTGAAGCGGCGTGCCATCCAGGTCAAGGACATTGGCGAGTGGGCCACCACGGACGGCAACCCAGGGAACATCAGGCAGGTGGCCGGGGTGGAGGTGACCCTGGGGACGCCCCTGCTGCGGTCGGTCACGCTGATCGACACCCCAGGGAACGGCGGGCTCGAGTCGGGCCAGGGAGCCGTCAGCGTGCCGACCGCCCGGCAGGCGGACGCGATCATCTTCGTGCTGGACGCGGGCGCCCCGATCACCTTGCCCGAGCTCGCATTCCTCCGTGAGACGTCCGCCAACGTCAACGCGGTCATCATCGTGATCGCGAAGGCCGACAACTACCCCGGCTGGAAGCGGATCGTCGATGACGACACGGACCTGCTGGTCCGGTTCGCTCCGGCGCTCGCGAACGCTCCGATCCTGCCGGTGTCGGCACGGCTGGCCGTGGCCGCGCTCGCGCAGCCGCCAGGTCCGGTCGCGGACGAGTTGTGGCGCGAGTCCGGCCTCCCGAATCTGGAGCGGATCCTGGCCGAGCGGGTGGCCGCCCGCGCCGGCGTGCTGCGCGGCTGCAACGTCCTGCTGGCCAGCCGATCCGGGTTGCAGGCGCTGGCCGGCCTGTCGGCGGCCCGGCTCGCGATGGCTCACGGGGATCCCGCCATGCGGGCGGAGATCGAGACCGAGCGTGCGCGCCTGGCCGATTTCCGCCGGGAGAGCTCGGCCTGGGGACACCGGCTCGGTGCCGCCGTGCAGAAGATCAGGCTCGATCATACGCATGAGCTCGGCCGCAGCCTGGCCGATCTGAGGCGGTCGTACATCCACCGGATCGAGCAGAAGCGCCGGGACCCGGACGAGGTCATAGCCGACGCGCTGTTCGGGGATGTCGAGCAGCTGGCCAACTCGCTGTCCGAGCAGGCCGGCCAGCAGCTCACCGAGCTGATTACCGAGCTCATGGGGGAAGTGGACGAGCAGACGCCGCTGAGCGCGGCCATCGAGAAGGCCTCCACCACCGCCTTCGCCGGCCTGACCCGCGTCGAGCGGACCGGCGGCCGCGGGCTGACCAAGGTGGACAAGCTCGCGGGCCTAGTGAGCTTCTCCAGCGGAAAGAGCATCGGGGGCATCCTCACGGCCTTGCCGTTCGTGGCCGGCTTCGGGTTGCCGGTGATCGGCGTCGGCCTCGGCGCGGGCGGGCTGTTCTCAGTCCTGATGACCCGCGGCCGACAGGAGCTCGCCAATCAGGCCAACCTCAAGACCTGGTGCGAATGGCAGATCACCGAGTCGCAGCGCGAGATCGCGACGGACTTCGCCCGCCGCATGGTGGACGTGCAGGAGGAGCTCAGGGTGGCGCTGGCCGACTACATCGAGCGCAGGCGGAAGGAGCTCGACTGGGCCATAGCCCAGGTGGAGCGGGTTCCGGCCGGTGGCAAATCTGGCCAGGTGGAAGCCGTCGAAGCCGAGGCCAAGCGGATCAGGGAGCTGCTGGGCGGCACCGACCGGGTGCTCGCGGCGATGGGCTCCTTCCGCGTCGGCGCACCAGCGATCAAGGGCAAGCCGTGACGTACTCGCTCGCCGTCGGCCTCGGCACCACGTTCACCCGGGCCGTGATCGCCACCCAGGAGGGACCCCGCCCGCTGGGCCTGGAGGAAGGGCCCGCGCCGTCAGCCGTCTGGCTGGATCCTCGCGGCGGCTGGCAGGTCGGCAGCGACGCGCTGGCGCACGCGGCCGAGGTCCCGGAAGCTTTCGACCCCGCGCCGTTGCGTTCGGTCGGCGAGGGGCGGCTGCTGCTGGGCGGGAAACTGGTTCCGGTCACCAACGCGCTCGGGGCCCTGGTGAAACGGGCCATCGAGGAGGCCAGGCGGGCCGAAGGCTCGGGCCCCCGTGATGTCCGCCTCACCTGTCCGGCGCACTGGCGGGGCGAGCGCCGCCAGGCGCTTGAGCAAGCCGCCCGGTCGGCCGACCTGGACACCGTCACCATGATCACGGAACCGGTCGCGGCGGCCACCAGGCTGCGCGGCAGGCACGTCACCGTGGGCGAACAGGTCGGGATCCTCGATTTCGGCGGCGCGTCGTTCACCGCGTCGGTCGTCCGCAATACCCACCGCGGTTTCGAGCTTGCGGCGCCGGCCGTCGTCAGGGATCTCGGCGGTGATGATATCGACGAGCTGATCATGGATCACCTGCGGAGCGGCTTGCCCGACTCGCACCCGGGCTGGGAGAACCTCGTCGCGCCCGCGGACGAACACTGGCGGCGCGCGGCGCTGGACCTGCGCCTGGCCGTCCGCCGGGCCAAGGAAGAGCTCTCGGAGCGGGTCGCCACGCTGGTTACCATCCCCGCACTGGACATGGAGATCCAGCTCACCAAGGCCGAACTCGAACCGCTCATGCTGCCCGTCCTTGACCAGGCCATCGACCTGGCCCAGATGACGCTGGACGGGGCCGGGGTGCCCGCGGAGAGCCTCTCCGCGCTGTACCTGATCGGGGGATCGAGCCGGATCCCGCTGTTCGCGGATCGCGTCTGGGAGAGACTAGGCGTCCAGCCAGAGGTTCCGGACGACCCGGAGCTGGCCAGCGTGCTCGGGGCCGCGTTCGGGGTCGCCGAGCACCTGTTCGAAGCCGGGTCCCGCTTCCGCGGACGGCTGGCGGCCAATTCAGCCAGCCTGGCGTGGCGGTTCGGCAAGGTCGGTGGCACCCGGCTCATCCTGTCCGGCGACGGCATCGCCGTCCAGGCAGACGATTCGCCCAGCGAGGGCCCGGACGTGGCCGCGCTCGCCGCGGCCGCCGAGACCCGGCTCGCGGCATCAGGTCCCGGCTACGTGAGCATGAAGCTGGGCCCGGCCCGGGTGCTGCAGAGATACGACGGCCTGGAGCGCAGGTACTCGATCGTGGAGGACGGCCGCCGCGTCGTCAACCTGGAGTGGTACCTCCACAATGGCTCGCACTGGATCGTGGTGTCCGCTCCCGAGCAGGCCCGCGAGGTGGCCGACCGGCTGGTCCTCGAACCGCCCCGGGACGATCCGATGAATCCGGACAGGTTCTTCAAGCTCCGCATCGCCGCCGATGTCCCGGTGGGCTGGACGGCCACCGAGCGCCTCATCCTCGTCGGGGCCACGGCCGTCCGCCAGTTCGTGGCCGAAGGCCACCCGGAGTCGGTGGACGGCTCGCTGCACCGTGACTCCGAATGGTTCACCCGGCGGTTCCCCTCCCCCCGGTACGTCGAGACCGAGCGGAATGCCTGCCTGTTCCTCGGCGGGCACGAGGCGAAGTCCGTCACCCTGCGCGACAGCTTCAACAACAGCTACACGCGCGTCTTGTCCGGCCTGGTCGACGGCCGCGGCTACCGGATCATCGCGACCCTCCCGTGGTCCGAACGGCAGGGATTGCGGCTGCTGTCCGAATACAAGGGATTGCGGGTGCTCGACAAAAGTGCCCTGCTGGTGCTGACCTGAACGGGCCGGCAGCGGGCGCGCCGGGCGCTGTCGCGGCGCCGGGCGTTTGGTCGCGGGCCGGTTAGGCTGGGCCGGGTGGAATACCATCGCCGTTCGGGATAAAAGGTTGGTGAGGGCGCGGTGAGCGAGTCACCGTCGGACGCCGCCGAGTCCGTGTCGCCGGAGACCGTGCTCTCGGGGCGGACGGACTGGGGCCGCCAGCGCTGGACGCCGCTGCGGAGCTTCCTGCGGACCGAGACGGGCAGCGCGTCGGTGCTGGCTGGCGCCACGATCACGGCGCTGGTGTGGGCGAACGTCAGCGCGTCGTCGTACGACACGGTCTGGGCGACCCGGCTGGCGGTTTCCGTCGGCCACGCGGGCGTGACGCTTGAGGCGCGCGAGTTCGTGAACTCGGGGCTGATGGCTCTGTTCTTCCTGGTGGTCGGGCTGGAGGCGCGGCGCGAGTTCGACATGGGCGAGCTGCGGGTGCGGAGCAGGCTCGCCCTGCCGCTGCTGGCCGGGCTCGGCGGGATGATCGTGCCGATCGGCATCTACCTGATCGCGAACGCCGGACGGCCCTCCGCTGCGGCGTGGGGCATGTCGATGTCGACGGACACCGCGTTCGCGTTCGGCGCGCTGGCGCTGGTCGGGCGCAGGCTGCCCGATCGGGTCCGCACCTACCTGCTCACCTTCTCCGTGGTCGACGACCTGGCCGGGATCGTGGTCATCGCGATCGCCTACAGCGAGCGGATCCACGTGGTGCCGCTGCTGGCCGGGGTGGGGTTCCTCGCCGCCGCGGTCGTGATCAGGGCGGGAGGCGTGCGGTACGGGGCGCTGTACCCGCTGATCGGGCTCGCGGCCTGGGTGGCGTTCTTCAAGTCCGGCGTGGATCCGATCGTCGTGGGGCTGGTGTTCGGGCTGCTCACCTACGCCTACCCGGCCAGGCGGGCCTCGCTGGAGCAGGCGTACGAGGCGTTCAGGGAGTTCCGCGAGCAGCCGACGGCGGAGCTCGCGGCGTCCGCCCGCGAGGTGGTGCGGGCCGCCATCTCGCCGAACGACCGGCTGGCGCAGCTCTTCCACCCGTGGGCGAGTTACGTCATCGTGCCGCTGTTCGCCCTGGCCAACGCCGGAGTGGTGCTCAACGCCGGGTTCCTGGCCCGCGCCTACACCTCGCCGATCACGCTCGGGATCCTGCTTGGTTACGTGATTGGCAAGCCGGTCGGGACCGCGGGTGTCGCGTGGCTGGTGTCGCGGGTCACCCGCGGGCGGGTGCGGCCGCCGGTGGGCTGGGGCGCGGTGCTCGGCGCCGGAACGGTCGCCGGGATCGGGTTCACGGTCTCGCTGCTGATCGCGTCGCTGGCGCTGCACGGGACGTCGCTGGCGGAGGCCAAGGTCGGCATCCTGTCCGCGGTGCTGGCCGCCACCGGCTTGACCTGGGCCGTCTTCCGGCTGGTGAACCGGCTGCCGGTGCGGCCGCGCCTGCGCGCGCTGCTGGGCACGGCCGAGGTCATCACGGACCTGGTGGTACCGGTCGACGACGCGCGAGATCACATCCGAGGGCCGGCGAACGCCCCGGTCACGATGGTCGAGTACGCGGACTTCGAGTGCCCGTACTGCGGCCAGGCCGAGCCCGCGGTCCGGTCGTTGCTGCAGGAGTTCGGCCACGACGTGCGGTACGTGTGGCGGCACCTGCCGCTGACCGACGTCCACCCGCACGCCCAGCTTGCTGCGGAGGCCGCGGAGGCAGCCGCCGCGCAGGGCGCGTTCTGGGAGATGCACGACCTGCTGCTCGACCACCAGGGCGCGCTGAGTATCCGCGACCTGACGGGCTACGCCGACTCACTCGGACTTGACACCGAACGGTTCCTCTCGGACCTACGCGGGCATGAGGGCGCCGAGCGGGTCAGGCAGGATACCGATTCCGCCGACCTATCCGGCGTTTCTGGCACACCGACCTTTTTCGTCAACGGCAGAAGGCATTACGGCGCCTACGACATCGAAACCCTGACAAACGCCGTCAAGCTGGCCATGGCCAGGGTGAAAATCAGCTCCTGACCTTGGTCCTTGCGGCAGACACGCCGGATAAGAGCAGCTCAGCTTCCGTGACACAGAGTAATCGTTGTGTCAGCCTGGGGATTGCGGGGGGTTCATTAATTCGGGAATCGGCTTCATCTATCGGGGGATAACGAAGCGATTCTCCGGAGCCTTCGCGTCGGCCGCAATATGTGGGCCTTAGTCATGGTCTCCCCCCGGCAAGGGGGCGCGGGGGGAGATCATGAGAGGCTGGCGATGACGGCCGATGAGAAGGAGGTACCGCGTGAGCACGCAGCCCACGGCCGCCGCGGCGGGGACGATCGACGTCGGCGGCGACCTGACCGTGAACCGGCTCGGATTCGGCGCGATGCGGATCACCGGGCGGGGCATCTGGGGCGATCCGCCCAGCCACGACCAGGCCATCGCGACCTTGCGGCGGGTGGTCGAGCTCGGGGTCAACTTCATCGACACCGCCGACTCCTACGGGCCTTCGGTGAGCGAGGAGCTGATCGCTTCTGCGCTTTTTCCGTACCCGGATGACCTGGTTCTCGCGACCAAGGGGGGCCTCGTGCGGCCCGGCCCGAACCGCTGGGAGCCCGACGGGCGCCCCTCCCACCTGCGGGCGGCCTGCGAGGGCAGCCTGCGCCGGCTTCGGCTGGAGCAGATCCCGCTGTACCAGTTCCACCGCCCGGACCCGCGCGTGCCGCTGGCCGAGTCGATCGGCGAGATCGCCGCGCTGAAAGACGAGGGCAAGATCCGCCACGTCGGCGTCTCCAACGTGACCGAGGCCCAGCTCCGCGAGGCGCAGCGGATCGTCCCGATCGTGTCGGTGCAGAACAGGTTCAACGCCACCGACCGGCAATCCGCGTCGATGGTCGACCTGTGTGAGCAGGAGCAGCTGACGTTCCTGCCCTGGGCGCCGGTCCAGGAGGCCGACAGGAACCCGGCCGTGGCCGAGGCGGCCCAGCGGCACGGCGTGAGCGAGCGCCAGGTCGTGCTCGCCTGGATGCTGGCCAGCTCGCCTTCGATCCTCCCGATTCCTGGCACCGGCTCGGTTTTGCACGCCGAGGAGAACATCGCCGCCGCGGCCCTGGAGCTGAGCCCGGACGAGATCGCCGCGATCAGTAAGGGGTGATGGTCGTGGAGACCACGAAGTCGGCCGACGGGACCGTCATCGCGTTCGATCGTTTCGGCGTCCCCGCGGACGACCTGGCGAGGATCACCGTGCCGGTCCTGGTCCTGGGCGGCGCGAAGAGCCCGGACTGGTTCCGCCAGGCCGTGCAGGCCACCACGGCCGCGATTCCGGGTACGCGCCTGGTCATGCTCGAGGGACAGGACCACAGCGCGCCGCCCGAGGTGCTCACGCCGGTGCTGACCGAGTTCTTCCTGGCCCGGCGTCTAAGATAAACCGGGTTGATCTGGGGCGAGCCGCGGAGGGCGAAGCGTGAGCGAGACGGGCACGGCTGGAAGCGCTGGAACGGCGATAGTCGGGGGTCGGGTCGTCCCGATTGAGGGCGAGCCACTGGACGGCGGGGTCGTCTTGCTGCGGGACGGGAAGATCGCCGCGGTCGAGGGTGCCGGCTTCTCCGTGCCGTCGGGCATGGACGTGGTGGACGCGACGGGCAAGTGGGTGCTGCCCGGGTTCATCGACGCGCACGCCCACGCCGGAGTGCACGAGGAGGCCGAGGGCTGGGCCGGCCAGGACACGAACGAGCGGACCGAACCGGTCACCGCGCAGGTCCGCGCGATCGACGCGATCAACCCGGCCGACCTGGGCTTCCGGGACGCCATCATGGGCGGCGTGCTCGCGGTCAACGTCAACCCGGGTTCGGCCAACCCGATCGGCGGCCAGACCGTGGCGATCAAGTGCTGGGGCCGCACGGTCGACGAGATGGTGCTGCGCGAGCCGGCCGGCCTGAAGTCCGCGCTCGGCGAGAACCCCAAGCGGGTCTACGGGGAACGGAACGTGCTCCCCTCGACCAGGCTGGGCACGGCTGCCGTCATCCGCAGCGCATTCGTGGCCGCCCTCAACTACCAGGCGAAACTGGCCGCGGCGGAGAACAACCCGTCACCCGAACGAGCGGTGGTGGAGCGTGACCTCAAGCTCGAGGCCCTGGGACGGGTCCTGCGCCGGGAGATCCCCTGGCGGCAGCACTGCCACCGCGCGGATGACATCGCCACCGCGATGCGGATGGCGAGGGAGTTCGGGTATGACCTGGTGATCGACCACGGAACCGAGGCGTACCTGCTGGCCGACCAGATCGCGGCCGCGTCGATCCCGGTGATCATCGGACCGCTGTTCACCAGCCGGTCCAAGGTAGAACTGCGGAACCGGTCGCTGGCCAACCCGGGCCGGCTGGCCGCGGCCGGGGTGATGATCGCCATCACCACCGACCACCCGGTGGTGCCGATCCACTTGCTCATCCACCAGGCCACACTGGCCGTCAAGGAGGGCCTCGACCCGGTCACGGCGCTTGAGTCGGTCACCATCAACCCGGCCAAGATCATCGGCTGCGCCGACCGGATCGGCTCGCTCGCGGTGGGGAAGGACGCCAACGTGGTGCTCTGGTCCGGCGACCCGCTGGACGTGATGAGCCGCGCCGAGCGGGCGTTCATCGACGGCCGGGAGATCTACCGGTACGACTACGACCGCCACGAAGGCGTCTTCGCCGAGCTGTAGGGCGGCCTTGGAGCCAGGTCGCGTGGGTGGGACCCCCCTGTGTAATCTGGGCAAATGGACACGTTGCGGCTCACGGCGATCCGCTTCTTCGCCGACTTGCCCGAAGATGAGCTTGCCGCAGTCGCGAGCATGGCGTCAGAGGAGGAAATCCCTCCCGGGCAATTGCTCTCCGCGGAGGGACGCGTGGGGTATTCGCTGTATGCCATCGAGAGCGGTACTGCCGATGTCGTCATCAATGGTGAGACGGTGCGCACGATCGGCGCTGGTGACGTTGTAGGCGAAATGGCCGTGCTTATCTCTCCGCCTGACTGGTCCGCGCCGCCGGAAGTGGCGATAGGCGGTTTGCGCACCGCCTCGGTCGTTGCGACCTCGCCGATGCGAACGATAATGCTCTTCAAGCGGGACGTTTGGGCGCTGAACCGGCGAGCGCCGGTCATGACCCAGCGCTTGCGAGCAATCCTCGATGAGCGTCGTGCGCAAGACGCTGAGCGCGCGCTGGGTAATCAGCGCACGCTCAGCGAGCAGGGCGATTCTCCAGGCTCAGATCCGCCCGCCAACAACGTCTAACGGTAGCTCCGCCTGGATCAACCACAGGAATGTCTTCGCGGTGCCTATTCGTTGACTAGCCGCTGCGGCGGCGCATGGCGGCGACGAGCTCGGCGGGGGCGCGGTCCGGGGAGCCTGCGTCGTAGGGCGGCTGGGGATCGTATTCGATGCCCAGCTGGATAGCCTGGGCGGTGCGGTCGCCCGCGATCCGGCCGACAAGGGCCAGGGCCATGTCAATTCCGGAGGACACGCCCGCCGCCGTTACGTATTTCTCGTCGAACACCACCCGCTGGGTCGCGGGCGTCGCGCCGTATCGCCCGAGCTCGTCCAGGGCCAGCCAGTACGACGTGGCGCGGCGGCCGGTCAGCAGCCCGGCCGCGGCCAGGATCAGCGAGCCGGTGCACACGGACGTGGTCCACGTGGTCGTCTCGTCGGCGGCCCGCAGCCACTCGTGCAGCGGGCCGTCCTCCATCTGGTCGTTCTGCCCGGGGCCGCCTGGCACCAGCACGACCTCCGGGTGCGGGACGTCGGCGAGGGCGGCTTCAACCTCAAGCTTGAGGATGCCTTCCTCGTCGGCGATAAGGCCGGGCCGCTCGGCCACGAAGGTCACCTCGGCGCCGGGCAGGTTCGTGAGCACTTGATAGGGGCCGATGGCGTCCAGCACGGTGAACCGGTCGTACAGGACGATCGCGATCTGCATGGTTCTCCTCAGGGGTGGCGGGGCGAGCAGGTGTCAGAGGTGGCGGGCGGGGTGGAAGCGGCGGCGGTACTCGTCCGGGCCGACGCCGAGGGCGCGGATGAAGGCGCGGCGCATCGCCTCGGGGGTGCCGTAGCCGCAGAAGCGGGCGGTCTGCTCGACGCCGTCGGCGGTGTCTTCCATCCGGTGCCTGGCCAGCTCGAGGCGGACCCGGTCGACATAGCGACCTGGCGGCATACCGACTTCGGCGGCGAAGGCCCGCGCGAACTGGCGCGGGGACAACCGGGCCCGGCTGGCGAGCGTTTCCACCGTCAGGTCCGCGTCCGGGTGATCGGCGATCCACCGCTGCACCTCGCGCAGCGGTTCGCGGTTGGCCAGTTGGGCGGAGAGCTGAGCGCTGAACTGGGCCTGGTTGCCCGGGCGGCGCAAGAACACCACCAGGTGCCTCGCGATCTCCAGCGCCGCATCCCGGCCGAGATCCTCCTCCACCAGGGCCAGCGCGAGATCGATCCCAGCGGTGACCCCCGCGGAGGTCAGGACGTTCCCGTCCCTGACGTAGATGGGATCCGGATCGACGGTGAGCCTGGGGAACCTGGCGGCCAGCGTCGCGCAGTACGCCCAGTGGGTGGTCACGCGGCACCCGTCCAGGAGGCCCGCCTCGGCCAGCAGGAACGCGCCCGTGCACACAGAAACCAGCCGCGCCGCGTCGCGGCCGTGCTCCCGTAGCCAGACGACGAGTTCGGGATCCGCGCGGCGCGTGCCTTCTCCGCCGGGAACGATCAGCAGGTCGGGTGCGTCCGGTTGGCCGACGTCGCGCAGGTCCCCATCGGGCGCCAGGCGCAACCCGCTGGAGGTCCGGACCGGGCGACCGCCGAGGCTGGCGATCCGGATGTCGTAGCAGGGAGAACCGACGCCAGGCCGGGTTCGGCCGGAGTTGGCCCCCGCGAACACCTCGAGCGGCCCGGTGACGTCCAGGCTCTGCACTCCGTCGAACACGACGATCAGCACGGTACGCATTGCACTCAGTCTGTCCGGCCGGTTCGATGGCAGCAATGACGAATATCCCACCTTTCCTGTCATGAACGGCGGGTCTAGGGGCTGATGCTTATCCGCTGGGCAGGCTGAAGGCCCAGTTCAGGAGGCGGGTGGGGTCGATGCCATTGACGGTGGTGCCGACGCCGGGGCTGTCGAGGGTGACGCCGATGAACGAGCGGCCGTCCCGGGTGGCCTCGAACAGCAGGCAGTGGCCCGCAGCCTCGGTGTACCCGGTCTTGATCCCGATGGCGCCCGGGTAGACGCCGAGCAGCGGGTCGGTGTTGTGCCACACGTAGGCGTGGTGCCCGTCTCCGGCGGCGACCCGATAGGTGCGCTGGTCCACGATCGAGCGGAAGACCGTGGACTGCATCGCGATGCGGCCGAGCGTGATCAGGTCGGCCGGGGTCGAGTAGTTCGAGTCCTCGGACGGGTAAGGGAGCCCGTCGAAGTTGCTGAAGTGCGTGCGGGTCAGGCCCAGCGCCCCGGCGGCCGCGTTCATCTTGGCGACGAACTTGGGGATGCCGGGGCCGTAGGCGGTGGCGAGGGTATAGGCGGCGTCGCTCCCCGAAGGAAGCAGGAGCGCGGCCAGGAGCTGGGTGGCGGTCAGGGTGTCCCCGGGTCGGAGGCCCGCGGTGCTGGCGTCGTTCTCGCTCACGTAGGACAGCACGGCAGACGGGACGGTGATCCGCCGGTCGAGGTTCTCCCCGTAGAGAATCACGACCGCCGTCATCACCTTGGTGATGCTACCGATGGGGCGTTCGGTGTTCAGGTCACGGCTCCACAGCACCGTGCCGTCGGAGGCGTCGGCGATGGCGGCCGCCTGGGCCTGCACGTCGCTGGGACCGGCGATGATCGTGCGTGCGGCCGAGCGGGCGACGTTCGCCGCCGACGAGGGCGCGGTAACCGCCAGAGCCGCGCACGCGAGCATGACCGTCGCGCCGGCGAAGCTGGCCAGGCGGACCGGCGACCGCCGAGCACGCGCCGTCATGGAACCCCCGTGGGCTAGCCGACCCGACAACAGGCGCAAGCCTTCCAGGTCCGGCACGCCATGGCAACCGTCCCGGAAGGAGCCGGGCGGGCTCCCCGGCTAATCGCATGGCCAGGCGAGGACCGGGCCGCGGACGCGGAGCGTCACCGGTGAGCCGGGCGGCAGGTGCGGCCCGCCGACCACGCGGACGGTGATCTGCTGGCCCACAGTGTCGTCCTCGGGCTGCACGCGGAGGACGGCGTCGTGGCCGTGGTAGCGGTAGGACGTGACCTGGCCGGGCACGCCGTCCTCGCCGGGACTGAGCTCGATCTGTTCGGGGCGGATCAGGACCGTGACCTGTCCCTCGCGAACCGGGGCGGGACCCCTGTCGTCCAGCGCGAGGCGGCCAAGCCACGTTTTCACCGCGCCCGCGCTGACCACGCCCTCGAGCAGGTTCGCGTCACCGATGAAGCCGGCCAGGTCGGCGTCGGCCGGGCGGGAGTAGAGGTCCTCGGGCACGGCGTACTGCGCGATCTTCCCGTCGCGAAGCGCCGCGACCCGGTCCGCGGTGGACAGGGCCTCATCTTGGTCATGGGTGACCAGGATGGCCGTGGTGCCGGCCTGGCGGAAGATCTCCTGGACGTCGGCGCGGACGCTCGCGCGCAGGTGGGCGTCCAACGACGCGAACGGCTCGTCGAGCAGCACCACCGCGGGCTCGATGGCTAGGGCCCGGGCCAGCGCGACCCGTTGCTGCTGACCGCCGGAAAGCTCGTGAGGGTACCGTTGGCCGAGCCCGCCCAGGCCCACCAGCTCCAGCAGGCCTGCGGCCTTGGCTCCGCTCCGGCGTTCCCGGGCGGGCAGGCCGAAACCGACGTTGGCCTGCACCGTCAGGTGCGGGAACAGGCTGCCCTCCTGGGGGACGTACCCGATGCGGCGGCGTTCCGGCGGGACGTACACGCCCGGGCCGTCCACCACCATGTCGCCGATTGTGATCGTGCCTGCATCGGCGCGCTCGAAGCCTGCCATCAGCCGCAGGAGCGTGGTCTTCCCGCTGCCGGACGGGCCGAGGATCGCGATCAGGGACCCGGCCGGAACCTCCAGGTCCACTCCGGCCAGCACCTGATGGGTACCGAAGGCCTTGTACAGGCTGGTTACCGAGACGTCCCGCACGCCCTCATCCTTGCGCCTGAGCCGTCCGATTGAAGAACCGGCCCAGGACGATGCTCGGCAGGGTCGCGACGATGATCATCACCAGGGCGAACGGAGCGGCCTGGCTGTAGGAAAGGTTGGTCTCGTAGACCCAGAACTGCGTGGCCAGGGTCTGCGTGCCGGTCGGGATAAGCAGCAGGGTGGCAGTGAGCTCGGTGACTGCGGACAGGAACACTAGGCAGAACGCGGCAACCAGGCCCGGCCCGGCCAGCCTCAGGGTGACCCGGCACAGCACGGCCATCCTGCGCTGGCCCAGCGACCTGGCTACCTCGTCCAGGCCCACCGGCGCCCTCGCCAGCGACGCCTTGACCCCGACCAGCGCCAGCGGGAAGAACATGATCGCGTAGCAAGCGATGAGCAGCATCGACGTCCCGTACCCGAATCCGGCCGCGTAACGCTCGGTGAAATAGGAAAGCGCGAAGGCGATGACCACTCCCGGCATGCCCAGGACCAGGTAGGTACTGCGCTCAAGGAGGTGCCGCATCCGCCCGCTGTGCCGGATGGCAAGCATGGCCACCGGGAACGCCATGACCGTGGCCAGGGCCGCCGCCGCCCCGCTGTAGGCCGCGGTGTGCCCGGCGGCATCCAGCAGCGAGACGTTGGCTCCGCCGGACAGCGCCGGGGGAAGGCCGTCCACGATCCAGTAGATGGCCGCCCCGACCGGGACGCCGAGCGCCAGCAGGATCAGCGCGATGAACACGGCCAGCGTGGGCCAGCGCGCCCGGCCCAGCCGCTGTGGCGGGCTTACCCGCTGGGCCAGCGGGCCCGACCTGGCGACCCGGCCCTGTCCCCGGACCAGGCCGTCGGCGGTCAGGACGAGCATGCTGAGCAGGACCAGCACCAGGGAGAGCGCGCAGGAAGCGGAGAAGCTGTAGGAGTTGAGCTCGTAGAAGATCTCGGTCGTGAACGTCTGGTAACCGAGGATCTCGAACGCCCCGTATTCGGCGAGCAGGACGAGCGCCACCAGCAGACAGCCGCCCGCGATGGCTCCCTTGGCCTGGCCGAGCGTGATCCGGACGAAGGCGCGAACCCGGCCCGAGCCCAGGGCCCTGGCCACCTCCTCCTGCCCGGGATCGGCGCTGCGCAGGCTCGCCGCCACTGGCAGGTACACCAGCGGGTACACCGCCAAGGTCATCACGATGACCGCCCCGCGGAACCCCTGCGCCCAGGTCCACAGGGAGCTCCAGCCGAAACTGACCACGAAGTCGGGGATCGCCAGCGGCACCACCACGAGTACGGCCAGCGCCCGGCGACCCGGCAGGTCGGTCCGCTCGACGCACCAGGCGGCGAGGGTTCCGATCACCGCGCACGCCGCGGTGACCACGACCGTGAGCCGGACGGTATTCCACAGCAGCGACCGCGTCAGCGGCCGGTAGATCAGGTGGGCCACCGCCGAGACGCCGGCGCCGCGGGCCTCGATCAGGAGGAAGACCAGCGGCAGCGCGAGGATCGCGGCTACCAGGTAGCTGACGGTGAGCAGAGCCACCGGGCGGCGGGCGCGCTGCGAGGAGGGAAGGGCCGGTGCGCCCTGGCGATCGGCCAGCGTTCTCGTCGCGGCCATCAGCGGCGCTGGCCCGGGTGCAGACTCACAGCAGGCCCGCCTGGCGCAACAGGGTTAGGGCCGCCGAGCCGTCGCCCAGATCGGCGATCGTGATCGGGTTGGGTTGGAGTTGGTTGAACGGAGTCTCCGGGGCCGAGGTCGTCACTCCGGACGCGAGCGGGTATTCGTAGCTCTGCTCGTTGCCTGCCGCACGAGCGATGATCTCCTGACCCTGCATGCTGACCAGGAACGCGAGGAATTCCTGGGCCGCCGCCTGGTGCTTGCTCGACTTCAGCACCGCCGCGCCGGAGACGTCGAGGACGTAGCCGGGATCGTGCGGGGCGAAGTAAGTGATCTGCGAGTGCATCGCCGACGCGCCGATCTCCGCTTTGAGCCGGTACCAGTAGTACTGGTTGATGACACCGAAGGCTACCTGGCCGCGGTTCACCTCATCGGCGATCGTCTCGTTGTCCGGGACGATGTGGCTCGCCGCGTTCGCCTTGATGCCGTCAAGCCAGCGCAGCGCCGCCGCCTGCCCATAGGTCCTGATCACCGAGGTAACGATCGGCTGGAAGTCGGTTTCCCCGGCGGCGAAGGCCAGCTTGCCCTGGTACTTCGGGTCGGCAAGCTGGATGACGGAGGTCGGAAGCTGACTCCTGGCGATCAGGGACGGGTTGTAGATGAGCACGCTGACCCGGGCGGAAACCCCTACCCAGTCCTCCTCCGGTGAGCTGTACCTGGCCGGGACGCGCGACAGGGTACTGGCGTCCACCTGGGACAGCAGGCCCTTGCCCTGGAGGAACTCCAGCGCGGGCGAATTCTCTGTATAGATGACGTCAGCCGGCGACCGGGAACCCTGCAGTGCGATGAGGTTCGCCAGGGTGTCCTCGTCGTCGCTGCGGACGTTGACGGTGATCCCTGTCCGTTTCTCGAACGCGGACACCAGCCCATCGGTGGTCTGCTCGTGCTGGCCGCTGTAGAGGGTGATCGACGGCCCGCTCTTCGCCGACCCGCAGCCCGCCAGCAGCACGGAGCCCGCGAGCAAGGCGCAGGCCAGGACCGACGCTTTGGTCGCCTTCCGGTTGATCATGTACCTTCCCACCGGTCACTGTCGCACGTCATGACTCAGGCCGCAGACGACTTAGCTTAGGCTAACCTAACTAGCAGCGCTAGCCTTACCGCCGACGGGGGCCGAGGTACTTGAAAACGGAAGCATGGGTAGCGTGGGCATAGTGAGTGCTGCGGCAGAGTTCACGCGGGATACCCGGTACCTGAACGGGCGGATCACGGCGGATGGGCGAGACGGGACCCTTCCGGTCGAGGCCGGGCGGTACCGGCTGGTGGTGGCGCGGGCGTGTCCGTAGGCGAACCGGACGATGATCGTCAGGGTTCGGGGACACGATCGACTTCGAGCAGACCAAGCAGCACTACTACCGCGTGCACACCCGCCTGAACCCGTCAGGGATCGTCCCGGCCGGGCCGGACCTGAGCGGCTGGCTGGCCCCGCACGGGCGCGAGGAACTCGGCGGGCGGCCCTTCGGCGACGGGACGCCGCCGGGCCCCCCACCGGCCGAGGAGGGGGGCCCGGTCATCACGGCGCGGTCCGGCAGGGACTAGACCGCGCACGCGCTGGGCAGCGACATCTGAACGATGCCGGTCCGCTGGGCCGCATCATCCTGGTAGTAGGCGTATGTGTGGGGGCCGATCACGGCGGCGCTGCTGAAGTACTCCAGGGCGCCGTGGTCGGTGGGCAGGGTGGCGGAGGACAGGATCTGACCGGTGGACGGGTCGGCGCAGACCAGCGTCTGCCCGCCGCCGATCCAGATGCGGCCGCCGCTATACACGGGCACCGACGCGAGGCCGGCTCCCGTGCCCTGGCCGACCCGGGCCGCGCGGGACAGGTCGCCGTTCGGGGCGAACCAGACCCACTGCGACATCCCCACGCCGATCGTGCCCCAGAGCCCACCAGGGGTCGCGACCAGGTTCCCGCCGACCCCGGTGACGTTCATGGTGGACTCCCCGATCACCTGGCCGCCGGTCACGTCGAACTTCACCACCCGGAACGAGCCGGTGCCGACGTAAAGCGTGCTCCCGTCGGGTGAGACCGCCACCGAGTTGGCCACGCCGGCGTCCACGAAGTACCGGTGAACCACGCTGCCGTTGGACGGGTCCACCGCCACCACGGTGACTCCCGCGGCCACGAACAGGGTGCCGTCGGGTCCGGCGGCCAGCACCCCCTCGGGCGTGCTGGAGAGCGCGCCGATGGCGTCCACCGTCCAGGACTCGACCTGGGCCAGCGTGCCGGCGTCGTAGCCCTGCAGGTCCACGACGCCGCCGGGGTGGTACGACACCACCCACACGGTGTGGCCGACCACGACCGGCGGTCCCGGCACCGAGCCGCTGACGGGGACGTCGGCCACGACCCCGGTGTCCGGGTCGATCCGGGCCAGGGAGCCCGGCGCGATCGCGTACAGCGAGCCGTCGGCGCTGACCAGCGAGTTCTGGGTGAACGTGTGGTGGTCGATAAGCTCGGCGCCCCACGGCGCGCCGGAGATAGACAGCGGCTGGCTGGCTGGGCCCGTCGAAGCCGACACCGGCGTCGACGAAATCGAGGACGACACGGGCGGGGACGCGGACGTCGTGTTCAGCCCGCCCCCGGACGAGGTCGGCGGGTTGTTGTGTGAGGCCAGCAGCGCGACGCCCGCGCTGAGGCCAGCCACCGCGACCACGCTCAGCGCGGCGAGCGCCGGTACCAAGCCCCGGCCCCCGAAGCGGCGCGGGGCACGCCGCAGGCGAGGCTCACGGTACCCGCTCTTGTCATGTCCGGCCTGGTTGGCCAGCCGGAACGCGATGTCCTCGACAGTTACCCGGCGCGGCGGCTCGGGGGCGAGGCGGTGCAGCAGATCCGACAGCTGCCTTTCCTCGGTGTTCACGACGTCACCCCTCCGGTCATGAGCTCGGCCAGACCTGGCGCATCCCTAAGGCGGGCCAGGGCCTTGGCCGCGTGCGCCTTCACCGTGCCGACCGAGCAGCCCATCGCCTCGGCGGTCTGGGCTTCGGTCTGGTCGGCGAAGTAACGCAGCACGACGACGGCGCGCTGCCTGGGGGGCAGCCTGTCCAGCGCCCCGAGCAGGGCCTGGCGGGCGTCGACCTGCGCGAACACGTCCCCGTAGGCCGAGGTGTCGGGGACGTACCCGGTCGCGATCTCGCCGTTCCAGCGGCGCTGCCGCCAGCGAAGGAACGTGTTCACCATGATCTTCCGCACGTAGAGTTCGGGCGCGTCCTGCCGGCGCAGGTCGCCCCACCGTGGCCAGGCCGCGGCCAGCGCGGTCTGCACCAGGTCCTCCGCGCTCGGCCAGTCGCCGGTCAGCAGCCAGCCGGAGCGCAGCAGCGCGCCGGACCTGGCCTGGACGAACTCGCGGAACCCATCGGGCTCATACGGACGACCCACACCGGGTGGCGTATACACCGATCCTCCGTTCCGGGCCAGCGGCCTCACGTGTAATAGAGACAGCGGACGGGCGAGATGGTTTACTGCCGGAGCCTGCCGAGCGTCTCGTTCGCCCGGCGCTGCCGCGACTCGGCGCGGTACGCCTGGCGCCGGGCTTCGGCAAGCTGCTGGCGGGCCTCCTCCAGCTCGGCTTCCAGTCGCCGGACGGTGTCCTCGAGTTGCTGCTCCGCCTCGCTGGCGGCCTGGTTGGCTTCGGTGGCGTCCACCACCGCTCGTTCGGCTATATCGATCTTCTCGCGACGGCGGCGCTCGGTCTCGGCAATGGCATCAGCCGGCGCGGGTTTTTTGGCGGGTTTGGCCGGTGCGGGGGGGACGGCGGTGTCCGGGTCGAGGCCGAAGCCGGCCCAGCGTTCGGCGCGGACGAGGTGGCCCAGGCGGCCGGCCACCGCGGGGTCGGCGATGGCCGCGTCGAGGGTAGCGCTGACCTCCTCGCGCTGGCCCGCGGGCGGCGACGGGTGGCCCGCCAGGGTGAAGGCCTGCCGGGTGAGCTCGTCGACCAGCCGCGCGCGGGCGGTGGTCAGCTCCCTGATCTGGGTGGCGTCGAGGGCGCCGGCACGGAGTTCGGTGGACAGGGCGGCCAGCCTGATGGTGACCTCCGGATCGGAGCGGACCAGGTGGTTCACCACCCAGGCCGAGCGCGTTGGCTTGCGCAGGCCGGTGATCTGCTTGGCGGCGTCCTGGTCGCCCGCTTCCTTCGCGGCGTCGGCGAGTTGCTGGCGGCGCGGCATGAACTCGTCCGGGCCGGCGTCGTACAGCGCGGCCACCGCCTCGGCCAGCAGGTCGGACCCTGCTTTCTCCCGCACTCCCACCCTAGCCAGAATAGGCAGCATGACACCGATCGTGCCATCGGGGCAGGGGCACCTGCTGACCGCGCGGGGGAACATGCTGGCGTTCAAGGCCGTCGCGTCGCAGACCGGCGGCGACTTCTCGCTCATGGAGCGGACCGTGCCGCCGGGGGCGAGGACTCCGCCGGTGCACCGGCACGTGAATTGCTCGGAGGCGTTCTTCGTACTGTCCGGGACGATCACGTTCGTTTTGGACGATTCGGTGATCTCGGGCGGGCCCGGGGACTTCCTGCTGGTGCCGCGGGGGGCGGGCCATACGTTCGGGAACCGGGGATCCGAGCCTGCCCGGCTGCTCGTGCTGCACGCGCCGGCCATGGACGCGTACTTCGAGGAGCTTGCTTTGTTGTGGGGCGGCGGTTCGCCGCCTTCTCCCGACGCCGAGCGCGAGCTCATGAGCAGGTACGGGATGGAACCCGCTTGAATGTCGCAGGGCCGGCGTAGGGTGTCCGTATGGCTCATGTCGCTCCCGCTGAGGTCAGCCCGGACGCACTTGAGCGGTACCGCAGGGAACTGACCGGGTACTGCTACCGCATGCTCGGCTCGAGGTTCGAGGCCGACGACGCGGTGCAGGAGACCATGCTGCGGGCCTGGAAGGCGGCCGAGGGGTTCGAGGGACGGTCTTCCGTGCGGTCCTGGCTGTACCGGATCGCCACCAACATCTGCCTGGACATGCTGCGCAGCAGGCAACGCCGAGCGATGCCGATGGACCTCGGGCCCGCCTCGCCGCCGGTCGAGCCTTCGCTCAGCGACTGGCACCCGGATGAGCTCTGGATCTCGCCCATCGCCGACTCGCGCGTCGTGCCCGAGCACGGCGACCCGGCCGATATCGCGGTGGCTCGCGACACGATCAGGCTGGCCTTCGTGACCGCGCTGCAGCACCTGCCGGCCAGGCAGCGCGCCGCGATGATCATGTGCGAGGTGCTGCGGATGCCTGCCGCCGAGGCGGCTTTGACGCTCGGCACGACCGTGGCCGCCGTCAACAGCGCGCTGCAGCGGGCCCGGGCCACACTCGCCGCACTGCCCGAGGAGCAGCGGCCTGTGGCCGTCGAGGCAGAGCAGGCCGACCTGCTCGCGCGGTACGTGGACGCCTTCCAGCGTTACGACATTGACCAGCTCGTCGCGTTGCTCCACCAGGACGCGGTGATGTCGATGCCGCCGATCTCCATGTGGCTGCGCGGCGCGGAGAACATCGGCCAGTGGATGGGGCTGCCCGGGCCGAGCCAGTGCCGGGGTTCCATCCTGGTGCCCGCCGGGCAGGTCAACGGCGTCCGGTCGTGGGCGCAGTACAAGCCGTCTCCGGACGGCGGGTACTCGGCCTGGGCGCTGCTCGTGCACGAGGCGTCGGGCGGGCGGTTCACGCGGTGGACGTTCTTCCTGGACACTCCGCGGCTGTTTCCTGAGCTTGGGCTCGCGGCGCACCTGCCGTGAGCGGGTTCTCGTCGGCCCGGCTGGGGCGGGTCCATGACGTGCTGGCCCGCCACGTGGCGTCCGGGTCCGTACCCGGAGCGGTGGCGTTGCTGGCCAGGGGCGGTGCTTCGCATGTTTTCGCCGTCGGGGACGTGGGTCGGGACACGATCTTCCGGATCTCGTCGATGACCAAGCCCGTCACCGCGGTGGCCGCCATGATCTGCGTCGAGGAGTGCACGCTGCGGCTGGATGACCCGGTGGACGATCTGCTGCCCGAGCTGGCCGGGCGGCGGGTGCTGGTCAGCGCTTCCGGGCCACTGGCGGATACGGTGCCCGCGGAGCGGGCGATTACGGCGCGGGACCTGCTGACGTTCACATTCGGGCTGGGGCTGGTTCTTGAGCCGAGCCCGATCGGTGAGGCGCTCGACTCGCTGGCCCAGGGGTTTCCGCGGCCCGTCATCCCGCCCGCACCGGATGAGTGGATGCGGCGAGTCGGCGCGCTGCCGCTGATGTACCAGCCCGGCGAGCGCTGGCTGTACAACACCGGGTCGGACGTGCTCGGCGTGCTGATCGCTCGGGCCAGCGGCGTTTCGTTCGAGACGTTCCTCGCGGAGCGGATCTTCAAGCCGCTCGGCATGACCGATACCAGGTTCAGCGTGCCTCTTGCGTCGCTGCGGCGGTTGCCCGCGCAGCTCGTGACCGACTTTGCTACCGGGCAGAGCGTGGTCTTTGACTCGCCGGACGGGCAATGGTCTGCTCCCCCGGCCTTTCCCTCGGGCGCCGGGGGTCTGGTGTCCACCATCGACGACTACGCCGCGTTCGCCGGGATGCTCCGCGCCGGAGGGGTGTTCGGCCGTGAACGGATCCTGTCGCCGGCGGCGGTGTCGCTGATGACCACCGATCAGCTTTCGCCGCAGGTCAAGGCGGTCTCGGGGTTCGTTCCCGGAGCCTTCGACGATGAGGGCTGGGGATTCGGGGTCAGCGTGGTGACCAGGCGGACCGAGCTGGCCAAGTCGGTCGGGAGCTACGGGTGGGACGGGGGGCTCGGGACCTCCTGGTTCAACGACCCGGCTGCGGACCTGACGGCGATCCTGATGACGCAGCGGGCCTGGACGTCGCCGTCCCCTGGTCCTGTGTTCCGCGATTTCTGGACCACGGCTGCGGCTTCTGTCTCGGACTAGCTTTTTCGCGGATTCCCGTGCCTTTTGCGGCCAGGGTGGCGACGATTGACTCTCGTGAGCATCGATCCTTCTGGTGTCGGGCAGCCGGGGTTCGTGGGCCGGCACGGCCTGGCCACACCGCAGCGAGAGGCCCTCGCCCGGGAGGTGGCGGACTCGATCCGGTCTACGCAGCTACGGACCGTCCGGCTGGCCGTGGTCGACCAGCATGGCGTGCCGCGGGGCAAGATGCTGTCGCCGGAGGCGGCGATCGCGGCCATGTCCGACGGGCTCGACTTTTCCGGCGCGATCTACAGCCTGGACACCGGCAACCAGGTGTTCGCGCCCGGGTTCACGCCCGGCGGCGGTTTCGGCATCGAGGAGTTCACCGGGTTCCCTGACGTGATGCTGGTGCCCGACCCTGCCTCCTTCCGCGTCCTGCCCTGGGCCGATCGCACCGGCTGGATGCTGTGTGACGTGTACTTCGGTAACGGGCAGCCGATGCCGCTGGACGGGCGCGGGCTGCTCAGGCGGGTGCTGACCTCGCTGGGTGACGCTGGGTACGACTTCCTGGCCGGGATCGAGGTCGAGTTCTACATCGTGGTGTTGTCGGGTGGCCCGCTGTTGCCCGAGAACGCCGGGTTCACTCCCCCGCCGCCGCCGGTCACCGTGTTCGAGCGGGGTTACCAGTACCTGTCGGAGGTGCGGCTCGACGGTATGGGGCCGACGCTCGAGGCGATCCGCGACGCGCTGGACGGGGTCGGGCTGCTGCCGCGGTCGATCGAGGACGAGTGGGGACCCGGGCAGCTGGAGTTCAGCTTCAGCCCGATGTCTGGGCTGGCGGCGGCCGACGCGGCGGTGCTGTTCCGGTCCGTGGTCAAGCAGGTGTGCCAGCGGCGCGGGCTGCTGGCGACCTTCATGTGCCGGCCCGCGCTGCCGAACTTCTTCTCTTCCGGCTGGCACCTGCACCAGTCCCTGGTGAACCGGCTGGACCGGTCGAACGCGTTCGCCTCCTCCGCTGCGGCGTTGTCGGACGTCGGGCGGCGGTACGTGGCCGGGCTGCTCGAGCACACCGCGCCGATGGCGGTGTTCGCGGCGCCGACCGTCAACGGGTACAAGCGGTTCCGCCCCTACTCGTTCGCCCCGGACCGGGTGACGTGGGCGGTGGAGAACCGTGGCGCGCTGGTCCGCGTCCAGGGCTCGCCTGGCGACCTGAGCAGCCACGTGGAGATGCGGCTCGGCGAGCCGGCCGCGAATCCTTACCTGTACATGGCGTCGAACATCGCGGCCGGGCTGGACGGCATCCGGCGAGGCCTCGAACCGCCTCCGCCCGTGTCGGCCGACCCGTATGCCGCCGAGGCGCCGCGGCTGCCCGGGTCGCTCAGCGAGGCGGTGGCAGCGCTGGACGCGGACCAGTTCTACCGGTCGGCGTTCGGCGCGGCGCTGGTCGATTACCTGGTGATGATGAAGCGGGCCGAGCTCCGGCGGTACGAGGAGGCACAGGCTGCTTTGGGTTCCGCGGGTGCGGCGGGTGCGGCGGGTGCGGCGGATGCGGCGGTCCCGGAGGTCAGCGACTGGGAGATGCGGGAGTACTTCGAGTTCTTCTAACGGGTTCTACTGGCCGAGGTCGACGCTGTACCAGGTCGTCAGGTCGGCGGGGACGGGCTCGAAGTCGTAGCGGAGCCCGTCCGCGCCGAGGGCCACCAGGCTGACGGAGGTGGTCCCGTACACCCGGCCATCGGGCAGTTCGTGGCGGACGACGATCGCGGCGGGGTCGGTGTCGGACAGGCCGTCGCCGCCGACCAGCGTGAGCCAGTCGCCCCAGGCATCCTTGATCGTGGCGGCCGGGTCGGCGTCGGGACGGTGCGCGGCGAACTTGAGGCCGAAGTGCTCGGCCTTGGCGTCCTGGCGGGCCGAGGGGTAGGTGTGGCCGGCGTTGGTGATGACGTGCGTGGCCGGTCCGAGGTCTTCGAGGGCGGCGTGTTCGCCGTCCCAGCCCAGCATCAGGGCGTGGGTCGCTGGGGTGAGGTCGGCGCAGACCAGGAAGAACGGGTCGTAGCGGGCCAGGGTGGCGTGGTCGTCGCGCAGTTGCTCCAGGGCCACGGATCCTTCTTCGGCCGCGCGGAGCGGTAGCTCGCCGCGTGATCTTCTGGTGTCGGGCGGGGCCTGCTGGCCGCGAGCGTTCAGGATGCAGGCGACACGCGGGACGCCGGGGTGAACGGCCAGCCAGGTGCCGCCGGCCTGTTCGTCGCGCCCGCCGATCAGCGGCGATCCAGGCCAGTGCCGGGCCGGCGGCTGCCACGGGCGGCCGGTGAACTCATCGCGGAAGCCGAGCAGCAGCAACGGCATCCGCTCTGCGGGGGCGAGGCTGAGCACTACGGTACACACGCACCGACCTTAACCTGGGTTGCCACGAATACGGGGAGAGTGGAACGCTGCCGGTGATGGAGATCACCCTGGTGAAGGCGGCCGACCTGGGCTGGCCGCTGGGACCCGACTTCTTCGCCGGGGCGGGGGCGTGACCCGGTCCAGCGGCACGTGGGGGTCCGCGCTGACTTCGGGCGAGTTCGTTGCCGTGCGCAGTGCGGGTTTCGAGCCCGTCGGGCAGGTGTTCGGCGCGGCGGTGGTCGCCGCCGGGTCCACCAGCGGGTACGGCTGTCCCGGGACGTCGGGGTCCTCCTTGACGTCGGCACGGGCGGTGACCCAGGTGTCGGGGCGGGATAGTCCGGGGTCGTTCGGCCCGCTCGTGCAGGCCATGTACCAGGCGCGGGACCTGGCTATCGGGCGGATGAGCGCCCAATGCGCCGAGCTTGGCGGGCACGGGGTGGTGGGCGTTCGGTTGTCCAGGGGGTCGTTCTTGCTCGGCGGCGTGGAGTTCACGGCTATCGGCACCGCGGTGCGCGCCGTGGACGCCGCGCTCGGACCTAGGGTTCCCTTTACCTCTGACGTGTCCGGGCAGGATTTCACCAAGCTGATCATGGCGGGCTGGGTGCCCGCGGGGCTCGCGCTGGGCGTATCGATTGGGTTGCGGCACGATGACCGGGCTACCGCCCGTCAGGCTCGTTGGGTGGCCGGGAACGCCGAGATTGCTGGATGGACCGAGTTGGTCAACGAGTCCCGGCACGACGCCAGGCGGCAGCTGGAAACCGACGTGAGAAGGCTCGGCGCCGAGGGCGTGGTGATCGCGACCATGCGGCTTAAGGTGCGCGAGCGGGACTGCCCGGTCCAGGTGGGCCGGCGTGATCGTGTCGTGGAAGCGACCCTCATCGGCACGGCCATCGTGCGATTCTCCCGCGGTTCGCGGCGTACGGCCCGGCCAGCGCTCACCGTCATGTCGCTGGACCCGCAGCAGCGCTAGGCGGCCAGGGTCCGGATCTAGGGCTCGCCCGATGAGGTGCCGCGGGGTTGCCTCCCGCAGGTACGCGACTGGCGCCGGGAGTGCTGCAGTTTCCTGGTATTGCTATCCGATGCCGAGTAGGGCGGTGGCGTTGTGGTCGAGGATGGCTCGGGCATCGTCCGGGTCGATCTGCGGGTCGTTGATGTAGTCGATCGCGCGCACGTAGGTGTCCCCGTTTTCGTAAGGGAAGTCGGTGCCGAGGACGAGCCGGTCCGCGCCGAAGGAGTCGATCGCGCACTTAAGGGCGGGGACGTGCCCGTGCCCGACCGTGTCGTACCACATCCGGCGCGCGGCCACGCTGGGCGGCTCCGGCGTGTCCGGCGCCTCCCAGCGGTACTGGTCGTCGGCTCGCTGCAGCAGCATCGGCAGGGCCCCGCCGAGGTGTGAATTGATGATCTTGATGTCCGGGTAGCGGACCGGGATGCCGTGCGTGATCAGCTGCATGATCGAGATCGTGTCCTCGACCGGCGCGCCGACCATCCAGGTCAGGTGATAGTTGCCGATCAGGGGCGAGCAGGCGCCGTTGCCCGCCGGGTGCAGGTACAGGACCGCGCTCCTGCGGTTCAGCTCGGCGAAGACCGGCTCGAACCCGGGCTCGACCAGCGCGTGCCCGAGCACGGTGGTATTCATGGCGATCCCGGCCATGCCCAGCTCGTCAAGAGCCCGGCCCGTCTCGGCTAGGGACTCGTCCAGGTGCGGCATCGGCAGCACGGCGAAGGTACCAAGGCGGCCCCGGTGGTCCTGGGCCAGTTTGGCGTACTGGTCGTTGACGAACCTGGCCGCCTGGACCGCCTTCGCCGCGTCCTCGACGTACGGCACCTGCGGGCAGGCAGACAGCACCTGCATCTCGACCCCGGCCCGGTCCATCAGCCGCAGCCGGGCGTCCAGCTCGGCGCCGCCGCCGGCCCCGAGGCCGCGCGATACGCCCGTGTCGGCCTGGCCGAGGTCCACCAGCAGGTCGAGGTAGTCCTCGGTCCAGTAGTGCGCGTGTACGTCGATCCTCATGAGGTCAGCTCTCCTCGATCGCCTTCATCAACCTCGGCATTACCTCGCGCGGCCTGCTGGCCTCTGGCGGGCCGACCCGCCAGAGGCCAGGTGAGCGGCTTGGCGCCCGCGGCGGGGTCAGCCCAGTCCCATCCCGGAGTAGAAGGTCTGGTTGTCCTCGTCCATCGTGCCCTGGCGGTTCCAGATCCCGACAGTGACCATATCGACGGCGAACGCCTTACCGGTGGGCGCGACGGTGCCGCCCTTGCCGTCCGGCATCGGCTTGCTGAACGTTCCCTTCAGCACGCCCATCACCGCGGTGAGGTTGTCCTTGGCAATCCGCAGGGGGTGGACCTTAATCTGCATGTCCGGGGCCCACTCGAACCAGGCCGCCATGTCCGCGATGTGCCGGTCGATGCCATCGGTGTAGTGCCCGTCGGGAAAATGCACGCGGATGTTCGAGGCGTGGCTTTCGCCCAGCCGGGCCCAGTCCTGGTTCGAGAACACCGCGAAATCCAGTGTGTCGAACGTCTCCAGGTGGGCCCGCTCCTTGGCGGTCAGGTTCGCCGGGAACGGCGGGCTCAGCACGCCGCCGCCGGCGGGCGGCGTCCATCAAGGCGGGCACGTCCCGCAGGTCGCCGGTGACGATCGCGCCCAGATACGCGGCCTCCGCCAGACGTCTGGCGCGGTCGGCGCCGGCCGGGCTGAGGTCGGCGGCCCGCAACAGCTCAGTGATGGCACTTACCGAGTCGCCGCGGTACAGGTCCGCGTGGGCCACTTGCTCTAGCAGGGAGGCCACGTTCTCGTCGGGCCCGGTGCTCGCCTCCGCTAGGTGCCAGGCACGCCGGGCTGGCTCGCCTGCGTGCCGCTCGGCGAGGATCTCGTGGGCCCGCCGGCGCTCGTCGTCGGTCGCGAGCTCCACGACGGCCGACCGGATCAGCGGGTGGCGGAACGACACTCGGGCGGTCGCGCCGTCACAGGAGATCACGTGGGCTCGATCGGCGGGTACCAGGTCATCGGCCTCTGATCCCGGCTCGCCGTACCGCAGGACTTTCAGGTCTCCGGTCCCGTCCAAGACGGCCATCAGCAGCGCGTGGCGGGTGCGCGCCGGCAGGGCGCTGATCCGCCCGGCGAAGACCGCCTGCAGGCGCTTCGTCAGCGGCAGCGTTTCGGTGGATATCCGGCCGGCGTTCTGCGAACTGAGCGCGATGGGCAGTTCGAGCAGCGCCAGCGGGTTGCCCTGCGCTTGCGACAGCAGCCGGTATCGCGCGCGAGCGGTCAGTGCCGGATACCGGCTGTCAAGCAGGGGTTCCGACGAGACGTGCGACAGCGGCCGGAGCTCATATACCTCGATGCCGGCCCGGTCGAAGAGCCCCTCTTCATCGGTGCGCATGGTCGCAAGGAACCCGAGTCGGGTGCCAGCGGTCCTGCGCGCGATAAACGCCAGCACCCGGCCACTGGCCCGGTCCAGCCAGGGCACATCGTCGACCGCGATCAGGATCGGGGTACTGCTGGCTGCTCGTGCGACCAGTTCCAGGGCCGCGTGGGACAGCGTCATCCAGTTCGATGGCGCACCCTCATGCAGCCCGAGGGCACAGCGCAGCGCCGTCCGGTGCACGTCGTCCAGTTCGTCGAGATCACTGCCGAGCAGCGGAAACAACAGCTGGTGCAGGCCGGAGAAACTCACGTTCGCCTCGAACTGGGCGCCGGTCGCGCGAAGCACCCGAAGCCCGGCCGTGACGGCATAGGACGCCGCCGCCTCGATCAGGGCGGTCTTGCCGACGCCGGCGTCCCCCGACACCACGAGCGCGCCACCATGGTCCGCAGCCTGGTCGGCGAACGCGCGGAGGACAGCGATGTCCCGGTCGCGTCCCCACCAAGTGGACGCTCGAGGTCATCCCACACCTTCCCTCGGGAACCCACCGGCGTCAAGGCTGGCCCGGGCGAAGCCTACGTGCTGGATGCGGGTACCCTATGGCTTCCTGCAGCGGTGTCCGGGATCAGCGCGACATAATCGGGGCTGGCCGGAACGCCTCGGCCGGCGGGACCAGGCGCGGGAGAGTATCCGCGCGAGGCTAAGCGAAGCCAGCGCGGCGATCGTGACGTCCACGGCAGAGACCCAGCGGACCTGGTCGCCCTTCACGACGTAGACGCCGACCGGCAGGACCAGCCCGCCGAAGCCTCCGCCTGCGTCCATGGACGCCGTATCCGCGGGGTCGGCTCCCTCGGGCGGGCTGCCGGCGCGGACGGCTGGGTTGGCGCGCCCGGGCCGGGCCAAGCCGCCACCGCCTCCGCCTGCCACCAGCGCGACCGGGATGATGAGCAGGCCGTCCTTCTCGTAGGCAGGGCCGAACGCGCGACGGACCGACACCTGGTCTGACGCCTTCTCTAGGAGTTTTCCCACGTCCATGTCAGGCGCCTCCGCCCCGGAGATGGGTCTGGTAAAGCTGGCGCAGGGCATCCCAGTGCCTAGTGTTTGCTTCGGCGTCATAGGTCGGGTTGTCGGGCACCGCGAATCCGTGGCGGGCGGGGTAGATCTCGAGGACGTGCTCGACTCCGGCGGCGGTAAGGGCGCTTTCCAGGAGTTCGGCGTGCTCCGCGGTGAATGAGTTGTCGTCCGTGGCGCCGGCCACGTAGACCGCGGCGGTCATACGGTCCGCGGACAGGTGAGGGCTCGACGGGTCGTCGGGGACGGCCAGCCTGCCGCCGTGGAACGACGCCGCCGCGGCGATCGTGTGGCCGAGCCCGCCCGCCGCGACCAGCGACATCCGACCGCCCAGGCAGTAACCGGTGGTGCCGATCGCCGATCCGCTCACTTCCGGACGCGCCAGGAGGAAGTCGGCGTAGGCGCCGGAATCGGCGATGACGTTCTCATTGGTAAGCACGCTCACCAGGCCCCCCAGCCGGGCTCGTTCCTGCTCATCGGTGAACAGGGTGGCCACGTCGAAGGGGGCCCACTGGCCCGCGCGGTAGTAGATGTCCGGGACCAGCGCGACGTAGCCCAAGCTGGCCAGATGGTCGCCCATCTGCCGGATCGTTTCTCGCGTGCCGCCCGCGTCCGGGAAGAGCAGCACGCCCGGCCACGGGCCATCCCCCTCCGGGAGATGCAGCGTGCCTTGGCTGTAGCCGTCGGGGGCGGGGATCTGAACGTCCAGGCGTGGCATGTGGCTGACTCCACGGGGCTCGTCGAAGTTGATCGCTCGAAACGTACCACCGCGCGGCGGGCCGCCCCGGCGGTCGTGGTTTACGCGGAACTTTCAGATGATCCATGTGATGGCTGAAGGTTTCCTGAGGATGATGACCAGCGTGGGTGCTCTGGCCGAGGTCAGCGACCAATCGAGGGCTTCGCTTCCGGCGCGGGCGGGCCGGGATTGGCTGGCGGCTGGAGCGGCGCTGGCCGCCTTCGCCGTGCTGTGCATCATGGCGCTCAGCTTCGCGCCGAGGCTGGTCGAGCCCGACGACTACGCCTATCGTGCGTCGATCGTGGCGATGACCGAGGGGCATTTCCTGACCCTGTCTACCGCCCAGTTTGACGCCCTGGCCGCGCGGTTGCCCGGGCCTGGCGGGGGCGGGCCTGGCGGGGGCGGGCCTGGCGGGGGCGGGCCTGGCGGGGGCGGGCCTGGCGGTTGGCCTCGGGTTTTCGGTGGTCCTAGTGGCCCGACTGTTGTGCCGCAATGGGTTCAGCTTCCTGACGGGCGGTGGATCAGTGAGAAGGATCCCGGATACCCGTTCCTGGCCGCGCCGTTCCAGGCCCTGGACATCATCCGGCTGGCGCCGCTGTTCTACGGGGCGCTCGGCTGCCTGGGCCTGTACGCGGGGGCCCGGCGGTGGCTGGGCCGGTGGGGCGGCGCGGCGGCGGTCGCGCTGTTCTGTTCCTCGGGCGCGGCGATGCTGTTCGCCTGGCGTGATTACATGCCGACGTTCACCGACGCGTCGCTTATAGCGGCGGGCACCGGCGCGCTGCTGTGGGCGGTGCTGGCCGCCGAGGCCCCGCCGATGCGGCGCACCGGGGCCGGGCTGGCCGGGTTCGTGGCCCTGGAGGCCGCGACCTTCGTCCGGTACACCGACGTGGTGGTGCTGGGCTGCGCCGTGGTGGCGGTGATCGTGGCCTGGCGGATCCGGGCGGCCCGGCTGCCTGGCGTGGCGCTGGCCTGGTGGCTGGGGTCGGCCGTGGTGTCCGGAGTTGGCGTCGCGGTGTTCGATGACCTGGTGTACGGCGGGCCACTGAAGTCGGGGTACCGGCCCGGCGAGATCACCTTCAGCCTCAGTGCGGTTCTGCCTGACCTGCAGTACATGCCGGCCCACCTAATCGAGGCCATCCCGATGCTGGTGCTCGGGCTGGCCGGTCTGGGAGGGATCGCCTTCCGGCGGGCGCGACTGCAGCGAGCCGACGGCGAGCGTGCCACGCAGGCCCGGCGTGACCTGACGGTCGGGCTCGCCCTGGCCGCGTGCTGGATCGGCGTGTGGGGCCTGTACGCGGCCTACACCTGGACCGCCCACCCTGGCGGTGGCACCCTGCAGGTGGTCCGGTTCTACGTTCCAGCGCTCGGCGCTATCGCCCTGCTCGGCGCCTGGTTCCTGATCCGGCTAAGCACCTGGCTCACGGCCCGCGCGCCGCGGCGGGTGCCGCTGGCGTTGATCTCTGCCGTGCTGATCGTGGTCATGTTCGGGCTCGGCGCCTGGTCGTTCACGGCCATGCGCGATTTCCAGCTCGGCGGCGTCCGTGTGGTGCAGGGCGGCCCGCTGCCTGGGGTTAGTGCTGCGACCGAACGGTTAGAGTCAGCACCACTGTCTCAAACCAGTCCACCGTTGTCGTCGTGACCGGCGACAGGGCGATCGTCAGATGGGTAGAGGGACAACGTACGCCACCATCGAGGAGGACCGGATGACAGCACCAGCCAAGCCCAACCCGATCCCTGATTCGTATCGCCGCATCACACCCTGCCTGATCATCCAGGGCGCCGCGAAGGCGCTTGAGTTCTACGCGGCCGTGTTCGGCGCGACCGAGCGCATGCGCACGCCCGGGCCGGGCGGGACCATCGTCCACGCCGAGATCGAGATCGGGGATTCCGTGGTGATCATCGCCGACGAGAACCCCTACGAGGGCACTAAGGCACCGCCGACCGGCGGCCTGTCCGGCTCTCCCGTGTTCCTGTTCATCTACGTCGAGGACGTCGATGCGGTCATCGCTCGCGCCGCGGAACTCGGAGCGACCGTGCAGCGGCCGGTGCAGGACCAGTTCTACGGTGACCGGGACGGATACATCATCGACCCGTTCGGGCACGGGTGGACCATCGCGTCGCACGTGGAGGACGTGACGCCGGACGAGCTGGCGCGGCGGATGGCCGAGCTGTTCGGCGGAGGCGCCGGGTGAAGTACGTGCTGCTGTTCGTCGAGACGGAGGAGTTCGCCCGCGACCTGGAGGCGATGGGGCCGGCCGAACGCGACCGCGCGTACCAGCGGGTCATGGAGTGGATGGGCACCCACGCCGACAAGATCCGGGGCGGGAACAAGCTGCAGGCGCCGCAGACGGCGACCACCGTGCGGCTCGACCGCGGCGATCCGGTCATCACCGATGGGCCGTTCGTGGAGGGCAAGGAAGTGGTGAGCGGGTACACGGAGATCGACGTCGCCGACCTGGACGAGGCGCTGCGCATGGTCAGGACCTGGCCAGGCTGCCCGATCGTGGAGATCCGCCCGCTGGAGTCCTGAGTGACCGAAGCCTCGCACGACCAGCTGGCCAGCGTGGTCCGGCAGCACGCGGGTCAGCTGGCCGCCGCGCTAATGCGTGTGACGGGGGACTTCGCGACCGCCGAGGACCTGGTCCAGGACGCGGTGCTCGCCGCGCTCCAGCACTGGCCCGCGGAGGGGATACCGGACCGGCCCGATGCGTGGCTGTTCACCGTGGCCAGGCGCCGGGCCCTGGACGGGTTCCGGCGGGCGGACAATTACCGCGCCAAGCTGGCGCAGCTGCAGTGGCCGGTCCAGCCCGCCGACGACGAGCGGCTGCGGCTGATCTTCACCTGCTGCCACCCGGCGCTGTCCCGGCAGGCTCAGATCGCGCTCACCCTACGGGTCGTGTGCGGCCTGACCACCGCGCAGATCGCGCGGGCGTTCCTGGTGCACGAGACCGCCATCGCCCAGCGGATCACGCGGGCCAAGGCTCACGTCGCAGATCGCCGGGCCCTCAAACTGACCGCCAACCCGGCCGAGCAAGCCGTGCTCCTGCAGCGCCTCGCCGGATCTAGTGGGGCCCGGACCGGACCGGACCGGGGCTCAGGTCAGCTCGCGGGCGGGCGGTGATCACGAAGGATCTGGTACTCGCTCCGGTACCAGATCCTTCGTGATCATGGATGGGTCTCCAGCCAGCGCCGCACCGAATGGCCCCAGGCCTCGGGAGCTTCCCAGAACGTCATATGACCGGCGTCGAGGAGCTGTAGCTGGGCGTCCGGCAGGGCATCGGCCAGCTCTTCCGATAGCTCCTTCCTGGTCAGGATGTCATGGCGGCCCGCGAGCACGAGCGCGGGCTGGGTTAGGTCGTCGAGCCTGGCCAGCGCGTCGTGAGCCCAGCAGGCCGCCGCGGCGGCCTTGAACCCGCCCAGATCGGGTGCCGAGGAGGCGCGGAACTCGACTACCGTCTCCGGATGGTCCGCGAGGTAGGCGGCCGAGAAGCAGAACAGGAGCAGGCTGTCCAAGAGCCGGTCAACGCTGGCCTCGTCTGCGAGGGACGTCCAGTGCTCGAACAGGACACGCAGGAACGCATCCGTCCGGCCCCAGGTGTTGGACAGGACGAGGCCGGAGACGTCATGGGGATACCTGAGCGCCCATTCCTGGCAGATGGCGCCGCCCATCGACGACCCGATGGCGACGCACGGCGGTAGTTGCAGCGCCTGGTGCAGCGCATGAACGTCGGCCGCCAGGTTGGCCACGCTATACGGCGCCGCCGTGATCGGGCTGAGGCCGATGCCGCGGTTGTCGAAGGTGACGCACCGGTACTCCCGGGCCAGGTAGGGCAGGACCGACTCCCACGAAGCGTGGTCGTCCCCCAGCCCGGCCACGAAAACGACCGGCCGTCCTTCTTGAGGCCCGGTCTCGTGCACGGCAAAGCGCCCCTGCGCGGTACTGACGAACTCCACGCGGTCTCACCCCTTCACGTCGTGGCGGTCACGGCCTTGATAATGGCGTACACGTCGTGCCAGGCGAGGGAGGTGAACCCGGCCGCGCGGAGCGGCGTGCTGGCTCGCGTCCGGGTTCGCTCCTTCGGTCGGCGGGCGCCGACCAGCGTGGGGATGAGCCGGGGCGAGAACACGTCGACGAGGACGAGGCGGCCGCCGGGCGTGAGCAACCTGGCGCACTCGCGCAGGCCGACCTGCTGGTCTGACCAGTGGTCGAACGAGGTCGTGGTCACGGCGAGGTCAAAGGAGCCGTCGGGGAAGGGCAGCGGTTCGGCGGTGCCTACGGAGAACCGCAGCCGCGGGTCGTCGACCGATTTGGCGGCGGTCTCGATCATCGACGGCGCGGGGTCGATCCCCGCCAGCTCTTCGGCCTGGGCCACCGCGCGGCCAGCAGCCGGAGCAGGTACCCCGTGCCGCAGCCGACGTCGAGGACTCGCGCGGGGGCGGGGCTAACCGAGCGGGCGAGCGCCGCCGTCTGTTCGGCGACCTGGTGGTGCAGACGGCCGAGCCAACCCTCGTCGTAACGGGCGGCTCTGCGCTCGAAGGCGGCGACGTCGCGACGCGGTGGCACAGGAGCAGTCTGGCAGGCGGCCGCGCACAGGGCGCGGCCACGGTGGGCTCACGCCGTCGCTTGGAGGACCGGGTCGTAGTAGTGCGCGTACTGCCAGAGCCCACGGGACACTAGCGCGTCGTTGGGTAGCGGGCCGAACCGGCCGGGCGACAGCGCCGTCATGTCCCGTGGCGGGGCGCCGGTGGTGATCCAGCTGGCCAGGGCTTCGCCGAGCGCGAGGGAGGAAGAGAACCCGGAGCCGTTGCACCCGCTGGCGACCCATAGACCGGGCAGGTCCGGCACGGGTCCCGCGACGAATCGGCCGTCCGGGCTCATCGTGAACAGCCCGCCGCGATGTTCCGCGACGGGGGTGGTGACCGCGATCGGGACCTCAGCGGCAACCTGGTCCGCCAGGTGGCGGAGCACACCGAGGTCCAGCGGCAGGTCATCGGTGGAGAACGGAGCGGGCTGGTCCCGCGGGTCGAGCGGCAGCGGCTCGGGCTCGAAGCCGCCGACCATGAGCCCGCCGCGCGCGGGGCGCAGGTAGACGGCGGCATCGACCACCCTGGCGATCGGGTCGCCCGGGTCGACCTGGGCCGTGGGCGCGGTGATCAGCAACTGGTGCCGGACCGGGGCGACCGGTACCGACGCCCCAGCCAGTTCCGCCACCTGGCGGACCCAGCCGCCCGCCGCGTCCACGACCACCGGCGCCGCGATCGATCGGCGCTCCGTCTCGACCCCGGTCACACGGCCGACCGTGACCGAGATCCCGGTGACCGGCTCGTGTTCGGCCACCTCGGCCCCGAGCCGCTGGCAGGCGGCCGTGCAGGCCCGGATGAAGCTGACCGGTTCATCGATGTAGACGTCCTCGGGGCACCACAGGGCGAAGTCGTCGTCACCCGCTGGCTGGTAATAGCCGAGGCGTTCGGCGAGCTGGGCCTGGGTGGCTTCGCGGACGTCGACACCCCAGCTCCGCGACTGGGCGAGCTCATGATCCAGGTACCGGCGATGCTGGGGGGTCCGAGCGATCAGGAAGCTCCCGGAGGAGGCCACCGCCAGTGGCGTGCCCGCCCATTCGGCGAAGGTGGTCGCCTTGGCGATGCTGCGCTGGGCGAGCCGGGTGCGCAGTTCGTCCGCCTGGACCGATTTGAACAGGCCTGCCGCCCGGCCGGAGGCCTGCGACCCCGCAGTATGGCGTTCGACTACCGTCACCGACCGGCCGGACAGCGCACAATGCAGGGCCGTGCTCAATCCCAGCGCGCCGGCCCCGATGACCACGACATCGGCGTCCATCAGACCATTGTGCCGCCCGGCCCGCCGGTGATCACGACCTGCTGGCCGTCGCGGCGCACGCCGTGCCATGGTGATTGACGTGCTGTATCCGGTCGTGATCGACAGGAGACGGAGCTGAGGACGCTCACCGTCGCTCTCCTTAGAGCCGGGTTGCGATGAATTCGGGGATGGTGGAACGCTGCCGGTGATGGAGATCACGCTGGTGAGGGCGGCCGGGCCTGGTGACAGGGACCGGGCCTACCTAGCAGTGGACGGGGTCACCCGGCGCGGGCCGGTGCACGTTGTTCACGACCTTCCGCACCTCGTCGTCGAGTCCCTGTTCGGTATCGATGACGGGCTGTGGGGCGAACTGGCGGCCGGGTCGCACGCGGCGGCCGGCCGAGCCGCTGCGGCTCGCGACGCTAAGCACAACAAGCAGGGGCGGATCGTCTCCGGGGCCGCGGACGGTGCCCCGACCGAGCAGTGGCTCACCTCCGGGCACCGGCTGGCCAAGACGATCACGAACTGCGTGGTCAACCGCTGGGGTGATGGCCCGGATACGCCGGGCGGAGTGCGGGAGCGGGCGGCCCGGCAAGACAGCCGGGCGCTGCATGATCTGCTGGCCCGGGTGGACGACGAGACGATCGCCGTGGCCATCCAGGGCGTCCGCGACCTGGAGCGACGCTGGATAGCGGTGCCGCCGGGCGAGAAGCTCAGCCTGTCCTGGCCGCTGGGACGCGACTTCTTCGCCCGAGCGGGGTGTGACAGGGTGTGGCCATGACTGACGACAACGCACGCGAGGCTGTGCCGGAACGGTGGGCGGCGGACATGGGGTCGGCCCGCGGCGCACTGGCGTCGCGGGCCGATCTTACGGCTGCCTAGATGGGATAGCGGGTGGGGCCGGTTTCGTATTGCCGACCCGAGGGGGTCGTCCACCGGAGGATGGCCGGGGTGATCTGTTCCACCTTCCACCTCGGATCTTGCTTGATCCGGTGCTCGGTCCGGCACTTCGGGGAACCGTTACACATACACGTCCGGCCACCCGCCTCGTACGGGATATTGTGCTCGAAATCTGCGCGGCGCGAGGGTCTCCGGCACGTCGGCCCGGTACACGTGGCGTGCCGGATCTCGGTAAGGTGGCGGAGCATCGAGCCTGGATCGTGGCCGGACGCCTCGAACCTATGGTCACAGGTATCGACGGCGATCGGATGCAGGGTGACGATCAGGTCTCGGGTTCCGGGGGGTCCGGTGGCCAGGCGCCACGTACCGTAACCGCCTGGCGGTCCGGGCTGCCCCACGGCGGTGAACGCGAATTCTGGCGGGTCAGGGCCGTGCGGTGCGCTGTGTTTCTGGCGTGCCGTCTGGGACGATCTGGGTCCGGGACGGGCGCAGCCATGGCCTATCGCGTGTCCCTGATCGTCGGTGACGGTTACGCACCATGTGGTGCGGGGATTCCTGGCGGCCGAGGCGGCCAAGTCGCGGGCCAGGGCCGGGTCGATCGGGCCGACCGAGCCGAGCTCCCCGGGCCGGTCAGCAAGGCCCAGCAAGGTAACGAGCGGAATCGTCAGGTTGGCCTTACCCGCGAACCCCGGCGGGATCACTCCGGCCAGCGGCCCGCCGAATGGCGGGCCCGACTGTGCCGGTCCAGCTGGACCCGGGCCGTTCTGACCTGACCCACCAGGACCTGATCCGCCTGGACCTGGGTCGTCCGGACTCGGACCGTCCGGACGCGGACCGTCCCGATCATCCGGGGCGGCGTCGTGCCCGACTGGAGGCCGGGAGTCCAAGCCCAGGAGCAAGTCGATGTACGCTCGCGCCCGCAGTTGGTCCATCGTCCCGTCCAGGCCGGCCTTACGCAGTTGCTCGGCCCACCAGGTGACTCGCTGGTCGGCGGCCAAGACCTCGGCGGGAGGCAGTTCCCGCCCGGCCAGCGCGGCGTTGCCCGAGCCTTCGGCCCAGCGCTCCACCCGGGCGTCCTCCGCCGCCTGCTCCCGGCGCTTCTTCGCCTTATCCGGGGCAACCTCCATCACAGCTCGGTTGATCGCGGCGCGCAGCGCGCCCGGAGTCAGCCGCCCCGCCCGGTCCAGCACCATGGCTTCGGCCGCTTGGGCCTCGGCGGGGTCCAGGGCCGCCGTGGCGCTGACGATGATGCTGGCCTTGTAGTCGTCGATGACCCCGTTGCGCAGCGCCGCCCTGGTGCCGGGCAGAGCCTCTAGCGCAGCTGCCATCCCGATGGCGCCCTCGGCGTGATACCGGGACCACGCCAAGGCGTGGGACAGCTCGGTCGACAGGAACTCATCCCAGACCCGCGGCAGCTGCCCTGGACCTTCCAGCGGCCAGCCCGGCTTGGCGCGCCGACGCATGAGCTCGGCAATAGCCGCATACGTGCGGGCGGCGACGTGTGCGCCGACTCGCTGCCAGGCACATATCAGTCCCACTAGCTCGTCGTCGCTGACGTCGGTGTACCTGTCGTCCCCGGCCGCAGCGTCGGCGAAGGCGGCCAGGGGTGCGCAACCAGGCGCCACGTCCAGCGCCTGCCCGGTGGCGAAGGAACCCGCCGGGCCGACGTACTCGCCGGGGAACGACTGCGACGAGCCGGGCTGGCCCGGCCCGCGGCGGCCCAGGCTGCCGGCCAGCGCCCCGGTGGCACCCGCCCGGGCGGCGCGCGCGGCCACATCTGCCTCTTCTTCGGCGATCTCGGCGCACTCGGCGGCGATCACATCCATGTCGATCTCGCCGGGCAGCGGTGGATCGTCCGGGTCCGGATACAGCTCCGGATCGGGCGGCTCGCCCTCAGACTCCAGTCTGTCCAGCCAGGCCTGAATGTCCTCCTCGGTAGGTTCCGGCTGGGATGGCAGCCGACGCCAGCCTGCTTTCGGGTCGGGCCAGCAAGCCTCCGGCCGCGGGTCGGCCGGGCCGCCAGGCGGGTCCTCGTCTCGCCCGCGATCCCGGGGAACCGGTCCTACTACCACACACCACCGCCCTTCGGCTTAATGATCTTTATCCAGGATTACGGCCTCTATGAAATAGAGTAGCGAACCATGCTGACATTTCATGCTTGATACGGCGCGTTTCGAACAAAAACTAAAGTTACTTAAGTTAGCTGCGCCTCGCCATATTGCTCGCGCGACGGACGGGGATATTTGAGCGGTGGGCGCTTGCGTGCGCAGCTTGGCAGGTGTGGCTCCGGGCGTTTGCGGCGCTGGGTAGCCGCGGTTCCTCCGCTTTGCGGACGCCGCTAGGCAGCCGCGGTTCCTCCGCTTTGCGGACGCCGCTAGGCAGCCGCGGATCCTCCGCTTTGCGGACGCCGCTAGGCAGCTGCGGCTCCCGGCGCTTATGGTGGCCCGGTGGGGGGTGCGCAAGGCGAGGCGGCCGTGCTCATGGTGGGGCGTGACCGCGAGCTGGCCCGGGTCACGGGGTTGCTTGACGATGCCGTGGCGGGGCATGGGCGGCTGGTGTTGTGCACCGGTGAGGCGGGGATCGGGAAGACCCGCCTGGCGGAGGAGGCCGCGGCGTTGGCCGCGGCGAGGGGCGTGCCGGTCGTGTGGGCCCGCGCCGCCGACCGGGGCAGCTCGCCGCCGTACGGCCTGTGGCGGATGGTGCTGGATGACCCCGCCGTCCTGGCGGCGGGTGGCGAAGAGGCCCGCGCCGAACGGTGGTCAGCGGTCTTCGATGAAGTCGAGCGCCCGGCGGTCGTCGAGGGGATCGATTCCGTTAGCGCGCGGCGGTTCTCGCTGTTCGCCGAGGTCCGCCGACGGCTGGCGGAGGCGGCGCGGTCGAGCGGGCTCGTGCTGGTGCTCGACGATCTGCAGTGGGCCGACGAGGCATCGGCGGCCCTGCTCACCGACGTGGTGCGTCAGCTGCGGGGCACGCCGATGCTGGTGTTCGCGACCTACCGGGACTCGGCGACACCCGACGAGGTGAGCGCCGGGCTCCTGCAGGGCCTGTCGGCGGACGCCAACACCGAGCGCGTGGATCTGCGTGGCCTGCCCGCCGCTGCGGTCGCGGACATGTTGCGCGCCGCCGGACTCGCGGCATCGGCGGACCAGGCTGACGAGGTCCACTCGGAAACGGGAGGTAATCCGTTCCTGGTCAAGGAGCTGGCCCTCATGCTTGTCCAGCAGAGCGGGGCGGGATCGGTGCCGGGGCGGGTGGTCGAGGCGACGGCCTACCGGCTCGCGCAACTGTCGGGCCCCGCCCGGGAGATGCTGCAGGCCGCCGCGGTGGCAGGCAACAGCTTCTCGGTTGGCGTGGTGGCCAGGATGCAGGGCGTGCCCGTGCTTACCCTGCTCGGCCCGCTGGACGAGTGCCGGGCGGCCGGGTTCCTGATAGCCGGTGACCGGCCCGGCGATCACCGGTTCTCGCACGCGCTGGTCGCTTCGGCGGTCATCGCCCGGCTGAGCGCCGCGGAGCAGCGGCGCCTGCACACCGCCGCGGCGGACGCGATCGAGGCGCTGTACGAGGGGCAGGTGCGGCTGCACCTGGCGGAGGTCGCCCGGCACCGGGTCGAAGCGTCGTGGCCAGGTGACCGGGCCCCGGCGGTGGCGGCGTGCGAGGCGGCCGCCGACGTGGCGGCGGAGTCACTGGCGTTCGACGAGGCCGTACGCCTGTACCGGCAGGCGCTTTCGGTCGGCGAGGGTGAGATCGGCGAGGACGACCGCTCCCGGCTCGAACTGGCCCTGGCCGCGGAACTGCACCGCAGTGGCGACCTGCCGGGGGCGCAGCAGACGGCGGTCCGGGTCGGCCGGCGCGCGGAAGCTCGGCGTGACCGGCCCTGGCTCGCTCGCACGGCGCTGGTGATGGAGGCGACCGGTGTCCCCGAATGGGACGGCGAGATCTGCCGCTTCTGCGAGCAGGCCCTAGCCGGGGACGATGTCCCTGATGACCTGCGGGCCCGGGTGTCCGCGAGGTACGCGCAGGCCCTGGTCTACCGCGGTGAGAATGACCGGGCCGGAGAGGTCAGCCGGGACGCGCTGGCCGTAGCCGACGCGGCAGGCGACCCGGTCGCACTCGTGGACGCGCTCCAGGCCCGCCAGCTGGCCTGCTCCGCCCCCGAGGGCCTAGCCGAGCGCGTCGTGCTGGCCGGACGGATGCTCGAGGCGGCCGACCGCCTGGGCAGCGCCTGGGTCGAGATGTGGGGCCGACTGTGGCGGATCGACACCCTGTTCGAGACCGGTCAGCTCCGGGTGGCCCAGCGTGAGCTCGCCGACCTCGGCTCCTTCCTGGAACGGCTCAGCGGCCCGGTCGGGCAATTCCATCACGTCGAGGGCGCGGCCACGCTCGCGCTGGCGACCGGGCGCTTCACCGAGGCGGCGCGGCTGGCCCGCGAGGGGTTCAAGGTGCTCAACGACATGGGGCACCCGGCCGCGATCGGTGCTCTCGCCGTAATCCTGTTCCAGTCGGCACAGCACGTCGGGCTGGAGCAATCCGGCCTGGCCGAGGCGTTCGACCTCGCCCCGGCGCCCGTGCTGCCGGAGGCCGTAGACACCACCCGCGGCACCGCCACGGTGTTTCCCGCGCTCACCGTCGCGCTGATCCGCCTCCTCCAGGGCGACCGGGCCGGCGCCGAAGCGTCCTACGCGCTGGCGGGGCCCGTCGCGTCCTGGACGCCCATGGCGGCGATGCGCATGGCGTCCTGGGGTCACGGGCTGGCGCTCGCCATCGGCCTGCAGCGAGCGGAAGACATCGAGTTCTTCCTGGCCAGGTTCGAGCCGTTCCGCGGCCAGCATGCTGCGAACGGCGCCGGTCCCGGGGTCTACATGGGGCCGGTGGAGCTGCAGCTTGGCTTGGCGGCCGCGGCGCTGGGGCGCTTGGACGCGGCGGTCGAGGACCTAGAGGCGGCGGCCTCGATCTGCGACGCCAACGGCGCCCGCGGGTACGCCGTCCAAGCGCGTGTGGAGCTGGCCGCCGCGCTGACCCGCCGCCAGGCGCCGGGCGACCTGGACCGGGCGCGGGCCGCGCTGGACGCCGCGGCGGGTGAGGCCGAACGGCTCGGCATGGTCCCGTTCACCGAGCGGATCGGCCGGCTGCGGGCCCGGCTGCCTGCAGCGGCCCCGGCTGGATCGCCGCTGAGCCCCCGCGAGCTCGAGGTCGCCAGGCTCGTCGCGCGGGGGCTGACCAACAAGCAGATCGGCGAGACCCTGTACGTCTCCGAACGCACGGCGGAGAACCACGTCCAGCACATCCTGGTCAAACTCGGGTTCAGCAACCGCAGCCGGATCGCCGCCTGGCTGGCCACGGATGCGCCTGCCGGCCGGGAATGAGTACTCAGCTGAGTACTTTCCCGGATGGCCGGATCCTGGCTTTCCCGTAGCGTCCTTCCTGCCAGCGCAAATAGCGCGCAGATAAGGGAAAGGCAGGACAGGTCATGGCATTCGTCCACTCGACCAAGGCGAAGGGCGTCACCATCGAGCAATTCCGCGCGGTCTCCGCCAAGCACAACCCGCCTCAGGACATCGACGGCCTGCTCGCCTGGGCGGCGGGCGAGGACGAGAACGGCCTCAACGTGGTGACCATCTGGCAGTCCCAGGCGCACCAGGAACGGTTCGCGGCCGAGCAACTCTTCCCCCTGTTCCAGGAGTTCGGCATGACCGAGCACATGATGGCCAACAGCCAGTTCACCACCTACGAGACCGGCGAGTTCTACATCCGCTGAGCACCGGACCGGCGAGGATCCCCGGTCGTCAGCACCACTGACGGCCGGGGATGGTCGTGTGCACGGTAACGCCCCACAACCGGTAGCGCGTCCGGCGTGTCTATGTGTACGACGCGATGGCCACGACGAACCTGGGGTGAGCTTTGATGACAACCCGTTCGACCCTGGGCCAGGCCGCCGCTCTCGCGCTGTGCGGCGTCGCCGTGATCGCCACCGCAGGCTGTGGCGCAGCCGCGTCGGCCGCCTCCCTGGGGAAGCAGCAGGCCGCGGGCACTAACGCTGTTCCCGTCGTGGTCGCTTGTATCAACAAGACCCAGATCCGCCCCAGCGAGTACATCTTGCCTTGTGGCGACGGCAACGCCTACCTCTATCACCTGAATTGGACTGCTTGGGGATCGTCCTCGGCGCTGGCTGGCGGCACCTACATCTTCAACGACTGCGTCCCCAACTGCGTGGGCGGCCACGGCCACTCGTTCGGTGTGCTCGCCGTGCTCTGGGACGTACAGCCGTGGCCAGGTCACGCCGGCGTGCGTTACTTCACCCGGCTGACCATCATCTTCACCGGCAACCGGAGCTACACCGCAGGTGGCAAGACGTACACGGAGTCCCAGACCCTGACCGTCCCGCTGTCGCAAATCGGCGGCGGCTGACTCGGGATGCGGGCGAGGCCGCGGCCGGTTGATCCTGTCCGGCCAGTCCCGCGGCGCGCCCATGTCTATGACACGATTACTCCGCGCGGCACGTCGGGCAGCCTGTCTTACGTGCCCTACTTCAGACACGTGTGCTCCTAACCCCAGAGGTGACCTCCATGACAGCTCTGCCGACCCGAAGCCTCCGTAAGGCCGCCGCCCTCGCGCTCGGGGGTATCGCCGTCATCGCCACCGCTGCCTGCGGCGCCGCCGCGTCGGCCGCGACCCAGGAACCGCAGCAGTCGATGGCCTCCCTTCCCGTCGTCGTGAGCTGTGCCATGAAGACCCAGGTTCGCCCCGGCTCGTTCACCCTGGCGTGCGCCGACGGGAACGCCTACGTCAGCGGGCTGAGCTGGAGCGCCTGGGGATCGTCCTCGGCGCTGGCCAGCGGCAACTACTCCTTCAACGACTGCACCCCTAACTGCCTGTCGGGCCACGGCCACACGTTCGGCGGGCTGGTCGTGCTCTGGGGCGTGAAGTCGCTGCCGAATCACGCCGGAGTGCGCTACTTCACCGAGATGACCATCATCCTCACCGGCAACCGGAGCTACACGGCCGGCGGCAAGAAGTACACGGAGGCCCAGACCACGACCATCCCGCTGTCGAACTTCGGCGGCGCCTGACCGTCAGCCGGGATCCGGGCGCCGCAGGACCACGTTGACGATCTTGCCCGGCACGATGACCAGCCGGGCAACATCGTCGCGCGGGTAACCGGGATGGCTGGCCAGCGCTTCGGCGATGTCCTGCTGGCCCGCTGAGGCCGGTACCTCGATGGTGAACCGCACCTTCCCGTCGACCTGGACGGGCAGGGTCACGCTGGCCTCGGCCGCCAGCGCGGGATCGGCCTGCGGGAACGGCTCGTAGGCCAGCGAGACGGGGTGCCCCAGCCGCTGCCACAGTTCCTCGGCGATGTGCGGGGCCAGCGGCGCGACCATCAGCACCAGCGGCTCGGCCAGCGCGCGCGGGAAGCGGTCCAGCCGGGACGCGTGCGCGGTCAGCTCGATCAGCCGCGCGATCGCCGTGTTGAACCGCAGCGCCGCGAAGTCCTCCCCCACCGTGGCGATCGTCCGGTGCAGCAGCCGCGCGGTGGCCGGGTCCGGCGTCTGCGCGGCGGGCGGGTCCGGGGTCTGCGCGGCGGGCGGGTCCGGCGTCTGCGCGGCGGGCGGGTCCGGCGTCTGCGCGGCGGGCGGGTCCAGCGTCTGCGCGGCGGGCGGCGGCCCGGCCGGATCAGCCGGCGGGTCCAGCAGCGTCTCCCCCGTGGTCTCGTCGACCACTAGCCGCCACAGGCGCTGCAGGAACCGGTGCATCCCCACCATGTCGTCGGTGCGCCACGGCCGGTCCCCGTCCAGCGGGCCCATCGCCATCTCGTACAGCCGCAGCGTGTCCGCGCCGTAGGCGTCGTACACGTCATCCGGGCTGATGCCGTTCTTCAGGCTCTTGCCCATCTTCCCGGCCCGCCGGGTGACCGGCTGCCCGTGGTACTCCCACCCGTCCGCCGCGGGCGTGACGTCGGCCGCGGGCACGTACAGGCCGCGGGCGTCGGTGAACGCGTCGGCCAGGATGTATCCCTGGTTGAACAGCCTGCCGAACGGTTCCGTGGTGCTCGCCACGCCCACGTCGTACAGCACCTTGTGGAAGAACCTCGCGTACAGCAGGTGCAGCACGGCCTGCTCCACGCCGCCGACGTACAGATCGACGCCGATGGGGCGCATCCAGAACCGCTCGGCGTCCGCGCCCACCAGCGCCGTGTCGTTGAACGGGTCCAGGAAGCGCAGGTAGTACCAGCACGAGCCCGCCCACTGCGGCATGACGTTCAGCTCGCGGCGGTAGCGCCTGGGGCCTTCGCCCAGGTCCAGCGTGACCTCCGCCCAGCTCGCGTCCCCGACGCGGGCGCGGGCCAGGGCCGGGACCGGGTCGCTGTCGTCGTCCTGAGGCTGCGGCCGGAAGTCGGTCATGTCCGGCAGGGTGACCGGCAGCATCTCCGCCGGCAGCGCGATCGGCCGGGACGGGTCGGCCACGTCGTACACGATGGGGAACGGCTCCCCCCAGTACCGCTGCCGGGAGAACAGCCAGTCCCGCATGTGGTACGGGCCGCCGGACGGGCCGATCCAGTTCCGCTGCAGGCGTTTGACATGTTCTGGCCAATCCAGCTCGGACAGATCAGCCAACAGCCGTTCGGCAAAAGAGGTTATCCGCAGCATCCATTGCCGCAGCGGCCTGCGGTGGACGGGGTAGTTGCCGACCGCGCTGCGGCCCTCGGCGGTGACTTCCTCATCAGCCAGCACGGTGCCCAGCCCCGGGCACCAGTTGACGACCTCCTCGGCCAGGTAGGCCAGGCGGTGGGCGTCGACAGCGTCGCGCTGCTCGGGCGCGGACAGGTCCGCCCAGGCCCGGCCGTCCGGGGTCGGGCGCCGCCCCGAGGCGAACTCGGCGATCAGGTCGGCGACCGGGCGCGCGCGGCCTGCGACCGGGTCGTACCAGCTATTGAAGATCTGCAGGAAGATCCACTGGGTCCAGCGATAGTAGGACGGGTCGCTGGTCAGGAACTCGCGCCTGCGGTCGTGCCCCAGCCCCAGGCGTCTTAGCTGCCGGCGCATGACGGCCGCGTTGTGCTGCACCGTGACCGCCGGGTGCTGGCCGGTGTCGATCGCGTACTGCTCGGCGGGCAGCCCGAAGGTGTCGAAGCCGAACGGGTGCAGCACGTTATGACCGGTCATGCGCAGGTACCGGCCGAACACGTCCGTGCCGATGTACCCCAGCGGATGGCCGACGTGCAGGCCGATGCCGCTGGGGTAGGGGAAGAAGTCCAGCAGGTAGAACTTGGGGCGATCGGCCACCCGGTCAAAGCCGTCTGATAGCGCGCCGCCTGAGCCGTCCGGGTTCGGGGCGTGGAAGGTGCCCTCGCGTTCCCAGCGGTCCTGCCACCGCAGTTCGATCTCGTTCGCCAGCCGCGCGTCGTAGCGGAATGGCGGCCTGCCCTCGTCCACCGGATTCTCCTCGCCGATCTGGAAATGGAAATGAAAAAGCCCCTCACGCGTGAGGGGCTGCCGCACTGACCGGTTGCGTCAGTGCGGCGTAACAAGGAGCAGGCGAACATTACGGTTCATGGCGCGAGTGTAACCCGCTCGCCGGCGAGCGTTCCAGTCATTTCCCTGTGACGTCAGACGACCTTGAGTACGGCGCGGGTCCAGTCGCGGTAGCCCTGCTGGTTGGGGTGGAAGTTGTCGCGGGCGAGCTTGCCGTCCCAGGGTGGGCCGAAGTGCGCGGATATCTTGGCCACCGGCAGCCCGCGGGAAGCCGCCACCTCGTGAATGACCCGGTTGATCCGGGTCACGTAGGGCAGGCTGGCCCGCCCGAACAGGCCCCCGTACTTCAGGGGCAACGGCAGGTCGAGCAGGACCGTGTGATCGGGGACGGCCGCCAGCAGCGCCCGCACGTCGGCGAACAGCCGTCCCGGCCCGGCGAACAGAACGTCGTTGACGCCGATCCCGCAGGTCACGAGCTGGGCTTCGTCGGGGATGCTCGGCAATTGCTCGTGCAGCACGTCGCGGATGAGCGCGCCGGACGCCGACAGGTTGATGACCTGCCACGGCAGGTGAGTCTGCTCTCTCAGCACCGCCAGGACCTGGCCGACGTACCCGCCCTCCGGGGTGGGCGCGCCGAGTCCCTGCGCGGTCGAGTCGCCGAGCACGGCCCACAGCGGCCCGGACCCCGCAGGCTGGCTGAGGACCCACTCGTTGTGCGCCTGCCAGTGCTCGGCGAAGGCCACGCAATCCGCGCGCATCGCGGCCACGCCATCGGCCCAGCGCCCGAAGGACCCGCCGCGCAGGCCGGAGAACTGGGCCGCCGGGCTCCGGGTCACGTACGTGCCCACGTTCGCGACGATCTCGACGGGTGAGCGGCGTCCCTCTGATCCTGACGAGCCGAGCGAGACGGTCCAGGCCGGACGGGACACCGCTGCGACCCGCTGCACGCTCGCCCCCTCGATCATGGACACCAGACAAACGACGTTAAACGAGCGCATTGATGGATGTCAACGCGCAGATGTCCGTCCAGTGCCTACCCCCCCGCACCCCTGCCGACATACTCCCCGCATCCGTAAGTAAACCGTTCTTATGCCCGAACGGCGGTTGTTCCTCGCCTACGCTGCTGACGTGGTACCTGACAGCATCGCCCTGGCGGGTGACTGGCACGGGAACACCGCGTGGGCGGTCCGGGCGATCCGCAAGATGGCCGCGCTGCTGCCGCACGACGGCCCGCGGGTCATCGTGCACCTGGGCGACTTTGGCATCTGGCCGGGGGCCGGCGGACGGGACTACCTGTCCGCGCTCGACGCCGCGCTGGCGGCGGCCGGCGCCGAGCTGTGGTTCGTGGACGGTAATCACGAGGACTTTACCCAGCTCGCCAGGCTCAGGCCGGGCCCGGACGGCCGCGAGCAGGTCACCGGCCGGATCTGGCACCTGCCCCGGGGGCACCGGTGGCGCTGGCACGGGCGGGACTGGCTCGCCCTCGGCGGCGCGGTCAGCCTCGACCGGGCCGGGCGGACCGCCGGGGTCGACTGGTGGCCCGAAGAGGAGATCACCCGGCCGCAGGCCAGGTCGGTCATGGCCGCCGGGCCGGCCGACGTGATGGTCACGCACGAGTGCCCGGCGGGGGTCTCGCACGTGTTCCCTCCCCCGCCGCCGTGGTGGTCGGCTGACGATCTTCGGCGCAGCGACGCGCATCGGGCCCTGCTCCGCGAGGTCGTGCTGGCGGTCCGGCCGCGCTGGCTGATGCACGGTCACCTGCACCTCGGCTACCAGCGCCGGGTCGACCTGGGCTATGGGCCTATTGAGGTGACCGGGCTGGACTGCGACGGCGCGGAAAGCTTCAACTGGGCGACCCTGGACGTGGCGAGCATGCGCTGGCTGCACTTTGCCGGGCGGCCCGTCAGCAACGCGGTCCGCGGCCTCGCGGGCCTGCTCGGCGAGCCGCACGACGCTCGGCGTTGATATCGTGCCTGGGTGTCAGCCGACTACGAGAAGATCCGCGAAGAGAACATCGCCAGGTACGGCTGGGACACCGCCGTGCTGGATCTGCTCGGGCAGCTTTACAGCGAGCGCACCCACTTCCTGTTCGAGCTGATCCAGAACGCCGAGGACGCCGGCGCCACCGAAGTGGCCTTCGACCTGTTCGTGGATCGCCTGGAACTGCGGCACGACGGGCGGCCCTTCACCGAGGCTGACGTGCGAGGCGTCTGCGGAGTCGGCAAGAGCAACAAGTCGCTGACCGCCATCGGGCAGTTCGGTATCGGGTTCAAGTCGGTGTACGCGTACACGAAGAGCCCCCGGGTCTACAGCGGCGACGAGCACTTCGGCATCGAGTGGTACGTCCGGCCGTTCCTGGTGGAGCCACTGGACGTCGGTCCGGGGACCCTGTTCGTCTTTCCCTTCGACCTCGACACGGTGCCCGCCCCCACCGCGGTGCGGGAGATCGCCGCGGCGCTAACCGCGCTCCAGCCCCGGATCCTGCTATTTCTCTCGCACATCTCGCGGCTGCGGGTCGGTGGGGCGGGGGTGGCTCCGTCGGTCATCTCGAGCGGGGTGGATCGCCGAGCCGGCACCCCCCGGCGCGTCAGCCTGTCCGCGGGCCGTAGCCGCGGCGAGGAGTGGCGGGTCTGGCAGCGGCAGGTCGACGGGCTCGGCCACGGACCGCAGCGGGTGGAGGTCGCCTTCAAGCTCGACCCGGCCACGGGTCGGATCGTCGGGTGCAAGCCTTCCCCGCTGACGGTCTTCTTCCCGACCGAGAAAGAAACCTTCCTCGGCTTCGTGATCCAGGGTCCGTACCGGACGACGCCGGCCCGCGACAACGTCCCCGAGCACGACCCGTCGAACCAGGCCCTCGTCCGCGAGACCGCCGCGCTGCTGGCCGACGTGCTGTCTGAATTGCGCGCGGACGGGCTGCTCACGGTTGACGCGCTGGAGGCGCTGCCGATCGATCCGGCGCGGTTCCCGCCCGGGGCGATGTTCCGGCCGCTGTTTGACTCGGTCCGTTCGGCCATGGCCGGCCAAGAGCTCATCCCCGCCGCGGCCGGCGGTTACCGTGCTGCCCCGGACCTTCGGCTGGCTGGTGACGCGGGGTTGCCCGGGTTGCTCGATCCGGAACGGCTCGGCGTGCTGTTCGGCGCGGGCCGGGACCTGTTCTTCGCATCCGAGCTGATCACCGAGGCGGGGACGCCTGGGCTGTGGCGGTACCTCAGGGACGAGATGGGCATCGGTGAGGTCACGCCCTTGGACGTGGTCGCGAACCTGAGCCGGGACTTCCTCGAGGAGGAGCCGGACGAGTGGATCACGCGCCTGTACGCGTTCCTGGCCGACCATCCCTCGTTGTGGCGAGCGCCGCGATTTGCCGACGAGCCTGGCGGCCTGGCCCGCGCCAGGCCGGTGATCCGGCTCGAGGACGGCAGTCACGTCGAGCCGTTCGACCAGGAGGGCCGGCCGCTGGTATACCTGCCGGGACCGGGAGCCAGCGGCTTTCCCACCGTGCGGCGGGATATCGCGGACTCCCCCGCGGCCCGGCCGTTCCTCGACGCGCTGAACCTGCCCTCACCGGACGTGGTGGCCGAAGTTCTCGAGCTCATCCTGCCCAGGTACGACCGCCTGGACATCGCAGCGCTTGACCTGGCCCAGCACGCCGCCGACCTGGACCGCGTCATGCGCGCCCTGGACGAGGCGCCGCCTGGCCCGCACCAGGAGCTCCTCGATCGGCTCCAGCGCACCGCGTTCCTGATCGGCGAGAACGCCGCCGTCGACGAGCAGCGCCTCATGCCGCCGGTCGCGCTGTACCAGCGGAGCAAGGACCTGGAGGTCTACTTCGAGGGGAACGCCGGGGCCTGGTTCGCCGGCGACCGCTACGGTCCGTGGCTCGTCCAGCTCCGCGCGATGGGCGTCCGGCAGGCCGTCGAGGTGCGCGCACGGACCCCGGACCCGCTCGGGCGCGTGATCATCGCCCTCGATTTCGGCCGGAACGAGCGCGGCCTGGACGGATTCGACCCGAACGCGGAGATCGACGGCCTGGAGTTCGCGCTGGACCACCCGGGGCACGCCCGCTCGGAGTACGTCTGGAACGTCCTGCTGGCGCCCAACCGGCGCCTGGTGGCCGGGGTGGTCGAGCGGTCGGTGTTGCCGTCGTTCAGCGACTCGCGGGTGGAGACCGTCAGGTCGGCGATCGCCGGTGTGTTGGATCAGGCCGCGTGGCTGCCGGGGCGGGATGGGGTGTATCACCGTCCCGCTGAGCTCTCGCTCGATGACCTGCCGCCCACGTTCGCGCGGGACGAGGGGCTGGCCCAGGCCCTCGGCATGCTCCAGCCCGTGGTTTCCGAGGCGGCCCGGCGACTCGGCATCCCGGCGGACGTCCTGTGGGGCCTGAGCGCTCACCGGGACCTGGTCTCGCTGGTCGAGCGCGAGCTCGCGGTGCGGCGCGACGAAGCCGCAGGCTAATCCTCAGTGGCTAACCGCCGCCGAAGCAGACGAACGGGCTGAACTGCTCCATGAGGGCGGCTTCGGCGAGTGCCTCGGCCGGCCTAGCCCCGGCCGCGGCCCGTCGATGGTAGGCGGTCATCAGGCCGACGGCGCCGACGTCAGCCACCCGGGTGACGCTCGAGATCACGGTCGCCGTCCCGATGTAGAGGAGGGCCGCGGTGAAGCCTAGGATCTCCTCGCCCGGGCGCGTGACGGTCCGCCCGACATCACACGATGACAGGACCACGTGCCGGGGAGCGGCCGCAAGCCGCTGGATGTCGTAGGCCATCAGCGGGCCGTCGGCCAGGTCGAGCCTGGAGAACAGGAAGTTCTCACGTTCGTGGTGCCCGTGCGCGGCCAGATGGGCCAGCGGTGCGCCGTCGAGGGCACGCAAGGTGGCACCGACGGTTGCCGCCTCCGCGAGCAGCAGGCGGCAACCCGGATAGGACCTCGCTATTTCGGTGACCTCCTGGGCCGCATGCTCCAGATCCGGTCCGGCGACCAGCAGCGGCGCGTTAGCCTGCGGCCGCCCCGCCGCGGCCCGTCCGCTCAGCCAGGCGGTTAGCCACGAGGACGCGGACGGGCTCACCGTGACCGGGCGCCCGCGCAGGTCCGGCAGCACGCTCCAGGGGATGCCCGCCAGGGCGCCCGCCGGGACGAAGACCACGCCGTCATCGCCGAGCCAGGACCGCAGCGGCTCGACGATCTCGGCCGTAAGCACTTCGGTCTGGTGCCGGATCGACTCCCTGATCACGGCCGCCAGCCGCGCCGGAAGCAGCCGTCCGGCCAGGGTGTCAAGGTCGGCGTTCAGCCGCCTGGCCGCCTCGGCGGCCGCCTCGAAGTCGCCGAGGTCGACGAGGCGCACAGATCCGCGCCGCACGACCACCGCGAGCATCCGGCCGCGCCGGGCCAGGATGCTGACCAGGCTCTGCCCGCTCCCCTCCAGTGCGGCGCTCACCTCACCGAGGCTGGACTGGGCGGTAGCCAGACCGCCGCCGCTGGCCTGCCAGTCGTGCTCCCTGATCTCGCGCTGCAGCTCGGCGTGCCTGGCTACCAGGCGCGGGTCGCGCTTGCCCCTCAGCTCGGCCCCGCGGATGAGCAGGCTGAGCTGACGCAGCTCGGCCAGGGCTGCCGCCGCCTGCGGGTCGGCGGGCGGGCGCACGGGCCCGACCCGGAACGCCTGCGCCCGAGAGCGTTCTAGCCAGGCGAACACCAGCGAGGCCGAATTCCGTTCCAGCGCCAGCCGCAGCCCGGCGGCGGCCAGGTCCGCGCCGAGGGCCGCGGTGCCGGTCTGCAGGTCAACGCTGCCGAGTCGGCCACGCCGGGTCTGCACCATGACCAGGCCAGCCCGAAGCTCGGTCAGCGCCGCCCCCGACCGCCCTTCCCCCTCCGCGAGCTCGGCCCGGGCCAGACGCCGTAGCAGCCTGACGGCCAGCGGCCTGGGCGCCCCGCGGTACCGAATGGCCGCGAGCCTTCGCCTCGCCTCATCCGGGCGGCCGGCGGCCAGCAGGGCCCGGGCCGCGAGCAGTTCGGCCATCTCGGCGTCCTTAGCCAGCCCGAGGTCGCGCAGCCGGTCGGCTAGCCGCGCTGCCTCAGCCGCCACGGGCGCCCGGCGGCCCGGTGCGCTTGACCGAGCACGCAGCCGGATGAGTTCTGCCAGGCAGGCGAACGCGTCGTTGCCGTGCCGGCGGAAGCGACGCTGCGCGGCTGCCGCCCAGAGCAGCGCGACGGCCGGCTGCCCGGCGGCGAGCGCGGCCTCGGATCGGGCGAGCTCCGCTTCCGCCAGATCATGATCCAGTCGTTGCCGCCGGAACGAGGCCATCGCGCTATCCAGCTCACCGGCCGCATCGCCGGCGAGGCCGGCCGCCAGCAGCGTGCGGGCCTTATCCATCGCCAGAACCGGCAGGTTGCCGGGAGCAATGAGCCGGTACGGGCCGGAGGCCTGGTTGAAGAGCTGCAGCGCGGCGGGAATGTCGCCGGCCAGCAGATCGCAGTAACCCAGGTTGTGGAGCGCCTTGGCCGCGTTCAGGTCATCGCCGCTGTTCGCCGCGACCCGCTGACACCAGATCAGGTCACGCCGCGCTCGGCGGACATCGCCCGTGTTGAGGTGAACGAAGCTCCTATTGAGCAGAGCGATAGCCAGGTTGGCGGTCTCCGCAGGGTTCTGATCCAGCAGGGCGACCGCGTGGTCGAGCACCCTCAGCGCGTCAGCTTCACGTCCGGTCCGCATGAAGACGAGGCCTCGCTGGCTTTGCAGGAGCCCTTGGTACTCGGCCGGGGCTAGGCCCTCGGCCCGGTCCAGAAGACGTAAACCGTACTCGGTGCGGCCCTGTTTGGACTCCCAGCCCCCCAGCACGATCAACAACCTGGAAGCCAGGGCGTGGTGCGCCTCGGGTACCTGTTCCGCGTCAGGTTGCTGGCTGTCTTCTGACCACCCCAGCTGCCGTAGTCCCGCGCGGATGTAGCGGGCGCCAACCGCGGGGCGCCCGGAGTTGCCTTCCCGCCAGCCGCGCTCGTGCGCTTCGCGGGCCAGGCTCTCGGCGCGGGCCAGCGAACGAGGGGAGCGGGTCGGGCGCCGCTCGGCACGGGGCATTCGGTCGGCCGCCTCCCAGGCAGCGGGTCAGAGGATGAGCGCAGGGGTCACGACGGACGGTCCGGCCTCGCTTTGTCCCCGCTCGGCTGGCCGGACGATGAGCTGCGCCGTTCCCCGAGGCACCCGGGCGAAAGCGAACCGCCCCTGCGCATCACTGCTGACGCTCAGCGGATCCGCGGCGGTCTTCATCTCGATCTCCCGGCTCTGCGGCGGCGCCAGCCAGCCGTCGACCCGTACCGTTCCGTCCTCGTTCGCGTCAATGCGGATCATGACGGTAAGGCTTTCGCTGTCGAAGGTAATCGTGCGGCTCTGCTCCGCCCCGCGGACCCCCGCGGTTGACAGGTTCTCATCGGCGAACCTGGCCACCTCGATCTCCAGGTCGCGGAGGTCGCGGAGAGAGAGGAACAAGCGGATCCGTTCGGGTAGATCCGCCGGCATGGGGTCAACGGCCTGGAACATCTCCTGGATTTCGTCGAGGAGCCTGAGGTCGAAGTCGTCCGGCGGGCCGTCGGCCGACGGCCCGCTGCCCGTCTCTGGATGCGTCATCGCGAATTCCCCTCGAGGCTGCCGGCGAGCAGGGCGCGGAGCTTGGCCAGGCATCGGCCGCGAGTGGGACCGACGCTCCCCACTCGCATGCCGAGCTCGGCCGCTACCGCAGCGTAGTCCGGGCGTGGCACGAAGGCGATGATGCGCAGCAGCTCCTGGCATTGCGGCGACATCTGACGGATCGCGGCCCACAGGGTGCGGCGCTGGTCATTGATGATGACCTGTTCCTCCGATCCGGGTCCGGGGTCGGGCAACTCGGCGAATGACTCCTGGTCCGCGGGAATCTGCCTGCGCGTCGCCTCGCGCACCGACCGCGCTTCCCGCCTCGTGGTGACGACGAGCCAGCCGACGAGCGCACTCGGGGCTCGGATTTCGTCCAGGTGCTCGTGCAGGCGCATCCATACGGTCTGCACGACGTCCTGCGCGTCGCTGGAACTCAGCCCGGCGGCCCGCGCCGCATGCCACAGCAGCGGGCTGAATTCGGTCACGATCTGACCGAACGCGTCATCGTTGCCCTGTCTGACCGCACTCACCAGGGCCGCAATGCGGATGGCGCGGTCCGGCTGACTCGCCCGCCCCGAGGCGGGCCCACCGTCATCCACCGTGGTCACTTGAGGCGGCGCGGCAGATTATCGCGGGCGGCCACCGCCCGACTCCTCTTCTGCTCGGTCCCGGGGTTGTCCAGCCTCAGCCCGGCTTGTGCACCCCTCAGCAGCGATCTGGCGACGAGCGCAGCCGCGTAGGGAGCCGAGAACGACGTGCCGGACCAGACCACGAAGCCTGCCGAGTAGTCGTTCGGGTCGAGCGCCTCACGTCCGGGCGGCCATTCGTCAGGCGGTCTCCTGTTGACGGGAGTCCGGAGCTCGGGGGTGCGGCTGGCTTCGGCATCCGTGGGGTACGTGGTGACCACGCAGGCGCCCGGCGCCCAGGCGGTCACCCAGCCGCCGTCGTTGCTGAACATCGCCTTCGTGCCGTTCGGGTTGCCGGCGCCCACGCTGATCACGGGAACCTGGCCGACCGGGACGGGGTTCAGCGCGAAGGCCGCCGGGTAGAACCTCCGGCTCGAAGCGTAGTTTCCGGCCGCGGCGGCGACGACGACGCCCAGACCGAGCAGTACCTCGATCGCCTGCCACAGACCGGAGGTCACCTTGGCGCGGGACTCGCTGAAGTAACCGAACGACAGCGAGACGACATCGACCTGGGCCATCAGGTCGTCCTGTCCGGCCAGCGCGACCCGCTTGGCCACGTGGCGGAGCCCGCAGATGATGTCGCCTTCGTAGAGGATGTCGTCGCTGTGCATGACCCGCACGGCCAGGACCCTGGCGTTGGGGGCGACCTGGCGCACGATGCCCACGATAGACGTGCAGTGGCCAAAGGCCGGGTTGAGCTCACCGATCAGCGGATTGTCCGTGACCGGCACATCCCGGGCGTCCTTGATCACCTGGCGCGGCTGGTCGCCGTCCGCAGCCGCCCGCTCGCTCTCCTTACGGATGGCGGCCTGGATCTCGTCATCGAACCGGACGAAGCCGTCCGCGAGCATGGTGTAACCGCCGGCCCCATTCCCGGCCAGATCCAGCCACGGATGAGCGCGCACGCCGGTGTCCAGGACCGCGACGACCGGGCGCCGGCCGTAACGGGACTCGCAGTCGCGGGCCGACCTGCGCCGGGGCGGACGAAGGAGGACCGCGACCGGGGTACGCGGGTCGCCGCCACTGAACAGGTAAGAGTCGGTGGTGCTCGGGCCGCTGACGTCGCTGCCGTTGCCCGACCCCCCGGTGATGCCGCCGGCGCCACCGTCGATCGGACTCCCGGTGATGGCCGAGCCGACCAGCAGATGCTCTAGCCCGATACGATCGACCTCGGCCTGGTCCAGCGTCACCTGCTCCGCGGCACCGGACGCCTCGTCCACCACCCGATCCCCCCGGGCGGTGGCCGCGCGCAGCGTCTGCAGCGCCGTCCAAGCGTCAATTTCCACTGGCCGGCGGTAGCCTTCGAGCGGGACGAGGACCGCCGGGCGAGGCAGACTCCGCAGGGCCTCGAAGACTTCCGGGTCGCCGCGATACGTATCGAGGTCGGCGTCCTGGTCCTGCGCGGGCGGGACCAGCCTCATCCCGGTGAGCCGTAGGACCTCGTTGACGGCCTCGATGAAGGCCCCGTTCCGGAGCAGATCGTCGGGGACCAGCAGTGTCCTGGTCCGGTACACCGTCGGCCGCGGGCTCAGGTAGCCGGCCACCACCGCGGCGCGTCCGGGGTCGAGTACCCGGGCGCCATGCCGTTCCAGCAGCGCCGCCGGCAGATCGAGCAGCCCGGGCGCAGAGTCGTCGTCATCATCCTGTTCATCCCGGCCCTCGCCGGGGAGCGGCTGGAAATTCCATTTCATCTTCGGCTCCCGCCTGCAGCGCACTTCGTCAGGGGATCCGCGGATCGCGGAAGGTCCGGCGGAATCTGGGCGGATTCCCCCAATCGGTCAGAGGGGAGCTGGCGCCATGAAATACACGGTGATTAACAACGAAGTAGTAACGGTCGCCTGGGACCGAGTAACGGATCAGCCGGTCCAGGGGAGGCACTGCCGCGAGAGCGGGCGGGCCGTGATCCAGGCCGGAATATCAGTGTATCTGCGGACTAGCGCGGTGCTCTGAACGGCTGCGGGGCCCGGCCTCGCCCACCAGGCCGGGCCCCGCAGCTTGGGGACGAACCGTCCCGGACGGTCAGCTACTGAGCGAGAACCCGACGGCAGCGACCGGCGACCACAGGCCGACGGTCGAGCTGTTCACGATCACCCGGTTGACGGCCTGAACCTGGACCGTGTATGCGCACGGCGACATGCCCTTGGTGTCGAGCTGCCATGGGTCGCCGGGCTCGGGCCCGGTCTCCCCGATCACCGGAGAGGCCGGGGTGAGCAGCCCGATGCCGCCTGGCAGGGTCTGCGGCTCCACCCACGTCGAGTAGCTGCCGGGGTAACCCTGTGGGTCGACGGCGTAAGCGTGGCCGGAGATCGTGCTGCCGACGGTGAACGTCTTGCAGTCCCCGCCGTTGTCGATGTGGATGTCGCAGACCGGCGCGGTGTTGTCGAGCCGAATGCGATACCGGACCTCGCCGAGCGGGTTGGATGCCGCGTCCAGCGCGTCCAGCTTGATCTCCCACAGGTCATTAGTTGGCCCGGGCGGATACCAGTCGGCCAGGGCCTGGAGCTCGTTTTCGGCGGCCGGCAGGTAAGGGAAGTACTGGCCGGAGGTCGTATTGGTGCCGGTCACGCCCCCGAAGCTGACGACCGTGACCGGGTTGGTAACGGTGATCCACGGCCCAGGCCCGGCGTCCAGGTCCCTGACCTGCACGCGGTAGGAGCCGCCGAGGATGGGGACGCCATTGATGGTCACCTCGCCGCCAAACGGACAGGCGAGCGGACTGGTGAGCAGGCCGGTGAACGCGAAGTTCGCACCGGGGAGGGTGAGCCCGCTGCCCGAGGTCGTCATCGTGGCGGGGTTATAACTGCTGTCGATCGACGCCACGCCGATGCCGCCGATGGCGAAGATGTTCGGGCTGGTGCCCGCGCCCTGCGCCAGCACCGGGACCTGCACGTGCGCGTTGACCGCGTTGCCCCAGTACGGAATCGCGTCGGGGTTGGTCGTCGAGGGCGGGACCGCCCACGAGAGCACGGCCCGGACCCTGATGATGAGCGGCTCGCCGCACGGCCGCTCGATGGCGGAGAGGTCCACCGGCAGCACGGCCGCGTAGTTGAGCCCCTCGGGCGGGATCGAGGCGATGTCGTGCACGCTGATCTGCTCGGTACCGAGGTACGTCAGAGCGCACTTCGACCCGAGGTCAGCCCAGAAGGCCACGTACTCGGTGCTGCCTGCGGTGCACAGGCCGCCGTCGTAGCCGACTGGCTGCTTGATCGTGATCGTGGCGACCAGCCGGGGCACGGCGAGGTCCAGGCCGAGGCAGTCGATCTGCTCGTATTCGGTGTTGCCTTCCAGCGCCACCAGGCTCGCGAGCGCAGCCGACCAATCGAGTCCGAGTTCCTTCCAGGTGCCGATGGTCGTGAGGATCGCAGCCGGGTCGGGTGCCGGCGCCGCCGCTGCCGACGCCAGCGTCGCCGCGGCGAAGCGATGCGCAGGGACCGTGAGCCCGGCCGAGCTGGAGCCGTAGTCGGAGACCAGCGTCGCCAGGCTGAGCGGGCCTGGGGCCGGGACCGGGATCGGTACATCAAGGCCCGCGGTCATGTTCGGGGGCAGCTTGTCGGCTGGCACCTTGACCGCCGCCAGCGCGTCCGCGAGCGTGAGGAACCGCGGCGGAATCTGGACGTAGTCATCGACGACGTTGCCGAAGACCGGCGTCCAGTTCTCCGGCGCGGCGCCTGTCGCCGGGGGCGGGACAGACCAGGACAGGATCGCCCGGACCTGTGGCAGCAGCGGCTCGCTGCAGAAGTAGCGCGCGGGCTGGTAGGACATCCTGGCGATGTAGGACACCGGCAGCTGGGCCGCTCCGGTGCAGTCGGTGCCCTCGGGCAGGTCGTGCACGTTGACGCCGTCCAGACCCACATCTTGCCAGCCGCTGGCGGTGTTGACCCAGAAGCGAACGTATTCCCAGCTGCCAGGAGTGCATAGCCCGCCGTCGTAGCCGGAGTCCTGCTTGACGGCGAAGGTGGCCTCAAGCTCTTGACGGTCGGCGTTATAGCCGACTCCGACAAGCTCTTCCCAGCTCGTATCGGCCAGCAGTTCGGTCACCGGCGGCAGCCCACTCTCGGGGAGGTTGCCAAAGTAGTTCGGATTCGTGGCGAGCAGTTCTGAAAGTTGTGCGCGGTGCGATGGAACGTCCATGGCGGTATCTCCCTCGTGACCTTCTGCCGTGTACATACGTACAGAGGGGGCAAGCGCAGCCGGGATACCAGCTCTCGGAGAGCGCCCTAACTGGCCAGGTCGCGGTCTAGGCAGTCCTTCGTGGGCAAGCGGCCGCGCACGTCGGCCAGGCTGACCAGGGCCGGCCGTGCCGCCTTCGACCTGCACGTCGCGGCCCTGCAGGAGATCGTCGCCCGCTCCGGCGCTACCATACGCCCGAGCTGAGAAGGGTCTGAGGTGGCGCTGCTCAAGGGTTCGGTGAACCGGGCTCCGGGGTCCGCACAGGTGGCTTCGCCGATACCGGCGGGCGTGATTGGGAGATCGCGCAGGAACTCCCGGCGTGTGCGAGCTCTTAGTCGCGGCGTTCGGGAGAAATAGGATTTTCCCCATGATCAGCAGCACGATGCAGGACTTCCCCCTCACTATTGGCGCGATCATGCGGCATGGTGCCCGGGTAAACGGGGCCAGCGAGTGCGTCACCTGGACCGGCGCGGGCGCTCGGCGGACCACCTACGCTCAGGTGGCGCGGAACGCCGGGCGGCGGCGGGGGCGCTGGCGCGGCTCGGCGTCGGGGCGGGCGACCCGGTGGGGACCTTCTGCTGGAACAACGCCGAGCACCTCGAGGCCTACTTCGGGGTGCCCGCGATGGGCGCGGTGCTGCACACGCTGAACATGGCCTTCGCTTGATGAGCGGGCTGCCGCGCTCATGTGCTACACCAGCGGAACCACCGGGGACCCGAAGGGCGTGGTGTACTCCCACCGGTCCACCTACCTGTACGCTATGGCCGTCCTGGCCGCGGGGGTCAAGGGCATCACCGAGGCGGACCGGGCCCTGGCCATCGTGCCGATGTTCCACGCCAACGCGTGGGGCCTGCCGTACGCGGCCTTCCTGTCCGGCGCCACGCTGCACATGCCAGACAGGTTCCTGCAGCCCGAGCACCTGACTCAATTCATCGCGGCCGAGCGGTCGACGGTTACCTCGGGGGTGCCGACCATCTGGAACTCGATCCTGGACTACGGCCAGGCTCCCCAATGTCACGACCAAGGGCCTGCTCCTGTAGCGGCTGACAAGCTTCGCAAACAACAGGAGGCAGCAGGACCATCTGCCCCAGCGGAGCCGTCAGCGCCCGGACTGGCCTGCTGGCCGGAGCTGCTGATGGACGAAGGGCAGGCCGCGGTGGATGTCACGATCTGCGCGCCCGCAAGCGAGATGTCTGGCTACCTGTCGCGCCCCGGCGGTGATAGCCGGTGGCCGGGCGTGGTGGTGCTGCACGACGGGTTCGGCCCCAGAGGGCGGGAACCACTTGCGCCGGATCAGGCGGCATGGGCGGTGGCTGCGGGCCGGCACCGCGGGCGGCAGCTGCGAATCCCGCGCCAGCCGGACAGGGCATCATGGGGGCCTGGAACTGGGTTGATACGGCTTATGACATTTGTCACGCCGAAGTCGGGGATTTCGGCCCTACACGGTCAGCGCGCGGGCGCGCCAGTCTCTTGGCGTGGCCAATGCTAACGCTTGTGGCGGGGGGATCGTCCTGTCTCGGCTGTCCAAGTCTTACGGCCAGGTGCGCGCCGTCCGATCGATCGACCTGATGATCGCTCCCGGTGAGACGGTCGCGTTGCTGGGGCCGAACGGCGCCGGCAAGACGACGACACTCGACATGATGCTCGGTCTCACCCGCCCGGATCAGGGAACGGTGTCGGTTTTCGGCGTACCGCCAGCGGCGGCCGTGCGGGCGGGCCGGATCGGGGCCATGCTCCAGACCGGATCGCCGCCCGACTTGCTCAAGGTGCGTGAGGCGGTGACGCTGGTGGCGTCCTATTACCCGCATCCGCTTCCCGTCGAAGACGTGCTCCGCCTGACCGGGGCGGCAGAATTCGCCGACCGGCGGACCACGAGGCTGTCCGGCGGCCAGACCCGGCGGGCGTACTTCGCCCTCGCTCTCGTCGGCGACCCTGACCTCTTTGTCCTCGACGAGCCGACGGCGGGGATCGATGTCGAAGGCCGACGCGACTTCTGGCAGACGATGCGCAGCGCCACCGAGCGGGGGAAGACTATCGTCTTTGCCACGCACTACCTGGAGGAGGCCGACGCCTTCGCCGACCGGATCGTGCTTATGGCCCGCGGCCGGATCATCGCCGACGGTCCGGCCACCGAGATCAAAGCGCAGGCGGGTTCTCGCAAGATCCGGGCGACGCTGCCGGGGGTCGACGTCACCTCGCTCGGGGCGTTGCCAGGGGTGCTGAATGCGGACAGGCATGGGGATGCGGTCATCTTGTCGTGCTCGGACGCCGACATGGCCATCGGCGCCCTGCTCAGGACGTACCCGGCCGCGCGGGACATCGAGGTGCAGGGGGAGAGCCTCGAGGAGGCATTCGTGGAGCTGACTGCCGACGACCCGGACGGCGACAGCACGAGTACCGAGCAGGACCGCGGGAGCGCGGGTACCGGGGAGAAGGTGACCAGATGATCAACACCACTCACCTCCGGTATGACATCCTCCGGATGTATCGGGTCCCAACGACCGTTGGCCTCACCATAGCCTTGCCGCTTGTGGTGTACTACGCGGTGACCCCGGGGAGCCGCCACGCCCACCCCGAGGGCATCCCGTTCCCGCTGTACTTCATGACCGGGATGGCGGCGTACGGCGCCATGTGGGCCGCGGTCTTCCCGGGGGCGCATGTCGCGCGCGACCGGGCCAGCGGCTGGACCCGCCACACGCGGACCACGCCGTTGCGGACCGGCACCTACTTCGTCTCCAAGGTGCTCACTTCCTACCTGGTGGCGATACCCACCCTCGTGCTGCTCGGCCTGGCCGGCGCATCGCTCGGGGTACGGCTCGATGCCACGCGGTGGCTGGAGATGGCCGGGCTGCTTCTCATCGGCCTGGCACCGTTCGCTGTGATGGGGATCACCGTGGGCCACCTGGTTTCGGTCGAGGCGATGGTGCCTGCGGTGGCCGGGCCCGTCGTCTTCTTCGCCCTGCTGGGCGGCGCCTTCGGCCGGCTCTTCACCGGCGGGGCGGGGCTGACCATCGTGAAGCTGCTCCCCTCCTACTGGCTCGTTCAGGCTGGGAAGAGCGCCAGCGGCGGGGGCGGCTGGCCGGCCGAGGGGTGGATCGTGGTCGCCGTCTGGGTCGTCGTTCTCGTCCCGCTCGCCGTGCTCGCCTACCGGCGCGACACGAGCCGAGTCTGAGCTCGCTGACGGCGTAATCTGAGGAAACGTGGACCTGGACATCGCACCGGCCAGCCCGGCCGAGGCGGAGTGGGTAGCGAGCCAGCGCATGTGGGCCCGAGGACGGCGTCGGCTCGTCTTGCATGCGGTTCCTCTTGTCTACCTGTTCACTGTGGCTCACGCTGTGACGGGATACTGCCGAGGCGCCGCCGCGGTATGCGGCTACGCCATCCTCGCCGCCTTCGGCCTCTGCTGGCTCGTCGTGCCAGCACTGCTCTGGCCGCCGAACTCACGGCGATTCTGGGCCCTCTACGGCATCCTCGTCGTGCTGTTTGCGGCTGAGCTGTCATTCGCCCGCGCCTCGGCGTTCGTCATGTGCCTGTTCATCACGATGCTCACTGTGGCCCGGTGGGGTGCCCGGTCCGCGCCCGCCGTCCTGGCGCTGGCCCTGGGGGCGCTCCTGGTCCCGGTGGCCATTCCCTCTTGGCATGACAGCCTGGGCGCCGCGTTCGGCGATCTCATCCCGGTCGCGATCCCGGTCGTCGCGGTCGTGACATTCGTCGCCCTTCAGCTGCTGCGCGGCAATCACGCGCTCGCCGAAGCGCGGGCGGAGCTTGCCCGCATGGCCGCGGAGAATGAGCGCTTCCGGATCGCCCGCGACCTGCACGACCTGCTAGGCCACTCGCTGACCGCGATCACGGTGAAAGCCGCCCTGGCGCGCCGGCTCGGCGCGGCCGATCCCCCGCAAGCGCTTCAGGAAATAGCCGAGGTCGAGACCCTGGCCAGGCAATCGCTCGCCGACGTGCGTGCCGCCGTCACCGGCTATCGCGACGTGACGCTCGCCGGAGAACTGGCCACCGGACGAGAGCTGCTGCGGGCCGTCGGCATCACCGCCGACCTTCCGGGCGCCGTCGACATTGTCGACCCTGTTCACCGGGAGCTGTTCGGCTGGGCCGTACGCGAAGGCCTGACGAACGTCATCCGCCACGCGCGCGCCAGCTCGTGCGCAGTGCGGCTCTCCCGGTCCTCGGTCGAGATCGTGGACGACGGCGTGGGCGGGAACGCCGCGCCGGGAAACGGCCTGTCGGGCCTGCGCGAGCGAGTCGCCGCGGCCGGCGGTGTCCTGGACGCCGGGCCGCTGCAGCCGAGGGGATGGCGGTTGCGGGTCTCGCTGCCACCGGACGGAGGGACGCAATGATCCGGCTCCTGCTCGCCGAGGACCAGGAACTCATCCGCCGTGCACTGGCCGTGATGCTCGCATTGGAACAGGACTTCGAGGTAGTAGCGGCAGTCGGACGCGGCGACGAGGTGGCCGCCGCCGCCCGAGCGCACCATCCGGACGTCGCCCTGCTGGACATCGAGATGCCAGGAATCGATGGCCTGGCCGCGGCTGGCGTGCTCGCCCAGGAAGTCCCGCAGTGCCGGTCGCTGATCCTCACCACGTTCGGGCGCCCTGGTTACCTGCGACGGGCGATGGAATCAGGCGCCAGCGGATTCGTCGTCAAGGATGCGCCGCCCGAGCAGCTCGCCGACGCGATCCGGCGCGTTGCGGCCGGCGAGTGCGTTGTCGATCCGGAGCTGGCCTTTGCCGCGCTCGCGGGCGGCGTCTCACCGCTAACCGCCCGGGAGCGCGACGTGCTGGTCGCTGCTCGCCCCGGGACGACCGTGTCCGAGATCGCCAGGAAGCTGTTCCTATCCGAGGGAACCGTTCGTAACTACCTGTCAGCCGCGATCGCTAAGACCGGGGCGCGCAACGGGGCAGGGGCCGTCAGGACGGCAGACGAGCGGGGCTGGCTCTGAGCAGCCTCATGCGCCGCGACCCCATCCTAGGCGACATCCCCGTACGGCCCCGCCGAGTCACGGACGCCGCACGAGCGACGCGGCCGGGTAACGATCCCGGGGGCAAGCCGCGCCACGCTCGAACCAGTCGACCCGCCGTACGCGGCACATATCAACGACGCCGAGGCGACGTCGGCAAGACGGCACGCAGAATGCCCATTCGGTTGCAAGAGCGCATGTACAGTCAGGGTCGGCCCACAGCGCCAATCAGGCGGGTCGGCGCGCGGTTATCAACCTGGGCTTCGCGTAGTTGACCGCCCGGCAGCCGCGGTTACGGGCCAACCCGACGAGCGACCACCGACCGTATGTTCATGCATCGCCGCGACCAGAGTGACCGTCCGGTTCTGCCGCGGACAGTACCGAGTGCCGTGTGCTCCGCGCCGACTGGGACGGTGGTCAGGAAACGGCAGCTTTCATGAGCTCGGCAACCTTCCGCTCCACCGCAGGGCTCCACTCATGCAGTGCGAACGACACGGGCCAGATGTCCCCGTCGTCGAGGTTCGCGGCGTCCTGGAACTCCAGCGTTGAGTACCGGGTATTAAATTTGCCCGAGTTTTTGAAGCAGACGACGATCTTGCCCTCGGCGTTGGCGTAGGCGGGCATTCCGTACCAGGTCCTCGGCGACAGTTCCGGGGCAGCGGCGCTCACTGCCGCGTGGACGCGCTCGGCGACCGCGCGATCCTCCGGTGTCATTTTGGCGATTGCGTCGAGTACCGCCTGCAGCTCATCAGCCTTCTTGGCACCCTTCTTGCCCTCAGCGCGCAGCTCTGCAGCACGCTGCTTCATGGCGGCACGCTCTGCGGCACTGAAGCCGCCGGATCCTGGCTGGGAAGTCTTCGCGGGCATTGCCACGCCTGCCTTTCGGTTCGTTTGGGCTCGGCGTGATACCGGCCAGTTGAACGAAGGTTAGGCTGCCACGGCCGCTGGCGCTTCTCCAATCGTGACCGATGCCAAGGTCCGCCGCACAACGGGCAGCTCAGCAAGGTCCTGTCAGGCCGCTGTCCGGAACGAGTCAAGCCTCAGCCTGGCCCGCATCGTCATCCGTGACCGCCGGCGGGGGCATGCTCAGGCGTTCATGGGCTGACCGGTGACCTCGGCGATGAGGTCGAAGTCCTTATCGAGGTGCAGTACGGTCAGCCCGGTGAGGGTGCGCCCGGCTCGTCCAGCGGCCCCGGATTCCTGTCTGGGTTGCGGCGGAGTGGCCGCACCGCCGTCCGGTCCGCCGGGCCGAGCGCTGGGACGGCCTGTTCGTGACCAGGCTGCCCGGCCCTTACCTCAGCGACGCACTTGCTGCCCGTAGGTCTTCGAGGGCGGCGGCGGTGTAGGGCGCAAGTCCGCCCTCGGTGTCGTGGTCGGCTTCCAGCCATTCGGAGTAGCCGCGCTTGAACGCCAGGACACCCATCTCGCTGGCGAGATGCGCCAACGGGTCAGGTACGCCCCGTGCCTTGAGAGCATTGGTCATTGCTGCCGCGAGGCCCACGCTCTTGAGGGCGTCGCGCTCCTGTAGCTCGGCGCTGGCTGCGATGGCTGCCTTCAGGCGGGGGCCGAGCTCGCGGTTCATCGGGCCCATCGCGCTCGACGCCCGCTCGAGCCCGGCCGCGACCGCCTCGAGCGGGCTGGCGGTCTGCGGCGCGTCGGCGATTCCCTCGGCCAGCAGCCGGCTCAGCATCTCCTGTCCCGCCACGAGGAGCTCGCGCTTGTCGGGGAAGTGCCGGAAGAAGGTGCTCTTGGTGACCCCGGCGCGCTCAGCGATCTGGGCGACCGTCGTGGCGTCGTACCCCTGCTCGGTGAACAGGTCCACAGCAGCCAGGACCATCCGCTCCCGCGCGCCGGGTTCCCATCGGGCCATGAGCCCATACTAAGTGATGCGACCTTTGTCCCATCGCCTTGCTATAGTGATGGGACAAAGCTCCCATCACTTTGAGGAGAACCTCATGCGGGTCTTCGTCACCGGCGGCACCGGGCTGATCGGTTCCGCCGTCGTGGCCGAGCTAATCGGCCACGGCCATACCCTTCTTGCCCTCGCTCGTTCCGATTCGTCCGCGACGGCCCTGGAGACCCTCGGCGCCGAGCCCATTCGCGGCGACCTCGCCGATCTGGGCGCGCTCCGCTCCGGCGCCGCCAAGGCTGACGGGGTGATCCACCTGGCCTTCGCCAACGACTTCAGCAGCCCCGCCGCCCTGGCCGCGGCCGTCGCCGAAGAGAGCGCCGCGCTTGCCGCCTTGGGCGAGGAGCTCACCGGCAGCGGGCACCCCCTCATCACCGTCTCCGGTACGCCCTACGTCCTAGGCCGCGCCTCCACCGAGGCCGACCCGCTGCCGACGGGTGGCCCGGTCGGCGGTCGCAGCCGTTCTGTCACGGGCGTCCTGGACCTGGCCTCCCGCGGAGTCCGGAGCGCGGCCGTCCGCCTGCCGCGCACGGTCCACAACCAGGGCAGGGGCGGATTCGCCGGCCTGCTGACCGAGATGGCACGCCGCACCGGAGTGTCGGGCTATCCGGGCGATGGTGCCCAACGCTGGCCGGCCGTCCACGCGCTTGACACGGCCGTCCTGTTCCGGCTGGTCCTGGAGAAGGCGCCGGCCGGGACCGCATGGCACGCCGTCGCTGACGAGGGCGACGCCGTGCGCGACATCGCGACGGTCATCGGCAGACGGCTGGGGCTCCCGGTGGAAGCCGTACCGCAGGAGACCTTTGGCCCGCTCGGCCCGATCTTCGCGACTGACCAGCCCTCATCCAGCGCCCACACCCGGCAGACACTCGGGTGGGAGCCCAGTCACCCAAGCCTCCTCGAGGACCTGGAAAACATCCAGCCCTGACCGGCGTGCCACGAGCGCCCCGGGTTGGGTGGGCCTGGCTTAAGGGAGAAGACGATCATGGCGACCGGTGCCGGGGGTCGCGGGTAGGTCGCGGGTGGTGCGACGGAATTCGCGTTGTCCCAGCAGGTCGGTAAACAGCATGAGCACCCAGACCGCTACGACATTTAGCCGGCCCAACCAGCCTGCTGGAGGTCTTCGGCTTGATTCTGCGTATCCTGGCCGTCAGTGATCACCAGGACCAACACGGCGGATATGGCCGTCCAGCTAGCTGAGGAGCGAAATGAGCAGCACCGACTCGACGACGATCGGCGTACATCGCGCTCTGCACGAGGCGCTTAACTCGGCGAGGGAAGCCCGGCATCATGCCGAGGACGGGGATGCCACTCCCGACCACGACGATCTTGTGGAGTTGGGGAAGCTGCTGGCGGCGCTGTCCGAGAGTGTCATGGCCATTAACTTGCAAATGATGGCCAAGGCGCGCCTCCCGCGAGACGCGAACACGTGAGGTACTGAGGGCGTCTCCGCGGAAACGCTTCACGCAATTGCGTCAGGCGTTTCCGCGGAGACGTCGCGTTTCCGCGGAGACGTCGCGCTTCTGCCGCCGCCCGGGTAGGGGCCGTATTCGGCCCGCTCAAACCGCACTGCGTACGCACCGCGGTGCCAGTCGGGCGTGGGTTCGGGTCGCGTCGGTCGCCCGGCTGGGTTAGGCGGCCCTGTGGGGGAGGCCGGTCTACGGCGATCCGGTCCGGCGGGAGTACCGCGACCTTTGGGTGATGCGGCTGGGTGACGACGGCCGGTGCAGCTGGTTTGAGGAGTGGCCGTACTGGCCTGAACGCCCGTACCAAGGTCCGCGACCATTCCTCATAGCGGCTGGCACGTCTCGGTACAGGGCTCGTCTGCCAGGGCGGAGGCTGGTGCGCTCGTCTGGGCCTGGGTCTACGATCTTGTGAACCGCAGTGGTCTCCAGCCTGGCCCGAGGGGAAGCATCGATGGCGCTGTACATGTACCAGGCCTCCTATACGGCGAAGTCGATGGCGGCTCAGCTCAAGGATCCGCAAGACCCCGTGGAAGCGATTAAGTCGGCGCTGGAGGACGTGGGAGCCACGATCGTGGTGGCTGGCTTTCCTTTTGGCGAGTACGACGTGCTCGTGGTGTATGAGGCACCGGATGACATGACCGCAGCCAGCGTCGCGATGGCAGTTGCCGCCGCGGGCGAGGTCAAGTCGGCCAAGACCACGCGAGTGCTCAGCGGGCAGGAATGGGTCGAGTCGTTGCGCAAACGCAGGGTTGTCAACACCCGCAAAGCGCCCTAGCGGCATTACCGCCGGGCTCACATTTGCCGCAACTCTGCTAGCGCGGCGGCAGATCCGGCAGGCGCAATCAGGTCAAGACTGCTCGACTGGGAGCACCTCGAACGCTGGGTGTTTCGGTGCGATGGCGCGGAGCTGGTCGTCGGTCGAGTCCGGGCCGGTGCCCTCGAAGAAGATCCCGACCTCCGCCTTCCACCTCTTCAGGTAGGCACGCAGCACCGGGACCTTCTCGTCGTCGGTGAGCTCCCGACCGCGGAAGCCCTCGGCGCGCCTGCCCACCCGCAATTCGCCGGTGCCGACGGCACGCAGGTTGCGCACCCACTGGGTTTCGCCGCGAGGCGCGACGAGGTAACGGCGGCCGTCGTGGGTGAGCAGGTTCACCGGCGTGGTCCTCCACTGGCCGCTCGACCGGCCCTTTACGGCCAAGACCCGCGAGCCGAGAACGCTGACGCCCTGCCGGGTAAGGAATGCGACCGTCTGATTGAAAACGTTCCGCGTGAACCAGCCGGGGGCGCGGTAGTAGTCGGCCATAGCGCCAGCCTAGCCAGGGTCAGCTTGGGTGATAGCCGGGTAGGCTCCTGGGTCAATTAGGTACTCAGATCACCTGGGCGGCGATCTGGTTGGCGATCGCCTGGACGGTCGGCCCGAGCCGGGTGACCAGGTCGCTCATGGGCGCGGGAGACCAGGGAATGGCCACGTTGACGGCCGCGACTACCTCGCCTGAGCGAGTGAGCACCGGAGAGGCGATGGAGCGCAGGGCGCTGTCGAGTTCCTCGTCGTTGGTGGCGATGCCCGTCCTGCGCACCTGCTCAAGCTCCGCGAGCAGCGTCTTCTTGTCCGTCAGGGTCCTGGGCCCGCGCTGGACCAGGTCGGTCCGATCCAGGATCCGCTCGAGGTCGGGGCGCGGCAGGAAGGCAAGGAGCGCCTTGCCCGTCGCGCTGCAGTAGGCCGGGATACGCGAGCCGACGTGCAGGCTGAACTCGAGGTGGTGATAGCGCCCAGGCAGGCCTCGGACCCGGTCGATCAAGATCACGTCGGTGTCGTCCCTGATGGCGAGGTTGGAGGTGTGCCCGGTGGCGTCGGTGAGCCGGCGAAGGTGCGGCGCCGCTATCTCACGCAGGCCCAGCGATCCGAGCACGGAAAAGCCGAGGTCCAGGACGCGCGCGCCGAGACGGTACTTCCGCGTCGCCTCGTCCTGCTGGAGGTAGCCGAGCGTGCTGAGCGTGGCGACGTAGCGGTGCGTCGTGCTGCGCGTGAGGCCGAGCTTGCGCGCCAGCTCGCTGATCCCGAGATCTGGCCGGTCGGGCGTGAACGCGCTCAGGATGGCCAGGCCGCGCTCGAGTGACTGCGAGAGCCCGGGATCACTCGCTGACATGTTCCATATATTAGAACGCTATATTGACATTTGAACACAGGTTGATCGAGTGGGTGTGAACCATCGCTCCCGGCGGCCCGTATCCCTTAGCGGACAGGGGATCACGACAAGGGAGCGGGTTATGCGTGTTAACTGGCGTGGAGTAGCGCTCGGCGTGGTGTCAGGCGCGCTGCTGGTGGGGTCTTTGTGGGGTGCGTCGCCGGCGTCGGCCGCGTCGCAGCAGGCTCGGACGGCCACGGTCGTGTTCCGGGCGCAGCACATCTCCTCGGTCCGCGGGCTGGTGCTCGTGGAAGGCAACGGCCTGGTCGTGTACACCTTCACCGGTGACCGGCGGGGCCACGCGAGCAACTGCCATGGGTCGTGCGCGGCCATCTGGCCGCCGATCCGCGGCGTCCCGGTCGTGCGCGGCACAAAGTTCCCCGGGACGTTCGGCAGGATCAACGGCCAGGTCACCTTCAACGGCTTGCCGCTGTACGGGTTCGCCGGCGAGGGGTACCACCAGAACTTCGCCAACGGGCAGTTCCCGGTCGTCCGGGTGTAGCGGGGGTTGAGCCGACGGGCAGTTCCCGGTCGTCCGGGTGCCCTAGCCGGGTTACCTGGTAAAGCCGTCGGCGCCGACGATGACCTCGGCGGTCTGCTTCTCGGCCACTAGCGGGCGGGGGCGGCCGTCGAGGTCAAGGACCGCGCTGGCCTCGGTGTACCAGGACGGGATGACCGGGTGGCCCCAGAAGTCCCGGCGTCTGGGGTCGCGGACGGACCAGCGCAGGACCGGGTGGTCCGGGTCGCCGGTGAAGTAATCACTGGTGTAGATCTCCACCCGGTGGCCGTCCGGGTCGCGCAGGTACACGTAGAAGGCATTCGAAACGCCGTGCCGACCCGGGCCGCGCTCGATGTGGGCCTCCTCTTGCAGCGAGCCGAGGATGTCGCAGATCCGCAGGACCTGGTGTGACTCGTGGGCGAAGAATCCCAGGTGGTGCAGGCGCGGTCCTTCTCCCCCGGTGAACGCCACGTCGTGGACCGTCTGCTTGCGGAACATCCAGGCCGCGTACAGGGTGTCGCCGTCCTCGATGGTCTCGGACAGGCCGAACCCGAGGGAGCGGTAGTAGTCGTAGGCGGCGCGCACGTCGGGGACCACGATGTTGAAGTGGTCCAGCCGCGCCACCTCGGCGCCGCGGCGCAGGTCGTAGCGCTGCTGAAGGCGCTGCGGGTGAGCGGCGGAGAAGAAGAACTCGACGGTGAAGCCGAGCGGGTCCTCGGCGCGGACCGACTCCCCCACGCCCGGAGTTGTGCCCGCGGGGACCCGCTCGGTCCGCAGACCCAGGTCCGCGTAGAACGCCTGGGCCAGGTCAAGGTCGGCGGCGGTCCGCACCCGGTAGGCCAGCCGTCCGGCGGCAGGCTCCGGACCCTCGCGCAGGATCAGGTTGTGGTGCGTGAGCTCGTCGTACCCGCGCAGGTAAAGGGCGTCGTCCGCGTCTTCGGTGATCACGAAGCCGAGCAGGTAGACCCAGAACCACCGGGCCTTCTCCAGGTCGGTGACGACCAGTTCGGCGTAGGCGGCCCGGACGATGTCGGGCGGTGTCGCAGGCATGGTCAGGCTCCGAACCGGGGGACGTGGGTATCCCCCAGCGGGATGTGGACGATACGAGACTCAGTGTAAAAGTCCATGCTGTGCGGCCCGCCTTCACGGCCGAGGCCGCTGGCCTTGACGCCGCCGAACGGGGTCCGCAGGTCCCGCACGTTGTGCGAGTTGATCCAGGTCATGCCGGACTCGACCGCGTGCGCCACGCGGTGCGCGCGGGCCAGATCGCTGGTCCACAGGTACGCGGCCAGGCCGTAGGAGGTCGCGTTGGCCAGGGCGATCGCTTCCGCCTCGTCGTCGAAGGGGGTGACGCACACGACCGGGCCGAAGATCTCCTCGCGGAAGATCCGCATCGACGGCCGGACGTCGGCGAAGACCGTCGCGGCCAGGTAGTTACCCGTCGGCAGTCCCGCGGGCCGCGCGCCGCCCGCGACCAGGCGCGCGCCCTCGTCCAGGCCGATCTGGACGTAGGAGAGAACCCTGGCGTAGTGATCCGGGTGGACCAGCGCCCCGATCTCCGTCGCCGGATCGGAGGGGTCACCCACGCGGATCCTTGCGGCTCGGGCCCCGAGTTGGTTCACGAGGCGGTCATAAATCGCTCGTTCGGCCAAAATTCGGGAACCAGCCGTGCACCTCTCGCCATTCAGCGAGAAGACGCCGAACAGCGCGCTGTCTACCGCCCGGTCCACGTCAGCGTCAGCGAAGATCACGCACGGGGACTTGCCGCCCAGCTCCATGGACAGGCCCTTGAGGTGCTGCGCGGCGGCCGCCATGATGGTCTGCCCGGTCGTGGTCTCGCCCGTGAACGAGATGCGCGGCACGCCGGGGTGCGCGACCAGCGCGGCGCCGGCCACCTCGCCGATGCCGTGCACCAGGTTGAACACGCCGTCGGGCAGGCCGGCCTCGGCCATGATCTCGGGCAGCAGGCTGGCCGACAGCGGCGTCCACTCGGCCGGCTTGAGCACGACCGTGCAGCCGGAGGCCAGGGCCGGGGCGAGCTTCCAGGTCTCCAGCATGAACGGCGTGTTCCACGGGGTGATCAGGCCCGCCACCCCGGCGGGCTGGCGGATCACGTAGCTGAACTGCGTGCCCCCGGCCCGGAACGCGTCCTCGTGCAGCGTCACCGCCAGGTCGGCGAAGAACCGGAAGTTCTCCGCCGCGCGGGCCGCCTGGCCGCGGGCCTGGGTGATGGGCAGGCCGGTGTCGAACGTCTCGAGTTCGGCGATCCGGGCGCCGCGCGCTTCGATGGCGTCGGCGACGGCGTTCAGGATGGCGGCCCGGGCCCGGCCGGGGAGGTGCGGCCACGGTCCTTCGGTGAACGCGGCCGTGGCGGCGGCGACCGCGCGGTCCACGTCCTCGGGCCCGCCTGCGGCGACCGTCGCGTAGGGCTGGTTGCTGACGGGGTCGGCGACTTCGAACGTGGCGCCGTCCGCGCTGGGGACTGGGGCGCCGTTTATGTGGTGGTCGAGCTTGGCGGGGAGTCCGGGCGGAGGAGTCGTCATGGTGTTAGCCCCGTTGCGCCAGGGCGGTCATCGGGGCGTTCAGGACCGGCTCGCCCGCCCGGAGGAGGGCCATCGCCTGCTGCTGGCCTTTGTCGCTGAGCCCGGCCAGCGGTGGCCTGACCTGGGCGGAGGCGAGCAGGCCTGCCTGTTGGAGCACCCATTTGGCCGGGGCGGGGTTGGTCTCGGTGAAGATCAGGTCGACCAAGGGGTGCAGCGCGTAGTGCAGGTCCCTGGCGGTGTCCTGGTCTCCGGCTTGCCAGGCCTCGTACATCTGGGCGACAGCTTGTGGCGCGATGTTGGTGACCGCGCTGACGAAGCCGGCGCCGCCGAGGGCGAGCAGCGGGAGGCAGAGCAGTTCGATGCCGGACAGCACCACCGTGTCCCGGCCGCACGCGTGCAGCACGCGCGAGAAGTGCTCGAAGTCCTTGGTGGTCTCCTTGATGCCGACGATGTTGGCGTGCTTTGTGCGGAGGCGCGCGACGGTCTCGGGCGCGATGTCGACGGCGGTGCGGGACGGCACGTTGTAGATGAGCACGGGCAGGTCGGGGTGCTCCCCCGCCACCGTGTCGTACCAGGCGAACAGGCCCTCCTGGGTGGGCCGGGCGTAGTACGGGGTGATGACCAGGACCGCGTCGGCACCGATTTCTTGCGCGTGCGCGGTCAGCTCGAGGGTTTCTTCCAGCATGGCCGAGCCGGTGCCGGGCAGGAACGGCACGCGGTCGGCGATCTGCTCGGCCGCGGCGTCCATGGCCGCGATCCGTTCCTGGGCCGTCTGGGCGCTCGGCTCCCCCGTCGACCCGCCCAGCGAGACGCCGTGTGACCCGGATTCCAGCTGCCAGGCGATCAGGGCGCGCAGGCCCTCGAGGTCGAGCTTGCCATCCGCGGTGAACGGCGTGACCACGGGTGCGATCGACCCGCGGATGGTGTTCGCCGGGTCGGAGCGGAACCTCACGGGGGTGCCTGTTCTTTGGGGGGCTGGCCCTCTCGCCAGGCGTCATAGGCGGGGCGCCAGCGGTCGGTGAGGGGGTAGAGACCGGAGAGGGGCTCGCCCTGGGCGACCTGGGTGGTGATGAACTCCTCCTGGCGCTCCTGCTCGCGGGCGTCGTTGAGGATGTCGGGGGCGAGCCCGGGCGGCAGCACCACCACGCCGTCCGCGTCGCCGACCACGATGTCGCCGGGCTGGATCGTGACCCCGGCGCAGGCCACGGTGACGCCGGTCTCCCAGGGCACGTGCCGGCGGCCGAGGAGCGCCGGGTGAACGGCGGCGTGGTAGATGGGGATCTCGAGGCGCGCGAGGGCCGCGCTGTCCCTGATCGCGCCGTCGGTGATGACGCCTGCCGCGCCGCGGACCTGGGCGCGTAGCGCCAGGATGTCGCCGATCGTGCCCGCGGTGTGCTCGCCGCGCGCCTCGATGACCAACACCTCGCCGGGGCGGATCTCCTCGATGGCGCGGCGTTGCGCGGTCATCCCGGTGCCGTGGGTGGTGGCCAGGTCTTCGCGCAGCGGGAGGTACCGGACCGTCCTGGCGTAGCCGGCCATCCGGGTCTGCGGATGGGTCGAGCGGAGCCCGTCCAGCGTGAAGCCGTTCAGGCCGCGCTTGCGGAGTTGGGCGGCCAGCGTCGCGGTGGACACCTCGCGCAGGCCTTCGATGATCCCGGCGGGGCCGGCCGCCGGGTTGTGGGCCGCGCCGTAGGCGGCCGCGCGTTCGGCGTCGTCGGCGCGAGGCATGGCACCCGGCGGGTCGAGCGCGTACTCCGCCTCGACGATGGTGCTGCGCAGCCGACCCGACGAGTAGTTACCCGCGCTGACCTCGACTTCAACCTCGTCGCCCGGGCGGACCACGGTGGATCCGGTCGGCGTACCGGTCAGGATGACGTCGCCGGGGTCCAGGGTGATGAGCCTGGACAGGTCGGCGACGATGTCGTCGAAGCCGAAGAGCATGTCCCGCGCCGGCCAGGCATCCTGGGCCAGTTCCCCGTTCACCCAGCTCCGGAGCCGGAGTTCGGCCAGGTCCACGGCGCGCGCGACGAGCAGGCGCGGGCCGAGCGGGGTGTAGCCGTCGAGACCCTTCGACCGCAGGTTGGAGCCCCGATCGGCGTACCGCAGGTCGTAGACGCCGAAGTCGTTCGCGGCGGTGACCCAGGCCACGCGGTCCCACGCCTGCGCCCGGGTGACCCCGCGGGTGCGCGTTCCGATGACGAGCGCCACCTCGCCCTCGAAGGCCAGCAGCTCGCAGCCCGGCGGGCGCAGGACGGGATCGCCGCTCTCGGCGAGCGAGGAGGTGGGCTTGAGGAAGTACGAGGGCCAGGGTGGGGTCGCGCCGCGTTCGGCTGCGCGGCTCCGGTAGCTCGTGTGCACCGCGATGATCTTGCCGGGCACGCGCTCCAGGGCGGTCATGGTGGGCAGCATCATATCCGGCGCGGTGTGGGCGGCCAGCGGTGTGGGCGGCCAGCGGTGTGGGCGGCCAGCGGTGTGGGCGGCCAGCGGTGTGGGCGGCCAGCGGTGTGGGCGGCCAGCGGTGGCGGCGGTCAGGTCGGGGGGCTGGCGGTGGAGAGGAGCAGCGCGATCGTCTGCTCCTGGGTGAGCGCGCGCCCGGAGGCCAGCTCCGCGTCCCACTCCTCGGGCGCCACGGTATCGTGCGCCTGGCCCAGGTACCCCTCCATCCTGGCGGCCTCCTGGGGCGTCATCGGTATGCTCTCACGCTGCCGGACGGCTGCCGCGGCTCCTACCAGGCGGGCCGCCCGCAGCGGGTCGCCAAGTCTGGCGGTGATCACGCCCGACAGTTCCAGGATGTTAGCGAGAAAGGAGGAGTTGCCGGAGCTAGCGACGTAGGCGAGCGTGCCGGAGAGCAAGTCGCGGGCTTCGTCCGGGCGGCCCGCGCGCAGGCTGACCAGCGCGAGCGACTGGTGGTCGAGGGCCACACCGAGTAGGTCACCTTGCTCGTAGTCGATCGTGAGCGCCTCCTGCAGGGCCTGCGTAGCACGGTCGAAGTCGCCCGCGGTGCTTTCCAGCTGGCCGAGGTTGGTGAGCGCCGCGGCGAGCCGGACCGGGCTGCCGATCTGGCGGGCGATGGCGATGCTCTCCTGCAGCATGGGTCGCGCCGTCTCCAGATCGCCGAGGTGATGGTGGGCGATGCCAAGGCTGTTCAGTTCCCGCGCCTGAAGGTCCAGGTTGCCGAGCTCACGCCAGATGGCCAGGCCGCGCTCGAAGAGCCGGCGTGCCGCGTCCGGCTCGCCGGACGTGTCCACCAGCACCCCGAGCCCGTGCGCCACCCCGGCCAGCGGTGCCCCGCCGGTCGCCGAAGCCAGGTCCATGGCTTGCTGCAGCCACCGCCGCCCTTCGGCAACGTGGCCGTGCTCGTACCACAACCGCCACAGCGCCTGGACCAGCCGCAGCCCGATGACGGCCCGCTCGTCGCCCGCGGAGGAGTCGGCGGGCCGGGATTCGAGGGACCAGGCCAGAGCCGCGCGCAGGTTGTCGTGGTCGGCCTCCAACCGGTCCAGGACCGTAAGTTGCGCCGGGCCGTCCAGCTCCTCCTTGGCTTGTTCGGCGAACGCGGCGTAGTGCTGGGCATGCCGGAGCCGGGTGTCTTCCAGCTCGCCGGTTTCGGCTAGGCACTCGAGGGCGTACTCGCGGATCATCTCCAGCATGCCGAACCGGGGCTCGCCGTCGGCGCCCTCCGTCACCGTGATCAGGCTGAGGTCGGCCAGCCCGGCGACCAGTTCCAGCGGATCGACCGGGGCGCTGGAACTAGTGACCATCACCGCGGCGAGGGCGTCCAGGTCGCAGCCCCCGGCGAAGACGCCTGCCCGCCGGAAGACCGCCGCGACGTCCGGCTCCAGCAGGTCGTAGCTCCAGGCAAATGGTGGCGCGGAGGGTCTGCTGGCGGGAGGGGCGCCCGGTGTGAGGGCTACCCAACGGGAGGCTAGACCCGAGGCGGGCGAGCAGCGCTTTGGGGGCCAGCAGGCGGGCGCGGGCGGCGGCCAACTCGATGGCCAGCGGCAGCCCGTTCAGCCGCCGGCAGATCGAGGCGACGTCGGCGGCGTTGCCTTCCGTCACCTCGAAGCCGGGCCGGACCATCCCCGCGTGCTGCGCGAACAGGCGGACCGCCGCGGACGCGGCGACGTCACCGGCGCCGGCCGCATCGGGCGGGACCGGCAGCGGCGACACGGGCACCGCGTGCTCCCCGGGCAGGTGCAGCGGCCCGCGCGAGGTGGCCAGGACCACCACACGGGGGGCGGAGTCCACCAGTTCGGCGATGACCTGGGCCGCGCCGGGCAGCTGTTCCAGGTTGTCCAGGACCAGCAGGAGCCGACGCTCTCGCAGGTGCCCGGTCACCGCTGGCGCGTCGTCCCCCTCCACGTCCAGGTCCCCGGCGATGGTCTTCCACATCACCCCCGGGTCGGTGACCGCGGCTAGTGCTACGAAGTACACCCCGTGCGGGAACTGGTGATCCAGCGCCGCGGCCGCCGCGATCGCCAGGCGCGTCTTGCCCACCCCGCCCGGGCCGGTCAGCGTCACCAGCCGGACCTGCGGCTGGGTCAGCTCAGCCAGCAGGTACTCCAGGTCGGCCTCACGGCCCACCAGCGGCGTGGCCAGCGCCGGCAGCCTGGTCGGTGCGCCGAGGCTCTTGAGCGGCGGGAACTTCTCCGCCAGGCCGGGCCCGGTCAGCTGGAGGATGCGTTCAGGCTCTTCGATGTCCTTCAGCCGGTGAAACCCCAGGTCACGCACGCCGATCCCGAGCGGGGCTTCCGGCTCCGCCAGGCGCCACGCGGCCTCCGACAGCACGACCTGACCACCGTGGGCGGTCGCGGCGATCCGCGCCGCCCGGTGCACGTCCATCCCGATGTAGTTGTCCTCATGCCGCGTCGGCTGGCCCGCGTGCATCCCCATCCGGACCCGCACCGTCGTATCCCCCGGCCATTCAGGCCGCTCCAGCGCGCGCTGCGCAGCGACGCAGCATCCCACCGCGTCGGCCGCGGACTGGAAGACCACGTAGAAGCTGTCCCCCTCCGTCCCCATCTCCCGCCCGTGGTGCTCCCTGATCGCCGTCCGCATGATCGTCCGCTGCGCGGAGAGCGCCGCCCCGTAGCCCTCGCCGGCGCCGCCGTCATAGGAGCGGTGGCATTTCCGGCACCGCGGCTGGAATCGCATCCGGACGTCATTGCTGGCGGGATTGACCGTCGACCACTCCTGCGCGGGCTGGCCGCAATCAACGCAACTCTCTACGGTGGAGCGGTCCAGGAACCGCACTTCGCATAGATCGAAGACAGCTACGGTCTATCCGAAGTGTCAGCCGCTACTGGCACCTCAGTCGCCCCCAGTTGACGGCGATCCGCCGGTCGATGCCGGGCAGTGGCAGCGACTCGGCCTCGGCCGTGACGGCGTCTGCCTCGGCCGGCGACAACGGTCGCCAGGGCTGCACCGTCACTAGCGGGCCCGCGCGCCGCCACGTTCCGGCGATCTCGCCTGCCACGAGGAGGGCACCGGGCCAGACGCGTGGCGTCCAGAGCGCGCCACGGCGGTCGGCGTCGGGGACCAGGAGATCGCGATCGGATCCCTGCAGGAGGAAGTAGGCGTCACCGCTCGGGAGCAGCCGTACGGCCGCGGGCTCCGGGGGCTCCGGGGGCTCCGGGGCGGCGCGGAAGGTCGCCTCGTCCTGGGTGAGGATCCACGCGTCGCCGACCGGCGTCCGCACCGGTGTCAGCTCCTGGCCGAGCGCCTGGAAGGCCGCGGCGCCGGGTCGCGGGCCGATTCCCGCCCACACGCCGAACGCCTCCGGGATGGCGGGCCCGTAGAAGTGCAGGTACCGGCGCGCCAGTTCGTGGCGGGCTTCGCGGGGATCGACGTCGGGTGGCGGCACGGTCCAGATCGTCGGCTGCCGCGCGCCGTCCCACCGGATCAGGACGGTGCCGGTGGCTGCGGCGTACCTGAGGCGGTTAGCGTTGTTCAGGCTCATCCCATCCGCCGCCTCGGCGTGGGTCATCCGCGCACCGCCGAGGAAGGCGCGGAGGCCCGCCGCGAGGTCCTGCGCCCGCTGCCGACCCTTGGCGTGGTCGGGCAGCGTCCCGAGTGAAAAGACGGCCAGGTCGCGCGCGGCGACGACGAAGACGCTGAACCGCGGCCCCCACAACTGGACGAGCGAAGGGTCCTCCCACGCGGACGGCCCGGTCCCCTCGACGCGCGCGTGGATCGACAGCAGGGCGGCCCGCGGCATGCTGTCCTGCAGCCCGGCCCAGGCCGCCTGCCTTAGCGAGTCCGGTCCGCCCGGAAGCCGTGCGTCCAGCGCGCCGACCTGCCGCCGGAACGCCAGGATCTGAGACCGGGTGAGGTCCAGCCGGGCTCTGGCCTGCGGGGTCATGACTGCGATGCTAGGGCCGCGCCCGGCCGCGAAGTACAGTGTCGGGGTGGCTGATCAGAAGCCTCCTCGCCTGGTGGCAGCGAGGCCGAGACCTTGCGGGCCCTGCTGCAGTACCAGCCGGAATCGCTGGTCCGCAAGGTCGCCGATCTTGATGACGCCGCAGCCCGGTGGTCGCCGGTCGGCAGCGGCACCAGCCTGCTGTGGCTGATCAAGCACATGACGCGAGCCGAGCTCACCTGGGTCCTGCGCCGATTCGCCGGGCAGGACGCCGACCTACCCGCCAACGAGCTGCAGCCGGGCGACACGCTCGACGCCGCGGTCAGCTCCTACCGGCGGGGGTGGCAGCTGGCGGACGAGGTCGCCTTCGCCGGGTCCAGCCTCGACGAGCTGTACCTTGCCCCCGACGCGGATCAGCCGACCAGCCTGCGCTGGGTGCTGACGCACCTGCTGGAAGAGACGGCCCGCCACGCCGGGCACGCCGACATCCTCCGCGAGCTGATCGACGGTCGAACCGGGCGGTAGCGGAACGCTGATTCGGAAAGGGGTGACTGGGGTGCGAGTGCTGGTCTCGGTCGACATGGAGGGCATCGCCGGAGTGGTGGACGTCGACGACATCCGGCCCCGGCCATCCGGAGTACGAACGTAACCGCACACTGCTCACGGCGGAAGCCAGCGCCGCGGTCCGCGGCGTATACGCCTATGACGCGGGCGCGCAGGTGCTGGTCACCGAGGCGGTTAGCCGCCGGCCGCGAGGCTGGCTATCTGGGCTCGCGCGGCGGCGACCAGTTCCTCGTTCGTGTTCGCGTGGCCGTGCAGGCCCCAGCCGCCGGGGACCGCCTCGGTGAGCAGGACCCAGGTCCGGTCGGTCAGCGACGGGTCGCCTGCGGCGTCGGCGACGATGTTCGTCAGTCGCTCCACCACGGCTAGCTGCTTGGCCCGGTCCAGGGCGCCGGCGTTGGTGAGCACCTGGACTCGCACGTAGGTGCTTTCGCCGTCGACGTTGGACAGGCTGTCGGCCGACAGGTCGTGGACGAAGGCCGCGGTGTTCTGGCGGAACATGGGGATGTCCGGCACCTGCTCGACCGACATGACCGCGGCCGCCAGGTCGCGGGCGAGGGTGTGCTTGTCGGCGAACGTCCCGGCGGCCGCGTAGACGTCGATCATGGGCATGGCTGATGCTCCTTGTCGCGGATCTGTCACGCCGCCTAGGCGGCGTAGGTTTCGGCAGCCGTCTTGATGAGCTGCGCCACCTCGTCTGGGTGGGAGACCATCGCGACGTGGCTGGACGGGACCTCGACGGTGGTCGCGCCCATGCGGCTGGCGAACAGGCGCTCGGCGTCGGGCGGGATTGCCTCATCGTTGGTGGCGACCAGGTACCAGGACGGCAGCGCCTTCCAGGCCGGGACACTCATCACGTCGGTGAAGGTGGAGCCGGCCAGGGGCTGCTGCACGGCGTACATCACGTTAGCCTGGACCGGGGCGACGTCGGCCGCGAAGTGGTTGACGAAGTCATCATGCGGCAGCCAGATGAAGCCCTGCGGATCGGTGACCGGATGGGCCAGCGCGGGAGGCGGGGGGCCCTGGCCCAGCAAGGAGCCCAGCGATTCTCCCTGGTCTATCCCGAACGCCGCGATGTACACCAGCCCGGCCACATTCGGCGCGTCGGTACTCAGGGCCGTCACGATCTGGCCGCCGTAGGAGTGCCCGGCCACGATCGTGGGGCCGTCCTGGAGGTGCAGGACCTGGCGGAGCCTGGCGACGTCGTCGGCCAGCGAGGTCAGCGGGAACTGCGGCGCCGTCACGTGGTAGCCGTCGGCCTGCAGGCGCTCGATGACGCCGCTCCAGCACGAGCCGTCGGCCCAGGCGCCGTGGACGAGGACGATGTTGGGTCGGGTAACCATGCGGGTGGTTCCTTCCGTGCCGGGGACAGCGGTTGTCCCTTCCATGCTGGCCACCCGGATGCGGACGGGGTATCAGTAAGTTGACTGAAGCTGCGGCGGCCTATATTGGCGTGGTGCCAGGCAGCAGTGGGCTTTGCGGTAGGGCGGCATGGATACCGCGCTGATCGGCCGGGACGCCGAACTGGCGCGGCTGCGGGCTCTCGTGGACCCGCCCCCCGCCGAGGGCCGGGTGCTGATCCTGCTGGGTGACGCGGGCATGGGCAAGACTGTCCTGCTCGCGGACGCGGCGGAACAGGCCAGGCGGGCCGGGCTGCGGGTCCTGTCGGTAACCGGCATCGAATCCGAGCACGACCTCGCCTTCGCCGGGCTGCACCAGCTCCTGCGGCCGGTCCTCGGCCGGGTGGAGGAGCTGCCGGATCGTCAGGCGAAGGCGCTGCTCGGAGCCCTCGCGTTGTCCCCGGACCCGGTGTCCCCAGATGCCTTGCTGACCGGGATCGCCGTGCTCACGCTCCTGTCCGACCTGTCGGAGGACGGCCCGCTGCTGGTGCTGGCCGACGACGTGCAGTGGCTTGACCGCGGGTCGCTGGGCACGCTTGCATTCGTCGCCCGCCGACTGGAGGCCGAGCCGGTCGCGCTGCTGCTCGCCGCACGCGGGACCGTGCCTCCGGCCGGCTTCGACCGTGACTTTCCAGAGCTGACGCTGGAGCCGCTGAGCACCCGGGACGCCGCCCGGCTGCTCGACGCGCAGCCCCAGTCGCCGCGGGGCCGGGCCCGGGAGCAGGTACTGACGCAGGCGGCCGGTAATCCGATGGCCCTGATCGAGCTGTCCCGGGTGATCGCGGCCGACCCGGCCGCCGGGCGGCGCTGGGCCGCCGAGCCGCTCCCCCCGACCGAGCGCCTCGCCGCCATCATCGCGGCCGAGTTCGACAAGCTCCCCGGCCACGCCCGGGACGCGCTGCTGCTCGCGGCCGTCGCCGACACCGCGGACCTGACGGCGCTCGGCATGCCCGCGCTGACCGCCGACGCGCTGGCCCCGGCCGAGGCGGCGGAGCTGATCCGGGTGGACACGTCGGGCCCGCACTTCAACCACCCGCTCGTCCGCTCCGCCATCTATCACGCCGTCCCGTTCGCCGAGCGCGCCGCGGCACACCGCCGGATCGCCGAGGCGCTCCGCGACCAGCCCGATCGCTACGCGTGGCACCTGGCCGCCGCGGCGCTGGGACCCGACGAGCGGGTGGCCTCGCTGCTCGAGGAGACGGCCGCCCAGGCGCAGCGTCGCGGCGGCCTGGCGGCCGCCGCGCGGGCGCTCGAGCGCGCGGCCGAGCTCAGCCCGCGCGAGTACGACCAGGCGCGGCGGCTGCTCGCCGCCTCAGACCTGGCCCTGCCGACGGGGCAGGCCGACTGGGTGCAGGAGCTCGCCACCAAGGTCCTGTCGGTGACCGCTGACCCGGAGCTGCGCAACCGGGCGCGGCTGCGCGCCGGCTGGGCGCTCGTCTGGTCGAACCGGTACGCCGACGCGCTCGCCACGCTGGTCTCGGTGGCGGCGGACGCGTCGGCCAGCATGCCGGTCCTCGCCTGGGGCGCGGTCGGGCTGGCCAGCACGGTCGCCTACCAGACCGGGACCCAGGCCGCCCGCGACGCGGTCCTGCACGCCCTTGAGATCCTGGGCAGCCCGCCCGCGGGCGAGCGGGCCGACGGCGTCGACGAGCTTCGGATATGGGCCAGGGCGAGCATGGAGCCATTCCGGAATAGGGCGGAGACCGTTCCCTGGCTGCACCGGATCGCGGAGAGAACCGTCTCAGAACCGAGCACCGTGGGCGCGGCGGCCTGGGTCCTGGACGAGACGGAACTCGCGATCAGGTTGCTGCGGGAAGTCCTGAGCTGGCTGCAGGCGGCCGGGGTCCGAGGCCGCAGCGGGGCCGCGCTGTCCGTGCTGCAGTGGGCCTGCATCGACAGCGGGCGGTGGGACGAGGCGCTGGCCGCCGCCCGCGAGGCCGGCGAGGTGGCCACCGAGTACCTGACGGAAACCGTGGCCGCGTCAGCCGACCTGGCCGCGGCGACAGTGTTTGCCATGCGCGGCGACTATGACCAGGTAGAACCGCACCTGGCCAGCGCGCTCGTCGCCGTCAACCCAGCGGAGTACCGCGCGTACGCCGCCCGCGCGCGGCACGCCGCGGGCCTGGCCGCGCTCGGCGACGGCGGCTACGTCACCGCCTACGCGCAGCTCAGCCAGCTCTTCGACGGCGAGGGGACGCCGCTGCACCACCACGTCTCCTATCTGGGCATCGCCGACTTCGCCGCCGCCGCCATCCGCACGGAGCGTGTCCTCGAGGCCCGGACGGTGATCGAACGTGCCATGGCCCGGGTCGACCCCGCCCCCGGCCCTCGGCTGGAACAGCTCGCGGCCCGCGCCCGCGGCATGGCCGCCGAGCCGGCGGACGCCGGGGATCACTTCGAGCGGGCCCTGTCCCATCCGGCGGGAGAGGCCTGGCCGTTCGAGCGCGCCCAGCTCCAGCTCGACTACGGGGAATGGCTGCGGCGGCAACGGCGGATCAACCAGGCTAAGCCGGTCCTCGCGGCGGCGCTTGAGACGTTCCGCCGCCTCGACGCCGCCCCCTGGGTCCGGCGCACCGAGGCGGAACTGCGCGCCTGCGGCGTGACCGCGCAGGCCGCCCCGACGGTACCGGGCGCACTCGCCGAGCTCACCCCGCAGCAGCGGGAGATCGTGATCCTGGCCAGCCAGGGCCTGACCAACGGCGAGATCGCCGACCGGCTGTTCCTTTCTCCCCGCACCGTCGCCTCGCACCTGTACCGCGCTTACCCCAAGCTCGGCATTGCAGGCCGCCACCAGCTACGCGACCTGGTCGACCGGGCCAGGACGTAAGCGGGGACGGCCCGCGTACTGGATGCGGTTGGCCTGGATCAGCCCGCCGTCGATGGCCGCCTGCTCGTCCGATTCGCTGGTGCCGACCAGGTCCATGAAGAAATAGGGGCCGTACGTGACGGGTTCGGAGTCGAACCTCGCGTCGAGCGCGGCCAGGATCTCCTGCCCGAAGTGGAGGCCGCCGACCAGCGCCCAGGAGCGCAGGTAGTCAGCCCAAGGCTGGCCGGACTCGCGCCACTCCGTGCGCCGGTGGTCCAGCCAGGAGTGGTCATGCCCGGGCCCGGGCGGCGGGGTCTGGACTGCGCCGGGTTCGGGCAGCCGGGCGTGGTGCTCGCCGGGCTCGGGGAAGCGGGCGTGGTCCTCGCCGGGCTCGGGGAGCCGGGCGAAGCACCAGCGGGCGGTGGCCTCGTCGAAGCGCTCGTGCGCCCACTCCACGATCACGACCCGCCCGTCGGGCACGAGCAGGGCCTTCACCTGGTCCAGCACCACGGCCAGGTCGGCGACGTGGTGCAGCGACGCGGACGCCACGATGGCGTCCACCAGGCCGGGCGCCTCGTACGACTCGAACTCGATCTGGCGGTAGGAGGATCCTGCTGGCGCTTCCGGATCGATCCCGGTGGCCTGGTATCCCGCCGACTCCAGCATCGGGACGAACCCGCCGAGCGGCCCGCAGCCGATCTCGACGACCCGGGCCGGGGCTGCCGGGAGATGCGTCCGGACGAAGGGCCAGTTCGCGGCCAGCCAGCGTTCATCGGGGGTCATGCTGGGCCAGCCTACGGGGCCAGCCTATGCTCCCGGTACTCTGCGCGGCTGAGCTGCAGAGCGCCGCGCTAAAGTCGGCGGCATGCGATTTGCAACGATCCGGACTCAGCAGGGGACGACCGCGGCACGGCTCGACGGGGACGTGCTCATCCCGCTGGCCAGCGCCGACGTGGGCGAGATGCTCGCGGCCGGCGGCTCGGTCGCCGAGCGCGAGCGGCCGTCACCTATTCCGGTGGCTGATGCGGACTTCGCGCCCGTCGTGCCCCGGCCCAGCAAGGTGATCTGCGTGGGGCTGAACTACCGCGCGCACATCCTGGAGACCGGGCGCGAGCTGCCCGAGTACCCGACGCTGTTCGCCAAGTTCGCCGACTCGCTGCTCGGGGCGCGCGACGAGCTCGTGCTGCCTTCGGTGAGCACTCGGGTCGACTGGGAGGTCGAGCTCGGCGTCATCATCGGCCGGCCGCTCTACCGGGCCACGCCGGAGCAGGCCGCGGCGGGCATCGCCGGGTACACGGTGGTCAACGACGTGTCGATGCGAGACTGGCAGCGGCGCACCCTGCAGTGGCTCGCGGGCAAGATGTTCGAGCGCTCGACGCCGGCCGGGCCTTACCTGGTCACGCCGGACGAGGTCGGGAACGCCGAGGACCTCGAGGTCCGCTGCGAGGTTGACGGGGTGGTGATGCAGCAGTCCCGGACCTCCGACCTGCTGTTCGGTCCGGCCGAGATCGCCTCGTACGCGAGCCAGGCCATCACCCTGAGGCCGGGTGACCTGATCGCCACCGGCACGCCGGCCGGGGTCGGGGACGCCAGGAAGCCGCCGGTCTACCTGCAGCCTGGCAACACGCTGCGCACGTGGATCGAGGGGCTCGGCGAGTGCCTGAACTACTGCGTCGAGGAGGAGAAGGCCGAATAGGGCCGAACTCGGAGGCCCGGGGCGACCAGGGGTGCACCAACGGCCGTTCGGCAATGGACTTTCCTGGCGGGGACCGGCCGTCGTGTCGCGGACTCGGGTGCCTTTCTATGGGGCCTCGCGAGACCCCTTACTGATACAGGCTAGCCGTGCGGTACTGATCAGGTCGCAGACGCCGCACGGATCGGTGATGGCGATGAGGGCGGGCCCGGCCCAGGGCTAGGCCGACGGACCACGGCAGTTCGACGTCTCCGGCGAGGCGCGGATTCTGCGATTGCGGCGGTCTGCTGTCAGCTGTATTGGCGCAGTTGCGGCCATGTCTGGGCCCACGGCTGGAGAGGGCCGGTACAGATATAGACATGGCCGTCCCATTCCTGGTTGCGTAGGCCGTACGGATTCGACAGCGTGGCGGCCACCCGCACGTGGGCGAAAAACTGCAAGAGGTAGAAGCCGTAGCCGGTGCCGCCGCCGACGGGTCCCGGCGCGACGGCCACGATGGTGGTGGCGTGCGGGTTACCAGGCCCCCACCACCACTCGCTGTTCTGCCTGCTGACGGCGGCCGGCAGTCCCATCCCCCGGCCGAGCTCGTCGATGGCCCCGGCCTCGCCGTAGTTATCGGTGAAGATCACGGCGCTGGCTCGCTGACTGGGCGGTAGGGATGTCCACACCACATCGACGGTATGCACGAGCTGGGGCCAGCCGATGGTCTCCAGCGTGTTCGGGTTCGCCTTGGCGAAGGTCCGGCCGAGGCCGGCGAGCGGGAACACCGGCAGGGCTAGCGGCAGGGTCACCGCCGTGAGGACTGCGGTGACCAGGACGAGGTTGCGCAGCCGGCCCGGCCGCGCATGCAGCCACCCCTCGATGGCCACGGCGCCGGCGGCGAGCAGGTATACGTACGCGGCGGCCAGGTAGTAGATCTTCGCCCCGGCCGTGAGCGCGAACAGGACGAACAGCAGCGCGTACGCCCACGCCAGCGCCCGCCACAGCGGCCGTCTCGACCGCGATAGGCACCACAGGCCGACCACCGAGACCCCTGCCAGGGACAGGGCTGTGATGAGCAGCTGGCCGGCGATCCAGGGGCCAGCGACCAGGCCCCCGGCCAGCCACCAGCGGCAGTCACCGGTCCGCCCGATCCTGACCACGACCAGCGCCAGCCCTGCCCACGCCAGCAGCTCGTAGGGTGTCGTGTTAGCCAGATGATCGGTCCCCAGCAGCACCGGCACCGGCCCAACCGCGGCCAGCACCTGCGCACGCCGGCCGCCGCCGAACTCACGGGCAGTCAGCCCAGCGACCACCACCGTGGCCCACGCCGCGAGCGAGGGCCACACCCGCAGGCCGGGCAGCGACACCCCGAACAGCTTCAGCGACACCCACGCCAGCAGCGGCCCCAGCACCGGCTGATCAACATAACTCGCCTGCAGATGCCGGGCACAGTCCAGGAAGTACAGCTCGTCGCGGTCAAAGCCGTACCGGTCCGACAGCGCCATCAACACGGCGAAGACGACGCCGCCAACCGCGATCACGCGCCGGTCGAACGGGCCGATGCCCGGCAGCGCGCTAGCGGGCCACCGGGCGCTGTCATCCCACCCGATCATCTCCTTGAGCCGGGCCAGCAGCGCCGTGTAGTCCCCCAGGTCCGCCTGGCTGCCAGACAACCCGCCACCGTCCAAAATCCGGCCTAGCCCGAAATGGCGCAGCGCCATTATGTTCCGGCTGGCCGCATGCGCGCCAGCCGTCACCTAATCGTGACCGGCCTGGCTGGCAGGCGTGCCGGGTCTTCGCTGCTCAGGTCGAGGGCTGGGCACGCAGCGTGAGACGCGCGCCAGGACGCGCGGGTCACGCGGCGGGTGCGAGGGCGGCGGGCAGGGCCTGCGGCCGTTGCTGTCGGCGCGGAAGCGGGATGCGGAAGGTAACGAAGTCCGCGGAATCCTCGATGCGCGCTGCGGGCCAGCGACTCGCGATCATGGCGAGCATCGTGCGGTTGCCGGGCAGCACGTCCATGGTCAGCGAGGTCACGCCCCGGGCCAGGGCGCCGGCGATCAATGCGTTCATCAGCGCCGAGGCCACGCCCAGGCCTTGCCAGGCGTCGGCTACCACCACGCCGACATCGGCCGTCCGGGTGCCCTGCGGGCCGGCCTGGTCCGCCGCCATGGCGTGCCCGATGATCACGCCCTCCCGGACTGCGACCACGGCGTCGGTGTGGCCGTCGTCGCCCGACATCCTGCGGAGCAGTTCTGGCCCCGGCGTGACCGGGGCGAAGAACCTCAGGTACCGGCTCTGCGGGGACAGTCCTGCGAAGAAGTCGCTGAGCGCGCCCACGTCCGCCGCGCAGGCCTGCGGATCCCCGCGGTGATAGGTGGCCCAACCCGTCTTGCCTGAGTTCGAATCATGAACTCAGCATGATCCTGGATTGCTGAGTCTGTCAAGTAGACCTAGCATGCGGTTATGGAACATCCGTGGATGCTGGACTACGACCCGGCCAACTGCGCGATCGGCGCGGCCGTGGGGATCTTCGGGGAGCGGGCGAGCTTCCTGGTGCTGCGCGAGGCCTTCAACGGCGTGCGCCGCTTCGAGGACATGCAGCGCCGTACCGGAATACCCCGCCAGGTGCTCAGTGACCGCCTGGCCCGCCTGGTCAGCGAGGGCCTGCTCCGCAAGGTCCCCTACCAGCAAGCCGGCCAGCGCAGCCGGGACGAGTACCGGCTCACCAGCAAGGGCCTCGACCTGTACCCGGTGCTGGTCGCGCTGATGCAGTGGGGCGACCGGTACGAGGTCGGCCCGGACGGCCCGCCGGTCCTGCTCCGGCACCGCGACTGCGGGGAGCCGGTGCAGCTCCAGCTGTCCTGCCGCGCCGGGCACATCCTGGGATCAGCCCGCGACGTCACCCCGGTGCCGGGCCCCGGCGCCCGCAAGATCGCCTGAAGCTACAGGAGCAGAGAACCACGTTCCCTACAGCGGGTCCGGGCCACGTTCAGTTCCGGGCCGGCCCGCCGCTGCGGCTGATTTCCGCCCCGGCGACCTGGCCGACCGCCGCGATCGTCGAGTGCCTCAACGCGGCCCAGCCGCCCGCGCTTATCGGGCACGCGTCCAGGCTGGCCGAGCTGGCCAGGGAGCGGAGCGCGGGACGGCTGCAGCTACGGCTGCAAGCCGTGACCTCGGTCTCCGAGATGCTCACCGCAGAAGATCGCCAGGCCGTCGGCGCCGCGTTCGGCGTCCCGGTGATCAATGCGTTCGTGTCGACGGAGGGCCTGGTCGGCTACAGCGATCCCGGCGGCCTGGTGCTGACCTTTGCCAGCGACACCTGCATCGCCGAATGCGTCGACGACGCAGGCCGGCCGGTCCCTGACGGCACAGCGTCCGCCCGGGTGCTGGTCACTAACCTGCACAACCTTAGCCAGCCGCTGATCCGCTACGAGCTCACCGACCGTTTCACCCCCGCCGGGGCCAGCGCGGGCGGCTTCCTACGCGCCAGCGTGGAGGGACGCAGCGAGGACGTCTTCCGCTACGGCACCACTATCGTGCATCCGTTCGCGCTGACCACGGCGCTGCTGCGAGCCGGGCAGGTGCGCGAGTACCAGGTCCGGCAGACCGCGCACGGCGCCGACATCACGGTGGTCGCCGACGCCGACCTCGACGATGCTGCCCTGACCGCGGCGGTCGAGCAGAGCCTGCGCCAAGCCGGCGTCACCCAACCGCACGTCACCATCAACCACGCTGAGGCCATCGCCCGTGATCCCAGACCGGCAAGGCCAGACGCTTCCTGCCCAGTCACTCATAGCAGCCCGGGCGCCCCCGGCCTGGCAGCACGGCAGCCCAGAGGAGGCTGAGGTGGCGTGGACAGCATGACCAACGATGTCGTGGTGGTCGGCGGCCGGTGCGCAGGAGCCCCGGCCCGCCATGCTGCTGGCACGCGCCGGGCTGTCAGTCCGGCTCCTGGAGCGATCCGCGCGCCTGGCCGATGTGGTCTCCGGTCACCTGATCAAGCCGACCGGAGTTGCCCGGCCCACCTTCTTCCGCACGCCGTCGGGGCCAGGCTGGGCGCTGGCCGGTGACGCCGGCCACCACAAGGACCCCGCCATCGCCCGCGGCATCGCCGACGCCTTCCGTGATGCGGACTTGGTGGCCTCGGCCGTCATCAATGGCTGGCACGGCGATCTGGAGGCAGCGCTGGCCGAGTACGGCCGTCAGCGCGACCGGTGCGCCATCCCGCTCAGCGACGCGAATCTCGGCATTGCCCGCCTGGACATGGCGGACCAGGCGCTGGGCGCCGCCTGGTCCAAGATGACCCAGCTCGAGCAGGCACTCGACGACCCGGCGGCCATCGGCAACTAGCTGCCCGACCCGGCGCGCAGCCCCAGCAGCACCACACACAGATCAATCATTAAGAGCCTCCTGCGGAGGCCGGCGCAATCTGCCGCTTGCCACGCATTAGCCGGTTCCCGTTCACTGCGAGGTCGCGATGTGTCACCACAACGGGGGTGGTCAGGTCGGCCGGGCAAGCTGGACGGCGTTCCCGGCCTTCCTGCCTGATGGCCGCGGAGCGACCGGATTACCCCGCGTAGGTCATCGGCGTCGCGGGGATTCACCGGGTATGAGCACGGTGACCGCACGATCTTCAGCCACGCCCGCGCCGTATCGGCGAGCCGGCGAGGCAACGCGATGACGCTGCCGGAGGGTCTGATCTACGCGCCCGGCTTCCTCACCGAGACCGAGGAACGCGATGTACTGGCGGTGCTGGCAACGTTTGTCTTGGTGTCGCCGTGCGTGACAGCCGCCCAGCGGGTATGCCAATTGCCGGGCTGCGCCCGCTACGTAAGCGGCGACGATTTAGGTGGCGTGACGGTCCAGGCTGCCGCGGACCCGTTGTCATATCGCATCGTGGTCCGCGGATCGGCATGAGAGGCGGCTTCACCCGCGGCCGCCGTCCGGGCCGGTCGGCTCGCCGGGCCGCCTGCCCATGCGAGCCGGCCGGCCCGCCCTGGTGATCCTGACCGCAACCGCCGGGCCGGTTTCCGCGTCTCAGCCGGCAAGACCTGCCCACCCGACCGGCATGGATGATCTGATGTTGAGGAGCCAGAAGTGCTGGCAAAGCTGACTGTTCGCTGTTGCGCCCTGGTCCCCGCTGTGGCCAGCCTGTTCCTCGGCGGCGGTAACCGCCAGATCGCGGCGGACGAGGCATACGTGGCCGGGGCGTACGGCCATTGCGCCGCGTTCACCCCGAGCCCGCACCACTGCTCGTTCGCGGTTGCCGCGACGGCGGACACGGCCGGCGGGCGGTTGTACGCCGTCGAGTTGCGCTACCAGACCGGTGATGACTGCTACGCCGGCATCGTCTACTTCTTCGCCCAGACGCGGTTCATCACCCGGACCAGGGATCTTCCCCCGGACAGCATCGGCGGCGTCACCACGGTCCACGCCGGCGGCGCCGACCGGTTCGCCGTCGTGTACCTGGTCGACAAGAACAAGGACATCTCGTGCGCCGCGGCAGGCGATGCCGGGACCGGCACCTACACCTACCGGTGGACGGGCCGCCACATGGTCAGGCAATCCGGGGTCCTGCCGCGCCCTCCTGAGGTCATCCTGGGCACCGGAGTAAACGGGCCGTGGCCGGCATGACGGCCACTACCTGTGCCCCCCGAGGGGACACCAAACAGCCCCCCGCTCTGCTCGCGCCCGGCCTGGTGGCGGGCACGCGCCCGGGGCCGCGTCCGGCGCTCCGCCCGGCCCGTAGCGTCAGGCTGGCCTGGTCCGCCTGCCCTGCGGGGCCACCACGCGAGCCTCGCCGACGGCGTTTGTTCCGGACCGCCGAACTTCGCTGCGCATACGCCAGAAGATAGCAACGCGACAGACGGTCCCGTTCTGTGCACCTCGAACGGGCCGAACTGAAGGGGCTCTCCCAGTACATGGCGGCGGTTCGCGAGCGGATGCGTTGCCATGTTCATCACGGAGGGTGGCCTGCTTTTGCCTGAGTGGCCTGGTCAGCAGCTACCTGCAGGGTACGAGCCGTGGTGCCGCGTGAGTCGTCCCGGGGTTTGCGATCTCGATGGTGAAAGGCGTTCGCCGAGATCCGCAAGGGGTGTACCCGTCCGCGCCCGGCGTCCGCGGGCCGCGTGGCTGCCCCGCGCGCTTCCCGCCGCGGTCATGACGGGCCGGCCGGGCGTATAACGGAGATGCAACTGCTGATCGGGATGGCATCTGCGCACGATGGGCTGATGTGTACCGATTGCCGGCGGGATCCAGTACGCGAAGGGGACTGCGATGAGGTTCCGGGGGCTGCGCGCCGCGACTGGCGCGGCAGTTACGGCCGTCGTGCTAGTGCTGGCTGCCAGCCAGGCAGCTTCCGCGGCCCCGCTGCCCTCCGTCGGCCCCGGCTGGGCGCTGGTGCTCTACTCGACCGCCGGGATGACCCGCCGCTCCGCGGCGGACACCCTGTACCTGGTGTCCCCTGGTGGCCGCCGGTACCCGGTGGCCCGGATCCCGGACACCGATGCAAGCGCGCGCCTGATCGCCTGGTCCGGGGACGGGACACGCGCGCTAGCCGGACTGCCCGGCGGTGCCGTGGAGCAGATCACGCTGGCCGGCGGCCAGATGGGCCGGGTCAGCCTGCCGGCCGGGGTGACCGTTGTCGGCTACTCCCGTCCGGACGGGCTCCGCATCCTCGGTGAGAGCACCGGCGGCGGTCTGACCGCACTGGCCCGCTACACGCTCGGCGGCGCGCTGGTGCGGGTGCTCGCCACGTGGCCGTCCGGCGCGTCATCGGCCGCGTCCGCCGTGTTCGGCGCGGCGGCGTTGGAGGCGCCGTCGGGCACGTTCCTGGTGGTACCCGGCTCCGCTGCGCTCAGCCTGGTCAGCAATCTGGGTGGCGTGAGCGGCGTGCTGCCGCTCCCGGTGCGCCGCGGCGCAAGCTGCGCGCCGGTCCGCTGGTGGCGGGACGGCGTGGTGCTCGCCGAGTGCAGCGGTCCGGGAATCGCGGGACCGCGGCTGTGGCTGGTGCCGGTCAGCGGTGCCCGGCCGGCCGCGCTGACCCCGCAACGCGGCCAGAACGGTCCCGACTACGGTGACATCAACGGCTGGCGGCTTCCCGGCGGTGCCCTGTACCTGCAGGCGCTGGCATCCTGCGGTCCGCCGTTCATCGCCCGTGCGCATCGGAACGGAACGGTCACCCCGATCCTGATCCCGGGTGTCGTGGTGGCCCAGGCCGGCCAGTGGCTGCTGACCGAGCAGGCGGGCGGCTGCCTGGGCAGCACCTCGCTGCTGTGGTTTAACCCGGTCACCCATGCGGAGCGCTGGGTGTTCCGCACGCCCGCCGCAGACCTCGGCGTCATCTCAGCGGCGGCGTTCGTGAACTAGCCCGTCCCACGGCGCTGAAACCGCAGCTTGCCAGGCTACCGCACATAACTGACATTCCGTCACAAAATACGCTTTCAGGCACTACGTGATCGTTGTGCGCAGCATGCAACCACCTCATGCCATCTCTGAAGCGACCGCGAACCACCGGCAGCGCGAGTCGCGCACCCGCACAGATCAATCCTTCCGGTATCGAAGTCCCCCATCGAGCCCTACAGTTTCATCCGTCACATACCAGGCGGATCTGCGCGCGTACAGGTCGCAGCCAGACGGTGGCGACGGAGTGTGTCAGCTGCTCCGGCCTGATCGCCGACTGTGAATGGTTGAAACTGTGCCGCCCCGCAGATCATCTGCCGGCAGAGGCAGTGGATCCGATCGCAGTCGCATGGACGCGTTAACTGACCGCGCAGGAGTCGCCGTCGCAGCTCGCTTCGGCGTTGCTGCCGGTTTTGACAGCGACGGGCGCGAGTTGGCTTGCCTCGTCGTAAGCGCGCTGTAGGAGCTGCAGGAGCACCTCGGGTGGCTGTGCGCCGCTGACCGCGTACTTGCCGTCGGCGACGAAGAACGGCACGCCGGTGATGCCGTACCGTGCGGCCTGCTGCTCGTCGGCTCGCACCGCGTCGGCGTAGGTGTCCCCATCCAGGACGGCCTGTACTTGCGCCACTGGCAGGCCGGCTTCGACAGCCAAGCGCGCGAGGGTGGGCTTGTCGGCGATCGGGAGATCTTCGGTGAAGGTCGCGCGCATCAGGCGCTCCTTCATCTCCGGCTGCAGCCCGTGATCTCTGGCCAGGTGGAGCAGCCGGTGGGCGTCGAAGGTGTTGCCGCCGCGGATGAGGTCGAACCGGAACTCCAGGCCGTCAGCAGCTGCACGCTGGGTCATCTCCTGGCTGGCCTGTTCGGCCTGAGCGATCGTCATGCCGTACTTTCCGGCCAGACGCTCGGCATGTGTCCCACTACGCTCGGCTGGCGCGTTCGGGTCCAGTTCGAAGGACCGGTAGTTGACCGTGACCTCGCCGGGATGGCTGAAAGAGGCAACTGCACGTTCGAACCGGCGCTTGCCGATATAACACCACGGGCACACGACGTCAGACCAGATCTCGATATTCATATCAGTAGCAACCCTCGTGACGATGGCGTGATTCCACCGCAAACGGCACCCGAGAACGTGCCAGCCCAGGTACGCACCGGTTCGCCAGCGGCGCTGCCTACCTCACGTATGGACTCCAGTCAGCCTGATCACCTCCCAGCATGCCGCAGGCCGATCGCCGCGCCCGGATACCAGCATGGACCGGAGCCCACACGGCAGAATGAGGCCCATGACGGAGCTGGACGAGCACGGACGTCCCGAACCCCCGGCCGCCGCCGACGAGGCGGCGACGCTGCTGGGTTTCCTCGACTATCAGCGCGCCACCTTGGCCTGGAAGTGCTCAGGCCTGGACGCGGCCGGTCTGCGGGCGACGACGGCGGCCTCCACGATGACCCTCGGCGGCATCCTCAAGCACATGGCCCTCGTCGAGTTCGGCTGGTTCTCCCGCGCCCTGTACGGCCGCGAGTATGGCCCGCCGTGGGACGCGGTGGACTGGAAGGCCGACCCCGACTGGGAATGGGACACGGCCGCCGAGGATTCCCCCGAGGAGCTTTTCGCCTTGTGGCAGCGGGCCGTGGAACAATCCCGCACCGACGTGGCGGAGGTGCTCGAAAGCGGTGACGGGCTTGGCCGACTGGCCAAGCGGACCTGGCCCGACGGGCGTTCCCCCAGCCTGCGCTGGATCTTGTGTCACATGATCGAGGAGTACGCCCGCCACAATGGCCACGCCGACCTCCTCCGCGAGTCAATCGACGGCGCCACCGGCGAATAGCCCTGCCGCGGAGACCGGTTACCGTCGCCTATGACGGCCTTGGCCGCGACCGGGTTCGCTTGATCCGGAGCCTGCGCGACGGTTAAGACGATGGTGCCCCCTGGGCCCGAGGGCTGAGGAAGTCAGGCTGGCAGGTCAGGGCGGCGCTGCTGAAGATGGCGGCGAGTTCTGCTGCCTGGGTGCCCTGGCCTTCCCGTTCGGTCTGGACGGGCGGGAACACTGACCGGATGCCGTTCAGCAGTCCGGCCAGGGGTGGTGCCGGGCGGCGGCTGGTGACGAACAGTGCCTGGCTGGAGACCAGGGCCGCTGTCGAGGCATTCGGCCGCCCGGCCTTAGTCGGGCTGGTCTGGCGGTTCTGTGCTCTGTTCCGGGACGCCGGGGACGACGAGTTCGGTGGGCTCGAAGCCGCCTTCCGCGGCCACGGCGGCCAGTTCGTAACCCAGCGACTGGCGCATGGCGGGTACCGGCGTGCGCCGGCCCGTCAGCGCCGAGGCCACGGCCGCGACCACGCAAGCCGCGATGGCGAACCCGAAGGCCACGCCGAGACCGCTGTGGAACGGCACAGTGATCAGGTGCGGGAAGAACTCCCGCCCCGTCACGTAGGCCGCGTGCGCAGACGACAGTTGATGCAGCAGCGGGCCGAGCAGTTGCTGCATCGGGTTGTAGCCGAGGAAGGAGGCGAACAGCACGCCGATCGGGGGCAGGTGCGAGATCGGCGCGGCCGTGGCGGCCGGGACGCCCTGCGCGGTGAGCCCGCTGAGCATGGCACCCGGCAGCTTGCTGGACAGGCCGGCCACCATCAGGGTGAAGAAGATGCCGATCGACAGCACGAACGCGGAGTTCTGGAAGGTGGCGATCATGCCGCCACCCGCGCCGCGTCTGTCGGGCGGGAGCGAGTTCATCATCTCCGCCCAGTTCGGCGAGAAGAACAGGCCGGAACCGAAGCCGTTGAGGGCGATGACCAGCGCGAACTGCCAGTAGGCGAAGTCCACAGGGACGAATATCAGCAGCAGGAAGCTCGATCCGGTCAGCAGCGCGCCGCCCACGGTGAACGCCTTGGCGCCGAACTTGTCGGACAGTATCCCGGACAGCGGCGCGGCCAGCAGGAAGCCCAACGTCAGCGGCACCAGGTAGATGCCTGCCCAGAGCGGCGTCTGGCTGAAGCTGTACCCGTGCAGCGGCAGCCAGATGCCCTGCAGCCAGATGATCAGCATGAACTGCATGCCGCCGCGGCCCATCGCCAGCATCAGGCTCGCGACGTTCCCGGCGGCGAACGCTCGGATCCTGAACAGCGAGATGCGGAACAACGGCTCGGCGACCTTGGTCTCGACGTACACGAAGATGACCAGGAGCGCCAGGCCGCCGAACAGCGCGGTGAGCACCCACGGGTTGGTCCAGCCCATCGGATGCCCGCCGTAGGGCAGCAGGCCATAGGTGATGCCGACCAGGATGGCCACCAGGCCGGCGGCGAATAGCAGGTTGCCCCACCAGTCCATCTGCGCATGCTTGCGAATCCCGATGTCGTGCAGCATGAAGTACGCCCACACGGTGCCGAACACGCCGACCGGTGCCGAGACCAGGAAGATCAGGTGCCAGTTCACCGGGGCGAGGACGCCGCCGAGGATCAGGCCGATGAACGATCCGGCGATGGCCGCGATCGAGTTCACGCTGAGAGCGGTGCCGCGCTGGTTGGCCGGGAACGCGTCGGTGACGATGGCGGCGGCGTTCGCGAACAAGAACGCGCCGCCGATGCCCTGCACGACCCGCCAGACGATCAGCCACATCGCTCCGTCCGCGCCGTGCATCCAGGTCACGGTCAGGAAGACCGAAGCCACGCTGAAGACCGCGAAGCCCAGGGTGTACATCCGCACCCGGCCGAACATGTCACCAAGCCGACCGAACGACACCACTAGCACCGCAGACACCACCAGGAACCCCATGAACATCCACAGCAGGTAGCTGGTATTCCCCGGACTCAGCGGATCCAGCCCGATGCCGCGGAAGATGTCAGGCAGCGCGATCAACACGATCGACTGGTTGATCGTCGCCATCAGCATGCCGAGCGTCGTGTTAGACAGCGCGATCCACTTGTAATGCGGACCGAGCGCACGGCCTGCCTGCGCTGACGCGCCTGCCACGTCAGAATTGACCTTCATGGGCGGACATGCTCCCCACCTGAGACCCGGGTACTTGCTTTTCCTCAACCAACAATGACAGACCAGGCCAGCCCTGGCGATGACAGGCTAGCTGGTGGACGTATCGCCCTGTTCCGGTTGAGATGGGTGCAGTGCTGATGTCCGCGGACGGCTTGCGGAGGGGACGCGAATGTCGTTCAGGTATGCCGCGTTGGTGGTGCACTCGGGGCCGCCGTGGCCATGGCCGGTGGACCGGTGGCGGCAGGCGGCTCCCTTTTTGGACGACCCGTGGCCGGCTTCGCCGGCCGGGGTGCTCGGAGCAACGGTCGTTCGGTCAAATATTTACTCTTCGGCGGTGCCGGTGGCTAGCTCGGTGACCACGTCCAGGTGTCCGAGGTGCCTGGCGTACTCCTGGAGCAGGTGGAACAGGACGCGTTCCAGGGTGGCGGGGTCGGCGCCGTCCCAGCGGGGACCCGGTTGGCCCAGGTCGGACAGGTCGTGGGACTCGATGACGGCGCGGCTGCGGGCGGCCTGGCTGGACAGGTCCGCCAGCAGGGTGTCGAGGGTCTCGCCGGGGCCGACGTGCCAGCGGCCGTCCGCGCGGTCGCCCCACGGATCGCCGACGTCACGGCCCTCGAAGCCCCACTCCAGCCAGCGGAGCTCGACGTAGCGCAGGTGCTTGAGCAGCTCGAGCGGCGTCCAGCCGGACGGCAGGGCGCTGCGGGTCAGGTCGGCCGGGGGCAGGGCCCTGAGCTTGGCGGCGAGCCGGGCCCTGAAGTAGTCGAGGTAGCGCAGGAACACCTCGGTACGCGAGCTGGCCGGGGTGGTCGGCTCGGGGAACGGCTCGGTCAAGCCGTCATCCCGAGACGGGCACGATGTGCCAGAGGCCGCCGTTGAGGTTGAGGTTGTTGCCGCTGTCCTGGCCGGGTGAGCTGTCGCCGACGTACGTGTACAGCGGGTGCCCGTCGTAGGTGGCCTGGACGGCGCCGCCCGTCCTGGTGATCGTGCCGAGCCTGCCGATGACGCCCGGCCCGGCCGACGGGTCGCCGAGGACCGGCGGCCAGTAGGCGGCGCAGTCTCCGTAGCAGGCGGACCTGGTGGAACTGTCGGGGGCGAACCAGTACAGGGTGAGGCCCTTGGCGTCGGTGAGCACGGCCTGCCCGCCGATGTGCCCGGCCTTCAGGACGTCCGCGCCGGTCGCGACGGGCTGCGTCTTCGGCGAGGCGACGTCGGCGCCGAGCAGCGCGAGCGCCACCACCGAGGCGGCGACAACGGCCGGGACCAGGCGCCGGCCGAGGTCCAGCGCCTGCGGCAGGCCGGGTGCCGCAGCGATGGCCAGCACGGCGAACGCGGCGACGTCGATGACCCCCGCCACGATCCCGGCGGTCGTCCGCACCTCGGTGAAGCCGAACAGGCCGAACCGCAGCGACAGCAGGTAGCCGCCGAGCGTGCTCACGGCGAACCCGGCGCCCGCCCCGGCGGCCAGCCAGTTCCCGGTGAGCGGGATCACGATGGCCAGCGCGAAGGCGGCTATCACCTGCAGCAGGAACAGCCATCCGATGGTCGGGATGGTCCGGTAACCCGTCAGGTACAGGTCGAGATGAATGGCTCCCGACGCGACGAGCAAAGCCGCACCGGCGATCCCGAACCAGGATCGCCGGTTGGCTGACGTCCCCACATCGCTCCCCACGATCTTCACAACGTGCTCACCCGCCAGCCGGTTCAAAGGCTTTTCTCAGGCGTCAGCGTAGGCCTTCTCGATCTCGGCGATGTCGAACTTGGTCATGGTGAGCATCGCCCGCATGACCCGGGCGACCTTCTCCTGGTCAGCGTCGCCGATCATCTCCAGGAAGACGGCCGGGACGATCTGCCAGCTCAGCCCGTACTTGTCCGACAGCCAGCCGCAGGCGACCCCCTGCCCGCCCTCGGTCAGGCTGTTCCAGTAGTAGTCGACCTCGGCCTGGTCCGCGCAGGGGACCACGATCGAGACGGCTGGGCTGAACGAGTACTGCGGGCCGCCGTTGAGCGCGGAGAACTTCTGCCCGTTGAGCTCGAGCTCGACGAGCATCACGCTGCCCTCCTCGCCGGGCCCGGCCTGCGTGTAGCGGTGGATCGCGCCGATGCGAGAGTCCTTGAAGATGCCGGTGTAGAAGGTCGCGGCCTGTTCGGCCTGGTGGTCGAACCACAGGCAGGTGACGAACGGATGGCTGGTCATTGCTCCTCCAGGTGCTGGTTTCCCTGACTGTGTAACGGGACCGGGGCCACGGAGTCATCGGTCCGTTGGTCCGTTGGTCCGTTTGGGGCGGCGGGGCGGCGGGTCAGGCGCGCAGGAACGCGGGCGAGCTCGTCGCGGCTGGTCACGCCCAGCTTGCTGTAGACGCTCTGCAGGTGGTTGTCCACGGTGCGCACAGACAGGACGAGCCTGGCCGCGCTGCGCACCGCGCTGGTGCGGGACTAGCCTTAATCACCATGACCACTGCCGCACCTCCCACCTCGTTCTTGCACCTCGTCGTCGGTTACGACGGTTCGCCTCCGTCCAGCCGGGCGCTCGATGCCGCGGTCAGGCTGCTCCAGGGCCGGACCGGCAAAATCGAGGTCGTCTACGTGGCCCATTTGTCCAGTGTCGTCATGCTGTCGGCCGACGCCATCGCCCAGATGGAATCGGACTTCGGCGAGATCGAGGCGGAGCTTCGCGCTCAGGCCGCCGAACAGCTCAGCGGCCAGACGGAGGCCTGGGGGTTCCAACGGCGCCAGGGAATGATCGCCGAGGAACTGATCCTGACGGCGACCGCCCTCGAGGAGGCCGACCCCGCGGGCACGGTGGTGGTGGTCGTGGTCGGGAGCTCCTCCCACGCCACGCACCGGGTGATCGGTTCGGTGGCGGTCAGTCTGGCTCGCCACTCGCCGGTACCGGTCGTCATCGTCCCGTAGCCCGGTACGGTGGCCGCCGGTCCGGGTTTCGGCGCGCTCCGTTGAAGGACCCAGCCCGTTCTCCCACGGGACTTGAAGTTGTACTAGCATTATGATATCAGTTTTAGTGATGACCGGATCTAGCGACCTGTGGGAGGTCTCGGGCTATGGATTCGTTCGCGGGAAAGCTGGCGGTGGTGACGGGCGGCGGCTCTGGCATGGGACGCGAGCTGGTCCGCCAGCTCGCGGCGCAAGGATGCTCGGTCGCGACGTGCGATGTGCACGCCGAGGCCATCGAACAGACCGCGGAGCTGGCCAGGGAAGGTGCCCCGCCCGGCGTCCTGGTCACCAGCCATGGCTGCGACGTCGGCGACGAGTCGCAAGTCTGGCGGTTCCGCCACGAATTGCTCGAGGCGCACGCCAGCGACCACGTCGACGTGGTGTTCAGCAACGCCGGCATCGGCGGAGGCGGCAGCTTCGTCACCGACCCCCGGGAGTCATGGGAGCGGACGTTCACCGTGGATTTCTTTGGCGTTTATCACTGCGCCCGGGTGTTCCTGCCGCTGCTCATCGCCAGCGGCAACGGCGTCCTGGTCAACACCAGCAGCGTGAACGGCTTCTGGGCGACGCTAGGCCCGGGCATGCCGAACCACGCTTACTGCACGGCCAAGTTCGCCGTGAAGGGCTTCACCGAGGGGCTCATCGAAGACTTGCGCACCAACGCACCCCAGGTCCGGGTGGCCGTCGTCATGCCCGGGCACGTGGGCACGGACATCGTGCTCAACAGCATGCTCGCCACCGGCATGTTGCCGGAGTCGGACGACATGACCGAGGCCCAGCTGAAGGCGCGCGACCGGCTCATCGAGGCCGGCCTGCTTTCCGAGGGAGCGTCAGCCGACGACCTGCGCCGCTTCCTGATCCAGGCGGGCACCGACTTCCGGGACAAGGCGCCGCTCAGCGCGGCCGACGCGGCGACCATCATCCTCGACGGCGTGCGCTCCGGCGCCTGGCGGATCCTGGTCGGCCAGGACGCCGTGATGCTCGACGAGAAGGTGCGCGCGAACCCGGAGGACGCCTACAACTACCAGGAGCTGTTCGCCGGCCTGATGCCACAGGCGGCTGACGAGTAGAACTCCCGAGCGGCCGGACCCGGCCAGCTTAGTCAGCGGTGCCGAAGGGAAGTGGTGGGCGATGAGCATTCAGGAGGCCCCGGTCAGGACGGCCGGGAAGCCGGCCGCGCGGCCACTGGCCGAGCGCGCGGCCTGGTCGCAGTCCCCGGCTCTCGGAATCCTGATCCACGCCGCGGTCCTGATCGCGGGGATCGTGGTGCTGACCAACTACTCGCGCGCCGGCGGAGACCAGGCAGGGAGGATCGCGCTCGGCGTGCTGCTGATCATCGCGGCTTACGCCATCGCCCACGGCGTGATCTCGGTGGTGGCCGGGGAGGCCATGGTGGTGCAGGTGTTCGGCCGGTACGACGGGACGGTGCGCGAACCGGGCCTGCACTTTGTCCACCCACTGCTCCGCCGGCGCAAGTTGTCGGTACGGATCCGCAATCACGAGACCGCTCCCGCCAAGGTCAACGACGCCGACGGCAACCCGATCGACATCGCCGCCGTGGTCGTCTGGCAGGTCCAGGACACCGCCAAGGCGCTGTACGCGGTCGATGACTACCCCACCTTCGTGGCCATCCAGACCGAGACCGCCGTCCGGCACATCGCCTCGGCCTACCCCTACACCAGCCACCGCGAAGGCGAACTGTCCCTGCGCGACAACGCCGCCGACATCACCGCCAAGCTGTCCGCCGAGATCGCCGAGCGGGTCGCTCCGGCCGGGGTGTCCGTCATAGAGTCCCGCCTCACCCGGCTGTCCTACGCCGCGGAGATCGCCCCGGCCATGCTCCGCCAGCAGCAAGCTGCCGCGGTGGTGGGAGCCCGCCGCACCATCGTCGAGGGTGCGGTCGGAATGGTGCAGCTGGCCCTGCGGCAGCTGGAGGAGCAGGGGGTGGTGGAGCTGGACGAGGAGCGCAAGGCCGCGATGGTGTCCAACTTGCTGGTGGTGTTGTGCAGCGAGCAGGCTACCCAGCAGGTCGTCAACACCGGCTCGCTCTACTAGCAGTTGCCCGGGTTCGCGGTGAGTGAGCGGAAGAACATCTCGCTACGGCTGGACCCGGCCGTGCATGACGCGCTGGCCCGCTGGGCCTCGGATCAGTTGCGCAGCACCAACGCCCAGATCGAGTTCCTGCTCCGCAAGGCCCTGTCCGACGCCGGGCGCCTGCCCCGCCGCGTCGCCCCGCAGCGGGGCCCGGGCCGCCCGTCCAGGAAGGAACCAGCCGCCGCCGGCGACTGAGGGTCAGCCCGTTGGGATGGGGGTCAGCAGATGACCCTCGGGTCGTCGCCGCCCCTGCTGGGGTGGGTTCGGGCCCGGCGTAAACCTCTGTGCGACAGCGGACGTCTACATCTGCAAGCGAGAGGGAGCGCAATATGTCGTCATCTGCACTAATACCAGGGCTGGTCGTCTGGATAATCTCCATCATCGCCGGTTATCGTGTCGGCACGCAGAAGGGCCGGGTGGGCCTGGGCCTCACCCTCACGATCCTGCTTGGACTTATCGGGCTGCTTATCCTCGCATGCGTGCCAAAGACCAGGGCCGTTAAGGCTGCGGAGGCGCAGCGGCGGTACGGGATGCAGGCCATGGCGGGCGGATATCCCGGATATCCGTACCCTGGGCAGCAGCCCTATCAGCCATACCAGGCCCCGGGCCAGGAGCCGTACCCGCAGCAGCCCAACGCGCCTTATCCGCCTCAGGGTCAGTACCCTCAGCAGCCCCAGCCCGGCCAGTGGCAGCAGCCGCCGCCCGGCCAGTGGCAGCAGCCGCCGCCCGGCCAGTGGCAGCAGCCTCCCCCGGGATCATGGGAGCAGCCGCCGCCTAGCCAGTGGCCAGGCTCCCAGCAGTGACGCGCGCCTGACCGCTTGCGGTGGGCTGACCTTTCCAGGCCGCCCACGCAATGCGCCGCTGTGACCAGACCGGGCCTGGGGGTGTCAGGCGGGGGAACCATCGTCCGTTCGGTCAAAAAATGAATTGATGAGCGCGGCGAAGCGGGCGGGCTGCTCGGCAAAGCACAGGTGGGACGCATGCTCGATGACTTCGAGCTGCGAGGAGGCGATGCGGCGGTGTATCTCCTCCAGGTGGCCGGGCGTGCATTCGTCGTAGCGGCCGCCGACGACCAGGGTGGGGACCCGGATCTCGCCCAGGCGGTGCATGATGTCCCACGTCTTCAGGGTGCCGGTGTTGTTGGCCATGATGCCGCCCTTCGGCTTACTACCTAAGGTAATAAACCGGACCATAAAGGTCTATAAGGGAGACTGGCGTGCCTGAAGTTGCGTCCTTTGCGCGGGCATGGTGGGGGCCGCAGGCTGTTTTAATGATGCAGCTGGACGCTGTCTACGATGGCCGCCAGGTGCGCAGGGTCGGCGTAGATGAGTAGCAGGGGATACAGGCAGTGCTGTCCCGTTGGGGTAAGACAACCACCCCCTGCCGATATCGGCTGCCGGTATTCGACCAGCGCGGCGCTATTTTGGAACGCGGGGTACCCGGTCCGGTGAGATTGGCGGAGAGCGTCACTGGACGGAAAGATCAGGCAGCCCGGCCGCGCGTCGATGTTGCGGTAGATGATCTGCGGGTGCAGGCCGTAGGGGTGCAAGACGTTGCCGGTGGCCGCTACGGTGCACGCATAGTGCAGCCCGAAGGGCTCGACCATGGCATCTAGCTGTACCCAGCCCGAGGCGCCGTCGTAGCCGTCTGCCCCCAGGTCAGGGGTCGGCTGCCAGTCGGCGGGAATCGAGATGGTAACGGCGAAGGTCTCCGAACTCACCTGGCGAGCCGGTCGTGAACTGCAGCCGGAAGCAGCCGTTCGTTCGGCGTCTGTCGGCAGCGACCAGGCCATCAGCACTGCGGGCGGGAAGAACGGCACCTCGGAACAGACGACGGGTTCCCCGCCCACTTCCACCTGCCAGCCGCTGCGGGCGGCCCTGGCGAACAGCCCGATGGACCCGTCATCCTGGAAACCCACCAAGACCTTGAGTGACGCCGTGCGGGACCCCCGGAAGGTGGCCTCGGCCCAGTACGTGTCCGTAGCCGGATCGTAGGCGTAGTAGACGCTGCCAGGTATGGTGCCCGCCACATCAGAGAGCGAGATCCCTCTAGCGTTCACATAAGCAACGGTTAGCTCGTTACGCACAGCCCGGCTGAGCGGCAGATTCCGGACGTCCCCCGTCCCGGCTGGCGCAGAACTGGATGCGGCAGGCGGGACTTCGGTGGCCGCCGCAGGGCTAGCTGACCGGCCGTGGCCTGGCGCGGCAGGGCTTGACGCCGAGGTCGCCGTGCATCCGGCCACTGCCACTGTGGCCAGCAAGCCGAGCCAACCCAGCACCTGCCGTCTTACCGTGATCGTCCGCATGCTGGCCTCCGAATCCCCCGGCTGCCATAAAGACGCCGTAAACTCCTCGTGCGTTGCGCAGGCCTGAACAAAGAACCGGGCCGGTGTCCACGGCCAGGTTGAGGTGGCTCTGGCCGCGACAATCTTGCTTTGAGGCATCCTTGCGGGATGAGGGCAACCTGCATTGTCCTGAAGGGCACGAGCCGTTCCGGCAAGTCGAGCATCGCGGCGGCGTTGCAGGAGCTTTGGCCACGGCCCCTTCAGGTGACCGGTATAGATACCTTCCTGGCATCACGAAGTGCGCGCTTCTTCGCCAGCGACGGGCGCCGGGTGGCCGGGTTCACCTGGGCCCCGGTGACCGTTGACGGGCAGCCCGCCTTCGATCTCGTACCGGGTCCGCTGGGCCTGGGGATGATCAGAACGAGCCACGCGTACTGGGCCGCATGCGCCGCGGCCGGGCTCGATCAAGTCATCGACGATGTATGGCTGGCGCCCGACCAGCCAGCCGGGCTGCAGGACGCCTTGGTGGCCGCGAACACGCCGTGGGTGGGAGTGCACTGCCCGCTGGCCATCGCCGAGCAGCGGGAACGGGAGCGCGGCGACCGTACCGTCGGCACCGTGCGCGTCCATCGGTCTGCGCGCGTCGGGCATCGCGACGCACAGCACCCCCTTTGCGCGGGATGGGGAGCCGGGTGCGCGGCCGGTCAGCCCTTGAACGCTTCTTGCAGCTCGCTGGTGATCTGGTCAACCGTCGCCTCTATCTCGCGCTTGACGACCTTGGCGGTACCGGTAAAGACCTTGTCGAGTGCTGGTTCGATGGTGGCCTCGCCGATCACGATGAGTCCCGCCTCGTCAGCAAGGAGTTCCCCGGCCGCCTCATTCAGCTCCTTGCGGGTCAGGGCTCCGCCGCCGAACCGCTCCGGGATGATGTGGACGCGCGGGTGGTCCAACCGCTTGACCACGTGCGCTTTACCGTTCTCCTTGTCGACCACGGCCGCGTCGTACGGGCCGGCCACCTCCTTATCCAAGTGCTCGATGGTGTCGAGCACCGCCTGCGCGGCCGCCACAGTCGGGTACGTTGCGGCGTAGACGACCACATATTCTAGGTCAGCCATGACATCTCCTTGTCTCTCGGTGTTCCTGCTCCCTTCGAGATGACGCTTTCAGTCTCATCCGGCACCGGACAGGTCGCGCCCGTGGAAAACCCTGGTCTCATTCCTGGGGAACGCCGCGGAAGGCTACCCCGGTGGACGGGAGTTATGCACCTCCGAGGCCCGGAGGTTGGGGCTCTGGCCCGGGGTTGGGGCTCTGGACCGGGGGTTGGGGCTCTGGACCGGGGGTTGGGGCTCTGGGCCCGGGGGTTGGGGCTCTAGGCGAAGTACTGGTTGATGGCTTGGGCCAGGGCGGTGGCGATTACTTGCTGGCCCTGGGCGCTGGCGGCGATCGAGCCTTCGAAGGGGTCGGTGACGAAGAGGGGCTCGATCAGGGCGCCCGGCATCTGACTCGGGGTGGTGAAGTAGCCCGCCTTGGCGGGTCCCAATAGGATCAGGTGGCCGTAGGCCAGGGCGGCGCTGTCGAGCGCCGAACCCAGCACGGTGTCGGGCTGGACGCCCTCGCTGGGGATGTCCCAACCCTGGGCGTTCATGGCGCTCAGCACGTCACCTTGGAGCAGGGTGGCCAGGCGGAGGTTGGCCGCGGAGAAGGAGCGGACCGCGTCGTAGCCGGTGACACTGCCGGCGTTCTGCGGGCTGCCGGAGTCCATGTAGATGCCGACGAGCACGTCGGCGCCGGCCAGGTTGGCGCACAAGTCGCGGGCCCCCACGTCGTTGACGACGCCCTGGACGGTCAGCAGCTTGCCGTCGACATCGGCGGGGGTGAGCTTCGTGACCGTTGTGTTCTCCGTCCGCGACACCACCACGCGGTAGCCCTCACCGCGCAGGATGGCCATCGCGTCCAGTTCGACGCCCAGGTTCACGGCGGACTCGTTGACGGGTACCCCGGATTGCGTGGTGCCTACCGCTCCGGGGTCAAGCCCGCCGTGTCCGGCGTCGAGGAACACCGTCTCGTGCAGGTCCCCGCTGGTCGGCGCGAAAGCCAGGCATGCGCCAGGGCTGAACAGCGCCGGATCGATCGGCTGACCGGCCAAGCCATCAGCGCCCGCGTGACCGGCGTGCCCGCCTGGCCCGGCACCGACCGAGATGACCGGATCGGCCAGGATGGCTGGAATGCTCGGGCTGGCCGGGATGCTTAGTTTGCCCGCAGTGGCCGCGGGCCGCGGCTGGGCGGCGGGAAATGCCGGGCCCGCGTAGAGCAGGGCCGCACCGATGAGCGTGGCGCACGAGCCAAAGGCCGCGAGCAGGGTGACGGTAAGCCTCGGCGTGTGTCCCATCACGTATCCGATGTCGGCCGATCCATCTTGATCTTCCGTTCTATACCTAAAAGTAACTCGTGCGTAGCCGGAGAACTCGCACAAAATGACGGCGCGCCGCGGACGGCTTTAAGGGAGGGGCGACCCCGGCCCGGCAGCGGCTTTGCTGGAGGGGGGACGGCGCCGGAGGCGGCTTTAATGTGGGGCGGTAGCATCTGTGGCGCAAGCTCCGCTCACCGTCGATTAGGAGCAGACCGACATGACCCTCTTCCAGCGGGCTCACGACATCCTCTCGGCCAAGGCCAACAAGGCGCTCGACGCGGCCGAGAAGCCCGACGAGATGCTCGACCTCTCCTACGAGCAGATGCTCGACCAGCTGACCAAGGTCCGCCAGGCGCTTGTTTCTGTCGCCGCGTCGCGCAAGCAGATCGAACTACAGGAACAGCAGCTCCAGCACTCCGTGGACCACCTGCAGGACCAGGCCAAGGCGGCGCTGTCGATGGGCAAGGAGGACCTGGCCAGGGAGGCGTTGTCCCGCAAGGCCGCGGCCCAGGCCCAGATCGACGGGATGGAACCGCAGGACCAGCAGCTGACCGAGCAGGAGCAGAAGCTCGAGCAGACCCTGGCGGCCCTGCAGCAGCGGGTCAATGCCTTCCGGACGCAGAAGGAGACGCTGAAGGCCCAGTACACCGCGGCGAGCGCCGTGAGCTCGGTGAACGAGAGCGTGGCCGGGATCTCGGGCACGCTGTCCGATTCCGGCGCGGAACTGGCCCGGGCCCAGGACAAGATCGCGCAGATGCAGGCCCGCGCGGGAGCACTGGACGAACTGCTGCAGTCCGGCGTCCTGGAAGACGTCGGGGGTAACACCGACGACATCCAGAAAGAACTCGACCAGGCCGGGACCGACGCCGACGTAGAGAGCGAACTCGCCGCTCTGAAGGCGCAGATCGGACCGGGCAGCACGCCGCCGGAGCTGACCAGCGGCGGCTGACCGTCGGCCGACGTGCCGCCGGAGCTGGCTGGCGGCTGACGGCTGGGCCGGAACGCGGCCGGAGATGGCCTTTGGCCGACGGCTGGCAGACCGGGCATTCCTGCGGGAACTTACGAAGCGTGCAAAATGCACAAATGTGCAACTGTCGGCACACTAGCTTTTTTAATTTGTTCTTTTGCGTTAGGCTGCCCAGAAGCTGACTTGGCGATATATCAGCTAGCCCGACAGAAGAACACAGTTCTCCACTGGGGGGGTTCTGCATTCGCGGCCTGGTCGGGCCTGGCTACTGACACGCAAGGAGTCTGAATGCTACGACGATGGTGCGTCCTGCTCGCGATGCTGGCCGTGACACTCGGCACCGCGTTCACCGCGGGCACGGCATCGGCCGCGACGGGAGAGCTCACGGGCCATGCGGGTCTCGGGGGCGGCGGCTGGCCGTGGCCCCCACCCGGGACGCAGGGCTGGGTTCCTGGGGGGCCCGTTAATCTGATCAGCCGCAGCTTCTCAGGTAAGAGCGGCCAGGCCGAGAGCACGAACTGGTCGGGTTACGCCGGCACGACCGGCACGTATACGAGCGTCTCGGCCAGCTGGACCCAGCCTGCGGGGACCTGCAGCAGCGGCGACCAGTACGCCGCGTTCTGGGTCGGACTGGACGGCTACAGCAGCAACACGGTGGAGCAGACCGGCAGCGAGGTGGACTGTGTCGGGAAGACCGCCGAGTACTACGCGTGGTACGAGGCCTACCCGAAAGCGTCGGTGAACTACAACAACACGGTCAAGGCCGGCGACTCGTTTACCGCCACCGTGACGTGGACGAGCGGCAGTTCGTTCAGCCTGTACATCGACGACATCACCGAGAAGTGGTCGCACACGACGCCAGTGACTGTGTCCGGGGCGAAGCGCTCCTCGGCCGAGGTCATCGCGGAGGCTCCGTGCTGCACGTTCCTAGGCGGCATCCTGCCGCTGACCAACTTCGGCACGATGAACTTCACCAGTTCCGTGGTCACGCCCACCTCGGGCAGCTCTGAGGCCATCGGCAGTGCTCCCGGGGTTACCGAGATCACCATGGTCGACAACCTCGGACGGGACAAGGACACCGTGTCGGCGCTGACGAGCGGAGAGAACTTCAGCTGCACGTGGAAGGCCAGTAGCTAGGACACGTGATCAACGCTGGGGCCCGGCTGCCACGCGGTAGCCGGGCCCCAGTTGCATATCGAGGGCATGGCGTTATCCACCGGTTATTGCCTTACCTCCTGTTTGTGCGCAACCCGGCATTACTGTGTGCTGGGAGCTTGCGGCGGGCCGGTCATCTTAAGCGTGCGGCGACTGCGACCGCACTCCCGATCTGTGGTATGTGTAATACCTGCGACGGGGTGTGAGCTGGCACGATGCACGACGGTAGGTGGGGTGACCAGTTTGGCTGAGCTGCAAGCTGGCGATCCGCAGCGGATCGGGCCCTACGTGCTGGTCGGCAGGCTCGGCAGCGGCGGGATGGGGCGGGTCTACCTGGCGCGATCACCGGGCGGGCGGCAGATGGCCGTCAAGGTGATCCGGGCCGAACTGGCGGACGATACCGGGTTCCGTGCGCGGTTCGCGCGGGAGGTGGCCGCCGCCCGCAAGGTAGGCGGGCTGTTTACCGCACAGGTGGTCGACGCGGACCTAGAGAGCCCGGTGCCCTGGCTGGTCACCGCCTTCGTACCCGGCATGTCGCTCGCCGAGGCGGTCGATAATTCAGGACCGCTGCCGCCCGGGACCGTGCTCGCGCTGGCCGCGGGCCTGGCCGAGGGCATCAACGCGATCCACGCGGCCGGGGTCATCCACCGGGACCTCAAGCCCTCGAACGTGCTGCTGGCGCTGGACGGGCCGCGGATCATCGACTTCGGCATCGCCTCGGCCGCGGCGGCCACGACGCTGACCGGAACCGGCCTGATGATCGGCTCGCCGGGGTTCATGTCACCGGAACAAGCCGAGGGCGGGACGATCGGGCCGGCCAGCGACATCTTCAGCCTGGCGGGCGTGCTCACCTTCGCCATCAGGGGCGACGGGCCGTTCGGCGCCGGGGAGACCAGCGCGCTGCTCTACCGGGTGGTGCACGGAACGCCGAACCTCGACCGGGTGCCCGGTCGGCTGCAGCCGCTGATCAGCTGGTGCCTGTCCAAGGAGGCGGCGCGCCGGCCCACGGCCGCCGAGTTCCTGACCGAGCTGACCGCCACGTACCCCGGCGGGGCGGACCTGACCGACTGGCTGCCGGGGCGGCTGCGCGACGCGGCCGTCCAGAGGGCCTCTTTCGCCTACCCGGGCCGGCAGCCGCTGGCCATCGCGTCCGGCGGCGGGATCGCCGAGCTCGCCACGGGTCCCGGTGCCGGGCTTAGCGCGATGGCACCGGTCAACGACGTCGCGCCAGTCCAGCCGATGCGGACGTCGCCCGAACCGGCGCCGCCGCCGACCGCTCCGGTCCCCGCCCCGGGGGCCCTGGGGCCCGCGGGATACCCGGTGCCCCAGGACTACCTGGGAGCTCAGGGAGCTCAGGGAGGCTCAGGAGGTCTGGGGGGCCCTGGGGCTCAGGGAGGCCAAGCAGGCCACCGGGGCCAAGCTGGGCCGGGAGGCTACGGGACATCCGGGACGCAAACGGGTCCTGGGGGCTTCGGGGTTCAGGCAGGTCAGGGAGGCTCCGGGACGCAAGCGGGTCCTGGGGGCTACGGGGCGCCGGGCGGGTACGGGGCGCCGGGCAGCAGCGGAGCGCAGGGCAGCAGCGGAGCGCAGGGCGGGTACGGGGCGCAGGGTGGGGCGCTGGGGCTGGGGGGCGCTGGGGAGCAGGACGTCCCGCCTTGGTGGCCGCAGCAGGCCACTCCCCCGCCAACTTACCCGGGGCAGTCGGCCACCCAGTGGTACGGGCCGGGTGGGCCGCCGGTGCGGCGGAGGCGGCGGCGGGGGCTGTGGGTGGCGGGCATCGCGGGCCTGTGCGGGGCGCTCGTCGCCGCGCTCGTCATCACGCTCGGCGCGCAGCACAATGGGGCGTCGTCGGCGGGGCAGAGCCCCGGCGCGGCGAGCAGCACCATCCCTGCCACGCCGACCGCCACGCCGACGGTGGGGGGCCTGACGCTGAGCCAGCTACGGGCCGGCGACTGCCTGACCGGGGCGAATCTGCAGCTCAATACGGCCAAGCCGTGGCCGCAGCTGGCCGAGGCGGTGCCGTGCGGCCAGCGGCACACCGCGGAGGTGTTCCTGGCCGAGAACGGCTTCTGGCCGGAGCATCTCGCGTTCCCCGGTAGTGCCACGATCGTCAGGGTGGCCGACGCGGCGTGCAACAGCGCGTTCAGGTCCTACGTCGGAATCGCCTACTCGAAGTCCATCTACACCTGGACCAACATCATCCCTGACGCGTCGACGTGGCCGGACGGTGACCGCGGGCTGCACTGCGTGGCCTACTACGCCACGCCGCGGGACCAGGCCGGGGCGGTTCTTACGGGATCCATCAAGGGCTCGCGCCGGTAGCGGGAGAGGAAGCAGCGGCGTTCGGGATAAGGGGTTTTATCGACCTGAAGAGACGCTGGGGCTGAGCCGGGCCGGGCTGATGTCGGGGGTCTCGCGGATGCCGAAGACGTCGCGCAGCGCGCTGAGGGCGGCGAGTTCGCCGCACCGGCCGTGCACGCCGGGCAGCGGCGGGGTGGCCGACGAGCACAGGTAGACGCCGCGGATCGGGGTGCGGTAGGGGTTCCACCTGGCCACCGGGCGGGCGATGGTCTGCCGCACCGTCTGCATGCCGACGGCGATGTCGCCGCCGATGTAGTTGGGGTTGTGCTCTTCCTCGTCCACGGCGGTGCGCACCGACCGGGCCAGGATGAGGTCGCGGAAGCCGGGGGCGAACCGCTCGATCTGCGCCTCGATCGCCGCGGTCATGTCCACATCGGACCCGGCGGGGACGTGGCAGTAGGTCCACAGCGTGTGCTGGCCCGCCGGGGCGCGGGACGGATCGGCGACGCCCGGCTGGACCACGAGCACGTAGGGGCGCTCGGGGTGCTTGCCCGCGGCGACTTCGGCCTCGGCGGCCGCCATCTGCTCGAACGTCCCGCCCACGTGCAGCGTGCCGGCCTTACGGCAGTCCTCGTTCGTCCAGGGCACCGGGCCGGACAGCGCGAAGTCCACCTTGCAGACGCCGGCCCCGTAGCGGTACCGGCGCAGCGCCGCTCGGTACCGGGACGGGAGGCGGTCGCCGGCCAGGCTGATGAGCGCGCGGGGTGACACGTCGAGGAGGGTGGCGCTGGCGGGCGGGAGTTCGGCCAGGGAGCGGACCCAGTGACCCGTCTCGATCTCGCCGCCGGCCTCGATCACGGCCTCGGCCATCGCGTCGGTAATCCTGGCGCTTCCGCCCGCCACGACCGGCCAGCCCACCGCGTGGGCCAGCGAGACCAGCATGATCCCGATGCCGGCAGTCGGGACGGCGGTAAGCGGCATCATCGCGTGCGCGGCGGTGCCGGCCATCACGGCGCGGGCCTCGGGGGTGCGCCAGGTCCGGACGACCGTGGCGGCGGGCAGGATGGCCCGGCTGCCGTAGGAGACCATCGCCAGCGGGTGCGCGGGGATCCGGCGCAGCGGGGCGAGCAGTTCCGGGAGGATCTGGTCCATGTGGCGGGTCGGCGGGCCGAACAATCGGCGGTAGGCGCGGCGGTCGGCGCCCATGCGCGCGGCCGTCTCCTCGACCGAGCGGGTCACGACCGCCGCCCGGCCGCCGTCGAGCGGCTGGGCGAACTCCACGGGCGCGCTCGCGAACCGAACGCCGCGCGCGGGCAGGTCGAAGCGGCGGAAGAACGGGGAGGCCAGGGCCAGCGGGTGCCCCGCCGAGCAGACGTCGTGCCAGAAGCCCGGCAGGGTGAGCTCCTCGGTCCGGCACCCGCCCCCGATCGTGGGTGCGCCCTCGATCACGAGCACCTTCAGGCCTGCCGCGGACAAGGTGACGGCAGCGGCCAGGCCATTCGGACCGCTGCCGACGATCACCGCGTCAGGGTTCCCCCGCATCACACCTCTTTTACCCGTTGGCTTGGTTTACCCGTTGGTTTGGCTCTTTGCGCTGGCGCCCCGGCGCGGAGGCTGGAAGACGCTGCGGACCGCCGAGTTGTGCCAGATGTTACGGGCGTGACGCCATTGGCGCTTTGAGTCTACGCAGGTGGTGGTGGTGTGCACCTTCGGGTCGGGCACGCCGAGGCGCTGCCCGAGCGCGGTCAGCGTGGCCGCCCAGAACCTGTCTTCCTTGGCGTGCCCGCCCATGATCATCCCGGCCTCGTAGAGCGGGTCGTTCGCCCGCATCAGGACCTGCGCCTGGATGATCGTCTCGTCGCCCTCTTTTTCCGAGGAGAACGTGATCCAGCCGGCGAACATGTGACCCTGGGGCGTCATCAGCGTGAACGACACCTGGTCGGCGTACAGGACGAACACGCCGGTCGACAGCTTCACGCCGCCGCCGAGGGCCAGATCGAGCAGGGCGACGTCGCCCGGATTGATACCGGTGAGCGCGCCGGCGAACCGGTTGCCCTTCGGCCAGAACTCGGGGAAGTGCTCCTTCCAGACCGCGATCGCGTGCTGAGGCTCGATCTCCGTCCCGGCCTGCATGCGGTAGGTCTTCTGCCACATCTTGCCGAAGCCCTGCACCGGGCCCGTGAGGCGCCGGCCCGCGACGTTCGTCCCGCGGACCCCGTCGCGCTGGTCCACCTCGAGCCGTTCCACCTTGCGAGCCCAGCTGGCCGAATCCCGCGGCGGGGTGGCTTGCGCCTCGCGGGCGCTCAGCCCGATCTGCTCGGCCGACGCTACCTTGTCCGGACCTGCTGTCTCAGTCATGATCCAGCCCCCTTACCTTACGACGCCGTCGAGCGCCGATTCCTCGCTGTCGTAGATGGTGATCGCCTCGTCGAGCCTGGTCAGCTCGAAGATCTCGCGGTAGTGGTCGCTGAGCCCGTACGCGGCGAGCTGTTGGCGCTGCCGGTTGGCCCGGACGAGCAAGGTCACGAGCATGCCGATGCCGCCGCTGTTCATGTACTCAAGGCCGGCGAAGTTCAGCACGAGCTTGCTCGTGCCGCCCGCCGCCTCGTACGCCGACATGAGCACGGGCTCGCACGCCGCGGTGACCTCGCCCTTGATGTCGACGACGGCTACCGAGTCGCCGAACCGCCGGACGTCCATCGTGATCGCCGGTGCACTCATCTTGAAATTCCTCCCCTTACAGGACCCTTCGAGTCTTTGGCTTTTGGTTAGTGAGCGTGCCGCTCAGGCGGCAGGGCCGGTTAGCTGGCTGACGGCGTGGTCGAGATCGGGAAAGAGCTCGATGAAGTCCGACAGCCTGGTGATGTCGAAGATCTCGCGGTAGTGAGCGGACAGACCGCAGGCGACGACCTTCCTGCGCTCGGCCCTGGCGCGGGCCAGCACGCTCACGATCAGCGCGATGCCGGTCGAGTTGATGTAGTCCACGGCGCCGAAGTCCAGGACGACGGTGCCTACGGGCCCGGGGCCATCGTGCCCGTTGACCGCGCGGTCGTACGCACTGGTCAGGATCGCGGCGGCCGAGCCGTCGACGTCGCCGGACAACTCGATGACGGCGGCGCCGGGGACGATCCGGGTCGTGGCCTCACACATGCTCGCCATGTGCAGCACCTCCAGTTCGCATGGTCAGCCAGATGGTGTGCCGCTGGCCGTCGGTTGTTACGTTCATCGCGTCGACCATGTTGCGGATGAGGAACAGGCCCCAGCCGCGCGGGGTCTGGGCGCCGTCCAGCTTCTTGAGCAGGTCGGGCTCCTCGGGATCGCCCGCGTCCTGAGCGGCGGCGTGCGCCTCACCGCCCTGGTCACTGATGGCGACGATGATGTCGTCACCGTCCTGGGTGACCTCGACCTCGACCGGGATCTCGGCGCGGTTGCCGTTGCCGTGCTCGATCGCGTTCATGGTGGCCTCGGCGACCGCAGTCTTGAGGCGTTCCAGCCGGGCTTCGGACAGGCCCAGGTCCTTGACCGTCCCGGCCACCCGCTCGAGCGCGAGGCGTTCGTTGCCTGGCTCGCTGGCCAGCGTGAACGCGTCGAGCCTGTGCGGCCTTCCGGGTGCGGGGCGGGCTACCTGAGTCATCATCTGCTCCCCTGGTGCCATGCCGACGGCGAGCGTTGGAGTGAGACCAGCGTGATGTCATCCTCTTGCTCGTGGTCGGGTCCGGTGAAGTTGCCCAGCTCGGTCAGGCACAGGTCGATCAGTGCCTCTCCCGACGGGCCCTTGCCGACCAGCGCCGAGACCCGCGGGAAGCCGAACATCTCACGGTCGGGCGCGTGCGCCTCGGCGAGGCCGTCGCTGTGCAGCAGGGCGCAGTCGCCGGGCTCGAACTGGAAACTCCGCTGCTCGTAGTCCATGCCCTTCATCAGGCCAAGCGGCATGCCGCGGGCGCGCAGTTCCCGGACGCCGCCCTGGGTGCGCACGTACGGGACGTCGTGGCCGGCGTTGGCGAACTCCACCTCGCCGCTGACCGGGTCGAGGACCAGGGCCAGGCAGGTCACGAACATGTGCGCCGGGATGTCCTCGCAGAGCATGTCGTTGACGTGGCCGAGGACCTTGCCGGGCTCGATGAGCCTGGGCGCGGCGTCGCGGAGCAGGGAGTGCGTGCTCGCCATGACCAGCGCGGCGGGGACGCCCTTGTCGGTGACGTCGCCGACCACGAACATGACGCGCCCGTCCGGCAGCGGGATGAAGTCGTAGAAGTCGCCGCCGACCGTGCGGGCCGGGCGGTAGAACGCGGCGACGTGCCAGCTCGGCAGGTCGGGCAGCGCCTTGGGCAGGAACTGCTGCTGGATGAGCTGGGCGATCTTCAGCTCCTGGTCGATCCGCTCCCGCTGACGGGCTTCGGCCTGCTGCTGCCTGACCAGCTGGCCGACCCGCATGGCGGGGGCCGCGTAGCCGGCCAGGGAGTTGAGCAGGCGAACGTCGTCGGTGGAATACCCGCGTTCGGACCTGCGGGGGCCGAGGCTGAGCAGGCCGACCACGCTGCCCGACGAGATCAGCGGCACGACCAGGACCACGCCGGCGTCCTGGAGCGCCTTCAGCGCCGGGGACTTCAGCTGCAAGCCGGTGATGTCCACCGCGCTGGCCGCGCTGAGCAGGTACCCGATCAGCGGGTCGTTGAAGGCCAGGTCGAGCTCGGGCCCGGCCGTCATCACGCTCGGGGCGGCGGGTACGACATCCGCCGTGGCCGCCGGGGTGCGGCGCAGCCAGCCGCGCACGCGGCTCGTTGCGTCGGCCTTGGTTTGGGTGCTGGGCTCGGAGCCTGCGTCGGCGTCGGCCTGGGGACCGACGCCGACGGGCTCCTGCTGGCCAGCCTCCACCGCGCCGGCCGTTCCCCCCAGCGCCACCTCTGATGTAACCACGGACGCCCCCCCGGGCGTTATCTCAGTCTCCGGGGACGCTGCTGCTGTCCCTCTGGTACTCCCCACCTGCTGCGCCATGTCACACTCCGGGTTTCGCGGCTCGTCTCGTGACGCACCTTCAGCCTAGAAGGCAGACGATACGAAATCGTTACGGCAGTCAACCCTTCAGGCGTGTCTTTTTACGCCAATGCGTTACGGTGAGCCGGAAGGGGAGGATGGCATGACGGAGCTGAGCCTGGCGTTGCTGGGACCGCCGGTGGTCAAGCGCGACGGCAAGCCGGTCACCTTCGACACCAGGAAGGCCATCGCCCTGCTCGCGCTGCTCGCGGTCACGGGGCGCGAGCACAGCCGCGAGCAGCTCGCCGACCTGCTCTGGCCCGACGCGGACAGCGCCAAGGGGCGCGCCTCGCTGCGGCGCACCCTGTCGGTCACCGCCGCGGCGATGGGCACGGGCCTGACCATCACCCGGGCCGCCGTAACGATCGAGCTTTCTGTGGTGCAGGTTGACGTGCGCGACTTCGAAACGCTCATCGCCCGGCCGGACGCCGCGTCGCTGGAGCAGGCGGTGGCGCTGTACCGGGATGACTTCCTGGCCGGCTTCACCGTGCGCGGCTGCCCGGACTTCGAGGACTGGCAGTCGTCGGTGGCCGACGAGCTCAGGCAGTCGCTCGCGCGGGGCCTGCAGCGCCTGGTGGCGGCCTGCATCGCGGCAGGCGAGCTGGAGCGGGCGACCGCGCACGCCCGCCGCTGGCTGCAGCTCGACCCGCTGCACGAGCCTGCGCACCAGGCCATTATCAGGCTCTACGGGTGGGCCGGCCAGCGTTCGGCGGCCATGCGGCAGTACCGCGCGCTGGTGCGGATCCTCGACCGTGACCTAGCCGTGCGGCCCCTGCCCGAGACGACGCGGCTGTACGAGGACGTGCGGGCCGACCGGCTCGGGCCCGCGCCCGCCCGCTCGGCCGCGGTGACTTCGAGCGGCGTTTCGGTGGCGGCCTCTTCGGTGGCGGCCTCTTCGGTCTTGGCTGCGGCCCCGGCGGGGCCGACGGCTCTCGCGGCCTGGCCGCTGGTGGGGCGGGCAGCCGAGCTGGCTCGGCTGCGCGCGGCGTGGCGGGCGGCGGGCCGGCACGGGCGCGTGGTGGCGATCGAGGGTCAGGTCGGCATCGGGAAGACGCGGCTGATCGCTGAGTTCCGGACCGAGGCCGCACAGGCCGGGGGCGGCGCGGTGCTGGCGGTCCGGGGTCACGACGGCGAGACCGCGCTGCCCTTCGTGCTGGCCGCCGACCTGCTGCGGATCGCGCTCGCGGTCCGTCCCGACCTGCCCGCGACGCTCCCTGCCCAGACCGCCGCGATGGCGGGACGCCTGGTCCCGGCGCTGGCCGCGGCCCACCCCAACTCGGTCGCCCCTGCGCTGGACAGCCCGGTGGCCGTGACCCGGCTGTACGCGGCGATCGCCGATACGCTGCTGGCCGCGACCGCCGCTCCCGCCGGCGCGAAGGACGCCAGTGCGGGCGGCGGTTCGGCGGGGGGCGACGAGGGCCGCGGGCCGGTCGGCGTGATCGTGGTCGACGATGTGCACTTGGCCGACAGCTCCTCGCTCGGGCTGCTCGCCTATCTGGTGCGACGGCTGGACGATTGGCCGCTGCTGCTGGTGGTGAGCTGGCAGCCGGAGCAGGCCCGGCGGCTGCGGGTGCTGCGCACCGCGCTTAGCGAGGCCGACGAGCAGTCCCTGGGGGAGACGATCGAGCCGGGTCCGCTCGGCCCGGAGGCGATCGGCGCGCTCCTGGACCTTGACGGGATGCCGCGGGTCGAACGTGGACCGGCTGATGGCCGAAACCCGCGGGCTGCCCATGCTGGTACGGGAGTACGTCGAGGCCCTGCGTTCGGCGGAGCAGGCCGCCGGGCCAGAGGCGGCCGACGGCGCGGCGGAGGCCGATGGCCCTTTGCCCGGCGGCCAGGCCGACTGGTGGCCGCCCGCCAGCGTCAGGGACCTGCTGCGGGCCAGGTTGCAGGCGGTCAGCGAGCCGACCAGGCAGATACTGACCGCTGCCGCCGTGCTCGGCAGCGACAACGACGCGGATCTGCTGCGGGCGGTGAGCGGCCGGGGCGAAGACGAGATCGTCGAGGCGATCGACGAGGCGCTGGCGCGCTCGCTGCTGACCGAGACGGCCCCGCTGGCCGCAGGTGCGGCGCCCTCCTACGGGTTCCCCTATGAGGCCCTGCGCAAGACGGCGTACGAGTCGGCGACGCTGGCCCGGCGCCGGCTGCTGCACGGCCGGGCGGCGGACATCCTGACCCGCCGGTACGAAAGGGATCCCGCCGCCACCAGGGCCGCGACGGTGGCCGACCACCTGCAATTGGCGGGGCGCGACGCCGAGGCCGCGCAGTGGTGGTGGCGGGCCGCCGAGGTGGCCCGCGAGCTATACGCGCACGCCGAGGCGCGCGCGCACCTCGTCCGGGCCCTGGCGCTCGGCTACCCGCGGCTGCCCGGGCGGATCGCGCTCGGCGAGGTGCTCGTGGTGCTCGGCCGGTACCGTGAGGCCCTCGCCGAATTCGAGAGCGCCGCGGCCCTGGCCGGCGGCGAAGGCGGGCCCGGCCAGGGAAACGGTTCCGACGGGAGCGACCGCGCCGTCCAGGCCAGCATCGAGCACAAGCTGGCCGACGTGCACCACCGGCTGGGCGACTGGGAGCTGGCCGAAACCCATCTGGCCGTAGTCACAGAACTGGTCGCCGACGCCGAGCCCGGCCGGCTGGCCCGGGCGGAGGCTGACCGGGCCGTGGTCGCGTACCGTCGCGGAGACGCCGAGCAGGCGGCCGCGTTCGGGCAGGCTGCGCTCTCTTACGCCAAGGCGGCCGCCGATCCCGGCGCGACCGCGCAGGCGCTCAACGTGCTGGGCATGCTAGCCGCGCGGGCCGGGCACACCGCCGAGGCAGAGACCTACCTGCGCGACAGCCTGGCCGAGGCCCGCCGCCGGCCGGAGCCTGCCGCAGGTGCGGGGCCGCTGTCCGCCCCGCTGGGCGTGGCGGTGGCGGCGCTGAACAACCTGGCCAGGCTGCTGGCCGAAACGGGCCGCGGCGACGAGGCGCTGGAGGTCGCGGCCGAAGCGCTCGAACTCGGCAGCGAGCTCGGCGACCAGCACCGCGTGGCGGCCCTGCACACCAATATGGCCGACCTGCTGCACGCGGCGGGCCAGGGCGAGGCCGCGATGGCACACCTGAAGGAGGCGGCCAGGCGATTCGCCGCGGTCGACGCGGGCGACGCCCCCCGGCCCGAAATCTGGACGCTGGTGGAGTGGTAGCGGCCGGGTCTCAGCGTGAATCGGGCTCGAGGGCGGCGCGGAGGGCGGCCATGCCCCGGGCGGTGTGACTCTTTACCGCGCCCCGGCTGATCCCCATCGCTGCAGCAATCTCCGCCTCAGACAAATCCGCATAGTAACGCAGCACAATCGCCTCCCGTTGCCGGGCTGTCAGCCCCTGCAGCGCGGCCACCACCGCATCCCGCTGCAAGGAGATCAGCGCCCCATGCTCCGCACTGGGCATGTCAGGTGGCGCATCCTCCAGGTGCTTCTCGACCACCATCTGATGGCGCAGCACGGACCGGGACCGGTTCACCACTACCTGCCGCATATACGCCAGCACGTTCTCCGCATCACGCAGCCGCTGCCACGCATCATTCATGGACACGAACGCTTCCTGCACCACCTCCTCCGCCGTCGGCACGTCCCGGACCAGCATCCAGGCCGCACGGACCAGCCTGCGGTAATGCAACGTATACAACTCGGTGAAGTAGGCCTCTGCGGTCCAGGCCGCACCGGATAGCAGATCATCCTCGTGCGGGCTGTTTGTCCTGCGGGTGGCGGCTGCCATGACAGTGCTCCTTCCGGGAGCCTGGCCATCGCGACCCGAGAGATGGGGGAAACCGCCCGCTCCGCCCGGCTTCGAATTCCGGGCGGAGCGGCCCGCCCCATGCGATGGCCAGAGTGGAAATGACCAACAGTCGTAAGGGTGCCCGACCGCAAGACGGGAGTCAGTCACCCGTCCGACAGGGTTGGTGTCAGCTTGCCGACAGCTAAATCCCTGCAAACCGGTTCAAGGCGGCCGCCTGCGCCACGGTCACGGTGCGACCGCTGACCTGGATCCAGCCGCGCCGCTCGAAGCCGCGCATCGCGGCGTTGATGCTCTGTCGGCTTCCCCCGGCCTGATGGGCGAGTTCCTCCTGGCTCAGCATGGGCCGGATCACGCCATCCTCGCCCCGCGGCTGGCCGAGCAGCACCTTGGCCACCCGCCGGGGCAGGTCAAGGAACACCAGGTCCGACGCCGCGTCGGTGAGCCTGCGCAACATGACCGCGACGGACCGCAGCAGCGCCTGCGCGACGGTCGGCACGCGCAGGCAAAGGTCCAGGATCATCTCCCGCGGTATGAGCAGCAGGCGGCATTCCTCCAGGGCCTCGCAGTCGGCCGAGCGGGGACCGCCGTCGGCCACCCCCAGCTCGCCGAACATGGTGCCTGGCCCGAGGACGGTCAGCGTCAGCTCCCCGCCGTCCGCGGATCTGACCGCCACCTTGACGCGGCCGGAGACGACCACCATCACGGTCTCCCCGGGGTCACCGGCGGTGAACACGACCTGACCCCGGCGGAAGGTCCTGACCCGCGATCCGGCGGCCAGAATCTCCAGTTCAGCGGCTGGCGCCGTGGTGAGCAGATCGGTTCCGCGCAAGATGCCGACCAGGTCCGTGGTCAACGCCAACCACCACCGGTGCGCTCGGCCACGGTGTCACCTGCCACAGCACATCACATTACTCGCGCCCGGCGGACTTTCAGTCGTAAGCGCCCGGGTCCGGCAGACCGGGTGATGTCCGTCAGGGCTTGGTGCTGGCCAGCCAGACCGACATGGATGAGGGCTCGAGGGCGACCGTCCCGCAGGTCAGGCCGAGCGCCACCGAACCGAGGTCGGAGAGAGCCAACTGGTGCTGCCCGGCGACCAGCGGAATGGTAATGATGCCGAGGCCCCAGCCAAGGCAGGCCAGCGCGACGATCAGCGCGTGCAGCGCCCGCCGGTGCCGGTTGGGCACCAAGGCCACTCTCCGCCAACTTCCCGCAGGCTCAACCCTAAAGCGGTACCGTTCCGGAGACGTTACCGCTTCCAGGCGGGCGCGTCGGCAGGCTGACCCGCCGCCCCACTCCCCTTTCCGGTGTCCCGAACGGGCGGTGGTGCCTCTGTCCGGACCGTGTGCCTGCCCCGGAACTCGCAGGCTACAGCGAGAGGGTCACCAAGATCGTGACGGTTTGCCCGCCCGGGTTGATCGTGAGCTTGGTATCCAGCGCGATCAGGCTGGTCGCGGTCACCGTGATCGTCACGCTGCCGCCCGTTACGATCGAGCCTGACGCGGGCGAGACGGTGAGCTGGCTGCCGCCGCCGGATACCGAGTAGCTGCTGACCGGGCCGCCCTGGGCGGTAAGCGTGAACGTGCCGGTCGGCAGGCCAGTGACGGCCACCAGCTTGAGCTCCGACAGCGACACGAGCAGGCTGCCCTGGACGACGACCGACGGGGAGGCCTGCGCGGACTGGGACGGCGACGGCGAGGACCCCGCATCCGATGCCGTGGCCGCGGCGCTGCTGCTGCCACCCGTGGCGCCGGGCTGCGGGGACGTGGCGGCCGCCGCGGGCGCGGACTGGATGCCGCTGCCGGCCGGGGAGGCGCCCAGCCCGCGGTCGGCTGAGGCGTGGTGAGGCGCGGACGACCGGGTGCTTGCGGTCGGGGAGGCCGGCGTGGACGACGAGGGCACAGCGGCGGCGGCAGGTCCGGCCGCCGACCCGCCGCCATGGTGCGGAACGGTAAAGATCAGCACCGCGCCGACCCCCACTGCCGCGGCCGCCGTAGCGGTGCCGACCGCCACCGCGTGGGAATGCTGCAGGACACGGGGCCAGCCGTGCGGAACGGGTGGCTTGACCGACTTGGGGAACCCGTTCGGGCCGAACGAACCAGCGCGGCTGACCACGGTCGCCCGGTGCACCTGTCCGGCCAGCGTGCGGTCGGCGCAGACCCGCATCACCCGGTCGCGGAACCCCGGCATGAGCGCGGCCAGCGGCAGCGCGCCGACGAACAGCGCCGGGCTCAGCTCGCGGCGCTTGCGTTCGCCGCAGATCTTGCACCGTTCGATGTGCCGGCTGACCCGCTTGCGCACCAGCACGTTCATCTGCCCGTCCCACCCGGCCAGGGCGGCGTCGAGCTCCGCGCAAGCCTCCCGCCCGGTGCGCGCCACCACCAGCGCGCCCAGGGATCGCTCCAGCTGGCTGCGGGCGCGAGACAGCAGCGCGTGCGCATGGTTGCGGGTCACCCCGAGCGCGTCCGCGAGATCGTCCCCATCCAGTTCGTGCAGCAGGCTCAGCTCGATGACGTCCCGCTCACCGCGGTTCAGCCCGTCGATGGCGGCCATGATCAGTTCGCGCAGCTCCTCCTGCTCAGCCGCGTCGCCCACGTCGGGTGCTTCGGTTGGCGTGTCCACGGCCTCGTCCAGCGGGGCCGTGGCCTCCCCGGAACGCAGGCGGCGGAGGCATTCGTTGCGCGCGACCGCGTACAGCCACGGGCGCAGCTTGCCGGGGTCCCGCAGCGCGCCGAGCTTGGAGGTGGCGATGAGGAACGTGTCCTGCACGACGTCGGCGGCGTCCTCGGGCTCGCGGAGCAGAGAACGGCAGTAGGCGTACAGCGCTACCGCATACCGGTCGTAGGCCGCGGCGATTCCTCCGGGGTCGCCGGCCACGATGGCCGCGACAACCTCAGGGTCCTCCATGCCGATTACGGTAGTTGGCCTGCCACCCGCCGGTCAGCGATAACGCATAACGACTGAGCCGCGCCCTAACCGTGACGACCAGCCGTCCCGCCAGGCCCGTTCTCATATCATGACAAATCTGAACAATCGAGTCGAGCGGCCTAGGCATGCGCGGCCGCCGTGGTGCTGGCCCACTCGGCGATGAGCGTGACCAGCCCGGTCACCCGGTTGACCCCGGCCGCGGCGGAGCGGTCCTGGCCGTACGACGACGGGCCGAGGTCATCGCGGACGGCGCGGCTCACCCACCAGGGGCCGAACCAGCTGTACTTGGCGGCGCCGCAGGCGGCGATGGCGGCGCGGGCGGAGTCAGCGGAGCCCGGCCAGCCAGCGTCGCGCAGGCCGCGCAGGTACCCGTCGGTGACGGCTTCAACGATCTCGGGCAGGAGCGCGGCGTCCATGAGCCCGTCGCTGCAGCTGTCCAGGATCAGGTTGGCGGCGTCTTCGCCGACGGCACCCTCGCCGACGAACGACCAATCGAACAGGACCGATGCGCCCGCGTCATCGATCAGGTTGGCCGGCCAGACGTCGAGGTGGCACAGGGTCCGCTCGGCCGCCTGCGCGGCGGCGAGGGCGCGCTCCGGAGTGGCCCAGAGCCGCTGCAGCTCGCAGCGGACCCAGGCCGGCCAGACGGCGAGCCTCGGGTCGTCCCAGTCGGCGGCCTCGACGCTGACCCGCCGGGGCGGCCCCTGCGCAAGGTACTGCGCCAGCCAGCGGCGCGACAGCCATGGCGTGTCGGGGACCCGGCCGGCCCAGCGGGCCTGTGCCGCGCCGAGCTCGCGGGCAAAGCGCGCCAGGCGCGGGACCGGCCAGTCGAAGCCCGCGGTCCCGCTGACGTCGGCCAGCCACAGCTCGACCCCGCCGTCGGCGCGCGGGCTGGCCGCCAGCAGGTCGGGGGCCTTGATGCCTGCGCTGGCGTAGGCGGTCGCGGCCAGGTGCGTCCCGTAGGCCAGTGACTCGCGCCGCCAGTAGTTCCAGTGCGTCGGTTCGTCGCCGGTCGGGAACGACTTCGCCGGGTCCGGCGAGGCAGGCAGCCGGGCCACCTTCAGGATCGCCGACCCGGCCGTGCCCAGGACCCGCCAGATGCCCCCGGTGGCCGCGTTGCCCAGTCCGTGCCGCAGGGGCTCGACGCCCCGTACCTCGCCCAGGGCGCCCGGCACCTCGGCGCAGGTCACCGAGGTGCCGTCGGCGGCGTCGAGCCGCGTGCCCTGCTGGGTTCGCGTGCGGGCCGTTACCTGGCTGATCCCGTTCGCATGCTGCGGCACCCGCTCACGGTAGCCGAGAATCGCCGCGGTGAGGGTTAGCTGGAAAGCACCTTGTTGGGGTCGTGCAGGACCACGGTGCCCGCGATCATGTCGTGCAGGCTCTTGCGGTCCTGGCTCGTCATCATGAGGACGAACGAGGTGATCTCGGTGATCGGGCCCAGGATTCCGTCGGCCAGGCGCCCGACCACGTCGCGCAGCGCCATCCACCAGAAACCTGGCACGCTCTGGGTTTCCGGTCGCCAGCACCGCATGCCCAGCACCTGAAGCGCCGGGGTCTGGCCCTTGCGCCAGATGATGAGTCCCCAGACGACGTAACCGATTCCGAGCGTGATGATGGCCAGCGGAATGGCGAGGAAGTAGGCGCCGATGCGGCGGCCGGTACCGGCGAGCTCGACGCCATCCGGCAGGACAAGACCAGACCGCTGGTCGAGGTGCATCCCCGCCTGCAATGGCTGCCCGGCAAATTGAGCGTTCCCGTAACCGTATTCCGATCCGGGTAGGGGAAGGGGCGGCGCCTGCGGAAACGATGGGACGGTCGGCGACGGAAAAGCGTCCTGTTCGGTCGCCGATTGATATGGCTCTGACATGATCAAAGAATAGTTCAGCGATGTGATTATGTGAACCCATTGCCGTTTGGAAATTAAGCCGGAGCCATTGACCAATTATGGATCAAACAGGAAATACTTGATAATTGACCAGAATCGGGGGTCAGCACTTTCCGGATCGCTGACGGTGGCCGGCTCACGGGCGGGGCTGCAGCAGTCCGAGCGGACCTGGTGCGGTGAACGCGATGGTGAGCTCGGTCCCGCCGCCCGGCGCCGGAGACAGCCCGGACTGCGCCGGTAGATAGGGCGGGCGCTGCGCGCGGACGAACGCGAGCATGGTCGGCCCGGACGCCCCGGCGGCCATGATCTGGGCCGACCGGAGCGGCGTGCCCATGCTGGCCCCGGGACCCAGGTCGCCGAAGGCCAGGACGCGGACCGGCCCGTTCACGGCCATGGCCGCGAGGATGATGAGCAGGCGCGCGTCCACCTCCCCCATGGCGAGCTCGGTGCGCGCCGCCGGCGGGAGGATGATCCGCGGGTTCGCGAGCAGTTGCGCTCCGGCCGCCCGGCGGGCACGCAGGTCCGCGGCGAGCGCGCCCCGGTAGGCGGCGGCCCCGTCCGGGGCCATGGCCCGCACGTCGATCCGGGTCTGACCGGTTCCGAAGCTCGCGAGCGTCTGCGGCGCGTATACGGTGGCCAGGCGGGTGCCGAACATGTTGCGTACCGCCGCGGTGGCCAAGACGACGGCGGAGCCGAGCGGGTCAGCCGACTCGGGCCCGAGGACCAGTAGGTTAGCCGCCGGGATGCCGTGCTGGACGAGAGCAGCGCACATCGCGGGGTCGCAGGCCAAGATCGCACCTGCGCTGACCTGGCGAGCGACCCAGGCCGCGGCCTGGTCACGGACGTCGGCCGCCTGCGTCACCGGCCCGGGCAAACCCAGGTGTTCCGGTGCGGCCGGGGAGGCAGGACGCGACGCCGCCGAGCCGTTCGTTACCTCGACGGCCAGGAACACCGCCATGGCCGCAGCCGCAGACGTCAGGCCGATGCGGCGGAGGCGACGGCGAGCGGCCCCGGCGTCACGGTCCGCGGCCGGCGAGTGAGGCGGGGCCGATGACGCCCGTGTCTGTGGCGCCGACGGCTCAGGGGTGCAGGACAGGTCGCCGACACGGTTCAGGTGGTAGTGCACCTCGAGTTCCGCGCGGTCGCCGACCGAGGCGCCCGCGGCCCTCGATCGCCAGTACCCGGCCGCCTGGCTGTGGGCGTCGGCGAGCTGCTCGCTGAGACCGATCTCAACCAGGCGGCGGTGCAGCTCGCTCGCGGTCCAGCGGTGCACGAACAGGTCACGGCCCGGACCGGCGGTCAGCAGGCCTGCGGCCTCGCACTCGGCGATGTACCCGGGCCGGCCCGCTGGGACGCCGGCCGGGACTGGCTCACGGAACACGGACACGCGGACCAGCAGGGCCCGGGCCCCCGTGCTCAGCCGGTCAAACAGCTCACCCAACAGCTGATCGCCCGCGGCCACGGCGATCAGCTCGGCGGCCGAGCCGACGAGCTGGGTGGGTTCGGGCCACTCGGCCGAGCCGAGCCGGTTGACCTGGCCGATCCTCGCCTCGACCGCGCCCGCGACCCGGCCGGCCACCTCGCAGAAGCGCGCGCCGCGGGCGATCACCGCGTCCAGGTACTCCATGGTCAGCGGATGACCGGCGGTCAGCCGCCACGCCCGCTCGCGTTCCGATTCTGTTAGCTGGCCGAGCGCCGGGAGCGACATCGCGAGCTCGCAGGCGCCGGATCGCGTCAGCGGCCCGACGTGCCGGAACGAGAGGCGCCCGGTTTCCGCCCAGGGCAGGGTGAACGGCAGGCGGCAGGTGATCAGGAGCTTTCCGGACCAGCCAGCCAGCAGGTCCGCCAGCGCCGGGTCCCGGACCTGCCAGCCGGTCGGCCCCTCCGCCACGTTGTCATCAAACCTGTCGAGAATAGTGAGCCGACCCGGCCGCGACTCGTCGGCCAGGCCGACGGCGGACACCTCCCCGCTGACCACGGCGATCGCCTGCTCGGGCTCCAGATGAGCCAACCGCGAGGCGATCTGGCTGGCGAGGGTTGACTTGCCGATGCCGCCCATGCCGTGCAGGACCAGTCCGGCCACCTCCGGGCTCGCCAGGTCGGCCGACCAGCGGCGCCGTTCCGCGGACCGGATCGCCAAGGGGGTACGGCCAGCGGGCGGCGGCTCCGAGGCCCTGGCGCGGCGGGTTGGATGCCGCGGTCCGGCGGGTTCCTGAGCCGACGCTGCCCCGGACGGCGTCGCCATTCGGGCAGCAGGTACATCGTTCGGCAGGATACCGCGCGTAAAGGCCATGTTTTCGTCCCGAATGTGGACTAATTTCGCCACCGTCGCACCCCTTCCCCGTTCTCCGGCAGGACGGGGCAAGCCACTAATGACCTGTTATATAGCACACTGCGCGCCACAACGACTGCCTTTAGTAATTGTCCGTTGTCACGTGTCGGGGGTAATTGTGATCAAATTGGACTTTTCATGAAAAGGCTCATCTGGGTAACAGTGACCGATTTGACGGGAACGGTGCGCGGGGGGCGGAAGTGCCGCACCTCAGCCAGGCAGTTTGAGCGCCAGGCCGAGCCAGTGAGCCAGATCCCTGATCTCATGACCGACGGCGGCGGTTACGTCCCTGGTGAACGGCTCGTCCTGGTGGATGGCGTGAACCCGTAGGACCCCGGCCGTGCGGTCGGCCTTGGCATCCAGCTAGCCCCCCACGTCGGCGGGCTCGACCGCGCACTCGGGACCACGGGCGCGGGCGATGCCCAGGGCGCGCAGGCGCCGCTCGTTGCGGATGCGGAGCGCCGCACCGGCCGGGACGACCGGCTCAGCCGGGTAGACGCGCGCGGCCAGGTCCACCTGCGGGAGAGCACGGGGGGCCTGGCCTCGCCACTGCTCCAGACGAAGGTCTCTCGAATAGACTGACCTGTTCATTCGAACCTCTTCCCATTCTCTCGAAATTCTGTTTTACTAGATGCGTGGATCTTACCCGCCAGGCCGACCTGCCGCCAGGTCGGCTCGGACCCGGCGCCCGGCCGCCGGGCCTGGCCTCCGCGGGGCGGATCCTGCTGGCTGCCGGGCGGTGAGCTGACGCCGACAGGCGCTGGTCCTACCGACCGACCTCGTTCCTGACTCTTGTTGGAGGTGAGTGCGACGGATGCGGAGTTCGAATATGTAGACGAATACTATGATGGCGACGATTGGCTCTCCGAACAAGATACGACAGCCATCGACTCCGAGGACGATGGCTCCGACTGGCAGGCGACGCGTCAGCACTCGCGCACGGAACGAGCCCCACGGCAGGTGCCCTCGCCAGGCTGGCCGCGGGACGCACGGCGGCAGGAAACGCGCGAGCATGAACTCCCCTTTGAGGACGAGCCGGTGCCCGCTCGACAGGCCACCAGGCGAGCGAGCGACCCGGTCGCGCGGGCTCGCACGGACCGTGGTTCGGCGGCGGTCAGGGCGGCCAGGCGTACGGTTGACGACGATCCGCCCGAGAACGGCGGCCGAGCCGCGCCCAGGGCGGTACGGCGGTCCGCACCCCGGGATGTCGTGGAGGATCCCGTAACCGCCAGGCCGCGAGCGACCAGACGCCTAGCCGATACGGATCTCCCCGATGGCGACGATCGGGTCGTCCCGCGGGCGGCCAGGTACGCGGTCGATCCGGACGACGACTACCACGCAGCACCTACGGCCCCCCGGCCGACCAGGCGCTCGGGCCAGGGGACCCGCCCCGGCTCGCCTGGCCACGGCCGCCTGATTGACGAGCGTACGCAGGCTCTGATCGCTCAGGGTCGGCGCGGCACCAGGGCACGCCTGGTCCGCGTCCGCAACATCACCGTCGGCGTCATCGTCGGCGTGGTGCTGGCGATCGTCCTGGCGATGATCGTGCTCAGGAAGGGCCCGTCGTGGCCGCAAAGCGTGTCCGTCGTGCAAAGCGAGATCACGACGGCCTGCCAGAACCCCAACGTGGCGGCCGAGCCGAACCAGGTCAACTTCGCCTGCGGGAAGGGCACGTCCCAGGTGCTCTGGGTGTTCGCGCTGATGACGAGCGGGGACAACCCTAACTTTGCCGACTCGAAGTCAGGCCGAAAGGGCCTCGAGCCCATCACGGAGGCCCAGGGCGGCGAGGTCGCCTGGTCGCTCGATCTGCACCATCCGTACGACCCGTTCAATTCGATCGACAGCCTCGAGGTGGCCGCGCGGGCCATCAACAACATCGTCGGCGGGGCCAGCCTGACGTCGAAGAACGGCAAGCCCGTCGTCGAGCCCGGCCTGCTGAGCAACCCCACGAACTGCGCCAAGTACACCGGATCGTCGGCGGTCATCGCGCGCGCCGGTTTCCCCGACATCTGCGCCAGCCCGGTAAGCAGCGGGGCCGGCCAGGCCGCGCTGGTGGCCGACGTCTACAGCCAATGGCTGGTCGGCTCACCGTCCGTCGACGCCCAGGAGGCCAGCATCCTGTTCCAGAACGACACCGACCCGGGAAACCCGCAAGTCCAGGCCATCCTCAAGACCTTGCCCGGAGCAAGCGCGACCACCTGATCGGCGATCCCGCGTAGGTCGGCGACCGCGGCCCAAACGCAAGAACGGAAGAAGGTGATCCCCATGCAATCCGTCAGGAAATCGAGGTGGCAGCAGGCGACTGCGCTGATGAGCCTGAGTACCTGCGGCGCCATGACCGGATTCGCCTTCGCGCACGGGACGGTCGCCGATCTCACCTCGCCGACCAGCATGCCGGTTCACTTGCTGGCCGCCACGAAGCCGGCCCAGGCGGAGCCCACGAGCGACAGCGCGCTCCGGTCGGCCATCGTCAAGGCCGCTACGTACTATCTGCGCCTGGCCCAGGACATGAGCCCGACCGAAATGCAGTCCCTGATCTGGCAGAACGACAGCATCGGCGGTGCCGACCACGGCGAGTCGTGCGCCGCCTTCGCGAGCCTGGTGCTCGAGATGGGGTCGCAGGCCACCGGTGGGTCAAGCTGGGTGTCTGGTGGCGGAACGTACCCGTGGCCGCTGCACGGCTGGGCCGACGTCCGCGTCGAGCCGAACCCGAACTCGCCGAACGTCGTTTCCATCCAGCAGGATGCGCAGACCCATGACCGGTGGCACCCGCTCGGCGACGGGTACACGCCACAGCCGGGCGACTGGGTGCTGTTCGACGGTCACGTCGAGGTGGTCACCAAGTACACGGGCGGAGTCCTGTACACGATCGGCGGTGACTCCATGCCGAACCTCTCGGTCAACGCTCACCAGTACAGCGACCCACTGGCCGCGCAGGGTGTGATCGGCTTCGTCAACAACGGTGAGCTTGTGACGACGACGAGCCAATCCGGGCCGGCCGTCGGCGCGGATCAGGCGGACCTGGGGCAGACGGCCATCCCGGGGTTGATGGCCGAGGTGCTCAGCCCGGCGAGCGCCGCGCAGCAATCGGCGCCGCCGGTCCAGGAGCAGTCGGCTGGAACGCGGGCCCCGCAGACCGCCGCTCTCGGGTCTGCGCTGATTCCCGGACTGGAGCAGCTCAGCGGCGTGGTCGGAGCCGGTCCCAAGGCTCAACCGAGCGCGACCTACGGCCGTAACCAGCCGTCGACCAGTCAGGTGCCCGACACGGCCACGCAGCAGGCCTTCATCAGCGAGGTCGCGCCTGGAGCGGTAGCGGCGCAGCGCAGGTACGGGATCCCGGCCGCCGTAACGATCGCGCAAGCGATCGACGAGTCCGGGTGGGGCCAGAGCCAACTGGCCACCGCGGACCACAACCTGTTCGGGATCAAGGGCACCGGCCCCGCGGGCACGGTAGTCCGGCCCACGGAGGAATACGAAGACGGAAGCTGGGTAGCTACGACCGCGTCGTTCCGGGTCTATCACAACGTGGCCGAGAGCATTGCCGATCACAGCAAGCTTCTGGCCACCGGGGAGAGCTACCAGCAGGCCATGGCCAATCGTCAGGCTCCGGATGCCTTCGCCAACGACCTTACGGGGGTCTACGCGACCGACCCCAGCTACGGCTCGAACCTCATCGCGATCATGCGTTTGTACAACCTGTACCGTTACGACCCCACGCCGAGCTCAGCTCAGGCCTCGGCACCGACCTCGGTGGCCACCACTCCCCCGGTGACGACCCAGGTCGCAGCGGTGGATCACAGCGCGAACGTGCCCGGGCTCGAGCAGGTCGACATGTCGCTCGGCGGGTCGGCGGGGCTGGGTATCGCGGCGAGCGGGCCTGCCACGCACGGCGTGCCCCTACCGCGCGGCGCGACGCAGGTCCGCACGGCCGGGGACGGTCGGACCCGCGGTGGGCAGGCCCCGGGCGTGGCGCAGAACGCTCGCACCCAGGCGAGTGGCAGGCCAGGCGTGAGCGGCACGACGCCCAATGGGCAGGGGCGCGGCGGGACAACTCCCGGCGGGACAACTCCCGGCGGGACAACTCCCGGCGGGACAACTCCCGGCGGGACCGCTCTGGGCGGGGCGCGCATTCCTGGGCTCATGGCCGGCGGCACGACGGGCGGGAGCGGAGGGAGGGCGGAGAACCCAGCCCGGACCAGGGGGGCCAACGGGGGCGCGACGCGCAGCCAGAACCGACTCGGCGGGACGACGCGCGGCGGGCAGGGACTCGGCGGGACGACGCGCGGCGCGACAGCCCCGGGCGGGGCCCGCATTCCCGGGGTGGCCGATGACTACTCCGCCAAGCCCGTCGCGTCGGCTTCGGCCGGCACCGACGCGGTGCAGGCCGTACCCATCTCAGTGTCGTCGGCCCGGACCACGGCGCGGCTTAGCGTCCGCAGCGGCGCCAAGCGGTATGAGGCGCAGATTCCCTCGGTGGTGACGACCGATTTCGTCACGATGGCCAAGCATCCGCTGGCCCGGTCCAGGCCGCTCTACCAGGACGTGGCGCGATCCAACCGCATCCGGTGGGAACTGCTGGCGGCGTGCGACTGGATGCAGTGCAAGGCGCAGCCTCAGTACTCGCCGGCGCGAGGCGAAAGGCTCGGCACTAAGAACCCTGACGGGACGCGCTTCCGTACGAAGTCCGAAGCGCTCGAGCAGGCCGCATCCGACCTCATCGTGCTGGCGGACGCGGTGTACCAGATCGACCTGACCGCGCCGATGTTCTTGTCGGTGCTGGAGCTGGCCCAGGTGTTCGCGGCGTTCCGGTGGGGCGGGCTGCTTCGGGCGCACCGCGTCTCCGCGATGGAATTCCCCTACTCGGTGGAGGGCCTGACCGTGCAGCACATGGATCTGCGCTGGCCGGACATCACCGAGCCGAACGCTCCCGACAAGCCCGGGGCCCGATTCCGGATGCCGTTCGGGGCCGTGCCCGTGGTCCTGAACCTCAATTACCCCGCGGTGGCCTGATGTCTCCCGGCTCTCGACGATAGGTGGGACGCATGGTGCGCTTTGACACAACTCGACGCCGGGCGTGGCCGGCCGATGACCCCGACGACGATGACGTCGGACCTCCGATCAGGCGCTGGGGATGGCGGGGCCGCAGGCGCCGGCGCCTTCCGCGCTGGCTGACGTGGGGTGCGGTCGCGGTCGTGGCCGGCCTGATCTTCCGCAAGGCCCTCGCCTGGCTGGTGATTACGGCGCTATCGGCGCTCCTGCACCTGGTCGGGGCCAGCGTCCACCTGCCGCACATCAAGTTCGCCTGGCCGTGGCAGTCGATCAGCCAGGGCTCAAGCACCGACGTCGCGGTGGGCCCGTGGGTGCTGCAGAACATCGAGGGGATCTCGAAGCCTGCACTCGGCACGGAGAACTTCTCTTTCACCTTCACGCACAAGGTGAACAAGAGCATTGGCTTTTGGCCGTGCTGGTACTCCAGCACGTTTGCCGCGTCGGGCCGCGCTTCGGCCACCGTCGACCTCAACCCGGGGTCCGGCTGGTGGGCGCCCACCACGGGACACTTCGTCCTGCAGGTGCTCACCAAGCCGGTGCCTGGCGCGGCCGGCACGGTCGCGGTCTCGCTGGTCCTGCCGCAGCCGCAGCTCCCGCAGTCCGTGCACGACATCACCGTCGACGACACCTTTTCGCATCCGATCGACACGCAGCACAGCTGGACCTATCCGGGGCTCGGCTGCGGCGCGCTGGTCAAGCCGCAGTTCGCGCAGTCGGTGCTCTACGCCCAGGCGCAGAATCTGGCCTTCTACCAGGCCACGCACAACGCGCAGGTCACGCGCCCGCTGATCAGCACAGCGAAGTCCGAGGCGACGCAGATCATCCGGTACAACTTCATCCAGCCGACGGTGAACGCGCTCGGGTACAGGCTCACGCGGTTCAGCATCAGGTGGTCGGGCGCGCCGTAGATCGGCGCGGCTGTCACTGGTCGGGGCTCGTGAATACGGCGTTCGGGATAATGGTGTTGGTTGGTTACGAGGCAGGCTTGGCGCGGCTGTTTCGTGCGGCGCGGGGTGGGTCGGGAACGGGTGCGGCATCGGCCGGAGGTGCTGGCACCGGCGGGGCGGGGTGCGTTGGTTCGGACGGCTGGGGCAGCCGGGCGGTCGCCGCGATCTCCAGGGCCTTATCGAGGTAGACGCGGTAGCCGAGGTCCGGGCGGTAGCCGTGTACCTCGGGAGTGTCCAGGCTGCGCATGAACTCCAGGATCTGCGGGCTGAACACCTGGCCGGGGACCAGCACGGGGAATCCCGGCGGGTAGGGGGTGACGTACGTCGTGGACACCACGTGCTCGCCGCCCTCCACGCGCTGTTCCACCTCGTCCGGCTTGAGGTACTCGCAGTAGCTGTCGTTGTAGGACAGGTAGAAGGCGCGCCGCACGTCGCCTTCCGGGGTGGTCTGACCGGTCGCGTCCTGGAAGGCGGGGTGGAAGCCGCTGAAGTCGGGCAGCGGCGCCGACGGGGAGGTCAGCCGGAGGACGGCGCGCTCGTGAGCCGCGCGCTCGGCCGGGCTCATGTCGTTCAGGCTGGCGTCCAGCTCCCGGGCGATGGTGACGAGGACCTCGATCAGGTAGGCCACCGAACTCCTGGTGGTGCCGATCGTGGTCATGAACAGGACGGTATTCCGAGATGTCTTGTTGATCTGGACGCCGTACCGGTCCATGAGCTGGCTCCGCTTGAACGCGTCCCCCTCGATGCCGGTGTTGCCGATGTAGATCGTGATCCGGGACGGGTCGAGGACGAACTCGTCGGTCTCCCAGGCCTTGATCATGTTCGGCAGGCCGGACCGGAGCGGCTGATCGATGCCTGAGGCGCGGAACTCGTCCGGGATCAGGTCCGCAGTGGTCAGGCAGTGCATGTACTTGGACAGCAGCGGGTGGTGGTCCACCGCGTCGCGCAGGCGCATGGCGTTCTCGATCTGCTTTTGCACCAGCTCGAAGCCCTCCAGCGCCGCCTGCCGGCGCCCCAGGTCCAGGGAGGCGAGGATCTGGTAGTTCGGGGAGGTCGAGGTGTGCGTCATGTAGGCCTCGTGGAAGGTCTCCTCGGCCTTCTGGCTGAAGTCCTGGTCCCAGACGTGAATCATCGAGCCCTGGCGCAGCGAGGTCAGCGTCTTGTGCGTGGACTGAGTGGAGTAGACGCGGACCCGGGCGCGGGCCGGATCCGGGAGGAGCCGGCGGTTCAGCAGGACCTCGTCGGGCGCGGCGTCGATGGCGCCGACCTCCTCTTGGAATTCTTGGTACTGCGCCTTGTAGTCGGGCTGGCGGAGGAGTTCGGCCAGCGTGCGGGCGGCGCGCATCGCGGTGCGCGGCCGGTAGACCGGGTGGAACCTGGCGAAGGCGAACCAGGCCTCGTCCCACAGGAAGACCAGGTCGGGCTTGATGGCCAGGCATTCCTGCATCACCCGCTGGACGTCGTAGACGACCCCGTCGAACGTGCAGTTCGTCAGCAGCAGCATCTTGACCCGGTCGAGCTTGCCCGCGCGCCGCAGCGCGAGTAGCTGCCTTTTTATCTCGCGGACCGGAACGGCGCCGTACATCGAGTACTGGTTGAGGCGGTAGGCGTCCAGGTAGGTGACCATGGCGCCGGCCAGCATCAGCCCGTAGTGGTGCGACTGGTGGCAGTTCCGGTCGACGAGGACGATGTCGCCCGGCTGGACCAGGGCCTGCACGACGACCTTGTTGGCGGTCGAGGTGCCGTTGGTGACGAAGTAGGTCTGCCGCGAGCCGAAGGTCTTGGAGGCCAGCTGCTGGGCCTCGCGCAGCGGCCCGGTCGGCTCGAGCAGCGAGTCAAGCCCACCGCAGGTCGCCGACGTCTCGGCCAGGAAGATCTCCAGGCCGTAGAAGTCGACCATGTCCTTGATCCAGTGCGAGTTGACGATCGACTTGCCGTGGCTGATCGGCAGCGCGTGGAACACCCCGGTCGGGCGGTGGCTGTAGCTGCGCAGCGCGCTGAAGAACGGCGCGCGATACCGCGCCGCCACGCCGTCCAGGATGGACAGGTGCAGCTCCAGCGAGCCCTCCCTGGTGTGGAAGATGCGCCGGAAGTGGTGGCTGAGCCTGCCCGCGAGGTCCTCGACCGAGATCTCCGTCATCAGGTACAGGTCGAGTTCCGGCCTGATCCTGGCCAGCGACCGGGCCAGGACCTGGGCCCGCTCGTCGAGCGAGTGCTCCGCCTCGTCTTCTGACGCGTACAGGCTGACGAACTGGCCGAGCGAGGACAGGTCATGCCGGGACCGGTGGGCAAAGCGGCGGCGGACCACGCAGGCCTGCAGCCTGAAGTTCAGCCGCGCCGCCATGATCGCCTCTTCGAAGCTGGACGCCACGACGATCTCGTAGAAAAACTGGTCGTCGGGGCGGCGCCACCGCCTGAGCTCCTCGCGCAGGGCGCGCTCCTGGTCATCGGTCATGTCCTCGACGATGAGGACCTCGAAGTAGGGGCGTTCGGATTTGGACTGCTCCGTCGGCGTGCGGGCGTCGCGCTCGTATACGTCCTCGTCCGCGGCCAGATCCCAGGCCAGGCTGCTGCGGTAGCTGTCGGTGGCCAGGACCCGGTTGATCCCGGCCACCACCGCGGCCAGGCGGTCATACTTGCCCTGAACGAACAGCCGCCTGAGCCTGGCAAAGCTCTGGGTGCCCGGGAAGGCCCAGAATCGCTCGATGGGCCCGAGGACGTTGGACAGCTCGGTGACCGTCTTGACCAGGGGGTCGAGGGGACGCTGCTGGGCGCAGGCCAGCGCCAGCTGGGCGGTGGCCTCCTCCAGGCTGGACCAGGTGTCCGTCCGGAGCTGCCACAGACTGTTGTAGGCCAACTGGTTCGCGCCCACCGGCACCCTAACCACCTCCGCGTCTCGTCCCTGGCCGCCTCGTGCTTGGCCGTCAGCCGCCTCAAGGTCACCATGTACCCGGCACGTGCCACCAGACAAGAGAACCTCGATAAGTTCCCCGGCCGGTCGGCTAACCGAGGGCGGCCGCGGCGATGAGGCTGTCCAGGGCCGAGCTCTGCCGTCCGGCGTCGGCCTGATCGAACGGCCCGGTCCAGCGCATCCCGAACTCGTTGGCGGCGTTCTTGTGCGATTCCTCCCGCGGCCGGTGGGACGTCAGGACTAGCAGCCAACCCAGAAAACCCTACTCAGAACGGCTGGCGGCCAGCCCGCCGGCGGGTCCGGCTGCGCCCTGGTCACCTCATGCCGTAGGCACCTGAGTGCTGCAGATCACACTTGAAATCTGATATCAGAATGATAAGCTCATGCTACCTGGATAATTAAAGGAGACAGACATGGGCGAAGCAGCGATCGCAGTCACGGGACTGCGAAAGAGTTTCGGGCCCAAGGAGGCCGTGGCGGGCATCGATCTGGAGATCGCGGCCGGGTCACTCGCCGGGCTGGTCGGGCCGAACGGGGCAGGGAAAACCACGTCCCTGTCGATGATGACCGGGCTGCTGCGGCCGGACGGCGGCCGGATCCTGATCAAGGGGCTAGACATGTGGGCCGACCCGCCCGCGGCCAAGGCCATCATCGGGGTCGTGCCGGCCGAGGCCCGGGTGTTCGAGCGGCTCAGCGGTGAGGAACTGCTGGAGTACGCCGGGCGGCTCCGCGGCATGGCCGCCGGCGAGGCCCGCTCGCGGGCAAAGCAGCTGCTCGACGTGCTCGACCTGACCGAGGACGCCAAGCGGCTGGTCGCCGACTACTCCACCGGAATGCGCAAGAAGGCGATGCTCGGCTGCGCCCTGATCCACAACCCTGCGGTGCTGTTCCTTGACGAGCCGCTCGAAGGCGTCGATCCGGTCTCTGCCGACGTCATCCGCCGGCTGCTGACCCGCTTCGTCGGCTCGGGCTCGACCGTGCTGTTCTCCAGCCACGTCATGGAACTCGTCGAGCAGATCTGCGACCACGTCTCCATCATCGACAAGGGCCGGATCGTGATTAGCGGCACCACCGACGAGGTCCGGGGCGGCAAGACGCTGCAGCGGGCGTTCATCGACCTGGTCGGTTCCAGGGCCAACGACGAGGAGGTGCTGTCATGGCTCGGCTCCTCGTCCAACTGAAGCTGCGCCTGCTGTTCAACGCGCTGCGCGCGTCGAGCGGGGCCCGGGTCGCCTTCGTGCTCAGCACCACCCTGGCGGCGCTGATCGCGGGCGGCGTTTTCTACGTCCTGTCCCTACTGCGCGGCGACGGCATCGCGGCGGCGGACCTGACCACGGTGATCTTCTGCTTCTTCGGGCTCGCGTGGCTGGTCCTGCCGCTCGTCGTCTTTGGCCTGGACAGCACCCTGGACCCCGCCACGCTGGCCCTCTACCCGGTCCGCATGCGCCCGCTCGCGGTGGGACTGCTGGCCGCCTCGGCGACCGGCGCCTGGCCGGCGGCCACCCTGCTCGGCCTGCTCGGGGTGACCGTCGGGCTGGCCCATGGCGCGCTCGCAGAGCTCATTGCGCTCGTCGCGGTGGTGCTCATGGTGCTGTTCTGCATCACGATGGCCCGGTTCGTGACGACGAGCCTGGCCGGGATGCTGCGCTCGCGCCGCGGCAAGGATTTTGCCGCCCTCCTGTTCATCCCGATCTTCGCGATATACGAGGGCTTCTTCCAGATCCTGCCGAAGCTGGCCTCCGAGGGCGCGCTGACCGCTTCGAGTTTCGGGGGCGTGGACACGTGGCTGCGGTGGCTACCGCCGGGCCTGGCCGTGCATGCCATCTATGACGCCTCCCACGGGCACGCCGGCACCGCGCTGCTGCGCCTGGCGGCGCTGGCCGGCATCATCGCCGTGCTCGGCCTGCTCTGGATCCGGTCCCTCGACCGCGCCCTGGTGACGACCGACACCTCCACGCAGTCGGCGGTACGCGGTACGGCGCTCCCGTTCGCGCGGTACGGCCTGCGCGGGACGGTGGCCGCCCGGTTCTGGCTCTACCAGCGGCGCGAGCCCTTCGCGTTCATCTACTGGGCCATCACCGCGGTCATCATGGCGGTCGTGGCCTTCCGACTCGTCCTTTCCCCGGATTGGTTCGGTGGCCTGATCGCCAGCGGGGTCGCCGGGGGCGCGTTCGTGGGTGCCTTCCACAGCAACGCGATCGGGTATTCCGGACCGGGGTTCGGCCTGGAGGCGTCGGCGCTGAACGGCCGGCGCGCGCTGCGGGCGTACTTCTCCGGGCAGAACACCGCGTACGGCGTGATCGCGGTGCCGCTGGTCACGGCGGTCGGGTTCGTCCTGGCGGTCGTGGCCAAGCATCCGATGGACGGGTTCGTGACCATGGCGATGGGCCTGGCCGCCATCGGCGCGGGCCTGGCGATGGCCAACATCTTCACCGTCGTGTCGGCTTACCCGGTGGAAAAGCGGGGCGGCACCCCCATTCCCAGGGCGACCACCGGACACAACGGCGAGGCGGCCGCGTCGCAGCTCCTCACCCTGCTCTGCGTGGGGGTGGGGGTCACGCCGGTGATCATCGCCGCCGTGCTCACCCAGTCGGTTTCCCCGGCGATCCGGATGCCGGTGCTCGTGCTGAGCGGGGCCGTGTACGGTCTGGCGCTGGCCTGGGCCGGCGTGCGGGCTGCCGCCAACCTGGCCGAGCAGAAGCTACCGGAACTGGCGCAGATTGCCATCCAGAGTTCCTTGTAGGAACGCCGACACGTGGTCCGCCCGGCACACCGGGGCTGCCGGGCGGACCCGGCGTTATGCCTGCGCGGGCCCGGCGATGCCTTCGCGTAGCTTGAACTTCTGGATCTTGCCCGAGGGCGTCAGCGGGAAGGCGTCGAGGAATTCCCAGCGCACGGGGGTCTTGTACGCCGCCAGCCGGTCCCGACAGTACGCCCGCAGCTCTTCCGGCTCCGGCGCCGCCTGGCCGGGGGCCACACGGATGAAGGCGGCGACCACCTCACCCCACTGCGGGTCGGGCAGGCCGAGAACCGCCACCTCCGCGATGGCCGGGTGATCGAACAGGACGTCCTCGATCTCTCGCGGGTAGATGTTCTCGCCGCCGCGGATGATCATGTCCTTAATCCGGCCCTCGATGCGCAGGTAACCCCGGCTGTCGAGGGACGCCAGGTCCCCGGTGTGGTACCAGCCTTCGGCGTCGATGGCGGCCGCCGTGGCCTGCGGGGCGTCGTGGTAGCCGCGCATGACCATGTACCCGCGGGCGCATAGCTCGCCCGGCTCGCCGAAGGGGACCGGAACGCCGGTCACGGGGTCGACGACCTGGACCTCCGTCTGCGGCAGGGGCGAGCCCAGCGTCTCGGCCCGGTCCTGCTCGGAGTCGTCGAGCTTGACCTGGGTGACCAGCGGAGAGCATTCGGTGGTGCCGAACACGATGCTGAAGCGGACACTCAGGCGCCGCTCGACCCGCCGGACCAGCTCGGCAGGCACCGGCGATCCGCCGGACACGGCGGCGCGCAACCAGGACAGGTCGCGCCGCTCGAAGTCGGGGTGGTCGAGCATGGCGATCATCATCGTCGGCACGCCCGCGAAGACCGCCGCCCGCTCGGACTCGAACAGCTCGAGCACCAGGGCCGGGTCGAAGGCCAGCACGGGCACATGCACGGTCAGGCTCTGCAGGGCGCCCAGCACGGCCATGCCGCACCCCGCCGTGTGGAACAGCGGCATCGGGTTCACCAGCGTCTCGCCGGGCTGCAAGGCGATGCGTTCGGCGTAGAAGCGGGCGTTGTTGGTCAGGCCGCGGTGGGTCAGCTCGGCGCCCTTGGGGAAGCCGGTGGTGCCCGAGGTGTACTGGATCTGCGCGATGTCGTCCGGCGTCACGTCGGGCAGGACCGCCTGCGCGGGCGCGGTGGCCAGGAAGTCCTCCCACTGCGTGAACAGGACCACCTCCCGCAGCGCGGGGACCTGCGGCCTGACCTCCTCAAGGTAGGCCGCCATCGGGCTGCGGAACTCGGGGACCAGGAAGATCCCGGACGCGCCGGACTGCTTCAGCACGTACTCAAGCTCGGCGGGGCGAAACGCCGGGTTGACGGTCACCAGGACGAGCCCGGCCAGTCCGGCCGCGAACTCCAGGATCACCCACTCGGGCAGGTTGGGCGCCCACACGGCCACTCGCTCGCCGGGGGCAAACCGGGCGGTCAGCGCCCGTGCCGCCTGCTGCGCCTCCGCCAGCAACTGCTCGTAGGTCCAGCGCTTGCGCGCGCCCGGGTCGGGGACGCCGCCGACCATGGCCAGCATCTGCGGCCCGGCGGCCGCCGCCGCCCGCAAGATCCCCCCGACCGTGGTCTCCTTGACGGGCACCGACGTGTCGGCGGGCCAGTAAGACGTCGACACCGTAGTCATAGGACCCTCCCAGCGCTGTGCACCGATCATAACGAGCGGCTCTGCTACCTGGGCACGGTCGAAGGGCCGCGGCTTTTCTGGACGAACCGGCGCGGCTCTTGACGAATCATATGAACGTTCGTTTAATTTCTTGCATGGGGCGCATCGCGGGCGTCACCGCGGCCGAGACCCGGGAGCGGCTGCTCCGGGCGGCCGCCGACATGTTCGCCGAGCGCGGGTACGACGGCACCCGGGTGGCCGACATCGCCGCGGCCGCGGGCCTGAGCAACGGCGCGCTGTACGCGCACTTCTCCTCCAAGGCCGAACTGCTGGTGGGCGCGCTGCGCGCGCACGGGCGGCAGCTGCTCGCGGAGCTGCTCGCCACGGATCCCAGCCGGTCGGTCACGGACCTACTGCTCGCGGTCGGGCGGGACCTCCCCCACCGGCGCGACCCGCGCGGTTACCTGATCGTCGAGGCCCTGGTCGCGGCCCGCCGCGACCAGGACGTCGCCCGGCCGATGCGCGACTACATGGGCGAGCGGGCCGACTGGATGGCCGACCTCATGCGCGTCGCCCAAGCCGACGGCGAGCTCGACCCCGCCCTGTCGCCGGACGCGCTCGCGCACTTCTGCCTCCTGCTCGCGATGGGCAGCGCCCTGATCACCCCGGACCTGCACGCGGTCGGCGAGGCGGAGTGGGCCGACCTGCTCATTCGCCTGGTCACCGCGTTCGCGCCGGCCGCAATCACGACACAGACAGGAACCACGCAGTGAAGGTGCAGATCAACCACGAGCGCTGCCAGGGGCACGGCCGCTGCTACGACCTGGCGCCCAGCCTGTTCGGCGACGACGACGAGGGCTACGGAACGGTCCTGGGCGACGGCACGGTGCCGCCCAGCCTGGAACACGACGCGCGCCTGGCGGAGCTCAACTGCCCTGAGCACGCGGTCGAACTGCTCGAGGAGGCGTGACGTGAGTACCGATGAGCGGTTCACCGAGGAGAACCTGCAAGCCCGCGCGGACGCGCCGCTCGGCGTGCGGAACGAGATCATCACCGGCCCGGTCTCGGACTGGGCGACCGACTTCTCCCACCTCGAGTCCGAGTGGGCGGCCGACCCCTACCGGATCCAGGACGACCTGCGGCAGCGCTGCCCGATCGCGCACACCGCGCGGTTCGGCGGCGCGTGGCTGCCCACCAGGTACGAGGACGTCGCGGCGGTCGCCTACGACACCAAGCGCTTCTCCTCCCGGTCGATCATCCTGAGCAACTTCCGGCCGCCCCGCGAGCTGGCGCCGATCGGGGGCTCGCCGCCAATCTCCTCCGACCCGCCCTTCCACCACGACGCGCGTAAGCTCCTGCTCCCCGCGTTCACCAAGTCCGAGATCGCCAAGCAGCAACCGGGGACGCGGAGGTTCTGCCACTCGCTGATCGACGCGTTCGGGGAGCGGGACGTCGTGGACGCCGCGACCGAGTACGCGCAGCACATCCCGATGCGGGTCATCGCCGACATGCTCGGCTTCCCCCCGGAGGACGGGCCGCAGTTCCGCGAGTTCGTCGAGGACCTGCTCGAGGGGATCAACCTGCCGCCCGAGGAGCGCATCGAGCGCGTGTCGCGGATGTGGGAGTACCTGCTCGCGCAGGTCCACGACCATATCGACCGTCCGCGCGAGGATCTCACGTCTTATCTGCTGAACGCCGAGCTCTACGGGCGCAAGCTCGAACCGGGCCACGTGGTCGGGGCGATGGCCCTGCTGCTCATCGCCGGGATCGACACGTCCTGGAGCGCGATCGGCGCCTCGCTGTGGCACCTGGCCAAGACGCCGGCCGACCGCGCGCGGCTCGTCGCCGACCCCGGGCTGCTGCCGACCGCGATCGAGGAGTTCCTGCGCGCCTACGCGCCGGTCACCATGGCGCGGCTGGTCAAGCAGGACATGCACTGGCACGGCGTCGAGATGGGGGCCGACGACTGGATCCTGCTGTCGTTCCCGGCGGCCAACCGCGACCCGGCCCAGTTCGACCGCGCCGATGAGGTCGTCATCGACCGCGAGGTCAACCGGCACGCCGCGTTCGGGCTCGGCATCCACCGCTGCCTGGGCTCGCACCTGGCCCGCATGGAACTGCGGGTCGCCCTCGAGGTCTGGCTCGAGCGGATCGGCGAGTTCAGCCTGGCGGATCCGACCGCGGTGACCTGGGCCGCCGGGCAGATCCGCGGGCCGCGCAGGCTCCCGCTGCGGATCCGCTGACCGTCTCCTCTTCAGCGGGTTTGCCCCCGGCCTGGCTCAGGGCCTAAGTCGGTGACATGATCGTCTTGTGTCCGTATCCCTGTTCGAACATAAGCCGAGCTACTGCCCGTTCGGTCATGAATTGTGGCCGGGCAAGGGGCAGGTGGGGTGGCGGCCCTGCATCTGCGCGCCGGCGCGGGAGGCCAGCCAGCGCGGCCGCGGCATGGGGCACATCTGGGTGTCGTGCAACGCTTGCCGCGACCAGGCCCGGCGGACCACGTTCTACGAGCCGCCGCATGACGCCGGGCGCGGGCCGAGGGGGGCGCAGGATGGGTGACGCCAGGGCTAGGCGGGGTAGTGGAGTATCTCCAGGTTCGGCAGGCCCCAGCATTCGTAGCCCATATCGCGGGCCATGACGCCCAGACCCTCGGTTTCGATCTCCCCCTCGCTGGCCGGGAAGAATACGTTTCTCCGAACGAGCGGGTTCCTCTTCCCGTAAAGGAAGGGCGGGAATATCAGCCCATCGCGATGAACATCCGCCTTAATCAGGAGCATCGTGCCGCCCACGCCATCGAGGAGAACTACGTCACCCTCGGCGCGCAGGTCGTTCATATGCAGCCTGCCGTGATCACGCCAGGCGTTGAGGTCGAATGTCTTAATCGGCTCGTGGCGCAGCTTTATCAGGCAATGCGGGTGAACTATATCTTTCCCCGTGGCCAGCAGGCGCTCCACGATGTCGGCCGGGTAGTCCATGACGTCGGCATCGATCCACAGCACCCAATCCTCATCGGCCAAGGCCCGGGACAGCAGGTGGTTGCGGCTCCGCGCGAGAATCGTGCGCCGCTGGACCTGCCACTCCGGGCTCCACCTGGGCGTTCCCACGGGGATCTCGAACCCGAAATCCCGCTTCCATACGCCCACCCGCCGGTAGCAGGCAGCGAGCGCGGCGGCCTGCTGCTCAATAAGTTCGTAGGTGTTATCTCGTGAGTCGCTCTCGAGGAAACCGAGGGAAATCAGCTCTCGCGGGTAACTGAGTTTCGACAGGGCCGAGAAATACGTCGCCAGGAAGGGGCTGGCGTTCTTTACGGGCGTCAGTATCAGGACCTGGCCTGATTGCATCCGGTACTCCTCCTGCCCGCGAAGCCGCCTTTTTCAACGTGAACAATACCGCGGTGCTCCCCCGCCGGGCAGGGATTCGTCAAAGTCGCTGTGACTGTGCGTGATCTGATGGCCTGGTGGTTTCGCGGCGCAGGGCCGGTTTGCGGCGGGGTATCCGGCGCCGGGGGACCGTGACGGTGCGTGAGCGTTCGCGGTGAGGGCGGGCGGGAATCGCCCGCGACACGGGATCTTGTAAGGCCGGATGTGCTTGATCTGGGGGCACGGCCCCTACTGATCATCTGGGTGTCTACGTCCGGATGATCCCCAGAAGGGCCGTGCCCGTGTATGCATCATCGCTGATGGAGGTTGTCCGCTGCCATCTGGGCGCTCATGAGCCGCCGTCCGCGTCCACGCTGGGCCGGCTGCCGGCCCTGCTGGACGCGGATCAGCTGGAGGCGGCGCTGTCGGCATGCCTGGCGGCTACGGCCCTGGACCCGCAGCTCGCGGGCAGGATCGCCACCCGGGCCGCGGCGGGCAAGGACGGCGGCGGGAAGAAGACCAAGAAGAAGCGGCGCCGCAAGCCGCCGGCCGGCGAGGCGCTGCGCGAGACCAGGGCCGATGGCCTGGTCCGGGCCGCTCCCGGCCACCCGTGGCTGGATCCGGCCGTCACCGGCGACCCCGCTCACCGGCCGGGCCGGCCCGCGGTCGGCGTGGACGGCAAGGAACGCAAGCTCGCCAAGGCCGGCGGGAAGGCCAAGGTGCACCTGCTGGGCGCCGTCACCCACGTCACCGGGCTGGTGATCGGCCAGGACAAGGTCGCCAAGGCCGGCAAGGCGAATGAGATCACGCACTTCAGGCCGCTGCTGGAGCCGCTGCCCCTAGCCGGCGTGGTCATCACGGCCTCATAAGACGCGATGCAGACCCAGCGCGAGCATGGCCGCTGGCTGACCGAAGACAAGGACGCGTTCTACCTGGTGCCGGTGCTGGGCAACCAGCCGGGCCTGTACGCGCAGCTGGACGCCCTGCCATGGGAAGACACCCCGGCCGCCGCCACCACGGAAGTCAGCCGCGGCCGGATCGAGACCCGGACCATCCGGGTCTTGTCCGCCCCGGAAGGAACGGCCTTCCCGTACGCCCGCCAGGCCATCTTGATCGAGCGGTATGTCACCATCAAGAAGAACGGCCGCTGGGTCATGCGCAACTGCGAGGCCGTGCTCTACGTGACCAGCCTGGACGCCGCCCAGGCCAGCCCGGCCGACCTGCTCGCCTACGTCCGCGGCCACTGGAAGGTGGAGCACCTGCACTGGCTACGCAACGTGGTCTGGCGCGAGGACAAATCCCTCATCCGGACCGGGAACGCCCCCCAGGTGATGTCCGCCCTTTGACGAATCCCTGCCCCGCCGGGTCCCAATGTGCGGGACCGGCCTGGACCGCATGCGCCCGGCGGGCCCACCGAGGGCCGCGGCCGCCGGCACGGGTGCTGGCGACGGCGCGGTTCAAAGATCCGTCAGCTGACCGATGTCTCTCAGTGCAACTTGCACCAGCATTTTTCGTGCAACCGGCACAGCGCACCTCAGCATGTTGTCCGGGAGCAGCCCCGCCGAGTGCCAGCGTTTTCCGGGTCCGCTACGACCGCCCACCTTGGAGCCGGCTGAACGCGAATGGCACTGACCCCTCCGGCCGGCTGCTCCGGTGCCGCGTCCGGCTGCCCACGGGACCGGCCGCGACGGTTTGAGCCTGCGGCCGGTCCCGGCGGCCATCGGAGACCGGGATGTCCCCCGGCGATCCTGAGGAAGGAAGGTACCGGCGATGGCACGTAAGTTCACCCGAGCGGTCCGGGCCGTCGAGGTCCTGGGCGCCGCGGCGGCCGTCGCCATTTTGGCGATCCTGTTCCTGTCCAGGCCGACCGGAGCCGGGGAGGCCGCCCCGCCCGCCATCGAGCAGCGGGACCTGAACGTCGCGGTGGTGCCCGCCGCCGATTCAGCGGGCTTCTTCGTCGCTCTCCACGAGGGCCTGTTCGCGGCGCGCGGCCTGCACGTCACGTTCATCCCGGCGATTAGTTCCGAGACGGTCATCAACGCCCAGGCGCTCGACGAGCCGAGTGACCGGATCGACATCTCGTGCGGCAACTACGTCAGCTACATCCAGGCCCAGGAGAACTACGACCAGGGCAAGCGGCCCTCCTCGACCGCCGATTCCATGGTCGCCGCCGACCTTGACATCTTCGCCGAAGGCTCGGTGATGGAGCCAGGAGCCCAGGGCCTCTACGTGATGCCCAACTCGCCCATCCGGACGCTGGCCGGCCTGGCCGGCAAGACCATCGGCGTCAACGCGCCAGGGAACATCTTGTACCTGCTGGCCGCCTCCGTCATGGCTGATCACGGGCTGAACGTGTCGCAAGCGCGCTTCGCTTACTACCCGCTGCCGGAGATGGCCGCCATGCTCAAGGCGGGGAAGATCGCGGCGGCCGTGCTGCCCGAGCCGTTCGCCAGCCAGGCGGAACAGTCGCTGGGCGTCACGGTGCTGGCCGACCTCGACCAGGGGGCCACCAGCGCGTTCCCGGTGCAGGGCTGCGCCGTCACCCGCCAGTGGGCGGCGCTGCACCCGGGGACGCTGGCCGCGTTCCGCGCCGCGTTCGAGCAGGGCCAGGAGATCGCCGACACCAACCGGACCGCCGTGGAGCAGGCCATGGAGGCGCTGCCCAAACCGCTCGGGCTCACCCGGGAGACGGCGGCGGTCATGGCGCTGGACGACTACCCGGTCGGGCCGGTGGACCCGGTGCGCGTGCAGCGGGTGGCCGACGTGATGCGGCAGTTCCTCGGCTTCCCCGTCTTCGACGTGAGGTCGATGATCAGCGGCTGAGGAGGGTGGTGGGGCCCGGCCACGCCCGGGCCCCACCACCGGTCCGTTAGTTGGGCAGGCTGGTCTCGGCCGTCCAGGTGTAGACGGCGCCACCCCACGACACGGTCGAAGCCTCGCCGCGGAGCTGCGCGCCGGTGCCGTCCGGGTTGACGTACAGGCCGGTGGCCACGTTCTTGAGCGTGCCGTCCGATTGCCGGATGAACTGCTGGAACGGACCGGTGTTGCAGTTCGCGAGGATCAACCCGTCGGGCAGCGGATCAGACGCCCAGCCGCCGCCGGGATCTGACACGCACAGCCCGGAGGCCGAGCCGCTGGGCGCGTACTCGATCTGGACAGCGCCAGAATGCGTGCCGTTGTTGAGGATGAAGTGCGTCGCCGGGTCGGCCTGGGTTGCGGTCCAGCCGGCGATGACCGCACCGGCGTACTCGTGCTGCTGGTACACGTCGAACCCGTTGCCGAACTTGTTGACGTAATTACCGTACGTGCTGGTGGTGGTGGCGTTCCCGTCGACGGTGAGCGTGAACGTGCCGTTCAGCACGGCGCCATCGCTGTCGGTCGCGGTGGCCTTGACGTTGCTGTAGGTGCCGGGAACCGCGGTTCCCCCGGAGTAGGTCAGCGGGTTCGCTGAGCTCAGCCCGGTCGGCAGGTCCGACTCGGCGTAGGTGATGCTAGTGCTCGCTGAGCTGGCACTGAACGTCACGGTGCCGTTGCTGTTGTCCGTGTCGGTCAGGTTGATCACCTTCACGCCAACGACGGTGCCGGTCTTCTGGAGGTTGTTGTCGGCCAAGATCTCGACCGAGAACACGAGCGCCTCGGCGTTGCCGTTGCTGTCCTTAGCGTCGGCCACGACCTGTGCCGAGTTCGTGGCCGTGCAGCCCGCACACTGGATCATCGACCCGGATATGGACACGCCGGTCGGCGCTGACTCCAGCGACCAACTGGAGACGCCGGTCCCGGACAGGACAATCTGAGCGTCACCATTCGTGACCGCGAGGTTGGAGACGCCGAGCGTTTCATCGGTCACCGAACTGGCGGACACCGCCGTGTCCTGGTACGACGTGGCGTTCGCGGGGAATGCGGCCACGCCGATCGCGAGGGCACTCCCGAGCACCACGGGAATTCCGATCCCGAGTGCCGTCCTAAGCTTGATATGCAAGGCTTCACCCCGTTCCGTTTTCGCGCTCTTTGAGCCAGATGTCCGGTCCGCGCCATAGCTTCTCAACCGAGCTTCCCACCTGCTTCCCGATCTTCGCCCCGTAAATCGCATCTCCAGCAAGCAGTATTCGGTGATTTTCCACCTAGCGCTGGCGTTCGATCACGGATCGCCATGTTTGCGCCTGTTTCCAGGGCCGACATGATCGAGAGGGGCACCATCGTTCGTTTGGTATAAAAAAAGCTATTTACCGAACGACGGTGGTATCACGGCCCGTCGATAATGACACTGATCATTAAGGGAGGCTGGATTCGGCTGTCCAGGCGTAGCGATTGCCACCGGTCGCCGCCCGGAAAGACTCGCCGCGGAGCTGTGCGCCCTTGCCGTCCGGGTTGACGTACAGGCCGGTGGCCAGGTTCTTCAGCGTGCCGTTCGACTGCGGGATGAACTGCTGGAACGGACCGCTGTTGCAGTCCACGAGGACCAGCCCGTCGCGCAGGGGATCCGCGGGTCGGCCGCCGCCGGGATCTGACACGCACAGTCCGGACGTCGAGCCATTCGGCGCGTACTCGAACTGGTAAGCACCAAGCCCGGGCTCGGCGGTGGGACGAACTGTGGGCCGCCCACGAGTCCGCCCGTGCCCGGCTTCACCCCGCGGCTCGCAGCCAGGCCTGGAGTAAAAACGGTGGAGGGGCCCCCGGGCGGGGGCCCCTCCACCACAATCTCCTCGCTAGGTCAGGCTCCTATTCGCCCGACTCCCAGGTGTAGGACGAGCCACCCCACCCAACGGCAGAACTGCCGCCGCGAAGCTGCCCGCCCTTGCCGGCCGGGTTGACGATCAGGCCGGTGGCCAGGTTCACCAGCGTCCCGTCCGATTGCGGCAGGAACTGCTGGAACGGACCGCTGTTGCAGTTCGCCAGGATCAGGCCGTCCCGCAGCGGGTCAGACCCCCAGCCGCCACCGGGATCGGACACGCACAGCCCGGATCCCGAGCCGGTGGGCTCGTACTCGAACTGGTAGTAACCCGAGTGGCTACCGCTGTTCATCACGAAGTGCGTCGCCGGGTCGGACGAGGTGGCGGTCCAGCCGACGATGATCGCCCCGGCGTAGTCGTGCTGCCTGTACGAGTCGAACCCGTAGCTGAACTGGTTGACCTCGTCGCCATAGCTGCTGCTGGTGACGGTGTTCGCCTCGACCGTGAGGCTGAACGTGCCGTTCAGCACGGCGCCGTCGGAGTCGGTCGCAGTCGCCTTGACGCCGGTGTAGGTGCCGGGCGCGGCGGTTCCATTGACGTAGGTCAGGGTGGGATTCCCCGAGGTCAGCCCGGTCGGCAGATTCGACTCGGCGAAGGTGAGGGTGTCATTGGAGGCGTTGCTTTCGGCGCTGAACGTCACGGTGCCGGACACATTCGTATCGGCCAGTGAGGACACGGACACCGTGGTGAACCCGCCGTCCAGTGAGATGGTGCCGTCCCCCATCGAGACCAGGATTACGAGTGCCTTCGCGTTACCCGCGCTATCCGTGGCATCGGCCACAAGCGTGTCTGGGCCGGTGACCGGGGTGGCGCCCGTATAGGTGATCGCGCCGCTGGCCAGGGACACGCCGGACGGCCAGGTGCCGTGTTCGGTCCAGGTCACGCTCGTCCCGGATAGCAGAAGCTCACCTGCGTCGTTGGAGACCCCGAGGGTCCCGCCGCCGAAATTGTCGACTGATACCGCGGTGGCCGATAGCGACGTGTCGGAGTATGACTGGGCATGCGCGGGGAGTGCAAGCGCGCCTGCCGCGAGGGCACCCCCGAGCAGCACGGGAACTGCTATCCCGAGTACTCCCTTGGGTTTGAAGTGCATGGCTTCACCCCGTTTCATGTTCGTTGTTTATGGACATTTACCAGACCAATCCGGCAGGAAGCGTCACCGAATAAAGACGTGGTGATGCCTATGCCCGGCAGCCCCGCCAGCCGGATGGTCGTTGCTAACCCTAGCTTCCCCACCCTCCTCTTCCCCGGTATTCACGGCGTAATCCGCCGGTAAAATTTAAAGCCGGGCTCGAATGTCATACGTACCGTTTTCGCTCGGTTACTGACCGCCGAAAAATTGCGCCGTCGGCGAACTGGCGCAGCCTCGAAGCGGGCCGGCGCGTCTGCAGGCGTCGCGGACCGGCGTTGACTTCCCGAGCGACCGGAGTGAGACTACGAGATATGCAACCCTGTTGCGCATTGTCATCCGGGTGGTGGGGCGGGATGCAGGGAGCGGGGGGAGTCGCGGTGCGGCGCGGGCGGCGGCCGGGAGGGCTGACCGGGGTCGCGGTCCGGCGCGGGCGGCGGCCGGGAGGGTTGACGGGGGTCGCCCTCGCCGTGGTGGTGTCCTTGCTGGCCGCGGCCTGCGGATCGGGGTCGGGGTCAGCACCGGCGGCGTCTGCGCCGCGAGCGTCGACGTTGACGGCGTCGGCTACCAGCGGGCAGAACAGCCAGGCCGGCGCGGCGGGGACCGTGTGGCTGTGCTCCCCCGGGCAAGCCGCCGACCCGTGCACGTCCAGCCTCCGGGCCACCGTGGTTCCGGCTCACGGAGCCACGACTATCCAGGACGCCCAGGCCAGCGCCGGTTCTGCGTTCGATTGCTTCTACGTCTACCCGACCGTGAGTACGGAACCTTCTGACAACGCCGACCTGCGGGTCCAGACGGCCGAGGTCGGCGTGGCCATCGCCCAGGCGGCCCGGTTTTCCCAGGTCTGCCGGGTCTGGGCCCCGATGTACCGGCAGGTGACCTTGGCCGGGCTGGTGAAGGCGCTTGGCGCGGACGCGGACCCCCAGGCCGACACGGTCGCCTACGACAGCCTCCTGTCGGCGTGGCGGGACTACCTCGCCCACGACAACCACGGCCGGCCGATCATCTTCATCGGCCACTCGCAGGGGGCGGCCATGCTGATCCGACTCCTCGCCAGCCAGGTCGACCCCGATCCGGCGCTGCGCGCGCGGACCGTGGTGGCTATCCTGGCCGGCGGCAACGTCACCGTGCCGATCGGCAAGACGGTGGGTGCGACCTTCCGGCATCTCCCGCTCTGCACCGCAACGGCGCAGACCGGATGCGTGATCCCCTACTCCAGCTTCCCCGGCCAGCCGCCGGCTGACTCCCTGTTCGGCCGGCCGGGCCAGGGCGTCAGCCTCCAATCGGGGCAAACCGCGACCGAGGGACTGCAGGTCGCGTGCGTCAACCCCGCGGCGATCGGCGGCGGTCTTGGGGTCACCGCCGACCTGGTCCCCTACTTCCCGGCGAGCCCACCGGTCAGCACCCCGTGGGTCACCTACCCGGGCCTGTACTCGGCCGCCTGCAGCAGCGCCGGCGGGGCTACCTGGCTGCAGGTCAGCAAGCTCACCGTCGCCGGACGGCCCGTGGTCTCCGAGTCGCTCGGCGCGATGTGGGGTTACCACCTCGACGACATCAACCTGGCCCTGGGCAACCTGGTCGACGACGTGAGCGCCGAGGAGGCCGCGTACACCAGCCAGCACTGAGGCCGCCCGTCACGGCCGGGTCGCCGGGCGCCCAGTTAGTGCAGCGGACGGACCAGAGCGTGCCTGGACCCTGGAACCTCGGGCGGCCACTCTGGCTTGAGCTCGAACCAGACCGCGCGAACCGGCACCTCGCCGCTATTCCAGAAGCGATGCGGAACGGTGGAGTCGAACGCGATCGAGTCCCCCGCCTCAAGGACGTACGTCTCGAAACCGACCTGGATAGACAGAGAGCCCTCAAGCACCAGGCCGTATTCGCGGCCATTGTGCCTGATGGCCTGATCGCCGGATATGGAACCGCCGCCGACGTCGTAAAGAACCTCAAGAAACTCGGCGCCGGTCTCCGGAACCGGGTTGAGGCGTTCCCATCTGACCCGGTGCTCAAGGCAGATATGCGGCCGGGTATTCCGGCGCTGCACTATGCCGTTCTCGGCGAAGCCAGGCGTGGACACCGCGGTCGGCGAGGCGGGCTGCTCAGGTGCGATGGCCGGGGTGGAATCCTCTTCTTCGTCGGTGACGAAGAGGCTATCCATGGACACGCCGAGGAAACTGGTGAGCGTGTAAAGGGTACTCACCGAGGGCGCTATCTTGCCGAGTTCGATCTGCGAGATCAGGCTGGCCGAGCAGTGCGTTTTGCGGCTGAGTTCACGGACTCCGATCCCGCGGCGCAGGCGGGCATCTCGGAGGCGCGCGCCAAGAAGATGGCGGTCGCTAGCAGTCTGCTGTTCTGGCGGGTTATTCGCGACTGACGTTCCTGGCACCTTCTTAGTATAAGCGGACGCGCGGTCGTGTATGGCCGCACTGGACGAGTCGTCTGGCCAGCGGCTAGTACGGGTGATATTGTAAAGTATTACTTAACAGCAGGCGGTCGGCCCGAGCCCCGGCCGAAGCCTGGTGGACGTGAGGGCAGGCCGGGCTGCGCCCATGTCTACTGGTCCGCTAGCAACGAAAGGACGCGATGAGCGATGGGTGAGGGCGGCGAGTGGTCGGGGAAGGTTGTGTTCGTCACGGGCGTGGCGCGGGGACAGGGCCGCTCCCATGCCCTCGAGTTCGCGCGGCGCGGCGCCGACGTGGGCGGGCTTGATCTGTGTGCGCCGATCGCGACCGTGCCGTACGCGCTGGCCGATCCATCGGACCTCAAGCAGACGGCGGAGGAGATCCGATCGCTCGGCGGGCGCGCGGTGCTCGAGGTGGGCGACGTGCGGGATCCGGCCCGCGTGCGGGCCGTCGCGGCCCGGGTGCTCGACTCGTTCGGTCGAATCGATGTTGTTATTACCAACGCTGGGGTCTTCAGCGTCGGAGACCCGCTGACCCTCTCGCCCGAGACCTGGCGCGACGTGCTGGACGTGAACCTGACCGGGGTCTGGAACACCGTGCAGGCGTGCCTGCCGGCGATGGTCGAGGGCGGCCGGGGCGGCAGCATCGTGATGACGAGCTCGATCGGAGGGGTCCAGGGCCTCCTGGAGTGCCCGCACTACGTCGCGAGCAAGCACGGGGTCATCGGGCTGATGCGGGCCCTGGCGAACGAGCTCGCGCGCTACCGCATCAGGGTGAACGCCGTGTGCCCGACGAACGTCAACACGCCCATGATCCAGAACCCGGCGAACTACCGGACGTTCCGGCCCGACCTCGAAGACCCGCGGAGCGAGGACATCGTGGACGTCGCGCGCGCCATGCACCTGCTGGACGTGCCCTGGGTCGAACCCGAGGACGTGACGGCGGCCGTGGTGTGGCTCGCCTCCGACGCGGCGCGGTACCTGACCGGGGTCGCCCTGCCCGTGGACGCCGGGCTCCTGGAGAAGGTGCAGAACTGACCGTCAGGACGGAACGTGCCGGACCCGCTGGCGGTCCGGCTCGATCCGCAGGATGACCCGCTCGCTCCGGATCAGGCTGGCGATGAACGGCCGGCCCATGTAGCGCTGCGCCAGTTTCTCGATGTGCTCGCGCGCCTGCGGCCCGGTGATCCGCTCGACCACCCGTCCCGTCACGTCCGCGTAGCGCTGGTCGTCGTTGGCATCGAAGATCATCACCGCGACGCGCGGGTCGGCCACCACGTTCTTGTACTTGCGCCGGTGAACCTCGGTGTTGACCAGGATGTGGTCCTCGTCGCAGTCCACCCACATCACGTGGGTCATCGGGGCACCGTCGGGCAGCAGGCTGGTGAAAGCGCAGAAGTTCTTTCCCTGCGCCAGCTCCTGGATTTCCGGGTCGATCGCCATGGCGGTCCTCCTCCGGTCAGGGCTTGGCCTCTTCGAACAGCTCGAGCGTGATGCCGTCCGGATCGCGGAAGTAGACGAACGAGCACCCGTCCAGCGGGCCGCCCTCGATGTGCAGCGGTTCGGCGAAGAACTCGACCCCCTTGGCCTTCAGGTCCTGATAGCTCGCCTCGATGTCGTCCACCAGGAGGCACAGGTGCGGTGAGCCGACGTCGCAGTTGCGCCGGCCGAAGTTCTCGTCGCGGTCGTTGTCGTAGCTGAGCAGCTCCACGTCGGTCTCGCCGAACCGCAGGAAGGCGAAGGTCAGCTTGGCCCCGGGGACTCCCACGGCCGTCGCGAGATCGTCTCCTTCGGCCTTGGTCACGAACACCGGCTCAACCCCGAACATTCGCCCGTACCACTCCAGGGACACCTCGATGTCCTTGACGGTGAGGCCTACGTGATGCACGCGTCCGATGGCGTCTGGCATTGGAGGTCACTCCTTTACTTGATGAAAACGGGGTTCATCGGGGATCCGGTCGCCCCCACGAGCTTCAGCGGCAGGGCGACGTAGAGGCCCGCGTAACAGCCGTCGGCCCGCGAGTCCTCGGCGAGTTCCTCCAGCCACAGGGCTTCGTGGAAGGTAAGGCCGCGGTTGCGGAGCAGCAGCCGGTGCAGGGGGAAGAGCTGATCCGACCGCACCGAGTGCGGGAGCTCATTGGCCAGGCTGTCGGTGCCGATCCCGGCGATCTGCGTGCGGTCGATCCACTCGAGCAGTTCGGGATCATCGCTCAGCCCCGGCTCTGAATCGACGGACCAGAACTCCTCAGGCCCGACCTCGTAAAAGCGCGGGAGGCTCCCGGTCCTGATGAGGATGACATCACCCTTCCCCACCTCGACACCGGCCTGCGCGGCGGCGGATAGCAGTTCTGCGAGGGCGATTTCCGCCGTGGGCGGCAGGTAGGGGACGCCCCGGCCCGCCGCCACGTCGAGGAGGACCCCGCGGGTCACGACACCCCGTTGCGAGATCGGGGCAATGCTGCACCGCTCGAGCGAGCCCGCCGTGGTCTGAGCCGGATATCCGTTGTAGAGCTGATCGTCGACCCAGATATGGCCCAGGGCGTCCATATGGGTCGTTCCGTGGCAGGAGATAAAGATGCCGTCGTCGGAGTAGCACGGGCGGCAGGCCTCGACCTTGGCTTTCCCTGACGCGTAGTGGGACCAGTCACGATACGCGACGTGCATGGCCCGGTGGCGTTCCGCGGAGAGCGGATCGCCGCGCTCGTCGAAGACGCGCAGCCCGAGCGTGAACGTCTTTCCGCTGCGCACCAGCCGAGCCGCCTGCGCCACCTCTGCGGGGGAGATCAGGTTGAGCGCGCCGACCTCGTCCTCTGGGCCCCAGCGGCCCCAGTTGGTGCGTTCGGTTGCGTCAGGGCCGTTCTCCACCGGTAATCCCCTCCCCTGACTGGTCATGGGATCGGCGGCGAGCGCGGGCAGGACCTGATCGGCGATCAGTTGCAGGGAGGCCGCGCTGTCGTCGAGCGTTACTCCGGGAGGCCGCGCCCAGAAGATCAGCTCGGTGACGGGGCCCTGGGCGAATATGGCCCGCAGCTCATCGAGGACCTGCTGCGGAGTCCCGATCAGGAGGCCGTCCCTGGACAGCTGTTCGGGATCGGTGAGGTCGGCCGGCCTCGCGTTCGGCTCGCCGGCCTCGCGGGCCCACTGGGCGTAGACGTTGCTCTGGTGCAGCAGGTGGGGGCCGAGCATGTGCCAGGCTCGCTCGGGGTCGTCGGCGACGTAAACGAGCCGGTTCGTCTTGATGTCCGGGGCGGGGAGACCACCCTCTACGACGGTGAAGGCCTCGGCGTACACCCGGTACAGGTCCAGCGAGCCGCCCGAGTCCGCGGCGAAGCCGCAGCCCAGCCGGCCGGCCCGGCGGGCGGCGGGGACGCTGCTGCCGCCGAGGTAGAGCGGAGGCCCGAAGCGCTGGGCGGGCGGGGGCGTCACGGTCACGTCGTGGAACCGGTAGCTCCTGCCCTCGAACGAGAACTCCTCGCCCGTCCAGGCCAGCCGGAGCAACTGCACGGTTTCTTCCGTGCGCTGGCCTCTTTCGGTGCGCGGGACCGCCATGACCTCGAATTCCTTGCTGCGGTAGCCGGACGCGAGCCCGATGTCCAGGCGTCCGTTCGAGATCAGGTCGACGACCGCCAGGTCCTCGGCGAGGCGGAGGGGATGATGGAGCGGCGCGAGGATGACGGCGGTGCCGAGGCGGACTCGATTCGTCCGCGACGCGATCGCGGCGAGCGTGCTCGGGATCGAGGGCATATATCCGTCGTCGGTGAAGTGGTGCTCGGACAGCCAGACGCTGTTGAAGCCCAGCTCTTCGGCCCAGCTCGCCTGGTCGAGCGTCTCGTTATACAGCTGCTGCCACGGGATGCGCCAGGCTCGCGGGTTCCGGAAGTCATACCAGACGCCGAGATGCATCGGTCGCCATGTCTCATCCATGCTGTCCTCGGTTTCTTACCACTGGGCCGTGAACCCTCCGTCGACGCAGATCTCGGCGCCGGTCACGAAGCTCGCCCGGTCGCTGGCCAGGAACATGATCACATCGGCGACCTCGCCCGCCATCGCCTGCGCGGTGGCCCGCCCGATGCCGCTTCCCGCACCGGTGACGATGCACACCTTGCCCTCGACTAGGCCTCGCCCCCGGTGGCTGGGACCGGGTTCAGAGCGCACCAATGGCCTCGACGAGCTCTTCGGCCTCATCCATCCGGTTGTAGCCGGCGACGCCGAGTCGCGCCCAGCCGCCGTCGTGGGCGACACCGAGGCGGCGAGCCAGCGCGACCACGTAGAGGTCGCCGTGAGTGATGAACAGGCCGCGTTCCCGCAGCCGCGCCGCGCACTCGGCCGGGGTTCGCCCCTCGACCCGGAAGGCGATCGTCGGAGCCAGCGCGCCCTCGGAGCTCTTCGCGCGGAACAGCCGCACCTTCGGCATGCTCCGCAGCCGGCCCTCGATCCACTCCGCGGTCTTCGCCTGCGACCTCGACAGCTGGCCGATGGCCTCCCGCGCTCCCTCGCCGCCTGCTCCGCCGACGAGGCTGGCGAGGGAGTTGAGCGTCCCGACCAGCCCGGCGATCGCCTCGTGGTTCTGGCTTCCCGTTTCGAACTTGTCGGGGCCGACGTCGGTCGCCGGGGTTACCTTGTACGGCTTGAGCTCCTCGGCCAGGTCCTCCTTGACCAGGGCGATGCCGAGGTGCGGCCCGTAGAACTTGTAGGCCGAGCAGAAGAAGATGTCCGGGTTGATGGCGTCGAGGTCGACCTGGTGATGAGGAACCGCGTGGACGCCGTCCACCGCCACGAGCGCCCCGGCCTCGTGGGCCTGGGACGCGATCGCGGCGACGTCGGGGACGGTCCCGATGGCGTTGGCCGCGAGCGTCACGGCGACTAGATCCACGGGCCCGCTGTGGAGTTCCCTGGCCACCGCGTCGTCCTCAAGCCGGCACGACTCCTCGTCTACGGGGATGAACCTCGCCGGGACCCCGTGGTCGGCGAAGTTCTGCACCCAGGGGTCGACGTTGCCGAAGTGCTCGAGCTCGGAGATGAGGATCGAGGAGCCTGCGCGGGCCCGCTGGGCGGCGATCGCGTGCGCGAACGAGAACGCCAGGCTCGTCATGTTCTGCCCGAAGACCACCCGGTAGCCCGTGCCCCTGACCAGGCGCTGGAACTCCCGCCGGGCCCTGGTGATGATCTCCTCGGTCTGGTCGCCTGTAGGAGCTACCTCATGCCGGTTGGCCACCCCGGTGAGCATGTAGTCGCGCATGGCGTCGATGCAGCCGTCGACCATCTGGGTGCCGCTCGGCCCGTCGAAGAACTTCCAGTCGCGCGTCTCGCCGAACAGCACGGCCGGCACCCTGGCCCGCAGTCGTAGCGATATGTCGTCCGTCACCAGGTGCGGCATGTCGTCTCCCTTCCGGTCCTTCCGGTCCTTCCGGTCCTTGCGGCCACGTGGCCTGCCCGCCGCGCGCCGGCCTGGCCGCTCACCTTCACCGGCGCGGGCGGCAGTGGCGATCTCTCCTCTTCGCGTCTTCGCGCTGGCTAGACGGGGCCGTATGTCGGTCTCAGCTCGCGGTCCGCGGTCAGCTGGTCGTCGCCGGTCAACGGGTCGATGACACCCCGGCTGCGCGCCCGCCAGTAGATGCCCAGACCGATCAGGGCGAAAACCACGACGAGGTACGGCGCCAGGTTGTACGGGAAGGCTGGCACGGGGATGACCGAGGAATAGAAGGCGTAGCCGAGCAACCCCATGGCGACGATCGGCAGCACGATCGACGCGGCCAGCGCCAGCGCGTTCTGGCCGGTCCGGGCCTCGCGCACGTTGAACTTACGCAGGCCGGCGAGCGCGATCGAGAAGTAGACCAGGATGAGGCCCAGGGTGGTGGCGCTGCCGATGAAGCCCACGACGGTCGCCGGCGTCGTCAGCTCGCCGACCAGGACGCCGGTCACGAGCGCCACCATGCAGATGATGAGGACGAGCCGCGTCGGCGTCTTGAATCTCTTGTGCCGCTCGACCAGCCAGGGCACGCCGATACCGCCGCGGCCCATGTCGTAGAAGACGCGGCTGGACAGGGTGACGATGCCCATCGCGCCCGAGAAGCCGGACAGCGCGACCAGAACGTCGACCGTCTGCGCCCAGGTCGAGCCGGCGTACTTGTTGGCGATGGTGTTGAGCGGGGTGGCGTCCGCCGCCCAGGTGGCTCCGCTCTTCACGCCGTAGCCGACGGACAGGCAGTAGGTGATGAAGACGAAGAAAAGCCCGGCGCCGACGAGTGAGTACATGACCGCACGCGGCAGTGAGCGCCGCGGGTTGCGGGTCTCCCGGCCAAGCGCGACGGCGGCCTCGAACCCGGCGAACCCGGAGAAGCCGAAGATCATGCCGTACCCGATGCCGCCCCAGCCCTTGGTGGAATAGTGCGGGTTAAAGGGCGAGAGGCTCAGGCCGTGCGCGCCGCCCTTGGCGAGCACGAAGGCCATGATGATGGCCAGGGCGACCATCGAGCCCAGCTCGAGCGTCACCTGGGCCCGGACCGAGGGCTTGATCCCGATGTAGTTGATCCCAGCACAGATCACGATCATGGGGATGAAGAAGACGAGCCAGTTCACGCTGTCTCCGTGCAGCGCGAACACGGCCACGAGTGAGTTCGAGGCGATCGCGCTGTTGACGGCCACGCCGAACATCCAGGCGCAGGCGTAGACCCAGCCGGCGGTGAACCCGGCCGTAACACCGAAGCCGACCCGGACGTAGGTGAAGCCGACGCCGGCCGCGACGTACCGCCTCGCGAACTTCACGATGACGAAGCCGAGGCAGAGGGATCCCACGAACCCGAGCAGGTAGCTCAGGGGAGCGGCGCCGCCCGCCTCGGAGGCGGCAAACGCCGTGCCGAGGGCCATGGCCATGGTGGGCGCCAGGCTGGCCAGGCTCAGGCCCGAGGCCTCCACGGTGGTGAGGGCCTTCTTCCCGCTAACGAGTACGTGCGTACCGGGGGCTATGCCCTCGGCCTCAGGTTCGCTCTCCGCCATCGCGCTTTCCCTTCCCTATGCGACCGAGGTCCTCCAGCTGGTAGGGACGTCATCCGCGCCGCGCCGTTCGCGAACTGGTGGGCGCGCGCGGGGCCAGAACCGCCACGCTTAGTGTTTAGTATGGTAAGTGCCACTTTACAAAGCGGTCAAGGCCCGCGCTACAGGCCTTACTCGGCCTCAGTCGGTTTACTCGTGATGGTGGCCGAGCGAGGCTGCGTCCTTCACCTCGTACCCGGCGTCGTCCTTCGAGGCGGCCCCGGCCCACACCCAGATCATCTCCGCCTCTTCGGTCGGTGAGGTGTTGTAGAACCCGTGCCACTCCCCCTGCGGGTGGAAGGCGATATCGCCGACGTTCAGCACGATCTCCTCGTTGCCGTTGGTCGCCACGCCGGAGCCACGGACCAGGTAAACGACCTCTTCCGCGCCTGGATGCCGGTGCAGCTCGTGCACTGATTCGCCGGGCGCGAACACCGTCCGGCCGAACACCACCTTGCGCGCGCCGCCGTGGGCGCGGTCGACGAGGAACTGGACGGCCATGTTCACCCAGCCGTCGTCCGATGCGAGATTCGGGTCAGCGGCGAAGTCGGTGACGTTCACCTTGTAGCTGTGCTCAGTCATGTCTCCGTCCTCGGGCGTCGCAGGGGCCTGCGTTGACAACCTCAGCGTATGCTCGCGGCGGGTCGGGGCAGGCGGAAACGGATGGCGGAGGCTGTCGCCAGCCACAGGTCCGCCGACCTGGGTCTTTGACGGTGAAACGGCCCCTGGAGGCCGCTCACGAAGACCTCGCGGTCAGTAGCGCGATACATTGTGATTACAATTACTATACACTTTGGCTCATGGCAAGGGCCGCTCCCGATCAGGTTGCGGTGAGGGTGCGGTGAGGGCAGCCGTCTACCGCGGCCGGGGGGACATCCGGATCGAGGAGATCGCCGAGCCGGTACCGCTCAGCGGCGAACTCCTGCTCCGGATCACCGCGGTCGGCATCTGCGGCACAGACGGCCACGAATACGCCCACGGCCCGTTCCAGTTCGCGGTGCCGTCGCGGTCGCCCTGGGGACCGGCCGGGGCGCTGATTCCTGGTCACGAGTTTTCCGGCGTCGTGGTCGGTACGGGAAGGGACGTCAGCGGGTTCGGCGAGGGGGACCTCGTGGCCTCGGCGAGCGGCGTCGCCTGCGGGGAATGCCGGTGGTGCCTGCGGGGGCGGACCAATCTGTGCCTACGCTACGAAACCGTTGGCCTGCAGCGGCACGGCGGGCTAGCCCAGCTATGCGTGGTGCCCGCGGCCAGTTGCGCTGCGGTCGATCCTGCGATCCTGACCCCCGACGCGGCCGCCCTCGGTCAGCCGATGGCGATCGCGGTCCACGCGGTCTCCCGGGGCGGGCCCACGGCCGGGATGGAAGTCCTGGTCATCGGGGCCGGCGGAATCGGAGCCTTCCTCGTCTTCGCCCTGGCCCAGTCGGGCGCTCGGGTGTCCGTGATCGAACCGGACGCATCGCGGCGCGAACTCGCGCTCGCCCTGGGCGCCATCCGGGCCGTTCCGCCCGGCCCACCGGAGACTCTCCAGGCCAGTTTGGGCGAGGGCCATGCGCCCGAACTCGTCTACGAGGTGACCGGCAACCCCGGCGGCCTGGCGCTGGCGCTCGGCTCGCTCGCCCGGGGGACGCGGCTCGTCGTCGTCGGCTTGCAGGGAGCCCCCGCCGAGCTGGACCTGCGCAGGCTCAGCCTCCGCGAGGCGGAGCTCATCGGCACCAACGCCGTGGTGGCGGCGGACGACCTGCCCCGGGCGCTTGCGCTCCTGGGCCGTCGCGCCGGGTCCTGGACCGACGTGGCACCCGTGGCGCTTTCGCTTGACGACCTGGTCGACGAGGGGATCCTGCCGCTGGCCAGCGGCAGGTCGACGCGGGTCAAGACGCTGGTCGACCCCTGGGCGTCGGCGACCCGCCGGACGCAGCTGTAAAGGGATGGTCGCGCCTCCCGCCCGGGTCACTACCCAGCAGCGGACGCTCGGCGTCTCGGCGGACGTGCTGGCCTCCACCATGTGGGGCTTCACCGGGATCATCGTGACGTACTCCAGGACGGCGCCGTTCGTCCTGACCTTCTACCGGCTGTGGATCTCGGCGGCGCTCATGCTCCTGGCTCTGCTGCTGCGACGAAGGACGCTCTCGTGGCAGGTGGTCGTGCGCGCGGCTCCTGCTGGCGTGCTGCTCGGGGTGAACCTGGCGTGTTACGTTTTCGCCTTCAGGCTCACCACCATCGCAGACGCCTCCGTCATCAGCGCGCTGCAACCCGCGCTGGTCCTGATCGGCGCGGCCCTGCTCTTCGCCGAGCCGGTCGGCCTGCGTGAGGTGCTGCTCACCGCGGTCGCCATAGCGGGAGTGTGCGGCGTGGTCACGGGCACGGCGATCTCGATCGGATCTCACGGCAAGGGCGACCTGATCGCGGTCATCGGCACGCTCGCCTTCTCCGGGTACTGGCTGTTCGCGAAGAAGGCCAGGGGTCAGATTCCCACCTTGGAGTTCATGGCCGGCGTCTGGATCGCCGCCGCGGTCGCCTGCACGCCAGTCGCGCTGGCTTCAGGCGAGTCGTTTACGGCCATACCGGCCAGGAACTGGCCGTGGATCGTGGCCCTGGCCATCGTGCCTGGTGTCGGGCACGTGATGGTGAACTGGGCCCACCGCTTCGTGGACGCCTCGGTCTCGTCGGTCATCACGATCCTCAACGCGCCCGTCGCGGCGGTGGCCGCCCTGGTCATCCTGCGACAGCTGCTCTCACCGGTCCAGATTGCCTGCGGCTCGGTGGCCGTGGTCGCGATCGCGCTGGTGGCCAGGGGCCGGCGACCACGCCCCGCGAACGTCGTCGAGCCCGCGAGCACCGCCGGCGGAGAGTGAGCTCACAGATCGCGCACGCGGGGCGCGATCTCCTCGCCGAACATGGCGATCGTGTCCAGATCGCTCCACAGCTGGTGCTGCAGCAGGACCCGGTGGGCTCCCGCGGCCGCCCACTCCGAGAGCCGCTCGACCGCCTCACCGACCGTGGCCGTGAACCACCGGCTCTCGGGTTCGTCGAGCAGTCCCCGGGTCCCGTGGTCGAATTCGCGGTGGAGGCGGGCAATCTTGCTGGCGACGTCCGCGCCGCTGGTCCCGATCACGGTGTTCTGGGCAAAGGCCGAGAAGCGCAGGCTCACGGGGTCGCGGCCCTGCCGCTCGCACTCTCGGTCGAGCGCGGACCGGAGCTCGCCGCACTGCTTCGTGCTGAAGACGCTGGCGTTGTACTCGGCCCCGAAGCGGACGGCCACTCCCACGGTCCGGGGCCTGCCCGAGCCGCCGATGATCATGGGAGGCGGCTGCTGCACGGGCTTGGGCCGCGCGGTGCAGTGCTCGATGGTGAAGTGCTGCCCGGAGAAGCTCACGTCGTCCTCGGTCCACTGGCGGTGGATGATCTCCGCCTGCTCCTCCAGGACCGTGAAACGCGTGGCCGTAGGGGGAAAGCGGAACCCGAACGCCCGGTGCTCCGCCTCGTACCAGCCCGCCCCGAGACCCAGCTCGATCCGGCCGTTCGAGATGTGGTCGACGGTGCTGACCATGTTGGCCAGGACGGACGGGTGGCGGAAGGTGGCGGGCGAGACCATGGTGCCGAGCCGGATGCGCTCGGTGCGGGCGGCCAGGGCAGACATGATGGCCCAGGCGTCCATGGCGTTGGCGCCCGGGCCGTTCATCGACAGGTAGTGGTCCGAGCGGAACAACCCGTCCAGACCGCTCGCCTCGACCGCTTCGGCGATCGCCACCCAGTCCTGCCAGGTCTCACCCTCCTGGCCTTCGACCATCAGACAGACTTGCATCGGACCATCCCTGTGGACTGTTAAGTAGGCGTACAGCAATACTGCACAATACTAGCGGCCGACGGCGGCTTCGGGTCGGCCTACCTGGCCCGTCAGGTAGGCCAGAAGTTCGCCAGGGAGATCTTCTTCCTCGGCCAGGCTTACGACGCCGAGGCCGCACACCGGATGGGCATGGTCAACGCGGTGGTTCCGCACGACGCTTGGTGGCGGCGGCTGAATGTCGGTGCGCGCGGTCGCCGGGGCGACCCGCGCCGACGTACAAAGCGCGCTGTGGCAGGAGCGGACTTTGGTTAAGACGTTCGGCCCGCGCGGCACCATCCATCTGCTGCCCACCGCTGATCTGCCGATGTGGACCGGCGCGCTGTCGGTCCTGCCATCGCCGGTGCCGCGGCATCCGGAGGGGGTCCGCTTCAGCCCCGGGCAGGCGGAGGAGGTCATCGCGGCTATCGGCGACGCGCTCGCGAATATCGAGTTGACCGTCGACGAGCTGACCGAGGCCATCGCCGGACGGGCCGGCCCGTGGGCCGTCGAGCGGACGATGGAGGCGTTCGGCGATCGGTGGCCGCGCTGGCGTCAGCTCACCAGCACGGCTGCGCATCGCGGGATGCTGTGCTTCGGACCGGACCGGGCCCGCAAGGTGACCTATACCAACCCACACCGCTGGCTGCCCGGCTTCCGCCCAACCGAGGGCGGCGTGGCGCTGCGCGCGCTCGTCACGCGCTACCTGGAACTACCCGGTCCTGCTCGTCGACGGCGTGGTGGGCGGGGGTGTGGCACCAACGGCGCTCGGGCCGCACGCTCACTATCACCGTGGAACCGCTGCGCGAGCTGACCGCCCGGCAGCGCCATCAGCTCGACTACGAGGCCAGCCTCGTCAGCGCGGTCATGCAGGCGGCGGCAACCCTGACGGTCGGCACTGTAACCGTCGGCCCGCACGCCTAGCAAGCCGCTCACACGTCCCAGCGCGTGCGCAAGCCACCCGCCCCAGCCGCGGACTGGATCGGCTGGCGCAGGAATCCGAAGCCCGCCTCTCCGACGGAATTCCTGCATCACAGCCGCAGACTGAACCAAGCACGTATCCGCGACGGTAAGGGTGGATGTCACCGGGGCTGTGCGGAGTTAGGTGCAGCCGGATCACCGTCGACGTACAGCACGTCAACCGGGTCGGTCGGCTGGCCGTTCATCTAAGCCCTTAAGAGGTCAAGGAGCGCCGCGGTGGCGCCAACCGCGCGGCGGACGGCGGGCCGGGACCAGGCTGGCAGGCTCCCGGCCTGTTAGCCCGGGCTGTTGGTCTTCCTCTTGTCCGGCTCGCCGAGCCAGGTGATCAGCATGTAGTAGACGACCGGCGCAAAGCAGATCGCCGGGACGGCCCATAGCGTGGCGGCAGCCAGCTGCCGGTCCGCAGCTGCGCTGATGACTTCCGTGGCGGCCGGGTTGCGGGGTATCGGGGCCAGGGAAGACATGCCGGTGACGTAGGCGATGATCCAGATGGTCCACATAGCGGCGGCGGCCATCGCCGCGCGTAGTAGGCGGGGCAGCGGCTCTGCTGTCCGGCCCGCGATCGCCAGCCACATTCCGAGCCCGGCACCGACCAGCGTCACCGGCTCTGCCACCGAGAGCGCCGGATAGCTGGCCAGCGCATCGAGCATGGGCGGGAGCCGCCAGGTGATCACCAGCGCGATGAATGGCAGGAGCCGGCTCGCGGCCGCGCGGGCGGGAGACATCTTCCCGTAGATGTGCCGACCGGTCAGATCGCATAGTACGGCGATGCGAGGTGGCATCCCGACGGCCAGGAGTGCGGGCGTGAGGATCGCGAATGCGGCGAACTGCAGCGCCTGAGCAAAGGCATATCGTCCGGCGTATGGTGCGGCGGGCGGTAGCACGGCGGCGAGCAAGAGCACGACAGCCGCAGCAGCCGGCCATGGCTGCGCGCGGCGCAGGAACCGGGGCAGGATGCCACTTTCATTGCCTGCCTCGCCGGACGACGCCATCGGGAGTCTGCTACCGCCCGCATGCCAGCTGCGGGTCACCGTCGCCGTCCGGCAAGTGACGCATCAGTACCGGGACGCGGCTGCGGTGCCGTCTGGCGGTGGCCAGTCAGCCGGTGAACGGTCGCGGCCATGGGCCTAGGCCACGCCGGCCTGGTCGCCGTTCGCTGGGTCCTGCCGGCACCGGCGAGGGGCGGAGCTGACGACTTCTGAGGCTCGATCACGCCGTACCCGGCGAAGCCGTCGCCGCAGATCGTGGTGCCGACGATAGCGTCTGCCCAGATGGCGAAGCGCTGGCCGGGCGTGAAGAAGGCTTCCGCCTCGCCATCGTTAAGCGCGACGCTCAGCTGGGCATGCACTGCGGGGGTTGGCCGCGGCTGCATATCACGCCAGAGCATGCCCGGGAAGTACTGCCGGCGGCTGGCCTGGACAACACAGCGGGTACGTGGTCCGTCCAGGTACCGGCATGCGGCACCGCCGTGCGTGGCCACATTGAACGTGACCAGAGTGCCGAACGTGTAGATCGTCACCGCAGCCATCCCTCTGGGTCAGTGGCCGGATTCCGTGCCCGTTGCGGTGTGCCTGCCGACTCCTTCGAGCAGGTAACGCAGGCCCTGCATGAACTGCCCGGCGGTGGTATAGGCCGCGAGCTGGTGGGCGAGGCTGCTGGTGTCCCCGCTGCCGGATACCCGCTGAGCGCGTGAGGCTTCAAGCGCGGAGAAGCCGATGGTGTAGGTGTGCAAGGCCCCGTAGGCGCTCCGGGCCGTTGCCTCGTCAAGCCCAGTCCGCCGGAGAACGCCCATCATGGCGTCCATCCGCTCGATCGCTATCGCAGGGCTCGCCCGTTCGGCATCGGCGGCTCGGGGGGCGTCTTCGCGCCGTCGCTGTTCACCGGGTCCATGGCCGGCACGGCCTTCGGCATCATCGCCGGTCATCTGTTCGGTCCGGCCGCCGGAGCGCCCGCCATCTACGGGGTTATCGCCATGGGAGCAGTCTTCGCCGCCGCCGCGCAGGCACCGCTCACCTCCATCGCCAGCGTCGTCGAGATGACCGGCAACTACGGCCTGATGCTGCCCGTCATGCTCGCGGTCGGCATCGCCACCGGCCTGGCACGCCGGCTCAGCTACGGCACCATCTACACCCGCAAACTCCTCCGGCGCGGCATCGACATCGAGCTGCGCAGCGACCGGACTCAGCCGCGTAAAGCCATGCCGCCTGATCCAGGTCCGCTAGTTGAGATCAGCCCGGCCGAAGGCGGCAACGGCAGCAAGCAGGACCGCCAGGCCGACCACGATCAAGACCGCGACGTCGGTGGCACTGACGCCCCTGCTGATCTGGTCGTTGCCGACCGACCAGTAGAACAGTGAGAGATACCGGCCCGGCCGGACACCCGAGATCGTCGATGCCAGTGAGCTGAGCAAGTACGAGGCGGCAGCCAGACCCGCACCGGCGCCGAGGGCAGTTCCCCGCCGGCCCGTGACCGCCCCGACGGCCATGGTTACCAGGCCGAAGTCCAGGCCCATCAGGACCAGCGCGACCGAGATAGCGATCGTGTTGGCGGGGCTGATGGCGAGCTGGAAGCCGCGGCCGATGATCACGCTGATGGCCACGGCGGCAGCCAGCAGAAGAGCTTGCAGGGCCATTGCTGCGGCCTTCTGGAACAGGATTGCGCGACGGCGTACTGGCAGAGCCGCCACCAGAGCCAGGGTGCCGTCCTCGTCTTGCCCGGCCAGCGAAGCCGCGCCGTAGCCGATGGTCAGCAGCAACATGATCAGCGGGAACAAGTTGCCGTAGATGTTCCCGTTAAGCCAGCCGCCGGGCGACGTCAGCGGCCCGGCCAGGCCGAACAGGGACGCGGCGGTCGAGTTGCTGAGGCTGTTCAGGGATGTCTGGTGCTTGAATGCGGGATAAACCGCCACGATGACCAGCGTGTACAGCATCATCCCGGCTGCGTAGCTGATCGTGCTGCGGCGCCTCAATCTCAGCTCAAGCCGGGTGATGTCAGCCAGCATGCGACACCTCCGGTTCCGCGGATTCGCGGTAGAAATCCAGGAACAGCTCGTCGAGGCCGGCCGGGCGGCAGGTCAGATCGATTGGGTCATGGCTTGCGATGACCTTCAGCACCGGACCGATCTCCCCGGTCACATCGAGCGTCAGCCGCGGGCCATCGCAGGCGGTAACGGCGACACCTTTCACAGCTGTCAGATCCGCCGGGTCAACCGGCCGCCGGAAACGTACCTCCATCTTCTGCGGCGCAGCCCGGCGCAGACCGTCCACGGTGTCCTCAGCCACCAGCCTGCCCGCCTTGATAAGCCCGATCCGGTCAGTGACACGCTGCACCTCGTCCAGCTCGTGCGAGGACAAGAAGACGGTCCGCCCCTCCTCAGCCGTCTCCCGCAGCAGACTCTCGAACTCGTGCCGCATCAGTGGGTCAAGGCCGGAGGTCGGCTCATCGAGAACGAGCAGTTCCGGCCGGTGCATGAAGGCCAGCACCAGACCGATCTTCTGCCGGTTGCCCTTAGACAGTTCGCGCACCGGCCGGTCGGCCACCACCTGGAAGCGCTCGATCAGCTGCCCGGCCAGAGAGTCGTCGCGGAAGCCGCGGGCACGCGAAAACCAGGCGATGTGCTGGCGGCCGGTCAGCCTCGGGAACAGGTCAAGGTCGCCGGGCAGGTAGCCGATGCGCCGGTGGACCTCGACGCTGTCCGCAGCGGCATCAAGCCCGAGCAGTGTGGCCCTGCCCCTGGTTGGCCGCTGCAGCGCCAGCAGCATCCGGATCGTCGTCGACTTGCCCGCCCCGTTCGGTCCGAGAAAGCCGAAGACCTGCCCCTGCCCGATCCGCAGGTTGAGGTCGGAAACAGCGGTGGTGCTGCCGTATCGCTTACTCAGCCCGAAGGTTTCGATGGCGCTCGTCATCGATCGGCACCTCCCTGGTCTCCCTTCGCTTGCGCTTCCCCGGCCTGGACCGCAGCGGGAACCGGCATGAAGACGCCGCCCGAGTAGATGTCGAAGACCTCCTCCGACCAGCGGACAAGGCCCTCACGTGCGAGTGGGTCGATCCCGACTACGTGCGAGATGTGCGGACGCAACAGCAGCATGGCCAAGTCGTTGCTGAGCAGGAAAGCGTTCCGGACCGGCTCGTCTCGGGTCGGCCGGACAACCCCTGCCTGCTCCAGGGCCTGCATGCCCGCCCGAGTGGTCTGGTACAGCCGCTCGAACAGCGCCACTCCGGCCGGGCCGCCGTCACACAGCAGCCGCCGGACGTAACCCGCCATCGCCGGCTCGCGTTCGAGCCGGTCGGCGAACAACCCGGCGACGCTGGCGCTGCCACCCTCTTCAGGTGCTCTCGCCAGATCGGCGAGCATTCCCTCCACAAAGGCCGCGACTCGCTCCTCCAGCACCGCCCGCAGGTTCTCCTTCGAGCCGTAGTGATGGATGACCAGCGCCGGGGAGACCCCCGCGGCGGCAGCGATCTGGCGGACCGTCACGTCGGCGTAGCCCCGCTCAGCGAACAGCTCCATCGCCGCGATCCGTATCGCCGCCGCTGCCGTCAGATCCTCCCTGGCTGAACTCACGTTCAGATTATTAAACACTTGTACGGGCTGGTCAAGCTGCTCGTAGGTCCCGGCACTCACACGCGAGGGTCAATCAGTTTGACCCAGGTAGCGGCACCGACCCGATCGCCGCCAATGACGGGGCCGCCCTGGGTGAGGGCGCAGGCCGTCACTTCGGCCTGTTGCCAGGTAGCCCGAACAGGCGGAGGAAGCCTGGCAGCCCGCGCCGGCCGCGTCTTCGATGGTCATCCGTCCGGCTTTGACCTCGTCTCCGGCAGTGCAGCCCAGGGGCGAGGCCGACGCACCAGGAGCCAGTCGGCGGACAGGCTTGCGTCGATCTCCCCGGTTTGCTGCCCGCGCCGGATGAGGTCTTTGAGCTGCCCGGCAACCGGGCCGTGCCGCACCCGGGCGGCCGACGGGCACCACGACCCGGGCGTCTGGGGTATGGGCACCTCGTAGCGGGACGCCTGGCATCCTGCAGATGGCCAGTCCGCCTCCGCAGCCGCGGCGTATGATCCAGATCCGGGAACACGATCGTGACAAGGGGGGCCCATGGCCGTACTGGTGAGGATGACCGCTGCCGGGATGGATGAAGCCACGTATGACCAGGTAGCGGCGCAGCTTGTGCCCTTGGTGAAGCAGCAGCCTGGCTTCATCATGCACGTGGCGTATCCGAGCCCGGGCGGGTTCTCCGTCGGGGAGATCTGGGAGAGCCGGGGTCACTACGAGACGTGGTTCAACGAGAACGTCAAGCCCAACGTGCCCGCTGAGATCCAGCAAGAGGTGATCGAACTCCACGCTGTCGTGCAGCCGTAGGAACCGTTGCCGCGGGGGCATCGCCGCCCCTGCCACACAGGCTCCGCCAGCCCGGCACGGGTTCTCCGCCGCCCGGGTCACGTACAGAACAATCATTCGGGTGCGGCGCGGACAGTTGTACTCGTACTCTGCCAGAGAGTACCGAACGGCGGCTCGGGTGCGACCTGCCCGGAGGGGCCTGTCACCCAACGTGGTGGAGTCGGCGAACGCGCCGGAACTCGCCGCTGACCGGGTGTCCGGGGCGCTGACCCACCTCACTCCATGCCCGCCGGGTGAAGAAGCCGGCCAGCCCCGGGAAGCGGGCCCGGGCCTGGTCAGGCGATGATCTCGACCGCGCCGGAGGTCAGGTCATACCGGCCGCCGACGACCAGCAGGCCATCATCAGCGATCAGCCTGGCGATCAGGGGATCGGCCGTCAGCTCGGCCACGTCCAGCTGCACCTGCGCCCTGACCATGTTCTCGACCAGGTCCCCGGGCAGCCTGGCCGCGGCGTCGTAGGCCGGGCGCAGCGCGTCGACCACCGCCTGGATGTGGCCAGGCGCCGGCGCCCCGCTCGCGATCGCCGCGATCGCGGCGATGACCGCGCCGCACCGCTCGTGGCCGAGCACGATGATCAGCCGGGCGGACTCATAACCGTTCGGCCCGAACTCGACGCTGCCGAGCACCACCTGGTTGTCCATGGCCTCCGCGCCGGTCCGGAACACGAACAGATCCCCCACGCCACGGTCGAAGATAATCTCGGGCGGAACACGCGAATCGATGCAGGAAAAGACCAGGGCCAGCGGATCCTGGTGGGCGGCGACCGCATGCCGGCGCTCGACGGACTGGTGCGGATGCTCCAGCTGCCCGTTCACCCAGCGCCGGTTCCCCTCCATCAGCAGCTCAAGTGCCTGCCGCGGGTCAGGCCGCTGTGCTCCCGGTGGTGTCATAAGGTCCTCCAGCTTGACCGGCGGCGTCCGTGCACGCCGCCGGAATGTCCGCGATCTGCCGGAACGGCTGCGGCGCTCATCGCCGCCGTCGCCTGGTCACGGCTACCCGGTCACCGCGAGCACCATGCCGGCCGGTGACCTGCCACCAGTCCCGGTCCTGCTCCAGCACGCTATCCAGCACCCGGTAGCTGCCGGGCTGCCCGGCCCGTGCCCAGAACTCCACATCGCACCTCTCGATCCCGTCGCGAGATCGCGTCCAACGTGCCTGCCGATCCGCGATCGCCGCCCAGAGCCAAACCAGAACGCCTGACGTCCCTGGCTTGTCGCCGGGCCGGCGACCCTGGGAACGTTACTGCCGCGCTTGGTGCCGTCATATCGGATTACGCGTACAACCGCTACTCCCCGGCAGAACGAACCTGCCATGCGACGCCCTGCCCCACCAGAACCCAAGACCGAGCCGCGCAGAGCGGCGGCGTTGTGCGTCTCGCCCGGGGCGAGGACAGATTACGCACCGCGGCGCGAGTGTCCCGTCTCCAGGACGCCGAGCGCCGACTCGGTGTGCGTCTTCGGGTGGGCGCCGGCCTGCAGTAAGAGTGCTCAGATCAGTCAATTCTGCTTGCTGACGATGAGGCAAGCGAGCGCTTAGGTGACCCAGGCAGATGGCGACGGAGCGCGCGCGGCTGACCGCCGGTGTGCGCAGGTGGCCCCGTCAACGCCGTTGGCCCGGCGCGGGGCCGCGCCTAGGCTGCTGCGGTATGAGCGAAGGCGAGCCGCTGACTGGGGGGAGCGAGACTCAGGGGATCGTGCGGATCGGGGATACGGTGCGGCGGCCGCTGCGGCCGTTCAGCCTGACCGTGCAAGCGTACCTAGCTCACCTGCGCGACGCCGGGTTCATCGGCGCGCCGCTTCCTCTCGGCGTCGATGAGCAGGGCCGGGAGGTGCTGTCGTTCGTCCCCGGTGACATACCGAGCTGGCCGCTGCCGCGGGAGATGGCAGGTGACGACGTGCTCGTGGCGCTGGCCCGGCTGGTCCGTGCGCTGCACGAGGCGTCGGCCGGGTGGGTGCCGCCGCCCGGCGCGGTGTGGCACGGATCTCCGGCCAACCCAGGACGGGTCACCGAGCGGGTCGAGCTGGTCAGCCACCGCGACTACGCCCCGAACAATGTGGTCTTCCGCGACGGGTTGCCCGTCGCGCTGATCGACTTCGACCTGGCCAGACCGACCACGCGGCTCTACGACATCGTGAACGCGCTGTGGTTCTGGGCGCCGCTCAGAACGGGCGATCCGCGGGACCGCCCGCCGGCGTTGGCGGACGCCGACATCCCGCACCGGGTGGCGGTGTTCGCGGACGCCTATGGCATGACGGCGCGGCAGCGCGCGGAGCTGGCGCCGTTGGCCGTCGACGTGGCGCGCCGCTATCACGAGGACTCCCGCGCCTCGGCCGAGCTGGACCCTGTGTGGCGCAAGATGTGGGAGGACGGCGGCAAGGACGTACTGCCGCGCGCCGAGGCGTGGGTGCGCGAGATGGCCCCGGCGATCACCGCCCGCCTTAGCCAGCCGGGCTAGCTGCTGCCAGTGCGGCGGGAAGCCCGAGTGCAGGCGCGCAGATCACCCCTTTGTATGCGTGTCTGAGCTGGAGCGCAGCACGCTTCGTTCCTCGGCCATATCGGCGGCGATGTGCGCCCTTGACCACCCTCCATGGCCAGCTCGCTGAGTGACAGCGGCCTGAGCTGCCGGCATCGCATGCGCTTCAGGAGCCTCGGAGGTGGGCCCGGTAGAGCTCGTGGAGTGCTCCCCTGCAAGGTCAGCGACGACTCCCGAGGACCGCCACGTCAGTCATCGCGCCTTGTGCCGTTGGCTTGGCTGAACCGGCGGCCCCAGTCGTGGACCCGGTCGAGCAGTTCAGGCGGGGAGACCACGTGGAAATCGGCGCCGGCCGCGCCCAGCGCCATGGTGGGCCAGTCCAGTGAGTCGGCGGTCATGCGTACCCGGCAGTGGGTGGCGTCGATGTCCTCGACCGCAGCCCACCGGCCGATCCGCTGGTGCACGGCCGCGGCCGGAGCCTGGACGAGAACCTCGACCTCGTAGGCGGTGCTTACGGCGTCAATGCCGGCCCGGACGAAAGCGGCGGCGTCGGTGGCGGGCAGCTTGCGGGGCCGGAATCGGGTCCCGGTGCCGTATGGCGCGGTGAGGCGGTCGAGGCGGAAGCTGCGCCAGTCGTGGCGGGTGAGGTCGTAGCCGGCCAGGTACCCGCGGTGGCCGAGCAGGACCAGGCGGTGTGGTTCGACGTGCCGGCCGGTGTGCTGGCCGTCGGCTGCGGTGTAGGAGAAGCGGAGCCGTTCGCTGTCCCGGCAGGCAAGCGCGACGGTGGTGAGGATGCCCGGGTCCACGCTCGCCTGGGCCGCGCTTCCCCAGCTTGCGGGTACCGTCATCGCGCCCAGCGCCTCGACCCGGCGCCGCAGCCGGGCCGGCATGACCTGTACCACTTTGGCCAGCGCGCGCACCGAGGACTCCGCGATGCCCTCGACTGCACCTTGGGCGGCCGCCTGCAGGCCAAGTGCCAGGGCGACGGCCTCCTCGTCCTCGACCATCAGCGGTGGCAGCGCGGTGCTGCCCGGCGAGACGCTGGCCGGCGTGCTGGCCGACTACGCTCAGGTGGCCCGCCGGACCGACGCGCTGGCCGCCAGCCTGCCCAACCTGAACGCCGGGCACCCACTGCCGAAGGCCCCCTGGTTCCAGCCCGGCGAACGGTGGTCGGCTCGCCGGGTACTCCTGCACATCATCGCCGAAACCGCACAGCACGCCGGCCACGCCGACATCATCCGCGAATCCCTGGACGGGGCCAAGTCCATGGGCTGACTCCCGGAACCGCCGGAGTCACGCAGGCCCGGTCACGACGTGCCGAGCACACTGCTCGGCGTCGCCGTCCTCGGCTACCCAGGCCAGCTTGTCGAGATCGAGGCCATCGCGGTTGCGCCGTCGCACTTAGCGCCCACAGAGCCAGGCCGCACACCCACCGTGAGTGAGCACCGCCTAACGTTCGAAACCGAGCGCCGAATTGGAACGGTTCATGACCATATCGACCGGGCCTGTCGTGGGCGCAGATCAGACGGATCTGTGCGAGCCTCGCAGGGGAGGCCGTGCGCGTGGAAGCCGGGGCTTCGGCGCCGGTCCTGCCGCCGCGGACTGGCGTCCTGGGCTGGGTGACGTGGTTAGCCCGGTTCTTGCGTGGCCGCGTCTTGCGGAGGCAATACTTGTAGTTCGGTGAGTCGGCGTACCGCTTCGGCCCTGGTCCGGCACTGCAGCTTTTGCATGCTGCTGTGGACGTGCATATCGACGGTGCGCGGGCTGATGAACAAGGTGTGGCCGACCTGCCTGCTGGTGTATCCCTGGGCTACCAGCTGTATGACGTCCAGTTCGCGGCTGGTGAGGCCTGCGGTCACGCGGCGCGCTTGCGGGTGGCGGCGTGGTGTGTCACCGAGCTGGCGGAGTGCCGCGGTGCAGTTTTGCCGCAAGTGGCGGGCGCCGAGCTGATCGGCGGTGGCGTGCGCGGCGTGCAGCAGTTCCCGCGCGGCCGCGTGGTCGCCGCGCCGGGCGGCCGCAGCGGCGGCGCGGCGCTGGGCTTGAGCTGCCTGCAGCGGCAGGTCCAGGCGGCTGAACATGCCTGCTGCGCTGCGCAGCTGGTGTGCTGCTGCCTCCGGCTGGTCGGCCAGCAGGGTCTCACCGCGGGCGTGGGCGAGGGCGGCGATTGCTTCGGGCTGGGCGGTGGCCTCGGCAATCAGGGTCAGGGCGGCGGCGCAGGCGCTGGTGTCGCTGGCTAGGCCCTGTTCGGTGAAGAAGGTGGTTGTCCACTGCAGGATCGGCACGCTGTGGTGCCGCTCCTGGGTCCGGGCGAGGCGGGCCAGTATATGCCGGGCCCGGTCGGCGGCGACGCCGTGAGCGCCGGCCGCGTCGTCCAGGACGCACAGGCCCCAGGCGGATAGCAGTTCCATGGCGGTGAGCTCGATCCGGGTGGCGGTGAGATTGCCCGGCCTTCGGGACCGCCAGGCAGCTACGTAGCGCACCGCACTCAGCGTCGCGCCCGACAAGCAACCCGCCCATGACCACAGCCTGCACCCCCACCGCCCCTGCCAGTAGATGCCAGCCGCCGACAAAAGCCGCTGACGCCGGCGCTAGCGTCGCCTCGCCCGGATGTCAGTAGCTGAAGGTCGTCGCGCCCTCGCCGATCCACTCCCACAGCTGGACGCTGCCAGCCAGTTCGGCACCGGCGATCAGGCTGCCCTTGTCGAGCTGCTTGGCGTTGAAGCAGACCGGGCAAACCATGTACCGCCCGCCCGCAACTCGTCCGCCTTATAAGCCACCGGCTTATCCGTGTAAGCGAACCCGGTCCACGACAGCGATTCGCTGACCCCGGCGACCGCGGCCAGCGCGGCGTACGACAGGTAGGTGGCGATCGCCTCGTCGAGCCACACGTCGTCCCACCACCGCGGCCCCACCAGGGCGCCGAACCACAGGTGTGCCACCTCATGCGCGCAGATCATCGCGCCCTGCTGGTCGCCAGCTCCGTCCGGCCGCCCGAGCAGCTTCTCGTTCACCACCATCAGGCCGGGGACCGACAGCGCCGTGGCGGCCAGGTCCGGCGTGAACACGATGTCGTACGCGGGGTAGGGGCACGGCACGCCGAGGCTGTCGGCCAGCCCGGGCCCGCGCCCACGTTCGCTGTTACCTGCGGTGGTGCCGTGGCTGCGGCCGCGCCGGCCAGGGCAGCTGGTAGGCCCGGTAGGTGTTGACGCCGGCCGGGAACTCCGCGTTGAACAGCAGCGTGCCGGAACCGCTGAACGCAGAGAAGTACGGCAGCGCGCCCCAGCCGACGACGATGTCGCCGTTCCTGGTGGTCTGCGCGTTGCCCTGCGACGCGGCCACCTGGCCCTCTGGCTGCGCGATCGAGGACTCGAGCGTGGCGACCTTGGCGCGGAAGTTCAGCTGCACGGTCACGACCCGGCTGTAGGCGGGTTGCGGGGTGCCCGGGCTCTCGTCGTCGAAGAACGTGAACGTGTCCGGGCCGACCTGCTGCGGGTCGTGCTGCCAGGCGAAGATCTCATTCGCGCTGTCGAGCACCTGGCCGGGAGCGGCCACCTCGGTGAACGTGCTGTCCTTGCCGCCGAGCTGCCAGTTGATCTGCCCGGTGCGCAGGCTGACATCGTAGGTGGTCCAGGTATCGCGGGCGCCGATCAGCAGGCTGCCGTTCCAGGCGACCTTCACGGCGTTGAGGTGGAACCAGTCCCACGGCGTGCTGGCGGAGGCCGGGAGCGGCTGCTCGCTTTCGCTGTAGGGAAGGTGGTCGGCACTGTTCCACTGGAACAGCACCTGCCCGGTCCTGATGTTGATCTCCTGGACGATGCCGTCGATCACCGTCTGGTCGGCCGGGCCGCCGATCGAAGTGAGATTGGCGGTGGCCGCGGTGTAGCTCAGGATCAGCGCCGTGTTCCACGGCGTGATCAGGAACTCGTGCCCGTCCGCGCTGTAGCCGTTGCCGGCCTGTACCGTGGCGATCTGCTGGTAGTGATCGTTGGAGATGTAGTCGGTGCCGGCCGACAGGCCACCGAGCCCGGTGCCCTGCCACCAGGTCAGCACGGGCTGGCCGTCATAAGTCTGCGTCCGGAAGTCGGCCGCCTCCTGGCCGGCCGGGACGGCATGGAACCAGATCACCTTCCCGGTGGGGCTCAGGATCTCCGCGCCGTTGGCGTAGCTGGCCTGGTCGCCGTAGGGCGAGATGAAGAAGTCGCCGTCGGCGTTGCTGGCATTGCCGGTCAAGATCGTGACTGGCGGCGGTGCGGTCTGGGTGCCGGTGCGAGCCGCGGCTGCACCAGCCACGGCGGTCGCAGCCAGCGCGGGAGCAGCTACCGCGCTGGCTGCGAGCAGCGCTGGGCCGGCGGCGGCCAGCAAGGCCGCGGTGATCGCGAGCGCGGGTCCGCGGCGCCGCCAGCTCCTCTCCGAATCCATCCAGGAAACTTCCTCCCCGCCCGTGGCCCGACTGAGCACCGTTCCTCCCTCAAGCGCCGTCCCGGGGCACCCCGAGCTTGGCTCCCGGCCGCCAGCGGCCCCCCTGAAACTCCCTGATCGCCGGGCAGGCAGGGCATCGTAGCTCTGAGACGCACTACTGCGAGCACTGGCATAGGCCGTGTTGACGACCGTTGCGTCGGCCAGGCCGCCAGCTTCCCAGCCCTCGGGCAGCGATGTCGCCGAGCCCGTCGGCTCGCTCATCCGAATCAAAAGCGGCTCAAAATCGTTTTCGCCAAATGCATAGCCGCCGCCGAGGACATACGGGGCGGAGGATGGGCAGGTCGCGAAACCATAGCCCTCCGTCGAGACGCCGCTATCGACGATAACCACGCCCAGGCCGCCTGATCCCGCTGTCGTTGCTCCCGGTGCGCCGCTGTACGCGTAGGCCACGTGGCCAGCCGCGTCGGTGAAGTTCGCACCGCCGTCCGTGCAGTTGGCACCAGAGGGTTCGGTGCCCACCGTGACGCTGCCCCCGGGCTGCCGGACGGCCCTGCTGGTCCCGAAGGCCCAGGCGAGGTGCCGTTCGGGCACGTCGTGCCCGCGTTCTGCAAGACGATGACGTGGCTGCCGTTCACTGCCCCGTTGGCGTAGCAGCCGTAGATGACCCCGCCGCTGACCGGGGTCCGCGCGGCCGCTGCCGCGTAGGCTGCGCCGCCGCCACCAGGGTGGTGACCACTGCGGGTAGGGCATAGCGTGCCTTGATCCTCGTCGGGGTTTCCTTTCTCCCGCTCTTCCGCCTGACAACAGACCTCCCTGGCCCACAGGGCGCCGGCGCGCTCAGCGAGCCTGTGCGAGTGCCAGCCCGTCAGGGTCACCCGGTACTGGCAGCCAGGCAGCCGGTCCAGCCCTGGGTCTCAAAGGTCTGTACTGTGCACTGGGCGGTCTGCGGGTAGTAGGCGCCCATCTGCTCTTGCACCGTGGCGGGCGGGATGATGTCGGACGGGCTGGCGGGCGGGGTGATGAAGGTGAAGCCTTCCGGGTAGAGCGTCTGCTGGGAGAGCATGTTCCGCAGGATCTGAAGCTCGGGCGTCTCGGGATTGCTGGCCGACGTCGGGATCCAGGTCGCGGCGTTGGCCGTCAGGGATGACGGCGATGGCTTGTCCGAGGGCAGCGAGGAAACGACGGTGTAGTAGCCGTCGTCCAGCGTGGTCAGGAAGTCCGGAGTCCCGCCGAAGATCGCATGGGCGCCCCGGCCGACTTCGACCACCGGGTAGGGCGATTCCGCCAGGTAGTTGGATATCGACCAGTAGCGGACCTGGAACGCCGGGCTGGTCCAGGAGACCGGGGCGGCACCGATTGAGTCTCCGGGTGTGCCGCTGCCCGCGCCGGTCGGGCTTGATGGGGCCTTGCCATGGGTCACTACGACATAGCCTCGCCGCGGCGTGAAGGTCATGACGATATAGCCGTTGACCGGGTTGGGAAACAGTCCGGCCGATGATGCGGCCGAAGGGCCGAAGTACTGCAGATCCGGGGCGCAGTCGGACGTGCACGAGGCGGGCGTGCCGCCGCTGCTCAGCTTCTCCATCAGGGCTGAGAGCACGCTCGCCAGCGCGGGGAACTGCTTCGCTGCAGATGAGGGGCACGGGGGCAATGTGGTGCTGTGCCCATTGTGCGTGACCGTGATGGCCGGAAGCTGGACGGTGGTATTGCCGCCCGACGGAATGTAGGTCCGGAAGATCACATAACCCACCCCGGGCGGGCCCGTGGGGTTAGCCGGCGGGTTCTGGTCGATCATCGGGATGGCGTTCTCGGACGTCTGCTGAGCGGCGGTAGCCCCGGGAATCACGCGGACGGTGAAGTTCATCGCCTGCCCCAGCAGGCCCGTGACCCACGGGTTCTCCGAACCCTGGTCCGGCGCGATCTGGTAGTCCGAAAGATCCGATGGCACGCTGCTGTCGTCGACCGTGTTGGTGAAATACTGGAAGGAGTCGTTATAAACGATAAACGACATGAACCGGCTCGTCGGGAAGGAGCCTTTGATGGTCAGTGAATTCCCCGCGCTGGCGATGAACGGAGTGGTCCAGTAGGTCGCATACGGGTCCGGCGCGGCCACGTTCACCTTGGACGGCGTGGTCTCCAGCGGCCATGCGCAGCCGGGAAACGCCGTTGGCAGCGTGGCCGCCGTCACTGCCGCGTGGACACCGCCGCCGGATTCAGGCACGGGTGCGGCACCGGCCGGCGAACCGGCAGCGAGGGCAAACGTGACCGCCGTCAACGCCCCCACGGCGATCATAGCGTGCCCCTTCCGTGTCGCAAATAGAGGGGAAGGGCAAGATTCGCCTGAGAACGTCATGCAAGTGACCCCCTGAGCCCCCGGAAGGCGCAACGCTGGCCGTCGGCCTTGACTATCCGACAGGTTACAGCAATAGTTAACGAGCCGCTATTGTGGCGCGCCCAGGCCGTGATGTCCTTTAGATGGTAAATCGTCCTGTAGTTGGGCAATAGAGTAGTGTTCAGACGCAAAACGCACGCCCTTTCCAGCCAGCATCCCGAGAAAAATCAGCATCATTGTCTGACGTGGGAGAACCCGCGGCATAACTGCGGAAGCGAGGGTTTAGCGCCGCATATGAGGGCGCATACTCTTCGTAGTCGGGCAGAATTCGGGGGCCAATCGCGGGGATCGTGGGTTGCCGGGTTAGTGATTGCGCCTAACTTCCTGTGCCACGCGCGGCTGACGGCGCGTACGCGCTGCTGACGGCACGTCGGTACGGAAGAGCGGGCTGAGGCGCCCGCTGGAGGGGGGCTGGGCTGTGAACCGGGTACTGGAAGGGCTGGGCGAATTCGCCGCGAGACGGCACTGGTGGGTCATCATCGGCTGGTTCCTCATCCTGGGCGCCGTGGTCGGGGCCAGCCATGTGTGGGGTGGTGCGTACGTCAACAACTACACGGTGCCCGGCAGCGGTTCCCAGGATGGCCTGAACCTGCTGGATAGCACCTGGCCGCAGCAGGGCGGGTACGGGGGGCAGATCGTCTTTGCGGCCCGCACCGGCACCGTGGCGGCGGATGAGACGGCGGTCAACCAGTCGACCGCCAACGTGGCCAAGCTGCCGCACGTCATCAAGGCGGTCAGCCCGTTCGCTTCTTCCCATTCGGCCGCGGTCTCCAAGGACGGCACGATCGCGTACGCCAGCGTGTCGTGGAACATCAACCCGGACTCCCTTGACAGCGCGTACCTGAACACGCTGAACGCCGCGGTCGCACCCGCCGTGAAGGCCGGCCTGAGTATCTCCTACGGCGCCGGGGCCGGGGAGATCGGGCAGAAGACCAGTGACCTGGCTTCTGAGGCCATCGGCCTCGGTTGTGCGCTGCTGCTGCTGGTGTTCATGTTCGGCTCGGTGCTCGCGGCCGCGGTGCCGCTGCTCTCGGCGGTGTTCGCCGTTAGCGCCGGGCTCTCGCTGCTCGGGCTGCTCGCGTCGGTCACCACGTTCCCGACCACCGCCCCGACGATCGCCACGCTGCTCGGGCTCGGGGTCGCCGTGGACTACGGGCTGTTCCTGATGGCCCGCCACCGTGAGCAACTGGACAGCGGCATGGAGATCATCGCCTCCGCACGGCTCGCGGTGGGAACCTCCGGCGCGGCGATCGTGGTGGCGGGCAGCACGGTCGTGACCTCCATCCTCGGCCTCTACATCGCCGGGGTAGCCTTCGTCGGGGCGCTGGGCCTGGCCGCAGCGATCGTCGTGGCGATCACGATGCTGGCGGCGCTGACCCTGGTGCCTGCGCGCATGGGCGTGGTGGGGCTGAACGTCCGTGCCCTGACCGCCAGGCTGCGTGCCAGGAAGGAAGGGATCTCCGTCCAGCAGCAGGCGGCGGCCACCGCCGCCGCCACGCACGAACGGCACGAGCAGAGCGCGTTCGCCCGCTGGGGCAGGAAGGTCAGCGAGCGGCCGTGGCCGTGGGCCGTACTCAGCGTCGTGGTGCTCGCCGTCCTGGCGATACCGCTGCTGTCCATGACGCTCGGCCAGCCCGACAACGGCACTAACCCGACGTCGGACAGCAGCCGCCGCGCCTATGACCTTCTCTCTGAGGGCTTCGGGGTCGGGGTGAACGGCCCGCTGACCGTGGTGGTGCAGCTGCCACACCAGTCGGGCCAGGCCAACAGCGCGCTGCTGGACACCATGAGCTCCGATATCGGCAAGACCGCGGGTGTCGCGTCGGTCAGCCCGCCCGCGCTCAACCCGGCCGGCACGATAGCGGTGCTCAACGTGATCCCGACCACTCGGCCGCAGGCCACGGCCACCACCAACCTGGTCACCATGCTCCGCGACGACGTGCTGCCCAAGGAGCACGCGACCAGCTACGTCACGGGCACAGTGGCGGGCAACGTCGACTTCACCCATCAGCTCACCAGCCGGATCCCGTGGCTGATCCTGGCCGTGATCGCGATCTCGTTCATCCTGCTCACCACCGCGTTCCGGTCGGTGGTGATCCCCGCCAAAGCGGCGGTACTCAACATCCTGTCGATCGGCGCCGCCTACGGCGTCATCGTCGCCATCTTCCAGTGGGGCTGGGGCGCGAGCCTCATCGGGGTGCACACCACGCTGCCGATCCCGGCGTACGTGCCGATGCTGGTGTTCTGCATCGTGTTCGGCCTGTCCATGGACTACGAGGTCTTCCTGCTGTCCAGGATCCACGAGGCCTGGATAACCACACGGGACGCCAAGCGCAGCGTCGCGATCGGTATCGGGGCGACCGCGAAGGTCATCACCACCGCGGCCGCCATCATGATCGTCGTGTTCACCAGCTTCGTGCTCGACACCGACCCCACGGTGAAGATGCTCGCGATCGGCATGGCTTTCGCGGTGCTCATCGACGCATCACTGGTCCGCATGGTACTGGTGCCCTCGGTCATGACCCTGCTCGGCAGCGCCGCCTGGTGGATGCCGCGCTGGCTCGAGCCCATCGTGCCCCGGCTGCAGCTCGAGGGGAGCACGGCGGCCGCGGCCGCCGATGGCGGAGAGCCCGCCGCTCCGGACCAGCAGGATGCACGGACGACTCAGCCCTCACCCAGCTGGGACGGCCCAAGTAACTCCATCCCGAAGCCGAGAAGGCGGAAGGACGAGGAGGTCGAGGCAAGCGCACCTCAAGGCGCCCGAATCTCGCAGTCGCCTCCCGCGGACCGGCACCCTGATCCAGCCGCGCCGGACGACCACAGCAGTCAAGGAGGGCAGGCGGATCGGTGAACCGACGGCCTGGGCCGAAGGTTCGCCTCCGACTCCTCCTGCGGCGAAAGCACTTGTTCAGGGTCTACCGGCCGAGGCCGCGGCCGATGATCTCCTTCATGATCTCGGTGTGACCTACCCGGCGGCGATGTGCTCCTCGCGGATCAGGTGCACGCACGCGTTGATGAGCGCCAGGTGCGAGAAGACCTGGGGGAAGTTCCCAAGGTGCCAGCCGTCGTGCGGTTCTATCTCCCGGGCGTACAGCAGCGGGCTGGCGCAGGCCGGCAGCTTCTCGCACAGCGCCCTGGGGCGCGGCTCGCCTCCCCGAACCCGGCCGCTGGCGCGACAACCCCCACGTCCTTGGGCTGACCGGCATGCGCGCAGAATCCCCGTTACGGCGCGGCATGGACACCACTCCGCAGACCCTGCAGCTGGCGGCATAACGGCGGTTCGCGCTCGTGTTGAGGTCGCGATCCGTCACGGCTTTGCGACTTGTCATCGTGCGACCAGGCTGTTCATCGTGCGACCAGGCTGTCCGCCTGGCGGCGCCCGCGATATACGCGGCGACGATATAGGTCGCGTGCCGGTCCAGGCTCCCCCGAGCCCGCTATGGACGTCGCGCAGCGGGACCCCAGCATCCAACTGGCGCGGCGGTGATGAACGCGCGTCTGAGCGTGTGGGGCGTGATGGCCTTGGTGATCCCGGCGCGGCGCGACCTTCCGCACGATCCGCCCGGTGCCGTGCCGGTCCAGCCGCCGCCCGTCCGCAGCCAGGAACACCGGCCCGTCAGTCCGTTCCCCGATGGCCAGGTCGATCGCCCGGGCGGTGCGGGGGCGCGAGCGTGATGGTCACGACCTTGCCGCCCTTGCGGGTGATGGTCAGCGTCCGGTGCCCGCGTTCCAGGCCCAGCTGCTCGATGTCGGCACCGGTGGCCTCCGATACCCGCAGCCCGTTCAGCGCGAGCAGGGAGATCAGCACATGCTCGAGCGGAGGGCCGAGCCCGGCGGCGACCAGCATGGCGCCGAGCTCGTTGCGGTTCAGCGCGACGGCATGAGACTCATAGTCCAGCCGCGGGCGCCGCACGTGGGCAGCCGGGGGATGCTCCAGAAGCTCCTCTTCGACCGCGTAGCGGTAGAGCCCGGCGATGGTGCACCGCCGCGTAACGGTCGCGCGCGCTCGCCCTCGTGCTTCCAGGTCGCGTGCGAAGCTTTCGATGTCAGCGCGGCGGACGGCGAACAAGCCCAGGGAGCGGGCGCGGCACCAGGCGGTGAACTGGCGCAGGTCCAGTGCGTACGCTTCGCGGGTCAGGCCACGGTACCCGGCCAGAAACCCGGCGAGCGCAAGACGCTCGGCATCGGTGAAGGCGGGCTGGATCATGACGAGGGCAGTGGATGGGGCGGCAGTGGTCATCGGGCACCTCCCGGTCGGGCTGAGACCCGGAGGGCTGGGCCAGCTCCGGGTCCCAGCGATTGAGTGGAAGCCCAACGTAAGTCGCGTTAGCCAGTCACAGCACGTCGCAACCGGGCAGGAGAGGGGGCGATGCCGACAGCCAGAGATACGTGCGAGATCGCCGAGTCGGTGCTGTTGGGGACCGTGGGGGCTGTATGCGTGACTGCGCACCGATCATCCGGTTAAGCACCGGGGACCTCCTTTGAAGACCGCCCAGATCCGGCCTGGGTTGATCTTCGCCGGAAGTCAAGGCGCCGCGTATCGGCCGTCCAGCGACATGAGTTGGCCGTTTACGGCCCCGAACTCGCGCGCCGGCATCCTACGGTGACGAAAGCGGCGCCATGACCAGGTATGGAACCGGAAGCGTGAGCGAGATGAAGCTGCCGTATCAGGAACCGCTGGTTCCGGCCGGGGTTACCCGGCCTGGCTGCCCCGTCACCGCGCGGGCGGCTAGGGCCTGCCGGGCCACCGGGGGCCACGGGGCCGGTTCATCTGCCTGCATCGACGATCTGCCGGTTATTCTCGGCGCACGGCCTGGCTGCGGGTTCGGCGGCGTGTGACGTGCGGGAGGCGGGCTTGGGACCACGGAGAGCGGCGGTGTCACGTCGGGGCGCCCGGCCGTTGACGCCGGGCCAGATCGTCACGTGCGGGCTGGAGCTGGTGGATGACGTGGGGCTGAGCGGATTCACCACCCGCGCCCTGGCCGAACGGCTGGGCACCTACCCGGCAACCTTGTACTGGCACGTGGGCAACCGGAGCCAGCTGCTGGCGGCGATCGTGGACCGGGCGCTCGGCGAGGTCGCGGTGGACCCGCCTGGGTCGGTGGACTGGCAGGAGTGGCTGCGCCGTGGCGCCCGGTCCTACCGCGCGGTCCTGCACCGCCACCCCAACCTCGCCCCGGTCGTGGTGTCGCAGCTGGTCGTCAGCGCCCCGGCAACCCGCCTGGTGGAGACGGTGCTGTCGGTCCTTGACCGGGCCGGGTTCCGGGGCCAGGGGCTGGCGCACGCGTTCAACACCTACGTCGGGTCGCTGGTGGGGTGGGTCTCGGCTGAGCTGTCCGCTCCCCCGCGCGAGGCCGGGAACTCCTGGCAGGATGCCTTCGCGTCGGCGGTGGCGGCGCTGCCGCCCGGCGAGTTCCCGGTCATCGCGGCCAACCGTGACCAGCTGGCCGATGCGGTGTTCTCGCTGCGCTGGCACGGCGGAGCGGAACGGCCGCTGGACGCCTCGTTCGAGTGGGCCGTCGAGGCGTGGATCAGCGGCCTGGCCCGCCAGCTCGAGGACCTTGACAACGGCAGCCCAGCGGCCCATTCTTGAACAATGTACAAGACGCAGGGCCGGTCCCCCGCCCAGCTTGACGAGTGGCGGATCTACGCCGCGGAGCGTGCCGACGTGCACGACTTCCTCGCCTCGCTCACGCCCGCGCAGTGGGATGAGCCGTCGCTGTGCCAGGGCTGGCGGATCCGGGACGTGGCCGTGCACCTGCTGGTTGACGAGCCAGTCGAGCAACTCGGTGTCCCGCTGGCCCTGGTCAAGGCGGCCCGGTTCAGGTTCTCCGTCCACCGGATCAACAACTGGTGGATCCGGCGCAACCATGACCGGCCCGCCGGCAGCATCCTGGCCGCCTTCGCCGGCCCGTGGCAGCCGGGCCGGATCAGCAAGCGTGTCGGGGCGCGGACCAGCGTGCGCGCGATGGTAATCCACCACCAGGACATGCGCCGGCCGCTCGGGATGCGCCGGGTCGTGCCCGAGGAGCGGCTGCGGGCCGCCCTCGACGTCATCCTCACCCCCCGGGGCAGCACCAATCTCGGCTCGCTTGAGCGCGGCAGCGGGCTGCGGCTGCAGGCCACCGATATCGACTGGTCCTGGGGAGACGGCCCCGCCGTCCTCGGCCCGGCCGAGTCGATCCTGATGGCGGTGGCCGGCCGCCGCGGCATCCTCGCCGAACTGTCCGGTCCCGGACTGCCGATCCTCGCACGCCGCACCCAGACGCCCACGCCAACAGAACCCTGACCCAGGCCTGTCATGCCCAGCAGGCAATAGACCAGGCGCTGACAGCCCAGGTTCCGGACCGGGAAGGCCGAGCGACGGGTTCACAGACACGCCGGCGACAACGTGCTGACTTCTCCGTACATCGCTGCGTACCGCCACTCAGCGGCTACTCAGTGGCCGCCAGGCCACCAGTCTCCTATGTCAAGCTCGCGGCGCTGCCGCGGTGGTATTCCCACCAGAAGCACGGGAATACCGATCATCCAGTTCGGCGCAGATCCGTACCGTTCCAATTTCATCGGCCCGCGCCGCCAGATCGGCGGCAGTGTGCGCGCTGCTCCAGACGAGGGCTGATTACGCAGCGCGATGCCGACCGCCCCACGTCAGTTACGGCAGTTGTAGATCGTGACCTGATTTGGATAGCTGCAGGTCACGGTCGCCTGAGGTAAGCGAGGCGCGACACTGGCCAGCATGCTGGTAACGGATGGCCGAACATGCGGAAAGTCGGCGCGGCTGCCGTGATCATGCCGGTTTGTGAGACAAGACAATCAGACGACAGCCGCTGAGAGCACGGTAGACCATGACGCGCACGCGGATCTCCTCGATGACCTGATGGCACGGGTCGCGCCGTGCTTCGCCCGCCGGGAGACGCGGCTGACCTGCCGCGACATGGTGAACGGCCTGCTGTGCGAGCTCGATGATTACAACTGCTGGACGCTGGCCGAGGCGGCCGGGCACGCCAGCCCGTACCGGATGCAGCACCTGCTGTCCCGTGCCCGGGTCGATGACCGGCAGCTGCTAGATGCGGCCGCGGACTGGGCGGCCGCGCACCTGACCGCGGGCCAGGACCAGGACGATGTGGTGCTGATCGTCGACGAGACCGCTGATGAGAAATCCTCCGCGGATTGCGCCGGGTCGGCCCGGCAGTACAGCGGGACCGTGGGCGGCATCGCGATGTGCCAGGTCGCGGTCACCCTCACCTGCGCGTCCCCGGCCGGGCACGCCCTGATCGGCCGGGCGCTGTACCTGCCCGCGGACTGGGCCGCCGACGAGGAGCGCCGCGAGCTGGCCGGGATCCCGGACGAGGTCATGTTCGCCACCAAACCGCAGCTCGCGGGGCATCTGCTGGAGCACGCCCACGACCGGGGCATCCGCGCCGGGTTCGTCGCCGGCGACGAGGTCTACGGTGGCCTTGACCTGCGCACCAGCATCCGGGACCGCGGCACCGGCTACGTCCTGGCCGTCCGGTCCACCTGCATGGTGACCCTGCCCTCCGGCCGGCGCCTCCCCGTGAAAACCGCCGCCAGCCTGGTCAAACCCGGCATGTGGCAGCGGATGCGGACCGGCTCGGCCACCAAGGGCGCCAAGGACTACCACTGGGCCATGATCCAGATCACGCCCGATGACACCCCCGAGGGCCAGGACCCCGGGCATGCCGTGCTGCTCTTGCGCAGGCACCGCTACACCGGCACCGTCAGCAGCTTCCTGTGCTGGACGCCGGACCCGGTGCCGCTGGCCAAGCTGATCTCCGTCGCGGTCGCCAGGTGGAGAATCGAAGAGGATCACCAGCTATCGAAGCAGGTCAGCGGGCTGGACAGCGGCCAGGTCACCACCTGGACCTCCTGGCACCGCTGGACCGCGATCAGCCTGCTCGCCTGCGCGTTCCTCGCCGTGGCCGCCGTCTGCCAGCGCGCCGCAGACAGCAGCGCCCGCATGCTGGAACTGATCCCCGTCACCGTGCCTGAACTGCTCAGACAGCTCCGCGGCACCGTCATCCCCGAACCCCGCCGCGACAAGCCGCACCGCGCCGCCTGGGCACTGTGGCGACGCCGCCACCAGTACGGCGCCCAGCAAGCCCACCAGCGATGGCACGCCTACGCCGACGAGACGCCACGATAACGAAATACAACTGCCGTGTCAGTGAGCCGGTCGCCGACTCGGCGCTTCGGTCGCAGAGGATCTTGCTGCGTCAGAGGGCGCACCTATTTCCCGGTTCTGTTCCCTGTCGCTCCGCCGGATCGGGTGCGGACCGGGCGTCCGCTACCACCGGCATTATTTCAGCTCGCGGGGCGCCGCCCACGGCTACGAGATGGCCCTCGGTGAGGGAGGGTGGACGCTTCTGCACGATGTGCAGGACTTCACGCCCTGTTGCAGACCAGTCGGTTCTGTACGTACCTGACACCACTACCGGATTAGTTCCCGTCGGCCCGCGGTATCGGGTAAGGCCTGCTTCAGGCCGCGGTAAGTTCCCTCGCGCAACTCCAGCGCGTAGGCGTCATAGTCCGGCAGGCCTAGCTGACGGGCGATGGCCAGCTCGGCATCGATGTCGTAGGGTACCTGGGCGAAACTGACCGAGAACGGCCCCGTCTCGGCGCTGTCCGGCACGCCCGTCAAGATAGCGTAGGCTGCCGCCGACGCGGACAGGTGATTGCCGACCGAGCCGGAATTGAACAAGGTTAGCCCGCGCCCTTCCTTCAGATAGGCGCGGTGAATGTCGCCGTAGCCGACGACATCGGGAGTCAGCCCGGCTGGCCCGCCGCCGGCCGTGAAGTCACCGGTGAACTCGGTGTTGGTGAACATCGCCGCGAACTCATCGTCTGTATGGTTGCGGTGTACCCGGATGAATTCGCTGGCCTGCGAGGCGTGGAACAGCCGGACCCGCCGACCGCTCAGCAGCAGCTCGTGCGTTCCGGGCAGGCCGGCCAGCCACGCCAGGTCACCGTCGGACAACTCCCGCCTGACCCACCGGCCAGCTTCGAAGGGGAGATCCTCTCCGCTAGAGATGAACGAGTCCCAGTTGCCGCGCACGGTCGCCTCGCATGCCTGCAGGCACAGCCTGATCGCCTCAGCACCACGCGGACCCTTGCCAATCAGATCGCCGAGATTGACGGTCCGGGTAATGCCGCGGGCAGCGATATCAGCCAGCACCGCTTCCAGCGCAGTGACGTTACCGTGGACATCGGAGATGACCGCGATCTGCTCAAGCGCCCCATCGGCTGGCACCGCCTCAGTCTGTCGGTACCGTCCCCCGCCCTCAAAATCCGCCGGCACGGCCGGGCCCCGGATCTTCGGCAAGCTAGCGCCGTGCAGAACACCCCTATCTGCACCCGCTTGCAGCTATTTGATCTTGACCTTCAAGTCGTACGGAACGGCGGCACCGGCGCGCCAAGCGCACGAGCCGTCCATTGCGAAGTGTGACGGCCACCGCCGGGGCGACATTCTGCCGAGTCGGAGCGGAGCGATACCCCACGATCGGGGGCAGGCCGCAGCCGCAGGCGCCGGACAGTCGCGGTGCCGGTCGCCACGCCGGCCTCGCTGGCGACGGCGCTCATCGATTCGCCGTGAAAGCCGTTGCCGGCGAGGAACATGCGCAACGCGCTGCGCGCTGCGCGCCGCGGCGGCGCGGTCCGTGGGCGGGACCGTCATGCGGCCGTCGCGGCGCGCACGTCGATCGCGATTCCGGTCTCCCGCTCGGAGACCTCCCACAGCGCGGCGATCGCCTTGTCCATGCCGAGCCTGCGCACGATCGGCTTGCGTACCGGCGGCCCGCTGTTGACGAATAGCGGGCCGTAGAACTGGCCGCCTTTCGCAGCCGGGTCGGTCGCCGCCCGCAGTTGCGATAGCGCGCCGTCGGCCGCGGACATCCCGGTACGGCGGGCGAGGACGAGGAAGAACCGCTGGCTCGCGCCGCCGCCGCTCTGCTGCACGCTGACCGCCTGCAGGTCGGTGTTCGACAGCCCCGGATGCGCGATCAGGCTGGCCGTGCTCGCGCCGGCCTTCTCCAGCTCGTGCTGAAGCCCCAGACCGAAGTGGAAGTTCGCAAGCTTGGCCTGGCCATAGGCGCGCCATGGCCGGTAGCGGCCCCGCAGGTGCGGGTTGGCCGGGTCCACGGCACGGCCCAGGTGATGGGCCGTGCTGGTCACGGTCACGATCCGTGCGCCGGGCGGGCGCAGCAGCGCGGGCAGCAGCAGCCCGGTCAGCGACCAGTGCCCGAGGTGATCCACGCCGAACTGCATCTCGAAGCCGTCAGCGGTCTTGGCCTCAGAAATCCCCATCACCCCGGCGTTATTGACGAGCAGGTCGATGCTCTGGTGTCCGGCCATGATCTGCCCGGCCGCCGCCCGCACCGACGCCTGCGCGGAAAGGTCCAGCGCCACTAGCTCCAGGGAGGCATCCGGGACACCGGCACGGATCTCGTCGGCCGCAGCCGCCGCCTTCTTCTGGTTACGTACCGCCATCACGACGTGCGCGCCTTTCGCCGCCAGCTGCCGCGCGGTCTCCAGCCCGAGGCCGCCGTTGGCCCCGGTCACGACGGCTGTGCGGCCGTGCTGGTCGGGGATGTCTGCCGCGCTCCAGCTCACGATGACCCCCATGAATGAATATTCAGATGGGAACTCCAACGGTACCCGCGGGTGCGATGGCAGGGCACGTCACGCGCCGCCGCCGGTCCTGTCCGCCCCGGCGGCGATAGTCCGGACAATGTGCGCGAGGTGTCCCGCCGGGTCGCGCGCCGGACTCCAGGTGCGGCCGGTAGCTCACGCCTGGGCATGCTCAGCGGGCTGAGCGCTCCTGGCGTCATAGTACGGTCCGGCTGCTGGCAGGTGCCAGTAGCCGCCCGCCACGTATATGACCGGCGAGTTCCCATTTCTCCAAGACCGCCACCAGGGCCTGCAGGCAAGCTGAGCGCATGAAATCTTCTCCCCCGGACCCTGGACCCGTACCCGCCCCAACCGCCGCGAGCTTCGAGCTGTCCCAGGTGTATGTCCACCTCGGGCTCGGCGCCCGGGCCGAGGCCCTCCCCGACTTCACGTGGAGCGAGGAGTACCTGCGACGCTACGAGGCTGACCATGAAACCGACGGTAACGAGGGGCGCCTGGTGATGATCGGCCTCGAACAAGAGACCTGGACAAGCTGGGAACGCCATCCGGCCGGCGACGAGGTGGTCGTGGCGCTGTCCGGTCACCAGACCCTCATCCAGGAGGTTGACGGCACGCAGTACCGGATCGAGTTGCATGCGGGCCAGGCCGTGATCAACCCGCGCGGAGTCTGGCATACCGCGGACGTCCACGAGCCCGGCTCAGCCCTGTTCATCACTCCTGGGCGCGGCACCGAGCACCGCCCACGGTAGCGAGCACCCGCGGACGCGCGAACCGGGCGGTGCCGCAGCGTGGACCGGTGACCGACTGGTAGAACGATTGGCGTTGCGGGTCACTGCGCGAGCTGAGGCGGCAGGCTGTAGTAGTTCTCGTAGATCCGCTGGGCTTGAGTCCGGGCGGCGTCCCAGTCCCAGGTGCGGGGGTGGTACCGCGTGGGACTAAGGGACCGGACGTAGGGGGATGGGTCTGGTTGCATGCTCTCCAGGACGTGCTCGGCGAGGCCAGCTGACCCGGAGACGCCATGTGCGTTGCAGGCCGCGGCCATCACGAAGCCGCGCAGGGCGGCCACCGGTCCCACGATGAAGCGGCCGTCCGGCGAGAACGCCGGGAACCCGCGGAAGACCGCACGCACCCCGGTCTCGGTGACCGCGGGCGCGAACGGGGCGAAGTCGCGGGCGAAACCGGACAGGACTCCCCAGTCCGGTGACACGGCAAGCGGCTGCCCGATGGCCACTTCGCGGGGGTCCAGGCTCAGCCCGTCCGGCTCCCAGCCTCCGCACAAGATTCCGTGGCCCTCGGCCCGGGCGTACAGGCGGATGTCGGGGATGCGCAGAACCGGCAGGCCAGCGTGCCAGCCCGCGACGGCCTGCGTGACAAAATACTCGTGACGCACGGGCACGATCGGCAGGTGCAGGCCGGCCAGCGAAGCCACGGCGCCGGCCCAGGGCCCGGCCGCGTTGATCACCAGGTCGGTCGCGACGGAGCGCCCCCCGGCCACGACGCCGTTGACGCTGCCGTCGGTGATCTGCAGTCCGGTAACGGTCGTGTGCGTGGCGAAGGTGACTCCCCGATCACGGGCCGCGCGAGCGTACGCCATCACCAGGCTGTTGGGCTGGAGGTACCCGTCGGTAGGGCACCACAGCGCCGCCGTCACCCCGGTGGTGTCCAGCATCGGGCACAGCTCCGCCAGCCGGGCAGCGGTGAGGAACTCAACCTCAAGCCCGGCTGACCGCGCCACCTCGGCCAGCGCCTGGAACTCGGCGGCGCGCCGGGCGTTCATCGCTATCCGCACGCTGCCGGTCTGGCGCCAGTCAGCGGTGAAGCCGGTCTCCTGCTCGATCCGCGAGTACTCCGCTACTGACGCCATCGCAAGCCTGCACCGCTCTTTGCCGGCCCGGACCTGCCCGACCAATCCGGCGGCCTGCCCCGAGGTCGCCCCGGCGAGCTCACCCTGCTCCAGGACCTGGATGTCGCGGTAGCCCGCCCGGGCCAAGACATACGCCACGGCGCACCCGACAGCCCCACCACCGATAATCGTGACCTCAGCGTCCCTGACCTCGGCCGCCGGAGCCTTCACCGTGCCCTCCATCGCGCCAGTTTCTCGTGCGGTCCGGAAACGGGACAACCCGTCACCGCCTATCCGTCCGGTGAGGGGCCGAGCGGAGGCGGTTCAGCGAGGTGTTGGTGATGATCTTGGTCAGGTAGGCGCGGGGCTGGGTCACGTCGCGGCGCGGCGCCGCCGACCAGCGCAGCCAGGCGTCCTGGACGGCGTCCTCGGCGTCCGCGACCGTGCCGAGCATGCGGTAGGCCACCGCGAACATCAGGTCCCGGTGGGCCTCGAAGGTCTCGGCGTCAGGTTCGGGGCATTCAGCTCGCACCGGGCCTTGAAACCCTGCGCGGTTAGGCCGAACGCCGCGTTCATGCGTGACCGCAGGTTCTCCACCGCCACCATCGCGGTGAGCTCGACGAGCTGGGCGATCGGGTGGGCCAGCGTCTGCGGCGGGTTAGGTCCGGGTCAGGTCAGGGCCAGTTGACCGCCGAGGTGCGGAAGTACGTAAGGTCGTCTTGTTCCCACAGCCGGCCGTGGCGGGCTAGGCGGTCGCGGTGTTCGGCCCAGGTCTGCGGGGCGCTCCAGGCCTTGTCGGCGATGCCGGGCAGGCGGGGCAGCAGCTGGAAGGTTAGGTCATCGAAGTCGGAGATGGTCTCGGTCCAGATCGCGGCTTCGACCCCGGCCACCTGCGCGGCCCTTCCTGTGCCGAGGGCCTTGGAGGGGTCCCAGTCGAACGACTCGGCGACGGTCATGGGCCGGTAGAGCCGCAGGCCGACGCGGCCCTGCCGGTCCGCCTGGGCGGGATCGGCGGACGGCTCGGCGTAGGGGACGTCGAGGTAGCAGTGGCTCTGCGGGGATACGATCACGGGCACCTTCGCCGTTATGGCAGTCTCGACGTCGCGGCGCGACAGGGCGAGGTCCGCGTCGATCTTGGCCTGGACCTCGGCGGGCAGCCCTGGCGCCACGGCGATGCCGGACAGCCAATATTGGACGATGTCGGTTGTGTCGAGACCGGCCCGAGCCGACTCCTGCCAGCCCAGCGGACGCTTACCCAGGTCTCGGACGAGGGCTCGGGCCCGCCGCACGAATTCCACGTAGAGGTCGCGGGGCATCCCCCAGGGCTCGTCACCGCCTAGGTGGAGGTACAGGCTCGGGAAGATCCCGGCCACGCCGGTCAGGACCTCTTCTACCAGCGGGTACGTGGCGGGCACGGTCGGGTCGAGCCAGGCGGCCCCGGTTTCGTGCCCTTCCTGGTGGCGGCCGCTGGTCAGCTCCGGGTGCATCGCCATGAAGGCCGACATGTGCCCCGGCATGTCGACCTCGGGAACGAGGGTGACGAAACGGTCTGCGGCGTAGGCGACGAGGGCGCGGAGATCGTCTTTGCTGTAGGGGGCGTCGTCGGGCGTTTCGGTTCCGACGGGCAGGCGCCAGCTCTGGTCGTCCGTCAGGTGCATGTGCAGGACGTTGAGCTTGTAGAGCGCGAGCAGGTCGATCACGCGACGGATCTCGCCTGGGGTGACGTACGTGCGGGCCAGGTCGAGCGAGAGGCCGCGCCAGGCGTATCGGGGTGCGTCGGCGATCCGCGCGCCCGGGATCCCGCCTGGGCTGGCGACCAGCAGCTGGGTGAGAGTGGTCAGGGCGCGGGCGACGCCGGCCGGTTCCGCGGCGCGCACCAGGACCTGACCGGCCGTGATGGTCAGGTCGTATCGCTCATCCGGGGGGGTACCGCCCGTGGGTGAAAGGCCCTGGGGTGTTTGGGCTTCGTCCGCGGCCGCGAGTTCGATCTGGATGGACGGTTCGTCCGGCCCCGGGCGGCCCTGGGCGGTCGGTAGGACGCGTAGGCCCGTGCGCCTGCTGATCTCCTCGGAACATCGTTCGGCTATCGGGGCTAGGTCGCGGGCGGAGTACGTGATCGGGGTGCCTGACCGCGGCGTGAACTCGCCGTCGGTGGCGTCGAACCGGACCGGGGCCGGTATGACCGGGTGGCTCATCCGGCCGGGCTATCGGCCGGGACTGAGCCGCTCATCCTGGCCTGCTTGAGCGCGACGTGGCAGGCGGCGAACTGGTTTGGCGCCACCTCCCCCAGCTGGGGCGTGACGTGACGGCACTCCTCGATGGCGAACGGACAGCGCGGCTCGAAGCGGCACCCGGGCGCGGGGTTGACGACCTTAGGCGGCTCGGCAGCGTCGGCGGGACCTTCAGCGTCGCGTGCCGCCTTGGGGTCAGGGACCGCCGAGAGCAGGAGCTGCGTGTAGGGGTGGCGAGGGGCGGCCATGACCTGCTCGGCCGGGCCGACCTCGACGATGTGCCCGGCGTACATGACGATCAGGCGGTCGGCCACGTAGCCCGCCGAGGCCAGGTCGTGCGTGATGTAAAGGATGGACACGTCTTCGCGCTCGCGTAGCTCCGCCATCAGGTTCAGCAGGCCGACCCGGATGGAGACGTCCAGCATGGAGACCGGCTCGTCGGCGACGATGAGCTTCGGCCGCAGCGCGAGCGCCTGCGCGAAGCCGACCCGCTGGCGCTGGCCGCCGCTGAGCTCGTAGGGGTACTTGGACAGCATCGTCTCCGCGGGATTAAGGCCGGCGGCTTCCATGACCCGGATGGCCTCGGCGTGCCGGTCCGATGGGCGGATATCCGGCCGGTGCAGCTCGATCGCGCGCGTTATGCCGTGCGAGACCCGGTAGGCGGGGTTGATCGAGGCGTACGGATCCTGGAAGACCATCGGAACGTAGCCGCGGTAGGCCAGCTTGTCGCTGCGGCGGCGAAGCGCGCTGATGGGCTTGCCTTCGAAGCGGATGTCACCGGAGTTCGGCGAGTAGACGAGGGTCAGCAGCCGCGCGACCGTGCTCTTCCCGCTGCCGCTCTCCCCCACGAGGGCCACGATCTCCCGGCGTCCGACGGCGAAGCTGACGTCATCGACGGCGTGCAGCGTCTGCTTCGACCACAGGCCACGAAGGTTGAAGTAGCGGGACACGTCGTCGACCTCGAGGAGGGGGGGCGTCGCGGTCACCTCGTCATGGTCTTTTATCGCGGGAGTGGCGGTGGGCTCGGCGACTCGCGCGGACAGGCCGGCGAGGGTGCCGGTCCCCAGCGGCGCGTCCTGGTACAGCAGGCATCGCACGACGGAGTCGCCCATGTCGTACAGCGGGGGCTGGACCACCGAGCACTCGGGCATCGCGTCGGCGCAGCGGGGCTGGAAGCGGCAGCCTGGCGGCGGCGCGGCCACGTTCGGCGGCGAGCCCGCGATGCCGGTCAGCGGAATCTTCGGGCCGCGGACCGTCGGGTACGCCTCGAGCAGCGCGCGGGCGTACGGGTGCCGGGGGGTCGCGAACAGCGAGGAGGTGGAGCCGAGCTCGGCTACCTGCCCGGCGTACATCACCAGCACGCGGTCGGAGAAGTGCCCCACCAGGGCTATGTCGTGGGTGACGAAGATCGTCGCGAACCCGAGCCGGTCCTGGAGTTCCTTGATCTGGCGCATCAGGGACCGCTGGGCCACGACGTCCAGCGCCGAGGTCGGCTCGTCCATGATGACCAGGTCGGGGGTGAACAGCAGCGCCATGGCGATCATGCACCGCTGCCGCATCCCGCCGGAGAGCTGGTGCGGGTAACTGTTGAGGTGCACCGGGTCGATCGAGACCAGGCGCAGGACTTCTCTGGACCGTTCGGCGATCTGTTCCTTCGACATCGCCGCGTGCGCCTTGCACGCGTCCCGCATCTGCTGGCCGATGGTCATCACCGGGTTCAGCGAGTTCATGGCGCTCTGCATGACGACGGAGAACTCCTGCCAGCGGATATGCCGGAGTTGCTTGTCGCTCATGGATGCCATCTCGCGGCCGCGGAAGACCACGCTGCCGCCGGTGATGCCCGCCGGCTTGACCAGCAACTGCGAGATGGCCAGCATGAGGGTCGATTTCCGGCACCCGGACTCCCCCACCACCTGGATGCCGACCACCTTGAGGTTGGTCTGGATCACCTGGACCGAGGCGACCCAGTCCGAGAAGCCGCCGTTGTTGATGATCGAGAACGACAGCGGGTGGCCGTTCTTCTCGAAGATGCCGTTGCTGCCCTTCGTGTAGCCGGCGGCGGTCAGGATCTGGATGGCCTTGGCCGGGTCGTAGGCGTATGCGTTCCCGTACTGGGCCGCCTGGCTCGAGTCATACCAGCTTGAGAACGTCGGTTTCACGATGTCGGTCTGGTTCGACGGGGGGTTCGTAGCCGTACTCACCGGTGCTTGAGACCTGGGCTCGGTTGATCGCGTACGCCATCGCCTCGCGCACGGGCAGGGTGAGCAGCGGGTTGGTCAGGTTGAACCAGACCATGACGTTGTAGACCGGCTCGAACCAGTAGTGGTAGTTCGGGTTCGCGCTGAGGTAGTACGCCTGGATGTTCGGGATGAACTGCGAGCTCCACTGGTCCGTGCCGTTCTTCAGGTCTGCGTTGGCCGAGTTGTTCGAAAGGTAGGACGGGAAGTTGACCGTCTCGATCTTCGGAAGTCCGGGCTGCCAGTAGGTGGGGTTCTTCTTGTACTGGATGTTGGCCGGGCTGCAGCTCGACATCGTGAACGGCCCGGTGCCAACCGGGTGCTGGTCCAGGTAGGTGACCGTGTTGCTGATCGTGGACCAGGTGTGCTGGGGAACGATAGGCGTCTCGTCGGCTATGTAATAGAAGTACGGCACCGCCGCGGTCTTGAAGTTGAAGACGACCTGGTTAGATCCCTGCATCGCGACGCTGCTCAGGACCGACCAGTCCGAGTTCAGGTCGAGCGCCGGGAACTTCTTCAGCAGGTTGAAGGTGAAGAGCACGTCGTTCGCGCTGAAGGGCTGGCCGTCCGACCACTTGACACCGTTACGGATCGTGAACGTCAGGGTCTTGTCGTTGTTGGACCACGCCCAGCTGGTGGCCAGCCACGGCGTCGTGGCGCCGTTCTTCAGCGAGTCCATGTAGACGAGCTCTTCGTACACCGGTCCGAACGAGGCGAACTCCACGGAGGCGTTGTACGGGTTGAACTGGCAGTTCCACGTCACGCCGTACTCGTCGGAGATGGAGACGGTGCCGCCGGAAACCTCACCGCTGCTACTGGTACTGCTACTGGTCGAACTGTTGCTGGTACCGCCGCAACCAATGGCGCTCATAGCCATCACGGCGCCGAGGACCGTGATCTGTCGGGCCCACCTGCTACGGGTCACCCGCAGGTCCTCCTCTCAGACTCAGATCGGAGGGCCAGCCTGCGCTTTCCCAGCTCAGTCCGGCCATCGATGAGCAGCAGTAACTCCGGGGCCAGGAACTGGGACAGAGCGGCAGGGCCATCTTGATCAAAAAGCATCCGACGAGTTCGGGCATGCCGTACAGCCGGGTTGAGACGGGGTCGCGCGCCTTCCGTCCCGCGGGAGCGGGTTGGTGCGAAGGGAGGTCAAGCTTGCCGTCCAGGCGTTGGTGCGAAGAGGGGCTGGCAGCCGGTATGCTATCTCGGGTCTCCGGAGGCACGTAGGTGCGGTTCACGGGGCTGTAGCGCAGCTGGTAGCGCACCTCCATGGCATGGAGGGGGTCAGGGGTTCGAATCCCCTCAGCTCCACCAAGTTCTTGCAGATCAGGGCTAGTATCCTCTCTCCCTCGGGTTTTCGTGCGGCTCCGTTTTGGAGCCATTTGTGGAGCCAAGTTGTACGCTTTCTGTATGGCTGAGGCGAAGCGCCGGGGCTACGGCGAGGACGGCATCTACTTCGACCACCGGGGTGACTGCCGGGACAGCGCGCACCACCGGACGTGTGCGGGCTGCTGGCGCGGGGTGGTGTCGCTCGGCTTCGACGCTAACGGGAAGCGAATCCGGCGGAAGGTGTCCGGCCAGACCCGGACTGTGGTCAAGGACAAGCTCAAGGAGCTGCATTCCGAGCTGGACGCGGGCGTCCGGACAGCCGCTGGTTACACGGCGGACATGGCCTTGACCGACTGGCTGGCGGAGGGACTGCCTGGACGCGCGGCCAAGACGGTTGAGGTCTACCGGGATGCGCTGGGTCCGGTGCGCGCGGTCATCGGTCGGATTCCGTTGCGGGACCTGGCCGTGCAGGACGTGCGGGGCGCGCTGGCGAAGATGGCGGCCACCCATTCCACGCCGACGCTGCAGAAGGCGCACAACTGCCTGACGCGGGCCCTGCGGCACGCGGAGGGCCGGGACTTGGTCCGGCGGAACGTCTCGGCGCTGGTCGATACGCCCCGCGGGCGGGAAGGGCGGCCCTCGCAGGCGCTGACCCTGGAGCAGGCGGCCGCGCTGCTGGAGGCGGCGGAGGAATCGCGGCTGCACGCGTACATCGTGCTGTGCCTGCTGACGGGAGTCCGGTCGGAGGAGGCGCGGGCGCTGACCTGGGATCACGTGGACCTAGAGGCCGCGACGGTCTCGGTCTGGCGATCGGTCCGGGCGCACGGTGACACCAAGACGATGCGATCACGGCGGACACTTCGGCTTCCGCAGATTGCCGTGGAGGCGCTGCGAGGGCAGATGAGGCGCCAAGCGTCGGAGCGCGCCATCGCCGGCGAGCTGTGGCAGGAGCACGGGCTGGTATTCACGACCACGGTCGGGACGGCTTACGAGTCCCACAATCTGCGGCGCGATTTCCGCCGGGTGACGGTGGCGGCTGGGCTGGGAGCTCGGTGGGTGCCGAAGGAGCTGCGGACGTCGTTCGTCAGCATGATGAGCTATCAAGGTGTGCCGGTCGAGGAGATCGCGCGGCTGGCCGGGCACGCCAGCTCGCGGACGACCGAGGTCATTTACCGGCGCGAGCTGCGCCCGGTGATCACGACTGGCGCTGAGGTCATGGACCAGATCTTCCAGCCGAGACAGCGGCGAGGAGATACGGCAACCGCCGCTGGATGACGAGGGTCGTAACGGTGACGCTTCGGACCATGCGCAAGGCTCGTTAACCTGGGTCGGCACATTGGCCGTGATCTCCTGCCTCAGGACGCGACACCCAGGAACTGCTCGAGATGCCGACGGGTGATGAGTCGGCGTCTGCCGACTTTCACGTAGGTCAGATTGCCGCGGCGCATCTCGTCGTATAGCAGGTCACGGGACAGACCGGTCAGGCGGACAACTTCTTCAATGGAATACGCCAGCCGCTCGGCTGGCTCTGGTTCTGGCTTGGCGACCTCCGGAGATGGCGGGCTGCCGACAGCGCGCAGGGCCGCCCGATCCCGGTCGTCCCGGTCGGGCGTTGCCATTGAGCTGGGACTGTCCGCCACGGGACCACTCCCTTTCTGGTCCGGAACACCTTCGACGTGACGGTAGGTCGGACAGAAAGGGAAGCCAATAACACGGTGATATACACGGTGAGATAATTGGTGGGATGAACCGGAGAAATGCTTATCTGGGCCAACGGCTTGCGGGTGTGACGACCATGCCGACGCCTGGTACGGCCACCAGGTAGCCCGCCCTAGTGAGCCAGCTGTGTGCTCGTGCGGCGGTCTCGCGGGCGATGCCGAACCGTTCGGCGAGCTGGTTGCGGGACGGCACCGCATTACCGGGGGTCCATTGCCCGGCCCTGATCTCAGCCTCGATGACCCGCGCGACCTGGAGGTACCGCGGGACTCCTGACAGGTCGTCAAGATCATCCGACACACTGGTCACCCTAGTCGACCAGGTGGAACAGGTGGCCTATAGCGTGGACTAGGTGGACTAGGTGGACTAGCATCGTCGTATGACCGACGTGATCAGCCTGCCCGCCCCCTACGCTGCGGCCCGGGTCGCCGCATTCCTGGCCGAGCATCTGTCCTGGTCGGCGTTCTGGGACAAGAGAGACGGTGTTCTGGCGCGTCTCGGAGAACGACCCGGACTCCGAGCTGTACGCCGTGAGCCGCGACGCGGACACGGTTATCCGGTACATGGCTGCCAACTCCTGAGCTGCCAGCCGTGCGCCGCCATAAGCGCTCTGACGTGCTTCTACAGCTCGTCACGCACGCGGCGGCACTCAGGGCTGTGCGGGATCGCTATCAGTCTGCGGCTTCCCAGTCGGTGTCGCGGTCCGCAACACGGTCAAGGACTTGCTCGGATGGCCGGATCTCCGGTTTGGGCGGCTGCAAGATAGCGTCCCTGTCCGGTGCTGGCCAGGGCGGGAACGCCTGGCCCAGGTAGCCGAGTTCAGGGTCGCGGGAGGGGATGGTCAGGCTCTGACGGTCGGCGAGCCGCTCGGCGAACGTGCGGTGCGCAGTGGCTAGGTCCTTGATCCACTGACCCATCTCACCGGGCGGCGCTCCCGAGTTAAGGGTGAGCTCGGCCCGCTCGGTTTGGCTGGCCGACTCGGGTTCGGCCGAGCGGAGCGGGGAGTAGCGCTGGTAGGGGTGGCGGCGGCGGAGTTCGGCGTCTGCGGCGACGGCCAGGTGGCGCTGTGCGCGGGTGGCGGCGTCCCAGTCGGCGCGGTCCTCCATAGTCGCGGCGAAGACGGCTTCCCGCTGCCGGTAGGCCTGGTGCAGGGCCTGGTAGCTGACCGCGAGTTCGTGCTGGCGGGTGGCGCTGTCCCGGTCGCCGCAGCGTTCGGCGGCTGCGGCTTCGGCGCTAGCGTGGAGGCCTGCCAGGCAGGCGTCGCGGGCGGCGGCGCGGACCTGGCGGAGCTCATCCCCCACGTATCGCGGCGCCCACGCGGTCTCGATCGGGTAAGTGTCGCGCAGGTGCAGCAGCCTCCCATCGGGCATTCCGCGCACGCCGGGCCCGTCGATGGGACCGAGGGCGGCCAGCGCTTCATGCCAGGCCGCCCGGAGGTCCGGGGCGGCCGCGACAGGTTCGGGGCCGATCGGGTCCGCGGGGTCACGGTGACCGGACAACTCCCGCCAGGCGCCGATGGAGCTAGCCCGCCGCTGCCACCCCAGCCGATCTAGCGGGTCATCAGGGACCGGGCCCAGGGCGTTCACAGCCCAAGGCATGGCGTTCTCGGCAGCATGCTCGCCGATGCGGACCTTGCGCGCATCCATCAGCGCCGCGATCTCGGTCAGGTATGCGCGGCGCTCGGGGTCGGCGATGGCCGGAACCTGGCCCGACCACGGGCCCGCCGGAACCGGGACGACGGCGCCGATCCGGTACCGGAGCCGGGCGTCGATGACGGCGGCCACGTCGCGGGCCCCGGCAAGATCCCGCTCGCCGATCGCGGCGGTCAGGACCTGACCAGTGTCCAGCCCGGCCAGCTCCGCGGCCCGCAGGGTCCGCCACAGCCACCGGGCCTGGTGGCCGGGCTCTCGCCGGTACTCCGGCGGCAAGCTGGCTAGGAGCAGGTCCCGGTAATGCCGCTCGCGGGCCGCAGTGGTCTCGGCGATCCAGATCGCGTTCAGCGTCGCCAGGTGATCAGCGTCAGCAAGGGCACGCTGCCGGGTCTGGGATGCAGACAACTGCTGGCCATCTCGGTCCAGCACGCCAGCCAGGACTCCCAGCGCGTCCCTGGGTCCAGCCGCCGCGGGCGAGGCGGGCTGGGCTGTCCGTTCCGCGGTGAGCCGGTCGTAGCGGGCCAGCTCTGGTGCCGGGCGCGGGCCGGGCGCCGGGTCGGCTCGTTTCAGGGACATGGTGAACACGTACGCCACGTTGGTGTCGGTGCCGCGAGTCAGTGCGACGTAGGCGTGATGGCGGTCCTCGGTGCCGGTGATCACCGCCAGGCCGGCATGGACGGTCCGGCCCTGGGCCACATGATCGGTGACCGCATACCCGAGCTCGGCATCGCCGAAATGTGAGTACAAAAAGTTCCGTTCGGTCCACCGCCGTCGCCCGGTCTGCGGGTCGGCGTCCAGGGCGCGGCGGACGACCAGCCCGCGTTCGGTGACGGCCTCGATCCGCAACAGGTCCCCGTTCGCCAGCGTCCGGCCGGGCTCGCCCGCCTCGACCGAGTGGTCGTTGCGGGTGCACACGATCAGGTCGCCTTGACTGGCCTGGTTGCCGTCGGCGATCCGGACCCCATGGCGGCGCTGGACGAAGCCCAGCTCGATCAGGTCGTCGCGGATGCGACGGGATAGTTCCCGGCGCAGCGCGTGATCGGCGGCCATCAGCAGCACGTCAGTGCCATCGGTGGTGAGCGCGACGTAGGCGGCCGCAGCAGCATCCATCATCTGCTCAGGTTCCCCGCCGATGATCCGGGCGTGCTGGTCATACGTGGCTAGCACCGTGGTGTCCCCCACGCGCAGCCGCAGGCTGGCCGCCTGTTCCCACCGCTCGCGGAACCGGGTCGGCTCGGCCAGCCGGACAAAGCCGAGAGACTCGGCGAGCAGGGACAGGCCGCCACCGGCTTCCACCGCCTGGAGCTGCTGGGTGTCACCGGCCAGGATCACCTTAGCGCCGCTGGCCGCCGCCTGGGCGATGACATAGGCAAGGTCCGGGTTGGACACCATGGACGCCTCGTCCATCAGCACCAGGTCGCCCCGCTGCAGCGGGATGGGGCCGCGGGCACCGCGCTGGCCGGGCAGGTGGCCCAGGAACTGGGCGGCGTTGTACGAGACCGGGACTCCGGCGGCCAGAGTGTTGCGGGCCGACTGAGACGGTGTGATCCCGATGACCCGGCCGAGCCCGGCCGCGGCCCACGCTCGGCCCGCCGCCGCCAGCACCCACGTCTTCCCCGTCCCGGCCGGTGCGTTAATGACCGAGACGCACCGGCCGTCGGTCAGCACCGACAGCGCGGCGGCGGCCTGATCGGCGCGCAGCCCCGTGCGCGTGCGCGCGCTTGGCGCGTCCTGCGCGTCACCGGCCAGCGCCGCCTCGAGCTGGGCTAGGTCCGCGCCGAGCGCCCGCGCGGCCCCGGCGCGGTCCAGGCGCGGCGCGCCGCCCGCGCGGGCCAGCGCGAGCATCCGCTGCTCCATGGTCAGTTGCGCGTGCGTGGCGAACCGCACGCCGCCGTGCCGCTGGTAGACGCTGCGCCCGTCCGCGCGCCGCAAGGCCTCCGGGACCTCGGCCGGTTCCGGTGCCTCCAGGCAGGCCACCGGCTCGAACTCCGAGGCCAGCGCCCGGTCGGCAATCTCCTCCAGCAGGGCGGCGGCCGCGGCCGGATCCATGCCCGTGCGGGGCAGCACCCGGCCGAGGTACTTGATCACATCCGCCCGGGTCCAGCTGCTCTTGTCCTGCTGCGCCAGCGCAACCGCCTTCTGCGCGGCCCGGCTCACCACTAGCGGGCTGGGCGCAGGGCCGGGATCACCCGGGCCGCGCGGGCCCGCATCCGCGTGTCCCCCGCCACGGTCGTGCCACACCGACGGCGCCACCGACGCCAGGCTCACGCCCATCCTGCGCGTAAGCGTGTCCGCCCAGCCCGCATGCAGCTGCGCGGAATCCAGCGCGCCGTGCTTGGCGGCGCGCGTAGCGAAATTCGACGCCTGCGCCAGGCGCGCCAGCTCGCGCTGCGACGGCGCGCGGCCGTGCTGCTGCTCGAACCGCGCGGCGCGGACGCGGACGTCGGCCGTGATGGACTCACGGCGCGAGGAGAACAGCCGCATCATCTCCCCCGAGATGCCCTTGATCTCGAACCCGTGGCCGTCATCGCGGGCCTCCCACGCCACGCCGAACCGAGCCGTCAGCGCCTCCTCCAGATGCTGGGACACGATCGCGGCCACCGCGCCGATGTGCTCGTTGTAGCCCAGAGAATCCGGCGCCCGCCATTTCCCGTCCAGGACGGTCCGGGCTACGTGGGCGATCTGGGAGTGGACGTGCAACTGCATGTCCCCGTCCCGCGAGGTGTGCTGCAGCCAGTGCGCCACGGCCAGGTCGGCCTCGTGCCACTGGCCGGTCTCCCGGCCGTTTACCCGGGTGTTATGCGACCCGGTGCGGGTATAGCCCGCCTCCCGCTGGAAGTAGTCGAACCCGGCCCGTACGGCCTGCCAGATCATCTCGTCCATCTCCGCGACCAGCCCGGACCAGTACTCCTCCCCGGCTAGGTCTCCGGCCTCCCGGGCCAGCCGGACGTTCTCCCCTAGCGAGGCATGGAATACCGAGATCGACTTGGACAGCGAAATCGTCAGGTCGAAGAAGAGAGGGCCTTGCCGGGCCTGCCGCGCTGCCTGGATCCGCAGCTCATGCTTGCGCTCGGCGGTGGCGTGCGGCTCGGCAGCCAGCAGCGCCGCGTACACGTCCGCCGCCTTCCGTCCGCCACCCGGTGGCCTGCTCAGATGGGTGCCGTCCGGAGCTTTGCGCTGGCCGAACAGGAGCTCATACGCTCCGCGCTCCACTACCTGGCCAAGCTCCAAGCCCAGCGCCCTGCCGCCTGCGCCCCACCAGCGGCCGGGCGGCTCTCCCCCGGTCTCGCTGGCCTGGAGGTAGTACCCGGCCGCGTCCTTGGCAGGGCCGCGGTCCACCTGCTTCCAGATGTACTCCAGGTCATACCCCTTGCTGAGGGTCGCCACGACCGCCACCCGTCAACCTCCGTCCGCGTGCGCGGCGGAATTGCCCATGCTCATCGGATGGTGCATGGGTGTGAAGGTCGGAACGATCAAGGAAAACCAGGAAAGGATCACGGCTCAAGGGTGACAAACTGGCCGATCAAGATCAGAAATGAGAAAGGTACTAACTGGATATAACGGACATGCGTTGTCCAGAGCCAACGAGTCTGAGCTATTGCTAAATGCCTCATCCTGAAGTCCAGGACAATGTCACACCCTGCGGGTACCGTCAATGGTTGGCATCATTGGGACTAGCAGGGGAGTAGTCCGACGCCCGACTATCTCGACGCTCTTGTCGCCGCACTGCAGGCTCAGCCGCTACGGCCGATAGACCTAGCCCATGTCCCGGCACTGAAGGGCGCCCGGGCCGCCCAACTGGCCCGCCTCGTCGCCGATGGGGTGGCTGCCGGGCGGATCATCGATGAGGGCGGCCTGCTACGTGCAGTCAGGACAGACGGCGAAACCGGTAGCCGTGAGGACGAGAAACCGCCCGAGTCGGGGCGTCCTCTGCGGGCGGTGGCGATCGACTTCGAGTCGGTGGTGCGAACCACGGCGATCAAGCCCTACACCGAACGCCGGGCGTTCCAGGTAGCGGCGCTGCGCTTCGGACGCGACCGCACATGGGTGCTCGAGCGGCGCTCGATGAGCCGTTTCTGCGAGCTGCCCGCTGTCGGTGACGGTCCAGACTGGCTGATCACCTCGCAGACCCTCAGGGAACGCCACGCTCGGGAGGCTGTCGGCGCCGACACTTGGCTCGACGAGCTCGACGCGGTGCTCGACGGCGCCGACGCCGTTGTGGCCTATAACGGCCTCGAGCTGGACTTCCCGCTCCTCGATGAGGAACGCCAGCGGGCCGGGCGGCCGCCACTGGCCGGCTATGAGCTGATCGACGGGCTTCTGTTGGCCTTGTCCCTCTGGCCCAATCCGCCCAATGACCACCGGTTGGCCTTGCTCGCCGAGCGGCTCAACGTCGACCTGGAACGCTACACGTGGCACGAAGCGCTGTCCGACTGCCGCCTTCTGGTGACTGTCATCCGTATCGGTGCCAGGGAACTGCGCAGCTGGAACCCGGAACTGGTCGACCTGCTGCTCACCGTCTGCGACGACAGCCCCGTCTGGGGCCTGCTCGCGGACCTGGCCGACATTGTCCCCAGTAGGGCCGTCCGCGGCGAGGACATCGTTGCCTCCACGCTCGCCGACGAGCTGGCCGCCCGGGCCGTCATACCACGGCGCGCACGGCCCGCTGAGGATCCCGCCGCGGAGCCTCCAAGTCAGCCGCCGATCGTGGTACCCGGTGAGATTGTGGGCGCCGCCGGACGGGTGGATCCGCACCTGCTTGCCGAGATCGCCAACGGCAGGGAACTCGACCGGCGGGCCGCGCAGGGGCAGATGGCCGACGCGATCGCCAGTTGGTTGCCCGCTGGGCACGGCGGGCTTGTCGAGGCGCCCACTGGGACCGGCAAGAGTCTGGTGCTCCTTGCCGCCGGCCTGGAATGGGTGCGCTCGGGGAATGGGCGCCGCGCGGTCATAGCCACCCACACCAAAGGGCTGCAGAGCCAGCTGGCCCGCGACGTTCAGCGCCTCGCCGACGCCGGTATCGGTGCGCTGGCCGACGCCACCGACCTGGTCAAAGGAGCGTCGAACCGGCTGTCGCTGCGGGGTCTTACCCTTGGGCTGGTTGACGCCTGCCAGCCCGCGTTGCGCCGGGGGGCGCTCGGAGAGCCGACCCAGCGTGAGCTGCTCGCCTACCTGGCGGTGCGGTTCATCACTGCCTCCCGAATTACCGAGCGGTGGCTGGCGGCCAGCGTAGATCCGGTCGACATCCCGGTCGTCTTCTCTCGCACCACCCGCTGCAGGGTGGTGCCTTGGTTGGCCGGCTTGTCCCAGTACGAGCAGGGTGAGTACCGTGCCGACGCGGACCTGGAGCTCTCCTTGCACACCTCGATGGTCCGCGAAGCACTCGAGGCGTCACCGATCGTCATCGCCAACCATGCCCTGCTGCTCGCTCACCGTGACGCCTTGGACGGGTTGGACGGTGAACTGGTGGTGCTCGTAGACGAGGCGCACGAGCTGGAAGGTGCGGCTACCGAAGCGCTGTCGGCCGTGTTCGACTATCAAGCCCTCGAGCGAGTCCCCGCCGAGATCGCCCGGTTCAGCGCCGAAGCCGACGGCCATCCGGCCATCGCGCGGCTGGTGCAGACCGCCGGGCAGCTGCGCCGCTTCCTCGATGCCGAGGTTCTGCCGTCCTCGGCGCTCCGCGCCCTCGACCAGCTATCCGAGCCCGGTTCCGAGCTGGGGCGGCGGGCTGTCAGCCTGGCCAGCCCGTACGTGCCGATCCGGGGCGGGGCGCCCATTCAGGCGCTGCGCCACAGTCTGAGCCGCGCCCGCAACTACCTGGAATTCTCCCGGCGGATGCTGAGCTGGTGGGCCGCCGACGACAACGGTCTAGGCACTGCCGACCGGTGGGCGGCCGAACGGTTCCGGGCACTGTCGTCGATGGTCCTGGCCCAGCAGGAGGCTCTCGACTCCGTCCTAGCCGACCTCGACATCCTGCTTGGGCCGATGCGTCGGCGAGTACTGCGCATCCCCGGCGGCGACGACCCGGACCTGGAAGAAACCCCGCCGGACGAGGCCCATGACGCCGCGCTGGATATGGCGCTCCAGAGAGACCGCGCTGACCTGCCCGCGCACGAAACTCCCGGTGACGAGACCGGCGAGGTCGCCGATATCGACGAAGACCCCGAGGTCCCGCCGGATGCCGACGAGGAGCTCGATGGAGAGTACCAGGTGGGCGCTGACAACACTGCTGGCCTCGTCGACGAGGATGACGCCGAAGACGACGACTCAATCGCTGACCCCACTGACGACACACTCGCCGCCGAGGTCGAAGCCGACGGTGCCGGTAGGGGCGACGGCCAGCTCGGCGGGCCACCGCTGTCGAACCGGGTGGTGTGGATGGCCGAGTCCGACAGTCCCGACGTGGCCCGCTCCAAGCGCAACTTGCACTTCTCCGTCGCTACCTCGCCCATCTCCTTGGACGCAGACCCAATCTGGCGAGCTTTCCTTAACTCCACCCCCCGGCTAGTGCTCACCTCCGGCACCCTTCGGGTCAGCGGCTCGTGGGAGTTCATACGCGGTCGGCTCGGTCTCGGCTCCGCGGTCCCTGCCATCGAGCTAGGCACGCCGTTCGACTACGCCGCCCAGGCCAAACTGGTGTGCCTGGCCGACTTCCCGTCCTGGGCGGAGCACCCGGCGCGTGCGATGCGTACCATCGCCCACCAGCTGACTGGCTGGATGAACCTGGCCGGGACGCCACACCCCGACGGGGGTGTGGCCGGCGGCGCTATGGTACTCACTACCTCGCGGGCCAGCGCAGCGGGGATCGCCGAGGCGGCCGCCCCGGGGCTGGCCGCAGCCGACGTGCCGGTGGCGACCGCGGAGACGCTTGGCAATGCCCGCGCCGTCGATACCTTCGCCTCCACCGGCGGCGTGCTGATCGGCACCCGCGGGCTGTGGCAAGGGATTGACATCTCTGACCCGGGTCGGCTGCGTCTGGTGTGGATCAACAAGCTACCCTTCGCCTCCTTCGCCGACCCAGTCATAGCCGCCCGCCGCGCCCACGCTCTAGCCGCCGCGGTCGCTGCCCGGCAAGGCGACCCGGAGCGGGTGGCGGACGAGTCGTACTATCTGCCCCTCGCCGCGCTCAGCCTCCGGCAGGCGGTAGGGCGGCTGGTCCGGACCACCGAGCACCGCGGTGTCATCGTCATCAGCGACAACAAGCTCTCCGGCTCCGACTCTCGGCGACGCATGTACCGCCGCGTGTTCCTCGGCAGCCTCGAGGACGGACTGCGAGTCGATGGGGGCGGAGACGTTGGGGCCGGGAACGTCAAGCCAATGCTGGAGGGCTGGCGAGAAATCATCGCCTTCGCTGGCGAAGTCGGAATCATTGACCCCGTCGCCGTTGAGGCCGCCCTAAGCCCAGCCGCATTGGCCCACTTCGTGGACCTGCCCGAGATGGTGGCCATTCGCCGACTCATGTACGGCCCCGCTGAGGCGGCCGCTGCGCTCGCCGCCGACCGGGACGCCTTCGCCGTGGAAGTGGTGGACCGCTGCCAGGCGGTCGCCAGGGTGCTGGCCGGGGCACCGGTAGTCCTCCGCGAGGAGCAACGCCAAGCGATCGCGGCGATCGCCCGCGGCGACGACCTGATGGCCCTGCTGCCGACCGGGTTCGGCAAGTCGTTCTGCTATCAGCTGCCTGCCCTAGTCCTGCCTGGCGTGACTGTCGTGGTCTCGCCGCTGGTGTCGCTGATGGTCGACCAGGCCCTGGGGCTCGGTGCCACCATAGGCTCGATGGTCCGTGCCCTGACCGGTCCGATGAGGGAGTCCAACTCCAGGCTCGGCAAGACACAGGTCGCCGAGACCCTCCGCGGTGAAGCGGACCACGGCATCCGGCTCATCTACCTGTCGCCCGAGCGTCTTTCCGATTCCCGGTTCCGGGAGCTGATCTCGACCGCCGTCGATGGCGGCATCGTCAGGCGCATCGCCGTCGACGAGGCCCACACCCTGGTGTCGTGGGGAGACGACTTTCGTCCCAGCTTCCGGCGTATGGACCGCTGGCTGGCCGATCTGAAAGCTGCCCACCCGGAATTGGCGGTGGCGGCGTTCACCGCGACCGCCAACCGTACCGTCCGGGAGGGTCTGCGCACCCGGCTGTTCCACCTGCCACCCGTCCAGCCGCCAGGTGGAGACAGGGCCGGGTTCGTGACCGTCGCTGCCAACCCGCTGCGCGCCGACCTGGCCCTCTGGCGGCGCCGACTGGCGCCAGGCGGGCCAAACGCGGTCGCCGGGCTCATAGAAGCGGTCGTCGACGCCCTCGACCAGCACGCCATCTTCTACTGCCTGACCGTCCGGGAAGTCGAGCGGGTGTACGCGGCCGTGCGCGACCACCTTGGCGAGGCGGGAGCCGACCGGGTGCTGCGCTACCACGGGAGGCTGTCCACCGCCGAGAAGTCGGCGGTCGCGTCCGCGTTCAAGACCGCAGGGCACGCCGGTGATGACGACTTCCGGCCTATGATCGTGGTGGCCACCGCGGCCTTTGGCCTCGGCGTGGACCGCCCTGACATCCGGGCAGTCTTGGTCGTCTCTCCACCCCCCGACCTGGCCGCTCTCTACCAGCAGCTGGGCCGTGCCGGCCGGGACAGCTCCCGGAAAGTGCCCGGGATCGACGATGTGCCAACCAACGCGGCCATGGCGCTCGTGACCCACCGGGCGTGGCGGACGGTTACGTGGATGGCCACCCAGGACATCGGCATCAATACCTTGCGTCGGCTGGCTGACCGGCTCCTCGGGGCGGCCGCAGCCGGTGAAGTGGCGGTCGTTGACCCAGAGGCGGTCGCGGCAGAGCAGTTGGTTGAGGATGTCGCCGGGGGCCGGATAGGCGAAGATGCGCTGCGCTCCGCCCAGGTAGCCGAGGAGTATTCCTCTGCGGCAGTCCGTGCTCTGGCCGCGCTCGGGTCGGTTGGCGGGGTCGACGACCTGGGTGACGTGCCCGACCGGGTTCGGGTCAGCCGGGGCGAGGTGATCTGCGACGACGAGGTGTGGGACCGGGTCATCGACCGGGTCGTCGCGGAGCCGGACGCCACCACCAGCGGCGTCGAGCTAGCAGAGTTGCACGCTGAGCTGGACGGTCCCAGCGGGGTGGACGGGTACGCCGAGGTGGCGACCGACCTCACCGAGCTGTGGAATAGCTTGGCCGTCGCGCACGACCGGGGATGGCTGGAAGTATCCCAGCAGGTGACCCGCGCCCGGCTGGTGGTGTACCGGATCCTCACGCTCGACCGGCCGGCCGGGTTCGACACTGCGGTGACCGCCCGCAATGCCCGGGTGGTCACTGAGCTGGCCGAGCTGCGCCGGTGGTTCGACGATGGGAGCCGCTGCACGCACGAAGGCTTCGCCGCCCACTTCGGAGCGGATTTGCTGCCCGAAGGGACGTGTGCGACTGCTGCGGTGCGCTGCAGCTGGCACTGGAACGACTCCGGCACCGTGGCCGCTGACCCGGCCGAGGCACCGCCGTTGCACCGGGCGTTCTTCACGCCCCGCCCCCAGCCCGCGGCGGCCACCGCGACTGGACGGGCGGCGTTCGAGCGCCGCCTGCGGCGGCACATATCCGACCTGCTGTGGCACGAGTACCGGGGGTTGACGGCGCTTATGCTCCGCCGGGTCCTCAATGGTGAGGACTCATGGTATTCGCCGACGTTGAGGCGGCGCAGGAGGCTGTGGCCGTCGCTGCTACATCACCGCTTGCGCGGCGCCATGATCGGGGTGCGCCTCGCCGCGGTCGAGGCTGCCTTGGTTGGGCTTGCCGCCGACGGGGTGGTCGCTGAGGTAGCCGGTCGATGGCGCCTGGCCGAGCACATCGGGGCTGATGAGGCCCGCGCTGCCCGAGACGCGGCTCGGGCGGTCGCCGCATTTGGCGGCGCAGGGAGCAACGTGGGAGGCGCCGAGGCCGAGGGCGCGGGCGCCTCCTTGGGTAGTGGCGGGCTGACTGGGGAGCCGGCGCCGTGAGCGCCCCGGCGGCCCCGGCAGTCCCGCGAGCGGCGGGCCCAGGGTCGCTGCTGGGCCGCCTGGCCAGCGGGACGCTCGATGAGGAGATCATCGAAGTGGCGCTCGCTGAACTGCGCTGCCTCGGTCGGCCGGTGTCATTGCCTGGGCTGTTGAACGTGCTGTGGTTTGGGCGCGGAGAGCTGGGCTGCTACGACGGTGCCGCGTTCGGCGAGTACCTCGATGGGCTGCCCACCTTGTCCCATGAGGCTGTGGGAGAGAAGAGGCTGGGAGAGGCGCAGGAGGCAGTGCCGCTAGGGGCGCTGGTCAAGGTAGAGATCGGCGACGACGAGGCGTGGGGGGAGGTTATCTGGAAAGAGGGCGCACACTCGCTGGTCAGCGCGGGCTGGGTGCCGGGATGGCTGGCCGGCGCGCCGACCGGAATGCCGTATGACGGGCCGCCGCCACCGGACCTCATTCCCCCTGACGGCCCGCGGCTGCTACGCGAGCGCATGGTGGTCGACTTCAAGTGCCTCGGCGACGCGTTCGCTCCCTCCCAAACGAAGCTAGCTCGGCTGCGCCGACGGGGGCGGCGCCTCGACCGTTACGGCCATTTGGTAGCCGAAGTCGGCTATGATGCTGGGCTCGATGAGGCTGACGATCTGACGTTCTGGGCCTCATGGACCGTCCACCATCACCCGCTGGCCCTGGCCACAGCCGGTGTACCTGCCCAGGCAGCGGTGCTGGCCGAGGCGGCGTCGGTGCTGGCCGCTGCCCTCGGCGCCAGAGACGACGTCCGCTCGTTCGGGCCGTACTACATCGACACCGACCTGTACGAGCGCGTTGTCGAGGCGGACAAGGCTGACGACGGCCCGCTGCGGCGGACCGTGCGCGGCCTAGCCCTGCTGCCCCACCACGAGCAGGTGGCATGGGCGTCTATGTCGGCGCGCATTGCCGACTGCGCCGATGAGGATGACGTAGTCGGTGACCGCTGGCCGATGGCCATCGTGTGTGCCTCGCTTCTCACGCTCGACACGCTGGCAGCCGCGGCGGCCGACGGGGACTGGAATGGCGTACATCTCCGCCTCGACGACCCTTGGCAGGGTGGTGGTCTGTGGCGGGCCGAACTGCTCGGTACCGTCAGCCCGGTCAGCGCCGATCCGGCCGTCGCTCTCGGGCTGGGGTGGGTCGCCTATACCGGCGGTGCCATCAACCGTGTCGACACCGGCGGCAAGGACCTCAATCTGGAGGAGATCGACGAGGACGACCTGTCCTGGGATGTCGTCGGCTCCGACGTCACCTGGACTGTCCATCTGTCCAACGCCGATCTGGATAGCGACCGGCTGCGGGTCCCCAAACGGATCTCCGAGCTGATCGCCGCTAACTTGCACACCGTCGGCCAGGACCGGATCCTGGTTCTGCTGCGCCACGATGGCGACCCGGAGAGCCGCGATTGGAGTCTCCTAGACGGCGAAGGGCACCTGACGGCCCGGTGGCCTCTCGGGGCGTGGGCCGGCACCACGGTGCGTGTCACCTGGGCCCTGGACGCCACCATCGTCACTGGCGAGACCAGGCTCCTGGCCGAGCCGGAGCTGGTCGGGGATATCACGTACACCCACGAGTTCAATCTTGCCGTTGCCTTGGCTGCGGCCGGGCTGGCCGAGCCGGTGTCGCGGACAGCCACCATTGGGCAGATCGTCCGAGCGGTGGTGCGCCGTCACGGCGTGGTGACAGAGGACGGCCGGGTGGCGCTGCCGGTCGATGATGTCGTCGCGTTCTGCTTCGGCCCGCGTGGCGAGGTAGCACCCGGCTACGGACTGGCGGTGCTGCGCCAAGCGGTCCTCTCCGCGGTCGGGGCAATGTCCGCAGCCGGGATCGCTGGCCTTGAGGCTGGGATGATCGTCGTCTCCGAGCGCATCACCGGCGCCGGACGACGCGCCGACTCTGACCTGCTGTCCCGATTCGTGGACGCGCAACGCCGTCGGCTGCGGCGCGCGGCGTACCGCCACTACGTGCCGGCCACGGTGGTGAACTTGCCTGCTGGGCATCGCCGGTCGGGGGATAAGGAAGCCCAGTGGGCCGGGGTAGCCGGTACGGATTACCTGCCCGAGGTGTTGGCCGAGGGGCAGACCTGGCGACGTCGCCACACTCGTGGCCAAGGCATGGACCCGAATGTCCAAGCCCAGCTGAGACGGGCCAAGGAGGCGATCCGACGCCTCGGGGCCGACAAGGACTTCGCATCCTGCCTGGACAGTGCCCTGGCCGACCCGTTCGCGCCCGATTCCGATGCCCGGCATGCGAGAGGTTCGCCGGGAGATACATCCACGCCGAAGAACCCGCCTCCGAGAGGTCGCTGATGAACGAGCACTCAGCAGCGCTGGGCCCAGCCGACGAGCACGCCGCCATCAGTAAGGCATGGGAGCAGGTCAGTCCCGAAGAACTGGTCCGCGCACTACGGCAAGTGCCCTCCAAAGTGAGGGGGAGGATGCTGTCCACGCTCAAGACCCCCGCGTCGAAGGTGACGAGCCTCACCGCCCGCCTGTTGGTCACCAACCTGGCGCGCGCCACCCATCGGGACCGGCTCCGGGCCGCCGACACCATCGCCGGTCAGGCCGCCGATGAGCTCGGCGAGAGCGCCGACAAGGCGACCAGCCTGGAGGAGCTGACCGATGCTGTACTCGTGGAGGCGAAAACCTCTGGGCAGAGCATTGTGGTCCTGGCAGCGGTCTGCGGGCTGGTCGGGGAAACCGATCGGTTTGCTCCTGTGATAATCGCCTGCCGCGATGCCGGCTACCTCGGTCCCGAGCTCATCACGCTGGCTGACTCCTTGGTCGAGGTAGCTGAGGCTCGCCTGGCTTCGAATGCGGCCAAGGCCGCGACCTCCGGACTAGAGACTTCCGAGCATGAGCCGCTGGAGAACGTTTGGGAGAGGGCGGTAGCTGCCACCGGCCGACTCACAGAGGACATCGGTGCCGGCCGGCTACCAGCCGACAGCGACCTTGACCTGCTGTGGCAGTACACGGATGTTCTGTCCAGCGAGGCCGAGCGTTTCGGCGTAGGGGCCACGGTCGCAGCTATACGGGAGGCCGCCACACGCGCCGAGCAGGATGCAGCCCTGGCCGGCCTGGCTGACCAGCTTAGGCGCCTAGCAGGGCCTGAAGACATCACCGCCGGGCTCGCCGCCGTGCATGCGGCCGCCAACCAGGTGAGCGTCGACCGGACAATTGCTGACCGACTCAGACGGTTCCTCGAAGTCGTGTCAGGGTCCGACAATGAGGCCCGCTTCCAGCTGGCCCGGACCTTGCGCGGCCAGCCGGAACCGCCAAGCCAGGACCTGCTCGACGCGGCCATGCTCGGTATGCTCCACATAGCCGAGGAAATCCAGGACGGCCACGTCACACGAGAGACCAAGCCGATCCCGCCTGCCGAGGCGGAGGGGACGGCAAAGCCAGGCAAGGCTCAGCGGGTGGTCCCCCTCGACGTTGGCAACGCCAGCCAGGTCCGGCCGCCGTTCACCGGCCACTCCGACGTCGAGCCCGATCCAGTCGCTGAGACGGCACACGACGTCGGGGAGACGCTGGACGGCGATACCGTCGCCGAGCGCGCCGTGACATCCGCCCTCGAACAGCTGGCCCAAGAGAACGGACAAGACGCCGACAGCGAGGTGTTCGCCGTCGTGGGTGCGGGCGTGCCGACCGCGGACGATCTCGAATCGTCTCCGGCGCCGCTAGCTCTTACTGCAGGACCAGGAGAAGTTCAAGACCGTCAGGCGGCGGTAAACAAAGGGCAGACGGCAACCACCACCAGGGCGCCAACAGAGGCGGAGCCGCCTTCAGCTGTCGAGGCAGAACCGGCCGCCGTCGACGAGACACAAAGGTCGCTGGAGGTCCTCGATGCGTGCGAGGTACTCACCCGAGAGGAATGCTCTCGGGCCCTCACCCGCCTGATCAGCGACCGACGTTTCTCGCTGGCCTACCATCTGGCGCGCGCGCTGGGTCAGGACGTGCGGGCGGCTGTGCTGGGCGAGGCGGCGCTCGCCGAAGGTGTGCGCCACTCAGCGTCACCGGCCGCGAACGAGATGGTCGAGCGATCGCTCACCGTACCCATCCCTGCGGAAGACCGCGGCAGCCTGGCGCTTCGCGTCGCGTCGGCAGCCAGGGTGGCGCTCCTGGACCCCTCGTCGGGGGCGGGCGAGGTGCTGCGTCCGATACTGGACTCGCTGGCCGGTACGTCGGCGCTGAAGGCATTCGCGGTGGCGGTCATCGATGCGTCGGTACAGAACTTCACCCTGTCAGCGGCTGGAAGCTCCGGCGACGCTGACCGGGCCCGGGAGCAGGCATCGGCTATCGCATCGTGGGCGGCCGATACGCTGGCCCGGCCCCGGCACAACCTGCCCTACACGGGAACCGAGATCTGGAAGGCACTAACCGAGTCGGCCGAGCCGCTCGGCCAGGTCCTTGCCATTCTCGCCGCCAACGACGCCGATCAGGTTGAAGAGGTTCGCCGACTATGCCGGAAGATTAGCAGCCCAAAGGACCTGGAGAAGGCGGTGCTGGCCGCCGACGGGGCACTCCGGGGCGGCAAGAAGCGAGGATCGCTGACCATCACCGGAGGAGCCAAGCAGTCCCTGAAAAGGGCACTCAAGGAGGTCATCGACCAGGGGTGGGCCTGGGCGGATGCCGTCCGCCTCACCCACCCGACCCGTGAAGGAGTGCTGCGCGTGCGGACCGAGGCGTGGGAGCTGCGCGAACGTCTACAAGGGGAACTCGATGGCTGTGGAGACAACGATGTCACGGCGGCCAGCCTGTTGGCGGCGGCCACGTCGCTGACCGAAACCATCAGCCTCTTCGGTGACGGAGCTCTTGACGGTGAGGAAGCGGAGCCGGACGCTGCGCTCAACCGGGACCTGGTCCTCGTCCACGGGCTCGCTTTCGACGAGAGCGGCGTGCCGGTCCGCACCCCCCAGGTGGAGGAGCTGATCAGAGCCGCCAGTGAAACCAAGGCCGAAGCGTTCGAGTACCGCCTCGCCATCAGTGACTTCCCCATTGCAGAAACGATCATCAGCCTGCCCGGAATGGAAGGCGAAAGGTTCGATGAGATTGCCGCCCGCAAGATCCTGCGGTCCCGCGAAGGTGAGGCTGCCAGGGAGATGCGCGAGCGGTGGGTGGAACTCGACCGCAAATACGCCGCCGCGCGGGCCCGGGGGCGAATCAGCGACGCGGACGCCGCTGCGCTGGGCGGGCAACTCCAGCAGGCCAACCCGGCACCCGATGATGCCATGCGCCGACGTGACCTCGGGCAGGTGGCGGCGGAGCTTGATCAGCTGGACGCCGACCTGGCCGACGCCACGGAGCGGCGACGAGAAGCGGTCCGGGCTGACATCGACGATGCCGTTGACAGCGGCGAGCTGGACGCGGCGTGGACCGCCAGGCTCAGCGAACTCCTGGACCGCGACGAGCTGGGCGCCGCGGAGGAGTACCTGCACCGCGCCCGCGCCGGCGAGAAAAGCCCCGAGGACGCGCCGACCGCGCACGAGCCCGAAGGCATGCTCGGCGCCATTCTGGCCGCCAACCCTGACGGGGTTACCGCCGAGATCGTCGACGCGGTCCGCGCCGGCGGCCAGCGCGGGCTGCTGGACTTCAGCACCCTGGACCAGACCGAGCGCGCGTCGATCGCCGATGCCCTCGACGCCTGGGTCCGTCTGCGATTCGAGGAGCGGCCCGCCAACCTGGACGAGCCGCTCTTCAAGGTGCTGCGCCTCCTTGGAATCATCCCGCGGGCCATCAACCGACCGCCGGACCTGCGGACTGCGTCCACCGCCAAGTACTGGTTCGTCGACGTTGACGCCGAGACCTCCGGTCATGCGTACGTCCCCGACTATGGCAGCCGCTCCGGAGGTCGGCGCCGCCTCATGCTCTGCTGGGCTGAGGACCTGCCCGTCTCGCAACTTTGGACCCTGGCCCGCACAAGCGCCACTGACGACCGGCCCGTATACGTGCTGTACTTCGGGACGCTCAGCGTCAAATCCCGGCTCGATCTTGCCCGCCACGCCAGGGCCGCCCACGGGCAGGGTATGGCGGTCATCGACTCGACGGTGGTGCTGCGCTGCGCCACTGCGGCGCGCCAGACCTACGACGTGGCGATGCGTGCCGTGCTGCCTTACGTGGCACCGAACCCCTACGACCCTAACCTCCTGGTTGGCATGCCTCCCGAAATGTTTTATGGGCGGCGCGTCGAGCGCAACAGCGTCAAGTCCCTCAACGGAACATCGATCATCTCTGGCGGCCGACGCTTCGGGAAGAGTGCCCTTCTGCGCTCCGCCCAGCAGGAACTGGCCCACGACAACCCCGATGTCACCGCCGAGCTGATCGTCATCCAGGACGTAGCCGCCCCGCCGAAGAACGACCCTACCGAGCTTTGGCCCCGCCTGGCCGGACGCCTCAGCGAGGAAGGAGTGTTGCCTGCCACGGTCCTCGGCACTGCCGACGGTGTGTGCTCGGGAATCCGGGCGTGGTTGACCACCAACCCGCACAAGCGGCTGCTGTTGATGCTCGACGAATGCGACTTCTTCCTGCGCGCGGATGCGAACAGCGGTTTCGCCAATGTGGTCCGCCTGCGCGACACCATGGTCGACGGCGGTGGACGGTTCAAGGTGGTGTTCTCCGGGCTGCAGCACGTCGCCCGCTACAGGCGATTGCCCAACCAGCCTCTGTCGCACTTCTCCGAACCGCTGGTCATCGGCCCCCTCGACGCGGCGTCGGCGTCGGACCTGGTTCGCCGTCCGCTGCACGCCATCGGATGGGCCATTAGCGAGGCCCAGGTGGACCGCATCGTCACCTACTGCGCGTGCAACCCGAGCGTGATCCAATTGGCCTGCGCCACCCTGATCGCTCGCCTCAATGCGGAGGAGGTCCTGGAACTGGCGCCGTGGACGGTACCTGACACGGTCATCGACGGGCTGCTGCGCTCCCCCGAGGTGGGCCAAGGAGTGCGAGACCGCCTCTTCCTTACCTTGGAGCTGGACCACCGCTACAAGCTGCTCGCCTACCTGCTCGCCTGGCGGGCCAACGCGCACGGCCTCGGAACGGCCGTTCCTCCCGCCGAGCTGCGGCGCATGGCGACCGAATGGTGGCCGGAAGGGTTCTCCTCACAGCGCACCGACGACGTTCGGGCCCTATGCGACGAGATGGTCGGACTCGGCGTGTTCGCCGGCGACGCCGATACCGGCTACCGGATGCTGTCACCGGGCATGGTCCGTGTGTTCGGGGACATCGACGAGATCACAGAAGAGTTGCTCTCCGCCAGCGACAGCTACGAGAAGGATCGGGCGGTCGGCGCGGCTGGCAGCCGTATGAAGCTCAGCCCTCTCGGCCAGCACCGCTACAGCCCGCTCACCGCCGCCCAGCTAGCAGACGTGCTCGGGGCCGGTACCACCCAGCTGCGGGTCGTCGTCGGCTCCCGGGCCACCCGGATCAACGCCGTCCCGCAAGCTCTGGTGACCGCAGCCAGGCAGCTGCCTGAGTCGTACGCGTCGGTCACGGAAGTGAACTCCTTGAAGGCCTGGCGGGACAACATGCGTGCCCCCACGTCAGGGCACCTGGTGGTTGTCTCGGACATGACACTGCGAGGCAGCGAGGCGTCATGGGAGGAGTCTGTAGAGTCGGCACGCCGACGGGGCGCGACCCGCACCGGGCGCGGCACCCGCTCGGCGGTCCTGGTTGCCGGGCCGGAGCACCGGTGGCTGCTACGCCGCCTAGTAGACCGCCCGGACGGTGCCTCCGGCGATTTGGCCGACGTGGCTGTCGGCCTGCAGCGTGTCGACGCCATATCGCTGCAGGCGTGGGACCATATCGAAGAGCTCGATATCTCCTCCCAAGCGCGACAGCGCAAGCTGCTGGAGGCCACCGGTGGCTGGCCGTTCTTGGTCGAGCGGGTTCTCTCCCAGCGGGTCGCGGCCGGCGGGTTTGACTATTCGCTGGCTGCGGTGGCTGCTCACTTGGCCACCAGCGAGGGCGCGGCGGAGCTGATAGCTGCAGCGGGCCTCGATCCCGGTGACCCAGACCAGTCGGCTGATGCCGGCCTGGTTGCTGTGTTCGACCGTCTGGTCGAGACCGGCTGGAGGGAAAGCCTGGCCGACCTGGCAGGCTTGCTTGAGCTCGACGAATCCCTCCGAGGTGAGGACGACCCCGCTGAGGCGGTCGCGATTCTGGCCGTGCTCGGTGTGCTCGCTGAGACCGACGAGGGTATATTCGGCGCGGAGCCTGTACTCTCTGCCTGCTGGAAGCTGCATCGCCCCCTGGCCGCGGTGTGAAAACAGGCCTATCCTCAGGTCTGATATGCCCTCACGCATATCTATGATGCCCTGGAGCAAAGATCGACGATCGGAGAAAAAATAGCGGGACATGAAAAAGCCAACCTGGCACGCTCTGCGTAGCCGTATGACGATGAGAATCCATGATGAGTCTTGACGAAGTGGTGTCGTGGACCGAGAACCTGTCATATGCCCATAGAGATCAAATCCTCGGATTTGCTACGTTTGTCGAGGAAGCTGCCGATGATCTCCTTGAGGCCGCTGGAGTTCAGGCTATTACCGAACTTCTCATCGATCAACTTGTGTACGCTGCCGGTGTGTGGCGCCTCTGGCAGTCAATTAATAGCCAGGTCTCACTACTGAACAACTCGCTCACTTTGATGGCCGCCAGTGGAGTAGATGGTGTCCGGCTGGGAGGCACCACGTATACGCGAAACTCCCAGCAATACGTCATGCTAACGGCCCTCCGTGATGACCTGCGTAGGGTTCTTCGTGACAGTGGGCTCCAGTTCATACCAAACTCAGCTACTCTTACTGAGGGGTGCGTCTTTTTGACAAGTATGAATATCTCTTAATTTCGGGTTGAACCGGCTTGTACCGGGAGAGTCCGGGTGTTTCGGTGCGTCTCTGGCATTACCGGTAGTGATTCATGCTGGTCAGCGGAGTGGTGGCGGTGCGCCCGTAATGCGGCCGGGATGGCGTCCCGTCATCGGTTCCGCGGGTTCCGGGGCCGTTTCCGGGATGATGAGCGGAAATCATTCCTGGCAGGCACCTGGAGGCGCGGCGGTGACGGTGAGGTTCTCGGTGACGGTGAGGCAGGTCCGGGAGGACGGGAGCGAGGCCCCGCTGGACGGGGAGCTGGCGGCGGCGCTGGCCGGCCCCGCGGAGCAGTTCGCCGGGCTGGCGGCCTGGGCCGCGGACGAGGCCGGGTACCTCGACCACGGGGAGCGGGAGAAGGTGATCGGCCAGGAGGGGCGCGAGCTGCAGCGGCGGCTGCTGCAGGCCACGTTCGACATCGACAGCGCCCGCGAGGAGCAGGCTGACGGGGTCACCAGCGCCGCCGGGATCCGGCACGGCACCGTGGAAGAAGACCATGGCCGGGGCGTGACCAGCGTGTTCGGGCCGGTCCGGGTCACCCGGAAGGCATACCGCAACCGCCGCGAGCCGAACCTCTATCCCGCCGACGCCCGCTGGATCCTCCCCGGCGACCCGTACTCCCTGGGCATGCGGGCCCTGGCGGCCTTTCACCTGGCCGCGGGCGGGTTCGGGCAGGCCCAGGAGGTCATCGAGGCCCGCACCGGCGTCACGGTCGGCCGCGCCCAGCTCACCGGGCTGGCCGAGGATCTCGCGGCCTGGACGGACGGCTTCTACGAGGAACGGGCCCGGGACGCGGACCAGGACCTGCCGGGCACCGACGTGATCATGATGCAGGGCGACGGCAAAGGCATCGCCATGCGCCCGGAGCACCGCAGGAACGCCGGGAAGGATGACGGCACGCGCCCCGGGATCAAGAAAATGGCCGAGATCGTCGCGGTCGCCGACTTCACCCCCGCCGTCCGCGAGCCGGAGGACATCGCCGCCCCGGCCGCCCGCCGCCGGGCGCACCCCGGCCCGAAGGCCCGCGATAAGTGGGTGTCGGCGTCCGTTACCGAGAGCATCGAGGACATGATCGCGTCCGCGTTCGACGAGGCCGACCGCCGCGACCCGCAGCGGGTCCGGCAGCGCGTCTTCCTCGTCGACGGGAACAAGCAGCAGATCACCGCCATCGAGGCCCAGGCCGCCGGACGCGGCCTGAAGGTCCCGGTCCTGATCGATTACATCCATGTCAGCGGCTACCTCGGCAAGGCCGCCGCCGCCCTGCACCCCGGCGACCCGGCCGCTGCCGGCCAGTGGGCCGACGGCCAGCTGCTCCGCGTCCTGCACGGCCGCGCCAAGGCCGTCGCCGCCACCCTCGCCTCCGTCGCCGCGAAAACCCGCTCTGACCCGCGGACCCGCCACCTCGACCTCACCGACATGGACAAGGCCGTCACCTACCTGAATAACAACCACGCGCACATGAAGTACGACAAGGCCCTCGCAAAGGGATGGCCCATCGCCACCGGCATGATCGAAGGCGCCTGCAGATTCGTCATCGAGGACAGATTCGGAATTACAGGCGCGAGATGGTCACCCGACGGAGCCGAGGTCGTCCTCAAGCTCCGCGCCGTCGTCGTCAACGGCGACCTCGACGACTACATGAACTACTACAAGGAACGCTACCGCAGCGAGCACCACCTCGCCCGCTACGACGAAGACACCATCGAGCGCCTCAACCTCGCCGCATGACCGAAACACCCAGAAATAAGGCACCTCTTAGAAAGACGCACCCCTTACTGAGCTCGTGCGAGGTGTCGTGCAAGCAGATGGACGTTAAGGCCGTTTCCGCCGCCCTAAATCGATATATAAACGCCCATCGGACGGAGCTGGCCCGAGTTCCGATCATACAGAGCCAACTACTGGAACTCGGAGCCCTGGTACTAACCGCGGAACACTATAAGATCAACGGCTATGAGATACGGGTCTCGAACCTTGTTGATTCTAAATTCAGGGTTAAAAGAACATCTGGCGGCAAGCCCTGGAACTTTTCCTGGTTTGTGGCGGCACGCGGTAGGCATAGAGTAGAAATTCATTCCAACCTCCCTGTAGCCGGCTTCTATGGCAAAGACGGAGCACGATACGTAGTCGATGTTGCTGTATGCAAGCCAGACTTCCTACCGATCAAGCCCGACGTTCGACGCGCCTGGAGATCGGCAGACAACGAGGTTTTGGTCACCTTTGTTGAGGCAAAGAAACTGACTATCTACCCTATGCTCCTAGCGCAATTCATAGGCATTGTTCATGAAGTTCAGCCAAGATTCCTTGCGGGCCGTAACGCACCTATGTTTGCAGCTGGAAAACACTTCAACCCCACATTGGTTACCACCGGCCCATGGGCTAAGTCTTGCGAGCAGATATATGCGGAATTTGGTCCCCGTAAGTTTAGAGTTACCGTAGTTCCAAACTTGGATGTAGTGCTAGCTGGCCTAGGATCAGGCGCTACTCTCACCTCGCCGTTCAGGAAGTAGGTCGAACATTCGGTCACGTCGAGCGTTACGACACGGCATAGCACCAAGAAAGCCACAGTTGTGGTGCATAACTTACAGTACGTGCGACTGCAGAACCTGGAAGATGATCATGGCTACCTGGGAACTGACGCACAGTCCGTCGAGTCGGCGAGTTTCGCGGAAGTCTCAGAAGCTTCAGAAGGTTCAGCCGCGCCGGGCTCTGCGGTGGGCTTCTCCTCGAGGGTCGCCGTGCGCCGATATTGCGGGTGGTCGAGGTCCATCTGCCTAGAGGCGTGCAGGGGGACGGGGAAGCGGGATCGGCCGTCCCAGAACTGGGCCTGGTGACAGAGCTTCGCCGTGGTAATTGCGAGCGCCTCCTCCGGAACGCCACCGACGCACGCGAGCGGGTAGATCACGCTGGCCGTCATGGCATACCAGTTCTGGGACATCTCGCCTTTGCGGCGTTCCTCTTTGTTGCCGGAGGCAACGGAGCGCTTTGCGTCCCACCGCGTGTACTTCGATCCCAGCCGGCCCGCGCTGGCCCCGTCGTAGGCGCGTGGCACGTTGCAGAAGATCCAGGCCGGGGTACCGAAGTCCGTAGTGACGCGGTAGAGCGTAGTCGCGGTCTCCTTCTCGATGGGCTCGCTGTCCTTGGCCCTGGCAATGTAAGTGGCGCTGACGGGCTGCGGCACCTCGTCGTCCTCGGTGTTGATGCGGATGATGGCCCGGGGGCGCTCGTCAGTGCCCAGGGTGCTGCCGGGCAGCCAGTACCGGCTCTTCCCGTTCGCGGGTGAGTCGCCCAGCCGGATGTTCTGCAGCCCGTCCCACATCCGCCGGGAGCACTGCTCGTCCACGGTAACGACGTACGGGGTCTCTTCCAGTTCCTCGGCCAGGTCAGTGAGGGCGAGTTCTACGGCCTCTGCCGCTTCGTCCCAGCGCTGTCGGTAGGTCTTCTTGTCTCCGGTGCCCTGGGGGTAGGCGCTGGCATGGAAGGCTGTCTGAGCGAGGCGGTAGGGCCGCCACCCGGGTCGGGTTGAGCTCCAGCCGAGCATGGTCCAGGTTCCCCCGGCAGCCTCGGGGGGCACGAGGGCCGAGGCGGTGATGACGACCTTGGGCTCGCCGCGCTCTCCCTTGCGCCTGTTCTGCTGCCGCACATAGATGCCGACGTGGGCGATGCGGTCGACCGGATAGCCGGCCTTCTCCGGCTGCAGGGCGTTGGCGATGCGGTCGTCGATGATGCCGAGGGAGCGGTAGAGGTCGAGGAGGGCCATCTCGGCGGGGTGGTCCTTCGCCTTGGGCTTGATAACGCCCGTGTCGTCCCTGCCCCGGAGGTATTGGGTGGGCACGTCCATCCCGGCAAGGATGCTCTTTGTCTGGGGTTTGGCGTCGAGATCCTCGAGATTCGCCTGGCTGTCGTCCCCGGCCTCAGGTGCTGCGGGGATCTCGGTCTCGCACAAGGCGCCGACGAGCACCCCGTCCTGGGAACGGAGCATCGCGCCGCTGGCCGTCAGTGCCTCTGTCCGGTTGCCGGACGGCCCGGGCCTGAGGAAGGCGTCAGCGTAGTGGAACACCGCGGTGATCTGCTCGCCGTGCAGGCTGAGCTCCTCGCCGTCGCGCGGGTCGAGTCCCTCGGAAGGGAGGCTGAAGGTCTTGCGGAAGGTGTCGAGCATCCGCAGCCTGGTCTCGTCCCGGTACCACAGGCAGGCGATGCGCAGCTTTTTGAAGCCTTCGGCTTCGACGGAGGCGACGATCGACTCGGCGGCGGGGAAGGCACTGCCCCGAGGGCTGATCGGGTCTGGCCTCTTTATTTCCGGGTTTTGCTTGCGTTCCTCCTTCCAGCGGTCATACTCCGCCTTCCTGCGGTCGTGCTCCTGCTGGGGAAGCTTTGTCGGATCGGTGGGGCGGTGCGGCAGGTCCATCGTCACTTCGCGTGCTTCCAGGGGCTCTGCCTGGTCGGCGAAGACCTTGGTGACGTGCTGGTGCAGGAGCCTCAGATGGTGCATGCCGGGGCCGGTGCCGATGGGGAAGGAGTAGTTCTTTGGCAGGACAGGCCAGACCTGCCCAGGGTGCTCCCGGGGGAAGGCGGCTGGTTTCTTCTTCTCCTTCGCGTCGGCGAGCAGCTTCTGTTCCCGCTTGGAGCGCTCGTCGATGGTGCGCAGGATGGAGTAGTCCATCTCCAGGCGGCCGAGGGCCTGGAGCGCGAGGCGGTTGACGGTGCGGACACCGCTGTGGCCGTTGAGGGCTACCTCCAGCAGGGGCCGGTCGTCGCCGGGCTGCTCCGCGAGGGCCGTGGCGGAGAAGACCAGCGAGGAGGAGATCCGGGTCACCCGGGAGTCCAGCAGGAGGACGGGGGCGCTGATGTTGGGCAGGGTCTTGAGGGTCAGCGCGGTCCGTGAGAGGGCGTAGCGGCCTCCCTGCTCGTTCTCCAAGGGGTCGTCGAACGCGATCAGGCCGCCCGTCGAGTCGGGCCGCAGCCTGATGGTCCTGTTGTCGGAGATCGCCCAGGGCTCGGATGCCAGGCGGCGGGACAGTTCCCAGGCGACCGTGCGGTAGAGCCAGTTGGGGGCCGTGGCCTGGGTGCCGTCGGCAGCCTCAAGGAACTCGGCGAGCGGGTGCCTCTGCTCCGGGGTGCCCGCAATCCGTTTGGCCAGTTCGGGAGGGTCGGTGAGATCGATCGTGCCGATGTCCTGGCCGAGCGCCAGGCGATGGGTGAGGGTGAAGACGCGCTGGAGGAGCTTGCTGTCGATCGGGTGGAGCGAGGCGAGGAACGGGTTCTTCCTATCCGGCGCGAAGCAGACGTAGCCTCCGCCCATCATGCTGAGGACTGTGGTGGCGATGGAGTAAGGCGCCTGGGCCGACTCGCTGTTGTACCTCTGCTTGCACTGGCGGTCGAAGTCGTCCCACAGCTTCCAGGTCGCTTCGTCGAAGTGCCGCACGGAAACCTCGGCGGTGCCGACCAGCTTGGGCGTGCAGCGGAAGGCGAGGGTGTTTAGGTACTTGCCGGGTTCGCGGTCCTGCTCGGTCACGTGTCCTCGTTCTCTCGTCTGTTCTTGCTAGCTGTCCTGCTGCGCGGGTTCATGGGGCTCGATGCCGGCGTAGGAGAGGAAGGCGCGCAGTGCCTCCCCGTACAGGTCGTTCATGCGCTGCCGGACCTCGGGGGTCCACTGGGAGTGGATGCGCCGCAGCACGGTCTCCAGGTCGGCGCTCCAGGTGTCCTCATGGAAGGCGTAGTCGACCATATGCAGCACGGCCTCGGTGCCGCCACGGCGGGCGCGGCCGGCAAGCTGGATCAGGTCGACGATCATGCCCGCGACGACCTCTTCCTGGAGCGACTTGTGCATCGCGGTGAACTGGGGCGCCGTGCGCAAGAGGAGCGAGAGGCGGTCCCAGGCCACCTCCCGGGCTCCTGCCAGGGCCCGTGACGGGTCCGGGGCGCCGCCTGCGGGCAGGGCGCGCAGGCCGGCGGCGTTGATGCTGCCGTACATCTCGGCGGGTTCGCTGAAGAGCGCGAGGGGTCGCACGCATAGGTACACGGACCGGACGGCCGAGCGGGTGCCCTTGACGATGTTGAGCCCGCGCGCGATCAGGGACAGGGGAACCACCAGGATCTTCCCGTACTTAGGGAAGTCCTCGAACTCCTCGGCGGTCAGGCGCTTGGCGATGCTCTCCCGTGGCAGTTCGGGGTCCGCGCTGTGCAGGTCCTCGGCTCGGACGGCCAGGCACAGCCCGCCGTCGTAGCGCCCGGCGCGGGCGATGCCGCGGGCAAGCCACGCGCACTGCTCGTAGGAGTTGGCGACGACCAGGACGTGCGCCCGGTCGGGGTCCTTGGCGGCGGCGCGTTCGAGTTCACGGTGGATGTACTGGTCGTACAGGTTGCCGCCGAGTTCGATGAGCGCGTCCTTCTTGCGGCTGGGGTGGGTGCCGGAGACCTTGATGGGCTCGCCGAACAGCGGATGGCCCTCGCCGTAGTCGATACGGTGTTTCCGCGCCCGGATGGACCTGGCCTGCGCATCAGTCATCCACCAGCGCACCGGGGCGTGGAGGTGCTCGCGGACCGCCTGCGGGAAGTAGGCGGTGGCCGACAGCCCCATTACCGGCCGCTCGGTGCCCGCCAGGATCAGCGAGACGATCCCGCCGAGCCCGGCGGTGAACGTGTGCGGGTCGCCGGCGATGGTCTGGGCGGCCAGGGCGGCGTTCTTCTCCTTGTCGTCGAGCCCGGTGACGCGGTAGCCGGTGATGGCGCGATCCAGCATGCCAAGCGGCAGGACGGCCGAGATGGCGGTGGCCTGGAGGTTCTCCGCGATCTTCTGGGCCGAGCGCAGCCCGGAGGAGCGGTAGTCGTGGGCCTTCTCCTGGAGCTCCGACAGCGCCTCGTCCAGCTCGATCATGGCGGTTCGCGTGACCAGCAGGTTGATCGCCTGGGCGCGCCGATGGGGATCCTTGATGCTGTCTTCGAGGAGGCCGTGAAGCTCGATCTTGACCTGGTCCAGCAGGTGCTCGCCACGGGGAGCAACCAGCGCGCCGAGGGCTTCCCCTACCTCGGGCCAGTCGGGTTCGGGAAGGCTCGTCTTCCCGCTGAGCGGGTCACGGCGCTGGTAGCGGCCGGGCATGAGGGCGTTGAGCCGCTGGAAAAGCCCGGCCGGGATGCCTGTTTCGTCCTCTGCGTCGGCGTCCGGCCAAAGCAGCCGGAGAAGGGTGCGGTCCCGTCCGCGCGCCAGGTGCCAGCGGGTACTGGTCTGGTCCAGGACGCGTTCCTGAGCCCGGTCATCCTCCAGGGCGTGCAGGCTGAGGGCGTTCTTGCAGATGCTCAGCAGCAGGAACTCGGCCATGAGCCGGACATGGCTGACGGCGGGCAGCAGGTTGTGCTCGTCGTCGATGCGCAGCCGCTTGGCGTCGGTGTCCATCTCCTGGGGCGCGGCCGACCAGTGGCTGCGGGAATGCAGAATGACCTCGCTGGCGCACTTGTCGACGGCCCGGGACTGGAACTGGTCGACCTCGTCGATGAGAACCGCGTGACAGGTCCGCAACGCGAACTCGGCCGCGGTCATGCCGCGCACGGGCCGGCCGTCAAGGTTGACGCCGATCCGCAGGTTGCCCTGCATGAACACGTAGTGGTTCATGATGACGACGTTGGCGCTAGCGGCCTCGTAGACGGGCGTGTACTTCCCGCAGGTGGGAATCCAAGGGCAGGCCACCGATCCCGCACCCTGGCGGTGCAGTGAGAGGCACGACTCGCGGCCCGGCGGGTAGTCGCCGTTGGCTTCCAGGAATGTCTTCTGGGCGCATCCGTACGCCAGGGGATCCACGTCGCGTTCAGCGCGCTGGCCCCACTCGCCCGGCGCATCCGGAGTCTCGTTGATCAGCGAGACGAGCTTGAGTGCCCGGTCGTGCATCCCGGATGATGACATCAGGTGCGCACACGCGGGCTCGTGAGCGATGACGCCGGAACTGTGAAGGTGGGCTAGATCCTGGCGCACGTTCCAGGTCATGGCCAGGCATGCCTTGATGTCCGGGAGGACGATCGCGACTCGCAGGCTACGGGCTGCGAACCACGCTGCCATGACACGGACCAGGACGCTCTTACCTGTGCCGGTCGGCGCGTTGAAGATCTCCATGCCGCCGGCGGTCAGTGTCAGCGCCTCGGCGGGTGACACGGTGTCCGCGGTCTGAAGGACACTAAAGAGTTGCCCCAGAGTGCGGTGTAGGTAGCGGTTGTCCTCCGGGTAGCGCTGGTCGATCTTTCCCGCGAGGTCCAGCAGCTCAGGCGTGGGGATGCGCAGGTCGGCCAGGTACGGCACGGTCGAGACGTGGGGCAGGCTGTCGTAACTGGGCGCTTCTGTGAACTGGGCGTAGTCGGGGATGGTCAGCTGTCCGTGGACCTGCCCCACGTTCTTGACGAAGATCTCCCCGGTGAGCCACGTGCCGGGACCAGCGAATTCCGGGGGCCTGGGGCGAGCGCTCGGGCGCCGGAAGCGGGCAGTCATTCGGTCGACGTAGCCGAGCGGATCGCCTCCTAGCCTCGGAAACGCGGCATCGGCCGTGAAGGGGTTGTCGCCCGCGATCTCGAAGGGTGCCATGACCGGCGCGTCACCCGGTTCGTCCGCGTCGAGCTGTGCCAGCAGGGAACGTGCTGCCACCGAGAACTTCCGGATGTTGGCAAGCTCAGCGGGAGCGATGGAGCAGACCATGGCGATCCGCTGCTTCTCGTCGTGGGACAGCTCCTTCCACCGGTCCCACGCCTGGTACTTCCCCGACAGGAGGAACGCCGCCTGGTCGAACGGGGCAGCGCTGCGGGAATCCCCGTCGACAGTCCGGGGGAAGTAATGGGCGGCGAGGGCCAGCGCGGTACAGACCGCCGTCTCCCCGACCGGCATGTCACTCACGTCCAGCTCACCCCCGCCTTCTGGCAGACCATCTCGCCGAACTCCGAAGCCGTAGCCACCCGCATGTCGTATTTCGCGCACACCCCCGACAGCAAGGGCACCTGGCCGGCCCGGTAGTCCGGCACCACCAGCCACTCGGCGCCGCCCCGGTCGCCTTCCTGGGCATGGACGAGGCTCGCCAGGGTCGTCGCCGAGGTGTAGTCCTTGACGTCGACCTTGAACGGCACCTTCCTGCCCCGCTTCGGGCCAACCTCGACCAGCAGGTCGTAAGCGTCCAGCCCCGGCCACAGCGACACCTTCAGCCCCCGCCCGGCCAGCCGGTCGTACAGCGCCAGCTCGGCCAGGCCGGGTACGGTCGTGTAACGCCAGATCCCCCGCGTGAGGGCTTTGTAGCCCTCCGCAGGCAGGGCCTGCGGAACCTCCCCGAGATCCGGGTACAGGACCGCCTCACGGCCACCCGGGCGAGGCGGCGACGGTTCAGGCAGGAGCTCAGGCGCGCTGGCGTCCGCGGGCAGGCGGAAAAGATAGGACGCTCCCATGTCCGCATGAGGCGCATGCCCGCAGCGCGCCGCTCCCACGGACGTTCCCGCGGTCCTCCGCACAACGATCCGCATCGGCCACCGGCAGACCGGGCAGGCAAACCACCAGCCCCGGTACACCGAGTCGTAGGAGATCTTCTGGTAGAAGTCCGCGACCAGCGGTGGCAGCCGCAGTTCGGACAGGTCGTCTACGGGACCGGCAGGCCGCCGGATCAGGTCTTTCCGCCCCGCCTCGTACACCGCCTGATCGCCCTGCTTGTGCAGAAGCGCGAAGGCCGTCTCCTGGTCGATCTCCGACTGGAGTTCCCGGTCGCTGATGGAGCCCGCGGTCCTGTCGAGCTTGCGCAGCGTGTGCAGCAGCATCTGCTGCTCAAGATCCACGTCGAAGGCGTCCTCGGTGATCTGCCCGTCCTGGTCGACGACCAGGATCCCGTTCAGGTCCAGGGCACTGACGCCGTCCGGCAGCAGTGCCGCCAGGTCACCCCGGAGAGCGCCCCGGAACGCGCCGAACGGCAAGGGACTCAAGGGACCGCGCGCCGCGAGCATCGCGCCGTGACATTCCATCAGGGTCTCCAGGCGCTGCTGGGGCTCCAGCCCTGGTGTCGTCATCGCCTTCGCCGCGCGCAACGCGGCCCGGATCACCAGGTAGCGGACCCGGACCTCCCCGAGCGCCTGCGCACCGTTGACTGTGGGACTCGTCACAGTCCTGAAGCGTAAGTGACCCCTCTGACAATCACGCTTCTTACGGAGAAAAGGCGCGCGCTTACGGCGTGTCATCCAACAGAGCGTCCAGTCCTGCGGTGCAGACGCGTGGGTAGAGCTCTCGGTAGAAGTCGAGGAACTCTGCCACATGACGACGGCCCAGCTGAGTCAGCCGCCACCGGTACTCGGTAACGTGCGTGCCTCCGGGAGCTATCACCGGCACGGAGTCCACCAGCCCGCGGCTCGGCCGCCCCCCGGCCTGGCCCCTGTATCCCACGCCGATGAAGAAAAGCGACCGGCCGGCCAGCTGATCATCCTCCAGGCCAGCGGGCTCGGCGCCTGCCACGCGCGCGACGACACCCCAGAGCCACTCCGAGAGCAGGTGCGCCGGGGGATCCTGTTCGCGAGGCTCGCCGAGCCCCGCCCGCGCAGCCGCGCGGCCACGCCGGGTGATTTCGACCAGCACCCGGCTGACCTCTCCGGCAGCGGGGTGCTCGACCCGGTCCTCAGTGATCACCAGCAAGCCCCGCCGCTCCAGTGCGTGCACCGTCTGCCCTGCCCCGGGATCGTGCAGACCGCGCTGGCGAAGCCGTTCCTGCAGCCGGGTGTAGCCGATCGCGGCTGGCGCGGCCTTGAGCGCCAGCGGCAGCTTGCGCCACTCGGCCGCATGCGGCACAGGCAACCGCTGGACCCGCCGCATCCACATCTCGGTCTCCGTCATGCGGTCGTCCCGCATGATCTCACCCAGATAGACCTGCTGACGCTCGTTCAGCGACTCCCAGGTGCTCAGCGCTGCCCTGGAAGGCCCCGGCTTCGGCTTGCCGGCAGGTACCGGGGCGGGCTCGTCCGGCCGCGTGCGCATCCAGGCGTCCAGGACCATGCGCACCGGGACTCCGTACGCTTTGGCCAGAGGGGCGAGAATACGCCCGGTCGCCTCGGGCTCCTTCCAGTGCCGTCCCTTGACCTGCCGTCCGTTCTCCAATGCCGAGATCTTGGGGCCGGAGACACGCAGCTCTCGCCCTGCCGGAGAAGCCCGCAGCAGCTCGGCAGTCCTCTCCAGCGTGAGCCCGGCGGCGTACCTCAGATCGACAAGCGTCTCCTGCCCCCGCAGAGCGCCAGTGAGCGCACCCACTTCGCACCCGAGCGCTGCGGCCAGCTGCTCCAAGCGCGGCGCTGCGGGCATGTGCCTGCCCTCCTCGTAGAAGAAGATCATCCTGGGCGAGACCCCAGCTCTCGCGGCCAGCGCCGCACGCGAAAGCCCTAGCTCGACACGCCGGGCCACCAGTCGTGACTGATCGATCGTGCGCAGAGGACGAGGCATGACACCTCAAAAAATTGTAAGAAGACTTCATTACAATATATCCACTCCGAAGCACTGCGCTGGCTTCAGCAGGTAACGGACGGGACGACGATGACCGAGGTCAGCGAGGCCGAGGGTGTCACCCAGTCCGGGGTATCCCGGGCCCTGGCCAGGCTGGAGGCGGAAATCGGCACGCCGCTGCTGCGCCGCTCCGGCCGCACGCTACGGATGACGCACGCGGGCGCAGCATTTAAGCCGCACCTGGACGCGCTGCTGCATCACCTCGATGACGGCATGCTCGCCGCGACCGCCCCGGCCATCGTCAGGCAGTCCCACCATCCGACCGGTCCGGGCCAGTCCGGTACCCGCCAGAGAATCTCATCGGCCAGCCACACGGTGTCAGCGCCAAGCTCCTCGGCCCGGCACGCCATCGCACGGATCTCCGCCCACGACGCTGCCGGACCGCCAGGAGGCCGCTCCCACATCGGCAACACCAGGCCCAGGGCAACTCCCATCGCGGCCACCCCCGACGCGTCCCCGGGCATCCACCCGATCGCGCATCCGACTGTACTCGTGAACCGCCCACACGACATCGCCGCTGACCAGCACGAGTCGAATCAACGCCCCCGAGCCGCCGCCGCGACTAGGACGCAGAATGCCCGTTCGGGACGCCGTGGAGGCACTCAGGCTGAGGGCCAGCTGCCGTGCATAACGGCGGTTCCAGCGCACGTCCTGCCAAGTTGTGAGTACATTCAGTCATCAGCCTTGGGCTTCGGCCTATGGGCTCCTAACCTTGACAGTGGCGCAAGTGCCGAAGCAACTTCGGCAGAGCCTCACTTCGCCGACGAGGCCATTGCACAGCTGATGGCAGGGCTACGCTTCCGCCCATGAGCGAAGATCACAGCGCAGACCGGGCGCGCCTGCTTGCGCTTGTGCCCGTTGACGGCTCGACCATAGGGAACACCACCCTGATGCGTACTCTGCACTGGGCCGAGCGCCGCTACTGGCCGGTCCGTGACTCCCTGATCGAGGCTGGCACGATCACGCGGGCCAAGGGCCGTGGCGGTGCTGTCCGCCGGGTTCTCTCGGCGGAAGCCGCCGCGGCAGCCGAGGTAGCCGGCGAGGCTGAGCTGGTGGGCGAGGCGGCGCTCTTTTCCATCCGCGAGGCGGAACTCTACCCGCCGATCCGGGACACGCTGGAGGCATTCTGGGCTAAGGAACGTCAGATCGAACCGCTTGCCGTCGAGGTCACTGCAGCTCAGGGACGACGCACCACCGGCGGCAAATGGACCCGCCCGGATCTCGTTAGTGCTGCCGTGCGCACCTACCGCTATCTGCCCGGCAAGTACATGGAGGTGGTGACCTTCGAGGTCAAGCCCTTCGACGCGATCGATGTGACTGCGGTCTACGAAGCGCTCGCGCATCTCAGGAGCGCTACGCACGCCTATGTAATCTTGCACGTCCCCAGCGACCGCGAGGGAGCAGCCGAGCCGACCCTTGACGAGATCTGCCGCGTGGCACGCGCGCATGGCGTCGGAGTGATCGTCATGGGCGATCCCGCCGATTGGTCCACCTGGGTGGAGCGAGAAGAAGCACGCCGGACGGAGCCGGATCCCGATCGGCTGGATGAGTTCATCAACGTTCAGCTCAGCCAGGCAGCTCACGATCGTATAGCCAAGGCCCTTCATTAAGCACGCACCAAGCACGCACCCAGGGCATTGTGACGGTATGGCGCATGGATACGGAAGATCCCACACCAGCACGAACCAATACTCCCTATCGCCGACTCGGTGTGCGTGCGTCGGGCCCCGATCGCAAGATGCGGCGTATACCGAACACCTGGTTCTGTACCGCAGCAGCTGGGCGTCCGCCCCATAACGGTATGAGCGGCGGCTACGAGTTGATCTGAGGCCTCACTACGCATCGGTCGCGCGGGTCGGCGGCCCGCCAACTCTGGCCGGCCTGTTGGCTTCAAAGGCTCCGAGAGTTTCGTCGACGAATTTCTCTATGGCTGTCATTAGCTGCTGGCTGTAGGTCAGCATATCGCGATCATGGGTGAATTCGAATTGATCCCAGCTGAGTATCCAGCTTGTCGAAGGGTCGGGGATGCGAGCGCGGATGCGCCCATCAGGGAGGATTTCCGCCCTAGGGGTACCGCCACCGGGTACTGCGCCTGCGTGAAGCGCGTAGTTAGTAAGGAGGCGTGCTTCTCCCAGCTCGACGTCGAGGATATTGAGTGCATTCTGGACCGTGTCGTGCAGCCGACCTGGCGCGAGCGCAGGCAGCAATCCAGCTCGCTCTGCCGATCCTGGCTTGTAACGTCGGCTCGTGCGTTCTCTGACCGCCCGCGCCCAGCTCAGCGAGTTAACAAAGATATACGATGCTTGCTGCATGGCATCGGTAGAGATGTGGTGACCGCATGTCGGCCAGTTAGCTCCCGACAGGTCCCGCCCGGCCAGAGCATTATCGGCGGCCACCTGGACTTGCTCCAAGGCTGTGGCGAGATGACCGAGTTCTCGTTCCACGCCGCCGGCGGCGTAGAGCACTTCGGGTAGCAAGCTACGTGTCATGTAGTATTGCGGATCGCCGGTGCCGCCACGCGACTGGATCAGCTGCTGCCAGTCGCCATATTGCTGGGTACCACTGAGGTCCGCCCAATTCTCACCCCAGAAATCAAGCTGGCCGTCCATTACCCTAGTGGTCCAGCGAACGTACCTGGTCTGGACGACCGGGACCGGCTCAGCACTGGCACTCTCCTGCACCCTCAGCATCTTACGGATCAAAGCGCTGCCGTGCTTTCTGCCGGTCACTAGCTCCGTCGTTGTGCCCTCTGCCAGACCCTGAGGTTGGGACATCGATGGCGGGCACGAGCGCGGGGTCAGTATGGACGCTCCTGATCTTCCCGCGCCGCCTCGTCCGGAACGATCGCCATACCTCAGATGGCTTAGCCTTGGAGCTGGGTCTTTCACGGCGGCGAACTTGAGCGAATTCTGGCGAGTCCGGAGCTGGGTTGCGCCGGGGAGGGGCAGATGACCAAGAAAAAGCTCACGGGCATCGGGATCGGGACTCCGCTCTTGTCGGCCAGCCTTTCCTGGGAACGTGCCCGCGCTGCCAGCGATCTCGGACTCGAGGTCGAGGGGGGATGCCTGGTCCTCTCTGGCGGAAAGCTGCCCGCAGTCCGGCAGGTCCTTGACCCGATCATGCTGGGCGTGCATCCGTCGTCTGTCGTGCATGGCGGGAGCCGGCCGGACGGCGGCGAGCCGCTGATGGAGCGGGTACCGGCGTACGTGCGCCGCGACGTGGATGAGGACCTGCGGCGACGGCTGGCTGACAGCGTCTTCGTCGTCCTGGTGGGCGACTCCTCCGCCGGCAAGTCGCGCGCGGCGTTTGAGGCTGTCACCGCCGTGCTCCAGGATCACGTGCTGATAGTTCCGCAGAACCGTGATGCCGTGGCTGCGGCCGTCAGCGCGGCAGAGGGGACGCGCCGCTGCGTGCTGTGGCTCGATGACCTGGAAAGATATGTGGGCGCTGGAGGGCTGACTCGGGTAGGCGTTGCGCGGATCATGGCGGGACGGCGAGCTCACCGGGTGATCGTGGCCACGTTGCGGGCTGCCGAGGAAGCGCTGCTGACCAGCGATGCCGCCGGGGAAGAAGGCGGATGGCAGTCGCGCAGGGATGCGCGTGAGGCTCTCGAACTGGCGTACCGGATCCCGCTGTCACGCTTGTTCAGCGAACCTGAGATGGAGCGGGCGAACGCTCGTGCGTGGGATCCGCGGATCGCGGAGGCGCTAGCGAAGGCGCACACGTACGGGATGGCCGAATATATGGCCGCCGGGCCTGAACTCCTGCGGGACTGGGAAGATGCGTGGAGCCCTGACACCGACCCGCGCACGCCAAGCCATCCGCGCGGCGCTGCCCTTGTAGCCGCTGCCACCGACCTGCGACGCGGCGGCTTTGCCTCGCCACTGCCGCGCAGGACGATCGAGGAAGTACACGAGCATTATCTCCGCGAGCGCGGAGGAGCCCGGCTGCGGCCCGAACCGCGCCCCGACGCATGGACCTGGGCGACCAGGGCCCGGCGTGCTACCACCGCACTCTTGCAGCCCGTGAACGACGAGCATGTCCAGGTATTCGACTACCTGCTCGATGCCGTGCAGCGGAGCTGCAGGCCAGGCGACCACGTTCCCGACAACATCCTCGACGCTGCGCTCGGTGTCTGTGCGGCCATCGATGCTGACAATATCGCTAGGGCCGCTGGCCGTAACGGCCGCTACCGGCTTGCGGAAAGGGCGTCATACCAGGCGTATCGCTCTTACGGGAGCGCGCTGGGTACCGAGCACCGTGAAACGCTGGCTGCCCGCGCGTTCCATGCCGATATTCTCCGCGAGCTCGGCCGCAATGCAGAGTTTGAATGCGAGTATCGGATGGTGGCCGAGATCGCCGCCCGCGTGTTCGGCCCTGAAGATCCGCTTGCGCTGGAAAGCCGGAATGGTCGCGCGTTCGCGCTGATCCGCCTGGGCCGCTCGGCGGAGGCCGAGGAGGAACTCCGGGCCGTGCGCGATGTCAGCTCACGCGTCCTGGGAGCAGGGCACGACGTGACGATGACAAGCCGTCACTACCGCGCGATAGCCCTAGGCAACCTGAATCAGATCACCGATGCTGAAGCCGAGAACCGGCTCGTCCTGGATGCCTGGAATCGCGACTTCGGCCCCGAGCACACAAGCACTCTCTACAGCCGCGGGAACCTCGCCGGCATTCTGTACCGCGCGGGCCGGTATGAGGAGGCAGAGTCCGAGGCCCACGCTGTGCTGGAAATCCGCGCCCGGGTTCTTGGCCCAGAACATCCCGTCACTCTTTTCATACGCTCATTCCGCGCAGATATTCTTCGCGAGATCCGGCCGGCCGAAGCCGAAAGCGAGCACCGGGCAGTGGCGGCCATCGCTACCCGTTCCTTCGGCGAAGAAGACCGGCTCGCGCTGGGGAGCCGCAGCAGCTGCGCGTTCGCGCTGATCCGTCTGGGACGGTTCGCGGAGGCCGAGGAAGAACTCCGGGCCGTGCGCGATGTCAGCTCACGCGTCCTGGGAGCCGGGCACGACATGACGCTGACAAGCCGCCACCTGCGCGCGATCGCCTTGCTCTGCCTTGGCAGGCTGGCCGAAGCCGAGACCGAGAACCGGTTCATCCTGGACGCCTGGACCCGCGAATTCGGCCCGGAGGACGCTGGCACTCTGTACAGCCGCGGGAACCTCGCTCGGGTCCTCCTCGACGCGGGACGGCTCGAGGAGGCAGAGACTGAAGCCCGCGCCGTACTAGAGATCCGCATGCGAGTGCTCGGACCCGACCATCCGGATACCGTTTATATGCTTACGCTTGTGTCACGAATTGAAAATGCGCGAAACCGCAATGGTTCACATTAGCTCGTTTGCGAATTAGATAACCCAGGCATGGGCGGCCACCGCATCCGGCCGTGTTCCCCATTCGGAGTATCCAGTTATGGGCGGGAATGCGCGCGGAATCAGGCCCGCCGTCACCTCGCGTGAGGTCGCCCAGCGCTGGTGTCCCGGAATTCTGGCCCTGGCGGGCTCTGCGGGGTCGCTGGTCAGGGGGCTGCCGGAGGAGTGTCGCGCTCGTCGTCTGATGTGCCGTCGGTGCCAGGCGCCCGGTCGGCTTGTGCGGCCTCGCGGAGTTTGTCTCCGTATTCGGCCCAGGTCGTTCCCCGGCCATTGATGGCTTTTGATATGAGGTAGAGCGCTCGCTCTGTGGCCCGGAGCGGAACGCCGGCACGAGCCGATTGCCTGATGAGTACTGTCCTGACCCTGCAGTAAAGGTCGAGCACGGGCAGTAGCGGATCCCGGCCGCCGGGTGTAACCAGGTCGAGACCGTTCTCGTCGTCTGCGACGAGGCCGAGTCCAGCGGCCGCCGCGAGGACCCTCCAGTCGAGGATGTGATGACTGTCTGGCCACAGTGCAGCCAGAAGGGTGGTCGTCGTGGCCGTCGCCGCGCCGGCGAGCGAGTCTTCCAGGTGCTGCCAGGAATCAGCGTCGTCCCGGCTTATCGTGAGATCGTCCGGCCCGTGGAAGTGATCCGCCCTCGCGGCGTAAGTGAATTGGTCGGCGGGCGAGATGCGGGAAGGCCTCAGCCGCCTGCCCCCCTGCCGCTTGAAGTTTCCGACGGCCATTACCAGGTGGTGCCATCGCATCCGGCGCTCACGGTCGTCAGTGGCCGCGCGCGCGAGCAGCGCGAGCCAGAGGATGTCGTCCCAGAGCCCGCCATCGTCCCACATCTCCCCGATCGCGCGAATCCGCTCGGCGGGAACGCCAAGAATCAGCACACCACTGCCCTCCTATTCGTGTGACTGTATCCGCGTCGTGACAGCCCGGCGGCGGAAAAAGGCACAGAAGCGCGGCGGCGAGCACCGCACCCAGCGAACTTTCGCCGTCGGCGCGCTCTAGCCGCCTGCGGCCCGCCACCCCGCGCCCAGCCTCGGCCTGCGTGCTTCGAACGCCGTGAACACCAGGGCATCGGCGACAGAATAACCGGATCGGCGCGTCAGCGACGGCGGAAAGGGCCACGCTCTCGGAGCGCCAGAACGGCGGGACTGCGCGCGTGCTCCTTGCGTCCAACCGTTACAGAGCGTGATACCCACCATGTTCACCAGAGGGTCCACGGCCGAGCACCGAGTCGGTAGGCACCCAGGCGCGGCGGCGACGTGGGCCCTCACGTCAAGCGCGCTATGCGGCAGAAGAGTTAGACAGAATGACAGTCGGCAGGTAACCGCGGCTACTGCGATTTTCAGGTGAGTGAGCAGCCCGATGGACCCACAGGAAGACGTCTGGCGATCGATGGGCAAACGGAAAGCACCGATCCGGGCTTCCGGCGTTCCTGACCCGGCCGCCAGGCGCACCGGCCTATCAGTAATCTTGCTTTAGTCCTTATCGATGTACTCTTTGGTTGCGATCAGCCGCGGTTCAGCCAAGAGGGCCGGTCTGGGCGCAGAAACTTGCTCCGGGACCGATCGGCCGTTACGGTTTGTGTGAACATCGGGTGCAGTGGCAAGGATTGGCTGCATGGCAACGGCTGACAGGGGCTCAGCTCATGGCCGCTCCACCGCCAGGATCTTCCGGTCCGCGGGATTGGTCGCCGTGGAGTGTGCCCAAACCCTACGGCGCGCCCGCTGCACTGCAAAGTGCGGGGACCGTGGCTGCTCCCCTGCTCGCTGGTTTCAGCTTCGCGCTGGTCGGTCTCGTCCTTACTAGCCCTGAGAGGATCCGGTGGCCGGACGCGACCTTGGTTCTGCTGACTGCATCTGGGCTTTGCCCACTGCCCTAAAGTTTCCGGTTTTTTGTGACCCGGTGTCTGGTTTTCTGAGGCTGGTCACGGTCTGGCTGCATCTCGGTCGCGGCGGCGTGACGGGTTCCGATGGTCCCTGAAATAGAACAAAGCTCCTGGTAGGAACGGGGTTGTCTACGCCCTTTTCGTTCACCTGGAGCTTTGTTGCCTGCCAAGTTTGCCATGGTCATCACGCATGCGTCCACTCCGCCCGCGCCGCGGGGAGAAGGTTCCCGGGCTGCGGAAATGGCCGCCCGGATCGCGTCCGGGCCCGGGTTCTGGGCGGACTGGCTGGCGGAACTGGACCGGCAGGGCCTGCTGGAAGAGCTGCTCGCCGAGGACGTGATCGCCCGGGCGCTGCGGGAAGCGCCCCCGGGCCATAAGTACGACCGGGTGCTGACGGCGAGGATGACCGTCATCTGCGTCCTGGTCGCCTGCCTGTTCCCCGGCGCCGGCTACGACATGGTGCTCGCGACGGCGTTCGGGCTGCCCGGCTTGCGCCTGCGGCCCGGCACGCAAGTGCCGACCGGGGCGGCGTTCTCGCAGGCCCGCAGGCTCCTCGGCGAGCAGGTGATGAAGAAGACCTTCGAGCTCGACGCCGCCGTCGCCGACGCGGACCTCGGCATCGGCCTGCTGTGGAAGGGCCTGGAGGTCACCGCCATCGACGGCACCACGATGGAGCTGGCCAGGAACGGCGTGCTCGAAGACGGGTTCGGGACGCCCGCGGAGGGTGCCCGCCCGCTGCTGCGGGTCACCGCCCACGTCCGCACCGCGACCTTCCGCTGGATCGGCGCTGCGATCGGCGGCTACCACGACGGCGAGAACGCCCTGGCAGATCAGCTGGAAGACAGCTTCGGCCCCGGCATCCTCAACCTCGCCGACCGCGGCTTCTTCTCCATGCACCGCTGGATCCGGTTCTCCGGCACCGGCGCTGAGCTGGCCTGGCGGGTCAAGAACAGCGCGAAATCCGTCCCGCTCAAGACCCTGCAGACCCTCCCCGACGGCTCTGAGCTGGTCATGCTCCACGAATCAGACGGCATGCGCGCCCGCCGGCGGAAGGAAGCAGGCGACCTGCGCGCCGCACGCCTCCCGGACACCATCGCCCGGCTGGTCACCTTCACTGTCACCGCCACGACCAGGAGCGGCAGGACCAAGACCACCCGGATGCGGGTGCTGACCACCCTCCTGGACCACGAAGCCCATCCGGCCTGGGAGATCGCCGTCCTGTATGCAGAGAGATGGCAAATCGAAATCGCGTTCCTCCATTTGAAGAAGACGGTCCGCGGTTCCCGCCGCCCGCTGCGCGGCCAGTCCCCCGAATTTGCCCGCCAGGAAGCCTGGGCACTGCTGCTCATCCACAACATCACCGCCACCGCATCCGCCCGCGCCGCCGGATCCGCCGGCATCGACCCCGGCCTCATCCCGTTCACCGCCGTGCTCGGCCTCATCCGCTCCCACCTCGCTGCCCAGACCCCCTGCCGGCACTGCGGGCACCGCCCCGCCAGCCCGCTAGCCAGCCTGAACGCCGCGATCCTCGCCCTGCCCCGCCACCGTCAGGACCGCCAGCGAACATCCGGGAGAACCACAGCCGAACGACGAACCAGGCACACCGAAGAAGTCACTTACACCATCGACATCACAAAGTCGAATCTCCCGAAATGGGACACAACTCCGGAAACTTAAGGGCAGTGGGGCTTTGCCTGATTGCTGCAGTTCAGTGTGCCTCGTGGGCGCGGCGCTGGGATGTCACACCTGCGGAACTGCTGAGCTGGTGGCCTCATTTCGAAGAGCTTCCAGAGGCCACACGGGACGAGGTATACGTCGAGCAGCGAATCCACAGCAAGCGTCACGACCGCTGGGCTCAGGCCACACGATTTGCCTATGACGGAGGAATACTTTCGCTGCTGGCTGGCATGACGGTGCTCCTCGCCCCGCCCGCTCGCCAGTCGATCGTATCGGTGAGAGGTCTGGCGCTGCTTCTTGCGCTGCTCGGTTTCGTCGCCGAACTGATATGGGTAGTTATCTCGCAATTCTTGTGACGAGTTATCGGAAGCCATCTCGGGTTCGCACAGACTGTGGAATAGATTTTGGATACGACGCGCACTATCTGCGGCAAATGAGTACGTCCGTAGCGTCTTACGACGTGGACCGGAGGCGGAAGAGCGAGAGGTCGTAGCCACTGCCGGTGAGGCTGGAGGTGACTCGTCGCCCATCGTTTTCGACATAGACAAGTTCCACGAGGTCTTCATCAGTTAGAAAAGAGCCCTCGATGGTCGTCAGATCGCCAGATTTGATCCGGCGCGACAACTCGCCCGCCAAGTACTGGCCAGGCTATTGCGCGTTCCGATACCGAGGCCACCAATCGGCAGGTTGCCGAGGGCAGTACGCACTTCGGGCCATCGGCGGTCTACCGCAATGGCCAGTTGATAGGCACTCAGATAGGGACGCCCAAAGTGGTGCGCTTCTTGGTGAGGGATCCCCCTCAGGATGTCGATGATCTTGCTTTCGACTTCGAGCTCGCCCCAGACGCTCATGGATCCTCCGCGGATCGTCAGTGTAGGTTTCGAGGATGCCACGGAACTTGACTCCGACGCGCCAAGTTGTGCTCCCAGCCGATATGGGCGCGGCAGTCGGCGGTCGGCTAGCTGGTGATGGACCGGCCTGCCCGCGGGTGTCTCAGCGATGGCAATGGGACGGTAGTGCGATGGCGGGGATGTGAAACCAGCCTCATCCAGTCTGTAGTGCATGCCAGGGGCATCTAGGCCTCAACGCTGACAGATATAGTATGGTGTGACGGAGAATAGCCCAGCCGAGTCCAGCCCAATCATTCTGTTCCTTTGTTGACGAAAGATTCGCTGGATCCTTGGAAGGGCAGGCCGCCCTTCGGGCGCTCTGCCGCAGCTATGGACGATGTCGGAAGGTCGTAAAGAGTGGGGATATCATGATAGTCACAGAGTATCGTTCGATCGGTGCGCGCTTGCGACCACCGCGTTTCATCGTCGCCTACCGACCGGGGCAAGATTGGATCCGTACTGCACGACGCGCAATTGCCTCGATGTATAAAGTGTGGGGAGGCAACGGCGCAACGATTGTTCCTGTCAATGAATCAGACATCATGCCTGAGGTACTCGCGCATCTTATGCGGCAATATGATCCCGATCATATTGCGGTTCATGTACCGTTTATAGACGCCACCTACGACGATCCCGCCGAGTTTAATAAGGTGGCGAAGGAGCGCATCCTCCAGGGAGAAGATCGCGACGTGGTCTGGAGCAGACTAACTGCGACGCAAGCTGATCCCGGTGACTGGGATGGGCTTGCCGAACAAGCTAACATCTACTGCTCGCCTTTCAAGGGGTTCGTCCCAACTACGTACGAGTTCGAATCAACCGAAATTATATGGCTTCACCATGCTTACAACTCGGGTGGGCTGCTATCCAGCGTCTCAAGCACGCCAGGAAAAAGGATGTACACGTTGGATCTTTCTCAGGTCGATCCAGTCATCGCACTGATGGTCGAAACCCGCATTGGCTCCATAGATCCGGCCAGCGACGAAAGGCATGAGGCTATCGAGCTACCGGTGGCGGACGCAGATCTACCCAACTTGGTTCGACTGTCGATTACACGGACAACACCTGGTGAAATATGGAACCCTCAAGCCTACTCCCTCTCAGCAGTCAATAGTATCCATGCGCTTGACCCAAACATAACCATAGATAGAGTTCTTACTGAGACCCCATTCGGCCGCAGCGGGCAGTCCACGTTCAAGATAAGGGCGTTCTCTTCCCCACCTGTAGTCTGTGTGATCGGAGAGACCGCAGAGGATCATGCATTGGCGTTGCTATGCGATCGGCTTTTCCTGCATGCTTCCTGGATACCCACGCATCTCCTCTCCGAGGATGAGCCTCTCCGAGAGACAGTGATAAGCGCACTGCTCCAGCTCCGTCACCTCGCTTTCAGAAGCAACCGACCGATGCTCATAACGAGCGTTAGCGAGCCGCCGACAGCAGTGGACTCTCTTACCGCCGAGCTGGACGCGATGACGACCGGAGCCTCCACAGAGGAGGAAGGTTCTATCGCTCGCCTCAGTAGCGTCGAGTCAATCACACCATCCGCGCTGGTGACGGAAAGAGGGCGTTGTGTTCTGGCTGATCCAGTAGCGTTCCGACTCCGTCGGCGTATCCCCGTTGCCAACGACGCAGGGGATATCTCCATGCTGACTCCAATCGCATTGCCCATGCCCCAGATCGTCGAACACGAGGGATCCGGCGTGTGCTGGTATGTGGACGTATGGCTGCGAGAGCATCAACTTCCAGCACGTGCATCGTTGCTTAACGAACGCTTGCAGAATTCTCCGTACAGTGTTGCTGACTCCCTGGTTAGGGTAAGTCGCGACGGACTGACCTTTGCCTCTTTGAACTTTGAAGCCTTTGTAGGCCACGCCTCCCCAGAGATACGCCTAGCCCAGCCTCTACTCCGCTTCCCTTCCGCCGACCTGCTGTTTGCAGAACTTGCGGCCGCAGCAAGCGCTCATGTCGAACGGTCTCCCGCGGGTAGACGCAGCGCTATTGCAGTTGAGATGTGGGGATCGCTTAGTGCCCTAACTGCGGACCTAGTGGGATCCATCCGAAGCCTATTGAATGCATTCCTCCCGCCCCGCGGTGCTCGGGGGAATTATGGTACTGGATACGAGATCCGCGGGAATGGATATGTTGCTATTGAAGATGCCTCCACGCTCCTTGGTATTGACCAATACGAGGCGCGCGATACCATCGATCGCCTTCTGGCGCTTAAAGCGCTACGCCAAGGATTCTTGCTCTACTGCGCTCGGTGCCGCTCTTACGACTTCTATAACATTGATCAAGTCGGCTCGACATTCGAATGCCATACATGTGGCCATGCCGGTCAGCTCTCGCGGGGTCGATGGTATGTAGGCGATCCCGAGCCACACTGGTACTACGCCCTAGACCAAGTGGTACGTGATCTCCTGCTAACTCATGGCGATGTACCGTTGCTCGCAATAGCGGAGCTGAGCAAGCGATCTTCCTCAGTACTCTGGTCTCCTGAGCTAGAGGTCACGGACAGCAGCGGTACTATCGAGCTCGACATGTGCCTTGTGATCGATGGGCGCATCGTCGTCGGCGAAGCCAAGTCGAATAGTACACTGAGTGGGGATAAAGGAGCTCAGGAGGTTGCTCGGCGCGGGTGCGTCTTTCTAAGAGGTGCCTTATTTCTGGGTGTTTCGGTCATGCGGCGAGGTTGAGGCGCTCGATGGTGTCTTCGTCGTAGCGGGCGAGGTGGTGCTCGCTGCGGTAGCGTTCCTTGTAGTAGTTCATGTAGTCGTCGAGGTCGCCGTTGACGACGACGGCGCGGAGCTTGAGGACGACCTCGGCTCCGTCGGGTGACCATCTCGCGCCTGTAATTCCGAATCTGTCCTCGATGACGAATCTGCAGGCGCCTTCGATCATGCCGGTGGCGATGGGCCATCCCTTTGCGAGGGCCTTGTCGTACTTCATGTGCGCGTGGTTGTTATTCAGGTAGGTGACGGCCTTGTCCATGTCGGTGAGGTCGAGGTGGCGGGTCCGCGGGTCAGAGCGGGTTTTCGCGGCGACGGAGGCGAGGGTGGCGGCGACGGCCTTGGCGCGGCCGTGCAGGACGCGGAGCAGCTGGCCGTCGGCCCACTGGCCGGCAGCGGCCGGGTCGCCGGGGTGCAGGGCGGCGGCGGCCTTGCCGAGGTAGCCGCTGACATGGATGTAATCGATCAGGACCGGGACCTTCAGGCCGCGTCCGGCGGCCTGGGCCTCGATGGCGGTGATCTGCTGCTTGTTCCCGTCGACGAGGAAGACGCGCTGCCGGACCCGCTGCGGGTCGCGGCGGTCGGCCTCGTCGAACGCGGACGCGATCATGTCCTCGATGCTCTCGGTAACGGACGCCGACACCCACTTATCGCGGGCCTTCGGGCCGGGGTGCGCCCGGCGGCGGGCGGCCGGGGCGGCGATGTCCTCCGGCTCGCGGACGGCGGGGGTGAAGTCGGCGACCGCGACGATCTCGGCCATTTTCTTGATCCCGGGGCGCGTGCCGTCATCCTTCCCGGCGTTCCTGCGGTGCTCCGGGCGCATGGCGATGCCTTTGCCGTCGCCCTGCATCATGATCACGTCGGTGCCCGGCAGGTCCTGGTCCGCGTCCCGGGCCCGTTCCTCGTAGAAGCCGTCCGTCCAGGCCGCGAGATCCTCGGCCAGCCCGGTGAGCTGGGCGCGGCCGACCGTGACGCCGGTGCGGGCCTCGATGACCTCCTGGGCCTGCCCGAACCCGCCCGCGGCCAGGTGAAAGGCCGCCAGGGCCCGCATGCCCAGGGAGTACGGGTCGCCGGGGAGGATCCAGCGGGCGTCGGCGGGATAGAGGTTCGGCTCGCGGCGGTTGCGGTATGCCTTCCGGGTGACCCGGACCGGCCCGAACACGCTGGTCACGCCCCGGCCATGGTCTTCTTCCACGGTGCCGTGCCGGATCCCGGCGGCGCTGGTGACCCCGTCAGCCTGCTCCTCGCGGGCGCTGTCGATGTCGAACGTGGCCTGCAGCAGCCGCCGCTGCAGCTCGCGCCCCTCCTGGCCGATCACCTTCTCCCGCTCCCCGTGGTCGAGGTACCCGGCCTCGTCCGCGGCCCAGGCCGCCAGCCCGGCGAACTGCTCCGCGGGGCCGGCCAGCGCCGCCGCCAGCTCCCCGTCCAGCGGGGCCTCGCTCCCGTCCTCCCGGACCTGCCTCACCGTCACCGAGAACCTCACCGTCACCGCCGCGCCTCCAGGTGCCTGCCAGGAATGATTTCCGCTCATCATCCCGGAAACGGCCCCGGAACCCGCGGAACCGATGACGGGACGCCATCCCGGCCGCATTACGGGCGCACCGCCACCACTCCGCTGACCAGCATGAATCACTACCGGTAATGCCAGAGACGCACCGAAACACCCGGACTCTCCCGGTACAAGCCGGTTCAACCCGAAATTAAGAGATATTCATACTTGTCAAAAAGACGCACCCGCTCGGCGCCTGGTGCATGTTGCCCAAAGCCTCACTGCGGATGAGATCGTCCTCGCCACAAGCCAGCCGATGTGGGCGAGGAACACGCTAAGTATGGTTTCCAGTGAAGTTGCAAAATCATGGACAAGAGGACCACGACCCTTCGTACTCGAGCAAACTGGAATCGGGCGTGAACAATGAGGTTTTCCCAGCAAGGGGTGAGTCCGGTAAACGGCACATAGCGGGCATCTTGGCAGACACGCGGACATAGGCGGAGATCGCCGGGGAGACGCGGAGCCCCCGGTAGAAGGAGGTCTCGCCAAAGAACACCCTTACCGGGAGAGGCTCCGCGTGGCCTTCTATCGTGTCAGACTCGACGTCCCCAGGGAGCTTGTCCTGTTCGTTTCCGGTCTGCTGGCCGGGCACCGCCGGGAGATCGGGACCCGGAGGGGAACCCGCAAGCTGGGCTGTTACCGGCAGGCGCTGTTCGGTCTGGCCTGGTTCCGGGACAAAGGAGACATCCCGCGGCTGGGCGCGGGGTTCGGGCTGTCGCAGTCCACCGCCTACCGGTATCTCGACGAGGTGACCGGTGTGCTGGCCGCGCGCGCGCCCGGCCTGGCCGAGGCGCTGGAGCGCGCCCTGGCGGAGGGCACGCCGTACGTGATCCTGGACGGCAAGATCGTCGCGTCCGACCGGTGCCGGGAGAAGACCATCAGCCGCAAGGGCAGGGAAATCGACGTGTGGTACTCGGGGAAGAAGCACGATTTCGGCGGGAACATCCAGGCTGTGTTCTATCCCTCGGGCATCCCGATGTGGGTCTCTGACGTCCTTCCGGGCAATGTCCATGACCTGGCCGCAGCCCGGGAGAATGCCCTGGCGGTGCTGCGGCCATTCCTGGACGCAATGCCGGCACTGGCCGACTCCGGCTACGAAGGCGCAGGTCACGGTGTCCACGTCCCGGTGAAGAAGCCCGCCGGGGTGAAAGAACTGGACATCAGCAACCGGACCAGGAATGCGCTGCTCTGCTCGGCACGGTGCCTGGGCGAGCGCGGCTTCGCGCTGCTGTCCCAGCGCTGGCAGACCCTCCAGAACATCACCGCAAGCCCCGGGAAAATAGGCCTCATCGCCAGGGCCGCACTCGTCCTGGTGCTATTCGAGCACAAGATGCTCACGTGAAAGTTACTGAGAAAACCTCAATTATCGATACAGGTACCGCAATTGCGGCGAGACGGACGCGCCACTCGAGGCTACCGGTCGCCCCGTCGACCGTTCCGGCACCGGGCTCGTGGTGGAGGTCTACCCGCGCCTCACTGCGGTGCTGGGATCTGTACCGGCTCGGCTATAAGCAGTCAGCCAAGTCCGATATTCTCAGCTGCCTCGTCGACGATCTCCGGGCCAAGGCTCCGTGGCTGGACTGCGGTCCGTATGAGCAGACCCTCCGGCGCTCGCACGATGCCTTCGATGCCGTCATCGCCGCAATGACAGCGCGTGCGTGAGTGTCGTCAAGCCCAGAACCAGACGTTTCCCTCCCAGCAGGGACGACCTGGCCGCTGCCCTGGCAGAAGGCTGGATCGCCATCCCGAACTCGCCGATCGGCCAGCTCCTCTGAACTTCACCACGCAACGACCTCCACGCGGCATGAGAATACGCGCGATCACGGTCAGATCATGACATTTCTATACCGTGTACTGTCATCTCTCGGCTTGGCCTTTAAGCTGCCTCTGATCGCCAGATCGACGAAGATGGGAACATGCGAGGACGCGGGTACTGGCGTGAATCCGACGGCGAGTCACTCACATCTGAAGAGGCCTATGACATCTGGGCCAGCGAAGCCTACGACATACTTATCGGAGTGGCGCGTTCTTATCACGCCGTCATCGAGTATGGCGCGCTTGCCGAGGAGGCGCAGGCGGCGTCTGGCGTCCGTACTTCCGTGCCCTTCCGTCATTGGATCGGTAAGGTCCTGCGACGGCTGGTGGACCCAACACCAGGGACTTTGGGCGTTAGTGCTTGACTGGGGTATTCGTATCTTCGGGTTCTGTATCGGTTTTTGTGTCTGGTTTATGGCAGCGGGTGAGCTGTTCCGGGCATGGTGACGGCCCGATGACGCTCGGGTGGGCGTGCGGTTCCACGGGCCGCAGCCCCGCCCGCGGGGGCGGTTTCTCCTTCCGGGTCGCTGTTGCTGCTGGTCAGCGGCTATGTGACGCTGGCGGCCGGCTGGAACCGGGTGATCTTCACCGGCCCGCGGTGCGTGGTCTTGGTGGCCGTGGTGTGGCCGAAGGCCGGCCGGGACTTCTGCTTGCGTCCGGAGTACCGCTGCCGGCCGGTGCGATTCAGGGTGTGTACCGCGGTCTGGCCGGCGGCCTCGGCCAGGGCGGCGAGCGCGGCCAGGCTGGTGCTCGCGGTGACCAGCGACTGGCGCATGGACGCGGTGGCGGCGCGGCGCATCGTGGTGAAGGAGACCTGGTCCGTGCCGGGCGGGACGCCTGGGTGGCGGCGGGCGGTGATGGCGGCCGCCGCGTTGGTCATGGCGGCGGCGGCGGTGCTGGCGCGGACCAGCTGGGCGGCGGCCAGCCACGCCCAGAGTTCCTGGTAGACGAGTTCGGGTTCGCCAGAGCGCAGGCACGGGGTGGTGGCCGGGCCGGCCCGGTCACGGTGGTCTTGTTCTCCCCGATCGTGGTCTCCGAGGCGGACCAGCGCATCGGGTAGGCGGCCCGCAGCGCCTCGGCGTCAGCCGCCTGGTGGTCGAGCAGGGTGGTCGCGATCGTGTAGGTCTCGGACACCTCGCCGCCGTCGCTGCCGGGCAGCACCACGTTGTGCTCGGCGACCCGCAGCGGCAGCCGGTCGCTGGTCCGGTGACGGGCGGGCTCGTCCAGGTAAGTCAGCCGGGACCCGTCCGGCAGCCACCCGTCCCCGGTGACCGGGAGGTTGATCCCGGCCCGCACTCGCATGATCAGGTGCCCGCCCGCGTCCAGGATCGCGGTGATCAGGTGATAGCCCAGGAAGTTCCTGTCCATCAGGAATACCCGTCCGGCGAACAGCTCCGGGTGCCGTTCAACCAGGCGGGCCACCAGCGACTGCTCCCCGGCATCGGTGGCATCCGCGGCCGCGCCGAGCATCGCCCGCCCGGCCCGGGCGGTGATCAGCAGGCACCGCAGGTGCGGGAACGGCCCGTCCGGCCCGTCCCCGGCGGCCTGGCTCTTCCCGGCCTGGCCGGTCCACCGGGTGTCCTTGCTGACCCCGGTGCAGGAGAAGACCGCCAGGTTCCCCGGGGTGGCCGGCAGGTCGATCTCGAAACCGTCCATCGAGCACAGCGGCCGCCCGGCGATCATCACCGCCCCGGGCGCGCCATCGGGTACCAGGGGCCCGGCGACCCGCCAGAACAGCTGCTCCACCGGCCAGGTCCCCAGCCGGCGCCGCCATGCGGTGATCGTCTTATGCGTGGGGACCTGCCACCGCCTGGCCCACGGCAGCCGGGGCAGCAGCCCGGTCAGGGCCCGGATCACCTCCGGGTAGTCAGCATCAGGCAGCAGGGTCATCGCGACCACGATCCGCATGATGAACGGCAGCGACATCAGCCGCCGCCGCTCGCCCGGCGTCACCAGCCCGGCGGCGGCCGCCTGATCGCACAGTTCCTCGATCACCCCGTCGCCCAGCACGGCTTCCAGCATCCCCAGCCGCACCTGATCCGGCAGCCACCCGTCTGCCTGCACCGCTCCTGACCTGCGGACCCTCGCCGGGACCGTGATCACCGGGACGGCGAACGTCATCACCTGCCCCGACGACACCGGCCCCGGCCGCCCAGCCGCCACCAGTGCGCTGTCCTGACGGCCGCCCGAGGGATCGGCCAGCTCACCGGCCCCGGCCGCGATGACCCACGGCGGGCACGGCCCGCCCGGCGCCCCCGCCGCCAGCTCCCCGGCCTTCCATGCGCCAGCATCCGGCGCCAAGGTTGCACAAACACCGCACGGCAGGTAAGAAGACACCCAAGGCTCCTGTTCAGGGCAAGGATTCGAGACCCATACCCCTATCAGGAGCCTTCTTCATGATCAAATCGGAACCCAGGACACCCACCGAACCCCGAAACTCGCAGGTCCCGGCCCATAACGCCTTAAGTCCGTGGTGTTGGCTGGTGGACCGCTGCCACGATGAGGGCGTCCCTCCGTTGACCGCACTGGTGGTTAAGAGCACCGACGGCAAGGTGGCTGACGGCTACTGGGCAGTCTTGGAGGTGGCGGGGGAACGTCCCGTCGAAGATGAACTCCAGCGGGAGTACCACGCGGCCGCAGCCAGGCTCGACTGCTATCGCCATTTCGGGGCTCCTCTTCCGCTGGGAGGTGGCGTGCCAGCACTGGCGCCTCGTCTGCGCGTCGCCGTCGAGCGACGTCAGGGGCGCGTGACAGTACCACCGCCAACTTGTCCTAACTGCTTTGTTCAGCTTCCAGCGACAGGTATCTGTGACTCGTGCCGCCTGTGAGGAGTAGCGACAACATCGCGGCAGATGAGCGCGTTTCCGTGGAGACATCGCGACCTTTATTTTTCTCACCCACAATTGTCGCAGACGCCGGTCAGCGGCATGGTCTGGTGACAGGTCGGGCACAATTGCGATAGCCCCCAGCGCGATGTTAGGTGTGAAAGGCCCAGTGTCTCTAGGAACTTCACCACGAGCATGTCTTCTACCGTCTGGTACGACTCGACACCGCCGTCAATCCCGCAGCCCTCGATAACACTTCTGCGATCCACTGGCTCAATCCATTCCATGGCAGCGACCGGCCCCCGATACGGCCCAGGGCCTTCCTTCACCTCAATCGGGATAGCATCCACCCGTCCCAAGGCAACGTATTGCTGACGGCCAGCGGCATACCAGACCACGAAGTCGCCTGGTTTGGAATCCTTGGGCATCTGCCAGTCGTCTACGGTGCGACCGGCGGCAACCCCGGCCGCCAGCTCGGCGACATTCTCAGGCTTCTGGTCTACTTGGAGCACGTGAACCTTAATCAAGATGAGCTCCCGATGTCGGACGTGGCACCTTCGCGACGTCACCAGCCCGAAGGATGCATGGACCGCCGTTGAGCGCCGTTCAAGTACTTAGCGCTGTTGTATCACCCTCTCAATCTCAGCCTGAATCATTTGCTCGACCTCTGAGAGCAAGTTCAGTGTGGGCCCCCGGGCCGTCATCACATACGTAGCACGACCCGGTCGCTCCACCAGACCTCGAGCTAGGCACTCCGACATAACTTGGCCGGAGAACTCTGCGATCGATTCCGACGCTTCCTCTGCGAGCATCTTACGGATTGCCGGCAACCCGGCCGTGCCCCCTTTGCTGACCAGGTAAGCCAGTACGAGAGGAACACCGGTTACGAACCGGTCCATAGGCCGCTGGCCTGAGGGTAGGTCACTTATCTTCGGCATTCCGAGCCTCCCTCCTGCTCCCAGCGTCAGCCACGCGGACACCCGGAAATACACGCCGGCCATCACGGCTATCAGCGCTACCGCACCCAGCACCGCCGAGGCTTTTCATCTCACCAGCGGCGATCGGCACGACAATATCCCCCATTGTTTCGGTCTGAGCCGGAGTGTGCTGCAGTGATAGGGCTGAATGTTTACGGGGTGGGATGTCAACGCCCTATGATCTCCAGCGCTCCTTAATGTACTGCGACCACTTATCCGCTGGCAGAGACTCAGTCGAGCTGGCGGCGCGGATATAGAACTCCGGTCCTGCCTTGTTGTCCTTAGTATTTAGCCAGGTCGGCTGTGCTCGGGGCGGACAGTCGATGCGAGCCACAGTACCCTGCTCAGTGACGTCCAATTTGAGATCAAGTATCGCCCAGACATCAGGTCCAAAAGCGTTGATGATCTTCTGCTTCAGATTGAGTTGCCAGGTGTCGGCGTTCTGATCCTCTGCCTCGAATGTGCCGAAGTCATCTTCGATGCCGACGACAGTCCCGTCATCTTCGACGCCCACGAGCAGTGTCCCTCCCTGGCCGTTGAGAAATGCGGCAATCGTCTTCAAGACCATCTTCTCCAAGGTGGCGTACTTACTCTTATCCTTCAAGGCCGCCTCTCGCTGAGCCTCCGTCAGATGGGGAGGCAGGCCACGAGGCAAGCGCATCGAGGCCTTGAACTCAACTCGGGGACCTTCCCCCTTAGCGATGACAGCGTGAATGTCCATGCCGCGACGGCGGATCTCGTTTCAGCCGGCCTAGAACCTCCTCTGCGCGCGGAGGTCGGGCATCCGGAGAGGGAGCCACCAGGCTGGTGAGCAGATCGTGAAACGCGGGCGGCAGGTCGAGACGGCGCTCGCGGACGATCGCTGGGTCGCCGGACGCAAGCTGTCCTAGTGCGAGGGAGATGAGCACGCGACCCAGCGAGTAGAGGTCGGAGCGTTGGTCGACGGGACCACCGTGGCGCTCTTCCGGAGAGGCATAGTCCTCGTCGGTAATGGGGCGTAGCCCGGATTCACCGTCGAGCAGGACCGCTGAGTCGAAGTCCCCGAGCTTTACCTTCTGACGATCGCTGATCCAGATGTTATGCGGTGCCACATCACGGTGGATGACGCCTGCGGCGTGAATCTGCGCAAGTGCGCCGGCAAGCTCTCGACCGTACCGGACGACCAGGTCAGGTGGGATAAGCTCTCCTGCGTCTCCAGCACGCTCAATGCGCTCTGCGAGCGTTCCACCACTGAGATACTCGAAAACGAGATATTGGACCGGACCATCCGCTCCGTAATCATAGAACGCGACGATATGGGTGTGGTTCTTCACGCGACTGAGCAGATTGGCTTCGCGTCTCGTTCCGTCTGGGTCAAGCACTGATGCGTGCGGCTTGACAACGGAGAGCGCAACCAATCGATCTCCGACCTTGACGTCCTCAGCGAGATAAGTGCACTTTCGGTCACCCTCACCCAAGCGGCGCTCAATACGGTATCGACCGGCGAAAAGCTGCCCTGGCTTTAGCTCGCCTGGAGCTTCGGCCACGCCTTGAACCATCTCGCCCTCCCTGCGATGTGCTCCATCCTGCCACGATCCACGTCGTCGGTCATCTGCCCTGGGGTGAAGGCTCACTGCCAGCCTGGCGGTCAGTCCCAGCCTGCCGTGTCGACGAGCGTGCCCACGGCGCCCGCTCAGCCCGCGAGCGCCTGCGTCGTCCGAGGCCTTCGGAACTTGACAGCGCCCCAGACCGCGGCCTCGGACCTGAGGCTCACACTGCGGCATGAGCGGTTAATCAGTCGACCTCGATGCCTGGCTCACCTACCGTGGCAGAGACTGGCCGACCTGGCGGTAAGGGCCAGAGACCGGTTGTCCTCGCGAGGGGTTCAAGAAGCGTCAGGAAGTAGACCCGGCCTGGCCGCCAGTCCAAGTCCGCCACGCGGCATGACAGGACGCTTCCGCGCAGTCTGCAGGCAGATGTGCGTTTCCGCGGAACCGGCTTATGAAAGCGTTCACAAGCCGGTTCCGCGGAAACGCCGCAAACGGGGCGGGCAAGAGTAGGCCGCGCAGGGTCAGCGCCCCTGTCCGGGGCATGAGCGGTAAATCAGTCGAGTTCCGTCGCTGGTTCACCTACGGTGGCACAGACAGGCCAACCTGGCGGTAAGGGCCGGCTCCGGTTGTCCTCGCGAGAGGTTCAAGAAGGCCAGGAAGTAGACCCGGGCCGACCGCCCGTCCAAGCCGCAACGCGGCATGACAGGGCGTTCATCTCGAAGACTACTATGCATAAACATGTGGCCTGAGCGACTGTCCGCCGAGGTCAAGACGGGATTGCCTTCCAGCCACCGGAACCAAGAGAGTTCTCGATAACCGCAGGCTGACCCACCTAATTATCGGCACTAACGTTAGCCGCTAGGGTGACGCTCGGTAGTATGCCAAGCGGGATGATCTCGGTGCATGACCCTATGGACGGCCACTGCCCTCCCTTCAGCCGCATCGCGTCCAAAGCAAGTTTGTATAGGGGCAGTTGACTTTTATTGTAGCGTGAGTGATGATAAGTTGCTACGTGCCGGGCCCATGGTGCGTGGGTAGTCCAGCTGAAATTTTGGATCGCACATGACAATTTCAACACCTAGTATCTGTCAAACTATTTCTCAGCCGAATAGCTAATCTGCTCGGAGTGTTCGTGACCCTTTCAGTCGTGTATTATCCCTACTCGCGTTCGCTAGTGTCTTCTACATTGAAGAAGGCGGCCCTGCTTTTCGATACACTCTATCTCCTCGACTCGGAACCATGGTTTGTTCGTACGGCAATTAACCGGACGGAGCAAAGAGGTGTCTCTGTAGGTGCCGATATCGACCAGCTGGAGAGTGATTATCACCTTCTGCGTTCGGAAGGATTTATTCGGATCTTTGACGCGGCGAGTATTGTGCGCGAGCATGATCAGCTATTGACAGCCAACGTGATGAGCGACATTAGTGATGACTCCTTCTGCAGAACGGCAATAGCAAATAGCGTCGAGACGTGGAACATTCTTCGTGATCGAATTCCTCCGACATTGTTGGAAGCCCTTTCTCCTGGGGCAGGAAGTTTCGGAGAAGCAATCTCCCTGCAAGCCCTAATCAATGCTAATAATGAACTCGATTCAATAGTAGATGAGCACGTTAGGGGGTTCGCCAGATGGCGATGGGGAGGTTATGCAGAGGGAAGTTACCCGGCAATAGAGACGTTTCTCAAGAGTCATTACCGCTACGTTATAGGTGGGAATCCGCATATTGAACTCCCTTCCTACGAGTTTCCCTTCTTGCAGGCATCGAGCTTGCGTATAAATGAATGTTTGGTAGCGGCGGCATTGAATGATTGCATACCTTATACGGACAGCACGATCCACGATTCACTGCTTAGACTGAAGGTGGACCACGCTCTAGAAGCGATTGATACGCAACCGGATCTGAGGAGAAAGCTTTCAATTGATCTGCCGATCAAGTTTCCGAGGCAATCTCTTGCAGTTCAAATACTGGATCGCCTTATTCCAGATGACGCGCTCCGACGTCGATCGGTGGCCGAACTGCTCACATATCGGGCCCGCAATGAAAAGCTTCTCACCCGATTCCACTCTTACCTGGAGATGCTGTCTGTCGAGGTTGGTGATGTCGCACCTGGATATGAATACGATAGGAGAGTCCAGAAGGTTATCTCTTCCAAGGTGCTTCCTGATCTAGGAAGAGCTCGCGACGATTTGCTGGCTTCATACGAGGATGCGTTTGGCGGAATAGCGATATCATCGGGCGTAGGGGTTTTTTCTGCTGTTAGTGCTACTATTTTCAGCGGCCTCAATTTGTGGCATGTGCTTATGGCGGGGGCGCTTGCGGAGGGCTCGATTCTTGCCGTAAAAGCGCCCGCAGAATTGCTGAAGATTTGGAAAGGGAAAAGAGCAAGCGCAAGATCCCCAATGGCTTATCTGGCCAACATGCGCTAACCGAGAGGTAGGCCGCAGCGCATGGCCGGGGTAAATATGTCAAACGCCGCACCAGGGTCGCTCATTAGAGCCAAAGGCAATCCAAGGGTGACGGCGATAGCGCGATGAGCGCTAGTAGTGACAGGTCTGAGGGTGCCCAATGGGGCGGGTCGCAGATTCGCCCCATCATCTGGTCTGAACATGTTGTTCGCTGCGATAGCGGCTGGGTCTTCTCCGTACAATAATTGGAGAATCGGTATACGCCAAGCATCGCTACCAGTTCCTGTTATTGTAAGACCATAATGGTACTCGGCAGCGGCTTCGATCGCCATGCGGATGACGAAGCTGAATTTATAGGGCCCTGATCCAGCAGCCTTAGTATAAATTTGCCGCCAGTGCGTGTCCACTGGCGCGTTCGGCACACTCCATTACATGCCCTCAGACTGAATTGACAGTGTGGCCATCGTTCGCAACATTTGGGTCAGCGCATAAGTTTGCGGGTCCGCAACGTCCTCTATTCGGCATGTGCGTAAGGCGCCAAGTGGCGTCAGCCTGATCAGCTGGAGAACGTCCTGATGTGCCCACCTCAATCCAGGCCAGGTTGCGGCAGCTCGGCTCAGCCCATAACACGAAGCCGCACCTCGGGTGAACCGGGCAACGGTTTGCTGAAACAGCGGCTTTCATCAGGCGCTCATGGACTCCGGTGCCGGGGCGACTTCGCGTTCGGGCTCCTGGCCAGGAGTCTTACGCTCCATGCCGATCAACAGTTGCTCATCGAGCACCGCCAGGATGCGGCTGAGCACCGGGATAGTCGGGATGTGCTCACCGCTTTCCAGCTTGGAGATGAACGAATGCGAGGTGCCGGCACGCTGGGCGACCTCCTGCTGGGTCAAGTTCAGCTCGTAGCGCCGCTCACGGATGTGGGCAGCGATCCAGTTCTTCTCCCGCAGTGCCCGGATCGCCGCGTACTCCTCGCGCGCTGCCCGGTACTCCGGGCTGCGCCGGGCACGGTTCCTCGCCGCCTGAGCGGCGGTCCTGCCGCGCGGGCTGACGTCGCTGTCTGCGTCGGTCACGGTCACTAGTTTATCCATTTTGATAAGAGAATCACACTGGCCTGCTCGGGGGCGGCGCGTCTTTGCCCGCGGCCCGGGGCGGCCGCCGCCGGAGAGCATCCATCCGGCGCTTGAAGTCGGCCATCCGCTGCTTGGCCAGTTCGATGTCGGCCTGAGAGACCGCCTCGGTGTCCTTCTCCAGCGCGTGCAACAGCACGACCAGGTTCTCCGAGCGCTGGTACAGGATGCGGTAGCGGGTGTTGCCGAACCGGACCCGGAGCTCACGGAGCTCACCGTCGATCTGCGAGGTGATCGGGAACGGCGGAGGCGGCGCTTCGGGCGGCTGGCCGTTCAGATACTCCTCGACGAAGTCGTCGATCTTCGCGGCACGCTTGGAAGGCAGAGCCTGGATGAACTCGTCGACCGGCTCGGCGCCGCGCGCGTCGCGGTAGTAGACCGCCTGAGTGCGTGCCACGGTCCGAGCATGCCAGCTTGGTCTGACACGGAGATGCCCGCCAGTCGGCAGCCCCGATCGGCGGTCGCCGCATGTGGACGCCTTGATCGCAGCGCTGCGGGGATTTCTCGAACAGCAGCTTTCTCAGACCCTATTCCGTAAGTGTGGAGCCAAGTGTGGAGCCATGTTCAGCCGACACGTAGCCACGCAGAGACTCCTTGAGCGTTCGATAATGCCGTTTTACCTGGCATCTAGCCACAGTCAGACACGCCCGGCGACGGTCAAAATCTCCATGGCATGGAGGGGGTCAGGGGTTCGAATCCCCTCAGCTCCACCGAGGGTTACCGACAGAACTGCCGGTGTCGTGCCGACAGAACTGTGCCGGTGACCGTTTCTTATTGTGCCTGCGGGGTCTGACATTGGCTCTGGCCGCCGCGGGAGGCTTGTTGCTGGGCGCCGGCAGCGGGGTTGCGGCGTTCTGGCGGGTTTGCGGCGTGGCTGCGCCGGCTGGGTGGCGCTGGTCAGTGGTGGCGGTGGGGCTGCGGGCTGTCAGCCGTCGGGGAGGTAGTCGCGGAGGCTGGCGCGGCGCCGTCGTGCCCGCTGGGTGGTGCAGGTCTTGCCGGGGGCGGTGAGCGCCCGCCAGGCGCGGATCTTGCGGATGTTGGCGGCCATCAGCAGCAGGGCGGTGAACAGGGACTGGGCGGCGATGCCGCGGACCCGGCGGCGGGCTGGCTGGGCGAGGGCTTCGTGGGCGGGGTCTTTGACGTAGCCGTTGAGGCCTTCGATGGTGTTGCGCAAGGTGGCGTACCGGGCGTGCCAGGCGGGGCTGGCGTAGGGCAGGTCCTGCCGGTAGCGGGCGCCGGTGCCGGGGGCGATGGTGATCGCGGTCTGCCGGCAGATCCTGGGTGGTTCGTCTGGTGGCTGGAGGACCTTGGGCCGCCCGTCGCGCGGCGTCAGCGAGGTCGTGCGGAGCGGGCAGATCAGCCCGGGGTGGCGGCCGGTGGCGGGGCAGGACAGCCGCTGGTAGCCGTCGGCATCGGGGCCGTCCTTGCGCTTGAGCTGGTAACAGGCGCGGGCGGCGATCTGCTGGTCGTAGAGGTCGCGGGTGATGGCGTGGCCGCGCAGCCCGGCGGTCGCGGTGATCAGCGGCCCGGGCAGGGCGGGGCAGTACCAGGTTCCCTCGACGAGGATGGCGCCGCCGGCGTTGGCCTGGATGCCGAGCTGGTCGTCGCGGTAATCCATGACGGGCTTGTAGCCCAGCGCCCGGGCCGGGAGGTGGAAGCGGCCGGGGAGCGCCTGGGTGTAGGCGCGGTCGTAGCCGAGCCAGCCTGGTTTGTGGCCGCGGGCGGCCACGGAGGCCAGCACCCGGGCGCCGGTGCCGCCGGGGTCTTGGCCGGGCCGGGCCATGGCCATCCCGGTGGCGAGGTTCGGGCAGCCGGGCTCGGCGCGGGGCGGCCGGGCGGTGGTGGCGATGGTGGCTTCCAGCGCCCAGGCGATCTTGCGCAGCGGCTTGCCCTTGTCGTCCTCGCGCTCGCGGTGGTCGCCCTCGCGGACGTACCAGCCGCCGTCGGGGTCGCTGGCGCACAGCCCGGTGCGCGCGGACGGGCCGCGGGAGAACAGCGGCACCGGGGTGGCATCCAGGGCGGTGCCGCCGCTGCAGGCGGCGCGCTCGTCCCCGGTGAGGACCGAGACGCTGGCCTCCAGCAGCGCGTTGACCAGCGCCTCGAGCCGGCCGCGGGCAGCGGCGGCCTGGCCTGGGGTCATCGGCTTGGTGCGGGCCCGGAACTCGCCTTCGGTCAGCCGCCGGTTTTTCGGCAGCGGCGAGGGATCGGCCACCTTGAGGATCTGGCCGAAGCAGTAGCGGACCCGGCGGTAGGCGGCCTTGAAGGCCCGCTCGGTGGTGGCGGTGCCGGGCACGCCGAGCCGGCGGCGGGACGCGGGCGGCAGCCGGCAGAACAGCAGCCGGGTGACCTCGGTCAGGAACAGCGGCCGGTCGCCGAGGGCCAGGCACAGCAGGGCGGTGAGCACGGCGCGCGCCGGCAGCGGGCGGCGCCGCCCGGTGCGGTGGGCCAGCGCGGCCTCGATGACCGGGGCCTTTCCGCTGCGGTCGATGAGCTCGGCGGCAAACGCCACGGTGTCCTCGTCCGGCCCACTGCCGGGCCCGGGGATCTCCAGCCCGCCGCCGTCCATGCTCATCCCGCCTGCTGGCGCCTGTCCCAGGCCCGCAGCACGGCCTTGGGCGGGGCGCCGCCGACATGGCGCGCATAGCGGGCCAGGGACTCGGCCTGGCAGATCCCGGTGATCGCCAGAAGCTTACGCAACGGGATGCCCGCGGCCAGGTGATCGCAGATGAAACTGGACCGGCACCGGCCCGCGGTCAGCCGGGGCGCGGCCGGATCGGCCGCCAGGGTCCGGGCGAAACTGGTGACGAAGTTCTTGTACCCCCGGTCCGCCGGGCCGGGCCGGAACAGGTGACCGGTCCCCGCACTGGCGGCCAGCCCGGCCGCCCGCCCGGCATAAGGCGATGCGACCGGCACCACCCGCGCCGCCGGGCCGCTGACATGCACGGCCACACGCCGGCCGTGCCGGGTGACGTCGCTGCCGCGCAGCGCCACCAGCTCGCCAGGCCGCAGCCCGGCGCCGATGCCGAACACCACCATGGCCAGCGCCGAGGCCCGGTTCACCGGATCGCGCTGGCCAGCGGCGATGGCCGCCACTTCGGCGCGCTCGGCCGCCGAGTACGGCGGGGGCGCTTTCGCGCCCGCAAACGGCGTCGCCCGCTGCCCCGGCTCGCCATGCACCGGCCTCGCGAGCCGGTACAGCGCCGACCGGTAGGTGCCCCTAGTGGACGACGCGCAGCCGGGCAGGCCGGCCACGCAGAACGCCTCGATCACGTCATAATCCAGCAGGAACTCCCGGCTGGCCGGGATCCCCCGCGCTGCGGCGAACCGGCACAGCCCGCGCACCGCCGTGCCAGCCACGGCCTGCCGCCGCGGTTCCGCCGCATAGCCCGCGAGCACCCGGGAGCCCATACCTGCCTTCCCGCACAATAAGCGCAGGAGTTTCTTTAACCGTATACATTGCCAGGAGCCACGTGCGGGAGGCGCGCCGGCCGGCGGCAGGCGCGCGCCGGGAATCTGCGGGATCCTAGCCACGAGGAGGGCCGATGCCAGCACCAGACGGCCGCAGCGCAGACCAGGCCCGAGCCGCCATCCAGGAGGCCCTCGGCCAGATCGGCTTCACCCTGCCCGGCAGCATCACCATCCGCCGCACCCGGTGCGGCAAGCCCCGCTGCGCCTGCACGGCCGACCCGCCCGCCCTGCACGGCCCTTACATCCAGTGGACCCGCACCGTCCGGGGAAAGACCGTCACCCGGCTGCTCACCCCCGCCCAGTACCAGGCCTACGCGCCCTGGTTCGCCAGCGCCCGCCGGCTCCGCGCGCTGGCCGCCGACCTGGAAGCCCTGTCCCTGGCCGAAATGGCCCGGGCGGAAGGCTGGGCCAAGATCACCCCCGGCACCCAGGCACCCGCCCGCACCAAGCTCGCCCGGGTACCCCGGGAACCGGGCATAACACCCAAAACGCCGGGAGATCAGCCCGCTTAACGCGGGAAACAGGCCAACGCAGAACACCGTAACCGCAGGTCGCAGAGTTCTGTCGTTAGCCCACCGACAAGTTCTTGCAGATCAGGGGCAGTATCCTGCTTGCACGGCGATTCCTATGGGCCTAGCGCTAGCCGTCCTCATCCCCTGGGATGTTTGCGCCCTCGGCGTGTTGCTCGGGCGCACCCTTGATCGCGATCGCCGCGTGGGGCTCCAGAGCAGCGTCGACAAGCTCGGCCACTGACTTGCGGATCTCCTCGCGCAGAGCCGCCCTGTCCTTACAGAGGTTCTCGATGTTCCGCTGATAAAGAACGAACCTGGTCCCGAAGGTGACTCGCGAGCGTGCCCCCGCTGCGAAGTCCCCGCCCAGCCCGCCAAACATGCTGTTCGAATCGCCGCCCCCGGTGCTGGGCCCTTCCAGATGCCACCGGCGATCCGGATCTACACCCCCCTCGACCCGCGACTTGTCCGGCAGCAACACCACGTCCACCAGGCCGCCGGAGGAACCGCCTGTCTGGGCGTCATGAACCCTGATCTCTGCATCAGCCTGCGCCTGGAAGTCAGCACCCGCCATCCGGTACGGCACCACCCAGGTGCCAGAACCGGAGGTCAGCGCCGCCGCGGCGGCGAAGTCGGCCCGCCCCGCCTCCGGGTTGTCCGCGTCAAGCCAGACCTTGACCTGGCCGCGCAGCGCCCACCCAGGAGCGAACCCGCTGGCCGATTTCAGAAGGTCATCGAGGCGCTCGCTCGCCTCCTCGAACCGGCCCTGGCGGTACAGCGCGACCGCCAGGCGCCACAGCGCCTGGGCCGACGCCGGATCAGCGTCGGCCGCCGCCTGGGCAGCCCTGCGCGCATCCTCAAAATGCCCGAGCCACCACAGCGCCTCCGAGGCGAGCACGAGCGACGCGATCCGGACCGCGGGCACCGGATCCCTCAGGTGGCGATGGGCCACCCACAGGGCCTCAACCGGATGATCAGGGCAGCTGCGCGCGTGTTCCCGCAGCGTCTCCAGAACATCCTTCGCCGATTCCCGGCCGTCACGGCGGTGTCCGGCGGGAACAAGGTTGAGCCACCGTGCCGCGGCCTCTCTCAGCGGCTCGTCTAGTTCGAAGTCGCGCGCTTTGGGATTCGCCACATAGCCGGGGCCGGAGTGATGCGAGGGCCTCGGCCCTGGAATAACGGAGGATGTCACATCGCCTCCGGGTATGGGGCACATGATCGTTTCCTTGCCTCGGGCTGCGCCGCTAGAAGGCGCCAAGACGTCCGTCTACTGTAGCGGGCCGACGCGCGGGAAGCAGGCCAGGCCGGGCGGCGTTGATCGTGGCACGGGGCCGGCCGGGGTTCGCGGCGAAGGCCAACCGACGGCGCGGCATCCTCCCGTCTCCCGGCACCTAGGAATCAAGAGGGAAAGGCACAGGCTGTCTCATGGCTGACGCACTGCCGGAATCGGCTCTGGCGACGCTGGATGATCCGTTCGCTCAGTTGACCGGGTCGCTGGCCGGCACGACGCGGCTGGACTTCGAGGTTGTCGATTCAGCTCGGCTCACCCCGCACATGCAGCGGCTCAGACTGACGGCCCCGCAGCTCGACGGGTTCGGCTATCTACCCGGCCAGGATGTGATGCTCCTGGTGGCGGCCGAAGGCAACCGCCCGGTCCGGCGGCGCTACACGATCCGGCACCTTGACGCGGCCGAGCGGCTACTCACGCTCGACATCGTGCTACACGGCGACGGCCCCGGCGAGCGCTGGGTGCGGTCGGCCCGGTCCGGTGACAGGATCGAGGGCATCGGGCCGCGCGGCAAGATCACCACGTCGGCCACGGCCGACTGGCACTTGTTCATCGGCGATGAGTCGGCGCTGCCCGCGGCGTTCGCGATGGCCGAGGCGCTGCCGCCCGATCGCCCGGCCACGCTCGTGCTCGAGATCCCCGAACAGAGCGACGAGCAGGACCTGGCTGCCCAGGGGACCATCCGCATCTCCTGGCTGCACCGCATCGGTGCGCCCGCTGGTGACCCGTCCGCGCTGGCCGCCGAGGCAGCCGAGATCGAGCTGCCGCCCGGCCGGGGCCACGCCTACCTGTTCGGTGAGGCGACGGTCGTGTCCCGCCTGCGTGAGGTTCTCGCCGAGCGAGGGCTCGGCGAGAACCAGATGTCACCCAAGGCCTACTGGGGCCGCGGCCGCGCCAACGCCGGCCACGGTGAGCCCGCCCGAGACGCCTAGCCGATGGCGGCGATGGCGGCGGCGATCACGGTGTGCCGGTGCTTGCCAGGCAGCAGATCATGATCAGATCCGCCAGCTACTGGATGGCAGACGGCGGCAGCGCACCATTGACGGCCGTCCGCTTTGCGGTAGAACCACTCAGCACATTGTTCCGGGGGACAAGCCGTGCGGCCGTTGGTGAGGGTGGTGCGCCGGGGAGGTAGGTCCATGCCCGGGCCCTGGTGGATTTGACCTGGAATCTCACAGCGCAGAAGGCGGCCGGGCTGACCAGGCAAGGGTGGCGGGAGACGATATTGCGGTAGATGTAGTCCGACACGATCAGTGCCAGGTCAGCTCCGGTGCTGGCCAGCGTTCTCCGCAGGGGCCGGGCGTCCAGCATGCGGAACAGGAAGTCGACGCTGGTTCCTACGAACCCGTGCCCGTCGTAGTCGACCGGCCCGAGATGGACCGCCGCGCGAAGCTGGATATGAGCGGCGACACAGGAGACGTGGTTATGCCGGCGGATCAGGCTGCGGAGCCGCTCGGGCAGCGGGTCGATGATGCCCGTGGGGGCGATACCAGGCGGAATGACGACCAGCACGCCATCGCCACGATCTTCCCTGAAACAGGCAGTCCAGCGGATTCCGGACCCGTCGAAGGCGCGCTCGAGGATTCGGTACAGTTCCTCCCGCATAAACATGCGGATGTCATCGTCGCGATCCGGACGGGTAAATTCGGCGATGTCAACCGCGAACAAGGTGCACACCTGCCCGCTGGCCGGCGGAGCAAGTGTATTGCTGGCTGGATGGGTCACCGCGTGTCCTTACGTGAGGCAGGTCCGATGGCCATGGCGCGACCGCCGGCGACCTGCTTGTCGGCCCCCAGAAGGTGATCGGCTCCTCGGTGAGCTACGCTTGACTGTGTATTAGAGTCATCGTCCGAGCTGGTCTGACACTGGATGCCAGTCGCCGGCGGGAAAAGGCCTCGTCTGGGAAATCCGCTGTCCGGCGCCGTGCTCGGTCCTCAGGCCCTGCACTTCCGCAGAGCGCACGGCGCCAGCTAGGCCGACTAGGGTCGTTTGCCCGGGGCCGTCGGGATGGCCGAGGGCCAGGGGGTCTGGCTCAGCTCGGCGTACCTGGAGATCACGGCCAGGTTGACTGCGGATTCGACATTGTCGAGCTGGTTTTCCCGAGTCCGGCACAGGCCAATAGCCTGCTGGTCGCCGTTCGCGTGGCGCCCGCGCAACCGGCGTGGAACAGCTTGCCGATCAGCTTCTTGACCTGGCTAGGTCCAGCGCTAGTCCCGGCGAACCCGTGCGCAGGCGGCCGTTCGGTTAAAGGCTTCAGTCGAGTGCCTGCCGAGCGACAGATGATGGTTGGCGCCCGGCGAGGATCCAGCTGGCCAGGGCGGCTGCGACGGGGACGCCGACCACGGTGATGGTGAGGTCGAGAACTGGCACCCGGCTCAGCGCGGAGAGGTCGCTGCGGTGGCCGGCGGCTAGGGCCAGGTAGGCCGCGGCCGAGCCGAGGAGCGCGCCCAGCAGGGCCAGGGTGCCGGCGGTGGTGGCGGTCAGGGTGCGCCGGGTGGTGCGGGCGGCTCCGATGGCGGTGAGGGTGCGCACGTCACCGGCGGCCTCGGCGCGGATCAGCCCCACCGCCATGGCCAGCACGCCCAGGGCGATCAGGGCTCCGGCGGCCGTCGCCACGGTTCTAGTTGTGGCCAGTGAGGCCTGGGTGTTCCTTGACTCGATGGTCAGGCCTGCTTTGGCGGCCGCATCGCGTGCGGCCGCGATTTGCGCGGGTTGCAGGGGCCGGGCGGACTGGATCATCCAGCCGGACTGGATCGGCGTCCAGTGCTCGTAACGCAGGCCGTTCAGCGTGATCAGGGAGGTGGGTTCGGAGGTGTAGTTGGGGACACGAATGCGCTGGATGTTCGTGGCGTTGGTAATGGTGGTGATGGTGGTTAGGACATCTTGCCCGGCCTGGACGGTGAGGATGTCGGTGGCCGGGCCGATCGTCGCCGGATTGATGCCGAGGAGGCGGAGCACCGCAGGCGTGGCGACGTACAGAACGACCGAGGAGTAGACCCCGTTGCGGCCGGCGGCCGGGTCTACCGGGGCGTTCAGGCTGACCACCGGCTGCTGGCCGTCCGGCTGCGGCCTGGCGGCCGGGTTGACGGGCATGTCGAGGGGGATTACCTCGGCGCCGCCCAGCGATCCGGCGATCCGGTCCACCGCGGCAGAGAGGGCGCTCAGCTCGGCAGGCGTCCGGACGGGCACCAGTTGGTTATCGTCCGGCTGGCCGATCCAGATCTCCATCTGGTTGTCCGGCAGGTTGCCTGCGTCGGCCGCGTTGGTGGCGGCGGCCAAGCTGATCATGATCGCGACGGCGATCCCCAGGGCCAGGCTGATCGCGGCCAGTGCCGCGGCTGAGCGGGCCTGGTACCTGGCCAGGTCACGCAGCGCAAGTCGCACTGCTACTGGAGCCCGGCGGCCGGCCGCGGTCAGGAGCCGGATGCTCAGCGGGCTGATGAACGAGATGCCCAGAGCCATAGCCAGCGCGCCGAGGATGATCAGCGGGCCGCTGGTCTGGTTGGCCAGGGCGAGGCAGGCCAGGGACACCACGATCAGCAGCACGCCCACGATGGCAGTACGGTGCGCTGGCCTGGGCTGAAGCGGCCGGGCGGACAGGGCGTTGACGACCGGGACACGGGAGGCGGCCCGCGCTGGCCACCAGGCCGCGGCGACCGCCGTCAGTATCGCCAGCAGCATGGCCAGCGCGACCAGGTCCCAGGGGACCGTGAACCTGTCGATCACGTGACCTGCGAACGCTTGCAGGTGGGGGGCGGCCACGAACCACGCGGCCAGGCCGGTGACCGCGCCGGTCACGGCGGCGAGGATGCCCACCAGCGCTCCGCCTGCGACCATGACCATCCGAAGCTGCCTTGACGTCGCCCCGATGACCGCGAGCATGCCGAGCTGGCGCTGGCGGCGCGCGGCGATGACGGCGAAGGCTGCAGCGGCGACCAAGGAGACCAGCACCATCAGGACCGTGACCGCGCCGAGCGTGCCGGCCGCGACCGCACCCTGGGTGCTGGGGTTGGGTGCCTGCCACACCAGCTGGCCCCGGAACGTGCTTCTGAAGGCGCTGAAGGCGGCCGGGCTGGCGTCCAGCAGGACCGTTACCTCTTGGGCCTGGCCAACGGCCGACAGCGGGACCAGCGCGAACTGGTCGTTCAGGTCGCCGGGGTTCTCGACGATGCCGGTCACCCGCTGGTGGTGGCCGGGCAGGGATAGCACGGAGCCGATGTGGACCTGAAGATCCTGCGCTAGTCCGCTGGTGACGGCGACCTGCCCGGCTCCCGAGGGGTAGTGCCCCTGCACCAGGGCGAGCATCGGGCCGCTGTAGGGGCCGTCCGGGCTCATCGCCCGGAACTCGACGGTCTGGGTCGAGCCGGGGATGGGTACGAACCGGCGACCGATCACCTCGATGGCGGCAAACGCCTTCCTGACGGCCGCGATGTCCGCGGTCATGGTCCGCTGACTGGTCCCGGCGAACTGCAGGAGGTAGTCGGCGGAGCCGAACTGCGGATTGGGCAGGGGCGACACGTTATAGGCGGTCGCCACGCCGAAGACGGCGGCCGCGACGGTCAGGGCCAGCAGCGCCAGCACCAGGATCTGCTGCCGCCATTCCCGGCGGAGGAGCCGCCTGGCCCACCGGGTCATGACCCGCCGGCCAGCGGTGCCGCCGCTGACGGGGCCGCCAATGACGGTGCCGCCAATGACGGTGCCGCCGCTGACAGGGCCGTCGCTGACATGGCCGCCAATGACGGGGCCGTCGCTGACATGGCCAGGAAGGAGCGGGCGGTCGCTGACAGGGCCGCCAATGACGGGGCCGTCGCTGACATGGCCAGGAAGGAGCGGGCGGTCGCTGACAGGGCCGCCAATGACGGGGCCGTCGCTGACATGGCCAGGAAGGAGCGGGCGGTCGGGCAGCACGGCGCTCACCTCCGCGCCCCTGAAGTGAGCAGGGGATCCTGATCGATGACCTGCCCATCTCGCAGGAACACCACCCGGTCGGCGCGCGCCGCCAGCTGCGCGTCATGGGTCACGACCACGCCGGCTATCCCGCGCCTGCAGATGGCGAGCATCAGCGACATGACCACCTCGGCGTTGGCCGAGTCCAGGGCGCCCGTCGGCTCATCGGCGAGCAGGAGCTTGCGGTCACCGACCACCGCGCGGGCGATCGCCACGCGCTGGCGCTCCCCGCCGGACAGCTCATCGGGGAAATGGTGAGCCCGCTCGGCGAGGCCCAGCTCGGCCAGGGCCTTCATCCCGGTCGCGTGCGCGGCCTTCGCAGATATGCCGTCCAGTTCCAGCGGAACGGTGACGTTCTCTAGCGCGGTAAACCCGGCCAGCAGGTTGAAGTCCTGGAAGACGTAGCCGATGCGGCGTCGGCGCAGCCTCGCCTGATCGTTGGGCGACAGGTGCGTTAGATCGGTTCCCATCACCAGGACCTGGCCGCTCGTGGGTTCCTCCAGGCTTCCGGCGATGGTGAGCAGGGAGCTCTTGCCCGAGCCGCTCGGGCCCATGACCGCCACCAGCTCACTGGCGCGGACCGACAGGTTCACCTGCCGGAGAGCATTTACCTGGGCGGGGCCGGTCCCGTAGACCTTCGACACCTCGCGCAGTTCAAGCACGGTCGTCGTCATCGTTCCTCCACTCGTGCTGTCCGTCGACGCTGCCAAGGCTGCCTGGCGGACCACGGCTGGGTCGTCACACCACGGAGCCGAATCTGCGGTCATACGACGGTGGCAGTCCGGCCCGGCTACCAGGCGAACTGATACCTGGGTATGACCACGCTGGGGTGATGAGCGGGCGGGCCCCGGCGGCCTACCCTGAGATCGTGAAGGCGAGGCCCGGCACGGCACCGGCAGCGAGCAGTGCGCGACGACTGGCGCGCCAAGTGTGGCGCGGGCTGATCCAGGTGCTGACGGGCCCCGATGCGGCACCCGCGTGGTGGCGGCCGCCGTGGCAGCGCCGGGTGTACATCGAGCTGAGCGTGGCCACGCTGGTGCTGGGCGTGGCGAACCTGACCAGCGTGCACTCCGTGCCCACCGCCACCCCTGCTCCCCCAGGTTCCTGCCGCGCCAGCCCCTGTTACGCCCTCCATTACCCGCCGCTGGGCGTCGGTCCGCTGCTCCTAGCCGTGGTGGTGGTGACACCGCTGCTGCTGGCGGCCCGGTATCCGCTACTTGGCTGGCGGATCGGGTGGGTTGCGCTGCTACTTTCTCCGCTGGTCCCCGGGCAGTGGCGGGGAGGCTGGCCGTGGGGCCCGGCGCAACTGCTGGTGACGCTGGCGGTGTTCGGCGTGGCCGGGGTTCGCTATGGCCGTCCGGTGCTGTGGTGGATGTGGGCCCTGAGCCTCATCCCCTGGTGGCTGTGGCTCGCGAGGGATCTGACGGACCTGAACGGCCCGATCGGCGCCACCATCGTGTTCACCGCCGCGACGATCGCGCTGGACAGCATCGGTTCCCGGTGGCGGGCCCAGCGGGCCCTGGCCGCCCAGACCGAGCGCACCGAGCTGGAACGGGCCCGGCGGGCGGTGCTGGAGGAGCGCGCCCGAATCGCGCGGGAACTGCACGACGTGGTCGCGCACCATATGTCGCTGATCGCGGTGCGGGCGGAGACCGCGCCGTACCGCCTCAGCGATCTGCCCGAATCAGCCCGCGCCGAGTTCGGCTCGCTGAGTGACGTGGCACGCGAGGCCCTGACGGAGATGCGGCGGCTGCTCGGCGTGTTGCGCCACGACGAGCCCGCCGGACTCGCGCCGCAGCCCCAGCTATCGGACCTGCCCACGCTGGTCGATACCGCTCGGCAGGCCGGGGTATCGGTCGAGCTGTCCGTACCGCGCGCGCTGGACCAGGTGCCTTCCGGCGTCGCGCTGTGCGCCTACCGGATCGTGCAGGAATCGCTGTCCAACGCCAGCCAGCACGCCCCCGGGGCCGCGGTCACCGTGTCGGTGGACCATGGCGCGGATGCGGTCCTGCTGCGGGTAGCTAACGGACCCGGCGGGTCCGCCGGGCCGTCGCCGCGCGAACACGGGCCAGGACACGGGCTGACCGGGATGCGCGAGCGAGTGGCGCTGCTTGGCGGCTCGTTGTCGGCCGGGCCGGCGCCCGACGGCGGCTACGAGGTCTGCGCCGTCCTCCCGTTCGGTCGCACGCCATGAAGGCGCGGGGCCTGGGGGTGGGGGGCGAAGAGGTGGCACCGACTGGGTGGGCCGGTGACGCGCCAGCCGACGGCGGACTCACCCGGTGTCTGATCACCGACGACCAGGCGATGGTCAGGGAGGGCTTCGCTGCGGTACTTACCGCCCAGCCAGACTTGGTCGTGGTGGGGCAGGCCGCTGACGGAGCCGACGCGATCCGCCAGGCCCGGCACCTGCAGCCCGACGTCATCCTGATGGACGTGCGGATGCCGGTCATGGACGGGCTGCAGGCCACCCGCGAGATCCTCCGCGCCGCACCAAGCCCGGACCGGCCGCGGGTGCTCATGCTCACCACGTTCGACCTCGACGACTACGTGTATCAGGCGCTGCGGGCCGGCGCGAGCGGCTTCCTGCTCAAGGACGCCACCTCCGCCGAACTGATCCATGCGGTCCGCGTGGTAGCCGCCGGCGACGCCCTGCTCGCCCCGTCGGTGACCCGCCGGCTCATCGCCGACTTCGCGCGCCAGCCGCGCTCGGACCCGCCGTTCCCCACCGCCACCCTGGCCGCGCTGACCCACCGCGAGTCCGAAGTGCTGCGGTTGATCGCCCGCGGCATGTCCAACGCCGAGATCAGCGACGCCCTGGTCATCGCCCAGCAGACCACCAAGACCCATATCGGCCGCATCCTGGCCAAGCTGAACCTCCGCGACCGCGCTCAGGCCGTCGTGCTCGCCTACGAAACCGGCCTCGTTACCCCGGGCGGATCTGGCGTGCGCGAGCCATAGTCCATTCTGTGCCGGCGTGCGATGCTTGTTCGTGAGGCTATAGCGACCTCAGGCGGCTGGTGGGATGCGAGAACGCTACCGGCGACGCGGAAGGGGCTGGCATGGCACGAGAACACGTCATCGACCCGTCCGTCGTTCATCACCAGTGGGATCTGGACCTGGAGCCGCTGCTGGCGATTGATTCGGTGACACGGTTCACTTCGATCTCGCTCTCGGTTGAGGTGTGAGCGGCGGTGGAGGGCCACATCGAGGTCCCGGGCGGGCGGGTCTGGTACCGGATCGCGGGAGCGGACCAGCCTGGTACTCCCCTGCTCTGCCTGCACGGCGGCCCCGGCATGCCGCACGACTACCTGGAGCCGCTGGAAGACCTCGCGGTGAGCCGGCCGGTCATCTTCTACGATCAGCTCGGCTGCGGGAGATCCGACCGCCCGGCCGACGACTCGCTGTGGACCTTCGGCCGGTTCGTCGAGGAACTGGCCGTGGTCCGGGCCGCGCTGGGGCTCGAGCGACCGCACTTGTTCGGCAATTCATGGGGAGGCTGGCTCGCGCTGCAGTACACCCTCGACCGCAGGCCGCAACTCGCCAGCCTGATCCTGTCCAGCTGCCCCCCGAGCGTGCCGCGCTGGATCGCCGACTGCGCACAGCTGCGGGACGAGCTTGACGAGCCGGTGCGTGCCGTGCTCGACGGGCACGAAGCGGAGGGCTACTTCTCGTGCCCCGAGTACCAGTGGGCGATCACCCACTTCTACCGGCGGCACCTGTGCCGGCAGGATCCCTGGCCCGCGTGCGTGGAGCGGACCTTCGCCGGCCTCGGCGGTGACGTCTACCTGACGATGTGGGGTCCCAGCGAGTTCGGGCCTGTGACCGGGCGCCTGCGCGACTGGGACGTCACGGACCGGCTCCACGAGATCCGGGTGCCAGCGCTCGTCACCGGCGGCAGGTACGACGAGGCGCGCCCGGCGCACGTGGCCATGCTGGCCTACGGGATCCCCCAGGCCGAGCTCGTCATCTTCGAGAACAGTTCGCACATGGCGTTCATCGAGGAGCGTGAACGGTACCTGGGTGTCGTCGGCGACTTTCTCACCCGGACTGAGGCAGGGTAAGGGGCGCGCAGCAATGCTCGTTCGGGATAAATGAGAGGGTGGGACGTCCAGGGTCGGGTTGCGGTCGAAGAAGCCGGTGGGCTTGAGGGTGAAGCCGCAGCGTGCGACCGGCATGACCGGCCAGTCTTCCGGGCGCGGTACGTGCGTGGGGCCGAAGGTGTGCCACAGGACGATGTCGGTGCCGTCGATGTCCCGGTCGGCCGCGATGAACGCGGGGATCCCCCCTCCGCCGGGGTGCTGGTTCACGAAGTCCCCGGCCGGATAGCGTTCGGCTGGGTCGTACCTGGTCACCCACAGGTGGTTGGCCGCGAACCCGGCCCGGGCCGCCAGCGGGGAGGCGGGGTCGGCCAGCAGCACGGGCGCGGACTCCGGGTACAGCGTGTAGCTGACGGGACGGCCGAAGCGGTTCTGGCGGGAGGTGCTGACGATGCGCCAGGTCCTTCCTTTTGCGCCGTCCGCGCGCCGGCCCGCGTGTGACTCCCGGGTGAGGCGGGTCACCTCCTGCTCGATCGCGTTGCCGTAGGGGTTGTCCGGGCCGATGGGGCGGCCGGTGACGTCGACCTCCTCCACCGCGTTGGCGAGGCCGTCTACGGTCATGTCGAGCCGCGCGCTGAACAGGTGCTGGTGCGTGACGGCGGCCAGGCCGGGAGCGACCTCGGTGGAGTATTTGTGATCGCCGCCGGGATGGGCCGAGGTGAACAGGACGCCGGTGGCCTTGACCTCGTGCTCGATGGTGCCGTCCAGGTAGAAGTACCAGTAAAAGCCGTAGTCGTAGTTGCCGACCGTGGTGAAGTAGGACACCACGAGCCTGCGCTGCCGGCGCGATTGGGCCGAGCCGTTGAAGATGTCGGTGTGCTTCCAGAGGATGCCGAAGTCCTCTTCGTGGACGCAGATCGCGTTCGTGATGGTCTTGGGCTCGCCGGTGTCGTCCGTCACGGTCGCGTCCAGGTAAGCGATCTCGCCCAGGCAGTCGCAGCCCAGCTCGAGGGAGTTCGCCCACTTCCCGACTAGGTACTCGCCTGCGTCGAAGTACGCCTGCCAGTGGCGGAATTTCGGGTCTCCGTAGGGGACGACCATCTCGGGGATGGAGGCTCGGTAGATGAGCGGGCGTCCTTGCAGGCTGATCTGGTGGAGGGTCAGGCCTTCGCGCGCGTCGAAGCCGATCCGCAGCGACCAGTCCTGCCAGCGCAGCAGGTGGCCGTCCAGGGTGAAGCTGGGTCCCTCCGGCTGGGTGATCTCGATGGGGCGCAGGCTGGTGCGTTGGGGGCCGCGGACCGCCTCGTCGTCGTAGTCACCGGACTCTTTGGGGACCGGCAGCTCCCACTCGTCGGTGATCTTGAAGACCTGCTTGGTTACGAGGTCCACGTAGGCGGCGATGCCGTCGACCGGGTGCGCCCAGGCCAGATCGTGTTCATTGGCCTGGACGAACGCGAGCACGCGGACCATCCGCCGCCGGTCGTCGTCGGGTGGGCCGAACGCGCCCGCGGTGATCGGGCAGGTGCGGATCTTGCTGACGTCGTCCAGGCCGCGCCGGGCCATGGCCGCGCGCCAGTCCGGGTCGGCCTTGACGATCTCGTCCACGGCTTCGTAGTCGCTGTCGACGATCGGCAGCTGGCCGTCGGTGCGGGTGGCCAGCGTGCGCGCGCTGACCACCCGCTGGTCTTGGAGCGAGACCACAACGTCGGTGGACTCGCCGGTGTCGAGGTTGATGAGGAACGCTCTTAGTCTTCGTTCGGCTGTCCTGGGGCTCCCTGCTAGCACGTCGTCCTTGGGCGGTTCCTCTAGGCCGTAGTAGGCAAACCTGGTCGGGCCGGCCAGCAGGCCGACGGCTGCCATGATCTCCCGCCCGGCCAGGTATTCGGCGGCGGTGGCCGGGTCGAGCGGGTGCGCGGGCTGGGCGTGGGACGTCTGGTCCGCTCGGAGGGCTGTATCGGTCATCTCAAAATCTCCCTATATCCGAACGGGCGGCCGATCCGGGCCCGGTTAGCTGGCTGCCCCGGTGGCGGCGGTTGTCACCACCGGGGCCGGTTGCTTACTCGTCGGCGATGATCGAGCCGACCCGGTCGCCCAGGCCCGGGTCGCGTCTGACCAGCCAGATGGAGTAGATGATGGACACCACGATGACGGCCGCCCCGGCGTAGGGGAACCAGTCGTACGGGTTGGGCTGCGGCGGCTTGCAGAGGTAGTAGACAGGGACGGCGATGGCGGCCATGCCCAGCACCGGCAGCACCGCGTGCTTGATGACGTTGAACTCGGTCGGGCGGTACTTCCGGTAGTAGAACGGCAGGGCCAGGTTGGCCAGGAAGTACACGACCAGGATCAGGAGCGTGCCCATCGTGCCGGACTCGTCGAAGAAGTTCAGCGCGCTCAGGCTGTTGCCGTGCCCGCCGGCCCAGTGGCCGATGGCCCAGCCCAGGACGATCGCCGAGGCCACGGCGACGAAGACGATGATGGCCCAGACCGGCGTCCGGCGTCGCGGGTGCACGTACCCGATGAAGCGCGGCAGCAGGCCCTCGCGGCCGGCGTTGAAGATCAGCCGGCACTGCGAGTTCACCGCGGCGATGAGCACGCCGAGGGTAGAGGTCAGACCCGCGAAGTAGGCGATGAGGGCCAGCCAGGCCACCACGCCGTGAGCAGCCGTGATGAACGGGATGAGCGGGGTCGTGAGCGCCGTCACGTTGTCGCGGAAGGCGCTGACGGTGGCGTAGGCGAGCAGGAGGTACGTGACCGCCATGATCGCGATGGACAGGAACACGGCTCTGGGCACGTTGCGCCGGGGGTTGTTGGTTTCCTCGGCCAGCGCCGCGGAGTTTTCCCAGCCGATGAACAGGTAAATGGCCAGCGGGAAGCCCGCGGCTGCGCCGCCGAAGCCGCCAGTGAAGTGGTGTGGGTCGAACGGCGCGCTGGACAGGTGGCCGCCGTTCTTGATCAGCACGGCCACGGATACCACGACCAGCACCAGCATCTCGAAGCCGAAGAAGAGGCCGGCCAGCTTGGTCGACACTCCCACGCCGCGGAACATCATGAACATGGCGCCGGCGGTGAAGGCGGCGGAGAAGATGATCCACGGGATGCTCACCTTGAAGTAGTACTGCAGCATGATCGACAGGAACCCGCCGGAGATGACCAGCACCGACGAGATAGCGATGATGTAGCCGACCCCGCACAGCAACGCGGTGGTCACCGCACTCCGGCCGCCGAACGTCTTGCCGACGAAGGTGATGAAACCACCGGTCGACGGCTGGGCGCGGGAGAACTGCGACAGCGTGTTGCCGAGCAGGGCGATGGCGACGATGGCGCCAATGATCGTTAGCGGGGCGGCGATGCCCGCCGTGAACACGATCAGGCCGAAGCTAAAGTAGAAGCTGTACGCCGGGCCAATGTTGGCCATCGTCGACGCGGAGATGTCGATTAGCCGCAGGGCCCCGCGGTGCAGCCGTTCCGGGGACTCTGGCGCCTTCGTTTCCGTGAACGGAACGTGTGCCGCTTCGCTCATTGCTCACTCCCTCGAGGGGCTGGCTTGGGCCGTTTGATTGTGCGATTTAGTACGGATCATGCGCGGGACCGGTCATGACGGTCAACCATCGGCGCAGGCCTCCCACATGGTGAGTCCACCGACGAGCCTCGACGCAGCGTTATTCTCCCCTTGCTGGCAAGCGCTTTCCAATTGAGCGAAACGTACCTGATGGGTGACTGGCGCCGCAAGGGTCGCTTGGGGCTTGGGTTTCCCGGGTGCGGGACGGGGCTTTTAGGCGGGGCTTTTAGGCGGGCGGGTGCGGGACGGGGCTTTTAGGCGGGCGGGTGCGGGACGGTGCTGTCTCGCAGGATGACCTCGCCGGGGACAGGGATGACGCGCGGGCGGTCCTGGCGCGGCCGGTCCTGGCGCGGCCGGTCCTGGCGCGGCCGGTCCTGGCGCGGGCGGTCCTGGTCGGGCCGGGTCGCACCAGTTGGCGTCGCACTGCTGGGCGCGGACAGGACGAGGTTCGCGGCCATCTCCCCCATCCGCTTGAGCGGCAGCCGGACGGTGGTCAGCGGCGGGTAGACGTCGCGGAGGGTGGCGATGTCGTCGAAGCCGGCCAGCGCGATGTCGGCCGGCACCTGCAGGCCGTCGGCTCTGAGCCGGGCGAGAGCGCCCAGCGCCATGACGTCGGTGACCGCGAACACGCAGTTGGGCAGGGGGTCCCCCGCGGCCAGGATGGCGCTCATCGCCTCGTAGCCGCCGTCCCTGGTGAACGCGCCGTGGATGACCCGGGCCTGGTCAAGCCTGACCGACCAGGCCGCCAGCCCGGCGCGGAAGCCGTCCAGCCGGTCCCGCGCCGTCAGCAGGCCGCGCGGACCGGCCAGGACGGCGAAGCTACGGTGCCCGAGCGCCACCATCGCCCGGGCGAGGGCCTCGGCACCCGCGGCGTTCTCCGGCAGGATGGTGTCCACGCCGAGCAGGTCCTGGCCCACGCACACCGCCCGGCCGCCCGAACGGGTGAACGCGGCGATCTCTTCGCGTAGCGCGTCCCTGGCCTCGTCGTCGTCGGTACGGCTGCCGATCAGGATCACTGCGCGCGCCCGCTGCGCGCGCATCAGCGCCACGTACTCGCGCTCGGCGGCTTCGGCGGCCGGGGTGCTCGACATGCAGACCAGTAGCTGCCTGGTGTCGGCCACCTCGATGAGGCCGGCCGCGATGGAGGAGAAGTACGGGTCGGCGATGTCGTGGACGACCACCCCGACCATCGTGCTCTGCCCGGTGGCAACGGCCCTGGCCTGGAGGTTCGCGGTGTAGCCGAGGTCCGCGACGGCTGTCCGGACGCGATCGGCGAGCCCTGGCCCGACTCGCCGGGAGCCCTCGTTGACCACCCGGGATGCAGTGGCCAGCGATACGCCTGCCTGGTCGGCGACGTCCTGCAGCGTCACCCGCGATCCGGGCCTGACGCGGTCCTGGCGCACCGACCCTCCCGTTCGGGCTGGCTTGACCCGTTTCGCCGGGCCTGCCTAATCTGGGAAAGCACTTTCCAAAGCTCAGGCTCAGGTTAGCACCGTGCCTGTTAACACCGTGCCGGGGCGACCCGAAGGGCTGAATGTTTATGACGCGCAAGGTCATCTCCGTCGCCCTGAACGGCGTCACCGGCCGGATGGGCTATCGGCAGCACCTGGTGCGGTCCCTGCTCAGCATCCGGGAGCAGGGCGGCGTGCGGCTGGATGACGGTACGACCGTCTACCCCGAACCGATCCTGGTCGGGCGCAGCGAGGAACGGCTGCGGGCGATCGCTTCACGCCATGGGCTCGCGCGGTGGACCACCTCGCTGGACGAGGTGCTCGCCGACCCGTCGGTCGAGGTCTACTTTGATGCTTCTGTCACCGGCGCCCGCGAGGCGAGCTTGATGAGGGCGATCGAGGCGGGCAAGCACGTCTATACGGAGAAGCCGGTGGCCGAGTCGCTGGACGGGGCACTCCGGCTGGCCAGGGCCGCGCAGGCCGCGGGCATCGTCCACGGCGTGGTGCACGACAAGCTCTTCCTGCCCGGCGTGATCAAGCTGCGGCGGCTGGTCAGCGGGGGGTTCTTCGGGCGGGTGCTGTCCGTCAGGCTGGAGTTCGGCTACTGGGTGTTCGAGGGCGACGCGATCCCCGCGCAGCGGCCTTCGTGGAACTACCGGGCCGCCGACGGCGGCGGGATCGTGCTCGACATGTTCCCGCACTGGCAGTACCTGCTGACCGACCTGTTCGGGCCGGTCACCGCGCTGTACGCGCGGACCGCGACGCACGTCCCGCGGCGGTGGGACGAGTCAGGCCGTCCGTACGACGCCACCGCGGACGATGCCGCGTACGCGGTGCTCGAGTTCGACGACGGCGCGTTCGCCTCCGTGAACTCGTCCTGGACGGTGCGGGTGAACCGGCGTGAACTGCTCGAGCTTCAGGTGGACGGCACGCACGGCAGCGCAGTAGCTGGCCTGCGCCACTGCGCGGTCCAGCACCGGGTGTCCACGCCGCTGCCCGTGTGGAACCCCGACCTGCCCGATCCCATCGACTACCAGTCGCAGTGGACCGACGTGCCCGACAACGTGACGTTCGACAACGGGTTCAAAGCTGAGTGGGAGTTGTTCCTGAAGAGCGCCGCCGAGGGCAGGCCGTTCACCTGGGACCTGGTCGAGGGGGCCAAGGGGGTCCAGCTGGCGGAGTTGGCGCTCCAGTCCTCGGCCGAGGGACGGCGGGTCGACGTCCCTGTGCTGGCGGTCTGAGGTGGCCGCGCAGATCCGGCTGCCGGGGCGGGACGGGCTTTGTGAGATTCCTTCGCCTGGCTGGGCCTCCCGCTACCCGCCGCCGACCTCGCGGCGGGTATACGCCGCCGCGCACGTCGCCGCGCGTCCCGGGCCTGACGGTGAGGTCATCGACTGGGAGTCCACCATGGCGTTCCGCGATCACCTGTGGGCCCACGGGTTCGGTGTCGCCGAGGCGATGGATACCGCGCAGCGCGGTATGGGCTTGTCCTGGGAACAGGCTCGCGAGCTCATCGCGAGGTCGGCGGCCCGCGCGGCTGGCCGGCTGGTCTGCGGGGTGGGCACGGATCAGCTCGCGGACGGCGAGCGGCACCCGATCGCGCGGATTACCGGGGCTTATGCCTCGCAGCTTGGGTTCGTGCAGGCGACCGGGGCGGGTGTGATCCTGATGGCGAGCCGGGCGCTGGCGGCCAGCGCGCGCGGGGCGCGGGATTACCTCGAGGTGTACGGCGAGCTGCTGCGGCAGGCGCACCGGCCGGTGATCCTGCACTGGCTGGGCGAGGCCTTCGACCCTGCGCTGCGCGGTTACTGGGGCAGTGCGGACTTCGGCGGCGCAGCGGACACGGTGCTCGAGCTGATCGAGCGGGCGGGCGGCCAGGTCGAGGGGATCAAGCTCTCGGTGCTTGACGCGGAGCGTGAGGTGGCGCTGCGGCGCAGGCTGCCCGCCGGGGTCCGGCTCTATACGGGGGATGACTTCAACTATGCCGAGCTCATCCGGGGCGATGCGGTGGGGCACAGCGACGCGCTGCTGGGCGCGTTCGCGGCGATTACCGCCCCGGCCGCGGCGGCGCTGGCCGCGTTGGATCGCGGCGATGTGGCGGGGTACGAGGCGGCGATGGGGCCGACGGTGCCGCTCAGCAGGGTGATCTTCGAGGCGCCCACCTACCACTACAAGGTCGGCGTGGCGTTCCTGGCCTGGCTGAACGGCCTGCAGCCGTGGTTCGCGATGCTCGGCGGGTTGCAGCGGCGACGGCCTGCCCGGCACCTGACCCGGGTGTTCGAGCTCGCCGCGGCGGCGCGGGCGCTGGCCGACCCGGAGCTCGCGGCCGGGCGGATGGGCGAGCTGGCCGCCACGTTTGCCGGGCCGGAGCGGGTGTGACCGGGCGGATGGGCGAGTTGGCCGGGGCCGGAGCGCGTGGGGTCGGGCCGATGGGTGAGCAGGCCGGGGCCGGAGCGCGTGTGAGCGGGGTTGGCCTGGAGCGGCTCTCGCTGAACCAGGCCACGGTCAAGCACCTCAGTCTGGGTGACGCTGCGGCGCTGTGCGTGCGGCACGGGATCCCGGCCATCGGGGTGTGGCGGGACCGGGTGGCGGAGGTCGGTCTGGCCCAGGCCGCGGCGACGGTCCGCGCGGCCGGGCTGCACGTGTCCAGCCTGTGCCGAGGCGGGTTCTTCACCGCGGCCGACGCTGACGGCCGTCGGGCGGCTTGGGCGGACAACCAGGCGGCACTCGCCGAGGCGGCCGAACTCGGCGCGGACACCCTGGTCCTGGTGTGCGGCGGCCTGGTTCCCTGCCGCCGGGACCTCGGGCTGGCCCGGCGTATGGTGGCCGACGCGATCGGGGACCTGGTGTCCGAGGCGCAGCGGCTGGGGGTCCGGCTCGGGATCGAGGCACTGCACCCGATGTTCTGCGCCGACCGGTCCGTCATCTCCTCGATCGGCGAGGCGGTGGACCTAGCCCTGCAGTTCCCCGCGGATGCGGTGGGCGTGGTGGTCGACACCTATAACGTCTGGTGGGACGCGCGACTGGCGGACGAGATCGCCCGCGCAGCGGGACGGATCGCCGGCTATCAGGTGGGCGACTGGGTGCTCCCGCTGCCGCAGGACACCCTGCTCGGCCGCGGCCACGTCGGCGACGGGGTGATCGACTTCCCGCCGATCACGGCCGCGGTGACGGCGGCCGGGTACGCGGGGTACGTCGAGGTCGAGATCTTCAACGCCGGCGTCTGGGCCACGCCCGCAGACCAGACGGCGGCGAAGGTCCGGGAGCGGTTCGCCGCCGTCCTCTAGTGCGGTTGAATCGGGTGGTGCACGTAGTGCGGTTGAATCGGGTGGTGCACGATGTGCGGCAGCCTGAGGAGGACGCGGACGTCCCGGCGTTCTGCGCGGCCCTGGGGATCCCGGGGCTGGCCGACGTCCACACTCACTTCCTGCCGCCGCGGATGCTGCGCCGGGTGTGGGGGTACTTCGACCGGGCCGGCCCGCTGGTCGGCGTCTCGTGGCCGATCCGGTACAAGTGGAGCGACGAGGTGCGGGTGGCGCACCTGCGGGCCATGGGCGTGCGGATGTTCAGCGCGCTGGCGTACGCCCACCGGCCGGACATGGCCGTCGACCTGAACGCCTGGACCCTGGCCTTCGCCCGGGCCACGCCAGGGTGCCTGCCGTCGGCGACGTTCTACCCCGAGCCGGGGGTCGCCGGGTACGTGCGCGACGCGCTCGATGCGGGCGCGCGGATCTTCAAGATCCACCTGCAGGTGGGCGGGTTCTCTCCGGCCGACCCGCAGCTTGATGAGGTGTGGGGCCTGCTGGCCTCGGCTGGGGTGCCCGTGGTCGTGCACGCGGGGCACGCGCCGACGGGGAACGAGCACACCGGTCCCGGGCCGTTCGGGTCGGTGCTGGCGCGGCACCCGAGGCTGGCCGCGATCATCGCGCACATGGGCGCGCCGGATTACGAGGCGTTCCTCGGGCTCGCCGCGCGGTACGAGCGGGTGGCGGTGGACACCACGATGATCTTCACTGACTTCTTCGACTCGATGGCGCCGTTCCCCGCCTCGGCCCTGCCGCTGGCCCGCGACCTGGGCCTGGCGGGGAAGGTGCTGCTCGGCAGCGACTTCCCGAACATCCCTTACCCTTACGCCCGGCAGGTCGCGGGGCTGGCCAGGCTCGATCTGGGCGACGAATGGCTGCGCGCCGTCTGCTGGGATAATCCCGTCGCGCTGTTCGGCGGTCCGTTAGTGCTACACGGAGTCGCGATCGGGTTGTCCGGGCCCGGGTGGTTACCCGGGTCGGGGTGGCGGGCTGTGGCTGCGGATGATCTTCCCGCCGGGGCTTGTGACCTGGCTGGTGCCGTCCGGGTACACGGTGAGCTGCCAGCCCATCTGGTGCAGCACCACGTGATGGTGCCAGTGACAGTAATCTTTCAGGCCCGCCAGGCTGGTGTGGCCGCCGTCCTGGCGGTGCACCACATGGTGCGGCTCGCAGCTGGCGGCGGGCTGGCTGCAGCCGCCGGGGTACTGGCAGGTCTGGTCGCGCAGGGCCACCAGGCGGCGCAGGTGGACGGGGATGTCGTCGGTCTGGCCGACGTCCAGCGGGAGGGAGGGGCCGTTCAGGCCCTTGCCGAGCAGGTTCCGGCGCAGGAACGAGGCGACGCCGCCGGGGCCGGAGACGACCTGCAGGACGGTGGCCAGGATCTGGTGCTCCAGCATGGCCAGCACCTGCCCGGCCCGGCCGTCCTGCCCGGGGTCCTGGGCAGCGTCCTGGTCTGGCCCGGCCGGGGCGCTGTCCCCGGCACCGCTACGGTCCGGCGAGCCCGGACCCGGCTGCCCGTCCGCGCTTGCCTGGTTGTCCGGGCCGGCCGCGCGGTCTGCTGCCTGCCTGCGCAGGTGGTCATACCGCACGCACAGGCCGATCAGGTCCTCGACCGCGCCCGGGTCCACGTCACCGGTGACCACCGGGATCAGCATCGCGTCGCAGGCGACCCGGCGGGCCGCGTCGCCCTCCAGCCAGGCGCCGCCGTCGCCGGTACTGACCGACGCCGCGGCCCGCTGGGCCGCCCACCGGGCCCGGTACCCGGCGATCCACGCCTCCTGCAGCGCGGAGTCCGCGTCCAGCTCGCACAGGTCCGCGAAGGTCACGTGGACCAGCGCCTTGACCGGCTGCCCGGCCCGGGCCGGGAGCAGGCTGGACGCCAGGAGCCGCTTCATCGCCTCGGCCAGCGCATCGTGGTAGCGCTGCGCCCGGGTCCGCAGATCCCCCGCCCCGGCCGGAGCCGACAGGGCATCCAGCACCGCCTGCACCATCGCCGCGCATTCGGGGGTCAAGTCGCCGCGCAGGACCCCGGCACCATCCAGGGTGGTATCCAGGAACACGGCCCGGTCCAGCGCCGGGTCGGGGCCGTCCGGGTCCGGCGGGACGGTCCGGGACCGGATCTCCGCGCAGATCTGCGCCAGCGCCCGCAGGTCCGCGCCCGCGCGCGACGCCGCGACCAAGATCTCCTCCGCCTGCGCCCGGAACTCCGCCGGGATCGCCTGGGTCCACTTGGCCAGCTGCAAGGCCACGGACGTGGTGACCGCCTTGGTGCGCAGCCCGGCCAGCAGCGGCCGATGGCCGCGGGGCAGCGCCCGCATCGCCATGTACTCGGCGGCCTGGCCGCGGGTCACCCGGACCATGTGCACCAGCCAGGTCCCCAGGCTCCGCTGCCCGTCGGCCAGGTGCCCGTCCTTCGCGTCGTACGCGGCCAGCATCGGGGCCAGCGCCGCGGTCAGGACCGCGTTGGCCTGGACCAGGTCCCGGATGCACTGGCCGAGCGCCGCGGCCGGCATGCTCGCCGCATCCAGGCCGGCCAGGTAGCCGGCCAGCGCCTGCAACTTCTCCACCGCATCGGCCGCACTCGCCGGAACCGCCATCGCGCTCATCGCCTGTCTCACCTCCCCCGAGGTACTCCCCAGACAGCCTGCCCGTCGTTTTCGGTGTTGTTTTCTAATCCAAGACTAGCAAGCGGGTCCGACATTTCCGGGTCAGCGACACGCTGAAGTATTCGACTTTGGGTCGTTTTACTTGGCAGCCCTACCTCAGGCGCCGCGACAGTCTTACTTTGATGACCCCGCGCGACCTGCGGGTGACCCTCGCCGACACAGTGCGGTGGCTGGCGGATCAGGGTCACCTACCGGTGGCACGGGTCGCGGGCGGCACGTGATGTGCATGGTTAGCTATCGGCGCTGGGTCCGGTCTTTGGGCTCAGGCGGACGAACCGCATGGCGCGGACGGCTGGAAGCCATCGTTGATGATGGTCAGCACTGAGCGCAGGCGCAGTGGCCGTGTTAGGAGTTGAGGCGGCCGGCACGCGAGAGGAGTTCGACGACCCGGTCGCGGGGCAACGCCGGGGTTCGGTGGCCGTCCCGGCCGGTCATGTCCTCGTTGGCGATCAGGGCGTTGGCCACCGCCTCCTCGGTGGCCTCGACGACGGCGGCATAGAACGGGTCGAGGTTGCTCCATGGGATGAAGGACAGCCGCTCTAGGACCGTTGAGTCCGGACGGAAGGCACCGGGGTTGGCGGTGGAGAAGGCCAGGAACAGGTCTCCGGAGAAGTGGGACCCGGCCGTCCCCGTCCTGGCCAGCCCGAGCGTGACCCGCCGGGCGAGGGCCTGGCACTGGTGGGGGAACAGCGGCGCGTCGGTCGCCACCACGGCGATGACCGATCCTGCACCTGGGGGGGCGACGGAGTGAGCGGCCATCGGATTGTCGGCGGCTAGCTCCCTGCCGAGCGGGACCCCGGCCAGCATGAGTTCCCCGCGGTCACCGAAGTTGCACTGGAGGAACAGGCCGACCGTGTAGTCGGCGCCCGCGAAGGGGACCAGGCGTGAGGCGGTGCCCGAGCCAGCCTTGAACTCGTAGCAGTTCATCCCCGTGCCGCCGCCGACAGAGCCCTCCTCCACCGGCCCCGGCCGGGCGGCCTCGATCGCGGCGACCACGGTCTGTTCGGTGACGTGGTGCCCGTTGATGTCGTTCAGGTAGCCGTCCCAGGTCTCGGCGGCCACCGGGAGCAGCCACATCTCGGCCACCTCGGGGTGGTGCGCGATCGTCCAGGCGACGATGCCTGCGTGCGCGACCCCGACCGCGTGGGTGTTAGTGATCGCCACCGGGCCCGTGAACGTGCCGGATTCGTTGATCCAGGAGACCCCGGTCATCTCGCCGTTGCCGTTCTGGGAGTGGAAGCCCGCCGCCACCGGGTCGCCGGTGCCGTCCGGGCCGCGCGGGTGGATGGCGGTCACCCCGGTCCGTACGCCCTCCCCCTCAACGAGCGTGACGTACCCGACCTCGATGCCCGGCACGTCGGTGATCGAGTTCCACCGGCCGGGCCGCCCCGTGAACGGGATTCCGAGCGCGCGGGCGCGCGGCTTGCCGCCGGGGGTGGCGCGGTGTTCGGCGGGCAGGTTCATGCCGCACCCGCGGGAGCGGCCGGGCTGGCCGAGGTGGGCGCCTGGTCGTCGCCGGTGGCGGCGTCCAGCAGGTGCCACGCCCGCCCGCGCTGCGGCAGGATCACGATCAGCCAGTACACCAGCCCGATGCCCATGGTGATGAGGGTAACCTTCAGCAGCAACGCCGTCTGCTGGGTGAACACGTACCCGAGGGCGACCGGAAGCGCGGGTGGATCTGTGCCATCCAGCCGCTGACCGGGCCGGGGAAGGCCTTGTCGCGTGCGGCACTGTACAGGATCCGCGCGTAGGACAAGATGATCGCGATGGTCGCGTTGAGGATGGCCAGCACGATGCCCAGGCTCAGCACGTCGTAGAGGGCGGAGTTGGAATTCCCCTCGATGAAGTACTGCATCGGGATGACGGACTGGCTTAGCTTGGCCAGCGACGGCGAGCCGACGATCGTCGCGGTCAGCGGGATCAGCTCGGCGGCCACCGTGATCACCAGCGACCACAGGATGGCCCGGGCGATGTTGCGGCCGGTCCCCGCGGTTTCCTCGGCGAAGTTCACCGCGGAGGCGTAGCCGTTGTAGGAGAAGATCGCCACCGCGGTGACCGCCAGCACGCCGCTGAACGCCACGCCAATCAGCAGCCCGTGCCCGGTGCCGATGGCCGGGTGGACGAACGCTGAGAAATGGCGCGGGTGGGAGAACCCGAGCACGGTCACGATGAGCAGGGCGATGAGCTCGATGCCAAGGAAGAAGCCGGTCAGGACGGCGTTGAACCGGATCTTGAAGATGGCAAAGCCGGCCGCGATAAGCATGAAGATCGCGCCCATGACCCGCGCGTTCACGGTCGCGACGACGCCACAAGGCGCAGACGGTGCGGGCGCTGCGGGTGCAGCGGCGGACCTTGTACGCCCGGCTGGCCAGGATCGAGCGGATCCTCGGCCGGGATCTGGACACCCAGGACACCAGGACCCGCCTTACCCTGGCGATCCAGGCCCTGGACCTGCTGCAGGATCGGGACTCAGGCGGGCGCGTGTTTCGTAAGTCGGGCTGGGCCTGAGTCGCTGCAGGATCGGGACTTCGGCGGCGACGTGCCGTAAGTCGGGTTGAACTTGAGGCTCGGTAGGCCACGACCGCGGCGCAGGTGGCTACGGCTAGGGCGGGGGCGGCGAGGGCCCACCGGGTGCCTGCCGTCGACGCGATGGCGGCGACGGCGAAGGCCCCGACCGGGACGAAGCCGATGAAGGCCGCGTTGAAGGCGCTGAGCGCGTGCGCGCGCTGGGCGGTCGGGGCGGCCTGCTGCATGTAGACGATCGCGCTGGCCGCGAAAAGCTGGGTCGCCGCGCCGACCACGACCATGGTCGCGTCGTAGGCCCACGGCGCGGGCATGACGGCGGCCAGGCCTTCCGCGACACCGAAGGCCAGCGCCCAGACCGTGAACTCCCGCGGGCCTGGATCGCGCCGGCGGGACGAGTAGTAGGAGCCGGCGATCCCGCCCACCGCCGTGCAGGTGCCGAACAGGCCGAATCCGACCGAACCCAGGTGGAAGACCCGCCCGGCCATCAGCGGGTTGGTCACCGCGAACTGGAGCCCGAACCCCCCGACGAGCAGCGCCAGGAGGACCGCGGCCCGGACCTCGCGCGGCAGGTCGAGCAGCCAGCGGAAGCGCCCGGCGGCCGGCGCCGCTTCGGTCGTTTCCGGCGCCGTCTGGTCGGGGGCGACCCGGCCGGAGAGCCAGGTCAGGACCGCGATCACGCCGAGGAACGAGGCCGCGTCGACGAAGAACACGGGGGTCTCGCCGGTGGCGGCGATGACGACGCCGGCGATGCCAGGACCGGCGATCCTGGCCAGCCCGGTGACGGTGGCGAACAGGGAGGTGCCGCGGCGCAGTTCGCCCGGGCCAACCAGGTCCATCAGGAACGTCTGCCGCGCCGGGGTGTCAACTACCTGGACGCAGCCGGTCGCGAACGACACCGGCACCAGGTACCAGATGCTCATCCAGCCGGCCAGCAGTGGGATCCCGATGGCCAGCGACGAGCAGGCCAGCAGGGCCTGGGTGATCCGGGCGACCCGGGCCGCCCGGTGTTTGGCCACGATGGTCCCGGCCCGCCGGGAGAACAGCAGCATCGGCAGGCAGGCGGCCGCGTCCACCGCGGCCAGGGCGGCGGGGCCGCCGTACCGAAGGTGCAGGACGAGCCAGAACAGGGCGGTGTAGTTCATCATCGTGCCGGCCAGGGAGACCACCTGCGCGGCCAGGTACCAGCGGTAGCCCTGGCCGCTCACCCCGGTTATTCCGGTCACGGGACAAACCTAAATGGCCGGCCGGTTTTTGCTGGTAATTGTCGGGGCCAGGAGGCCCGGCGACGGGCGGAGACGGCCCGGGCGGTGCGGGGACGGGCAGCGCGGCGGACGGTGGGGAATCACTCGGGCCTAGCGGGGGCAGACAGCGCCGCGACGGGTGGGAACAACCCGGGAGTCCAGGCGGGTAGCGGTCGGGCAGCGCAAGGTTCGTTCGGGATAAAGGGGTTTTCCTTGATCAGCGATCGTCGCTGAGGATTGGCTCGGGGAGGGTGCCGGCGTTGTCCTCGAGCAGCCGCCAGTGGCCGTAACGCTGGCCGAGGACCGACCATGAGCAGTTGGACAGCGGGCCGAGCACGCTGAACAGGTCGTCCGGCATGCCGAGCAGGCGCGACATGCCCAGGCGCAGCGCGGCGCCGTGGCTGACGACCACGGCGAGGCCCTCGCCCTCGTAGCCGCCTTCGGCCAGAGCGGCGGCCGTGCGGTACAGCGCGGATGCAACCCGGTCGGCGACCACGGCGGTCGGCTCCCCGTCCGGCGGGTTCCAGTTCACGTGCTGGGCCGGGTAGCGCTCGCGGATCTCGGCGTCGGTCAGGCCTTCCCAGCAGCCGCCGTGACGTTCGCGCAGGTCCTTGTCGAGGATGACCTCGAGGCCGGTCAGCCTGGCGAGCGGCGCGGCGGTGCTCGAGGCGCGGGTCAAGTCGGAGGAGACGATCATGTCCGGGCCGAGCGCGGCGAGGAGCCGGGCAGCCCGCTCGGCCTGGACCTCCCCCGTCGGATCAAGCGGGACGTCGCTCTGGCCCTGGAACCGCCGCTCAGCGTTCCACTGCGTCTGGCCGTGCCGCCAGAGCACGAGCCTGACCCGCTCGCTCAGCGCGCCCTCCCGTTGTCCAGCGGGGGCTTTACTACGGGTCGTCCGTCCCGGCCGATGGTGACGAGCTCGGGCAGCGGGATCACCGGGCAGTCCTTCCAGATCCGCTCGAGCGCGTAGTAGGTCCGCTCCTCCGAGTGCTGGACGTGGATCACGACGTCGAGGTAGTCCAGCAGGACCCAGCGGCCCTCCCGCTCGCCCTCGCGGCGGATCAGCCCCGCGCCCGCCTGGCGCATCCGCAGTTCGATCTCGTCGATGATGGACCGGACCTGCCGGTCGTTCGGCGCGGAGCAGAGCAAGAAAGCGTCGGTGATGACCAGCTGCTCGCTCACGTCATAGGCGATGATGCCGTCCGCCAGCTTGTCCGCCGCCGCCAGCGCGGCGGTTTCCACAAGCTCGACGGCCCTCGGTGTGGCAGTCACGAGTGGTTGCCGGCCTCCTTCACTGGGCTCTTTCCCCTCTTACTCTCTCACGCCGGGGTGTCATTTGACCGCTTAGGTTACTCTGCGTCAGCCTTGGCGTACAGCGCGCGCTTGGCGATGTACTGGACCACCCCGTCGGGCACCAGGTACCAGACGGGCTCGCCGGCCTCGACCCTGGCCCGGCATTCGGTCGAGGAGATGGCCAGCGCGGGGATCTCCACCAGGCTGATCTTGCCGTCGGGCAGGCCCGCCCCCGTCAGCCGGTGGCCCGGCCTGGTACAGCCTACGAAATGCGCCAGACTGAACAGTTCGTCCGCGGCGTGCCAGGTCAGGATTTCGGCCAGCGCGTCGGCGCCGGTGATGAAGAAGAACTCGTCCTGCGGCCCGGCGGAGGCGCGCAGGTCCCTGAGGGTGTCGATCGTGTAGGTCGGCCCCGGCCGGTCGATGTCGACCCGGCTGACGCTGAACCGCGGGTTCAACGCGGTCGCGATCACCGTCATCAGGTACCTGTCCTCGGCGGCCGAGACGACCCGGGTCTGCTTCTGGTACGGCTTCCCCGTCGGCACGAAGATGACCTCATCCAGCGAGAACGTGTGTGCCACCTCGCTGGCGGCGACTAGGTGACCGTGGTGGACGGGATCGAACGTGCCGCCCATCACGCCGATCCGGCGCATCTGCTACTGCCCTTCCATGCCGTCGTATCGTACCGGCCCAAGTGGTCTTCACTGGTGTTAGCATTCGAGATATGACTTCTTCTGTTCCCGATCGCGCAAGGGTCCGACTGACCCAGATCTCTTCACGTGCTTACGAGCACCCGGCGGACCGTTCGGCCCTGGTGGCCCTGCGCAAGCTGACCGGGTTCGACACGCTGCTCAAGATCCTCAACGGCCTGTTCAACGAGCGGGCCATGCGGCTCCAGTTCCTGGCGAGCAGTGTGAAGGTTTCCGAGCGCCAGTTCCCGCACATTCACGAGATGCTGCGCGACGGAGCCTACATCCTGGACATGGACAAGGTACCCGAGCTGTTCGTCACCCAGGACCCGACGGTGAACGCGATGGCGCTGGGGACCAACACCCCGTTCATCGTGCTCAACACCGCCGTGGTGGACCTGATGGACGCCGAGGAGCTCCGGTTCGTCATCGGGCACGAGCTCGGCCACGTCCTGTCCGGGCACGCTGTGTACCGCACCATGCTGTACAACCTGATCCAGCTCGCGACGCGGGTCGCCTGGATGCCGCTCGGCTACATCGGGCTCCGGGCGATCATCTGGGGCCTGGAGGAGTGGTACCGCAAGTCCGAGCTGTCCTGCGACCGGGCCGGGGTGCTGGCCGGGCAGGACACCGACGCGGCGCGGCGGGCCCTGATGAAGACCGCCGGCGGGTCGAGGCTGGCCGAGATGAACGCCGACGCCTTCCACGACCAGGCGCACGAGTACGACGCGGTGCCCGACCTGCGGGACAGCCTGCTCAAGCTGCTCCAGCTCCAGGGGATGACGCACCCGTTCGCGGTCGTTCGGTTCGCCGAGCTCGACCACTGGGTGAACAGCGGGGAGTACGAGCGCATCCTCGGCGGTGACTACGTGCGCCGCGACACCGACCGCACGGCGTCCGTCAGCGAAGAGATCCGCAGCGCGGCCAAGGCCTACCAGGAGTCGTGGAGCCGGTCCGAGGACCCGCTCATCGGGATGGTCCGCGGCGCGGCCGGGAACATGGCCCGGGCGGGCAGCGGTCTGTTCGACCGGATGACCAACCGCGGCGGCGGCGGAAGCAGCGACGACAACTAGTTCTGTCTGGTTATCGGGGCTTGTGGCCTCGCGAGCCCCTCATTAGACGGGGCCGGCGGGCCGCAAGCCCCGTTTTTCTTGACCGTTAAGAGGATGACGAGGTCGTCGCGGTGGACGACTTCGCGTTCGTATTCCTGGCCCAGGCGGCTCGCCAGCCATCTGGTGGAGCGGCCCATCAGGCTGGGGATCTCGGCGGCGGCGTAGTTGACCAGGCCGCGCGCGACGATCTTGTTGTTCTCGTCCCGCAGGTCCACCGGGTCGCCGGCCTCGAAGGCGCCGTCGACCCCCGTGATGCCCGCCGGGAGGAGGCTGGCCCGGCGGGTGACTACGGCTTCTACCGCGCCCTGGTCCAGGTGCAGGCTGCCCCGGGCCACCGCGGCGTGGGCCAGCCACAGCAGCCTGGTCGAGGTCCGGCGGCCGCGGGCTGCGAAGTAGGTGCCGACCGCCTCGCCGGCCAGAGCGCTGGCCGCGTCGGCGGCGTCGGCCACTACGGTCGGGATGCCCGCCGAGGTGGCGATCATGGCGGCCTCGACCTTGGTCGCCATGCCACCGATGCCGGGTCCGGCCTGGCCTGCCTGCCCTGTTTGGCCAGCCTGCCCTGTTTGGCCAGCCTGGCCGGTCTGGCCGCCTGGGCCGGCGCGGTGGCCGCGGCCTAGCTTGATGCCGTCCAGGTCGGCCTTGGTGCGGACTTCGGCGATCCGCTGCGCCTGGCCGTGACGGCGGGGGTCGCCGTCGTACAGGCCGTCCACATCGGAGAGCAGGATGAGCGCGCCGGCCCTGGTCACGTGCGCGACCAGGGCGGCCAGCCGGTCGTTGTCGCCGAACCTGATCTCGTCGGTGGCCACCGTGTCGTTCTCGTTGACCACGGGCAGCACGCCGAGTTCGAGCAGCCGGTCCAGGGTGCGCTGCGCGTTGCGGTAGTGGGTCCTGCGCATCAGGTCGTCCGCGGATAGCAGGACCTGGCCGGTGCGGATGCCGTACGCGGCGAAGGCGGCGGTGTACCTGGCGATGAGCAGGCCCTGGCCGACGCTGGCCGCGGCCTGCTGGGTGGCCAGGTCGTTCGGTCGGCGCGACAACCCGAGCGGGACGAGGCCGGACGCGATCGCGCCCGAGGAGACCAGGACGACCTGCGCCTCGCCGGCGGGGTCGGTGCCCGCGCCGCGGCGGCGTTCGGCTAGGGCTTGGGCCAGGGCGGTGATCGCGTCGTCGTCGATCTCGCCGTCCGGCGTGGTCAGGGACGAGGAGCCGACCTTGACCACGACCCGGGCTGCGTTGGCAATGTCCGGGCGGGGGGTGCCGGATTGGGGGCCTTCGGCTTGCGGGTCCGGGCGGAGTGTCACGGGGAGAGCCGGGGGTCGGTGCCGCGCGGGCCGAGCGGGCGCTTGCCGCCGCCCCGGCGGGGCCGGCCCTGGGACCCGCTGGCCATCGGGGCCGCGGGGTCCCAGTCGAACACCACCGCGTCGTCGGGATCGCCGATCAGGACCTCGGCGCCGGGCTCGGCACCCGCCTCGGCGAGCGCCTCCTCGACGCCCAGCCGGGCCAGCCGGTCGGCCAGATAGCCGACCGCCTCGTCGTTGCTGAAGTCGGTCTGCCTGACCCACCGGCGCGGCTTGTCGCCGCGGATCAGGAAGCTGTCGCCGATCCTGACCACGTCGAAGCCCGGCTCGTCGGCGGCTCGGACCGCGACCTTGACGCGCTCGGCGGCCGGCTCGGCCGGGCGGGCTTTGCGGTCCGCAGCGACGAGCGCCGCCATCGCGAAGCCCAGCGGGCGCAGGCCCTCCCCCGTGGCCGCGGAGATCTCGTAGACCGGGTACCCGCGGGCCTCGAGTTCAGGTCTCGCCCGGTCCGCGCGCTCGCGGGCGGACGGGACGTCGATCTTGTTCAGCGCGACGAGCCTCGGCCTGCCCACGAGGTCGACGCCGGTCGCCTCGCCGTACGCGGCCAGTTCCGCCTCGATGGCCGCCAGGTCCGCGAGCGGGTCGCGGCCGGGCAGTTCGGTGGCGCAGTCGAGCACGTGGACCAGGGTGGAGCAGCGCTCCACGTGGCGGAGAAAGTCGTGGCCGAGCCCCTTGCCCTGGCTGGCGCCGGGGATCAGTCCGGGCACGTCGGCCACGACGAACTGGACGTCGCCGGCCTCGACCACGCCGAGGTTCGGGATCAGGGTGGTGAACGGGTAGTCGGCGATCTTCGGCCGGGCCGCGGACATCGCCGCGATGAGGGAGGACTTGCCGGCGTTCGGGAAACCGACCAGGCCGACGTCGGCGACCGTCTTCAGCTCGAGGATGAGGTCGCGCTGCTCCCCCGGCTCGCCCTTGAGGGCGAACCCGGGCGCCTTGCGCCGCGGCGAGGCCAGCGCCGCGTTGCCGAGCCCGCCGCGCCCGCCGGCCGCGGCCACGAACCTGGTGCCGGCGCCGAGGAGGTCGGCGAGGACCTCGCCATCTGCCGTCTTGACCTCGGTCCCGTTCGGGACCCCGATGACCAGGTCCGCGCCGTCGGCCCCGGTCCGGTTGGAGCCCTCGCCCTGCTTGCCGTTCCCGGCCCGGCGGACCGGGCGGCGGTGGAAGTCGAGCAGGGTCGCCGCGCTGGGGTCCACCCGCAGGATCACGTCGCCGCCGCGCCCGCCGTTGCCCCCGTCCGGGCCGCCGAGCGGCTTGAACTTCTCGCGGTGGATCGAGGCGCAGCCGTGCCCGCCGTGGCCCGCCTGCACCTTTAGCGTGGCCTGGTCGGCGAACTCCGCCACAATCTTCCTCTCACCCGTTGCATGGGAAAGGCGGGCCAGGTTACCCGGCCCGCCTGCTGGTCCTACGGTCTCCTGCCCGGCGGGCCTACTCCGGCGGCTCGGCGGGGATGATGCTCACGGCCCGGCGACCACGGTGCGGGCCGAACTCGACCTTCCCGCCGACCAGCGCGAACAGCGTGTCATCGGAGCCGCGGCCGACGCCGTCGCCCGGGTGGAAGTGCGTGCCGTGCTGGCGGACGATGATCTCGCCCGCGTTCACCAGCTGGCCGCCGAAACGCTTGACGCCGAGGCGCTTGGCCTTCGAGTCACGGCCGTTGCGGCTGGATGACGCGCCCTTCTTGTGTGCCATCTCAGTCCTCCTCCGCCTTGGTCTGCGCCTTGGCCCGCGACCGCGGCTTGGCTGCCGCCTTCGGCTCGGGGCTCTCGGTGCCGATGCTGGTAATCCGCACCTGCGTGTACTTCTGCCGGTGACCCAAACGCCGGCGGTAGCCGGTCTTGTTCCTGTAGTGGATCATGTTGATCTTGGGGCCGGCGGCGTCACCGATGATGTCGGCCGTGACCTGGTAGCGGCCCACCTCGCCGGGGTCGCTGATGACCCGCTCGCCGTCGACCACCAGCAGGGCGGGCAGCGTGACGGTGGAGCCAGCCTGGCCAGGCAGCTTGTCGACGGTCACGACGTCGTCGAGCGCGACCTTCTCTTGCCTGCCGCCACAGCGCACAATCGCGTACACCGAGTACTCTCTTTCGTTGCGCTTTCCTTGCGTGCCCCGGCACACCGGTGTCACGACGGCGGGCTCGCTTGAACGAACGCGGGAGCCCGCGCAGCGGGCTACTCCCGACCGCCAAGGCTACCAGACCAAAGCGCCTGCACGAACACGGACGGTCCAGGCAGGGGTGGTTCGGCCTTTCCCGGCCCGGTTCGGGCGTGACTTCTTGGAGTTCCGCAAGTTGCGCGACGTCGGCAACTCAGACGGGTGGTTAGCGCGGGTTGCTCGTCGCCCCGGCTGGGTCGGCACGCGCGACCCAGCCGGACGTCAGGCGGCCCCGTCCTGGGCCTGCTGGGGCTCTGGCACGGCACCCGAGGGTGCTGCGGAGGCTTCTGGCGCGGCTGCGGATGGGCTGGCAGTCGCCGCAGATGCGCTGGCCGCGGCCGCGCCGGCTGCGGACGAGGATGGCCTGCGGCGGCGACGGCGGCCGTTGCCTGCGCGTCCGGGCTCGCCGCGCCCGTTGGGTGCCTGGGCGGCGGCCGTAGCATCCACCCCCGTGGGCTCGGAGCCCGCAGACGCGCTCCCGCGCTGCTCGTCCGGCGGCTCCCCCAGCTGCGGGTGCGCATCCGGCGCGGGCGAGTCGGCCGGCTGGGGGTCGGACGGGCGGGAGCGCGCGGCGATCGCGGCCGGGGAGGCCGGGACTGATCTCGAACCGTTGCCCTGACCGCCGTTGCCCGCGCCGCGCGCGTGGACGTGGTGCGCGGCCTGGCCGTCGGCCTCCGGGTCGTAGGTGATGATCACCCCGCGGCCGTTGCAGCACTCGCAAGGCTGCGAGAACGCCTCGAGGAGGCCGGCCCCCACGCGCTTCCTGGTCATCTGGACCAGGCCGAGCGAGGTCACCTCGGCCACCTGGTGCTTGGTCCGGTCCCTGGCCAGGCACTCGAGCAGCCTGCGCAGGACGAGTTCCCTGTTGCTCTCCAGCACCATGTCGATGAAGTCGATGACCACGATGCCGCCCACGTCACGCAACCTGAGCTGACGGACGATCTCCTCCGCCGCCTCCAGGTTGTTCCTGGTGACGGTCTCCTCCAGGTTCCCGCCCTGCCCGGTGAACTTCCCGGTGTTCACGTCGATGACCGTCATAGCCTCGGTCTTGTCGATGACCAGCGATCCGCCGCTCGGCAGCCAGACCTTGCGCTCGAGGGCCTTGGCCAGCTGCTCGTCGATGCGGTAGGCGGCGAACACGTCCCGATCGTCCGGCCAGCGGGTGAGCCGTTCGGCCAGGTGCGGGGCGACGTACTTGACGTACTCGTCGACCACGTCCCAGGCCTCGTCGCCGGAGACGACCAGGCTGCTGAAGTCCTCGTTGAACACGTCCCTGATCACGCGGATGGTCAGGTCAGGCTCGCTATACAGCAGGGCGGGCGCGCTGGCCGTCTTCGACTTCTTCTCGATCGCCTCCCACTGCGCGGCGAGCCTGGCCACGTCGCGGGACAGTTCATCCTCGGCCGCGCCCTCCGCGGCGGTGCGGACGATGACGCCGGCGTTCTCCGGCATGACCTGCTTGAGGATTGCCTTGAGGCGGTTCCGCTCGACGTCGGGCAGCTTGCGGCTGATGCCGGTCATCGACGCGCCCGGCACGTACACCAGGTAACGACCTGGCAGGCTGATCATGCTGGTCAGGCGGGCGCCCTTATGCCCCATCGGGTCCTTGGTGACCTGAACGATCACCGACTGGCCGGCCTTCAGCGCCGACTCGATCCGCTTGGGCTGGCCCTCTAGGCCGCTGAGGTCGAAGTTGACCTCGCCGGCGTACAGCACCGCGTTGCGGCCCTTGCCGATGTCGACGAAGGCGGCCTCCATGGACGGCAGGACGTTCTGCACCTTGCCCAGGTAGACGTTGCCGACGTAGGACTGGTGGCTGGACCGGTTCACGTAGTGCTCGACGAGCACGCCGTCCTCGAGCACGGCGATCTGGGTACGGTCCTTGCGCTGGCGGACCACCATGGTCCGCTCGACCGACTCGCGGCGGGCCAGGAACTCCGACTCGGTGATGACCGGCGGGCGCCGACGGCCGGTGTCGCGGCCCTCGCGGCGGCGCTGCTTCTTGGCCTCGAGCCTGGTCGACCCCCGCACCGGCCGCACGTCATCAGCGCCAGCGGGGCCGCTCGGCTCGCGGACGTGCACGACGGTGTCGGGCGGGTCGTCGGAGGTGATCGAGTCGGACCCGGCCACGCCGTCGGCCGAGCCGCGACGGCGCTTGCGCCTGCGCCTGCGCGCCACGCCCGCTTCGCCGTCGCTCCGGTCCGCGGAGTCAGCTTCGTCGCCGTCCGCTTGGGATGCGGCATCCGCTGAGCCCGCCGTGGTCTGGGGCGCGTCGGTCTTCTGCTCGGGGTCCTTGGCCGCGCTGGCCCGGCGGCTGCGCGAGCGGGAGGCGGGGCGCCGGACCTCGGGCTGATCCGCGGCACCCTCGGGTTCCTGGCCCGCCTGGGCGCCCTGACCCGACGGCGCGGCGTCGTCGCTCTCGCCCGCGGGGTCCTGGTCGCCGACCCGGGCGCGGCTGCGACTCGGCCTGCGCCGGCGCCTCCGGCCGCCGGCCGTGCCGTCCTCGTCGTCGCCGGGCGCTGCGGAGTCGGCGGAAGTGCGCTGCTCTCCTGTGCCCTCCGCGCGCGCGGCGGCTCCCGCCGACCGCGTAGCGGCCGACGGCGGGCTGGCCGGGGACGGCTCCCACGCCGTCGGGGGCGGCGGCGGCTGGAATACCACCGGCGGCGGCTGGAACAAGGCCGCCGGGACGCTGGGCGGGCCGACGTTCAGTTCGCCGGCACCGCGGCCGCCCGTCGCGTGGTCATGAAGTTCTCTGTCGTTCGGCTCGCTCTCGAGCATTCGGGCAATCTCCAGTCAGGCTCCCGGGTGCGCGGGTCCGCGGCGATCCGCCTGGTGGCGGCGTACCGCGGCGGGCCCATACACCGCGCGGGAGCACATGGTCAACGTAGGCGCAGGCGGAGCCGCGAGAGCGGCCCTGAGCACGCGCGGTAACCGCGCGAGCCCGATGGCACCCGGCCTTCATATCGGTCTTGTCGGGGAAGGCTCCCCTGCAGTACGGCAGCGCCGTCATGACGCGTTCTCCGGCGTCAGCAGGGCGAGGGAGCCCTGTGCCAGCCGTGTGGTCACGGGCGGCGCGGACGGCTCGAGGCCGTATCGCTGCCGCAACGCGGTCAGCACGTCCTCGGGCCGTACAACGGGAGCCGTATGCAGAACAACCATTCGAAGAATGGCACAATCTTCCTCGGCCGTGGTCGGATCCGGTTCGAGCACGTCCATCTCGACCACGGCCGCTCGGGCGTCCATGGTCCGGACGCCCTTGTCTGTGAGGCGCTCCACCGGCGCCTCGCCGAGCGTGAGAAAGCCGGCCACGGCTCGCGCCGCGTCCGCTCGCCCTACGCCCGGAAGAACTACCTGCCACCGCGATGCCTCCAGGGGACCAACGCCCCCGTCCTGGCTATCGTCGATGACGTCGATCACATCTATCCCATCAGGCAACGCCGCGTTCAGCCGCTGGCTGACCTGCGCCACGGCCTGGCGGGAAGTCAGTGCGAGGCTCAGGTACTCCGCCTCACTCGCCACTCCCGTCGGGGCACCGCCCGCGTAGGAGATCTTCGGGTGCGGGGTGAACCCGGCAGAGTAAGCGATCGGCAGCCCGGCCCGGCGCACTCCCCGCTCGAAAACGCGAGCCACGTCCCTGTGGCTGGCGAAACGCATTTTCCCGCGCTTGGCGTAGCGCACCACCAGATGCTGCACCGCAGGCAACTGTGCTCGCCTGTGGTCCGGCTCGGCCACGCTACCTCCTGCCTACTACGGGAAGCAGTCGCTTCCCGTCGAGGCGCTCCCCGGTCGGCCCTACCTGGATCTCGGTCCCCATCGCAGAACAGACCCCGCATTCATAACACGGAGTCCACCGGCAATCTTCCACCTCGGCCGCGCCCCCAGGCGCGATGGAGTCCTGCCAGTCCTGCCAGAGCCAGTCGCGGTCAAGGCCCGCGTCCAGGTGATCCCAGGGGAGCACCTCACCGTAATCACGTTCACGCGTAGTGTACCATTCAACATTCACCGGCTCGCTGGCCAGGGCCGACTCGGCGCAGCGCGTCCACCGCTCGTACGAGAAGTGCTCGCTCCACCCGTCGAACCGCGCGCCGTCCCGCCACGCGGCCAGGATCACGCGGCTCACCCGGCGGTCACCGCGCGACAGCAGCCCCTCGATGATGCCCGGCTGCCCGTCGTGGTAGCGGTATCCGATCGCCTTGCCGTAGGCGCGGTCGGCGCGCAGCGCCCCGCCGAGCGCTCGCAGACGCGCGTCGACCACCTCGGGCGCGCACTGTGCGGCCCACTGGAACGGCGTATGCGGCTTCGGGACGAAGGCCCCGATCGATACCGTGCACCTGATGTCGCGCCGTCCGGCCGCCTCCCGGCCCGCGGCGATGACCCGGCGCGCCAGCGCCGCGATGGCGAGCACGTCCTCGTCGGTCTCGGTCGGCAGCCCGCACATGAAGTACAGCTTGATCTGCCGCCACCCGCTGGCGTACGCCGTGGTCACGGTGCGCAGCAGGTCCTCCTCGGTGACCATCTTGTTGATCACCTGGCGCATCCGCTCGGACCCGCCCTCGGGCGCGAACGTCAGGCCGGACCGGCGGCCGTTCCTGCTCAGCTCGTTGGCCAGCGTCACGTTGAAGGCGTCCACCCGGGTGGACGGGAGCGACAGCCCGACGTTGGTTCCCTCATAGCAGTCGGCCAGGTCGACGGCGATCTCGTTGATCTCGCTGTGGTCGGCGCTGGACAGCGAGAGCAGCCCGACCTCGTCGAACCCGGAAGCCGCCACCCCGCCCGCGACCATCTCGCCGATCGTGGTGATCGACCGCTCGCGCACCGGCCTGGTGATCATCCCGGCCTGGCAGAACCGGCAGCCGCGCGTGCAGCCGCGGAAGATCTCCACGCTGTACCGCTCGTGCACGGTCTCATGGATCGGGACGATCGGCGTGCGCGGGTACGGCCAGGCGTCCAGGTCCATCACCGTGTGCTTCGAAACTGATACCGGAATGCCTTGACGATTCGGTCTTACGTTCGATATTCTTCCGTCAGGGTGGTACGAGACGTCGTAGAAACGAGGTATGTAAGCGACGGTCGCGAGCGTCTCCAGTAGTCCGTCCCGCCCGCCCGGCTGCCCGGCCCGCTTCCAGTCGCGAATCAGGTCGGTGATCGCGAGCACCGCCTGCTCGCCGTCGCCGAGGACCACCGCGTCGAGGAAATCCGCCACCGGCTCGGGGTTGAAGGCCGCGTGGCCCCCGGCGATCACCAGGGGGTGAGCCAATGTTCGTTCGGCTGAAAACAGAGGAATCGCGGCGAGGTCGAGCACGGTCAGCAGGTTCGTGTAGGCCATCTCGGTGGCGAAGCTGAAGCCGAGCACGTCGAAGGCGGCGACCGGTCGGTGCGCGTCCACCGTGAACTGCGGCAGGTGATGTTCTCGCATGAGCGCCTCGAGGTCGGGCCACACGGTGTAGGTGCGCTCGGCCAGCACGCCGGGGCACTCGTTCAGCACCTCGTACAGGATCTGGACGCCCTGGTTGGGTAGCCCGACCTCGTAGGCGTCCGGGTAGCACAGCGCCCAGCGGACTTCGGCGCCGTCCCAGTCCTTGGTGACCGAGCCGATCTCGCCGCCGACGTACTGGATCGGCTTCCGGACGCGCGGTAGCAATGGCTCCAGCGCCGGGTAGACCGATTCGATTGGCATTTGATCAGGTTATCCGAACGGGCGGTGGTACCACGGTCGCGAACGGCAGGCGGTCCCATGGTGGTCGCGGGTCGCGGCCAGAGGGCTACGCCGGCGCCTGGCTTTTTACGGTGAAGGTGAGATCAGGGATCGACTGACCCGATGTGACGTGGATGGTGATCATGCTGCTGGCGGGCGAGTCCTGCACGGTAAAGGTGGTCGTGCTCTGGTTGGGCGGAGTGGCCGTACCGTCGATGGTCAACGTGGCACCCGACGTGATGGTGAACACGGTCGGGTTGGAACTCGTGACCGACATCGTGATCTCGGAGGTGATAGCGGGCGCGTTGCCGTACGGGTCGAGCGCCTGCACGTCGGCCACCATGGTGCCGCTGCTGCCCAGATCGTAGGGTGGGCTGCACGGCTGCGCCGTGCCGGCCACGACGCAGTTCGCCAGCACCAGTGAGGCGGGCGCCGCAGCGCTCACGGTGGTGGTAGCCGACCCGGTGCGAGACATTCCGTCAGTGGCGGTGAGGGTCTGCGAGCCCGCGTCGGTAAACGTGACGCTCAGCGCGGTGGTGCTCACGCCGGAGCTGAAGCTGACCATTTTGACGGGCAGGGTGGGCTTCGTCCCGTTCGGGCTGTCCGCCGGGCCGGTCCAGGTGATCGACGGGCTACCGCCGTAGCTGGTGACCGTATTGCCGTCGGAATCCTCGGCCGTCAGCGTCACACCGGTCACCGCCGTGCCGGCCGTCGCGGTCGCGGCCGTCACCACTCCGTACTGCGCGAACGTCCCCGCAGTGATGGTGAAGGAGTTCGCGTTGGCCGGAGCGGTCAGTGATGTGCTGGTCGCGCTCGAAGCGGTCAGCTCGTACCCGCTGCCTGCCATGGTGATGGCGCAGCCGACAAAACTGGCCACTCCCGAGGAAACCGTCGCGGTGAGACCGCCAGTACAGCTCAGGGTCCCGCTGCCCGGATTGGCACCGCTGGCGATGGCCAGGGTCACCATGTCGGTGTTGTCGTTGGAGGCCACGTTGCCGTTGGCGTCCTCGATCGACACGTCGACGGGGAAACTGCCCGTGCCCGTGGCCTGGATGGACTGGCCCGACCTGGGCTGATCGGTGAACGCGAGGCTGGACGGCGCGCTGGTCGCCGCGGTAAAGGAACTGCTCAGCGCGCTCACCCAGTTATAGAGATCCGCCTCGACCTGGTAGCTATAGGTGGTGCCCGCGGCCAGCCCGGTATCGGTGTCGGTGCAGCTTGTCCCGCTGATCGTGCCGCTGCAGGTGCCGTCGGTGATGGCCGTGAAGTTGGTGCACGAGGACCCGGTGCAGCGCAGGACGGTGTAGCCGGTCGGGGTGTAACCGGCGGGTGCGGTCCACTTGATCCCTACCGAGCTGGGGGTGGCGGTGCCCTTCGCCTTACCGGCGGTGGGGGCGGCCAGGGTGGCAGCCACGGCCTGTGCGGGGTTGGAGCTGTCGGTGGTCGCCCAGTAGGCGAGCGCCACTCCGGCCAGGACGAACAACAGGCCCGCGGCCGCTCCGATACTGACCGCCAGCAGCTGGAACGAGCGCCATGCGCGACGACGACCAGGGCGGTCAAGCGGGGGCGGGGTGGTACTAAGGCGGCCAGCCGGAGCGCGCCGGATCATCACTGCTGCACCGTGATCGTCACCGGGATGGAAAAGGTCGCCCCCTGGCAGCCGGGGGAGGACGCCGTGCTCATGGAGGCCGCACCCGGCAGGTCGATCGGCGCGGTGGTGCCGGGCTGGATGACGGCGCTGAGGCCGGTCTGGCTGGTGAACGTGACCCCCGTGGTCGTGCAGCCGGGATGTCCGCTGTCGGCGGTGACCGTCCCCCCGGTGCCGACCACGCTGACCAGGGTGACGGCGGCGCCGTCGGGGTTGGTCACCTCGAGGGTCACATCACCGGAGCCGCCGGGCACGAGCGGGGTACTGGGGCTGACCGTGGCGGAGGAGATCGTGACGGTTTGCACGGCCCCGACGCTGGCCGAGCCGGTGCCCGTGCCTGAGGCGGTGAAGTACGCGTAGGCGGCGCCCGAGGCCAGGCCGACGACAGCGCAGAGGGTCGGCGCGGCGAGCAGCAGCAGGCGGCGGGTCATCGGCTGGCCTCGATCCCCGAGTAGGTCAGGGTGAGCCTCGCGCCCTGACACGCGTCCTGGTTGGTGTTGGTCTCGATCATCTCGACGGCCGGCCAGTCATCCTGGGGGACGCCCAGCGCGGACAGCGAGATCGGAGTGACCTGGCGGGCCCGGATGGTGACCTCGCTGGCCAGGCCCTGGGTCACGGCGAAGTTCGACGACGCGCAGCCGGGAGCGTGGCTCGTAACCGTGATGTCGCGGGCCGAGATGCCGTCGGCGGGGATGGTAATCGGTGAGGGGCTCGGGTTGGTGAAGGTCAGGTCAAGCCGCTGGCTGGTACCGGGGTACAGCGGCGTGGTCAGGTTCCCGCCGACGGCGAAGTTCCGCGGGGCGGCGCCGGCCGGCCAGCAGAGCCTGGTGACCGGTCCCGGGCGCCCGGCCCGGTCGGGGGGGTAGACCAGGAAGCAGTACGGGCGCTCAAGGCTGATGTCCGTGGGGGGATGGGCGGGACGCGAGGTAATCACCGGGGCGCCGGGAACCCGGGCGGAACTGGTGATCACCGGGCCGGCGTGGCGGGCGACCGCCAGGGAGCTGACCACGAAGAACCCGGAGACGAAAACCGCGGCGGGGCCGGCCACGAGTACGCCGACGACGCGCGCACGCCGGGCTGGCGTCATGGCCGGGAACCTGATCATCCCACCTGCTCCCTAGAACCTGATCCTGACGGTGAGCCCGCCAAGCGGGCGATCACCTGCTGACCGCGGCCTGGACGGACCGCCTGCCGGCTGGCCGGCGAGGCCGCCCGGAGCATGCTCCGCGGGCCCGGCCAGTCAGCCGTAATCCGAGCCGGACGCTCAGCGTCCCGGCCCCGCTCCCGATCAGCTGATGGAGAGGGTCACGTCCGGGGTGGTGCCCTCGCAAGCGTCCTGGTTATCAGAGGAGTCGGAAGGCATCGTCACCTTGACCGTGACCATGAACGAGCCGCCGGAACCGATATTCGCGTTCATGCGATTGGCGTCGGTCACCGTGGCGGCGAACCAGCCCGCATCGCAGCCTGTTACCGGGGTATCCTTCTCGGTGATATACCCGTCAGGTGTGCTGCTGTTCACCGCGGCGGTCGCGTCGGAGTACGACTGGTCGCCGCTGCCGCTGTTCGTTACGGTGAACGTGATCATGGTGTTCCCGGAGCCCGGATACATGGTGCCGCTCGCGCTGGACTGGGACACCGACCAACTGGCACCGGATCCGGATCCAACGGTCGCCGTGCCGGTGCCCGATCCGGACGCGGTGAAGTACGCGAAGGCCGTGCCGCCGCCAGCCATCACCATGACCGCGGCGATGCCGACGGTGACGATCCGCCGTCTGGTAGCGAATAGCTTGCTCACTTACTCTCCTTCAGTTGTCCTGAACCCCACGGGAGCTTCACGCTCTTACGGATATGGCAGCCGTAAACATGACCAACATGCAGAACGCGTCGATTTACCATCACACGGCCGAGTTCTTTGCCTTCCTATTCCCAATTCCTTAGTTAGGGAGCTTTGTCAGTGCAGTCAGCCAACTAAGGCGAATCGGTCAGACGCGGCGTAACAGCACGTTGGGTGGCCAAGTCGGCGTAGCAGAATTCGCCCAGCGGAAAAGGAGCCTGAACCGGCATGTCAGCATGACGGAATGTTACCGCGAGCCCAGGCGATGGTGTTGGCGTTATTCAGAGACGGAATGATAACGATGGCCCGCCGGGAATATCATTGCATATTGGCGGACAATACGGGTGACAAGACCGCACATTTTATACGGCCGACAATAGGAGGAAAACTCCGGCCGGGTGGGTCTATAAGTCGAAGACGCGGTGGCGGCGGCGGACCGACTGGAGCAGGCCGATCGCGATCATGTCGGCGAAGACGGCCGAGCCACCGTAGGAGATGAACGGCAGCGGCAGGCCGGTGATCGGCATGACGCCGATGGTCATGCCGATGTTGACGAAGGACTGCCACGCGAACCACAAGGCGACGCTCTCGTCAAGCGCGGAAGATCCACCGTCCGGACGCGGCTAGCTCGCCACGGCGAAGGTGAGATCATTAATTCCCGACGCGCCGGAAGTCACGGCGACTGTGATCGTGGCGGACTGGTTCCCGTTGCCGGTCTTTTCAACCGTGAAGGTCCCCGTGCTCTGGTTCGCCGGGGCGGCAGAGCCACTGATCGTAAGGGACGTGCCTGCGGTGATCGAGTACTTGGCGGTATTGCTGCTCACCGACAGCATGATTGTGTTGCTGATCGTCGCGGCGTTGCCGTACTGGTCGAGTGCCTGCACGTAGGCGGTCAGGGTGTCGCCGGTCCCGTTCCCAAATCCTGAGTAGCTGCTGGCGCACCCCGTGGGAGTAATGCCGCTAGTGACGGAGCAGTTCGCCAGCACCAGAGAGGCGGGCGCTGCCCCGCTCACGGTGACGGTGGCCGACCCGGTCCGCGACGATCCGTCGGTCGAGGTCAGGGTCTGCGAACCGGCGTCGGTGAAGGTGACGCTCAGCGAGGTCGTGCTGACGCCATCCGAGAAGCTGACTTCGCCGTTGGGGAGGGCTGGCGCTGTCCCATCGGGGCTGGTCTGCGGGCCGGTCCAGGTGATCGCATGATTGCTGGCGTTGTAGCTGGTGACCGTGTTGCCGTTCGCGTCCTCGGCGGTCAGGGTCACCCCGGTCGCTGTGCCCGCCGTGGCGGTTGTAGCGACTCCCACCGCGTAATGGGTGAACGTCCCCGCGGTGATATTGAAGGAGTTCGCGTTGGCCGGCGCCGTCAGCGTGCGCGTGTTGTCAGTAGCGGTGAGCGTATAGCCGGTGCCCGCCTCGGTGATGGCGCACCCGGTGAAGCTGGCCACGCCCGCCGACGCCGTCACGGTCAGGCCGCCGGAGTTGGTGCAGGACAGCACCCCCGCACCGGGGTTGGTGGCGATGGCCAGGGTCACCGAGTCGGTGCTGCCGGTGCCGCTGGTCACCGTGTTGCCGTCGCTGTCCTGGATCGCCACCGACACGCTGAAGCTGCCCGTGCCCGTGGCCTGGACGTTCTGGCCCGAGCTTGGCTGAGTGGTGAATGCGAGCTTCGAGGCGGTCGCCGCGGTGATGTCGAAGGAGTTCGCGTTGGCCGGCGCCGTGTATGACGTGTGGGTGTTGTCCGAAGCGGTGAGCGTGTAGCCGGTACCCGTCTTAGTGATGGCGCACCCGGTCAAGCTGGCCACGCCCGCGGACGCCGTCAGGGTCAGGTCGCCGGAGTTGGTGCAGGACAGCACCCCCGCACCGGGGTTGGTGGCGATGGCCAGGGTCACCGAGTCGGTGCTGCCGGTGCCGCTGGTCACCGTGTTGCCGTCGCTGTCCTCGATCGCCACCGACACGCTAAAGCTGCCCGTGACCTGGATGTTCTGGCCCGTGCTCGGCTGAGTCGTGAAGCCCAGGCCCGAGGCATTCCCCGCGCTCACGGTGGTGCTGGCCGACCCGGTGATCGATCCCTGCGTCGCGGTCAGCGTCTGCGAGCCCGCGCCGGTGAAGGTGACGCCCAGCGAGGTCGTGCTCGCGCCGGAGCTGAAGCTGACCGTGCCGACCGGCAGGGTCGGCGCCGTCTCGTTCGGGCTGCTCGCCGGGCCGGACCAGGTGATCGACTTGCTGCCGCTGTAGCCGGTGGCCCTATTGCCGTCGGCATCCTCCGCCGTCAGCGTTACCCCGGTCACCGGCGTACCCGCCGTCGCCGTCGAGCCGACCCCACCCACGACAAATAGCGAGACATTCCCCGCGCTCACGGTGGTGCTGGCCGACCCGGTGATCGATCCCTGCGTCGCGGTCAGCGTCTGCGAGCCCGCGCCGGTGAAGGTGACGCCCAGCGAGGTCGTGCTCGCGCCGGAGCTGAAGCTGACCGTGCCGACCGGCAGGGTCGGCGCCGTCTCGTTCGGGCTGCTCGCCGGGCCGGACCAGGTGATCGACTTGCTGCCGCTGTAGCCGGTGGCCCTATTGCCGTCGGCATCCTCCGCCGTCAGCGTTACCCCGGTCACCGGCGTACCCGCCGTCGCCGTCGAGCCGACCCCACCCACGACAAATAGCGAGACATTCCCCGTGGTGATGTTGAAGGAGTTCGCGTTGGCCGGGGCGGTCAGGGAGGCGTCGGTAGCGCTCGACGCGGTTAGCTCATAGCCGGTGCCGGCCTTGGTGATCGCGCACCCGGTGAAGCTGGCCACGCCCGAGGAAACCGTGGCGGTCAGGCCGCCGGTGCAGCTGAGGATCCCGCTGCCCGGATTGTCACCTGTGGCGATGGCCAGGGTCACCGTGTCGGTGTTGTCGTGGGTGGCCACGTTGCCGTTGGCGTCCTCGATCGACACCGAGACCGTGAAGCTGCCCGTGCCTGTGGCCTGGATGTTCTGGCCTGAGCTGGGCTGAGTGGCGAATACGAGTTTGGTAACGGCGCTGGTCGCCGCGGTGAAGGAACTGCCAGGGGAGCTCACCCAGTTGTCGAGTTGCGCCTCGACCTCGTACGTGTAGGTGGTGCCCGCGGCCAGGCCGGTGTCGGTATCGGCGCAGCTTGTCCCGCTGATCGTGCCGCTGCAGGTCCCGTTGCTGATGGCGGTGAAGTTGGTGCACTCCGATCCGGTGCAGCGTAGGACGGTGTAGCCGGTCGGCGGGTAACCAGCGGGAGCGGTCCACGCGATCGGCACCGAGCTGGGCGTGGCCGTGCCGTTCTGCGCGCCTGAGGTGGGCACGGCCAGGGTGGCCGCCACGGCTTCGGCCGGGTGGGAGCTGTCGGTGGACACGAGGTAGGCGAGCGCCACTCCGGCCAGGACGAACAGTAGGGCCGCGATCCCTCCAACGGCAATCACCAGCGCGCGGGAGAACCGGGGTGGAGGGTGGTGACCCGGGTGGCCGGAGGAGCCCGGCGTGGGACCGGCGCGGTGAGCCGGAGCGTGGCGGGTCATGACTGCTGCACCGTGATCGTCACCGGAATGGAAAACGTCGCGCCCTGGCAGCCCGAAGAGGATGCCGTGCTCATGGAAGCGGCGCCAGGTAGGTCGATCGCCGCCGCGCTGTTGCCCGCGATGTTGTCGCTGAGGCCGGTCTGGCCGGTGAAGGTGACCCCGGTGGCAGTGCAGCCGGGATGGCCGCTGTCGGCGGTGATCGTGCCGTTGCCGACCACGCTGACCAAGGTGACGGCGAAGCTGTTGGGGTTGGTCACCTTCAGGGTCACGTCACCGGAGCCGCCCGGCAGCAGCGGGGTGGTGGGGCTGACCGTAGCGGATGAGATCGTGACGGTCTGCATGGACCCGACGCTGGCCGAGCCGGTGCCGCGCCCTGAGCTAGTGAAGTACGCATAGGCCGCGCCTGAAGTCAGGCCGACCACGACGCAGACGGCCAACGCGATGAGCAGGAGCGAGCGGCGTCTAATCGGGTGGACTCGATTCCCGAAGGCGCGCCGCGCTGGCGAGGTGGCTGAGAACCTGATCATGCCATCTGCTCCTTAGAACTGACTCCCCTAGTTAGCCGCCGAGCGGGCGATTCGCGTGCTGACCACGGCCTAGACGGACCGCCGGGGTCAGCTGATGGAGAGGGTCACGTCCGGCGTCGCGCTCTGGCAGGCGTCCTGGTTAACCGAGTCGCTCGGCATGGTCACCGTGACCTGGACCTGGACGGTGGCGCCGCCAGCGACCTTGGTGCTGAGATCGGGATCGCTGGTCACCGAAGCGCTGTACCAGCTCGCCAGGCAGCCGGAAAGCGCGGTGCCGCTTTGGGTGATATCGCTGCTGCTGCTGTTTACCGCAGCAGTCGCGGTTGAGTACTGCTGGTCGCCGGTGCCGGTGTTCTTGACGTTGAACGTGATCACGCTGGAACCGGAGCCGGGGTACATTGTGCCGGTCGTGCTGGCCTGGGTCACAGACCAAGTCCCGGTGGAGCCGGTGGTCGCCGAGCCGGTGCCCGATCCGCTCGCGGTGAAATACGCGAATGCCGCGCTGGCGCTACCTAGCACTACGGCCGTGGCAATGCCCGCGACGACGATCCGCTTGGTGGTGAATAGCCTGCTCATTTTGCTCTCCTTTAGATTGTTATGTCCCCACACGAGAGCATCGGGCCCTTGTGGATATGGTGACCGCTTGTTTCCCTGAGATCAGTATTTAGGAGACAAGGGAGCAATCCGTTGCCTGCCCGGTTGCACTTTGGGTGCAGGGTCGCCGGTAAGGAACCGGCCAAATGCGAAATTAGCCGTATTAGCGATTTATCTCGCTGACGCGCGCCTCGCTAATTATCCTTAAGGTTTTAGGTCGGGAATTTGCTGACAGTTCTGGCGAACCGTGCGGTATGCCGCCGACCGCCGGCGATCAGCAGGGGTGAGCCAGGGGTGAGCCACCGTCCGTTCGGAGGAAGAGACGGGGATAACCGCCGGGTCGAGCACGGCAGCGGAGCGGGGTCCCGGTCCCGTCAGTCGAAGACGCGGTGGCGGCGGCGGACCGACTGGAGCAGGCCGATCGCGATCATGTCGGCGAAGACGGCCGAGCCACCGTAGGAGATGAACGGCAGCGGGAGGCCGGTGATCGGCATGATGCCGATGGTCATGCCGATGTTGACGAAGGACTGCCACGCGAACCAGATCGCGACGCCGGAGGCGACGAGCACGCCGAACAGGTCGTCCGCCCGGGCGGCGATCCGCAGCGCCCGGGCGATCACGATACCGAGCAGCACGACGATCACGATGCACCCGACGAAGCCGAGTTCCTCGCCGGCCACGGTGAAGATGAAGTCCGTGTCCTGGGACGGGACGAAGTTGCCCGCCACGATCTGGCCGTGGAACAGGCCCGTGCCGAGCAGCCCGCCCGAGCCGATGGCAATCTTGGCCTGGGCCGCGTTGTACCCGGCGCCGGCCAGGTTGGCGGCCGGGTGCAGGAAGGATGTGAACCTGGTCAGCTGGTAGGACTTCAGGATGTGCATGTGGGCGGCCACGTAGACCACGCCGCCCACGATCACGGCCAGGGCCGCGATGACGCGCAACCGTGCCCCGGACAGCACGACCATGGCGGCGGTCACGACCACGAGCACCAGGGCCACGCCCAGGGCGGGCTCGATCACCACCAGGGCGATAATCGGCGCGGCGCAGGCCAGCGCGATCAGGACGGACTTGATGCCGGGAGTGTCGACCCGGGCCCGGGCGAAGACTGCGGCGATGATCATGACGAGGGCGACCTTGGCGAACTCCGACGGCTCGACCTGGAAGCCACCGGGCAGGTCGAACCAGGCCCGCGCGCCGTTGATGTCCTGGCCGGCCACCTTGACGGCCGCCAGCGCCAGCAGCGTCAGGGCGAAAATCCACGGCGCCAACGACCGCAGCTGGCGGGAGTCGAAGAAGGTCACGACCATCATCAGGATGAGGCCGATCACCACGTTCAGCAGTTGCTTCTTCAGGTACGTACGCGGGTCGTCGCCCGCGGCGATCAGGCTCGGCTGCGTGGCCGACCAGACCAGCACGATGCCGATCGCGCTGAGCCCGGCTACGACCACGACGAGGATCCAGTCCATCTGGCGCAGCACGGAGTTCCTGGCGAACGCCCGCGCCAGCAGGGACCGCGGGCGGCTGGAGAAGGACCCGATCCGTGGCGCGCTGTACCCGCGTACGGTGCGTACCGAGTAGCTCGGGCTGGTCCGGCCCGCCATCATGACCCCCTGCGGTATCCGGCCGGCGCGACGATCGCCCCGGCGGACGTGATCTGCGGCAGCGAGGTCGGCAGCTGACCGCCGGGCACCGCCGCCTGGTGCCCCTCCAGGCCATAAAGATCGTCCCATATCTGCCGCACCGCGGGCGCCGCCACGTCGGCGCCGTAACCGGAGTCGGGGACCATGACGACGACCACGTACTTCGGGTCATTGCAGGGGGCGAACGAGGCGAAGACCGAGGTCGCGTTCTTGCCGAAGAGCTGCGCGGTACCGGTCTTGCCCGCCACGCAGACCTTGTTCAGCGGGAAGCCGCTGAACGCCCCGGCGGCGGTGCCCTGGGTGACCACGCCCTGGAGGGCGTTGCGGATGTAGGCCAGCGTGTTGGAGGACACCGGCAGGTGCCTGATGACCGGCGGGTTGATCATCTGGACCACCTGGCCGGTGGTGGGCGAGATCAGGGCCTCGCCGATCCTGGGGCTGTACAGGGTGCCGCCGTTGGCCAGCGCCGCGTAGGCGTTGGCCAGCTGGAGCGGGGTGACGGTCACGTAGCCCTGGCCGATGGCCGCGATGGCCGCCTGGCCGGGCTCCCATACGTTGCCGTAGTAGCAGTCCTGGTACTCGATCTGCTGGACGTAGGTGCCGTTCGCCTTCCCGGACTTGCACCAGTTCTCGCCGGTGTGCGCGTTGTCCTTCCAGAGGTAGTACAGCCACTCCCTGGTGGGGATGGAACCGGCCGACTCGGCCGGCAGGTCGATCCCCGTGTCCTGGCCGAAGCCGAACTCCAGCTCCATCTTCTGCATCTTCTGCACCGGGGCGTTCGGCGACGTGACGACGTTGGCCTTGGTGTCGTCGGTCTCGTACATGTCGTAGCCGAGCTGGTAATACACCGTGTCGCAGGACTGGATGAGCGCCTCGGCGAACGTCATGTCGCCCAGGCTCGGCTCGCCATCGTTCTTGTACGTCGCGCTGCCGATGCTGAACTCGGCGGGGCAGCTGTACAGGCCGTTCAGCGGGTACCCGTCGGCCACGGCGGCGGCGGTCGAGGTGATCTTGAAGGTGGACCCCGGGGCGTACTCGCCCTGGGTGGCCCAGTTGATGACCGGCTCCCCGTCCTTGGTGCCGAACAGGTCGTTGAACTCCTGTTCGGAGATGCCGCCCACCCACACGCTCGGGTTGTAGTCCGGGTAACTGGCCATCGCCACGACCCGGCCGGTGGTCGTCATCACGATCGCGGCGCCCTGGTTGGCGGCGTTGCCCTCGGACCTTGACCGGTTGACCGCGCCGTTCAGCGCCTGCTGGACGTCCGCCTGCAGCTGGGCGTTGAGACTGGTCACCAGGTCGTCGCCGGTGACCGGGGCGGTTTCGCCGACCGTTCCCGTGACGTCGCCCGCGGCGTTGACCGAGACCACCTGGATTCCGGCCTTGCCGCGGAGCTGGCTGTCGTACTCGGCCTCGAGTCCGGCCTGGCCGACCAGGTCCACGCCGGAGAAACCGGTCACGGGCAGGTGCCTGGTCGCGATCTCCTGCGGGGTGATCGGCTGGAGGTAACCGAGGACCTGCGCCGGGTTCGCCCCGTCGGGCGTGGGGTATTCGATGACCGGCTGAACCTGGGCGGTGACGTCGGGGAACTGGTTCTGCTCCTCCATGACCTGCAGCGCCACCCGGTCGGGCACGTTCTGGTCGACCGGGATGGGCTGGTAGGGCGAGCCGGACCAGCAGGGCTGGCCCACGTGCGGGCCGCACAACCTGGTCTTGTCGTATAGCTCGGTGTACTTCATGCCGAGGAGCGGAGCCAGCCGGTGCAGGACCGGCGCGGCCCCGCCTGGCTGCTGTTCCAGGTTCATCATGTCCACCGAGACGACCAGCTCCGTCTGGTTGGTGACGAGCTGGGCGCCCACGTCGTCGAGGATCTGGCCGCGGACGGCGGGCACGATCACGTCCCTGGTCTGGTTCGCCGTGGCCTGCTTGGTGTAGGCGGTGCTGTTCATCACCTGCAGGTAGTAGAGCCTGCCGCCCAGTGCGATCAGCATGGCGGCCGCCAGCAAGTAGAGCACAATGAGGCGGTGCCGCGACGCCGAGTTCATCGGTAACCTCCCGTCCGCCGCCATGGCCTCTTCTTTTTCATCCGCGCGCGGGGCATGTGCAGCCGGGGGGACGACCCCGACCCGGTGGACCCTATCCGCAGCCGGGGTGTGCTTCGTCTGGTGAAGCCGCGGTCTAGCCCGCCGCGATAGGGCGCGGAGCGGCGCAGCCAGCCCCGGCCGGGCCGCTTCCGCTTGGCTGGCCGGCCGAGGGCCGAACTCCCCAGGGCCGGGCTCCCCAGGGTCGACTGGCTCAGGCTCCGCCTGCTCACGGCCGACTTGGGCCTGGCCGGGGCGCGCAGCGCGCCGGCCAGGCGGGTGAGTGCGCTTCCCCGGGAGAACCGGGGCGCGTGCCCCGCGGCCGACCCGCCCGGCGACGACCGCATCAGCTTGCCCGTACGACGCCAGGAAGACGGGCGGCCGGTGAACGAGGACGGGCTGGGTGAGGACGAGCGGCCGAGCCCGGGCGAGCGACCGATCCAGGACGACCCCAGGCGCGGCTGGCCGAGGAACCCGGACCGGCCCGGTGACGCCGGCCGACTGACCCTGGCCGGGCGGCCCAGGGCGGAACTGGAATGGCTGAACACCGATCCGCCCAGCAGCGACCGGCCCATCCGCGTGCTGCCGAACCGGGAGCTGCGCGTTCGGAAACTGCCGCCCAGGGAACCGAGGGAGGAACCGCCGAGCACTCCCCCCTGCGACCGGGAACTGAACCGGACCCGGGCCGGGGAGCCCAGAGCGCCGGCGACTCCGCCACCCTGGCCCGCGAACGCCGCGCCGAGTGCGCTGCCGCCCAGCGTTCCGCCGCGCCCCAGCCGCAGGTTCGGCTCGCGCTTGGGCCTGGGTTTGCTTCTGGCGCTCTGGCCGCGCAGGTTGCCCAGCTTCAGGTTCGGCTCCCGCATGGGCGCCGACTTGGGCGAAGGCCGCAGGGCGGCGCTTCGGCCGCGCAGGTTGCCCAGCTTCAGGTCCGGCTCCCGCATGGGCGCCGACTTGGGCGAAGGCCGCAGGGCGGCGCTTCGGCCGCGCAGGTTGCCCAGCTTCAGGTCCGGCTCCCGCATGGGCGCCGACCTGGGCGAAGGCCGCAGGGCGGCGCTTCGGCCGCGCAGGTTGCCCAGCTTCAGGTCCGGCTCCCGCATGGGCGCCGACCTGGGCGAAGGCCGCAGGGCGGCGCTCTGGCCGCGCAGATTGCCCAGCTTCAGGTCCGGCTCCCGCATGGGCACCGGCCGGAGCGCCCCCTGGGTGGCGCCCGCGATCGCGCCGGCGGCCGGGTAACCAGAGAACGCGGCCCGCCTGCTCTCGCTCCGCGCTCCGGCCAGGCGCAGCACCGCGGCGGCGGCGTACAGCGCGAACGGGGCCAGGACCACGTCGTATACGGAGGCCACGGGGAGCACGTGCTTGATGGCCGACCACGTCACGCGCGGATCGCTGACCATGACGCCGAGCATCGCCGACAGCGCCTCGCCGCAGACGGCGCCCACCGCCGTGACCACGATCTCGAACAGGGCCGTGTGGCCCTGCTCGGGCACCCCTTCGGAGGCCGGGCTCTCCGCCACCAGGCCGCACAAGTACCCGATCAGGCAGAACACGAGCGCGTCCTCGCCGACGAAGTGGCTACCAGGCGGGGCCACGTCCAGCGCGAGACCGGCCGAGAACCCGATCAGCGAGCCGAGCATCGGGCCGCCCGCCAGGGCCAGCGCAGCCACCGCGAGCAGCACCAGGTCGGGCCCGGTCCCGCCCGGAAACGTGATCCGGTCCAGGATGGTGACCTGGGCGATGACCGCCAGTCCGGCGGCCAGGAAGGAGATCAGCCAGCGCACGTCAGCCTCCGCCGGACGTGGACCCCGTCGGAGAGGGGGAGACCGACGAGGAGCCGCTGGCGGAGGGACCGATGTTTCCTGGGGAGATCGAGGCGGACGGCGTGACGGGCGGCGGGGTAGTCGTGACGGTCACCGTCGGGGCCGGCCGCGGCAGGATCGAGATCCCCTTGCTGTGCTTGGGCACCTCCACCACGATGCCGGCGACACCTAGGGCGGTGAAGGTGACGAACGGCCGGACCAGCGCCGTCTGCACGAGGCCAGCGCTGTTCTGCACGGAGACGACGGTGCCGACGGGCACGCCGGGAACCTCCGGCTGGTCGTTCACTGAGGCGTAGGTGACGACCTCCTGACCGGGCTGCAGCACCGCGTTCGCGTCGAACAGGGTCAGCCGGAGCAGGCCGGAGGAGGACATGGACTTGCCGGTCCCGGTGACCTCGCCGATCTCTGCGGTGCCCGCGATCTGCACGCCGATCAGCGACGACGCGTCGCTGGCCAGGACGACGGTGCAGGTGTCCAGGCTCACCTGGGTGACCTTGCCGACGAACCCCGAGCCGTTGAGCACGGTCTCATCGGGCTTGATCCCGTCGCTGCTTCCGGCGTCCAGCGTGACGGTGTCGGAGTAATCACCTCCGGCGGCGATCACCGTGGCGGCGACGATCCGGTACGCGCCGGCGTCGATCCGCAGCAGCTGGGCGAGCTGCCTGGATTCTGACTTGCTCAGCTGAGCCGCGCTGAGCTGGGCGCGGAGCGACGCGTTCTCCTGCTGCAGGTTGGCGATCGTGCCCTGCGACGAGGGCCCGCCGGTGATCGAGTCGAACAGGCTGGACACCGGGTTGGTGATGTCGTCCGTGACCCGCTCGATCGGCCCGAAGATTTCCGCGCCCACGCTCCGGACCGGAGACGCGCCGCCGTCACGGAAATCCAGCGTGATCAGGGCTAGGGCGATAAGCAGGAGCACGCCGAGAACCACGCGTGAACGCCTGCTGTCTTGCACCGCGGCTCCTCGTCCGTCCCGCTCCGGCCGATACGAGTCGGTATCAGCGCCTAGTGTCCGGCACCAGTACCTGGCGCAGGGTTTCGAAGTCCTCGACACACTTGCCGGTGCCGAGGACCACGGAGTCGAGCGGGTTGTCCGCGACCTGCACGGGCATCCCCGTTTCCTCCCGTATGCGTGACTCTAGCCCGCGGAGCAGGGCGCCGCCGCCGGTCAGGGCGATCCCCCGGTCCATGACGTCGCCTGCCAGTTCGGGCGGGCACTTGTCCAGCGTGCTCTTGATCGCGTCGATGATCAGGTTGAGCGGTTCCTCGATCGCGCGGCGGACCTCGGCCGCGGAGATCACGACGGTCTTCGGCAGGCCGCTGACCAGGTCACGGCCTCGGATCTCGGCGCTGGGCTCGTCCTCGGCGGGGAACGCCGAACCGAGGGCGATCTTGATCTCCTCGGCGGTCCGCTCGCCCAGCATGAGCGAGTACTCCTTCTTCCCGAAGGTGATGATCGCCTGGTCGAGCTCGTCGCCGCCGATCCTGATGGACTGCGAGGTGACGATGCCGCCCAGGGAGATCACCGCGACCTCGGTCGTCCCGCCGCCGATGTCGACCACCATGTTGCCGGTCGGCTCGTTGATCGGCAGCCCCGCGCCGATCGCGGCCGCCATCGGCTCCTCGATGATGTAGACCCGTCTGGCCCCGGCCTGGTGGCCGGCCTCCTTGACCGCGCTCTGCTCCACTCCGGTGATCCCGCTTGGCACGGCCACCACGAGCCTGGGCTTGGCGAAATAGCCGCGCTTGTGGACCTTCTGGATGAAGTACCGCAGCATCCTTTCGGTCACGTCGAAGTCGGCGATCACGCCGTCCTTGAGCGGGCGCACCGCGACGATATTGCCTGGCGTGCGGCCGATCATGCGTTTGGCTTCGGCGCCCACGGCGACGATCTGGCCGTTGTTGGTGTTAAGCGCAACCACCGACGGCTCATTCAGCACGATCCCGCGACCGCGCACGTACACCAGGGTGTTCGCGGTGCCGAGATCAACCGCCATGTCACGTCCGAGAAACGTCATCGCACTCATCAGGAACGGGAACCTTCCGATCCGGGCTTTGATCTGGGGAGCTTGTCAGCTTAGACCGCGCCGGAGGCGGCCTGGTTGGGTCTTTTCTTGGACAACGGTGCGGCCTACCTGGCGGGTTCCGGAAGAGGATCTCGATCTCCCCCGGGCGTGAGCGGGCCCCGCCGCGGGTCGATGATGCGATTCGCCACTGCCTGCCAGCTTACCCATGATCGGGAGCAACGTCGGCGCGTCGGCCCAGTTACGGAGCGTGCGAGTCCGGGGCGGGGGTCGCCGCCAGTCGGCGGGCCAGCCAGATGCCGGTGATCCAGAGCGCGGCGAAGATCGCGCCGAGGCCGTACATCGCGGGCACGACGGCCCCCGCGGCGATGACCAGGGCCTGCAGCACGGTGCCCGCCACCAGCGTCCAGCCCATGCCCGGCCGCCCGACCACCCCGCTGAGCAGGAGGGCGCATACGGCTAGGCCGCCGCCGACCCCTCCGGCGAGACCGCGATGCACGTGTTCGAGGACGATGGCGACCGGGATCGCGAGCCCGATGACGATGGCCTCCATGGCCAGCACCGTGCCGCACAGTTGCCGGAGCCGCTTCGCCTCCGCCCGGCTACGCACGAGGGCCCGGCTGCTCACGAGCGCCCTGCTCACGAGAGTTCCCCCGCCGTGAACGAGTGACGGGCGGGCTGGCGCGCGGTCGGTTCGGCCTGCGGCTGCCCGCCCGCCGGGCCGAGTAGCTTGCGGGCGTCGCCCGCGGTGATGACCGATCCGGTGATGAGCACGCCAGCGCCACCCGGCAGGCCCGCCTCGACCGCCTGGTCGGCGAGCGCGACCGCGTCCTCGATGGCGTCCTCGATCCGGTCCGCGGACCGGACGCGGTCCTCGCCGAAGATCTCGGCCGCGATTTCTTCGGCCTCGCCGGGATCCATCGACCGGTCCGAGGAGTTATGGGTCACCACGATCTCGTCGAGCAGCGGCTCGAGCTCGCCGAGCATGCCGGGCACGTCCTTGTCCCGGCTGGCCGCGAAGACTCCGGTCAGGTGGGTGAAGGTGAACGCCTCCTCGATCGCGGCGGCCGTGGCGGCCATGCCCGCCGGGTTGTGCGCGGCGTCGAGAATGATCGTGGGGCTGCGCCTGACGACCTCTAGCCGTCCGGGCGAGCTGACCATGGCGAACGCCTCGCGCACCAGGTCCTCGTCAAGCGCGGCCGCCTCGTCCGTGGCGCCGGCGAACGCCTCGACCGCGGCCAGCGCGCAGGCCGCGTTGCCGGCCTGGTGACTGCCGAACAGCGGCAGGTAGATGTCCTCGTAGGTGCCGCGGAGGCCGCGGAGCACGAGCTGCTGCCCGCCGATGGCCTGCTCACGGCTCATGACGCCGAACTCCACCCCCTCCCGGGCGACCGACGCCCCCACCTGGGCAGCCCACCTGAGCAGCACCTCGGCCGCGGCGAGCGGCTGCTGCGCGAGGACCGCGACCGCACCCGGCTTGATGATGCCGGCCTTTTGAGCCGCGATCTCCTCGATCGTGCGCCCGAGCAGCCTGGTGTGGTCGATCGAGATCGGGGTGACGACCGCGACCACGCCGTCCGCCACGTTCGTGGCGTCGTCCCGGCCGCCCACGCCAACCTCGAGCACCATCACGTCGACGGGAGCGTCCGCGAAGATCGCGAACGCCATGCCGGTGAGGACCTCGAAGAAGGACATCGCCACCGGGTGCCTGTCGTCCACCAGCTGCACGTACGGGAGGACCTCCTCGTACGCGGCCACGAATCGCTCCTGGTCGATCGGGGCGCCGTCCACGCAGATCCGTTCCCTGATGGACACCAGGTGCGGGCTGGTAAACCGGCCGGTCCGCAGGCCGCGGCTGCGCAGCAGCGCGTCCGTCATCCGAGCCGTGGACGTCTTGCCGTTGGTCCCCGTGATGTGGATGACCGGGCACGCGCGCTGCGGATCCCCGAGCAGGGCGACGAGCTCGGCCATCCGGTCCAGCGCCAGATCCACGGAGTGCTCAGGCCGACGGGAGACGATCTCCTGCTCGACCTCCCGCATCCGCGCCTCGATGTCCATCGCCCCAGCCTACGTGGCCGCCGGGGCGAGGGATCACAGGGCCGCCAGGCGCTGTTCCAGGCGGGCGATGTCGGCTTCGGCGGCGGTTAGGCGCTGGCGGGACTTGGCCACGACCTCAGGGGGCGCCTTGGCGGTGAACTCGGGGTTGGCGAGCTTGCGTCCGGATTGCTCGGCCCCGGCTCTGGCGACGGCGAGGTCCTTCTCCAGCCGGCGGCGCTCGGCGGCGACGTCGATGGCGCCGGCCACGTCCAGCTCGACCGTGGTGCCCTCGGCGGCCAGGGACGCCGACGGGGTAAAGCCCGCCGCGGGCGGATCGAGCCTGAGCAGGGCACGGATCCGCTCGGCGTGCCCGGCCAGCGCGGTGTCCTCGATGCCCACCAAGGCGGCCGCTACCCGCTGGCCGGGGCGCAGGCCCTGGTCCGAGCGGAACCGCCTGATCTCCGTGACCAGGCGCATCAGCGAGGAGATCTCCGCCTCGGCCGCCTCATCGCGGAGGGAGAAGGACGGCCACGGGGCCACCATGACCGATTCCTCGCCGGTCAGTGCGGTCCACAGCTCCTCGGTCACGAACGGCATGACCGGGTGCAGGAGCCGCAGCAGCTGGTCGAGCACGAACCCGAGGACCTGCCTGGTCGCCTCGACCGCCCCCGGGTCGCCTGAGGCCAGGGGGACCTTGGCCAGCTCCAGGTACCAGTCGCACACCTCGTCCCAGGCGAAGTGGTACAGCGTGTCGCAGGCCTTGCCGAACTCGAACGCCTCGAACAGCGCGTCCACCTCGGCGATCACCGCCGACAACCGGGACAAGATCCAGAAGTCGGGGACCGAGTAGGTCAGGTCGGAGGCGGGCGCCAGCCTGGAGGCGGGCGCCGGGGGGCTGGCCGGGACGTGCGCGCCGTTCAGCAGGGCGAATCGGACCGCGTTCCACAGCTTGTTACAGAAGTTGCGCGAGCCTGCCGCCCACTCCTCGCTGATGGCGATGTCGCCGCCCGGGTTGGCGCCGCGGGCCAGGGTGAACCTGGTCGCGTCGGCTCCGAACCTGTCCATCCAGTCCAGCGGGTCCACGGTGTTCCCGCGCGACTTGGACATCTTCTTGCCGAACTGGTCGCGGACCAGGCCGTGCAGCGCGACCACCCGGAACGGCACGGCGTCGTCGGGCACTGTGTTGTCGGGCACTGTGTTGTCGGGCACTGTGTTGTCGGGCACTGTGTTGTCGGGCACTGTGTTGTCGGGCACTGGGTCGCGCATCGCGAACAGGCCGAACATCATCATCCGCGCGACCCAGAAGAACAAGATGTCGTACCCGGTGACCAGCACACTGGTCGGGTAGAAGGTGCGCAGGTCCAGCGTGTCATCGGGCCAGCCCAGGGTGGAGAAGGGCCACAGCGCGGAGGAGAACCACGTGTCGAGCACGTCCGGATCCTGGGTCCAGCCATCCGGAGGCTGCTCATCAGGGCCAACGCAACGCAATTGTTCGTTCGGTCCATAAAAAACCGGGATTCGGTGGCCCCACCAGAGCTGTCGGCTGATGCACCAGTCGTGCATGTCGTCCACCCAGCCGAAGTACCGTGCGTTCATCTCCGGCGGGTGCAGGCGGACGCGGCCGTCGCGGACCGCGTCGCCGGCGGCCTGGGCGAGCGGGGCGACGCGGACGAACCACTGCAGCGACTGGCGCGGCTCGACCGTGGTGCCGCAGCGGCTGCAGTGCCCGACCGAGTGCACGTACGGGTGCTTCTCCTCGACGATGCGGCCTTCCTCGCGCAGCGCGCGGACCACGGCGGGCCTGGCCTCGAAGCGGTCCAGACCCTGGAACGGGCCGTGCGCGGTGACCACGCCGTGCTCGTCGAGGACGGTCAGGCTCGGCAGGTCGTGCCGGCGCCCGATCTCAAAGTCGTTCGGGTCATGGGCGGGAGTCACCTTGACTGCGCCGGTGCCGAAGGCGGGGTCGACGTGGTCGTCGGCGACGATCGGGATGCGCCGGCCGGTCAGCGGGAGCTCGACCGTCTTGGAGACCAGGGCGGTGTACCTCGGGTCGTCGGGGTGCACCGCGACCGCCGTGTCGCCGAGCATGGTCTCGGCGCGGGTGGTGGCGACCACGATCGAGGTATCCCCGTCGCCGTAGCGGATCGAGACGAGCTCGCCTTCGTCGTCGCTGTGGTCCACCTCGATATCGGACAGCGCGGTCAGGCAGCGCGGGCACCAGTTGATGATGCGTTCGGCCCGGTAGATCAGCCCGTCGTCGAAGAGCCGCTTGAAGATCGTCTGGACGGCACGGGACAGGCCCTCGTCCATCGTGAACCGCTCCCGGGACCAGTCCACGCTGTCGCCCAGGCGGCGCATCTGGCCGCCGATCTTGCCGCCCGACTCGGCTTTCCACTGCCAGACCCGCTCGACGAACGCCTCGCGCCCGAGGTCGTGGCGGCTGAGGCCCTCCTTGGCGAGTTCGCGCTCGACGACGTTCTGGGTGGCGATCCCCGCGTGGTCCATGCCGGGGAGCCACAACGTCTTGTAGCCCTGCATGCGCCGCCGCCTGATCAGGGCGTCCATCAGCGTGTGGTCCAGCGCATGGCCGATGTGCAGGGAACCCGTCACATTCGGCGGCGGGATAACGATGCAGTACGCGGGGCCGTCGGCGGCCAGATCCGGGGTGAAGTAACCTGCCTTCTCCCAGCGTTCGTAGCGCGGGCCTTCCACCTCGGCGGGCGCGTACTGAGAGGGCAGCTCGATGGGGACTCCTCTGCTCACGACAGGTGAGTCTACGGCCCCGCACTGCTAGACGGGGACCTCCACGACGTCCCTGACCTCCAGGGCCAAGGCAGAAGCGCCCCGGTACTTCACCGGCGTCTGGCCGGCGATGAACTGGACCTGGCCGAAGGTGTCCTTGGTGACCCAGACGCACTCGCTGGCCTGCGCGCCGCCGGCGGTGGTGGCGTAGCCGCAGATCATCTTGCCGCCGTTCGGGCCCGCCTGCACCGTACGACTGGACTTCAGCTGGGTCTGCTCGTACGCGATGACCGTGTTCTCGTTGAACGTGCCCTGGTAACCGAGGAAGCTGATGGCCTGGAAGCCGGGTGCCGACGGGCTCGTGACCGACGTCAGGTCGTACATCGCCAGCACGTCCTTGGTCACCTTGCCCGCTCCGGCCGCGTGCAGCGCCCTGGCGACCGCCGTCTCGGACGCGCTAAGCGTGGTGGAGGTCCTGGTCGCGGCCAGGTTCAGCGGGTATTTGTTGTCCACCTTGGGGGCCTGGACCAGCGTAAAGCTGGAGAGCGGGGCGGCCGCGGTGCTGCTCGCGGTGGGCGACGTGGTCGACCCGCCGGTCGTGCTGTCCGAACCGCTCTTGCTCAGGCGGACGACGAGCAGCACGATCACGATCACGCCGAGGACGGAGGCACCCAGGTAGAGGACCATCTTGGCGCCGCTCAGGCGTGGCTGGCGCTGACCGCCGGAACGGGGCGAGCCGGAACGCGCCGGGCGGCTTGGCGGGGCGCCGGCGTCGTCGTAGGCCGGGCCGGTCACCGGTTCGAAGCTCGGCTGGGAGGTGTACGGGTCCTGGGCGTACCCGTCCTGGGCGTACCCGTCCTGGCTGTAGCCGTTCTGGGCATACCCGCTCTGGGGGTATCCGCTCTGGCCGTAGCCGGCCTGGTTCGAGCCGTACTGACCGTAGCCGGACGAGCCGTAACCGGGCTGGCTGTAGGCGTCTTGCGCGTACGTGCCCTGGCTTCCGTTCTGGCCGTAGGCGTCTTGCGCGTACGTACCCTGGCTTCCGTTCTGGCCGTAGGCGTCCTGCGGGTACGTGCCTTGGCTTCCGTTCTGGCCGTAGGCGTCCTGCGGGTACGTGCCCGGGCTGAAGCCGTTCGGCAAGGAGCTCGACGACTCGAAGCCCCGCTGCGGGCGGGCCTCCGGTTGATACCCCGAAAGGGGGTGCCCTTGGCCGTGGTCAGGCTCGCCGAAGCCCGGGGAATTTGCGGGGGGCGCGATACCACTAGGCGGCGAGAACGCGTCGGCCTGGTACCCCGGCGCCTGGTACGGCTGATCGGGCTCGGCAGAATTCCCGCGTGATCCCCAGCTGGGCTGGCCGTAGTCCTGCTGGCCGGACCTGTCCTGGCCGTAGCCCGGCTGGCCGGAGCCTAGCGGGCCGTATCCCGGCTGGCTGTAGTCGCGCTGACCGGGGTCCTGGCCGTAGCTGCCGCTCTGGCCGTAGCTGTCCTGGCTGTAGCTGTCCTGGCTGTAGCTGTCCTGGCTGTAGCTGCCCTGACCGTAGCTGCCCTGACCGTAGTCCTGACTGGCGCCGGACTGCGGCTGGTAGCTCGAGTCGCCGTAGTCTCGCTGGCCGAAGACCTGCGTGCGCGAGCCGTCCTGGTCGTCGACGCCGGCCCAGGCCTGACGGCTGCCCGTTGAGCTATCGCCACCGGGGCCGATGGCTCGCCTGGGCGCGGATGGTGGCTGGGGGGGCTGGGGACCGGTGCCCGCCTGGCCTGGCGCCCCTGAGCTGTACCTGGGCTCCTCCCCCAGGCCCTGCCCGTAGCGCACGACCTGCCCGGGACCGATCGCCGACCCGTATCCGGACTGGCCGTACCCCCGCTGGTCGGGTTCGGCAGGCGGGGAGTAGCTGGCAGGCGAGGAGTAGCTTGAGGACTGGCGGTAATCCGAACCCTGCTGGTAGTCGGGACCTTGGCCGTAGTCAGAACCCTGGCTGTACGAAGACCGCTGACCGTAACCCTGACCTTGCCCGTAGTCCGAAGGAGGCCCGTAGTCGGGGCCCTGACCGTAAGCGGGACCCTGCCCGTACGCCGAGCCCGGCCCGTAGTCCGGTCCCGGGCCGTACGACGATCCCTCGCTGAAATCCGACCCCTGGCCGTAGGCCTGGCCCGGCCCGAACGAGGAGCCCTGACCGTGGTCCTGGCCCTGGCCGTACTCGTTCCCCTGCTCGTAGGCCTGCGCCTGGTCATAGCCGGGAAGACCTCTTCGCCCCGCACGAAGGACTCCCTCGCCGGACCGCATGGTCCGGTAACCGCCGGTCGACTGGCCTGGCTCAAAGTCTTGATCGTCTGAGTCGCCGGACCCGTCGGGGTCCGGACGCCGGTCCCAGCTACCCGTGGGGGCGTCCCAACTACTCATCGGTGCTCTATTCTCCCCGTCGCTATGGAAGACGGCTGCTTGTCAGCGTCCGAGATCCTGGCGTGGCGGGAAACCGCGCCAGTACTAACGCGATATGCAGGAGGCTACATTGGAATTTCGCTGATCATGGGCAATACCCCCAAAGTCGGCGCCGGGCCGGCGACGGGGGAACGCTACGAGACCTCAGGCTGACCCGCTGATACCGAACGAGTGTGCGATAGGCGAACAGAAGGCCGTCGAAGCCTCGGTCGGGCCGCCTCAGGCGGACTTCTCGCGCGGCGTGCGCCGCGTGACGTCCCTCGGCACGATCGTCGGGTTGACGTTCTCGAGCACCGCTTCGCGCGTGATCACGACGCGCTCGACGTCCTTGCGGCTCGGCACCTCGTACATAACCGACAGCAGCACTTCTTCCATGATGGCGCGCAGGCCGCGCGCGCCGGTGCCGCGCAGGTTCGCCTGGTCGGCGATGGCGTCCAGGGAGTCCGGGGTGAACTCCAGGTCCACGCCGTCCAGCTCGAACAGCCTGCGGTACTGCTTGACCAGCGCGTTGCGCGGCTCGGTCAGGATCTGGATGAGCGCCTCGCGGTCCAGGTTGTGCACGCTGGTGATGACCGGAAGCCGCCCGACGAACTCGGGGATCATGCCAAACTTCAGCAGGTCTTCCGGCATGACGTCGGCGAACTGGTCGCTGGTCGCGTTCGCGTTCCTGACCCGGAGCTTCGCGTTGAACCCCATCCCGTTGTGGCCGGAACGCTGCTCGATGATCTTCTCCAGACCGGCGAACGCCCCGCCGCAGATGAACAGCACGTTGGTCGTGTCGATCTGGATGAACTCCTGGTGCGGGTGCTTGCGGCCGCCCTGCGGCGGCACCGACGCGGTGGTGCCCTCCAGGATCTTCAGCAGGGCCTGCTGCACGCCCTCGCCCGAGACGTCGCGGGTGATCGAGGGGTTTTCGCTCTTGCGGGCGATCTTGTCGATCTCGTCGATGTAGATGATGCCCGTCTCGGCCTTCTTGACGTCGTAATCCGCCGCCTGGATCAGCTTGAGCAGGATGTTCTCGACGTCTTCGCCAACGTAGCCGGCCTCGGTCAGGGCGGTGGCATCGGCGATCGCGAACGGCACGTTGAGCAGCCGCGCCAGCGTCTGGGCCAGCAGCGTCTTGCCCGAGCCCGTCGGACCGAGCAGCAAGATGTTGGACTTGGCCAGCTCGACGCCCTCGTCGCCCGGCCGGTCGTCGCCCGACTGGACGCGCTTGTAGTGGTTGTACACAGCGACCGACAGGGCCTTCTTGGCCTTGTCCTGGCCGATGACGTAGGCGTCGAGGAACTCGTAGATCTCACGCGGCTTGGGCAGGCTGTCCCACCGGAACTCGGCGGGCTCGGCCAGCTCTTCCTCGATGATCTCGTTGCAGAGATCGATGCACTCGTCACAGATGTACACGCCCGGGCCGGCGATGAGCTTCTTGACCTGCTTCTGACTCTTACCGCAGAACGAGCACTTCAGCAGGTCCCCACCGTCACCGATGCGTGCCACCCAGATACTCCTTTACGTGGGGCCTGCCGGGACGGCCGTACTGGCCGCCTTCAGCGAGCGTGTCCCGCGGGGCCGTCAAGAGCTTGCGTATCGACGGTACCGCCTGCTGGGCCTGATGGACACCATCAAACCCTGCGGCGGGCTGAGAGGGAAGAGTTGAATTCTCCCCGGTAAGGATGACATTACCTCGACCGCGCGTTCGCTGCCGCGCTTGATCATGGTCAGGACCTCGTCGATGAGGCCGTACTCCTTGGCCTCCTCGGCGGTGAGGAACTTGTCGCGCTCGATGTCGCGCCGGACCAGCTCCTCGTCCTTGCCGGTGTGCCTGGCCAGGATGACCTCCATGGCCGCGCGCATCCGCAGGATCTCGCGCGCCTGGATCTCCATGTCGGTGGACTGGCCGTAGCCGCCCTCGGTGGCCGGCTGGTGGATGAGGATGCGCGAGTTCGGCAGCGCCATCCGCTTGCCCTTGGTTCCCGCCGCCAGGATCACCGCCGCCGCGGAGGCGGCCTGGCCGATGCAGCACGTCGTGATGTCGGGCTGGATGAACTGCATCGTGTCGTAGATCGCCATCATCGACGTCATCGACCCGCCGGGCGAGTTGATGTACATGGTGATGTCCCGGTCCGGGTCGATGGCCTCCAGGGTCAACAGCTGGGCCATCACGTCGTTGGCGGAGGCGTCGTCGATCTGGACGCCGAGGAAGATGATCCGTTCCTCGAAGAGCTTGTTGTACGGGTTCATCTCCTTGATGCCGTACGAGGTGCGCTCCACGAAGGACGGCAGCACGTACCTTGACTGCGGGGCCTGCGCGGCTGCCTGCGGGCTCCACAAGCGGGATTCGGTCACGTTCGGCTCCTTACGCTCCGGACCGGTGGACCAGGGGTGGCTGATCGGCTTCGTCACGAGGCGAGGCCCTCGGGGACCTCGACGGCGCTGCGGATCACCTGGTCGACGAAGCCGTAGTCCTTGGCTTCCTCGGCGGTGAACCAGCGGTCGCGGTCGGCGTCCTTCTCGATCTGCTCGAGCGGCTGCCCGGTGTGGTACGCGGTGCGCTCGAACAGAGTGCGCTTGATGTACAGCATCTGCTCGGCCTGGATCCTGATGTCGGACGCGGTGCCGCCGATGCCGCCGGACGGCTGGTGCATCAGGATCTGCGCGTGCGGCAGCGCGTACCGCTTGCCTGGCGCGCCCGCGGTCAGCAGGAACTGGCCCATCGACGCGGCCATCCCCATCGCGTACGTAGCGATGTCGTTGGGCACGTACTGCATGATGTCGTAGATCGCCATCCCGGCGTAGACCGAGCCACCCGGCGAGTTGATGTAGATGCTGATGTCGCGCTTGGCGTCCTCGGAAGAGAGCAACACGATCTCGCCGCAGATGCGGTTGGCGATGTCGTCGTCCACCTGCTGACCGAGGAAGATGATGCGGTGCCGCAGCAGCCGCTGGAACAACTGGTCCCCGAACGGCAGGACCGGCGGCTCGGCGGCGGCCACGATCGACGGTACCGCCATCGACGGGGCCTCAGAAAGCGCTGGCGTCCACAAGGGCTCAGACACGATGTCACCTGCTCCAGTCTGGTGTCGTTGCAAGGACCATAACTCCGGCGTGGAGCCCGATCGTCCCGCGCGGGGCCCTGTTCGCTACCGGCGCACGCAGGCGCCGTGCATTACGGCCGGAGGCTTCCTATTCAGCCTCGTCGTCCGCCTCTGGGTCCGTTCCTGCGGATTCGTCGGAGCTGCCCGGCGCGGCGAGGTTGGCCTGGATGTCGACCGGGTGGCCGGCGCTGTCGGTCACCTTGACGCGCTCGGCGATCAGGTTCATGGCCTTGCGCCGCAGCAGTTCGCCTGCGGTGGAGGAGAGCTGGTCGTTTTCGGCGAGCTGCCGGGCCAGGCGGTCCGGCGAGACCCCGATCTGCTCCGCCTGCCGCGCGATGTAGTCGGAGAGCTCGGCCTCATCCACGCCGAGTTCTTCCTCGCGGGCCAGCTGGTCCAGCACGAGGGTGATCTTGACGGCACGGCGGGCCCGGCGCTGCAGGTCGAGCTCGAACTGCTCCTCCGTCTGGTTCGTCATCTCCAGGTAGCCGTCCATGGTGGCGCCCGCCCGGTCCAGCTGCTCCTGGATCGATTCCCGGTTGTGGTCGACCTCGTGCTGGACGACGGCCTCGGGCAGCGGGATGTCGATCTTGTCGAGCAGCGCGTCGAGGGCGCGGTCGCGCGCCTGGACCACCTGCTGCACGCCCTTCATCCGCTCCAGCTGGGCCCTGGTGTCCGCGCGCAGCTCGCCGAGCGTATCGAACTCGCTGGCCAGCTGAGCGAAGTCGTCGTCGAGGCCGGGCACTTCCTTGACCTTGACGCTGTGCACGGTCACCGTGACGTCGGCCACGCGCCCGGCGAACTCGCCGCCCGCCAGCTCGGTGGAGAAGGTCGAGGATTCCCCGGCCGACATGCCGATCAGGGCCTGGTCAAGCCCGTCGAGCAGCGATCCGCTGCCGACCTGATAGGACAGGCCACTCGCCTGCGCGTCATCGACCGGCTTGCCGTCCACCGAGGCGGACAGGTCGATCGACACGTAGTCGTCGTTCTCCACGGGCCGCTGCACGGCCTTCAGCGAGGCGAACCGCTCCTGCAGCGAGCCGAGGTATTCGGCCACCTCGTCGGGGCTGACGAGCGTGTCGTCGACGGTGACGGCCAGGCTGCCCAGGTCGGGCAGGTCGAACTTGGGCCGGATGTCGACCTCGACCGTGAAGGTCAGGTCCTTGCCGTAGTCGATGTTGGTGATCTCGACGTCGGGCTGGCCGATGGCGAAGATGTCGCCCTCGGCGACCGCCTTGGCGTACAGGTCGGGCATCGCGTCATTGACGGCCTGGCTGAGGATGACGTCCCGGCCGACCCGGCGGTCAAGGACCGGCGGCGGCACGCGGCCGGGGCGGAAGCCGGGGATGCGGACCTGACGTCCCACCTCACGGTAGGCCTTGTCGAGGCTGGGCTTTAGCTCATCGAACGACACCTCGACGCTCAGCCGGACACGCGTCGGGCTCAGCTCTTCGACGTCAGTCTTCACGTCGGCTTCACTCCGGAGATTCGGGATGGTCACTCAGCGCTGGATCGCTGAGCAGTCTAGGCCGCCAGTCTAGGGGCTAGCGGACCTTGACAACGCGAACCGCGGGCGGCTCGCGCCGCTGCCTGCGCTCGTCCCCGATTATCAGGTGTAGCAGCCAGCTCACCAGGCCCACGATGATCGCGCCCCAGAAGGCCGGCCAGAACCCGGTGACGTGGAACGGCAGCGTGAGATCGCCGGCGACGACGCTGGTCAGCCACAGGAGCAGACCGTTGACGACGAGCGCGGCGAGGCCGAGCGTGAGCACGTAGAACGCGCAGCCGATGACCTTGATCAGCGGCTTGAGTATCGCGTTGATGACGCCGAAGATCGCGGCTACGCCAAGCAACGTGCCCGTCTTCGACCAGTCGCTCCCGGCGAGCAGTTGGATACCGGGGACCACCCAGGTGGCGACGGCCAGGGCGGCGGCGGAGACGACCACCCGAAGAAGGAACCTCATGACTTCAGATATTACTCGACTTTCGGGCTGTGTGCGCAAGGGACTTTGGAGGCGTTGTGCAGCGACTTTGGGGGTGGCGGGGCAGGGATTTTGGCGTGGGCGGGCCGGGGGCTCTGGCGCGATTTTGCCCGGTAATCCGGAGTCGGCACGCTGGTGGGAGGGGGCGGCTAGGCCATGGAGGCGGGGTCGCCGCGGAAGAGGCGGCGGTAGGCGTTTGGGGTGGTGCTGCGCCAGAGGCGGAAGTGGTGGCGCAGGGCGGTCGCGTTGCCGAAGCCGGCGTGGTCGGCGATGGCGTCTACGGTCTCGTCGGTCTCCTCCAGGAGCTGCTGGGCCAGCAGGATGCGCTGCCCGATGAGCCAGCGCTGCGGGGTGGTCCCCGTGTCCTGGACGAAGCGGCGGGCGAAGGTCCGCTCGGACATGTTCGCGCGCGTGGCGAGCTGGCGGACGGAGAGCGGCTGGTCGAGGTGGGCGCGCAGCCACTCAAGCAGGTCCCGCAGCGACCCGTCGCAGGAGGGAGCGATGGGCTGCTCGACGTACTGGGCCTGGCCGCCGTCGCGGTGCGGCGGCACCACCATGCGCCGGGCGATGCCGTTAGCGACCCGGGAGCCCTGTTCCTTCCTGACCAGGTAGAGGCAGGCGTCGATGCCGGCAGCGGTGCCCGCGCTGCTGATGACCGGATCGTCGTCCACGTACAGGACGTCCGGGTCGACCTTGGCCTGGGGGAAGCGGCGGGCCAGTTCGTCGGCGTGCCGCCAGTGCGTGGTGCAGCGGCGGCCGTCGAGCAGGCCGGCCTCGCCGAGGATGAAGGCTCCGCTGCACACGCTCAGCACCCGCGCGCCGCGGGCGACCGCGCGGCGGAGCGCGTCGAGCAGTTCCGCGGGGAACTCCTGCGGCGGGCGGGCGGGCCCGCCGGTGAGGTGCCCCAGGCGCTGGTCACCGACGGCGGGCAGGGCGATCAGGTCCGCCTCCTCCAGCCGCTCCAGGCCGACCGGCGGTGAGATGGTGAAGTCGATGTGCGCGCGGATCGGGGCCGGCTCCCCCGCGACCACCGCGAAGTCGTAGGGCGGCAGCCCGTCGTCCGTCCGGTCGACCCCGAAGACCTCGCAGATCGTCCCGAACTCGAACGGCAGGAAGCCGTTGACGACGACGACGGCGATGTTGCGGAGCATGCCTCGATTATGCCCCACGGTTGGCAGGATGTCGTGTCAATACGACGTTACTGCCACTGTCCGGGTGGCGCTGAGCTGGACATACTCTGGAGATATGGCTTCCCGGATTGTCCGCGTGGCCCGCTGGGTCCGCAATGGGTTTATCAAGTTTCATCACGCCAACCAGCAGGCCACCGCGCTCCTACTCTCCCGCGGCTTGGTCGAGACGGATCAGGCGCCGGATACCTACGCCGAGTTCCTGCTCCGGGCGCCGGGCGCGGCCGTGCACGAACCGCCCGCCCGCCGGCGTTAGGGCTACTGGGTCACTTCGGCCCGCACGCGGCCACGGCTCGGGCACCTGACCCGTCCGCATGCTGGTCGCCTTGTGCAGGTAGACCGTGGCGACGTGAAGGACGAGGTCGCCCATGGTCCAACCGGGGCAGCACGGCACCGGCGCGGTCGGCTCGCCGGCCACCGCGGCGTCGTGGAGGCTCGTGTAGTCCGACGACAGGCATTCGAGATACCGCGAATCCTCCATGCCGGTACTTTGCCACGGACGGCCGGCCTGCGAAGGGGAGAGCGGGCGCGGGTGAGGCGCCATCGCCGTTCAGGATAAGAAAATGGTGAGGTGACGGGAGCCCGGAACTGATCAGGTCGCACGCCGCGGCGGTGTGGGCCGCGGTGGTGCCGGACTGGCTGGCCGAGGTGGTGCGGCCCAAGCCGGCGCCGCTGCCGTGGCCGGACATGATCCGCGCGGCGCTGGCCATCTGCGTGCCGCTCTCGGTGGCCTTCGCCGTCGGCCGCAGCACGATCGGGGTGCTGCCCGCCATGGGCGGGCTGATGGGCACGATGTCCGACACCGGCGGCTCGTACGTGAACCGGGTCAAGCGGGTCACCGCCGCGGCGGTGCTCGGGGGCGCCGCGGGCCTGGCCATCGGGGCCGTGATCCACGGGCACGGCTGGATCGCCGTGCTGGCACTCGTCCTGGTCGCGGGGGTCTCCGGCGCTGTCAGCGCGGTGGGCGACATCGGCTCCGCGACCGGGCTGCAGCTCCTGGTGTACTGCGGGCTCGGCCTCGGGCCGCTGGGGGCGCAGCGGCCGGTCTGGCACACGGTCGCGGGCTTCGTGGTGGGAGCCGCGTGGGCGCTCATCTTGATCCTGCCCGGGTGGCTGCTGTCGCCGCACGGCCAGGAACAGCGTGACGTCGCCGCGGTGTTTACGGCGCTGGCGGCCGAGTTGCGTTCGGCACCGGACGACTTCGCTGCCCGGCGGCAGGCGCTGACCAGCGCGCTCAGCACCGCGTACGACACGCTGCTGCGCGGCAGGTCGACCGCGGCCGGGCGGAGCCGGGAGGCGATGCGCCTGATCGCGCTGCTGAACGCCAGCCACCTGATGGCCGAGGCGGCGGTGGCGCTGGGGGCGGCCGGAACCCCGCCGCCGCCGGATGTCGTCGCGGCCGTGGCGGGGCTGGCCGACGCCATCAGGTCCGGGACCCCGCCGCCGGTGATCCCGCCGGCCTGGGACGACAGCCCGGGCGCGCTGGCCCTGCACGACGCCATGGGTGGCGTCGCGCGGGTGCTGTCCAGCGCGTGGGCGCCGGAGCGACCGAGTCGCGAACGTCTGCGCGGGCGGGCGTGGTTCGGCCGGCTCCACTCGCGGTTCGCGGATGTGCTGGACCGGGTGGTGGCGGCGTTCGGCGGCGGGACGATCACCCGGCTGTTCACGGTGCGGCTGATGATCTGCATCGGCGTGGCCGGGGTGGTTACCGAGGTGCTGCCGTTGCAGCGGTCCTACTGGGTTCCCCTGACCGTCGCCCTCGTGCTCAAGCCGGACTACGGCTCGGTGTTCGCGCGCGCCCTGCAGCGGGGCATCGGCACGATCGTCGGCGCGGTCGCGGGCGCGGTGCTGCTCGCCCTGGTGCACGGGACCTGGCTGCTGATCCCGTTCGCGGTGCTGGCCATGCTGCTGCCCTACGGGCGCAAGAGGAACTACGGGCTGATGACGACGTTCCTCACGCCGCTGGTGGTGGTGCTGATCGACTTGCTCAGCCCGACCGGCTGGCGGCTCGCCGAGGACCGGCTGATCGACACGCTGATCGGGTGCGCCATCGCGCTGGTCATCGGTTTCGCCCCCTGGCCGATGACCTGGTACGCACACCTGCCCCGCGAGTTTGCCGCCGCGGCCCTGGACGTTGCCCGGTACATGGAAGAGGCGCTGGGGGCTCCGGCCGGGGTTGGGGTTGGGGCCGGGCGCGGGGCGGGGCGGGTTCCCGTCCGGGCGCGGACGCGGTGGGCGGCGTACCGGGCGCTGGCCGACGTGCGCACGGAGTTCTAGCGGACCATGGCCGAGCCGCCCTCGGTGAGCCGGCGGGCCACGGCCTGGTATCCCGCGCTGGTCGGCCTGGAGCGGGTGATGGACGCCACGGCCGCGACGGCGGTCAGCGTGAGCCGGAGTGGGGCTGCGGTCCCTCCGGGTGGAGTTCGGCAGCTGAGCGGGGCGCTGCGCGCGGTGAGCGAGGCGGCCACGACGGGAACTCCGCTCGAGAAGCCTCCCGAGTTGCCCGATGACGAGGTGCTCAAGCCGGTGACCGTCGCCGTCCGGTCCCTGCTGGGCGTCGTGGCCAGCGGCCCGTCCGCGTAAGGCGTGTCGCGCCCGCAGGTGCACAGAAGTCAGTGGAAGATCGGGGCTTAGTGGAAGTTTTGGGGGATCATGGGCCCCCGGATCTTCCACTAAGCCCGAAACTTCCACTGTCCCGTGACAATCCACTTTGCTCAGCTCGGGCCTGTGACCTGCGGTGAGGAATCTTGGATGTCAAAGTGCCCCAGCTTTGATGCCCGATTTGCCTGGTTCTTCCGTCGCGCGGGAGCCGCCTGCGCCAGTGAAGATTGCTCAGGCAGAAGCCCCTGCCGGCAGCGTCGTTCGGCCCCCACGCTGCACCGCAGCGCGAACGCCCGTTGGGCCAACGGGAAGCTGAGGAAAGTTGAGTGGCAGATGACGGCCGACGAGGACGATTGAATGACAAAAAGGAAAGTTCGTTGGCACGGGACATCCACCCAAATCCTGGCTCGGGACCGCTGGCAGGCTGGGTTTTCTGTCTCACCGAAACTGCGGGGCACTCGCAATGGCAGATTTCGCGGTCCGGACGTTGCGGCGACCTGGGTCGCCGGTGCACGGGACTCTGTTTCTGCCGGACCGGCCTTCGGCTGGCGTCCTGGTGATCGGTGGATCGGGGGGCAGCGAGCCCTCGTATGTGGGGAAGCGCTGGCCCGCGCGGGGATCGCCGCGTTATCCCGACGCCGGTCATGCGCTCGGGTACCTGATCCCGCGGCTGCCGCCCGGTCTGCTGCCACCAGATCTCGTGGACGAACCCGTGGACCAGGCGGCACGCGCCGACGCCTGGCCCAAGGTCGTGGAGTTCATCTGTCGGGCTGGCGGGATTTGAACCCGCGGCCTCGTGCACCCAAAATTGGATCTGGGTCCGAAGCGGGCAAGCATTTTTGTGATGAAATAGCAGTTCAGAGAGCATTTTCTGTTAGTCAGTGCACTCTAGTGGAGGGGAGTGCAGCACCTTCTGGCTAACCTGGAATCTAACGAGAGATGATGCCATGGCCTACGTCAACAAGCGTTCAGGGAAGAACGGGACGGAGCGTTTCACTGGGCTCTACAAGGCCGCGGACGGGACGTACAAGAGCGCAGGAACGTTTGACACGGAGGCGCGCGCCCTGGAGGTAGCAGAGGCCGCTGAGCGGCACGCGCGCCTGCTGCTGGCCGAGACGAGCCCGGCCGACAAGGCGACCGTAACGCTCGCGGTGTATATGGAGACTTTCCTCTGCTCCCACGACATCGAGGCGAACAGCAAGGAAACCTACGCCCGGCACCTGTCCCTGCACGTCGTCCCCTACATCGGCAAACAACGGGTCGCCGAGGTCTCCCGGGAGACGATCCGTCGCTTGCTCACCGTGGTGCTGAAGGAGGAAGGCGCCAGCCAGACGACGATCCTGCACACGCGGACGGCGTTGTCGTCGATGATGCAGATGGCCTGGGACAACGGCTACAGAAAAGACAACCCAGTCCGGGGGATAAGGCTCAAGGGCGTCCCCGCGAAACCGATTATCGTGGCCACCAAGGATCAGTTCCTCCGCGTCTACCAGGCGCTTCCATCCCAGCCTGCAAAGGTACTCGCTCGCCTCGGGGTCTCTACGGGCGCGCGACTGTGCGAGCTGATCTCGTTCATTCCAGACGACTTCGACTTCGACGCGGACATGCTCGACGTTCGCAGGTCGACCGTAGAGGTGACCTCCAGATACCACCCGACCGGGGACCGGTTCCTTACCCGGGAGTACACGAAAAACGGCGAGCACCGACGATTCAGGATCGACCATGCGGTTTCCCTGATGGTGCAGGAGCACATCGCAGAAAACGGGATCGGGCCCCGCCAGGTGATCTTCCCGGTCCGCCTGTTCGCCTCGACCGAGGCGGCGGGCCGAGCCCGGCTTACCGAAGGTGAGATCGACGCCCTGGGCTTCACCGATGAACTGCCGAACGGTCGCCGCTACAAGCACGGCACGCTCGGCGGGTACGTGACCGCTCAGTGCCGGTGCGCGGGGTGCAAGCAGTGGAGCGCGGACTACGCGCGCGACCGCAAGCGCCGCCGGACCGGCCGGTCGGCGCGCCAGTGGTCACCGGCCTGGCGGATCGACCCGACCGAGTACCTGGGCGCGGACGTCTGGCGGCGGATCTGGAACACGGCCGTGGACGAGGCGGGGCTCCCGTTCCGCTACACGCCATACCAGGTCCGTCACACGCACGCGTCGTGGCTCATCGACCAGGGTGTCGATCTCGCGCGGGTGCAGTACCGACTCGGCCACGGCGACCTTCAGGCGACCACGCGGTACGTCAAGGTCCTCGACGAGGAAGACCCCAAGGCCGCACAAGTCATGTCGGCGATGCTCGGCGACGTTGCCTAGAATCGGAGCTCGGCCGTACGTGACGCGCGATGTGGCGTCCCGGAACGCTAGACTCTGGCACGCACGGGCTGTAGCGCAGTTTGGCTAGCGCGCCGCGTTTGGGTCGCGGAGGTCGCCGGTTCGAATCCGGCCAGCCCGACAAGCGAGGGCTGTGAGAGATCCCTGGCGCGCCGTCCGGAGTGGCAGGGCGGCGGGGCTTTATCAGAGATAATGTGCAGTAGTCGGGTCCCGCCACAGGTGCTGTTCCCGTAGGAGAGGCAGCATGTTATCAGAGATAATGTGTCATTACCTCTGATAACTCGGGTGTTCTCCCTCGGAGAGCGCCCGTAAGCTTCATCCATCCGCGGTCATGCCTGTGATCTTCGGTGCTATCTGGCCGGGGATCTTCCGTGCTACCTGGCCAGGTCCGGCAACGGTGGCCGTGCTGGACGCCTACCTCACGGATCGGGCACACCGGGCCGGGCTGGGCCGCCCGGCGCAGTTCACCACGCCGCTGCCGGCTACCGCCACCGGGCGGATGCGGCAAGGGCACCCCGGGGGGAGCTGGCGTGGTCGGCGGCGCGGCCTTGGCTCGAACCGATAGATTGCCCGGTGTCCTCGGCCGGGCCTCAGCCGGCCCACTGGTACGACAGGAACAATAGCCCCACCACGGCGGCGAGCGGCGCGCTCACGCTGAGGTACACGTACTGGACCCAGGTCCGGTGCGCGCCAGGCCCGGCGAGCGCGATCCAGACCGGGAACAGCACCAGGAGCGTGCGCGGGCAGACCTGGTACCAGGTCTGCGTGCCGAGCGCGAGCGCGGCCAGCCCGCAGTACACGGCCTCGGGCCAGCGGCGCCAGCAAAGGAACGCGAGCGTGGCCAGGACCATCGCGGCCATCGCGGCGAGCTCCAGCTGGAACTCGAACGCGTCGGCGGCGCTGAACGGGTGCCTGAATGCCGCCCACCAGGTGGTCTTCAGTGCCTGGACCGGTGTGACCAGGTGCAGGTCCCAGCCGGCCTGCTGCGCCTTGGCCCAGGCGTCCCAGGTACCGGTGCGCACCGTCAGGTAGATCTCGTAGGCCGCGGGCCCGGCGAGGGCGCAGCAGGCTTTCGCGGCGTTGGCCAGGCGCGGCCCGCGCGGGCCGGTCAGTGCCATTACGGCCAGCGCGGGGATCAGGAAGACGGCGTCCGGGCGTACCAGCCCGGACAGTCCCGCCAGCAGCGCGGCACGCCACCACCGGCCGCGGGTGGCAGCGTGCCAGGCGGGGATCGCGAACGCCAGGAACAAGCACTCGGTGTATCCGACCATGAGGAAAATCGCGGCGGGTGCGGTGAGCAGGTACAGCACCGCACGGCGCCCCCCGGCGAGCCGGGACAGCGAGACGACGACGAAGCAGCCCGCGATCCCGGAGACGACCAGCTCGGCCAGCACCCAGTTGCGCAGGATCAGGTGCACCGCCGCCAGCGTCACCGGATAGCCGGGAAAGAATACGGTGTTGTGCGCCGTCGAGTGTGGCGAGAAGTAGCCGTACTGGGCGATGTTCCGCAACAGGGCGGCATCCCAGTGCTCGAACCCCCCGGTCAGCGGCGCGTGGCTGGGTGAGGTGCGATACACCCACGCGGCAGCCCAGGCGAGGACGAAAAGGGCCAGATGCGCGGCAGCCCACATGGCGAGCGCGGCCCGGTCGTCCGGGCTGAGGTCCGGGTGCCACCAGCGCGCCCCGGCCAGCAGGCCGCCGGCCGCCGACGCGGCTGGCTTCGGTGTGCGTCCAGCCTGGCCACTGATGCCCCGCTGCAGCATCGTCCCCCCCGGGAGCGACGTGGTCCAACGGTGATGGTGCTCGCCGAAGTTCCCGGTGGTGCTCCGCGGAATTCCCCGCTTGGTTGAACCTCATAGTACACGATTGATCACTGGTTGTTACTTACAGTCGTAGCGTGTGGCGGCGGCGTGACGTGGTGACGCTCGCAGCGGCGGGCGGGCCGGTCGGGTTGGGCGTATACAGACCGCGATCAGGGCTGATTCCCCAGGGAGTGCTGTCGGTGTTGTAAATCGAACGATTCTCAGACACCCGCCCGGGCGTGCCCCGATCCTGGTTTCCGGTAGGCGGCGGCTGCCCGGAAAACGTGTTGAGAAACCGGCGTGTCCAACAACTCCGGCGCCGCCGTTTCCCGTACGGTCGGAGGGTGACGCGGACCACGGCCGGCACCGTCGGCACCGGCCAGGATGACCTGCTCGCCCCCGAGCCGGCGAACCTGACCGGCGCGCTGATCGGGTACGCCCGGGTGTCCACCTCCGGGCAGAACCTGGACCGGCAGACCCGCGCCCTGACCGAGGCCGGCTGCATCCGGGTCTTCGCCGACAAGCTATCGGGCAAGACCGCCGACCGGCCCGAGCTCGCCGCGTGCCTGGACTACCTGCGCGCGGGCGACACCCTGGTCGTGCCAAGCCTGGACCGGCTGTCCCGGTCCCTGCAGGACCTGATCACCATCGTGGCCGGGCTGCGCCGCACCGGTGTCGGGTTCCGGTCCCTGCACGAGGCGCTGGACACCACCACCCCGGGCGGCCGGCTGGTCTTCCACGTCTTCGCGGCCCTGGCCGAGTTCATCCGCGAGCTCATCGTGGAAGGCACCCGCGAGGGCCTGGACGCCGCCCGCGCCCGCGGCCAGCGCCTCGGCCGGCCCCCGGCGATGACCGCCGAGCAGATCCGCCAGGCCCGCGACCTGCTCACCCTGCCCGCCAACAGCATCTCCAGCATCGCCCGGCTGCTCGGCGTCAGCCGCTCCACCATCTACAAGCACCTGGCCCAGCTCACCGACGGGCACCGCCCGGCCGCCGCCCAGATCCCGCCGCCCCGGCCCGGGCGCCCGGCCCGGCTGGCCATCACCGCCCCGCCGGGCGCCCGCTCTCACCCCGGGTCCGGCGGAAACGCTGCCAGGATGGTTGACAACCCTCGCCGATCACGACAGGAGGCAACGCAATGACCGCCCAGCCCGCCGAGCCCGGCCCGGACACCGGATCGTATGAGGTGATCCACCTCGGCGGCCAGGCCGCGGTCGTGGTGCCAGTGACCGACTTCCTGCGCCTGCGCGCCCTGGAGCAGGCCGCCTCCCCCGACGAACTCGAGGACGCCGAGGACACCGCGGCGGTGCTGGAGTGGAAGGGCCCGGCGTAGATTGCTGGGGTCGCTCACGGCTTGGTACATGTGTCAGCACAAGCCGGTTCGATCACGGGCCGCGCGCCGACGGCTGGATCGAGGTGACTCGGCTGTGGGTGGGGTTCTCGCGCGGCGCGCACGCCCGTGCCCGGGACGAGGGCTGGCCCACGGCGGGAAGCGGCGCCTGACCCTGGGCGGATTCGTCTTGGCGCTCGCGGGTTCGGCACGAACGTGATGAGTGCCGACCTGACGCTGGACCTGCCGTCGCTAGCGACGGCGGGCCCCTACAGCAGCACCATGACGATCACCGCCGTCACGACGGGCCCGGCGAACGAGTTCTGCGTTCCGGTCGGGATCGGCGGCTGACGGCAGGCCGGGTCAGCCGAGCAGCGTGCCGCCGTCGACGTTGAGGCTGACGCCGTTCACGGCCGGGTTGCGGAGCAGGAACGCCACCGCGTCGACGATGTCGTCCATTTGCGCGAGGCGCCCGCATGGCGTCCGCGCGACCACGCGGCTGAGGTCACGCTCACGCCAGTGCGGGCTGTCGCCCACGATGCCGGGATGGATCACGTTGACCCGGATGGGCGCCAGCTCGACGATGAGCGTGTTCATCAGGCCGATGACCCCGCCGTTCACCGTCGACACCATGGTCGAGCCCGGATACGGGCGCAGCATGGCCAGGCCGCCGAACATGACGATGGCCGCGTCGTCGGGCAGCCGGGACCGCAGCGCGTGCACCACCTCGGTGTAGCCGACCAGCTTGAGCGTCACCAGCCGCAGCGCCAGGTCGATGTCGAAGTCGCTCACCGTGGTGTCGACCGCACGGTCGATGGACGCCAGAACGAGGTTGTCGACGACATCGAGTCCGGCCAGCGCGGCCGCGATCTTGTGCGGCTCGGCCAGGTCACACGCGAGGCCGGTGGTGTCGCCGCCGATCTCGCGGGCCACGGCCGCCGCCCGGTCACCGTCGCGTCCGGCCAGCGTGACGCGGTCACCGGCGTCGGCGTAGTACCTGGCGATCTCGCGGCCGAGGCCCGAGGTGCCACCGAAGACCAGAACGTTGCTCATGGGCCCGCCATCCCGCGTAGATGATCCCACTCCCCGGCGAACCGGTACGAATGGCGCGCAGGCGGCTGCGGTGCCTGCGTCTCGAGCCAGCGCACCGGCGCGTGGCCCGCGTTACGGAAAGAGTGCACGCACCCCACGCCCGCCCAGGCGATGTCGCCCGGCTCCAGCCGGTAGTGCTCCCCGTCGAAGGTCGCGTCGGTCGCGCCCTCCAGGATCAGGTACGTCTCCTCAAACGGGTGATCATGGGCCCCGGCCACCCCATCAGCCTCGTATTGCACCATGAACGTCGTCTGCAACTGCGCCCCCAGGTCGGTGTCCACCATCATCTTCACCGTGATGCCGCTATAGACCAGGCGCGCGGTCCGCATGCTGACCTCATCCGGCGACGGCCCGCTCATGCTCGCCGCCGCGATATGCCCGAACGACCGCGTCCGCGGATCCTTCAGATTTGGCCGAACGAGCGATGGTGCTTCCTCCAGATCCACCCTGATCGTGTCCCCGTGGTGGCGTCGCCGGGGCTGGGGCGCCTGCATGTCCGCCCACCTGACCGTGGTCGCACCGTCGTTGCGCCAGGCGTGCGGCACGCCGATCGGGACCACCCCGTAGTCCTCCACCCCGACCAGGAAGGCGCCCTCGGGGGTGGAGAGCACGACCTCGCCTTGAAGCACGAAGAAGCTCTGCTCGAAGGCGTGTACGTGCCCGGGCAGCACCCCGCCCGGCTCGAGCTCGCAGATTCCGAATCCGGTGTGCACGGCCCCGACCTGGACGCCGACCTGGTCATCAACGGCCGACCAGCGCCCGAAGCCCGCGGCCGCGGGCGCCCACTCGGGCGGGCCGAGGAAGCGCGCCTCGGCGGCCCGGCGCACGAGGTGCCGGGACGGGGCCGCGTTCGGCGGGACGCCGGTCCCGGTACTCATGTGCACTCCGCCGCTCTCTGGGGTTCTGGTGGTCCATGACACAGTTCCCGACTGGCTCTCGTCATGTCAAGTTCTGGCTGCTTGTTCCCACGGTCGAACCGCAGCACCCCGGCCGGACCGACGGCGAAGACGCGCACCTCGTTCTCGTCGGGGTGGAAGTCGAAGTCCTGACCGGGCCGGAAGACACCCCACGGCTACTCGTCGGGGAGGTCGCCGGCCAGTTTCGTGAGCAGGTCCAGGCTGTCGTCGGGCGCGAGCGCGGCGTCCCGCAGCCGCCGGTAGAGAAGCTCATAGGAGTGGACGTCGGCCGGCTCGATGAGGATCAGGTCGGAGGTCACGGTATCGACCGCCACGACGGCGGGATCGCCGTGATCGGGGTAGGTGTACGCCGAGAACGTGCACCGCGGGACGGCGTAACTCTCGATCCGCGCGTGGACCGGCAGCACCCACAGGGTGACCTTCGGCTCCCCGTTCACCGCGGTAGCCAGGTGATAGAGCTGCTTCTTGACGACCTCGGGCGGCGCCGCCAGCCGGCTGACCGCCACCTCGTCGACGATGACCTCGTAGGTCGGACCTCCCGGCCGCCGCAGCATCCGCTGACGCCCGGTCCGCCCGGCCAGGACGCCGTCCGCGTTGGGGCTGCCGGGCTTGAGCGCGACCTCGGCGTCGACCCGGGCCCGGACGTATTCCGGGATCTGGAGCAGTCCGGGGACGAAGGTCTGCTGGTACTCGCAGATGGTCGCCGCGCCGGCCTCGAGGTTCGCGTACAGCGCCTGCCGTTCACCCATCGTCTTGTTGGATTCCCACCAGCCGCGCTCCCCCGCCTCGCGGGCGATCGTGACGATCTGGGTCCACCGGTCGCCGTCCACCCCGAGCGCGTCCAGGATCGCGATGATGTCGGCCTGGTCTACGGTGTGCCCGTTCTCAAGCCGCGAGATGTCCGCCCGCGACCGGCCGATCCGCTTGCCCAGCTGGTCCGCGGTCAGCTGAGCCTGCGCCCGTAGCGCCCGCACCTCGCCGGCCAGGCGAAGCCGACGCACGTAGGGGCTGATCATGGACGTCCTCCCGCGGCCGACGTATGACCATAACCGAGTGCTGTACCAGATCGGTGAACGTCCTAATTATTGATTCGCACACCCGTCACCACAAGCCTCAAACCGCCTTCTACAAAGGGGTTTTCGGCGCCCTGGTCGCGAAGGGCGTCACACGTCGGTGGGATTTACCCCAATTTGATGCGGTTCAGGAATTCCTGCCAGGCGCTGACGCTGAACTCCAGGACCGGGCTGCAATCGTTTGCCTGGGAGTCACGCACCCCGATCAGCGAGTGCTGGGGGTGATGGCCGCCGCGGCGGGCGGAGGCTAGTTCCACGCAGCTGTTGCCGTCCCCGCTGTGGCTGGACTTGCGCCAGCCAGAGAACTTGTCGTCGCTCATCGCGTTTCCCCTTATCCGACGACGTACACGCTGACTAATCGTCCATAAGCTTGGAACGATGGTTCTTTTCGGACAGTCCGAAACCTTGCACGTTCAGGATACTCGCGTGAGGGCCCTTCGTGTACTCGGTTTGCATGTTGCGAGCCCGGTTCGGACGGCCGGATAATGAGAACGTTTGTTGATCTCGCACGGTACGGACGAGGCCGGGAGGAAGGCGCTTTGACCAGCAACGGGACCCCCGCAGGGACCGCCGAACCCGCCGAGATCGACACATCTGTGGCCCACGCGGCGCGCGTCTATGACTACCTGCTCGGCGGCAAGGCCAACTTCAAGGTCGACCGCGAGATCGCCGAGCGCGTCTACGCGGCGTTCCCTGGGGGGATCGACGGCGTTCGGGCCGACGTGCGCGCCCACCGCGCGGCGCTCGGCCGCGTGGTGCAGTTCCTCGTGCGCGACGCCGGGATCACTCAGTTCCTTGACATCGGGACCGGGATCCCGAAGCAGAACAACGTCCACGAGGTGGCGCAGCGCGACGCGCCTGCCGCCCGGATCGTGTACGTCGACAAGGACCCGATCGTGCTGGCCCACGCGCACCAGCTGTTGCGGGGCACGCGGGAGGGCACGACCAGCTATATCTACGGGGACCTGGACGACCCGCAGCCGATCGTGAACGAAGCAGCCAAGACGCTCGACTACTCGCGACCTGCGGCGGTCATGCTGTTCGGCATCCTGCACTTCTTCAGCGACGCCGACGACCCGCGCGGGCTGATCGGCCAGCTCCTGGCGCCACTGGCCCCCGGCAGCTACCTGGCCATCTCGCACCTGGCCAGCGACGTGCACGCCGACGAGATGTCGGAGACGTTCAAGCAGCTCAGTGCCCGCATGGCCGAAAACGTGACGCTGCGCAGCCACGATGAGGTCGCCGCGTTGTTCGGCGGGCTGGAACTGGTGGAGCCCGGGGTGGTGCAGGCCGCGCAGTGGCGGCCCGACCCGGGGGCAGCCGTGCTCAACTCGCAGGTCTGGCTGGGAGTCGGGCGCAAGGTCGGCTGAATGCCACCGAATGCGGCCGAACCCATTGCGTCGGCGCGTGTTACTGATGGATACTCAGGATGTTCCCAGATTCTGTGCTGAACATTTTCTAGGTCAGTATCGACGCCCAGCGTGAAGGACGGCGAATGCCTGGACCGGTGCCCGACGTCGCGGCTAGCCATCGCGTGCCGCGGGAGGGCGCGATCGCTGACCTCGACGCCTGGTACCGCCTGGTCCTCTGCGCTCAGCCGGAGCAGGTCGGCGTCGCGCGGGCCTTCGTGAAGCAGGTGCTCGGGCGCGATCACCCCGGCACGGAGCGGGTCACCCTGCTGACGTCCGAACTCGTTACCAACAGCGTCAACCACAGCAACTCACGCCGGGACGGCGGGACGATCACCGTCACGGTGCGCGCCTCCGCCGACTGCGTACGCGTGGAGGTCCGGGACGACGGCGGCCCGACCACCCCCGCCGTGTGCTGCGACGGCGACCTGGCCGAGGCGGGCCGCGGGCTTCGGATCGTGGAGGCCTACTCGCTGATGTGGGACCACTACCAGAACGGCACCGGGCGGGTGACCTGGTTCGAATGCCTGCCTGAGCCCTTGCCGTTAAGGGTCGTTCGGCTGGGGGGCTCGGTGGGGGCGCGGGCGATGCAGGCGCGGCGTTCGGGATAAGAACGGTTTAACGGGTCACCTCGGCGCGGTCCTGCGCCCACAGGGTGTGGAAGACGCCATCGCGGTCCGTGCGGCGGTAGGTGTGCGCGCCGAAGTAGTCGCGCAGGCCCTGGATGAGGGCGGCGGGCAGGCGTCCGGCGCGCAGGGCGTCGTAGTAGGCCAGGGCGGCGGAGAAGCCGGGGACGGGGATGCCGAGGCGGGCCGCGGTCGTGACGACGGCGCGCCAGGAATCCTGGGCGGCGGCCAGGTCCGCGGTGAAGTCCGCGTCGGCCAGGAGGGTTGGCAGGGCGGGGTTGGCCTGGTAGGCGGCCCGGATGCGGTCCAGGAAGGCCGCCCGGATGATGCAGCCGCCGCGCCAGATGACGGCGATCCCGCCCAGGTCGACGTGCCAGTCGTACTCGCGGCTGCCCACGTCCATCATGTTCCAGCCTTGGGCGTAGGAGACCAGCTTGGACGCGTAGAGGGCCTGCTCGACCTGGTCTGCGAAGTCTGTTTCCTGGGCTGCGGTCGGCTTGGGCCCCGGGAGGTGGCGGGCGGCGCGGCGCAGGTCGGCGTGGCCGGATAGGGAGCGGGCGAAGACGGCCTCGGCGATACCGCTGACCGGGACGCCGAGGTCGAGCGCGTCTTGGACGGTCCAGCGGCCGGTGCCTTTCTGCTCGGCCTGGTCGAGGACGATGTCGACGAAGGGCTTTTGGGTTTTTGCGTCGGTGTGGGCCAGAACCTCGGCGGTGATCTCGATGAGGTAGGAGTTGAGCCGGCCGGTGTTCCACTGCCTGAAGGTCTCGGCGATCTGGGCGGGCTCGGCGCCGGCGGCGTGCCTGAGCAGGTCGTAGGCCTCCGCGATGAGCTGCATGTCCGCGTACTCGATGCCGTTATGCACCATCTTGACGAAGTGGCCGGCGCCGTCCGGGCCGATGTGCATGCAGCACGGGGTGCCGTCGACGTGCGCGCTGATCGTTTCCAGCATGGGGCCGAGGGCTTCGTAGGACTCTGGTGAGCCGCCGGGCATGATGGACGGGCCGTTGAGCGCGCCTTCCTCGCCGCCCGAGACGCCCATGCCGACGAAGTGGAGGTTCTGCTTCTTGAGGGCTGCCTCGCGGCGGCGGGTGTCGTGGAAGTGGGCGTTCCCGCCGTCGATGATCATGTCGCCCGGCTCGAGCAACGGGGCGAACTCGTCGATCACCGCGTCGGTGGCGTCGCCGGCATTGACCATGATGAGCAGGCGCCTGGGGCGTTCGAGGGAGGCTACGAACTCTTCGGGGGCTCGGGTGGCGATGAAGGTCCCCTCGTGGCCGAACTGCTCGATGGTGTCGGTGACCCGGGAGGCGGTCCGGTTGTGCAGGGCCACGGCGTACCCGTGACGGGCGAAGTTACGGGCCAGGTTGCGGCCCATCACGCCGAGCCCGGTGACGCCGATCTGCGCTTGTTCGGCTTGTTCGGCCATCCTTGGTGCGCCTCTCCTCGTGCCGGGGTGGTGTTGCTCACTATGCCACCCGGGGTCTGCGTTTCGAGGCCAGTGCGGGGGCGCTAGAGCGCTGCGAGGGGCCCTGATCGGGCCGGGAGACGGTACGCTACCGGGTGACAGCCGCTTCGGGTCGGGTTCTCATCGGGGCTGCTGCGGGCGTAGCTCAATGGTAGAGCTCCAGCCTTCCAAGCTGGTCATGCGGGTTCGATTCCCGTCGCCCGCTCCAGCTTAATGGCTCTTTTCGATTTTGTGTTCCCTGTGTCCGCGATTCAAGTCTTCGACCGAGCCGCAAGCCTGCCCCATGCGATGTTTCTCCAGTTCAATTGCAATCCTCGAACTTAGTTATGTTAACGTGAGGGACTGGTGGGACTACCCATCGTTCTACCCAAAATGCCAGCAGCCTGAAGGCTGGCGCTGCAAAGTTGAATCGGCCGCCCGCCCCACCGTGGTGTCCCAAGACACCGGCATGGCCATGACCCTGACTGGCTACAGGGGCTTCACCCGGCGGCCGTCACACTGACGGGACCCGTCCAGCCCGAAGAGTCGCAGGCACCCATGATGAGACGGGCTTGAACGGCGGGGCTCCCCGGGACCTACCCGCCCGACGGGCCGGGTGATCCAAGACCGACCGTCTGCGCGCAGCGGGAACAGGACAGCAGGCAACAACCGCGGCCAGGCGCCGCGTCGGCGGGTACGGTTCAGCACGGCAACCAGAACGTACTTCGCGAACGTTCCCGACTCGCCGGGCTATAAGGTCCACTCTTCTGCCGATGAGCGGTCGCTTACACCTCATGCCTATGGCTGGCCCGAATGTTAAAATTGAACCATGGCTATACCAGGTTGGCTTGTGGTTGGGCGTAGATCGAATCTAGTATGGTGACAGCGATCACGTGATTATCAGCGAGCACCGACAACCAGTAGTTCATACGTTCGGCATTGGTAAGATCCTTCCAGTGCGCGAATAGCTTTGCCGCATTTCCGAGCGGAAGGCGGCCTTCCGATTGGTGCACTTCAAGGGTAATCGAGGACCTGTCGAATGGACAGTTTCTTGCGATAGTGGTCAGCACTTGACTAAGGCCACGAAGACCATACATCGGCTCTAGCGAGAAGCGGCCTTCCCAGACAAACGGTACCGGCAAACGAGCAAGAAAGCTGAAGTGGTCAGCTAGACCGGGGATGAGCGGGTGACCGTCATGCAGATGAAAGTGCAATGGCTTCTCGATTTTGCCAAGAGTCCGTATCATATCGAGGACTACTTCTAGCGAGGATCGTGTCGCTCTCTGGACATCAGATATTAGCTCGGGCGCGTGTCCAGCCTCTTGACACAGAGTGTCAAGATCAAGGTTGGTATGCATGTCTGCTAGTCGACGGCGGCTTTCGCGTATACCTATATGGCCGATGTCAATGCATACGCTTGCATCATGGATCTCGGCTAGCTGTTGTGCTAGCTCGACAAATCTCTCTGGCTCCATGCCCACTGCGTACTCAAGGAAGACGATTGGGCAGCCTGGGCGCCTTCCCGCCGCTGTGATCTTATTCATTGCCGAGACAACTTGTGGGATTTGCGCCGCCATCTCGGCTCGGTCGTGAATCACTATGCCTAGGAGCCGCCCTCTGAATTGACGAATAAAAGCCTCGACTAGGCTCTGGCCGTCTTCATGCAGCAGATTTACGTGGCGGCTAAGGTGGACGACGGGGAGAGCCGGATGAGGTGGTAGGAACCGGAGTTCGTTCTCGAGCTGCTCTGGCGTGTCCGCGTACAATTCAGCAGCCATCCCGGACTCCGCGAATCGCAGCTGTGCGAGTCTAAGGACCGCGTCGTCGCCGCTTACGTGCCTCTGGAAGAGGCCTCGGACTGCAGGCGCTGGCGGGTGCGAAATGCTCGACGGTAGCACAGTATCCAAGGCGGCTCCACGGATTTTGGTCTTACGTTGAGGGTACGACTGGTAGCCAGGAAGTGCGAGTCCTCCTAGCGTCGTGCTCTGCCACGGGTGGACTACCAGACGGTTTGCCCAGCCTCCGAGATCGGCACCGGTCAGCGGCCGAGGGATGCGGGGAAGCCAACAAGCGGCTACTGTCGCTAGCGGCGGGTTTCTGCAAGTGGAGGGGTTGGCCGGGTGGGGCTTCGGATGGAGGGGTGTTGTAGTGGAGGACCTGGTTAATGCCGCGTCATCAGCACTAGTAACTGCGATGGCGACTGACGCATGGTCATGGGTCAAAGAGGGCTTCGTACGAATCTTTGGCCGCGGGGGGGTACCCGTGAAGTCTGTTGGGGACAGGCTGGAGGCGTCCCGCGGAGAGCTACTCGTCGCTGCCGGGGATGAAACCGTACGAGCGCGCATTGAATCCGCTTGGCGGACGCGGATCCTAGACATCGTCGAAGACCATCCCGCCTTGACGGCGGAGCTGTCGGTGCTCGTCGAGAGGGCACGTGTGCTGAACTCGAATTCTGTCTCGGCTGGCCCGATTGTCCAATCGGCGGCCGCTTTCGACTCTGCAAGCCAGGCGGTGCAAGGATCTGGAGTCCAATCAAACAGTTTCGGTGTGTCCGATGAGCAAAGATGAACCAAGGCCATCGCCTCTTCAAGAAGACGCTAGGATAGCTGCTGCGCAGATTGCTCAAGCAACTGGCAACTCGAGTCAAGCGGTGCAAATTGCCGGAACGCAGAACAATACATTCAACATACTGCGCGATGAGCCTGAATCTCCGATCCCTTCACTTGCCCCGCCCTTTGCGCTCCTGGAGCGAGCAAATATCAGGGGCCGAGGAGCGCTCGTATCCGATCTCTTGAATCGGCTGACTCCTGCGGCGCAGGACAAGGACAGAATAATCGTCTTGCATGGGCTAGGTGGTAACGGCAAGACGAGTGTCGCGTTGATGCTTGCCCGCGAGGCGCAGCAACGGGGTATGGACGTTTGGTGGGTTTGGGCAGCGGCCGCTCCTGTGATGGCATCTGGGATGCGAGCCGTGGCATTCGCGGCAGGGGCGAGCCCAAAAGCATTTGAGCTCGCGAATGCGGCTGACGTCATGTGGTCGATGCTCAGGGCGCGTGATAAGCCGTGGCTTCTTGTGGTCGACAACGCCGACGATCCGCGCGAGCTTCTGGGCCCCCCAGACGAGCATCGGGTGAATGGACGCGGATGGCTGCGACCGCCGGGGCCGAATGGACTTGTGGTGGTAACCACTCGCGATGGGGACCACCGTGTGTGGGATGGACTGGCACAGCGAATCCCCGTTCCCGCACTTCACCAGCAGGACGGCGCCCAGGTCCTGCTCGACCTCGCCCCTCAGGCAGGTACCCGCGTGGAGGCGGCTAGATTGGCCGCCCGCCTTGGTGGGCTGCCGTTGGCCCTTCAACTTTCTGGCGCCGCTCTGCAGGATGCTTGGAGCATGCCCGCTTCGTGGGCGTCAGTAGGAGGTGTTCCCCGCTCATTCGAGGACTATCAGCAGGCGCTAGACAAGGATTTTGAACGTGTCTTTGCCCTCGCTCCTTCGACCGGCAAGATGGACGCCGAGATCGCCCGGGGCCTCGTGGGGCAGACCTGGGAGCTCTCACTCGCCCAGCTCAGGGCTTATGGCTACCCTGAGGCTACTCCTCTGCTGCGCTTGCTTGCCTGCTTTGGAGACTCTCCTATTCCCTTCGAGCTGCTGCTCAATACCGAGATACTGGCGGCCGTGCCCACTCTCGAAGATATCACCATCGGACGATTGTGGACTATATTGAAAAAACTTAGCTCATTCAGCTTGATCAGCCTAACCGGACATGATGTTACGTCGGATTCTGCGTCCGGACAACTCGTGCTGCACACCTTGGTGCGAGACACGAACCGCCGGCATCCTGATGTGCGAGAGAACATCGACCTATATTGTGCCGCCCTGTCGAAATCCTTGATACATGCCTCTGCAGGGCTCGATCCGCACCGCACGGAAACGTGGAAGCAATGGCATGCCCTAGCACCACACTGCGTCAGCGTTTTGGATATCCGCGAGAAAACAGGTACTCGGTCGCGTACGACCCTGGATGATGTTGTCCCTGCCGTCCGGGCTGCGTCGTACTGGCTGGAAATTGGGCTTCCCGATCAAGCCGAACGGGCCCTGACGATCGCACTCGACGTACGGCGGAGCCTCCTCGGCGAGCATTCGTTGGAAGTTTTCAGCACAAGAAAGCTTGGCGCAGCAGCCCTGCGGGAGCAAGGTCTCCTCAGAGAATCAGCCGCGGAGTATCGAAGTCTGCTTAAAGACGAGACGGCACACCTCGGTCCCGAACATCCACAGACCCTTACCACGAGGAATCTCCTAGCGCGCGTCCTGCGAGAACTTGGGAACCTAGATCAAGCCGAGGCAGAGATAAGGACCGCCCTAGCCGGTCGCATAAGGATTCTTGGTCCAGAGCATCCGGATACACTGAATAGTCAACGTGGACTGGCACTCCTATTCGAGGACCGCGGTGAGTTCTCTGCTGCGCAAGCCGAATACAGATCTGTAATACATGCTCAGGAGAAGATTCTCGGGCCGAATCACATCGACGTTCTCGGAACCAGGCACAATCTTGCTCGGGTGCTTCAGAAAGGTGGTCAACTAGAACTGGCTGAAATAGAACTCCGGTCCGTTCTGTCTACCAGAATGGAGATATTTGGCGAATCGAATCGGCATACCATCCAGACGCGGTATACTCTAGCGTTTGTTCGCCAGGAGCTAGGCCATCTTGCGGAAGCGGAGGCGGAGTACCGCCTAGTCCTCGATTATCAGGTTCATGCGTTCGGGATCGACCATCACTCCACGCTAGCCACCAGATCTAACCTTGCGCGCGTCCTGCAGGAGCGTGGTCAACTCGCGGAGGCGGAAAGCGAATACCGATCCGTGCTCCATGGTCAAGAAGAGGCGCTCGGTCCTGAAAACCCAGAAACCCTATCCACTCGCCATGGCCTCGCATTCGTACGCCTAAGCCGCGGGCATTATGGGGAGGCCGAAGCCGAACTGCGCGGCGTAATAGGAAAGCAAACGCGGGTTCTCGGACACGATCATCCAGACACCTTGGCAAGCCGGGGTAATCTCGCGCGAGCCCTACAGCACCAAGGGCGCCTGAAGGAATGCGCTGACGAATACAAGCTCGTTCTTGCTGCTCAAACCCAGACCCTCGGTGAGAGATTTCCGGAAACCCTGGCGACCCGTCACGGCCTCGCCTTCGTTTTGCAAGCGCTGGGGAAACACGCCAGCGCCGCAGCAGAATACGAAGCAGTTATAACCTTGCAAGAACAAACACTTGGGCCCGATCACCCGGACACCCTAGGCACCCAACACAACTTGGCTCGCCTCCTTCAAGAGCAAGGTGCACTCACCAAGGCCGAACTCCAATTCAGGGCAGTGCTAAATGGCAGAACACGCCTCTTGGGGGATACTCATCCAGATACCTTGGACACTAGACATGCCTTGGCATACCTATTGGAGTTGCGCGGCGACTTCTCAGGGGCTGCGGCCGAGTACCAGGCAGTCATCGCCTTGCAGGAGCAAGCGCTTGGGCCCGATCATCCTGACACCCTAGGCACCCGACACAACTTGGCCCGTCTCCTTCTTGAACATGGTGCTGTCACAGAGCCCCAGGGTTGGAGAGATGAATTAGCAGGGAACGGCGAACAGCCTAACGCGTAACCAACTACAGGGTCAGGCCGGTGTGAGGGCTCGTAGCGGTGTCCAGGCGTGTCCGGCGAGGGCGTCGCGGATGGCCTGCATGGGCGGGATGGCGTTGAGCCTGATGGTGATCAGGTAGGAATGGATCCGGCAGTAGGCCCTGGTCGTGATCAGGGAGCGGAAGCAGCCGGAGATCTTCAGGTGGATCTTGACGTGGCGCAGCGCCTGCTCGGCCAGGTTGGATGTCCAGGGCACGGTGAAGTCGGTCAGGTGGTGCAGCACCATGTCGATCTTGTCCAGGAAGCGCTGTGCCAGGACCCAGGCGGGGTGCTTGCCGCCTTTGCCGGTGCGCCGTCCGTAGCTGGCGGTGATCCCGATCTGGGCCTGTTCCCGGTAGGCGGCCCGGATCTTCTCGATCTCCTGGCTGTTCAGGGCATCGCGGCCGGCGCCGGTCGCGTCACTGACGGCCTTGCGGCCGGCGCGCAGTACCTCGATCATCGCGGTCGCCCAGGCCTGGAGGCGGGGTTCGGCCTCGACGACGCCGGTGGCGGAGCGGATCAGGTGCGCGGTGCAAAGCTGCCTGGCCGTGAGGATCGCCTGGTACGTGGCGTAGCCGTTGTAGTCGTCTGAGACCAGGGTGCCGGTGTACCGCTCGAACAGGCCGACCAGGTCCAGGGCGCCGTGCCCGCGGGTGTGCCCGGCGCCCGGCCACACCAGGTGCTCAGAGCGCAGCGTGAACACGTGCGGGCGGAACGCCCGGTCCGATCCGGCCTGGCCGTCGGCCTCTGGAGTGTCCCCGATGGTGGTGACCGGCGTCTCGCCGGCCAGCGTGACCGGCTCGGCCAGCAGCGCGGTCTTCGCATCGTCTTCGAACCCGTGCAGGTTTCCGGCCAGCCGCGCGGCTATCTTGTTGATCCACCCGGCCGATACCCCGGTGCCGGACAGGCCGTTGACCACCCCGGCGGTGCGCTCCTGGCCCAGCTGCCCGAAGGCGTGGCACAGCAGCGCCGCGGCCGTCAGGTTCGGCCCGTAGCACACCGGCCCGCCGGCTGCGCCCTCCGGCGCATCGGCCTTGGTCACCGTCCCGCACACGCACCGCCGCGAGACCAGCAGGTATTCGGTGACCAGGGCCCTGACCCCGGGGATGCCGACGGCCTGCAGCACCTCGGCGGCGCACTGCACCGCCCCGGCCAGATCCGACCCGCAGCCCGGGCACGCATCCGGCTCCAGGACCAGGGCCGCATCCGGGGTGCGCGAGAACGCAAGGCCCCCGCCCCGATGGCCGCCCTGGCCGCCGCGCCTCTTCTTCTCCCGCTCCGGGCCATCCGCCGGCTCGCTCTTGCGCCGCTCCCGCTGCGCCCCGCGCCGGTCAGCCCGCGTACCCGGCCCGTCCGAAGACGGCGGCTTGGAGGAGTTCTGAGAATCCCGGCCCGTCTTCGCGATCAGATCCGCGACCAGCAGCCCAAGCGCCCCGATCTTCGCGTCCTGCGCCACGGCCCACTCCTGCAGCGCCTCGATCACAGCGTCCTTCGCCGCCTCGCGATCCCGGTACTCCCCGATCAGCGCGGCCTGACGCCCGATCCGCGCGAGCAGCCCGGCGACCGACTCCCCGGTCGGCGACACCTGCCCAGCAGCGGATTCCACGACCGCGAACCCTACCCGATCAGGCCCCGACCACCGCAGGTCAACCCACCCCGTAGTTGGCTACGTTAGCTGTCGTTCCCGTCGCCGCGAGGCACATTAAGCCGTTGCACCCACGCGCCCGTCTCGGCACCAGTAATGTCCTCGACTCGCTCTGCGAGCCTCGCGGCTGCAGTCGCCGTTTCCTGATAATCGCCGATCCCGTAACCGAACCGGACTATTTCGGCTTCGATCTGTCCGCTGGCGGCCGCGAATGACGTCCAGTTCTTCTGCCACCCGAAAATCTGGCGAATGCCCGTGCCGACGGCTGCGAGTGCTCCCAGAAGGGCCGTAACCCAGCCAGGACCATGCGCAGCAACAGCAAATGGCACGCTTGCGGTCAAGATCAGCACGCATGCATCTACCGTATGGCTCTTTACCCGCTCATGTCGCATTTGCTTGCGGTACCAGTATCCCCGCTCAACGACATTAACCGGCAGAGAGATATTACCTGGGTGCTTAATAGTCAACCACCACGGCTCCTTGTCACGGCCAGCGGGCCGTCTCTCTTTTGTCATGAGGCTTGTCCGTCTCGGCGATGCTGGGTTGTAGCAAGGTAAGAGGCTAGGATACGACAACGACACCGTTACCATCATCTCGCACGTTGTGCGGCTTGAATGACGCCAGAACTGCCGATCGCCCGTGGCGCCCAAACCCTATGTGGCCTGCCATCCGGGAGACTGCATCTGGTCGATCCCATACGTCCGCTCATGCATGCGCAGAGTGAAGTTCACTTGCGTCTCGAGGCGCGGGTCGGCTGGGCAGACCTACCGTGTCCTGGCGCATCGGCGCGGTGGCTCTGGCACGGTCATGGTCCCGAGTCTGGCGGTGCCGAGGATCATGACGTAACATATTTGCTACGATCTAATGGTGGGAGGTGAAGGATGGATGCAGAGCGGAGCGTGTTCTGGGACGACCTTGCCCGGGACCTGAAGGATCCCCAGTTCCTGCGCGAGTATGTGGCGCAATCGATCCGGATCGCCACCATCGACCGGATCGTGAACGAGCTCGACGGGGCGCGGGAGGCCGCCGGGCTGTCCAAAGCCGAGCTTGCCCGCGCGATAAACTCCGAGCCAGCCACCGTGCGCAGGTTGTTTTCGGCTGGCCATGTCAATCCCACGCTGGGCACGCTGGCTGAGGTCGCTGCAGCGCTCGGAATGCGTGTTGTCCTGGAACCGCTGGAAGCCGACGACCGCGAACGGATCACCGGACCGCTTCTGGAGGGAAGCACCGATGACCCTCAGGTCCTGGCCAGACGCCTGGATGCGATGCGCCGCAAGCCAGACACCGAGTCGGCCACGGCCTGATCAGAAGGTAATCAGGCCAGCGAGCGCGGGTTCCGGCGCAAATACTCCTCACCGAGATCGCGAACGTGCTGGTAATCGGCGTCAGAGAGTTCCGTCCGGAACGGCTTGTCCAGTCCGCAGATGACTACCAGCAAGGGCTCTGGCTGGTCCTCGGCGTCGTGATCCAGGCGGCAGAACAGCCGGTAGTGGTGACGGCGGGGGCCATCGACGCGAACCTCGAACCATCCCGTCATATTGCCCTTCATCGCTTCCCAGTACCCGCCGCCTGCGAATCTCTTCGGCGGCGCGGCAGCGACCTGTGCCAGGACCGCGCGCATAGTTGCTCGCACCTTAACCGGGCAGGCGTTGAGGAATTGCCGGCCCGGTATTGTCTGTTCCGGATCGTCGTCGCGGTGCCGGCGAAAGAACACCACCTCGTGCGCATCATCAGAGGACGGTCGGGTGCGAACCTGCGGCGCAGCACGCTGACGTGCTGATTGCCTCCGGCGTGACCGGCGGTCCGGGCTCATAGCTATACGATGATAAAGGATAATAAGGTCAGCCGACGCCTTACGCGCCGGTGATGCGATCCACCAGAAACGGAAACCAAGACCACCACCCAATCGACGCAGAGGTTCGGGAAAGCTGTCACGGAATTGCTTGCGAGCGGAATACGCACCAGGCTGCCAGGCTTCCAGCAGCAACTTACCGGGGTACCGGTCACCCGCACTCATCTGCCGCGTGTAGTTCGTTGTGTTGCGGATTTCACAGGAGCTGGTCGATCGGTGAGTCAGGGATGGCGATCCAGCCTTCTGCCAGGGCTGCGGCTAGGTCGCCCCTGCCGGGGGAAACGTCTGATCCCGGGCTGCCGCACGGGCTGTCATCGCGGCGATGACGGCATCGAAGGCATCGCGCGAGAGCCGGAGGATCTGTTCATGCGCACCGAAGTCCAGCCACGGAGCCTTGGCCCGCAGATCGGTGACAAGACAACCGAGGATTTGGGTTTTCGCTACCTGCCTATGGCTGGGCCGGTACAGATCCCAGCTCTGTAGCGAGGCGCGCGGGTAGACCCTCCACCACGGGCCCGACGCCGGAGCGATCGACGGGACGGCCCGCAGTGCCTAGGCGCGCGAGCAGGATTGCGCATCGAAATGCAACACGCGCGAGCTTGTCTGCTGACACGCTCAGGGGCATGATGCCCAGCTTGTCGTGGACGAAGGCGTCGGTCCGGCGCATGGTCAGCTCCTGCTGCCAGCCAGCGCTGATCCCGCTGCCGGGCATGTCGGCCTGGCCGCAGTGATGGGCGGCCACGAAACGGACGAAAGCGTCCGGCCAGCCGAACGGGCAGTCGATTCCGGTCTTGTCGGCCTCCTCGATCACGCTCATGATGGAGTCGTTGTCGGCCCGGCGGGAGACGTCCCGGACGACTGCGCGGGTGTCGGCCACTTGATGGTGGCCACAGCCGTTCGTTCCGGCCTCGCGGTGAGGTCAATCCCGCAGTTATCACAGGCAAAGGCTATGGGGATGACGGCCGCGTCCCCACCTGCCGCAGATCGAGCCGACGCCGGGTAGCGCGGACCACAGGGAAGGGGGACTACACCGGCAGGGTTGGGTCAGCTTGGCCATCTCCGAGGCGCCGCTGTACGTGGTCGACTGCCGCCGCCGATTCCAGCGCGGAGCCGATACTTGAACGATCGGCACGTGCGGCGTGTCAGATCCGCCGGCGGGCACGCACTGCCGCAGCCTGGCAGAGCCAGCACGGCGAATATGGCAGCCGGGGCTGCGGATAGCTTATGCTTTACCTTAAGGACTAGCTTAAGGGTGGTAGGTGATGGTGGAACGGTTCGTGGGGCTGGAAGAAGCCCGCCCGGTTCTCGGGCAGCTAGCTGAGGAGGCGGCCACCGGAGATGAGGTGTGGCTGACCAAGCACGGCAAGCCCCTGGCTGTCCTGCTTAGCCGTGACGCGTACCTTCAGCTCCGGCAGGCGGCCGCGCGAGCCGGCCGGGAAGAGCTGGCAGCCCGCGTCGCCGAGGCCCGCCGCAGGGTGGCCGAGGCAGGGCTCGATCCGGCGATCGTGGACGAGGCGGTCGAGGCGGCCCGGCGTAGCGCCTGATGCGAATCGTCGCGGACACCAACACGCTCGTGTCGGGGTTCGGCTGGGGCGGGCTGCCAGGCCAGGTGGTCGATAGCGTACTGAGCGGCCAGGTGACCCTGGTGATCAGTCCTGCGCTGCTCGGTGAGCTTGCCCGCGTGCTGGCCTATCCCAAACTCACCGCCGTCTTCGACGACCCCGCCGCGCTGGTCGCTGCCGTGGCAGAAGCCGCCGACACCGTCGACCCGGCAGAGCGCGTGACGGTGCTGGGCGACGAACCTGACAACCGCGTGCTGGAAGCAGCGGCAGCCGGGCGGGCCGACCTGATCGTGACCGGTGATAAGGCCATGCAGGACCTCGGTTCCTTCCGGGGCATCCCCATCGTCTCGGCCGCCCAGTTCGTAGCACGACTCCAGCAAGGTCACACCGGGCCACCCGGCCCGAGCGGGCATGAGTCCTGATCTCGGCAGTACGCTGCACCAGCCTGCACAGATTCCGGGCAGCAGCGATTTTCTACCCAAATTTCCACCCAGAAAGGCAGCACAGCAGGATTGAAAGACTGTATCCCCAGGTCATGACCGCAAACCGGACTGGCCGGCCAGGGTATGCCACCAGCCTTCCAAGCTGGTCATGCGGGTTCGATTCCCGTCGCCCGCTCCAGTTTAATGGCTTTTTTCGAATTCGTGTCCCATATGTCCGCGACTCCAGCCTTCTACCGGGCCGCAAGCCTGTCCATGCGACGTTTTGCCAGCTAAAGCGCAATTATCGAACTTAGCTATGTTAACGTTAGGGACTGGTGGGGCTACCCATCGTTCTACCAAAATGCCAGCCGCCCTAAAGGCTGGAGCTGCAAACTTGAATCCGCCGCCCGCTCCACCGTAATGTCCCAAGACACCGGCATGGCCATGACCCTGATTGGCCATAAGGGCTTCACCCGGCCGCCGTCATACTGACGGGACCGTCCAGTCCGAGGAGCTGCAGGCACCCAGGATGAGCCGCTGACAGAGCCGGTTGTGGCCCACCTCGATTGCGGTCGATGTGATTTGCCGGTTACAAGGTGGCTGCTCTGCCTGCTGAGCCACACCGGCGGGAGGCTCGCTGCAGCGTGGCCCTGTAGCCATGAGGTGGGTAAGGCTGTGCGTGGAGTTATCAGCATCGGCGGTGGTTCCTGTACCGTTCTACCGCGTTAGCCCTAGCGGTGCGGTGCGCGAAAGGGAAGGTGCCGTGATGAAGACTCACGTCAGGAAGGCGCTCGGCGCGGCTGTGTCGGCGGGAGCGCTGATGGTGCTGTGCCTGACTGGTGCTGGTGGTGCCGCCTGGGCATCTCCTGCGCCGGTCCAGCTCGGGCCGGTTGTCCGCCTGGCTTCGCTGACGGTGCCTGGCAGTTTCCAGTCGGCTGCGGCCAGCTTCGTGTCGCCGGCCTGGGGTGTGGTGCTCGGCGGCGCTGGCTGCACCGCCAGCCGCGCATGCCGGGCCGAGCTGGCGGTGACCGCCGACGGCGGGGCGCACTGGTCTGTAATGCGGGGACCGGCGGTCTGGCTGGGTGACGGCGTGCCAGGCCTGCCGCAGGTGAGCCAGGTCGTGTTCGCCTCGCGGGCCGACGGGTGGCTGTACGGCAGCGGGTCTGTGTGGGCCACGCATAACGGCGGCGCGTCGTGGCGGGAGAGCACGCTGCCCGGCAGCATCGCCACGATGGCGGCGTCGGCGCACGCCGTGTACGCCGTGGTCGGCAACCAGCTGTACCGCAGCCCGCTCGGCCAGAACGCGTGGCGGCGGGTCAGCGCGGAGCCCCGGTCTGGTCCGGTGACCGGGAACGTCCTGGCGGTGTGGGGTAACTCGGTCTGGTTCGGCGGCAATACGTCCGTGTGGGCCAGTGCCGATGGCGTGCACTGGGCCAGGTACCGGTTCGGCTGCCCTGGCCTGGCCTACGGGGAGCCGTACAGCCTCGCGGGCATCTCGGCGGCCAGCGCGCGGGATGTGGCGGTCCTGTGCGCGGCGCCGCAGGGCATGTTCCACACCGTCATGAAGGTCCTGGTCTCGGTCAACGGTGCCCGCAGCGGGTGGCAGACGCTGAAGGCCCCGCCGCAGGAAGGCGACGTGGCCGCGTTCGCGGCGGCACCGGGCGGCTTCGGCCTGATCTCGGTCGCCGTGGTGACGCCGGGCCTGGACAACATCTACCGCTTGCCCAAGCTAGGCCAGAGCTGGACCACCTTCGGTATCCCGGGTACTAGTGGCGGCTTCCCACTTAGCTCCCTGCAGTTCATGAGCCCGGCGGTGGGCAGCTTCGTCGTGGGCGACCCGGTATTCGGGATGCACAGCGAGCTACTGCGCACCACCAATGCCGGCCAGACCTGGCATCCGGTCAGGTTCTGAGCTAGCACCGCACAACCAGCAGCCGCCGGGCGGATCACGGCTTCCGGCGGGCCGTCAGACCCAGGTTGTCGTCGAATCACAACGGCCCGAGCGCGTGCCGTTCGACCTGACTGCCGAGCTGCACCTGCGCTTCGACGCAGTGGCCGTCGCCTACCGCAAGGCCATGCGTGATCTCGGCCTGGCAGCCAGTGCTCCGATCGGGATCTCCGCCGTATAGCAAAATGATCGGCACCCTTCACTTCACAGACGTTGAGTGAACGAGACCCTACTGAACTGGGCACGCATCTCCGCCGTTCTGAACGGCAGGCCGGTCAGTCGAATGGCCACCGCTTGACGGGCCGCACTGGTCGATCTGTGCGATGGCGGGCCAGGCCCACGTCGTCGCGAGGCAAGCGCCGGGATCCAAGCCGGGTGGCGCCACCGCGGCTCCATGTGAGGATGGCGATCATGGAGATCAACACCGGCCGCTGGACGGCCCGTATCGATGGCGACTTCGTCGTCTTCCTCATCGGAGCCGAGGTCCGGGACCCGGAACAGGCAAGCCGTGCCGCAGGCCTGCTTATGGCGATGGCCGACATGCTGGGCGAGCTCGCGCAGGATCCGGCGAAGGGCCTGCTCGGATTCCAGGGGTTCGGCGGTATCGGCGGAGTGCTCGTGCAGTACTGGCGATCGTTCGAGGCGCTCGAGGCATACGCCAAGAACCCGTCCGCCAAGCACGCGCCGGTCTGGCGGGAGTGGAACCGGCTGGCCGAAGATGAGCGCTCCGGTGCCGGCATCTGGCACGAGACCTTCCTCGTGCCGGCCGGGCGCTACGAGGCGATCTACCAGAACATGCCAGTCACCGGATTGCAGAACGCGGGCACGGCGATCACGGTCAGCGAGGCCCGTACGTCAGCCCGCCAGCGCCTCGACGCCTGACGTCAAGGTTCGCCTGGCAGGGCTGCGGCATGCGGTTCATGGCTCCGAGAGCTGCGAACCAGAACCGGATAATCTCTCCCGCGTGGCCCTCGCGGTCACGATGATCACACTTCGCACCGAGTCGGCAGGGTTCCGCGCGACTGAGTCGGCTGTGACGCTACCGAGGCGGTCACCTTCTGTGCATTCAGACTGTCGGCGAGAATGACTCGGGCAGGATGGTGGGAACTGGCGACCTCACGGAGTCGCCCGGGGTCCTGGCGCTTTGCGAGCGGGCGATGTTCAGCGGGCCCGGCCTGATCGATGTCTACTGTGACAAGTGCGGCCAGGTCCGGGCGGCGGGTGACCGCAGGGCAACGAGTCTCTGTCGGCACTTGTGCTGCTTCAACGTGCCATCTGGCTGCCGGAGGGCAGCGGTTGAGTTGGGTGCACAGTGTACGTACAATTGCTGTATGAGTTCCAAGGCCGAGCGGCTGCACCTGCGCGTGGACCCTGAGCAGAAGGCGCTGCTAGAAGCGGCCAGTCGCGCCGCCGGGGATACGGTTTCCGGTTTCGTGCTCCGCGCGGCCACCGAGGCCGCCGCTGATATCCTTGCGGACCGGCGCGTGTTCATCTTGGACGAACAGGCTTGGCAGGTGTTCGACCAGGCCCTGTCCCGGCCAGCCGCCGAGGTGCCGGGCCTGCGCGAGCTACTGTCCGCACCCACCGTGCCCGACCAAGGTGCCACTGAGCCTCCTGCCGCCCAGGCCGGACGGTGACCGGGCGGTTCAGCCCGGTTGCGCCGCTGGCCAGGACTCACGTCGTGACCGGCTTTGACTGCGGATCGGCCGCTCAGTCTGAATGGCTGGTCCGGCACGCGCTGCAGGCGCATCAGTCAGGCACTTCTCGTGTGTATGTGGTGAGCGAAGAGACGGACGAGGGGCAGCGGGTGGTTGGCTACTATGCGGTGGCCGCCGGGTCGGTCGCCCCGGCGACTGTCCCGCAGCGGCTTGCGCACGGCGCGGGCCGTTATGATCAGCCCGTAGTGATCCTCACTCGCCTGGGCGTGGACCTGTCGTGTCAAGGTCTAGGCCTGGGCAAGGCGCTGGTCGTCGATGCGCTGCGCCGGGTGGCCTCGGCATCCGAAGTGATCGGGGTGCGCGCCCTGCTCATCCACTGCGAGAACGACACCGCACGCGACTACTACTTGCACCTGGCCAAGTTCGACGCAAGCCCAACCGATCCGTTGCATCTGTTCCTGCTGATGAAGGATCTCCGCAAGGCCCTGGAGATCACCTAACCGGACAGCCACCGCGTCAGCCCCGTCCAGTACGACATGCCGGCCAGGTTCTCGCCGCCTGACCGGCTGCCGATCCTGGTCATCTCGCCGCGACTATGGTCCCGGTGCACCCGGCGCCACAGGCTGCGGGGTGTGCGTCATCAAGGTGCACAGGACGGGACCACCCTGCACAGATTCCGGGCGGCGGCGGTTTTCTACCCAAATTTCTACCCAAAAAGACGGCGTAGCTGGATTGAAAGGCTATATCCCCTGGTCACGGCCGCAAACTGGTGTGGCCGGCCGGAGTTCGTTACCAGCCTTCCAAGCTGGTCATGCGGGTTCGATTCCCGTCGCCCGCTCCATTCTCACTGGCCTTTTTCATGCGCCGACTGAGCTGCCGGCAAGATTCAATGCGGCTACTAGAACTCAGCCTCGCGAGTCTTCCCGATCAGCCTCGACTGTAAGGGTCTCACTCTTCTGCCGAATAGCGGACGTTGCGAGTTCGTATAATTATGCGTCGACTGTATGTCACTAACGGTCGCGGCGATCGTCAATTTAGCATTGGCATTCGTGTCGGAGCGTGCCCGAACGTCAACTCCGAAGGAACCACTGGCAGCGTGTTATCAGATTTCTCTTGGATTATGGCGATTGCGCTCAAGTCTTCGGCGGAGTGCATGTTGAGGATTCGTGAACGATAGGAGTTGAAGCTGAACTGGAAGTGCAGCGAGGCGAGCGGCTCAAGTTTGGCTTTCACGGTCCGGGCGGCGGCGACTATGCCGGTGAAGGCGGTTACGAAGGGCACTGCGGGTGTGAACTCGACTGAGTATTCTTCCTCGTTCAGGTCGAGGTCACCGACTCGGCCGCGTCAAGGCTGGACGTACAGTGTGACGGTCGACCCGCATGGCTGGTCCTGGGAGGTTAGAGAGGACACAGGACTCATCTTCCACACGTGGCCTGCGGCAAAGCTGGGGTCATCAGGATAGGCTTCCGTGACTATTGTTACATGGAAGTCAGCGGCCTCTACGCGGCTGATGGCCTCAGCCACAGGATCTTCGACGACATCTGGCTCGACACAGCTGGTAGGCGCGCTCCCGACTCTGGTGAGGATGACCGATTCAGGGTCAGGGGAAGCGTGCGGTGCTTGCATGATCATCGTGTTGGTGCTGGTGTTGGTAAGCGTGAACGGCGAGCTGTTGACTTGTTCGCAGGGGTCCCCACTAGGAGCCCCGGAACTCACATACCAGAGGTCTTCGTACCCTGAGAAAGCATCGGGCCCGGTTGCGGTGAATGAGCCCTCGGCCGAGTCAGCTGGCACGTAACAATCCCCGCCAGCAACCTTCACCTCGGTTTCCGTGGTGATGTTGTACCCGCCATCGGCATACGGCCCGGCAATGGAATACTCGCCGAGGATATTGCCGGGGTCTGAGCTGGTGGCTACATCCCATGTCCCTGCCGGGTCAGGCGTGATAGTGCCCGGCGCAGCAATACCTTGCGCCGTGGTCGCTGGCGCTGCTGTCGGCGACGGGGTGGCCACAGGCAGCGGGGTCCCGGCCCTGGTGAGGGTGATCTGCTGTGTCACCACCATCGTGTTGTTATCGCCCGGTGTGGGGAACGAGATCGTGAACGTGCTCGTGTAGGCGTATGTGCAGGTGTTCGCGTACCAGAACTTCTCGGTGCCCGAGTAGCTGCCGGGACTGTCCTCGGTGAACGTTCCTTGTTCCGTGCCCTTCGGCACGGCGCACGCGTAGAAGCCGCCGCCAGGACTGGTGCCCGGCAGCTTGAATGCGGTCCCCGTGGTGATGGTGTACACACCGCTGACCGGCCCGGTGATCAGGTACTCGCCGAGTACGTCGGCGGGGTCTGAGGTCCAGGTCGCCTCCCATGTCCCTACCGGGTTATCGGCAGCAGATGTACCCGGCGTAGCTGGCGCTGAGCGGGTCGCTGGCGCGGTAGCAGTACCCGCTGGTGCTGCCGCGGTAGCAGTACCCGCTGGTGCTGCCGTGCTGGATGAGCTGCTGCCGCAGCCTGTGATAGCGATGATCGCGGCGAGGGCGAGCACGCCCAGGCCGGATATGGTGGCGCGTACGTGCAGCCTCGTAGTCACGACAGCGCGGCCCGGGGCATGGAGGTCGACGGCCTCACGTCGGGCCCTCCGGCAGGCGGTTCCGCCAGCACCTCGCGGAAGCGGCTCGGATGCATTGCCCTGCGGACGATATCCATGAGAGACGACGGCCAGCGTTCGTTCAGGCCGACTTCGAGTTCTGCCCTCCTGGTCCACCCGCCCTCGGTGAAGGTAATGGACCAGACCGTCACCGCGTCTTCTGGCCGCATCTCCCACGTGAGCGAGTGCATCGTTATGTTCATTGGCTTTTTCCCCCTAGTTGTGCTCCACTCTTACACAGTTGCGGGCTTACTGCGCGACAGGTGCAAGCTGGTATCAGTTTCCCCTTTGCGGTTTAGCTGGCCTTGCGCCGTTCGTGCAAAATTGAGCCGATCATCCGATTTGGTCACGTAGAACGCCAGCGGTAGGAGCGTGGCCAGCTAGTCGGCTCGTACGAGCTGCTGATGTATACCTGGCCCGCTGACGGCGCTCAGACGGTTGTAGGAACGTTGGTAGCTCTTCTTTGAGTGACTGTCTGTCCTACGGGCTTGTCAGAGCGTTGTATACCGCTAATTTTGAACTTGTCCAGTGAGGAGGGGACAGTGGCTGACCGATTGGCCAGGACGCGCCGGATGAAGCCAGTCTGTACGGAAGCTAATCCTTATGGCCACCGACCGGTACAGCCCGGCCACCGCCGGGGCGCCGCCCGGCTTGACCACGTCCCCGATACTGGCCGCGACACGCGCGGCCAGCTCGGTCAGTTGCCCTGGACGCAGCCCTGTCATAGCCTCAAGCCGCAACGGCTTCTCCCTGGGGTATCCCGCTTGTGTGACAGCACGGGATTCAAGAGAGAAGCCGTTCTGATTTCGAGCCTGACACGCCGTGGGATAGAATGACATTCGGGCAGTTCCAGTTCATCATGTATCACGCACCCGTTGTTATCGGAATAACCTAATCTGCGCGCCTAAACTTGAGCGCGCCCATGAAACACGTAGTCACTCATTAGGCGAGTCGGCGCGATTGTCAAAAGCCCCTCGTGTCGTCGGCCAGATAGCAGTTCCCGGGTTACGGCCCCCCTGGAGCGGACAGTGGGATCGGCTGTATGTTCAGGCATAATCGCGCTTGGGTGAACTTCCGCTCATGCCGCTGCGAGCGCGTTGCGGTCAGAGCCCGAGTGCGCGGCGAAGTCCCCGGTCGACGTCGTCCATGAGGGAGGCAGGCGCGTAGCCCACAGGTTCCTCAAGGTCAGTCTCATCGAGGGTGACGAGGGCGGTGACGTTGATGACCGAGTCCTTGGGGAGGCCGGAAACGGCCGCGGGCAAGAAAACGTTGCCGGGCATGGCGGCCAGAGCCGTATTGGACGTGATGACGGCCGCGATGGTGGTGTTCAGCCGGCTGGCGTTGAACGGGTCGGACTGGATGACCAGGACAGGGCGTCGCTTAGCGGGCTTACTACCGCGCGCTTCGCCGAGATCGGCCCAGCAGATGCTGCCGCGCTCGGTCACCAGTCATCCTGGCCTGCCAGGTAATTGCGGCCAGCGGCGGCAGCGGCGGCGTTAGAGTCGTCATCGGCGGCTCGCAGCGCCTCGTTGATCTGCTGGGTGAGCGAACGCGAGGCAAGTTGGTCCAGGTAGTTGCGGGCAGCGCGGGCGAAGAACTCGGACCTGCTGATACCCAGTGCCGCTGCTTGCCTGGCGGCTTGCTCGTAGGTGTCGTCTGGGAGTGAGATCGCTGTCTTCATACCTTCAGTATAACCGGGTATTACCTCAATGAGAATCGCCAGGATGACGTCCTCAGCCCGCACTCATCTGCCGCTGCGAGGGCGTACTTGCATAAAGTTCTCGCGGGCAAGAGTCGTGCTGACAGCGGGTGCTGCTGGAGTGGCCGGTGACCTGGCCGCGGTGCGCTGGAAAGATGGGCTCATGACGCGGTATGTCGCGCTGCTGCGCGGAATCAACATCGGCGGGAGCAACAAGATCGCCATGGCTGACCTCCGCGCGCTGCTCGCCGCGATGGGATACGCCGAGATCATCACCTACCTGCACAGCGGCAACGCCGTCTTCACCGCCGGGGCGCAGCCCGCTGATGTGCTGGCCCGCGCGATCCGGGACGGTATCGCAGCCTGCCTCGGCACCAAGGTCACGGTGGTGATCAGGACCGCTGGCCAGCTCGCCGCAGTGGTGGCCGCGAACCCAATGGGGATCGAGCCGGTCAATCGGTCGAGGTTTTTCGTCGCTTTCTTGTCGGCCGCTGTCAGCCCGGCGGCCACTTACGTCACTGGAGCCCGTACCTCCGGCGACGATCGAGTCTGGATCAGCGGGTCGGAGGCCTTCCTGTGGTGTCTGAAGGGTTTCTCGGTGCTCGATCACACCAGTCTGATCGAGAAAACCTTCGCGGTCAGCGCCAGGACACGGAATTGGAATACGGTTACCAAGCTGGCGGGCCTGGCAGGCACCTGATTCGCGCGCTCTTGCCGCGACGAGAGCGGGTTGGGTCGGCGGCTGTCCCGACCCGTCAGCTGCTTGCCGGGATCGACCGAGACGATCCGACCCAGCTCACGCCCACCAGCGGTGGTGAACCTATCGCCCACTGCGGGCTCCGGAAGGCCTGCCAGGTGCCGGGGTGAGCGGCGGCCGCGGTTGTCGATCCAGTCGTAGGAGTACGGCGCGAGCCGCACTTGCGCGACCCAGGGCCACACCGCTCGGGCAGGCGCCTCGACGCGCACGCCCCGCCACGCCTGCATCGTGGGTGAGGCGACGAAATCGTCGCACGGGTACGAATGCACGGTCTCGCTCTGGCTCACGCCCCACCGGTCACCGATCATGGGTCCATCTTCCGCCACAGGTCCCGCCGCCACGTCATCTCGGTGGCTGCCGCGACCCGCGCCTTCCCGCAGTGTCATGTCGTGGGTGCCGCGCTTGACGAAGACCGAGCGCCTCGGGAAGAGTTGTTCACGGCGGCGACCGGTCGCCGAGCTGTGGAACATCCGCCCCAGCCGGGTTCCATTGGCGAAGGGGATTCGCCCTCTCGGTCGTCAACGCCACGGGCCATCTTCCAACACCGCGTCGCTGGGGGACGAGGGTGTCATGGGGAGGCTTGTCCATGACCAAGGACGCCAGCTTCAAGAACGTTGTCCGGCGCCACGCCGAGGAGACCGGGCAGCACTACACCCAAGCGCTGGCGGACCTTGAGGGTCTCGGTGCGCGGATGCACCACGAGCCAGTTCCTGAGCAGCTACTCGCCCATCTCCGGGATCGCTACGGCATTGCCCCGGTCGCGGCGACGAAGCTCAGTGTGCACAAGACCTACGTGTTCCGCATCGACCGCAAGGACGGCAGCCCGTGGGTCGCCCGCGCGTTCCCCCCCGCCCGGCCGCGTGCCGGTGTTGAGGGCGACGCCGCGATCCTGGGCTTCCTGGAGCGGCAGGACTATCCCGCGGAGCGACTGGCGGTCGACGATGCGGTATCTGACTTCGATGGCAGCGCGGTCCTCGTGACGCGGTTCGTCGAAGGCGCCCGGCTCCCCGACGGTGCCGCGAAGTTCGCCATGATGGGTGAGCTGCTCGGACGGCTACACGCGCTACCGTACGACGATTCCGTCAGCCGCCCGGGTGGAGCCAGTGGTGAGGACCCGAGCCGCGAGGGCACGCCGCGTCAGGACCTGCTGGCCGCCCTGTCGTTTCTCGACGCCGTCGACACGAAGGTCGCGGCCGCCGAGCGCGCACGATTCGAGCAGCTCCGCGACCAGGTACGCGCGGCCGACGACGGTCACGGCCTGCCGGAGGGCTTGCTCCACGGAAACCTCCTCCACGCCCCCGATCACGCCGTCCTGAGCGAACAAGGGCCAGTCGCGATCAACTGGAAGGCGTCCGGGCGCGGACCGCGCCTCGCCGACTTCGCTTACCTGATCTGGGGCACGGGTTCGTGGAACCCACGCCGGCCGAACCAGGAGCGGATCGACGCTGCCGTCAACGCCTACCGCCGACACATCGAGCCGGCCGACGACGAACTCGACCGGCTCGAGGCGGTCATGTATATCCGGACGCTCTACCTCGCCTGTTTCGGCTACCGACGCGCCCTCACCAACGGCCGGACATTCAACGAGTGGGGCTTCATCGAACCACCCGGGTACTTCAGCTCCACCGCCGCCGCAACCCGCGCCGCGTTCCGCCGGTAGGTCATCGGTGCGGCAACGGAACGACGGTGGTTCGTCAGCGGCGCGCCAGATGTCTCGCGCGAGGGCGCCCGTGCAGGTCCCGGAGGACGTCGTCGAGCGGGTCCGCACGCTATGCCTGGCGCTGCCCGAGGTGACGGTGCGGATCGACGGTTGGGCGCAGTCGTTCGACATCCGGCGGAGGTCGTTCTGCTTGCTAATGGCACGGGAGGGCCCAACCGGCAGGCCCGTCCCGCTGCTCGTGTTGCGTGCCGACCCAGACGAACGCGAGGCGTTGCTGTCCCTTGGCCGCCCGTTCTTCGCCTCGCGAGCCGGCCGTGATCGCATCGGGGTTCTGCTTACCCCCGACACGGACTGGGAGGAGATCTGTGAGCTAGTGACCGAGAGCTACCGTGTCCTCGCGCCGAAGAAGCTCACGGCACTGCTCGACTAGCAGCTCCTGACCCTGGACTACCCTGATGGGGAGGGGTTTGTCTGCATGACAGAACGCAAGCCGCCGGAGATCAGCTTTGCCACGTGGATTGACCGGCAGATTAACGAGGCAGCCGAGCGTGGTGCCTTCGATGATCTGCCTGGTGCGGGTAAGCCGCTTCCCGGCAGGGGAAAGTCCGACGATGGCCAGGCCTGGCTGCGGGATTACCTGCGCCGGGAGGGCGTGCCGGCCGAGGAGCTCTTGCCGGCCCCGCTGAGGTTGCGCAAAGAGGCCGAACGGCTGACCGGGATGGTGCAGGATCTGCGCTCCGAGCGCGAGGTGCGCGAGGCCGTCGCGGGGCTTAACCAGCGGATCCTGGAGTGGCGCCGGATTCCCGTAGGCCCGCCCGTATTCCTGCCGCTTGTCGATGAGGAAGCAATGGTGGCCAGCTGGCGGGACGCTCAGCCCGGGCCGTCCTACTCGACGCAGGCTGATTCCGCGGCACCAGATGGGCTATCTCCCGGCCCTCGATGGTGGCATCGCCTCAGCCGCCACGGGCGGCATTCGCCCGAGTCATGAATCCCGCGCAGCAACCCCGCCTACGGCATCCAGCATCCGCGCAGCGACCTAGTGGCCGCCGGGGCGGTCACGCTGGTGTGGCGCGCTGCTCGGCGATTGAGTTGCCGCCGTCCACAACCAGGTATTGCCCGGTGATGTAGGACGCGCCGGGGCTGGCGAGCCAGGCAATCGCGGCGGCGATCTCCTCAGGTGAGCCGCTGCGGCCAGCTGGGGCGGCCTGCCCTTGCCCGCGCTCTTCCGGGGTCTGGGAGCCGGTCGCTATCCAGCCGGGGGCGACGGCATTGACGGTGATTCCGTGCCTTGCGGTGTCGACGGCGGCTGCGCGGGTGAGGCCCACCATGCCCGCCTTGGCGGTGGCGTAACCGACGTCCGCGCGGATCGCCATCACCGGGCCGGTCACGCTGGCCACCATGATGATCCGCCCCCAGCCGCGACTGGTCATGGCCGGCACCGCCGCCTTGGTGACCAGGAAGGCGGAGGTCAGGTTGCGGGCGAGCGCAGCCTGCCAGGTCGCCAGGTCCATGGACTCCACGGTGCCTGACTCGAATACGGGGTCAGCGGCGGAGATCATGCCGGCGTTGTTGACCACGATGTCCAGCCGACCCCATTGCTCCAGCGCAGCCAACACAAGTCCGGACGCGACGCCGGCATCGGTGAGATCGCCGATGATCCCCGCCGCGTCGAAACCAGCGCTGCGCAGTTCGCTGACCCGGTCCTGGATCCGGGCCGTGGTGGCGCTGATCATCACGGCGGCACCGAGTTCGGCCAGCAGCCTGGCGGTGGCGAAACCGATGCCGTCGGGACTGCCCGCCCCGGTGACCACCGCGACTCGGGCGGACAGGTCAAACGCCGCTGGGATGGGCATTGTCCGATCCTAGTAGTCCTGGATGCCAGATCCCGGCCCGCAGGAAGGCAGCAGCGCGGCCGGGCGGTGGCCGGGCGGTGGCCGGGCGGTGGCCGGGCGGTGGCTGGCCGGCGGGCGGCAAGATAGCCTTCGGGCCTATGGTGCAGCGCCCTGACCCCTTGGAGAGCACGCCGCCTGCCTTCGGGGAGCAGGCAGCCAGGCAGATCCTGCGGGAAGGCTTCGGCGTCGAAGCGTCGTCCCTCAAGCCCCTCGCGGGCGAACGGGACCAGAACTTCCGGGTGGACACGGACACCGGGCAGCGCTTCTTGTTCAAGATCTCTAATCCGGCGGATGACGAGCCCATCCTGGCGATGCAGGCCGCCGCTCTGCGCCACATCGAGCAAGTGGATCCGGGCCTGCCGGTGATGCGTGCCCTGCCGACCGGGATGGGGGAATCCTGGGTCGAGGTGCCGGGGCCCGACAGCCGGACCTACCCGGCCCGGCTTTTCACGTTCCTGCCCGGGCAGGTAGTCACGAACACAGCGCTCACCGCCGAGGCGATCTGGTCCCATGGGCAGAACACGGCCCGACTGGGACGGGCGCTGCGTGGCTTTTTCCATCCCGCGGCCGACTACGAGATCTTGTGGGATATCACCCGCTTGCCCAGGCTGCGGCCGCTGCTCACCCATATCTCCGATGGCCGCCGCCGGGTTCAGGTGGAATCGGTTCTGGACCGGTTCGAGGCCCGGGTCGCGCCGGCCCTGCCCGGGCTTCGCGCGCAGGTGATCCACGGCGATATGAGCCTGGACAACGTGCTGTTCAGCGATGACCTTCGGGTCAGCGGGATCGTGGACTTCGGGGATATGACCCATGCGCCACTGGTCTGCGATCTCGCCGTCGCCGTGGCCGATGTGCTCCACGGCCGCGACGACGCTATCGAGGCGGCGGATGCGATAATCGGCGGCTACGTCTCGGTGACGCCGCTCGAGGACGAGGAGTCCGGGCTGCTCGCTGATCTGGTGGCGGCCAGGCTGGCCACTGAGATCACTGTCACGGCCTGGCGGCGCGGGCTCTACCCGGACAACGCCGCATACGCCGCAAGCGGCGAGCCGGGGGCCCGCGCCTTCCTCGATGCCATCGAGGCGACGGGGATAGACGCTGTCGCAAGGCGTTTCCGCGAGGCCTGCCGCCGGCTCCCCTACCGAAGGTCTGCCACCAGTGCTCTGCTCGAGCGTCGCCGTCGGTTGCTGCCCCGATCGCCACTGTTCTACTCCCGCCCTGTGCACCTGGTCCGCGGCGAGGGTGTCTGGCTGTTCGACCCTGACGACCGGCGGTACCTCGACTGCTACAACAACGTGGCCGTGGTCGGGCACAGCCACCCAAGGGTCGTGCAGGCGGTGACGCAGCAGCAGCAGCTGCTCGCCACCCACAGCCGCTATCTGCACGAAGCGATCGTCGAGCTCGCCGAACGGCTCCAATCCACCTTGCCGCCGGAGCTGGACGCCGTCATGGTCGTGAACTCCGGCAGCGAGGCCAACGACCTCGCCTGGCGGATCGCCCGCGCGGCAACCGGGCGGGCCGGCGCGGTGGTGACCGCTTACGCCTACCACGGGCTGACCGAGGCCACCCACGCCCTGTCCCCCGAGGAATGGGCCAACGGGGAGCAGCCTGCCCACGTCGCGACGATCCCGGCACCTGACGGGTACCGCGGCCCGTACCGCCGGGAAGACGACGGGTGGGTGCAGCGGTACGCCGCCCACATCGATGACGCCGCCCGAGCGCTCGGCGACCGCGGCTTCGCCGCCATATACCTGGATCCGGCCTTTACCGCCGACGGCATCTTGTCGCCCCCTCCCGCTTACCTGCGGGAAGCAGCCCGGCGGGCGCAGGCGCTCGGAGGGCTCGTGGTGGCCGACGAAGTGCAAGCCGGTCACGGCCGGTCCGGGACGCACCTGTGGAGCTTCCAGGCGTCAGGGATCACGCCGGACATGGTGGTGGTCGGCAAACCGATGGGCAACGGCTTCCCGGTCGCCGCCCTAGCGGTCAGGTCCCAGCTGCTCGAGGCCGTGCCCGAGGAGGTCGAGCTGTTCAGCACCTTCGGCGGCAACCCGGTAGCCTGCGCGGCCGCGCTCGCGGTCCTGGCCGTCATCGAGGAAGAGGGCCTGCTGGCCAACGCCGCGGAAGTCGGCTCGTACCTCCGCCACGGCCTGCTGACCCTCGCGGAACGCCACCGGATGATCGGGGACGTCCGGGGCGAAGGCCTCCTCCTCGGCGTCGAACTCATCGATGAAGCGCGCGGGCCAGCGGCCGGGACCGCCCGCCAGGTAACCGAGGCGATGCGCGAGCGGGGCATACTGCTCAGCGCAACCGGCCCGGCCGGAAACGTGCTCAAGATCCGGCCGCCCCTGGTCTTCCAGCACCCACACGCCGACCTCTTCCTCCACGCCCTCGATGAGGTCCTCGCGTCTTCATGACGCCGGTGTGGCCAGAGCCACGGATGTAGTGAAGTGTTTGACTTCTGGGTGATCCGGACCGTGCTGAATCCGCAGACCCCGCTCTTCCGGGAAGCCCGCTACCTGCTCGCCGAAGAGACCGAGATCCGCGACCCGTCGCTTTATCATTCCGAGTAACGGGACCGCATTTCGAAGCGATCTGCCGCGACTACGCGATCGCGGCCGGTCCCGCGGTCTTCGGCGGGCCGCCCGGGGAGGTAGGGTCCGGCGTGGTCTCGGACCCAGTCAACCGGACCCAGATCCAGATCGACGTCGTGGTGCTCGCGCCGGCCGAGCCCGGCCGACCGCGCACGATTCTCTCGCTCGGCGAGGTGAAGTGGGACCGGGTTATGGACCTGCGCCACGTCGAGCGCCTGCGCCGCGCGCGGGACCTGCTCGCGGTCAAGGGATTCGACACCCAGCACGCGGTACTCGCCTGCTACTCCGGCGCAGGCTTCGACCGCGAACTGCAAGCCGACCAACGCCCCGACATCCGTCTGGTTGGCCTGGATCAGCTCTACGGGTATTAGCGTCCTGCTGGGAGAAGGGTCACTGCTCGGAGAGGATTGCGGCCACCTCTGCCAGCAGGTCGCGGACGACTGGACCGGTTGGCTCGATCACGGCGCGGCGGATCGTTCCGGGAAAGGGAAAGGGTGCCGTGTAGCCGGTGCCAACCGCCGGCCCCCACTCGTAACCGCAGGTGAGCCCCGCGCCTACACCATTGAACTCGGCTGGCGTGAACCTCGGGACGGTGCCGCGGCCCACCTCGAGTCCGTCGCAGTGCAGCACCCCGATGCCGCCGAGGTCCTCATCTTTGGTGAACAGGTACTCGATCCGGTGCTCTCCGGGCCCAACTGGCTCGCCCGACTCGATCACGTGCCGCTCCTTGCCGTACAAGTTGTGCACGTAGCGGATCTTCGCGCCGAGGATGTGCAGCGACCACCCGCCGAGCGCCGATCCAAAGGCGAGCAGCACGCCATCGGCCGGCCCGACGCCGGGAATGGTGACGTCAACGATTATCGCGTGCGAGCGGTTCCGGACGTTCACCGCGGCGGACTCGGGCACCTGCGCGCGGCCCGGGAAGTAGCGGAAACGATCGCCGGCCTGGTGCCGGCCGCGCTGGCGGTCGACCACCGCCCACAGGACCCGGTTGTCCAGCGGGAGTACCTGATTGCGTTCGGCTTGCTCCCACCACAGCGCGGTGAGCTCGCGCACCAGGCCCGGGTGCTGCCCGGCGAGGTCGGCCGACTCCGACGGGTCCTCGGCCACGTGGTACAGCTCCCAGACGTCCTCGTCGAACGGTGCGTTCCAGTCCTGGTCGTCGTAGAGGGGTCCGACCGGGTGAAAGGTCACGGCCTTCCAGCCCTGGTGATAGATAGCCCGCGATCCGAACATCTCGAAGTACTGCGTCTCGTGCCGTTCCTGAGCCGTCTGGGTGCCCGGCGGGAGCAGGTAGCCGAAGCTGACGCCGTCCAGGGCGGTCTGCTCCACGCCGTCGATCTGGGCGGGTAGCTCGATGCCCGCGAGCTCGGCCAGCGTCGGCAGGACGTCGATGGCGTGGGTGAACTGGCGGCGGATACCGCCGGGCTCGACCGAGCCTGCTGGCCAGTAGATGATGCACGGGTCGGCGACCCCGCCCTGGTGGACCTCGCGCTTCCAGCGCCGGAACGGGGTGTTCCCGGCCATGGTCCAGCCCCACGGGTAGTTGTTGTGCGACAGCGGCCCGCCGATCTCATCCAGGCGCGCGAACATCTCCTCGGTCCCGGCCGGGTCCATGTTCAGCAGCCGCACGTCGTTGATCGACCCGGCGGCACCGCCCTCGGAACTCGCACCGTTGTCGGAAACCACCACGACGATCGTGTTGTCCGCGTCCCCCAGGTCCGCCAGGAAGGCGAGCACCCGGGCGATCTGCTCGTCGGTGTGCGACAGGAAGCCGGCGAAGCATTCCATGAAGCGCGCCGCCACCGCCCGTTCCGTCTTGTCCAGGTTTTCCCAGGCAGGGACCCAGGCGGGCCGTGCGGACAGCACCGTCGAGGTCGGGAGCAGGCCGGAGGCGAGCTGGCGCGCGAAGATCTGCTCCCGCCACGCGTCCCAGCCAAGGCTGAACCGGCCACGGTAGCGTTCACGCCAGCGCGCCGGCGGCTGGTGCGGCGAGTGGCACGCGGCAGTGGCCAGGTACAGGAAGAACGGCTTGCTCGAGTCGGCCGCCCGGAGGTCAGACAGGAACTCGATCGCGCGATCGGCTAGGTCATCGGTGAGGTGGTAACCGTCCTCGATCGACGCGGGCGGCCGGACCGCGTGGTTATCGTGATAGAGCGCGGGGACGAACTGGTGTGTCTCGCCGCCGTGGAAGCCGTACCAGCGGTCGAACCCGCGGGCGAGCGGCCAGGTGGTGCGCGAGGCCGCCATGCTGACCTCGTTCTCGGGGGTCAGGTGCCACTTGCCGACGGCGTACGTGGCGTATCCGCTGGCGCGCAGGATCTCGGACAGGTACCCGTTCTCCCGTGGCGGCCTGCCCCAGTATCCGGGGTACCCGACGGCGAGCTCGGCGATCCGCCCCATGCCGCTGCGGTGGTGATTCCGCCCGGTCAGCAGGCACGCGCGGGTCGGCGAGCACAGCGAGGTGGTGTGGAAGTTCGCGAGCCTGACGCCGCGGGCGGCCAGGCCGTCGAACGTGGGGGTCTCGATGTCGGAGCCGTAGCACCCGAGCTGGGCGAAGCCGACGTCGTCGAGGACCACGAGAACGATGTTCGGCGCCCCGTCCGGCGGGGCGGGCTGCGGCGGCCACCACGGCTCCGAGTCCCGCCAGTCCGGGCCGATGCGCCCGCCGAAGTGCGCCTGCCCCGTAGGACGATGCCCCGGCGATGATGCTCCCATTTGGGTTCCCGCCCCTCTCTGGAAATCTTCGGCCGGTTCAGTAGCTTACGTTTTGTGAGCATCGCCGAACCCCCGGCCGCCCGGCGCGGCGCCAGGGCGGCACTCCGCTACGTACTCGGCCTGGCGGTGGGGGCCCTGGTACTGCTGCTGCTCCTGGGCAAGCGGGGGGACCTGGCGGCGGCGGTACGCCAGCTCGGCCACCTGGACACCGCCTGGCTGGCAGCCGCCGTCGTCGCCGAGGCCATGTCACTGTGGACGTTCGCCTACCTCCAGCACCAGGTCCTGCGCCTAGCCGACACCATCATCCCGATGCCGGCCCTGATGATCCTGAGCCTGGCCAACCTGGCCATCGCGAACACGGTACCGGGGGAGCCCGTAGTTTCCAGCGCCTACCGCTACCGCTACTACCGGCGTCGCGGGGCGAGCGGGGCGGCCGCCGGCTGGACGATCTTCACGGTCTTGATCATGCAGGCGATCGGGATGTCGCTGCTGCTGCTGGTCGGCGTCGTCGTGGCGCTCGCGGGCGCCACCAGCGCTACGGACGCGGGCGTCACCGTCGCCGGCCTGGCCATCGTGGCTGCGGCGATCGCGGTACTGATGCGGCGCGACGCCTTGCTCCGGGTGGTCGGCGCCCTGGTCCGCGCCGTGCGGCGAGGCACCGGGCACCCCCGGGGCAGCCTCGGAGCGCGCATCGACGCGACGCTGGCGCGGATGCGAGAGATACCGCTGAGCACCCGGTCAGGCGTGGGGCTCGTCGCGATCGGCACCGGGCTATGGTTCTGCGACTTCCTATGCCTGATCTGCGCGTTCGGGGCTGTTCAGGCCAGGATCCCCTGGTACGGCGTGCTCCTGGCGTACGGGGCGGCTCAGGTCGTGGGTTCCCTGCCAGTGGTTCCCGGCGGCCTGGGCATCTTCGAAGGCAGCCTGGCGGTGATCCTGGCGGCCTACGGCGCGGGCCGGGTTCCCGCCGTTTCCGCGGCCCTGGCCTTCCGCCTGGTGAACTACTGGCTCACGATCGCCGTCGGCTGGGCCAGCTTCGGAGTGATCGCGTATCTCACCCGGCGGCACCGGGCCCTTGGCGAGGGGCACAGCGCAACAGCTCCTCTGCATGACAGACCAGGGCCGGTCTCCGGCTCGTCAACGGAGCCACTCTGCGCCGGCGCGGAGTCTCAGCACCCTGAGCAGCAGGCCGAGGCCTAGCGCCATCCGATCCTGGCGCTTGATCTGCCCTGCTCAGGTCACCTGTGGCCGGGGTACCTGCGGCACCGGAAGGTTCCGGCCGGCCATGCCCGCCTCGATCGCTCCGACTACCGACTCGACCACCTTCACCCGGGCCCACCGCTTGTCCTCGGCCTCCACCAGTACCCACGGCGCGGCGGCGTGATCGGTCCGGTCCAGCATCTCTTCCACAGCCGCCTCATAGTCCCGCCGCTTCCCGCGATTCCGCCAGTCCTCCTCGGTCAGCTTCCAGGCCTTCAGCGGCTCGCGCTCGCGCGCCCTGAACCGCTTGAGTTGCTCCCCCGGCGACAGGTGCAGCCAGAACTTGACCATGATCATGCCCTCGTCGGCCAGCGTCCGCTCGAAGTCGACGATCTCCCGGTAGGCGCGCCGCCACTGCTCCACGGTGGCGAATCCCTCGACTCGCTCGACCAGGACGCGGCCGTACCAGGACCGGTCCAGCACCGCCATGCCGCCCCAGCCGGGCAGCACCGGCCAGAACCGCCACAGGAAGTGGTGGCGTTTCTCGTCATAGGACGGCGCGCCGAACTGGGCGACCCGGACGTGCCGCGGGTCCAGCGGCGCGACGAGCCGCTTGATCGCGCCGCCCTTGCCGGAGGCGTCCCACCCCTCGAAGACCACGCAGACCGGCGGCCCGAGCCGCGCGCCGTCCCCGATCTGGCCGCCGAGAACCAGCCGCAGGTGCAGCAGTCGGGCCTGAGCCGCGGCAAGGCGGTCCGCTTCCTGCTCCGGGGTCAGCCTCAGGCTGAGATCCAGCCCGGCGAGTGCGCCGCCCGTACCAGCCATCCGCCACGCCTCCCTCATCCGCACCCCGCGGATTCAGCCCGGACACGGCCCGCCAGCCGTGCGACGGGCACTCAGTCGAGGTCGAACTCGTTGCCCTCGATGTCCTGCATCACGACGCACGATTCGTTGTCGTCATCGGCAAGTAGTGTTCGCACGTGTACCGCGCCGAGCGCGATCAGCCGCGCGCATTCGGCCTCCAGCGTGGCCAGGCGCTCTGCACCCACGAGCCCGGTGCCGACCCGCACGTCAAGGTGCACCCGGTTCTTGACGACCTTGCCTTCGGGAACGCGCTGGAAGAACAGTCGCGGGCCCACACCTGAGGGATCAACGCACGCGAACCATGAACCCTGATGCTCAGGTGGCAGCGAGCGATCGAAATCGTCCCAAGTGGCGAACCCTTCCGGGGGCGGCGGTACGACGTACCCCAGCACCTCGCACCAGAAACGAGCGACGCGCTCGGGTTCCGCGCAGTCGAAGGTGACTTGGAACTGCTTGACCGACGCCATCAGTCCACCATAGACGCGCGTGCCGTTCGCCTGGCTGCGGCCCGGTGGAGCTGGCGAACCGTGGGTCGGTGACGAGGTCCGGCCGGTGCAGCACCCGGTGGCAGAGGACGGCCCATTCTCGCTCGTTCTGTAGACCGAGGAACACCTGCCCGCCGCGGGCCGCATAGGGTCCGTACGGTGAGATGGATGCGTGCCGGGCGCCGGTGCGCCTGGCCTCCTGCTGGCCGTAGACGGTGTAGTAGTACGGCTGGGTCATCCACTCGCCCAGAGCACCGAGCAGCGACACCTCGAGGCTGGTGCCGCGCGGGAGCCTGCGGCGCGGCCTGGTCGGCCGGGCCGGTCACCGGTCCGCCGGGTAGCGGTGGATGAGCTGGCGGGCGATGACGTTGCGCTGGATCTCGTTGGTGCCCTCGCCGACGATCATCAGCGGTGCGTCCCGGAAGTACCGTTCGACGTCGAACTCGGTGGAGTACCCGTAGCCGCCGTGGATGCGGACCGCGTCCAAGGCGATCTCCATGGCGGTCTCGGAGGCGAACAGCTTGGCCATCCCTGCCTCGAGGTCCGCGCGCCGCCCGGAGTCGTAGCACCGCGCGGCGTACAAGACCAGCTGGCGGGCCGCGGTGAGCTTGGTCGCCATGTCGGCCAGGTAGTTGCCGATGGACTGGTGCTGCCAGATCGGCTTGCCGAACGCCTCCCGCTGCTGGGCGTACCGCAGGGAGTCCTCCAGCGCGGCCTGGCCGACGCCGAGCGCGCGGGCGGCGACCTGGATCCGGCCGATCTCCAGGCCCCGCATCATCTGCGCGAAACCCTCGCCCTCGCGTTCGCCCAGTAGCGCGATGACGGGGACCCGGAAGTCGTCGAAGGTGAGCTCGCAGCTCTCGACTCCCTTGTACCCGAGCTTGGGCAGGTCGCGGGATACCGTGAAGCCGTCGCCCGGCTCGGCCAGGATGATGCTGATGCCCGTGTGCGCGGGATGGGCCGCCGGGTCGGTCTTGCACAGCAGCGCGACCAGCCCCGAGCGGCGCGCGTTGGTGATCCACGTCTTCGACCCGTTGATGACGTAGGACTCCGCGTCGCGGCGGGCGGTCGTGGTCAGCGCGGCCAGGTCCGATCCGCCGCCCGGCTCGGTCAAGGCCATGGTGGCGCGCAGCTCGCCGGTGGCCATCTTCGGCAGGTAGGCGCGCTGCTGCTCCGGCGTCCCGAACGCCAGGATCAGCTTGGCCACGACGGTGTGGCCGCCCATGGCCCCGGCCAGGCTCATCCACCCGCGCGCCAGCTCCTCGGTGATCAGCGCGTAGCAGGACGTGCTGACCTGGGCCTCCCCCCACGGCTCCGGTATGGCCAGGCCGAAGATGCCCAGCTGCTTCATCTGCTCGATGAGCTTGTCCGGGTAGGCGTTGGCGTGCTCGATCTCGCGGACGACCGGCTTGACGTCGCGGTTAACGAAAGCGCGGACCAGCTCGACCATGGCCCGCTCATCCTCGTTCAGCTCATCCATGCTTATGCTCGTCATGTTTAACCCGAGATCGTCATCGTGGTGGTTGGTCCCACGATGCCAGCCAGTGACCGGCCTCCGGGTGGACCCGGGCGCCGAGCACGCCAGCGAGCTGCTCGTCGGAGAGGGCGAACGCGTCCCAGAGGCGGCGGAGCACGTCCGGGCCTGCCGCGTCGATGAGATCCTTCGCCATCATCGTAAAGCGGAACTGGTACCAGACGTAGGTGAGCGGCTCAATGTACGGATAGAACGCCTCGAAGTAACGCAGGTCACGCGCGACCGGATTGAGCAGGCGGTACTCCAGCGCCACCCGCGGAAGCGTCTCGAAATGCAAGCGCCGATCGGGTTCTTCGGCCACCACGAACGCGTAGAGCGCCATGTCGGCGAAGAGTTCCATCAGCCACGACCGCGGGAAGGCAAAGGGAACACCGTCGTGGAAGGCGTGCGCCAGCTCGTGGACGACGAGCATGTCGGCGAAGGGGCTCAGGCGGTCGGCGCCGGTCCCGTAGACCTGATCGAGTTCCTGGGCTGCTGCCGGAGGAGCAGAACTAGCCACTTCCTCAAGCCGGGCGGCGAGGTCGGAGGGCTCGCCTTGGAGGAACAGATCGCCAGCGCTGTAGTAGGGCATGACGTACGAGGGGTTCGACGCGCGTTCGGACCAGTCGGCTCGGTTGAGCACGAGGAGCGTGCACCGCGGACGGAACGCAAGCAGTTCGCCCAGGTACGAGTAGGCCCGGCCACAGCGGTCAGCCAGCCGCCTAGCCTGCTCGCGCGTTGAGGCACTCGTGCGAACCTCAAACGGGAAGCCCGACAGAGAGGCAAGCCCCTGGTGCTTCGTTACGTCGATCACCGCCCGGCTCGTCCCTGCGTCAGCGAAGACCGCGGCTCCTTCGGCGTCGTCGGGACCACTCTGGCGCGGCATAACATCGTCCCTTCTGCCAATCCAGGCACTTCAGCCAAGCCAATGATGTTTGCTGGGGTGGCTCTGGGAACAAGGTGCGCTTGCTGGATCCATCCCGGCATGGTCTCACAGGGCAGCGGCTTGTCTGACTGGGCGACGGCCGATCCTGCGCCTGCGGTAGTGGCGGGACGCAACGTGGCTATCGGAGCCTGACAGGATACGGACATGCCGACCGACCTGGAGCAAGACGCCGCCGCTGCCATCGCCCTCTGCCAGGCGGCGCATGCCCGCCTCCTGGCCTGCGCCGAGGGGCTCGCCGACGACCAGGTCCGGGCGCCGAGCCGATTGCCGGGTTGGTCGGTCGGGCACGTGCTCACCCACCTGGCCCGCAACGCCGAAGGCCACGCCCGCCGTCTGGAGGCGGCGCTCGCGGGACAGGACCTACCTCGCTATCCCGGCGGGTCGTCGCAGCGCGACGCCGACATCGCCGCCAGTGCCGGCCGCAGCGCCGCCGAGCTGGCCGCAGACCTGGCGGGGACCGCGCGCCGGCTGGAGGACGTGTGGGCCCGCAGCGCCGCCGCGGGATGGCCTCATGCCGAGCTGCGCGGCCACGACAGCTGGCCGACCACGGCCAGCCCGTCCCGCCGGCTGCGGGAGGTGGAGGTCCACCACGCCGACCTCGGGCTCGGCTATGAGCCTGCCGACTGGCCGGGCGAGTACATCGAGTGGGAACTACCCATGCTCCTGGCCACCCTTCCCCGGCGACTTCCCGACCTGGGTGACCGCAGGGACCTGCTGGTGTGGCTGATGGGCCGGCGCCCGGACCTCCCCCCCGTCAGACTCGATCCGTGGTGACGACGATCCGAGCGCGCCCAAGCTGACGGCGTCTACCCGAAGTCTCAATCAGGCGCTTCGGGCGTATCGGGCTCGGGCGGCAGGACACGAGATTCAGGTTCCCTTCCTGCCGCGGATCACCAGGTGACCATGAGTTCGGTGAGCGCCCAGTGGGTGCCGGCGTCGCTCCATGGCAGCTGTTCGGCGGGGATGGCCAGGCGCAGCCCGGGGAAGTGCCGCAGCAGCGCGCCGGTCGCGGTCTGGAGCTCGAGCCTGGCAAGATGCGCCCCCAGGCAGAAATGGGCGCCGGCGCCGAAGGCAAGGTGATGATTGTTCCGCCGCCCGAGATCGAGGCGGTCGGGCTCGTCGAAGGCGGCCGGATCCCTGTTGGCGGCGGTGTGGGAGACCAGGACTGCATCGCCCTCGCGCACCGTGACACCGCCGACCTCCACGTCGGTGGTCGCGATCCTGATTTGGCGTCCGCCGTCAGGGCGCGGGAAGAACCGGAGCAGCTCTTCCACCGCTACCGGGAGCAGGTCCGGGTGATCGCGCAGCCAGGCCAGCTCCGCGGGATGCTCGAGCAGCGTCAGGACCAGGTTGGAGATCTGGTTGATGGTGCTCTGGTTCCCGGCGATGAACAGCGTGCCGCATAGCACGATCAGCTCAAGCTCGCTGAGCTTGTCATCCTCGTCGCGGGCCGCGATGATCGCGCTCAGCAGATCCTGGCCGGGGTGCGCGCGCCTGTCGGCTATCAGCTGAATCATGTAGCCGAGTACCTCGTCACGGATGGCGCCGACCTCGTCCGGCGTCCGGCCGGACACGGCGAGCATGCCCTCCGCGAGGCGCCGGATGCGCTCACCGTCGGCCACCGGCAGGCCGAGCAGGTCGCAGATCACGGCACCTGGTATGACCGCCGAGAAATTCTGGACCAGGTTGGCCGGCGGCCCGCAATCCGCCAGCATCCGGATTTGCTCGGCGACGATCCGCTCGATTCCCGGCCGGAATTCCTCTATCTTCCGCGGGGCGAACGGGCCGGCAATCAGTTTCCTGATCCGGGTGTGCTCGGGCGGGTCGATATTGAAGATAATCGGAAGGGCGACGGGCAGCGACTGCGATATCGGGCCGATAGCAGGCGAGCCTGGCCGCATCGCCAGCGCGCGGCTGAATCTGGGATCCGCGCCCACGGCCCGGACGTGCTCGAAGTGCGCCGCGAGCCACGCCGGATGGCCGCTCGGCAGCATAACCTTGGTCAATGTCGGTTCGGCGAGCAGCCGACGAAGCTCTGCCGGGAATTCACCGCCGGCGCCTCCGGGGAAGGGGAAGCCCGGCAGCGCGGCCTGATCAGGCGCGGACGGGGTGGTCACGGCCGGTTGTCCTTTCTGCTGGCTGGCTTGCCTTGCGCGGACGGCCGATGGCGGAGTTGCCGCCATGCCAGGGCAACCCCGGCGGCGGACATGGCCGTGGAGACGGCGTACAGGACGTTGTCGGTGCGGCCGCGCGGGCGGCCGGCCGGGAGGATCGCGGCGGATGCGAAGTAGCCCGCCTGCACGGCCGCGAGGTGGCCGCCGAAGATCCACAGCGTCCAGGCCTTGCGCTGCTGGAGCGGGCCGACGGCGGCGGCGAGGACGCAAAGGTCCCAGCCCGAGGATTGCAGAACGCTCTGCAGGGCGTGGAAGCGGGCATGCGCGGGCCACTCCTGGTCAGCCAGGTGCGGCTTGACGGCGAAAAGATACCCCAGCAGGTGGCCGGCGGCGGGCGCCGTCAGCAGGCCGGTGGCCAGGCGCAGGTCCTCGTCCAGGCTAGGCATTCGGAACTTAGTCCTCATCGTAGAAGATCCTCGTCAGCGCGGGGTTCATGAACACCCGGTCGGGGTCCAGGTGGTCTCGTATCATCGCGAACGCGGTCAGGTTCTCGCCCCAGGCCTCGCGAATATAGGGGATGATGCCAGGAATATCGAAGAAGTACTTGGCCCAGTGCGGGCGGGCACTGAGCTCGGGAATGTCCATCCAGGCCAAGGCCACCTCGTTGAAGAATTCGGCGGTGCCCGGCGTCCCGGTGAAGCTGATCAGCTCGAAGTAACAGTGATGCTCATCGTCTTGCCCGAAGGCTGGGGACAGCAGGACCTTGCTGCTGCGGATCGGCCGCATTTCGAGCATCAGGTTCAGCGGGTACTCGCCGGCTTTCGCGGCTCGTTCACGCACCTTGTTCACGACGAGTCTCCAGGCACGCGTTACGTTGGTGAAGCCCGGGTCGATCTTGACCGAGAAGGACAGGATCTGCACCTTCATCAACTCGATGAAACGCCGGTAGTGGGCAGCCTCGTTGAGGTCGACGACCATGGTGCGGTTGCGCGGCACGATGCCCCGGTAGAGGAGCTTGTTGACCACCGGGGTCATCCCGGGGAGGCGCTGCATGGCATGGCGTCCGGCCGTGTTTCCTATCAGGGTGCTGGCCAGCGTGCGCGGCGCTAGGGTCAGCGGTGCCCTGGCCAGCCGGACCCGGGACACCGGGTCGGAGGTGCTGTTCCAGGACTTGAACCACAGGCCCTCGGACGTCGGGAACCAGAAGACCTCCGTGTACTCGTTCCCGCTGAGCAGGCTGGCCAACTGCGCCGGGTCCTCGGCCGTGGCCATCGGCAGCCGCCGGTCGACGGCGACCTGATGGGACAGGGGCTCGACCCGCAGCGTGATGTCGTAGACGAGGCCGATGGTGCCAAGGCAGCAGCGAACGGAGTTCATGACCTCCGGACCGTGCGTGGCCTCGCTAAAGCGCACCACGGTGCCGTCGTGGGTGACGACCGTCATGGCCTCGACAAGGTCGAACAGCGTCGGGCGGTCCCAGCCCGCGCCGTGACAACCGGTGGCAATCACGCCTCCGTACTGCACGGACGTCAGGACGACGTTGGTCGGCACGGCTAGGCCAGTTCGCCGCAGCGCCCGGTCGAGCGCGCCTATCGTTACCCCGCTCTCGATCGTCACCTCGCATCGGCGGGTGTCGATCGGCCCGATGCGGTTGAGCCCGTCCGTCACGACAAGGCTTCCGTCGGTGACGCTGAGCGGCCCCATTGAGTGCCCGCGTCCCACGGCCCGGACGTGATGTCCGGCGCGCCTGGCCAGCAGGACTATCTCAACTAGGTCGTTCAGCGTCTGCGGGTAATACGTGACGGCAGGCGTGCAGGACTGCGTTCTCGCCCAATTCCGCCACAGCTTATCCCGGTGAAAACGGACGGAAGAATCCCCGGCGTTGGGCATTCACGCTCTCCCCAAAAGACACTCAGCCGCAGATCTTTAGGCATCCCGTTATGCTGTCAGCTGTCTCTTAATACTCCCACCAGGCGGGACTGTCAATAGAAATCGATTCTGCCCCGCGCGCGCAGGGTGAGCGGTAAACGTCCCATGACCCCCCATGACCAACGTCGTCGATGCCCAGATCGAGGCCTATCGGGCCAAGGACGTCGAGCGGTTCTTGTCACACTACGCCGACGACATTTCCGTGGTGCTCTTCGACGGCATTTCAGAGCGCCTACGAACCGGACGCCGACTCTGCGCAGCGCTCATAGGTGAGATCTAGGCTGACCTCTGCGTCCAGATTGGCCAGTTCTGGGCTCAGGCGATCCTCCAACTGGCTACAGTCGTGCCGTCAACGAGAGGCGCGGGAGAACCGTGATTCGCTGAAGACCAGGAGAACGCGACAAGGAACGGCACCCAGCTGGTGGTGTCCTCGTGCCGCAACACGCCTGACCAGCACTGGAGCATGCCGTAACCCCATCAGACGCGTCAGGTCGCCGGGTTTCCGTTAGTCCCTGCGGTCGGCCACGAGATCGTCTACCGCGTCCCGGAGCAGGGAGCCGAGTTCGGCGTTGGATACGTTGTTGAACGCGTCTCCGGCCATGAGCAGCCCTCCGAACACCGCGCCGAGTGAGCACGCCATCCGGACCCGGTCGCGCAGTGACAGCGCAGGATCGTTGAGGGCTTGCAAGAACCGCTGCTGGATGTCGTCGTGCTGGTCGTCGTGGTCGTTGCGATGCAGTTTCTCCAGGGCCGCCTGGTTGCGCTCGTGCATCAGGAAGATCTTGCGCTGGGCCAGCATCTGATCCAGGACTTCATTGAGCAGTGAGCCCCAGAGCTGGAGCGTCACGGTCTGGCCGGTCAGACGTTCGAGCGCCGCCTTACCGAACTCGTGCAGGCGCATGTGCAGCGCCACCAGGATCTCTTCCTTGGACGCGAAGTGGTAGTAGATCGCCGGCTTGCTCATATGGAGCCGTTCCGCGATCTCGCGCATGGACGTGCCGTCGAAACCTTGGTCGGTGAACAAGTCCAGAGCGACATCGAGGATCCTCTCGCGCGTGGATGCGCCGACGCGATCGCCGCTGGGCGGATCATCCCGGATCGGCGCGCCCGCGGGCGCTGCGTCTACCTCTGTCACAGGCCCATTTTAGCGCCGCCGGGGTACTTACCTATCGTTCGGTAAGTGAGATGTTGTACGCTGGCGTTGAACTTACCGACCGTTAGGTAAAAGATCACCGAGCTTCCAGGGGGATGACCGGCGATGGCTGACACGATGATCGAGGCCGACGGCCTGTTCAAGAGTTACGGCGAGACGCGGGCGCTGGCCGGGGTCAGTTTCTCCGTGCCGGCCGGGAGCGTGCTTGGGCTGCTCGGCCCGAACGGGGCCGGGAAGACCACCGCCGTGCGGATCCTGACCACGCTGGCCCGGCCGGACGCGGGCCGGGCCCGGGTAGCTGGCGTTGACGTCCTGGCCCATCCGGCCGCCGTGCGCAGGCAGATCGGCGTGGCCGCCCAGGACGCGACCTTGGACGGGCTGCTGACCGGCAGGCAGAACCTCGTGCTGGTCGGCGAGCTGAGCGGGATGCGGACGGGCCAGGCCCGGGCGAGGGCCGTCGAGCTACTCGAGCTCTTCGAGCTGGCCGACGCCGCCGACCGGGTGGTCAAGGGCTACTCCGGCGGCATGCGGCGCCGGCTGGATCTGGCGGCCAGCCTGCTGACGCGGCCGCCTGTGCTGTTCCTTGATGAGCCGACCACGGGCCTGGACCCGGTGAGCAGGCAGCGAGTCTGGGAGGTGATCAGGGAACTTATCGCCTCCGGCGTCACGGTGCTGCTGACCACCCAGTACCTGGATGAGGCGGACGCCCTGGCTGACCACATCGTGGTGGTCAATCACGGTCGGGTGATCGCCGACGGGACGCCGCTCGAGCTCAAGGAGCGCAGTCGGAGCGCGCACGTCGAGGTGACGCTGGCCGAGTCAGGGCCGGAAGCCGCCGAGGTGATCGCGCCCCTGGTCGGCGGCCGGGTATCGGTCAGCGCCGACGGGTTGCGCCTCGCCGCTGCCGTGGACAGCGCACCCGGGCTGGCGACTGCCCTGGTACGGGCGCTGGACCGGGCGGGGATGCTCGTAGACAACATCGAGGTCCGCCAGCCCTCCCTGGACGATGTCTTCTTCGCGCTCACCGGCGCGCATATCCGCGGCGACGGCAACGGATCGGGTACGCAAGGGGCGAGCGCCGGGGCGGCGGGCGCGGCGGAGCTTGAGAGCGAAGGGGCACAGGCATGACATCGGTCATCGCGCAGCGGCCGCGTAACGCGGCCGGGAACCGGCTGATCACCCGTAGCGTGGCCGAGCAGGCCAGGAACGTGGTCTCGATGACGCGCCGGAACCTGGTGCACATCTCCCGGGAGCCGATGCAACTGTCCGACGTGACGATCCAGCCGGTGCTGTTCACCGTGCTTTTCATCTACATCTTCGGCGGCGCGATCCCGATCCCCGGCGGCGGCGGCTACAAGGACTTCACTCTGGCCGGGCTGCTTGCGCTGAACCTGACCACGTCCACCATGGGCACCGCGGTGGGTCTGGCCACCGACCTGCACGAGGGGATAATCGACCGGTTCCGGGCGCTCCCGATGTGGCGGCCCGCGGTGCTAGTCGGCCGGTCCTTCGCGGACTTGCTCACGTCCTGTCTGTGCGCGGTCGTGGTCGCCGTCACCGGGCTCGCGGTCGGCTGGAGAACCAGCGCGGGCCCGCTGCCGATCATCGCGGGATTCGCCCTCGTCCTGTTCTTCGCCTACTCGCTGTCCTGGGTTGCCGCATGCGTCGGGCTCAACAGCAAGAGCCCGGAGTCAGCCGCGTCGTTCGGATTCATCGTGCTATTTCCGCTCGCGTTCGTGTCCAACGCGATGGTGCCGACCCAGCACATGCCCGGCTGGCTGCAGGCCGCCGCGGACTGGAACCCGGTCAGCGCGGTGACCGCCGGTGCCCGCCATCTCTGGGGCAACCCGAACCCGTCCGCGTCGATCGGCGCCTGGCCGATGCAACATCCCATCGAGGCGTCACTCGCCTGGTCGGTGCTGATCCTCGCCGTGGCGGCGCCTCTTGCCTCCTGGTTTTTCCGCCGCCGGACCACCGAATAGCGATGATCTGAGCTAGCCGGGCCACGGGCCACTTCCTTGCAAACCACCCCGCCACCAACGGACACCGGCGCCCCCGGGGACACATACATGCCCGATCTGTACGAAGCTGTCGGCGCCACGGGTGAACTGCTGTCTCGCTGACCGCTTACGCCTCAGCGTCGGCTGATGGGCAACGGCGGAGGGGGCCCCGGGCACCGTGGGGGGGAGACGGCGCTGCGGGGCCCCACTCCTGACCCGGCTCGGTGCCCATAGGGCATCCTGCGGCCGGGCTGCTTCAACAGCATGCCCGAGTCGAAGGGAGTTCAAAGGGGAAATTTCATAGGTTCTCAGTCGAGAGCGTGATCGGGGGGAGAGTACTGCGTTCCCGCCAGCGTGGAGACCTTCGGTCCGAGGCGGTGTCCCGGCCTGTGACTAGGACTTTAGTCATCCCGATGGCCAGGTCTGGCGCGGCGCGGGGCGTACGTGGCCGCGAGAGAGCAGTTCCCGCGAGGGCGTGGGCGGCCGCGTGGAAAGCTGCGGTATGGAACTAGACGGGTGTAATCGTGGCGTGCGCTGGGCAGACAGAGGCAGAATGGCCGGGTGACATCCGGTCGGTCCACGATGTCTGACATGCTTCCCCTGCGCGATTCGGATCCGCACGAGGTGGGCGGATACAGGTTGCTCGGCCGCCTTGGGGAAGGCGGGCAGGGCGTTGTGTTTCTAGCGGTGGGTCCTACTGGAAGTCGGGTGGCGGTCAAGCTGCTGCCGTCAACCACCGACCCGCAGGTCCGGAGTCGCTTCCTGAAAGAGGTCGCGGCGGCGCAGCGGGTCGCCCGGTTCTCCACGGCGCAAATCCTGGATGCGGGATTCTTCGAGCGGCGACCGTTCATCGTCAGTGAATACGTCGACGGGCCATCGCTGGTAGAAGTCGTCGAGCAGTACGGGCCTCACAGCGGCCCCGCGCTCGAGCGCATCGCCGTCGCCACGTTGACCGCGCTGGGCGCATTCCATGCCGTCGGGATGGTGCATCGCGACTTCAAGCCCGGCAATGTCCTGCTCGGGCCCGACGGGCCGGTGGTGATCGACTTCGGGCTGGCGGCCGTTCCCGGGATGACCACCACGGGCCCTTCTGGCCAGGTCGCCCTGGGAACACCGGCGTTTATGGCGCCCGAGGCGCTGGCTGGGAGTCGAGTGACCGCAGCCGCCGACATGTGGTCGTGGGCCGTGACGATGGCGTTCGCGGGTACCGGCGCGTTGCCCTTCAGGGGCGAGTCGCTGACAGCCGTGGCGTTCGCCATTCTTCATTCCGAGCCAACTGTGGGCGGGCTCCCCGAACCACTGGGCGCGCTGGTCCTCCGCTGCCTCAATAAGGACCCCGCCGGCAGGCCGTCGGCCCGCGATGCGCTCCGCGAGCTCGTGGCCGCCGGAGTGCTGCTCGTGGGACCGCTGCCGCCAATGGCCTCCGCTCCAACCGCGGACGAGGCCACACCCAGCTCGCAGTCTGCGTATACCGCGACAACGAGGCCGCCACGGGGCACGGGCGATGGCCTGCTCAGCACCGGGCCGACCGGGCCGCGGTCGGCGCGACACGGGAATAGTCGCACCCGGCGGCGGCGTCGGCGGGCGGCTGTGATTCTGTCTGCGATTGTCGTGGTGGCCGGGATCGGCGCGCTCGCGCTCAATCTTCCCCGGCACGGCGCACCGCCTCCGCGGCTAACGGGCCAATCTGAGGGCAACCAGGAAATTGCCGCTGAGGACACGGCTAGGGCGCAGGCCGTCAACTGGATCATGCAGCAGGCCAGCCGGGCCGACATCGTGTCATGCGATCAGCTGGTGTGTCAGGATCTGGTCAACAAGGGCTTCCCGTCCGCGAACGTATTGCCGCTCGGATCCGGGTCGAATGATCCGCTCGGCTCTACCCTCGTGGTCGCCACGGCCGCGATCGAAGCCCAGTACGGCGGCCGGCTTGAGTCCGTCTACGCCCCGGTTGTCCTCGCGAGCTTCGGCAAGGGGAGCGCCAAGATCAACATCCGGTGGCTCTATCCCGGCGGCGCCGCCAGGTACCAATCCGTGGCACGGGGGGACCTGGGCAGCAGGAAAACGGCCGAAGCCGAGCTGCTGACCAACAATCAGATCCAGTTCTCAGCCGCGGCCAGGGAACAACTTCTCAGCGGCGATATTGATCCGCAGCTGCCGGAGCTCCTCGCCACCATGGCTGATATCCACCCGATAGACGTCGTGGACTTCGTCGATCAATCGCCTGACGGCGGACCTGCCAGCCTGATGCGGGCGGTGGACTTGGCCATGGTGGACAGCTCGGCGCACATGACACCCGCCGCATACCTCGGCTGGATGAAGGGGTTCATCGAATCCCAGCGAGCCCAATACCTCCCGGTATGGACGCAATCGGTCAGGCTGAGTACCGGCCAAGTCGTGCTGCAGATTGCCTATGGGGCGCCGAGCCCGCTCAGCTAGCTAGGCACGGTTTCCGGCTGCGGGCGCTGCCGCGGCGACACCATGGGACAGACGTCCGGCTGCGGGGCCGGAGCGCCCTTGCGCTCCCCTCCAAGTTTACGCGAGGACGCCACCGGCCCGCAGCGCAACGGGCTGGGCTCACCGCCTCCGGCAGCGGTGCTGCCCATTGAGACTCCAGGTCTAAGTCAGCGTTCCGGCTCCGCTGGATCCCAGAAGTGAAGATCTCGGTAGGTTTAGGAAGAGGTAAGAATTTTCTTCCGATACAGGTACCCTAGAGCAGCATAGGCAGGAAGTAAAGAGCATCAACAAGATGAAGCAAGAAGAGAGACGCAGACCCGTGTAGGTAGGCGCGCCTAGCAGAGCTAGACTCTTCTAACTTCTTCTGATGTGATGGTCGCGTGGCCCGGGGCGGGATTAGCACCGGCTGGCGGGAGGGGCGCTCACATGGCCGGTGAGGATTGGTGGCGGCTCGCCGATTACGTCGTCGCACGCCGAGTCGAGCTAGGGATGCGGGACAGGCGAGCCCTGGCCGAGGCGAGCGGGGTGACCGAGCGGACGCTGGGGAAGCTCGAGAACGGCCAGCACGTTTCCCCCAGCACCCTCGCTATGGTCGAGAACCGGCTCGGCTGGGCACCAGGTTCGTGCCGACGGATACTGGCGGGCGGGGAACCTATCATGGGGTCGCCAGACCTCGGGCCAGCCGAGAGCCAGGACCCGACGCTGTATCACCTCGCGAGCACTCCGGGCCTGCCCCCCGACGTGGTTCGGGGCCTCGTCGCCCTCGCCCGGAACTGGCGACAGGGCGAGGGCAGCACCAACGAGCGCAGCACAGACGAGCAGGGCCAGCGGGGCTCTTTACCGCTAACCGTCCGCGCTACCGCGAATGGCCCTGGAGTTGGCGTACTCCAGGGCCGTCAGCTGACGCGGGGCCCCGGCCGACACGTACCTGGGTTCCTGGCCTGGATTCTTTTCCTCGCCGATGTCGTATCCCCGCGGGGCAGTCGGCGTGTCGATGGTCGCCCCGCCGCCGCCTAGCGCCGCGATGACCCCGAGCAGCGCGCCGAATAGCGCGCCAAGCAGCAGGTCGATCCGCAGCCTGGTCAGCGGCGGCGTCCCAGTTGCCCTCGTCGCTGGTTCGAGGATCTGCGCGGCGGCCTGCTGGCCCGGGTAGCTCAGAGATTGGGCGTAAGCGAAGTAACTGCGGGCGGCGGCGTTGGTGGCGGCCTCCGCCTGGGCGGGGGTCCCGGCGGTGGCGCTCACCCACAGGCCGTTCGCCGCCACGGGCTTGATCTGGACCCCAGTCGGAAGCGTCTGGAGCAACTTGGCCCCGATGTCGGCCGTTTGGTTGGGCGCAAACAGGGGCCCTCCGCAGATGGCCCCGGCCGGGCAGTCCGACGCCGGAAATATGACGAGCGCCTGGCTGGTGAACACCGGCGGATTGAGCGCGGCAAAGACCGCGCCGCCGAGAAGGCCGAGTATGGCCATGATGCCGATGAGGGCCCGGTACCGGCCCAGGGTCGATGCGAACTTCGGCGAGTCCGAAGGCTGCTGGCTCACATGGCCTCCGTATGCAATCGCTGGCGGCCGATCCAGCGGGGTCAGTAATGCGAACCATGATACGACTCGCGAGGGAAATCGGACATGGCTCGGGCTACTTGACCTTTCCCTTGGGTCAAGCCGCATGCTGGTGGAGCCGGGCAGGTCACCCGGCCCTGCAGGAGACTGATGGACCTGATGACAATCTCAGCGTCCCGCTGCGGTGACGACGATCATGCCGAACGCCGTAGACGCGACGTTACGGTGTCCCCATGGCGTTCAAGCTGGCGGTGGTCGTCCGAGCCGATCTGGATATGGGACGTGGCAAGATCGCCGCTCAGGTGGCCCACGCGGCGGTCGCGGCCGTGCTTGCGAACCTGGGAACGGACGATCTGGCCGGCTGGCTGCGGGATGGCCAGCCCAAGGTCGTGCTCAAGGTGACGAGCGACGGGGAGTTGCAGGAGGTGATCGACCAGGCGAAGGCGGCCGGGCTACCGGTTGAGCTCGTCAACGACGCGGGCCGGACTCAGGTAGCTCCCGGGACGTTGACGTGTTGCGCGGTGGGGCCTGCTGAAAGCCAGCGGATCGACGCGATCACGGCCGGACTGCCGTTGCTGTGACGCATCGGTGGCTAGAGTGACGCTGTGCGCAGCACCCTGTACCGTGACGCGGCGCTGGCCGATGGGCGATCCCCGCGACTGCAGCTAGGTGTCAGCCTCCTGGAGGAGGACGGCCAGGTCCGCTGGATCCGGCCGGTCGGCGAGGAAGGCGAGTGCCCGCCTGGGTGCGAGGTGGTCGACGCGGGCGGTACCACGATCGTGCCTGGCCTGGTGGACGGCCACAGCCACCTGACGTTGCCGGGCGGCTCCCACTGGATCGACCGGGGCGGCGACCCGACCGAGACGCTGCTGGCCGTGGCCGAAGCCAACGGCGAGCTTCAGTACCGGTCCGGGGTCCGCTGGGCGCGTGATGTCGGTTCGCCCCGGCGCGCGTACGACGGCGATGACGAACGGGCGGTGGCCATCGGCGTTCGGGAACGGTGGCTCGGGCGGCGTGACCGGCCGTACGTGCGCGCGGCAGGCACCTGGATCACGGTCGCGGGGCTGCTCCCTGACGGGCTGTCGGTCGAGGCCCGCGACGGTGACGAGCTTCTCGCCGCGGCAATGGGCCAACTCGACGACGGCGCGGACTTCGTCAAGCTCTACCTCGACGGGCCGGACATCCAGACCGCGCCGTGGACGGCCGCGGAGGTGGGCCGGGTCGCCGGGGCGGTGCACGCGCGCGGCGCGAAGGTGACCGCGCATTCCACGACGCTGCCCGGCGCGCGAGTGTGCGCCGAGGCGGGCGTGGATTCGATCGAGCACGGGTTCGAACTCGACGCCGACGTCGCGCGGCTCATGGCCGAGCGCGGCATCGCGCTGGTCACGACGATGACGGTGCTGAAGTCGTGGCTGACGTTCGCCACGACCACGGCGATCCCGAGGTTCGCCGGGCCGGACAGCCGGGCCCGGATCCTGGACCGGCTGGACCAGGCCGTGCACAGCGCGCGGCTGGCCCATGCGGCAGGCGTCGCCATCGTGGGCGGGACCGACTTCGGCGGCGGCTCCGCCCGCGCGAACCAGCTGCCTTGGGAGGTCGAGTGCCTGGTCGAGGCCGGGCTTGAGCCGTGGGAGGCACTGGCCGCGGTGACCTGGCGCGGCGGCGAACTGCTCGGCGAGCCAGAGGCAGGAGTGATCCGGGCGGGCGGGCCCGCCGACTTCTCGCTCGTGCACGGCGACCCGCTCAGCGACCCGACGGCGCTATGGCGCGTCTGGCGCGTGGCCTGATCGGGTACCGCAAATTGGTAAGGGTGGCCCCGATGTTCCGGTTGGGCCGTCAGTTCTGGCGAGCCTCGCGAGTCGATTGCGGGTGGCTGCTTTTCCGGGTGGCGTCTTTGATTTGGGTACAGCTCTTGTGGGGGGTTGGGGCACTGCCCTTAAGTTTTCGGTGAAGCGTCCCATTCTGGGTGATTCGACTTCGTGATCTCGATGGTGTAAGTGACTTTTTCGGTGTGCCGGGTGTGTCGTTCGGCGGCGGTTCTTCCGGAGGTTCGCTTTCGGCTCTGGCGGTGGCGGGGCAGGGCGAGGATCGCGGTGTTCAGGCTGGCCAGGGGGCTGGCGGGCCGGTGGCCGCAGTGCCGGCAGGGCGTCTCGGCGGCGACGCGGGAGCGGATGAGGCCGAGAACGGCGGTGAACGGGATGAGTCCCGGGTCGATCCCGGCGTATCCCGCGGCGCGGGCGGCTGCGGTCGCGGTGATGTTGTGGATGAGCAGCAGTGCCCAGGCTTCCTGGCGGGCCAGGTCCGGGGACTGGCCGCGCAAAGGCCGGCGGGGACCGCGGACCGTCTTCTTCAAATGCAAGAACGCGATTTCGATTTGCCATCTCTCTGCATACAGGACGGTGATCTCCGCCGCGGGGAATGCCTGATGATCCAGGAGAGTGGTCAGGACCCTCATCCGGCTCGTCTTCACCCGGCCGCTGCGGGCCGTCGCGGTGACGGTGAAGGTGACCAGCCGCGCCAGGGTGTCCGGGAGCCGTTCCGCCTGCCTGGCCCCGGTCTCGCGGCGGCGCCGGGTGCGCATCCCGTCTGACTCGTGCAGCATGACCAGCTCAGAGCCGTCGGGCAGGGTCTTCACTGTCTTGAGCGGGACCGACTTCGCGCCGTTCTTGTTCCGCCAGGCCAGGTGAGCGCCGGTGCCGGAGAACCGGATCCAGCGGTGCATGGAGAAGAACCCGCGGTCGGCGAGGTTCAGCATGCCCGGCCCGAAACTGCCTTCCAGCTCATCAGCCAGGGCGTTCTCGCCGTCGTGGTAGCCGCCGATCGCGGCGCCGATCCAGCGGAAGGACGCGGTGCGGACATGCGCGACCACCCGCAGCAGCGGCCGGGCGCGCTCCGCGGGCGTGCCGAACTCGCCTTCGAGCACGTCGCTGCGGTCCAGCTCCATCGTGGTCCCGTCGATCGCGGTGACCTCCAGGCCCTTCCACAGCAGCCCGATCCCGAGCTCCGCGTCCGGGACGGCCGCGTCCAGCTCGAAGATCCTCTTCATGGCCTGCTCGCCGAGCAGCTTCCTGGCCTGCGAGAATGCCGGGCCAGTCGGTGTCCCCGCGCCCGGCTTGCGCTGCAGGCCCGGCAGTCCGAACGCTGTCGCCAGCACGCTGTCGTAGCCCGCGCCGGGGAACAGGCACGCGACCAGCACGCAGATCACGGTCATCTTCGCGTCCAGCACCCGGTCGTACTTATGGCCCGTGGGCGCCTCCCGCAACGCCCGGGCGATCACGTCCTCGGCGAGCAGCGCCTCCAGCAGGCCCTCCCGGCCCAGGTCCGCGAGCCATTCCATCCAGAAACCCGGCCCGGACGCGACCCGGGCGGCGATCCCCGCCGCATTACCCTCCCCCGGCAGCGGCGCGGGCGAAGTGGACGCAGGCGTGATGACCATGGCAAACTTGGCAGGCAACAAAGCTCCAGGTGAACGGACAGGGCGTCGATAACCCAGTTCCTACCAGGAGCTTTGTTCTATTTCCGGGACCATCTGATCCCGTCACGCCGCCGCGATCAACCTGCCGCCAGTTCGTTACCAGGGGACGGAAACCGGACACCAGCAGTCATAACTCCGGAAACTTTAGGGCAGTGGGGGTTGGGGAGTGTGACAGGTGGGGCGTTTGGGGTGAGTGCGGGTGATTGTATAGTATCATCATGAGTCACGATCGGATCATTCTACTCAGTTATGATGACGTCACGCCGCACAATGTTGTGTCTTTCAGGCGTGCTGCCGCCGAGCGGAATATAGAGCTCTGCGAATGGATCCCGCACCGCATATCTGTCTGGTGCGGTGACGGGCGCGTGGAGCCCTTGTACGAGAATGCTCCCCAAGATCCGGGCGTGATCATCCACCGGACCATCTCCCGACTTCGAGGGATCGTAGTCCCCGCGCTGCGGCTATGGGAAAGCGGCGGATGCCTCATTCTTAATGATCTATCCGTCTCGGCCCTGGCGCGGGACAAGCTCGCGACGGCCATCAAGCTAACCTCGGCGGGCCTGCCTGTGGTGCCGAGCCTGGCATTCTTCCCGTGGGAGGAAATCGTATTCAGCCGCCTGCCGCCCGGCAGTACAGTCATAAAACCCGCGCACGGGCGGCAAGGACAAGGGGTATCCTTCTTCGCCACGAGGGACGAGGCGGAAGTCGAAGCACGAGCGATTCAGTGGGGGGACGCCCGTGAAATCCTTTCGGAACACTCCGTAGCCCAGCCGGTTATCGGGCCCGTCGGCCAAGACATACGCGCTTATGTGGTGAATGGTACCTGCGTGGCCGTGGCGAGGCGGACCGCTAGTGACCCACGTGAGCATAGAGCTAATCTGACGCTGGGAGCGGTGGCGACGCCCCTGCCGCCAGGACATCCGGCTGCTTCCCTCGCGGCGGCCGCCACCGAGGCGATCGGCCTCGATTACGCTGGCGTGGACATGGTGGAGGACGCAGACCGGGGCCTGCAGATCCTCGAGGTCGACGCCTGGGCCGGATTCGCGGGTCTTGAACAGGCCACTGGTGCCGATATTTCCGGTCGTATACTCGATATGGCAATGGAGAGGCTCAGGAACGGCCATTCATGACGACTTGCTTTGGCGTGACCTGGAATCCGCTTGCGCCCAATGTGCCTAACGCCCTCGCGGCGGCATGCCAGCGGCTCGATGTCCCATTCCGGATAATTGACCTAAAATCACTGACTACCACGATCCATGCGGAACTTGCCGTCTATGACAAGGATGGCCCGGTTAGCGTTGGCTTTATTTCCCCGACCCTATTTTACTGGCAGGAACAGGCCACCGTTGCCCTTGACGTGCTCATGATGCAGGGTTGCCGGATGCTCAACAGCGTTGCGGCTTCCCTGACCGCTGACGATAAAGCCGCAACCGCCCTCGCTTTGACGAAGGCAGGGGTCGCGCAAGTTGCCACTACCGCCGTTGCGTCAGGCTTCGAGCAGGTGAAGGATGCGGCAAAAAGTTACGGTTACCCCATAATCATAAAGCGCACACATGGTGGTCAGGGGCGGTGGGTTCGCCTAGCGCACGACAGCAAAGAATTGGAGCGCGCTACCGCGGAGCTACAGGAAGAAGGGCCTGGGATGATATTGGTCCAGCCCGTCGGCGCGGCACGACTCGGCGAGAGCGTCCGCATTATCGTGACGGCTGGAGTCGTCCGCGCCGCGACGGTGCGCCATGCGGTGGGCACTGAATGGAGATCAAACATTTCTGCTGGCGGTACGCAGGCACCGACGAAACTCAGCGCGGCTGAACGGGATCTCGCACTGGCGGCGACCAACGCGGTCGGGCTCGGGCATGCCGGAGTTGACCTGCTTCGCTCATCCGCGGGTCCGGTAGTACTGGAAGTAAATTCCTGTCCAGATTTCACCAGCATGACGCCGTATGTGAAAGACGACTTGGCCGCTATCGTGATCGAGCAGACGCTGCAATTGGGTGATAGGGCGTTATCAGTCCCGAGTTACGCCATCCCCGGTGCGCAGGTCAGTTGTCGTGGTTGATGGCGTCGAGGACCTGGCGGAGGTGGTCGGGCCCGGTAAGCCGGATCGCGTCTCCCCGTACGAGCACTTCGGCTTCCGGCGCATCGGTAACCTCCGCATGCCCGAAGGCGCGCCGGTCCAGACGGCAATGTGGCGCGCGCCTCATCAGACAAAGGTCGAGGCCGTGACCGTTGCCGATGGGCTGTCGGCCGGGTCCGGTGTTCCGGCCTGGGCCCGCTGAGGCAGGAACAGGCAGAGCGCCGCGACAAAGGCCAGAATCTTCGACAGCGCGTTAAACGCGAGGGGGACCGGCGCGGAGGGGTACGCAAATCCGGTCAGCCCCCAGACCGCGAAGACCGCCAGCATCAACGCGAAGGAAAAGAAGGCGGCCCTGGACAGCTTCACCATCGGGGAGAACGTCAGCAGCGAGAGCGTGGTCGCCTCGACGAGGAACAGCGGAACGAAGAACAGGGCCCGGTACAGGGCCGGGTCGGGAGCAATCGCGGGGTAGGTCCTGGCCATGACGATGAGGTCAAACGGGAACTCGAAGATCATCGGTGCAGCCATGGCGGCGATGGCGGCGCTGGCCAGCATGACGCCCTGGCTTTGCGAGCGGCCGATGATGAGAACGACCATGAAGATGGCCACGACGCAGATGGCGGTAACCGGGGCGACATTATTCGCCGGTACGGCGTGAAGCAGGTGTTCCTGGCGCGCCTGCTTGGCGTAGATGGTCAGACAGACCAGGAACGCCGCAATCGCAAGCACCCAGGTGACGAGGATGAGGAACCTGGCTGTCTGGCTGGGCTTCGCGGGCCGGAACGGGAGACGGAGCCGCACTCCCGCGTACGCCACACCTACCGCGGCGGCCAGCAGGACCAGGCCGAGCACGATCCTGGCGGAACCGGCATAGCTGATCCAGGTCCCTGATTGAGTGACGGCGGCGTGTGCCGACGCGGATGGCATCTTCATGACCAGCCCCTTCGTTTACTTTGTACTGCAAAGCTAGATCACTTTGTGCCGCAAAGTCAAGAGGCTGCACGGATCGGCGCGCATCGACCTGGTGAAGCAGCAACTCCTCAGCCTCTGCGCGAGTTTGGTCTGAGTTAGTTCCAGTGGATATTGCGGACCGTGGTCGCGTAGCGGTGCAGCCACGCTCGCAGCGGGCCGTCGGTGGACGGCGTGATCGACAGCCCAGCCAACGTGGCGATAGTGTCCGCCACCTGGACCACGGTCTTGTGATCGGGCCGGTCTCGGTACCAGGAGGAGACGGACGGCTCTGCCTTCGCGATACTGATGGTGTGTATCCGGGTGAAGGGGAGAGACGCTCGGCAAGTAGGCGGTTCGCCGGGCCAATAGAGACAATTGCGCAGGGAGTTGCGCAGCGCGTCATCGATCTCGTCCTCGAGTCGCTGGACGTGAACGCACTGATCGAGCGGATCAACCTGAACGCCGTGCTGGCGCGGGTGGAGCTGAACGACGTGCTCCGCCGCGTGGACCTCAACGAGGTGATCGACCAGGTAGACCTTAACGAGGTGATCGACCGGGTAGACGTCAACCAGGTCCTCGACCGGGTGGACGTGGACCGGCTGGTGGCCCGCCTGGATATGAACGCACTCATCGAACGCGTGGACGTCAACGAGATCGTCGGCCGCATCGATATCGAGGCGCTGGTGAAGAACACCGATCTCGGTGCCGTCATGGTTAGCTCGTCTACCTCACTCCTCACCGAGGCCGTCGACCTGGGACGAAGCCACGCAGTCAGCCTGGACGACACTCTCGCCCGCTGGGTAAGCCGGCTACGGCGAAACCACACCGAACGACCAGGGCCGCCCGCGTTGGTGAACCCGCAGGAGGAGTCGTGACGGGGCCCGCCGACGCCGGGCTGCCGGTGGCGACACCGGGTGGCGCTCCCGCACCGCGCGTACCGCTCACTACCCGGCAGCACCTGAGGGGGCACTACGCCGGGTTCGCCTCGCGCTTTATCTCGTTCGTATTCGACTGCGCCATTAGCATCGGGGTGTTCGAGCTCACCCTCGTGGCCGCCTCATTCGCCGCCAGCGTGCTCGCCGGAACCTCCATCCACTGGAGCAGGGGCAACACCTGGGTGATCCTCGGCTTCTTTGCCTGGGAGTTCTTGTACTACGCGTACTTCTGGACGGCGAGCGGGAAGACGCCCGGCATGGTGCTGCTCGGCGTGCAGGTGGTCGGCGAGGAGGGCGGCCACGCGGGGACCCGGCGCGGGCTCATTCGAACACTGGCCTTTCCGCTCAGCTTCATCCTGGCGGGGTTCGGCTTCCTCGGTATCCTGCTCGGGCGTGATCGCCGCGCGCTGCACGACGTCATCGCCGGCACCGCGGTCGTGTACTGCTGGGACGCGCGGGAAGCGCGGCTCCGGTCCCTCGCTCGTCGCAGCGCCGCTCGGCGCCGGTAGGGCGACCATCACCTAACCCGGGGCGATACGGATGAGGGTGGTCAGGAAGCAGTCAACAGCGGCCAACCGGCCGGAAGCGGGCGGATGGGCTCGCCTCGCTTCCGGCCGGGATGGTGCGTGAGTTGGGACCGTACTGGTGTGCGTGGGGTGGGGTCAGAGTGACTCGGGGGCCCCGGGTTCTTCCGGGGCCGGGCCGGGTGCGGGCTCGGCGTGCGCGGCGGGTCCGGGCTCCGCGTGCGCGGCGGGTCCGGGCTCCGCGTGCGCTTGGGCGGGCGCGGACTGCTCGTGAGCGGTACCGAGGATGCGCTCGGCCATGTTCACTATGCGGTCGGCGCCCTCACGGACCTGGTCGAAGCGCTCGAGGAACCGCTCGATCCGGACCTGGAGCCGCTCGACGGGATCACGCCGCGGATCGCTGTGCTGCGGGCCGTGCGGGCCGTGGTGAGCGCGGGGCGGCTCCGGGGGTCGAGGCGGGCGCGGAGGCCGAGGCGGACGCGGGGGCTCGTGGCGCCGAGGCCCGCGGTGTCGGTATTGACGGGGCTCGTCGGCGAGTGCTTCTGCCTCGCTGGCCGCTACCTCCGCGGCGTCGGCGGCTTGTTCGGCGGTGTAGGCGGCTTCCTCCGCCGCTTGGACCTGCCGCTCGGCCGATTCGGCTCGGCTACGAGCGTGTTCGGCGGCGGCCCTGGCCTCATCTGCTCGCCGCAGGGCCCGGTCGATCTCCGTTTCGTCCGCCCACTCTTGCGTCATCTCGGCGGCTTCCTGGGCCATATCGGCGGCCTCTTCCGCCGCGTCGGCGGCCTCTTCCAGTCGTTCGGCGCGCTCCCGGGCCCGCTCGGCGCGGTCGCGCGCCTGGTCAGCCAGGCGCCGGGCCTGGTCGGCCGCCTCCTGGGCATCGAACTCGGTGTCGTCAAACTCGGTGTCGTCGAGGTTGGCTTCCCCGGCCGGGTCGGCGGAGCGGTCGTCAACGTGCGCGTCGTCCACGGGGGCACCGTTGCGGTCTTCCTCGACGGCGCGCCGGGCCACGCTATAGGGTTCGCCGGTCTCGGCCATGCGCTGGCGGGTAGCGGCCTTCCTGGCCTTGTCCTCAGTCATGATCATTTCTTCCTGACGGGTCTGCCCGCGTCTGCCCGCCATGGTGAAAGGTCATGACTAGGAGAAATGCACGCGAGTCGTGGACCCTTGTCCTCTTCGCCGCCGACGGCGCGGGCCGGTGGGTGGCTCGGAAGCGGGCAGGCGGTGCGCTGCCACTAGAGGCAGAGTACTTCACGATATAACGCGTTGCAAGGGTGGCGGGGCAGGATATTCCGCGGGGGCGCATCTAGCTGGCGCGGGACCGGTCATTCTCCCGGATCGGGCCGGGGCCGTAACGTTTCCGGAGCGCTTTGTCTCTACTGTGAGCCTTAGTTCGCCTGGTCGGCTAAGGAGACCTCCTGGTGCGCTCGATCTTCGGGTCCGCCGTGCTCCGGCGCGTGGCGCCGGTGCTGACCTTCGTATTGGGTTCGGTCACACTGGGGATCAACCTGACCCAGGTACCGCTCGACAGCCTCACGCACCAAGCCGGAACGGGCGGACCGCTGGCGGACACGCTGTCCGTGGTTGGGACCACGGTTCCGGTGGCCGTGGTAGGGACCCTGCTGGCGATCCGCCGGCCGCGCAATCCCATCGGATGGCTGCTCCTCGGGCTCCTCGTCACGAGCGCGCCTACGAACCAGTACCTCATCCTTGACTACCGGATGCATCATGGGGCGCTGCCTCTGGGCTGGCTGGCGGTAGTGCTCCTGGAGACCTGGCCGCTGTTGCTGGTGTTCCTTGCCTTGCTGCTGTGGCTGTTCCCCGACGGGACGCTGCCCACGGGCCGGTGGCGGCGCCCGGCCGCGATCCTGGTGGCCGGCGGCCTACTGCTCGGGGCGGCCGGCTCGAGTTCCGGTCTCATCGCCATAGCCGAACACCGTGTCCGAATCAAGCCTGACGGCAACCTCGTCAGCCCGCCGCTGGGCGGGCTGGCCGCGGCGGTCATCGTCCCGGTCCTGGTCAGCTTGGCGGCCTGGCTCGTCTTCCAGTTCCCGACCTACCGCCGCGCCGGAGGCGAGCGCCGCCAGCAGCTCAAGTGGCTGTACTTCGGGGCCGCGATCACGGCAATCGCGTTTATCATCGGCGCGTTCGTCGAGCCGCTCGCCCAGGGAAACACCCTCGGGTACGGCACGCAGCCGGTGGTGAACGCCGTCACCAACCTGGCCTATGCGGCGCTGCCGATCTGCCTGGGGGTGGCGATCTTCAGGTACCGGCTGTACGAGCTCAACCGGATCATCAGCCGGGTGGTCTCCTACACGCTGATCACCGCCCTGCTGGGCGGGGTGTTCTTCGGCCTGGTCCTGCTGGCTACGCACGTCCTGCCGTTCAAGACCACGGTCGGCGTGGCCGTCTCCACGCTCATCATCGCGGCGCTGTTCAACCCGCTGCGCCGGCGGGTGCAGAACCTGGTCGACCGCCGGTTCAACCGCTCCCGCTACGACGCCGAGGCGATCGTGGCCGCGTTCAACGCGCGGCTGCGGCACACCGTCGACCTCGACACCGTGCAGCTCGACCTGCTCGGCGTGACCGAGAACGCGTTCCAGCCGACCCACGTATCGGTCTGGATCGCACCGGTCAGCGCCGAGTAGCGCCTGCCCGTCCCGGACGCCGGCGCGCCGACGGGTCCCGCTCGGGCGGGTGGGACCATCGGAGCCGGAGGTGGCCAATATGTGGCAGTGGCTGGAGCGGCGAGAGATCAGCCGCCTCCGGACGAGTCCGCCGGGACCGGAGGGCCGGCCGCGCCCGGACCTGCCGGCCGGGACGGACCTGCTCCCGCAGATCCGGCACATCGTCGTGCTGATGATGGAAAACCACTCCTACGACAACTACCTCGGCCTACTCGCCGGCCGGGGCGAGGGCCTGCCGCTAGGTCCCGACGGCACTCCGCTGGCAGTCAATCTTTTGCCGAACGGCCGATCGTTCTCCGCCCATCACCTGGCTTCCACCGTCCAGGTGGCGGGCAACCCGACCCAGACCTGGCACGCCAGCCACCTCCAGTACGCCGACGGCGCCTGCGACGGGTTCTCCGCGAGCATCGCCACCACGGTGCCGGGCGGGGACCCGGCGGTGCCGATGGGGTACTGGACCGAGCAGGACCTGCCCTTCTACTACGGGCTCGCCCGGACGTTCCCGCTGGCCGATCACTGGTTCTGCTCCTGCCTTGGGCCCACGTTCCCCAACAGAAGGTTCCTGCTCTCGGGTACGGCGCACGGATTGATCGACGACCTGCCCTGGGACGTGGTCGACTACCCGGCGGCCGGGACGATCTTCGACCTGCTCACCGACCACGGCCTCTCGTGGATCGACTACCACCAGGTCCGGCCGGTCCGGGTCCTGCTCAAACGGCTGCTCGGGGGGCGCGTCCTGACCCTCGCCCGCCGGCTGGCGCAGGTCGGCCGCTGGATACCCGCACTGCTGAACCGGGTCATCGGGAACAAGTCGTTCACCGCCGACGTGTACCCGCTGGGCCTGGCCCGCTGCATCATGCACCTGCGGACGGCCAAGCAGTTCTTCGCCGACGCCGACGCGGGCACGCTGCCCGCGTTCAGCCTGGTGGACCCGGACTTCGGAAAGTTCTCCGAGGAGAACCCGCAGGACATCGCCAAGGGCGAGTCGTTTGCCGCCGAGGTCATCAACCGCGTGATGAGGGGCCCCGGCTGGCCCCACACGCTGCTGATCTGGCTCTACGACGAGCACGGCGGGTACTACGACCACGTCCCGCCGCCGGAGGCCGTGGCCCCCGACGACGTGCCCGCCCACAACTACCAGCTCGACCTGCCGTCCTGGCTGCGCCGGCTGCTCAGCCCGGTGTTCGGCAAGGCGTTCGCGGACCTGGCGAACGTCGACGCGGGCCCGTCGGACTACACCCATTACGGGTTCCGGGTGCCCGCGGTGATCGTCTCGCCTTACGCCAGGCGCGACTACATGTGCGGCACCACCCTCGACCACACCTCGATCCTCAAGCTGATCGAGGAGAAGTGGAACCTGCCGCCGCTGACGCGCAGGGATGCGGCCGCGGCCTCGCCGCTTGATGCCCTCGACCTGGACGGCGAGCCGACGTTCGCCACTCCCCCAGACCTGCCGGCACCCACGCTGGCCTGGGGATCCTGGACACCATGAGCTGCCCGGCCGGGGGCTTCTGGCTAGGTACCGGGCGGAAGCCGGGGAGCGCGCCCGGTACCCGGCACGGGGGTTTACTTCATCAGCGGAAAGCCGAGCGGGAGCGGCTTGCCGCCCGAGGGCTGGCCCTGCACCATCAAGATCACATCGTCCCCGATCAGCGCCACCTGCCCGCCCACGAGGACGTGCAGTAGCTGGCCGGAATCCACCCATGAGCGGCGCCTGGGGATCCGTCCCCATAGTTGGCCGCCCGGTGTTAGCGCGCGCCCAACGATCCGGGTGCTGGCGGACGAGGGAGGGGTGCGTCGTTCAGCTGCTGGTCGATGTCGACCCAGATGGCGTCGTCCTCGATCTTGCATGCGTAAACCGGGATGGGGCCGCAGGCAAACGGACCGACGGCCTCGCCGGTGGTCAGGTCGTAGCGTGATGCGTGGGCGGCGCAGACCAGCGTGTCATCGTCCTGGAGGGTGCCCTCGTGCAGCGGTTGCTGCTGATGGGTGCAGGTGTTGTGGATCGCCCTGACGTCGTCGTCGTCGAGGCGGATCAGGCAGATCGGTTCGCGGAGTTCGCCGACGAGCATGGTGTCGCCGACCTCCAGGTCGTCGAGGTTCGCCACGGCTACGAAGGCCATGTCTAGGTCCTTCCAGGTTTGGGCCGCCGGGGGGCCGGCTGGCTGCCCCGCACCTCGATCCAGCCGTTGCGGATCCGGGTGCGGAGCACGGGTTGCGGTTGGCTGGCCGGGCCGCGGCCGATACAGCCGTCGGTCAGGGCGAAGCGCGACCCGTGCAGCGGGCAGGTCACGGTCAGGTCGGCGATGGTGCCGCGGCTGAGCAGGCCGCCGGCGTGGCTGCAGATGTTGTCGAGGGCGTACAGGCTGCCGTCCTGGCGGTACAGCAGGACCGGCCGGCCCTCGACGTCGGCGACGGCGGGCGAGTCGTCAGGCACGTCGGCCTCCGCGATCGCGCGGATCCACCGCCGCGGCCCGGGGGCCCACGCCACCCGGCTGACCATCACACCCTTGGTGAACACGAGATGACCGCCGAGGTAGCCGGCCCCGACCGTGACCGTGAGGCTGGCCGCGCCCAAGGCGCGGGCCGTACCGCGGTGGCCGGCCATCCGGGACCCCAGGGCGGCGCACTGCAGCCCGAGCGCCGCCGTGTTGAGCAGCCCGTGAAAGAGGCCGACGCGGCGGTCCTGCTCGTTGCTCACGGTCCAGTCGCTGAGCCCGGTCAGGGCGGCGGCGCCGGCGGCGAGGATGCCGGCCGCGCTGAGCACGCCCGCCGCGTCCACCCCGCGTCGGGGAGGCGGGCTGCCGTCCACTGCGTCCAGCACCGTGGCGCCCGTCCACAGCCCGATCGGCAGGTCGCTCAGCGCCGGGTGCAGCGGGTGGCCGGCCCACCGGCCGCCGTGCGTCAGCTCGAGGACCAGATTGTCCTGGTGCCGCTCGCGGAACGGCCCGAGCACGGCGGCCAGCCAGTCGTTCAGGGTCCGGAGCCAGCCCAGGTCGTCGATCCAGGCCACGAGGTCCCCGTGCCAGGTAACCAACGGGTTAGCGGCGCACGGGGGGCCGGCCGCCGGATCGGCCTTCTGCACGTCGGCCGGCGGATCGCCGGCCTGGCCGGTACCTGCTTGCATGGGCTCCTCCGGGCGGGCGAGGACGCTGGGCGGGGCACGCACCACCGGCCGTTCGGCATAAAAATAGCGGTTGACGGGCCCGGGTCAGTGCTGGAAGGGCTTGCCGAGCGGGAGGGCCTTCCCGCCCGTGCCCGCCGCGGACGCGCCGAGGAAGAGGTACACCCCGAGCGCGGCGAACACGAGCACGATCCAGCCGCCGGTCTTCAGCAGGCCGGAGGAGGGCGCGCCCGCGGCCGACGCCTCGGCGAAGGCCAGCAACAGGAACAGCAGCGCGAGGTCGATCAGCGCGAAGAGCACGGTGAACGCCGACGGCAGCCGCATCGTAGCCAGGGTCAGCATCACGATGATGACCAGCCAGGTGACCAGGAACAGCTTCACGGTGTCGATCGCCGCAGTGGCGGGGATGGCGAACCAGTTGTGGTCCAGGCCGAGCACGAGTACCGCGTAGCTCAGCCAGAAGGTGCCGAAGATGCCGAAGATGGCGGCGACCGCGCTCTGGCCGACGGCCGCGGCCCAGAGCGCGGCCAAGAGCAGGCCCAGGGCCGTGGCGGCCAGGATGATCGCGAGCGGGGCGCCGAGGACGCCGAACGGCACCACGCCGACCAGGCCCAGGCCGAGCGCCACGGAGCCGGCGATAAAGCTGGCGAGGCCCAGCATGGACGGGTCGCCGGCCATCGGTCCGACCACGGGTGCGGCCGCGGGTGCTTCTTCGGTAGCGGGAGCTGGCCCACGGGATTCGCCAGCAGTTGCATCAACAGTGCTCATTGGTTCGCTCCTTCATCGAGAGCGCCCCGCGTATGCGGGCTTACTGCATCCGTACGCCGACCGTCGGACACATGTGTTCTCACTTTGAACCAGCGTCGGCGGCGCTAGGCCTGCGCCGTGAGATTCCGCTGGCCAGGACCGGTCAGCTACCTGAGGTGACGATCCCGTACTCGTGGATCTTGCGGTAGATGGTGGCGCGCGACATGCCGAGCGCCTCGGCCGCCCGGACCTTGTTCCCGTCGTGATCCTGGAGGCTCTTCACGATGGCGTCACGCTCGATCGACTCCAGCGGGGACAGCAGCCGCCGACTCACCGTCCAGCATTCGGGCGGCAGGTCCTTGGGCATGATCGCGCCAGCCCGCCGGCGGTGGACGACCTGCTTGAGGACTTGCCACAGCTGTTCGGTGTTACCCGGCCAGTTGTGCCGCAGCAGCAGCTGCATGGACTCCGGAGCGCAGGTCAGCCGGCCCTGCTGGCTGAGCCGGGCCAGGAAGAACGGCACCAGCTCGTGCAGGTCCTCGACGTGATGGCGCAGCGGCGGGAGCTCTACCGTGCCCGGGAAGAAGCGCAGCAGCCGGGTCAGGTCCGTGACGGCCCGGGTGCGGTTGAGCGTGACCGCGACCCGCAGCTCGGTCTGGCGGTTGGCCGCCCGGGCCTCGGTCAGCGCGCTGGCCAGCGCGTGCATCTGTTTGGCGTTCAGCGCGTCGACGTGCCTGATGACCAGCATGCCCTTACCGTCGAGCAACTCGCGGCGGGTCTTGGCCAGCCAGTCCTGGTTGGCCGCTTCGGCGTCGAGCACGTGGAACGGCGCGGCCGGGTTGCGGCGCTGGTGTACGGCCCGGGCCAGGGCCAGCTTGCCGACGCCGCTCTCGCCCTCCAGGGTCAGCCAGTCGGAGCTGTCATACAGGGTCTCGGCCTCGCGGCAGGCCCGCAGCCACAGCACGCCGCTGCCGACCAGGCCGGGCAGGTACATGGCCGTCCGCGGGGCTGGCACGTCGGCCACGCCCACCGCGCCGGACATCAGCTTGACGTGCACAACGCCGTCGGGGAAGGGACCGTTGCCGATCCGGCGGCAGGACACCCGGGCCATCACGCCGCTGGGCAGGTCGACGGTGGTCGCGCCGGTGGGACGGCTGGCTAGCGCCTCCATGGCGTGGCCGATCAGCGTGGCCTGGTCAGCCGGGTCGAGCAGGTTGCGGGCGTGGTCGTTCAGCATGACGACGTCGTTGCCGAGCGCCATCACGATGCCGCCGGTCCGGCGGCAGGCCCGCACGTACTCCTGGAGGAGGCCGATGTCGCGGCTGCTGCTGGCCGTCACCAGGGCCTGGGTGATCTGGTCGGCGGTGGCCTTGACCAGGGAGATCATCAGCGGGTCGGCGTCCTTGCGCCAGCAGGTCAGGTCGATCACGCCGACCGTCTTGCCCGAGACGGGGTCGTGGATCGGCACGCCCGCGCAGCCGAACTGCTCCAGGTGCTCGGCGTAGTGCTCGTGCCCGAAGACGTGGGCAGGCCCGCCCGCCTCCAGCGCCGTGCCGATGCCGTTGGTGCCGACGCGCTCCTCGGCGTAGCTGAACCCCGGGGCCAGCATGACGCTGTCCAGGGCGCGCTCCAGGTCGTGGTCCGCGGTCAGCCGGGCCAGCACCAGGCCGTCGGCGTCGGTCAGGATGATGCTGATCGGCTGGCCGCTCAGCTGCTCGTGCAGGCGCCGCAGCACCGGGTCGGCGCTGCGGGCCAGCCTGGTCTCCAGGTCCGGTTCGTGCAGGTAGCTCAGGTCGATGTGGTCGGCGGCCACGTGGAACTGGCGGGACCGCCACCACGAGGCGAGGATGGGTTTGCGTACCGTACCGTTGTCTACCGACTCAGCCGACAGGAACCGGACTCTGGCCTCGGCCAGCCGGTCCCTGGACGTCTGCGGTGGTGATGCGTGTGCCATATCGCCTCCCACCTTGTTTCTCCTGCTGGAGGCTCAGCCTGCGCGGATCGGGCTGCTGTTTACCCGCCCCTAACAACGTAAACCCGTTGTTTCGTAGGACTGTCTCAAGTTGAGACCGCCGATTCGGCTGGGCCGACGTTTTGCTGGGCGCATGAGCGCTCACGGCGAGACTAACCCTCCGGGCGGCTCTTCACACGCCCCGGAGACCTACAACCCGTGGAGCATCGTCAACTTGGTGTTTCACCACCTGGCCAGCGAGGGCCTGCACCCGGTCTTCGGCGAGGCCGGGGATCCGGGGGCCCCGGCGGCCGATCTGCTCCGGGCCCTGGGCATCACCCCGGACAAGGAGGGGAGCCGGCAAGCCTCGGAGCAGACCAAGCAAGAACTCGCGGCGGTCCGCGCCGCGTTCGAGATGTCTCATGTTGAGAGCACGTGACCTCGGCTTTCGCGATGTGATGCAAGACACAAGGACTTTCGGGGTCTTCCAGGTCCACGGTGGCCCCAGGAGCCGCGTTCTCGCGTGCACCTGGGACGCCGCGGGATCCGCCAAGACCACCCGAGGGGCGTAGCCCCCGACCCCGGAACCCGCCTAGAAAGGGGTGACGATGAGTCGCCAGAGTGTGGCCAGGGCGCACCAGAAGATCCAGGAGTTGGCCTGGGAGCCCATGTACCACGAGCCAGTCGCCCAGTACGGGACCGACTACACCTTCCGCAAGGCCCAGAAGAAGGACCCGCTCAAGCAGGTGCTGCGGTCCTACTTCCCGATGCAGGAAGAAAAGGACCACCGCGTCTACGGCGCCGAGGACGGCGCCATCCGCGGCAACATGTTCCGCAGCGTGCAGGAGCGCTGGCTGGAATGGCAGAAGCTGTTCCTGTCCATCATCCCGCTGCCCGAGATCTCGGCCGCGCGGGCCATGCCGCTGCTGTTCCGGACCGTCCCCAACCCGGAACTGCACAACGGCCAGGCGATCCAGATGATCGACGAGGTACGCCACTCGACGATCCAGCAGAACCTGAAGCGCCTGTACATGCAGAACTACATCGACCCGGCAGGCTTCAACAGCAGCCTGCGCAACTTCCAGAACGACTACTGCGGCACGATCGGCCGGCAGTTCGCGGAGGGCTTCATCACCGGTGACGCCATCACCGCGGCGTCCATTTACCTGACCATCGTGGCCGAGACCGCGTTCACGAACACCCTGTTCGTGGCCATGCCGGCCGAGGCCGCCGCTAACGGCGACTACCTGCTGCCGACGGTGTTCCACTCGGTGCAGTCCGACGAGTCCAGGCACATCTCCAACGGGTACGCGACGCTGCTGATGGCGCTGGCCGACGAGGAGAACCACAAGCTGCTCGAGCGCGACCTGCGGTACGCCTGGTGGAACAACCACCGGGTGGTGGACGCGGCGATCGGCACGTTCATCGAGTACGGCACCAAGGACCGGCGCAAGGACCGCGAGTCCTACGCGGAGATGTGGCGCCGGTGGATCTACGACGACTACTACCGCAGCTACCTCGTGCCGCTGGAGAAGTACGGCCTGGTCATCCCCCACGACCTCATCGAGGAAGCCTGGAACCAGATCTGGAACAAGGGCTACGTGCACGAGGTCGCGCAGTTCTTCGCCACCGGCTGGCTCGCCAACTACTGGCGGATCGACCCGATGACGGACAAGGACTTCGAGTGGTTCGAGTACAAGTACCCGGGCTGGTACGACAGGTACGGCAAGTGGTGGGAGAACTACGCCCGCCTGTCGGAGCCGAACGGGCACAACCCGATCGTGTTCGAGGACGTCGACTACTGGTACCCGCAGCGGTGCTGGACCTGCATGGTCCCGTGCCTGGTCCGCGAGGACATGGTGTACGCCGAGGTCGACGGCGTGGTCCGCACGTACTGCCACAAGGAGTGCCGCTGGACCGACGTCGAGGCCTTCCGGCCCACCTTCCAGGGCCGCTCGACCCCCAACATGGGCCAGCTCATCGGCCACCGCGAGTGGGAGACCCTGTACCACGGCTGGAACTGGGCCGACGTGGTGTCCGACATGGGCTACGTCCGCGACGACGGCAAGACGATGGTCGCGCAGCCGCACCTGAAGCTGGGTGACCAGTCCAAGATGTGGACGCTGGACCACCTGCGCCGCTGCCCGCCGCTGCAGAGCCCGAACGTCCTGTTCAACGAGATGACCCCGGCGGAGCGCGAGGCCTTCCACGCCAAGTACATCCGCGGCGGCCCGGGCGGCCGGTTCCCGAAGGACGACGCCTGATCCATCCGTAGAAGACCTCTTATACCGAACGGGCCTGGGTGACTGCCCTGAGCCCGACGCCACGCACCGGGGGGCAGGAGGCTTACCTTTCCCTCCTGCTCCCCGGTAGCTAATGACGCTGCCCGAGGTGATGATGGCCGGCAAGCACGTCGTCCGGTTCGAGCCAGTCGGCATCGAGATCGAGATCGGCGAGGAGCAGAACGTCCTGCGCGCCGCGGCCGAGCAGGGCATCATGCTCATGCACGGCTGCAAGGAGGGGCAGTGCTCCGCGTGCAAGTCGTTCCTGCTCGAAGGCGACGACGTGGAGCTGGACAAGTACTCGACGTTCGCGCTGCCCGACTACGAGCGCGAGGAGGGCTTCACGCTCCTGTGCCGGGCGCACGTCTACGAGGACGTGACGATCGAGCTGCTGAACTACGACGAGGAAATGATCAGGTCCGGGCTGCCCATCCAGGAGGCCGTCGCCGAGGTCGTGGCCAACCACCGGGTCACGCACGACATGCGGCACCTGGTGCTGCGCCTGGTCGACACCGCGGATTTCAAGTTCTTCCCCGGCCAGTACGTGGACATCACGGTCCCAGGCACCGACGAGGTCCGGTCGTTCTCGATGGCCAACACCTCGGCCCGGGAGAGCGGGCAGCTCGAGTTCGTCATCAAGATCTACCCGGACGGATTGTTCTCCCATTACCTCGACGCCAAGCTGCAGATCGGCGACCGGCTCAACCTCACCGGGCCGTTCGGCGTGTTCACCCTGCGCGACGCCCCGGACACCGATCTGGTCTTCGTCGGCGGCGGGGCCGGGATGGCGCCGATCCTGTGCCTGCTCCGCTCGATGGCCGAGCGCGGCATCGACCGCAAGGCCGTGTACTACTACGGCGCGCGGCGCCGCGGCGACCTGTGCTTCGAGGACGAACTGCGGGCGCTGGAGCAGGCGCTGCCCAACTTCCGCTACGTGCCCGCGTTGTCCGAGGACGACTGGGACTTCGAGACCGGCCTGATCACCGACGTCGTGGCCAGGCATGAGGCGGACCTGAGCCGCGCTCACGCCTATATATGCGGTCCCCCGCCGATGGTCGAGGCCGCGGTGCCGTTGCTCACCAGGCTCGGGGTGCCGGAAAAGCATGTGTATTGGGACAAGTTCACGACCACTGGGGACCCGGAGAAAAGCACCGCCAGCTCCCTAACGTGAAAGGGAAAGACTATGACAGAGGCTCAGCATCGCAGCGTCCCGGTAATGCACTTCACCGACGCGGAGGCAGGCGCGAAGACCTTCCCTGACTCCGATGCCCGCCGGTTCAACTACTACTCCCCGGCCGGGCGCAAGCAGACGCACTACGAGGACGTCACCGTCGAGGTCCAGCCGGACCCGAGGCATTACCTCAGCCAGGGCTGGCTGTACGGGTTCTCCGACGGCGTCGGCGGCTACCCGCTGAACTGGACGGCGCTCAAGGCCTGGGGCACGGACCGGCCGGAGCCCAAGCGCTTCCCCGGCTCGGGCGGCAAGGGGTACGACTGGCCCGCCCTCGGCTGGCACGAGTTCCGCGACCCGAACGAGGAGTGGGAGCTCACCCTGTACCGCTACAACGCCAACGTGGTGCGCCAGCTCAACCAGAACGTCGACAACGCCAGGCAGGCCAAGGCGTTCGAGCAGTGGAACCAGGCCTGGGTACGGTTCGTGGAGCGCAACGTCGGCGCCTGGATGCACGTCGACCACGGTCTCGGGCTGTACCTGTTCGCGAACGCGAACCGGCGGGCCCCGACCAACATGCACAACAACGCGATCTCGGTGAACAGCATGCACCGGATCAGGTCCGCCCAGGACCTGGCGCTGTACAACCTGACCCTGAGCGAGGAGGTGCCCGGCTTCAACGGCACCGCCCACCTGGAGACCTGGAACAAGGAGCCGTGCTGGCAGGGGGTGCGGGAGCTCGCCGAGCAGCTGACCGGCATCGACGACTGGTGCGAGGCCATCTTCGCCGCGAACGTGGTGTTCGAGCCGCTGGTCGGGGAGATGTTCCGCAGTCACCTGGTGATGCACGCCGCGCCGCGCAACGGCGACTACGTCACCCCGACGGTGATCGGCGCCGAGGAGTACGACTACGCCGAGCGCGACCTGCGCTACACCAGGCCGATGTTCCACCTGCTGACCAACGACCGGGAGTTCGCCGACCACAACCGGGCGCTGATGATGCGCTGGATGTCGGCCTGGGTGCCGCGCGCCCTGTCGGCCGTACGCGCCCTGCAGCCGCTGTGGTCGCAGCCGGAAGCCAAGCCGCCTCGCTTCGAGGACAGCCTGGACGCCGCCAAGAACCGCTTCAGCGGCATCGTGACCGATCTGAACCTGGACATCCCGGAGGAGCTGGCCCAATGACCACCGTCTCAGAAAGCCCGTTCAAATCCGACAGCACGCCGTCCAACAAGTGCGGCTTCACCCTGATGAACAACCAGGTGGGCGAGATCGTCGCCCAGGTGATGGCGACCAAGCCGAACGTCACCGTGATGTGGCTGCCGTCCATGATGCGCGTCGACGCGATCGGCCGGATGGACGTGATCTACGACGAGATTTCCGAGGCGGCCGGCGAGGAGCCCGGGTGGTTCAACTCCGCGGAGTTCGAGGAGAGCATGTCCACCCACTACGGCCGGATGATCCACGAGGACGACCGGACCATCATGTTCGCCAACCCGGAGGACGCGGCCGAGTTCCTCGGCTTCGACCTGGTCGCGAGGACGTAACCCAGATCTGTTTCGCGAGATGTTGTGCCACTGAGCCGGTTCGGCTTATAACCGGCTCAGTGGCGTAATCAGCGCAAGTCGGCCACAAGCCGTCCACGTGAAGGAGGCGCGCTTTGTACGAGAGCAACGGCGAGAGGTACTTCGTCGTCGACGGGCATATGCACTACTGGAACGCTGCCCCCGACAACTGGGTCCCCGGGGCGGAGAAGTACGCCGAGGGCTGGATCAAGTGCTTCCACGCCTACCAGGGGCTCGGGCCGCCCGAGACGCACTGGTCGCTCGAACACTTCGAGAAGTACTCCGAGGACGACCTGATGAAGGACGTGTTCGAGGACGGCCACGTGGACGTGGCCATCTTCCAGCCGACCTACCTCAAGGAGTGGTACAAGGAGGGCTTCAACACCACCGAGCGCAACGCGCTCATGGGCGAGAAGCACCCGGGCAAGTTCGTCTACAACACCCGGTGGGACCCGCGTGACGGCGACGAGGGGCTGGAGCACCTGCGGCGCAACGTCGACCGGTTCGGGTCCAAGGGCTGCAAGCTGTACAGCGCCGAGTGGAACGCCGGTTCCCGGGGCTGGAAGCTGACCGACCCGGCGGCTTACCGGTACCTGGAAGAGTGCCAGAAGCTCGGGGTCAAGAACATCCACGTGCACAAGGGCCCGACGATCTGGCCGCTGGACAAGGACGCGTTCGACGTGGCCGACGTGGACCACGCCGCGACCGACTTCACCGACCTCAACTTCATCGTCGAGCACGTGGGCCTGCCGCGGATCGAAGACTTCTGCTTCATGGCCACCCAGGAGCCGAACGTGTACGCCGGGCTGGCGGTCGTCATCGGCGGCCTCATGCACGCCCGGCCGAAGTTCTTCGCCAAGGTCATGGGCGAGCTGCTGTTCTGGGTCGGCGAGGACAAGATGCTGTTCGGCAGCGACTACGCCATCTGGGAACCCAAGTGGCAGGTCGAGGGCTTCGTGGCCTGGGAGATGCCGGATGATTCTGAGCTCGCCGACTACCCGCGGCTCGGCGTGGCCGGCAAGAAGAAGATCATGGGCCTGAACGCCGCGAAGCTCTACGACATCGAGGTGCCGGACGAGTTCCAGCTTCCCGCCTCGGCCGGGACTCCGGGCGCTCAGGAGGTACTCGGCCAGGAGCAGCCGGTCGCGGGAGCATGACAGTGCTGGTCCGGGGGGGCGACCCCCCGGAGCCCCCCGAGCACGGGAGGGCTGCCCGCCCCCCCGTTCCCCCCCGGCTGCTGGCCGCTTTGGAGGCGGTGCGCGACCCCGAGCTCGACGAGCCGATCACCTCGCTCGGCTTCGTCGCGTCGTGCACCGTCTCCGCGGACGGCGACGCCGAGGTCCGGCTGCGGCTGCCCACCTACTTCTGCGCGCCCAACTTCGCCTACCTGATGGTGGCGGACGCGTACGACGTGGTGTCGGCGCTGCCGGGCGTTCGGGTTGTTTCGGTGGTGCTCGAGGATCACTTTGCCTCCGACGCGATCAACGGCGGGGTGGCCGCCCAGGCCGGTTTCGTTCGGTCCTTCGACGGCGAAGCGGTGGCCGAACTGGACGCGCTCCGGGCTGACTTCCTGCGCAAGGCGGTGATGGCGGGCACCGATCAAGTGTGCCGGCCGCTGCTGGCGGCGGGCGCAGACCCGGCGGCACTGCTCGCGATGACCCTGGGCGAGGTGCCGCCGTCTCGTACCTTGTCGCGGTTGCGCGAGCGGCGGGCCGAGTTGGGCCTGCCCGCCGACGACGACGCTGCGCTGCTCATCGACCCGGTCTCCGGTGCCTGCGTCGAGGCTGGCACCCTGCCGCTGCACCTGCGACGGGCGCAGGTCACGCGGGTCAGCATCGAGGCGAACGCCGGGATCTGCCGCGGCATGCTGCGGCACCGATACGACACACCAGGACAGGGAGAGACTTTGCTTTCCTCGGAGGAGGACCAATGAAGGCCGTCCGCTTGCACGAGTTCAACCAGCTGCCGGTGGTCGACGACGTGCCCGAGCCCACCATCAGCGGGCCGCTCGACGTGATCGTGAAGATCGGCGGCGCCGGGGTCTGCCGGACCGACCTGCACATCATGCTGGGCCAGTGGGACGCGGCAATGCACACGCCGCTCCCCTACATCCTGGGTCACGAGAACGCGGGCTGGGTGCACGAGGTCGGCTCCGCCGTCACCAACGTGCAGCCCGGCGACACCGTGATCCTGCACCCCACCACGACGTGCGGGCTGTGTCACGCGTGCCGGGCCGGCGACGACATGCACTGCGAGAACAGCACCTTCCCCGGGCTGTCGCGCGACGGCGGCATGGCCGAGTACCTGCTGACCTCGGCGCGGTCCTGCATCAAGCTCAATCCATCGACGCGCCCGCAGGACGTCGCGGCGCTGGCCGACGCGGGGATTACCGCCTACCACGCGGTCCGCAAGGCCATCCCGCTGCTGTACCCGGGCACCACCTGCGTGGTAATCGGCGCGGGCGGGCTCGGCCACATCGGCATCCAGTGCCTGGCCACGCTCACCGCCACTTCGATCATTGTCGTGGACGCCAACCCGGACGCGCTCAAGCTGGCCTCGGAGCTGGGGGCGGCGCACACCGTCGTGGCTGACGGCAGCCAGCGCGAGGCGGTCGCCGACCTGACCGGCGGTCAGGGGGCTCATGTCGTCCTCGACTTCGTGGCCGAGCAGGGCGCCGAGATGGACGGGTGGAACATGACCCGCGCGGCCGGCTCGTACTTCGTCATCGGCTACGGCGGCACGCTGCAGATCCCGACGCTGGACATCATCTCCACCGAGCGGAACGTCATCGGCAACATCGTCGGCACCTACAACGACCTGGCCGAGCTGATGGCCCTGGCCCAGGGCGGGAAGGTCACGCTGCACACCAGGGTGTACCCGCTGGACGCCGCCGCCGACGCCCTCGCCGACCTGGACGCCGGGCGGGTCCGAGGCCGGGCGATCCTCGTCCCCTAAGTCCCGAGTCACTCCCTAAGGAGCACAGATGGCCAAGGAACTGCGCTTCGGCGCTGAAGCTCGCGGCCTGCTGCTGGCTGGCGTGGACCAGCTGGCCGAAGCCGTCAAGTCGACTCTCGGCCCCAAGGGGCGCAACGTCATCCTGGAGAAGATCACGGGCTCCCCCGTGGTCACCAACGATGGCGTCACCATCGCGCGGGAAATCCACCTCAAGAACCAGTTCGAGAACATGGGCGCCCAGCTGGTCAAGGAAGCGGCCATCAAGACCAACGACATCGTGGGCGACGGCACCACCACCGCCACGGTGCTGGCCCAGGCGATCATCAGGGAGGGCATGCAGGCCATCGGCGACGGCGCCAACCCCGTGCTCGTGAAGCGGGGCATCGACCTGGCGGTCGCCCGCCTCGTCGATCACCTGCAGGGCGTGGCCCACCCGATCAGCACCGAGGAGGACTACCGCCGGGTGGCGGCGATCTCGGCCAACGACGACGACACGGTGGGCGCGGTCATCGCCAAGGCGCTGTACACGGTCGGCGACGTCGGCATCGTCACGGTCGAGGACGCGCCCACGCCGGGAATGACCGTCGACTTCGTCGAGGGCTTCGAGTTCGACAACGGGTACCTGTCCCCGTACATGGTGACCAGGCCGGCCAGCCTGGAGGCCATCATCGACGACCCGTACATCCTGTTGTGCAGCGAGAAGATCAGCAAGGTGCAGCAGCTCATGCCGCTGCTCGACAAGGTGATGCGGGCGCCGCGCCCGCTGGTCATCATCGCCGAGAGCGTGGAGGGCACCGCCCTGTCCATGCTGGTGCACAACCACGTGAACGGGATCTTCCAGTGCGTCGCGGTGCGGGCGCCCGGGTTCGGTGACCGCAGGCTGCACAAGCTGGAGGACATTGCCGCGCTGACGGGCGGCGCCGTGTTCAGCAAGCACTCCGGGTTTACCCTGGAGACGATGACCGCAGAGCAGCTCGGCCGGGCCCGGCAGGTCCTGGTGACCGCCGATCGCACGACGATCATCGGCGGCGGCGGTTCCGCACAGGCGGTCGCGTTCCGGCTCGACCAGTTGCGCGCGGAGCTCGGACGTGCGTCGTTCGGAGTAGACGAAGATGTGCTGACCGAGCGGATTGGCGCGCTGTCCGGCCAGGTCGCGGTGATCAGGGTCGGCGCGGCGACCCCGGCCGAGCTTCGGGAGCTGCGGCACAGGGTGGAGGACGCCCTGTCCGCCACCAGGGCCGCGATGGCCGAGGGCATCGTGGCCGGCGGCGGCGCCACGCTGCTGCACGCGATGAGCGCGCTGGATGACCTGCAGCTCACCGGGGACTACGCGACCGGCGCCGGCATCGTCCGCCGCGCGTTGAGCGAGCCCGCCTACCTGATCGCCGCCAACGCTGGCTACCCGGCCGCGGACGTCGTGGCCCAGACCGCCGGTAAGGGGGTCGACTTCGGCTTTGACGCGCTGCAGGGTCGGCATGGCAACATGATTGAGATGGGCATCATCGACCCGCTGCGCGTGGTCCGCTCGGCGCTGCAGAATGGCGCGTCCGTGGCGGGCTTGCTGCTGACGACCAACACGCTGGTGGCGGAGGAGCAGACGCCGTGGGGCGGCAGCCCGGCGCTGATGACCGAGTTCGGCTCGCTGGACGAGGGCCTGCACCAGCCGTCGCCCGACTCCAGCACACCGCAGTCGCTGGGGCTCGGGCCTTCCATTGGCTGACACGATCCCGCTCCCCCGGCAGACGGTGGTCGGAGACGACGCCCTGCCGGGGGAAGCCCGGGTCATAGCCGCGGCCGAGCGGGTCCTGTCCGGTGAAAGGCGTGGCATCCGGGCGGTGCTGCCGTTCCTGGGCCCCGCGTTCATCGCCTCCGTCGCGTACATCGATCCGGGCAATTTCGCCACCAACATGGCGGGCGGCTCGCAGTTCGGGTACACCCTGCTGTGGGTGGTGCTGGCCGCGAACCTGATGGCGATGCTCGTCCAGTCGATGAGCGCCAAGCTGGGCATCGCGACCGGCCGCAGCCTGCCGGAGGTCTGCCGCGACCGGTTCCCGTTCCGGGTCGTGGTGCTGCTCTGGCTGCAGGCCGAGGCGGTCGCCATGGCCACCGACCTGGCCGAGTTCGTCGGCGCGGCCCTGGGGCTGCACCTGGTCTTCGGCCTGTCGATGTGGCTGTCGGCCGTGCTGACCGGCCTGGCGGCCTTCACCATCCTCGGCATGCAGGTCTGGGGCTTCCGCCGCTCGAGGCGACGATTACCGGGCTCGTCGCGGTCGTCGTGCTGGCCTTCGGCCTAGAGGTGCTGAAGAGCAGCCCGTCCACCGCGGGGGTCACGCGTGGCCTGTTCGTGCCGCAGTTCTCCGGCGGCGGCTCGGCCCTGCTCGCGGTCGGCATCGTCGGCGCCACGGTGATGCCGCACGTGATCTACCTGCACTCCTCGCTGACCCAGAAGCGGATCGTCGGCGCCAACCCCGAGGCGCGCCGCAAGATCTTCCGGTTCGAGATCGTCGACATCAGCATCGCGATGGGCATCGCCGGCGTCATCAACCTGGCCATGCTGGCCTTGGCCGCGGCGGTGTTCCACGCCCGCGGGCTGTTCGGCGTCGGAAACAACCTGGGCCAGGTCTTCGAGGGCCTGAACCGTTACGTGGGAGCGCACAGCGGGCTGATCTTCGGCCTCGCCCTGCTCGCGTCCGGGGTCGCCTCGTCCTGCGTCGGCACGATGTCCGGCCAGGTGGTGATGCAGGGCTTCATCCACCGCCAAATCCCGATCTTCGTGCGCCGGGCGATCACCATGATCCCGGCCCTCGTCCTGATCGGCGTGGGGTTCAGCCCTACCCACGCGCTGGTCCTCAGCCAGGTCTTCCTATCGTTCGGTATCCCATTCGCGCTTATCCCGCTGGCGGTCTTCACCAGCAGCAAGGGCCTGATGGGTTCATTGGTCAACCGGCGCTTCGTAATTCTGGCGGCCGGCCTGGTCACGGCCCTGATTGTCGGGCTCAACATTTACCTCCTAGCTACGGCGTAATCTGCCCTTATGAGTCCCATCTCGCGCGGCTTCCACGGCCGGCGCCGCGAGGATGCCCCGGGCCGCGTCCCGCCGGGCCAGTACGTGACGCGGGACTTCCCGGTGCTTTCGGCCGGGCCCACCCCGCACACGGCGCTGGCCAACTGGACCTTCTCGATCGAGGGCGGGAGTTCGCCGAAACGCTGGACGTGGGCGGAGTTCCAGGCGCTGCCCGCCGAGACCGTCACGGTGGACATCCACTGCGTGACCAGGTGGTCGAAGCTGGACACCGTCTGGACGGGGGTGTCACTCGACGTGCTTTTGGAAGGGGTCGAGCACGACGCCGCGTACGTGCTGGCCGTCTGCGACGGCGGCTACACGACCAACCTGCCGGTGGCCGACCTGACCGGCGGGCAGGCCTGGGTGGCGTTCAACTACGACGGCAGCCCCCTGCGCGCTGAACACGGCGGCCCGGCCCGGCTCCTCGTGCCGCACCTGTACTTCTGGAAGAGCGCCAAGTGGGTGCGCGGCCTGCGGCTGCGTGACCATGACGAGCCCGGTTTCTGGGAGAACTACGGATACAACATGTACGGAGATCCATGGCGGGAACAGCGGTACGCGGGAGACTGACCTGGCAGACCGCCACGGTCGGGTCGGTGGTTTCCGAGACGGCACGGGTGCGGACCATCTCGCTTTCGGTGCCGGATTGGGCGGGCCACCGGGCTGGGCAGCACGTCGATGTCCGGCTCACCGCAGAGGACGGGTACCAGGCCGAGCGCGCCTACTCGATCGCGTCGGCCCCGGGCGAGCCGCTTTCGATCACGATCGAGCGGCTGGACGACGGGGAGGTCTCGCCCTACCTGACGGAGGAGGTGCGGGCGGGCGACGAGATGGAGGTGCGCGGCCCGATCGGCGGCTACTTCGTCTGGGACGCCGCCGATGGGGGGCCGCTCCTGCTGCTGGCCGGCGGGTCCGGCATCGTCCCGCTGCGGGCCATGCTCCGGCACCGTTCGCGTTTGGGGAGTACCGTCCCAGTCCGGTTGCTGTACTCCTCGCGCAGCTGGGCGGACGTGATCTACCGGGACGAGCTGGCCCAGCCTTCGCCCGGCGTGGCGGTGATCCACACGCTGACCAGGCAGCAGCCGCCCGGCTGGACGGGTTACGCGCGGCGGGTGGATCAGGCCCTGATTTCCGAGGTGGCCTGGCCCGTGACTGACGGGCCGCTGGCGTACGCCTGCGGCCCGACGAGCTTCGTGGAGACCGTGGCGAGCGCCCTGGTGGCGTTCGGGTATCAGACCCGGCGGATTAGGACCGAGCGGTTCGGCGCGACGGGCCAGTGAGCTGGCTCAGGGAGGCGTTATGGAGCCGTTGGAGAGCGGCGTTCTGGATGGCAATGCCATCGGCGGCCTGCTGATCGAGGTGTTCGGGACCGAGATGACCGCGGCGGTGAGTACCTGCGGGGGATGCGGGACGATCAGTCAGGTGGCCGAGCTCGCGGTATACCAGCCCGGACTCGGGACCGTCGTGCGCTGCCGCCACTGTGATCGCGTCCTGATGGTCTTGGTGCGCGCGCGGGGCGTGACCTGCGTCGACCTGTGGGGCCTGGCCAGCCTGGCCTAAGCTCTGCCGGAGGCATCGTGGGGTTCTGCCTCGCTCGCTTCCAGCCTGAGGACAGAAGAGAGATCCTTTTCAATGCCGCGGCGTGGATGGCCGGAGTGATTGGTTGATTTACCGTGTGATCGGAGAGTCGAGCGAGTGGGTCTGGTCGGAGGAGATCGGCGCCGCCATGGAGATCTCGCTGAGCCTCTCGCCGAGCCCGGGTCGGTTGATGGGTGCGTTCAACGGCAGACTCGCGGACGGGGCATGGGGCGACTTGCCGATGCCTTACCTGTACAACCCCCGAGTGCGTTTCTGGTTCACCGAGCGCGGATGGCGCGCCTATGGCCTGCGCGTGGCGGCCGCGGCCCGAGCCAGTGGTCGCACCTACCGCGTCATGCGGCGCAAGAACCCGTCGAAATCAATGGTGGTATACCGAGACGACTGGCAAGTCGCGTTGCTGCCCGACCGTGATTAGCCCAAGGTAAGGTTGGCGTCCACGGGAGTGGTGCGCGGCCCCTCCGACCGGTTCATTACATTGTGCGAACGGGGAAGGTGCCGGTGATGACAGGACCACAAGACCCGGCAGCGGCGGCCCGCGGCCCGCTTAGGGCGGGCCACGCCGACCGCGAACAGGCGATCGACACGCTGAAAACCGCGTTCGTACACGGCCAGCTGACCAAGGACGAACTCGACGCGCGCACGGGCCAGGCGCTCGCCGCCCGGACCCACGCCGACCTGGCCGCGCTCACCGCCGACATCCCGCCCCACCCGCCCGCAGCCGGGCCGACGCGCGCGCCCGCCTCGGTCCGCCGCCGGCCGCTGGCCAAGACGGCCGCCGGGTCGGGCGCCTGCCTGATCATCGCGGCCGCCGCGACGTGGGTCTGGTTTCTCCTCGTTGCGGGCGACGGCGACTACGACGGCATCCCGGGCGCCAATCCTCCCCATGAGTCCTGGGCCGGCCTGCCGTTTCTCGTGGCCTTTTTCGCCGTATGCGCGGCCATCGTCATCTTGGGGAGCGCGGTGGCCACCTCGCTGGAGCAGCGGCGCTCCCGAAGGCAGCTGCCGCCCCGGCCGGGCGGCCAGTGGTGGCGTCCAGGACGAGGCTGACCTGCGGGCTCACAAGTCACGGCAGCGCCAACGGCATATTCCCACCCGGGCGGGCCGGGCATCCCGTGTCGTGAGGCCGGCGTCAGGCAGAGTTACGAGTGCAGAACAGCACCGGATGACACCGTGGCCTCAATACATCGGCGGGTGTGATCCGGTGCTGCGCTGGAGGACCGGGATGACGGGCTACGCCAGCGGAGTTGGCATGGCCGGGGGCTACCCGGCTCGGGCGGGCGGGCTGTGGCTGTGGAGGACCTTGGTGCGGTCGGGGTTCCAGGCGGTGGTGGTGCCGTCCGGGTTCAGGACGAGTTGCCAGCCCCAGCGGTGGATGACGACCTGGTGGTGGAAGAAACACAGCAGGACGCAGTCTTTGACGCTGGTGGGGCCGCCGTTGGCCAGGTGCCGGACGTGGTGCACCTGGCAGGCGGCGGCGGGCTGGCTGCAGCCGCCGGTCCACTGGCAGTGCTGGTCGCGCAGGGTGACGGCGTGCCGGATGGCGGCCGGGACGGTGTCGCTGTAGCCGATGTCCAGCGGCAGGCTGGGCCCGGCCAGCGCGGGCGCCGAGCTGCTGGCGGCGCAGGAAGGACGCCAGCCCGCCCGGGCCGGACAGCAGCTCGACGGCCTTGCCGATGATGGCCCGCTCGAGCGCCTCCCGCGACGGGGAGGACGGCCCGGCAGCCGCGGCGGCCGGTCCGCGGTCCGCGCCGCCCGGATCCGCGGCCGGCTGGGCGTCCGCGGCCGGCTGGGCGTCCGCGGCCGGCCGCGGGTCCGCGCCAGCTGGGTCCGGGTTGTCCCACCGGGCTAGCTCCACGCACAGCCGGACCAGCCCGTCCAGGGCAGCCGGGTCCACCTCGCCGGTCACCACCGGGGTGACCAGCGCGTCACACGCCACCGCGGCGGCCGCGGGCCCGGCCAGCCAGGCCGCGCCGTCGCTGCCGGTGACCGACGCGGCGGCACGGTGCCCGGCCCACCGGGCCCGGACCGCGGTGACCCACTGCCCGAGCAGGGCCCCGTCGCCGTCCAGGGCGAGCAGCTCGGCCAGCGACATGTGCGCCCACGCCCGGACCGGCTGCCCGGCCCGCTCCGGCAGCAGCCCCGCCCCGAGCAGGCGCTGCATCGCGTCGGCCAGCGCGTCGTGGTACCGCTGCCCGTGCGTCCGCAGGTCCCCCGCCCCGGCCGGGGCCGACAGCGCGTCCAGCACCGCGGTGACCACCGCGGCGCACTCGGGGGTCAGGTCCCCGCCGAGCACCCCGGCGCCGCCGAACGTCGTCTCCAGGCGGACGGACCGGTCCTCGAACCCGTCCTGCGGCCCGTCGGGGTCCGGCGGGCAGGACCGGGCGTAGATCTCCGCCGCCAGCCGGGCCAGATCGGCCAGGCTGGCGCCGGACAGGGCGGCGGCGACCAGGATCGCGTCAGCGGAGTCCTGGCAGTCAGGCGGGAGCTGGCCGGTCCAGTCGCAGATGGTGCGGGCGGCGGACTCCGGGATCGTCCGGGCGGCCAGCGCGGCCAGGACCCGCGGGTGGGCGCTGGCCCGCCGGGCCCAGCTGAGGTAGGCGGCGGCCGCGCCCTTGGTGACCCCGAGCTTGTTCATCAGCCACGACCGGGCGCCGTAGCACGCGTCCTCGTGGTAGCCCTGTACGGCGGTGAACGCCCCCAGCCCCTGCGCCCGCGCCGCGGTCTCCATCGCGTGCGCCTCCTCCAGGACCTGCAGCAGCCGCGCTAGCGCGCAGGCCGGCAGCTGCGTCGGGTCCAGCGCAGCCAGGTAGCCCATCCCGGCGTGGATGGCCTCGGCGGCCTCCTCCATGTTGGCAGGGGACGGGATGGTACTCACCTGGCTCACCTCCTTCCAATTCCGCAAGGCCACGGGATCGATTCTGACGGATTCCCTGGAATGTTTCTTTCTGCTGCCCGATCTTGATCTTTAAGGCTCAGCGGATGTTCTCGATTACATGTTCTATGATAGCCGGCGGCTCTGGCATTTTCAGGCGCCACGCCGTGTATGCCATAAGAAAGTTCGGGAAATGAGAGCCGAACGATGTCGATATCCGAAAATGTCGGACATCGGAAGTTGTCGGGGAGGCCAACCCACGTACCGCATCGCAGTTTCGGGAAGCCTGCGCAGGAGTAGTTCCGTAGCTGGCTCAGCCCTCTGGCATGGTGGTTATGGCACTGGGTAGACCGGGTACTCGGCCAGTTGCTCGCATGCCTCGCGCATCGGTACGTTGGCCCGGTCGACGCCGGCACGGACGTAGGCGATCGCTGCGTACAAGGCGTATTCCCAGAAGTCGTCGGTCTGCCACCAGGCGACCTCGTCGAGCAGATCCGGCTCAGTGTCGCCGTGCAACGCGGCCGCGACCAAGACGGCGTACTGGAGCTTGCGGTTCCCCTGCCCGCGGAAGGTGCACTCGGGCAGGAACCGCTCCTGGATCCCCTCCAGGACCAGCGGCTGCTGGCGGCTGGCCCCGCACCAGTCCAGCACGTCGGCAGCCAGGTGGAGGAAGACCTCGCCCGGGAAGGTGTTGTTGCCGGGATGCAAGGGCGCGAGTTCGGTCACAAGCTCGAACAGGTCAGCGTCGCGGGCCAGTCCGTCGAGGACGATCCGCCGGGCGGTGGCCGCGTCCTCGGAGGTGGGCAGCTTCCTGGCAGGCATACCCAGACCGTAGGCCATAACCGCAGAGTCAGGCAGCACTCTCGCGCGGCCCGCGCACAGGCGCGCAGCGCGGGTCACCGGGAATGTCGGCGGGTTGTGCTATGCCTGGGTCGTGTCGGAGGAGACGGTGTTCCCGCCGTTCCGGGTTAGCGAAGCGGCGGTCGGCCAGATTGTGGCCGTGGGCGGCTCGGTGCGGGTTGACATCACTGCCGGCGGTTGCTGCGGGCAGACGTACGTATTCACTCCGGATGCGCCTGATGCCGACGACGAGGTGTTTGGCTGCCCGGGCGCGATCTTGGCTCTGAGCCCGGTCGCGGTGGCCGTCATGAACGGGGCGAAGCTGGACTATGGTGTCGCTCTGAAGCCGCCACGGTTCCGCGTTCTCGCTAATCCGAATACGCCGCTGCGCTGCCCGTGCCGCCGTTCGTTTGGCGTGGAATGGCCTGGTCCCGGACAGCCGGACTGCCGGGCATATGTGCCGATGCCGTGGGACTGACGAGGGCATTCTCTGCGGCTGCCAACCAGCGGGTTAGCGTAGCTCGGCTAGCAGCTCGCCGTAGGCGGTGACGTACCGGGTCACGTCTGCGCTGGTCGCGGGGATCGGGACAGTAGGGCCTGCGCCGGGGAGCGCTTCCCGATGCGCGGCCGGGCCTCGCGGAACCGCGCCAGCTCGCGAGCGTGCAGCTCAGCGATCCGGGCGCGGTCTAGATCCCCTGCCGCAGTCATACCAGGATGCTAGAGCGACTCGTCGTCGCTGGTGCCAAGGGGGCGCCGGATGACGGGGCCCCACAGTACGGTGGTCGGGGAAGGGCCGATGATGCGGAGGCAGACGCCGCGGCGGGGAGGTGGGATCGGTGGCCTGGATTCGGGTCCGGTTGGGCGTGGTGGGCCTGGCGGCTGCGGTGTTCGGCATCAGCGGGTGCGCCGCGGCCGGGGTCACGCATGCCCCGGTAGCGCAGCGGCATGCGGCGCCAGGTTTGCTCGCGGCGACGTCCTCGGCCGTGCCGCTGGTGCACCAGGCGGCATCCTCGCCGGCGGCGTCGGTGCGCCTGGCGGCAGCGTCTGCCGCTCGGCCGACCAGCGACCAGCTGGTCACGGTTACGGCCGCGTCGTATGGGGCGACGCAGGCGGAGCTCACGGCTTACCAGCGGATTGACGGGCACTGGCGCCGGGTCTTCGGGCCGTGGATCGCGTGGATCGGCCGTAACGGGATGGCGCCGCCCGGCGCCAAGCGGGAGGGCGATGGCCGGACGCCTTCTGGGACGTTCGGGTTCCAGTTCTTCTTCGGGGTCGACCCCAATCCGGGGGTGCACTTCCCGTACCGCAGGGTGTACCCGTACGACGTGTGGGACGACGATCCGGCTAGCCCGCCGTACAACGAGTGGGTGGATGAGCGGTACGGCAACCCGGGCGCTGATCCTGAGCCGATGGATGTTTCCGCCTATGACTACGGTGCCGTGATCGCGTATAACACCGCTCGCACGCCCGGGCTCGGGAGCGCCATCTTCCTGCACATTAACATCGGGACGCCGACGGCAGGGTGCGTGACGTTGCCCGTCGGCGAGCTGCTGGAGATCTTGCGGTGGCTCAACCCGGCCGCTTCGCCGCGGATCGAGATGGGCGTCGGGTAGCCAGGACGGACCTGGGCGGAACGAGGATCGCGGGCAGCGGGCCGATGGCCGGGGTGACGGCGACGCGTTCCGGCGTGACGGTTAGTCTGCGGGATTGAGCACGCCGCCGAGGACCAGCGCGAGCATGCGTTCGGCTTGACCGGGGTCTTGTCCCATGTCGGCCGCCAGGCTCACGGCGTGCGTCAGCCGGATCACGTCGGCCCCTTGCACATCGGCGCGAACTGCGCCGGCCTGCTGGGCCCTCGCCAGTAGCGCGTCGGTCGCGCCGTGCAGCACATCGCGGCACGACGACAGCAGCTCGGAGTCGAGCATCGCTGTGGTCAGGCTGCGCTTGGCCTTCCCGAACACCATCAGCGCGGCCAGCCACTCGGCCAGGGCGGCACCGGGCGAGTCCGCCTGGAGCAGCTCGGCCACGCGGACTTCGAGGGCGTCGACCTGGTCTCGGTAGACGGCTTCCAGCAGCGCTTGCCTGGTCGGGAAGTGGCGGTAGAGCGTGCCGATGCCCACTCCAGCGCGGCGGGCGATCTCCTCCAGCGAGACGTCGTCCGCTCCCCGCTCGGCGAACGCTTCGCCCGCGGCGGCGAGTAGCCGCTGGTAGTTCCGCCGGGCATCCGCCCGCATGCCGTCGGCGTGCTTGGCCGGCACGGCTACCTCGGCGTCCATGGATTCACCCCCTTAAGCTTGCAAACCGGAGGCAACCTCCGTATAGTTACTAGCGGAGGCAACCTCCGGATTAAGGATAGCTCGCCGGGCCCGGGATGGCGAGCGGTCCGCCGACAGGATCGGCCACGGGGGCCGATTCGCCAACGAGACCACACACCGACGCGCGCACGGCACCAAACGCCGATGCGTTCAACGCACCACGTGCCGGTTCGCCACGGCACGGCAGGCCAGGCCTCGCACCGCACCACGTGCCGGTTCGCCACGGCACGGCAGGCCAGGCCTCGCACCGCACCACGTGCCGGTTCGCCACGGCACGGCAGGCCAGGCCTCGCACCGCACCAAAGCCGGTTCGCTCACGGCGCCAGTGCCGGTTCGCATACGGCATCAGATCGGGAAGGAATCCTGTGTCGACTTCCTCGGCAACTCTGTCCACGGCCCCGTTCCCGGGACCTGTCCGTTCCGCTCGCCGCGGGATCAGCCTGGCGCTGGTCCTCGGGGCCCAGCTGATGATCATCTTGGACCTGACGGTGGTGAACATCGCGCTGCCGCACATCCAGCACGGCCTGGGGTTCTCCGCGGCCGGCCTGTCCTGGGTGCTCAACGCGTATTCGCTGACCTTCGGCGGGCTGCTGCTGCTCGGCGGTCGGATCGGCGACATCCTCGGGCGGCGGCGGGTGTTCATGGCGGGCCTAGCCATCTTCACGCTCGCGTCGCTGGCCGGCGGGCTGGCCACCTCGGCGCCGATGCTGCTCGCCGCCCGCGCGGTGCAGGGGGTGGGCGGCGCGATCGCCTCCCCCGCCGTGCTCGCGCTGATCATCTCCAGCTTCCCCGAGGTCCGGGAACGGACCCGGGCGCTCGGCATCTTCACCGCCGTCGTGATGGGCGGCGCCTCGCTCGGCCTGGTCCTGGGCGGCATGATCACCGAATGGGTGTCCTGGCGGTGGGTCCTGTTCATCAACGTGCCGATCGGCGTCGCGGTGATCCTCGCCGCGCCGCGGTTCCTGCCGGAAACCGAACGCCAGCCTGGCAGGCTCGACGTGGCCGGCGCGCTGACCTCCACCGCGGGCATGTCCGCCCTGGTGTACGCGTTCATCCGCGCCGCCGCGAACGGCTGGGGCGACCGGCTCACCCTGGCCGCCTTCGCCGCAGCGGCCGCACTGCTGGCCGCGTTCCTCATCACCGAGACTCGTTCGGCGCACCCGGTGACCCCGCTGCGACTGTTCGCCGATCGCGGCCGTTCGGCTTCGTACCTGGTCCGGCTGCTGCTCGTGGCGGGGATGTTCGGGATGTTCTTCTTCCTCACCCAGTTCCTGCAGGAGGTGCTCGGGTTCAGCCCGCTGCGCGCCGGGATCGCGTTCCTGCCGATGACCGCGGCGTTGTTCACGGTGTCGCGGCTGGCCCCGCGGCTGGTGCCGCGGTTCGGGCCCAAGCCGCTCATGGTGGCCGGCCTGCTGCCGGTGGTCGCCGGCATGGCCTGGCTGGCCCAGATCAGCCCGGCGACGACCTACACCTCCGGCATCCTCGGGCCGATGCTGCTGATCGGCGCCGGGATGGGCGTGGCCTTCGTGCCGCTGACCATGGCCTCGCTGCACGGGGTGGCACCGCGGGACTCCGGCGCGGCGGCCAGCATGGTCAACGTGATGCAGCAGGTCGGAGGGGCGCTCGGCCTGGCCATCCTGGTCACCGTGTCTGGCGCCAGGCACGCGGCTGCGTCGTCGTCGACACACCAGATCGTCGTCCACGGCATGGCCAGCTCGTTCACGCTGGCCGCGGTGTTCGATGCGGTCGCGCTGCTGCTGGTCGTGCTCGTGCTCCGGATGAGCCAGGCCGCCCAGCCCGCGACGGCGGCCGTCACCGAGTAGGGCGGGGTCAGTCGCTGCCGACGCCGTAGGCGCGGAGCAGTTCGGCGACCTCGGGGCTGGGCGGCTTTTGGTCGTCGGGCGAGAGGGAGAGGCCCCGGGTCGACGCGCCGGCCTCGATGAGGACGCGCACGGTGGTGATCCAGTCGGGGTGGGGGCTGGTCCTCGGGCGGAACCCGCTGCCGATGACGGCCCATTCCAGGGCCGGGCTCTCCCACTGCCCGTCCGGCGCCTCGGGGTCGGCGCCGCGGTCGAGCAGGAGCCTGACCACGGGGGCATCTCCGGCGTAGGCGGCGGCGTGCAGTGCGGTGGCGCCGTCGTCGCGGCGCACGTCGAGGGGGAAGCCGAGGTCCAGCATGAGCGACACGGCCGGCTCGTTCCCCGCCTCGGCGGCGTACACCAGCGCGGCCAGCTCGGCCTGGTCCAGGCGACCGGTCAGGTCACCGGCGGCGGCCGCCGGGTCGAGGGCCGCTGCCTGGTCGCCGGTCAGGTTGGCGGCGGCCAGCACGTCGAGGGCCGCCGCGCGGTCGCCGGCGGCGCAGGCGCCGACGAACCGGGTGGTGTCGGGCAGGCCGTTGCCGCCCAGGAGCCCGGCGAGGTCGGTTCGTCCCCTGATCGTGGCCAGCCCGCGGGGGGTAAGGCCGTCAGGGCCGGGCCGGGTGGGGTCGGCGCCGTGGGCGATGAGCAGGGCGATCAGCTCGGCCGGGCAGTCGGCCCGCACGGCGGCGTAGACGGCTGAGGTCGGCTGGCCCTCGTCGTCGGCGTAGCGGTTCGGGTCGGCTCCCGCCTCGAGGAGGAGCCGGACCGCTTCGGTGTCCTTGGTGCTGACCGGGGCGGCGAGTGCCTTCTCGGCGGTCGCCGCCACGTCCGGGGTGTGGTCGAGCAGGAGCCGGAGGCAGTGGTGGTCGTCGCTGCTGAAGGCGGTCAGGTACAGGTCGTCATCCTGGGGTACCGCGCCGCGCTCCAGCAGGAGCCGCATGAGCGCCTCGTGGCCCGCGCCGCCGCTCGCCGAGGCCGTCGCGCAGTTGAACGGCGTGCGACCGCTCGCGCTGATGCGCGCGGTCAGATCCGCCCCGGCGTCAAGGAGCAGCCGGGCCGTGGCGACCAGGGCCGGGGCACGGTCCGGGTCGAGGGAGTGCCAGCGGGACGCGCACACGGCGTGCAGCGGAGTCCAGCCGGTCCGGGGATCGGGACGGGTGGCGGCGGCCGGGTCGCGGGCGATCTCGTCGCGGACCCGGGCCGCGTCGCCGAGCATCAGGGCGGTGGCCAGGCCGTGCCCGGTGATCTCGGGGGTCTGGGCGAGCATTCGGACCGCTCGTCCCCGCCAGTCCCTGACGCTGGCCACGCAGAACTCGGCGGCCAGCTCATCCAGGCTGGCGGCGCGCGCTTGGACCTCGGCCTTGAGCGCGGGCCAGCTCGGGAACCCGTACGAGCGGGCCACCACGAGCTGCGCCGCGGATAGCGTCGGTGAGTCCGAGACCTCTGCGACCTGCGCGGCGGCCGCCGCATCGCCGGACTTGGCGGCGCGCAGCAGGTCCTTGGCCTGGTGCCGGAGGTGATCGAGGCTGGGATAAGCCGGAAGAGTCGCCATGACGTCTCCTTCGCCAGCCTGCGGTCCGCGGTCAGGCCTCGAGGGAGATCGTCATATCCGACGAGAACCAGCTACCTGGGAGGCGGACTCAGTCCTTCCCGCGGACCCGGAGGCGCCCTCACGCGCCCATGTGGGGATTGTACCGGGCGGGCGGGGCGGCGGTGGTCGGGGATTCTGTCGGCCGCCGCCGGGTGGGCCGGGCGGCGGTTGTATTGTCCGGTCCGAAGGCACTGCGGACTGGCTGGCGCGATCCCTAGGATCGGGGTATCAGCGGAGGGCGGAGGGCAAACGATGCCAACGGTGCAGGCGAACGGAATCGACATCAATTACGAGGTGCACGGCCACGGCGAGCCCATGGTGCTGATCCCGTACCTGGCGGCAGACCAGGCGTGCTACGCCTTCCAGGTCGGCGAGTACGAGAAGCACTACACCTGCTACTGCGTGGACCTGCGCGGCGCGGGGCTGTCGTCCAAGCCGGAGGGCGTCTACTCGACCGAGTTGTTCGCCGAGGACATCGCGGCGTTCATGGATGCCGTCGGGATCGACCAGGCACACGTCTTCGGGGTCTCGCTCGGCGCGTCGACCGGGACGTGGCTGGCGGCCAGGCACCCGGAGCGGGTCAAGACGCTGCAGTTGCACAGCGCGTGGGACAAGACCGACCCGTTCCTCGAGACCGTCGTCCGGGGCTGGCAGGTCATGGCGCAGGGCCTGGGCAGCGTGACCGAGATGGTCATCCTGGGGATCTTCCCGTTCTGCTTCACCCCCGAGATGTACGCGGCGCGGCCGGACTACGTCGAGGCGCTGGCCACGTTCGTGCGGGGTCGGCCGATGCCGCCGGTGGACGCGTTCATGCGGCAGTCGGGGGCCGTGCTGGCGCACGACGCCAGGGAGGCGCTGGGTTCGATCCAGGCGCCGACGCTGATCACGTACGGGCGGCACGACATCTGCACCTCGACGCGCTTCGCCAAGCCGCTGAGCGAGGGGATCGCCAACTCCGAGGTGCACGTGTTCGAGAACTGCGCGCACGCCGCGATCTACGAGGACGTCGAAGGATTCAACGAGCGGACGCTGCACTGGCTGCAGCAGTATTCGGGCTGACGGCATGGATGAGGGGCAGTACCGCAAGCTCAGCCGCGGGGAGGCGTCGGCGGCCGTCACCGGGCTCGGGTGGCGGTACGTCCTGGGCGAGTTCCGGACCGAGGTCCTGACCGGGTCGCTCCCGCTGGCGGCCGACGTGGCCGGGCGGGCGGCCGCCGAGCCGGGTGCGGAGGGGCACCTGCGGATGGACGTGCGTGCCGACCGGGTGATCTTTTCCCTGCAGACCGCGGCCGTGGCGTGGGTGACTCCAGAGGACGTTGAGCTAGCACGGCGCATCTCGACCATGGTCGAGGGGTTCAGATTGAGCACAGGGGCTGGGATCGGCGAGCGCTCGCGCTCCGTCCAGGTGCTCGAGTTGGGGATCGACGCGATGGACGCCGCGGCGATCAGGCCGTTCTGGAAGGCGGTGCTCGGGTACGTCGACGAGCACACCAACTCGGGTCCGACGGGCGCGCTGGTGGACCCGCTCGGGGAGGGGCCGTCGATCTGGTTCCAGCAGATGGACGCGCCGCGGCCGCAGCGCAACCGGATTCACCTCGATGTATCCGTGCCGCACGACGAGGCGGAGGCGCGGATCCGGGCCACGCTGGCGGCGGGCGGGAGGCTGACCTACGACGCGGAGGCGCCGGCGTTCTGGGTGTTCGCCGACGCGGAGGGGAACGAGGCCTGCATCACGACCTGGCAGGGCCGGGACGCGCCGCACGCGTAAGACCGCGGCCCGGGCCTGCACGGGCTCGCTGAGCTCGGCCCACAGGGCGCGGTAGGCGCGGGCGGCCTGGGTGCGGGGGGCGAACGCCGTGACCGGGGCACGCTCCACCGACATCCTCTCGATGACGGAAAGGGAGGGGATGACGGTGGGAGACACCACCGCTCGTTCGGTAGAAAGGTCTTGAATTATTTCTCTGTGGAGCTTCTTGCGCCGGTCGGCCATGGAGAAGAACGCGCGCACCTCGGGGCGGCGGCCGTTGAAGCCCGCGACGAACTCGGTGAGCTGGTCGAGGGTCCGCAGCGACAACGTGGTCGGGATGATCGGCACGAGCAGGACGTCGGCGGCGTGCATGACGTTCTCTGAGACCAGGGAGATGCTCGGCGGGCAGTCGAGGAACACGCGGTCGTACTCGCAGGCGAGGGGCCTCAGCAGTTCGGCGATCCGGCGGGTCGGCTTGCCGTCGGCGCCGCCCAGCAGCAGGTCCATGTTGCGGTAGGTGAAGTCGGCGGGGAGCAGGTCCAGGTCGTCGAAGTCGGTGCCCTTGATCGCGGCGTCGAGGGCCTTGGTGCCGCGGATGAGCGCCCGGCCGCCGCCCTTGACCCGGGGCTTGATCCGGAACAGGAAGCTGGCCGCGCCCTGGGGGTCCAGGTCCCAGAGCAGGGTGCGCTGGCCCTGCTCGGCGGACAGGTAGGCGAGGTTGACCGCGGCCGTCGTCTTGCCGACGCCGCCCTTGATGTTGTAGGTGGCGTAGATCTTCACTGGGTGTTGGCTCCGGCTCCGGCTTCGGCGAGCAGGGTGCGGACGCGCTGCTGGCCCTCGGGGCCCGCGAACCTGGCGAAGCGCCGGCTGAAGTCGGCCCGGGCCTCGGCTTGGCTGAGCGCCAGCTTTGCGGCGATTTCTCCCATGGCCAGCAGCGTAGCGGCGGGGGCCGCGCGATCGGCGAGCATCGCGTCGGCCAGGACCCGGATTTCCTCTCGCTGTACCTCGCTGTCCTGGAACTCGCCGAGGCAGTCCTGGAGTTGTTTGAGGTCCCCGACGACCTTCTTATACGCGACGGGGTCGTACAGCGGGGCGAAGAACTCCAGCAGGTACCGCAGTTCCTTGCAGCGCTTGCGCAGGTCGTGCAGGGACTCCGGGGCGGAGTCCGGCGTGATCGCGCCGCCTTGCGCGGCGACCCGGCGGAAGACGCGGGCGGTCCGGCTGATGGCTAGCTCCACGGCGGTGAGCCGGTGCGCGGCGCGACGCTTGCGCGGGGTGGCGGCGTCGCGGACCTCGACCAGCGCCTTGCGCCAGTGGTCGGCCAGGGTGCGGAACCGGGCCTGGCGGATGGCCGTGGCCAGCGTTTTGAACTCGCGAGTGCGGCGCCGGGCCAGGAAGGCGCGGAAGGGCTCGAGGTCCTCGGGGGAGGCGGCGAGGAGGTGTTCGGCTAGGGCGGGGAGGCCGAGGAGGTGGACGTCGAGGTCGCGGGTCGGCGTGGTCAGGTCGCCGAGCCACTTGAACTCGGGGCCGTACTGTTCCGCGAGACCGGCCGGCAGGACGTCGCCGAGCAGCTTGATCGCGGATCGGGTGCGGCGCACAGAAACCCGCAGGTCGTGCAGGAACTCGGTGTCGATGTCGCGGATCACGCCGTCGACGTTCTGCTCCAGGGTGTCCAGCAGGCGCAGCAGCAAGGTGGCGACCGCGACGGGCGCGGGCATCTGGGCGGTGATCTCCGCGTCCACGCCATTGGTGTAGTCGGCGGGGTGGCGACCCAGCGCGCTGAGGGCTTCTTCCAGGAGGGTTCTGGTGGCGGGGTTTACGCCGGGGGCGTCCGCCAGCAGGCGCGCGGCGCGGCGGGCCTGGGCGGGGTAGCCGCGGACTTCGGTGATGGTGAGGCGGGTGGGGAGCCTCGCGGTGACGCCAGCCTGGGTGACGGTCGAGGAGGCGGCGATCAGCCGGGCAACGGTCTTGCCGTCGGGGTTCGTCAGGCGACTGACGCTGACCGTCGTGGACGTGGTGACGACGGGGAACAGCGCTCTCGGGGTGGCCAGCTTTGCTATCCGGTCCCTGACGGGGCCTGCTGGGAGGACCTCGGCCAGGGAGGGGCGCCTGGGCTGCCAGCCCGCGGTCGGCTGTTCGGCTTGGCTGGTGCCATCCTTTTTGGCCGTTAGGAGCAGGCGGCTGCGCCGGCTGGCGGTCTCGTAGGTCAGGGCGAGGCCGGCCCGGTCCAGCCGCCAGTCGAAGGTGTCCAGCCAGGTGCGCCGGCGCGTGCCGCTGCCGATGGCGCCGCGTTCGGGCGCGATGCCGAACACGGGCGCGAGCGCGTCAACAACGGCTTGGATCGAGTGGTCGGGCTGACTCGTGCCTCTGGCCCGGACTCCGGCTGGCGCTTCCCCTACTCCCCCGTCCAGCTGGAAGTCCTGCAGGTCAGGGGTCATAAGTTCATTTTCTCCACCCGTAAATGTTACCCCTTGTTCACCTATCCCTGGTATCTGGCGGCGTCAGGTTTCAGGCCATTTTAGACCGGTTGTGGAGAGTATGTCAGAGGGTCTTGGCATGGCGGTCTGGGCGCCTGGGCGGGTGACGGCGGCCGCGCCCGCGGCGGCCGCGGCGCGGACGGCCTCCGGGGGTGGGATTTGGGCGGCCAGGGCGACGGCGAGGGCTCCCACGAAGGTGTCGCCTGCTCCTACGGTGTCGACGGCCTGGACTTTGAAGCCTGGGATGGTGTAGGTGCCTTCCGGGTCGGCCAGGGCGGCGCCGTGCGCGCCCGCGGTGACCACGACGTGGCGGGGGCCCTGGGCGACGAGGGCGGCGGCCGCCTGGGCGGGGGTCAGGCGGCGCTCGGGGTGGTTGCCGCGGTCGGGGTGGTTGAGGAGGGCGGCGGCCTCGGACTCGTTGACGACCAGCCAGTCCAGTTGGTCGGTGACGATGGTGGCGGCGCCGGGCGGGACGGGGGCGAGGTTCAGGATGCGGAGGGCCCCGGGCGGGTGGGCGAGCGCTGCGGTGATCGCGGGAACGGGAATCTCGGCGCTGATGACCAGGACGTCGGTGGGGGTGGACTGGGCCGCGGCGACGTCGGCCGGGCTGACCTCGCGGTTGGCGCCGGGGGCGACGATGATGAGGTTCTCCGCGTTGCTGTCCACCGCGATCATGGCCAGGCCCGATGGGGTGCCCTGGATGACCCGAACGTGGTCGGTGCCGACGTGTTCTTTTTGGAGGTCAGCTTGGAGTTGGCGGCCGAAGGCGTCGTCGCCGACGCAGCCCACCATGCGGACTTCGGCCCCGAGGCGGGCCGCCGCGACGGCCTGGTTTCCGCCTTTGCCGCCCGGAGAATAGCGGGCCGCCGAGCCGAGTACGGTCATGCCGGGTCCCGGCAGGCTGGGCACCGTGACGGAGATGTCCATGTTCAGGCTGCCTACGACGGTCACGCGTGGTCGTTTGGTCATTCCCGCACCGTAGCGCGTGCCGGCCGCGCGCCAGGTGCCTCGTTCGGGGCGGCTGACTCACCGGTGCCCCTTATGAGTCACGGGGTCAGGCGCGCCGGGGGCGTGGGTCAGGCGCGGCGGGCGGCGAGGATGCGGCGGATCTGCGCGGTCTCCCGGTCGCCGTACCTGTCGAGCATCGCGTACAGGTCGTCCAGGTCGGACTGGCTGGTGTAGCTGGCGAGGTCGCGCTCGAGCGACTGGCGGGCGGTGAGCGCGGCACGGGTGGCGCGGAGCCTCCTGCGGAGCGCGGTCCACAGACGGGTGCGCGTGGAAGTGGTCACAGTCATTTTGTTTTCTCTCCAAACATATTGTGTTTCATTATCAGTGTGCCTGCCCCTGATTCATGCGTCCAATGACTAGGTAGCAATTGATCCATGAGCTATCGTCATCGATATGGACACCGCTGCGCTGCGCTGGTTCCAGCAGGTGGCCGACGGCACGACCGTGACCGAGGTCAGCGATCTGGTGGGAGTCACCCAGTCCGGTGTGTCGCGAGCCCTGGCCCGCCTGGAGGCCGAGATCGGCACGCCGCTGCTGCGCCGCTCGGGCCGAACCCTGCGCATGACGCATGCGGGCGCGGTGTTCAAGCCGCACCTGGACGCGATGCTGCACCACCTCGACGACGGGATCGCCGCGGTCAGCCAGCTCACCGACCCCGGTACCGGCACCGTGGTGCTGGCCTTCCAGCAGTCGCTCGGCACCTGGCTCGTACCCGATCTGATCCGCAGCTTCCGCGTAGGGCATCCCGGCGTGGGCTTCCAGCTCACCGTGGTCAGCGACGAGCTGAACTCGGCGGCCCTGGACGACGGGAACGCCGACCTGGAGATCGGCAGCCGCCGGTTCCCCGGCGAGACGGTGCGCACCGAGCGGCTCGCGCTCGAGCCATTGCGGCTGGCCGTGTCCCGCGAGCACCGGCTCGCGGGACAGCCGCGCGTCCGCCTGGCCGAGACAGCCGGGGACCCCTTCGTCGGCCTGCGCCCGACCTCCGCGCTGCGGAAGCTGACCGATGATCTGTGCGAGGCGGCGGGTTTCCGCGCCGACGTCGTCTACGAGGGCGACGACCTGTCTAACGTCCGCGGCTTCGTCGCGGCCGGCCTGGGCGTCGCGGTCGTTCCCGCGCCGCGGGCGGGTTCGGTTGAAGCGGCCCCCGGGCCCGTGGTGCACCGAGAGATCGAGGATGCCGGGGCGGTCCGGGAGATCTGCCTGACCTGGTCCGCGGACCGGCGGCTGCTTCCGGCCGCCGAGGGTTTCCGCAGGCACGTCCTGCGGCGCGCCGCCTCAGGCCGGCTCCCGCCGTCGCGGACTCCTGGTCGTAGGTGGCAGAGTCGTAGGTGGCGGATCGATAAAGCCTGGGTGGCTTGGGCTGCGCTAGTTCCCTGTGCTCACTAGGGTGATCGGGTGGATCCGATCCTGCTGCTGTCGATCCGGGCTGACGACGCGGCCGCCGATAACGAGTACGAGTCCTTCCTGAGCCTGGCCGGGCTCGAGGAACGCGACCTGCGGCGGTTCCGGCTGGAACAACACGCGCTGGGCGACGTCGACCTATCGGAATGGTCGGGGATCTGGGTCGGCGGCGGGCCGTTCAACTACTCCGATCCCGCGGACGTGAAGTCGCCGGTTCAGCGGCGGGTCGAGGCGGACCTGGACCGGGTGCTCGGTGCCGTCGTTGCGGCTGACTTCCCGTTCTTCGGCGCCTGCTACGGCGTCGGGGCGCTCGGCACCAACCAGGGCGGGGTGGTAGGGCGGCGTTACGGCGAGGGGGCCGGGATCGTCCGGGTCACCCTCACCGAGCAGGGCCGGCTCGACCCTCTGCTGCGGGAGGTCCCCGACGCGTTTGACGCGTTCACCGGCCACAAGGAAGCTCTCGAGGAGCTGCCCGGGGCCGCCGTCCTGCTGGCCAGCTCGGAAACCTGCCCGGTCCAGATGTTCCGGGTCGGCTCCAACGTCTACGCCACCCAGTTCCATCCCGAGATGGACGCGGTCGCCTTTTGCATCCGGATCGACGCGTACAAGCACGTCGGCTACTTCGAACCCGACCAGGCCGACGAGCTCAAGGCGCTGGGCAGGCGCAGCGACGTGCAGCACCCGCCCGCGATCTTGCGTGAGTTCGTCCGGCGCTACGGGCGGAACAGGGTGGGGGCCGGTTTCCGATAGTTCGGGCGAGGGCGCTGGCCAGCGGGGCCGCGCAGTCGGCGGCGAGGCGCAGTAGCACAGGCGCGGCCAGGCTACCGGAGCGTTCCCGCAGGTGCGACAGGAGCGCGCCGACCGCGGCGGTTCCCGCCACGACGGCGGTAACCCCGGCGATCCGGGCGCCACGGCCCGTCGCCAGGCGGTTGACGGCCAGCGCCTCGGCGGCCGGGCGGACGTGCCACAGGCCGGCCTGGCGCTGCTGCTGCGCGACCGGCTGGCGCGGGCGATGCGCCGCCCGGTGGCGTGGGCCGCGGTGGCGATGGTCAACCTGTCGGCGATGACGCTGTTCATCTGGCATGAGACCGCGCTGGTCACCGTCAGCTCGCTGGGGATGCTGGCCGGCCGGGTGCCGGGCCTGCTCACCGCCCCTGCGAGCGGCCTTTGGGTAGCTGAACGGCTCGCCTGGCTGCCCGTGTTCGCGATCGTGCTGGCCGACCTGTGGCTGACGTTCCACCGGGTGGAGCGTGGTTAACGGGGACCCAGGGGCAGCCGGGACGGGGGCTTGACCTCGCCGAGCCGCAGGTAGGTCACGAGCCGCTGACCGCCGCGGACGGCGAGGCTGGCCAGTACCTGCTGAAGCTCGGCGACGTCGCGGGCCACCGCGGTGATCAGGTAGTCCATCTCGCCGGCCACCGTGTCCGCGGCAGTGATCTGCGGCGTGGACCGGATCAGGTCGTCGAACCGCTGGCTCGAGTGCACGTCGTGACGGGCGAGCGTGGCCCCCACGTAGACCTGGAGCGGGAAGCCCAGGGCGTCCGGGTCGAGCTGGGCGCTGATCACGCGGATGACGCCGGACTCCTTGAGCCTGCGCACCCGGTGCAGCGTCGCGGCCGGGGACAGGCCGACGAGGCGGGCGAGCTCGACGTTGGTCCGGTCCGCGTCCTCCTGCAGCGCAGTGAGCAGCGTAATGTCAACTTCATTCAGTGAAACTGGCATAGTTCTAAATATTATCTCGCCAGAGGGCCCTGACATCAAATTTCGTGCCTCGCGTGCCGAGTATGGATGTATGAACACGAACCGCCGTCAAGCCCTGGTGGCCCTCTGCGCGGCTGGGCTGCTGTGGGGTACCACCGTGCCGCTGTCCAAGCTGGCGCTGGAGTGGCTGCCCGCGGGCTGGCTCACCGTTGCGCGCTTCGGCCTGGCGGCCGCGATCCTGCTGCCCTTCGCCAGGCGCGGGCTGCGCGCTGCTTTCACGCCGAGGGTGCTGATCTCCGGGGCGATCGGGTACGGAATGACCGTCATCGTCCAGAACGCGGGCATCACCAGGACCAGCGTCACCCATGCGGCGCTGATGATCGGGGCCGTGCCGGTGCTCGTCGCGATCATCTCGGCCGTGTGGCTCCGGGCCGTGGCCCGGCCCGTGGCCTGGGTGGGCTTTGCCGTCTCGCTGGCCGGCGTCGCCCTGGTCACCAGCGGCGGAGGCGGCGGCGCGACCCCCCGGGGCGACGCCCTGGTGCTGGCCTCGCTGCTGCTATCCGCCACCTTTACCGTCGTACAGGGCCGGCTGCTGACGGGCCGGGACCCGATCGCGGTCACCGCCGTGGAGTTCCTCGGGGCCGCACTCGGCGCGCTGGCCTTCACGGCGTTCACCGAGGGCGTGCCCGGCCGGCCGGCGGGTGCGGCTCCCGTGCTGGCCGTCGTGGCGCTGGGCGCCTGCGGCACGCTGCTGCCCTTCACGCTGTTCGCCTTCGGGCAGAGCCGCGTGTCGTCCGAGGTCGCGGGGGCCTTCCTCAACCTCGAGCCACTGGTGGGCGCCGCGGCCGGCGCCGCCTTCTTCGGCGACCCGGCCGGGGTTGGGCTCCTGTTCGGCGGCGCAGCCATCCTGGTCGGCATCGGGCTGAGCACCCTCACGCTGTTCCGGAACACCGAGCCGACTGCCGGGCACCCGGCCCGCGAGCGCGGGCCGGGGACGGCCGTGGCGACCAAGGACACCTGTGCCGCCATGTCGCCCGGCGGCGAGCTTGGCCTGAGGCCGACGGGCGTGGTTCGGGTGCGGGTCGCCGATGTCTTCCGGCCGCCCCATATCGTGGCCATCACCCGCGGACCGAGCTGGCCGACGCGGGGGTGGAACCATAGTCCGTTCGGTATATAGGTTTCCGCCGGCGAGGGGCCAAGGCCAACCTCGCCGGCGGTCACCTGCCGTCAGGGATCGGTCCTTAGCTGGCGGTGCGGGCGCGGGCGGAGAACGGGTGGGCGGCGCGCCACGCGATGGCGGTGGCGGTCAGGGCGGCGAGGGCGGCGGTGAACATCGCGGCGCGGTCGCCGGAGACGCCGATGCCGCCGTTGACGCCTTCGGCGACGGCGGGGAGCAGGGCGGCGCCCACCGCGGCGCCGATCTGGCGGCTGGTGTTGACCATGCCGCCGACCAGGCCCTGATCGGAGTCGGCCATGCCGCGGCTAGCGAGCACGGTGGAACCCAGCGCGGTGCCCGCGGTGCCGAAACCGATCAGCGTGACGACGAACAGGACCGGGCTGTACCCGTCGGCGGGGAGTTGGGTGAGCACCGCGAAGCCGAGCGCGGTCGTGGCACCGGTCAGCACGAGCAGGCGCTTGACACCCATCCGGGCCGCCAGGCGCGGGCCGAGCATGCCCATCGTGAAGCCGACCACGCCTTGCGGAGCGATGACCAGGCCGGTGAACAGCGGCGACTCGTGCAGGACCTGCTGCAGGTACAGGGACAGGACGAGCATCTCACCGCCGTTCCACAGGCCCATCAGGAACGCGAGCGTCGTGGCGTTCCGCAGTGCGCTGCGGTGCAGCAGGCCCGGGCGGATCAGCGGTTCGGGATGCCGGGCCTCCGCCTTCACAAAGACGGCGGCCGCCGCGGCAGCGATGATGGCGGCCGCGATGACCAGGGGCGAGGTCCAACCGGAGATGGCGCCCTGGGAGACGGCGAACACGAGCAGCGCGACCGCGCTGGTGATGAGCAGCGCGCCGCGTATGTCTAGGCGGTGCCTCGGCCGACTTTCCGTGCGGGCGGCCTTGGCTGCGCCGAGGATGGCCGGGGCCACGGCCGCCGCGATCAGGCCGACGGGGACGTTGACCAGGAACACCGCGCGCCAGCTGGTGAACTGCACCAGCACGCCGCCGAGAACCTGGCCGGAGACGAAGCCAACCGACGCCATCGCGCCGTACAGGCCGATGGCGCGAGTACGCTCGGGGCCTTCGGGGAAGCCGGTGGTGATGAGGGAGAGCGCGGCGGGAGCGACCACGGCGGCGCCCGCGCCCTGGATGACCCGGGCCGCGATCAGCAGCGCGGGGTCCTTGGCCAGGCCGCCGGCCAGGCTGGCCAGCGAGAACGCGATCAGGCCTGCGATGAACATGCGCCGCCTGCCGAGCAGGTCGGCGGCCCGGCCGCCGAGGATGAGCAGTCCGCCGAACGAGATGGCGTACCCCGTGACGATCCACTGCACGGCGTCCGGTGGCATGTGGAGCTCGCGCTCGATCGAGGGTAGGGCGACGTTCACGATGCTGAAATCGAGGACGACCATGAACGCGGCGACGAGGATCAGGGCTAGCTGGAGTGGGTGGCGAGTCCGGGCCTCGGTTTCGACGGGCCAGGGCTCAGTACGGTTGGGAGGCGCGGTGACGGGCATGATACCAATCAAATACGTTACGGATCGTTTCGGATTTCCTGAGGGTTGAACCAGGTGATGGAGCTGGATATTCCGGATCTTCCGGCCGAGGCTGGCGATGCTGCGGACGGCGGCGCGGCTGGCGCCGTGGGCGGCGGGGTGGCCCGCGCCGTTGGCGGCCGGGTGGCCCGCGCCGTTGGTGAGGGGGCGCCGCGGGGGCGGCCGCGGAGTCAGGAGGCTGACCGGGCGATCCTGGGGGCCACCGTTGAGCTGCTGGCCGAGCGGGGCCTAGCCGCCATGTCGATCGAAGAGGTCGCGGCGCGGGCCGGGGTGGGGAAGTCGACGATCTACCGGCGGTGGCCGTCCAAGGGCCTGCTCGCGCTGGATGCCTTCGTGGCGTCGTTCCGCGCCGAGCAGCCGTTGCCGGACACCGGGACCCTACGCGGCGACATGCTTGACGCGCTGCACGCCTGGGTCCGGGCGGTGACCCGCACACCCATGGGGCGGCTGCTGGCCGACCTGATCGCCGAGGCACAGCACGACCCGGAGCTGCGCGCGGCGTGGCGGGACCGGGTGCTCGAGCCGCTGCGGTTCCAGCACCGGATCATGCTGGACCGCGCGATCGCGCGGGGCGAGATCCCGGCCACGGTGGACCGGGAGGTCGTCCTCGACCTGTTCTTCGGCGCCGCCCAGCACCGGCTGCTGCTCGGTCACCTGCCGCTGACCGAGGACTTCATCCGCGAGGTCGTCGAGGTGATCCTGGACGGCATCCAGAGGGACTAGCGGGCAGGGTGCACGGGTGGCAGCAACCTCACACGGCTCAGCAACCTGCGGACGTAGCTATTGGAACAGAGATCCCAAAAGATCATGGAAGATCCGGGTTTCGTGGAAACTTTGGGGGATCATGGGCCCCCGGATCTTCCACTGAGCCCGAAACTTCCACGCAAATCCTGGCCGGGGCCGGTTGGACCGGCGCGAATCCGGGGTTACGACGCTCTCGGATCACTCAGCTAGCTATCGGCAGGACGGCCTCGGCTTCGATCTCTACGAACCAGGCGGGGTCGAGTAGGCCGGAGACGATCACGGCGGTGGCTGCCGGGCGGATCTCGGCGAAGACCTCGCCGTGAGCGCGGGCGACCTCGCGCCAATGGGCGGCATCGGTAATGAACATTCGGGTCCGCACGACGTGATCGAGGCTGGTGCCCGCCTTGACTAGGGCCTCGCTGATCAGGTCCAGGCACAGCCTGGCCTGGCCGTGCGGGTCGGGCGGAGGCGGGCCTCCGCCGGGCGGGACCGGCGCGGTTCCTGATACGAGAACTCGTTCTCCGGCGACCACCGCTCGGGAGAATCCGAAGACCGGCTCGTAGGGCGAGTGCCCGCTGATGCGCTGACGCTGCATTCCAGGCATTCTTCCACCCGGTGTCCTGGGTCTGGCTCGGCGGACAGACGGTTTGCGGGCGGGCAGACGGGTAGCAATCAGGCGGATCGTGTTCGGCATGGGCCGGGTGACGCCGAGCCCGGGCTTGGCCGGGTCGCTGTCACGTTATATCTTGAATATGATCGAGATATAGGATGAGCTGCGGGCGCGAATCGCTCGAAGCGCTCGAGGCGAAGGAGAGTCGGCGATGGCCGAAAATGAGGGGCAGCTGCGGAAGTGGTGGTCCCTGCTGACCGCCTGGCTGCGCGGCGACCAGCGGGCCGACACGGCACGCAAGGCGAAGTCGGCCCTGCAGGATCTGCGGGACAGCGACGCCGGGCGCCGGGCTGAGTCCGCGATCCGCGACCTGCGGCAGGGAGAGGTCGGGCGCAAGGCCGAGGCGGCCATCCGCGACCTGCGCGAAGGTGACACCGGCCGTAAGGCGCGCGAGGCGCTGCGCGATCTGCGGGACAGCGACGCCGCGCGCCGGGCGAAGGAGGCGCTGAAGGACCTGCGGGACAGCGACGCCGGGCGCAAGGCCAAGGCCGCCATCCGCGACCTCCGCGACGGAGAGACGACCCGCGACGACTCCTAGGACAGGCCGAACGCCCACGGTCGCCGTTACTGGCTGAGGCACGGAAGGCCTCTCGCCGCTTCCTGGCCCCGGGCGAACGGCTCGTGCATGATCCAGGGCCGCCGAACCTTGAGGGTGACCCAGTGCGTGAAGAGCAGGAAGCGTTCCTTCACGTAGGAGACGTTCGTGCCGGTCAGCCGTTCGGGTCATAGCAGGTGCCGGCCATGCGGACCGGGATGCCGACGAGGATGGACTCGCTGGGCGCGAGGGAGACCCCCGCGACAGGGCTCCCGCTGGTAGGAGGCAGGGACTCACCCGGGTGGTAGCGGGTGGGAATCCATCGCACCGGTCCTGGCTGCCTCCGCGGTCACCGTCGCCCCTCCCGACCATATATCGGTGGTCGCGGGCGGTGCCGGGGTCGGCGCGGAAATGCGGGTTGCGTACGGCGTTGGGGCCAGGGGCAGAAATTCGGGTTGAGCACGGCGCCGGGGCCCGGCCGAAAAATTCGGTTGCGTCGGGTCTGGTCAGTGTGGCAGCCTGCAGCCGTCCGGCCGGTGGTGGTCGGCTGAGCGGAAGGGAGGGGTCACGTGTCTATGCCCGTCGCGGGCGCGCTGCTGCCTGCCCTATCCGAGACTCAGCCGAGGAGCACTGCCAGTGCCCAGTCATACCTCCGCGTACGGCGGAGAGTACCGCCGCGGTAAGCGGCGTTTCAACGACGACGAGCCGACCACGGCCAAGCGCGTCCGGGTGCGCCGGGCGCTGCCGTCCATCGAGGTGTTCGACGCGACCGACGGCCTGCCTGCGGGCGACCGCTGGACCACCTGGGACCAGTCGACGCCCACCGAGCGCGGTCCCAGGCCCTACCCGGACTGGCTGGTGACCGAGCTAGCCGCGGTCGACACCGAGCTCGGCATCCTGAAGACCGGCAAAGAGGCCGACGTCTTCCTGCTCCGGCGCGGCGTGCCGGGGACGGACCGGTCCTGCCTGCTCGCCGCCAAGCGGTACCGGTCCGCCGAACACCGGATGTTCCACCGCGACGCCGGCTACCTAGAGGGGCGCCGGACCCGCGAGTCTCGGACCAACCGGGCCGTAGCCAGCCGGAGCGCGTTCGGGCGGGAAGCGATCGCGGGGCAGTGGGCGGCCGCCGAGTTCGGCGCGCTGGCCCGGCTGTACGCGGCCGGGGTGCCCGTGCCGTACCCTGCCCAGATCCTCGAGACCGAGCTGCTGCTCGAGTTCATCGGGTCGGCAGACGGGATGGCAGCGCCGCGGCTGGCCGAGACCCAGGCCGACGCTGCAGAACTCGCCGCGCTGTGGGACCAGCTCGTGCAGGCGCTGATCGACCTGGCCAGGGACGGGCTGGCCCACGGCGACCTGTCCGCGTTCAACCTGCTGGTGCACGACGGGCGGCTGGTCATGATCGACCTGCCGCAGGTGGTCGACGTGATCGCGAACCCGCGCGGCGCCTGGTTTCTCACCAGGGACGCCGAGAACGTCGGTCGCTGGTTCGCTCAGCATGGCCTGCATGGCGTCAACCCGGAGCCCGCGGACCTGGCCGCTCTGCTGCGCCTTGAAGCCCGCCTTGACGAAGACGGCTGAGCGTCAGGAAAGATGTCGGCCGCACGATCGACGTGACCGCGGCGTCGACGACTTCTTAAGGGCAGGCGCCCTCAGGTGCCGCGGACCGCCCTGATCGACTCGCGCAGCGAGCTCATGGTGGCCAGCACGGCTGAGGGCTCGTACCCGCAGTGCGCCATGCAGTTCGCGCACCGGGGGTCCTTGCCCCGCCCGTAGGCGTCCCAGTCCGTGGTCTCGATGAGCTCCTTATACGTCTTCACGTACCCGTCCGACATCAGGTAGCACGGCCGCTGCCAGCCGAACAGCGAGTAGGAGGGAATCCCCCAGGCCGTGCACGCGAAGTCGGTCTTGCCCTCGAGGAAGTCGAGGAACAGCGGCGTGTGGTTCAGCCGCCACTTCTTCCGCCGCCCGTCCGCGAACGCCTTGCGGAACAGTTCGCGGGTCTCGGTCACGCCGAGGAAGTGCTCCTGGTCCGGCGCCTTCTCGTACGCGTAGGCGGGCGAGATCTGCATCTCGTCGATGCCCAGGTCGTCGTTCAGGTAGTTCAGGACGTCGATGATGTTCTGCGGGGTGTCGGTGTTGAAGAAGGTGGTGTTGGTGTTCACCTTGAACCCGCGCGACTTGGCCAGCTTGATCGCCTCGACCGCCTCGTCGAACACGCCCTCCTTGCACACCGACTCGTCGTGCCGGTCGCGCAGCCCGTCGATGTGGACCACCCAGGCGAAGAACGGCGACGGCTTGAACTTGTCCAGCTTCTTCGGCAGGAGCAGGGCGTTCGTGCACAGGAAGACGAACTTCTTGCGCTTGATCAGCTCAGCGACGATCACGTCGATCTGCGGGTGCATCAACGGCTCGCCGCCCGCGATGGATACCATCGGCGCACCGCATTCCTCGATCGCGGCCAGCGCCTGCTCCACCGGCATCCGCTGCTTGAGGATGTCGTGCGGGTGCTGGATCTTGCCGCAGCCCGCGCACTTCAGGTTGCACGCGAACAGCGGCTCCAGCTCGACGAGCAGCGGGAACTTCTTGTTGCCAGTCAGCTTCTGGCGCATCAGGTAGGACCCGACGCGCAGGGACTGACGCAGTGGCATGGGCATTAGTGCCGTACCTCCTTGGGCAGGCCGAACCGGATGGACTCCGTGGTCGTGATTCGCTCGGACACCGACAGCGGGCCGAGGCCCGACAGCGCCGAGATGATCTCGTCTACTACCGCGGGCGGCGCGGAGGCGCCGGCCGTCAGGCCGACCACCGAGGCTCCGGCCAGCCAGTCGAGCCGGATGTCCTCGGCGCCGTCGATCAAGTACGCGGGTGTCCCCACCCGCTCGCAGGTCTCCACCAGGCGGACCGAGTTGGACGAGTTCGCCGAACCCGCCACAAGCACCAGGTCCGAGTCCGCGGCGATCGCGCGGACGGCGGCCTGCCGGTTGGTGGTGGCGTAGCAGATGTCGTCACTGCTTGGCGCCCGCACCCCGGGGAAGCGCTCGCGCAGCGCGCCGGACACCTCCGCCGCCTCGTCGACCGACAGCGTGGTCTGCATCAGGTAGGCGACGCGCTCGCCGTCGCGGGGCCGCAGCCGGGCGACGTCCTCCGCGGTCTGCACCAGGACCGTCGAGTCGGGCGCCTCGCCCAGCGTGCCCTCGACCTCCTCGTGGCCCGCGTGGCCGATCAGCGCGAGCGTGTACCCGTCGGCGGCGAACCGCCTGGCCTCCGCGTGGACCTTGGCCACCAGCGGGCAGGTCGCGTCGATCACCGCCAGGCCCCGCCGTGACGCCTCGTCGCGCACCGCCGGGGATACGCCGTGCGCGGAGAACACCACGGTCGCGCCGTCGGGCACCTGGTCGAGTTCGTCGACGAACACCGCGCCGCGGTCCGTCAGGTCGCCCACCACGCGCGTGTTGTGCACGATCTGCTTGCGCACGTAGACCGGCTCGCCGTAGCACTCGAGGGCGCGCTCGACGATCTCGATGGCCCGATCCACGCCCGCGCAGAACGACCGCGGCCCGGCCAGCAGGACCTGGCGCGGCCCGCACGCGGCCGCCCACCGCTCGGTGACCGGCGCGGCGGAGCGCAGCGCGCGCAGCGCGGCCAGCCCGCCGGACACGATCCCGGCCAGCGGGCGGTGCGGGGTGTCGGACACGGCCCGGATGACCGCCACGGGTCGGTCGCCCGCGGCGGCGGCCAGCGGCGCCGACTCCATGTCGACGCACAGCCAGCCCTCGGCGGCCAGCTTGGCCCGCTCGGCTCCCCTGATCAGGTGGTCCACGGTGACGATCCGCCCGGTGCGGGCCGACAGCCCGGCCCGGCGCAGTTCGCCGGCCAGCAGCGGAGCGGAGGCGCAGGTCACGGAGCCCACCTCGGTCCCGACGACCAGGTCGCCCACGCTGAGGTCCGTGGTGAGGCCGCCGCCGACGCCCATGATCATCATTTGGCCGAACGAGCGTTGGCTGATCGCCCCCGCCTGCCTCGCCGCCCGGGTGGTGCCGTATCCGGTGCGCAGTATGACCCCGGGGGGGCGACCCCCCGGGATCCCCCCGATCTTGGGGGGAAGCCTTTCCCCCCAAACCCCCTCGGCCCCCCTGAGCAGGCCGCGCCGGACCGCGCGCGCCTCGATGCGCAGCGGCGCGCAGATGAGCGGCGGGCTCGTGTGCTCGGTCATGCGCCACCTCCGGGTTGGGCTCCCACGTACCGGCCGAGCGCGCTCAGGGGGAACGCGAGGCGGTACAGGTGGTAGTTGATGTAGAAGTCGCCGGGGAAGCCGGTCCCCGTGTACTGCGGCTCGTCCCAGGAGCCGTCGGCGCGCTGGGTCCTGGCCAGCCATCCGATGCCCCGTTCGGTGGCGGCACTGTCGTGCTCGCCGGCCGCGAGCAGGGCGAGCAGGGCCCAGGCGGTCTGCGACGCGGTGGAGGTGCCGCGCCCGGCCAGCGAGGCGTCGTCGTAGGAGCGCAGGTCCTCACCCCACCCGCCGTCCGGGTTCTGGTGGGCCCCGAGCCAGGCTACGGCCCGGCGGATGGCGGGCTTGGACGGCCGCACCCCGGCGGCGATCAGCGCCGGCACCGCGGCGCCGGTGCCGTACACGTAGTTGGCGCCCCAGCGGCCGAACCACGACCCGTCCGGCTCCTGGGCCCGCAGCAGCCAGAGGGCGCCGCGGCGGACCGCAGGGTGATCGGCCTGCCCCTCGGCTGCGAACGCCTCGACGATGTGCGCGGTCACGTCGGCCGAGGGGGGGTCGATGACCGCCCCGAAGTCGCAGAACGGCAGCTTGTTCACCAGGGCCCGGGTGTTGTCAGCGTCGAACGCGCCCCAGCCGCCGTCCTTGGACTGCATCCCGGCCAGCCAGCGCAGCCCGCGCTCGATCGCGGGCTTGGCCTCGGCGGCAGGCAGCGCGACCCGGCGCAGCGCCAGGATGACCTCGGCGGTGTCGTCGGTGTCGGGGTAGTTGTCGTTGTCAAACTCGAAGGCCCAGCCGCCCGGGGCCACGGCGGGCCGGCGGACCTGCCAGTCGGCGGGCCCGCGGATCTCCTCAGTCAGCACCCACTCGCCCGCCTCGACCAGGGCGGGGTGATCGGATGGCAGGCCCGAGTCGGCCAGCCCGATCATCATCAGCACGGTGTCCCAGACCGGCGACTGGCACGCCTCAAGCCGACGGACCGGGCCGTCTGGGCCGTCCTCGGTGATCGTGAACCGGTCCAGACCGGCCAGCCCGCGGGTCATCAGCGGATGGTCCAGGTCGTAGCCGAGCAGGTTCAACGCCATCAGCGAGTACACCCACGGCGGCTGGATCCCGCCCCAGCAGCCGTCGCGCTCCTGGTGGGCGATGATCCACTCCGCGCAGCGGCGCAGCGCAGCCCGCCGCACCGACTTCACCGGCCGGTACCGGTGCAGGGCCTGGTCCAGGGTGTTGAAGACGTATGACCAGGGGTCCCGGGGGCTACGGGAAGAAAGCAGGGGCTGAGAGCCCTCCAGTGCCGTCTGGGGGGGTCGTCCCCCCGGGAGTGGCTTTGCGTCGAGGGTGCGGCGCGGGCGGGGGGCGCGGCCGTGCGGACCGCCGGTCTTCAGCTCGTCGATGGTGAACGGGAGCGGCCGGGACGGACGGAACGACTGGACGACGGCCAGGGCCACGATCGTCTGCCTGGCCCAGCAGCCCCAGTCGTAGATGTTGAGCGGGAACCAGGCCGGCAGGTAGATCAGCTCGGGCGGGATGACGGGCAGGTCGTCCCACGACCACCGGCCGGACAGGGCCAGCCAGAGCCGGGTGAACACGCGGGTGGCCTCGACGCCGCCCTGGGACAGGATCCAGCCGCAGGCCTGCTCCATATGCGGGGCGTCCGGCTCGTCGCCGGCCAGGCGCAGCGCCACGTACGCCTCGACGGTGGTGGACAGGTCGGCGGGCCCGCCGTAGAAGTTGGCCCAGGTGCCGTCCTCGCGCTGCTGGGAGCGGATCCACCGGGCCGCGGCCGCGGTGGCCGCGTCGTCGCGCACCCCGAGGAACTGGCGCAGCAGCAGGTCCTCGGCGTCCATGGTCACGTTGGTCTCGAGTTCGCCCTGCCACCAGCCGTCGGCGTGCTGCAGCCCGAGCGCGTACTCACGGGCCCGGGCCAGGGTGACCCGGGCTGCGTCGAGGGCCGAGAGCTCGACCTCGGGGTGTGCTACCACTGGCGGGCCGTGATGAACTCTGCGATCGCGGTGAGCTCGGCCCGGACGTCGGCGGCCAGGTCGGTGTCGGCCAGGCTCGCGTTGGCTGCGGCGAGCTGGGCGTCGGCCTCGGTCTCGGCCCACTGCTTGCCGCCCGCCGCGACCACGAGGTCGGCGGCGCGGATCAGGTCGTCCTCACTCAAGGGCTGCGGGTCGGACAGCAGGGCCTTCAGTTCGGCGGCCTGCGGCGCTCCGCCGGTCAGCGCGGCCACGATGGGGAGCGACTTCTTGCGGGCGCGCAGGTCGGCGCGGACGGGCTTGCCGGTGACCTCGGGCGCGCCCCAGATGCCGAGCAGGTCGTCGGTGAGCTGGAAGGCCAGTCCGACGTGCGCGCCGAACCCGGCCAGGGCCATGGCCAGCGTCGGCGGGGCGCCGAGGTGCACCGCGCCGATGCTGCACGCGCACGCCATCAGGGCGGCGGTCTTGTCGCCGGCCATCTCCAGGCATTCGGCCAGGCTCACGTCGTCGCGCTTCTCGAAGGCCAGGTCCGACCCCTGCCCGCCGATCAACCGCTGGACCGCGGCGGACAGGCACCGCGCCGCCCACGCACCCTGCGGGGTGCCGTCCTCGAGCAGGAGGTCCTGAGCCAGGGCGAGGAGCGCGTCACCGGCCAGGATCGCCGCGCCGACCCCGAACACGGTCCAGGCGGTCGGGCGGTGCCGGCGTTCGGTGTCGCCGTCCATGATGTCGTCGTGCAGGAGGGAGAAGTTGTGCACGAGCTCGACGGCCACGGCGGCGGGCACGCCGCGCTCGGGCGGCGCGCCGGCGGCGCGCGCCGACAGCAGGGCGAGCGCGGGGCGCAGCGCCTTGCCGCTGCCCCCGCCTGAGCCAGCACTGCCCGTCGGGTGGCCCGCGGCGTCCGCGAAGCCGAGGTGGTACGCCGCGACGGCGCGCACGTCCGGCGTCAGCCGGCCGATGGCCGACTCCATCGCCGGGCCAACCAGATCCCGCGCCAGGGCTACACCCTCAGGCATCACAGCAGTCACTAAGGTACCTCCATCGTTGAGGCAGGGGCGTTCGCTTCAGATCCGGAAAGTCCAGGTTCGGAATATCCGGTAGAGGAGTATCCGGTAGGGGAAGATTCGGAACCGGAATGTCCAGGATCGGATGATCCATGATCGGAATGTCCGGGATCGGATGATCCGGTACGGGAAAGTCCGGGCGCGGAAAGTACGGTCTGGCGCAGCTCGATCGCGGCGGCGAGGCCGCTGCGGACGGCGCTCTCCATCGTGTCCGGCCAGCCGGTGTCGGTCCACGCGCCGGCCAGGACCAGGCCGGGGAGCCTCGTCGCTGGCTTGGGGCGGAGCGCGGCGGTGCCCGGGGCCTGGCGGAAGGTGGCCCGGCGCTCGCGCGTGACGAAGAACTCGGTGACCTCGGCCTCGCGCGCGCCGGGGAACAACTCGGCGAGCGCCGGGACGAAACGTTCCCGGAGCTGGGCGGCGGGGACGTCGACGTACTCGTCGGCCGCCGACAGCGAGATCGCCAGGTACTGCTGGCCGGTCCCGGAGCGGCTGAGGCCGGAGATGGCGGTCCGGTCGAAGACCCACTGGACCGGGGAGTCGACCGCGGCGGCGAAGGGGAGGTCCGTTACCGGGCGGTCGTAGATCACGTGCACGTTGACGATGGGCGAGGCGCCCAGGCCGGCCCAGCCCTCGACCGTGGCGGAGGGGAGGGCGCCCCGCGGGATCAGGCGGGCGGCGACCTCGTGCGGCACGGCCAGGACCACCGCGTCGGCGGTGAGCTCGGTGGCGTCCGCGGCGTCCTCGGCGCCGGCGGGGCGGGCCAGGCAGACCCGGAAGATCGCGTGCGGTACGTCGCCGTTGCTGGTCTCCAGCGACATCGGCTCTATGGCGGTGACCTTGGCGTTCAGGTGAACCTGGGCGCCCAGCTTGGCGAGCAGGGTGGCGCCTGCGTCGCCGTGCAGCTCGCCCAGGGGCAGCGCGGGGACGCCGATGTCGGCCGCGCTGTTCTTGCCGAGCAGGCCGGTCTTGACCACGGTGGCGGCCAGCGCCAGGGAGGCGTCGTCGCCCGCGATGTTCAGGGCCGAGACGGTGAACAGGTCCCACAGGGCGCGGCGAGCGCGCTCGTCCTGGCCGCGGCCGGCCAGCCAGTCGCCGAAGCGCTGCGCGCCCAGCGCCGGGTCGGCCGGGTCCAGGGCGCGCATGGCGAGAGCGGGGCGTGACACCAACGCTCGTTCGGTCAAAGAGAGAAAGGCGTACCTGGACAGGGCGGGCAGCATATGCAAGGGGCCGGGGAGCGCGGTCCGGCGGAGCCGGGCCCGGCGCCCACCGGGCGCGAGCACGGTGACGTCGAAGCGGCGCTGGAGGGGGGCGTGGCCGGTCATGCCGAGCTTGTCGAGCAGGCCGCGGTAGGCGGTGCAGCAGCCCAGGTAGATGTGCTGCCCCGTGTCGACGGTCAGGGCGTCGCGGGTGAAGGAGCAGGTCGCGCCCCCCAGCCTGGGCCTGGCCTCGAGCAGGGTGACCTGCGCGCCCGACTCGGCGAGCGCGATCGCCGCGGTGATCCCGGCCAGGCCGCCGCCGATCACCACCACGCGACCGGGGCTGGCGGGGGCGTGCCGGGGGCGGTCGGGGTTCACTTCAGCCTCCCGGCCAGAGCCTGGACCGCGACGGTGGCCTTCTCGCGGCCGGACAGCGACATGCGGCCGCGGAGGACGGCGGCGGGCTCGGCGGCGATGAGCTCGAGCAGCCGGCGGTAGATGCCCGCCATCGCGCCGGTGCACGCGGCGCTGCGGCGGTCGAGCAGCGGGAGCAGGCGCATTCCGGTGGCGTACCAGTCGCGCGCGCGCTCGACCTCGAACTCGATCAGCTTGAGGAACTCCCCGGGGGGGTCTGGGGGGACGGTTCTCCCCCGGGCGCGGGGGGGTCTAGGGGGGTCGCCCCCCCGAGGACAGCACTGTCGCAGTCGAACTTGGCCAGGTCTTCGGCGGGCAGGTACACGCGGCCGTTGGCGTAGTCCTCGCGGATGTCGCGCAGGATGTTCGTCAGCTGGAGGGCGACGCCGAGCGAGTCGGCCAGCTCGGCGGCGTGCGTTCGGTCGTGGCGGGTGCCGAAGATGCCCAGGGACAGGCGGCCGATGGAGCCGGCCACGCAGCGGCAGTAGTGGTGCAGGTCCTCCCACGTCGTGTACGTCGTGCCGCGCACGTCCGCGACGCACCCGTCGATCAGCTCGCCGAACGCCGCCATGGGGGCGCCGAACGTGTGCTCGACGTCCGCCAGGGCGAGCAGGACCGGGTCCTGGGGGTCCTGGTGAGCCAGGTCGAGGACCGCGCGGCGGGCGTCATCCAGGGCGGTGATCTTCTGCTCGGCGGGGAGGGTGCCGTCGCCGATGTCGTCGATACGACGCGCGAAGGCGTAGATGGCGGCGAGGCCGCGGCGTTTGGCCGGGGGCAGCAGCCTGATGCCGTAGGCGAAGTTCCGCGCCTGCGACCAGGTAATCCGCTCGCATTCGCGGTACGCCTCGGTCAGTTCCACCTGCGTGCTCACCTCCCCCTCGCGTAGGCGCGGGCCAGCTCGGCGGCCATCCGGGGCTTGGCGGGCTTGGATTGCGCGCTCAGCACGTCGTACCGCTGCTTCCTGATCGCGGCGAGAGCGGCGCGCCCGCCCGCCAGGTACCCCGCGACGGCCAGGCGGGCCGCGCCGCGCAGCGTGCCGACCAGGGGGGCGCCCTCGTCGAGGAGCCGGGCGGCGCGGTCGACCTCGAAGCGCATGAGCTTCGTGACGTTGGGGCCCGCGGACGGCCCGGCCAGGTCGGCCTCGGTGACGGCGAACCGCGCTAGATCCTCGGCGGGCAGGTAGATCCGGCCGTGGGCGAGGTCCTCTGCGACGTCTTGCCAGTGTTCGGCCAACTGCAGGGCCGTGCAGATGCGGTCGGAGAGGGCGAGGCGTTCGGGGGTGGCGGCGCCGAAGATGTACAGGACCACCTGGCCGACCGGGTTGGCGGACAGCTCGCAGTACTGTTCCAGGTCGGCGAAGGTGGGGTAGCGGGTGACCTGCTGGTCCTGGCGGTTGGCCTGGATCAGGTCGAGCAGCGGCTTTTCTGGCACGTGGCAGGCCCGGACCGTCTCGGCCATGGCTTGCATGACCGGTGACTCCGGGGTGCCGCCCTCGTAGATGCGACTGACGTCGGCGGCCAGCTCGTCGAGCAGGGCCAGGCGGAGGGTTTTGACGTCATCTGTGCTGGTACGGGCTTCGTCACCCAGGTCGTCGGTGAGGCGGGCGAAGAAGTACAGGTTGGTCAGGTGGCGGCGGTAGCGCTGGGGCAGCACGCGCAGGGCGACGGGAAAGTTCTCCCCCGAGGCGTTGGCCACCACCTCATCGGCGCGCGTGACCGACGGGCGGACCTGCTCGCGCACGCCCGTCCGCACCGTGCCCCGACTTTCCCCTGCCACCCCGTCATTTTCCTGGTAATGCATTATCAATTGCAAACAATGACGTGTGCGTCATATGACAGTCACGTCGGTTAGCCGTCAGGTTAGGACTCCGGTTAGGCCCTGGTTGGGGTACCGCGGCGGGCATCGCCGCGCGAGATGTTCACTACCGTTCGTACGGGTTACGCTGCGGAAAAATAGTTTGCATCACCGAACAACCTTATGCTAGTTAATGCGACTGACACGATCGTCAGTTTCCGCATAGTGGCACGGTAATACCACTGATTCTCCCGTGGTATGGGACGCGATCGGGTGGGGCTGGCCGGGTACCTGCGCCAGGGTGGTGCTAGGTCCTCCACAGGAGGACCAGCGCGCAGTCGTCGGAGCCGCCGATGACTTGCTGCATGGTGGTGACCAGGGCCGGGGCGTTGGTCTTGAAGCTGCGGGTGAGCATCTCATCGGCCTCAGCGAGCAGGCGGTCGGTGCCCGCATCGATATCCCGGCCGGGGGCTTCGATCAGCCCGTCGGTGTAGAGCATCAGCGAATCGCCGTGCTGCAGGACGCCGCGCTCCTGCTCGGTCGCGGCGCCGTGCAGGTCCGGGACCACCCCCAGGACGATCCCGTGCGCTTTGGTCAGGCGCCACCGGCTCGCCGCCGCGTCGTAGTGCGCGGCGGGCGGGTGCCCGGCCGAGGAGAGCACGTACTCGCCCGACGTCAGGTCGAGCGCGAGGTGGACGGCGGTGACGAAGCCCTCGGTAGCGGACCCGCGTCGCATGTACGCGTTGCAGGCGGGCAGGAACTCCTCCCGCGGAACCGAGCCGAGCAGGCCGCCGAAGGCGCCGGAAAGCAGCAGCGCCCGGGTCCCGGCGTCGATGCCCTTGCCGGATACGTCGACGAGGGCCACCTCCAGGGTCTTGCCGTCACAGGCTGACACCACGAAGTCGCCGCCGAAGGACGAGCCCCCGGCCGGCCGCAGGACCACCGCGGTCCCCCACCCCTCGCCCAGCTCGGGCAGCTTCCCCTGGGCCCGGATGCGGTCCCGCAGCTCGACCAGCATCTGGTCGCCGCGCAGGCCCAGGAGGCCGAGCTTCTCCCTGGTCCGCGCCAGGACGTCGGCGAAGGCGGCGGTCAGCACGATCGTGGCGATGATCCCGGCCCCGGCCTTATCCTCCACGACGTCGTAGATCAGGGCGGCCCCGGCGAACGCGAAGAAGATGCGCAGGGCCCGCGGCCACAGCAGCAGGCCGCCGCCGAGGATCGGCAGGATCATCACGCCGGGCGAGAACCACCACTCGGACACGTGTACGGCCGCCACCCCGATGGCGAGGGCCAGCCCGGAGAGCACGAATGCGGCCCGGCGGTTCCTGGTGATGAACTGCCTGGTCAGCTGGGTGCGCAGGGTCCGCAGGGCCTTCCCGGCCCGGCGCCGGCCGGCGCTGGCCGGGGCTGCGGAGGCTGCGGCTCGCTAACCATGATGCGGGCACTGTAGTCGATGCCGGGCAGGGTCGGCTAAACCGCTCGCGTCACCGGGCGGGCCGAGGTACGAAGGTTCACATGACGAACTCGGCACCGGGCAGCGACCGCCCGTATCCGATCAGGCCAGTCACCCCCGAGGAGTTCGACAATTTCTACCGCGTGGCCATGCACGCCTTCCACGGCTCACCGCTGTCCGAGGCCGACCGGGAGCTGAGCCTGGCCTCGCTGGAGTTCGACCGCACCCTCGCGGCCTTCGACGGCCAGGATCTGGTCGGCTCGGCGGCCGTGTACAGCTACCAGCTGAGCGTGCCTGGGCACCGGACGCTGCCGGCGGCCGGGGTGACGTGGGTATCGGTGCTCCCCTCGCACCGGCGGCGCGGCGTGCTTAGCAGCATGATGCGCCGGCAATTGGACGACGTGCGCGACCGCGGCGAGCCGCTCGCGGTGCTGTGGGCGTCCGAGGCGGTGATCTACCCCAGGTACGGCTACGGCCGCTCTATGTGGCACACCGACTTCACCCTGCACCGCGGCGAGGGCGCGCTGACCGCGAGCGCCTCGGGCGCTTCGGGCGACGGGCGGATGCGGTTGCGGATCACCGAGCCCGTGGCCGCGCTGCCCGAGCTGGCCAAGGTGTACGACGCCGTGCTCCCGTCCCGCCCCGGATTCATCGCGCGGAATGAGACCTGGTGGGGGCGGGCGATTTACGACCCGGCTGACTCACGGCGCGGCGCGAGCCCGCTGCACTGCCTGCTCGCCGAGGATCAGGGCGGGCCGCGCGGCTACGCGCTGTACTCGGGGCAGAGCCAATGGGACGAGGTCTCCCTGCCCGGCGGCGTGCTCAGGGTACGGGAGATGATCGCCGACGGTCCGGCGGCCGGCGCCGCGCTCTGGGCCGACCTGTTCAGCCGGGACCTGACCGCGGACTTCCACGTGTACAAGCGTCCGGTCGATGACGCGGTGCTCTTCCAGCTGGCCGACCCGAGGCGGGCGCGGCCGCTGCTGAAGGACGCGTTGTGGACGAGGATCATCGACGTTCCCGCGGCCCTGGCCGGGCGCGGCTACTCAGCCCCGGTGGACGTCGTGCTCGAGGTGGGGGACGGCCTCATCCCGGCGAACGCCGGGCGCTGGCACCTCGTGGCCGCGGGCGTGGCGGCCGCCGCCTCGTGCGTGCCGACCACCGCCGCCGTCGACGTGGCACTCGACATCACCGAACTCGGCGCGGCTTACCTGGGCGGCACCACGCTCGGCGCGATGGCCGCGGCGGGGCTGGTCACCGAGCTGCGCCCGGGCGCCGTCCGGGAGCTGTCCGCCGCCATGTCCTGGGACCTCGCCCCCTGGTGCCCCGTCAGCTTTTAGGATGTCGCGCATCGCACGCAGCGGGGAGAAGATCAGCCACCACCCGGCCGCCCAGCTGCCAGCGAACGCGATCCACAGCGTGGCGCGCACGCCCAGTACCGTGCCGAGCGCGCCGCCGAGCACGCCGCCGAGCGGGAGCGTGCCCCAGACCACCCAGCGGACGGCCGCGTTCATCCGCCCGAGTAGCCGCGGCGGGCAGATCGCCTGCCGGTAGCTGACCTGCGCCACGTTGTACACCACGGCGCTGAAGGAGAACGCCGCGAAGCCGACCGGGAAGAGTGCGAGCCGCCAGCCCGGCTCGGCCAGCGGGACGATCAGCTGCGGGAGGCCGAGGACCAGCATCGAGAACCAGATGATCCGCGCCGTGCCGATCAGCCGGCTCAGCCGGCCCGACAGCACCCCGCCGACGACGCCGCCGAGGCTGCCCACCGCGATCAGCAGCCCGGTGTCGGCGGGCCTGACGTGCAGGACCCGGACCAGGAAGATGATCTCCACGGCGGCGGCCATCGCGCCGAACAGGTTCGCGGTTCCTGTGCAGGCCGCGATGCTGCGCAGGATCGGGTGCCTGAGCACGAACTTCAGGCCTTCGAAGACCTCGGCCCGCAGCGTCTGGCGCGGCGCGGGCGGCGGCGGCTCCTCGCGCGCCCGGATGGCCAGCAGGGACGTCACCGAGACGGCGTAGGAGATTGCGTCCGCGGCCATGGCCCCGGCCGCGCCGACCAGCCCGACCAGGGCTCCGCCCACGCCCGGCCCGGTCACCTGCGCGAACGACTGGGTCGCGCCGAGCTTGCCGTTCCCGTCAACCAGGTCGTCCTTGAGCACCAGGACGGGCAGGTAGCTCTGGTACGAAACGTCGAAGAAGACCGTACAGACGCCGGCGGTGACCGCGACCGCGTACAGCTGCGCCAGAGTGAGTAGGCCGAACGCCGCGGTCAGCGGGATCGATCCGATGATCAGCATCCGCGCCGCGTCGCACCAGATCATCAACCACCGCTTGGGACGCCGGTCCACGATGGCCCCGGCCGGCAGCGCGATCAGCGCGAAGGCCAGGGTGGACGCCGAGGTGAGGAGGCCGACCTGAAACGTGGAGGCCCGGAGCACGACGACCGCGGTCAGCGGGAGCGCGAGCAGGGTGACCGCAGAACCCATCTCGCTGACCGTCTGCCCGGTCCACAGCAGCATGAAGTCGCGATGCCGCCACAGCGACCGGCGTGGTGCGGGCTCGGCTGGTTGCTCCGCGCTGGTGCGCGGAGGGGGTGGCCCCGTAATCTCATTGTCCCCCGGCACGATCCTCACTCTGCCCGTCTGGCGAGGAGGATGTCTAGGATGACGCCATGCCGACCATGAAGGTGACTCCCGACGCGGCGATGCGGGCCAGGGACGTGTCCCGGCCACACGACGAGCACCTCGGGTGGGCTGAGGAGGCCGCGGCGAGCGTGAGGGTTGCAACGGATGTTGTGATTGAGGCGGATGTCGTCGTCAAGTCGGGTGGTGCTGCGGCTGAGGCGAGTCGCTGGCCGGCGGGAGCGGAGCGTTCGGCGGGAGCGGAGCGTTCGGCGATGGCCGCGGCGCCTGCAGCGGCGGATATTCCGGATCCGAAAAGTCCGGGCTCGGAGGACCGGCCGGCGGACGCGGGCGGGGCGGACGGTACGCGCAGGCGCCGGGTCAGGGGCGTCCGGTCGTCCTCGAGGCGGGGACGGCCTTCCCGCTAATTGGCCCGCTAGCCGGGATGGCGGGCAGGTCGCCGGGGTTCTCGTCGGGGACGTAGGCGTGCGGGCCGCAGTCCACCGGATCGTGCCCGGCGCTGGTCAGCCATTCGATGAGGCGGGCCTTCAGCTCGAAACCCGCGTGGTCCGACCCCAGGTAAACGCGCAAGGGGCAAGTCTGCCAGACCGGGCCGGCCAGCGCGCCGGCCCGGTCCGGAGAAGGTCAGTCGAAGATGGGGTCGCGGGTCCGGGACCGCTTCAGCTCGAAGAAGCCGTCGATGCCCGAGAGCAGGACCACGCCGTCCCAGAGCCTTCCCGCGGTCTCACCGCGCGGGATCGGCGAGACGACAGGACCGAAGACCGACATCTCATTGACCGTGATGATCGGGGTGCCCACGTCGTACCCGACCCGCTCGATGCCCTCGGCGTGCGAGGCGCGTACCGCGTCGTCGTACTCGGTCGAGTCCATCGCGTCCGCGAGGTCGGCCGGCAGGCCCGCCTCGGCGAGGGCGGCGATGATCGTCTCGCGGTCCCTGGGCGCCTTGTCGTTGTGGAACCGCGTGCCGAGCGCGGTGTAGAGCGGGAGGAGCACCTGCTCGCCGTGGGCCTGCTCGGCGGCGGCCAGCACCCGGACAGGGCCCCAGGCGGCGCGCAAGCCCTCCCGGTAGCGGTCGGACAGGCCTTCCTTGTTCTCGTTCAGCACGGCCAGGCTCATGATGTGCCAGACCGTCGCGACCGGGCGGACCTTCTCCACCTCGAGCATCCAGCGTGACGTGATCCACGCCCACGGGCAGGCTGGGTCGAACCAGAAGTCGACGGGCGTGGGCTCCTGCTGGGTCATGCGCACTCCTCACCACGAGTGAACCGGCTTCGCCGCCGGCGATGCGGACCTTCCCCTGGCAGCGTCAACCCGGCGGCCCGACCGTGCATTCCTCGGGCGCATGCGCTAGGTATGTAGGGTCGGCCACATCGACGAAGGGAATGATGGTGACCTCGAACCTGACTCGCGACGAGGCGCAGGCTCGTGCGGCGCTCCTCAGGATCGCCTCCTACGAGGTGGACCTGGACCTGACTGCGCCGGGGGGCGGAGAGGTCACGTTCGGCTCGGTCACGGTGGTGAGGTTCGACTGCGCCACCCCGGGCGCCTCGACCTTCATCGACCTGACCGCTCCCGCGGTGCGCGAGATCACCCTGAACGGGGGGCCGGTCGGCCTCGACGCGTTCGACGGTGACCGCATCGCGCTGCACGGGCTGGCGGTCAGCAACGTGCTGCGCGTGAGCGCCGAGTGCGCCTACTCACGCAGCGGCGAGGGGCTGCACCGGTTCACCGACCCCGCAGACGGGCGCGTCTACATGTACTCGGACCTGGAGACGTTTGACGCGCACCGGGTCTACGCGTGCTTCGACCAGCCCGACCTGAAGGCCAGCTACGAGCTGGCGGTCACCGCCCCGGCGGACTGGCTGGTCATCTCCAACATGGCCCCGGAGTCCAGGACCGCGGACGGCGAGACGGCCCGCTGGCATTTCCCGCCCACCCCGCTGATGCCGACGTACATCACGGCGATCGCGGCCGGTGACTATCATGTGGTTCGCGACGAGCACGACGGCATTCCCCTCGGCGTGTATTGCCGTCAATCGCTGGCCGGGTATCTTGATGCCGGCGAGATTATCGAGGTGACCCGGCAGGGCTTTGACTTTTTCCATCGGTCGTTCGGCATAAAATATCCTTTTGAGAAATACGATCAGCTCTTCGTGCCTGAATTCAAGGAAGGCGCGATGGAGAACGCCGGGTGCGTCACCTTCCTGGAAGCCTACATTTTCAGGTCGCGGGTCACCGATTTCGCCCGGGAAGCGCGCGCGGAAACGATCCTGCACGAGATGGCGCACATGTGGTTCGGCAACCTGGTCACGATGGCCTGGTGGGACAACCTCTGGCTGAACGAGTCCTTCGCCACCTGGGCCGGCACGCTCGCGCAGGCCGAGGCGACCCGGTGGACGTGGGCGTGGACCACGTTCGCGCAGCTTTACAAGGCCTGGGCCTACCGGCAGGATCAGCTGCCTTCGTCCCACCCGATCGCGGCCGACATCAGCGATATTGCCGCGGTCGAACTGAACTTCGACGGGATCACCTACGCGAAGGGCGCCTCGGTGCTCAAGCAGCTTGTCGCGTACGTGGGGCTGGATAATTTCCTGGCCGGGGTCAGGAAGTATTTCGCCGCCCACGCGTGGGGCAATGCGACGCTGGCGGACCTGCTCGCCGCGCTTGAGGAAACCTCGGGGCGCGACCTGGCCGCGTGGTCGCGGGAATGGCTGCAGACCGCGGGGGTGAACACGCTGCGGGCGTCGTATTCGACCGGCGAGGACGGCAGGTTTACCGAGTTCGCCGTGGAGCAGGAGGCCCCGGCCGCCCATCCGGTGCTCCGCTCGCACCGCATCGCGATCGGCTTGTACGACAAGACCGAGGCGGGCCTGGTGCGCCGCAACCGGGTGGAGACCGACGTGGCGGGCCCGCGGACGGTGATACCGGAACTGGCCGGACAAGCCCGGCCTGACCTGGTGCTGGTCAACGACGAGGACCTCACCTACGCCAAGATCCGCCTGGACGATCATTCACTGGGCACCCTGATCGACTCGATCGAGGAGTTCGCCGATTCGCTGCCCGCCGCGCTGTGCTGGGCGTCCGCGTGGGACATGTGCCGCGACGGCGAGATGGCCGCACGCGACTACGTCCGGCTGGTCATGTCGGGCATCGCCTCGGTGCCTGACATCAGCGTGGCCCAGACGCTGCTGCGCCAGGCGGGCCAGGCGGCGCGCCGGTTCGCCGACCCGGGCTGGCGGAAAGCCGGGCTGGCCCTGATCGCGGACGCGCTCCGCCGACTGCTCCGGGAAGCGTCGGCCGGGTCGGATGCACAGCTGGCGTACCTGCGGGCCTTCGCGGGCGTGGCCACGTCCGCCGCCGATCTCGCCCTGCTCGCCGGGCTGCTCGACGGGTCGGAGCGGCTCGACGGCCTGAGCGTCGACACCGACCTGCGCTGGGCGCTGCTGGCCCGGCGGGTCAGCCGCGGCGGGGGCCCGGACGGCTCACGGGTGTTCGGCCCCGCTGAGATCGACGCGGAGCTCGCGCGGGACGTGACCGATGCGGGCGAGAGGCACGCCGCGACCTGCCGCGCCGCGATTCCTACGGTCGAGGCCAAGCGGGCAGCGTGGCGCTCGCTGACCAGCGGTGACCTGACCATCGCGATGTTCCGGGCCGCGCTGGCGGGCTTCGCCGACCCGGACCAGCCCGAGCTGGTGGAGCCGTACCGGGCGGACTACTTCGGTGTCGTAGGGGACGTGTGGCGGGACTGGTCGTCGGCGATGGCCCAGGACTTCGTCAGCGGCGTCTACATGGCGTTCGCGCTATCGGAAGAGACGATCGAGGCGACGGACGCCTACATCGCCGACGCGGAGCCGCCTGCCGCGCTGCGCCGACTGCTGCTCGAGGGCCGCGACGACGTGCTGCGCGCCCTGCGCTGCCAGGCCCGCGACCGGCAGGGCTCGTAGCGGCTCGTAACGGCTCGTGCGGGCAGGGGGCCTGGCCGGCCTGGTCCGGCAGCCGCACGCCGAAGCCGGTGACGGCGAGCTTGAGCAAGACCTCGCCGGGTGCCAGCAGGGTCGCGACCTTGGCGGCGCTCAGTTCTTCCAGTTGAGCCAGGACGGCGGCGTAGGTGTCCGGGCCCTGCCGGCGCGCGCGGCTCAGCGCGATCGCGTTGGCCCATACCTTCTGCCGCGCCTCGCGCAGGAAGCGCTGAGTGCCGAGCCGGTTGAGCGGGCTCGGCCGCCCCGGGCGGGCCGCCGGCCCGGCATGAGCAGATCAGACGGATGGCGAGCAGCGGTGCCCGCGCCTTCCTGCGCGCCTACCGCCCACGCTGACGACCGCCCAGTTTCCCGCGTAGCGGTGTCTGCATTAGTGACGGCTGACAACGCAGACCGAAGGAGAACAACATGGGCAAGATCATTCTCAGTGAGAACGTCTCGCTGGACGGAGTCGTCCAGGACCCGACCGGCGAGGAGGGCTTCAGGCGCGGCGGCTGGTTCCTCGAGATCGGGCAGCAGGACCGCGAAGCGTGGGCCAAGATCGTGCTCGACGAGCACCTGGGCAGCGAGGCCATCCTGCTGGGCAGGCGTACCTACGAGTTCTTCGCCGCGCGGTGGCCAGCCCGCGACGGCGCCCTGGCGGACAGCCTGAACAGCATGCCCAAGTACGTCGTGTCCTCGACCCTCCAAGACCCGAAGTGGAACAACTCGACCGTACTGGCCGGCGACGTGGTGAGCGCGGTCAGGCGGCTGAAGCAGACGCTAGACGGGGACATCGTCAGTTACGCCAGCTTCCAGCTCGGGCGCACCCTGATGGAGCACGACCTCGTCGACGAGCTTCGGCTGATGATCTACCCGGTCGTGCTCGGGGACGGCGAGCGCCTGTTCGGCCAGGCCAGCAGCAAGAAATCCCTGCGCCTGCTGAGCACCCGTACCGTCGGCGACGGCCTCGCGCTCCTCACCTACGAGGTAGCCCGAGACGCATAACGGCGGTCCGGGTTGGCAGAGGCGGGCGGCGATGGCGCCGGCGACGGCTTCGCGGACGTGCTTGGCCAGGTCCTCCAGCGGGATGTGGACGGTGGACCCGGTGGCGCGTTCGGTCAGCTCGGCGGTCCCGGTCTGCAGGCCGCGCTTGCCCACCGTGACCCGGAACGGGATGCCGACGAGCTCGGCGTCACTGAACTTGACGCCGGCCCGGACCGGGCGGTCGTCCACGATGACCTCCACGCCGGCGTCGAGCAGGGCCTGGTAGACCTGCTCCCCCGCCTCGGCGACGGCTGGGTCGTCCTGCTGGGCGATCACGACGACGGCCTCGAACGGGGCGACCGCGGCCGGCCAGATGATGCCCTTCTCGTCGTAGTGAACCTCGATGATCGCGGCCATCGCGCGTTCGACGCCGATGCCGTAGCAGCCCATGATCGGCCGGAGCGGCTTGCCGTCCGGACCGGACACGCGGATCTCCAGGGCGTCGGTGTACTTGTAGCCGAGCTTGAAGATGTGCCCGACCTCGATGCCGCGCTCGACCTCGAGCCCGTGCCCGCAGTTGACACACGGCTCGCCCTTGCCGACCTCGCGCAGGTCGGCCCACTGGCCCACGCGGATGTCGCGCTCGACGTCCACGCCACGCAGGTGCGTGTCGTCGACGTTGGCGCCGGTGGTCATGCCGCGCCGGCCGCGCAGGGCCTCGTCGGCGATCACTGGGTGGTCCGTGACGCCGACCGCGCCCAGGCTGCCCGGGAGCGCGCCGAGCGCGTCGCGGATCTCCTCGGGCTGGGCCGGGCGGACGGTCTTCGCGCCGGTGGCGTCGATCAGCTTCTGCTCGGCGAGGGCATGGTCGCCCCGGACCAGGGCCAGGGTGAGCCGACCGTCGAGGATGTACACCAGGGTCTTGATCTGGCGGTCAGCAGGAGCCTCGTAGTCGCGCGCGAGGTCGTCGATGGTCCGCACCCCCGGGGTCGGGAACGGCTCGGGCGCGGGCAGCAGCGCGGCGGGCGCGGCGGAGTCGTCCACCGCGGAGAACATGGACGCGGCCTTCTCTATGTTGGCCGCGTAGTCGCACTCCGGGCAGGTAATGATCAGGTCCTCACCGCTCGGCGAGGGGCAGATGAACTCGGTGGAGTCCGAGCCGCCCATCGAGCCACTGGAGGCCGCGACGGGGATGGCGGGGATGCCCATGCGCTCGAACGATCGCGCGTACGCGTCGCGGTGCAGGCGGAACGAGACGTCGAGCTCGGCCGGGCCCACGTCGAAACTGTAGGAGTCCTTCATGGTGAACTCGCGGGTGCGCATCAGGCCCGCCTTCGGGCGCGGCTCGTCGCGCAGCTTGGTCTGGAACTGGTACCACATCTGCGGCAGCTCGCGGTAGGACTCCAGCTCGAGGGCCAGGGTGGAGACGATCTCCTCGTGGGTCATGCCGAGGACCAGGCTCGCGCCGCGGCGGTCCTTGAGGCGGAACATCTCATCACCCATGAGCTCCCAGCGGCCGCTGCGCTGCCACAGCTCGGCCGGGTGCATCACCGGCATCAGGATCTCCTGGGCGCCGATCCGGTTCATCTCCTCGCGGATGATCCCGATCACCTTGAGCCGGACCCGCTGGCCGAGCGGCAGCAGCGAGTAGTGCCCCGCCATCAGCTGGCGGATGTAGCCGGCGCGCAGCAACAGGCGGTGGCTGGGCGCGCCGGCGTCCGCCGGGTCGTCGCGCAGCGTCGGGATGTGCATCTGGGACCAGCGCATGTTCTGCGGACCGTCACTTTCAAGCCGTGGTCACCGAAAGCCCGTAGTTTATCCTCGGCGGAGCGTAAGCGCGGAGCGGTTTGAGGCCGCTGAGGGTTGGTTGGTTCGGGTCGGTTTCGGTCAGGCCAAGCCTACCGGTCCCGTGCGCTCGAGGATCCGGGCCAGCTCGGCCAGGGAGCGGACGTGCGGGTGGCCGCTCGGCAACGGGCAGAACCCGTGCGGGTCGAGGTGGACGGGCTGCAGGCCGGCGGCGACGGCCCCGGCCACGTCGTACCGCAGGCTGTCACCGACGTACAGGACGGTCCTGCTCGCGGGTACGCCGAGGGCGTCAAGCGCGATATCGAAGATGACCGGGTCCGGCTTGGCCACGCCGACCACTGCGGAGTCGACCACCACGCCCACCCTGGTCCCGGCGTCGGGAGGGTAGTGGCCACCGGGCTGCGGTCCGTCGGGCGCGTAGCAGACGCCTAGCTGGCGGAGTTCGGCCTCGACCGTGCCGTCGGAATTCGAGACCACGCCCATCGGCAGGCCGAGCGCGGCCAGGGCCTGCAGGCCGCTGGTGGCGCCGGTGCCGACGTGTGACCAGGCGTGGCCCCTGGTCACATCGGCGATCTGAAGAGCCACCTCGCCGCACCGCTCCTGCGATACGCCGCAGGCGGCGACGTAGCCGGTGAGGTAATCGCGCCACCAGGTGCCCGCGGCGGGTGGCGTGGCGGCCAGGTCCTGGACCACCATCGCCCGGTAGTGGGCCCGCTCGAGCGCGGCGACGTCGGGAAACACCCCGGCCGCGAACAGCGGCGGCAGCAGGAGGCCGGGCTGGGGGAAGATCAGCACCCCGCCCGCGTCGAGCAAGATCGCGCTAGCCCCCCGACTCACAAACCGCACTATACGCGTGGCGGCGCAAGCGTGCCGCGCGTCCGCTGGCGGACGCTCGGGACGGCTGGCGATGCCGGTGACGAGAAGGGCGCGGCATAATTCGACCCAGGCGCACCAGGGCCGGAGGAGTGAGTGGCGGACCAGGGTCGGAGGAGTGGGTGCGGTGAGCGGTTACCTGGACTATTCGGGCCGGGACGACGTGCTGAGCGGGGGCTCGAGGATGATCGGCGTGGACACGCCGAAGGGCCGGTACCGGGTGTGGGTGAAGCGGGTCGGCAACCACCCCGACCTGCGGGTGCTGCTGCTGCACGGCGGGCCGGGGGCGACCCACGAGTACTTCGAGGCGTGCGACAGCTACCTGCCCGCGGCGGGGATCGAGTACTACTACTACGACCAGCTTGGCTCCGGGCGAAGCGATCAGCCGGACGAGCCTTCGCTGTGGGACCTCGACCGGTTCGTGGACGAGGTGGAGCAGGTCCGGCAGGCGCTCGGGCTGGACAGGGAGAACTTCGTCCTGCTCGGTCACTCCTGGGGCGGGATCCTGGCCATCGAGTACGCGCTGCGCCACCAGCAGCACCTGCGCGCGCTGGTCATCTCCAGCATGATGTCCAGCGTCCCGGCCTACAACGCGTACGCCGAGCAGGTGCTGATGCCGGCGATGGACCAGGCTGCGCTGGCCGAGATCAAGGCGTACGAGGCGCGGGGCGAGACCGAGGACCCCCGGTACATGGAGCTGCTGGTCCAGCAGCACTACGTCCACCACGTGCTGCGCATTCCGGCCGCGGACTGGCCCGACCCCGTGGAGCGCGCGTTCGGTCACATCAACCCGGCCATCTACGTCAAGATGCAGGGTCCGAGTGAGCTTGGCATCAGCGCCGACGCCACCCTGGCCCACTGGGACCGGACGGACGACCTGGCCTCGATCGAGGTGCCGACGCTGGTCATCGGCGCCGGCCACGACACCATGGACCCGGCGTTCATGGAGATGATGGCCGGGCGGCTGCCGCACGGGCGCTTCCTGCTCTGCCCGGACGGCAGCCACATGGCCATGTACGACGACCAGCAGGTGTACTTCGCCGGCCTGATCGACTTCCTGCGCGGCCTGGGATAGAGCCGGTACGTGCTCGTGGGGCCCACCCGGCGGGTGGGCCCCACGAGCCTGGCGGCGCGACTTCGCGCCAGATGTCATGGTTAACTGCAGTAGGCAAGAATCGGGCCGATGCCTTCGACCATGCTGTAGAACTGGCTGGTCTGGGTGATCCCGGTCCAGGCCTCGGAGTCGTCTAGGACCAGAGCGCCGCCGCCGAAATTGCCGGTTACCGGCGTGGTCAGGTCGCCGATGACCTCTTCAGGCGTGCCGCCGATGTTCGCGATGGGCCCCGTGAGGCTGAGCTGATCACCGTAGGCGTCCACACCCTGCGGGTTGTACGTCCCCGTTACCGTGAACGTTCCGGCCAGCGCGACGCCGGTCGAGCCGTCCGGCTCTGCGCAGGGCTGCGCGATCTGGACCTCACCGGTGACCGGCCCGCCGCTTGCCCAAACGCTTGGGGCTGCCCATAGCTCCAGCAGGTAGCCCTGCCCGACGCCCTGGTATTCGACCATGATGCCTTCGACCGACGCGGCCGCCGGGGCGGCCGCCGCCGTGACGGCGAGGGCGGCTACGGCCAGGGCAGAGGCCGCGCGGGCGATTGTGAGTTTCATCGATCCTCCTACGAAAGTTCCGGGTCTGTATCCAGCGTCGCCGCGGCGGCCATGCCGCTGCCATGCGAAACTTCGTCGTTCGCGGAGCGGACTGGGGACGGGTCAGGGGTCCTCATCGTGAATGACCTCACGATGAGGACCCCCGCAGTCACCCCGGTTTACGAGACCGAGAAGCCGTCCCCGTCGGGCTGGCCGGGCGCCGCGACGACCTGGTTGTTGAAGGTGATCTGCTGGCTCTCGTCCGGGGTCAGGGACCACGACGGCAGCCCGGCGCGCAGGTTGAAGAACTGCACCGTGCCGAAGTCCGAGATCTGGGTGAAGTTCTGCCCGCTGTAGGCCAGGCCGGGCCCCTCGACCACCCACTCCACGGTGTTCCCGCCGGTGAACGAGACGTTGCTGGACCCGTCGCTCGTGAAGAGCGTGGACCCGTCTTGCTCGACGCCGTACGACCCGTCGGCGAACATCCACCCAGAGAATCCGGTGGTCAGGTTGTCGATCCTGGTGATCCACTGGCCCGACTGGTAGTACACGCTCGCCTGCATCACGTCCCCCGCGCCAACGATCAGATGGCCGAACTGGACCGGCTGGTCCGCGTTGGCCAGCTCCCACCAGGCCCAGTCCTGCTGGGACCCGTTGATGCAGGCGTCCGAGACCCCGGTCTGGAGCAGGGCCTGGCCGGCCATCCCGCCGATCCCGGCCCACACCGAGTCGATGGTCGTGGTCTGTGAGCAGTTGAGCGTCGGGATCGTCCACTCTCCGCTCACGTAGTCGACGTCCTGCCCCGGCTGGATCACGTAGCCGGCCCAGTTGTTGCCCTCGCCGGCCTGCTTGAGGGCGTGCAACACGCGGGTGGTCGAGACGGGCCCGCTGGCCGCGGTGGCGCCTGCGCCGCACGCGGCGACCAGGACGAGCGCGCCGACGGCGGCCAACGCGACGATGAATTTGCGAACCCTGGCGCGCAGACTGATTGCGCTCATTACTACTCCTTATAGGTTGGCCGGTAACAACCCGGTTGGCGGGTCTGCGTCCAGCGTCGCGGCGGCGGCCGTGGCGCTGCCATGCGAAACTTCGTCGGTTGCGGAGCGGAGTGGGGGGATCGTGTTCGATCCAGGCCTGCGCACGCGGGTGGTGTACGACATCGCGGTGCGGTACTCGGGCCCGCTGTGGCCGCTGGGCGCCGCGATCAGGGGCTGCTGCGTGTGCGGCCTGTGGCTGCTGCTGATCTGGTTTCCGGCCGGGAGCCTGGTGCGGGCCCCGTTCTTCCTCATCCTGGTGACGGCCGGGGTCGGCACCGCCTGGCTGCATACGCGGTCCGGGCTGCTGGACCGCCTCGCCCGCCTGCCGGTGCCGGGGCTGCGGCAGGCCGCCCGGCACCTGGGCAGCACGGAGGGGCGCGCGACGGCCGATCTATCCGGCATTGCGGAGAGCGCGGGGATCGTGATCGCGGTGCTGCTGTACAGCGGGCCGCTGGCCGTCACGCCGCTGCCCGGCTGGGTCTACCTGACCGGGCTGGGGCTGGCGGCCACCCACGTATGGTCTGCGTGGTCGCAGGTGATGACCGATGCGAGCTGGTACAACCCGGCCGTGCCGCCGAATCCGGGGCTGGTCAGGTTCCGGCCGCTGATGCCGCTGGCGGTGGCGGCCATCGCCTTCGCCCTGTACGGGTGGCGGGATTACACCGGGCAGGCGCCGCCGCCCGGCGGCCTGGCCGTGGCGCTGCTGCTGGCCGGGTCGGTCCTACTGCTGCTGCCGTACACGCTGCTGATCGAGCTGCTGCTCCGCTCGGCCGCGCAGACGTGCGAGGTACAGGTGGAGGACGTGCGCGCCAGCGACGCCTCCACGGTGCACAGCCTGGTGAAGAACGCCGCGCACGCGCTGCTCTGGCAGGCGCGGCGCGACCGGGAGATCAGCGCGGAAACCCTGTCGCTGATCAACGAGGTTCTCATCGTGGCCGAGGAAGCCCGCCAGATCGTGCTCGGCGGCGGAGTGCGGCCGGGCAGCGTGGATCTGCTGTGGCAGTCGGTGAGCACGATCGTGCCGCGGGAACTGCGCGACACGGTGGAGCTGAAACCGGGCCACGGCGAGGTGCGCATGGGCCGGACCGACTACGGGGTGGCCAGGCGCGTGCTGCAGGACCTGATCACCAACGCGTGGAAGGCGGGCGCGCAGCACATCCGGGTCGGCGTGACGGCCGAACCCGGGCCGAGCGACTGGGTCAGCGTGCAGGTGGACGACGACGGGCCCGGCCTGCCCGCAGGAGCCCTAGCCGATCCCCGGTCAAGCCTGCACGTCCTGGAGAACCACCTGCGGCACTTCGAAGGCACGCTGGCGCTTGCCGCCGGGACGGCCGGCGGCACGCTCGCAAGCGCCCGCTGGCGGTCCTCAGCCTGGGAGTCGAGTTGAGCTCGGAATGACGAAGTTTCGCATAGCAGCGGTACGGCCGCCGCGGCCACACTGGTCCCAGCGGGCCGTCTGCCATCCGGGAAAGGTGTCATCATGCGGATTCTCGTGATCGACGACTACGTGGAGGCGGAGCTGGCGATCGCGCACGTACTGCAGGGCACACCGCACGTGGTGGCGGGCGTTCGCGACCCGAGGCAACTGCCGCGCGTGCTGGCCAAGGCGGAGCACTTCGACCTCGCCCTGGTCGACATGATCTTCGTCGACTGCCCGATGACCGGCCTCGGGGCGCTGCGCATCCTGGCGGAACTCTCGCCGGGCACCCGTTCGGTGGTGCGCTGCTCTGACGACGAGGACAACCGCCAGCTGCATCTGCTGGCCGCGTTCACGTTCTTCGCCCCGCTGTCCCTGGCCCCGCGGCGCGACGGGCCGGACGTGATCGAACCGCTGCTCGATGCGCTCGAGCGCGGCGGGCCGGTCGCGTCGGGTGCCGACAGGTACCGGCACCGAGGTTCCCCTCCCGCCCCGCTGGACGAGCTGCTGTGGAAAAGGACCGACCTGGCCATCTGGCAGGAGCTGACCCGGTTCGACAACCGGATCGACATCGCCCGGGCCGCGTACGTCTCACCCAGCACCGTGGATAAATTCATCAAGGAGATGGGCCCGGTGGTCGAGACGCTGCAGGATCGCTTCGGGCGCGGCGGCGCCGCGGCCGCGGGCAGCCGGGAGCACGTGCATAACGCGCCGCTGATCCGGCTGGCCCACTTCGCCCGGCTGCACAAGGACTTCTTCCGGGATCCCGACCTGGAATCGCTGCTGGCCGAACGCTGGAAACACCGGCCCCCGAGGCAGCTGAGCGAGGCGTCGGAGGGCGTGCGCAAGGCCCGCGCGCTCGGCCGCCGTCGCGTGCCCGGGCCCGAATGACCGGAGGCTACCTGCCCGTTCTCGGTGCCGCGCTCCGCCACGGCCCATGGGTGGCGGCGGGCGCGTCGCTGGCCGTGACCCCGGCGGGCTTCGCCGTAATCGCGGCAGCGCTCGAGCGCCGGCTGTTCCGCATCCGTCGCGAGTTCGTCGCGCTCAGCCTCGGTGACCCGCTGCTGGCCGTCTCGGTCGCGCTCGGGGTCTGGCTGGCTGGCGGGCGGGCACCGAGCGGCGCGGCCGCGCTGCCGTTCGGCCTGGCGTTCCTGAGCGTGGGCCTGGGCTTCGGGTTGCTGCAATGGCGCGCCGAGCTGCGGAGCGGTTTCTACACCCGGGCGCAAGCGCTTGCCCCGACGAAGATATGGCACCAGCTGGTCGTGTACCCGGTGCTCGGCTACTGGGTCTGGACGGCGGACCTGAGCGGGCTCCTCTCGCCGGGGCCAGGCCCAGCGAAGGCTGGGATCGTCGGCTGCGCCGCAGCCTGGCTGCTGGCCAACGCCTACGACCGCCTGCACCCGAAACTGGGCCACCCGCCATATGACTGGTCCAGGCTGCGATCCCAGCCGCCGCCCTGGCCCGCGCAGTCCGCCTCGCTGCGCGCTTACTTGGACGATGAGCGCACTTCCTGGTGCCGCGGCCTCGAACCGGGCGGTCATGGCCGGGCGCCCCGCCGCAGCGGGTAGGTTACGGCGCGGGCCAGCCACACCGCGACGACTCCCTCGATGATCCCGACGAGCAGGGTACCGGCCACGCCGACCCCGGCGTACGGGGGCAGCCCGGCCATGGCGGCGACGGCCCGCGCGGTGGCGCCTTCCGGTGCGCCGGTCAGGGTGGGCCACCACAGCGCCGCACCCCAGCCCACGGCGACGGCCACCACGACCAGGCCAAGCGCGGAACGTACCCGCCACCGGGCCGCCCCGGCTGCCAGCCCGGCCACGAACGGCAGGAACCACGGGCCGAAACCCGCGCCCAGGCCGAGTAGCGCGGCCGTGGCGGCGCACGCGACCAGCCACCGGACGAGCGAGCCGCGCGGCGGCCGCGACGCGAACGACGGCGCGAACGGGGTAGGCCGGCGCGGGGGCGGCGGGCCGGGAGCGCGCAGGACGTGCGGGGCGGACCGGATCCGGCCCGAAGGGACCGAGAACGCGGGGTTGGCCGGGTCGTGCAACGTCCACGTCTCGAGGTCTTCGACCAGGCTCGACTGGTTGACGGACACATCCAGGCCGAACGGGTCCTTGCTGGTGGGCACCTGGGCGTGGGTCCACCACGGCTGGAAGGTGTCCCTCAGGTAGTAGCTGAGGAACGTCCACCAAAGAGCGGCAGCCGCCGAGCCTTCCGCCATCGAGTAGTCCCAGGTGTGCAGGAGAGTCACGGAGGCTCGTTCGGGATAAGAAAGAGAGGTGCCTTGCAGGGCGGCCAGCAGCGCCGGGACCAGGCGGACCGCGAGCTGGTCGGTTCGTACGGGCTTGCCGCCGAACGCCGAGGTCCACACGCCGCGGCCGGGGTCCAGCGCGGGCCCGAGCGGGGGGATGGGGCCGTAACCGAACGTGAGTACGCCGAGGACGACGGCGCAGGCGAGCGCGGCGGCGAGGATGTTGACGGCCCGGCCCAGCGCCCGCATGGCCGGTTTTTACCAGACGGGAGGGTGGCGGTCCTTCCAGGGGCGGGCCTGCTCCAGCTGGGCGGACAGGGAGATCAGGGTTCCCTCGCCGCCCATCCGCCCGGCGAGCATCACGCCGATCGGCAGACCCTCGGCGGTCCAGTGCAGCGGGACGTTCACGGCGGGCTGGCCGGATACGTTGTAGATCGCGGTGTATGGGGTGAACCGCTTCTGCCGCTCGAAGTTCTCCGCGGGCTCCACCTCGTCGAACCAGCCCACCGGGCGCGGGGGCATGGCCACCGTCGGGGTCAGCACCGCGTCGTAGGCGTTGAGCGCGGCCATCGCGGGGCGGGTCACGGCCTGCAGGTACGCCTGGGCGAAGATGAACTCGGGGGCGGAGATGGCCAGGCCGCGGTTGCGCAGGTAGCTGGTCAGCGGCAGCAGCAGGTCCTCCTGCCCTGGGGCGAGCGGGACCAGTGTGGCGTGGGCGTACCACAGGGTCTCGAAGGACGGCACCACGTCGGGGCCGAACGGCCGGGGGATGTCCACGACCTCGTGCCCCAGGCTGGCCAGCAGGCTGCTCGCCTCCTCGTAGGCGGCGACGCAGTCCGGATCCACCTCGGCGCCCTCGACCGCGTGCTCCAGGGTCCTGGCGATCCGCAGCCTGCCGGGCGGCCGGTACGCGTAGTCCAGGAACGATTCGCCGTTGGGGAGCGGGGGCGGGGTGTACATGTCGCCGGGGAAGTTTCCGGCCATCACGTCGAGCAGCAGCGCGGCGTCCGCGACGGTGCGGGCGAGGGGGCCGATCACCCCGAGGCCGGTCAGGTCCGGCACGATCGGGCCCTGGGAGACGCGGCCGCGCGTCGGCTTGATCCCGAACAGGCCGCACACGCTGGACGGGATGCGGATGGACCCGCCGCCGTCGCTGCCCTGGGCGGCGGGCGCGAGCCCGGCCGCCACCGCGGCGGCGGCGCCGCCGCTCGACCCGCCCGCGGACCTGGACAGGTCCCACGGGGTCCGGGCCGGCGGCCCGATCTTGGTCTCCGTATAGCAGGGCAGCCCGAACTCCGGGGTCGCGGTCTTGCCGGTGATGACCGCGCCGGCCTGCTTGATCTTGGTTATCGCGTGATCGTCGGTGTCGGGGACGTAGTCGGCGTACGCGAGGGAGCCGAGCGTCTGCCGGACGCCGGCGACGGCGTTCAGGTCCTTGATCGGGATCGGCACGCCGGTCAGCGGTGGCAGCGCCGTTGGGTCTTCCGCGTCGAGCACGGCCTTCTCCGCCGCCTTGGCCTGGTCGGCCGCGAGTTCGGCGGTGACGGTGTAGAACGCGCCGACGCGGTGGTTGAGGTCCTGCGTCCGGCGCAGATAATGATCGGTAACGGCGACGGGCGAGAGTTCCCGCGCGCGGATCGCCGCGGCCAGCTCGATCATGGTGAGCTCGTGAATCTGCGCCATGGTAAAGGATCGTAGACCACAAGGGAGCAGGGACGTTTAGCGCGTTACCGGGACGGATGGCCTGCTATAAATCCGGCCGGATAGGGCACAATCGTCGGTGGACGGTGCTTTGCGCATAGTCCCATGGTCGTTACGCTGAGGTGGTGGGTGATACCGGATGGCGTGGCCTAGGCTAAGAAACCGCAGGTCACTGGTGACCTTCAGCAATCGTGGCGGGGTTGCGACCCCTACGTCGGCATCCGGGGGGGACGAGTCAGGGGCCGCGGAATCGGTCCGGATGATCTGGCCGGACGCTGCCGCGGCGGGGCCCGGTGCGGGAGGCGTTGGCGCGGCGGGCGCCGCTGGGGCGTCTGAGGCCGCCCGGACGCCAGAGGCCGCCGAGCCGGCCCAGGGGGCCGAGGCGGCCGCCGACCCGGACGACCTGCCGTTCTGGGGCTGGTCCGCGGACCAGTCCGAGCTCGATGACCCATCGGACGCCTTGGCGCCTGACCGACCCGAGGACCCCGACGGGCCTGACTACCCCGACTACCGGGCGCCAGCTCGAGTGGACCCGCCGGGGGTAACCCCCGCGCCTCAAGAGCCCTCCCACAGACCTCGCAGGCCCGAGCGGGACCGGGACCAGGGTGACCGGGTTCTCCGGCGGCCGGGGCAGGTCGTGGTCACCCCGGTGGGGGTTCAGGAGGATCAGCCGCGGCGCGAGGGCATCGGCCAGCACCTGGGGAGCCTCGCGCACCTGGCCGGAGACCCTCGCAGGCGGGTCTGGCTGTGGCGGGTCGTGATTGCGGTCATCATCCTGGTGGGGCTCTCGATCGCCGGCTTGTGGCAGTTGGGACTGACCCTCGCCGTGCTCGTGGTCATCGCCGACACCATCATCCGGTCCCGTAGGGTCTTCGCGGGCCCGGCCGCAGTCCGGCAGGCCGCGGCCAGGCGGAGCACGCGCAAGCAGCTGGCCAAGCTGGAACGCGCGGGCTACCGCGCCTTGCACGATATCGCCATCCCAGGCACCGAGGACCAGATCGACCATCTGGCGATCGGCCCCGCGGGAGTGTTCGCCATCGACTCTGAGGCCTGGGACAAGCGGCTGCCGGTCCGGACCAGGAACGGCAGGCAGCTCTGGCACGGGCCGTTCAGCATGCAGGACCGGCTCGAACACGCGCGCGGGGAGTCCGAGTGGACGGCCAAGCGGCTGTCCGGCGCGCTCGGGACCCCGGTGACGGTCCGCCCGGCGATGGCGGTCTACGGGCCCAAAATCCACTGGGATGTGGCGAATATCAGGGACGTCGACGTGTTCAGCGGCCCGAGGCTCCGCCAGTACCTGCGGCGCGTGGCCAGGCAGAAGGACACGCGGCTGCTTTCTGACGGCGAGGTCGAGAAGATCGACAGAGCGGCTCGCACGGCGTTCCCGCAGGCGGCGGTCGGCTGACCTCGCCGTTATCGGCGAACGCGTTACCCGTCGTCCCGGTAGGCTGGTGCTCCTTAAATCACGCTCCTGCGCTTCGCGCGGGGAGGAGTATCCGATATGCCGCCGCTTCGGTCCCGTACGGTCACGCATGGCAGGAACATGGCGGGCGCCCGCGCCTTGCTGCGTGCCACCGGGGTAGCCAGGGAGGACATCGGCAAGCCGATCATTGCGGTGGCCAACAGCTTCACGGAGTTCGTCCCAGGGCACGTCCACCTGCGCGAGGTCGGCCAGGTGGTGGCGGACGCGATCCGGGCGGCCGGAGCGGTGCCGCGCGAGTTCAACACGATCGCGGTGGACGACGGCATCGCCATGGGCCACGGCGGCATGCTGTACTCCCTGCCGAGCCGGGAGCTGATCGCCGACTCGGTGGAATACATGGTCAACGCGCACTGCGCCGACGCCATGATCTGCATCTCGAACTGCGACAAGATCACGCCGGGCATGCTGATCGCCACCATGCGGCTGAACATCCCGACCGTGTTCGTGTCCGGCGGACCGATGGAGGCCGGCGCCCCGGCGGGCCTTGCTCCTGGACGCAAGCTTGACCTGATCGACTCGATGGTCGCCTCGGCCGACCCCTCGGTGTCCGACGAGCAGCTGCTGGCCATGGAGGAATCGGCCTGCCCGACCTGCGGCTCGTGCTCGGGCATGTTCACGGCGAACTCGATGAACTGCCTGACCGAGGCGATCGGCCTGGCCCTGCCGGGCAACGGGAGCACGCTGGCCACGCATTCGGCGCGGCGCGGGCTCTTCGAGCGGGCCGGGCAGCTGATCGCCGAGATCACCCGGCAGTACTACGCCGAGGGCGACGAGTCCGTGCTGCCCCGGTCGATCGCCGGCAGGGACGCGTTCGAGAACGCGATGGCGGTCGACGTCGCGATGGGCGGGTCGACGAACACGATCCTGCACCTGCTGGCCGCGGCCCACGAGGCCGGGGTGAACTTCGGGCTGAAGGAGATCGACGAGCTGTCCCGCCGGGTGCCCTGCCTGTGCAAGGTCGCGCCGAGCAGCTCGTACCACCTCGAGGACGTGCACCGGGCCGGCGGCATCCCGTCGATCCTGGGCGAGCTTGACCGCGCCGGGCTGCTCAACCGCGGCGTGCGCACGGTGCACAGTGTCTCCTTGGACGAGTTCCTCGCTCGTTGGGATCTGGGTTCCCCGTCGGTCAGCCCTGAGGCTGTCGAGCTGTACCACGGTGCGCCGGGCGGCGTCCGCACCACCCGCCCGTACTCGCAGTCGGCCCGCTGGGAGAGTTTGGACACCGATCGGGCTCACGGATGCATTCGGGACGCGGCGCACGCGTACTCCGCCGACGGCGGGCTGGCCGTGCTGTACGGCAACATCGCCCCCGACGGCGCGATCGTCAAGACGGCCGGGGTGCCCGAGGAGCTGTGGCAGTTCTCCGGGCCCGCCGTCGTGTTCGAGAGCCAGGAGGACGCGGTCGCGGGCATCCTCGGTGGCACGGTCAAGGCCGGCGACGTGGTGGTCATCAGGTACGAGGGCCCGCGAGGGGGTCCTGGCATGCAGGAGATGCTGTACCCGACCAGCTTCCTCAAGGGCAAGGGGCTCGGCCGGGCCTGCGCGCTGATCACCGACGGGCGCTTCTCCGGCGGGACCTCGGGCCTGTCGATCTGCCACGTCGCGCCGGAGGCCGCGGCGGGCGGGACGATCGCGCTGGCGCAGGACGGCGACACGATCGTGATCGACATCCCGCGACGGGAGCTGCGGCTCGACGTACCTGTCGAGGAACTCGCTTTGCGCCGGGAGAGTGTGCTGGCTTCGCTGGGGTCGTACCGGCCGGCCGACCGGCAGCGCCCGGTCAGTGCGGCGCTGCAGGTTTACGCCGCGATGGCGACCTCGGCCGCCTCCGGTGCGGCGCGCGACATCACCTTGATCGCCCACCAGGACAAGTGAGCCCCTCGGGAACCGGGGGTTTCGTCCGGCCGGCGCGCGCGGGCGATGCTGACAGCCTGGTCCGCGTCCAGGTGACGAGCTGGCGCTGCGGGTACGCCGGGATCGTTCCCGAGGACCTGCTCGCAGAGCTGACAGGAGACTCGGCGCAGGGTGTGTGGCTTGACCGGTGGCGGGAGGCGATCACCAATCCGCCGACCTCTCGGCACCGGGTGCTTGTCGCGGTGTCGGATACCCCGTCCCGGGAGGTGGTCGGCTTCGTCTCCGCGGGGCCGGCTACCGATGCCGACCGCTGGCCCGGAACGGACGGGGAGTTGTACGAGCTTCGCGTGGCCCCCGAGCGGACCGGGCAGGGGCACGGCGGCAGGCTCCTGCACGCGACCGCGGACACGCTGGCTTCGGACGGCTTTCACACCGTGTCCATCTGGGCGGTGGCCGCGGATTCGGCGCTGCGGGGGTTCCTCGAATCGGCTGGCTGGGCGCCTGACGGCGCACTGGGCGAGCTGGACGTGGGCACCAGCGTGCCGGTCGTCCGGCTGCATACTCGGATCAGCGAATAGGGCGCGCCCCTCTGAGAGTCTCACGGGCCTGGTGGACCTCAGTATTCGCTCAAACATACGAGATGTTTAAGTTTCCGTGATCTTCTTGGCCGCGGTGCACCACGGGACGCTTGTACATCACGGTACACACAGGTCGCACCGTTGGCCCACCGCCGAGGCGCGCGACGCTGGTCACCTAAGATCTGGGGGTGGCTGATGCGCGGGAGTGGCTGGCGGGGACGCGGCCTCGGACGCTTCCCGCGGCTGTCGTGCCGGTGCTGATCGGGTCGGGGGTCGCAGCCGGGTACGACCGGTTCTCGGCGTGGCGGGCCGTGCTCGCGCTCATCGTCGCGCTGGCCCTGCAGATCGGGGTCAACTACGCCAACGACTACAGCGACGGGGTGCGTGGCTCGGACGAGAAGCGCGTGGGGCCGGTCCGGCTCGTGGCCGCGGGGCTCGCGCCGCCGCGGCAGGTGCTGGGCGCGGCGTTCGGCTGCTTCTTGGTGGCTGGTGCGGCGGGACTGGCGCTGGCTGCGGTGACATCGTGGTGGCTGGTGGCGGTTGGCGTCGCGTGCATCGCCGCCGCCTGGTTCTACACCGGAGGACCTCGCCCATACGGGTATTACGGGCTCGGCGAGGTCTTCGTGTTCGCGTTCTTCGGCGTGGTCGCGGTGGCGGGTACCGCGTATGTGGAGATGCTGAGGCTCAGTTGGCTGGGGCTGGCCGCTGCGGTGCCGGCCGGACTGCTGGCCTGCGCCCTGCTGATCGTTAACAACCTGCGCGACATTCCTACCGACACGCAGGCGGGCAAGCGGACCCTGGCGGTCAGGCTCGGGGACGCGCGCATGCGGACCGGGTACGTGCTGGCCCTGCTCGTGCCGTTCCTGGCCGTGGTAGGGATCGCCTTCTTCCGGCCACTGGTGCTCATCACCGCCGCCGTCCTGCCGCTGGCGCGCATGCCGATCCAGTCCGTGCGGGCGGGGGCGGCGGGTCCGGCGCTGATCAGGGCGCTCGGCCAGACGGGGCGGGTCCAGCTGGCGTTCGGAATCGCGTTCGCGATCGGTCTCGCTGTTCACTTCTGAGCGAGCGCGAACTCCGATTCGTTTTTGCAACTCAGGATGCCGGCGGTTCTGGGGGCGGGGCGCCCTCAGACGAGAGACACTTGAGACGAAATGCGCGGTATCAGCAACGTCGCGGCTGCTGGCGAGTTACTCTGCCCGTAATCCCAGTTGATGAGCTGCGCGCAGGGTACCTGAGCTTCTGCGTGTCCAACGGGAAGGTGTCTAGTTGCAAGCCCGGGGAATGTGGTCGGCCGGTCAAGGCGACAATCAGGAACGGTTCCTGGCCGACCTCCGCGCGTTGCGCGACGTGGCCGCGATCGGGTACGACGAACTGGCGGCCCGGGCTCATTACCCGAGCAACATCCTCAAGGAAGCAGAGAACGGGCCCGGCTTGCCCCGCCTGCCGATCCTGGCCGCTTACGTCCGGGCCTGCGACGCGGACGTGCCTGAATGGGAAGAGCGGTGGCGGCGCCTGGAGTACGAGGCGCAGACCGACCCGAGCCTGCCGATCAGGCCCGCCGGTGCCAGCCCGGCCGCGGTGGCGGGCGCCCGCGCAGGCGTAGGCGTGGCGCCGCCCGACGCATACGATCCGGAGCGCATCAGGGCCGCGCTGCGGGGCGGAACCTCGAACCGCGTCATCCGGGACGTCAGCGGGGCGCGTGCCGCGGCTGCGGGCCGGGCGAATCCCGACCCTGGGCACGTGGACATGGCGACCCCGGAGGGACCCGCGGCCTGGAACAGCCGGTCGGCGGGCTGGGGCGATGGCGATACCGCTAGCTGGTCCGAGAACGCTGGGCGTGGATCGGTCTGGGACGCCGCTCCGAGCTGGAGCAATTCGGTCGGCCAGGACACCGTGCCGACCAACGGAAACCATTACCCGTCCTCGAGCAGCGCAGTCGATACCACCGTCGCTGAGGTGTTCGGTGCCGAGGTGGCCCCGGTTACCGAGGAGGATCCGGTGAGGGCCTGGCTGGCCGACAGCGAGGTGGCCGCGCAGCCGGAGGCCGATCGCCGCTGGCCGGAGGGAGAGGACACCGAGCCCGCGCGCTGGTCGGTCGACGGCCAGCTCGCTCCGCCGGTCACGACCGAGAGCGAGCCAGGGTTTGCGCAGGTCGCAGGGTTCGCCGGGACCGCGCAGGACGCCGCGTTCACGCAGCCCGTCGGGACCGGGCAGGATGCCGGGTTCGCCGGGACCGCACAGGACATCGGGTTCACCGAGCCCGCACACGACGCCGGGTTGGCCGGGACCGCGCAGGAGACCGGGTTCGCCGGGACCGTACATGACGCCGAGTTCGCCGGGTCCGTGCAGGACATCGGGTTTGCCGGGCCCGTACACGACGCCGGGTTTGCCGGGACCGCGCAGGAGGGCGAGTTCGCGGGGACCGCGCAGGAGGCCGGGTTCGCGGGGACCGTACATGACGCCGAGTTCGCCGGGTCCGCGCAGGACATCGGGTTCGCCGGGCCCGCACACGACGCCGGGTTTGCCGGGACCGCGCAGGAGGGCGAGTTCGCGGGGACTGCGCAGGACGCTGGATTCGCGGGGACTACGCAGGACGCTGGGTTCGCCGGGGTGTCGGCGGCGCGGGCGGCGACCCAGCCGATTCGGCCGCCGTTGGTTGCGGCTGCGCCGGACGAACGGCGCCGGGACAGGTACTTTCCGCTGAGGCTGGTCACGGTCATGGTGGTCGCCGCGATCATCGGCAGCGTCCTGGTGCTGGTGATCAGGTAGCCGGGAAATCGTTCGCCTGCCCGCGGAGGGCCCTGGGACAATCGGCCTGTGCCGACGAACTACTTCGACGAGCGGATCGCCACGAGCTACCGCGAGAAGTGGCCGCACCTGTTCGAGCCCGAGGTCGTCGAGCCGACCGTGAGTTTCCTGGCCGGGCTGGCCGGGACGGGCGCGGCCCTCGAATTCGGCGTCGGGACCGGGCGCATCGCCATCCCGCTCAGCCAGCGCGGCATTCCCGTGCACGGGATTGACCTGTCACCGGCCATGATCGCGGAGCTGCGGGCGACCCAGGGCTCGGAGCGCGTCGAGGCGACGGTCGGGGACTTCGCGACCACCAGAGCGGAGGGAACGTTCCGGCTCGCCTACCTGGTGCGTAACACGATCGCGAACCTGACGACGCAGGATGAGCAGGTCGACTGCTTCCGCAACGCCGCCGCGCACCTGGAACCCGGCGGCTGCTTCGTCATCGAGATGTACATCCCTGATCTTCAGCGCCTCCCGCCGGGCGAACGGTTCCACGCGTTCACCGTGACGCCCACGCACCTCGGGTTCGACGAGTACGACGTCGCGACGCAGACCGCGCGCTCCTATCACTACTGGCTGAGGGACGGCCAGCTGGAAACCTTCTGGGCACCGTTTCGCTACGCGTGGCCAGCCGAACTTGACCTGATGGCGCGGCTGGCCGGGATGAGGCTGCGCGAGCGGTGGAGCGACTGGAAGCGGGCGCCCTTCACCGGCTCAAGCAGGAACCACGTATCGGTTTGGGAGAAGGGCTAGTCCGAGTCGGGCTCGGCCGGGCCTGCGGAGAGCCCGGCCTGGCCGTTCGGCGGAGTCGGGTCGGTTGAAGCCAGCGGATCGGCTGACTCGCCCGCATCGACAAAGCCGAGGCCGGGGATGGCGGCGGCCAGGACGGCGCTGACGTTGTCGTTGGCCGACGAGGCCTCGGCCGCGGGCGCGGCGCCGATCGCGGGTGTGCCGTCGGGGGCGGGCACGGCGGGCGGCTCGCGGTGCGGCCTAGGCTTCGGGCCTGACCCTGGGACCGGCTCATCGGCGGTGCCGCCGAAGGCGCTGGCGACCTGCCGCAGAGCGGTGGTCACCTCGCTGGGGATGACCCAGAACGTGTTGCCTGGCCCCTGCGCGATCTGCGGCAGCGTCTGTAGGTACTGGTAGGCGAGCAGCTTGGGATCCGGGTCGTTGTCGTGCACGGCCTGGAAGACGGTTTCGATGGCCTTCGCCTGGCCTTCGGCCCGCAGGATGGCGCTCTGCTTGGCGCCCTCGGCGCTCAGGATGGAGCTCTGCTTGTCGCCTTCCGCAGTGAGGATCTTGGACTGCCTGACGCCCTCGGCGGTCAGGATCGCCGCGCGCTTCTCCCGTTCGGCGCGCATCTGCTTCTCCATCGCGTCCTTGACCGACTTTGGCGGGTCGATGGCCTTGATCTCCACCCGGGTGACCCGGATGCCCCACTTCCCCGACGCATCGTCCAGGACGCCGCGCAGCAAGGCATTGATCTTGTCGCGCGAGGTCAGGGTCTGCTCCAGGTCCATGGACCCAATCACGCTGCGCAGCATCGTCGCGGTGATCTGCTCGATGGCCTGGATGTAGTTGACGATCTCGTAATCCGCCGCTCTCGGATCGGTGACCTGGAAGAACAGCACCGTGTCGATGAGCACGACCAGGTTGTCCTCGGTGATCACCGGCGCGCCATTGAACGAGACCACCTGCTCGCGCAGGTCGATAATCGGCTTCACGCGGTCGATCATCGGGATGACGAAATTCATCCCGGGTTCCAGCGTCTTGCGGTACCGGCCTAGCCGCTCCACATTGCGCGCGCGGGCCTGCGGCACGATGCGCACCGAACGCAACACGGTGAGGACGACGAGGAGCGCGACGACCGCCGCGATGAGGATCTCCGCCAAGACCATGGCTACTCCCGGGGATAGACGAGGGCGGTGGCCCCCTTGATCTGCATGACGTCGACCTTGGTGCCGACCGGGATCACCAGCGATTCGTCGTAGGGACGCCCGGACCACTCCTCGCCGTCGATGCGAACGCGACCGCTGTGCTCGGTAACCTCCTCGACGACGACCGCCGATCGGCCGACGAGCGCGGCGGCTCCGGTGCGCAGCAACGGCGGCTGCTTGATGTGCCTGATCGCGATCGGGCGCACGACGCCGAGCCCGGCTCCGGCCGCCACGATGAACGCGGCCAGCTGCCAGGTGAGGCCGAGATGGAACCCTCCGACTACGGCCGCCACGACCGCCGCGACCGCGATGAGACCGAAGGCGAGAGTCGTGGTGAGGAGTTCGGCAACGCCGAGCACGACTGCCGCGATCAGCCATATGATCCAGGACACAGTGGCCGCTCCGCTGAACGTTTCTAGTTTGAGAGTATCCCTCGTCCGGCTTTGTCCGCATCAAGCCCCGGGGAGGCGGACCTGGAGCCGCTGTACACGGCGTGATCAGGTCGATACCCCCCGGTTATGTGCATTTTATGACAATTGGCCGTCTAGGTCCTACAGGGGATATCCATCGACCTACACTCTGCAGATAAGGGCAGAGATCCCGCGGCGCGCTGGACAATGGGTCCAGGAGGTACCTGGTGGAACGTGGCGACACCGGTGTGGGCCGCGATGCCTACGGTCTGCCTAGGCGGCGCAGGCCGGGCGAACACCGCGCCTACCGGTCACGGGGCGCGGTGGACGAGCAGGCCGACGCCGATGGGGTGAGCGGGCGGCCGGCGGCCGAGGACGACTACTACGGTCAGTTGTTGCGGCGACCCGACGAGTTCCAGCTTCGCCCGCGGCTCCGCCAGCAGGGGCGTCCGAGGCTGCGCCAGCCAGGTCGTTTCCCGTCGCCCGGCGCGGGTGGCTATCCCGCAGGTGGCCCGGCGGACGGTGATCCTGCGAGCGGCCGAGATCCGATGGCCGGCCAGGCCAACGGCGGCCCGGGGAACGGCGGACTTGCGGGTGGCCCAGGGAATGGCGCACCCGTCGGTGGCGTGGGGAACGGCGGCCCGGCGGACGGCGGACCAGTGGGCGGTCTACGGTACGGAGGCCGGGGGAACGGCGGGTTGCGGAACGGCGGACCTGCGGGCGGCGTGGGAAACGGCGGACCCTTGGGCGGCGGACCTGTGGGCGGCATGGGGAACGGCGGACCTGCGGGCGGCGGACCTTTGGGCGGCGGAGGAATGGGCCCGGGGAACGGGGGTCCCGTGCCGCCTCGGCAGTACTGGCTGCCGAACGGGCGGCGTGTTCCCCCCGGCTACGACCAGCCGTACCGTCCTCAGGCGCCGGGAGCGGCCGGGTCCGGCCGGGTCCGGCCGGGTCCGGGTCAGGCCCCCGGGCGTCCGGTCGGCCAGGATCCGCTCGGCGACGGCTGGAGCCGGCCGGGGCGCGCCCCCAGTCAGGCACCGCCCCCGGCTTCCGGAGGAGCCCGCGGGCCGTACGGCGCCGGGCGGCCCGACGGCCGGGAGGGCCAGGGGTCACGGGCGCCCTACGGGATCCAGGGCGGGCCGACTCCGCAGGAGGCGCCCGGCCCGGTGATCCGCCAGCGAGAGACGGCCGTTCCCCCGGAGCGGCCGACCGGCGCGGCGCGCTCGGTGGCCAGCATCGCGCCCGACGGCCTGGAGGCGTTCGCGCGGGACCTGCGCGCGCTGCGGGCCAAGGCCGAGCTTGACTACCCGGAGATGGCTGAAGTCTCGCACTACACGATGAAGACGCTCGCGTCGGCGGCGGGCGGGCTCCGGTTGCCCACGCTGCCTGTGGCCGTGGCGTACGTGCGCGCCTGCGGCGGGAACGTCGGCGAGTGGGAGGAGCGCTGGCAGAAGCTGGCCACCAAGCTGACTGCCGACGCGGCCAAGAAGCGCGGCGACGACGATGAGCGCCCGGAACCCTCGGAGGCCCCGGCCATCGAACCGCCGACCGCGCCGAAGGCGTCGGCGCCTGAGGCCGACCCCGCTCCCACCGAGGTATACGTCATCACCTCCGCTCCCCCGCGCCAGCCAGGCTGGTGAGGGGTCGATTTGCTCGGGGCTGGTGAGGGTTGGCTTGCTGCGGGCTGGTGAACTGCGGAGCTGAATTGGGTGGGTGACACAATGGGCAGCGTGCTGCCGCCCGACAACCACGTGCACACGCAGTTCTCGTGGGACGCGCCCGGCGCGGCGTCGATGACGCGCAGCTGTGAGCAGGCGCTGGCCGTCGGCGTCGGGTGCGTGGCCTTCACCGACCACCTGGACTTCACTAACTGGACCGACGCGGACCGGATCGCTGAGGATCACCTGGATCCGCGCCGGTACAGCGCGATGCGGCTGCTCGATGTCACGGGCTACCTGGCGGCGATCGAGGACTGCCGCGAGCGCTACCCCGACCTGCGTATCCTGTCCGGGGCCGAGATCGGCGAGGCGCACATGTTCGGCGCGAGCGCGGCGGCCCTGGTGGCCAGGGCCGGTTTCGACCGGGTGCTCGGCTCGCTGCACGCCATACCGTTCGACGGGCGGCTGACGGCGGCCGACCAGTTGTTCGGGGTGCTGCCGGCCGCCGAGGTGATGCGCAGGTACCTCGCCGAGGTCGTCCGGCTGGTCGAGGGCAGCGACATCTTCCAGGTGCTCGCGCACCTGGACTTCCCGCGGCGCAGCTGGCCGCAGTCGGCGGAGCCCTACGACGAGACGACCTTCGAGGCGGAGTACCGGGCTGTACTGGGCGCCCTAGCGGCCAGCGGGCGGGTGCTCGAGGTGAATACCAAGAGCCCGCTGGCTTCGGTCGAGCTGATGCGGTGGTGGCGGGACGCCGGAGGGCGGGCCGTCTCGTTCGGGAGCGACGCGCACCAGCCCTGGCGGGTCGGCGCGAAGTTCAAGCTGGCGGTCGACGTGGTCGAGGCCGCCGGCTTTCGCGCCGGTCGCGATCGGTTCGATTTCTGGCGGGTCTAGCAGAGGCCCTAGCAGAGGTCAACGGCGGCACCGGACGCCTAGTGCCGGAGGAGAGGAAGGCCCCGGTGCCGCCGCTGACTGCTTGTCACGTCCAGGTGTCGCCCAGCCTGACGCGGGAGTCCCCGCCCTCACTCGCTGATCGGCATTCGCCCGGATTGTTGCTGGACACGACCCACACCTACGATCCTGATCTGCGGCCCTGCCCCGCCGACTCTCGCGGTCGGTCGGCGGGGCAGTTCCGATAAACACGGTGCGAAGTTGTTTCGCTACCATTTGTAGTGTAACTCTATGTGCTGTCCACAATGCAATGGGTAACAGAGTGATAGTTACCTATCTCCCCGGTGACATTCCACGCAGAGTCACTCATTTGTGACGTAAGAGGAGTCTGAGCTGGTGGAGGCCAAAGTGAGCACGGGTCGTGCGCTGGTGAGTCACCAAACGCCGTTCGGTAGAAATGGTTGTTAGAGAATCGGTTACTGTCCGCGCATGATGTTGCCGAGGATGCCGCCGACGGCGCCGCCCTCTGCGGCCTGCGGGTCGGCCTGCCGGGCTAGGTACGGGTCGAGCGAGTGGGCGAGGATGGGCAGCGGCATGGACTGCAGCCAGATCTGGCCCGGGCCGGTCAGCGCCACGAGGTGGAAGCCGTCCTGGCCGAAGGCCATGTTGGCGATTCCGGGCATCCGGGTGAGGGTGAACTGCACGCTGCCCTCGAACATCCCCACGTGCCCCGGGTGCACCATCAGTGTCTGGCCGGGGGCGAGGGTGTAGTGCACGAGCTCGCCGGAGAGCTCGACCCAGGCGCGGCCCTGGCCTTCGAGCTTCTGCAGGATGAACCCGTCGCCGCCCCACAGGCCGCCGCGGAAGCTCTGCTGGAGGCCGATGCTCGGCGTGATGCCTGGCGTGCCGCACAGCCAGCCGTGGCGGTGGACGAAGAACGCCTGGCCGGGGGCGATGTCGGTCGGCATGATGTGGCCGGGCATCTTCGCGGCGAACGTAATTATGCCGGTGCCCCCCATCGCCTCGTAGTAAGTGATGAACAGCCCGCCGCCGCCCATGACGCGCTTCAGGCCCTGCATGAAGCCGCCACCGCCGCCCTGGCCTCCGGGGCCGCCGCCGCTCATGTGCTGGGAGAGCTGGATGTTCGGGGTCATCCAGGACAGCTCACCGTGGGTGGAGACCACCCGTTCGCCCTGCTCCAGGGTGACCTCGAGTATCGGCATGGTGGTGCCTTTGATTTCGGCTTGC
>CAWBKD010000016.1:0-4183 GCA_963789225.1 uncultured Actinomycetes bacterium
CCACCAGGCCGAGCTCGCGCATCAGGGCGCGGACGAGCTCGTCGCCGCACGGCACGCCCCACCGCTGCAGCTGGGCGTGCACCCGCCGGTACCCGTAGGTGCCGTCGGAATCGTCGAATGCTTTCGTGATGAGCAGTTTGAGTTCTTCCCTTCTTTTCGCCGTCGCCGAGCCCGGGTTGCTGCGCCATTCGTAGAATCCCGATTTCGATACCCCGAGCCATTCGCACATCTGCCTGATCGTCGGAGCCGTCGTAGCCGTGTCCGCGGCCGCGGCGGCGTACTCCGCATCGATAAACTCGTACTTGTCTGCTACCGATGCTCCGCTGCAAAGGCGAGTGGCCGGACGGAATCTCACCGCCCGGCTCTCACGGAACCGTGCGTGAACCTCTCGATTCACACGGCTCCCACCATCCAGCATTACCGTTCACTGCGAAGAGACCGTCACACCGAGACGCCAGTGCGCGAACAGTTCCGGAACGCGTTCTTCTACGCTTTCCAGCCATGCCCACGCTTTCTTTCGCGAGTGCTTCAGGCTCTTGTACTTCCGCATCGCCCACCGCATGAGGTAAACGTTGAGGCCACGGAATGCGGCATACAGCGCAGACTTGTAGAACCGCCCGTAATAGGCAGCCCAGCCCGCGACGCGGGTGTTGATGAAGGCGATAATCTCGGCGAAGGTCATGTCGCTGCGCCGGTGAATGCGCCAGCCCCGACCCCACTGCCCTAAAGTTTCCGGTTTTTTGTGACCCGGTGTCTGGTTTTCTGAGGCTGGTCACGGTCTGGCTGCATCTCGGTCGCGGCGGCGTGACGGGTTCCGATGGTCCCTGAAATAGAACAAAGCTCCTGGTAGGAACGGGGTTGTCTACGCCCTTTTCGTTCACCTGGAGCTTTGTTGCCTGCCAAGTTTGCCATGGTCATCACGCATGCGTCCACTCCGCCCGCGCCGCGGGGAGAAGGTTCCCGGGCTGCGGAAATGGCCGCCCGGATCGCGTCCGGGCCCGGGTTCTGGGCGGACTGGCTGGCGGAACTGGACCGGCAGGGCCTGCTGGAAGAGCTGCTCGCCGAGGACGTGATCGCCCGGGCGCTGCGGGAAGCGCCCCCGGGCCATAAGTACGACCGGGTGCTGACGGCGAGGATGACCGTCATCTGCGTCCTGGTCGCCTGCCTGTTCCCCGGCGCCGGCTACGACATGGTGCTCGCGACGGCGTTCGGGCTGCCCGGCTTGCGCCTGCGGCCCGGCACGCAAGTGCCGACCGGGGCGGCGTTCTCGCAGGCCCGCAGGCTCCTCGGCGAGCAGGTGATGAAGAAGACCTTCGAGCTCGACGCCGCCGTCGCCGACGCGGACCTCGGCATCGGCCTGCTGTGGAAGGGCCTGGAGGTCACCGCCATCGACGGCACCACGATGGAGCTGGCCAGGAACGGCGTGCTCGAAGACGGGTTCGGGACGCCCGCGGAGGGTGCCCGCCCGCTGCTGCGGGTCACCGCCCACGTCCGCACCGCGACCTTCCGCTGGATCGGCGCTGCGATCGGCGGCTACCACGACGGCGAGAACGCCCTGGCAGATCAGCTGGAAGACAGCTTCGGCCCCGGCATCCTCAACCTCGCCGACCGCGGCTTCTTCTCCATGCACCGCTGGATCCGGTTCTCCGGCACCGGCGCTGAGCTGGCCTGGCGGGTCAAGAACAGCGCGAAATCCGTCCCGCTCAAGACCCTGCAGACCCTCCCCGACGGCTCTGAGCTGGTCATGCTCCACGAATCAGACGGCATGCGCGCCCGCCGGCGGAAGGAAGCAGGCGACCTGCGCGCCGCACGCCTCCCGGACACCATCGCCCGGCTGGTCACCTTCACTGTCACCGCCACGACCAGGAGCGGCAGGACCAAGACCACCCGGATGCGGGTGCTGACCACCCTCCTGGACCACGAAGCCCATCCGGCCTGGGAGATCGCCGTCCTGTATGCAGAGAGATGGCAAATCGAAATCGCGTTCCTCCATTTGAAGAAGACGGTCCGCGGTTCCCGCCGCCCGCTGCGCGGCCAGTCCCCCGAATTTGCCCGCCAGGAAGCCTGGGCACTGCTGCTCATCCACAACATCACCGCCACCGCATCCGCCCGCGCCGCCGGATCCGCCGGCATCGACCCCGGCCTCATCCCGTTCACCGCCGTGCTCGGCCTCATCCGCTCCCACCTCGCTGCCCAGACCCCCTGCCGGCACTGCGGGCACCGCCCCGCCAGCCCGCTAGCCAGCCTGAACGCCGCGATCCTCGCCCTGCCCCGCCACCGTCAGGACCGCCAGCGAACATCCGGGAGAACCACAGCCGAACGACGAACCAGGCACACCGAAGAAGTCACTTACACCATCGACATCACAAAGTCGAATCTCCCGAAATGGGACACAACTCCGGAAACTTAAGGGCAGTGGCCCCGGACCTCTCCGAGACGATCCGCGCTAGCACGTCACGGCTGACCGCGGGCGAGAAGCTGACGAAGAACTTTCCCGGCCCTGCTTTGGCCAGCCGCGGGCCGGAACGTGTCGCCCAGTTACGTCAACTGCTGCGTGTGGACGACCCAGGCAGGCCCAAGTCCCTTTGCAGTACACTTTGCGGGTTTTCACCAGGTGCCAGTTCCAGCCCGCACTCCGCCGCCGGGCGGCGATTCTGTCCCAGATAGAACCAGCCTCGGCCTTGCTGCGGGCAGTACGCAACCGCGTAGATGGCAGTAGCGGTCAAACATGACAGCCGGGTAGGTCCGGGCCGTCCGCGCGTCAAACGCGTGATGCATGAAAAGGTTCGCCAGCAACGGCGATCTGCTGAGCCTTGCGGGTTCCCATTGTCCTCTCGGGTGTAGTTGCCGTCCGGCAGTTGCCGCGGCGCTTCCAGCCAGCGCTTCACATACAGCAGCACCCACGGCTCGCGGGAATGGTGCTTTACCGCCCTGAGAAACTACAGTCCCAGGAACAATCTGGAAAAAATCCTACCAGATATCCATGTCGATAACCCCAGTCATTCTCCCCCAGCACCACCGACGGCCTTCGCCACCGCATGCAGCGCCAGTTCGCAACACCACCCGACTTAAGGCGTTATCGGCCCGGGACCTCCGAGTTTCGGGGTTCGGTGGGTGTCCTGGGTTCCGATCTTATCATGAAGAAGGTTTGTGATCCGGGTATCGGTCTCGGATCCTTTGCCCTGAACAGGAGCCTTGGGTGTACTCTTGCCTGCAGTGCGGTGTTTGCTCCAACCTTGGCGCCGGATGCTGGGGCATGGAAGAGCCGGGAGCTGGCGGCGGGGGCGCCGGGCGGGCCGTGCCCGGCATGGGTGATCACAGCCCGGGGCCGGTGAGCTGAGCCGATCCCTCGGCGGCCGTCAGGACAGCGCACTGCATCGGCTCAGCTGGGCCGGAGCGCGGGCCGGTGCGTTCGGGCAGGTGATGACGTTCGCCGTGCCGGTGATCACGGTCCGGCGAGGTGCGCAGGTAGGAGCGGTGCAGGCAGACGGGTGGCTGCCGGATCAGGTGCGGCTGGGGATGCTGGAAGCCGTGCTGGGCGACGGGGTGATCGAGGAACTGTGCGATCAGGCGGCCGCCGCCGGGCTGGTGACGCCGGGCGAGCGGCGGCGGCTGATGTCGCTGCCGTTCATCATGCGGATCGTGGTCGCGATGACCCTGCTGCCTGATGCTGACTACCCGGAGGTGATCCGGGCCCTGACCGGGCTGCTGCCCCGGCTGCCGTGGGCCAGGCGGTGGCAGGTCCCCACGCATAAGACGATCACCGCATGGCGGCGCCGGCTGGGGACCTGGCCGGTGGAGCAGCTGTTCTGGCGGGTCGCCGGGCCCCTGGTACCCGATGGCGCGCCCGGGGCGGTGATGATCGCCGGGCGGCCGCTGTGCTCGATGGACGGTTTCGAGATCGACCTGCCGGCCACCCCGGGGAACCTGGCGGTCTTCTCCTGCACCGGGGTCAGCAAGGACACCCGGTGGACCGGCCAGGCCGGGAAGAGCCAGGCCGCCGGGGACGGGCCGGACGGGCCGTTCCCGCACCTGCGGTGCCTGCTGATCACCGCCCGGGCCGGGCGGGCGATGCTCGGCGCGGCCGCGGATGCCACCGATGCCGGGGAGCAGTCGCTGGTGGCCCGCCTGGTTGAACGGCACCCGGAGCTGTTCGCCGGACGGGTATTCCTGATGGACAGGA
>CAWBKD010000017.1:0-202911 GCA_963789225.1 uncultured Actinomycetes bacterium
TCAGCCGCCTGACCGACGAGGAGCTGATGAAGCTCCGCGACTGGATCGACGCCACCTACCAGGTCGAAGGTGACCTGCGCCGCGAGGTCCAGGCCGACATCAGGCGCAAGGTCGAGATCGGCTGCTACCAGGGCATCCGGCACCGTCGCGGGCTCCCCGTGCACGGGCAGCGGACGCAGACCAACGCCCGCACCCGCAAGGGCAAGAAGAAGACGGTGGCCGGCAAGAAGAAGGCCGGCAAGAAGTAGTCCGTACGGACCGATCACCTCGAAGGAAGGCACATGCCGCCTAGGACCCGCCAGCAGGCCGCCGCCAAGAAGGTGCGCCGCAAGGAGCGGAAGAACGTCGCTCACGGGCACGCCCATATCAGGAGCACGTTCAACAACACGATCGTCTCGATCACCGACCCGACCGGCAACGTCATCTCGTGGGCGTCCGCGGGTCAGGTCGGGTTCAAGGGATCCCGCAAGTCGACCCCCTACGCCGCCCAGATGGCGGCGGAGGCTGCGGCGCGGCGCGCCATGGAGCACGGCATGCGCAAGGTCGACGTCTTCGTCAAGGGCCCAGGCTCGGGGCGGGAGACCGCCATCCGGTCGCTGCAGGCGACCGGACTGGAGGTCGGCTCGATCCAGGACATGACCCCCGTCCCGCACAATGGCTGCCGGCCGCCCAAGCGGCGCCGGGTCTGACGGTCCCTGACAGGAGATAGCGACAGATGGCTCGATACACAGGCGCGGACTGCAAGCTCTGCCGCCGGGAGAAGACCAAGCTCTTCCTGAAGGGCGCCAAGTGCGACTCGCCGAAGTGCCCGATCGAGATCCGGCCTTACCCGCCGGGTGAGCACGGCAGGAACCGGCCCAAGGAAGGCGACTACCTGCAGCAGATCAGGGAGAAGCAGAAGGCCAAGCGGATCTACGGCGTCCTCGAGCGCCAGTTCCACGGCTACTACGAGGAGGCGGCCCGCAAGCACGGCCGTACCGGCGAGACCATGCTCCAGCTGCTCGAGCGGCGCCTGGACAACGTCGTGTTCCGCGCCGGGTTCGCCAAGAGCCGGGACATGGCCCGCCAGCTGGTCCGCCACGGGCACTTCACGGTGAACGGGAAGAAGGTCGACATCCCGTCCTACCGGGTCACCGAGAACGACATCGTCGAGGTCGTGCCCAAGTCGCTGGAGCTGACGCCGTTCATCATCGCGCACGCCGAGATCGGCGAGCGCACCGTGCCGGCCTGGCTCGAGGTCGTGCCCGACAAGATGCGCGTCCTGGTCCACGCGCTCCCCGTCCGGGCCCAGATCGACACCCTGGTCCAGGAACAGCTCATCGTCGAGTACTACAGCAAGTAATAACCGCGGCGCCGCGTCCAGGCGGCGCAGCGGGTTTTACGGGCCGGGGTCACCGGCCCGCTGATCGTGCCGTCATATAGCGGGCGGCGCGGAAAGGAAAGATCATGCTCATTGCTCAGCGCCCCTCGCTTACCGAGGAGCAGGTCGACGAATTCAGGTCCAGGTTCGTCATCGAGCCGCTCGAGCCGGGTTTCGGCTACACCATCGGCAACTCGCTCCGGCGCACGCTGCTGTCCTCCATCCCGGGCGCGGCCGTCACCAGCATCAGGATCGAGGGTGTCCTGCACGAGTTCTCGACGGTGCCCGGCGTCAAGGAAGACGTCACCGACATCATCCTGAACCTCAAGGAACTGGTCGTCTCCTCCGAGCACGACGAGCCGGTGGTCATGTACCTGCGCAAGCAGGGTCCCGGCGAGGTGACCGCGGCGGACATCGCCCCCCCGGCCGGCGTCGAGGTGCACAACCCCGAGCTGCACATCGCCACCCTGAACGCCAAGGGCAAGCTCGAGATGGAGCTGACCGTCGAGCGGGGCCGCGGTTACGTCTCGGCGACGCAGAACAAGCAGCCCGGCCAGGAGATCGGCCGGGTCCCGATCGACTCCATCTACTCGCCCGTCCTGCGGGTGACCTACAAGGTGGAGGCCACCCGGGTCGAGCAGCGCACCGACTTCGACCGGCTCATCCTCGACGTGGAGACCAAGCCGTGCATGCGCCCGCGGGACGCCGTGGCGAGCGCGGGCAAGACGCTGGTCGAGCTGTTCGGGCTGGCCCGGGAGCTCAACGTGGACGCCGAGGGCATCGACATCGGCCCCTCGCCGACGGACGCCGCGCTGGCGGCCGACCTGGCCCTGCCGATCGAGGACCTCAACCTGACCGTGCGCTCCTACAACTGCCTGAAGCGCGAGGGCATTCACACGGTCGGCGAGCTGGTCGGCCGCAGCGAGCAGGACCTGCTTGACATCAGGAACTTCGGCGCCAAGTCGATCGAGGAAGTCAAGCAGAAGCTCGTGGACATGGGTCTGTCGCTCAAGGACTCCCCGCCCGGGTTCGACCCGAGCAGCGCGGTAGGCGCCTACGGCGACGACGACGAGAGCTACGTGGAGACCGAGCAGTACTGACGTGGCACCGCCACGCAGGTGAATAGAGCACCAAGGAGAGGTCCGTATGCCCACGCCCACCAAGGGCCACCGCCTGGGCGGCAGCTCGGCCCACGAGCGGCACATCCTGGCGAACCTGGCCACCGCGCTGTTCCAGCACGGCCGGATCACGACGACCGAGGCCAAGGCCCGCAGGCTGCGGCCGGTAGCCGAGCGCCTGATCACCTTCGCCAAGCGCGGCGACCTGCATGCGCGCAGGCACGTGTTCACCGTGGTCACGGACAAGAGCGTGGTGCATCATCTGTTCACCGAGATCGCTCCGGAGTATTCCGAGCGTGACGGCGGGTACACGCGGATCACCAAGATCGGTCCGCGTAAGGGCGACAACGCGGCCATGGCGGTCATCGAGCTGGTCCACGGGGAGGCCGTGGCCGCCAAGCCGCGCCGCCGCGCCCGGCGCGCGGCCCCCGCCGCCGCACCGGCGGCCGGGGCCACCGCGGTGGCCGTCGCCGACGAGGAGCCGGAGGCGCCGGTAGACGACGAGGTCGCGGACTCCGCGGAGGACGACGCCTCCGACGAATACGACGACGACGAGGACGACGAGGGCGACGAAGCAGACGACGAGGACGCCGAGGACGAGGACGCCTAGTTCCTGGGCGATGAGGCGGCATGGAGCCCGAACCACCGCTCGTTCGGCTTCGTCTTGACCTTTCGTACGACGGGTCAGCGTTTTCCGGGTGGGCTGCCCAGCCCGGCAGGCGGACGGTGGAGAGCGTCGTGGCGGCGGCCCTCGGCGAGGTACTGCGGCTGCCGGCGCCGCCCGCGCTGACCGTGGCCGGGCGCACGGACGCGGGCGTGCACGCGCGCGGGCAGGTCGTCCATGCGGACGTGCCCGCGGCCGCCTGGGCCGCGACGGCACTCCGGGGCGCGGACCGCGTGCTGGCCAGGCTGGACCGGCTCCTGCCCGCCGACGTCCGCGCCCGCGCGGCGGGTCCTGCCCCCGACGGGTTCGACGCGCGGTTCTCCGCGCTGTGGCGGCGTTACTCCTACCGCGTGTGCGACGCCCCGGCCGCCGCGGACCCGGTGCGCAGGCACGAGACGCTCTGGTACTTCCGGCGGCTGGACGTGCCCGCCATGAACGAGGCGGCCGCGGGCTGCCTGGGTGAGCACGACTTCGCCGCCTTCTGCCGGCGCAGGCCGGGGGCGACCACCGTGCGGGCGCTGCGCCGCCTGGACTGGGACAGGGACGAGGACGGCATCCTGGTCGCCACGGTGGTGGCCGACGCGTTCTGCCACAACATGGTGCGCTCGCTGGTCGGCGCGCTGATCGCGGTCGGCGAGGGCCGGCGGCCGCCCGGCTGGCCCAAGGACCTGCTCGCGGCCGCGGCCCGCGATCCCGCGGTCCGGGTCATGGCCCCGCACGCGCTGTGCCTGGAGGAAGTGGGTTACCCGCCGGACGGCGCGCTGGCCGCGCGGGCCGAGCAGGCCCGCAGGCTGCGGACCCGGGAATAGCAAACCCGCGATCAGCCCTTGCCGGTCAGCATCCGGGTGCTGAGGTTGATGTTCGCGCTGCCGAGGACGAGGTTCGTGGCGAACTGCTCGAGTTCCTGCCGCTGCGCCGAGGTCGACGGTGACTTCAGGTCGGTGAACTCGGCCCACATCAGGATCAGGTAGTGCCCCTTGACCTCCGCCTGCACGACCCCCGTGCCGGTGCCCAGCTTGCTCGTGACGCCCTTGCTCGAGGCGAGCGGCGCGATGATCTCCTGGGGCCCGGTGACCTTGCCGGCCTTGGCCGCGGCGCTGGCCGATTCCAGGTTGATGACGCCGATCGTGCCCATCATCTGGCCCGACACGTAGCTCGCCCGCAGCACCTGGCTGCAGTTCCCGGCCTGCAGCGCCGCCTGCAGGTTGGCGCCGTAGACCCCCAGCGAGCAGGTCGTCGTCACGTTGGCCGCGGTCCTGACGAAGGGACTGCCGTTCAGCTCGAACTGCGGCGGGAACAGCTGGTCGATGGTCGGCGGCTTGGGATCCTCGGACCTGGCCCCGATGTGCTGCCACTTGCCGAGCGCCTTGACGTAGTCCGGGTTGGAGGGGACGGTCGTCGGCAGCCTCAGCGTCGGGGAGACCGGTGCGTTGGCCCGGTGCTCGTACAGGTACTTGAACCCGGCGATCCCGCCGCCGATCACCACCACGGCGGCCATGGCGAGATAGGCGGCCCGGGGGAAGCGGCGCCGGACCCTGGCGTTGCGCCGGCCCCCGCTTGGGGTCACGGTGGCCGCGGGGAGCGGTGGGTCGTACAGGTCGTGGGTGTCGCCTTCGTCCTCGGCCGAGTACTGGAAGGAGGCGGTGTACTCGACCGCGGTGTACTCGGCGGCCTCTCCCGCGGGCCCCGGCCAGGCGTCATGCGACAGGCCGAACGCCTCGTCAGCCTGCCCGCGCACGGGCGGGAACCCGCGCACGGGAGTCCGGGCCCGGTCATCCATACCACGAGGGTAGCGTCATGTTCGGCGCTGGCGGCGTCGCTTTGGCATCACCGAGTGAGTCGGAGTATGCTGCATTGGCGTCTGCGCGACACTGGCGCGCTGTACGTTGCGTGCCATCTGCGCGCGTCCCGCGCTGCTCGGCACGTCGGCGGGGACCCGCAGGGCGCCAAGACCAGCAAACTACGCGAAGGCTCAGGACTGTGCGCACTTTCAGCCCGAAGGACAGTGACATCACGCGGCGGTGGCATGTCATCGACGCGTCCGACGTCGTGCTCGGCCGCCTGGCCAGCCACGTGGCGGTGCTGCTGCGGGGCAAGCACAAGCCGATCTTCGCGCCGCACGTGGACACCGGAGACTTCGTCATCGTGGTCAACGCGGCCAAGGTCGCGCTCACCGGGACCAAGCTCCAGGACAAGTACGCGTACCGGCATTCCGGGTACCCGGGCGGCCTGCGGTCGGTCTCGTACGCGAGCCTGATGGCCGCGAGCCCCGAGCGCGTGGTGGAGAAGGCCGTCAGGGGGATGCTGCCCAAGAACGCCCTGGGCCGCAAGACGCTCCGCAAGCTGAAGGTGTACGCGGGACCCAATCACCCGCACTCGGCACAGCAGCCTCAGCCGTACGAGATCACCCAGATCGAGCAGTAGCGCGGATCGAGCCGCAGCCAAGACAGGAAGCACGAGGAACAGAACGTGGCTGAGCCCACTGGCGGAAGCGCCGCAGAGGTCGTCGACAACGCCGATTACTCCGAGTACGCTGACGACGAATTCGGCGCGGACACGCCGTCGGAGTACACGACGGAAACCGCCCAGGACTCCCCGGCGCGCCCCGTTGTCCGGCGCCCGGTGGTGACCGGTCACGCCGGGGGCACCGGCAGGCGCAAGGAGGCCATCGCGCGCGTCCGGATCCTCCCCGGCACCGGCCAGTGGCTGATCAACGGCCGGTCGCTCGACGTCTACTTCCCGAACAAGGTGCACCAGCAGCTGGTCAACGAGCCGTTCGTGACCCTCGGCGCGGAAGGCAAGTTCGACGTGGTCTCCCGCATCACCGGCGGCGGCGTCACCGGTCAGGCGGGCGCGCTGCGGCTCGGCGTGACCCGCGCGCTGACGCTGGTCGACCCGGAGAACCGGCCGGCACTGAAGAAGGCCGGGTTCCTCACCCGGGACGCCCGGGTCAAGGAGCGCAAGAAGTACGGCCTGAAGAAGGCCCGCAAGGCACCGCAGTACTCCAAGCGGTAGGGCCTGCCCGGCGCCTGTCGAGCAGCGCCTGTCGAGCAACGCCAGCGCACACGAGCCGAGCAACGGGCGGGAGCAACAGTGGGCGAAGCGGGTCAGCGCGGCCGTCTATTCGGTACGGACGGTGTTCGGGGCGTCGCGGGGCACGATCTGACCGTCGGCCTGGCCCTGGATCTCGGGGTGGCCGCGGCCGCCGTGCTCGGCCGGGCCGACGTCATCAATGACGGGCCGCGCGCGGTCGCCGTCATCGGGCGTGACCCGCGTGCGTCCGGCCCCTTCCTCGAGGCGGCCGTGGTGGCCGGCCTGGCCAGCGCGGGCGTCGACGTCCTGCGCCTGGGGGTCATCCCGACCCCGGGGGTGGCGTACCTGACCGAGGCGCTCGGCGCGGACTTCGGCGTGGTCATCTCCGCGAGCCACAATCCGGCCCGGGACAACGGGATCAAGTTCTTCGGCCGCGGCGGGGTCAAGCTGCCTGACGCCACCGAGGACGAGATCGAGGCGGAGCTCAAGGCGGCCCCCCCGGTCAGCACGTTCTTCGGCCGGGTCACCGAGACCAGCGGCGAGCAGGAACGGTACGTCGACCACCTGCTGGCGACGCTGCCTACCGAGCTCCGGCTGCCGCTGGCCGGGCTGCGGGTGGTGGTCGACTGCGCGCACGGGGCGGCCTACCTGGTCGCGCCGCATGCGCTGCGCCGCGCCGGGGCGGAGGTCATCACCATCGGCGCCGAGCCCGACGGCGTGAACATCAACGAAGGCTGCGGGTCGACGTGCCTGGAAGCCCTGGGCGCGGCCGTGGTCAGATACGGCGCGGACGCGGGCATTGCCTACGACGGTGACGCCGACCGGTGCCTGGCCGTGGACGCGGACGGGCAGCCGCTGGACGGGGACCAGATCCTGACCGTGCTCGCCGCTGAGCTGAAGGAATCGGGCCGGCTGGCGCGCGACGCGGTGGTGGTCACCGTGATGTCGAACCAGGGGTTCCACGTGGCGATGCACGAGGCCGGCATCGCCGTGATCGAGACCCCGGTCGGCGACAAGCACGTCTCCGCGGCCATGCGGGACGGCGGCTACGTCCTCGGCGGTGAGCAGTCCGGGCACATCATCTTCCTCGAGCACGCCACCACCGGCGACGGCGTGCTGACCAGCCTGCAGTTCCTGGCCGCGGTGAACCGCCGCGGGGTCAGCGTGGCGACGGCCGCCGCAATGATGCGCAGGTACCCGCAGGTGCTCCTCAACGTGCCCGGCGACGCGTCGCAGCTCGGCCCCCGGGTCGACGCGGCGGTCTCGGCGGCCGAAACCCAGCTCGCCGGCCAGGGACGGGTCCTGGTCCGGCCGAGCGGCACCGAGCCCGCGATCCGGCTGATGGTCCAGGCGCAGGACGCGCACCTGGCCGAACTGGTCATCGGCCAGCTCGCGGCCGAGGTCCGGCTGGCCCTCGCCGACCAGTAGGAGCCGCCGCATGCGACACGCCTACCAGGTCGCCGCGGTGCGGGCGGCCGAACGCGCGCTGATGGACCAGCTCCCCGAGGGAACGCTGATGCGGCGGGCCGCCGCCGGGCTAGCGTCGGCCTGCGCGGCCCTGCTGGGCCGGCATCCGGGGTACGTGTACGGAGCCCGGGTCCTGGTGCTGACCGGGACCGGGGACAACGGGGGCGACGCCCTGTACGCGGGCGCCCTGCTGGCCCGGCGCGGCGCGGTGGTCACCGCGATCACGGCCGGGCCGAAGGCGCACGAGGGCGGGATGGCCGAACTGCTCGGCGCGGGCGGCCGCTGCGTGAACGGCGGCGCCGCCGCTCACGGCGACTTGTTCGCCCGGGCCGACCTGATCATCGACGGCCTGCTCGGCATCGGCGGCCGGCCGGGCCTGCGGGAACCCTTCGCCGGCCTGGCCCGTCAGGCCGGCCAGGCCGATGCGACCGTCGTGGCCGTCGACCTGCCGAGCGGGATCGACGCCGACACCGGGGCCGTGCCGGGCCTGGCGGTGCGGGCCGACGTCACGGTCACGTTCGGCGCGATCAAGCCCGGCCTGCTGATCGACCCCGGAGCCCGGTACGCGGGCGCACTGGATCTCGTCGACATCGGCCTGCGCCCGTACCTGCCGGACCCGCCCAGCGTCCTGGCCCCGCAGCGGGACGACATCGCCGGCCTGCTGCCCCGCCCCGGGCCGGAATCGGACAAGTACCGCCGGGGCGTCGTCGGCCTGCTCGTCGGAAGCGACCGCTTCGCGGGCGCGGCCGTGCTGGCCACCGGGGGAGCGGTGCGCGGCGGGGCGGGCATGGTCCGGGTCGTGACCGGGGCGGCCGCGGCCGCGGCCATCCGGCTGGAGTGGCCCGAGGCCGTGCTCACGGTCCATCCCGACGCGCCCGACTGGAACCTGATCGGGTCCGTCGGACGGGTCCAGGCGTGGGCCGCGGGGCCCGGCATGGGCACCGGGCACGACGCCGCCGCCCGGCTGGCCGCGGTGCTCGGCACCGACCTGCCGGTCCTGGTGGACGCGGACGGCCTGACCATCCTCAGCCAGGAACCGGGCCTGCTCCCGCGCGCGGCGCCCACGCTGATCACGCCGCACGCCGGGGAGCTGGCCAGGCTGCTCGGCACCGACGCGGCCAGCGTCGAGGCCCGCCGGGCCGAGCACGCCCGCCGCGCGGCGGCCAGGCTCGGCGTCACCGTGCTGCTCAAGGGCTCGACCACGGTCATCGCGCCGCCGTCCGGCGGGCCCCTATTGGTGAGTCCGACCGGCACGCCCTGGCTGGCCACCGCGGGCACCGGCGACGTGCTGTCCGGGCTGGCCGGCTCGCTGCTCGCGCAGGGCCTTGAGCCCGCGCAGGCTGGCCTGGCCGCCGCCTACCTGCACGGGCTGGCCGCCCGGCTGGCCGCGGCTCCGCGTGGCCAGGACGGTTCCTGGGCCCCGGGCGAGGCGCCGATCGGGGCCTCCGACGTGGTCCGGGCGCTGCCGGATGCGTTCAGGAGCCTGTGAGCGTCATGGACCGGCAGGCCTTCGTCGATCTCGGCGCGATCACCGCCAACGTCGCCGCGCTGCGGGAACACGTCTCGGGCAGCCAGGTGATGGCGGTGGTCAAGGCGGACGGGTACGGGCACGGCATGATCCCCGCGGCCCGGGCCGCGCTGATCGGCGGCGCAAGCTGGCTCGGCGTCGCCGACACGGCCGAGGCGGTGACGTTGCGCCGGGCGGGGATCGCCGTGCCGTTGCTCTGCCTGATGGCGTTCGGCGACCCGCTGGAGGCGATCAGGCAGCGCGTCGACCTCACGGCCGGCTCGGCCGCGTTCGCCGCGACAGTCGCCGAGGCGGCCGACCGCGCCGGGGTCCGGGCCCGGCTGCAGCTGAAGGCCGACACCGGGCTGAGCCGCGGCGGGGCCACCCGCGCCGACTGGCCCGCGCTCGTGGACGCCGCCCTGGACGCCCAGGCCCGCGGCCTGGCCCGGGTGACCGGCCTGTGGTCTCACTTCGCGTGCGCGGACATCCCTGGCCACCCGTCGATCGCCGCCCAGCTTGAGGCGTTCCTCGAGGCCTGCGCGTACGCCGAGGCGGCGGGCCTCACGCCCCACGTCAGGCACATCGCCAACACCGCGGCCGCGCTGACCGTGCCAGAAGCCCGGCTCGACCTCGTTCGGTTCGGCGGCGCCCTCTACGGCCTTTCCACCCTGCCGGGCGGCGCGCCGGCGTGGCTGCGCCCGGCGATGACCCTGCGCGCCAGGCTGGCCCTGGTCAAGCGGGTGCCCGTCGGCTCCGGGGTCTCCTACGGACACCGGTACGTCACCCAGCGCGAGACCACCCTCGGCCTCGTGCCGCTCGGCTACGCGGACGGCGTGCCGCGCGCCGCGTCCGGCTCTTGCCTGGTGACCGCCCGCGGCCGCCGCTGGCCGATTACCGGCACGGTCTGCATGGATCAGTTCGTGGTGGACTTCGGCGACGAGCCGGTCGAGGTCGGCGACGAGGTGACCCTGTTCGGGCCGGGGGACGGCGGCGAGGCCACCGCGCAGGACTGGGGTGAGGCGATCGGCGGCATCTCGTACGAGATCGCCACGGGCATCGGGGCCCGGGTACCGAGGGCCTACCCGGGTGATTCCCCATGACTATCCCGAACGAGCGATGGTGCCCGCCCCGTGAAGTGCGCGTCCCGACCGCCGACGCGATGCGGGATCTGGGCCGCGACCTCGCGAAACTCCTCCGCGCCGGCGACCTCGTCATCCTGGTCGGCCCGCTGGGCGCGGGCAAGACCACGCTGGTCCAGGGGATCGGTGACGGACTGGGGATCCGCGGGCCCGTCACGTCGCCCACCTTCGTCATCGCCCGGGTGCACCCGGCCTGGCCGGGTTCCGGCCCGGCGCTTGTGCACGCTGATGCCTACCGCCTGCACAGCATCGCCGAGGTAGACGACCTGGATCTCGACGCTGACCTGGGTAGCTCGGTCACGGTCGTGGAGTGGGGCGAGGGGCTCGCCGAAGGGCTGGCCGACGACCGTCTCGAGATCTCGATCCAGCCCGCCCAGGACGGTGATAGGCGGATTGTCCGGATCACTGGTCACGGCGCCCGCTGGAATGGCGCGGACGAATCTGAATTACCCGAACTTTCTTACTGACCACCGTTTATAGTTCCGCTGTACTTGGTCCCCGGTCCGCCTACCGGCCGTCATGGACCGTGCCCTTCTCCCGGAGGCGTGCCGTGCCCGAGCAGGAATTCCTGCCGCCCCCACTCGGCGAGGATCCGCCGTGGTCGAACATGCCGCCGATCCGCCCGGCTCGTCCCGGCGGCCCAGGCCGGATCAGTTCCGAGTATCCCCTGGGTTCCTGGCAGACCGCGGACTCGCCGGGAGCCGCCGGTTCCCGGTTTGTGACCGGCCCGGGGCCGGACGACCAGGCTCCGGGATGGGCCGGGCCCGACGCCGATCCTGACGAGGAAGAGGCGCCGCTGCCGGTGCCGCGGGTCCAGGGCGGGCGCGCCAGGCGGGCCGCCGTGCGCAAGCGCAGGCAGTACTACTTGCTGGCGGGCGGGCTGGTCGGGCTGATCGCGGGGGCGACGGTGGTGGGGGTGCTGCTGGGCGGCGGGTCCGGTCCGGCCGCGGTCGTACCGAACGCGCTGATCACCAGCTTCCTGCCCGGCGAGTTCCAGCAGGTGCCGGACGCGTGTGACTCGGTGCCCGCCGGCACGGTGCAGCAGTTCCTGCCGGGGAAGGTCAAGGTCGCATCCCCGCTGCCGGTCGACGGGTCAGCCGAGTCGGCCTGCAACTGGAGCATCGACAGGGCCCCGGTCTACCGCCTGCTCGAGCTCAACCTGCTTGCCTACGCGCCGAACGGCCTGGCCAGCGGGAACGGCAGCGCCACCTCGGCCGCGATCGACGCCTACGCCTCGTCCCTGCAGAGCACGGAGCACCCGCCCAAGGACTCTCCGGACCCGCGGGCCACGGTGACGCTGCTAAGCGGGCTCGGCAACGAGGCGTTCAGTTCCCTGCAGGTGTTCAGGGAAGGCGGAGCCGTCACCGACGTGGCGACCGTCGTCGTGCGGTACCACAACGTCATCGTGACCGTGACCGTCAACGGGCTGCAGCATTCCAACCGCGGCCACTACGGGCCGGTGTCCAAGGCCCAGCTGTCGGCCGCGGCCCTGGCCTTCGCCCAGGCGGCCGAGGCCAGGCTGCTCTAGCCGCTCTGGCCGCGCGATCGGGGTCGCCGCGGCCACTAGGCTGGGCGGCGTGCTTGTGGTGGGTTTCGATACGGCGACGGAAGCGGTCAGCGTGGCCCTGCACGACGGGGAACGCGTGGTCAGCGAGGCGTTCGCGCTGGACGCCAGGCGGCACTCCGAACTGCTCACGCCGATGATCGCGAAGGTCATGACAGACGCGGGCGCGGCGCGTGGCGACCTCACCGCGGTCGCCGTAGGGGTGGGTCCCGGGCCCTACACCGGGTTGCGGGTCGGGATCGTGACCGCCCGGGTGCTCGGCGCCGTGCTGGGCCTGCCGGTGTACGGCGTGTGCTCGCTCGACGTGATCGCTTCTGCGGTTCCGGCCGGGACCGAGTTCCTCGTAGCGACCGACGCCCGGCGCCGGGAGGTCTACTGGGCTCGCTACGACGCGTCGGGCGGCCGCCTGGAGGGTCCCGCGGTCGGCCGGGCCGACTCGATCCCGGGCGCGGGCCAGCTCCCGGTGGCGGGGGCAGGCGGGCCGCTGTACCCGGAGGCGTTCGGGCCGGTGATCGCGCCGCTGTACCCGGACGCCCGCACGCTGTGCGAGATCGTCGCGGTCCGGCCGCCCGGTGCGGCCCGGCCGCCGTTGCTGTCGGCCGAGCCGCTGTACCTGCGGCGCCCGGACGCCAGGGAGCCCGGGCCGCCGAAACGGGTCACGCCGCGGTGAAGGCCGTCCCCCGGGAGAGCGCGGTCAGGCTCAGGCCGATGCGGCGGGGCGACAGGCCGGCGATCCTGGCGCTGGAGCGCGAGATGTTTCCCGACGACGCGTGGACCCCGGAGATGTTCGCGTCGGAGTTCGCCCAGTCGGCCTCGCGCCGGCTCTACCTGGTGGCCGAGGAGGGCCGTACGGTGATCGGGTACGCGGGGATGATGTTCACCGGCGGGCCGCAGGCCGACGTGCTGACCCTGGCCGTGGATCCTGCGCACTGGGGGCGGGGCACCGGCACGGCGCTGCTCTGCGCGCTGGTCGACGAGGCGGGCCGGCGCGGGCACACGGAGGTCATGCTCGAGGTGCGCCAGGACAACCCCCGGGCCCGCAGCCTGTACCTGCGACACGGCTTCGAGGAGGTCGGGATCAGGCGCGGGTACTACCAGCCGTCCGGCGTGGACGCCGTGGTTATGCGGAAGGTGCTCGCCTGATGGCCGCCCCCCTGGTCCTGGGCATCGAGACCTCGTGCGACGAGACCGGCGTCGGCGTGGTCCGCGGGCTCGAGCTGCTCGCGGACGCGGTGGCCTCCAGCGTGGATGAGCACGCCCGGTTCGGCGGCGTGGTGCCCGAGGTGGCCAGCCGGGCGCACCTGGAGGCGATGATCCCGGCCTTCGACCGCGCGCTGGCCACCGCCGGCGTCCGGGCCGGCCAGATCGACGCCGTGGCCGTCACCGCCGGGCCCGGCCTCGCGGGCGCGCTGCTGGTCGGGGTGGCCGCGGCCAAGGCGTACGCGTTCGCGCTCGGCAAGCCGCTGTACGGGGTCAATCACCTGGCGGCGCACATCGCCGTCGACCAGCTGGAGCACGGCCCCCTGCCCACGCCCGCGGTGGCTCTGCTCGTCTCCGGCGGGCATTCCTCGCTGCTCCTCGTGCAGGACGTGGCCCGGCAGGTGATCCCGCTCGGCGCGACCATCGACGACGCGGCCGGCGAGGCGTACGACAAGGTGGCCCGGGTGCTGGGCATGCCATTCCCCGGCGGGCCGCCGATCGACAAGGCGGCCCGGGAGGGCGACCCGGGCGCGATCAGCTTCCCGCGCGGCAAGTACGGCGACGGCACGCTGGACTTCTCGTTCGCGGGGCTGAAGACGGCCGTGGCCCGCTGGGTGGAGGCGCGGCTGGCGGCCGGGGAGCCGGTGCCGACCGCAGACGTGGCGGCGTCGTTCCAGGAGGCGGTCGCCGACGTGCTCACCCGCAAGGCCGTACAGGCCTGCCAGCGCCACGGCGTCGCCGACCTGATCATCGGCGGCGGCGTCGCCGCGAACTCCAGGCTGCGGTCCCTGGCCGCCGAACGCTGCGCGGCCGCGGGATTGCGGCTGCGGGTGCCGCGGCCCGGGCTGTGCACCGACAACGGCGCGATGGTGGCCGCGCTGGGCGCGGAGCTGGTGGCCCAGGGCATCGCGCCGTCGCCGCTCGAGTTGCCCGCCGACTCCTCGCTGCCCGTCACCGAGGTCGTGGTCCGCTAGGTCCGCGCGAACCGGTTCAGCGCGGTCAGCATGTGCTGGGTCATCTCCGCGCCGCCCTGGTGCCCGGTTCGGACCCAATGCAGCTCGGAGCCCGGCCAGGCCCGGTGGATAAGCCAGGCCTCTTCGGCCGGCCCCTGGATGTCGAAACGCCCGTGGATTAGCACGCCGGGGATGTCGGCCAGGCGGGGCGCGTCGCGCAGCAGTTGCCCGTCTTCCAGCCAGGCCGCGTGCGAGAAGTAGTGCGCGCATAGCCGTGCGAAGGTCATCCGGAAGCGAGGGTCGGCATACTTCTCGCTCGGGGTCCAGCCCTCTTCCAGCGAGTTGACCGCGTCTTCCCAGTCGCACCAGTCCTGGGCCGCGCGGGCCCGGACCGCGGGATCGGGATGGGCGTTGAGCAGTTCGTTGTAGGCGACGACCAGGTCCTCGGCGTGCCCGCCGCCTTCGGCGTACCTGTGCCACTCCTCGGGGAAGAACCGACCCGCCCCGTGGTAGAGCCAGCGCACGTCGGAGGGCCTGGTCAGGGTGCACGACACCAGGACCATCTCGGTGACGCGCTCCGGGAAGCGCTGCGCGTAGGCGAGCGCTAGCGTCACGCCCCACGAGCCGCCCCAGACCAGCCAGCGGTTGATGCCCAGGTGCTCGCGCAGCCGCTCGATATCACCGATCAGGTGCTCGGTGGTGTTGGTTTCCAGGCTGGTGCTCACGTCCGCGACCGCAGGCGTGCTCCGGCCGCAGCCGCGCTGGTCGAACTGGACAAAGCGGTAGGCCTCCGGGTCGAAGTCCCGCCGCCGTCCCGGTGACAGGCCGCTCCCGGGCCCGCCGTGCAGCGCCACGGCGGCCTTGCCGTCCGGGTTGCCGCTGACCTCCCAGTAGACGCGCTGACCATCACCGACGTCGAGCATCCCCGCGTCGTACGGCTCAATGGCCGGAAACCGCTCAGGCATGTCGACCACCGTAGCCCAGGCCCGGGAAGGGCGAGTAGCGGCAGGCATGGTGGCGACCTGGGTTCGGGACGATGGGCCGCACGTCTGGCCCGGACTTAAGGAAAAGATCTTGAACAAAGTTTCGTTAATTAGCGTGTGAGCTTGAATCTCGACGGCACCGCCGCCGCGCACGGCTGCGCGCGCGGCCGGCACCCGCCGCCCGGCACCGCGACGGGCCCGGACCCGCCGCCCGGCACCGCCGTGCGGGACTACCTGGCCCGCCTGCGCATCCAGATGGCCCCGATCACCCGCGGCCACTGCGACCACGCCCGCGCCGAGACCGGCTACCAGCCCAGCCGGGCCCTGGCCCACCTGGTCAAGGTCCGCAACGCCCGGTGCACCGCCCCCGGCTGCGGGCGGCCCGCTGCCAGATGCGACCTCGACCATACGGTGGCCTGGGACCAGGGCGGCATAACCTGCGAATGCGACCTATCCCCGCTGTGCAAACGATAATGACACATGTTGTCCGCAGCCCTTTAGCGGCAAGACGAGCTTATCCGCCCGGCGTGAACAGCTGGGCCTCTCCGACGACGGGCTCTCCTGTGCCGTCCCGCTTGCCCCGGGCGGGCCATCGTTGCCCGGGGACACGACCGCCGTTAAGGTTAAGGGAGAGCTTAAACTGGGGGTGGGGTGATTGGCGTGGCAAGTGAAGGTCACCGACGAGTATGCCGCGTGGTTCACTGCGCTTATCAAGGAAGATCTGGGCTCGGCGACCCTGGTGGCCCAGGCCATCGCGGCGCTGCGAGAGGATGGGCCCTCACTTGGCCGACCGCTTGTGGACCGGCTCAAGGGATCCCGGATCCATCACCTCAAGGAGCTGCGGCCAGGCTCCCGGGGACGGTCGGAGATCAGGATCATCTTCGCCTTCGACCCGACCCGCTCAGCACTTTTGCTGCTTGGCGGCGACAAGGCCGGCAACTGGGAACGCTGGTACCGGGATAACGTCCCGGTCGCCGAGAGGCTCTACATCGAATACACCACAGAAGGAGAACAGTGACCATGCCGAAGCGGACTCCCCAGGACTGGGAAGAGCTGGAGCGGGAGCTGCACGCGGCTGGCGTCTCCCCCCAGGAAATCGAGGCCGGCGCGCGCAAGCTCCTCGCGACGGCACGCGGGAACCAGCTCGCCGACGCCCGCAAGCAGATCGGCCTGACGCAGAAAGACATCGCCACCGCGCTAGGCGTGAGCATTGCCCGGATATCGCAGATCGAGCACGGCGAAGTGACATCCTTCGAGGTCATCGCCCGGTATGTCGAAGCACTTGGCGGCCGGCTGGACCTAGTCGCCGACTTCGGCGACCGCACCGTCCGGCTACCTGTCAGCGACACCGCCCACGCCGCCCGATCACCGGGTCTGTCCGGTTCATCCGCTGGGGTAGCGGGGGCGGCGGCAGGTAGCGGGCCGCGGCTGGCGGCGCGCCGGCCACCGGGCTGATATTGCCTGGCGGCCCTCGCTGTGGTTCTGCCATGATCCGCGGATGAGCGGAATCGCGGCGGGCGCCGCAGAGCTGGACGCGGCGCTGAACAGGTTCGTCAGCCAGGGCGGCCTGCCGGGCGCGGCGGCGGGTGTCGTTCACAGGGACGAGCTTGCCTGGGCGGGTGGCGCGGGCTTCGCTGACACGGGCGCGCAGATGCCCAGTGATCCGGGGACGCTATACCAGATCGCCTCTATTACCAAGACGTTCACCGGCACGGCCGTCATGCAGCTGCGTGATGTGGGGCGGCTGGACCTGGATGATCCGGCGGTGAAGTACCTTCCTGAGCTGCGCGGTGCCGTCAGCCCGTTCGCGGCGATCGAGGCCGTGACGATCCGGCGGATGCTCTCGCACGAGTCGGGGCTGGCTTATGATCCGCCAGGGACGGACTGGGCGGTTCCGGTCTACCAGGGCGACCCGCGGCTGACCCTGGAGCGACCGGGCGACATTGTCCTGGTGCTTCCGCCGAACAAGCAGCACAAGTACTCCGATCTCGCGTACCAGTTGCTCGGCGAGATCGTGACCCGGGTGAGCGGAATCTCGTATCCCCGGTATGTCCGTGACCTGATCCTCGACCCCCTGGGCATGTCAGCGACGGGTTTCGAGCCGCTCGACGGGCCGCTGCTGAGCCGCCGCGCCACCGGCTACAGCAGGCTGCCTTTCTCTGATGAGCTGGACCTGGAACCAGCGTTTCCGCCGGTGTGGGCCGAAGGCGGGCTGTGGTCATGCGTGCAAGACCTGGCCCGGTGGATCTCCTTCCAGCTGTGTGCCTACACCAGGCCGGCCGCGGAATCGCCGGTTCTGGCCGCGGCCTCGCTGCGGGAGATGCACAAGCCCCGGTACCTGGCTGACGATGACTGGACGAATGCATGGGGTATCTCATGGCGCACCAATCGCCAGGACGGTGTCAGCTGGATCCAGCACACTGGCGGGCTTCCCGGGTTCACCACCATCGTGTCCTTTGATCCCGGACAGCAGGTCGGCGTCATCGTCCTGCACAACGGAACCAGCTTTACCGCAGAGATTGCCCACGAGCTGGCTGTGACTGCCCGCCGCCTGGCCGGGCCCGCACCGTCAGCGGCAGCGACGCCAGTGCCCGCACAGTACCGGCCGCTGCTGGGCCTCTACGGGCGGAGCGGCCTGGGCGGCGGGGTGCTGAGCCTTCAGTGGCGAGCCGGGAAGCTGGCCTTTCTCATCCCGGAGATCCCCTCCTGGCAGCTGGTACTGGAGGCGACCAGTAACCCCGACGTGTTCATCGCCGGACCGGGATCTGACTTCTCCGGCGAGAACATGATCTTCCGGCGTGACGATGGCGGCCGCGTGATCTCCGTGCTCGTGGTCCAGGGCACCTGCCAGCGACTGGATCACCTGCCATCCCCGGTCGCCTGGTAGCGGCCGAGGATCTGCCGCGCAGTCGCGACCAGCTGGCCGCAGCCCTGCGGCGGGGACAGGACCTCGATGAGGTTGCCGAAGCCGGCCAGGCGGTGCGCTGCGGCGAGCGCATACTCGAAGGTGAGTATGACGATCCGCCAACCGTGCTCGCCGGGAGAAGGACGCCACGTCCAGCGTCTCCCGGACCACGTCGCCAAGGATCTCGGGGAAGATGGCGAACCTCCGGGCAGACGGGCCGGGCCGGAGGCCGCCGGGCAGGCGCGCTGAATGAATCAGTCGACCGTCCAGCCCGCGAGGAGTTCCTCCGAAGGCCAACCGCAACGTGCGGAACTGGATTTTCTGCGCTCCGCAACCAGCGTCTGAATGACGACAATGGGGGCGCCAAAGAGGCGATCTGCGCTGTTCTTCCAGGTTATGGACGTATCTGCAGGTGCCTTGACAGCCCACTGTGCCGACATCATCATCGGTGCAAGCAGGCCGAAAACTGGCAGCTCGAACAGCCGGAACCCGGCGTCCTGCGGTGGAGAACCCCGGCCGGACGCAGCTACACGACCACTCCCACGATCTATGCCGGATGAGGCGATAGCTGCTACCAGCGGCCGTAGTGGACGACGTCCTGCGCGGGGCGGCGGCGGGCCCGCAGATCGCGCGGGGCGGCCTCCGCGTTGTGGCCGATGGCGATGGCGCCGATCGGTTCGAGGTCGTCCGGCACGCCGAACTCCTCGCGGAACTGGGCCACGTCCTCGGGCACGATGCCGAAGTACAGCGCGGCCAGGCCTTCGTCCACCACGGTGAGCAGGATCAGCAGCGCGGCCATGCCGGTATCGATGTGCCAGAACGGGACCGGCCAGCGGGTCTCGTCCCGGTCGGTCCAGCCCTTGTCGGGCAGCGCGTACCGGTCCAGGTACACCTGCTTGGCCGACATCGGCACGATGACCAGCGGCGCCGCTGTCACAGAAGGACTGGCCGCCGCGCCGGCCACCGGCCAGAAGCGCTTGAGATCCTCGCCGGTCAGGGCCAGGAACGCCTGGCCCTGCGAGAACCCGGCGGACGGGCCGCGGACCGCGTTATCCAAGATGCGGTCGAGGCTTTGCCCCGAGACGGGCTCGTCAGTGAACCGGCGCACCATGTGCCTGCGCCGGACGACCTCCTGGAACTCCACCGTCGGCTAGGCCTCGTCCGCACCCTTGGTGCGGCCCCGCCGCAACAGGCGCCTGCCCAGGAGGGCGAGGGCCGCGGCGATCGCGGCGATGGGGACGACACGCTTGAGGATGGCGGGCCCGACCAGCCTGACCAGGTTGATGGAGTCCTGCTTCTCCGCATTGGCCGCGGTAGCGGCGGCGACCGTAGCAGTGGCGGCGGGCGGGCCCGCTCCGTCCTGGTGCGCGGCCGTGGCGGTGGCGGACCCGTTGGCGCCCTGAGCGTCGTCCGCGCTGCTCCCGGCCGCGCTGTCAGCCGCCGTGCCGCCGTCGGCCGCGGCCGCGCTGTCCGGGCCTTCCTCCCCGAGCAGAGTGGCCAGGTTCGCGGCGAACTGGTCCACCAGCTTGCCGCCGACCTCCACCATCACGCCCCGGCCGAACTGGGCCGGGCGGCCGGTCACGTTCATCGTCGTGTGCATGGTGACCAGGGTGCTGTTCCCCGAGGCATCGGGCTCGAGGGAGGCCCGCACGGTGGCGGAGGCGGTACCCGCGCCACGGGTCTCCTTGCCCGAGGCTTCCAACACCACCACGCGCGCGTCGGCGTCGCGCTCGATGAAGGTCGCGGTACCGCGGTAGGTCAGCGAGACCGGTCCGACCTTGACCTTGATGTGCCCGTTGACCACGTCGCCGTCAACCTCGTCCACGGTCGCGCCGGGCATGCACGGCGCGATCCGTTTTACGTCAAGCAGGACGTCCCAGGCCTGCTCGGGCGGGACGGGCACGCTAAACGAGTTGTCGAGCTCCATTGCCATCGGGACGTCACCCTCTCTGCCTGACTCGGTCAGTGGATTATGCCTGGTATGGGCCCGCATCGGCAAAGACCTACCGCGCGGCCGGGCGGGGTAAACCCGTCCCGGCCGCGCGGTACTGTACGCGGCTCACCCGATCCCGGCGGCTCCCGCGAGCGCGCGACCGGTGAGAACCCGGGCCAGGTGCCTGCGGTAGTCGGCCGTAGCGCGCAGGTCGGACGGCGGGGCCGAGCCCTCGTCCGCGTGCTCGGCCGCCGCGGCGAGCGCCTCACGCGACGCCGCCGCCCCGGCGGCCGCGGCCTCTGCGGCGTGCGCCCGCACCGGGACCGTGCCCATGTTGGTGAGCCCGATCCTGGCCTGCGCCACGTGACCGTTGTCCCGGCGCACCAGCGCCGCGACGCCCACGATCGCCCAGGCCTGCGCGGTCGGCTGGAACTTCTCGTAGTGGTAGCCCCAGCCACCGAGCTTGGGCACCCGGATGGCGGTCAGGATCTCGCCCGGGGCCAGCGCGGTGGTGAGGTAGTCCACGAAGAAGTCGGCTGCGGCGATCTCCCGCTCGCCACCGGGCCCGGTGGCGAGCATCGTCGCGTCGAGCGCGGCCATCACGGCGGGCAGGTCACCGGCCGGATCGCCGTGGGCGAGCGAGCCGCCGATGGTGCCGCGGTGCCGGACTGCGGGATCGGCCACCGTGCCGGCCGCCGCGGCGATCAGCCCGCAGTGATCGCGGATGAGCGGGTCGCTGGTCAGCGAGTAGTGCGTGGTCATCGCCCCGATCACCAGCGCGTCGCCGTCGTCCCTGACGCCGCGCAGCTCGCCGAGGCCGCCGATATCGACCAGCAGGCTGGGGTAGGCGAGCCGCAGCCGCAGCAGCGGCAACAGGCTCTGCCCGCCTGCGATGACCTTGGCGTCCTCGCCGCCGCCGGCCAGCGCCTCGACCGCTTCGCCCAGGGACCCGGGCCGCTGGTAGTCGAACTGCGCGGGGATCATCGCGCGCCTCCCTTCGCCTCGTTGATGGCCTGCCAGACGCGCTGCGAGGTGCACGGCATCTCGACGTCCGTGACGCCGAGCGGCCGCAGCGCGTCGATGACCGCGTCGACCACGGCGGGCGTGGACGCGATCGTGCCGGCCTCGCCGACGCCCTTGACCCCGAGCGGGTTGGTCGTCGCCGGGGTCTGCGTCCGGTCGAGCACGAACGTCGGCAGGTCCGCGGCCGAGGGCAGCAGGTAGTCCGCCAGGGTAGTGGTCAGTAGGTTGCCGTCGGCGTCGTACGCGGCCTCCTCGTACAACGCCTGCGCGATGCCCTGGGCGATGCCGCCGTGCAGCTGGCCCTCCACGATGAGCGGGTTCACCACGTTGCCCACGTCGTCCACCGCCACGTACGAGCGGATCTGCACCTGCCCGGTCTCGGTGTCCACCTCCACGGCGCACAGGTGCGTCCCGTGCGGGTAGGAGAAGTTGTTCGGGTCATAGGTAGCGTCGGAGTCCAGCGAGGGCTCAACGCCGTCCGGCAGGTTGTGCGCCGCGAACGTGGCCAGCGCGATCTCCCCGATCGAAAGGCCCTTCTCCGGGTCACCGCGGACCGACCACCGGCCCGGGGTCCACTCCAAGTCGTCGGCCGAGACCTCGAGCAGGCCCGCCGCGACCACCTTGGCCTTGGCGACGACCTTCTCGCACGCACCGACCACGGCGATGCCGCCGACCGCCAGCGAGCGCGACCCGTAGGTGTCCATGCCCTTCGGCGAGATCGCCGTGTCGCCGTGCAGCACCCGGATGTCCTCGAACGGGACACCGAGTTGGTCCGCGACGATCTGGCTCCAGGCGGTCTCGTGCCCCTGGCCGTGCGCGCTCGACCCGGTGACCACCTCGACCTTGCCGGTGGGCAGCATCCGGATCGACGCGTGCTCCCAGCCGCCCGCGCCGTAGTTGAGCGAGCCGAGCACGCGCGACGGCGCCAGCCCGCACATCTCGGTGTAGGTCGAGATCCCGATCCCGAGCTGGACCGGATCACCCGACTCACGCCGGGCCGCCTGCTCTCGGCGCAGCTCGTCGTAGCCGAACAGCTCGACGGCCCTGTCGGTAGCGGCCTCGTAGTTGCCGCTGTCGTAGGTCAGCCCGGCGATCGTGGTGAAGGGGAACTCCTCGTGCTTAATCCAGTTCCGCTTGCGCAACTCCAGCGGGTCCATCCCGAGCTCGGCCGCTAGGTCGTCCATCGCGTGCTCGATCGCGAACGTCGCCTCGGGCCGCCCCGCGCCCCGGTAGGCGTCGGTGGGGGTCTTCGTGGTGAACACGCCGGTGCACTTGAACGCATACGCGTCCATCTTGTAGATGGCGTTGAACATGAACGCGCCGAGCAGCGGCACGCCGGGCGTGACCAGCATCAGGTAGGCGCCCATGTCGGCGAGCAGGTCCACGGACAGGCCGCGGAGCCTGCCGTCGCGGTCCGCCGCGATCTTGATCCGCTGGATCTGGTCGCGGCCGTGGTGCACGGCCAGGTTGCCTTCGCTGCGCAACTCGGTCCACTTGACCGGCCGTCCCAGCTTGCGGGCGATCAGCACGGTCAGGAATTCCTCGGCCGTAGCCTGGAGCTTCGACCCGAACCCGCCGCCGACGTCCGGCGCCACCACCCGCAGGTTCTGCTCGGGGATGCCGAGCACCGCGGCCAGCAGGAACCGCAGCACGTGCGGGATCTGGGTCGCGGTCCACAGCGTGAACTCATCGCCCACCATCTCGCACACCGTCGCCCGCGGTTCCATCGCGCAGGGGATGAGGCGCTGCTGCCGATAGGTCCGCTCGATCACGACCGGCGCGTCACGGAACGCGGCGTCGATGTCGCCCTGGCCGAAGGGCCACACGTACGACTTGTTGCCCGCCTCGTGTACCTTCGGCGAGCCCTCGGCCAGCGCCGCCTCCATGTCCAGGACGGCGGGCAGCGGCTCGTAGTCGACGTCGATCAGCTCCAGGGCGTCTGCCGCCGCGTACCGGTTGCGGGCGACGACGCAGGCCACGATCTCGCCGACGTAGCGAATCTCCTCGACCGCCATCGGCGGGTGCGCGGGGATGACGATGTCCGGGGTCACCGGCCAGGCGCACGGCAGGCTGCCCTGCTCGGCGGCGAAGTCCGCGCCGGAGAACGCAGCCACGACGCCGGGCGCGCCCTTGGCGGCGGAGACGTCCACCGATCTGATCCGCGCGTGCGCCATCGGGCTCCGCAGGAACGCGATGTGCAGCAGCCCGGGCAGCTGGATGTTGTCAGTCCAGTTGGTCTGCCCGGTGACCAACCGGGCGTCTTCCTTGCGGGTCCGCGCCTTGCCGATCTCGGTGGTGACCGTCATGATGCCACTCCTTCCGAAGCGGCGCGCAGCACGGCGCGGACGATGTTCTGGTAGCCAGTGCACCGGCACAGGTTGCCCTCGAGGCCCTCGCGGACCTCCTGCTCGGTCGGGTGCGGGTTGTCCCGCAGCAGGTCGGCCGCGGCCAGGATCATGCCGGGCGTACAGTACCCGCACTGCAGTGCGTGCTCTTCGTGGAAGGCCCGCTGCAGCGGGTGCCATTCGCCGTCCGCGAGCCCCTGAATCGTGGTGATCTCCGCGCCGTCGGCCTGGACCGCGAGCACCGAGCAACTCTTCGCGGACAGCCCGTTCAGCAGCACCGTGCAGGCGCCGCAGTTGGAGGTGTCGCAGCCAACGGGCGTGCCCGTCCGCCCCGCCATCTCGCGTATGTAATGCACGAGCAGCATGCGGGGCTCGACGTCATCGTCGTACCGCACGCCGTCGATAGTCATGCTGACCTTGGTCATCCGGCCTCCTCGCCGACCTGCCTGGGCGCAATCGCCTGGAGCCAAACCTAGGACGCCCCCGAACTGAGCACCAGTCCCCGCTGGCCCGCGCATCTTGCCGCGCCCCTGGTGTACTGCACGATCCGAACGCACGCTGGCGCTGGCTCACGGTCCGCCATCAGCGTTGGAACAGTGTGACTAGATCCGTACACACAGGCCACCCATGCGGTCCTGGGACGGAAATCGCCAAAATAAATTGGCTCCCGCTGCCAGCCTGAGCAAGCGGGCTAAACGGTCTCGGGCATCCAGCGCGCAACGGTCCCGGTCGCGGCGAAATCCGTCTCGTCGGGATGCGCCGCTATGCCAAGGATCCGGCCGACACCGGCCTCCTCGGGCTGCTCAGCTATCCTGGCCGGGGCGCGGCCGTGCGCCGTGACGCACCGAATCCGGGGAGTAGCCCGGTGGCATGGCGAAGGGATCAGGCCAATGAGCGGGGAGCCGGACACGCAGGCGGACTTCGCGGTGGTCGGTGCTGGGCTGGCCGGTCTGCGCACTGCGGTCAGCCTCGTCGCCTCCGGCGCCACCGTGGCCGTATTCGAAGCGCGGGACCGCGTGGGCGGGCGAGTCCTGTCCGCCCCCCGCACCGAGAGCGGTGCCGGAGAGCCACCGCTGGTGCTCGACCTCGGCGCGCAGTGGGTCGGCCCCGGCCAGACCGAAGTACTCCGGCACATCAGAGAGCTAGGCCTGCACGTCGTGCCGACTGGCGAACCCGGCCGCGCGATATGGGGCCTCGGCGGTCGCCTGGAACAGGGCGGCGCCACCCTTCCCCCGGTCCCGCCCACGGTCCTGGCCGACGTGCTTGCGAACGGAGCACTCCTGGCGCTGATGTCGCGGGCCGTTCCTCCCGATGCCCCCTGGCAGAGCAGGATGGCCAGAAAGTGGGACAGCCTGACGGCCGAGGACTGGATACGTAGGGCCCTGCGCACTGAGGCCGGTCGGGACTTCGCGCGAATGCTCATAAGAGTCGACGCCGCGATCGAGCCAAGCGAGACGTCCGTACTCGGCCTCCTCTTCGATCTCCGGTCGATCGGGCCGGTCCGCCGCCTGGCCACGGCCGAAGCCTTCCGGCTGCTCGAGGGGACACACGAACTGGCCCGACGGCTCGCCGACCAGATCGGGGACCGGATCCGGTTCGCCGACCCGGTGCGGGCTATTACCCAGGACCCCGATGGCGTCACCGTCGAGTCAGACGCCAGCGCGCTGCGCTGCCGCCGCGTGGCGATATGCGTGCCGCCTCCGCTGGCCGCCCGCATCGCCTACACCCCTGCGCTCCCCGACCTGCGAGCCAGACTGCTGACCAACCTCCCGATGGGCGCCTCGGTCAAGTTGCACGCCGTCTACCAGCGCCCGTTCTGGCGGGCGCGTGGGCTGAACGGGCAGGCCTGGACCGCCGAGGGCGCCGTCGCCCTCACCTACGACAACTCGCCACGCGACGGGACCGGACGCGGCGTGCTCGTTGGCCTAGTGGTAGCTGACGAGGCCCGCCGCCTAGGCGCCCTGGACCGCTCCGAGCAGGAGCGGGAGATCCTGGCCTCGCTCAGCCACCTGTTCGGGCCTGATGCCGCCGCGCCGGATGAGCTCGTGATCCAGGACTGGGGCGCCGAGGAGTGGACCGGAGGCTGCTACGCGGCCCATTTCCCGGCGGGTGCCTGGACCAGCTACGGAAGCGCGTTCCGTGCGCCGTGCGGGCGCATCCACTGGGCGGGTACGGAGACGTCAAGCGAATGGCACGGCTATATGGAAGGGGCGCTCCGCTCGGGTAACCGTGCCGCCGGGGAAATGCTGCAGGCCGACTCGCGCAAGGGGGGGCCAGCCGTGATCAGGAGCCACGGACAGCCATCGGCTGACGCAGCACCGCCCGGCTAACGCGGCGTCCAGCCGATCGCGCCGGACCGCGGCAGGTCGGCCTGAGCCGATGGCGGAGATGGCATCCGCCGAGATCAGTATGGAAAAGCTCGCCGACCAGATGCGCAACGAACTACGGCTGCTAGCGAGGAAGCTAGGGGAAGACGTCATTGGCGGGCATAGGCACCCCACGGCGCATGACGGGTTCCACCGCACGTGCGATCTCGAAAAAATCGCCCTGTTCGCCCTGTTCGGCTTGTTCGAGCTGGGCAGCTTCCTGTCGATCGCCAATGCGGACGGACTATTCGCCGTTACGGCACATAAGGGAGTATCGGAAGCCTGGGAAGCCTGGGCTATGGTCGGGATATTCTTGTTCGGTGTGATAATCGGCGTGTATCTGTTCGGCAAGCGCGCCGAGAACGGGTTGAAAAAGTTCGGGAAAGCGATAGGGCAGATAATCAGATCGGGCCGCCGGGCCGGCGGCGCGGGGAGGTGATGCCGCTGTGGACATCCCGATACAGGTCCGCGACCTGGGGGCCGAGGCGGACCCGCGCCTCATCGAGACCTTCTACCACGAGATCCTCGAACCGTCATTCAGCCTCGATGAGCTCGACCCACTGGACGTATTCCTCCAAGGCCTGACCTCTGGTGACATCTGGGGACTGGGTGCGCTGGACGGCGAGACGCCGGTCGGCAATATCATGGGTTACCCCTATCCGCAGTCCCAGGTGCTGCTGATCGGATACGTCGCGGTCAGGCCCGGCATGCGCAGCCGCGGCGTAGGCGCACTGCTCCTGGAAGAAGCCGCGCGGCACTGGTACGGGAAGGTCGGTAGCACGCTGGTAGTGGCCGAGATCGATGATCCGCGCTACCACCCCGCAGTGGGCGACATCGACCCATGCCGCCGCGTCGCCTTTTACGCGCGGCACGGGACGCGGATCGCCGTCGCCCCCTACTTCCAGCCGAGGCTCGGCGCGGGCAGGAAGCGCGTCTACGACATGTTCCTGGCCGTCTTGGCGGGCCGCGACGGGGCAATCGGTCCCGGGCCCTCATTGTCGGGGCGCCAGCTCACCGCCTTCCTCCAGGAGTACTTCGCGGCCTCCGCAGAGGATCGTGACTGGCCCGTGGAAGAAGACGCGGAAGGGCGCTGGCTGCTCGACTGGTACCGAGACCGTGACCGCATCGACTTGCGCCCCATCGACAGGTACGAAGAACTTCCGATCCCGCGAGTCCAAGATCATCTGTCCAACTGACCAATCGGGCCGAGGCATTTACCGCGTGCGGAGCGACTGGGTGGCCAGCAGCAGCCCCGGCTAGGATGGCCCACGTGCTCGACGACGCCGTAATCGCCCGGGTCCTTACCATCACCGCGCATCCCGATGACGTCGACTTCGGCGCCGCGGGCACCGTCGCGCGGTGGACCGATGCGGGCCTTGAGGTCATCTACTGCGTGGTGACCGACGGCAACGCAGGCGGGTATGACGAGGGCTTCCCGCGCGCGGAGGTACCCGCGATGCGCCGCGCCGAGCAGGTCGCCGCGGCCAAGTGCGTCGGCGTGCACGACGTCCGGTTCCTCGGCTACCCGGACGGCCGGGTGGAGGCCACGCTGGAACTGCGCAGGGACCTGGCCAGGGTGATCAGGCAGGTCCGCCCCGACCGGGTGCTCTGCCCTAGCCCGGAGCGGAACTACGCCCAGACGGGGGTCAGCCACCCGGACCACCGGGCCGTCGGCTCTGCCGCCCTCGATGCCGTGTACCCCGATGCCCGCAACCCCTTCGCGTTCCTCGAACTGCGCGACCGCGAGGGCCTGGCACCGTGGACGGTCCGCGAGGTCTGGATCCCCGGGTCCCCGTCGCCCAACCACTTCGTCGACGTGACCGATACGTTCGGCAGGAAACTCGCCGCCCTGCGCGCGCACGTCAGCCAGACCGGGCAAATGGACGACCTGGAAGAGCGGCTCAGGACGAGACTCACCCGCGCCGCCGGACTCGGTGGTCTACCTGAAGGCCGCCTGGCCGAGTCCTTCCAGGTCCTGTCGACCGCCTGAGGTCAGAGCTCGGAGAGGATCTTGTCCAGGGTCTTGATGGTGCTCGCCGCGCCGTCGGCCTGCAGGCAGAGCTGCTCCATGACCTCGAGGTAGCTGTCTACCTCGGTCGGCTTGTCCAGGTACAGCGCGCTGGTCAGTTGCTCGATGTACACGACGTCGGCTAGGTCGGGCTCGGCGAACCGCAGGATCGTAAACGGGCCGCCCATGGCGGCGTGCGGGCCCGCGTGGAACGGCAGGATCTGCAGCGTTATCGCGGGACGCTCGGCCATTTCCATCAGGTGCTTGATCTGCTCGCGCACGACCTCGGTGCCGCCGACCGGACGGCGCAGCGCGCCTTCGTCGACGACGGCCCACAGCTGCGGCGGGGTCGGGCCGGACAGGATCGCCTGGCGGCTGGTCCGCAGCTCGGCCCGCCGGGCGATCTGCTCCTCGCTGACCGCCGAGCCGAGGCGGATCAGCGCCCGCGCGTACTGTTCGGTCTGCAGCAGCCCGGGCACAAACTGGACCTCGTAGGTACGGATGATCGAGGCTGCGGCCTCCAGGCCCACGTACGGTTCGAGCCAGGCCGGGAGGACGTCCGAGTAGGCGTGCCACCAGCCGGGGGTGTTGGCCTCGCGGGCCAGGTTCAACAGCGCCGCGCGCTCCTCGGGGTCGGTCACCCCGTACAGGGTGAGCAGATCGCTCACGTCACGGTCCTTAAAGCCGACCCGGCCGTGTTCCATCCTGCTGATCTTGGAGTGCGACCCGCGGATGGCCTCGGCCGCCTGCTCCGCGCTGATCCCGCGCGATTCACGGAGCCGGTGTAGCTGGCTCCCGAGGACCAGACGCTGGACGGTCGGTCCGCTTGCGCGCGTGCCGAAAAAGCTGGGCGGTACATCCCAAGCCGAGTCTTCCGATGAGACCATCGGCGCTCCTCGCATCCTCACACCCTGATCCTGGCGGGGTGTGGACCAGTCTCCCACGTGATCTCACGCTTGCGAAAGAGGCATCCGTGACAATTCAAGCGAAGTCCTGATCTCTCCGTGTTCTCGCAGGTCGCGAGGGTCTCGTTTGCCAGTCTGTTATTGCCGTGTCACCACGAGCTTGCCGGTAGCGATGCTACTGGCGAGTAAGCTGGGCCGCTTCGGCGAGTACGTGATCGAATTCGCCGTCTTTGGCACCGGCCAGGAACGCGGTGATCTCCGCCTGAGTGTAGAGCAGGACCGGCCCGATCGGGAAACGCGAGTTCCGCATGGCGATCTCACCGCCTGGCAGCGCGGCTAGCTCCACGCACGCGCCGTTGGGATTGCTGTGCTGGCTCTTCTGCCAGCGGACGTCCCCGAGTTCGCCCGCGGGCATGCCATTATACGTCATGACCATTTTCGTCCCCTTTCGGCCAGGTTCAACCAAGGCGAGGCCCGCTTTATTCACTCGCTGTAGTTGTCATTCAGCAACTGGTGAGCAAGTGCCTCATGCGATCCGCCTGTCTACTGGCCCCCGTGCGCCTATACGGAGAAGTGTGCACAGTGCGAATGAACGTGCATCTGGTCTTGCATTTGCACAATATATCAGGCAGCATGTCTCTGGGCACGCGGTTATACATGGTGACGGGCAGCAGTTCGCCCGATGACATGCAGGAAGCTGTGGCGTTGGCGCATCTCAGTGTCGCTACCGGTAGCGGGGATGACGACGAAGACGTAGGCGTCCCCTGGCCACCTGCTCCTGATGGCATGCCCCGGCTGCTCCCGGTGCCATCGGCCTGGTGGGAGACCCCGGCCGTAACCACCAAGGCCCTGAGTGCCAGGCCCGAGGAGGCCAGGACCGCCCGGCGTTTCGTCAGGGAGCTGCTGACCTGCTGGGGCCTTGAGGCGCTGGCGGACGACGCGGAGATGATCGTCGACGAGCTCGTCGTGAACGCCGTGCTGCACGGCACGCGGGCCGGGCTGGGCCGCGGAAGTCCTGGCGCGTCGATGACGGTGCTCCGCCTGTGCATGCTCAGGCGGGCAGGCGAGGTCATGCTCGCCGTCGTCGATCCCGGCAACGAGACGCCGGTGCCCAAGCAGCCAGACTGGTCAGGGGAGAGCGGCCGCGGGCTGCAGATCGTCGCCGCGCTGAGCCACGTGTGGGGCTGGAGCCCGATCGCCGGTCACGGCAAGGCCGTCTGGGCCGTGCTACGCGATCCCTGACATTTTCTCGTCGGAAGCCGTCAGCATGACGTGCTCCACCAAGGTGATCAGGACGTCCTTGGCCGATTCCCTGCTCCGCGCGTCGCACAGGATGACCGGCTGATCGGGCTCGAGGTCCAGGGCGGCCCTGACGTCCTCCGTGTCGTACCGGCGGGCGCCGTCGAAGCAGTTCAGGGCCACGATGAACGGGATCTCCCTGCGCTCGAAGTAGTCGATCGCGGGAAAGCTCTCCGCGAGCCTGCGGGTGTCGGCCAGGACCACCGCGCCCAGCGCCCCGATGGCGAGTTCATCCCACATGAACCAGAACCGCGACTGGCCCGGAGTACCGAACAGATAGAGCACCAGGTCGCCGTGCAGGCTGATCCGGCCGAAGTCCATCGCGACGGTCGTCGTGGTCTTGCCCTCGATGCCCTTCGTGCTGTCCGTACCCAGGCTGCCCTCGGTGAGCAGCGCCTCGGTCCGCAGCGGCTTGATCTCGCTGACGGCCCCGACCAGCGTGGTCTTGCCCACCCCGAAGCCCCCGGCCAGCAGGATCTTGATGGCGCGGTACTGACGTGAGCTTCCCGGGTTCACCACGCCCGGATCAGAGACCGCGTAGTCCATGCAGGACCTCCCTGAGCGTGTGCTCGTCAATCCGCTCCGCCATGACGGTCGGGGTCCTGATGGCCACGAGGCCAAGTTCCCTGAGGTCGGCGAGGATGATGCGGACGACACCGAGCGGCAGATCGACGTCGGACGCGATATCGGCGACGGTGGTCGGCGCGCGAGCGAGCCGCAGCACGCTGATGTGCTCGGGGGCGAGGGAGCCAGGGTCGGCGATCCCGCGCGTCGCCATCACGGTCGCGACCAGGTCGAAAGACTCGCCGGCGTGCCGGGTGCGGCCCTGGGTCAGCGCGTAGGGCCGGACCACCGGACCCGCGTCGGCGTCCAGCCAGCGTTCATCGTTGGATGGCATGATGATCTTCGTCGCGGCCGGACCGGACCCACCCGCGCGTCCTGACGCGGATCTGCTCACCCGGCCGTTGGACCATGATAGCCACCTCGCAGGCGACTGGGCCCGGGACGGTGCCTGGCGATGGCGGCTCAGGTCCCACCGGACTCCCCGCCAGCTCCCGGCTCCTGATCCGCTCCGGGTCTGGGAGTCGCCCCCTGGCCTGCGGTCTGCGGTGACCGGCCATCGTCCCGGCCGTGCCGGAGCGCCGACATGGTTTGGCGGATTTCCGCGGGCGTCGGCCCGCCGGTCGGGCCGGCGGGCGTGGTGGCGGTCAGGCGACGCGGCGGGTCGGCGCGAAGCTCGGGGGCCAGGTTCGCCTGCCTGACCCGGCGCGGCAGGCCGGCGGCGCCCTGATCGGGTCCGGGTGAGGCCGGATCGGGCCCTCCGGGCAGCACCGGGAGCGGCCCCGTCTGGCGAGACAGCTCCCACGGCGGACTCGACGCGTTCGTCCTTGGCCCCGCGACCGGGACCATCGGGGTGGCCGGCGGCCCCCCGGGGCCGGGGCCGGTCCCGGGCCCGGGGCCGGCCCCGGCGGGAACGCGAAAGCCGCCTGGCGCGGTCTGGCCGGCCCAGGCGGGGAACGCCGCGGGCTCGGTCGGGAACGGAACGCCGCCGGTCCCTGGGAACGCCCCGGGCTCGTTCGGAGACGGTACGCTGCCGGTCCCTGGGAACGCTACGGCCCCGACGTAACCCGGATGTGCCGGATCGCCCGCCGGGGCAGGCGCCTCACTGGCGCCCGGCGCCCGGCGCAGCGGCGCGAACACGTCAAAGGCGGCCGGCTCGGAGCCGCGGACTTCCGGAGCCTGCGGATGCCCGTTGGCCGGCGGCGCCATGGAGATCGCGGCGGGCTCGCCGGGCAGTCCGGCCCGGAACGCCTCTTCCGTCACCACCAGATGCTCGGGGATGAGCACGACGGCTGCGGTTCCGCCGTAGGGGGAGGCCCGGAGCGTGACCCGGATGCCGTGCCGCTTGGCCAGCTGGCTGACCACGAACAGGCCCAGCTGCTCGCTGTCGGACGGGTTGAACTCCGGCGGGCTGGCCAGCCGCTCGTTCAGCTCGGCGAGCTGCTGCGGGCTTATCCCGAGCCCGCGGTCCTCGACCTCGATCGCGAAGCCGCTGGCCACCGTGTCGCCCGATACGCGCACCGACGTGTAGGGCGGAGAGAGCGTGGTGGCATTCTCGATGAGCTCGGCCAGCAGGTGGATCACATCGGCGACGGCGGAGCCGGCCAGCGCGGCCTGGCTCCGGGTCGCGACGGCTACCCGCGCGTAGTCCTCGACCTCGGCGATGGCGCCGCGCATCACGTCGACCATCCGGACCGGGCTGCTCCAGGCGCGGCCCGGTGGCCCGCCGGCCAGGATGACCAGGCCCTCCGCGTGCCTGCGCATGCGCGTGGTCAGGTGGTCAAGCCGGAACAGGTCGTCCAGGGCCTCGGGGTCGGTGGCCCGCCGTTCCATCTGGTCGAGCAGGGTCAGCTGGCGGTGCAGCAGCGACTGGCTGCGCCGGGCCAGGCTGCGGAACACGTCGTTGAGCCCGCGGCGGAGCCTGGCCTCATCCACGGCGGCCGCGATCGCCGTCTGCCTGACCAGGTGGAAGGCCTGCCCAACTTGGCCGATCTCGTCCCGGCCGACGCGCAGCGGCGGCGCCTCGGCGGACACGTCCACGTCGTCGCCCCGCCGCAGCCGGCTGATCACGTCTGGCAGCTGGTCCTCGGCCAGCGCCAGGGCCGACCGTTCGAGCCCGCGCAGCCGGCGGATGATGCCGCGCCCGACCAGCGTGGTGACCAGGATCGTGAAAAGCAACCCGAGCAGGCCGGCTCCGCTGACCACAGCGACCTTGACCCAGGCCGTGTGGGCCTCCTGGTGATCGGTCACGAGCAGAGCGTCGGCGGCTCTGACGCCCCCGGTGAAGTACTCGTCAAGCAGCGTGCCGGTCAGCACCTGCCAGCTGGCCGGGTTGATGCCCAGCCGGGCGATCGGGGTGCCGGCCGCCAGCGCCTGCTCGATCGCGACGAGGCGCTGCTGGTAGGCCGGGGACCGGTCTAGCTGCGCGTTGAAGGCGGCCAGGTTGGACCCGTCCAGGACCGACTCCGCATAGCCCAGGTAGTCCTCGCGCTGCGCCGCGGCCTGGTTGAAGGCGCCGCGCGCGGCCAGCGACATCCGGTGCGCCGCCAGCGCCCCGGCAAGCAGCGCGTCCTCTGCTGAGAGCCCCTCCCTGGCCTGGGCCGTGGCGATGATCCCAAGCGACTGACCTGCTGCGGGGACGTCGGTGGTCACGCTGTCGGCCTCAGAAAGGAACAGCCTGGGCTCGTCCGCGATGGGGTCACCGTACGCGGTGAACGCGGCCAGCGGGGTCAGCTGCCGGTGCTGGACGGCAGAGCGGGTGCTCCCGAGCTGGCTGATGTCCCCCGTGATGTCGCTGATCTGCTCGGCCTCGGTGCCACCCTCGCTGCGCACGGTGGCGGATGAGGCCATCGCCTGCCTGAAGGCCTGCTCGCCGCGGTCCGTGGCCGCGATCGCCGCGTCGTAGGCCTGGCCGTTCGCGGCGTCCGGCCGGTCCAGGAAGACCACCGCGGCCCGCCGCTCATCCTGCAGCAGGGCGGTGAAGTTCGCGGCCGGCACGGCGGTCCCTGAGATCAGGCTGGGCGCGCGGTCCATGTTGACGGCGTTGTTGACGGTCGTCGCCACCAGGTAGACCAGCATCCCGATCATGGTGACGAGGGGTATGGCCACGAGGAAGTAAATCCGGAGCCGAATGGACCGGCCACGCGATCCCATGGCACTCCCACGGTTTCCGAAGGCGTCGGTGGCGTGGCCCCCCGCCGCATCCGACTACCGCCAAGACGGCCAGAATAGCCCATAACCGGCATGGACCGGAACGGAAGATCGATATATCCGCTGATCCGACGGCGTTTCGCCACGCAGTACGTAACATAGCGTTCCCGCAGGTTCCCCGTCCTGCGATGACTCCAGGTGCCGGCATCACCGCGCGTGATGCGCCCTGCTTTTGTCGCAAGCACCACCTACGCTGTTACAGTGACCGCCCTCGCGATAGACGCCCTCCTCGACGGACTCAATCCTGAGCAGCGCGCGGCCGTCGTGCACGAGGGCAGCCCGCTGCTCATCGTGGCGGGCGCCGGGTCGGGAAAGACGCGGGTGCTGACGCACAGGATCGCCTATCTCCTTGCTGCCCGTGACGTGGCACCGTCCGAGATCCTGGCCATCACCTTTACCAACAAGGCGGCAGGCGAGATGGCGTCCCGGGTCGCCGCCCTGGTGGGCCCCCGGTCCAGGGTCATGTGGGTGATGACCTTCCACTCGGCCTGCGTCCGGATCCTGCGCAGGGAGGCCAAGCGGTTCGGCTATCCGTCGTCGTTCTCCGTGTACGACCAGGCCGACTCCCAGCGGCTGATGGCGCTCACGTGCCGGGAGCTAGAGCTCGACGCCAAGCAGTACCCGCCCAAGGCGCTGGCCGCGCAGGTGTCGAACCTGAAGAACGAGCTGATCGACCACGAGACGTTCGCCGCCCGCGCGCAGACCGCGCGGGACAAGGCCCTCGCCGAGGCCTACGCCGAGTACCAGCGCCGGCTGCACGCGGCGGGCGCGATGGACTTCGACGACCTGATCATGGTCACCGTCAACATCTTCCAGGCGCTGCCCGAGGTGGCCGCCGAGTACCGCCGCCGGTTCCGGCACGTGCTCGTCGATGAGTACCAGGACACCAACCACGCGCAGTACGTCCTGGTCAGAGAACTAGTCTCCGGCAGTGCTCCCCTCTTTTCCGGCCGAACGAGCGATGGTGACTCCCCCGGGGACCCGCTTCCTCCGCCTGAGCTGTGCGTCGTCGGCGACGCGGACCAGTCGATCTACGCCTTCCGCGGCGCCACCATCCGCAACATCGTGGAATTCGAGCAGGACTATCCGGACGCGAAGGTCATCCTGCTCGAGCAGAACTACCGCTCCACGCAGAACATCCTGGCCGCCGCCAACGCCGTGGTCTCGCAGAACCGGAGCAGGAAGCCCAAGAACCTCTGGTCAGACGCGGGCGCGGGCCCGCCGATCGTCGGCTACGTGGCCGACAACGAGCACGACGAGGCCGCGTTCGTGGCCGAGGAGGTGGACCGGCTGGCCGACGCGGGCGAGGCGACGCCCGGCCAGGTGGCGGTCTTCTACCGGACGAACGCCCAGTCCCGGGTCTTCGAGGAGGTGTTCATCAGGGTCGGGCTGCCCTACCGCGTGGTCGGCGGGGTCCGGTTCTACGAACGCCGCGAGGTCCGCGACCTGCTCGCCTACCTGCGGCTGATCGCCAACCCGGCGGACGAGGTGTCGCTGCGGCGGGTGCTGAACGTGCCCAAGCGCGGGATCGGCGACCGCGCCGAGGAGTACGTGGCCGCCTACGCGCAGCGCGAGCGGATCACGTTCGCGCAGGCGCTGGCCCGCCCGGCCAGCGTCCCCGGCCTGGCCGCCAGGTCGGCCGCGGCGATCGAGGGGTTCAACGCGCTCATCGGGGAATTCAGGGAGCTGGCGGAGACCGGCCCGGTGGCCGAGCTGGCCGAGGCCGTGCTCGAACGCACCGGGTACACCGAGTCGCTGGAGTCCTCATCCGACCTGCAGGACGCCAGCCGGGTGGAGAACCTGAAGGAAATGGTGTCGGTGGCCCGCGAGTTCGACGGCTCGCACGACGCCGGGACGCTGACGGAATTCCTCGAGCAGGTGTCCCTGGTCGCCGACGCCGACGACATCCCCGAAGGGGAGGACCACGGCGGCCTGGTGACGATGATGACCCTGCACACCGCCAAGGGCCTGGAGTTCCCCGTGGTGTTCCTGACCGGGCTCGAGGAAGAGGTGTTCCCGCACCAGCGCTCGCTGACCAACGCGAAGGAGCTGGAAGAGGAACGCAGGCTCGCCTACGTGGGCATCACCCGCGCCGAGCAGCGCCTGTACCTGACCCGCGCGCTGGCCAGGAACTGGTACGGCCGCCCGTCGTTCCACCGTCAGTCCAGGTTCCTCGGTGAGATCCCCCCCGGCCTCATCGAATGGCGCCGGGACGAGGTCGCGGCGACCAGGGCGGCCACGCCCGCGCAGGAGCGGATGGCGAGCAGGCCGGGCGCCAGGTCCCCGGGGAACCGTCAGGTCCCCGCGCTGTCGCCGGGGGATATGGTCACCCACGACAAGTTCGGGCTCGGCACGGTGGTCTCCACCGACGGGTACGGTGACCAGGCCGAGGCCAAGATCGACTTCGGCGGGGGCTACGGCGTCAAGCATCTGGTGCTTCGCTACGCCCCGCTGGAGAAGTTGTAAGGGCCCGATCCGGGCGGCCGGCCCTGGCGCGGGTCGGGCCGGGGTGGCCTCGGCTGCCCGGGGCGCTGGCCCGTCGGCCGTGGTCCCTGCCCTCCCCCTCCCGGGGGGGCAGGCGGCGGCCCAGGCTCACCGCGGCCCGCGGAGCCGTAGGGGTTCGGGTAGCCCGCCTGGCCCCAGTAGTCGTCCACGACCGGCTGCGTCCGGTAGTCGTCTAGCACGGGCTGCGTCCGGTAGTCGTCCAGGACCGGCTGCGTCCGGTAGTCGTCCAGGACCGGCTGCCTGCGGTCCTGATTCGCGGGCGGCCCGGCCGGCCACCCGGGTGCCGTGGCGACGGGCCTGCTGCGGCGCCAGAAGATCCAGCGGACGGTGACCAGCACGACGGCCAGGACGGTGGCGAGCAGCATGGCGAAGAACCCGTTGGCGATCCACTGCGCCGCGTTGATGGCCAGCGCGGTCTTGGACGCGTCGGCGGAGTGATCGTAGATCACCCCGGTTACCATCGCCGCCACGAGGTAGGAAAGCGCCGGGACCGGCAGGATGACCCGGCCGGCCTGTGGCCGGACGGCCACCGCCGCGGCTAGCGTCCCGATGATGACGAAGACGCCCAGGATCGATCCGGGCTCCTTACCCGTGAGCATGGTGGCGCTGGCCCCGAGTGCGGTGCTGGCGGCCACGATGGCCACGCCGAGGCCGCCGGACAGCGAGCCCCCCAGGCGCAGGCCGCCCGACCCGCGGGCGGGGGATCTCTGGGGTCCCCGCCGTGGCCCGCGCTGCGGACCCTGGGCACCTCCGGGCGGCCGCCCGGTGCGCCGGAGGTCGCTGTCGCGCGGCATCTGGCCCAGCTGCGTCGCGTCAGGCGGCCCGGGCAGGCGGCGCGTCGGCGCGTCGGCCCAGGGATCATCGCCGGGCGTGGGAGTATGTTCTGGGAACCGCGAATCACGGCCGCGTCGCCTGGTTTCGGGCTCGGCGCCGTACGGGCTGTTCGGGCGTGCTGCCCGCCATAGTGGGTTGCTCATCTGTTCTTCGGATGTTAGCCGTTGCGCACGGGTCACGGGGACATGAAGGTAGGCTTCGACGGACGGTCTGGATCAAGGCCCGGGATTCCCGAGGGAAAGACGATGGTAAGACCCGGTTCGTCGGCTCCGCTATGGGGGGCCGCCGGCAAAGCTGGGTACGCCCTGAGCTGTGCCGCCGCCGCTCTGGTGCTGGCCATCAGCGGCTTTTCCTACTTCGTGGTGAGCCAGGTGAGCAGCATCGGCGGCTCGCACGCCATCGCCAGCGGTCCGTCGGTCGGCGCACAGAACATCCTGCTCATGGGCTTGGAGAGCCGCACCGACTGGCAGGGCAATATCCTGCCGAACGACGTACTCAAGGCCCTGCACGCGTGCAACAGGCAGGAGATCGAGGCCGGCTGCGGGGGCAACGACACCAACACGCTGATCCTGATCCACATACCGGCGGGCGGCAAGAAGGCGGTCGGCTTCTCCATCCCGCGCGACGACTGGGTTACCTTCGCCGACACGCTCGGGAACCAGCAGGTCGGCAAGATCGACCAGGCGTACGGCGTGTCCATGGCCGCCGAGGAGAGTCAGCTGGTCGCCCAGGACCCGGGCATAAGTCAGGACCAGCTCGCCTATGAGGGCAACGAGGCGGGCCGCGCGGCCACGGTGGCGACGGTGGAGCAGCTCACCGGAGTGCACATCGACCACTTCGCCGAGATCAACCTGGACGGCTTCTACGAGCTCGCGAAGGTCCTGGGCGGCGTGGAGGTGTGCCTCAACCACCCGGTCCCCTACGACCCCAACTCGGGCTTTGTCGCCACCCACGCCGGCCTGCAGCACCTGGACGCCAAGATGGCGCTGGCCTTCGTCAGGCAGCGCGACGGCCTGGCCAACGGCGACCTGGATCGCACCCATCGCCAGCAGGCGTTCCTCGACTCGGTGATCCACCAGCTGCGCTCCGAGGGCGTGCTCGACGACCTGACCAAGATCGAGGCGCTGCTTTCGGTGGCCAAGCAGTACGTGATCACCGACTCCGGCTGGAACCTGCTCGACTTCATTACCCAGATGCGCAGCTTGACCAGCGGTAACCTCACGTTCTACACGCTGCCGATCGTGGGTTACGAGACGATCGCCGGCCAGGACGCCAACGAGGTCAACCCCAGCTACATCCAGCAGCTCGTGCAGGAGACCTTCTACCCGCCGCATCACTCGCAATCCGCGCACCCGCGGCCCAGCGTCTCGGCCTCGGTGAATCCCAGCCTGACCACGGTGGACGTCCTCAACGGCGGCAACACCGCAGGCCTGGCCGGAAAGGTATCGGCGGCCCTGGTCAGCGCGGGGTACACGGCGGGCAAGGTCGGCAACACCACCCCGCTCGCCACGACTGAGGTGCTGTACGGTTCGGGCTCAGCGGCGAGCGCAGGCAAGATCGCGTCGCTGTTCAACGTGACCGCCACGGCGAGCTCCACGGTCCCCGCCGGCCACGTGGAGGTCCTGCTCGGCGCGGACGCCACCCTGCCGAACGTCAGCGCTACGCCCACGCCGTCGCCGTCGAGTTCGCCCGCCGCCCCGCCCACGACCGGGCCGCAGGGCGGTGCGGTCAACGCGAATAACGGTATTCCCTGCGTCAATTAGGCTGACGGTATGGGCAAGATCCGCGTGATCGTCGCCAAGGTCGGGCTGGACGGCCATGACCGCGGGGCAAAGGTCGTGGCCCGGGCGCTGCGCGACGCCGGGGTGGAGGTCATCTACACCGGGCTGCACCAGACACCGGAGCAGATCGTGGCCGCCGCCATCCAGGAGGACGTGGACGCCGTAGGGCTTTCCATCCTGTCCGGGGCGCACATGACGCTGTTCGCCCGGGTCATCGAGCTGCTGCGGGAGCGCGGCGCCGCGGACATCGTGGTGTTCGGCGGCGGCATCATCCCGGACGCGGACATCGAGGAGCTGTCCCGGATGGGGGTGGCCAAGATCTTCACCCCGGGCGCGCCGACCACCGATATCGTCGCCTGGGTCCGGGCCGAACTCGGCCACCAGGTCGCCGAGGAGTCGGAAGCAGCTCCCTAGGCAGGATCAGCCGGGAGGGCTGATCGTTCCCGGGTCGGCTGCAGCACGGCCGAGCCCAGCCAGTGGCTGGCCCGCAGCGCGAGTTCCACGTCGGGCCGGTCCTCGCCGACCGGCCGCCCGATGCTCTCCTCGGCCTTGCGGATCCGGTACTGGACCGTGTTCTTGTGCAGCACCAGCCGTTCGGCCGTCGCCTTGTAGCTGCCCCCGGTCTGCAGGAAGATCAGCAGCGTGTCACGCAGGCGAGCGTGGTGCTCATCATCGGCGGCCAGTCCGGACAGCGTGCTGAGCACCCACGCCCGCAGGAGTTCGGGTGATCCGAGCATCATCGCCACGGGTGCGACCTCGCTGAACGCCACCGCTCGCGGTGGCGGGGGTCCCGCGGCGAGCGCGACGGCCTGCGCGGCGATGGCCTGCCGATGGGTAAGGCGGAACCCGGCCGTGCCCTTGGCGGCGTCGCCGAAGGCGAAGTGGATGTCGCCGTCCACGTCGGCCGTGCTGGCCTGTGCGGCGTCGAACGTGTCACGGATCCCCAGCGGCAGCCAGGCCCACGCGCCGGATTCGTCGCGGGGCAGGAAGACGGGATCACCGGAGCAGGCCGCCTTCGCCGCGACGTGGATGATCGCGTGTTCGAGCCGGGTGATGTTGTCTACGGCGGCCGTGGCGTCGCCCGCCCAGCACACCAGGCCCAGGTGGTACTGCCGCAGCCGGTAGCCCAGGGTGGCCTCGGTCGCGCTCACGTTGATCCGCTGGCCCGACAGCAGGTCGCGGATCCGGGCGGCCCGCGCGGCGCTGCGGTTCCGCAGCCAGGTCTCCCGTTCGCGCGTGTAGGCCGCGACGATCTCCTCAGAGGTCTGGTCGACGTAGCCGGCCACGATCTCGGACATGCCGAGCGTGGCGGCGGTCAGCATCGGGGCGTCGCTCGTCTGACGGGCCAGCTCCTTGAGGAGCCAGTCAGCGAAGCAGGTGTGCCCGAGCCGGTAGGCGCGCAGCAGCGCGGTCAGTGGCGTGCCATGCTGAGCCCGTCGGCGGGCGTATTCCAGGGCCGCAGCCGGAGCCTGCACGGCGCTCAGGTCGATCTGGTGCTGCATGACCTGCAGGCAGGTGCTGATGTTGCTGTGCACGCTCGAGGCGAGCAGGGCGAGCACCGCTTGGTCGCCGTGCAGCTCAGGGATCTCCCGCAGGATCACCTCGTAGACATCCTCCGACACCGCGGCGGCCCGGCGGCTCACCGTCGCCGCGACGCTCGCCATCAGCTCCGCGACCGCGGGATCATCCATGCCCACCTGCGGAGTCTTACACCGCGGTCCATGCGGCGTCCAGCTTGCGTTCACCTACTCCTCGAGCGGGGTGAGAGGGGCTGGTTCGCGGGTGGTCCAGGTGACGGAGCTGACGCTGGGTTCGAGGCTGAGGCGGCGCAGGCGGTGGCTGGCGGGGCCGCGGGCCCGGCGCACGGCAGCGCCGTGCTCCTGGTCGTGGCGCTCGTTGGCACCACGATCGCGCCGTGGCAGCTGTTCTTCCAGCAGTCCAACGTGGTGGACAAGCGGATCACCACCCGCTTCCTCGGCTACGAGCGCGTCGACACCGCCTTCGGCGCGGTGCTGTTCGCCCTCGGCGCGCTCGGAGTCCTGCTGGCGTGCGCCTTCGCCTTCGCCGCGGCCGGGCGGCACGGGGCCTTCGCCAACGCGGGGGCGGTCGCGGCCGGCCTGCGCGCCCGCTCGGGCGGCGCCGCGGGCGCACCTGATAGGGCGGCCAGGTCAGGCGCCGACGCCGGCCAGCTCGCTTAGCGCCTGGCCGTCCAGCGCCACATGCTCGGCGGCGAGGTTTTCCAGCAGGTGACCGGGGGAGCCGGTGCCGGGATCAACAGCACGTCGGGGGCCAGCTGGAGCAGCCACTGCAGGGCGACCTGCGGCGGGGTGACGCCCAGGCGGGCGGCGGTCCGGATCACCACCGGGCTCGTGAGCACCGGGTTGGCCTGCCCGCGCGGCAGGCCGAGCGGGCAGAACGGCACGAAGGCGATGCCGCGGCCGATGCACTCCTGCAGGACCGGGGTCGAGCCGCGGTCGGCTAGGTGGAACAGGTTCTGTACGCAGACGATCTCGGTGCGGTCGGCGGCGTGTCTGAGCTGTTCGAGGCTGACGTTGCTCAGGCCGACACCAGCGATGAGACCCTCGTCGCGGGCCTGGATCATGGCGGCCAGGTGATCGTCGAAGCGCGCGTCGGCGCGGCCGGGACTGGGTACGCGGAGGTTGACCGCGGCCAGCTGGCCGACCCGCAGGCCCAGATCCTGGTGATCCGCCCGGGCGCCGGGTATCACGCTGAGTCACTTGAATCGTCCAGTGATTGGTATCCTGATCCGGTGACAGAAAGAGCCAGCCGCGGTGCCGGGGAGCGGCCGGTGAGGTGGCTGACCGCCGCGGAACTGGGCTCCTGGCTCGCCGTGGTGCGGTTGATCTGCTGGCTTCCCTGGTCGATCGATCAGCAGCTACGGCGCGACTCGAACCTGGGGATGGTGGAGTACCAGGTCCTGGCCGCGCTGTCCCAGGTGCCGGAACGGACCATGCGGATGAGCTCGCTGGCCGTGCTCACCAACGCATCGCTGTCCCGGCTGTCGCACCTGGTCAAGCGACTCGAGCAGCGAGGCCTGGTGCGCCGCGAGCCTGACCCCGCCGACGGGCGGTTCACCCGGGCCATCCTGACCGACGAGGGCTTCCGGACACTGGCCGAAGCCGCGCCCGGGCACGTGGCGCACGTGCGGTCGCTGGTCATCGACGTCCTGTCGCCCGAGCAGCTGCGACGTCTCGGCCAAGCCGCAGACCGCATCATGTCGCACATCGACACCTCCGAAATCAACTAGCGGCCCCGCTTAAGACTCCCGCAGCGAACGTCTGTGCCCGCGGGACCACGCCCGGTCCCGGCTTCGTGACGCGCGACCAATGGAAGAACGCGCACCGCGGCCTACGCTCGGCTGATAATGAGCGCCGACACCGACCCCGCCAGGCCAGCCGCAGCCGATGCCGCGGCGGCGCCCCTGGACCTCCTGCTCGCCGACGCGGCCACAGGCATGCTGCGCCGGGTGAACCCGGGCGGCTCTGGCCTCCGCCTGGCCGCTGCGCTGGCCGGCCGGCCCCGCCTGGTCGCCGGGCGGGGGCGCCAGCTGCTCGGCGAGCTGGCCCGCATCGCCGTGGGGCGCTCGCAGGTTGAGCCGTCCCGGCGGGACCGCCGGTTCGCCGACCAGGGATGGGTAGGCAACCCGCTGCTGCGGCGCACGATGCAGGCGTACCTGGCCTCGGCACGGACCGCGGAGGGTCTCGTGACCGAGGCCGGCCTGGACGAGGCCGACTCCGAACGCGTCGGCTTCGTGCTAACCAGCCTGGTCGACGCGCTGGCCCCGAGCAATAACCCGCTGCTGAACCCGGCGGCCGTGAAGGCCGCCATCGACACCGGCGGCGGCAGCGTTCTGGCGGGCCTGCGGCATTTCCTGGCCGACATGGCCGTGCCACCCCGGGTGCCGTCCATGGTCGAGCCGGACGCGTTCGAGGTAGGCGTGGACCTGGCCGTAACGCCAGGGGCGGTGATCCTTCGGACCCCGGTGTTCGAGCTGATCCAGTACCGCCCGGCCACGCCCGCGGTCCGCCAGGTGCCGCTGCTGATCGTCCCGCCGGTGATCAACAAGTTCTACGTGATGGACCTGGCGCCCGGCCGGAGCATGGTCGAATACCTGGTCGGCCGCGGCCTGCAGGTGTTCATGATCTCCTGGCGCAACCCGGACGCCCGGCACGCCAAATGGGACCTCGGCACGTACGGGCAGGCCGTCCTGGGTGCCATGGACGCGGCGGCGCGGATCACCGGGAGCGAGCAGACCGCGCTCGCCGGGGCCTGCTCGGGCGGCATCATCGCGGCGATGGTCGCGGCGCATCTGGCGAAGGTCGGCCAGCAGGACCGGATCGCGGCGGCCACCCTGATGGTCACCGTGCTGGACCAGGCGCACGCGGGCCTGGCCAGCGCGGTCATCGACGAGCGGACCGAGCGGCTGGCGGCGGCGGCATCTCGCGCTCGCGGTTACCTGGACGGCCGGTCGCTGGCCGAGGTTTTCGCTTGGCTGCGCCCGAACGACTTGATCTGGAACTACTGGGTCAACAACTACCTGCTCGGCCGGAAGCCGCCGCCGTTCGACATCCTGTTCTGGAACGCGGACACCACCCGGATGACCGCGGGCTTGCACAGGGACTTCCTCCGGCTGGGCGCCGCCAACGCACTGGTGACGCCCGGCGGTGCGACCATGCTCGGCTCACCGTTGGACCTCGCCGCGGTCGACCTGCCACGGGTCCTGGTGGCCGGACTATGCGGACTGGCTGGGCGAGCGCTGCGGGGAGGAGAAGGCCGCGCCCGCGGAACTGGGCGGCAGTGGGCTGGAGCCGATCTGCGAAGCGCCGGGCACGTATGTTTACGACCATTGACACGTCCGAGCCCGGGCCGACCGGGGACGACCGCCCAGGATCTGGTCTGAGCCGGATGCTAGGCCGGCGGCGGCGCGCCGGCCGGGCCGAGCGGATGAGGATCCTGACGGTCGGCGGCCGGGCCCTGCGCGTCTCGGTGCGGGAGGGGACCGCCGGCTGGCCGCCGCTGCTGCTGTGCAACGGCCTCGGCGCCAGCCTGGAGCTGCTCCAGCCGTTCGTCGACGCGCTCGATCCGCGGCGACCGGTCATCCGGTTCGACATGCCGGGCGTCGGCGGCTCGCCGACCCCGCTCGTCCCCTACCACCTGGCCACCCTGCCGCCGCTGCTGGCCGGCCTGCTCGACCAGCTCGGCTACGAGCAGGCCGACGTGCTAGGCATCTCCTGGGGAGGCGGGCTCGCGCAGCAGTTCGCGCTGAGCCAGGCCTGGGTGCGCCGCCTGGTGCTGGTGGCGACCGGGCCGGGCGCGCTGATGGTCCCCGCGCATCCGCGGGTCCTGCTGCGCATGCTCACGCCGCGACGCCACCGCGACCCGGGATACGCGGTCCGCATCGCCGGCGAGCTGTACGGGGGCAGCGCGCGGAACGACCCGATCGTGGCCCGGGACCTGCTGCACGCCACCACCCGCCTGGGCCCGGCCCGGGGCTACTTCTACCAGCTGATCGCCACCATCGGCTGGACCAGCCTGCCGTGGCTGCCGAAACTGCGGTCGCCCACCCTGATCCTGGCCGGAGACGACGACCCGATCATCCCGCTGGTCAACGCGCGGATCATGCACCGGCTGATCCCCCGCAGCCAGTTGCACGTCTACCACGGCGGCCACCTCGAGCTGGCCGCGGACGCGGAACGCCTGGCCGCCACGGTGGAGGCGTTCCTCGATGCCGGCCTCACCGCGGAGGGAGCCAGCAATGACCCAGATCGCTAGCGAGCATCTCGGGGAATCCCTCGGGACGGACTTCTTCTCCGTCCGCGAGCAGTTCACCGACACCCGCAAGGCCCGCGCGATCACCGCGCAGGCGCGTGACATGCTCGGCGGCAACGGCATCCTGCTCGACTACCAGGTCATGCGGCACATGGTGGACATGGAGGCCATCCACACCTTCGAGGGCACCGAGACCATGCAGACTCTCATTGTCGGCCGCGCCATTACCGGCATCGGGGCCTTCACCTAGGAAGGTACGCACCTACATGGCAAACGAACGGCCCGCGCTTGGCATATGCCTCGAGGAGTATGAGTATCCCCGTCTGGCGCTTGATCTCCAGCGCCTCGGTGCCCGACAGGTTGATCGCCGAGGGCAGTTGTTGACGCCTACGTCGATCCCAGTCTTGGCGATCAGCGCGACGTTAGCGCCGTCCCGCGTCGCCCGGAGCGCGATGGCCAGGCCGATGCCGCGGCTGCCGCCGGAGATGAACAAGGTCTTGCCCGCGAGCGTCATCGATACCGTCCTCTTAGCCAGGTGCAGGCCGTAGCACCACCGCCGTTTGGATAAATTGAAAATCATTTTTGCCGAACGAGCGGTGGTTCACCTCCCGCGTCGGCCCGGCTCCGGCTCCTGGGTCTCCCGCAGGCGGCGCCGGGCGGCCTCGACTTCGGCTTCGGCGGCGGTGCGGTCGGCCCAGGACGCGCCCTCGACGCTCTTGCCCGGTTCCAGTGCCTTGTAGATCAGGAAGAAGTGCTCGATCTCCAGCCGGTCGAACTGGGGCACGTGGTGCAGGTCGCGCAGGTGCTCCTGGCGCGGGTCGCTGGCCGGCACGCACAGGATGAAGCTGGGCGGCGCGTGATCCTGGTGAATCCCGCATGCACGAGCATCAACTGCCACGCCTGTGGCTCGCGGTGCACCCGGCCGCAGCAGGACACTGTGATCTGCCCTCAGTGCGGCCGCCAAGACGCTGACACCAACGGGGCCAGAAACATCTACGCCAGGGCCGGGCTGGGCTCTGATCAGGCCCGAGCGGCCTGAGAAGCTGCTGCCTTCAGGCAGTCGAGCAGTCACCCAGGTCTCCCTTCGCGGCGCGATCCACGTCACGCTAAGACACGGCGAACCCGGGGTTAAACGTGCCGGCAACACGAGGATGGGCTCCTTACTCGGGCCAGCGGCACAACGGTTGTGCCGCTGTACCAACGCGAGGGAACAGGCTTGATCCCGGAGACCGACGACCGCCCGGGGCCGCGGCCGGACAATGAGCAGCGTGACGAACCTGGCTAGGAACCTGACGAACACGACCCGTGCCCACGCCGGACGGGTAGCGGTGCGGGTGGACAACGCGGCGATGACGTACCGGGCCCTGGACGAGGCGAGCGCCCGGGTCGCCGGGCTGCTGCACGAGCGCGGCCTCAAGCCCGGCGACCGGGTCGGGATCATGATGCCCAACGTCGCCGAGGTCCCCGTCGTGTACTACGGCGTCTTGCGCGCCGGGGGTGTGGTCGTGCCGATGAACCCGCTGCTCAAGTCCCGGGAGGTCGCCTATTACCTCGGCGACTCCGGGGCCGGTCTCATCTTCGCCTGGCACGCGTTCGCGGACCAGGCCCGCGTGGGTACGGAGGAGGCCGAGGCCGAGGCCATCGTCGTGGACGGGGCCGGCTTCCCCGAGCTGCTCGCCTCCGTCGACCCGGATTACGAGGTCGCGGACGCCGACGACGAGGACACCGCGGTCATCCTCTACACCTCGGGCACGACCGGCCACCCGAAGGGTGCCGAGCTCACCCACGGCAACCTCATCAGCAACACCGAGGTGTCGTGCGTCGACATCGTCCGCGCCCGCCCGGACGACGTCATCTTCGGCGGGCTGCCGCTGTTCCACGTGTTCGGGCAGACGGTCGCGCTCAACGTCGCGGTGGCGTCGGGGGCATGCCTGACCCTGCTGCCGCGGTTCGACGCCGCGCACGCGCTGCGGATCATCGCCGACCACCGGGTCACCGTCTTCGAGGGCGTGCCGACCATGTATGTGGCGCTGCTGCACCAGCCCGACCGCGCGGACTACGACACCTCGTCGCTGCGGATGTGCATCTCCGGCGGCGCGGCGCTGCCGGTGGAGGTGCTGCGCGGGTTCGAGGAGGCGTTCGGCGTCCCGGTGCTCGAGGGATACGGCCTGTCGGAAACCTCGCCGGTCGCCTCGTTCAACCACCCCGACCGCGAGCAAAAGCCAGGCTCGATCGGCACGCCCATCAGGGACGTGCAGATGCGGGTCGTGGACAACTCCGACAGCGAGGTCCCGCAGGGAGAGGTGGGCGAGATCGTCATCCGCGGGCCGAACGTGATGAAGGGCTACTGGCTTCGCCCCGAGGCGACCGCCGAGGCGATCCGCGACGGCTGGTTCCACACCGGCGACCTGGCCCGGGTCGACGCCGACGGCTACTTCTACATCGTCGACCGCAAGAAGGACATGATCATCCGCGGCGGCTACAACGTCTACCCGCGGGAGATCGAGGAGGTGCTCTACGAGCATCCCGCCGTCGCGGAGGCCGCCGTGATCGGCCTGCCGCACCCGTCCCTCGGGGAGGAGGTCGCCGCCGCGGTGGCCCTCAAGCCGGGCGCCGCCGCCACCCCGGAGGAGCTGCGGGACTACGTCAAGGGCCAGGTCGCGGCCTACAAGTATCCGCGCCACGTGTGGATCGTCGACGCGCTGCCCAAGGGCGGGACCGGCAAGATCGTCAAGCGGGATATCGTCATCCCGGCCGACCTGACGGCGCCTGATTTGCCCGGGCCTCCGGCCGCGGCGCCGTGAGGCTGCTGCTGCTCGCCCCGCCCGGCGCCGGCAAGGGCACCGCGATCGCCGGCCGCGGTGGGCCTGACCGCCTTACGCGGTGCTCGGGGGCGGCAGGCGGCGGACCTCGAGCAGTTCGAGTCCGAGCGCCTCGATCTGGGCCAGCACTCCGTGCAGCGCGGCCTGGTCCGCGATGGGACCTCGCAGCAGCGTGTCCCGGTCCGTTGTCTCGGCCCGCAGGCCGGGGAACGCGCGCAGCGTCGTGGCACCCAGGTGGCCGCGGACGAGTATCTGGTAGCTCGGCGGCTTCGCTTCCCCGCTGGCGGTCATCGGCCGGCCGCCGCGTCCGGCGCGAGGGCCGTTGCGATCCTGGCCAGGGAGAACAGGCACAGGGCGGCGAGGAGCACCGAGAAGGCGAGCACGGCCGCGAAGGTTCCGGTGAACCCGGACAGCACCCCGACGCCGACCACGGGGACGATCAGCCCGGTGTAGCACGCCACGAAGAAGGCGGAGATGGCGTGCCCGCGCCGCTCGGGCGGGGCCAGGCGGTTGGCCGTGGCCAGGCTGCCCAGGAAGATGGCGCCCACGGCGACCCCGCCGACGACCGTTCCGGCTAGGAAGAGAGCCAACGCGGCCACGGCCAGGGCGGCGACGATCAGGGCCAGCGCGACCAGGAACAGGCCCAGGCCGGCTAGCACGACCCGGCGGCTGGCGAACCGGGACAGCGCCACCTGGGTGACGGTCCCCACCGCGAACATGCCGAACACGACGGCGCCCTGGACCAAATGGCTGCCCTGGTGCAGCACGCCGCCGACGAAACCCGGCACCAGGGAACTGAACAGCCCGAGGAGAGCGAAGGCGGCGAAGGCGGCCACCGCGGCGGCGATGAACTGGCCGCGGCCCTGCTCGGGGAGGCCGAGGCCGGCGAAGCGCAGGGCCGGCCGCTGGCGCGGGCTGACCGTCTCGGGCACGAACCGCAGGCACAGGGCAGCGACGGCGAGGATCACGAGGTAGACCTCGAACACCAGGGTGGTGGGGTGGGGTGCGTACTGGGCGAACAGGCCGGCGATGAGCGGGCCGAGGCCGAGGCCGCCCATGTTCGCGGCGGTGGCCGCCAGGGAGGCCCGGCGGGCCACCGAGGCCGGGATCAGCTCGGTCAGCGTGGCCGTCGCTGTGCCGGTCATCAGCCCGGCGGACAGCCCGGACAGGACCCGGCCGACGAGGAGCACTCCCTCGTCGGGGGCGAGGATGAACGCGACGGTGCTCAGCGCGCTGACGCCGAGGGCCACGGCCAGCACCGGCCTGCGCCCGGCCTGGTCCGAAGACCGGCCCGCCAGCAGCAAGGTGGCCAGGACCGCGGCGCCGTACACGGCGAAGATCACCGTCACCATGGCCGCGGAGAAATGCCACCGGGCCTGGTAGATGACGTACAGCGGGGTAGGCAGGGTGGTGCCGAGCATGGCGGCGGCGAACACGAACGCCAGCAGCCAGAACGCGACCCGGCGGCGGATGGCCCGCCGCCTGAGCTGGGCGTCCAGGGCCTGCTCGAATGAGGCGTCCCAGTCCGAGTCGTGGCGGGGACCGATGACGGTGGTACTCATGTGCGGCTCCAGTTCGCTTCGTCTGCATCGGACGGCATCAGCCTCGCGTCGGGCGGGGTGAGCCGGCGTCACACGGCCGGGTGATCCGGACGCGGCGAAGTAAGGTAAGGGGCGGAGCCTGTCGAGGAGGGCGCCGTGGGGCCTGCCAACCGGTCCGGGGCTGCCGGCCCTCCGGCTGCGCTAGCGATCCGGGACGGGGTGGTCTCCCGGCCGGGGCTGTTCGAGCTGCTCGGCGGGGGCGGGCGCGTGACCGAGGTGTCCGCGCCCGCTGGAAGCGGCAAGACGCTCCTGCTGCGCTCCTGGATCGCCGAGCGCGGCCTGGCGGGCCGTTCCGCGTGGGTGGCGGTGCAGGGCGAGGAGCGCGACGCGCAGCGGTTCTGGCTCTCCGTGTTCGGCGCGCTGCGGGCCACGGCCGCCGGGTCACGGCTGGTGCGACCCCTGACCGCGGCTCCCGACCTGGACGGCTGGGCGGTCGTCGAGTGGCTGCTGACCGACCTCGGCGAGCTCGATGACCGGGTCTGGCTGGTCATCGACGACGTGCATGAGCTGCGCTCACCCGAGGCGATTCGTCAGCTGGAACTGCTGCTCATGCGCGCGCCCGCGGGGCTGCGGTTCGTGCTCGCCACCCGCCACGATCTGCGGCTTGGCCTGCACCGGCTGCGGCTGGAGGGGGAGCTCACCGAGATGCGCGCGGCCGATCTGCGCTTCACCCTCGATGACGCGCGGGCGTTGTTCCTGGCGGCCGGGATACCGCTGTCCGGTTCGGCGCTCGGGCTGCTGTATGAGCGGACCGAAGGCTGGGCGGCCGGGCTGCGGCTGGCGGCGCTGTCGCTGGCCGGGCACCCGGATCCGGACCGGTTCGCGGCCGAGTTCTCCGGCAGCGAGCGGACGGTGGCGGAATACCTGCTGGCCGAGGTGCTCGACCGCCAGCCCGAGCCGGTCCGTCGGCTGCTGCTGCGGACCTCGGTGCTGGACCGGGTCAACGGCGAACTGGCCGACCTGCTGACCGGAGGCTCGGGCGGGGAGCGGGTCCTGCAGGAACTCGAGCAGGCGGGCGCGTTCGTGTTCGCCCTGGATGCCGGGCGGTCCTGGTTCCGCTACCACCAGCTGTTCGCCGACCTCCTGCAGCTGGAGTTGCGGGGCAGCGCGCCGGCCGACCTGCCCGCGCTGCACACCGCGGCCGCCGGGTGGTACGCGCAGCACGGGTACCCCGTCGAGGCGGTCCGCCACGCCCAGGCGGCGCAGGACTGGGGCCTGGCCGCCCGCGTGCTGGCGGACCACTGGGTCGGCCTCGGGCTCAACGGGCTGGGCGCCACCGCGCACGAGCTGCTGGCCCGGTTCCCGGCCGACGTGATCGCCGGAGATACGGAGCTGGCCGCGCGGATGGCCGGGCACGAGCTGGCCCGGGGGTCGCTGGCGGAGGCCGAACGGTACCTGACCCTGGCTACCACGGGACTGGAATCGGTGCCCGCGGACCGGCGCGGGCGCGCGCAGGTGGCCCTCGCCGTCGTGCGTCTGCAGTTCTCCCGTCATCGCGGGGACCTCCCGGCCGTCGCCGAGCAGGCGCAACGGCTGCTGGTCCCCGTCGGGGCCGTCGACCCGGCCCGGTTCGGGGTGGGCGAGGACCTGCGGGCGCTGGCGCTGATCAACCTCGGCATCGCCGAGCTGTGGACGGCCGGCTTCGACGAGGCCGACCGTCACCTGGAGCAGGGCGTCGCCCTCGCGCGCCGGATCGGGCGGCCCTACCTGGAGGTCACCGGCCTGGTCCACTGGGCGCAGCTGCTGAGCTGGCGGTCCTTCCCGCTGGGGGCGCAGCGGAGCAGGGAGGCGATCGAGCTGGCCGGGCGGCACGGCTGGGCGCAGGAGCCGGTCGCCGGGGTCGCCCACATCGCGCTCGGCATGGCGATGATTGCCATGGGACGGCTTGAGGAGGGCGAGCAGTCGCTTGAGCGGGCCGAGCGCACCGTAGCCGACGAGGCGGAACCGGCGGCCGCCATGCGGCTCCGGTACGCTCGCGGGCTGCTGGCGGCGGTGACCGGCCGTCCCGAGGCCGCGCTGGCCGCGTTCCGGGCGGCCGAGCGCGTGGCCGGGCTGCTTGTTACCGAGCACGCGCTGGCCAGGCGGCTGCGATCACACGTGCTGCAGACGCTCGTGCGGCTGGGCCAGACCCAGCGCGTCGAGCAGGCGCTCGCCGAGATGGGCACGCCGGAGCGCGACAGCGGTCAGATGCGCAACGCCGTGGCGGTGCTCAGGATCGCCCAGGACGATCCGGAGGCCGCCACGGTCGCGCTCGCCCCCGTCATCGACGGCTCGGTGCCCCTGCCGAACGCCCATCTCTGGGACGTCCAGGCGTGGCTGCTCGAGGCGATCGCCCGCGACGCGCTCGGTGATCAGGGCGCCGCGCGGCGCGCCCTGGAGCGCGCGCTCCAGCTCGCCAAGCCGGAAGGCCTGCTCTTCCCGTTCCTCCTCGACCCCGCGCCGGGGCTGCTCGATCGCCACCGGCGCACGGGCACCGCGCACGCCGCGCCGATCTCAGAGGTCCTGAAGCTGCTGGCCGGCCGCAAGCCCGGCACACCGTCCGGACCGGAGGCAGACCGTGGACAGGGCCTGCGCGAACCGCTCAGCCAGGGCGAGATCCGCGTGCTGCGCTACCTGCCCACCAAGCTCTCCGCACCCGAGATCGCTGACCAGCTCTACCTATCGGTGAATACCGTCAAGACCCACATGCGGCACCTGTACGACAAGCTCGGCGCGCACCGCCGTCACGAGGCGGTCGAGCAGGCCCGCGCCCTTGGCCTGCTCGCGCCGCCGCCGCGAAGGCCCTGACCGGCGCGAATCACCCCACTGTGTGATGCCGCCTCACCCTGGCCAGCGTGAAGCTCCATGCCATCCGAAGTCACGGCGAGCACATGGAGGACGACATGCACACGGTGAAATTGGGCGCTACCGGCCTGGCGGTGACCCCGCTCGCGTACGGTACGTGGCAGTTCGGCGGGGACTGGGGCCCGGTCGACGAGCAGTCGGCGATAGCGGCGATCCAGCGCGCCAGGTCGCTGGGCATCAACTTCTTCGACACCGCGCAGGCCTACGGGTTCGGCCGCTCCGAGCGACTGGTCGGCCGGGCGCTGGCCGCCGACCTGCGCTCGGCCCGGGACTCGGTCGTGATCGCCACTAAGGGGGGCTTGCGGATGGACGGCGACCGGCTGGTCCGCGACTCCAGTCCGGCCTGGCTGCGCCAGGGAGTGGAGGCCAGCCTGGAGGCCCTGGGCACTGACTTCATCGACCTGTACCAGGTGCACTGGCCCGACCCGGCCACGCCGCTCCGCGAGACGGCTGCCGCACTGGCCGACCTGGTCGGCGAGGGGCTGATCCGTCACGTGGGCGTGTCCAACTACAGCACCGCCCAGATCGAGGAGTTCTCCGCCGTGCGGCCGGCGGAGACCGTCCAGCCGCCGTACCACCTGTTCCGCCGCGACATCGAAGCAGACCTGCTGCCCTACGCTGCCGCGCATGACATCGGCGTGCTGGCCTACGGGCCGCTCGCCCACGGGCTGCTCGGCGGCGCCATCACCGGATCCACCACCTTCGGTCCCGGGGACTGGCGGGCGCACAGCCCTGCCTTCACCGGGGCCGGGTTCGCCCGCAACCTGCAGGTCGTCGCGGCGCTGCGCGCCTTCGCCGCGCGGCACAGTGCCAGCATCGCCCAGCTCGCCGTGGCCTGGGTGCTGGCCCACCCCGCGGTCCAGGTCGCCATCGCCGGCGCCCGCACCCCAGCCCACCTGGCCGAGAGCCTCGGCGCCCTCGACCTGACCCTCAGCCAGGCTGACCTGGCCGAGATCGACGACATCATGGCCGCCGCCGTGCCTGTCGGCGGCCCCACCCCGGAAGGAATGGGCTGACCATGACCGAGCTCACCGCGCGTGGGACCGCACCGCCAGCCAAGCCGCCACCCTCATCAAGGACGGCGCGGTAGTGGCGGCCAGCCCGGCGGAAGCCGTCAAGGGCGCCGGGATCCTCATCACCATGCTGGCCGACGGGCCCGCCATCGAGCAGGTCTGGAATGGGCCGGACGGGCTCCTGGCCGCAGGCCCCGGACTGATCTGGGTGCAGATGGCCACCGTCGGGCTGGAATGGACCGAACGCTTCGCCAACACCGCCGCCCGGCACGCGGTGAGCTTCTTCGACGCCCCCGTCTCCGGCAGCCAGGGACCGGCGGAGGCCGGGCAGTTGACCATCCTGGCCAGCGGACCGCACTGGCTGCGGGAAGCCGTGGCCCCGGTATTCGCCGCGCTCGGGCGGGCCACCGTCTGGCTGGGCCCGGCCGGCCACGGGACCAGGGCCAAGCTGGTCCTCAACAACTGGCTCGCCGATCTGACCGAGACCACCGCGGAAACGCTGGCCTTCGCCCGCCAGCTCGGCCTGGACCCCGCCGGGATCGTCGACCTGCTGGAGTCCACCCCGCTCGGATCGCCGTACGCGGTGCAGAAGGCTCGCGCCATGCTGGCCGGGGACTTCGCCCCCGCGTTCGCGCTGAAGCACGCGCTCAAGGACGCCGACCTCGCGGCCCAGGCCGCGCAGGCCAGCGGCACCGAGCTCACCCTGACCTCCGCGCTGCTGCCGCGCTGGCGGCAAGCCGCCGCCAGCGGACACGCCGACGAAGACCTGGCCGCTATCTACGCCACGACCTGAACCGCCCGCTACTTGTGCAAATCACCAGAACCGGGTGACGGCCGCTCACCTTGACCGCCAGTAGCTTCTGGCTCAGTCGGTTAGCCCGATATCCACCAGGAGCTGCCAGCCATGACCCTGAACGCGACGCAAGACGAGCGCCAGCCGGCGGTCGCGCCACTGGACGAGGCGATCGATCACGTCCGCGGCTCGCTGGCCGGGCGCCTGATCATCGAATACGGCGACTATGAGTGCCCGTACTCACGGCAGGCGTTCCGCGCCATCCAGCAGGTCGAACAGCAGCTTGGCGGGAACGTCCGGTTCGCGTTCCGGCACTTCCCGCTGACCCAGATCCACCCCCACGCCCTCGCCGCGGCCACCGCGGCGGAGGCCGCGGCCCGGCAGGGCAGGTTCTGGGACATGCACGAGCTGCTGTTCCGCCGGCAGAACGAGCTCGGCGAGGGTGACCTGTCGCGTTACGCCGCCGAGCTGGGCCTCGACGTGGCCCGGTTCGACACCGACCGGGCCAGGCTCGGCCGTCCTGGAGAGGATCCGCCGCGACGTCGCCAGCGGCGTCGCCTCCGGCGAGGTGCTGGGCACTCCCACGCTGTTCATCGACGGGGTCGTGTACCGCGGCGGCTACGACCCGCCCACCCTGCTCGCCGCGCTGACCCTAGTGACCGCCGCCTAGCGCCGCGGCGAGGGCGTCGACGATCTCGGACGGAGTCGCGGGTCGGGTGCCCCCCGGGATGGTCAGCGTGGTGAAGTTGTCAAACGATGCGCTAGCGCCCTGGCCGAACAGGCGCGCCCGGCCAGCGGCGCTGGGGACCGATGGGCCCCCCACCGGGATTGAGACGCTCAGCTCCGGAGCTTCGGGATGCTGGAACGGGAACGCGTCGAGCAGCGAGAACAGGCCGTGGCCGAAACGTACCGAGTCGAGCTGGCCTGCCGCCTGTTCCCCGGGGCCTGCCGAAGGGTAAGTGCCGGTGAACGAGGCTCCTTGCTTATCAAGCGGGATCCCGACGTTCGGGACGTGCGCGATTGGCTGGTGATCAAGGAAGTAGTCGGCCCAGAGGCTGCCGTTATGGCGGGTCAGCGCGATGTCAACGTGATGCCACGCATCCGGGTTCACGGGAACCTCCCGGATGATCTGCGTGTACATCTCATCGAGGCCGACCTCGGTGGCTCCGGCGCAGTCCGGATTCGCGACGTTCCCGGTAACCGAGGTCGGTAGCCGCTCGATCAGGGCGAATGCCGCGTCCGACGCGACGAACCAGTCGAACACCTGGCCCGCGCAGAAATCGAGCACGTTCATCACGACCGCGGCCTGCTGGCCTTGCCGCAGTCGCGCGCTGAACCCTGGCGGCGCAGGCGGCCTGGCCGGGTCGAGCCAGGATCCCGAGGGGCCGTAGACACCGTGCTGGATCAGGCCGGGCACGGTGCCCGGAGTCGAGGCCTTGATGTCCGACGACAGGACGAGCGTGCCGTTGGCGGGTACCGGAAAGGTGCGCGCGGAGACTGCCTGGTACTTCAAGTGGTCGTTGACGCTGGCGTCAGAGGCGGTCTGGAACGGGACCGCGGCCAGGTTCAGGCGGCCGCCGCTGAAGTTGCGGGTGTCGTTGACCGTCATCTCTCCCAGGCCGTACGGCGTGGTCCACCTCTCGGCGTAGTCGGTCAGGGAGTAGCCCAGCTTATCGAAGTCGTCGTAGACCTGAAAATTCGAAGTCGTCGTAGACCTGAAAATTCAGTGATCCTTCCGTGGTCCGGCCGGGCGTCTCGTAGTCGGGCATGATGTCTCCCCGGGTATGCCTTTCGTGATGTGGTTTCCTTAAGAAGCCGGCCCGAGCCGACCTCGGAGCGCATGGGTTCGGTCCAGATGCCTGCCGCCGCCGTTCATGTTCAAACGCTCCTGGGCTGGGCGGCCGGTGGTGCCCCGGGGCCCGTTGGCGCTTGTGTCGTCGTTGCTCCACCCTGCGCCAGAGGCGTGGGCGTGTTTTGGGCTAGCGGCCCACGGCGGAGCAGGGCCCCGCCGATGACCACGCCGACGGCGAAGATGCCGGCGGTCCACCAGAACGCGGTGTCGCAGCCGTGCGCCAGCGCCAGACCGGTCAAGGCCTGGCGGCCGATCAGGCGGGCCGCAGTGAGGTGCGCGGTGAGGTAGGCGGTGACGGCGCCGGTGAAGATGGTGTTCAGCAGCGCGGTGCCGACCGAGGCGCCGAGCTGCTGGCCGACGGTGACGGTTGCGGAGGCGACTCCGGCGTCCTGCGGGGCCACCAGCAGCAGCCCGATCGCGCCGCCGGCCCCGGCGATCGCCCCGAAAACGCCGGACGCCCGCCCGCGGTCCTTCGGCTCGGTGAACGTAGTGATCAGCAGCGACAGCGCCGAGGGCACCAGCAGCGCGGCGAACGCGCCCTGGCAGGCCCGCGCGGTGATCAGCATGGCGAAGTTGACCGAGGCACCGCCGACAGCCGAGACCCCCGCGAAGCTCACCAGGCCGGTCAGGAACGTCACCTTCCGGCCCAGCAGGTCGGCCAGCCTGCCGCCGAGCAGCAGCAGGCTGCCGAACGCCAGGGTGTACGCGGTGACCACCCACTGCCGGTCCACCGTGCTGAAGTGCAGCGCCCGCTGCGCGGACGGCAGCGCGATGTTCATCACCGTGAGGTCCAGGACCACCATCAGCTGCGCCAGGCCGATCACGCCCAGGATGAGCCAGCGTCGGTCCGGGGCGCTGCCGGTAGAGGCGGTACTGGACACCAGACTCACGACCTCATTTCTCCGTCGTTGCTGGCGTTGCGGGTCGCTGCGGCCACGGGAGCGCTACTCCTCCTTCAGGAGGCGGTCGGTGAGGGCGATCTCGATGACCGCTGCAACCGTGTCCTGGCGGGCCCAGTCGCGCTGCAGCTCGACGGCGAGCGAGATCCAGCTGATGGGCTGCCCGCCGGCCTGCATCACGCGGTCAAGGCCAGCGCGGTGCGCTTCGGGCGAGGTGCCGCCGATCGCGTCGACGACGGGATACACCTCGTATCCTTCGCGCAGCGCATCCAGGGCGGCAAAGGCCATGCAGATTTCGGTCCATAGCGCGCAGATGATGAGCTTGCGGCGGCCGGTGGCGTGGACGGCCTGGACGAATTCGATGTCCTCCCAGGCGTTGGTCGAGGTCCGGTCGAGCGGCTTGTCGTCTTCCAGCAGGCCGGCGAGTTCGGGCAGGGTCGGCTTTCCCCGGCCCGTGGCGACGTTAATAGTCGAGTGCACGACCGGGACTGCGAAGGTCTTGATCGTCCTTACGGTCGAGACGGCGTTCTTAACCAGGAGCGCGCGATCCATCGAGTGGACCCCGGCCAGCTGGGAGGGCTGGTAGTCGATGATGAGGAACGCCGCGTTCTCGGGCGTGAGGAGATGGTCGGCGAGCGGGTCGCGCACCGGGGCACTGGTCATAGGGGCCGCACCTTCTCGTAGCAGGATCGGGTGCCCCGAAGCTAGCTGCCATCACGGTGATCGGCTGTCACCAGATCCTGGTGATTCGCGGTCCAATATGACCTGGCGGACCTCGAGCAGGTCCAGGCCAAGCGCCTCGATCTCGGCCAGCACCCCGTACAGCGCCGACCGGTCCAGCAGGCCCGTGAGCACGGTGTGCGCGCCGTGCTGCCGCGACGCCAGCGCCGGGAATGCCGACAGCAGCGTCGCGCCGAGGTGGCCCCTGATCCGGATCGTGTACAGGGCAGGTGCCGGGTCCATGGGGCCATGGTTTAAGGCGGGCAGGTGAACCCGCATCACCAGGATCAGGTGACCGCCACGGTGACGCTAACGCGTGAGGCCCGCCGAGAGCAGCCGTAGCTCGCGGGCGCGCTGCACGGCCGCGGACCGGTCCCGGACCTGGAGCTTGGCGTAGATGCTCCGCACGTGCGTGTTGACCGTATTCACCGAGACCGACAATTCGCCGGCGATCTCCGGCCGGGACAGGTTCGTCGGGAGGAAGCGCAGCACCCGCAGCTCGCCCGGGCTGAGCTCATCCGCCGGCGGCGATGAGGACCAGTCCTTGGCCGCCGGGGATGAGCCGCGCAGCACGTCCAGGATGTCGGCGCGCAGCGCGGCGTGCGCTGTCTCATGCCGGGGCAGGGCCTCCAGCAGCTCCCGTGAACCCGTTATGGCGAACGGCAGTACCAGCCTGTCCTGCTCGGCGAGGGCGAGTGCGCGTTCGGCGGCCTGGTTCGCCGCGCGCTGGTCACCGAGCTCGCGGTGGGCGAGCCCGGCTATCAGCTGAGCCTCAACGAGCGTGACGTAACCGATGACCGGTGCGGTGCCGTCCAGAACCTCCCGTACCGCGCCGAGGGCTCCGGCCGGATCACCTTCGACGAGGCAGATCACCGCGCGGGCGTTGCGGATTTCCCCCGCGCTGACCCGCTCGTCGCCCAGCGCCGCCAGCGCGGCGAGGGCCTCGCCGGGCGTCCCGGCGCGGGCTTGGCTGGCCAGCAGCCAGCCGGTCACCTGATTCGCCAGCGCGTGCGAGCCCTCCAGCTGCGATCGCAGGCGGTCGGCCGCGCTGAACTCCTCGAGCGCCTCGTCGTGGCGACCGCGGCAGGCGTGCAGTATCCCGGTCGTGTGGTGCATCAGAAGCCGGATCTCGGGCCCGGTGTCTGTTTGCAGGGCCTGTGCGGTGCGGTGTAGCCACCGCTGGGCCTCGTCGACTTCACCCGTCCAGACCATCGTGCCTGCCAGGGTCACGAGCGCGGGCGCGATCACGGGCTCGGTGCCCCAGCCGTACCGCTCGGCGAGTGCGATCGCCTCGCGGCAACGCCGCTGGGTCGTGGCGAACGGGTCGATCTTCGATGCGAAGCCGAGTTGCGCCAGGCAGCCGACCTCCAGGTAGGGCCGGCCGATCTCCTGGGCCAGAGCAGCACCCTGGAGCAGGTGACGTTCGGCGTCGCGGAGCCCCAGCGACCACGCCTCGGCCGCCCCCAGGTTCATCAGCGCGACGGCCCGCAGGTCGCTGCCCAGTGCGATGTCTTCGTCGGACTGCCCGGTGACCGGGGAGTCGAGGAACCTGACCTGTTCCAGAACGCCGGCCAGGTGACCGCGCCGGCGGGCCAGCGACAGCTTCAGCGCCGCGACGGCCACTCGCAGGCGGCGCTGGCGATCCGGCGGCGCCGCCTCGACGTGGGCCTCCGCGACGGCCAGGTGGGCGGCCGCCTCGTCCAGGCGTCCCTGGACCAGATCACCCGCTGTGCGCACCAGGGCCAGCTCGGGGTGATCCACGCCGGGCGGGAACGCCCGCACCAGCGCCCGCATGGTCTCCGCCTGCCCGTCAAGGGTCAGGCTGAACGTATGGTCGGCGAGCAGCCGGGCCGCGCCCGGCCAGTCGCCCGCCGCCTGGGTGTGCCGGATGGCGTCCACCACCTGGCCGTGCCGGGTGAACCACCCGGCGGCCCGCCGGTGCAAGGCCGGCATCTCCTCAGGCATCCTGCGGCGCAGCTCCAGCCGCAGCAGATCCGCGAACAGGTGATGGTAGCGGAACCACGTCCGCTCGGGATCCAGCGACACGACGAACGCGTTCGCGTCCTCGAGTTCCAGCAGGATCCGCTCCGAGCCCGGGCGGCCGGTCAGCAAGTCCGCCAATTCCCCGTTCACCCGGTCGAGCAGGCAGGTGCGCAGCAGCAGGTCCTGGATCTCGGCCGGCTGGCGTTCCAGCATCTCGTCGACCAGGTACTCGGCGACCGTGCGGTCGCTGCCGGAGAACTCCGCGACGAACCGCTCCGGATCCGGGTGGCCTGCCATGGAGATCGCGGCGAGGCGGAGGCCCGCGGCCCACCCTTCGGTCCGCTGGTGCAGTAGCGCCACGTCGGCCTCGGGCAGCACGATCCCCGAGGCTTCGAGCAGCTCGCGCGTCTCATGCTCGGAAAAGCGCAGATCCGCCCCGCGGATCTCGGTTAGCTCGCCCGCCAGGCGCAGCTGATGCAGCCGCAGGCGGGGGACATCGCGGCGCGAAGTCAGCACCGCGTGCGCATGCGGCGGAAGGTTCGTCAGCAACCGCGTGAGCTGACCGAGCGCATCCGGGGAAGTCAGCTCGTGGAGATCGTCAATGACCAACGTGATGTCACTGCGAGCATCGGCCAGCTCCGTTAGCACCTTGTCGGCCATCACCCCGGCGTTGAACTCGGGCGTCGCCGGTTGCGGTTCCGCGCCGCTGAAGGCCCCGGTGGCCTGGCGGACCGCGCCGAGCAGGGCGAGGCAGAACTGCTGGGCGTCTTGCTGATCGCGCTGCACCTGCACGACGGCGAGCCGGTGCGGCCGTCCCTGACGGTCGGCCCAGGCGCGCAGCAGCGACGTCTTCCCGCTGCCGGCCGGAGCCGAGATGATCGTCACCTTTCCCGCCGCCGCCCGATCCAGGGCGGCAAGAAGATCACCCCTGTTTATCAGCCCGGGGGTTGTCTGAGCCACCGTGCGCGCCTGCCTTGGTATCTCCGCCTGACGCCCGACCGCCGGGCACATAGTCCTCTCGCTACCAGGCCAGCCCGCGCACTGTCAACGGCGCGCGAATCACCAGGATCTGGTGACGACCTGTCACCTGACGCGCGGCCAGCGTGGGGCCATGAGCTCTCGTGTAGCGATCGTGGTCGGCGCGGGCGGTCCGCTCGGTCGAGCGACGGCGGTGGCCCTCGCCGCCAGCGGCCTCACCGTAGTGGGGGTCGACCGGAACGAGCCTGGGCTGGCTGAACTGCCCGACGGCATCCACCGTGAGGTGGCCGACGCCACTGACCCGGCCGTGGCGGCGTCTCTCGTCGACCGGATCGCCGACCAAGTCGGGCCCCCGGACGTGCTGGTGAACACCATCGGCGCGTTCGGCTTGGGAGACGCGGTCACCACGACCCCCGAAGCGCTGCGGCTCATGTTCGACGTCAACCTGGGACCCGCGCTGTGGCTGAGCCAGGCGGTCGCGCCGCACATGCAGCGGCAGGGCTCGGGTGCGATCGTGCACGTAACCTCCCGCCCGGGACTCGAGCCCTCCGGCGGGATGGCCGCGTATGGCGTGAGCAAGGCCGCTCTGGTCCACCTGACCCGCATCCTCGACATCGAACTCCGCCCGCACGGGATCCGGGTGAACGCGGTCGCGCCGCAACTGCTCGACACCCCCACGAACCGGGCCATCTTCCCGGCGGAGACGATGGCGCACGCCACCGCGCCGGAGGCGATCGCCGCCGTGATCGCCTTCCTCGTCAGCGACGCCGCAGCACCGGTGAGCGGAGCGATACTCCCGGCCTACGGCGCCTAAGCAAGCTACGCGTGAATCACCAGGATCCGGTGAAGCCCGCTCACCTGCGTGGCGGCCAGCCTGGATCCGTCGCGAAGGCTCGCACGGCCGCCAGGGCACGTGCCCGAGATCCAAGGGAGATACCGTGACATCACCAGACCTGCCCGAGTACGCGCCGATCCCGCAGTCAGCGCTCGGCCCAGCCGTCAACGAGCAGGGGTACTACGTAGGGCGCGTCGAGCGGAACCTCTACTGGGTCACCGACAGCGTCTACAACTGCGCGTTCCTGGCCACCCGGGACGGCGTCGTGCTCTTCGACGCGCCCCCGAGCATCGGCCACAACCTGCAGCGAGCGGTGGACGAGGTCGCGGCCGCCGAGGGCGTGAGCAACAGGGTGACGCACCTGGTCTACTCGCACCACCACGACGACCATAGCGGTGCGTCCTCGATATTCGGCGGGGACGTGGTCCGCATCGGCCACGAGGAGACCCGGCGGCTGCTGCTGCGTGACGGCAACCCGGCCCGGCCCGTGCCGGACATCACCTTCGCCGACCGCTACACCCTCGAGGTCGGGGGCGAGCGCGTCGAGCTGGCCTGGCACGGCCCGAACCACTCGCCGGACAACATCTACATCCACTTCCCCGGCCACGACACGCTGATGTTCATCGACGTGGTCAACGCCGGCTGGGTGCCGATCTTCAACACCAACCTGTCCGAGGACGTCCCCGGGTACATGGGCGCCCCGGCCATCGCGCTGTCGTACCCCTGGACCCACCTCATCAGCGGGCACCTCGGCCGGCTCGCCACCCGCGACGACGTCGCGGTGCACCAGCAGTACATCGCCGACATCGAAGCCAGCGCGAAGGAGGCGCTGGCCTCGGTCGACCCGGTGCCCTTCTACACCCATTACTGGCCGAACTTCTGGGCCGGGGTGAAGGCCCACCTCGACACCGTCACCGAGCGCACGGCCGCGCCCGTCGTCGCGAAGTACACCGGCGTGCTGGCCGCCGCGGACATCGAGGAGTTCACCTACACCACGTCGTTCGCCATCATGCAGTCGCTGCGCCTGGACCGCGGGCCCAGCGGACCGGTGCACCCCTGACCGCAAGGCCGCAGCCGCTGGCGGGTGGCCGTAGGTTGCCTGGTATGGCCGCTGTTGATATCGCCGTGCCGGGAACCCTGCCTACGGTCATCGCCGTCCGCGGGGCCCGGCACAACAACCTGCGGGACATCGACGTCGACGTCCCGCTGTGGCGGACGGTCGCGGTGGTCGGCGTGTCCGGATCGGGCAAGACGTCGCTGGCCATGGGCACCCTGTACGCCGAGGGCCTGCACCGGTTCCTGGAGAGCCTGAGCACCTACAGCCGACGGCGGCTGACCCAGGCCCAGCGACCGGACGTGGACCGGATCGAGCACCTGCCGCCTGCGCTCGCCCTGCGGCAGCGCCCGCCGATACCGGGGCCGCGCAGCACGGTCGGCACGATGTCCGAGGTGCTCAACGACGTGTTCGACCGGCTGCTGGCGGCCGGGGCCACGATCATCGTCATCGACCACGACCTGGACCTGCTCGCCGTCGCCGACCATCTGATCGACATGGGGCCGGGGGGCGGCCCGGATGGCGGCCGCATCGTCGCCGCGGGCCCGCCGGAGCACGTCGCGCGCGACCCGGGCAGCGTGACCGGTCCGTGGCTGGCCGAGCACCTAGGCTGGCCCGAGGACCACGAGGACGAAGTCCTCGTGAGACACACGTAACAGCCTGGAGAATTCTGGCATGGGTGACACGGTCTACGCCGCCGGGGAAGCCGTGGGGAAGACCGAATTCCGGCTGACCGTGAACGGCGCGGAGCGCGGCGTGACCTGCGAGCCGGACACGCCGTTGCTCGACGTGCTCCGCCATGACCTGGGCCTGGCCGGGCCGAAGTTCGGCTGCGGGATAGGGCTGTGCGGGGCGTGCTCGGTGCTCATCGAGGGTCGCGCCCGCTCGTCCTGCGACCTGCCGGTATCGGCCGTCGTCGGCCCGGTCACCACCCTGGAGGGGCTGCCGGGTGACGACGGCCGGCTCCACCCGGTCCAGCAGGCGTTCATCGACGAGCAGGCCGCCCAGTGCGGCTACTGCACCTCCGGCATGGTGACAGCGGCGGCCGGCCTGCTGCGCGAACGTCCCGCCCCGACCGAGCAGGAGGTGCGGGAGGCTCTCGACGGCAATCTGTGCCGCTGCGGGACGCACGGGCGCGTCATCCGCGCCGTGCTGAAGGCAGCCGGGCAACTGCCTGCCAGCCAGGCCACGCCGGAGGTTCCCGCTAGCGACACCCCGTCCGAAGAGGGCCCGGTGCCCGCGCCGGCGTCCGGTTCACCTGCATCCCTGGCCGCTGCGCCTGCGAGGCCGGCGGGTGTTTCCCCGCTCCCGAAAGACCTGGCGGCCAATCCGCGGCTGTCCCTGTGGCTGGATTTCAGCCGGGACGGGGAGGTCACGATCCGGACCGGGAAGGTGGAGTACGGCCAGGGCATATGGACCGCGCTGGCGCAGGTGGCCGCGGAGGAACTCCAGGTCGGCCTGGCCCGGGTGCGGGTGGCCCCGGTATCCACCAGCACCAGCCCGGACGAGGGTGTGACCTCGGGCAGCCTGTCGGTCCAGGATTCCGGTTCGGCGCTCAGGCAGGCGTGCGCGCAGGCCCGTGGCCTGCTGCTTGACGCCGCTGCGGCCAAGCTCGGCGTCGGCCGGGCGGCGCTGGCCGTGTCCGACGGGCAGATCCGGACCCTGGACGGTCCGGCCGCCCTGAGCTACTGGACGCTGGCGCAGCCGGGAACGCTGGACCGGCCCGCTGACGTGCCAGTGCCGTCCCGGACGCCTGGGCAGTGGTCCGTCGCCGGGCGCAGTGCGCCCCGGCTGGACATCCCGGACAAGGTGACCGGGCGTCCGCGGTTCCTGCACGATCTGGTGCTGCCGGACATGGCCTACGGCCGGGTGGTGCGGCCGCCCGCGCGGGCCGCCGACCTGACCGGGCTCGCTGACCTGGATCTGGGCCGCGAGGTGGTGCTGGTGCGCGACGGCTCGTTCCTCGGCGTGGTGGCCCCCGCCGACCGGGCCGCACTGCGGGCCGCCCGGCGGGTCGCCCGCGCGGCACGCTGGCAGACGTCCCCGTCGCTGCCCGATCCGCGTGATGTGCGGGGGTTCCTGCTAGCGGCACCGTCGGAGGAGGAGACGGTGGTGGACCAACCGGGCGGGGACACCGCGGGCCTGGCCGCCCGCACGCTGACCGCCGAGTTCACGCGGCCGTTCCTGGCCCATGCCTCGATGGCGCCGAGCTGCGCGATCGCCCGCTGGGACGGCGAGTCCGTCACCGTGTGGAGTCACAGTCAGGGCATCTTCCCGCTGCGCGCGGCGATCGCGGCCGGGCTCGAGCTGCAGGCCGGGCAGGTGGCGGTGCACTACGTGGAGGGTGCCGGGGTCTACGGCCAGAACGGCGCGGACGACGTGGCCCTGGACGCGGTCCTCCTGGCGCGGGCGGTCCCGGGCCGGGCGGTGCGGGTGCTGTGGACCCGCGAGGACGAGATGTGCTGGGCTCCGCTGGGGTCGGCCATGCTCGCGCGGCTCTCCGCCGGTCTTGACGCCAGGGGCCGGATCGTGACCTGGCGGCAGGATGTGTGGAGTAACGGCTTCATCGGCCGGCCCGGCAGCGGCGGGAAGCCGCGCCTGCTGGCCCTAACCCACCTGGCCGGAGGCGTCCCGATGCCGCCGGCGCCCGACGGCCCGCCGGCTGGCTGGATGGGCTCCACGCGCAATGCGGTACCCGGCTACGACATCCCGGTCGTGCAGGTCACCCGGCACCGGCTGCTGGACATGCCGATCCGGACCTCGTCGCTGCGTTCGCTCGGCGCGCATCTGAATGTGTTCGCCATCGAGTCATTCATGGACGAGCTGGCCGCTGCGGCCAGTGCCGACCCGGTGGCCTTCCGGCTGGCCCATCTCACCGACCGGCGGGCCCGGCAGGTCCTGACCGAGGCCGCGCACCTGGCCCGCTGGGATACCCGGGCCCGCCGCCAAGGCACCGGCTACGGGGCTGCGGTGGCCCGTTATAAGGGAAACGCGGGGTACTGCGCCGCCATAGCCGAGGTGGCGGCCGATACGGATATCCGGCTGCACAGGCTGTGGCTCGCGGTGGACGTGGGCCGGGTCATCAACCCGGACGGGGTGATCAACCAGGTTGAAGGCGGTGCCGTGCAGAGCGCCAGCTGGACGCTGCGCGAGCAGGTCCGGTTCGACCGGGACCATATCACGTCGGCGAGCTGGGACAGCTACCCCATCCTCCGGTTCACCGAGGTTCCTGAGGTCATGGTGCGGATCGTGGACGCGCCAGGCGAGGCCGAGACCGGCGCGGGCGAAGTCGCCCAGGGACCGGTCGCCGGTGCCATCGGCAACGCGGTCGCCGACGCGGTCGGGGTGCGCGTCCGCGACCTGCCGCTCACCCGCGAGCGAGTCGCCCGCGCGATCGAGGAGAGCTGACCGCGGCGTCTCGTCGGCGTGACCCACGTAGATCGCCGGAATCTGGTGATGCCTGGTCACCTTCCGTATGGCGAATCTGAACATGCCTGAACGACTTTGCCGGAGGTGGCCAGCGAGATGCGTCACAGGACATTGCTGGGCCGGTTCGGCCAGCCCGAGGAGGTGGCCAACGTCGCGTTGTTCCTCGCCTGCGACGAGAGCTCCTACGTGACCGGCATCGACGTCGTGGTCGATGGCGGCATGAAGGTCTGGTGAGACCGTGCCTAGGCAACGACCGGCTATCGGCTTCTGGGCCGTGGCGTTCGCGTTCCTCGTCGTCATGATGTTCGCGACGCTGCCCAGCCCGCTGTACGGCTTGTACCGGACACGAGATCATCTGTCAGCGTTCACGATCACTGTGGTCTTTGCGATCTTCGCGGTCGGCACGATTATCACGCTGCTTGCGGAGCGCTCGATCGCCGCGCGCTTCGGGCGCCGGGGCGCGATGCTCGGCGGCGTGGTGACGATGATGGTGGCAGCCGGGCTGCTCGCGGCGTGGAAGGATCTGCCCGGGCTGCTGATCGGGCGCCTGCTCACCGGGGTGGCGATCGGGCTGGCCGCTGGCGTCGCGATCCCGTACCTGATCGAGCTCCGGCTGCGCGCGGATCCGAACGCGTCCCAGGTAGGCGCCCGGAACATCGGTACCGCGGTGAACGTGGGCGCACTCGGCCTCGGCCCGCTGGTCGCCGGCTGCCTGGCGCAGTGGGCGACCCAGCCGCTGACCCTGCCCTACCTCGTCATGGTCGCGCTCGGGGCGGCCGCCCTCATCGGCTTGGCGGCCGCACCCGAGACGGGTACGCCTACTCCGCGCCCCGCAGTGCAGAGCAGGCCGGCTGGTCCGGCACGCCGGGTCAGACTCCCGGTTCCGGCAGCAGGCGGGACAATCGCCGCCTTTGCGGCGTCGGGCCTGTTCGCGGGGCTGTCCGGACTCATCCTGGCCACCACGCTGCACCAGACCTCACACGCACTATCCGGGGCAGCGCTGTTCCTAGTGTTCACGGCGGGAGTGGCCGCGCAGCTGTCAACGAACCGGCTACAGGCGTCGCGCGTGCTCGCGCTCGGCACGATCTCCATGATCGCAGGTCTGGTGCTGATCGTTATCGCCGTCCGTCTTTCCGCGCCAAGCCTGGCGCTGTTCCTGATCGGGGGCGCGCTGATCGGCGCGGGCGCAGGTGCGATCTACAAGGGCACCACCGGGATCGTGCTCGAGGCAACCGCGCCAGAAGACCGTGTCGCCATGACGTCGGCTCTCGTCATCGCCGTCTTCGTGGGACTCTCAGTCCCCGTGATCGGCGCCGGGATCGCGCTTGACCAGGGCGCCAGCGCATCCAACACCGTGCTCGGATTCGCCATCCTCGTCGCGCTGGGCGTCTCCGTTTCCGGCTGGGCGCTACTGGGACGCCGGCCTGTCGTCCCGCAGCAAGCCGCGCAGCACGCCACGCCCGCGCCGAAGGAGCTATCGCCGTAAGGCCCGGCCAGCCACCATCCTCTGACCCGCGAGAGCGTCGCCCCCCAAAGCGCCCTGCTCGGCACCGGATAAGGACGTCGTTAGGCGGTGGCCGTCGCCCGGTAGGGGCGGAAGAACGCGCGCAGCTCCTGCGCGTAGACTTCGGGCTCCTCGAACGGCGCGAAGTGCCCGCCGCGCGCGGGCTCGGTCACGCGCACGACGTTCGCCACGCGCTCGAGCCACGCCCGGGGCGGGCGACCGATGTCGGCCGTGAACAGCGCGAAGCCGGACGGCACTTCGACCCGGCGGGCGAGCTGCGCCGGCGGGATCGCCGCGTTCGCGTGGTACATGCGCATCGACGAGCCGATCGTGCCGGTGAGCCAGTAGATCGTGACGTTCGTCAGGATCTCGTCCTTCGTGAAGGACCGCTCGATCTCGCCGTCGCAATCGCTCCACGCCCGGAGCTTCTCGGTGATCCACGCCGCGAGCCCGGCGGGGGAGTCGGTGAGCCCGACGGCGGCGGTCTGGGGCTTCGTGCGGTGCATGGCTCCGTAGGCGCCCTCGGCCGCGCCCCAGGCCGCGGCGCGCTCGAGCCAGGCGCGCTCCTCGGGTGCGAGGTCCGCCGGGTCGCCGGTGACGACGGGCAGGCCCGCGTCCATCCGGTGGACGGCCGCGACCCGGCCAGGGTGGTCGAGCCCGAGGTAGCGGCTCACGTGGCTGCCGATGTCCCCGGCCAGCGCACGATCTGGGCCGGCGAGGCCGGAGCCGGGACCCGGTTGAAGCTGGTGAACAACACCTGGCTGGCGTTCGCGACCGAAGCGGTTGCCGCGTCGGTGGCCCTGGCCCGGCGGCTGGGCCTGGAGGCCGGGACGGTGCTGGACGCGCTGGGCGGCAGCCCGCTGGTGTCTCCGTGGCAGGCAGCCAAGCTACAACGCATCGCCGAGGGCGAGTTCTCGGCGCAGTTCGCGCTGTCGCTGGCGCTCAAGGACGTGCATCTGGCTCTGCAGGCGTCGGGTGACGGCCGGTTCGCCGTCCTGGCCTGCCTGGCTGACGAATGGCAGCAGGCCGTCGATCAAGGACTCGGTGGACAGGACCTGACCGTCGTCACGCGCGCGATCGGACAGCGGGAAGGTCCGCCATGACCGGTGCCGGGATGGGTTCTGGGCACCAGAGCTCGGCGGGGAAGGCGCTCTCCCGGAGCTGCACCCCGACGATCTGTCAGGCGTCTGCTGCGGGGCGGAGCAGGTCGCGGTCGAGTACGAGCGGTACGAGCATCTCGCGGTAGCCGTGCTCGTCGAACAGCACGGTGATGTGGTCGCCGTCGTAGCGCTGGACCGTTCCTTTGCCCCAGCGCTCGCTGGCCACGCGGGTGCCGGCGGCGAACGGGACGCCGGCGGGCGGCGTCTCGGGGTGGTCGAGGTCGTTGTCGCAGTTCCCGCAGGGGCCGGGGTAATCCTGCCCGAAATAGGTCAGCAGGAACGACCGTCGGCATCCGGGGTGCTCCGCGTAGCGGCGCATCATGGTCAGCCGGGTGCGCTCCACCTCGTCTTCGCGCTGGGTCTGGGTTTCCGATGCGGCCAGCGCCTGCGCGACGCTCATCGTCTCGGTCCAGCGGACCTGGCCGCCGGCCGGCCACTGGGCCGCGCCGAGATCGGCCAGCCGGACCAGCGCGGCTGTCTGCTGCCGCGTACCGGGCTCGATCGGCTGGCCTGCGGCGAGCGCGGCCGCAGCCGGCGCTACCGCCTCGGCGGAGACGCCGCGGGTGCTGAGGTGACGTGCCATCTCGAAGTCCTGGTAGCGGTAGAGCAGCCGCGCGCGGGAGGCGTGGCCGTCCCGGCCGGCGCGCCCGGACTCCTGGTAGTACGCGTCCAGCGAGGGCGGCGGATCGACGTGCAGGACCCAGCGCACGTCCGCCTTGTCGATCCCCATGCCGAACGCGACCGTGGCCGTGATGATGCGGGCCGAGCCGCTCAGGAACGCCTGCATCGCGTCCCGCCGGACGCGGGCGGACAGCCCGGCATGGTAGAGCGTCACCTGCTCGCCCGCCGCGGACAGCGTGTCGTAGGCTGCCTGCGCGCTGGCGTGCGTCGCCGCGTAGACGATCCCCGGGCCGGCCAGCTTGCCCGCCTGGCTGGCCAGCTCCTGCTGTTTGTCTGCCGCGGTGAGCGCCCGGTGCACCGACAGCTGGATGGACGGCCGGTCGAAGTCGCCGATGACCACCACGGGATCGGTCAGGGCGAGCCGCCGGATGATCTCCTGCCGCACGGGGGGCGCGGCGGTCGCGGTCAGCGCCAGGCGGACCGGCGCGCCGACCGCCTCGGCCTGCGCGCCCAGCCGCATGTAGTCCGGGCGGAAATCGTGGCCCCACTGGCTGATCAGGTGCGCCTCGTCCACGACGAACAGGCCCGGCCGGGCGCGCCGTAGCGCCTCCCGGGTCGTGGCGTTGGCCAGCTGCTCGGGCGCCAAGAACACGAACGTGCCCGACTCGCACGAGGCCAGCAGCGCATCGGTATGCGCCCCGGCCGACTGCTGGGAGTTCAGCACGACGGCCTGCAGGTCCGCCGCGCGCAGGTGAGCCAGCTGATCGTCCTGCAGCGCGATCAGCGGCGAGACGATGACCGTCGGCCCGTCCCGCAGTATCCCCGCCAGTTCGTAGATCGCCGACTTCCCGCCGCCGGTCGGCAGCACCGCCAGCACGTCACGACCGCCGGCCAACGCCCGGACCGCATCTGCCTGTCCAGGACGAAGCCTCTCGAAGCCCAGACGCTCCCGCGCGAGTTCCTCAATCCCGGCCCAACCTCGCCGGACGCCGGGGGCGTCCGGGTATTGCGCCGTCACCAGGCCGGCCGGGCGCTCACGACCGGTCTTCCCCGCTGGCTGGGATCTCCCGGACCACGTCGCGAGGATCCTTGTCGTCCCGCAGCCCCTGGAACCGTGGGTGGCGGAGCTCCCCCGCGTCGGTCCATTCGGTGAATGCGACCTGGCCGACGAGCCGCGGCTCGACCCAGTGCACCCGTGAGCGCGGCAGTTGGCCGACGGCGAAGGCGGGGGTGGGCCGCTGGATGGCGGCTAGGCGGTCATGCAGGCTGCGCAGCGTCTGGTTGTCGAAGCCGGTGCCCACCTTGCCCGCGTAGACGAGCCGACCGCTCGTGTCGTAGTAGCCAAGCAGCAGCGCGCCGAACCCGATGCGCGAGCGCTGCGGGTCCGTGAAGCCGCCGATGACGAACTCCTGGCCCGTGATGCACTTAAACTTCAGCCAGTCCTTGGTCCGTCCGGCGCGGTACGGCGAGTCTGCCCGTTTGGCGATGAGACCTTCCCAGCCCAGGCGGCACGCCTCGTGGTAGTACGCCTCCCCATCGGTGTCCCGGTGCTCGGTGTAGCGCAGCGGACGGTCGAAGGACAGCAGCCCGCGCAGGATCTGCTTGCGTTCCAGCAGCGGCAGCGGCCGGGTGTCCCGGTTACCGGCGTACAGCACGTCGAAAAGGTAGAAGTAAGCAGGCACCGCGGCGAGCAGGGTCTCGCTGGGCTGGGCCTGGCCTAGCCGCTGCTGTAGCTGCTCGAAACGGGTCTGGCTCCCGTCGAACGCCATGATCTCCCCATCGACGACGCAAGCCTCACGGCCCTGGGCGGCCAGCGCGTCCGCGATCTCCGGGAACGTTGTGGTGATCTCATGCTGGTTGCGGGTCATCAGCCGCACCGCGCTGCCGTCTGCGAACGCCAGGCAGCGTTCACCGTCGAGCTTGCGCTCGAAGATCCAGGCCGGATCGGAGAACCTGTCCTCGGTGAGCGTGGCCAGCTCGGGTTCCAGCCACGCGGGCAGGCCGCCCCCGCCCTGCCGCACCGGTGGAACAGCATGTGCCGCGTGGCGATCAGTCACGGTGGCCCCACGCACCCGGCTTCAGGTTCGGGGCATGCCACTCAGCCGCCATCGGTCACGCCCGTCCCGCTTGCGCGCCTTTGCCGCTGGCCGCGCCTTTGCCGACCGCCATGCCCCCAGTCTGCCAGCTGCGGTCTGTTCGTTGCGCTGCGGCGCACCCTGGCCCGGCGCGGACGAGGCGTGCCAAGTCCCTGGCGCATAGCCCGCAGATCCCCTTCCCCGGTCTGAGCCGGGAGCGTTAGGGCGAAGGTGACGGTGAGGATGTTTAGCGCTGGGAGTGCTTGAAGACGCTGGTGCGGTGGCCGTGCCCGCACGGAGCGGGGGTCATCTCGGTTTCCTGGCCGCTGGCCCAGTCCCAGGCGCGGACACTGACGGGCGGCGGCTCTGCAGCCAGTGCGGCCGGATTGCGCCGCGGGAAACGGCGAGGCCGGCACCTGAACTACTATCCCAGAGAATACTCTCGTGGTATTCTCTCGGTTATGAGTGTTCCACTGACACTGCTTGGCCTGCTTGAGCGGGGGCCGAGCCACGGGTATGACCTGAAACGGGACTACGACGCGTACTTCGGCCGGGGCAGGCCGGTGCGCTACAGCCAGGTGTACGCGACCCTGTCCCGGCTGGCCCGGGACGGGAAGACGGTTCCCGGCCCAGTAGAGCAGGGGGCCGGGCCGGAACGGCGGCGGTACGTGATCACCGAGGCGGGGATCGCGGAGGTGGAGCGGTGGTTGGCCGAGCCGGTCCCGCCGGAGCCGGACCTGCAGAGCGAGCTGTTCGCCAAGGTGGTGCTCGCCTTGATGCTCGGCCAGCCGGCCAGCGGCTACCTAGATGTCCAGCGGGCGGCGCACCTGCAGCGGATGCGCGAGCTCACCGACCTCAAGCGGGACGGGGAGCCGCTCAATGTGCTGCTCGCCGACCACGCGCTTTACCGACTGGAGGCTGACCTGCGATGGATCGATCACACCGCGGCCCGGCTGGACCTGCTCTCGCGGGCGGTACGCCGGTGACCGCGGACTTCCCTGCCGTCGCGGCGGCCCGCGGATCCACGAAGATCATCGAGGCACGGGACCTGTTCCTTTCGTTCGGCGAAACGCCGGCGCTGCGCGGCGCTTCGCTGGGCGTCCGGCGGGGCGAGATCGTGGCGGTCATGGGGCCGAGCGGGTCGGGCAAGTCCACGCTGCTGCACTGCCTGGCGGGCATCCTTGTCCCCGAGCAGGGCGAGGTGTGGTTCGGCGGGCAGCGGCTGGACACCCTGAGCGACGAGAGGCGCAGCGAACTGCGCCGGGACCGGTTCGGGTTCGTGTTCCAGTCCGGTCAGCTGGTCCCCGAGCTGACTGCGGAGGAGAACGTCGCCCTGCCGCTGCTGCTCGCCGGCACCCGCCGCGGCCCGGCGATGACGGCGGCCAGGAGGTGGTTTCCCGCGCTTGGCCTGGACGGGCTGGAGGGCCGCAGGTCCGGGGAGCTGTCCGGCGGGCAGGCGCAGCGCGTGGCGCTGGCCCGCGGCCTGGTCGCCGGCCCGGAGGTACTCTTCGCCGACGAGCCGACCGGGTCGCTGGACTCGGTGTCCGGGGAGCTGGTGATGGACCTGCTGACCGACGCCGCCCGCGAGCACGGCACCACCGTCGTCCTGGTCACCCACGACGCGCGGGTCGCCGCCTACGCCGACCGCGAGGTCATCGTCCGCGACGGCACGGTCGGCACGCTCACCGGGGCCAAGCCGTGATCGGGCTCGGACTGCGGCTGGCGGTCACCGGCGGCCGCGAGGCCGTCGTCCGCCTGGTCATCGTGGCCGCCGCGGTCGGTCTGGGCGTCGGCCTGCTGCTGACCGTCATCTCGGCCGTCAACGCCGTGGGTGTGCAGAACGACCGCTACGCCTGGCTGGACACGGGGGCACCAGCGGCGTCGGGCGGCGCGACGACAGCGACCAGCCGCGACCCGTTGTGGGCGCTGTTCACCGCCGATCTATTCGACGGGCAGGGCATTTACCGGGCCGACGTCGCCGCCACCGGCCCCACGTCACCGGTGCCGCCGGGGATCCCCCGCGACCCCGGGCCGGGCCAGTATTACATCTCCCCGGCGCTGGCCGCGCTGCTGCGCAGTGCCCCGGCGGGCGAGCTCGCCAGCCGTTATCCCGGGCACCAGGCGGGCCTGATCGGCGAGACGGGCCTGCCGTCCCCCGACTCGCTGGTCATCGTGGTCGGCCGGTCGGTCGCGCAGCTGTCGCACCTGCCCGGCGCCGCGCAGGTGACCAGCTTCAACACCACTCCGCCCAGCGGCTGCGGCAGTCATAGCACCTGCGTGATCCGGGGCGGCCTCGAACCGGCCGGCGTCGACTTCGTCCTGTCGGCGGTGGCGCTGGCGCTGCTGCTGCCAGTGTTGATCTTCATCGGCACCGCCACCCGCCTGTCCGCAGCCCGCCGGGAGCAGAGGTTCGCCACGATGCGGCTGGTCGGCGCGACACCCAGGCAGGTGTCGCTGATCGCGGCCGTAGAGTCCGCGGTGACCGCGGTGGCCGGCGTCGCCATCGGTTTCGGCCTGTTCTTCGTGCTGCGGGTGCCGCTGGCGGCCATCCCGTTCACCGGCCAGCCGTTCTTCCCCGCCCAGCTGTCGCTCAGCCTGCCCGACGTCCTGGCGGTCGCCGCCGTCGTGCCGGCGGCCGCCGCCGTCGCGGCCCGGCTGGCGCTGCGGCGGGTGAACATCTCCCCGCTCGGCGTCGCCCGCCGGGTGACCCCGCCGCCGCCGCGGGCCTGGCGGGTTCTCCCGCTGCTGGCCGGGCTGGCCGACCTCGGGATCTTCGCCGTGCACGGCGAGCCGGCGAGCAATTCCGGGCAGGTCCTGGTGTTCGTGCCCGGCTTCGCGCTGATCATGGTCGGCCTGGTCATCGCGGGGCCGTGGCTGACGATGGTGGGGGCCCGGGTCCTGGCCCGGCGCGCTAGCCGCCCCGGCGCGCTGATCGCCGCGCGGCGCCTGGCCGACGACCCACGGGCCGCGTTCCGGGCGGTCAGCGGCCTGGTCCTGGCACTGTTCATCTTCACCGTGACCGCCGCGCTGCTCGCCACGCAGAACACCAAGGCGCCCTTCGTGCCCGACGGCGCGGTGGCAGGCAACACCCTCGTCGACCAGTTCTCCAACCTCACCCAGGACAGCTCCGGCAACCAAATAGCGGTGGGATCCGCGCCGCCGCCGTCCGCAACGGTGCTGGCCCGGCTGCGGCAGATCTCCGGCGTCCAGGCCATCGTCGAGGTCCGGGCTGACCCAGGGCTGACCATCAACAACCCGCAGCTGCAGATCCAGGACTTCCCGGCCGCGGTGGTGTCGTGCGCCCAGCTCGCGAGCGTTCCTGGCCTCGGCCGCTGCCCGGCGGGGGCGGCAGCGGCGAAGGTCCCCGCCTCCCTCAACGGCATCGGCGGCAACCTGGCGCGGGTCACCTGGCGGGCCGCCGAAATCCCCGCCGGGCGGCTGGACAGCCTCCCGCTCGGCAGCCTGGACGTGGCGACGAACGGGTCGCGGCCCGCGATCGAGCAGACCAGGACGGTACTGGAGAACGCCTACCCGACCGGCACCGGCTCGCCGCCGCCGCAAACGGTCAGCGAGTACAGCGCGGTCGGCAACGCGGCGGACAACGCCTACCAGCAGCTCGCCGACGTGGTGATCCTGACCAGCCTGACCATCGCCGGCTGCACCCTGGCGACTGGCGTGGCAGGCGGGCTGGCCGACCGCAAGCGCCCGTTCAGCCTGCTGCGGCTCACCGGCGCCCGGCTCGCCATGCTACGCCGCGTCATCGCCCTGGAAAGCGCGGTCCCGCTGCTCGCCGTCGCGGCGGTCGCGATCGGTACCGGGATCGGCGCCTCCGCGATGTACGCGACCATGGAGATGAAGCTGTCCCTGGTATCACCGGGCGCCGCCTACTACGCCCTGACCGCGGCCGGGATCGTGCTGGCCCTCGGCCTCATCGCGGCCACGTTCCCGCTGCTGCGGCGCATCACCGGCCCGGAGACCGCCAGAAACGAATGATCCGCTAAGTCACGCGGTCACAAGGACGGCCGCATCACCGCCCGCCGGCCCGCTGCCAGCCCAGGCGGCATCCGATGGTGTCAGCCTGCCCCGGCCTCCGCCGCGATGTTGGCGCGCGTCCGGTCACTGCCGCCTATGGCCTCGATGACCCGGCGGGTCATATCCGGCGCGGGGAACTCCGCGAGCAGCGCCGCTTCGGGAACGCCGAACAGCGGCGACGCCGGATCCTGGCATTCTCCCTCGGCGAAGGCAAGCGCCGTACTGCCGTCCGGCCACGCCCGCAGTATCCCCGGCAGGCCACCGGACACCAGGTGCGCGTCGATCGCATCGGCTGCTTCCAGCCCGAGCGCGGTGCCCACCTCCGCCGGGTTCAGCGGCCCCAGCAGGAGGTTGTCCGCCCGGCCGAAGAACGGCCGGTCATAGGCGGTCAGCCGTTCCATCATGTGCAGGTCGCTGCCCAGCAGAAGCAGAAGCACCGGCCGCCGGGACAGCAGCCGGTCCCAGGCGGTCTGCAGCGCGCCGTCGAACAACCCGTCCTGCTCGGCGAGCCAGGGCAGCTCATCAAGGACGATGACCACTGGGCCATCCGGCAGCACGGCCGCCAGCGCCCGGAACGCGTCGGGCCATCCCGCCGCAGCGTCCGAGGGCACTAGGTTACGATCCCGGGCAAGCCCGGAGTCCCTCAGCTCGGCCAGGAACGCGGTGACAGCTTCTACGGGCGACGTCCCCCTCGTCGCGGTATAGAACAAGTATGGTGTCCTGCTGCGGTCACAAAACTCTTGGACCAGGCGCGATTTTCCGACCTGCCGTCGACCTCTGATGGCGACCGCCATGCCGGTACCGCCCTCGGTGACCCGGGCGAGCCGCCCGCCGAGGAGAGCCAGTTCCGTCGCTCTGCCCACAAAGCCGAACGCCATGTAGCTCCAATCTACGTAGCTGTCATCTACATAGATGGCACCTACCTGGGGATGGCGCACTTCGAGCTGGGAGCTGGCCGGGTGTCCCGGGCCGTGGCTCGCCAGTCCGTCGATGAGATCTGGGACATCCTGCGCGGGCAGGGTCAGATGTGGCGACGGCAGTCCGGGCGGGAGCAGACGGTTCCCCTGGGGCCCGGTACCTGTGTCTCGATTCCGGTGGGTACGCATTTCCAGTCCCGGTGCACGAGCGGCGATCCGCTCGCCGCGGTAGCCGTGACGATGCCGCCCTGGCCCGGCCCGGACGAGGCGTACCAAGTTCCTGGCGCTTGGACTGACCCGGGATGAGCACATGACTCCCGGGAAGCCCGGTCCTTCCGGAGTCGAAGACGACGAGGAACGCCCCTAGCCCAAGGCAGACGGACGCCGTCGCTACTCACGTACGGCAGAGCCGCAAAAGTAAGCAATGACTACTCATGTCAGGGGGCGGGCCGCTGCCGCATCGTTTAGCAACGAGGCAGACAGCGTCACCAACCGAAAGACATCCCAGGAGCTTAAGTCCCGTGCCGATCCTCATCACCACCATCCGGCGATACCGGGAGAGACGCGGTTTCACCCATTACATGATCACGAATGTGACGCGGCGTCGGGCGTGCACCCTCAAGCGCCCGACGCCACGCCGTACCTACAGGCCTGAGGATGTGCGCCAACCCGGTAGCCGCTCGCTACCTGCGCGATACAGGAGCGTTAGGCTGGCGGAGCGCTGCCCGGTGCTGATGGAGAGGTTCGATTCGATGACAGGGATCCAGGTGAGCGGGGTGGCCGCCGGTCCCGTAGCGGACCTGACCACCGAGTACGCCGCGCGGACCATCCGGTCTGGTGACCACCACCGGCAGGCCTGCCGCCACCTGCCAGGCGGCGAAACCCGGTCGGTCACGATGTATCAGCCATATCCGGTCGTGCTGGCCGAGGGCCATGGCGCCCTCGTCCGTGATCTCGACGGCAATGAGTACGTCGACGTCCTCAACAACTACACCTCCCTGGTTCACGGGCATGCGTTCGGCCCGGTCGTGGAGGCGGTGACGGCTTGCCTCCCCACCGGCACGGCGTTTCCCGCCCCGCACCCGGCCCAACTGCGGCTGGCTGAGATGCTCACCGGCCGCTATCCGGCCGTGCAGCAGGTGCGGTTCACCAACTCGGGCACCGAAGCGTCCCTTCTCGCGCTGCGCGTGGCCCGGGCTGCGACTGGCCGTCGGCGCATTGTCACGTTCACGGGGGGCTACCACGGCGGCGTGCCCGAGATCATCGACGGCGGGCCTGACACCGTGCAGGTCCGGTTCAACGACGCCGACCAGGCCGTGGCGGCGATCGACTCCTCGGTCGCAGCCGTCTTCGCCGAACCGTTCCTGGGCAGCAGCGGGGTGATCCCGGCGGCTCCCGGGTTCCTGAGCTGGATCGCCGACCGCGCCCGGGAGGTCGGCGCGGTGTTCGTGCTCGACGAGGTCCAGTCGCTGCGCAACGCTCCGAACGGAACCCATGCTGCCCTCGGCCTCGAGCCTGACCTCCTGCTGATGGGCAAGATCATCGGCGGCGGCTTCCCGGTCGGCGCGGTCGGAGGCCGGATGGCGCTGATGGACTTGACCAGCGCCTCCCGGCCTGGGGCGCTGTCGTGCTCGGGGACGTTCAACGGGAACCTGATCACCATGACGGCCGGGGCCGTCGCGCTGGCCGCGCTCGACGGGCCGGCCATCGGGGAACTCAACGGGCGCGCGTCCGAACTCGGCCGCCGGATCCAGGCCGCAGCGGCCCGGGCGGGGATCCCGGTCTGCGTGACCAGGGCCGGCTCGATCCTGGAGGTGCATCTGACCGAACGCACCCCCACGTGCGCCGAGGAGGCCGCGGCGGTTCCCGCCGCCCGGGCGTCGGCACTGCACCTGGCCCTGCTGCTTGAGGGCGTCTACGCGGCGCCACGGGGCAGCCTTAACCTGTCCACCGCGATCGGCGACGACCTTCTGGCCCGCGTCGCGGACGGCTACGCGCGAGCGTTCGGCCGTATCAGGGACGTGATCGTCACCAGGGACCCGGTGACGTCGGGAACGAGCTGAGCCGGTGCGCGTTTACGTGTGACCGCCCGCTGCGTGTCGTGCCGCTGGGACTGATGTCAGCTATCGACTGATATCTTGTTTTCCATTATATTGGCGGGATGGCGGGCAAGCCCATGACGGGGCAGGCGTTCTTCGTGCTCACCGCGCTGGCCGGTGGCCCGCGGCACGGGTACGGCATCGTGCGTGAGATGGCCGACCTGTCGCAGGGCTGGGCGGGTGCGAAGGCAGCCCGGTGAGCAGCGGCCTGGACCTGGGCGGTACCGGCGGGTGCTGCGGGCTGCGGGCTGCGGCAGCGGCCATAGCTGCGGCTGGCATGCTTGTGCTGGCTGGCGGGTGCAGCCCCGGGGCGGGCGGCTCGCGGCCCGGGCAGTCTGCCAGCCCGGCTCCCAGCGCGGCGACGGCTGAGGCTACCTGCCAGCACCGGACCGCGGGAGCCTGCTATACCCCGCAGCAGTTCCGGGTCGCGTACAGCATCGCGCCGCTGCTGGACCGCGGGATCGACGGACGCGGGCAGACCGTGGTGCTGATGGAGTTCGCCATGAAGCCGTCCGAGCCGCAGCAGTCCGTGCCGGTCACCGACATACGCCAGGACCTGGCACTGTTTGACGCCGTGTTCGGCCTGCCGGCCGCGCGGCTGCAGGTTGACGCCAGCCTCGCGGGCTCAGCCTGGCCGTGGCTGGCCAGCGGCGAGGAGGTGGAGGACGCCGAGATCGTGCACGCGGTCGCCCCTGACGCCGCCATCCGCCTGATCCTGATCCCGCGCCAGCCCAGTCCCGGAAGCTTCGTCGCCGCCGAAGATGCCGTGCTGTGGCTGGCCCTGTCGCAAGGCGCTGTCGTCTCGATCGGCCCCGCCGGCGCCGAGCATTGCTTTACTTCGGCCGAGGTGGTCGGTCTGAACTCGGCGCTGCAGGCAGCCCAGGACCGCCACGTAACGGTAGTCACCACCACGGGTGACCTCGGTGCGGCCAGCACGTCATGCTCAGGCGGCGCCCCCGTGGTCAAGGAGGTGGGGCTCCCCGCGTCCGACCCGCTCGTGCTGGCCGTCGGCGGCACCAGCCTGGACGCGGACCACGCAACCGGCGCCTACATCAGCGAGACCGCATGGAACAGCCCGGCCGGCCCGGTAGTCGGCCCGGCCGGGTCGTCGGGCCCGGCAGCAGCGCCCGGCCCAGCCGGGCCGCCGGGCGGGATCCCGGAGGCCTCGGGTGGCGGGTTCAGCCACCTGTTTCCCCGGCCCGCCTACCAAGATGGCGTCCCCGGGATCGGGGCGAACCGTGGCGTGCCCGACGTGGCCGCGGACGCCGACCCCGCCACCGGCATGACGCTGGCCGCCAGCGACGGGCCCGGCGTGGATATCTTCTTCTCGTCTGCAGGGACCAGTGCGGCCGGGCCATTGTGGGCCGCGCTGATCGCCCTCGCCGACCAGTACGCTGGCCGCCCCCTTGGCTTCGTCAACCCCGCGATCTACCGCATCGGCCACAGCGCGTACCGCCAGGCCTTCCACGACATCACCACAGGAAACAACACAGTGAGGTTCCCCCGCCAGACAATCGTCGGCTACCAGGCCTCGCCCGGCTGGGACCCGGTAACCGGCTGGGGAAGCCCCAACGCGCAGGCTCTCATCCCCCTGCTCGCCCGCTACACCAGCCCCTGAGCCACCACCGTCCTGTGGGCATCGACTGATATCTTGCTTTCCATTATATTGGCGGGGTGGCGGGCAAGCCCATGACGGGGCAGGCGTTCTTCGTGCTCACCGCGCTGGCCGGTGGCCCGCGGCACGGGTACGGCATCGTGCGTGAGGTGGCCGACCTCTCGCAGGGCCGGATCAAGCTGAAGATCGGCAGCCTGTACGGGGTGCTTGACCGGCTTGCCGCCGACGGGCTGATCGAGCCCGACCGGGAGGAAGCGCACGACGGTCGGCTCCGCCGCTACTACCGGCTGACCCGGGACGGGCGGCGCGCGCTGGCTGCCGAAGCCGAGCTTCGCGCCGCGACCGCCCAGGTCGTGCGGGCGCGACTCGGCCGGTCCGGTCCGGAGGCAGCCCGGTGAGCAGCGGCCTGGACCTGGAGCAGCGGTACCGGCGGGTGCTGCGGCTGCTGCCCGCCTACTACCGCGACAAGTGGGAACAGGACATGGTCGCTGCCTTCCTGGACAGCTGGCTGACCGGCGACCCGGAGGCAGATGAGTACATCACCAAGGCCGCCGGGCCCAGCTGGGCGGAGATCGCCAGCGTGGCCGGCCTGGCCGTCCGGCTCTACCTGGGCGGCGCGGGCACGCCGCCCAGGTACTTCGCCTGGGGACAAGCCATACGGCGCACGGTGCTGGCCGTCACCCTGGTCCAGGCGGTGCGGGGCCTTGACACGCTCCTGCGCACGGCCTGGAGCCGCCATCTGCTCGGCTGGCTTCCCGCGCCGCCCGCGAGCATAGCGCCCGGCACGCCCGGCGGCATGGTGCCGCCCATGGTGTGGTACCTGGTGGCCTACGCCTGGATCGTGAGTTTCGTCGTACTAGTTCTCGGGCATTACCGGACGGCCCAGGTCATCGCGGCGCTGGCCATCGTCCCTGACCTGGTTCTGGCTCGTGCAGGGCGAGTTCCTCGGCGCCTTGCGGGGGCCGTCCCTGGGACCGTGGGCCTTCTGGGTCCTGATCAACCTTGCCCCGGTCCTGGCCATGGCCGCATTTCACCGGGATGCTCCGCCGGCTCCGCGCTGGCCCTGGCTGCTGGCCCTGCCCGTCGGCTACCTCCTGGCGTACGGGCCGCAGCTTGCGCTCCAGGCGGCCGGCAGCTCCGCCTGGCGGCCCGATTTTTCCGGGCTGTACTGCATTCTCGTCAGCCTTGCCTGCCTGGCGTATGCACCCAGGGCCCGATCCCGCCGCAGCGTCGGCCCGGGTTTGTGGTCGCTGACCCTGGCGCTGCTCGCCGCCGACGCCGGGGCATACCGGATCTTCTCCCTCACCGACTACCTGCACGACCCGCACTCGATCACGGTGAGCCTGGCCGAGCTGCTCATCCTGGCGGCCGCCGTCGCGCTGGTCGTCCCCGACGCCGCCCGCGCACAGACGCCGACGCCCGTACCGCCACCGCATCCGCACCCGGGATGAACAGACGACGCCTTACCGGCGAGGAAACCCAGGACATGCTGCCGCTCCCCCCGATCTGAGGCAGGGGCGTTAGGCTGGCCCGGGATAATCCTGAGCCAGGCCGCCGAGATCGCCTGAGCAGAAACTAGGAGAGACCAAGCGTGGACCTGTTCGAGTATCAGGCGAAGGAGCTGTTCGCCGAATACGGCGTTCCCGTGCAGAAGGGCAAGGTGGCCCGCACGGCCGACGAAGCGCGCGAGATCGCGGCGGAGTTCGCCGCCCAAGGCCACCCCCTGGTGGTGGTGAAGGCGCAGGTGAAGACCGGCGGGCGCGGGAAGGCCGGGGGAGTGAAGCTGGCGGAAGGTCCGGATGAGGCGTACGCCAAGGCCGGCCAGATCCTCGGCATGGACATCAAGGGCCACACCGTCCACTCGGTGCTGATCGCCCAGGCGAGCGACATCGCGGCCGAGTACTACCTGTCCTTCCTGCTTGACCGGGCCAACCGGACCTTCCTTTCCATCTGCACGGTGCAGGGCGGCATGGAGATCGAGGAGGTCGCCCACACCAGCCCGGACGCGGTGGCGAGGATCCCGATATCGCCGCTGACGGGCGTGGACAGCGCCAAGGCGGCGGAGATCGTCGCGGCGGGCCGTATCCCGGCCGAGGCCGCCGCGGGAGCCGCCCTCGTGGCCGAGCGCCTGTGGGCCATGTTCGCGGACGAGGACGCGACGCTGGCCGAGGTCAACCCGATGGCGCTCACCACGGACGGCGAGGTACTCGCGGTCGACGGCAAGGTGACCCTGGACGACAACGCCGCGTTCCGGCAGGAGCACGCCAGGTTCGACGACCTCAGCAGCACGGACCCGATCGAGGCCAGGGCCATCCAGAAGCACCTCAACTACGTCAAGCTCGACGGCGAGGTCGGCATCATCGGCAACGGCGCCGGACTGGTCATGTCGACCCTCGACGTGGTGGCCTACGCGGGCCAGCCGTTCGGCGGCATCCGGCCCGCGAACTTCCTCGACATCGGCGGCGGGGCCTCCGCCGAGGTGATGGCGAACGGCCTGGAGATCGTCCTGTCCGACCCGAGTGTGCGCAGCGTCCTGGTCAACGTGTTCGGCGGGATCACCTCCTGCGATGCGGTGGCCAACGGGATCGTCTCGGCGATCGGCATGCTGGAAGCGCGCGGCGACCACGTGGACCGCCCGATCGTGGTCCGGCTGGACGGCAACAACGCCGCCGAGGGCAGGCGGATCCTGTCCGAGGCGGCCATCGCCGCGGTCGAACAGGTGGCGACGATGGACGGCGCGGCCCGCCGGGCCGCGGAACTCGCCGCGAAGGGAGCATGACCGATGGCGATCTTCCTGACCGGCCAGAGCCGGGTCATGGTCCAGGGCATCACCGGTTCCGAGGGGCGCAGGCACGGTGCGCGGATGCTGGCCGCCGGCACCAACGTGGTCGGCGGCACCAACCCCCGTAAGGCAGGCCAGACCGTCGAGCTGAACGGCGTGGACGTCCCGGTCTTCGGCACGGTTGCCGAGACCATGGCGGCCACCGGGGCCGACGTGTCCGTGGTCTTCGTTCCCGCGGCGGGGACCAAGGCCGCGGTGATCGAGGCGATCGACGCGCGGATCCCGCTGTGCATCGTGATCACCGAGGGCATCCCGGTGCACGACACCGCGGAGTTCTGGGCGTACGCCGGCGAGGTCGGCCACCTGACGCGGATCATCGGGCCGAACTGCCCGGGCGTCGCCTCGCCTGGTAAGTCCAACGCCGGCATCATCCCGGCCGACATCACCAGCGAGGGCCGCATCGGCCTGGTGTCCAAGTCGGGCACCCTGACCTACCAGATGATGTACGAACTGCGCGACATCGGGTTCTCGACCGCGGTCGGGATCGGCGGCGACCCGGTGATCGGGACCACGCACATCGACTGCCTGGAGGCGTTCGAGCAGGACCCGGAGACCGACGCGATCGTGATGATCGGCGAGATCGGCGGCGACGCGGAGGAGCGCGCCGGGGCCTTCATCGAGCAGCACGTGTCCAAGCCGGTCGTGGGGTACGTGGCCGGGTTCACCGCGCCGGAAGGCAAGACGATGGGGCACGCCGGCGCCATCATCTCGGGTTCCTCCGGAACCGCTCAGGCCAAGAAGGAAGCGCTGGAGAAGGCCGGTGTCCGCGTCGGCAAGACCCCCAGCGAGACCGCCGCTCTGGTCCGCGACATCATGCAGCGCTAGCCCGGCCCGGCGCGCCTGCTTGGGTCGGCGGGCAGCCGTTGTCAGGATCGGTTTGTGGCTGTTACCGAGCAGGCCCGGCCGGCCTCCGCCCCGGGGTCCGAGGGAAGGGCCGGGGGGCGACCCGCGCGGCCGCTGGTCGTGACGGGGTCCATCGCGGCCTGCGCGGCGGCCGCCAGCGGGCTCGCCGTCCTCGTTACCCTGACCGCGATCGGGTGGATCACCGCACCGCACGTGGGGATCGGCAGCGGGCTCGTCGGGGTGCTGCGGACGGCCGCCATGCTGTGGCTGGTCGCGCACCACGTCGGGTTCACGGTCCGCGGGGCGGGTCGCATCGGCATGCTCCCGCTCGGGCTGGTGCTGCTGCCCGGAGCGCTGCTGTTCCTGGCCGGACGCTGGGTGGTGCACGCCGGAGCGGTCACCCGGCTCCGCCACGTCGGCTACGTGGCCGTCGCCCTCGCGCTGCCCTACACTCTGCTGGCCGGGGCGGTGGCCGTGGCGAGCAGGACGGCAAATCTGGCGCCCACGCTCTGGCAGGCGGTGATCGCGTCGTTCCTGCTCGCCCTGGTCGCCGGCGGGCTGGGCGCCGCCCGCGGGCTGGCCCGCTGGTCCCGGCTGGGCGGGCTGATGCCTGCCAGGCCGCGCTCGATCGTGATGGGCATGCTGGCGTCGGGCGCCGTCCTGGTCGCGGCCGGCGCGGTGCTGGCCGGCGGCTCCCTGGCGGTGCACCTGGCGGAGGTCAGGGCGGCCACCGACGCGCTGACCCCGGGCCTGATGGGAGCCGCGCTGCTGCTCTTGGCCCAGCTCGCCTACGTCCCGAACGCGATCGTCTGGGCCATCGCCTACACCCTCGGCCCGGGGTTCGCCGTCGGCGCGGGCACCGTCGTCGCCCCGACCGGCTCGGCGCTCGGCGCCGTCCCCATCTTCCCGATGCTCGCGGCCCTGCCCGCAGGCGCGCGACCAGGCGGTCCGGGCCTGATCCCGGTCCTCGTGCTCGCGGTGCCGTACCTGGCGGGCGCGCTCGGCGGGCTCGTCACGGCCCGGATCACCCCCACGCCGGTGCTCGAGGCCGCCCCGCTGTGGGGGTTCATCGCCGGCGCGGCGGCGGGCGCCGCCCTCGGCCTGACCGCGGCGTTCTCGGGCGGCCCGCTCGGCGACGGCCGCCTGGCCGTGGTCGGCCCGTCCGGCTGGCAGGTCACCCTGGTGGCCGTCCTGGAGATCGGCGTGACCGCGGCGCTGACGGCCGCCGCGGCGAACTGGGTGATCCTCCGCCGCGCTGGCCGCCGCAGGTCAGCGGGTCTGCCCGTCCCCGGCGACGATGACGACGCGGACACCGGCCCCATCCCGGTCGTGGTCATGCCCGGGGTGGTCGACGAGACCGACGACGCGGATGGCCACCGGATCTACCTGAACCCCTGGGCCGGCTGGGATCAGGACGAGCCAGCGGACGACTAACGGCCGTTGTCCAGGACGCCGATCTCCCCGCCGACCGACTTGTTGAACTGCGCGTGGCAGGCCTGCTGCGCCGCCACCGTGTTCGCGCTGTTCATGCAGGAGTAGTACGCGCTCACCTGCGGCCAGAACACCGCCAGGACGAGCAGCCACAGCGCGCTCAACGCGAGGCCGAACCCGCCGAGCACGATGCCGGCGACCGCCCCGCGCGGGCGGGCCGTGCCGCTGCGCCGCGCCTTCCGGTTCGCGCCCGCGCCCAGCCAGATCGCCGTCACGGCGAACAGCAGGGTCAAGATGGCCACGTAGATGCCGCGGCTCAGGTTGCCGAGCCCGAGCGCCAGGCCGAGCAGGCTGAGCACGCCCATGGCGAGCGCCGCCAGGGCGCGCTGGCGCAGGGCGGGGTCCGCAGGCGGGAGCTGCCGGGCGGGCAGCATCCCCGGGGGTTGCGTTCCGCGCCTGCCGGGCGGTGAGTATCTGGCCATCGGCTTCTATTTTGCCCCCGCCGGCCGCTCGCCCCCCACCTGCCTTAAGGTGGCGGCATGGTCGCGCGGCTGGTGGTGCTCGTCTCCGGCGAGGGGACCAACCTCCAGGCGCTGATCGACGCCTGCCGCGACCCGGGCTACGGGGCCCTGGTGGCCGCGGTGGGCGCGGACCGCGGCGGGATCGGCGCGCTGGCCCGGGCCGAACGGGCCGGCCTGCCCACCTTCACCGTCCGGCTGGCGGACCACCCGGCGCGGGAGGACTGGGACCGGGCCCTGACGCGCGCGTGCGCGCGCCACGCCCCCGACCTGGTCGTCCTGGCCGGGTTCATGAAGCTCGTCGGCGGTGAGTTCCTCGGCTCCTTCGGCGGGCGCTGCGTGAACACGCACCCGGCGCTGCTACCGTCGTTTCCCGGCGCGAACGGCGTCCGCGACGCGCTGGCCCACGGGGTAAAGGTCACGGGGTGCACCGTCTTCCTCGTCGACGCTGGCGTGGACACCGGGCCGATCCTGGCGCAGGCCTGCGTGCCCGTCGCGGACGACGATGACCAGGCGACGCTGCACGAGCGGATCAAATTGACCGAACGAGCATTGCTCGTGGGCACCGTAGGCCGGATGGTCCGCGAGGGCTGGTCCGTCCGGGGCAGGAAGGCAACGATCAGGGAGGCACCGTGACCAGGGTGGCCATCAGGCGGGCGCTGATCAGCGTCTACGACAAGACCGGCCTGGAGGAGCTGGCGGCCGGGCTGCACGCGGCGGGCGTCGAGATCATCTCCACCGGCAGCACCGCGGCCAGGATCGGCGGGGCTGGCGTGCCGGTCACGCACGTGGAGGAGCTCACCGGCTTCCCCGAGTGCCTGGGCGGGCGGGTGAAGACGCTGCACCCCCGGGTGCACGCGGGCCTGCTCGCCGATGCCGCGGACGCCGGGCACCAGGCTCAGCTGGCCGAGCTCGGGGTCGAGCCGTTCCAGCTGCTCGTGTCGAACCTGTACCCGTTCGCGGCCACGGTCGCGTCCGGCGCCCCGCCGGCCGAGTGCGTCGAGCAGATCGACATCGGCGGCCCGGCGATGGTGCGCGCCGCGGCCAAGAACCACGGCTCGGTGGCCGTCGTCACCGAGCCGGCCAGGTACGGCGACGTGCTGGCCGCGCTGGCCGCGGGCGGTTTCACCCTGGACCAGCGCAGGCTCCTGGCCGCCGAGGCGTTCGCGCGCACCGCCGCCTACGACCTCGCGGTCGCTTCCTGGTTCGCCTCCGCGTACGCGCCGGACGACCTCGCGCGCGAAACCGGCTGGCCCCAGGTGGCGGGCGCGCTGTGGCGGCGGGCTGAGGTACTGCGTTACGGCGAGAACCCGCACCAGCGCGCGGCGCTGTACGCCGCCGACCCCGCGGACGGCCTCGCCGCCGCGGAACTGCTGCACGGCAAGGCCATGTCGTACAACAACTACGTCGACGCCGACGCGGCCCGCCGGGCGGCCTACGACTTCGGCCAGCCCTGCGTGGCCATCATCAAGCACTCCAACCCGTGCGGCATCGCCATCGGGACCGACCTGGCCGACGCGCACGCCAAGGCGCACGCGTGCGATCCCATATCGGCGTTCGGCGGGGTGATCGCGGCCAACGGCCGCGTGACCGCCGAGCTGGCCCGGCAGATCGCCGGCGTGTTCACCGAGGTGGTGATCGCCCCCGGCTTCGACGCCGAGGCGCTCGACATCCTGTCCGCGAGCAAGAACATCCGGCTGCTGCGCTGCGCGGCACCGACGGCGGGCCCGGCCGTGGAACTGCGCCCGGTGACCGGAGGGATCCTGCTGCAGTCCGCCAACCTGGTCAGCGAGCCCGGCGACGACCCCGCAGGATGGGAGCTCAAGGCGGGCCCGGCGGCCAGCCCCGCGGAGCTCGCGGACCTTATGTTCGCGTGGAAGGCATGTCGTTCGGTCAAATCCAACGCCATCATGCTGGCCCGCGATGGCGCGTCGGTCGGCGTGGGGATGGGCCAGGTCAACCGGGTCGACGCGGCCAGGCTAGCCGTGCTGCGCGCCGGGGACCGGGCCGCTGGCTCGGTCGCGGCCAGCGACGCGTACTTCCCCTTCGCCGACGGCTTCGAGATCCTGGCCGCGGCCGGAGTGGCCGCGGTGGCCGAGCCCGGCGGCTCGATCCGGGATCACCTGACCATCGCCGCCGCCGAGGCGGCGGGCATTCCGCTCTACTTCACCGGCGTCCGGCACTTCTACCACTAGGGCCGGCCCAGGATATGCACCGACCAGCCGGCGCTGCTCCATAGCCCGGCGTCCAGGGTGCCGCGCGCGTCGATGATCGCCCGGCGGGCGACGACGCCGGCGAGCGCGGCCGGGTCGATGGCCTGGTAGTCCGACCACTCGGTCAGGTGCAGCACGAGCTCGGCGCCCTGCGCCGCCTCGAAGACCGATGGCGCGTACGTCAGGTCAGGGCGCTTCCTGGCCGCGTTGGGCATGGCCACGGGGTCATGAACGGACACAACCGCTCCCTCCGCCGCCAGGCGATCGCAGACGGCCAGGCTCGGCGAATCACGGACGTCGTCGCTGTTCGGCTTGAACGCCACGCCGAGGACCGCCACGCGCGTGCCCGCCAGCGTGCCTCCGGCCAGCGCCCTGGCCAGCGCGATGACGCGGTCCTTCCGCCCCTGATTGATCGTGTCCACCGCGGTGAGGAGGCTGACCACCGAGTCGACGCCGAGGTCGGCGGCCGTCGCCCGGAACGCCCGGATGTCCTTGGGCAGGCACCCGCCGCCGAACCCGAGCCCAGGCGACAGGAACCGCCGGCCGATCCTGGCGTCGTACCCGAGCGCGTCCGCGAGCGGCATCACGTCGGCGCCCGCCGCCTCGCAGACCTCGGCCATGGCGTTGATGAACGAGATCTTGGTCGCCAGGAACGCGTTCGCCGCCACCTTGACCAGCTCGGCCGTCTCCAGGTCCATGACAAGCAGCGGGACCCCGCCCGCCAGCGGCGCGGCGTAGACCTCCCGCAGCAGGACCTCGGCGCGCGAAGAGGTCACCCCGAGCACGATGCGGTCGGGGGCGAGGCTGTCCTGGACGGCGAACCCCTCGCGCAGGAACTCGGGATTCGAAGCCAGTTCGACCCGCGGGCCGGCCGGCGCGGCCGCACGCACCCGGCTCATCACCCGCCGCGCCGTCCCGACCGGGACGGTCGACTTCCCCACGATCAGGCACTCCGCCGTCAGGTGCGGGGCCAGCGCGTCGGCGGCGGCGTCGACGAAGCTCAGGTCGGCCTGGCCGGATTCGCCCTCAGGAGTGCCGACGCACAGGAAGTGAACCTCCCCGAACTCCGCCACCTCGGCGAAGGACATGGTGAAACGGAGCCGCCCGGCTTCCAGGTTCTTCCGCAGCAGCGGTTCCAGGCCGGGTTCGAAGAACGGTGCCTCGCCCTGCGCGGCCCTGGTGATCTTGTCCTGGTCGATGTCGATGGCCAGCACGTCGTGGCCGAGGTCCGCCATGCAGACGGCGTGGGTCAGGCCGAGGTACCCAGTTCCGATCACGGTAACCCGGGGCAAATGGACGCTCCTCTCGGTCGATTTTCCTCACCATAACTTTCGGCCGGCTTACAGACTCCGACGCTGGAGTAGCGGTCCGCTGGCCGTTGAGGAAACAAACCGATTACTACCAGCCAGTAACATTGAGGTCGCGACCCGGTGCCCGGCCGCGCCGGGCGGTTTGGCAGGCTGTAGGCCAGCAACGAAGGAGGTCGGTGTCGTCCAATGAACATCGTCGTCTGCGTGAAGCAGGTGCCAGACACCGCGGCCGACCGCAAGCTCAAGGCCTCGGACTCTACGCTGGACCGCGCGTCGGTGGACGGGCTCATCAACGAGCTTGACGAGTACGCCATCGAGGAGGGCCTGCGGATCGCCGAGGCGCAGCGCGAGGCGGGTGCCGAGGCCGAGGTCACCGTGTTGTCGATGGGCCCGGACAAGGCCGCGGATTCGATCCGCAAGGCGCTGTCGATGGGCGCCGACAAGGCCGTGCACCTGCTTGACGACGGCCTGGCCGGCTCCGACGCCCTGTCGACCTCGTACGCGCTCGCGCAGGTCCTCGGGCAGACCGGCTTCGACCTGGTGATCTGCGGATCGGAATCGACCGACGCCAGGATGGGCGTGCTGCCCGCGATGCTGGCCGAGCGCCTGGGCGTCCCGCAGGTCTCCCTGGCCAGCAAGGTGGACATCGACGGCCAGGTGGTCCGCATCCGCCGGGTCTCCGACGAGGGCTACCACGAGGTCGAGGCCTCGCTGCCCGCGGTGATCAGCGTGGTGGAGAAGATCAACGAGCCCCGCTACCCGTCGTTCAAGGGCATCATGGCCGCGAAGAAGAAGCCGGTCCAGACGCTGACCCTGGCCGACGCGGGGATCGACCCGGCGGCCGTCGGGCTCGCCGGCGCGGGGACCGAGGTGGTCGACTTCGCGCGGCGGCCGCCGCGGCAGGCGGGCGTGATCGTGAAGGACGAAGGCGACGGCGGCGTCAAGGCCGCCGAGTTCCTCGCCGCGCAGAAGTTCATCTAAAGGACCGGAAGGGAAACGGCCATGGCTGAGGTCCTGGTGCTCGCGGAGCACGCGGACGGCGAGGTCAAGAAGGTCACCTGCGAGCTCATCACGCTCGCGCGCAGGTTCGGCGAGCCCGCCGTGGTCTGGACGGGACCGGGCGCGGAGCAGGGCCAGGCGCGCTGCGCGGAGTTCGGCGCGGCCAAGATCTACGTCGACGCGGACCCGGGCTTCGACCGCCACGTCGTCGCGCCGGCGGCGGCCCTGCTCGCGCAGCTGGTCCAGGCCGGTTCCCCGGCGCTCGTCCTGATCGCGGGCACGGCCGAGGGCAAGGAGATCGCCGCCCGGCTCGCCGTCAAGGTTGACTCGGGTCTGATCACCGACGCCGTGGACCTGGTGGCGGACGACGAGGGGAACCCGGTCGCCGAGCAGTCGAACTTCGGCGGATCGACCGTGGTCCACTCCCGGGTCAAGCGAGGCACGCCCATCATCGCGGTGCGCCCCCACTCGGTCACGCCGGAGCCCGGCTCCAGGGGCGGCCGAGCTGTCCCCGGTGTCCCTGGCCAGCGAGGCCGACGGCGCCACGATCACCGGGCGCGTGGTGGCCGAGCGCGGTGAGCGCCCCGACCTGACGGAGGCCTCGATCGTAGTGTCCGGCGGGCGCGGCACCGGCAGCCCGGAGGGGTTCGGCATCATCGAGCAGCTCGCGGACGCGCTCGGCGCAGCCGTGGGCGCGTCCCGCGCGGTGACGGACGCCGGCTGGTACCCGCACCAGTTCCAGGTCGGGCAGACCGGCAAGACCGTCTCCCCCCAGCTGTACATGGCGATCGGCATCTCCGGCGCGATCCAGCACCGGGCGGGCATGCAGACCTCCAAGACGATCGTGGCCATCAACAAGGATCCGGAAGCCCCCATCTTCGAACTGGCTGACTTCGGTGTGGTCGGCGACCTGTTCAAGGTCGTCCCGCAGCTCCTCGACGAGATCGCGAGGCGCAAGCAGCTCTGACTTCGCCCGTTACGTCCGCAGCATGGCCGCGGTTAGGCTTAACGCAGCCTTGACATCCTCCATCGCCCTGAAGGACGAGGATTCCAGCCGCGACCGGTGGTCGTGCTGTAGGTTCGCGGTTCCCAGGCCGGGCAGCCCCGTCGCCTCCCCGCGCAGCCACGGCAATGCCCTGCCGCGGTTTCGTGCTAGGTAGTACATATGTCCGCTTGGCTCTCGCAGACGGTTCGACTGTAACGCACGGCACCGACACTCCAGAGGAGGTGAAGCGGCGTCCGCCGCCGCAGTCCGGATGAGTTCGCAAAGCACCAGATCCGTGTACCTGGATCACGCGGCGACCACGCCGATGCGGCCTGAGGCAATCGCGGCGATGACCGAGGAGCTCGCTCGGCTCGGCAACCCGTCCTCGCTACACACCGAGGGCAGGCGGGCCCGCCGGGTGGTGGAGGAGTCCAGGGAACAGCTCGCCGAGGTGATCGGCGCCCGGCCGAGCGAGGTGGTCTTCACTAGCGGCGGGACCGAGGCGGACAACCTCGCCGTCAAGGGCCTGTACTGGGCCCGGCAGGATGGCTCACGCCGGCGGGTGCTCACCACCGCGATCGAACACCACGCGGTCCTCGACTCGGTGCGCTGGCTGGAGCAGGCTCAGGGGGCCGAGGCGGTCTGGCTGAGCGTCGGCGCCGAAGGGACGCTGGACGCTGAGACGCTCCGCGCGGCCATCTCGCAGGCGCCCGACCAAGTCGCCTTGGTCAGCGTGATGTGGGCGAATAACGAAGTGGGTACGGTGCAGCCAGTCAGCGAGCTCGCCGCAGTGGCCCACGAGTACGGGATCCCGTTCCACACCGACGCGGTGCAGGCCGCCGCGCAGCTACCCGTGGACTTCGCGTCGAGCGGGGCGGACGCACTGGCCGTCAGTGGTCACAAGCTCGGCGGCCCGGTCGGCGTGGGCGCGCTGATCCTGGCGCGTAGCGCGGAGCCCGTTCCCGTGCTTCACGGCGGCGGGCAGGAGCGCGACGTTCGGTCCGGCACCCTCGACACCCCGGCGATCAGGGCGTTCGCGGTCGCCGCCGCCGTGTGCGCGAAGCAGCGGGCGGACGAGGCCGTCCGGCTGGCCGCGCTGCGCGATGATCTGGTCCGCCGGGTCCTGTCCGCCGTTCCCAACGCCGTCCTCAACGGGGCGCCCGCCGGGGAGGCCAGGTTGCCGGGGAACGCGCACTTCTCCTTTCCCGGCTGTGAGGGCGACGCGCTGCTCATGCTGCTCGACGCGCAAGGCATCGCCTGCTCCACCGGCTCGGCGTGCACGGCGGGCGTGGCGGAGCCCAGCCACGTGCTGCTCGCCCTGGGCGCGGACGACCTGCGCGCCCGCGGCTCGCTCCGCTTCTCGCTCGGTCACACCTCCACCCAGCAGGACGTGGACGCCCTCGGCGCCGTCATCGGCGAGGCCGTCGACCGCGCCCGCCGGGCCGCCGCCCGCTGACCTCGTCCGCGGCCCGGTGTGGCGGGACCGGTGAGGCAAGCCGCGTAGCCTGGGAAGGCGATGAGCGGTCTTCGGGTGCTGGCGGCGATGTCGGGCGGGGTGGACTCCGCGACCGCCGCGGCTCGTGCGGTCGACGCTGGTCACGAGGTGACCGGCGTCCACCTGGCGCTGTCCTCGAACCCGTCGTCCTACCGGACCGGCGCCCGCGGGTGCTGCACGCTGGAGGACGCGCGGGACGCGCGGCGGGCCGCCGACGTGATCGGCATCCCGTTCTACGTGTGGGACATGGCCGAGCGCTTCCGGCGCGACGTGGTGGAGGACTTCGTCGCAGAGTACGCCGCGGGCCGGACCCCGAACCCGTGCCTGCGCTGCAACGAGAAGATCAAGTTCGCCGCGGTGCTCGACCGCGCGCTGGCGCTCGGTTTCGACGCGGTATGCACCGGGCACTACGCCCGGATCCGCGACGGGATCCTGTACCGGGCCGCCGACCAGGCCAAGGACCAGTCGTACGTGCTGGCCGTCTTGACCTCGGCCCAGATCGCCCACGCGATGTTCCCGCTCGGCGACACGCCGAAGGACCAGGTGCGCGCCGAGGCGGCGCGGCGCGGGCTAGCCGTGGCGGACAAGCCGGACAGCCACGACGTCTGCTTCATCGCCGACGGCGACACGAAGGCCTTCCTGACCAGGCGGCTCGGCCGGGCCCCCGGCCAGATCGTCGATGCCTCGGGGGCTGTCCTTGGCCAGCACGACGGCGCGTACGCCTTCACCGTCGGCCAGCGCCGCGGGCTGCGCGTGGGCCGGCCCGCCGATGACGGCAAGCCCCGCTACGTCCTGGACATCGAGCCGGTTAGCAGAACCGTCACCGTGGGTCCCGCCGAGGGCCTGGACGTTACCGAGATCACCGCCGCCCGCCCGGTCTGGACCGGCTGTGTCCCGCCCGCTGAGCCACGCGACTGCCTCGTCCAGCTTCGCGCCCACGGCGAGATTCACTCCTGCACGGCCTGGCTCGATGGCGGCGCCCTGCGGGTCCGCCTGCACCACCCGGCGCGCGGCGTAGCCAGGGGCCAGGCCGCCGTCCTTTACGACGGCAACGCCGTCCTGGGCAGCGCCACCATCAGCGGCACGCACGCCCCCGCTGGCGAGGTCAGTGCTGACGTCACGCCGACCGTATGCGCGACTGTCTTATCCGCCTGGCTTGTGGCCAGTCACTGCCCGGGTTACAACGCCGCTGGCGCTGCCCATGCAGTTGGGCAGCGCCAGCGATTTGGTGAAGACGGCCGTTCATGCCCCCGCGGGGCCGTCATCGGCCGTTTCGCGCTCTACCGAATGGTGGGGTCGTAGTGCTCGTACCGGTACTGCGCGGAAGGGCGGCAGTGACGCTTGGCCATAACACCTCCTTGTTAGGCCCTGGCTGGCTTCGTTCACCGCAACCTGTGGCTCGGCCACTCCGCCAGCCACGGATGCCTTCTCCCAGGGCCCAGCTGCGGTGAAGTTCGCCATACGCTCAGTGTCGAGTATGTGGCACAACGGTCCTGTCGTCACGTTTGAATCTGTTCGCCAGGAAACGCGAACCCGTGATCGCAGCGCCAGCCGTCAACCCACTGATCAGGTCAGTTGTGCCGACCGGTCGGACGCGGGGATGACTCCGAAGGTAACGAAACCCTATCCGCGGGGTGAGCGAGCATGGTTGGTCGGCCTCGGTTAAGCGCACCGGCAAGCTCGGGCAGGCGTTCGGCGCCAGCCCACCCGTCATGGGACTCCACGAACTGGGGGACGCTGGTCTTCGCAATGGCCGACACCGGCTTCTGGAACAGCGCGCCCGACGGGTATGAAGCATCGGCGCAGAAACCGCAGGGCTCGAATCCCCGCTTCGTATAGTAGTCGTGCAGCCGTTTGTTGCTGCTCCACACGTCGATCCTGATCCACTTGGCACCGTAGAGGCGCTGGCCGCGAAGCCCGGCCCAGTCGATCAAGTCCGCCCCCAACTCGAGGCCAGCGTATTTCCTGGCCGTGATGAGCCGATGTATGAACACGGCCCGATCAGCCAGGTCGCATGTGCACGCCGGCGTCGACCAGACGGCATCGTTCTTCCGTGGCGTAAGTGTCACCGTGGCCGCCGGAGTATCACCGTCCCAGACAAGCCACGTTTTCCCGCCCTGCAGTCCCCGCAGGACTCGGGCATCACGCGCCTTCTCGTCCGGCCAGGGCTTCGCCCATTGGTCGGTGTCCTTCAGCATCAGCCAGCCCCTGGCCTCCTCAATGAGGCCGAGGATGGCCTTCAGGTTCTCCGGAGTCGGCTCCGCGCAGGCGATTTGCATCATGGTCGTCATGGTTCCGTGTATGGTCTGGTCCGTCCGCGCTCCGCGCGACAACGGATGATGGCAGCAGATGATCCGAGCGAAACGCTGCTGCTGGATTGCAGCAGGAATCCTGAGGCTAGGGCGTCGCGGCCGGGAAATTCCGATGAGCGGGTCCCGCTCATGCCTCCCGGCTGCGCGTGTCGTCCCGGTACCCTTCCGGTACCTTTCCGACGTCGACGATGAACTGGTTCCGATCCGCGGGATAGACGGTAACGGTCAGTCGTGTGGGCTGTCCGGCCTCGTCGAAGGCGGTTCTGAAAATCACGTACACCGCGACCCGGCCATCCGCAGGCAGCTTGAAGAAGTCAGCCTCGGTGGCGTTCGGTGCGCGTACGGTAATCCAGTCGCGATAACCGGCTTGGCGGATGTTGAGCGCGTTGGCCAGGTACTGGACGGTCCCTTCCTCGATATTGCGGGGACTCATGAGCCGCTCCGCTCCGCGGTCATACAACTCCATCGGGTAGTACGACGTCTGCATCGACCAAGGGGTGCCGTCGATGAAGCGCTTCTCGTGTCGGCTGATGACCTGGGTACCCGTGGTTGTCCACAGGCCGGCGGCGACCTCTCCGGCGGCTTCCTGGATCTCGACTTGGAGGACCGGGCTGACGGAAGGCTCTCTGTTTCGTTCGCTCACTTCCGACAGGTAACTCGTGCCTTCGCCGCCACCGAGCCCGCTTTGGGGATCCTCGGTCAGCGTGGTCACGAAGGGATCGATTTCCTGCACGACGAAGGTTCCCTGGCCTGGCCGGGTCTCGACTAGGCCGAGGTTCGTGAGCCACTTGATCGCGTCGCGGATGGTATTTCGCGAGGCTCCGTAGTGCTCCTGCAGTTCACCCTCGGTTCGCAGCTGCTGGCCACGTTCGAGCGTCCCAGACTCGATCTGGCCACGCAGATCCTCGGCTATCTGCCGATACAGGGGGTTCGACATCAGCCCTCCTCGCACCCGAACAGCCGGTGATCGGGGCTATCCCACCTGTCCATATCATCCTTGTCACCTGACTGAGCAGAATTTTTGGTCTCAGCTGGTTTATACCCACCTTGAACGCGGTACGACTCAGGATAGATACCAAAGGTTGGGATGACCCGAATGACAGGTTCCATAGGTCCTATCCTAGCAGTCGGACTGCTTGGATGCAGCAGAATCTGTCATATGAGTCAGGACAGCAGGACTATCAGCCTCAACCGGACGTACCCGACAACAAGTGCGAATCGTGGACAGGCGGGGACACCGTGGTTCCACGAGGCAACCGGCCGGCGGGACTACCTCGTCGGCCAGCTCGCAGGAGAAGCGACCTGCGGAAGGAACTCCGCGGGACGAAAGTGCTGGAGGCCACCATGGCTGGAGCTGTAGTCACAATCGCAATCGTCGTGTTCCTCGGCGGGATCATGATCGGGGTGCTGGCGGTCATGGCCGTAGCCATCCGCCGCGAGGACCGTCGTCACACGTTGGTCGGCGAGGCGCCCGACCGGATGTCCAGGAACACGCGCCGGCTGACCGGCATCATCCGCGTGGGTATGGACGATGAGTTCCTCCGGCCCGTCGGCCCGCTGGCCCGCTAGTCATCGCTCGCGCCTGACCCGGATCACGGTCCTTGCTCCACCGGGGCAGCAAGGGCCGGCGGGCTCCAGGGCCTGCGAGCCCGCCGTCGGCATAACGCCCGCGGAGCTCTGCGCGAGCCGCAGGCGGGGGACCCGGCGGTGCCTAGCACCGTCGGCCGAGATGCGGAGGCCGGAATGGACCGCATCGCGCTGGCAGTGGTAATCGGAACGAGCCTGGTGTTCGGCGGCGGGGTTCTGGTCGGAGTCGTCTTCATGGTCTCGGCTACGATCCGGCGGATCCGCCCGGTGCGGGCATGGTGGCGCACCCGGCCGCAAGTGCCCGGGTCCAGTCCAGAAGACCAGGGAACGGACCAACCGGCATCACGGGGTGGCAGATAACCATCGCACCGCTGCCTGGTGCTGGTCACGGCATGGTCGCCGGGCCGCTCTAAGCTCGTCATGTGCGTGACGACCACAACATCACCGGGTACCCTTGGCCGCCGTCCACCGCCACGGGGATCGGGTCGATGCCGGGGACGGATCCGGCTGAGGCGATGCGGGTCATCGCCGGGGAGCTGCCGGACTTCCCGCATCTGCCTGAGCTGCCGGACCGGGGGCCGGGGGCCGACCTGACCGGGCGCACCGCCGGGCTGCTGATCGATATCCCGGCCGAGGTCACCCCGCGCGGCTGGCGCCTGGCCGGGCGGGGTGGGCGCGACCTGGTCCGGGCCAGGTCCATGCTCTCGTCCGACCTGGACGTGCTGGAAGAGGTGCTCCAGGGTTTCCGGGGGCCGGTCAAGATCCAGCTGTGCGGGCCGTGGACGCTGGCCGCCACGCTGGAGCTGCCCAAGACGATGAACGTGGCGCTCGCCGACCCGGGCGCGGTGGCGGACCTGACCGCCTCGCTGGCCGAAGCCGCGGCCGCGCACGCGGCCGACGTGGCCAGGCGCGTTCCGGGCGCGCGGCTGGTAGTCCAGTTCGACGAGCCTGCGCTCCCGTCGGTCGTCGCGGGCCTGGTGCCGACTCAGAGCGGGCTGTCGCGGCTGGCCGCCGTCGAGGCCGACACCGTGCGGGACAAGCTGAGCCAGGTCCTGGCGGCCATCCCGGCGTACACGATCGTGCATTGCTGTGCCGCCACGGTCCCGTTCGGCATGATCCAGAAGTCGGGAGCGGACGGGCTTTCGTTCGACCTCAGCCAGCTGCGGCGGGGCGAAGAGGACGCGGTGGCCGAGGCGGCCGAGGCGGGGCTGGGGCTGCTGACCGGGGCGATTCCGGCGACCGGGCCGGCCAGGGCGAGCCGGACGGGGCGCGGCAGACCGCGGAGCGGGTCCTTCGGCTGTGGCGGCGGCTGGGGCTGCCCTTGGCGACGTGCCCGGAGCAGGCGGTGATCACGCCGGCCTGCGGCCTGGCCGGAGCCACCCCGCCCCAGGCGCGCGCGGCGCTGACCCGGTGCCGGGAGGCGGCGGGCTGGCTGACCGAGCTGATCGAGGAGACAGGGGGCGAGCCAGGGTGAGTGAGGCAGACGCAGGCGAGTTTCACTCCGGCGGTACGGGCGAAGAGCCGGATGCCGCGCCGGCCGAAGCCAGGCGGCGGCACGCGGACCTGAGCCTGGAGATCACCGAGGCCGATCACTGGTACTACGTCCTGGACTCGCCGACCATCTCCGACATCGAGTACGACACGACAATGCGCGAACTGCGCGCGCTGGAGGAGCGGTACCCCGACCTGCGCACGCCGGATTCGCCGACCCAGACCGTGCACGGGACGGTGTCCACGCTGTTCACCCCGGTCGGGCACCTGGAGCAGCTGCTCAGCCTGGACAACGTCTTCACCGACGAGGACCTGGGCGGCTGGGCCGACCGGGCCGTGCGGCTCGGCGGCGGGGGCCCGTTCCTGTGCGAGCTGAAGATCGACGGGCTGGCGATCGACCTGGTCTACCGCGACGGCGCGCTGATCAGGGCGGCGACCAGGGGCGACGGCCGGACCGGCGAGGACGTCACGCCGAACATCCGGACGATCTCCTCGATCCCCGCCCGGCTGGCCGGTTCGGGCTACCCGGCCGTGCTGGAGGTCCGGGGCGAGGTGTTCATGCCGGTCGAGGCGTTCGGGAAGCTGAACGAGTCGCTGCTTGACGCGGGCAAGCCCGCGTTCGCCAACCCGCGCAACTCGGCGGCCGGGTCGCTGCGGCAGAAGGACCCGCGGATCACCGCCTCCCGCGCGCTGGACGCCATCGTCCACGGGATCGGAAGGGTCGAGGGATACGACGGCCAGGCCGCAATCACCGGTACCGCAGCCGGCCCCGGCGAAGCGGGCCATCTTGAGGGCGCGCCCGACACTCAATCCGGCTGGTACCAGCGGCTGCGCGAGTGGGGCCTGCCGGTCAGCACGCTGTACCAGGTGGTCGCCGGCATGGCCGGGGTCCGCGGGTACATCGCGCACTACGCCGAGCACCGGCACGACCCGCCGTACGAGATCGACGGCGTGGTGGTCAAGGTCGACCAGATCGCGTTGCAGCGCCAGCTCGGCTCGACCAGCCGGGCGCCGCGGTGGGCCATCGCCTACAAGTACCCGCCGGAGGAGGTCACCACCCGGCTGCTGAAGATCGAGGTGAACGTCGGCCGGACCGGCCGGGTCACCCCGTTCGCGGTGATGGAACCGGTCAAGGTCAGCGGCTCGACGGTCGCGAACGCCACCTTGCACAACGCGGACGAGATCAAGCGCAAGGGCGTGCTCATCGGCGACATGGTGATCCTGCGCAAGGCCGGCGACGTGATCCCCGAGGTGCTCGGGCCGGTCGCCGACCTGCGTACCGGCGACGAGCACGAGTTCGAGTTCCCTGAGGTCTGCCCGTCGTGCGGCACCACCCTGGCCAGGGACGAGGGCGAGGTCGACTGGCGCTGCCCGAACGCGAGGTCCTGCCCGGCCCAGCTTCGGGAGCGCCTGTTCCACCTGGCCGGCCGCGGCGCCTTCGACATCGAGGTGCTCGGCTACGAGGCGGTCAGCGCGCTGCTCGACTGCGGCCTGGTCGCCGACGAGGGCGACGTGTTCTCCCTCACCGAGGAGCAGCTCCTGACCTGCCCGTTCTTCGTCGTCAAGCAGGGCACGCTGAGCGCCAACGCCGCCCGGCTGCTCGGCAACCTCGCCGAGGCGATGACCAGGCCGCTGTGGCGGATCCTGGTCGCGCTGTCCATCCGGCACGTGGGACCGACGGCGGCGCGGGCGCTGGCTACCGAGTTCGGCTCGCTGGACGCGATCGAGGCGGCAAGCGTGGACGCGCTGGCCGCGGTCGACGGGGTGGGACCCACGATCGCCGCGTCGCTGCGCGACTGGTTCACCGAGGACTGGCACCGGGCCATCGTGGCCAAGTGGCGGGACGCCGGGGTACGGCTGGCGGACCCGGACTTCGACCCGAACCGGGCTGCGGCGCGCCTCTTGGCGGGTGTCTCGGTGGTGATCACCGGCACGTTGGCGGGGTTCACCAGGGACGAGGCCGCCGACGCCGTCCGGCAGGCCGGAGGGAAGGTGACGTCCTCGGTGTCGAAGAAGACCGACTTCGTGGTCGCGGGCGAGAACGCAGGCTCGAAGTACGACAAGGCCGTCGAGCTGAACATCCCGATCCTGGACGAGGCTGCCTTCCGCGTTCTCGTCGAACAGGGCCCCGACGCCGCCCGCCAGCGGGATTAGCCGCGCGCGTTTCCGCGGAAACGCTCCACGCAATTGCGTGGAGGCGAGACCCGCCGCGCAGGTATCACAGCTACCATCACGGCGTTATTGCTTACAGCCTGGCGTCGCGGGGCCCCTAGGATGGCGTGCATGTCCATCACCCGTGACGAGGTCGCGCACCTGGCGCGGCTGTCCAGGATCTCGCTCACCGCCGCCGAACTTGACCACCTGGCCCCCCAGCTGGGTCAGATCATCGCGGCGGTGGCGCAGGTCCAGGAGGTCGCGGCGGAGGGGATACCGCCGACCTCGCACGCCACCGGCCTGACCAACGTGCACCGCGACGACGTGCCGGTCCCGTGCCTGACCCAAGAGGCCGCGCTCGATCAGGCGCCCGCCGTGGAGCAGCAGCGGTTCAAGGTGCCGCGGATCCTGGGGGAGGACTGATGTCCGAGCTGACCCACCTGACCGCCGCCGAGCTCTCGGCGGCACTGGCTGCGGGCGAGGTCTCGGCGACCGAGGTGACCCGGGCCCATCTGGACCGGATCGCCGCGGTCGATGATCGCGTGCACGCCTTCCTGCACGTCGCCGCCGACAGCGCCCTGGCCCGGGCGCAGCAGATCGACGCCGCGCGCCAGGCGGGCGAGCCGCTCGGCCCGCTGGCCGGAGTGCCGGTTGCGGTCAAGGACGTGTTCACTACCATGGGCATGCCCACGACCTGCGGCTCGCGCATCCTGGAGGGCTGGCACCCCCCGTACGACGCGACGATCACGGGGCGGCTCAAGCAAGCCGGCGCGATCATCCTCGGCAAGACCAACATGGACGAGTTCGCGATGGGTTCGTCGACCGAGAACTCGGCGTTCGGCCCGAGCCACAACCCGTGGGACCTCGGCCGGGTGCCCGGCGGCTCGTCGGGCGGGTCCTCGGCCGCCGTGGCCGCGTACGAGGCCCCGCTCGCCATCGGCACCGACACCGGGGGCTCGATCCGGCAGCCCGCGGCCGTCTGCGGGATCGTCGGGACCAAGCCGACCTACGGCGGCTCGTCGCGGTACGGGGTAGTCGCGTTCGCCTCCTCACTGGACACGCCGGGGCCGTTCGGCCGTACCGTGCTGGACGCGGCGCTGCTGCACGAGGCGATGTCGGGGCACGACCCGTGCGATTCCACCTCGATCGACGCCCCGGTGCCCCCCGTGGTCGCCGCGGCCCGGCAGGCGGACGTGAGCGGGATGCGGATCGGGGTGGTCACCGAACTGAGCGGCGAGGGCTACCAGTCCGGCGTGCTGTCCAGGTTCGCCGAGGCGGTCGAGCTGCTCGAGTCGCTCGGCGCCAAGGTCACCGAGGTGTCCTGCCCGCACTTCAGGTATGCGCTGCCCGCCTACTACCTGATCGCGCCCAGCGAGTGCTCCTCCAACCTGGCCAGGTTCGACGCGATGCGGTACGGCCTGCGGGTCGGCGACGACGGGGCCAGGGATGCCGAAGAGGTGATGGCGCTGACCCGCGAGCAGGGCTTCGGCGCGGAAGTGAAACGGCGCATCATCCTCGGCACCTACGCGCTGTCCAGCGGCTACTACGACGCCTACTACGGCAAGGCGCAGCAGGTACGCACGCTGATCATCAGGGACTTCGACGCGGCCTTCGATCAGGTCGACGTGCTGGTCTCGCCGGCCACGCCGACGACGGCGTTCGCCATCGGCGAGCGCGCCGATGACCCGATGGCGATGTACCTGGCCGACCTGTGCACGATCCCCTCAGACCTGGCAGGCAACGCGGCGATCTCCGTACCGTGCGGGCTGGCCCCCGAGGACGGCCTGCCGGTCGGGCTGCAGGTCATGGCCCCCGCGCTGGCCGACGACCGGATGTACCGGGTGGCCGCCGCCGCCGAGGCGGCCCTGGTCGAGCGCTGGGGGCAGCCGCTGCTCGCGCAGGCGAAGGGACTCACCTCATGACCGCCGCCGACACGCTGGTCCCGTTCGCCGAGGCGATGGCACGCTACGAGCCGGTGATCGGGCTTGAGACGCACGTCGAGCTGGGCACCAGGACCAAGATGTTCTGCGGCTGCACGACCGTCTTCGGTGCGGAGCCGAACAGCCAGGTATGCCCGGTCTGCCTGGGCCTGCCCGGCTCGCTGCCGGTGGTGAACCGGATGGCGATCGAGTACACGATCAGGATCGGCCTGGCCCTGAACTGCACTATCGCCACCTGGTGCCGGTTCGCGCGGAAGAACTACTTCTACCCGGACATGCCGAAGAACTTCCAGATCTCCCAGTACGACGAGCCGCTGTGCACGGACGGCTGGCTGGACGTGCCCGTCGCGGACCGGGTCATCCGGGTCGGCATCGAGCGCGTGCACCTGGAGGAGGACACCGGCAAGTCGCTGCACGTGGGCGGCGCCACCGGCCGGATCCACGGCGCCGACTACTCCCTCGTCGACTACAACCGGGCGGGCATCCCGCTGGTCGAGATCGTGACCAAGCCGGTCGAGGGGACCGGCGCGGCCGCGCCCGAGGTGGCCAGGGCCTACGTCACCGAGCTGCGCAACCTGGTCCGCGCGCTCGGCGTCTCCGACGTCCGGATGGAGGAAGGCTCGCTGCGCTGCGACGTGAACACCTCGCTGGCGCCGCGCGGGTCCGGCCGCTGGGGAACCCGGACCGAGACCAAGAACGTCAACTCGCTGCGCTCGGTGGAGCGGGCGGTCCGGTCCGAGATCGAGCGCCAGGCCGGCGTGCTCGACTCCGGGGCGCGGGTCATCCAGGAGACCAGGCACTTCCACGAGGACTCGGGGACGACGACATCCGGGCGGTCCAAGGAAGAGGCCCAGGACTACCGGTACTTCCCCGAGCCCGATCTGGTACCGGTCGCCCCCGCGGCCGAATGGGTGGAGCAGATCCGGGCCGCGCTGCCCGAGGCGCCGTCCGCGCGGCGGGAGCGGCTGCAGCGCGAGTGGGGCCTGCCCGAGGCGGAGATCACCGCGCTGTACCACGTGGGCGCGCTCGACCTGGTCGGCGGAGACGGTCGCGGCCGGTGCGTCGCCGGACGACGCGCGTAAGTGGTGGCTCGGCGAACTGGCTCGCCAGGCCAACGACGCGGGTGTCGAGCTCGCGGACCTGGCCATCACGCCCGCGCAGGTCGCCAGGATCGCGGAGCTCGTCGCGGCGGGCACGCTCAATGACCGCCTGGCCCGGGACGTGATCGAGGCGGTGCTGGCGGGAGCGGGCGACCCCGACGAGGTGGTGTCCGCCCGCGGGCTGGCCGTGGTCAGCGACGAGGGCGCGCTCACCGCCGCCGTGGACGCGGCGATCGCGGCCCACCCCGACGTGGCCGACAAGGTCCGCGCGGGCAAGGTGACCGCGGCCGGGCCCCTGGTCGGCGCGGTCATGAGGGCCACGGGCGGTCAGGCCGACGCGGCCCGCGTCCGCGAGCTGATCCTGGAACGCCTCACCGGGCCCTGAGGCCGGACCGGCACCCCGCTACGGCGGGCTTACGACGCCCGGCGCAGCGCCGGGTTCGCGATCGCCGGGGGCACGAGCCCGACGTCCGGCCAGCTGACGTTGGTGCCCGGGGTCACGATCTCGTCGATCCGGTCGAGCACGTCCGGCGCCAGCCTGACCTCGAGCGCCCCGAGGTAGGTGGCCAGGTGCTCGGGGGTCCTGGGGCCGATGATGGGGGCGGTGACGGCCGGGTGCTGCCGCACGAACGCGAGGGCCAGGTGGATGAGCGGGATACCCGCGTCCTCCGCCACCCGGGCCAGGGCCTCGGTGATCTCCAGCTTGCGCTGGTTCTCCGGCAGGCTCAGGTCGAAACGGGCCGGAACGCGGTCGGCCCGCCGGCTGGCCATGTCCTGGCCGCCCACGCGCCACTTGCCCGACAGCCAGCCGCCCGCGAGCGGACCCCAGGGGATGACCCCCATCCGGTAGCGCTGGCAGGCCGGCAGGAAGTCGGTCTCGACGCCGCGGACGAGCAGGGAGTACGCGGGCTGCTCGCACACGAAGCGCTCCCGCTGGCGGCGCTCGGCCGTCCACTGCGCCTCCACGATCGCCGAAGGCTGGAACTTCGAGCTGCCGAGGTATCGCACCTTCCCCTGCCGGACCAGATCGGTCAGGGCGCCGAGCGTTTCGTCGATGTCGACGTCGGGGTCGGGCCTGTGTACCTGGTACAGGTCGATGTAGTCCGTGTTCAGCCGGCGCAGGCTGTCCTCGCAGGCCCGCACAATCCACCGGCGCGAGTTGCCGCCTTCGTTCGGGTCCGCCCCCATCGGGAAGTGGACCTTGGTGGCCAGGACGATCCGGTCCCGCCGGCCCGCCAGGGCCTGCCCGACGACCACCTCCGACTCGCCGCGTGAGTAGACATCGGCGGTGTCGATGAAGTTGATCCCCGCGTCGATCGCCGTGTCGATGATCGAGATGGCCTCGTCGTGATCCTGATTGCCCCAGGCGCCGAACATCATAGTGCCCAGGCACAGCGAGCTAACCTTCATCCCAGTCGCACCAAGACTGCGGTACTCCATAGTTGCTCCCTTACCGAAGAGGCCGATGACCGCGAACAGCTTCGGCAGCCGGGCGATGCTCCGGCTCGCCGATCAGGAATGTGTGATCTACCGCCTGGACGCGGTGACCGGGTCGGACACCCTGCCGTTCAGCTTGAAGATCCTGCTGGAGAACCTGCTCCGCCACGAGGACGGCGTCAACATCACCGCCGCCCAGGCCCGCGCCGTCGCCGGCTGGGATCCCGCGGCCGAGCCTGGCACCGAGATCCAGTTCACCCCGGCCCGGGTGCTGCTCCAGGACCTGGCCGGCGTTCCGGCGGTCGTCGACCTGGCCGCGATGCGCGAGGCCATGCAGGCCCTGGGCGGCGACCCGGGGAAGATTAATCCGCTGATCCCCGCCGAGCTGGTCATCGACCACTCCGTGGTGGCGGACGTGTTCGGCCGGCCGGACGCGTTCACGCGGAACGTGGCGATCGAGTTCGACCGCAACCGGGAGCGGTTCGCGTTCCTGCGCTGGGGCCAGCGGGCGTTCGGCCGGTTCCAGGTGGTCCCGCCGGGTACCGGGATCGTGCATCAGGTCAACATCGAGTACCTGGCCCGGGTCGTGATGACCCGGGGCGGCGTCGCCTATCCGGACACGTGCCTGGGCACCGACTCGCACACCACGATGCAGAACGGCCTCGGGGTCCTCGGCTGGGGCGTGGGCGGGATCGAGGCCGAGGCCGCGATGCTGGGCCAGCCGGTGTCGATGCTGATCCCGAAGGTGGTCGGGTTCCGGCTGACCGGCGAGCTGCCCAGCGGCGCGACCGCGACCGACCTGGTGCTGACGATCACCGAACTGCTGCGCAAGCACGGGGTCGTGGGGAAGTTCGTGGAGTTCCACGGGGAGGGCGTGGCCGCGGTCCCGGTCGCCAACCGGGCCACGATCGGGAACATGTCGCCGGAGTTCGGGTCGACCTGCGCGATCTTCCCGATCGACCGGCACACCCTGGACTACCTGGCCCTGACCGGGCGTTCGCGGGAGCGGCTCGACCTGGTCGAGGCGTACGCCAGGGAGCAGGGGCTCTGGCACGATCCGGACACGAAGGCGCGGTACTCCGAGGAGGTCACCCTCGACCTGTCCACGGTGGTCCCGTCGATCGCGGGCCCGCGGCGCCCGCAGGACCGGATCGCGCTGGCCGACGCCAAGACCGCGTTCCGCGAGGCCATGGCCGGCACGCAGCCCGGGAACCCGGTTCGGGTCACGCTGGAGGACGGCACGGCGACCGCGGTGGATCACGGCTCGGTGGTCATCGCCGCGATCACCTCCTGCACGAACACGTCCAACCCTTCGGTGATGGTTGCCGCCGCCCTGCTGGCCAGGAACGCGGTCGAGCGCGGCCTGAACCGCAAGCCGTGGGTGAAGACCTCGCTGGCGCCGGGGTCCAAGGTGGTGATGGACTACTACGAGCGCGCCGGGCTGCTGCCCTACCTGGACAAGCTCGGCTTCAACCTGGTCGGCTACGGCTGCACCACCTGCATCGGCAACTCCGGGCCGCTGCCGCCCGCGATCAGCGCGGCCGTCAACGCCCACGACCTGGCCGTGGCCGCGGTACTGTCCGGGAACCGCAACTTCGAAGGCCGGATCAACCCCGACGTCAAGCTGAACTACCTGGCCTCGCCGCCGCTGGTGGTCGCCTACGCGCTGGCCGGCACGATGGACATCGACCTGGCCCGCGAGCCGCTCGGCTCCGACCGTGAGGGCAAGCCCGTCTACCTGGCCGACCTGTGGCCCTCCCCCGACCAGGTCGCCGCCGTGGTCAGGGACGCGGTGGCGCAGGAGATGTTCACCCGCGACTACGCCGACGTGTTCCACGGCGACGACAACTGGCGCGCGCTTCACGTCCCCGCAGGGCGACACCTACGCCTGGGAAGACGACGTCGACTTACGTGCGCCGCCCGCCGTACTTCGACGCGATGCCCCTCGAACCCGAGCCGGTGACCGACATCGCCGGCGCCCGGGTCCTGCTCATGCTGGGCGATTCGGTGACCACGGACCACATCTCGCCGGCGGGGGCGATCAAGACCGAGAGCCCGGCGGGGGAGTACTTGCTCTCGCACGGGGTGGAGCGGCGTGACTTCAACTCCTACGGGTCCCGGCGCGGGAACCACGAGGTGATGATCCGCGGCACGTTCGCCAACATCCGGCTGCGGAACCAGCTTGCGCCCGGGACCGAGGGCGGCGTGACGGTCAAGGACGGCGAGCGGCTGAGCATCTACGAGGCCTCCCGCCGCTACCTGGACGAGGGCACCCCGCTGCTGGTCCTGGCCGGGAAGGAGTACGGCACGGGCTCGTCCCGTGACTGGGCGGCCAAGGGCACCCTGCTGCTCGGCGTCCGCGCGGTGCTGGCGGAGTCGTTCGAGCGGATCCACCGGTCCAACCTGATCGGGATGGGCGTCCTGCCGCTGCAGTACCGGCCGGGGGAATCGGCCGCCGCACTCGGCCTGACCGGCAACGAGACCTTCGACATCCGCGGCATCGCCGAGATAAACACCGGCATTATCCCGAACGGCGTGTGTGTTACCGCCGACGGTCAGGAGTTCCACGTCGTCGTCCGGATCGACACGCCGGGTGAGGCCGACTACTACCGGCACGGCGGCATCATGCCGTTCGTGCTGCGCTCCCTGCTCTGACACCCGGCCGGGGCCTTCAGAAGACGGCAATCGGGTTGATGGGCGATCCGGTCCCACCCACGACCCGCAGCGGCGCCAGTACCACCATGAACTCGTAGCGCCCGAGTTTCGCGCACACCTGAGCGAGCCCCTCCAGGTAGCAGTTGTCCACGAGCGCCACGCCGTAGGACATGATCGCCGCGTGCACGCCGAACGGGAGATCGTACAGTTCCGCGCACGGGTGCTCGTCCATGAAGTCCCAGACCAGGACGGCTACGTCGTGCTCGCGGATGAACCTGAGGCAGGACGCGTGCAGCCCGGGGCGCACCGGCTCCTCGCCGTTCCACTCCGGATGCGCCGCGGTGAAGGCGTCCCGGCCGGAGTAGACCACCAGGGCGTCGCCCGGCTCGACCGTGACCCCCTGGTGCTCGGCCACGGCCCGGAGTTCCGCGGCGTGGACCGGCCTGCCGATCTCGATCGAGTCCACCCCGCGGAAACGGGGCACGTCGAGCAGTACGCCGCGGGTTATGATGCCCGCACGCCACTGGTCGATGTCGCCGAACGAGGCACCGTCGGCGCTGAACACGTCTTCTGCCCGTCGGCCACCCCACATCCCTTCCTCGTCCCAGATATGGCAGAGGGCGTCGACGTGCGTGCTGCCCCAGCGGTGGAAGGCGATCCCGTAGTAGTCCCCGGCCGCCCCGCCGGTGGGTGGGTGCCGCCACTGGAGGGGAAAGTGCTGGGCCGGACGCGAGTTCCCCGGACCCGGCGTTTTCGGGTATTCGCGCGACAGGGTGACCGTGAGCCCCGTCCGGACGAGGCGTGCCGCCTGGATCGTCTTGGCCGCCGTGACGAGGTTGACCGCCCCCATCTGGTCGTCTTCGCCCCAGCGTCCCCAGTTCCGCTGGTCCCTGATGTACTCCAGGAGGTCTTCCCGGGTCGGGTTCTCGTCGGACACGGTGGTCTCCCTTCCGTCGGCGTACGTATCATGCGAGCATGCTGTCCGTCAACCTGACTGTCTGACAAGGTTACTCTCGGACGTGGTAGTTCCGGTAGCAGGAGGTTAGATGCGAGTTTCGATACTTGACGATTACCTAGACACGCTGCGGACGCTTGGTTGTTTTTCCATGCTGGACGGCCACGACGTCACGGTCTGGAACGACCACACCCAGGATGTGGACGTGCTAGCCGAACGTCTAGCGGACACCGAGGCGCTCGTGCTGATCAGGGAGCGAACCCAGATCAGGACGGCGCTGCTCGAACGCCTGCCGCGGCTCGTGCTGATCAGCCAGCGGAGCGTATACCCTCACATCGACATCGACACCTGCACTCGCCTCGGCATCGTCGTATCCTCCGACCAGCACGTCGGTCGGCCTTCCTACGCCACGGCCGAGTTCACCTGGGGCCTCATCCTGGCCGCGATGCGCCAGATCCCTCAGCAGGCGGCCTCTCTTAAGGCCGGCCGGTGGCAGACCGACATCGGCCGGACGATCCGCGGCAAGACGCTCGGCGTATACGGCTACGGACGAATCGGGCAGGTGGTCGCCGACTACGGCCGGACGTTCGGCATGGACGTCGTCGTGCTCAGCCGGCCTGGCTCGATGGCGCAGGCGGTAGCCGACGGTCACCGCGCGGCGAACGGCAAGGCAGAGTTCTTCGCCTCCTCCAACATCGTCTCGCTGCACCTGCGCATGCTGGAGGAGACGCGCGGGATCGTGACGGCCGGTGATCTCGGCTCGATGAAGCCATCGGCGTTGCTCGTCAATACCAGTCGTGCGGCGCTCGTCGAGCCTGGTGCGCTCGTGGCCGCGCTGCGCGCGGGCCGCCCGGGGATGGCGGCGATCGACGTCTTCGACCACGAGCCCATCATCGACCCCTCCGACCCGCTGCTGCGCCTCGACAACGCGCTGTGCACCCCACACCTCGGCTACGTGACCAGGGAGGAATGGGAGATGCAGTTCAGCGGCATCTTCCAGCAGATCAACGCCTACGACTCCGGAGCACCCATCAACGTCGTCAATCCCGCGGCCCTCGAGCACCCGCGAGTGCCGCACCCCTGAGGTTCCCGGGCCTACTTGCCGGCGGGCATATCGAATGTAATACTAGCTATCGTGTCTATCAATCATGCCCGTGAACACTGGCGTGCTCACGGACGGTGCGCAGCGCCCATGACACCATGACCGGCGTCGCCTACCGGCGGGTGAACCGGCAGTACGTTGCGATGACGACGGCCGAGGTATGGGACTACATCGCCTCGCAGAAGGTGGCGTTCGCGGCCTTCGTCGATGGCGAGGAGTACCCGCACGTGACACCGGTCTGGTACGTCTCGATCACCGGGACGGTCTACTTCCGTGCCACCAGCAACAAGGTGAAGGCGAAGCTGGCCGACGACGCTCGCGTATGTGTCACGATCGCGGACGGGGAGGGCTTCACCGAGTTGCGCGGCGTGGTCATCCGCGGACGGTCGCGCATCCTGGCCGACCCGGCCCTCATCGAGCTCTGCAGCGAGCTCCTCGACCAGAAGTACGCCGGGCTGCGCAGCCGGGACCTGGGTGTTCCCGGGCACTGGCAGGCGGCCCGCGACCTGGATTCCTCGTCGATGGTTGCCGTGACCCCCGAGCGGATCTCATCCTGGGACAACAGCAAACTCAACGAGTGGACCGACGACACCATCCGCCGAGAGTGACCCGACATGACCGACGCGCCTGACTGCCTTCCGATCGTCGACTGCGACGTCCACCCCGCGCCGCGCTCGCCCGCTGAACTGCTCGACTACCTGCCCGATCGCTATCAGGGCAAGGTCGGCGACATGCTGAGGAGCTGGTTCCGCATGAACCGCGGGACCGGCGTGCTGACCGGGTTCGGCGCGCTCGCGACGGGCATGCGGCGCGATGCCATGCCCACCACCGGGCCCGGCGGATCCGACCCGTCGCTGATGGCGGAACAGCTCCTGGAGCAGGCCGGCGTGACCTGCGCCATCCTGATTCCGCTCACCGTCACCGGGATGGCGAATCCCGAGCATGAGGCGGCGCTGTGCGCGGCCACGAACGCCTGGCTGGCCGACAATTGGCTAGGCAAATACAACGGGCACGGTCGGTACCGGGGGTCGATCATGGTCTGCCCGGACGTACCAGAGGCGGCCCTGGAAGAGATCGAGCGCTGGTCGAAACACGGCGGATTCGTCCAGGTAATGATCCCGCCGACGGTGCGAGGTTCCTACGGCCTCCCGCAGTACTTCCCGATTTTCGAGGCCGCCGTCCGCCACGGGCTCCCGGTCGCCACGCATATCAACCGGACACCTGGGATAGCGATGCTTTCCCCGGTCGGCTTTATCTCCTACTACTTCGAATTTCATCCCCAGTACACGCTGTACTACTACCCGCATGTCGCCAGCCTGGTGATGTCGGGCGTAATGGCCCGGTTGCCTGACCTCCGTTTCGTTCTCGTCGAGGGCGGCGTCAGCTGGCTGGCTCCCTTTATGTGGCGCCTGGACCACTACTGGCGGCAGTTCGGCTCGGAAGTTCCCTGGCTGGACCGGCCCCCTTCCGAATACATCAGGAACCAGATCCTCGTCACGACCCAGCCGCTCGAGCGCCCGAATAGGACGCGTCGGCTCCACGAATACCTCAACTGGATGGGGTCGGAGCGCATGGTCATGTTTTCGACCGATTACCCGCATTGGGACTACGATCACCCCGAGGCCACCCTGCGGCGTTTTCCTGACGAGGTCCGCACCAGGTTCGCCTACCAGAACGCGGCCGAGCTGTACGGACTCGCCGAGCTGAGCAGTTTGTCGGCCCGGCCGCTCCGTCCGGCGGTGGGAGGCTGAGGTCAATGAGCGTGCGCGCCTGCCCCATCGAGGAACTCCCGCCTGGTTCGCGCAAGATTGTGCCCGGCGGCCGTTTCGGTATCGGGGTTTTCAATAGCGGTGGCGCGCTGTATGCGCTGGCCAACCGGTGTCCGCACGACGGCGCTCCGGTCTGTCTCGGACCGGTAACCGGAACGACCGAGTCCGAGCGGTCATACGACGCAAAGTGGATTAAAGACGGTCAAATTCTCCGCTGCCCCTGGCACGGCTGGGAGTTCGAACTGGCTACGGGTAAGTCGGTCGCGTTGCCGCCGAAGAATATCCGCACCTATCAGGTGCGCGTGGAGAATGGATGGGTCATTGTCGACGATTAAGCAGGTTGACGCCGCCGCTCACCCGTTTCCGCGCGACCAGGACGACATCAGAAAGTATATGAGCGCGCCGCTTTCCAACCTCAGGTTCCCGGGACTCGACGGCTATTTCTATCCGCCGCCCGCCGAGGAATACCGCGTGGATTTTGCGCCGGCCGGAGGTCTTCCAGGCTCCGATCCAGAACTGCTCAGCCGCCAGCTGATTTCGGACGGCGAGGTCAGCGCGGTGGTCTTGCTCCCGCTCACCCGCGGGCTACTGCCGGACGTCGACATGGCGACGGAGATATGCAAAGGTACGAACAGATGGCTAGCCGAGGAATGGCTGGCCTATGACACCGAGCACTTCTACGGCTCCATCCGCGTTAATCCCGCCGACCCCGATCGCGCGATAGAGGAGATCGAGACCTGGGCGGATCACCCGCAGATGGTTCAGGTGGCGGTGCCGCTGCAGGCGCACCAGCCATACGGCCAGCGCAATTTCCGGCCGATATGGGAGTCCGCGGCCCGTCATCGCCTTCCGGTGGCAGTGCACGCCGACAACCTCGGCGGGAATGAGTACTGGCCGACCTCCGTCGGTTATCCGTTGCACTATATCGAATACGCGGCGCAGTACCCGATTAACTACATTGTCCACCTCATGAGCCTCATCGCGGAGGGGGTCTTCGAGGATCTGGAGGACCTCGTATTCGTGTTCGCCGACGGCGGGATCGATATGCTTTTCCCGCTGATCTGGCGCTTTGACAGCGACTGGCGGGCCATCCGGTCGGTTACCCCGTGGGTGAAAAAGACCCCGGTCGACTACCTGCCCGGTCACGTGCGATTCTGCTCGCACCGCTTTGAGGGCCCGCTTGACGCGCAGGAGCGCGTGCCGTGGCTTCAGGCGGTCGATGCCGAGCACCTGCTGATGTATTCCAGCAATTACCCGAGCGTCTCGTTCGAGGGTCCCGCCGCGTTTGACAGCGCACCCGCCGGGCTCAGAGAACGCGTTCTCTGCCGCAATGCGACCGAGCTGTACCCGAAGCTGGGGGCCCGGATCTCGTGAGCCCGGCGACGCTGAAAGAGCTCATCGAGGATCGCGACATCCTGGTGCTCCCCGGGGTGTTCGACGGCCTGAGCGCCCGGCTCGTGCAGAGCCTCGGGTACCCGGCGGCGTTCATCACCGGCGCCGGCCTGTCCGAGAGCCGTATGGGCCTGCCCGACGTCGGCATCATGGGCCTGGCCGAGAGCCTCGAGGGTGCCGCCATGATCGCGCGGCGGACGTCGCTGCTGCTGCTCGCCGACGCCGACACCGGCTACGGCAACGCCGTCAACACCTACGACACCGTTCTGCGGTTCGAACAAGCCGGGCTAGCTGGGATAATGCTCGAGGACCAGAGCTGGCCGAAGCGATGCGGCCACATGAGCGGCAAGGCCGTGATCCCGGCCGAAGAGATGGTCGAGAAGCTCAAGGCCGCCGTCGAAGCACGCCGCAACCCCGCGTTCGTCATCAAGGCCAGGACCGACGCGGCGGCCACCGACGGCATCGAGGAGGCGATCCGCAGGGGCAATCTCTACGCGGACGCCGGGGCCGACCTCGTGTTTGCCGACGCACTTCTGTCAGAGGACGACATCAGGAGCTTCGCCCTCCGCGTGCACGCTCCCGTCTCCGTGAACATGGGCCTGGGCCTGCGCGCCCGGGCTACGACGCCGCTCATACCGGCCAGGGAACTCGAGAAGATGGGTGTCGCGGTGGTGATTTACCCGCGCCTGCTCACGACCGCCGCCGTGCGCGGTATGCAGCTAGCGATGAACGCGATGGCCACCGCCCTCGCGTCTGACACGGTGATGGAAGCCCCTGACCTGCAGGTTTCTTTCGAAGAACTGAACGAGTTGCTCGGCCTGCCGGAACTGCGCGCCCTGGAGGCGAGGCACGTAGCTGGCTGATCGGGCGGGGGAGCCTTACGCGGGCGGGTAGCCCGTGGAGGCGACCCCCTCGAGGTGGGCGATGAGGCGCGCGCCGGCCTGCTCGATGTGCTTGGTGACGCTGTTGACCGCACCGTCGACGTCCTCCTGCTTGATGCAGTCAAGGATCGCGGCGTGCTCGCTAGCGATCCTGCTTGAGGAAAGCAGGTGGTTGGCCTGCAACTGCGCCATGCTGAGCCGGACCTCACCGGCCAGCCAGCGGTACAGACGGTTGAGGCGAGGGCTGTGGATCGCGCCGACGAGCTCGCTGTGGAAGCCCATGTCGAGGTTGACCACCTCGATGACCGAGGGGTCGGACATGTCGCGCAGCTGCTCGAGCGACTTGCGGGCCTGGTCAGGTACGAGCCCCTTCGCAGCGAGCTCCATGACGACCTCGCGCTCGAGCATGCCCCGGGTGTGGTAGAGATCGAGCAGGTCATCGCGGCCGAGGATGGGTACCCTCGCGGTCTTGTGCGAGCCGCGGCGCAGCAGGCCCTCCTGAACCAGGCGTTCCATCGAGGCCTTAGCCGTCGGCCGCGCCACCGAGTACTGCGTGGCAAGATCCATCTCGGTCACGGGAGTGCCGGCGGGGACCGCCCCGGTGAGGATCCGCTCGCGGATCTCCGCATAGAGGGCGTCCACGAGCGACGGTACCTGCAAAGTCGTTCGTGCGCCGGAAGTCCCGGTGCGATCGTCAGGAAAATTGCCCGCGTGCATGCACCATATTCTATATGACGGCAAGGCCTCCATGGTCACTTCAATCGAGGTTAGATTAGCCTCGAAGTGGGTTGCCCGGCTTTGCCGGCCAGGGCTGATGGCTTGATGAGTCCACTTCGGCGATGGTTTCGCGCGGGCGCGTTAGCGACTTGTTTGCGCCGCGTAGTTCCGCACCGCTCTGACCAAAATACTGACCGCATCGAGTAAGCGCCCGCCGAATTCAGGCACCGCAGTTGGCGGGCAAGAAACACCCGCGGCGGCCGGGATTCAGTCGGCGTTCCCCGGTACGGCGAACTCGCCGGGTCCCCACAGGATCTCGATCCGCCGGTGCTTGATCTTCCAGCCGTCGGCGGTTCGCTCGAGCCGGTCAATGTACGCGCCGCCGTGGGCGGCGACCGGCGGTCCGGCCAGCGCCTGCGCCTTTGGCCAGCGGAACATGACGAACGACGACGTGCCCACGCCGGTATCACCGTCGACGGTGTAGGCGTGGTTGGTGACGAGGTGCTGAGCTGCGAGTACGGTGCTCGTCTGGGTGGCCAGGACGCGCTCGATCTCCGCGCGGCCGCGCATGGTCCGGGGCGGGAGCGCGGTCTCCAGCGAACCGTCATGGGTGAAGCAGTTCGCCACCCCGGCGAAGTCGCGGGCATCGACGGCGGACGCGTAGCGGGTACACAGCTCGGTGATCTGCTGGCGATCGGACAGTTCCTGTGGGTCTGCCCCCAATGTCCTCGGTCCTTTCCTAGGTGACGTAGAGCCGGACGAATTGCTCAATCATGGCGTTGACCTGGACCGGCGCCTCGAGCTGCACGAAGTGGCCGGAGCCGACGACCTGACCGAAGCACAGCCGCGGATTGAGCTGCCGCATGAGCGCAGGGTCCTCCATGGCGCGGGCCGCCGCGACGTACAAGACCGGCAGCTCGCAGCTCGCCAGGGCCGTCGCGGTGTCGACCTGGTCGCCGGCGCGGAGCGCGGCCGCGGCGACCGGGCGCGGCACCCGCATCATCGACTCGACGTACTGGCGCCGTTGCTCCGATTGATCGCGGGCCAGGAACATCGACTCCAGCCTGCGGCGCAGGTCCTCCGGCCGGTCGTGCTCGATCTCGGCGAGGCGGGTGGCTTGCCGCTGCCGGGACTCCACGATCGAGGTATCGAGCAGGACGATGGCCCGCGCCCGGTCCGGATGCGCGTGCGCGAAGGCGAGCACGAACTTCGCGCCCAGGCTGTGCCCGACCAGGATCGGCCGCTCGAGGCCGGCCTGCTCGCCGACCGCGAGCATGTCCTGGACTACGTCCAGGCTCGTGTAGGCCGGAGCGTCGAGGGTGCTCCCCCCGTGTCCCCGCAGGTCCATGTTGGCTACGCGGTGCCCCCGGTCGGCCAGGTGGGTCGCGATCGGGCGCATGGAGACGTGGTCGCAGCTCCACCCGTGCAGCAGGAGGTAACCGCCGGGACCCGCGCCGGACGCCTCGTAGTAGATCCGGCTACCGGGCCGGTCCACGAAGGCCGGGCTCACCACGGTGATCTACGTCGTCTCTTCGTTTTCCGCGATCTCGGCCGCCTCCGATATGCCGAGATAGGCTTCCCTGACCCCGCGGTCGGCGAGCACGTCGGCGACGACGCCCTCGGCGATCTTGCGTCCGTTGCTCATCGCCACCAGGCGCGCGCACTGCCCGGCCAGGAAGCGCACGTCGTGGTCGACGACCAGCAGGGTCCGGTCTGAGCTCCCGATGTCCGCCAAGACGTTGGCGATGGCGGCTCGTTCGATCAACGTCGTCCCGGACGTCGGCTCGTCGAGCAACAGCAGCCTCGGCTCGGCCGCGATCGCCCGGGCCAGGTCGACCTGCTTCTGCATCCCGTAGGGCAACTCCGCCAGGCGGGCGTAGGCGGCGTTACCGAGCCCGAACCGATCAAGCGCGGCAAAGGCCCGCCGGGCCTCCTCCTTCTCGCGCTTCGCCACCTTGGCGAGACCGAAAATGCACGCGAAGACGGACCGGCATTGCTGGAAGAAACCTCCGAGCATGACGTAGTCGATCGCCCTGAACTCCTTGAATTGCTCGGTCGACTGGAAGGTCCTGGCCACGCCGAGCCGGGCGATCTGGTCCGGTCGCAGCCTATTGGTGGGCTGGCCGTCGATCTGGATGACACCGCGAGTCGGCCGGTAGATGCCGTTGATGAGGTTGAGCAAGACCGTCTTGCCCGCGCCGTTTGGCCCGATAACGCCGGTGATGGATCCAGGCTCGACGCCGAACGACACCTCGTCGACCGCGCGTATTCCCCCGAATTCGCAGGAAAGGCTGCTCACGTCCAGGATGTTGGCCAGCTTAACCACCACCAAGCGCCGACGACATCAACGTCGCTTCCGATAGCTCCGAAGGCCGTCCGACGCGTTCCACGCGGCCAGCTTCGAGAATGTAGATTCGATCGGCTAGCTCCATCGCCGCGGACACGTTCTGCTCGACGAGGAGTATGGCGACCCCCGTACGCTTCTGGTATTCCTTCAGGGCTGCCGTCAGCCTCGCGATGGCGGCCGGGGCCAGCCCGAGCGACAGCTCATCGACGAGCAGCAACTTCGGGTGCATGCAGAACGCGACGGCGAGGGCCAGCATCTGGCGCTCCCCGCCGCTCAGCAGCCCGGCCTTGGACTGCGCGCGCCGCTCGAGCTGAGGGAAGATGGCGAAGACCTCGTCGACATCGGACTTCTGCGTGGTGATGACCCGGAAGTGCTCGGCCACCGAGAGGTTCGGGAAGATCTTCTCGCGCTCGGGTACGAGGATCAGGCCAAGCCTGGCGGTGGCCATCGGCGGCAGGCCCCGGATGTCGCGCCCCTCGAAGCGGATCGAGCCGGTGACGCGGGAGCGCTCGGTCAGCAGGAAGCCGGAGATGCCCCGCAGGGTGCTCGTCTTACCTGCCCCGTTGCGGCCGAGGATCGCCACCACCTCGCCGGGGTGGACAACCAGGTCCACGCCGTCGACGGCAGAGGCTCCCGAACGGTAGACGTGCAGGTCACGTACCTCGAGGAGGGCGGGCTCGCCGCCCTCGGCCTCCTGCTCCGCGGCGGCCTCGGCGGTGATCGGGATCGCCTCGGCGGCGGTCGCTCCGGCCGGTGCCGCCTTGACCGCGGTGGCGCCGTCAACCAGCTTGAGCAGTCGCTGGCGCAGGGCGATTCCGACCCCGGCGACCCCGCGGGGTTGGTACAGCAGGAAGGCAAGCAGCAAGATGCCGTACAACCCCGAGTTGATGTACGGGATGTTCGTCGACAGCCACTGGGAGATGGGCAGGTTCGGCGGCAGCTTGCTGGTCACGGTCGAGAAGATGTAGGGGATGACGGTAATGATCGTGGCTCCGGCGATGATGCCCCCGATCGAGCCGAGGCCGCCCACGATGACCATGGCCACGAAGGTGATCGCGAAGTCCAGGCTGAACGACTCCGATTGCACTCGCATCGTGTAGAAGCCGAGCAGACCGCCCGAGATGGCGATGAGCGCCGAGCTGGCGATGAAGGCGGACAGCTTCCATCGCGTGGGGTTGATGCCGATGACCCCCGCCGAGATCTCACTCTCCTTGATGACCAGCCACGCCCGGCCCGGAGCTCGCCGGTAGATGCGATGCAGGGCGACGGTGAGCAGGAGGAGCAGGACCACCAGGGCGACGAAGAATGACCGGTTTATGGCCTCCAGGGTCCACGGCCCGAGCGTCACCAGCCCGGTCGCGACTCCGGCGATCTGACCGGAGGCGGACTCGTAGTAGGAGCCCAGGGCGGTCGTGATGAATTGGAGCGCGAGCGTCGCGAGCGCGAGGTAGAGCCCGCGCAGCCGCAAGGCCGGAATGCCGACCACCAGGCCGACCACCGCCCCGGCGACCCCGGCCAGGGCCAGGGCGGGGATGGACGGAACCCCCTTGGAGTACGCGACCGCGCCGACGAAGGCGCCGATCGCCATGAACGCCGCGCTCCCGATCGAGACCTGACCAGCGCGGCCCTGGATCCAGTCAAGCCCGAGGGCGCTGATGGCGTAGATGACGGTCAGCCCGGCCACGTAGATCCAGAACGGAGAATTGACGATCAGCATGATCGCGGCGATGACGACCAGCAGCAGCCAGCCGCTGAGCGCGATGCGGCGGTTGCTTCTCAGGTAGGCGCCAAGGAACGATCGGAGCTGCATGAGGCCGGTCCTCATACTCGGATTATTTCGCGTGAACCGAACAGTCCCCTGGGCCTCAGGAGCAGGAAGGCGAGCAGCAGCCCGTAGCAGATGGGGTCGACCCAGGTCCCGCTCAGGTAGTAGCCGACGAGCGTCTGGATGGCCGCCACGATGAGGCCCCCCACGAACGCGCCGCCGATCGAGTCGATGCCTCCGATGATCACCACCGGGAAGATAAGCAGGCCGAGCTGGCCGATGTTGACCGGGTCGACCGCCGTCTGGAGCGCGATGCCGACGCCCGCGAGCGCCGAGCACAAGCTGGCCAGGGCCCACGCCAGGCCGGCGTACCGGGGGATGCTCACGCGTTGCAGCGCCGCGAGCAGCGTCGAGTCGGCGACCGCTCGCATCCGCACGCCGACCCTGGTCCGCTGCAGGCCGAAGGCCAGCGCCGCGATCAGCACGACCGAGCCGACGATCGTGACCAGGTCCAGCGCGCTGAGCGGGATGCCGAGAGGTGAGATGAGATTGTTGTCCGACAAGACATTCGGCAGGACCCTGGTGTCCGGTCCCCACACCATGAGCTGGATCGTCTCGAGCAGCAGGCTCAGGCCCATGGTCGCGACCACGATCGTGAACAGGCTGGCGCCGACCAGCCGGTAGAAGATCAGCGCGTTGACGAGCAGCCCGAGGACCATGGTGGCGATCATCGCGGCGAGGATGGAGACGAGGGCATCCAGGTGAAGCTCCACCAGGAAGCCGTAGAAGAAGTAGGCGCCGAGGACCATGAACTCGCCCTGAGCGAAGTTCACGACGCCGGTAGCGCGGAACAGGACGACGAAACCGACGCCGACGAGGGCGTAGAGGCAGCCCAGGACCAGGATCTGCCCGGTCAGCTGACCCGCCACCTGGCTCATCCGGACTCTCCCGGTGCAGCGTTACTAGACACTCCGCCTCGTTCGGACTAGCTGTAAGCATAGCGCACTTGCATGTCAACAGTACACTCCCTGATGGAAGCGCACACTTAGGATCACGTTTCCTGCCTGGGGCCTGCTCGTAGCAGAACGGAGCGGTAATGGGAGCTGAACCGCGGCCACCGGGAAGGGTCCTGGCCGAGTTCGCCGCCGGGCTCGACCTCGAGGCGATCCCGGATCACACCCGCGAGCGCGTCAAGGACCTCCTGCTCGACGCGCTGGGCAGCGCCCTGGGCGGCATCGGCGATGAGGCTACGGCGACGGTGGCCGCCACCGCCGAGGCGCTGCTTGGACCGGGAAGCTCGAGCGTAATCGGCGGGGGCCGGATGTCGCCGGCCGGTGCGACGCTCGTGAACGGGCAGCTCATCGCCTCGGTGTCACTCTGCGACGTGCATTACAGGTCCTGGTGTCACCTGACGCCTGAGGTCGTGCCGCCCGCGCTGGCGACCGCGGAGCGGACCGGTTCGTCGGGCCGCGACCTGCTCGTGGCCGTGGCGGCCGGCTGCGAGCTGACCGCCCGCATCGGGGTCGGGCTTCATTACGAAGCGTTTCACGCTCGGGGCTGGAACACCTCCGGCGTGGCAGGCGTGTTCGGGGCGGCCACCGCCGCCGCCAAGCTGCTCGGCCTGGATGGCGACCAGTTCACCCACGCCCTCGGCATCGCCGGCGCGCAGGCGGCGGGGAGCGATTACCACCGCGGCACCCCGACCGTGCGCTTCCTGCAGCCTCGGGCCGCGCTGAGCGGGCTGATGGCCGCCGAACTGGCCATGCGTGGCTTCTCGGCCATGGACGACGTCCTGACCCACCCGGTCGGCGGCGTGTACTTCACCCACTCCGACGGCGGCACGCCCGAGGCGGCCCTGGCCGGGCTCGGGGAGCGCTGGGAACTCGAAGACGTCTGGCTCACGCCCTGGCCGCTCGCCCTGCTCGTCCGCAACGTCGTCAACGCGGTCCTGGACGTCGTCGTCGAGACCGACATCAGGCCCGGGGACGTCGCCTCGGTGGACCTCGCGCTGTCGCCGCGCGCCTACGAGCTGTACGGGACGATGGACTTCGACACGAAGCCGCGGGCGAAGACGTCGCCGCGGTACCTCACCTCGGTCGTCCTGCACGACCGGCAATGCGAGGCGGAGCAATTCTCGGCCGAGCGGATGTCCGATCCCTCGGTCCTGGAGTTCGCCCGCGACCGGGTCAACGTCGCCTGCGACCCGGCGCTCGATGAGCGCGCCGTCCGGGTGACGATCGTCAGACGTGACGGCCACCGCCATTCGCACTACCGGCCGGTCGCGCACGGCGACGCCGCCGACCCCCTCAGCCGGGCGGAGATTGCCGAGAAGTTCCGCAAGGCCGCGGCTCCGGTCCTGTCGCAGGTCAGGGCGACCGAGGTCGTTGAGTTCGTCGAGCGCATGGAGTCCCAGCCGACCGTCCAGCCGCTGCTCGACGCGCTCAGGCGGACGTAAGGCGGCGGGGACGACCACCACGCCCTCCATGAGGCGCCGCGCCGAGCGCCAGACGGTGACCCGCTTCGCGTTCCAGTTGCCCTCGGTGCCGTCCAGTTCGGCCTCGACGGGGATGATGCCCGAGGAATGCCCGATCCGGACCAGCCCGCCGGTCGCGTTTCCCGCCACCTCGTGGGGCACCGTCCCCGGGATGAGGGCGGCCAGCGCCAGGGCGGTACTCCCGGTCGCCGGCATCGCGTGGTGAACCAGGCCCATCGAGACCATGCGCGTGACCAGGTCTACCTCGGAGGCCTCGATGGCGCGGCCCCCCGATACGGTATGCGCGCGCGGCGGGCTGACGATGGCCACCTTCGGGTTCGCCTGGTGGTCCCGAGACGCGACATCCGCGGACGGGGCCAGGCCCATGACGACCGCCGCCTCCGCCCGGACGGCCTCGAGGCGGCGAAGCGCGTCGGCGTCGGCGTTGAGCCCCGACCGCAGTTCGACTCCGCTGAAGCCGAGGTCGCGGGCCGCGACGAACACGCACGGATTCCCGGCGTCGAGCATCGTGGTCCTGACCGTCCCGACGCCCTTGACGTCGAGGGCGTCGATGAGATGGCCGGTCGGGAGCAGCCGGCCCGTCATGCTGCCGCCGGGGTCCATGAAGTCCAGGCGAATCCTGGCGGCCGGGTACGGGACGCCGTCGAGGTAGAAGTCACCCTCCGTCACGACCCGGCCGCCCGAGGTCGGCACGTGCGCGATGATCTCCTTCGAGGTGTTCTGCTGCCAGATCCGGACCGCGGTCAGGTCGCCCGTGGCGGTGACCAGCCCCTCGTCGATCGCGAAGGGTCCCACCGCCGAGGCCAGGTTCCCGCAGCTGCCGCTCCAGTCGACGGTGGGCGTCGTCACCCCGACCTGGGCGAACAGGTAGTCGACGTCGAAACCTTCGCGACGTGACGGCGACACCACGACCGCCTTGCTGGTGCTCGAGGTCGCGCCCCCGAGGCCGTCGATCTCAGACCCGAAGCGGTCACCGCCGCCCAGGGCCCGCAGCAGGACCCGGTCGCGTTCGGCCGGGTCGGCGGGAAGCACGCCGGCGGCGAAGAACAGTCCCTTCGACGTCCCGCCCCGCAGGAAGACCGCGGGCAGGCGCAGCACCTCACTCACCCCGGTAGGCAGGCTTCCGCCGCTCGCGGAACGCGGCTGCGCCCTCCAGCCGGTCGGCGGTGTTGTGCAGCAGAACGGCCAGGTCAGCCTCGAGGCGCAGGCCGTCCGCGATGGGCATCTCGATGCCCCGGCGGATCGCCTCCTTGGCGTACGCGATGGCCAGGGGACCTCCCTCGGCGATGCGCTCGGCTAGCTCGACGGCCCTGGTGACCAGTTCGTCCTTCGGCACGATCTCGCTGATGAGACCGATCCGGTGGGCCTCCTGGGCGTCGATCCTGTCCCGGGTGAGGATGAGCCGCATCGCGTGACCGACCCCGACGACGCGCGGCAGGCGCTGGGTCCCGCCGGCGGCCGGGATGATGGCCAGGCCGACCTCGGGCAGGGCGAAGATCGCGTCGGGTGAGGCGATGCGGATGTCGCACGCGAGCGCCAATTCGAGCCCGCCGCCGAGGCAGAACCCCTGGATCGCCGCGATGGTCGGCTTCCGGCACGCCGCGATCAGATCGTTCCAGCCCGGCGGTTCGCGCAGCAGGCGGGCGGCGTTGAGCGACTCGGCGGCCGCGAACTCCTTCACGTCGGCGCCGGCGCAGAAGGCCTTGTCGCCCGCGCCGCGGATGACGATGGCCCGGTTCGCCTCGTCCGCCTCGGCGGCCCTGACCGTCTCGGCGATGATCCGGCGCATCTTCAGGTTGATGGCGTTCATCGACTCCGGGCGATTCAGCGTGATCAGGCCCACGACACCCGCTCGGTCGAGCAGGACGGTCTGGTCCTCACTCATCGTGACGCCAGCAGGTTGCGGGCAATCTGGATCCGCTGCATCTCTGACGCCCCTTCGCCGATGCGGTAGCCACGCAGGTCACGGTACATCCGTTCCACCGGTAGGTCGGCCATGTACCCCGACGCCCCGAAGATCTGCATCGTCCGGTCCGCGACGCGCCCGGCCATCTCCGTGGCGTACAGCTTCGCCCGGGAGGCCGCGATCCTGAGCTCGCGGTCCTGATGGCCCGCGTTCTCGGCCCGGCAGGCGCCGGCGAAGACGAGCATGCGCGCCGCCTCCACCTCCACGTCCATGTCCGCGAGCATGAACTGGATCGCCTGATGGTCGGCCAGCAGGCTGCCGAAGGTGCTCCGCTTGAGCGCGTAGTCGCGCGCCAGGCCCAGCAGCAGCGCGGCCGACCCCACGCACCGGGCGGCGATGGCGAGGCGCATGGTGTTGACCGACGACATGATCGTCTCGAACCCGCCTCCCACCCGCCCGAGTACGCGCTCGGGGCCCACGGACACGTCATCCAGCGCGAAGGCGTTCATCGGCAGGCCGCGCCACCCCATCTTGTTGAAGCGGGTGATCATCTGCAGCCCGGGCGCGTCGCGGTCGATGACGAAGGTCGTGAACCTGCCGCGCAGCGGGGCGGACGGGTCGGTCACCGTCAGCAGGATGATGTAGTCCGCTACCTCGGCGCCGCAGATGAACTGCTTGTACCCCGTGATCTTCCAGCCGTCACCGTCCGGCACGGCCTTGGTCCGCAAGGCCCCGAGGTCGGAGCCGGCGTCGGGCTCGGTAAGCGCGTTGGCGGTCACCTTCTCGGCGCGCAGCACGGGCTGCACGAGCCACTCGATCTGGTCGGCGGTGGCGAACGAGAGCGCCATGGGCAGCCGGCCGAGCGCCTCGGCCAGGGCGACCGACGTCCGCCCCATCTCCTCGCTGATGAGCACGTCGCCGAGGATGGAAATCCCGCCGCCGCCGACCTCGGTCGGCAGGTTGTACCCGTAGATGCCGACCTCGACCGCCCGCCGCCGCAGTTTGCGCATCGTGTCGGGCTCGATGTGGTCGAGCGCGTCGACGCTCTGCTCAAGCGGCGCGAGCTCGCGGGTCACGAACTCGCGGACGAGGTCCTTCAACTGCCCGAGCTCGGGCGGGATCGACAGGTCCATGGATGGCTCTTTCGGATGTAGGTGAGGGTTCAGGTGCGCGCCAGCGAAAACGCCTCCGCCAGCAGCCTCCATTGGGGGAACGGGAGGCTTCGCTCGTCGGCCGGGATGACCTGCACCGCCACGTGGTCGGCGCCCGCGGCGAGGTGATCCCGGATCCGTCTGGTGATGGCCGGCTCGTCGCCCCACGCCACGAGGCTGTCGATCAGCCGGTCGCTGCCGCCGCCGGCGAAGTCGTCCTCGGCGAACCCGAGGCGCAGCAGGTTGCCGACGTACGCGGGATGGCGCAGCGAGTTGCCGATCCGCGAGCGCGCCAGGGCCCGGGCGCTCGCGGGATCGGGATCAAACACGACGGGCAGCTCGGGGGCGAGGAAGGCGCCGGGCCCGAGGATGGTCCTCGCGCGGTGGGTGTGCTCCGGGGTCGTGTGGTAGGGGTGCGCTCCCGAGGTGAGTTCGCGCGCGAGCTCGAGCATCTTAGGCCCGAGTGCGCCGAGGATGATCGGGCAGCCGCCCGCGGCCGGCGCTGGCGAGAGGTACTCCGCTTGCGCCATGGCCTCGAGGTAGCGGCGCATCGTCGCGACGCCAGGACCGTAGGCGTGACCGCGCTGGCCCTCGACGATGCTCCGGTGGCTCACCCCCAGGCCCAGGACGAACCGGTCAGGGAACGCCTCGGCCAGGGTCTGGCCGGAGAACGCCATCGTCATCGGGTCGCGCGCGTAGATGCTCGCGATGCCCGTGGCCACCGCGAGCCGGCGCGTGGCCGACAGGAGCAGGGCGGCGTTGACCAGGACGTCCCGGCGGCGTGAGTCGGATACCCACAGCAGCCGGAAACCGAGGTCCTCGAGCCGGGCCGCCGCCTCGCGGGCCGCATCGGCGCGCTGGAGCTCGAGCTGATAAGTCCAGACGCCGACCTCGCCGAAGTCGGGCATCGCGAACCTGGTCATGAGCTGCTCCTCGCCGCGACCGGCAGCGCTCAGAGGCCTAGCACGTCGTGCACGACATACGAGTTGCCCTCGCCGAGCACGGGCGGGCCGAGCCGGACCGTCGGCGGGCTGTCGCTCATCTTGTACGGCTTGCCCATGACCCGGATCGGCTCGCGTCCACCGCGCAGCTCACCGTCGATGGTGATCACCATCTCGCGTTTGGCCGCGTAGTCAGACTCGATGACCTCTGCAAAGCTCAGCACGGGGGAGTGGGGGACGTCCGCGGCCGCCAGGCGCCGGCAGGCCTCTTCGCGCGACAGCGCGCCGATCTTGGTCGCGAGCATCTCGTTCACCTCGGCCCGGTGCATGACCCGGTCCTGGTTGGTCTTGAAGCGCGGGTCGTCTATCGCGTCGTCCAGCTCAAGGCTCTGGCACAGGCGGGGCCACATCTCGTTGTTGCTCACCAGGAACACGTACTGGCCGTCGGCCGTCCGGTAGATGTTGTGCGGCACCCGGTGCGGCGACTGCGCGCCCGCGCGCGAGCCGCCCTGGCCGATGGCCAGGTACTCGGCGGCGACGCCGGACTGGATGGCCAGGAGGCAGTCCACCATCGAGACGTCGATCTGGGTGCCCCGGCCGGTTCGCTCGGCCAGGCGCAGCGCGCTGACCGCCGAGAAGGCCGAGAACAGCGCCGCCTCGACGTCGCCGATCGCCGTTCCGCACAGTGCGGGCGGACCGTCGGGCTGACCCGTCATGTCCATCATCCCGCTCGCGGCCTGCGCCACCCCGTCGTAGGCGCGCCGGGTGTCGCCGAGGCCGAAGCCGGAGATGTTGACGTAGACCATCTTGGGGTTCGCCGCCTGGATCGACTCCCAGTCGAACCCCAGCCGGTCCACGGCGCCGGGACCCAGGTTCTGCACGAAGATGTCGCTCTTGCGGATCAGCGCCCAGAAGATCTCCTTGCCCTCGGGCGACTTGAGGTCGATGGCGAGGCTGCGCTTGTTGCGGTTGTACATACCGAAGTAATCCTGTGTATCCGGGGCCCGGCCAGGGAACGCGAACAGGCCCCGGAGCTCGTCGCCCTTACCGGGCGTCTCCACCTTGATGACCTCGGCACCCATGTCGGCGAGCATCATCGAGCAGAAGGGCCCGGCGAGGTTCCTCGTCAGGTCGATGACGCGCACACCCTCCAGGGGGAAGCGGCTCCCCTCGCTGCTAGCCAACGGGACTTCCCCCTTGCCGTGGCGCCACCGCCGCAGGCGCGAGCCCGCTCGCGCTGCCGACCAGCACCTTGTCCCCGTTCTGGTTCTCTAGCCAGACGTCGAGGATGAGCCGGGTGCCGTCCGCCTCGGCTACCTTGTCCTTCACCACCCCGCGGGCGGTGAGTTCGTCGTCGAGCTGGACCTGGCGGGTGAGGTTAAACGACAGGGTCCCCCCGAGGTAGTTCTCGCCGAAGAACTTGATGAACAGCTCGCCCAGCACGCCCGCCACCAGTGCTCCGTTGATGTTCGGCGCCGGCAGCCCGGTGGCGTGAGCGGCGTCGTAGTCGCAGTGGCGGCTGCGCCGCGCCGGCCATCCCTCGTAGATCCGCGCCTTGTCGAGGGTGATCTTCTTCGTGATCGGCTCGAGCTCGAACCCGATCGGGAGGCTCTCGTCGGCCGTAACCGTCATCGGCGTAAACGCGGTCGGATCGGTCTGGAACTCAACTGGTGTGGCGCTCACTGCGCGGCTCCTTCCACGGCCTCGACCACTGGCTTGACCGGCGTGGCCACCGTCTTGGCCATCCGCATCACCTCGACTCCGTCGGGGTCGGTAATCGAGACGCCCATTGTGAAGAAGCTCCGTCCCCGCCTCGGGTACTTGTCGACGAGCGTCCCGACCAGCTTGTAGGTCACGCCGATCTTTATCGGGTGGAGGAACTCGAATTCCTGCTTGGCGAAGAGCGAACCGCCCTCGGGGTAGACGTAGTAGTCGTAGAACATGCCACCGTCGAACTGCAGCGGGGTGGTGGGCGGCGCGATCCGGTGCCCGAACGGGGACTGGAGGAAATACCACGGGTTGTAGTCATCGAGCGCCCAGGTCAGACGGCTCATCAGGTCCTCGTCCACCACGAACTCGATGGACCCGATCACATCGCCGATCTCGGCTTCGGCCAGGGGTTTGGTTCCCTTGAAGAGTTCGTGTTCAGCCTTCTTCGTCTCTGCCATGCTCAGCCTTTATCCTCTCCGTCCGGGGCCTTGGTGTGCGCGCTGGCGAACATCTGCTTGCGGATCTGCGGGGTGATCGGGTTGCGCAGTTCCTCCCCAATGTGCCCGACGAGCCCGGCCGTCCGGCTGATGAGGGCAAAGCCGCGGTGTAGCTGCCAGGGGATCTCGAGTTCCAGCAGGATCGCGGCGATGGCCCCGGTGACGTTGAGCGGCAGGCGTCGGCCCACGCGCTCCTCGGCCATGCGGTGGAGTTCCTCCACCGCCTCGACGTGCCGGCCCCGGTACCCGCACTCCGCGGCGATTTCCAGAAGCCGCGCGGCGCGCGGGTCGCCCTCGGTGTGGACCGCGTGGCCCAGGCCGGGCAGGTGCCTGCCCTGCTCGCGGTACTCCCGCAGGATCTCGTCGATGACCGCCGTCCGCTCGGCTCCCGCCGCCACCGCCACGTCGATCCGCGTGAGGAGCTGCCCGCATTCCTCCATCGAGCCGAGGACCTTGCTCCCCGCGCCGAGCAGGCCCGCGGCCACCGCCCCCTGGATCGCCTCGGGTGCCGCCCAGTACGTCATGCGGGCGCTGATGGCGGTCGCGGTCAGCCCGTGCTCCATCAGGGCGATCAGGACGGCGTCGAGGAGCGTCCGCTCCCGGGGCTCAGGCAGCCGCCCGGCGATGAGCAGGCACACGACGTCGGTAAAGGTCAGCTGACCCATGATGTCGGCGGTGAGGTCCATGCCGCGGACCCATATGTGGTGTCGGTCGTAGGAGGAGATGTCGGTCTTGAACTCGGACATCGTGAGCTAGTACTGCCGGTTGGCGAGCGGGCCGCGCTTGTCGGCGAACTCCTGGGCGGCGTTCTTGGCCGAATCGGTCTTCATCGTCACCGCGCTGACCCGGGATTCGATCGCCCGGTAGGCCTGCTCGAAGTTCGAGAACAGCGCCTCCACCTCGTTCGCCGACCATTTGGCCATGCGCAGGGTCAGCGGGTCCTTGGCCGCGAGAATCCCGGCCAGCCGCATCGCCTCGGGCAGGAGCTGCTCGGGCGGGAGGACGGCGCGGACGATGCCCATCCGGTAGAAGTCATCGGCGGTGTGGCGCTCACCCAGGAAGGCCAGCCCACGCGCCTGGAACTGGTTCAGCCCGCGCAGCAGCGCCGCGATGCTCGGGTTGCCGCCCGCGTCGATTTCCGGCATCACGAAGAAGGCGTTCTCCGAGGCCACCAGGACATCGCACGAGATGGCGGCGACCAGGCCTGCTCCGACGGCCGCGCCGTTCACCGCGCCCACGACCGGTACGGCACAGTGGTAAATCGAACCCAGGGCCGCCTTGACCCACTTCGCGCGTTCGTCGGGATCCTCGGTCCCCGCCACCTTGAGGTCGCGCCCGGCGCAGAACGCCCGACCGGCGCCGGTCAGGATCGCGACGTGGATCTCATCGGTACGCTGGTCGATCTCGCCGAACGCCGACGCGATGTCCCGGTACAGCGGGATGCTCAGGGCGTTTACCGGCGGGCGATCGAGCGTTACGTGAGCGATCGAGTCTTCGACGTCCAGTCGAACGAATTCCCGGTCCGACAAGCCGGCCACCTTTCCGCTCGGTCGTCCAGGCGTCAGGCAACCACTCACGGCTCGTTCCATCCGAACAGTGAGGCGAGATCGGGCTTGGACGACGACAGTGTCATGTTTCGCGATGCGAAATCAGCCTAACACAGGTGCGCGCACTTGTCAGGCCAAGCAGCTTGATAGACAATCTGCCGCCACCGGGTCAGTGCCCGGACCAGACCGGTTCCCGCTTCTCGGCGAACGCGACGAAGCCCTCGTGATGATCGGCCGTTTCCGTGAGGGCGGCGTCGATCCTGGCGTTGAAGTCCTCCAGGCCCTCCGGCTCGAACAGCGACTTGTACACGCAAGCCTTGATGGCCCGCTGCGCCAGGGGAGCGCCCTTCATGATCTTCCGCGCCACCGCCTTCGCTTCCTCGATCAGCTGATCGCCGGGGACGACCCGGCTGACCAGGCGGATGCGGTCCGCCTCCGCCGCGTCGATCATCTCGCCTGAGAGCGCCATCTCCATGGTTCTGGACAGGCCGATGAGGTGGATCAGCGTGGTCAGACCGTGGCTCGGCCCCATCACGCCGCGGCGGGTGAACAGGTAGCCGAAACGGGCCTGGTCGGAGGCGAGTCGCACATCGCACGACAGCGCGATGGACAGGCCCGCCCCGACCGCCGGCCCGTTGACGGCTGCGATCGTCGGCTTGGGGTAGCCATAGAAGTACCGGGGATTGATCTGCCCCGTCCAGGCGTCCGGGTCCAGCAGGCCGACCGCCGCCGCCTGGCGGTCGGCCTTCAGCTTTTCCAGCCCGCCCTCGAGCCGGTCCTTCCCGTCGTCACCGGCGTGGAACCCGCGTCCCGCGCCGGTGACCACGAGGACCCGCACCTCGTCGTCGGCGAGAGCCTCGCGCGCCGCCGCCTGGACCTCGACGCGCATCTGGTAGTTGTGGGCGTTCATGACGTGCGGCCGGTTGAAGGTGAGGATCCCGATTCCCTCATCCTTCTCGAGCCGGACGGTCTCATAGGTGGCCATCGGGTCTGCTCCCATCACCTGACTGCGTGCATTTCCTGCTAAGGAGCAGCGACTCGCCCGGCCCGGGTTCGGCCTCGCGCTAGCTCGACAGGCTCGTTCCCGCCGTGAGGTTCCCCGAGACCTTCACCGGTGCCGCGGCTCCTGCGTACCACTGGAAGGCGGCCATGCTGTGCACGGCTTCATGGTCGGTTGCGCTGTACTGGAGGCCTCCCGAGATCAGGCCGCCGGTCGAGATGTTGACCTTGTTCAGGGCCGCATCGAGCTGTGCTCCAGTACAGGGCCACCCGCATATCTTCAGCGCAGCCGTGACGGCCTCGGCCTCCAAGTAGCCTCGCGAGACGTAGATCGCGTTCGGGTCCACCTTCGCGGCCGCCGCGTCCGTCACGAACTGAGGAGTCGAGGCGGACGTCGCGTAGGCGATGGCGGAGACGTAGTAGAGCTGGTGACTGCCGATGGACTGCAGAGTCGTCCACGCAGGCGCGTCGTACTCCACGACCGGGAAGGTCGCCCCGGCCTGCTGGATCTGCTTCATCGCAGAGAGCAGGAACGGGTCAGTGCCCAGGGCCGCGATGAGGATGTCCGGCTTGGCCGCAATGATCTTCGCGAGCGCAGGCGCGGCGTTAATGGCGTCCTGGGGGGAGATCTCGCTGGCCACGACGTCCCAGCCGAGGGACTTCGACATCGCGTTGACGTCGTTCGACCACTCCTGCAGGGCCGTCGAGTCGGAAGTCGTGATGATCCCGACCTTGATCGTGCCGCTGTGGCTCGCCATGAGGTTCTTCGCCTCGGACACCTCCGACGCCGCGTAGTCCGCCGTCTGGCACGTGATCGCGTAGACGTAGGGCAGCACCGGCGAAACGAGAGACGAGTCGACCGTCGCCACCAGCAGCGGGACCTTGTACTGCGCCGCGTAGGGCGCAACCGCGTCGGCCACCACGCTGTCGTGGAATCCGATGACGGCGATGTCGTGGTCTTGAGTGACCAACTGGATCATGTTGGCGACGCCGCGGTTGGGGTCAAGCGCGTCATCAAGCGCGGTGAAGTTGATCTTGTGACCGTTGACGCCGCCGCTGGCGTTGACCTGGTCGAAGTAGGCCTCAGCCCCGTTCCTGACGCCCTGCCCGACCGCCCCGAACTGGCCGGTCAACCCGCTGGTAAACCCGATGTCGTACGTCCCGCTCGAGGACGCGCCCGACGACGACGTGGACGCGCCTGACGACGACGATGATGACGATGAGCAGGCCGCCACGGCGAGCATCGCCGCCGCCGACAGCGTCACCGTCCCCCAGAGCCCGAGCCTGCGGCCAGCCGGACGGGTCAGGGCGGTTGCCGAACTTGCCTGTCTCCTAATGCTTCTCACTCGACTTCACCATCCTCGTCAACTCGACTTCACTCTCGCTCGAGACGTCTGGTGCGGGTCTCCGCCTGAGCGCCAACGTCTGCTCTGTGGTTGCCCTCTGTCACCGCACCAAGGAGGCATGAGCCACGTCCGCGAGGTGACAACAACGTATGCCTAGCACACTTGCATGTCAATCTGGCACACTTGCATGTCAATAACTCCTGAAAGTTATGTAACTGTGCTGGACGCGCGACGTGTCGGGCAAGATTCCGTGCCTGCGACTGCCTCTGGCCGGCCCCACCGGCCGTATGAGCCAAGTCGTCACTGATCGTGATCTGCAAGAGCATAATTGCGACGTGATCACCTGGGTCCTGACTCCGGCTCTCCGCTCATGACGGGCGGGATCCGGTGGATGTCCGTCGGCCCCGGCACCGGCTACGGGAACGCCGGCGAGGCCTACCGGACCGGCCTGCGCGCCGCCGGGATCCCGGTCTGCTGGACACCGCTGGGCTGGCCGTCCCGGCCGTGGCAGGCGGCCTTCGGCCCGCTGGACGCCCGCGTCGCCGAGCATGACACCGTGGTGGTCCAGTCGACACCCTGGTGGCACGAGCGGCTGGCCGCGGAGTCCTCGGGTAGGCTCCTCGCCGCGTACACGACCTGGGAGACGGACCGGTTGCCTGATGAGTCAGTGGCCATACTCAACCGCTACGACCGGGTCCTGGTCCCGTCCCGCTTCAACGCCGAGGTCTTCGCGTCCTGCGGGGTGAGCGTTCCGATCCGGGTGGTGCCCCACATCGCTCCCGAAGCCCAGGCCGGGGCGGAGGCGCAGGCTACCGGCGGCGCACGGTTCGTGTTCTACCTCATCGCCACGTGGAGTTCCCGCAAGGCGATTCCCGATGCCGTGGCAGCGTTCCTCCTGGCCTTCGACGCTCGGGACGACGTCGTGCTGGTGATCCACACGACTGAAGAGGACCTGGTGGCTCGCGCCCGCGGCGGCGCCGACCGGGAAGTGGCCGCCTCGCTCAGCCTGGCCAAGGCGCTGGCCGGGCGGCGCAACATCCCCGAGATCGTGCTGAGCACCCGCAGCCTCCCGTCGGCCGAGGTCGACCGCCTCCACCTGCGGGGCGACTGTTTCGTCTGCCTGAGTCGCGGCGAGGGCTGGGGCCTGGGCGCCTTCGAGGCCGCCGCGTTCGGCAACCCGGCGATCGTGACGGGCTGGGGCGGCACGCGGGAGTTCTGGCCGGAGGACTACCCCTACTTCGTCGACTACGACCTGATCCCGACGACCGACGATCAGCCGGACATCTGGTGGCACCCCCGGCCGCAGGAGCGGTGGGCGAAGGCGCGCGTGGCTCATGCCGCGGCCCTACTCCGCCACGTCTACGGCCACCGGGAGGAAGCCCGCTCGTGGGGGCGCAAGGCCCGGTCGCACGTCCTGGAGAACTTCGGCAGCACCAGGATCACCCGCCGTCTCGCGCAGGCGCTGGAGCACTCAGCGGGGTAGCGCCGAGCGGCGCCAGGCGCCGGGACCCGGGTGGAGCGGGCGGCGCAGCTGGCTGGCACGGTCGGCCCAGGCCGAACGCGCGGGAACCGGCAGCGCCTCGTCGTGGCCGGGGCGGGACAGCAAGACGGCGACCAGGGCGGCGATCTCTTCCGGGGTCGCGTCACCGCGGACCACGCGGAGGGCCGGCTTGGGGGCGGGGTCACCGTTCACGGGAGAGTCACGAAAGCTCGTTCGGGATAAATGAGAGGATCGCTAGCCGCGGGACTTGCCGACGCCGATGCCGAACTCACGGTGGACGCGCTCCCAGAACGCGTCCCGCAGCCATTCCCTGGCCTCCTGGTAGGGGCGCAGGGACAGGCCGAGTTCCTTCTCCGCGTCGACGAGGAGTTCCTTGTCGATCACGGGCGGGAGGATCGGGCCTGGCAGCAGGTCGCGGATGTTGTCGCGGCCGCGGGTCAGGATCCACTTCTGCGCGACGTGCTCGCCGGCCTCCTCGACCCGCGTCCGGTCGGGCCCGAGGCGGGGCATCGGGCCGGTGCTGGACTGCGACCATCCGCTGGGCGGCATCGCGGCGTGCGCGCCGGGCCGCGACATCGGCTGAGTTTGCGGCATCCCACGGTCGCGGGGGTGCCGCTCGCCGAACAGCTGGGCCGGCGAGGGAACCGCCGGCGGGCCGATGATGGCCGGGAAGGACCCGGTATCCGCCCGGGCCTGGTCGGGCACCAGGTTCTTGGTGAAGTAGGGCCGCAGGAACGAGGCGTCCAGGACGTCGACCGTGTCCGACTCCCACACCAGGCGCTCGGCCTGGTTGGTGCCGTACGGCGGCTCGATGCCCCACAGGTGCACGCGCACCCCGAAGGCCTGGGCCGCCTCGACCGCCGGGACCATGTCCTCGTCGCCCGCGATGAGGACCGCATCGGTGATGGCCCGGTGCCGGGCCAGCGCCTCCATGTCCGCCCTGATCTGCGCGTCCACGCCCTTTTGCTGGCCGCGGGCGTTCAGGTTGCCCAGGCGGAGCTTGACCCAGGGCATCTGGGCGATGACCCGCTGGTCGATGGTCGGCACCCGGTCCCGCGCCGCGTCGTACCAGTAGACCCGGAGCAGCTCGCCGCGGATGATCTCGTCGGCGTGCTTCGTGATGACCTGGATCAGCGGGACCGCGTTGACGCGGAAGTCGCGGCGCGAGCTGGATGCGAACAACAGTTCACCGGCCGCGGCATAGATGTAGCCGACGTCCACCATGACCGCGTAACGGGCCAGGATGGGAAGCGGGGCGGCGAATTCGGTCATCACCTCTGAGCGTAGGCCAGGCAGGCGGGTGCGCGGGCCAGATGCGCGCCACTGATGTTAACTGATTGATTTGTGATAATTGCTCTACGTAAGCAAAATCGCTAAAGCGGTATGTTCCCGTGTTTCTTGGGAGGCAGGTTCTGCCGCTTGGTCCGCAGGGTGCGCAGCGCGCGGGTCACCGCCGGCCTGGTCTCCGCGGGGCGGATGACGGCGTCGACGTAGCCGCGTTCGGCCGCGATGTAGGGGTTAGCCAGGGTGTCCTCGTACTCGGCGATGCGCTCCGCCCGCGCGGCGTCCGGATCCGCCGCCGCGGCCAGCTCACGGCGGTACAGGATGTTGACCGCCCCCTGCGCGCCCATGACGGCGATCTGCGCGGTCGGCCAGGCCAGGTTGACGTCGCCGCCCAGGTGCTTGGACCCCATCACGTCGTAGGCACCGCCGTAGGCCTTCCTGGTGATCACCGTCACCTTCGGCACCGTGGCCTCGGCGTACGCGTAGATCAGCTTGGCGCCGCGCCTGATGATCCCCTGCCATTCCTGGCTGACGCCGGGCAGGAAGCCCGGCACGTCGACGAAGGTCAGGATCGGGATGCTGAACGCATCGCAGGTCCGGACGAACCGCGCCGCCTTCTCCGAGGCGTCGATGTCGAGGCAGCCGGCGAAGTGCATGGGCTGGTTGGCCACCACCCCGACGGAGGAGCCCTCGACGCGGCCGAAGCCGACGACGATGTTCGGCGCGAACCCCTCGTGGATCTCGAGGAACTCGCCGTCATCCAGGACGCGGGTGATCACCTCGTGGATGTCGTAGGGCTGGTTGGGCGAGTCGGGGATGAGCGTGTCGAGTTCGGTGTCGGTCTCGTTGATCTCGGTGTGGCCCTGGCCCTGGCCCTGGGCCTGGCGGGCCGGCGGGTCCTCGAGGTTGTTGGAGGGCAGGTGGGACAGCAGGTCCCGGGCGAAGTCGATGCAGTCCTGCTCGTCCTTGGCCTGGTAGTGAGCGACGCCGGACTTGACGCCGTGCGCGTGGGCGCCGCCCAGGTCCTCGAAGCTCACGTCCTCGCCGGTCACGGTCTTGATCACGTCGGGACCCGTGATGAACATGTGAGAAGTCCCCTCCACCATGAGGGTGAAGTCGGTGATCGCGGGGGAGTAGACCGCGCCGCCCGCGCACGGGCCCATGATCAGCGAGACCTGCGGGACCACGCCCGAGGCCATCACGTTGCGGTAGAAGATCTCCGCGAACAGGCCGAGCGCGACCACTCCCTCCTGGATCCGGGCGCCGCCGCCGTCGTTGATCCCGATGATCGGGCACCCGGTCTTCAGCGCGTGGTCCATGATCTTGACGATCTTCTCGCCGTAGACCTCGCCCAGCGACCCGCCGAACACCGTGAAGTCCTGGCTGAACACGCAGACCGGACGGCCGTCGACCGTGCCGTACCCGGTGACGACGCCGTCTCCGTAGGGCCGGGTGGCCGCGATGCCGAAATCCGTCGCCCGGTGCCTGGCCAGCTCGTCGAACTCGGTGAAGCTGCCCGGGTCGAGCAGCAGGTCGATCCGCTCCCGCGCGGTCTGCTTGCCCCGCTCGTGCTGCTTGGCCACCGCCTGCTGCGAGCCCGCGTGCACGGCCGCAAGCCGGCGCCGCTCCAGGTCGGCGAGCTTGCCCGCGGTCGTGTGCGGGTCAGGGCCGGGTTCGGCGCCCAGGTCGGCAGCGTGATCCGTCATGGGGATCAGGCTAATGCGCCCACGGGGACGCCAACCGCAGGCCGGGTCGCTTCGTCTTGGGAGGGATGAGCGGGGGATCGGGACCGTCTACGGCTGGGCCATGGGCCGCTTTTCCGCCTACGGCGCTGGTGCGCTCTGGGTGACCACCACCGCGGGACTGCCGGGGCTGACGCTCCGGCCCGGAGGATTATGCTCTAGCCGTGAACGAGGACCGGGAGAACCGGGCCCGGGACCGGGACCGGGACCGGGACCGGGCTCGGGACCGGGCTCGGGACCGGGCCGCCCTGCCCGAGCCGATGCGGCGCGACGTGCGGCTGCTCGGCGACATCCTCGGCGAGGTCATCCGCGATTCGGCCGGGCCCGGCCTGCTGGCCGACGTGGAGCGGCTCAGGCACGCCGTCATCGACGCCCGCCGGGGGTGGCGGGAGGACGACCAGGACCGCGGCGATCCGGCCGGAGACGCGATCGCCGGGCTCGTCGCCTCCTGGACCCTGGAACAGGCCGAGCAGGTCGCCCGGGCGTTCACCGTCTACTTCCACCTGGCCAACCTGGCCGAGGAGCACCAGCGCATCCGGATCCTGCGGGAACGCGATACCGGGCACGAGCCGGTCCGCGAGTCCCTCGCGGCCGCGGTCGCCGAGATCAGCCGCGAGGCCGGACCCGGGCACCTGGCCGAGCTCCTCGCGTCCCTGCGGGTCCACCTGGTGCTGACCGCCCACCCCACCGAGGCGCGCCGGCGGGCGGTGGTGGCCGCGCTGCGCCGGATCAACGAGCTGCTCGGCATCCTCGACGACCCGCGGGCCGCGGCCGCGGACCTGGCCGAGGCGCAGCGCGGGTTGCGCGAGCACATCGACCTGCTCTGGCGGACCTCCCAGCTGCGGGTCAAGGCGATGGACCCCATCGACGAGGTCCGGACGGTCATGGCCGCGTTCGACGAGACGCTGTTCCGGGTGGTGCCCGCCGTGTACAGGGAACTGGACCGGGCCGTGTCCGACGCTGCGGGCGGGCCGGAGCCCGTACCCGCGTTCCTGCGCTTCGGCAGCTGGGTGGGGGCGGACCGGGACGGCAACCCGTTCGTGACCGCGCAGGTGACCCGGGAGACCGCGGTCATCCAGGCCGACCACATCCTGCGTGCGCTGGAGAACGCCACGACGAGGATCGGCCGGTCGCTGACGCTGCACGAGGCGACCACGCCGCCGGCCGCCCCGCTGCGCCGGGCCCTGGCTGCTGCCTCCGCCACCCACCCCGAGCTCCTGGCCGAGATCGCGGCCAGGTCGCCGCAGGAGCCGTACCGGACCTACCTGCTGTACGCCGCGCAGCGGCTGGCCGCGACGCGAGCCCGGCACGCCGACCTCGCCTACCCGGGGCCGGCCGAGTACCTGGCCGACCTGCGCCTGGTCCAGCACTCGCTGGCCGAGGCGGGGGCGGGCCAGCAGGCGTTCGGCGAACTGCAGAACCTCATCTGGCAGGCCGACACGTTCGGCTTCCACCTGGCGGGCCTGGAGGTCCGGCAGCACAGCGAGGTCCACGCCCGCGTGCTACGCGAGCTGCGGGCCGCCGGCCTGCCCGAGACGCTCGAGGCCGGAGTGCCACCGGGTGGGCACTGGTCCGCGGAAACCGAGGAAGTGCTGGCCACGTTCCGCGCGGTCGCCTGGGTCCAGGACCGGTTCGGGCCGCAGGCCTGCCACCGGTACGTGGTCAGCTTCACCCGTTCGGCGGGCGACATCGCCGCGGTCTACGAGCTGGCCGGATACGCCGCGGCGGGCGGGCCAGGTCCCGTGCTCGACGTGGTGCCGCTGTTCGAGAGCGCGGCGGACCTGGCCCACGCGCCGGACGTGCTCACCGGGATGCTGGCGCTGCCGCCGGTCGCCGAACGCCTCGCCGCCACCGGCCGGCAGCTGGAGGCCATGCTCGGGTACTCCGACTCGGCCAAGGAACTCGGCCCGGCCAGCGCCACCCTCCGGCTGTTCGAGACCCAGGCCAGGCTCACGCGCTGGGCGGCGGACCATGACGTCCGGCTGACCTTGTTCCACGGCCGGGGCGGCGCGCTCGGCCGGGGCGGCGGCCCGGCCGGCCGCGCCGTGCTCGCGCAGGCGCCCGGCTCGGTCGGCGGCTCGTTCAAGGTCACCGAGCAGGGGGAGGTGATCTTCGCCAGGTACGGCCAGCTGGCGATCGCGAAGCGGCACCTGGAGCAGGTCGGCTCGGCGGTCCTGCTCGCCTCGTCCGCCCGGATCGCGGACCGGACCGCGGCCGCGGCGGCCAGCTACCAGGGCATCGCCAACCGGATCGACCAGGCCGCGTGCGCGGCGTTCCGTCGGCTCGTCGAGGCGGAAGGATTCGCCGAGTGGTTCGCTCGAATCAGCCCGCTGCGGGAGATCGGCGGCCTGCGCATCGGCTCGCGCCCGGCCAAGCGGGGCCTGTCCGGGGAGACCTCAAGCGCCCCGGTCACCATCGACCTGGACGACCTGCGGGCGATTCCCTGGGTCTTCGCCTGGTCGCAGACCCGGATGAACCTGCCCGGCTGGTTCAGCCTGGGCAGCGGGCTCGCCGCCATCGCGGCCGATCCTGGCGGCTCAGAGCGGCTGCGGCGTGCGTACCGCGAGTGGCCGCTGTTCGGCGTGCTGCTGGACAACGCGGCGATGAGCCTGGCCAAGACGGACCGGATGATCGCGGCGCGCTACCTCGCCCTCGGCGGCCGGGACGACCTGACCGCGCTCGTCCTCGCGGAATACGACCTGACCAGGCGGCTGGTCCTGGCCGTCACCGGCCACGACCGCCTGCTCGCCGACCGGCCGGTGCTGTCCCGCGCCGTCGCGCTGCGCGACCCCTACGTGGACGCGCTCTCGTACCTGCAACTGCGGGCCCTGGCCGCCCTCCGCGACCCGGCGACCCCCGCCGACGAGCACGAGCGCCTGGAACGGCTGCTCCTGCTCACCGTCAATGGCGTCGCGGCCGGCCTGCAGAACACCGGGTGAGCCGCTAGGCTGCCGTCGTGAGCGACGACACGCAATGGCGCACGCACCGGCTCGAGCTGGACGATCAGACGCTGCGGGAGTGGGATGCCGCGGTGCTCGCCGCCGACGCCGAGGGGATCGTCCTGGACCGGTCGGCCTTCTATCCCGGCGGCGGCGGGCAGCCGCCCGACCACGGCGTCCTGCTCTGGGGCGGCGTGCAGACCCGGATCGTGGGGGCGCGCAAGGGCGATGACCTGTACCTGATCCCCGCCGAGGGCGACCCGCTTCCTGCGCAGGGAACCGCGGTACGCGGCGCCGTCGAGGACGAGCGCCGGACCGCGCTGATGCGCACGCACTCCGGCCTGCACATCCTGTGCGGCGTGGTGTTCCGCGACTTCGGGGCGCTGGTCACCGGCGGCAACATGGAGCCGATGACCGCGCGGATGGACTTCGACCTGCCCGAACTGCCAGAGGGTTTCCGCGACGCGGTGGAGGCGGCGTGCAACGCGGAGATCGGCGCCGACCGGCGCATCGACGTCCGCGTGCTGCCGCGGGACGAGGCGTTCGCCCTGCCTGACATCATCCGCACGGCCACGAACCTGGTACCGCCGCAGGTCAAGGAGGTCCGGGTGGTCGACATCGTCGGCCTCGACCAGCAGGCAGACGGCGGCACGCACGTCGCGTCCACCAGAGCGGTCGGCCGGATCCAGGTCGTCAAGATCGAGAGCAAGGGCAAGGGCTTCCGCCGCCTGCGCATCCAGGTCAGCGACTAGGCCCCCGCCGCCGGGGCCTCTACCTCGGGGGCCTCCACCGACGGCGTCGCCGGCCTGCGGACCAGGACCAGGCCGAGGGCCAGGCAGGCGAACGGCACCGCCGAGATCGCGTACCGGTAGTCCATCTCGTGCGCCGCGACCGGGACGACCAGGTTGACCAGGGCGACGGCCCAGGCCAGCGCCGCGTAGACCCCAAGGCCGCGCCATCGCCTGATCAGCCCGGCCAGCCCGCCCACCATGACCAGGAAGAAGACGATCCCGGGGAACCAGACCGGCTCCTGGTACAGCAGCATCAGGTACGCCCACGGCTGGACGGTGCGCGTGTTGGACCCCGTGTGCGCGTAAAGCTCCTCGTCCTGGGCCTGGAACCGGTCGAGCGCCGGGATATACGGGGTATCGGTGAAGTGCATGGTCAGGAAGCTGTCCGACCTGTCGGTGGCGACGAAGGTCAGCAGGACGCCCTCGCCCACCGTGCGGGCGTAGGCCAGCGGCTGGGCCACGATGGCCCGCTCGGCGAACTCCATGGCCAGGTTGTTCGTGTAGGCGTTGATCCCCGGGTGGGCCGCGACCGAGTACCACGCGTGCGGGTCCCACAGGTACTGCTCGGGGGTCCGCTCATTCAGCAGCGCGCCTATGGACCAGGCCGGGGCTGGGCTGGTGGGGTGGTCCGGCTGGTTCTGCGGGCACAGGGGAAGCAGGTCGGCCGGGGGATTGATGACGGCGCAGTTGGCGAACAACATCGTCCGTGACCACAGGAACAGCCCGGTGCTGTCGGTGATGTCGAACTGGCCGTACTCGGAGAAGAACAGGAGCATGTACCCGAGCAGCGGGACCGCGAACGCCGTGACGCACGCGGTGATCACCCGCCAGCCCACCCGCCGGACCAGCAGGAAGGCCAGGATCACGACGAACACCGGTGCGCCGTTCCCGCGGATGACCGAAGCCCAGGAGACGAGCACGCCAACCGCCGCCGCCTGCCAGATGGTCGGCTTCGGCGTGACGATCAGGATCGCGACCGCGACCACGAGCACGAGCGTGAACAGGGTGTCGGGCAGGATGTTGGATTCCTGCCAGATCTCCCGCGAGTCGAACAGCGTCGGCGCGGCCGCCAGCGTGGCCCCCCACGCCGGGAGCCCGCGGGTGCGCAGCACCCCGTAGACGACCGCCGCCAGGCCGAGCCCCATCAGGTGCTGCAGCGAGGTCACGAGCAGCAGGCTGTGGAACGGCTTGAGCACCCACAGCAGCAGGGGATAACCGGCCGGCCGGATCTGGCTGAGCGGCGTGAGGTGATCGGCGGCCGCCATGTAGGAGAACGCGTCCGTGATCAGCGGGGCAGGCGAGAAACCCAGGGCGGCGACGACCCGCGGCACGACCGACACCAGGGCCGCGACGGTGAACAGCCGGTGGTTCCGCCACAGCGCGGCCGGGGTCAGGCTCGACCCGGCGGCCCCGGCGCGCGCCGCCAGCGCGGCGGGCCCGTTCCAGGAGATCTCCGGCGGCCGTAGCCGGAGGGTCCGCCGCGGTCCTGCGCCGCCGCTATCATCGGCGGCGCGGCGCCTGCTCGTGCCGAGACCGGTCAACGACTTCCTCCTCCCGGCACCTGAACAATAGTGGGTGAGCATGCGAACCGAGAACCAAACGCCAGGCCAGGCGGCCGGGCCGGGCCGCAGGGTCCTGGATGAGGACGTGCTGCGGCAGGCCGTGGTCCGCCCTGGCGGCCTGTGGCGGGAGATCGCGGTGACCGGCGTCACCGGGTCGACCAACGCCGACCTGCTGGCGCGGGCGGCGGACGGCGCGCCGGAAGGGACCGTGCTCGCCGCCGAGGAGCAGCGCGCGGGCCGCGGCCGGATGGGCCGCGCCTGGGTGTCCCCGCCCCGGGCGGCCCTGACGTTCTCCGTCCTCCTGCGCCCCGGCACGGTGCCGCCCGCGCGCCTCGGCTGGCTCCCGCTCCTGACCGGGGTGGCCGTGACCTCGGCGGTCCGCGCGGTCGCCGCGGTCGATGTCCAGCTCAAATGGCCGAACGACGTGCTGGTCGGGGCCGCGAAACTCGCCGGCATCCTCGCGGAAGCCTCCGGCGGCGCCGTGGTGGTCGGCATCGGCCTGAACGTGTCCACGGAACCCGACGAGCTGCCGCCCCCGGGCCCCGGCCCCGAGGGCCCGCTCGCCGCGACCTCGCTGCGCGCCGAAGGCTGGGCGAGCCCGGACCGGGACCTCCTGCTCACCGCCCTGCTGGGCGAGCTCGAGCACTGGTACCTGGCCTGGCGCCACGCTGGGGGAGACCCGCAGCGCTGCGGCCTGGCGGAGGAGTACACCCGGCTGTGCGCCACGGTCGGCCGCCAGGTCCGGGTGGAGCTGCCCGGCGGTCGCCTCGTCCGGGGGCTGGCCGCCGGGATCGACCCGACGGGGCGGCTGCTCGTCCGCGTTGCCGACGGCGAGCTGCCGGTGGCCGCCGGCGACGTCGTGCACGTGCGCTGAATGGCGGCGGGCCGTGCCACTATGTGCGGTATGGCCCATCAGCATCCGCTGACCGCGGACGAGCAGCCCGTCCTGTTCATCCGCCCGCACTGGAAGACGCTGATCCGCCCATTCCTGCTCGCGGTCATCGTGGTGGCGGTGGCCCTCGTGGCGGAGGTGTACGCGGCAGGCAGCAAGGGCTCGGGCGCGGTCCAGCTCGCCATCGCCGCGGTCGCGATCCTCGTCCTGATGCTGTGGCTAGCGGTCCCGGTGCTGCGCTGGCGCACCACGACCTACGAGCTGACCACGAGGCGGCTGCGGATGCGCGAGGGGATCGTGACCAGGCGCGGCCGGGATATCCCCCTGGTGCGGATCAACGACGTGTCGTTCGAGAAGGGGCTGCTCGACCGGCTGCTCGGCGCCGGCCGGCTGGTGGTGGAGTCGGCAGGCGAGCACGGCCAGATCCTGCTGAAGGACATCCCGCACGTCGAGCAGGTGCAGGGCACGCTGTTCCGGCTGGTCGAGGAGGAACAGCGCCGGCTCGAGCGCGAGGACAGGAACCAGCCGTAAGCCCCTAGCCGACTGCGATCCGCACGGTGGCCGACTGGCCGAGCACCTTGCTGCCGGCGCCGAACGCCGTCACGGCGAAGTAGGGACCGGTGGTGTTCACCGTGATCGCCGTCTCGAAAGGGGTGTGCGCCTGCGAGCCGACCGGCTTCAGCTCGGTGGCCGTAGGGCCCGCGAGCACCATCCATCTGTCCAGCTGGGTTGCCCCGTTCCAGCTCGCGTAGACGGTCGACCTGCCCCCCCGGTTCGGCCGGGCCGCGAGCGCGGGCCGGTCCGTTGGGTACCCGGTCCAGGCCCCGGCAAAGGCGCGGTACGACTGGTCCCCGGCCGGGAACCGGCCGTCAAGCAGCAGCGTCCCGTCCTCGGCGAACTCGGAGAAGTACGGTAGGTTGCCCCAGCCGACCACGATCCGGCCGTCGGCCAGCACCTGCATGCTCCCCTGGTTGGCGGCGAGCAGGGCCGCCGGGTGAGTGTAACTGCGGGTCAGCGTGGCACGCATGGAGTCGGAATCCAGGTTGAGCAGGATGGCCCGCGACTGCCGTTCCTTGGCCGGCGTCGCGCCGTCGTCGAACAGGCTCAGCGTGCTCGTCCCATGCGGGCGGGCGTGGTGCTGCCACCAGAAAGTGGCGCCAGGCCCCATCCGGAAGCTGGACCGCTTCCCGCCGAGCCGCCAGGTCACCTGCCCGCTGGGCCTGGCCACCTTGTACACCGTGCACGTATTGCGGGCCGAGACCACCAGGCCGCCGTCCTCCGCGACCGCGATCGAGTTGATGTGCAGGTAGTCGAATGGGGCGGTCGTGGTCCCGCCGGAGAACGGCACGTAGGTGTCGGTCACCGGCACGTGGTCGATGCTGTCCCATTCGAACAGGACCTGGCGGGACGCGATGTCGATCTCCAGCACCGTGCCGGACAGGGCCACGCCCTTGGCCGGCCCGCCCAGCGAGGACAGGTCGGTGGTCACCGTCCGGTAGGCGGTGATGAGCGCGGTGTCCTGCGCAGTGATGACGAACTCGTGCAGGTCGGCCTGCAGCCCGTTGCCTCCTGTGATGGTCGCGACGGTACCGTACGAGCTGTCGGCGATCACGGCCTGGCCGTACCCGACGCCCCTCTCCACATGGCCTTCCCACCAGGTGAGTACGGGCTGCCCCTGGTAAGACTGCACGTTGAAGTCCGTCCGTGCCATGCCCTTGGCCGGCGGGAATCCCGTGTTCGGCGAGTACCAGACGATGCCGCCGCTCCGGTTCAGGATCATCAACCCCGGCTCACCGGGCCCGGTGCGCGGGTAACCCGCCGCGGCCACGATGAAGTAGGGCGGATCCCCGGCGAGCGGCACGGCCTGGCCGCGCAGCCGCGCGATCGTCACGTCCGGCGGGGTCAGGTCGGGACGGCTCACGAAGTGCAGTACACCTTTGCCCACCCCGCCTGGCGTCGGTGTCGGCGCGGGTGCCGGGGCAGGTCCGCCCGTGGTGGCGGCCGCCGCGGGGCCCGGCTCCGCGTAACCGGTGACCCCCGCCGCGGCTAGCCCGCCTACGCCGGCCACCGCGACTCCGGCCCGCCCGAGCAGCTGCCGGCGGGTCAATCCGTGCGCATCCACACCGCGCCTCCAGCTAGTCCTCGGTACAAAGCGCGCGACCTGGGAGAAGTTATAGGAGAGCATTCCAGTTTTTGCCGAGCTGTGACAGAACCGACACGCACGGACAGGTCGGCTCGGCCGGCTCCCTTCGCCCGTTAGCCTGGGAGCATGAGCTGGGAACTGCCGGAGGCGATCTCGGTGCGCGAGGTCGGGCCCAGGGACGGGCTGCAGAACGAGGAGCCGGTGCCGACCGACGCGAAGGTGGCGCTCCTGGACGCGCTGTCCACGACCGGGGTGCGCAGGATCGAGGCGGTGTCGTTCGTCCGCCCGTCGGCGATCCCGCAGATGGCCGACGCGGACGAGGTGTGGAAGCGCGCGGCGAAGGCGCCTTCGGTCAGGTACTCGGCGCTCGTGCCCAACCTGCGCGGTGCCCTGCGGGCCCTGGACGCGGGCTTCACCGAGCTCGAGGCGGTCGTCTCGGCGTCAGAGACGCACAACCGCAAGAACGTCAACCGGTCCACCGGGGAGTCGCTCGACGAGATCGCCGAGATCATCGCCGAGGCGCACGCGCGCGGCGCGACGCTCCAGGTCATCGTGTCCACGGCGTGGGGCTGCCCGTACGAGGGCGACGTGCCGGTGGCCCGGACGGTGTCCGTGGCCGGACGGGCCATCGCCGACGGGGCGGACTCCGCCTCGTTCGGCGACACGACGGGCATGGCCACCCCGACCCGGGTCCGCGACCTGGTGGGCGCGTTCCGTGACGCCCACCCGCAGACCAGCCTGAACCTGCACTTTCACAACACCCGGGGCACCGGGCTGGCCAACGTCCTGGCCGCCCTCGAGCTGGGCGTGGCCGACTTCGACGCGTCCGTGGGCGGCCTCGGCGGGTGCCCGTACGCGCCCGGCGCGACGGGCAACATCGCCACCGAGGAACTCGTGCACATGGTCGAGGACATGGGGGTGGCCACCGGGATCGACCTGGAGGCGATGATCGCCGCGGCCGCCGAGGCCGAACGCATCGTCGGCCGGACCCTGCCCTCCCAGGTGCTCCGCGCGGGCCCCCGGACGAGGACAATCGCGCCATGACCGATTTCGGGAAGCTCCGCGAGACCATCGAGCAGGGCGGGGCGCCGCGCTACCACCAGGCCGCGGCCGCGCGCGGCAAGCTGTTCGCGCGGGAACGGATCGCGCGCCTGGTCGACGAGGGCAGCTTCACCGAGGACGGCCGGTACGCCAACGCCCTGGCCGACGGCCTGCCCGCGGACGGGGTCATCACGGGGACCGGGACCATCGGCGGCCGGACGGTCGCGGTGATGGCGAACGATTCCACGGTCAAGGCCGGGTCGTGGGGCGCCCGCACCGTGGAGAAGATCATCAGGATCATCGAGAAGGCCTACGACGCCGCGATCCCGATGATCTACCTCGTCGACTCCGCGGGCGCGCGGATCACCGATCAGGTGGACATGTTCCCTGGGCGGCGGGGTGCGGGGCGTATTTTCCGCACCCAGATCCGCGCCTCGGGCTCGATCCCGCAGGTCTGCGCCCTGTTCGGGCCCTCGGCGGCCGGGGGCGCGTACATACCGTCGTTCTGCGACTTTACCGCCATGGTCGACGGCAACGCCTCGATGTACCTGGGCAGCCCGCGGATGGTCGAGATGGTGGTCAGCGAGAAGACCACGCTGGAGGAGATGGGCGGGGCCCGGCTGCACTGCACGGTCTCGGGCAGCGGCCACTTCCTGGCCGCCAGCGAGCAGGAGGCCCTGGACGCGGTGCGGGACTACCTGTCGTACCTGCCGCAGAACTGGGCGGAGCCGCCGCCGCTGGCGCAGGCCAGGCCGCCGAAGCCCGCCGACCTGCGCGCGCTGGTGCCCGAGAGCGAGCGCGTGGCGTTCGACATGCGGCGCTACGTCCGCGGCCTGGTCGACGAGGACTCCTTCTTCGAGATCCACGCGCTGTGGGCCAGGGAGGTCGTCACCGGGTTCGGCAGGCTGGCCGGGCACGTGATCGGCGTGATCGCCAACAACCCGCTGCACAAGGGCGGGGTCTTGTTCGTCGACTCGGCGGACAAGGCGGCCAGGTTCATCCAGACCTGCGACGCGTTCGGCATCCCGCTGCTGTTCCTCGCGGACGTGCCGGGGTTCATGGTCGGCACCGCGGTCGAGCGGCAGGGGATCATCAAGCACGGGGCGCGGATGATCGCGGCGATGTCCGACGCGACCGTGCCGAAGATCTGCGTGGTGGTGCGGAAGGCCTACGGGGCGGGCCTGTACGCGATGGCGGGTCCCGGGTTCGACCCGGACGCCACGCTCGCGCTGCCGACCGCGAAGATCGCGGTGATGGGGGCCGAGGCCGCCGTGAACGCCGTATACGCGGGGAAGCTCGAGCAGATCGCCGATGACCAGGAGCGCGCGGCGGAGACCGAGCGGCTGCGCCGCGACTACGAGCAGGACATCGACATCCTCCGGCTGGCCTCCGAACTCGTGGTCGACGACGTCGTCGAGCCAGAAGACCTGCGGGCGGAACTGGAGCGCCGGTTCGCCGCCGCCCGCGGCAAGGACCGTACCCCGCCCCGCCGCCGGCACGGCATCAGCCCCGCCTAAGGAGCCCGTCATGCGCCGACTGATCCGGCGGCTCGTGCGCGTCCAGACCGTCGCCGTCCTGGTCACGGCCTGGCTGGCCGGCGCGTTCGGGCTCGGGCTGGCCACCGGGGCGGGCGCGGTGCCGACCGTGGCGCTGATGGCGCTCGGTCTGCTGCTTGGTGGCCTGCTCCTGCTGCTGCGGCACAACCTTGAGCTGGCCACCCGGATCGGCAACCTGGACACCAAATCCGAGCGCACGCTCGAGACCGTGCGGCGCCTCGGCGCGCGGGTCGAGCGGGAGGTCAAGGCGGAGATCAAGCAGACCTTCCGCCAGCTAGAAGCGCTGCAGAACCTGAACGCCGTGCTGCCGCCCAGCGACCTGCTGCCGGCCACCCGGGTCTGGGCCGCGTCGCCCGACCTGCTGGTGGTGCTGGTCGACCTGGTCATCACCGAACGGCCGTCGCTCGTCCTGGAGTGCGGCAGCGGCGCGTCCACGCTGTGGCTCGCCCTGGCGATGCGGCGGTTCGGAATCGACGGCCGGATCGTGGCGCTCGATCACGACCCGGCGTTCGGCGGCAGGACCCGCGACCTGCTGGCCAGGCACGGCGTCGGCGATCTGGCCGAGGTCCGTGACGCCCCGCTGGAGAGCTTCAGCCTGGATGACGAGACCTACTCGTGGTACGCGAGGAAGGCCTGGGACGACCTGACGGGGATCGATCTCCTCTTCGTGGACGGGCCGCCCGCGACCACCGGTCCCCAGGCCCGCTATCCGGCGCTGCCGCTGCTGGCCGGGTCGCTGAGCCCGGCCGCCACCGCCGTCCTCGACGACCTGGTCGTGCCGGACATGAAGGAAGTACTGCGGCTCTGGCTCGACGCGTACCCGGAATTCAGCACCGAGATCCTCCCGCTGGAGAAACAGGCCGCGGTGCTCCGCCGGAAGTAATCCGGTGCAGGCGGAGCCCCCGCGCCAAATGGGCCTTGGGTGCCCCAGGACTCGATAGGGACACGTCCTTTTTTAACCTGAGTTTTCGGCGTGTTGCGTGGCAGGATGTGCTGATGGGCGCGGACATGGACTTTATCGGGCGTATGGGGCCGGAGCTTGGGCTGCTGCTGCCGCAGCTGGATGAGCGGTCGCGGCGGCTGGTGCTGGGGGCGGTGGCGCGTGCTGCCGGGGATGGCGGGATCACCGCGGTCGCGAAGGCGACCGGGGCGTCGTGGCAGACGGTGGCGAACGGCGCGGAGGAGCTGGCGTCCGGGGATGCGGTTGCGCCTGGCCGGGTCCGGCGTCCGGGCGCCGGGCGCAAGAAGCTGGAGGAGCAGGACCGGCAGTTAATCGCGGCGCTGCGGGAGCTGCTGGAGGCATCGACCCGGGGGGATCCGATGTCGCTGATCACGTGGACGACCTTGTCGGTGCGGGGCATCGCGGCGGAGCTGACCGCCGCCGGGCACCCGTGCGCGAAGAACGCGGTGCTGCGGATGCTGCACGAGCAGGGGTTCAGCACGCAGGGGAACTCCCGGACTGTCGAGGGGAGGCGGCACCCGGACCGGGACGCCCAGTTCCGGTACATCAACGAGACGGCGAAGCAGTTCCTGGCCGCCGCCGACCCGGTGATCAGCATCGACACCAAGAAGAAAGAGCTGGTCGGGCTGTATGCCCAGAAAGGCACTGAAAATGGCGAGCCTGTTTAATCATTTGTGTGAGAGGGTGCAGGTGATCCCGGTGTGACGAATGTTGCGCTGGCGGAGAGGACACTCTGAGTGAGCACGGAAGAGGCCGAAAAGGTGCAGGAAATCGTCGCCGAGGGAGTGGCGCGCGAGGGCCTGCAGGAAATGGTGCTCCCCGCTGAGGAAGCCGCGGCGAAAAGGCTTGCGGCTTTCGTCAGCGACGCGGCGATCGACAGGATGATCGCCGACGCGCAGGACGCCGGCGTTTCGCTGCTGGACGGGCCAGGCGGGCTGATCGGGCAGCTGACGGCCCGGGTTATCGAACGGGCGCTGGGCGCGGAGATGGACGATCACCTGGGCTACGTGAAAGGCGACCCAGCGGGAAACGGCACCGGGAATTCCCGGAACGGCTCGTACGGGAAGACGCTCACCACGACGTCGGGGCCGGTGCGGATCATAGTTACGGCAGTTGTAGATCGTGACCTGATTTGGATAGCTGCAGGTCACGGTCGCCTGAGGTAAGCGAGGCGCGACACTGGCCAGCATGCTGGTAACGGATGGCCGAACATGCGGAAAGTCGGCGCGGCTGCCGTGATCATGCCGGTTTGTGAGACAAGACAATCAGACGACAGCCGCTGAGAGCACGGTAGACCATGACGCGCACGCGGATCTCCTCGATGACCTGATGGCACGGGTCGCGCCGTGCTTCGCCCGCCGGGAGACGCGGCTGACCTGCCGCGACATGGTGAACGGCCTGCTGTGCGAGCTCGATGATTACAACTGCTGGACGCTGGCCGAGGCGGCCGGGCACGCCAGCCCGTACCGGATGCAGCACCTGCTGTCCCGTGCCCGGGTCGATGACCGGCAGCTGCTAGATGCGGCCGCGGACTGGGCGGCCGCGCACCTGACCGCGGGCCAGGACCAGGACGATGTGGTGCTGATCGTCGACGAGACCGCTGATGAGAAATCCTCCGCGGATTGCGCCGGGTCGGCCCGGCAGTACAGCGGGACCGTGGGCGGCATCGCGATGTGCCAGGTCGCGGTCACCCTCACCTGCGCGTCCCCGGCCGGGCACGCCCTGATCGGCCGGGCGCTGTACCTGCCCGCGGACTGGGCCGCCGACGAGGAGCGCCGCGAGCTGGCCGGGATCCCGGACGAGGTCATGTTCGCCACCAAACCGCAGCTCGCGGGGCATCTGCTGGAGCACGCCCACGACCGGGGCATCCGCGCCGGGTTCGTCGCCGGCGACGAGGTCTACGGTGGCCTTGACCTGCGCACCAGCATCCGGGACCGCGGCACCGGCTACGTCCTGGCCGTCCGGTCCACCTGCATGGTGACCCTGCCCTCCGGCCGGCGCCTCCCCGTGAAAACCGCCGCCAGCCTGGTCAAACCCGGCATGTGGCAGCGGATGCGGACCGGCTCGGCCACCAAGGGCGCCAAGGACTACCACTGGGCCATGATCCAGATCACGCCCGATGACACCCCCGAGGGCCAGGACCCCGGGCATGCCGTGCTGCTCTTGCGCAGGCACCGCTACACCGGCACCGTCAGCAGCTTCCTGTGCTGGACGCCGGACCCGGTGCCGCTGGCCAAGCTGATCTCCGTCGCGGTCGCCAGGTGGAGAATCGAAGAGGATCACCAGCTATCGAAGCAGGTCAGCGGGCTGGACAGCGGCCAGGTCACCACCTGGACCTCCTGGCACCGCTGGACCGCGATCAGCCTGCTCGCCTGCGCGTTCCTCGCCGTGGCCGCCGTCTGCCAGCGCGCCGCAGACAGCAGCGCCCGCATGCTGGAACTGATCCCCGTCACCGTGCCTGAACTGCTCAGACAGCTCCGCGGCACCGTCATCCCCGAACCCCGCCGCGACAAGCCGCACCGCGCCGCCTGGGCACTGTGGCGACGCCGCCACCAGTACGGCGCCCAGCAAGCCCACCAGCGATGGCACGCCTACGCCGACGAGACGCCACGATAACGAAATACAACTGCCGTGATAGTGCCCCGGGACCGGAAATCTGAATTCGAGCCGCAGATCGTGGTGAAAGGGCAGCGGCGCGTCGGCCAGGTCGATGAGATGATCCTGTCGCTTTACGCCCGCGGGATGACCACGCGGGATATTCACGCGCACCTGGCGGAAATCTACGGGGTGGAGGTTTCTCCCGCACTGGTGTCGGCGGTGACCGACGTAGTCACTGACGAGATCACGGAATGGCAGAACCGGCCGCTGGATGCCTTTTACGCCATTCTTTACATAGACGCTCTCGTGGTCAAGGTCCGGGACGGCGGCGCCGTGGACAACAGGGCCGCCTACCTGGTCACCGGCGTCGATGCGGACGGGTTCAAGCACGTGCTGGGCATCTGGCTGGGCACGGCCGAGGGATCGCGGTTCTGGGCGGGCGTGCTCGCCGAGCTCCGCAACCGCGGCATCAAGGACGTCCTGTTCGTCTGCTGCGACGGGCTCAACGGCCTGCCCGACGCGATCGAGGCGACCTGGCCCAAGGCCAAAGTGCAGACATGCGTTATTCACCTCATCAGGGCATCAATGAAATACGTTTCCTGGAAAGACCGGAAGAAGGCTGCCGCGGCGATGCGGCCGATTTACACCGCGCTGAACGAGGCCGCCGCGAAAGCGGCGCTGGAGAACCTGCGCCGCGACTTCGGGAAGAAGAGCCCCGGCCTGGTCGCCGCGTGGGACCGGGCCTGGGACCAGTTCGTCCCGTTCCTTGAATTCGACTCCGCTATCAGGAAGGTCATCTACACGACCAACGCCATCGAGTCAGTTAACTTCCAGCTCCGGAAGATCATCAAGAACCGCGGTCATTTCCCCGGCGACGACGCCGCGATCAAACTGCTTTACCTCGGGATCAGGAATATCACCGGCCGGCATATCGACGGCGACGGGCTGGTCCGCGAGCGAGGGGAACGCGGAACAGGCACTTACGGCTGGAAAGCAGCCATGAACGCATTCGCCGTCGCATTCGGTGACCGCGTCCCCGTCTGACCTGGCACCGAAAAACTACCCACCAACATAACAAAAGGACAACGACTGCCCCAGCTCACACAAAAGATTTGACAAGCTCTGAATGGCGGGCCCGGGGGGACCCGCGGCGGGTCCGCGACCATGACTTCCCCGACCCCGGCGGCGGCAAGGCGATCCCGTACGGGGTGTATGACATCGGGGATGATTCGGGGTTCGTGAACGTCGGCACCGATCACGACACCGCGCGGTTCGCCGCGGAATCGGTCCGCCGCTGGTGGCAGGCCATCGGCAAGGACCGCTACCCGCACGCGGCGCGGCTGCTGGTCACCTGCGACGCCGGCGGCTCCAACGGGTACCGCACCCGGGCGTGGAAGGCAGAGCTGGCCCGGCTGGCGGCCCAGACCGCGCTGGAGATCACGGTCTGCCATTTCCCGCCCGGCACATCGAAGTGGAACAAGTGCGCATGACCTGGCGGCCACCCCGGAGTGATGAAATGCCCTCAACGGCTCGCCGGGCGCGGTCGCCGTCTCGACACTGGAGCGCTGACAGTCCGCAACAAGTTTGGTGCAGGACCCGCGGGACCTGGGATTGTCGCTGCGAGCACGAACCCCAGATTCGGTTAACTACCAGGTCCTCCCCGGTGGGTCGTCTCGGGAACCCAGCGAGGAGGAGACATGGAACAGATCCACGACCGGGTAGCAGGCCTGGATGTGCACCGCGACACTGTGGCGGTGTGCGTACGGACCCCGGGGCCGCGCGGCGGCGTGAACACCGAGAGGGCCCGGTTCGACACGACTGCCGGCGGGCTGGCCGGGCTGGCCCACTGGCTGGCCGAGCGCGAGGTCACCCTGGCCGCGATGGAGGCGACCGGGGTGTACTGGAAGCCGGTCTACTACGCGCTCGAAGGCCGGTTCGAGCTGTGGCTGTGCAACGCGCATCACGTCAAGAACGTCCCGGGCCGCAAAACGGACATGTCCGATGCCGAGTGGCTGGCCGACGTGGCCGCGCACGGCATGGTGCGGCCCAGCTTCGTGCCGCCGCCGCCGATCCGCGAGCTGCGGGAGCTGACCCGCTACCGCAAGACCCAGATCGATGTCCGGGCCGCCGAGATCGCCCGGCTGGAGAAGGTGCTCCAGGACGCCGGGATCAAGCTGACCTCGGTCGCCTCCAAGGTGCTGACCCAGTCCGGGCGGGCGATCATCGAGGCGCTGATCGCCGGGCAGCGCGACCCGCGCGCGCTGGCTGAGCTGGCCAAGGGCAAGCTGCGCCCGAAGATCCCGCAGCTGACCGCGGCGCTGGCCGGCCATTTCGGCGCGCATCACGCTATCGTCGCGGCCTGCATCCTGGGTCACCTGGACTTCCTGGACGCGGCGATCGCCCGGCTCGACGAGCAGGTCGCCGCCCGGGTGGCAGAGGGCTACCAGCCGGCCGCCCGGCTGCTGGCGGATGTCCCCGGACTGGAGCGGCGGAGCATCGAGGTCATCATCGCCGAGACCGGCGCGGACATGAGCCGGTTCCCCAGCCCGGGACACCTGGCCTCATGGGCGGGCCTGTGCCCGGGCAATCACGAGTCGGCCGGCAAGCGCCGCCGGGTCGCCACCACGGCGGGCGACCAGTGGCTGCGCCGCACCATGGTTGAGTCGGCCCGGGCCGCGGCGCGGACCAAGGGCAGCTACTTCGGCGCCCAGTACCGGCAGATAGCCCGCCGCCGGGGACCCAACAAGGCCGCCATCGCGGTCGCGCACAGCCTCCTCGACGTGACCTGGCACATCCTCACCACCGGTGAGGTATTCACCGACCCCGGCGAGGACTACTTCACCTCCCGCCAGGACAAGGAGCACCAGACCCGCCGCCTGATAGGCCAGCTGGAGAAACTCGGCTTCACCGTCCAGCTCACCGAAGCCGGGTAACCGGCCGGCCGCACCCATCCGCCAGGGCTTCGCCCCGGCGAGCTGCCGCGCGCCCCGAAACGCCGCATTTCACCCCAGATCGAGCACCGGCTGTTCTGCCACATCACCCGCACCTGGCGGGGCCGCCCGCTGACCAGCTACCAGGTCGTGGTGAACACGATCGCCGCGGCCACCACGAGCACCGGGCTGACCGTCACCGCCGTCCTGGACACCGGCCGCTACCCCTGCGGCGCCCAGATCAGCGACGTGCAGATGAAAGAGCTCGAAGACCGGGTCCTTGCCCGGCACGGCTTCCACGGCGACTGGAACTACACCATCCTCCCGGCCCTCCGGCCCGCCCCGGACCCGGCCCCCGCGCCCGCCCCGCCCCCGGCCCGCCTGGACCCCGCCCTCCTGGACCAGCCCTCGCTGACCGGGCTGCCGCCCGGCGCAGCCGCCGCCCTGGCCGCCACCCTGGCCAGCGCGCACGCTGCCCGCCGCGAGATCCGGCTGCACGCCAGACGCGGCGGCCAGGACCGCCAGCGAGCCCCCACCGCCGGCAACGACTCCCGGCAGAAGGTAACCTTCCCCGGCCACATCCTGGCCGCCATCCTCCACCAGCGGTTCGCCCTGCCCCCCCGCGCGATCGCCGCCCTGTTCGGCTGCGACCGCACCATCATCAGCCACGAACTGCCCCACACCCGCCAGCTCCTAGCCGACACCGCCACCACCATCCCGCCCGCGCCCGTCACCCTGGCCACCTACCAGCACCTACGCGACTACGCCGCCACCGCGGGCATCACCATCCCATCCCCGCCCTGACCGCACACCCCCCCCAGCACGCCACGCTAACAACCCCCGGCACACCCCAAACTCACCTTAAAAAAGGACGCATCCCTATCGGTAGCAGGGGTCCCCATGGCCCACTAATCGGCCCGCCCGAAACCGGACCGAACCCCGAAATCGCGGCCTGCCAGCGCCATTTTTACCGTTCCTTTACTATTTAGCCATGACGCGCGTGCTGCTCGCCGAGGATGACACCTCCATCTCCGAGCCCCTGTCCCGGGCGCTGCGCCGGGAGGGCTACGACGTAGACGTCACGTCGGACGGGCCGGCCACCCTCGACCGGGCCCTCGGCGACGGCATCGACCTGATCCTGCTCGACATCGGGCTGCCGGAACTGGACGGCCTCGAGGTCTGCCCGCGCGTCCGGGCCGGCGGGCACTCCGTGCCGGTTCTGATCCTCACCGCGCGGGCCGACGAGGTGGATACGGTGGTCGGACTGGACGCCGGCGCCGACGACTACGTGACCAAGCCCTTCCGCCTGGCCGAACTCCTGGCCAGGGTCCGGGCCCTGCTGCGCCGCGGGACGGCCGAGGGCTCCGCGGTCCTCGGCGTCCGGATCGACGCCGACGCCCGCCGGGCCTGGCTCGGCGACACCGAGCTCGACCTGACCACCAAGGAGTTCGACCTGCTCTGGATCCTGCTCAGGGACGCGGGCAAGGTGGTGACCCGCGAGCAGATCATGCGCGAGGTGTGGGACGCGAAGTGGTGGACCTCCACCAAGACGCTCGACATGCACATCTCCTGGCTACGCAGAAAGCTCAGCGATGACGCGCACAGCCCCCGATACATCACCACGGTCCGCGGCGTCGGGTTCCGTTTTGAACGCGGCGACTGAGCCAGCCGGGCCTACGGGCGACCGGGGCTAACAGAAAAGATGCGCAGGAGGCTGTGGTTCTCGATCTTCGCGGTGGCGATGGTCGCGGTCCTGGTCCCTGGCGTCCCTGTGCTCGTGGCCTCGGCCAGGCACGACGTCCTGCTGCTCGCCGCCAGCGTCCCACTGCTCGTCGCCACCACGGCCCTGGCCGCCTGGCTGGCGGCCGTCCTCGCGACCCGGCTGGCCCGCCCGGTCGAGGAGCTCGCCGACGCGGCCGGGCGGCTCGGCGCCGGGGACCCGCGCCCGCTCACCCGCCGGTACGGGCTGGCCGACCTGGATCAGGTGGCGGACGGCCTGGACAGCTCGGCCCGGCGCCTGTCCACCCTGCTCGCGGCAGACCGCGAGCTGGCCGTGGACGCCTCGCACCAGCTGCGCACGCCGCTGACCGCGCTGTCGATGCGCCTGGAGGAGATGATCGCGGCTGCGGATGACCCGGAGGTCGTCAGGGAAGAGGGCCGGGCCGCCCTGGCCCAGGCCGAACGCCTGGCGGACGTGGTGAGCCAGCTGCTCAGCCCGGCCCGGGCGACGGCGGCGCACGCCGCGCTGACCGGGATCGATGAGATCGTCCGACAGCAGGTCAGCGAGTGGGAGCCCGCGTTCAGGCGGGCGCGGCGCAGGCTCGAGGTGATCGGCGTCCGCGGCCTGCAGGCGCACGTCACTCCCGGAGGGCTGGCCCAGGTGCTCGCCACCCTGATCGACAACGCGCTCATGCACGGCGGGGGCACGGTGACCATCCAGACCTCGCAGAGCGCGCGGTCGGTGGTCATCGAGGTCCGGGACGAGGGTAAGGGCGTGCCGACCGACCTGGTGTCCCGCATCTTCGAGCGCAGCGTGAGCGGGCGCCCGGAGGGCACCGGGCTAGGGCTGGCGCTGGCCCGGACGATGGCGGCCGCCGACGGCGGCCGGGTCGTGCTGGTCAAGGCCAAGCCCGCGACGTTCGGCGTATTCCTGCCGAGGGATCCGCTGCGTCCGGGCAGCCAGCCCGTTCGCGGCCCTGCGTAAACCCGAAGCTAGCGGCGCGGTGCGTCGTAGTCGGCCTCGGTCAGGACCTCCCAGGGCGGTCCGTAGGTCTGCGACTCGTCCGCGGCAACCGCCACCGTCGCCTCCAGCGCGGGCACCGTGGCCAGGAAGACCCACTTCTTGTACGCGAAGTACCGGAAGATCGTCCCGAGCCCGGTGCCGATGACGCTGGCCGCGTTGTACGCCAGCGCCGACTTGTAGCCGAGCCCGTAGGTGGTCAGCGCGATGACCACCTCGGCGATCGCCAGACCGACCACGTTCAGCAGGACGAACAGGGTGCCCTCGCGTAGCAGAGCCTGGTTGACCCGGTGCCTGAAGGTCCAGAACCTGCTGCCCAGGTAGGTGACCACCGTGGCCACGGTGATGGACAGCGCCTTGGCGCTCAGCGGCCCGATGCCCAGGGCGCCGTGCAGGTACGCCGCACCGCCGAGGTCGATGACCGCCCCGGTCGCCCCGACCACGCCGAACCTGGCCAGTTCTGGGATCAGGTCGGTGAAACGCTGGCGCAGGTCGGCGAGCCTGGGCATACGAGACGGTCCTTCCGGCACGACGTCAGGTGCACCTGCGCGTTAACCCCCGAGCAGGTTTCAAGCAAAGACCTGCATATGGTACCGGCTACGCTGAGGTGCCGCCTCCCTCTTCCCTTAGGGCACGCTGTGAAACACCTCGGAGTTCATGCGTTCAGTTCACGCGGCCAGGTGCGTCTCCCGCCCGGTCCTGGCGAGCAGGTGCCACCCGAGGTAGACCGCCGCGCCGCCACCCACAGCGACAGGCCGAACGCCGCGACCGCGAGCACCCCGACGAAGATCGTGGCGAACTCCATGTTCGGCGAGGTCCAGGTCCAGAAGAGCTGCAGCGGCCTGCCATGCCGCTCGTTCAGCGGAATGAACTCCGCGCCGCCGGGCTCGACGGCGATGACCGAGGTGCCGTAGCTGCCCTCGCGGACGAGGACACCGGCCGTCGCATCGCGGGTAACATCCTGGTCACGTATGGTCATCTGCGCTCGTCCTTCATGTGGCCATGATCATAAAACTCTTACCCAGGTAAAAGGCAAGAAAAAAGCCCATTACGCCGAACGGCGGTGGTGAGAGTCCCGGGTCGCGTGCGCCGGTCCGCGGGGGGTGCGTAGGGTACGGTCCGTGACCGATTCCGCGGAGGCGTCCCTCGCGGCCCCCCCTGGCGTGCCCGTGGTGGGCATGGTCGGCGCGGGCCAGCTGGCCCGGATGACCGGTCAGGCCGCCGCCGCCCTCGGCGTCGGCTTCCGTGTCCTGGCCGCGTCGGCCACCGACAGCGCGGCCCAGGTCACCGCGGGGACCGTCGTCGGGGACCACCGCTCGCTGGACGACCTGCGCGCCTTCGCCGCCGGGTGCGGCGTGCTGACCTTCGACCACGAGCACGTGCCTGGCGCGCACCTCGCCGCGCTCGAGCGGGCCGGCGTCCCAGTCAGGCCCGCGGCCGCGGCGCTGTACTTCACCCAGGACAAGCTGGCCATGCTCCAGCGGCTGGCCGGCCTCGGCATCAGCTGCCCCCGGTTCGCGGCCGTGGGCGACCTCGCCGAGGTTAAGGACTTCGCGGCGGGCGCCTGGCCGGTCGTGCTGAAGGCGGTCAGCGGCGGATACGACGGGCGTGGCGTGTGGGTCTGCGCCTCGCCGGCCGAGGCGGAGCAGGTCCTCGAGCACGGGATCGAAGTGATCGCGGAGGAGTACGTCGCGTTCGAGCGCGAGCTGGCGGTGCTCGCGGCCCGCTCGCCGCACGGGCAGGGCGCGGTCTACCCGGTGGTGCAGACGGTGCAGCGCGACGGCATCTGCCGCGAGGTGCTGGCGCCCGCGCCTGGCCTGGCTCCCGCGCTGGCCGCGCGGGCGCAGGAACTCGCGCTCAGCATCGCGGCGGAGCTCGGCGTGACCGGCCTGCTCGCGGTGGAGATGTTCGAGACCTCCGACGGGCTGCTGGTCAACGAGCTCGCCATGCGCCCGCACAACTGCGGGCACTGGACGATCGAGGGCGCGTGCACCTCTCAGTTCGAGCAGCACCTGCGGGCCGTCCTGGATCTGCCGCTCGGCTCCCCGGCCCTGGCCGCCCCGGCTGCGGTGATGGTCAACGTGCTCGGCAGTGAGGACGGGGACGGCGACGTCTACGACCGGTACATCCACGTCATGGCCGCCGACCCGGCCGTCAAGGTCCACATGTACGGCAAGCCGGTGCGCCCGGGCCGCAAGATCGGCCACGTCACGGTCATCGGCGATCACGCCCACGCCCACGCCGATCACGCCACGCTCGCGGACCGGGCCCGGCGGGCGGCCAGTTATCTCCGCTGGGGGCGGGAGGACGGCGAGTGACCGGCACCGACCCAGCCACCCCGCCGCCCGCCGCGCTTTCATCCCCCGTAACTCCTCCGCCCCCCGCCCGTCCCCCCGTGGTGGGGATCGTCATGGGCAGCGATTCGGACTGGCCGGTGATGCGGGCGGCGGCCGAGGCGCTCGAGGAGTTCGCCGTCCCCTACGAGGCGGACGTGGTGTCCGCCCACCGGATGCCGCGGGACATGATCGAGTACGGATCCTCGGCGGAGGCCCGCGGGCTGCGCGTGATCATCGCCGGGGCCGGCGGCGCCGCGCACCTGCCCGGCATGCTCGCCGCGGTCACGCCGCTGCCGGTGATCGGCGTCCCGGTTCCGCTGGCCCACCTCGGCGGGCTCGACTCCCTGCTCTCGATCGTGCAGATGCCGGCCGGCATCCCGGTCGCGACCGTGGCGGTCGGCGGGGCCCGCAACGCGGGCCTGCTCGCCGTGCGCATCCTCGGTGCCGCGCCCGGGCCCGAAGGAGCGGCGTTGCGGGGCAGGCTGGTCTCGTTCGCGGAGAGCCTGGCGGAGGCGGCTCGCGCCAAAGGCGCTACTCTGCGCGACCGCGACCTGGGCTGCTAGCCTCGCCCTTTGACCAAAGCCGCTGGACGCGGGCCATTTCCTCGGTAACCCTTGGACGGAAGGAATCCGATCTGATCTACGGGGGGTGAGGAGGCGGGCGGTGAGCATCGGCGCCACGCTGGCTGCGGCCCGTCGCCGGTCCGGGCTGACCCTCAGTGAGGTCAGTGACCGCGCCGGTGTCACAGAACCCATCATCCGGGGTATAGAACAGGACGACTACGCTGCGTGTGGCGGTGACTCCATAGCGCGGGCTCATATCCGCGCCATCGCCGGTGCTGTGGGGGAGGATCCTGTGCCGCTGATGGACGAGTTCGACGACCGGTGGCGATCTGCCGAGGATGGCTCTGCGGACGACGGAGCCGTCCTCCCCGGTACCGTCACGACGCTGGCGGAAACCTTTCCCCCGCCGCCCCGGCCGGTCCGGACCCGCGAGCGGCGCCGGGTGCGGTGGTCGGCGGCCCTGGCCGTCCTGGTCCTGGCCGTCCTCGGCTTCGCCAGCTACGAGTTCGTGGCCGGCGTCGGCCGCGCGCACCACGCGACCGCCGCGACCACCCCGCGCCCGACCCACGTCGCCAGCCACCCCGCCACGCTGCCGCCGGTCACCCCGTCCGCCCAGGTCACCACCGCCCAGCCCTCCCCGTCGCCGACTCCCACACCCACCCAGGTGGCCGTGCGGACCCTGACCCCGGCCAGCGTGGCCGCGTTCGGCCCGACCGGGACGGCCGACGGCGACAATCCGCAGACCGCCGCCCGGGCGCTCAGCGGCGACCCGGCCACCCCCTGGGTCAGCGACTGGTACGCCACCGCGAACCTCGACAACGAGGCGGGGACGGGCCTGCTGCTCGACATGGGCCGGTCGGTCACGATCACGTCCGTCCGCGTGTCCCTCGCCGGCCGCCCCGGCGCCGACCTCCAGGTCCGCGTGGGCGGGAGCCCGGTCCCGTCGGATCTGCGTACGGTGGCGCATTCGTCCGGCGCAGGCGGCACCGTCCGCCTGTCGCTCACCACGCCGGTCCAGGCCCGCTACCTGCTGATCTGGTTCACCCTGCTGCCGGCCGACACCTCCGGCACCTACCAGGCCAGCGTCTACGACATCACCGTCCAGGGCCAGCCCTGACCGGCAGTTACCGCTCGGTACGGGTGCGATCTAGCATCGTGGGATGAGCCCTGACTTTCCCCCGTTCGCCCTCTCCGAGGAGCACGAGGCGCTGCGCGAATCGGTCCGTGCCCTGGCCGACGACAAGATCGCCCCACGGGCCGCCGAGATCGACCGGACCGGCGAGTTCCCCTGGGACGTCTACGAGGCCCTGGTCAAGGCCGACCTACACGCGGTGCACATACCCGAGGCCTACGGCGGCGGGGGCGCCGACGCCATCGCCGCCGCGATCGTCATCGAGGAGGTGGCCCGGGCCTGCGCGTCCTCGTCGCTGATCCCCTCGGTGAACAAGCTGGGCACGATGCCGCTCATCCTCGCCGCGTCCGAGGAGGTCAAGGCGGCCTACCTGACGCCGGTCGCGCGCGGGGAGGCGATGTTCTCCTACGCGCTGTCCGAGCCCGAGGCCGGATCCGACGCGGCGGCCATGAAGACCAGGGCGGTCCGGTCGGAGGCCGGCTACGTCCTGAACGGCGTGAAGCGGTGGATCACCAACGCGGGGATATCGAAGTACTACACGGTGATGGCCGTCACCGACCCGTCCCTGGGCCCCAACGGGATCTCGGCGTTCGTCGTGGAGGACGGGGACCCGGGCTTCTCGTTCGGCGCCCCCGAGCACAAGCTCGGCATCAAGGGCTCGCCGACCAGGGAGCTGTACTTCGACGACTGCCCGATCCCGGAATCCCGGCTCGTCGGCGCCGAGGGCGAAGGATTCAAGATCGCGCTGCGCACGCTGGACCACACCCGAATCACGATCGCGGCCCAGGCCCTGGGGATCGCCCAGGGCGCGCTGGACTACGCGCTCGGCTACGTCAGGGAGCGCAAGCAGTTCGGGCACGCGATCGCGGAATTCCAGGGCCTGCAGTTCATGCTGGCCGACATGGCCATGAAGCTGGAGGCGGCCCGCCAGCTCACCTACGCCGCCGCGGCCAAGTCGGACCGGGCCATGGCCGGAGAGAAGGTCGCTGACCTGACGTTCTTCTCCTCGGCGTGCAAGTGCCTGGCGTCCGACGTGGCCATGTCGGTGACCACCGACGCGGTCCAGCTGCTCGGCGGCTACGGCTACGTCAGCGACTTCCCGGTCGAGCGCATGATGCGCGACGCCAAGATCACCCAGATCTACGAGGGCACCAACCAGATCCAGCGCGTGGTGATGGCCCGGCAATTGCTTAAGTAGCAGCCTCTGTTCGGTTTACGCAGGTCAGTGTCGATCTAGCTGGTGGCTGCGGACCGGGCAGGCCCAGGCCGCCCTCGCTGCTGCCGAGGCGAAGCTCAGCTGACGGATCCTGGCAGGGAAGCTGGCCCGCGCCGAGCGGGGAAGCTTGCCTGCGGGCGCACCCGCGGCTTGCGTGGCTATGGGTGATCGAATCGGGTGAAACGGGCCGCCAGGCCTACGAGTCCGGCGGCCCGTTTTCGAGCCCTACTCGGTCCGCGGCGAGTACCCGCCCGCGTCGATGTCCTCGATGAGAGTCGGGCCTACGGGTGCCCAGCCGAGAAGTTCCCGTGTCGCGGTGCTCGTCGCCGTGAGATCCATGCCGAAGAAGGTGCCGATCCAGCCGAAGTGACCTGGCACGTCATCCGGGTCGATCGAGGTGACGGGCAGGCCGAAGGCCCGGCCGATGGCCGTCGCGATGTCGCGGGTGGGTATGCCCTCTTCCGCGACGGCGTGCAGGCGGCTGCCCGCCGGAGCCTTCGCGAGTCCCAGCGCGACCAGGCGCGCGGCATCGGACCGGTGTACGGCGGCCCACCGGTTGGTCCCGTCCCCCGGGTAACCGGAGACGCCCTTCTGGCGGGCCACTGCGGCGATCACCGCGATGAACCCGTGGTCGCCGGCGCCGTGCACGGTCGGCGCGAAGCGCAGGCTCACGGTGTGCACGCCGCGGTCGACGTACTCGAAGGCGAGATTCTCGCTGCCGCCGCGCGGCGAGTCGGGGCCATAGAACGGGGACGGATCGGACTCCGTGGCGGGCCTGCCCTGGGCAAGGGCGGCGACGCCCGAGGCGAGCAGGAAGGGGCGGCCGGTGCCGACGAGCGCATCGCCGATGGTCTGGACCGCGGCTCGCTCGGCCGTGATCGAGGCGGTCGGGTTGGAAAAGTCGTGCTTGTTGGCGAGGTGGATGACGGCCTCCGCGGCCTCGGCGCCAGCCCGGATGCTGGCGAGATCGTCGAGGTCACCGCGCTGGACGCGAGCCCCCTTCGCCTGCAGTGCCGCGGCGGAAGCGTCGGACCTGGCTAGCCCAGTGACCTCATGTCCGTCGGCGAAAAGCTCAGCGACGGTGGCCGAACCGATCCATCCGGAGGCTCCGGTAACGAAAACGCGCATGGCCCTGTCTCCCTTCGGCTCCGTCACCGGCGGAGCGGCTGTTAGGTGATGTCAGTGACTGATGTCAGCCACAGACATCACCATACACCTATACGACAGTCACTGTCATTACTAGACTCGGCATTATGGTGCGCTGGGAGCCGGGTGCGAGAGAGCGTCTGCAGGCAGCGGCACTCGAGCTGTTCGCCACTCGCGGGTTCGAGCAGACGACCGCCGCGGAGATCGCGCAATCCGTCGGATTGACCGAGCGCACCTTCTTCCGGCACTTCAGCGACAAGCGCGAGGTGCTGTTCTACGGGCAGCAACAGTTCCTCCAGGCGTTCGTCGACGGGGTGGACGCCGCACCGCCTGACGCCTCCCCGCTCGAGGTCATCGCCTCCGCGCTGTACACGGCGGCATTGCTATTCCCCGACGAGCGCCGCCCGTACTCCCGCATGCGGCAGTCCGTGATCGACCAGAACCCCGCGCTCCGGGAACGCGAGCTGCACAAACTCGCAGGCCTCGCTACAACGGTCGCCGAGGCCCTGCGCGCGCGAGGCATCGGCGAGCCGGCGGCCACCCTGGCGGCGGAGTCCGGCGCCACCGTGTTCGGAATCGCGTTCGCACAGTGGATCCGCGAAGGCGAAAGGCGGTCCCTGCCCGACATCGCATCGAACGTGCTCCACGAGCTGCTCAACCTAACCGGAGCGGCAAGCCGCCGGAATGGCGCTTGGGCTGGTGCCGGTCAGATCGCTGCCGGATGTGCGGCGGTACATAGCGATTAGGGAGATGTAGTAATATAAAAATGTTGCTCCGGACCCCGGCAGCTGCACCCGCGAAACATTCGTGGCTGCACGCAGGGCCCGGAGTTTTTTCATTGTACGGAGCAGTGCACGCTAGGACGCCGCAGGCCGGAGGAACGGTGAACCGCGGGAGAATTATTCTCCCTCCGCGTTCCACCCAGCATGACTGACTGCCGCGCTCGTCAGTTCGGTCCGCTGGGAAATACGAGAAGGATCACCATGAACATCCTGATTATCGACCGGGCCTGATGCTCCCGCCTGTCGTCCTTTATGTGCGCGCGGATCAGATGCCTGGGCGCCGCTCGCTCAGGTCAGTGATCTACTCGACCGGTCGGGCGCCAGGTCGGCCACCGACAGCGCGCCGGTGATCAGACCCGGCCTCGTCCAGCCCGCGGACTACCGGCAGGTGATAAGCACTGGCGTCGGGATCACTCTGGTCGCGGCTGGGGCGATCTTGCGGTTTGCCGTCCCCGCAACGTTCATCCACGGCCTGAATGTGCACGTCATCGGCGTCATCGTGATGCTGGCCGGCGTCTTCTGCCTGCTGCTGTCGCTGATGGTCTGGAGCCCGCTGAGCCGTCGCCGTAACCACTCCGGCGGTTACGGCCCCGGTCGCAGCCGCTCGCCAGCAGCGAAGCGTCTACCAGGACCAGCAGCACGAGACTGGTCGCCGCCGTGACCGGGAGTACGTCTTGTGACCCGGCGGGGCTAGCCGTGCTGATCGGCACGCAACGCCGCGCCAGACTGCTCGGCATCGTCGTGCTCCTGGCCGCTCCCAGCCTCCCGGTCGCGAAGCTGCTGCGCCTTACCGGCCGGGACCGCAGCTTCACCATCTATCCCGATCTCCGGGACGCGCTCGCCGTGGAACGGCACGAGCCTGCGGAGGAGTCTTCATCCCCGCAAGTCCTGGCCGGCTAGGCCAGGGCCGCGCTGCGCTCCATATACGGCACCCCGGGGTCATGGCGACGAGCAGGAGAACCCGGGCGTGAGGGGTCAGGAAGGTCAAGTTCGCCATGTTAGCAGGCAACCAGATTCCGGAAAGAATTTGCTAGTTTACCGGTGCGGGTATAGATTCTGAACCAGGCACCGGATGTCAACCGCGAATAGCGGCCAGCTTTCCGGGGTTACCGGAGGAGTCTATGCGCACCGATGCGGTCATCGCGATCGTTGGTGCCCACGGCGCTCGCAATGCCGCGTCCCGGCTGACGATGCCGGTGTCTGATGAAACTGCCGGGCCAGGATCCTGGCCTGGCAGCGGCTACCGGCAGCTAACGCCGGCACTGCTGGGCATCGGCTAGCGCCCGCGCGCCCGCCCCATTTCTCCGTCGCAGCGTCCCAGTGGAGCCGCCAGCCGGCGGTCGCCGAGGACGCTGCGGCGGGCCACTCCACGCCAAGGGAAGACGTCATGACCCAGCCTGCCGCACCCTATCCGTATCCGGGCCCTGCCATTAACAGGCCGCGCCCGTCCCCTAACGGCACCGCACCGCCCATGCCATCGGAGGTCACGAACGAGCGCAGACGGCGGCACTCAGGCGGAAGATTGCGCATGATGATGCGCAAAATCATCCGACGCCCGTAACCTCTGCGCATGCCCGACCGTCCAGCGACCATGACCTGATCAGAAGCTCGCCATCACCACGTGCTGGATCTGGCTGGTGCCCTCGCAGGTCTGGCGCGGACGTGCATCCGCTCGCCCTGCGGGCCGAACAGCGCCAGCACCTCCGCCGCCTCGGGACCGGCGCCGCCGAACCAGTGCGGGACGCGGGTGTCGAACTCAGCGGCCTCGCCCGCCTTCATGACGAAGTCGTGCTCGGCCAGCCGTAGCCGCAGCCGCCCGGACAGGACGTACATCCACTCGTAGCCCTCGTGGCTCTTCAGCTCGATGTCGCTGTCGCCGTCGGCCGCGGCGGGCGGGACGATGATCTTGTACGCTCGCGGCCCGCCCGGCCGCTGGGTCAGCGGGATAAGCGTGCGGCCGTGGTGGCGGAACGGCTGCATCCGCACGCGCGGGTCGCCCGCCGGCGGCGCGCCCACGAGGTCATCGAGCGGAACCTGATACGCGTGGGCCAGGGCCAGCAGCAGCTCCAGGGTCGGCTTGCGGCCGCCGGACTCCAGGCGGGAGAGCGTGCTCGTGGAGATGCCGGTCAAGCCGGACACTCCCGCGAGCGACAGCTGGCGTTGCTGGCGCAGTGAGCGCAGCCGCGGTCCGACCGCATCCAGCACCGGGTCATGGTCCATGGTCCTATTGCTAGTCCAGCAACGAAATTTGTCAATTCTTGCGGCCTTCGCTGATGGTGGGCCCATGAATGAGACCTATGACGTACTCGTGATCGGCGGTGGCGCGGCCGGGCTGAGCGGTGCGGTCGCGCTGGCCCGGTCCCGCCGCTCGGTCCTGGTGGTTGACGCGGGAGAGCCACGCAACCGCCCGGCGGACCATGTGCACAACTTCCTCACCCGCGACGGCACGCCGCCGGCGGAGCTCTACGCGGCGGGCCGCGCCGAGGTCGCCCGCTACGGCGGGCACGTCGAGGCCGGGCGGGTCACCTCGCTGAGCCGGGACGGCGAACTGTTCCTCGCCGAGGTCAACGGCCAGGTGGTTACTGCGCGGCGGCTGCTCGTCGCGACCGGGCTGCACGATGAGTTCCCCGACGTGCCCGGCCTGGCGCAGCGGTGGGGCATCGATGTGCTGCACTGCCCGTACTGCCACGGGTGGGAAGTCCGCGACAAGCGCGTCGGGATCCTCGCGACCGGACCTGGTGCGGTGCATCAGGCGCTGCTGTTCCGGCAGCTCACCCCCCACGTGACCGTGCTGCGGCACACCGCCCCGCCGTTCGCCGCCGAGCAGGCCGAGCAGCTGAGCGCGCTCGGCATCCCGGTCATCGACGGCCTCGTCGCGCAGGTCGAGGCCGACGCCGGCCGCCTGACCGGAGTCAGGCTCGCCGACGAGACCCGCGTGGCCCTAGACGCCCTGATCGTCGCGCCGAGGTTCGTGGCCAACGCGGACCTGCTCGCGCCGCTCGGCCTTACCGCGGAGGAGGTGAGAGTCGGCGGGCAGGTGATCGCCACCCGGATCGCGGCGGACTCGACCCGTGCGACCAGCGTGCCGGGGATATACGTCGCCGGCAATGTGGCCGACCCGCAGGCCCAGGTCATCACCTCCGCGGCGGCCGGGCTGATGGCCGGCGCGGCGATCAACATGGACCTCGTGGCCGAGGACGCCAGGCACGCGGTCACCAGGGTCAGCGTAAGGAAGAGCGCCTGAGCGCGAACCGCACAGCCCGTGCCGGCGAGACCTGGCGGTCCTTCTTTACCTTCCGCGGAAGGCGTACGCTGCATGCATGAGTGAATCCGCGGTCGCGGTGTCGGAGCAGGCCCGGTCGTCCGGTGTGGCCGCGAGCTCGGCCGAGGGAGCCGTACGGCTGATCACCGTCTCGGCGTCCTACGGGGCTGGCGGCAGCGTCGTCGCCCCGGCCCTGGCCAAGCGGCTCGGCCTGCCCTTCCTGCAGCGCGTCACCACCTCGGAGGGGCATCCCGCCGAGCCGGGGCCTTGCGATGAGCAGCTGACGGACGAGGAGATCAGGGCCACCCCCATGCACCGGCTACTCGCCTCGTTCACCGAGGCGATGCCGGTCGGCTCGACCCAGTCGCCGCTGCCCGTCCATCACCAGGACCAGCACCTGCGCGGCCATGGCGAAGCCGGGATCCAGCGGCTGCTGGCCGGCGGCGGCGGGGTGATCCTGGGCCGGGCCGCGGCGGTCGTCCTCGGCAAGGACCGCGGCTTCCACGTCCGGCTCGACGGCCCGGCCGACCGCCGCGTATCCCGGGGCGCCGCGATCGAGAACATCAGCGTGGCGGAGGCCCAGGTGCGCCTGCGCGCGGCCGACAAGGCCCGCGTCGCCTACGTCCGCCGCCTGTACCGCACCGACCCGGCCGACCCCGCTCTGTATCACCTGGTGATCGACTCCACCGTGATACCCCTGGACACCGTCATCGAGCTCATTCTGGTCGCCGCCCGAGCCCATAAGGCCGTGCCGGAGGGCGCTACGGCACGATCGTGACCGGGCACCGGCGCGGGGGCGGGTTCTGACACCTTCAATGGAAGCCGATCTGCGGGAACTGCGGTGTGGTAAGCGGATCGGCCTCCCCGGTAACTTCCGATGTCCGACATATTCGGATATCGGCGTTATTTAGTTACCATTTTCCGAACTTTCTTATGCTCCAGGGCGGCGGGGCGGCGGGGCGGCGGGGCGCCCGAAAATGTCAGAGCCGCCAGCTACCATAGAACACGTAATCAAAAATATGGACTGAACCAGGAAGATCAGGGCTCGGAAAGCGAGAGGAAACGCACCAGGGAATCCTTCAGAAAACGATCCCGTAAGCCCGTGAAATACGTAAACCCGTGAAATACGAAGGAGGTGAGCCAGGTGAGTACCATTCCGTCCCCGACGAACATGGCCGAGGCCGCCGACGCCGTCCGGGCCGGGCTGGGCTACCTGGCGGCGCTGGACCCGACGCAGCTGCCGGCCTGCGCCCAAGCGCAGCTGCTACAGCTCCTAGAGGAAGCCCACGCGATGGAGACGGCAGCGCGGGCGCAGGGGCTGCGGGCGTTCACCGCCGGGCAGGGTTACCACGAGGACGCCTGCTACGGGGCCCGGTCCTGGCTGACCACCCGGCTCGGGGTCACCAAGGGCGCCGCTGCCGCGTACCTGGCTTGGGCCCGGCGGGCCGCCGCCCACCCGCGGGTCCTGGCCGCGCTGGCCGCCCGGACGATCCCGGAGTCCGCCGCCCGCACCATCTGCGACTGGACCGGCCAGCTCCCGCCTGACTGCCAGGACTCCGCCGACGCGATCCTGGTCGCCGCCGCCCTGTCCGGCGCCAGCCTGGCCGACCTGGCCCGGCTGGCGGCGGAGATCTACGCCCGGTCCTGCCCGCCGGACCCCGACGGGCCGCAGGACGGGTTCGAGGACCGGTCGGTCCGCCTGGAGACGACGTTCGGCGGCGCCGGGGTGCTCGGCGGGGACCTGACCCCCGAGTGCGCCGCGGTGGTCACCGCGGTGCTGGACGCGCTGTCGGCCCCGGCCGGGGCGGGGGACCTGCGGACGCACGGCCAGCGGTACCACGACGCGCTGGCCGACGCGATGCAGCGGCTGCTCGGGGCGGGGCTGCTGCCGGAGCGGGCCGGGCAGCCGGTCCGGGCGTGGGCGCACATGTCGCTGGCCGAGCTGCTCGCCCTGGACGGCGACGGGGCCCTGCTCGGGCAGTGGGTCACCGCGGTCCGGGCCCGGTGGGCCGGGCACCGTGCCGCCGCGTCGGTCACCGGCAGCGACGGCGCGGCCTGGCTGGCCGGGCCCGCGGCCGCCGCGGTGGCGTGTGACGCGCTGGTCACCCCGGTGGTGACCGGCGAGGTGGATCCGGCTGCCCTGGACGGGCTGGTCCGGCTGTGCGTGGAGCTAGCCCGGTGGGACAACCCGGACCCAGCTGGCGCGGACCCGCGGCCGGCCGCGGACGGCCAGCCGGCCGCGGACCCGGGCGGCGCGGACCGCGGACCGGCCGCCGCGGCTGCCGGGCCGTCCTCCCCGTCGCGGGAGGCGCTCGAGCGGGCCATCATCGGCAAGGCCGTCGAGCTGCTGTCCGGCCCGGGCGGGCTGGCGTCCTTCCTGCGCCGCCAGCAGCTCGGCGCCGCGCTGGCCGGGCCCAGCCTGCCGCTGGACATCGGCTACAGCGACACCGTCCCGGCCGCCATCCGGCACGCCGTCACCCTGCGCGACCAGCACTGCCGGTGGGCCGGCGGCTGCGACCAGCCCGCCGCCGCCTGCCAGGTCCACCACGTCCGGCACCTGGCCAACGGCGGCCCCACCAGCGTCAAAGACTGCGTCCTGCTGTGCTTTTTCCACCACCAGGTCGTCATCCACCGCTGGGGCTGGCAACTCGTCCTGAACCCGGACGGCACCACCACCGCCTGGAACCCCGACCGCACCAAGATCCTCCACAGCCACAGCCCGCCCGCCCGAGCCGGGTAACGACCCCGGCCCGCAAATTTCGACCGACCTAACCCGTCATCCCATCCTCCAGCGCAGCACCAGATCACACTGGGCCCGAAGAATCGAGGCCGCGGTGTGATCCGGTGCTGTTCCGCGCTCTAGTGCCCTGCGCGGTCGTGGTGCTCCTCGCCTCCCGCGCGCGCCGCTGGCTATCCCGCGTCGCGGTGCGGCGCCGCCTCGAACGCATCCTCGGCACCACCCTGATCGGCCTGGGCCTGGACCTGGCCGCCGCGACCCGCTGAGCGGACGCGGACCGGACCAGGATCAGCCAGCCCACGTTTTCCGCTGCGTGAACGGATGCCGCTACCCTGTCACCATCCATGAGAGGGGAAAGGAAAACTGTGGCCGACGCTCAGCAGTTGCGGGAGCGCACGCTTGTCGTGCTGAAGCCGGATGCCGTCGCCCGCGGCCTGGCCGGACGTATCATCCAGCGGTTCGAGGAAGCGGCGATGAAGATTATCGGCATGAAGATGCGCGAGATAGACGCCGAATTCGCCCGCAAGCACTACTTCGACCTGGAGGAGCGGCTGGGCCCGGTCGTGTACAACGCGACCGCTGCGTTCATGCAGCGCGGGCCGGTCATCGCGTTCGTGGTCGAGGGCGAGAACGCGGTGGCCACGGTGCGCAAGATCGTGGGCTCGACCTATCCGAACGAGGCCCAGCCGGGCTCGATCCGCGGCGACTTCGCCCACCAGTCCAAGGCCGTCGCCACTGCCACCGGCAAGGCGGTGGCGAACCTGGTGCACGCCTCGGGCAACACCGAGGAAGCGAAGTACGAAGTGGATCTGTGGTTCGACGCGAACGAACTGTTCGAGTACCGCGGCCTGGCCGACGCGTTCGACTGGTAACGGGAAGCCTGCGGGGGGACCTGGACCCGCAGGCACCTACTGGCGGGCCAGGTTAGGCGCTCCCTTCCGCAGCATGAACTTCTGGATCTTGCCGGTCGCGGTCTTGGGCAGCTCGCCGACGAAGGTGACGCCGCGCGGGGCCTTGAAGTGCGCCAGGTGCGCCCGCGCGAACGCGATGATCTCATCGTCGGTCGCGCTGGCGCCCTCGCGGAGCACGACGAACGCGTGCGGCGTCTCGCCCCACTTCTCGTCGGGCAGGCCCACGATCGCGGCTTCCTGCACGGCCGGGTGGCGCAGCAGCACCCCCTCGACCTCGATCGAGGAGATGTTCTCCCCGCCGCTGATGATCACGTCCTTGAGCCGGTCGCGGATCTCGACGTAGCCGTCGGGGTGGACCGCCGCCGCGTCGCCGGTGTGGAACCAGCCGTCGCCCATCGCCCGTTCTGTCGCCTCGGGGTCGTGGTAGTAGCCCTCCATGACGACGTTGCCGCGGACGACGATCTCGCCGACCGTCTGGCCGTCGGCTGGCACCTCATCGCCGTCCGGGTCCACCACGCGCAGCTCACCGGAGGTGAGCAGCTCGACACCGGTCCGCGCCTTGATGACCGCGCGGTCCGCCAGCGGCAGGCCCTCGTGCTCGGGCAGCGGAGCGCAGACCGTGATGAACGGCGCCGTCTCCGTCAGGCCGTAGACCTGGGTGACCTCCCAGCCGAACTCCCCTTCGAGCCGTTCGATGGTGGCCGCGGCCGGCGGGGCTCCCGCCGTCACCACGTGGACCCCCGCCGGGACCTCGCCGCGCACCGACGGGGGCGCACTGGCCATCGTGATCAGTACCGTGGGCGCCGCGCACAGCCAGCTCACGTGCTCGTCCCTGATCAGCCCGAAGATCGTCGCCGGGTCGACCTTGCGCAGGCAGACGTGCGTGCCCGCGGCCGCCGTCACCGTCCAGGTGTAGGTCCAGCCGTTGGCGTGGAACATCGGCAGCGTCCATAGGTACTTCTCGCCGACCCCGATCGGCAGGTGCAGCAGGGTCCCGATGGTGTTGATTGCCGCGTTCCTGTGCGTGATCATCACGCCCTTCGGGCGCGCGGTGGTGCCGCTGGTGTAGTTGATGGACAGCAGGTCCCGTTCGCCGATCTCCGGGCGCGCGAAGTCAGGGTCCGCGGCGGCGATCGCCGCCTCGTAATCGATCCATCCGTCGCCCCCGCTGAAGGCAGCAGCACCCTCGAAGGCCACGAAGTGCCGCACCTCCGGCATCCGGTCGCGGACGGCGTCCACCGCCGCCAGGTACTCGCTGGCCACGCACACCACGGTGGCGCCGGAGTGGTTCACGATGTAGATGAAGTCTTCCGCGGTCAGCCGGTAGTTGATCGGCACCAGGACCGCCCCGATCTGCGGCACCGCGTAGAACGACTCGAGCTGCGCGTGCGTGTTCGGCGCGATCGTGGCCACCCGGTCCGACTGCGCCACGCCCAGCGCCTGCAGGGCGCAGGACCAGCGGTCGCAGCGATCGAAGAACTGCCGGTAGGACAGCCGGAGGTCGCCGTCGACGACCGCCTCGCGGTCAGCGTGCAGTCGGCGGGTGCGGCGGGCGAAATCCAGGGGCGACAACGGTGTTTCCATGGTTCAGATTGTGGCAGGCGACCCGGTTTCATGCCGAGCCCCAGGTCCCGTGCCGCCTGGTCCGCGGGCCGACCGGGCGGTCATGACAAGCTCTTGATGACTGCCCGATATAACGTGATTACAAACGGTGTTATTGTCTTGTGATTGTGGTCACGGATCGTCCGGTAAACGGGCGGCGGATTTTCTGGGCGAAGTCCCGCGCCTTCCGGTGAGCTTTCTGGCATTGTTGAGCGCCAGCGGCACCTGCGCGAGGCGGGCCTGACGGCGCACCCGGTCAACCGGCCGGCCGGTGCCAGCAGGCCTGGCCGAAGGAAAGGATTGCCTTGTCGCGTCACCGGACCGGGACTCGCCGCGATAGGCGGAAGCGGGGCCTGATCCGGCGTTTCGGCATTGTCTTTCCTGTCGCCGTTTTTGCTGCGATAGCGGTCATCGGCGTGGCGGTGGGCGCCGAGATATTCGCTCCGGTATCGGCGGCCCTCAAGATCGTCCAGTCGGTCGGGGTGGTCGAGGGCAGTCACACCATGCAATTGCTGGAAGACGAGCGCGCGCAGCTCATCGCGATGACGGACGCCGCGCGCACGCTGACCGTGGCCGCCGGGCCGCAGCTCGCGTCCCCGTCTCAGGTCGCCGCCGCCAACCCGGGCACCGGCGGGACGAGCGGGCCGATCATCTACGTGACCTCGGTGCCGCCGGATCCGAACACCGCGCAATCAATTGCCTACAACATGATGGGCAGCTTCGGCTTCAGCCCGACGCTCTATTTCGGCTGCCTAGTCGACCTGTGGAATCACGAAAGCGGCTGGCGGTACGACGCGGAAAACCCGAGCGGCGCGTACGGCATCCCGCAGGCGGACCCGGGCAGCAAGATGGCCAGCGCCGGGGCCGACTGGGCGACGAACCCGGCCACCCAGATCAGATGGGGACTCGGCTACATCAAAGCGATATACGGGAACCCCTGTAATGCCTGGGCTTTCGACGAAAGCAACGGGTACTACTGATCGTCGGCCGTTGCGATGGGTGCCCGTTATCGGACCTGGTGAGAATTTTTGTCTCCAGTGTGAGTTTCCTCATAACGGTCTCACCGAGTGTTCGCGCAGCGCTGAACGCTTAGGTGAACAAGGGCTTTCCGTTCGTTGACAGGCAAACTACGGAAAGTGGTGATCTACGTCACATCGATTATCGGTCACCGATCGCATTGGCGTCCGGCAAGGTAGATACCCGACAGCACCCCGCCTGCGGGATGGCAACCTCGAAGTGAGCCCGGCGCCCTGACCCGCGCCAAGTCCCACGCGCAGATGCCTGCCACGTCGGTGGCAGTTGCTATCGGGGGGTGAAACAAGTCGCGTGATACGCGAACCACGGAAAGGTTCCCTTGCCACGGCATCGGACTGTCCCATCCAATCGATCCAAGGCCGTCGCTCTCATCGCGGCCGGCGCGTTCTCCGTCGCCGGTGTCGCGTCCGCGGCGGCGGCCACCTGGAACCGGGAGCCCGCCCGGGCCCCGGCGGGCGCCGCGCAAGCCGCAGCCGTCATCGCGCGCCCGGCCATGGCGGTTCAGGTACCCCGGCCGCAAGCCTCTCCGCAGGCCGTCAGCCTGGCGGTCCGGGCGTTCCAGATCCGGGCCACGCAGGCCAGTCACGCGGCCGCCCAATGGCAGGACGAGCGACAGCAGGCGGAGCAGCGGCAGGCCGAGCGGCGGGCCGCGGCGGCCCGGGCCCGCGCCGCGGCCATAGCGGCCCAGTCCCAGGCGGCGGCCCAGTCACAGGAGCAGCCGCAGCAGGCGAGCACTCCGGCGGCGGCCCCCGTCGCATCCGGCTCGCCTGAGCAGATCGCGGAGGCCATGCTCGGCTCGTTCGGCTGGTCGTCCAGCCAGTTTTCCTGCCTCTACCCGCTCTGGGAGCACGAGAGCGGGTGGAGCGTGACCGCCGCCAACCCGGACGGCGCCTACGGGATCCCGCAGGCGCTGCCAGGCGCCAAGATGGCCAGCGCCGGAACGGGCTGGCAGACTGACGCGGCGACGCAGATCAGGTGGGGCCTGGAGTACATCCAGAGCACGTACGGATCCCCGTGCGGGGCCTGGGACCACGAGCAGGCCACCGGCTGGTATTAGAACCGTAGGACCGCGAGCCGTGATTGCCGCCGGGCACCGCCCGCGCGGCAATCACGGCACCGTGGTGAACGTCTCCGCCATCTCGTCGAACACCGGCCGAAGCTGGGTCCACAGGGACTCCGGCGCGGTCATGTACAGCGCGTACGACTGCGAGCCCGCGGGGGTTTGCAGGACGAAGAGCAGGTCGATGACCTCCTGCTGGACGCCCTGGTCGTCCCAGGTGAACTTCCAGAAGGCCCCGGACGCGCCGCGGATGTTGGTGGCCTGCAGCCCGAGCTGGGCGTAGCCGGGGAAGCGGTTCAGCGAGTTTGTCTTGATGTACCGCGCCTCTTCCACCATGTCGTTCGGGAACGTGTGCGGCGTAAGGTCGATGAGGATGTTCGCGTCCGCCGAGGGATCCCGCAGGTACGTCTGGTAGCCGTTGACGGACGGCTGCCAGTTGGACGGCCGGGCCAGGCTGAACCCGGCGTTCTCGTTTGACGCGGCCGGCTGGGAGTAGGTCGTGAACCCGGCAGGCAGCGGGCCGGTACTTTGCATGTTGATCGCGTCGACGATCTGGGTGTTGGCGGACGGGAGCGTCCCGCCCCCGGTGGCCGGGGTTGACGCCGACCCCGGGCTCGTGGCCGACGTGCTGGCGGGGGACGACGTATTGCCCAGCGGCGTGCTGCTGGTCGTGCTGTTGTGCTCGAGCAGGACGACGGTCGTGGCACCCGCGATCGCCCCCAGCACGACCAGCACCACGAGGCCGATCTTCCACCACCCGCCCGACCGCCGCCTGGGCGGCGGCGCCGCCGGCTCATACGGCGGCCAGCCACCCGGCGGGCCGGCGGGGCCGGGCCTGGCCGCCGGAGGAGGGCTCGCGGCAGGCGGCGGGGCCGCGGAGCCAGCCTCATAGCCGGCCCCCGCCCAGGGCCGGGAGGCGGCGGACCGGGGCGCGGGGTCATACCAGGAGGCAAAATCGGGCGGCGGCCCGGCCTGCTGCGCGTCGCCGTAGCCCAGCTCAGTATGGGTCGGCGCCGTGTCGGCGGCGGATCCCTGCCCGCCGTAGGTGCCCGCGCTCGCCTGGGCCGCGCCCGCCGGCTCGCGCGTAATGGTCTGCTCCGGGACAGCCGGGCGATCCGGCGCGACAGGGCCCGGGCCAGGGGCGACCCCACCCGGGGCAGGCGGCGACTGGGACAGTGACGTGGCCTCGTACCCGGCCGGCGCGGCCCCGATCCTGGTCGGCAGCTGGGGCAGCACCTCGCTGATCATCCGCGTGGCCGTGGCGGCGTCCGGCCGGTCCGCTGGCTCCCGGCGCAGCAGCGCGGCGATGACCGGGGCCAGCGCGCCCGCGGTCGGCGCCCCGGGCGCCTCCTCGTTGATGATGGCGGACATGGTGGTGAGCGCCCCGCCGCGCCGCTCGAACGGGCCGTGCCCCTCGACGGCCGCGTACAGGGTGGCGCCGAGCGACCACAGGTCCGAGGCCGGGGTGGCGTCCTCGCCGCGGATGCGCTCGGGCGCCGTGAACCCCGGCGATCCCATCACCATGCCGGTCTGGGTGAGCCGGGTATCGCCGGCCATGGTGGCGATACCGAAGTCGGTCAGGACCGCGTGGTCGTCCCGGCCGAGCAGCACGTTGCTCGGCTTGACGTCCCGGTGCAGGACCCCGGCGGCGTGCGCGGAGCTAAGCGCGGCGAGCAGCTGGCGGCCCATCTCGGCGGTCCGCCGCGGCGACAGCGGGCCCGACGTGGCGAGCACCTGGTCCAGCGACTGGGCGCTGACGAGCTGCATGATGATCCACGGGCGGCCCTCGTCCTCGGCCACGTCGTACACGGTCACCACGCCGGGGTGGTTGAGCCGGGCGGCCGTCTTGGCCTCGCGCAGCGTACGCTGGTAGGCGTTGGCCCGCTCCTGCGGGGTGAGCATCGCGGAGATCAGGACTTCCTTGATCGCGACGTCCCGGTCGAGGAGCTGATCCCGGGCCCGCCACACCACCCCCATGGCGCCGCGGCCGATGGGGGCCAGCAGGCGGTAGCGCCCGGCGATAACCCGCCCGGTGTCCGCCGAAGGGTGCATACGCGGAGGCTACACGGTGTTGGCTGAAAGGTCTCTAGCCGATGACTGAGCATTGGTTAAGTGTCATCAGATTGTGCGCTATCGGTCATTGAGAGCACGTCAAGAGCCGCGTCGAGCTGCGGCTCCGTGATCTCGCCCCGTGATACAAAACCCCGCGCGACGACCACCGCGCGGATCGTCTGCCCGGTCTCGAGCGCCTCGTGCGCCACCTGCGCCGCGGCCTCATAGCCGATGTAGGAGTTCAGCGCCGTAACGATGACCGGCGAGGACTCGGCCAGCCGGCGCATGTGGCCGGCGTGCGCGGTGATGCCCGCCACACACCGGTCGGCGAGCAGCGGCACCACCGCCGTCAGCAGCCGGGCCGAACCAAGCAGGTTCCGGCCCATCACCGGCATCATCACGTTCAGCTCGAAGTTCCCCGCCGCCCCGCCGAACGCCACCGCCGCGTCGTTCCCGATCACCTGCGTGCACACCTGGCAGACGGCCTCGCAGATGACCGGGTTCACCTTGCCCGGCATGATCGAGGAGCCCGGCTGCAGGTCGGGGATGGAGATCTCGCCGAGCCCCGCCCGCGGCCCCGATCCCATCCAGCGCAGGTCGTTGCAGATCTTGTAGAGGCTGACCGCGGTAACGCGGAGCACGCCGCTCGCCTCGACCAGCGCGTCCCGGCCGCCCGCGGCCTCGAAGTGGTTCCGCGCCTGCCTCAGCGGCAGCTTCATCGACGAGGCCAGCCGTTCGTTCACCCGCCGGGCGAACCCGGGCGGCGCGTTCAAGCCGGTGCCCACGGCCGTCCCCCCGAGCGGGAGCTCACCGAGCCGCGGGAGGATCGCCACCGTTCGTTCGGCGCAATGCTGAATCGCCGCCGCGTACCCGCCGAACTCCTGGCCCAAGGTCACCGGCACCGCGTCCATCAGATGGGTCCGCCCCACCTTCACGACCGACGCGAACTCCGAGGCCTTCGCCTCGAACACCGCCACCAGGTGCTCCAGCGCCGGGATGAGCTCCAGCACGAACAGCCGGACGGCGGCCAGCTGGATCGCGGACGGGAACACGTCGTTGGAGGACTGCGACGCGTTCACGTCGTCGTTCGGGTGCACGGGCCGGCCGAGGCGCTGGGCGGCCAGCCGCGCGATGACCTCGTTGGCGTTCATGTTGCTCGAGGTCCCCGAGCCGGTCTGGAACACGTCGACAGGGAACGCGTCGTCGTGCTTGCCCCGGGCCACGTCGGCGGCCGCGTCGTGGATCGCGTCCGCCATGTCCGCGTCGAGCACGCCCAGCTCGCCGTTGACCCGGGCGGCGCAGCCCTTGATGCTGCCCAGCGCCCCGATCATGTCCCGGCCGAGCCGCTCGCCGGACACCGGGAAGTTCTCCACCGCCCGCTGGGTCTGCGCGCCCCACAGCGCGTCGGCCGGGACGAGCACCTCGCCCATCGAGTCGTGCTCGACCCGCATCGGCGCGGTCACGAGTGCGCTCCGATAGAGAGCACCGGCCCGGACGGGTCGGCGAAGAAGTCGTTGCCCTTGTCGTCGACCACGATGAACGCGGGGAAGTCGCGGACCTCGATCTGCCAGACGGCCTCCATGCCGAGCTCGGGGTACTCGAGCACGTCGACCCGGGTGATGCAGTCCTGGGCCAGCCGCGCCGCCGCGCCGCCGATCGAGCCGAGGTAGAACCCGCCGTACTTCTCGCACGCGGCCGTCACGGCCGGCGACCTGTTCCCCTTGGCCAGCATGACCAGCGACCCGCCCGCCGCCTGGAAGCGGTCGACGTAGGAGTCCATCCGCCCCGCCGTCGTCGGCCCGAACGACCCGGACGCGTACCCGGCCGGCGTCTTGGCGGGCCCGGCGTAGTAGACCGGGTGGTCGCGCAGGTAGGCGGGCATGGGCTCGCCCGCGTCGAGCCGCTCGGCGATCTTGGCGTGCGCGATGTCCCGCGCGACGACGAGCGGGCCGGTCAGGGCCACCCGCGTGCGCACCGGGTACCTGGTCAGCTCGGCGCGGATCTCGGCCATCGGCCGCCGCAGGTCGACCGCGACCACCTCGCCGTCATCCCCGGCAGCGTCAACGTCCGGCAGGTACTGCGCCGGGTCCGTCTCGAGCTGCTCAAGGAACACCCCGTCCGCGGTGATCTTCCCCAGCGCCTGCCGGTCCGCCGAGCAGGACACCGCGATGGCCACCGGGCACGACGCCCCGTGCCTGGGCAGCCGGATGACCCGAACGTCGTGGCAGAAGTACTTGCCGCCGAACTGCGCGCCGATCCCGATCCGCCGGGTGATCCCGAGCACCTGCTCCTCGAGTTCGGCGTCGCGGAACCCGTGCCCGGCGGCCGACCCCGCACCGGGCAGCGCGTCCAGGTACTTGGCCGACGCGTACTTGGCGGTCTTCAGCGCGAACTCGGCGCTCGTCCCGCCGACCACGATGGCCAGGTGGTACGGAGGGCACGCCGCCGTACCTAGTGACCGTATTTTCTCCTCGAGGTACGAGGCCATCCGCGCGGGGTTCAGCACGGCCTTGGTCTCCTGGTACAGGAACGACTTGTTCGCCGACCCGCCGCCCTTGGCCATGAACAGGAACTTGTACTCCTCCCCGCCGGTGGCGTAGATCTCGATCTGGGCGGGCAGGTTGCTGTCTGTGTTCCGTTCCTCCCACATGGTCAGGGGCGCGAGCTGGGAGTATCGCAGGTTCAGCGTGGTGTAGGCGTCGTAGACGCCGCGCGCGATGTGCTCCTCGTCGCGGCCGTCGGTCAGCACGTGCTGGCCGCGCTTGCCCATCACGATGGCGGTGCCGGTGTCCTGGCACATCGGCAGCACCCCGCCCGCCGCGATGCACGCGTTCTTCAGCAGGTCACGCGCCACGTACCGGTCGTTCGGGCTCGCCTCGGGATCCTCGAGGATGGACCGTAGCTGGCGTAGGTGGGCGGGCCGCAGCAGGTGGGCGATATCCCGCATCGCCGCGGCGGTCAGCATCGTGAGGAGCCGCGGCTCGATCTCGAGGAAATTTCTGCCGAACGAGCGGTGGTGACTCACCCCGTCACCCGTCAGCCTCCGGTAGCTGACCTCATCCGCGCCCAGCGGCAGCAGGTCGGTGTAGCTGAACTCAGGCACGCTCCTCGCCCTCCTGTAGTCCCGGACCCCACGCTCAGCTTAGGCTCCGATCCGCCGTGACCTCGGCGGGAATCCCTGGCCCGGCTGGTTACGACTTGTACATGTATAGGCAAGCTCGTATCCTGACGCTATGCGGCGGCGCCGCGCCGCGCGGTGCCCCCGTCCGCGCGATGAGTGCTAAGCACGCGGTGCCCCCGTCCGCGTCTGGCTAAGCTGCGGCGCCGCCGCTGTACTGGCCCGGGGGGACGACCCCCCGGAGCCCCCGCTGCGCTTCGCGCCCCGCTGCGGTGCCCGCCGACACACCGGCCGCTCACCCGGGCGCAGGGCCCGGGTTCGCTGGGCCGGTCGGAGCTTTGCTCCGTCGGCCGTAACCCAGAGGATCCCCGGAACCTCCGCTGCCAGGGACCCATCCCACCCGGCCCTCTTGCTAACGCGCCAGGCGGGGGAGCAGCAGCGACGACGCGGCGATCCCGGCCACCGTCGCGGCGGCCAGCACGCCCAGGTCCAGCCAGATGTCGGTACTGGTGCCGATGAGCAGCGACCGCAGGGCCTCCACCTCGTACGACAGCGGGTTGATCTTGCTGATGGCCTGCAGCCAGCCGGGCATGACCCTGGTCGGGTACAGCGCGCTTGAGCTGAAGAACAGCGGCATGGTGATGGCCTGCCCGATGCCCATGAGCCGGTCCCGTTGCAGCGCGACACCCGCGATGGTCATCGACAGGCAGGAGAAGAAGGCCGAGCCGAGGACCAGGAATCCGGCGGCGGCCAGCAGCTTCAGCGGGTTGTCCGTGAGCGCGACGCCGAGCAGGGCGGACAGGATCACGACCACGATGCCCTGCATGAGTGACCGGACCCCGGCCGCGAACGCCTTGCCGGTGATCAGCGCGGCGCGCGGGGTGGGGGTGACCATGAGCTTGGTCAGCACCCCGGCGTCGCGTTCCCAGATGATCTGGATGCCGTAGAAGATGGCGATGAACAGGGCGGACTGGGCCAGGATGCCGGGGGCCAGGTAGGCCAGGTAGGGAATGCCCTTCGGGGTCGGGATGGCGTGGATCCTGGTGAAGGTCTCCCCGTAGATCAGCAGCCACAGCGCGGGCTGGATGGCCCGGGTGTACAGCTCGGTCCTGTCGTGCCTGATCTTGCGCAGCTCGACCCAGCACAGGGTCAGGATGCGGCTGCCCAGCCGCCGGATCCCGGCGAGCGGGCCATCAGCCCAGCCGGCGGGCGGTGCGCCTGGCGCGGCGTACGTCACGTATTCCTCCCGAACTGACCTCGAGGGTGTCTCCGGTGTGATACCTGAACACGTCGTCCAGGGTGACGGCGGCGCCCAGGGCCGCCTTCAGCTCGGCGGGGGTGCCCTCGGCGCGGATGCGGCCCTGGTGCATCAGCGCGATCCGGTCGCAGTAGGTGTCGGCCTCGTCCATGTAGTGGGTGGTCATCAGCACGGTCATGTCCGCGGAGCTCCGCAAGTTGGTGATGTACTCCCACACGTCGGTCCGTGCGATCGGGTCGAGGCCCACCGTGGGCTCGTCGAGGACCAGCAGCCTGGGCGCGTTGATCAGGGCCTGGGCCAGCTCCAGCCGGCGGATCATCCCGCCCGAGTACGTCCTGGCCAGCCGGCCGACCAGCATCGGGCGCGCCGCGGCGTCGACGCCGAACACGCTCACCCGGCCCTCGGCCGGCTTCAGCAGCGTGGTGAGCATCCGGATGGTGGTGGTCTTGCCCGCCCCGTTGGGCCCCAGCAGCCCGAACGTCTCCCCGGGCCGGATCTCCAGGTCGACGTCGTTCACCGCGACGTGCTCGCCGAACCGGTAGGTCAGCCCGGCGCAGACCACCGCCTCGTCCGCCGCCGCGTCCTGGCCCACCGCCGGCTGGTCGTCGTCCCTGGCCACGGTCATCATGCGTGCTCCTCCTCGAGCTGGCCCTTGTCCAGTTGCGCGGCGAACCGGCGCGCACGAGGACCTCGACCCGCCGCCCGCGGACGCCTAGCTAGGACCTCCCAACCCCGTCGGCCCCGGACGCCCGAGCGTCCGGGGTCGGCGGCTGATGGCCGTCACCGACGTTTGGCCAGCTTGTACCTCGGCCGGGGACGAGGGCAGGATGGCCCTGATGCCAGAGATCACCCCGGAAGAAGAGCTCGACCTGCAGTTCTCTTCGGCCGCCCGCGCCCTGCCCTCCGGCGGTCAGGTCGGCCAGGTCGGCCTGACCGCGCCGGTCGCGGCCGGGACTCACCTGACCGGCGAGCAGGCCATCGCCCTGTTCGACGCCCAGGCCGGGAGCCGGCACCTGGACCTGGCCGCGCGGTACCTGCGCGCCGAGGGCCACGGCTACTACACGATCGGCTCGGCCGGGCACGAGGCCAACGCCGCCGTCGCGGCGGCCCTGCGCCCCTCGGACCCCGCGCTGCTCCACTACCGCTCCGGCGCCTTCTACCTGGCCCGCGCCGCGCAGGTACCAGGCTCCGACCCGCTGCGGGACGTCCTGCTCGGGCTGGTCGCCGCCCGCGAGGAGCCGATCGCCGGCGGCCGTCACAAGGTCTTCGGGAACCACGCCCTGGCCGTCATCCCGCAGACCTCCACGATCGCGTCGCACCTGCCGCGGGCCGTGGGCCTCGCGTTCTCGATCGGGCGGACCGGCAAGCTGGGCGTTCCGTCCCCCTGGCCCGCGGACGCTATCACGGTGGCGAGTTTCGGGGACGCCTCGACCAGCCACTCCACGGCGACCGGGGCGATCAACGCCGCGTGCCGCACGGCCTATCAGGGCCTGCCCATGCCGCTGCTGCTGGTCTGCGAGGACAACGGCCTGGGCATCAGCGTCCGCACCCCGGACGGCTGGGTCGCCGCGGCGCACTCCGGGCGCCCCGCGCTCCGGTACTTCAGCGCGGACGGCTGCGAGCCGGTGGCCTGCTTTGACGCCGCCACGCACGCGGCCGCCTACGTACGCGCGAGCCGCTCGCCCGCGTTCTTGCACCTGAAGCTGGTGCGCTTCCTGGGTCACGCCGGCAGCGACGCCGAGATCAGCTACCGGAGCCAGGCCGAGATCGCGGCCGACTACGGCCGTGACCCGATGCTCGGGACCGCCCGCCTGATCGTGGCCGCTGGCCTGCTCAGCCCCGGGCAGGTCATCGACCGGTATGAAGCGCTGCGCGACCGGGTCCGGAAGATCGCCGACGAGGTCGTGACCCGCCGTCAGCTGGCCAGCCGCGCCGAGGTCACCGGCCCCTTGGCGCCGCGCCACCCCGACCAGGTGGCGCGCCGGGCCGCCCAGGCCGGCCGCCCTCCGGCCCGCGAGTCCGCCTTCGGCCGCAGGCTGCCGGAGGACGCCGGGCCGCTGACCCTGGCGGACACGATCAACCGCGGCCTCGCCGATGGCCTCGCCGCCTACCCGGAACTGGTGGTGTTCGGCGAGGACGTCGGGCGCAAGGGCGGCGTCTACGGGGTGACCCGGGGACTGGCCAGGCGGTTCGGCGTCGGCCGGGTCTTCGACACCCTCCTGGACGAGCAGGCCATCCTCGGGCTCGGCCTCGGCGCAGGCCTGTCCGGCCTGCTCCCGGTCCCGGAGATCCAGTACCTGGCCTACCTCCACAACGCCGAGGACCAACTCCGCGGCGAGGCGGCGAGCATGCAGTTCTTCTCCGCTGGCCAGTACCGCAACCCGATGGTGGTGCGCGTCGCGGGCCTGGCCTACCAGAAGGGCTTCGGCGGCCACTTCCACAACGACAACGCCGTCGGGGTGCTGCGCGACATTCCCGGGCTGGTGGTGGCGGTGCCGGCGCGCGCCGAGGACGCGGCGCCCATGCTGCGCACCTGCCTGGCCGCCGCCAGTGTCGACGGGACCGTCTGTGTCTTCCTCGAGCCCATCGCGTTGTACCACACCCGCGACCTGTACGAGCCCGGCGACGGCGGCTGGCTGTCGCCCTACGCCGGCCCGGACCGCTGGGCGGAGGCGCACGTGCCGATCGGGCGTGGCCGCGGCTACGGCAGCGGGACCGACCTCACCCTGGTCACGTTCGGGAACGGGCTCCCCATGTCGCTGCGGGTGGCCCGGCGGCTCGCGGCCGCCGGGGTCGGCGTGCGCGTGTTCGACCTGCGGTGGCTCGCTCCCCTGCCCGCCGAGCAGCTCCGCGCGGAAGCCGAGCGGACCGGGCGCGTCCTGGTGGTCGATGAGACCCGCCGATCCGGCGGCGTCTCCGAGGGGGTGCTGGCCGAGCTCGCCGACGCCGGGTACCGCGGAGCGGTGGCCAGGGTCACCTCGGCCGACAGCTTCATCCCGCTCGGTGACGCCGCCGCGCACGTCCTGGTGTCGGAAGCGGACATCGAACTGGCGGCCAGGCGGCTCCTGGACTGACCGAGCCTGTGTCGGTGGGTGACGGGTTCAGATCTTGGTGAAGTGCTAACACTGCAGGTCAGCGGCCTGTTTCGCCCTCCTGGGCAATACCGGGGCAATCCGCGGACTCGGTGAACGCCCGCCCTATGGTCTGCCGCATCTTGTCCGGCGCACCCGGCATCAGGTGGCAGTACACGCGGAGGGTGAAGCCAGGATCGGAGTGGCCGAGGTATTCGGCGAGCGCGCGGATGTCGACCCCACCGGCACTTCGGCGGCGCGAACACGCGGCGCCTGCCGACGATCTTGACCTGGCGGCGCACGTGGACGATCTTCCGCATCCAGTCGATGTCATCAGGCGACAGCCCGAACACCTCACCCTGCCGCAGAGCCGGCCCCGGCGTCGCACATGGCTTGGTAGCGGTGCGGGATAGCCGCACGGATGGCGGCGATCCGCGAGCTTTCCCACGGTACGAGCTTCCGCTGCTCGGGCCTAGGCGGCTTGACCACCGTCCTGACCTTGCACGGATTCCGTGTGATGCGCTCGTCGGCCACGGCCGCGCTGAGGATCGTCGAGAGCGTCCCTAGCACGAGCTTGATATGGGAAGCAGCCAGTGGCTTATCGGCCTTGGTCTGCAAGCCGCGTATCCACGCCTGGATCGCACTCGGACTGCGCGCCAGCTCGGCCAGCCGGTACCTGCCGAGGCCTTTCGCGTCGCCGAGACCGGGCAAGATGTGCAGCCGCACTTGCCGCTCGACCGTCTCCCGCGTCGACGGCTCGAACGTCTGCGCGGGCAGCCAGATCTCCGTGACGTACCTGCCGAGCGTGATGCTCCCCGCATCCGGGTCGATGTAGGTGCCGCGCAGGATGTCCGCTTCGACGGTCGACTTGAAGCGGTCGGCATCTACCCGGCGGTCGAACGAGTCGCTCCGCTGGCGGCCATCCGGGTCGGTGTAGTGGACCTTCCACCGCTTCCCGCTGCCATGGCGGGACTTCCTAGCCTTCTTGCCGTCCGGACCGGGCCTCGCATGAAACCAGCGGTCCTCTACGGACGCCATTATTCGGTGTCCTTATCAGGAACATACCTTCAGCCTGGACCTCACCAACCGCGGCTTCGACAAGAAAGCCACCAGTGCGGGGAACTTCTGGAAGGGCATCGGCTTCGGAACGGCTCACCACGCTCGACATCGAGCGCAGACTCCGCCACCTAGTCACGCGCTCCCGGGTCCGACGACACCGGCCAGCGCAGTTCCGGCAGCCGGGCATCGGGCGGCGGGGCAGACCAACAGGAGTCCAACGGTCCCGGCGGCTACTCCGAAGAGCCGCCGTACTGATCTGTCTTTCCAGAGTCAGAGCCTGCCCGCTCCAGTCGGCCGGAGCTGCTGTCTAGTTTCCAGCCTTCCGGAACTGGCGTATCTGTAGGCCACCTGGCTGTTCGCCGGAGGTCCGCGCCGGTGAGGTTCGCGCCGGTGAGGTTCGCGCCGCCCAGGAACGCGCCGGTGAGGGTGGCACTGCCGAGGTCTGCATCGGTGAGGTCCGCGACGAAGAGGATCGCGCCGGTGAGGTCCGCGTCGGCGAGGATCGCGCCGCTAAGGGACGCCCGGGTGAGGTTCGCGCGGGTGAGGTTCGCGCCGCAGAGGTTCGCACGGGCGAGAATCGCCTCGCTGATGTCTGCGCCGGTGAGGTCCGCGTCGGCGAGGATCGCGCCGCTAAGGGACGCCCGAGTGAGGTCCGCTCCGACGAGGATCGCGCGGGTGAGGGTCGTGCCGGTGAGGTACGCGCCACGGAGGTCCGCGTGAAAGAAGGTCGCGTCGGTCATATTCGCCTCGGCGAGCAGTGCCCCATTGAGGTTCGCGTCGCCGAGGTACGCGCCGTGGAGGTCCGCATGCAAGAGGTACCCGCCGCCGAGGGCAGCGCCGTCCAAGGCCGCATACGCAAGGTTCGCACGGACAAAGTCAACGGGTCGGATGTCGCGCTTCGCGTCCCGCCGCCCGACCACAGTAAGGGCGGCTTGAACGTCGGGCCGTGTTGATCGTTTCCGTTCCTGGCCGCCGGGATCTGGCGGCAGCCACTGCTCATGTGAATGCTCGCGGATGAACGCGGTGAGCACCTCCATCACGGTTGGGTGGTCTCGGGCGGAGTCCCGGGCGACGCGCTCCAGTGCGTAGATACCGCCTATGCGCACGTCGAGCTTGTCCGAGCCGAGTTGCTCGATCGCCTTGGTGTAACGGTCGGTCACCTGCCCTTCCCGGGACAGGCTGAAGTTCCGCGCAGTGAAGACTAGGGCCCCGGCGGCGAACAGGCCCGCGCCCAGCGTCAGCAGTCGGCCCCGGGCGTTATCCAGTGCCGTCTCGTGCAGCGATCCCGTGACCGAGCCGACGTCATGGTGCGCGAGCCAGTCCGCGGCAGGCACGAATAGCACCCAGGCGACCACCAGCGCCAGGACGACAGCGGCAATGCCGGCTGTCAGCCACTGAGTGCCGAGCGGCAAGGCCTTCCAGCGTCTTAACATAGGCAAACGCTAGAGGGCATCAACCCTTACGAGGAAGGGTCGAGGTACTGGCGGCCAAGAGCCGAAGCCCGGCTCTTGCACACCGCTCGACTAGCCGTTGGCGTCGCCGCCTTCGCAAACCGCGCCGCCCGCGTATTCCTGCTGGTTGCAGAGGTTGTCGTTCGTGTCGGTCTGCAGTTGCTCGATCTGCCGGACGTCGTTCCGTATTGTCCGAGCGTTGCTCTGCATCGCCGCGTAGCCTACGACGCCCAGCACCAGCGACGCGACCACGTAAACCGTCGCGAGGATAGCGAGATAGAGCCAGATGCCATGCAGCTTGGCGTGCGGCGTCGGCGGAACGCTCGCTGCGGGTTCCATCAGATACGGCTCGCTCATTGCGCTGGGCTCCCTTCGATCAGTTGGTGAGCTTCTCGCCGCCGCGTTACTGCCCTTGTCGCAGCGTGAGGTACGCAGCGAACGTATCGATGCAGGACACGCGGCTCTCGTAGACAGACACCGCAGTGAGGAGATGCCCCGCCAGCTGCGTCATGGTCTCGTCGTCGATGCCGTCCTGGATCTCCAACTGGTGCACCTTGGCGACCATCGCATCCAGTTGTGCCGGATCCTGCGTGCAGTACCGGGTCAAGGCGGTGATGTCCTGCTGGTAGGCGGACGGGGGCGCCGATGACGCCGTCGTAGTCGTGGAGGCGGAATTCGCGCACCCGGTTACGGCTACGGCGGCAGCGACCACGATTAAGGCAGACAGCCTGAGCATGGTTAACCCCTCCCTGCGCGACCCCCCTCGCGTCGCGCACTTCGATAGGGAGACGCGGCAATCGGGGCGCGGGTGCACATGCCGATGAACCCGACGCCAGGACGTGACCGGGATGAGCTGCGGGCGTTACTGCTAGAGCCTCGCTCAGCTCGATCCTGCTCATCAGCGCCAGCGGCCCGGCATGCGCCAGGACCATGAGCGGACCTCCTTGGGCTATGCTCGCCGTGCATGATGGAAGACACATGGGCGAGCCGTGACCTGCCTGTACTCGAAGCCGTTGCAGACAGAATCGACCGGCTTTTCAGGCCGGGCGGCGGATATCCGGAGGCCTGGCAGATCGCCGACAGTACCGGGATGGAGATCCTGGACGTAGTGACCGCGCTGAATGCGCTGAACGGTACCTACATCAAGCTGCGCACGGAAGTGACGACGCCGTCGAAGTGGCACATAACTGACGTGACCCCGGCGGCGCGGCGTGCAGTAGGGCAATGGCCGACGGGCGCGAGTCTTGTCGAGCGGCTCGCCTCCGGCATCTCCCAGGCTGCGGAACAAGAGCAGGACCCCGAGCAGAAACGCAGGCTGCGCTCCGTTGCCCGAGAGCTCGGCGGCGCCGCCAAGGCGATCGCCATCAACGTGGCGAGCGAGATGCTCGAGCACCGTCTCCCGCACTGACCCTAGAGGCTTCCGGTAATCAGACGGAAGCAGGCAGACTTAGCTGGTCTTTATCGCATACATGTTTGATCCTGGCAAGGTGACACGCGACCGTCCCGGACCTGACCATGACCGGCTGATCGTGGCCCGGCTGACGGGCATCGCCCAACGGCACGCGCGCTGGCGTGAGCTGACCGAGGCCGAGACGGCGGCCGCTGTGGCCGAGCTCCGGGAGACAGCGGACGGCAGGCACGACCTGCTGGCCGAGGTGGCTGGAATCCTAGTCGGAGCACACGAGGGTGGGCTCGACGAGCCGAGGGCGAGGACTGCCGCCCAGTTGTGCCATCTGGCAGGTGCCGACGAGGACCTGACCCCGCAGTGGATCGAGGAGGGGCGGAGCCGGGCCGAGGCCAGGAGGATGCCACCGTTCAGCCGACCGGGTCGACGTGCAGCACGCCCTCAGTAGCAAGGCCCGGCCGTCAATTCGCGCAAATGGGCTGTAGCCTGGCGCGGTGCCCAGATCAACGCAGACTTGGGTCCGCAAGCGGGCCTGTCCGGTGGATTTGGCCGGAGGCCAGTGCATTGGCGGCGAGGAGATCCTCACCCAGCACACCAAGGAGCGCGGCCAGTACATCAAGGCGCCGAGGCCGGACATGAAGGACGAGGTCGAGTTGTCTGTGATGCGAGGCAGGCTGACTGTAGCTGCCGCATACCAGCAGCGGAACGGTGGGCTGCCTGCCCATCCGGCAGACGTGGAAAGAGCCGACGTCCGCTACACCACTGCTCAGCGCCTACGCGACGCCGGCTTCGCGGTGATCCACACATGTGGTCCGGCTGGCGAGGGTTACGGTCACGTTTCAGTCGTTTGGCCGCCCGCGAATCCTCTTGACGAGCCAGACCGGAACTGGCCGACGGCTGTCCAGGATGATTTTGATACGTGCTTTACTGAGCAGGAGGGATGAGGACAGTGAATCTGGACACGCTTGTGAGCGCCGGGCAGCCTCCGTGGCACCCTGTACCGGCTGCTCAGGACGTCGACGTCTGGGACAAGTATGACTTCCCGTTGCATGGCACATACCGCCTAGGCGATGAGGTGATCGTCTTCACACTCGTTACCACAGGGGGCAGCCGGTCGCTGTGGGCTTATGTTCCGGTACCGCCTGAGCAGCGCGAGGCTGTATCGGATCCCCGGTTTGACACCAAGGCCGAGTTTGACGCTTTCCTCGCAGGCTGTTTCGCCGGACATGAGGCAGTGTTTGCAGCGGCGGAGAATTTCGTCATCACTTCCAGGTCCGACGGAATCCTCATTCCGCTGGGCAGGTACGGGCTTCTCGCCGCCGGCGCAAGGTGGTATGCCCAGCGGGCTGCAATGCGCGCGGCACAGCGGGCGCAGGAGGTCGCCAAGCAGGCAGATGCAGCGGCCGACGACGACAGCCTGCTGCAAGTCACTCAGGGCGCCCTTGCCGACCTTCCGGTCTGACGGGGCGCTGTCCCTAAGTCTCCAAGCAACTGGGCCAGGGGACCTGGCCGCACTTGCGGCACGGCAGGCCTTCAGAGCTCACTCCGGCGTTTCCCTTCCGTGCCGGGGCCGGATGCATTCCGGCCATGCGTCCGCGCCTGCGATAATGGCCTGAAAAGCAAAAATGGCCGCCCCCGCTTGCGACGGGGGCGCGCCACATAACTCAGACCCTGGACGTCTGAGGGCAATCCCCGCCGCTGATTATATATCAGCGGCTCGTATATGCCTCAACGGCCAGGCCGGTCAGGAGGCATATCGGGAGAAATGGCCCGCGTACACGGGAGCAGGAACTGCGCCAGGCGATTGAGGCCGCGGACCTGCCCGCCCGGGATTACCGGGTTTACCGCGCGCTGTTCGCCCGGGCGCGGTGGGTGTCGGCTCGGATAGCCGACCAGTACCAGCCGCGGTCCCTGGATCAGCTCGCGGCTTCCGCGAAGATGAGCAAGGCGAATGTGTGCCGTGCGCTGATGACGCACGCCCCGGCGAATGGATCGATATCGCGGGCGTCAGCGCGAACCACGGCGAGATTCTCATCATCGCCAATCACACCGTCCCGGTGGCTCCCGGTACTGTGCCATGGGACCGCTGGATGGGCTACACCATCCTCAATCCCGAGCGCAGCCCGGACGGCCGCATCGAGATCTTCGTGGTCGATCAGTACGCCCCCGCCTATGAGAGCGGCTTCACGCCTGAACGTGCACGCGAAGATGCCCTCGTCATACACACGCGCGAAGACAGCGCTCACACGGTTGAGGCTCGCACCTGCACAGACCCTCAGCACCCAGGCTGGTGTGAAATACGTATCAGGCTCCACGAGCATACCCCGGCGAGGGCGGACCCCGATGAGCCAGCCGGAGCCTCGGAGTCTGTGACGGGTGGTGAGCTTCGCGAGCTCACCAATGAACCTCCGCACAGCCACATGGCCTGACTCGCCGGGCGCCGCATAGCCTTCCACCATGTCGCTCCTCCTCGCGACCCAGCTCACCGCCACAGCCACCGCGATCCTCGCTGTTGGCGCGATCGTCACGGCCGTCTTCGCGGTCCTCGCCTTCCGCAAGCAGACCCGCGAAGTCCGCGCAATCGAGCGACAAGTCACGGACCAGCAGGAGCTGACGCAGCAGCAAGCCAAGCTACTCGAGGTCCAGTCCGGCCAGCTTGACCTGCAGGCCCAGCAGCTTCACGACCAGCGCGAGATCAATGCACTGCAGGCGAAAGACCTGCTTGAGTCCCTGCGGGAGCGGGCGCGGCAGCGGCAGGTCGCCGAACGCGAACAGGCCAACAAGGTCGTCCTCCGCATGAGCGCTATCCCGTTTCCTCGCGACCCAGAAGAGGACGTATCTGACTTCGACGTGGCCCCTGGCGAAGTGGTTCACATGGCCGTCGTCCAAAACGAGTCACGTCGCCCAATTCAGAATGTGGCGTGCAGGTACGCCGGCCGCTCCGCTGTCGTGGTCGGACGGCTCGTTGACCCGCAGCACAGCGCGCCCGGAGAACCGCCCAGACTTATCGACTGGCTACCGCGATCCAGCGCCAGGGTGATACGCGCCGGACAGACTTATGGGCTCGCGTTCGAGCTCAACTCGCATCGCGTACCGATCGGCGAAGGCGGGGAGGCGCGGTTCACCGACGACGCTGGCCTGCACTGGCAACTCGATGAGAATCTGCACTTGAAGCAGTTGCCTCACCGCGACTGGTGAGGGCGGCTAGGTGTCCGCAATGCCCGGCTCTTCCCGCAGGCCCTGGTGGCTTAGCGACCGACGGCACGGTGGTGACGCTCACCGGGCCGCCGGGCCGTTCCGCCGCGCATCTGGTGGACCAATGTGCACGACCGATCCGTCGGCTCAGCCGCGAGCCCTGCAGCGGGGCTTGCGCAGGACCGTAGGGCCGCAATTCGAGCGGGGATCCAAACCGGGGTCGTGGCGGGGGCTTTGTTCGGGGTCGCGGCCGGGGTTGCGGCCGGGATTTTGTCCGGGGTCGTAGCAGGGGCTATAGCCGCGGTCGTAGTTGCAGTCGGGGCGTGCGTAGTGGGCGGTGTCGCTGGAAGCTTTAGGCTGGCATGGCCGTGGTTTGAAATGGCTGGGATGTGGCTCGCGCTGAACCACTGCCTGCCTCAACCGCTTATGGACTTCCTCGCCGATTCCCATAGGCGAGGCGTTCTCCGCCAAGTAGGCGCGGTCTACCAGTTCCGGCACATCGAACTGCAGCACCGGCTCGCCAACCGGGACGCAGTCAAACAGCAAGCGGACTCACCAGCTACACCTCCCGAGGCGGATGAATAGCCCTCTATCGAAACTCGACAAGGCGGCCGGGAAGTACTCAACGCCGCTGGACAGGTACTCGCAGACGCGGGCGGCGCCCGGCCTGGTGAAGTCGGTGCCCGGAGGAACTGGCCCTCCCCTTTCCTCCCGGCTGTCAGCCTGCCAGGGGTGGCCAGGACGCGGGTCACTGCGCGGGTGCCGTCCCGGCGGCTGGTCCAGGAGTCAGCCCGCTGTCAGCGTGATGCTCCAGGAACACTCAGAGTTGACTTCGAGGTGGTATGTGCTCCCCTGGTCCTGCGGGTAGACCGTGGTGGTCTGGCTGCCGCCGGTGCCGAGCTGATTGGCGATCGACTGGTCATCGTAGTCCCCGCTGGAAGGGCTGCCGCTGACCATGTCCGCGATGAAATTCCCCGACGACCCGAACGCGGAGCAGCTGTAGCTGTAGTGCGCCGTCACTGACGAGCTGTTGACCACGAACGGTGCCGAATTCCGGATGCCGCTGCCAGAGAAGGTGATAAGCACGCTCGAGGCTGGTGCCGTATGGGGGCTTGAGGCTGGTGCCGTATTAGGAGCGGGAGCAGCGGCGGCGGCCGTGGCGGTCCTGGTGACAGTAACGGTCGGCGCAGCGGCCACCCTCCTGGTGACAGTGACGGTCGGCGCAGCTGCCGCCGCAGTGACTGTGACCGTCGGCGCCGGTGTGGCCTTGGATTTGGTCGCTCCCGCAGCCCCGATCGCTACGCCGATGAACAGCAAGACAAGGCCGGCCACCGACGCGATCAGGATGGTTCGCACTCGGTGGCGCCGACCTGGTAGGGCGTGCGGGTGCCCGGGAGGACCAGTGTCTTGCCTGAAGTCCCCGGGCGGCTGGTCCAGTTGCGGCTGGCCCGGCCAGCCGGGCGGCTGCCCGGTCCGTTGGTACACGGTCGGTTGCTGCGGCCATGATTGTGGACCATAAGGGTCCGGTTGCTGGTACGGGCCCTGCGGTGGCTGGTAGGTCATTGTTCCGTCTCTCCCCACGCACACTCTGTCACGACAGAGACGCGACGGGATCGGAAAGGTGCACGAAGAGTGCCAACCTGACGCGGCCTCGTGACTGTTCTGTACCCGAACGAGCCAGGAGCCGCCGGATGCGCCCGATTCGGTCAGAGCTCGTGGCCGATCCGTGTCCCGAACGGCCCGGGGATGGTGACGAATGGCCCTCTTGCGCTGGACCAGAACAGGTTCACTCCGCGCCTGCCGTGGGCGCGGCCGTGGCGGTAGTTGGCGTGGGCGTGCCCGGCGTGGTGTGCCAGGACCGCGACGATGACGGCAACGATGACGATGGTGGTCATGACTGATCGGTCCTTCCGATTGCCTGCCGGATGACGGCAACCTGCTCGGTGTCGGGCATCCCGTCGAAGTGGATGTGAAGGTCACGGAACGGCAGTGCTGGCCGCGCTGCAGTCTCCGCAATTGGGTGACCACGGTCGGCGGGCCTACGGCCCCGTCCCGCACCTTCCAGAGCGCCACAGGCTGCGCGTCGCGTCGCTCGGCCCACCGCATCAGCACGACTACCGCAGCGAGGGCCGGGACTCTGCAGACGGCCGAGGTGGCGTGTACGCGCTTATCGACGATCCAGACGGTCCGATCCGCCGACAGGTCGCGCGTTCAACCGACGACATAACGGGCAGGATGCCCACACCGGATGAAGCGCGAGAACTGGGCCTGCCGCCCGGGGTGCCGGTGTTCCGCGTCCTGCGGACGGTCTACGACACAGCCAGGCCACTCGAGGTGCAGGACTCGGTCGCCGCCGCCGACCGGCACCAGTTCCGCTACGAGGTCGAAATGAGGTAAGACCGCTGTGACTGGTCAGCTCCGCATCGGGGTTTGCCTGTCCCTGTCCGGCAGATTCGCGCAGTTCGGCCGCCAGGCCGCCCAAGGCCTCGAAACGTGGCGCGCCCTCGACGGCACCGCAGACATCCTCATCGAAGACGACGGCAGCGACCGGCGGACGCTTGAGGCAGTCCTGCCGGGCGTGGCCGCGCGCTGCGACATCCTCCTCGGGCCCTACTCCACGCAGCTGATGCGCGCGGCAGGCCGCATGGCCGCGGAATCGGGCTGGCTCGTATGGAACCATGGCGGTTCCGGCGATGACGTGGAAAGCGCGACCCCAGGCCACGTGGTCTCAGTCCTGACGCCAACCAGCCGGTACGCCGAGCCCTTCCTGCTGCGCCTGGCCAGCGAGCCGGGGGAGTGGTGCGACCTGTGCATCGTCCACGGGCCCGGCAGCTTCGGCCGCCAGGTGGCCGATGGAGCCGAAGTCATCGCGCGGCAGCTCGGCATCCACACGGTGCGCGCCGCCGCTGATGAACAGATCCCGCCATCAGGCATCTCGACGGCTTGGGACCTATTCAGCGCAGGTGTCTTCGAGCAAGACGCCGACATGGTCGCGAAGGCACTCCGCTCAGCGACCCCGCCACGCGAGATATGCGCCATAGCGGCGGGGGTACGGACGTTCGGGCACGTCGTGGACGACCCCGCTGGCGTCTTCGGCATTGCCCAGTGGTTTCCCGGCAGCGATCAGGAGGTCGATCTCGGGCCCGCTGAGGACGAGTTCCTCGGTGCCTACGTCGGCCGGGTGGGCGTGGTGCCTGATTACCCCGCGGCGCAGGCCACGGCAGGCGGCGTGATCGCTACGCACTGCGCGCGGCTGGCTGGCGGCACGGACAGAGACGGCCTGTGGGCAGCCGCGGCCGCATTGGAGACGTCGACCCTGTTCGGCGGCTTCAAGATCGACCCTCGGAACGGCACTCAGTTGAGCCACCGGACGGTTCTGGTGCGCTGGGCGGACGGCGGACCGGTACCGGTGAGCGTATCGGCCCAAGTACCGCGCTGAACCAGCGTCCACTGGACGCGGGCAACCCTGGGGCAATCGCACAACCGAAAGTGACCATCGTTGGCCAACGTTGGCCAACGATTACTGTGCAGGTCAGCCAGGGAACGCCGGACGGGTCCGCTGGGTAACGGGCCTGCCGATTAGATCTTGGTGAAGTGCTGGAAGCACTCGTAGTAGGGGTCCGTGGAGTGGGCGAAGTGGGCGGCTTCTGAGCGCTTGACGGCCAGGTAAGCCGTGCTGCGCAGCGGGCCGAGGACGTCCATCAGCATCTCGTCCGCCTCCAGCGCGTCCAGCGACGCGCTGAGCGAGGCAGGCAGGCGGTGGATGCCGCTCATGGCCCGGTCGGCGTCGGAGAGGGTGGCCGGGTCGACGTTGACCGGCTCTCCCGGGTCCAGCTTGCCACGGATCCCGTCCAGGCCCGCATGGATGACCGCGCCGAGCGCCAGGTACGGGTTGGCGCTGGAATCGGACGGCTTCAGCTCCAGGTTGACCGAACTGCCCGGGTCGCCGCGCAGCGGTGAGGCGATGCGGATCGCGGCCTCCCGGTTGTCCATCCCGTAGCAGGTGTACGCGCTGGCCCACATCTGCGGCGCGAGCCTGCGGTAGCTGTTCACGCTGGCGCAGGTCAGCGCGACGAGGGCGGGCAGGTGGGCCAGAAGCCCGCCGATGAAGTGGTAGCCGGTCTGGGACAGGCCGTTCCGGTCGCCCGGATCGGCAAACACGTTGCGCCCGCCTGGCGCGCCGTCCGGCAGCAGGTCGGTGAGCGAGACGTGCAGGTGCGTGCCGTTGCCCGCCTGGTCGGGGATGGGCTTGGGCGCCAGGCTGGCCCACAGGCCGCGCCGGAACGCCACGCCGCGGACGGTTTCCCGGTACAGCACGTGGTTATCGGCGGCGCGCAGGGCGTCCGCGTGCCTGACGGAGATCTCCTGCTGGCCGTGGCCGAGCTCGGGGTAGTAGTGCTCGACCTCGAGCCCCTGGGCCTCGAGCGCCGCGACGAGTTCCATGGTGATGTCGTGCGCGAGGTGGAAGCCGGTCGAGGAATAGCACAGGCTGTCGTCGATCGGGATCAGCCGGTCCGGGATGGAGGGCCCGGCGGGGGAGGACTCGCGGTGACCGAGGGTGAACTCGGGCTCGAACGCGGCCCGCAGCGCGTAGCCCTCGCTGGCGAGCTCGCCGATGGCCTCCTTGAGGAACGTCCGCGGGCACGCCTCCCACGGTGACCCGTCCGTCTTGACCAGGTCCGCGAGCATGGCCGCGGCGCCCGGAGCGTAGGGGAGCGGAACGAACGTGTCGGGGTCGGGCACGATCCGGACCTCGCCGACCGGGCCCATCCCGGCCACCGGTTGCAGCTGGTCGAGCATGGACATGGCCATCATCGCCACGGTGTGCCCGATGCCGCTGGCCATGCGCTCCCGCAGGTGGGCCGTGCCCGCCGCCTTGCCGCGGATGATCCCGCCGTGGTCGGCGTACAGGAAGCGCACCAGCCGGATCTGGTCCTGGCTGGCCTGCCCGATCACCGTCTCAATCGCTCCGTCCGTCATGGACAAATGGGTAGCACGACTTACCCCGTCACGTACAGCCGACGCCGGACATGCCCGACCTGGCGGAGCACGGTATTTTCGGCTCATGAGCCCACGGTCGGCCCCGCGCGACTTGCGGGCGTCCGACGCTGACCGGGACCGGGTGCTGGCGCTGCTCGCCGAGGCGGCGGGCGACGGGCGGCTCACCGCGGAGGAGCACGCCGAGCGCGTTCAGCGGGCCTTTACCGCGCGGACGCTCGGCGAGCTCGCCGAGCTGACGGCCGACCTGGCCGCGGCGTCCGCGCAGCCCGTGCGCCTGGACGGCGGCCGGATCATCACCGGCGTCTTCGGCCCGGCCCGCAGGGGCGGTCGCTGGGTCGTCCCGGAGAGCCTCACCGTGACCGCCGTGGCCGGCGAGGTGGAGGTCGACTTCACCCAGGCGATCCTGCAGGCCAGCCGCGTGCGGCTGTACGCGACGGTGGTCGGCGGGCGGCTGCGCATCGTCGTCCCGGACGGGGTGTCCGTGGTGGTGACCGGGCACACGGTGCTCGGCCGCAAGCGCGGCGTCCTGAAGACCTCGCCTGGTTCCGATCCCGCCGCGGTGATCGAGGTGAGGGCCCTCGTGCTGGGCGGTGAGGTGATCGTGCGCACGCCGCCGCGGCCCCGCCGGTTCCGGCTGTTCAGCCGTAGCTGACCGAGGAGTACGCGCGGAGCTTCCAGAGCTGGTGCTCGCTGGCGATGCTCCGGATGGTTCCCGACCGGGACCGCATGACGAGCGAGTGGGTCGTGGCGCCGCCGCCGCGGTACCTGACCCCGTCCATCAGCTCGCCGTCGGTGATCCCGGTGGCGGAGAAGAAGACGTCGTCGGAGGCCACCAGGTCATCGGTGGTGAGGACCTGGGAGAGGTCCAGCCCAGCGTCCAGGGCCCGGCGCCGTTCCGCGTCGTCGCGCGGCGCGAGCTGGCCCTGGATGACCCCGCCCAGGCACTTGATGGCGCACGCGGCGATGATCCCCTCCGGCGTGCCGCCGATGCCGAGCATCAGGTCGATGCCGGTTCCCTCGCGGGCCGCCATGATCGCGCCGGCCACGTCCCCGTCGGTGATGAGGTGAATCCTGGCCCCTGTCTGGCGGACCTGCGTGATCAGCTCGGCGTGCCGGGGCCGGTCCAGGATCACCACCGTCACGTCCTGCGGCGACTCGCCCTTGGCCTTGGCCACCGCGGAGATGTTGAAGGCGGGCGGAGCGGTGATGTCCACCACGTCGGCCGCGGCGGGCCCGGTGGCCAGCTTCGACATGTAGAACACCGCGGACGGGTCGTACATCGAGCCCCGCTCCGCCACCGCGAGGACAGAGATCGCGTTCGGCATCCCGTTCGCGCACAGCCGGGTGCCGTCGATCGGGTCCACCGCGACGTCGCAGGCCGGTCCAGTGCCGTCGCCGACCTCTTCGCCGTTGAACAGCATCGGCGCCTGGTCCTTCTCGCCCTCGCCGATAACCACGACGCCGCGCATTTCCACCGAGTTGATCAGCATCCGCATCGCGTTCACGGCGGCCCCGTCGGCGCCGTTCTTGTCGCCCCGGCCCACCCACCGCGCGGCGGCCATGGCCGCGGCCTCGGTCACCCTGGCCAGCTCGAGCGCCAGGTTACGGTCCGGGGCGTGGCTGGCCGCCTCGGGCGCCTTCTGCTCCGCGGTCATCGCTGATGTCCTTCCCGCTGGGGCCGGTCAGAAGGGGGCGTCTTCCTCGGCTTGCGCCGGAGCGGAGTCGTCACGCTTGGCCATGGCGGCGGCCAGCCGGGCGCGGGCGCCGTCCAGCCACTGCTCGCACACCGCGGCCAGCCGCTCGCCGCGCTCCCACAGCTCGAGCGACTGTTCCAGGGTCAGGCCGCCGGCCTCCAGGCGCTTGACCACCGCGGCCAGCTTGTCCCGGGCCTGCTCGTAGGAAAGCGCCTCGGCAGGCGCCGCCTGCTCGCCGCCGTCCGTCACGGACTCAACCCTATCTGTCATCGCCGTCACCGCAGACCCGGACCGTGAGGTGATCCACCGCGAACCGGACGGTCAGTACCTCGCCCGGGCCGGCCTCGGCCGCGCTGCGCACCACGCCGTTGTCCTGATGCTGCACGATCGCGTAGCCGCGGCGCAGGGTCGAGGCCGGCGACAGCGCGAGCAGCCGCGCCCGGGTGTGAGCCAGATCATCGCTGCCCCTGGCCAGGCTCACCTCCAGCGACATCCTGGCTCGCTCCAGCAGGGCGTCCACGCGCTCGGCCTGGCGCTCGACCTCCCGGACGGGATCGGCCAGCGCCGGCCTGGACGTGATCGCCCTCAGCCAGGCCGTCTCCCGGTCGAGCCAGCCGGCCACGCACCGGCGGGCCCGGTCCCGTAGCTGGGCGACGAGCGCGAGCTGCTCGGCGACGTCCGGGACCACCCGCTTGGCCGCGTCGGTCGGCGTCGAGGCGCGCAGGTCGGCGACGTAGTCGAGCAACGGCGTGTCCTGCTCGTGGCCGATCGCGCTCACCACCGGGGTCCGGCACGCGGCGACGGCCCTGATCAGCGCCTCGTCGGAGAACGGGAGCAGGTCCTCGAGCGAGCCGCCGCCCCGGGCGATCACGATCACGTCCACGTCCACGTCGGCGTCCAGGCGCGCGAGCGCGTCGATCAACTCCGCGACCGCGTACGGCCCCTGCACCGCCGTCTGCTCGATGCGGAACCTGACGGCGGGCCAGCGCCGCGAGGCGTTGCCGACGACGTCGCGCTCCGCCGCCGAATCACGCCCGCAAATCAGGCCGATGACACGGGGCAGGAAAGGTAGCACACGTTTTCGTTCGGTCGAAAAAAGACCTTCTGCGGCGAGCTGGCGGCGCAGGCGGTCCAGCCGGGCGAGGAGCTCGCCCACGCCAACGGCGCGGATCTCCAGCGCGGTCAGGGCGAACGACCCCCGGTTAGCGTTGAAATCGGGCCGGGCCCAGATCACCACCCTCGCGCCGTCGGCCGGGACCGGCAGCGGCGGCTCGGCCGCGTCGAACACCTGCCGGGTGCAGATGACCCGGACGGACACGGCCGCGACCGGGTCGCGCAGGGTCAGGAACACCGTGCTGCCGCGCGGGGTGCACTCCGCGATCTGCCCTTCCACCCAGATCCGGCCGAGCCGGCCGATCCACTCGCCGACCTTCTGCAGAACGGTGCGGACGGGAACGGGGGAGTCAGGCGATGTGTCGAGGGCCACTAATCGCCGGCCTCCAGCTTGGCGATCCTGCGCTCGAACATGGTGAGGACGTCCTCGCGGCCCGCGTGTCCCTTCTCGTACTCCACCAGGCCCCTGACCTGCATGACGTCCAGGTTCCTCAGCCGCGCGCGCAAGGACGCGATGGACAGCTGGTCGTAGTTCGGCAGCGGCGGCTCGGACTCCGCGGGTCCCGCGGCGGGCTCGTTGACGCTCGCTGGTGCTTGCTCCTCGGCGGCCGCCACGGCGGGCTCCGGCTCGGCGACGGTCGGCGCCCCGGGGTCGTCGGCACGCGCCTCGTCTCCCGTAATCAGGCGGACGTTGCCGGTCTTGTCGAAGTCCCTGATCTCGGTGGCCGCCGGGGTCTTAGGGGCTGCCGGGGCCTTAGGGGCTGCCGGGGTCTTAGGGGCTGCCGGGGTCTTTGGCGTTCTGGAGGCTTTCGGGGTTTCCGCTGCGGGCGGATCCGCTACCACCTCCCGTTCGACGGGCGCGCTGGCGGCGCGGTCCGGGACGGGTTCCGCCGGCTCGGTGCGCGGGGCGGCCATCGGCGGCGCCGCGGGGAGGCGCGCGTAGGGCGCCTTGTTCCTCAGCTTGTCGGTGTAGAGCAGCAGCTGGCCGATCCCGGCGAAGACGCCGCGCAGGGCCTGTGCCGGGGCTTCCTTGATGCGTTCGCTGACCTGCGGCACGCGCATGTCACCATCTCCCTTGGACAGGTATCTCGCAGCGCCCGGGCGGGGCTTCCCGGTGGGCTCCCGGGCGCGGATCGCTGTTAGTTAGCGCGCGTTTCCTGCCCGGTAATCTTCGCGCCTAACGCGGCCGTACCGCAACAGAGGGGGCAGTGGGGCCGAGACCTCTCACAAGGGGACCGCTAGCCGAGGGCCTGGACCCTGGCGATCAGCTTGATGACGAGAGCAGCCGGCGCCGGGCTCGGGGGCGGCAATCCCAGGTCCTCGCGGTCGACACTGAAGAAGTCCGCACCGTCAATCCGGCCCTGGCGGCACCGTGTCCAGTGCCCGTCGGCTCGTGACCTAACCTGGAGATGTGACAGACCAGCCAAAGCAGACTGTCTCAAACCGCACATCACGACGGGTCCTTCTCGCCAAGCCGCGCGGCTACTGCGCGGGGGTTGACCGGGCCGTCCAAGCCGTCGAGATGGCCCTGGACAAGTTCGGGCCGCCGGTATACGTGCGCAGGCAGATCGTGCACAACACGCACGTCGTCAGCTCGCTCGAACGGCGCGGCGCCATCTTCGTCATGGAGGTCGACGAGGTGCCGCCCGGCTCGATCGTGGTGTTTTCCGCGCACGGGATCGCCCCCGAGGTCCGCCTCGACGCGGAGCGCCGCGGCCTGCACGCCATTGACGCCACGTGTCCGCTGGTCACTAAGGTGCACAACGAGGCGCGCCGGTTCGCCGCCAAGGATTACGACATCCTGCTGGTCGGCCACGCGGGGCACGAAGAGGTGGTCGGCACCACCGGGGAGGCCCCGGCCAGTGTCCGGCTGGTCGACAGCGCGGAGGGCGTGGCGCGGGTCGAGGTCAGGGACCCGGACAAGGTCGTCTGGCTCTCGCAGACAACCTTGTCCGTGGACGAGACCGCCGAGACCGTCGGCCTGCTGCGCGAGCGCTTTCCTGCCCTCCTCGACCCGCCGAGCGACGACATCTGCTACGCGACCCAGAACCGCCAGGCCGCGATCAAGGCCATCGCGGGCCAGGCCGACCTGGTCATCGTCGTAGGCTCGACGAACTCCTCAAACTCGGTCCGGCTCGTCGAGGTGGCCAAGGATAACGGCGCGGCAGCCGCCTACCTGGTCGATGACGCCGGCGAGCTCGACGAGTCCTGGCTGGACGGGGTGACGACGGTCGGCGTGACCAGCGGGGCCTCGGTGCCGGAGGAACTGGTCGCATCCGTGCTCGCCAAGCTGGCCGACCACGGGTTCGGCGCGGTGGAGGAAGTCGAGGCGGTCGAGGAGCACATGACCTTCGCGCTGCCGCGCGAGCTGCGCGCCTCGGGAGCCGCGCCGCGCTCCTTAACACCCGGGCGGAGCGGGGCATGGTCAAGACCGGGGCTCGTGGCCCACGAGCCCCGATAGGGACACGTCCTTTTTTAACCTGAGTTGGCGGCGTGTCGCGTGGCAGGATGTGCTGATGGGCGCGGACGCGGATTGGGTCGGGCGGTTGGGTCCGGAGCTTGAGCTGCTGCTGCCGAGGCTGGATGAGCGGTCGCGGCGGCTGGTGCTCGGGGCGGTGGCGCGTGCTGCCGGGGACGGCGGGATCACCGCGGTGGCGAGGGCGGCGGGGGCGTCGTGGCAGACGGTCGCGGCCGGCGTGGCCGAGCTGGCGTCCGGTGATGATGCCGGGCCCGGCCGGGTCCGGCGCCCGGGCGGCGGCCGCAAGAAGCTGGAGGAGCGTGACCTGGGGTTAATCCCGGCGCTGACCGGGCTGCTGGAGGCATCGACCCGGGGGGATCCGCAGTCGCTGATCTGCTGGACGACGCTGTCGGTGCGGGGCATCTCGGCGGAGCTGACCCGGGCCGGGCACCGGTGCGGGAAGAACGCGGTGCTGCGGATGCTGCACGACCTGGGGTTCAGCACGCAGGGGAACTCCCGGGCCATCGAGGGGACGCGGCACCCGGACCGGGACGCCCAGTTCCGGTACATCAACGACCTGGCGAAGGGCTTCCTGGCCGCCGCCGACCCGGTGATCAGCATCGACACCAAGAAGAAAGAGCTGGTCGGGCTGTATGCCCAGAAAGGCGCCGAATGGCGGGCCCGGGGGGACCCGCGGCGGGTCCGCGACCATGACTTCCCCGGCCCGGACGGCAGCAAGGCGATCCCGTACGGGGTCTACGACGTCGGAGACGACTCCGGGTTCGTCAACGTCGGCACCGATCACGACACCGCGCGGTTCGCCGCGGAATCGGTCCGCCGCTGGTGGCACGCCATCGGCAAGGACCGCTACCCGCACGCGGCGCGGCTGCTGGTCACCTGCGACGCGGGCGGCTCCAACGGGTACCGCACCCGGGCGTGGAAGGCAGAGCTGGCCCGGCTGGCGGCCCAGACCGCGCTGGAGATCACGGTCTGCCATTTCCCGCCCGGCACCTCCAAGTGGAACAAGTGCGCATGACCTGGCGGCCACCCCGGAGTGATGAAATGCCCTCAACGGCTCGCCGGGCGCGGTCGCCGTCTCGACACTGGAGCGCTGACAGTCCGCAACAAGTTTGGTGCAGGACCCGCGGGACCTGGGATTGTCGCTGCGAGCACGAACCCCAGATTCGGTTAACTACCAGGTCCTCCCCGGTGGGTCGTCTCGGGAACCCAGCGAGGAGGAGACATGGAACAGATCCACGACCGGGTAGCAGGCCTGGATGTGCACCGCGACACTGTGGCGGTGTGCGTACGGACCCCGGGGCCGCGCGGCGGCGTGAACACCGAGAGGGCCCGGTTCGACACGACTGCCGGCGGGCTGGCCGGGCTGGCCCACTGGCTGGCCGAGCGCGAGGTCACCCTGGCCGCGATGGAGGCGACCGGGGTGTACTGGAAGCCGGTCTACTACGCGCTCGAAGGCCGGTTCGAGCTGTGGCTGTGCAACGCGCATCACGTCAAGAACGTCCCGGGCCGCAAAACGGACATGTCCGATGCCGAGTGGCTGGCCGACGTGGCCGCGCACGGCATGGTGCGGCCCAGCTTCGTGCCGCCGCCGCCGATCCGCGAGCTGCGGGAGCTGACCCGCTACCGCAAGACCCAGATCGATGTCCGGGCCGCCGAGATCGCCCGGCTGGAGAAGGTGCTCCAGGACGCCGGGATCAAGCTGACCTCGGTCGCCTCCAAGGTGCTGACCCAGTCCGGGCGGGCGATCATCGAGGCGCTGATCGCCGGGCAGCGCGACCCGCGCGCGCTGGCTGAGCTGGCCAAGGGCAAGCTGCGCCCGAAGATCCCGCAGCTGACCGCGGCGCTGGCCGGCCATTTCGGCGCGCATCACGCTATCGTCGCGGCCTGCATCCTGGGTCACCTGGACTTCCTGGACGCGGCGATCGCCCGGCTCGACGAGCAGGTCGCCGCCCGGGTGGCAGAGGGCTACCAGCCGGCCGCCCGGCTGCTGGCGGATGTCCCCGGACTGGAGCGGCGGAGCATCGAGGTCATCATCGCCGAGACCGGCGCGGACATGAGCCGGTTCCCCAGCCCGGGACACCTGGCCTCATGGGCGGGCCTGTGCCCGGGCAATCACGAGTCGGCCGGCAAGCGCCGCCGGGTCGCCACCACGGCGGGCGACCAGTGGCTGCGCCGCACCATGGTTGAGTCGGCCCGGGCCGCGGCGCGGACCAAGGGCAGCTACTTCGGCGCCCAGTACCGGCAGATAGCCCGCCGCCGGGGACCCAACAAGGCCGCCATCGCGGTCGCGCACAGCCTCCTCGACGTGACCTGGCACATCCTCACCACCGGTGAGGTATTCACCGACCCCGGCGAGGACTACTTCACCTCCCGCCAGGACAAGGAGCACCAGACCCGCCGCCTGATAGGCCAGCTGGAGAAACTCGGCTTCACCGTCCAGCTCACCGAAGCCGGGTAACCGGCCGGCCGCACCCATCCGCCAGGGCTTCGCCCCGGCGAGCTGCCGCGCGCCCCGAAACGCCGCATTTCACCCCAGATCGAGCACCGGCTGTTCTGCCACATCACCCGCACCTGGCGGGGCCGCCCGCTGACCAGTTACCAGGTCGTGGTGAACACGATCGCCGCGGCCACCACCGCCACCGGGCTGACCGTCACCGCCGTCCTGGATGCCGGCCGCTACCCCGCCGGGGCCGAGGTGACCGACGCGCAGATGAAGGACCTCGAAGACCGGGTCATCGCCCGGCACGGCTTCCACGGCGACTGGAACTACACCATCCTCCCGGTTCCCCGCCCGGCCCCGGGCCCCGGGCCGGAACCCCCGCCCCCGCAGCACACCGCCCCGGACCTCGCCGTCCTGGACCAGCCCGCCCTCACCGGGCTGCCGCCCGGCGGCGCCGCCGCCCTGGCCGCCGGCCTGGCCATCCCGCACGCCGCCCGCCGCGAGGCCCGGCTGCACGCCAAACGCCGCGGCCGCTCCCGCCATCGCGCCGGCACCCCCCGCAACGACCCCCGCCACAAGATGACCTTCCCCGGCTACGTCCTGGCCGCCATCTTCCACCAGCGGTTCGCCCTGCCCGCCCGCGCCCTCGCCGACCTGTTCGGCTGCGACCGCACCACCATCGGCCACGAACTGCCCCGCATCGGCCAGCTCCTGGCCGACACCGCCACCACCATCCCGCCCGCACCCCGCACCCTGGCCACCTACCAGGACCTCCGCGACTACGCCGCCACCGCCGGCATCACCCTCCCCGACCCGGCCCGCACGCCCCCAGCACGCCACGCTAACAACCCCCGGCACACCCCAAACTCACCTTAAAAAAGGACGCATCCCTATCGGTAGCAGGGGTCCCCATGGCCCACTAATCGGCCCGCCCGAAACCGGACCGAACCCCGAAATCGCGGCCTGCCAGCGCCATTTTTACC
>CAWBKD010000018.1:0-58563 GCA_963789225.1 uncultured Actinomycetes bacterium
CCTTGTACCGCTTCAAAACTAGTTGTACGGTGTCTGACCTGGTGTTGATGAGATCACCTATGCCGCGTGGTAGTACTCGTTGATCACGCCGCCGAGTACCTTCCGCCGCTGGACCGGGAGCTCCAGCGGCGGGCTCGCTTGGCCGTCGTGGTCGGGTGGTCGTTGCTGGCGGGACTGGTGCGGGCGGTGCCCGTTGTAGTGGCCGGCGTACTCGCTCAGCACCGACCGCAAATGCCGCTCGCCGTAGATGAGCATCCGGTCGGTGCACTCTGCTCGTGCGGTGCGTACCCATCTCTCGGCATAACAGTTCGCGCGAGGGGTCCGCGGCGGGGTCTTCACTACCGTCACGCCCTCGGCGGCGAAGATCTCGTCGAAGACGCCGGTGAACTTGGCGTCGCGGTCCCGGATGACGAAGCGGAACGGCGAGATCCGGTCGCCGAGGTCCATAAGCAGGTTGCGGGCCTGCTGGGCAGTCCATGCGCCGTCTGGGTGGGCGGTCACGCCCAGGACGTGCACGTGCCGGGTCTTCAGCGGCGCCTGGGCCGGCCACCAGGGGGAACTGCCGGTCATCGAGGGCACCCTGGTCAAGCTCACCGTCGATCACCTGCCGCACGATCGCGCCCCCAGGCCGGTCTGGCTATGGACCTCCTGCCCGGACGCGGATCCCGATGAGGTGAACCGCTGCTGGCAGGCGTTCCTCCGCCGGTTCGAGCATACGTTCCGGTTCCTGAAGCAGGTCCTCGGCTGGACCAAGCCGAAACTGCGCGACCCCGCCGCCGACCGGTGGACCTGGCTGATCCTCGCCTGCCACGCCCAGCTCTGGCTCGCCCGCGGCCTGGCTGCAGACCTGCGCCTGCCCTGGCAGCGCCCGGCCCTGCCCGGCCGCCTGACCCCCGCGCGGGTCCGGCAGGCATTCCGGGCCATCCACGGCACACTGCCCGTTCTCACAGCCGCACCGAAACCCGGCAAACCCGGCCCCGGCAGGCCTCCCGGCTCGAAGAACCGGCACCCGGCCACCCGTCACGACGTGGGCAAGGCCGCCATCAAGAAGACGACGCAGGAAACCACGCCGAGCCCGGGAGGTTAAACGCCAAGCTTAGGAACAGATACTTCTGAGACGCACGAGCGCGCTCCGCCGTTTACATGCCTGGCTCAGCAATCGCAGCCTTAAGGCTAGGCCGCCTCGGCAAGGCGTGATCCCGGCTGCACCATCAGCACCGTGCGTACTTAATCTGCATGGCCCATAGCAGTCATCCAACCCAACTTCAGTCCGACGATCGGTCGGCCGGGCAGCCCGCATGATCTGATCATGCATAGCCGCCACATTCCAAGGACATCCGCACATGCCGCGTGGAGTGCGTTCGGCGCAGGCGCAGGGCAAGATCACTCCAGCGGAGCTGGCATCATAGAGGCAAATGAGCAGCTCATCTTCACGCCGTTTCCCTGTCACCGTCACCCAGCTCCCGGTCACCCGCTGCGAGATCTGCCAGCGGACCGTGGCCTACCGGCCCGGCACCCTCAGCGAGGCGCTGACCGAGCACTACCGGCGGGCCCATCCCGAAGCGCTCGGCCTTCCCGCCCAGTAAGGTCCGCAGCCCGCCGCATCACCCCGCCGGTACCGTCACCGGCGGCAACTGCCCCGAACCCGGAGCGCCCGCGGACACAGAGTGTGGCCGCCTCCGCTGAGAGCCCGCGCCCGTAGCCGCCGTTATCTGGAGTTCATGGTTCAGCGGTCTGATCGTTGGCGTCCGTACCCAATGGTCGTTCTGTCGCGTCGGTGATTCGGTGCGCGTGATCAAGATCTGCGATGGTTCCTACGGTTCGCCAGACCACTCGATCGATGGAGACAGCCATCACGGCCTGGCTGCTGCCGGTCGGACTTCGTGCGCGTTGCTGGCGTCCCGGGTACCCGCCTCCGGCGCCGGGATCGCGTTCCTGGTCCCCGGCGGCCTCTTCGAGCTCGCGTTCCCCCTCCTGTTGATTGTCCGGAGCTCCTCTGGCCGAAGCGATGCCCGCCTCGTGCCCGTCAGCGTGGGCGGGGCGGGTTAGCCGTGACGACCCGGAGATCACGCATGTCGGCGCAAGTCACGGCATCGGCAGGTCAGGACCACAGGGTTAGTCCCAGGAGTACGGAGTCCAACCGTCTTGAGGAGAGCGTAGTGGCCGACGTTACCGGACCCGGGGGCGGTAGCACCTCTGCCGCCCGCCCATATCTGCCTGCGACGGCTGGGCTGGACGGATTGATGGACCGGACCGCAGCCGAGGCTGGGCTGGAGCCCCCCTCACCTGCGGCGCACCGGGTCGGATGGGGTTTCATCTCGCTGTACACGTTGGCGTACATGAGCACTAACCTGCTGTTCCTCGCGCCCCTGCTGGTCACCTTGGCCTTGAAGGTGGACTCGCTAGCCCGAAAATAGGACCTCAGCTGGGCGCGCGGCAGCGGCCGGCGGCGGTGTGTGCCGTCGGTTTAGGTGGGTGGGCGGGTCAGGCGGCCGGGGTGGTTGCTGTCCCGCCGGGGTCTGGGCTGGGGATGCGGGCGAGGGTGACTTCGAGGCCGAGGGCTTGGATCTGGCGGACGTGGTAGGCGATCTTGCGGCGGGTGGCGGCTTGGCGTTCGTAGTAGTCCGGGCCGAGGTCCTGGTATCGCATGCCGGGGTTGGACAGCAGCTTGTGGTAGACCCTGAGCTGGGTGTTGCCGAGGGCGACCTGGGCTTTGCCCTTGCCGCGGCTGCGGGCTAGCTTGCGGTAGCGGGCGCCTTCGCGGGTGGCGGTCTTGCCGGCCGCGACGGCGGTCTCGCCGGTGACGGCGGCCAGGTACTTGTTGCCTTTCTTGTGCCGGGCCCGGCCGGCGCGCTTGCCGGACTGGTGGTCCAGCGGGGTCGTGCCGGCCCAGGAGGACAGGTGGCCGCCGGTGGGGAACTTGGTCATGTCGGCGCCGGTCTCGGCGACGGCGTCCTGGGCGGAGCGCCGGCCCCGGCCAGGCATGGATTCGGCCTGCTGGAGCTGTTCCTCGCAGGGGGCCAGCAGCTGCTCGATCACCTCGGTCAGCCTGGCGATGTCGGCGGTGAGCCGGTCGATGCGCTCCAGCATGGTCCTTGAGCAGGGCGGCGTGCTCGGCGGTGAAGAACTCCGCGCCGTCCAGGGCGTGCTCCAGCTCGGTGATCTTGCGGCGGGCGCGGGCCAGCTGGGCCAGGACCCTGGAGTTGCGTTCCCCGGCGATCAGGTGGTCCATGATGTCCCGGCCGGTGACCCCGTGCAGGTCGGTGACCACCGAGGACAGCTTGATCGCGCGGGCTGATTCCAGCAGCTTCTCGGTGCGGTTCTTCTCCCGGGTCCGCTCGTCGGTCAGGTCCCGCCGGTAGCGGGTGTGCAGCCGGATGATCCGGAACTCCGGGTCCGGCACGAAGCAGGACCGGACCGCGCCGCGCTCAAAGCACTGAGCCAGCCAGCTGGAGTCCGACGGGTCCCGCCTGGGCCGGCCGGGCAGGTGCTTGACCTGCCTGGCGTCAGCCAGCATGCACTCGAACCCCTCAGCCTCCAGCCGGTAAACGGCCCCTTCCAGTAGTCGCCGGTTATCTGTGGCTCGAACAAATTTTCATGATGTTTTCGCAGGTCAGGGCTGTCGCGTACGTGTCCGTGACGGTGGTGCGGGGGCGCGGGCGAGGGCCTGGTAGCGCTGCTGGGCGGCCTGGCGGTCCTTGTATCCGAGACGGGCGGCGATCTGCTGCCAGGTGGCGCCGGCCGTGCGGGCGCCGGTGATGAGCTGGTGCTCGCGGAGGTCCAGCTCGCGGCGGTGGGCGGGGATGGCGTCAAGTGCGGCCAGCGCGCGGAGGATGGCGGCGGCCCTGGCGGGTGTCAACGGAATCTTGACATCGAACATGGGTGGCGTGCCGAGCGGGTCGGTGCCCGGGGCTGGCATCGCGTCAGTCTCCGGGGCCTGGGTCCTGGCCTGCGCCGAGGCGGCGGCGGAGCAGGAGGTTCTCGCCGTGGGCCTGCTCAAGGGCCTGGCGGAGAGCGGCGGTTTCCTCGCGGTAGCGGCGCCTGAGGTCGGCGAGCTGGGCGGTCAGCGTGCGCACGATGCCTGACGGGTGGTCCTGCCCGGCCCGGCTTCCGGCGGGCTCCTCTCGTTTCGGGCGGGCTGAGCGGTGGTGCTCGACGCGCTGGCGGATGCCGTCGTTGCGGTAGAGGAAGTCGAGCGAGACCGCGGCCCTGGCGGCGAGGCCGCGGAAGGTGACGGGCTCGCCGGCCTTGGTCATGGCGATGAGCGCGTTCTCGGCGCGGGCGGTGGCGGCTGCGGTGCGGGCGGCGGCCGCCTTGCGGAGGTTGGCGGTGTTACCGGGCATTGCGCTCGTCCTGCCTGGCGATCGCGGCGTCGGCCCGGACCGGGGTTCCTGCTCCGCGGACGGCCTGCGGGCTGCCGCCTGGCGCTTCGGGTGCCGATTCAAGGGCCGTGATGATGGCGTCGAGCGCGGCCGCCTCGCGATGGCGGCCGTCGAGCCAGACGTTTCCGTGGGCCATGGGGCTGCCGGTCCTTTCGGTGAACGCGGCCTGGCGTGTGTCGATAAGAGCGAGGGTGCGGTCTTTCTGGGGGTCGAAGCTCAGGCAGGAACGTCGCGTCGGTGGCGAACTTGTCGCAGGTCAGGCACGCGTTGCCCTTGTCGCAGGACTGGCGGGGCGGCAGGAGACACCACCCGTTGGGCAGGATCCGGTCAGTGCGCTTGTCCAGCTGCAGCATGTCGTAGAGGTCTTTGGGGTCGGCCTGAGGTCGCGGGCGTCGGCGGTGATCTTGCGGTAGCGGAGGAACTCGGCCTCGTGCGTTTCGGCCAGGGTCTGTAACGGCACCGTCGGTTATTAGAACTCTCGGAATGGGTGCGGTGGAGGTTCATTCGCTGGCCGGGCCTGTCCGTGGCCCAGCCGTGTGCGGGAGAGCCGACGTGGCGTACTGCCGGAGATCATCTCCGATCGGAGGTAGCGTCCGGGGTGCGCCTGCCGGTGGTCGCGGCGCGCTGTTCCTCGGCTATGCCGGCGAGGCGTCGCAGCGCGGGTGAGGCGTCGGCGAGCTGGGCGCTCAGGAGGCTGGCGGCGACGGAGAGGCCGGCGCCCGGTTCGGGTACTTGGGTCTGGAGATCGCGGTGGCGGGCAAGCCAGTCGAGTGCTCGCGCGGCGAGCTGTTCAAGCCTGGGATCGGCGGGGTCCCAGTCGCGGGCCTGGTCGAAGGCGAGGTAGAGGCGCCGGAAGCCGGGGTCGTCGAGCTGTGCTCTTTTCTGGCTGGCCCATGCGGCGACGAGCTGTGGCGCGAGGAAGGCGGAACCCAGGATCCAGGCGTCGCGTTCCATTCGCACGCTCTGTTCGCTGACCCCCATGGCCCGCAGCCGGTCGAGGATGCCGATGATGTCGTCGGGCAGGAACAGCCGTTCCCCCTGGGCGAGCTGGGCGACCCGGCGCCGGTGGCGTTGCAGCTGCCGGATCCTGGCTCGCAGCTCCTGGTCGATGGCGGTGACGGCTTCGGCGAACTCTGCCGGCCCGGCGGCGAGCAGCTGGCCGATGCGGGCGAGCGGGACGCCGGCGTCGGCGAGGGTCTTGATGCGGATCAGGTCCACGACGGCCTGGGCGCCGTAGCGGCGGTAGCCGGAGGCGTCCCGGGGCGGCTCGGCCAGCAGCCCGCGGGCGTGGTAGTGGCGGATGGCCCGCACGGTGACCCCGGTGTGGGCGGCGAGCTGGCCGATGGTCAGCGACGAGCCGCTCACCCGGCACCTCGGTGCGGGCAGGGCGGCGGGGATGTCACCATGGCATGGACACTAGTCATGCTGAGCGGGGCGGGAGCCGGCCGTAGCGGGCGCGGGCGCCCAGGTAGCCGGCCAGGCTGAGCGCCGCGCACCAGGCGACGGCGGTAACCGCGCTGCCGCCGATCGGGGTGCCGGTGAGCAGGCCGCGCAGCGTGTCGGTCATGGGGGTGAACGGCTGGTGGGCGGCGAACTGGCGGACCCCGGCGGGCATGGAGCCGGCGGGGACGAAGGCGTTGCTGACGAACGGCAGCACCACCAGGATGAGCGCCAGGCTGTTGGCGCCCCCCGGGGTCCTGGCGAGCAGCCCGAAGGCGACGGTCACCCAGCTCAGGGCCAGGCTGACCATGGCGAACACGCCGGTGAGCGCGATCCACTCTAGTGGGGTGGCTGTCGGCCGCAGGCCGAGACCGAAAGCGACGGCGACGACGAAGGCGCCGCTGATCACACTGCGGACGAGGGTGCCGGCGACCTGGCCGCTCAGCACGGCGGCGCGGGCGACGGCCATGGTGCGGAACCGGGTGATGATGCCTTCGGTCATGTCGGTGACCACGTTCAGTGCGGTGAACTCGGCGGCGGAGGCGGCGGTCATGACCAGGATGCCGGGGGCCAGGTAGTTGATGTAGCTGCCAGCGTGGGGGGCGGCGGCGGTGAGGCCGGCGTGCAGGGCGCGGCCGAACACCCCGTCGAACAGCAGCAGGAACAGCACCGGCACGAGGATGCCGCTGATCGTCGTCGCCGGGTAGCGCAGCGAGCGGCGAAGGTCGCGGCGGAACATGGTCGCCGAGTCCCGCACCGCCAAGGTGACCGTGCTCATCACAGTTCCTCCTCAACAGTGTGCCCGGCAGTCTCGCTGCGGCCGGTGAGCCCGAAGAAGACATCATCGAGATCGGGGGTGTGCAGCGAGACTGACTCAACGGGAACCGAGTTGTCATCGAGGCGGTCCAGCAGTCTCCTCAGCGCGGCCACGCTGGTCTCGGTTGGAATCCGCAGGACCAGGGCGTCTTTGTCATGCGCGGTATTCGCGGCGCCGACGAGGCGGGCGGCGGCGGCGAGGGCGGCCGGATCGGGCAGCCGCAGCTCGACGTGCCCGCCGGGGATGACCCGTTTCAGCTCGGCCGGGGTTCCCTCGCCGGCCAGCCGGCCGTGGTCCAGCACGGCGATGCGGTCCGCGTGCTGGTCGGCTTCTTCAAGGTACTGGGTGGTCAAGAAGATGGTCACGCCCGACGCGGCCAGCTCCCCGACGATCTCCCAGATGGTCCGGCGGCCGCGGGGGTCCAGCCCGGTGGTCGGCTCGTCCAGGAAGATGACCTTGGGCTCGCCGACCAGGGTCATGGCCAGGTCCAGCCGGCGGCGCATGCCCCCCGAGTAGGTGAGCGCAGGCTTGCCGGCTGCCCCTGCCAGGTCGAACCGCTCTAGCAGCTCGCTGGCCCGGCGGCGCCCGTCGCTGCGGGACAGATGGGTCAGGTCCGCCATCAGCAGCAGGTTCTCCTCGCCGGTGAGCAGGTTGTCGACCGCGGAGAACTGCCCGGTCACCCCGATGGCCCTGCGTACCGGTCCCGGTTCCCTGCTCACGTCATGTCCGGCTACCCGCGCCGTGCCGGCGTCGGCCGGAAGCATGGTGGACAGGACCCATACCGTCGTGGTCTTTCCCGAGCCGTTGGGGCCGATCAAGGCGAAGACGCTTCCCTCGGTGACCGCAAGGTCAATACCGTCAAGTGCCATGTGATCCCCGAAGGACTTGCGCAAGCCCCGGGCTTCGATTGCCAGGTTGGTCATGCGTGCATCTTCCAACCTTGACGCAAGGTCAATGTCAAACTGAGTCCGGCCGGGGACTCACCTGCGTCTTTGCGTCCTCTGAGCCCGGTCAGCTGGATGACATGGACATGCCGCGCCGTCAAGGCTCGTGGTGGGGCGGGCGTCGGCTGACGTCGGCGGCGTAGGTCATCCAGTCGCCGGCGGAGGCGCGTTGCCAGGCGACGGCGACGCTGATATGGATGCCGAGCATGCGGGCGAGGATCGCGGCGGGGATCTCGGCGGCAAGGGTGAACAAGGCGGTGGACCGGTCGCGGCCTGGGTGGATGCCGATCGTCTTGAGCCGCTGGCCGAGCCGGTCCGCAGTGATGGGCTGGCCGTGCCGCCGGCCCGGGAACAGCCAGGGTGCGGTGGTCCCGGGAGCGTTGATTACGGTGCTTGCCCGGCGGGTGGCGGCCAGGTCGAGGACGAGGCTGGCGAGGGGCGCGGGCAGCACGACGGGGGCAGTGCCCAGCCGGAGGGAGACCTCGTCTCCGCTGATGCGGACGTGGCCGGCGGTGAGGAGGCTGATGGCCGCGAGGTTCTGGGCGTAGAGCAGGAGCAGCAGGCCGGCGACCCGGTCGGCGGTTTTCAGTGTCTCGTCGTGCAGGAGCCTCCGTGCGTCGTCCCAGCGTTTCTCGCCGTCATGCGGGCCGCGCGGGCCTTCCCAGCGGACGGCACCGAAGGTGAGGCCGGCGGCGTGCCGGCGGGTGACGGCCCAGCGGACGAAGTGGCCGGTTTCGTCGCGGTAGCTGACCTCGCCGGCCGCCCACCTGTCGAGGTCGGGCTGGGTGCAGGATGCCAGGGTGAGGTTGCGTTCGGCCAGCCAGATGAGGAAGTTCACCGCCGCCGTGATATGCGAGCGGACGTTGAGGCATTGCAGGTGGGAGGCGTTGGCTCCGCCCAGGCGCTGCCTGAGCCGCCGCAGGTGATGCCAGATCGCGTACCCGTGCAGGATCCGCCGCTCGTCCGGGTCTGTCCTGGCGGCGATGGCCGCGGCGGTCCAGCGTTCCAGTTTCACCAGCCGTTCGTCGCGCCCGGGCAGGGCGCCGGCGGCGACCAGGACACTGCGCAGGTGGTCGAGTGTCTTGCCGGGCGGTAGCTCGTCAAGGATCTCGTGGGTCAGCTGGCGGGAGTCACGGCTGGCCCGGGAGAGGATCGCCCGGACCTTGGGGCGGTTCAGCCAGGCCATGGCCATGTCGGGCCGCTCGGCCGTGGTGAGGGCTCGATGAAACGGGGCAAGGTCCGCGCGGATCCGGCCGGTCTCGTCGCCGATGAGGCCGCGGATCCGCTGGTCCAGGGTGCAGCGCTGGCAGGGACGCGGGCTGAGCAGCCAGGTCGTCTTGCAGGCTGGGCAGCGGTCCCAGAAGTCCGGGTCGGGGTTGAGGCACTTCGCGCACAGCGGCGCGTGGCGGGTGCCGCCCCGCACCGGGGCGGTGACGAGGCAGCTGCTGCACCGGGCCCACCGGGCCTGGCACCGGTTGCACCACGGCTGGCCGGTGGCCCGGGAGATCTCACATTGCACCATCCTGTTGCAGATTCCGCAGGTCAGCACGGGCCGGTGACGGCAGTTCTGGCATAGCGGGCCGTCCGCCGTGCGGACCGCGACCCGGCTGCGGTGTCCGCACGCGGAGCAGTCCTCGAGGTTGACCGGGTCGCTGACCAGGCAGTTGGGGCACAACGGCCCGCCGTCAGCGTCCCGGGTGGCCGGCTCGCGCAGGCTGCCGCACCGTGCGCAGGGGACGGCCCGTTCCCGCGCGAAGCAGGTCCGGCAGACCCGCTGGCCGTCCAGCTTCTTGGACAAGGCCACGGTCCGCTGGCAGCGGGGACATGACGGCCGCGTGATGTTCACCGCCCCGGCCGCGATCAGCTCATCGATGAACCGCAGCACCGCCGGGGCCGGCGCGTCGGTGCCCGCGCCGGCAAGCAGCGCGGGATTGTCCAGCACCGCCCAGGCCAGCCGGCGCTGCCCGGCCGGCCGGACCGTCGCGCGCCCGACGGCGGCCAGCACCTCCTGCGGGCCGAGCGCGGGGTCGATCCCGGCCAGCAGCCCGGCCAGCGACTGCATCGGGTCGCCGCCGAGGTCGGGACATTCGCCGCAGCGCGGATGCCCGTGCCGGTCCCGGGTGGCTACCCGCCGCTCGTTTCCGCACCTCGCGCAGGCCTGCGGCGTGTCGCGGCAGGGCGAGCAGATCAGGTAGCCCTTCCGGCTGATCATGTAGCTCAGGCTCCGCCCGCATTCGCCGCACCGCGGCGCGGCGATGTCTCCCGCGCCCGCCGCGCGCAGCCCGAGCAGCAGCTGGCCAGCCGGCCACGCTACCGGCGGGCCGCCCGTGACCGGCAGCAGCGGGTCATCGCGCAGCGCCTGGGCCAGCCGGCGGCGCTTGGCGCGCCCGGCCGCGACGCGACTGACGACCTCGCGGATCTGCCCGGCGTCCAGCGTCTGCTCGACATCCGCGATCACCCTGACGATCAGCCCGACCGGGTCGGCCAGGACCTCGCCGGTCACTGACCCGGACCGGTGATGCGGGCCCGTTTCGGCCGTAGCTCCCCGACACCCGCATCACCCCCGGCAGCCCTGGTCTTCCTGGCCTGCCCGGCGGCAGCGACCGGCTCGATGAGCTCCTCCATCGTGCAGTCCAGGATGTCCAGCAGCGCCATCAAGATTTTCAGGCTGAGCCGCTCGGGCCGGTCTGTGACCAGCCGGTAGACCTGGCTGGAGGACAGCGTGATTCCCCGTTTGGACAAGGGTCCGAGCAAGTCGGTGGTGGAGAACATGCCCCGGGTGGCCATGACCTGCCGCAGGTGCCACCGGTAGTCGAGTTTCGCTGTCATCGGCGGTCCTTCCGTCCTGCTCCGCTATCGTGGCCGTCGTCCAGGGCCGGAGCGAGGGCCCGGCGCAGCGCGGTGTTCATGAAGTCGTCGCTGACGTGGGTATACACAGCCGTCGAGCTATCGTTCTCGTGGCCGACCTGGGCCTGGATAAATCTCCGGTCGGCTCCGTCCTCGGTCAGGTGCGTGACGTAGGAATGTCTCAGGCTATGGACGACCAGGGCGGCCGGCAGGCCGAGGGCATCCCGGTAGGCCACGAACCGGGCGTTGATCTCCGCCGGCTTCACCCGCCCGCCGCGTTCGGTCACCCACAGCGCCGGATGACCGGCGCACCCGAACCGGGGCCGTATGTTCTCCGCGTAGTCGGTGACCGCCTCGACCGCCCAGCCCATCACCGCGGCCACGTTGCGACGCCTCGGCGGCTGCCCTTTCTTGGCCTTGCCGTAGCGGACGTTCAGCATCCCGTACCGGCCGAACTCCGGAGCCGCCGGGTTCCGGCCGAAGTCCACCAGGTCCAGCTTGGACGTCTCGGTCCGGCGCAGTCCCCACCCGTAGATGACCTTGAAGATGGTGGCATCCCGGTAGGCGGCCAGCGCGCCCTTGCGCTTGGACCGCACGGCGCGCTCGACCTGCTCATCGGCGTAGTCCAGGAACCGCTGCAGCTCCTCGCGGGTGAACGGGCGGGCCTCCGGGCTGCCCTCGTAGTCGTTGAGATGGGCGATCGTGTTCCACTCATGGCAGATCGCCACCGGATGGTTCCCGGATCCGAACGCCTGCTCGCACGCCACTGCCCACCCGTACCGGCCGTCGGTGAGGAACTCGGTGAACAACCGCAGGCTGCACTGGTAACTGCGGATCGTGGACGGCGCCAGGTGCTGCTCAGCGGTCAGATGCAGCGACCACTCATCCATGTGCCCCGGCGCCCACGCCCACGGGTACTCGTTGGTGAACTCCAGGAACCGGCGGACCAGCCGCTCCCGCGGGACGATCGTGTCGTCGTCCCGCAGCCCGCGGGCAGCCTGCTGCGCGCGCCAGCCCCGCAGCATCGCCTCGACCATCGCGTCCTCCGGCCGCAGCTGCACCACGCCCGAGACGAGCTCCATATGAGCCGCTCCCGCGAGCTCCGCCAACCGCTGTTGCGCCACTCCAGACCATCCCTTCTGAAGAGCAGATCTTGCACTAGAAGGGACCGGTCTTGCAAACTGCCTGATCAGGCAGCCTTGCCGTAAGCCCCTGGATGTCCTGTCTCCTTCGAGTTGAGGCAGTCTCGTTAATCTGAGGCATCCTGCTCTGCTGTCTCATCTAGGTGAGACACGCTCTGTTATCGTTTGATCACGGACATGATGACTGTGGCTGCAGGGTCGGGCGGTGGACAGTGGTTGTGCGGGCGGTGGCGGCTGGTGCCTGCCGTGAGGCCGGGTTCGAGCTGTGCTATCTGGAAGACGGGGAACGCGGGCCGGCTGAGCGGCAGAGCCTGCTTTCGGTGTGCTGGAATGCCAGGTTCGAGGACGTGCCGCCGGTGCGGGGCTTTCCCTCTTATACGGGGCAGCGGAATTTCCCGGGCCTGTACTTCGCCGCCTGCACGGGGCGGCATATCGGGTTCGAGTCGTGGGTTGAGCGCGACAACATGATGCTGCTCGACTTCTCCCGGGAGGTCCGGGCGTTCTCCGCACAGCCGTTCTGGCTGCTGTGGCCGGCGGGCGGCAAGGTCCGCAGGCATGTCCCGGACCTGTTCGCGCGGCTGGCGGACGGCGGCGGCCTAGTGATCGATGTCCGGCCAGATGACCGGATCGAGCCGGAGGACGCCGAGGCGTTCGAGGCGACCGCGGCGGCCTGCGAGTCGGTCGGGTGGGGCTACCGCCGGGTGGGGGTCCCGGATCCGGTGCTCGCCGCCAACGTTCGCTGGCTGTCGGGCTACCGTTATCCGCGCTGCCTGCGTGAGGAGCACCGGGCCGGGCTGCTGGAGGCGTTCGCCGGCCCGCGGCCGCTGCTGGACGGGGCGATGGCGGTCGGGGACCGGATCGCGGTGCTCCCGTCGCTGTTCCACCTGATGTGGGCAGGGATCTTGTCCGCCGACCTGGAGTCGGCCCTGCTGGGGGGCAGTTCGCTGGTCAGCGCGGCGGGGAGGGCCCGGTGACGGTATCGCGTCCCCCGGTCCTGCGGGTCGGGGACGAGGTCGAGATCGGCGGTGCGGTCCACACGGTGACGGGCCTGTCCGGGTCCGGTGCCCGGCTGGCCGACGTGACCGGGTCGGAGACCAGCATGACGCTGGCGGAACTGCTGTCCGCGCCGGGGTTCCGGATGGCGGCACGGCCGCCTGCGGCCCTGCCGCCCCAGGGGCTGATGGACGCCCTGCCTGAGGAAGCGGCGGATCAGGCACTGTGGTGGGAGCGGCACATCGTCGAGGTGATCGCCGGCATCCCCCCGGATTCCGTGGCCGGAACGCGGCCCCGGCCGGAGTACGACCCTGAGACCCGCACCCTGCGCCAGCGGGAGCTGGCCAAGGCCGGGGAACTCGCCGGCCTTGGCCGGCCGGTGCCGCTGAGCACGCTGCAGCGGCTGCGGTTGTCGTATGAGAAGCGGGGTGCGTGGGGGCTGGTCGATCACAGGTCCGCCCCCAGGCCGGGAGCCCGGACGGACAAGCGGGTCCTGGAGGCGATCGCGCAGGCAGTGGGCGAGGAGACGGACCGGTCGACGGGGACCGTGGACCGGCTGAGGCGCCGGGTGGAGCAGATCCTGGCCGGCGGCGGCACCGACCCGGCTGAGGTGATGCCGGCCAGGGCGACGTTCTACCGGCTGGCGGCACGGGCGGCCTCGGGGAAGCACACCTTCGGATCGGCCCGGACCCGCCGGTCGCGGGCGAAGGCACCCGCGGGCCCGTTCGGCACCGTGACCGCGGCGCGGCCGGGCGAGTGGACGCAGATCGACTCCACGCCGCTGGACGTGCGGGTGGTCCTTGACAATGGCATGACCGACCGGGCCGAGCTGACCTGGCTCATCGACATCGCGACCCGGACCATCCCGGCGGCGGTGCTGCGGACGTCGACCAGGGCTGTCGACGTGGCGGTGCTGCTGGCCCGCGCGATGACGCCGGAGCCGATGCGGCCCGGCTGGCCGGACGCGCTGCGCATGTCCCGGTCCGTGCTGCCGCACCGCCGGCTGGCCGACATCGACCGCCGGCTGGCCGACGCGGCGGCCCGGCCGGTGATCGTCCCGGAGACGATCGTCTGCGATCACGGCTCGGTTTACATGTCGCAGGCGTTCCGCGGCGCCTGCCGGGCGATGGGCATCACCCTGCAGCCCTCCCACGAGGGCTCTCCGTGGGAGAAGGGCACCGTGGAAACCAGCTTCTCCGCGGTCGGGACGCTGTTCGCCCAGTACGTCGCGGGCTATGCCGGCTCCAGCGTCGAGAACCGCGGCAAGGACCCCGGCGGCGGGGCGGCGTGGTCCATGACGGAATTGCAGGACCTCTTGGACGAGTGGCTCGTGACGACGTGGCAGGCCAGGCCGCATGCCGGACTATGCCATCCGCTGATGCCCGGCAGGGCACTGTCCCCGAACGAGATGTATGCCGCCCTGGTCGAGACGGCGGGATACGTCCCGGTCCCGCTGACCGCCAGCGACTACGTCGAGCTGCTGCCGGCGACCTGGCGGAAGGTCAACGCCTACGGGGTCAAGGTCGGCAACCGCACCTACGACTGCAAGGCGCTTACCCCCTACCGGGGCCAGCACTCCGGGGTGAACGCCAGGAACGGGCTCTGGGAAACCCACTTCGACCCGCACGACGTCACGCGCATATGGGTCCGTGACCACCTCGGCGGCGGGGACTGGATCCTGGCCTCGTGGACGCGCCTGCAGGCGGCCCCGGCGCCCTTCGGCGAGCAGGCATGGGGCCACGCCCGGATGGTGCTCGCCCGCCGCGGCGAGGACCCGGCCACCGAGGACGAGATCGCCCGGGCCGCCGCAGCCCTGCTCGACAGGGCGGGACAGGGTCCGCCGCGGGGCAGGGAAGAACGGCGGGACCGGAAGGCAGCCGCCCGGGCCAGGGCCGAATCCGCCGCCGGCCCGTCGGTGCCGGCATCAGCAGCGCAGCCCGCAGGCCGGCAGGATCCGCCGGAACCCGATGACGGCGAAGACGACGGCCCCCTGGCCGACGTCATCCCCCTGGGGATCTTCGACGCCCGCGAGGAGGCGAAGAAATGGTGGTGAGCGGCCCGTCCCCGGACAGCGAGCCGCCCGGCACCCCCGACGACGGGCGGCGGGAGCCGACCATGACGCTCACGGGCTGGCGGCGATTCGTCGATGCCCCGCCCGCCAGCTTCGACCTGCTGCCGGAAAGGCAGTGGGCGGCCCTGTCCGCCGCAGACAGGCAGGCATACGACGAGGCCCGCCTCAGCTACCACTCCGAGATGATCATCGTGGCGACGACCGCCGTCCGCGAGGTCGCCCGGCAGGGACGGCTGCTCACCCTGCTGAACCGCCGGGAGATCAGCGCCCGCCGCGGCCTGATCGTGTCCGGGCAGCAGACTACCGGCAAGACCACCGCCCTCAAGCAGCTCGGCCGCACCCACGAGCTGATGGTCCGCGAGCGCTACCCCGCCCGCGGGGGCGACCGGATCCCGGTCGTCTACGTGACCACCCCGCCCAAGGGCTCGCCCCGCAAACTCGCCATGGAGTTCGCCCGGTTCCTCGGCCTTCCCCCGGTCAGGCGGGGCTACAACACCGCCGACATCGCCGACGCCGTTCTGCCAGGTCATGCTCGCAGCCCAGGTGGACCTCGTGCTCGTGGACGAACTCCATAACCTGAACCTCGCAACAGCCGCGGGCGAGGACATGTCCGACCACCTCAAGTACTTCACTGAGCACCTGCCAGCCACTTTCGCTTATGCCGGCATCGATCTGGACCGCCTGGCTGTTCACCGGTGTCCGCGGCAAGCAGATCGCCGGCCGCTGCGTGCTGGTCAGCACCGGGCCCTACCCTTGCGACGCCGAGTGGAAGGGACTGGTCGCCACCCTGGAAACGGCACTGCGGCTGCATCGCCACGAGCCGGGATCCCTGACCCGCAGCGCCCGCTACCTGCACAGCCGCACCGGCGGCATGATCGGCAGCCTCTCCCACCTCGTCCGCGCCGCCGCCCAGCTCGCCGTCCTCGAAGGCGGCGAGGCCGTTACCCGCAGGCTGCTGGACACCATCCCCGTCGACCACGCCGCCGAATCCGGCCGGCACGGCGCCGCGTGAATGTTCCCCTTCGGCTGCCGTTCCTCGCTCCCGCCCCGGCTGCCCCGGCCGGTTCCCCCGTTCCCAGGCGAGACCACCGCCTCCTACGTCTTCCGGCTCGCCGTCGCCAACGAGCTGCATCCCGAAGATCTCCGGACGCACCTGGCCGGCCGCCGCGAGCACGGGCCAGTCAACCTCGAGGCCCTGGCCGCCGCAGCCGGACGGCCCCGGTACGCCCTGGCCTGGGCGCTGCCGGAACTACGACCCGGAGCAGGAAGGGCGCTGTCCGGATACATCCGCCGCACGGTCTGCTGGCGCTGCGCCGCCCGGCGCGGCTCGTTTCCCTACGCTGCCCTCTGGCAGCCCGCCGAGATCTGCGTCTGCCTTCCCCACCGGGTCTGGCTCGGATCAGCGGCCCATCCCCGCCTCCGCTGGCAGTACGACATCGGGAGGCTGCCGGAGATCATCCAGGCACAGGGAAAGCACTCCCGGCTTGCCCGCCGCCGCGGACGCCGGGCCGCCATCACCGCGATCGGCGAGGCATCCCGTATCACCGCGCTCTGGGCCCGGCACGGCTTCTACCGCGACCGACGCGTTCCCCTGATCCGGGAACTGCGAGGAAAGGTCCCCATAACCGGCAAGCTGCCGTCATTCGATGACGTCATGGCAGCCGTCACCTATCCCGAGACCGTCGATCTCGCCCGCGTCCTCGCCATGCCCCGCTGGCGCAGTCCCGCCGAGGCGGCCGCCGGGGACCTTCAGCAGTTCGAGCGGGAGGTCCGTGCCCGCACCGGAATCGACTACACGGGAGTGGACAGCCGCTACGATCCGCTGTTCCGCTGGTTCCAGAAGCACCGCGAAGCCTCCTTCCCGATGGACACGGCGAGTGCGGGGGACCAGAAATCCGTCAACTTGCCTCATCTTTAGCGAGACAAGCTCTCCGCAGCAAGTCTCAACTATCTGAGGCACCGCAGGTCAGAGCCTCCCTGGTGCCTCATCTTTAGCGAGACAGGACACGCATGACACCGCTCTGACCTCACGACCTGCCACTTCTCGCCCACTTGATGCAATTCCCGAGAGTTGGCGTAGTGCATGGTCATCGTCGGTGTCAGGTGACCGAGATAGCGCTGCACGACATGGATCGGCACTCCGGCGTTGAGCAAGGTAGTGGCTCTGGTGTGCCGGAACCGGTGGGTGCGCTGAAAGTCGATCAGGTGGCCCGCGCTGTCACGGATGCCGAGCCGCTCAGCCAGTTCCGTCAGCTTGCTGCGCAGCTGGGACGCCGGATAGTGGCGGTCTCCGTTGCGGTTTACCCTGGCGGCCAGGAACAGGTACCGCGGCGCGCGGCCTGCCATGCCGTGCTCGGCGAAATACCGCTCCGCCCATTGCTGCTGTGCCTGGATGATCGAGAGGATCTCTGCGTCGATGAGGATCGTGTCCGGTGCACCGCCGATTTTCGTCTGCTTGTAGCGGAGCCGTGCGACGAAGGCCCCTGGATCGCCGTCATCGGCGCGCGGACCGGGCAGGGCTAGCAGCGGGTCGTAGTCAAGCATGCAGATTTCGCTCGCCCGCCGCCCGGTGCGGGCAATCAGCATCAAGATCCGCATCGCCTGCTCGTCGCCGAGGCCGCCCTCGCCGACCGGGTCGCCGAGGGTCCCTGTGCCTGCCATGATCGCGCTGAAGGCAGTCTCATCGATGAAGGCCGGCCGCTCCGGCTGGACCACCTGCCATCGCTTGTCGCCGTGGCGCCACAGCACGGCGTGCTGATGCCCGAGCTGAAGCCACCCCGGCTCGCCGAGCGCAGCGGCGGCGGATTCCCGGTTGTCGTGCATGAACGCGTAGAACTGCTCAACGTCGGCCAGTATGTCGCTGACCCTGGTCGCGGACAGGGGCCGGCCCCGGTTCGGGCCGGCTTCCGCGGGCCGCTGACGCAGGTAACCCAGGAACTCCAGCGCCAGCACCCGCAGCTGCGCTGTATCTCCGCTCAGCCACGGGTCCTTGATGTCTTCCCGGACGAGGAACGCGCCGAACACCCCGATGCCGCCACGGCGTGCCCGGATTGTTGACCAGGACAAGGCCCCGGTCTCCGCGCTTACCTTCAAGTACCACTGCAGGCCGGCCCGCAGCCACGCCGGATTCAGGTCACTGAACCGCACTGTCCACGACGCGTAGGGCTCATCCGGGCGGCGCGGGATACGCGGATCCATGCGGAGGCTCCACACCTCGCGCTGCCACCAGGGCCGCCCGTCGCACGCCAGCTCGAGCAGCTGGTAGCAGCGGCGCAGGGCGTCGTCAACGATCTTGCGGGTGTGGACCGAGGGCACATTCGCGTCGTGCCGGGCGCGCCCGGCCGCTAGCAGCTGGCACCATCGCCCGGCGGGGAATTCCAGCAGGGATGCAGCTGATGCCGGCCCGGTGGCGCGGAACCACCGCAGCAAGGTCTGCATGCCAGGCACGTGCACCTTGCCGCCGGACTCGATGATGCGCCAGCAGCACCAGGCCAGCTCGCGGCCAATTCGCCCAGGAAGAACACCGAAGTCCAGCGTGAATCCCTTCGTCTTGCCGTGCCGCTCAAAGGTCCAGCTGCAGCCAGCCAGCAACTCGGCCGGGATCTCCTCCGAGGACCAGCGCAAAGTGCGCAGCGGCTCCGGCACCTGAACCCACAGGCGATCAAAGATCACCGCCGAGGCAGGCGTCGTGGCCGCAGTGCCCGCTGGCGCCTGGCCCTTCACGAGGACGAGCCGGCCTGCTCGCGGGCCGGCATTGCCCGCCACCTGGCGGTGAATGACGTCCATTCGGCGACCGCCCGCATGTCCGCGTGCTCGGTGACATGCGCATACAGGTTGAGCGTGGTCTGCACGTCCGCGTGACCGAGGCGACGCGGACACCACATGCACCGGCACCCCGGCCATCAGCAGGGCCGTGGCATGCGAGTGTCTCATCCAGTGCGGGGTCCAGGCACCCGGAACCTGCCCGGCGAGATCCCGGCGCAGCCGCTGGACCAGGTCATAGACGGACTCGGGGCGCCACGGGCCGAACCGGATGCCGCCCGCGAGGTTCATGAATACGCTCGCGGTGTCCATGTCGTCTACCGCCAGGTCGGCGCCTGCATCACACAGCTGCCACAGGTATTCCCCGTAAAGCCGGTCCAGCTCATCAGAGATGAACAAGCGCCGGTACCGGCTTCCTTTTACCCGGACACCGTGCGGATGATCGCGCGGCACTACCTCGATGAACGGGGTATCGCCGCAGCCAGCGTGCCAGTCACGGTGCTGCAGCCCGAGTGCTTCCCCCAGGCGAAGGCCGGTTTCCGCGAGAAGCGACCACAAGAAGCGGTCCCTGATCCGGCCTGTCCACTGCCCGCTCGGTGCGTCGAACCGTGCGCACGCCTCGCAGATCGCCTCGATCTGCCCGGGGGTCAGCACCGGAGGCACCGTCCGCGGCGCCCGCACCCGTATCACTGCCCGCTGCCGGCCGTTGCGGCGGGCCACGTGCTCCAGCATCGGCTTATAGACCGCCCGGCCGCCGTGCACGACCCGCACCAGATCGCCGCCGAGCGCGACGCCATTCAGCTCGTGGAACCGGTAACAGGAGGTAACCGCCCGCAGCCGGGTGCTGATCGTTGACTCGGCGAACCTCGAGGGCCGCGGCTGGATCGAGACCACCTGCGGGCCGTCCCCGCTGCGCAGCCACGCCAGGAACCCGCCCACGTCAGCCAGTGAGAGCCCATCCCACGCCAGGCCGAACGCCGACAGGTAGGCCCACCACAACGCCAGTGCCCGCGCATAGGACTTCACCGTGTTCGGTGACGTGCCCTGCACCCGCAGATACTCCAGGAACTCCTCAGCCGGGCCGACAACCCGGTGCCCGGCGTCCAGTACCGTCCACGTCACCCCGGCATCGGGCAGGGTCAGCCTCTGCACCCGGCACGCCACGTCGTCAATCTTCGTCACGCGCTGTAACGTACTCGATCAAGATCATCCGACCGCGACGGACACGCCGGCGACGAAAACGCTCGTCACCAACCGTCACAGACGCTACATCTGCGGCCCCGGATAAGATATCGAAGCGGCGCAGGAACGCCTGCCAGCACCGGTCCACCTCAGCGGGGTCCGCGTCCGGCCGGGAGGTCCACAGCCACACCGGCTTGGGTTCACGCTCGTGCGGCAGGTGATCGACGGTGAGCTTGATCAGGGTTCCCTCGATGACCGGGAGCTTGCCCTGGTACCCGGCCCAGGCGCCGCGGGCCTTCAGCCTGGGGTGCATCCGGTGCCAGGCACGGGCAATGGCGGTGCCGTACCGGGTGGTCCCGGTCGTGGTGCGGACGTCCGGCTCCGGGTGCGTGGCCTCGTCGCCGAGCTTGAGCTCGCGCCCGTGCCGCACCGGCCGGCCCATCTGGCCGGGTTCGCGGGGCGGGGGAGGCTGGCGCAGCACCCGGTGCGAGGCCAGCCGCCCGAGCACCTGCACCGGCAGGTCCCTGAGCAGGTACGCCAGCCGGGCCGGCTCGTACCCGGCATCGAAGATCACCAGGATCTCCGGGTCGCCGTCCCGCCAGTGCCCGGCGGCGATGATCCGGGTCACGACCTCGCGGACCTGGGCGGCGGTCACCGCGGCCAGGTCATCATCCGGGCCGATGCGGATCGCGTCCAGCAGCAGGGTCCAGCAGGTGCGGCCCGGCTCCAGCGCCGCGACCAGCGAGTACGGCCAGCCCGGGATCATCTGCGCGCTGTTGTTCCCCCGCCCGTAGCAGTGGCAGAACGACCGGCCCGGGCTGCAGGCGGCATCCGGCCGCAGCCAGCTGCTCACGTCCACCGCCAGCCGGATCCGCCCGTCCGGCCAGGCCGGCAACGGCAGCGCCGTCACCGCCCAGCGCAGCCGGGCGATCTGGACCTGGCCGGCGTTGACCGCGTCGTACACGCCGCCGTGCCCGCGGCGGCACTCCGGCTCCAGCGACAGCTCCGCCAGCATGTGCACCCGGTCCTGCCGGCACAACACCGCGTCACCCAGCTCGAACAGCGCGTCACCCCGCCGCGTTAAGCACCGGTACAGCTCTCCCCGGAACTCCCGCAGGATCTCCGCCGGATCCCGCGCCGGAACCGCCGGCCCCGATTGCGGTTCCCCGCCGGGACGTGAGAACGTAGCAGACACGGCCGTTTCCCTTCACCGCTGATGCCTCGCAACATCCAGCATGAAGGAAACGGCCGCACACGTACAGCAGCAACCCCAAAAGCCCGTACTGCACCACTATGCCCAGAAAAAACCCGGATCCAGGTTAAACGGCAAGCTGGGTGCGGTGCACCGCAAGTGGGCCGCCGCCGTCAACGCCGGCCCGGCTGCCGCTCCCCCGGCCGAGTCCGCGTCGGAGGGCGCTGGGACTGCGCCCCGGGAGCGCGAGCCCCTGCTGGCCTGGTCGGCCGCATCGACGCAGCAGCTCCTGGATACGCTGCGCAAGGCCGGCCCGAATCGCGGCTGCTGGACGTGGTGGGGTCCATCGGAGTCGCCGCAGACCTCCGGTGCAGTCGCCCGGCACCAGCTCCAGGAGGTCACGGTGCACACCTACGACGCCCAGATCACCCTGGGCGCCGCGCAGCCCCTGCCGGACGAGGCGGCACTCGACGGCGTGGACGAGTTCCTGTCCACCTGCTGCGCATGGACGGCCCCCTGGCCGCACCAGGCCGCTGCCGTAGACTTCCACGTCACCGAGGGCCGCTCCTGGCGCCTCTCGCTCTCCGCCGGCGGCGCACGGACCACCCGCCTGCCTGCGCCCGGCACAACGCTCGCCGCCGCTGTCGGCGTAGGCCCGGACGTGGCCTTCGCCTCCGCCCGGGGCACAGCCGCTGAAATGGTCCTCGCCATGTACGACCGGATCCCGATCGACTCCCTGCAACTCGATGGCGACCGGCGTCTGTTCGACCTGCTCCGCGCCTGGGAATAGGACGAGCAGGGGACGTGACGATACGCCGCTCCGTACGCTGCGAAAAGCCTTGCCCCCGGCCCGAACCAGCTGAGTAACCGGCCTTGCCGTTGATATCCGGGGCCGGTGATGCGCTCGCAGCAGGCGGCGCGGGTCTTCTTGTGGCCGGAGTCACGCGTCGGCAAGCTGACGGAGATTGTGTAAGCCGGGCGACAGACAGCGGCGCCGCGTGCCCGGCACACTCCTGGTAGCTGGTCAATCCGGGCCGGGGCCGGCGGAAGAGAGGCGACGTGATGTCGGTGGCCGCTGATGCCATCATGCCCGCCGGGTTCATGACACATGGCGCGGCACGCACGGGGCAAAGCGCAGACTGGGCGGTCACCGAGCTGTATTCACGGCATTTCCGGGCGCTGGTGCGGACGGCTGTCCTGCTTGTGCGGGACGTCCCCACAGCGGAAGATGTCGTGCAGGACTCATTCGCCGCGCTGCATGACAGCTGGCAGCGGCTTAAGGACCCGGACAATGCGCTGGCCTACCTGCATCAGGCGGTGGTGAACCGGTCCCGGTCGGTGCTGCGGCACCGCACCGTGGTGGACAAGTACCCGCAGAAGGCGCCGCCGGACATGCCGAGCGCAGAGCACGGCGCGCTTGTGCTGCTCGAGCGACACGCGGTCGTGACCGCCCTGCGGGACCTGACCGAGCGGCAGCGCGAGGCGATCGTGCTGCGCTACTACGCCGACCTGTCCGAAGCCGAGATCGCCCGGGCAATGGGAATCAGCCGCGGTGCGGTGAAAAGCCACACTGCGCGGGGCATGGCCGCACTACGCGCGGCGCTGGAGCCGTGACCGAGTTATCAGCCCTGTCCGTCAAAGCGGGGCAATCCCAGCTGGCTGGGAGTTCGTAGGGGTGGTGAGTTGGGCGCGGGCGGCATCGATAGTGCTGAGGATTGCCACCGATTCGTCGAGCCCGTGGATCGGTGATTCGGTGCGTCCTTCGCTGACGAATCGAGCGAGTGCGGTCGCCTGGTAGCTGAGGCCTTCATGGGCCGCGATGCCCGACTGGTCCTGCCAGCGCAGGATCGGCCTTGTGCCATATGAAGGGCCGGCCAGGACAAACCCCGTTGGCATGTAGAAGGGCGAATCGATCTCGATCCTGGCTGCGGTACCCGAGATGGAGGCCGCTGTCGGCGTACGCACTGAGATGCTCGTCGAAAGCACTGCCTGCACGGTGCAGCCGAGATAGGCCAGCAGCATCGCCACGGTGCCGTCGACGCCTGACGGCAGCAAATCTCCGGTCGCGATGATCGATGCGGGTGTCCCCAGCACCTCCGACGTGAATGCCAGAGGATATACTCCGAGATCCAGGAGTGCGCCGCCCCCGAGCACTGGGCTAAGCAACCTAGACGTAGGGTCGTCCGCAAGGGCTTGACCATGGTCGGCGGCAACTACCTCAATTTCGCCGAGCGCCCCTTGTCGGAGAAGCATCCGGATGGCGTCCGACTGCGGCAGGTAACGCGTCCACATCGCCTCCATCACCAAGACGCCCGCTGCGCGTGCCGCGGCGCGAATCTCCGAAGCCTCGGAAGCCGTCAGCGCGAAGGGCTTCTCGACGAGCACCGGCTTGCCGACGGCGATCACTTCCAGTGCCAGCGGCCGATGCTGATCGGCAGTGACGCCTATGTACACCGCGTCGACCGCGGGATCGTCGATAAGCGCTGAGTACGACCCGTGGGAGCGTTCCACGCCGTGCCGCGCCGCGAATGCCGTGGACCGCTCAGCCGACCTGGATCCCACGGCAACGATGCGCTGCGGAGTGTGGCGTAGCGTGCCGGTGACGAATTGTTCTGCGATCCAACCCGTACCGATCACTCCCCATCCCAGGCTGGGTTCGGTTGTCGGCCGGAATACGCCGACGTGCTGCAGGTCATCGACTTCGGTCATGGGAACCCTTGGTGTTGATCTAGTAGGCGTAAGGGATGCGCAGCGCCGACGTTACTCTTGCCCCGCATCCGCAGCCGCCCATTCGATCCTGTGATCGATAAGTGTCTCGAACCTGGGCACTCCGTCGTCCGTCCATCCCATCATGCGGTAATAGGAGCGCTTCACGTCCTCAAATACGTCCCGGTCTAGCCGTGACCCGGCGAGCCGACCAGCGTCGACGGACTGTGTGAAAAACCTGGCTGGAAGGGTGTCGTCCAGTGCGGTGAACTTTTCGCGCAGGTTGTACACGCGCAGCAAGTGGAACCGCCGCTCGCCGAGTCTCATGAGCTCCCAGGCGGACGTCTCCCACCCGGTTACCCCAGCGACGAGCGCCACCAGCTCTTCCACACTCATTGCCCTGGTAGGCGGCGTGGCGTAGATACATATGTTGAGCGCGTCTGTCGCCGACCACAAGGTACTCAGTGCCTTGTAGTTCCGCACCTTGCGCACAGACAGCTCGTTCATGGGGATGCGCTCGAGGATCCCCAGGGTTCGCGAGTACTCCAGGGTGTGGGGCCAGCCAACGCGGTCATCAAAGTCCCAGTCGTGCTCACAAATGTCCAGGCGGGGGCCCACCGGCGACACCGCATAGCCCAGTGCCAGGTTCGTCTGGGTGCGAGGCTCGATCGGTGGCAACTCCTGTCCCTTGACCTGCATGGCGTACTGCTCGGCGCCCTCTCCAAGGTGCTCCGCGAGGCGGCGGCTTCCCTCGGCCAGCAGGTCGCCGACCCCAGTTCGCCGACCGATCAGCTCTATCAGCTCCGCGATGCGCTCGGCATCGCCGAAGTCGGGGATCGCTTGGCGGAATTCTGCTGGGCCGACAGCCTCCTTCTTGCACTCCATTGCCATAGACATGGTGAAGCCGAGAGAGATCGGGTCCATGCCCAGTTCCTGGCAGCGCGCGTTCGCGTCAATCACGGACGCCACGTCCCAGATACCCAGGTTCGGTCCGAGCGAGCCCATAGCGGGCTGGTGCAGGCCCCGGGCATTGGCGCCATCGGACGTCCGCATGATCTTGATACAGTCATTTGGGCACCCTGGGCACTGGGAGACGCCGGTGTAATGCTTCATGACCTCCCCAGGGCGATATGCCACCGCCTGGGCGTACTCGGCAGTTGAAAAGTTCTGCACGCAAAGGCCAGCGTCCAACCCGTGCAGCTCCACCCATGCGGAGAAGCCAGGTTCATCTTTCTGCCACGCCGTGAGGGGGTTCAGGGCGATGCGGTCACGGTAAGAGGCCGTCAGCCCAGCGCACCTGTCCGCGTCCGCGACCGTAGGGAATGCACCGCCGGTGAGGACCACGGCCTTGAGGTTCTTCGCACCCATCGCCGCGCCCATCCCCAGCCCAGCGGCCTGGTGGTGGAGGTCGGCTGAGATGGCAGCGAACCGGACACCTGCCTCGCCAGCCGGGCCGATCACAGCGACACGGGCATCGAAGCCAAACTGCTTCCTCAGGCGCGATGTCGCGTCAGAGGTCTCTGTGCCCCAAAGGTCGCCTGCAGGGGAGAACTCCGCCGAGCGACCGGAAACGCTCACGACGACCGGCTCTGGCGCGCGGCCTTCGAAAACGATCGCGTCGTAGCCCGACTTCTTGATGCCGGCCGCGAAGGGACCCTCGCAACGCGCCTCACCGAAACCACCAGTGAGCGGGCTCTTCCCGCAAACCGAGAATCTAGCCAGGCCGACGAACGGCAGGCCGGCCACGACACTCGAGGCGAAGACCAAGGCTCCGTCGCCGGTCATTGGGTCGAGGCCGGGCCGGGTATTTTTCAGCAGCAAGACAGCGCTTAGCAGGTGTCCATTCAGGGGTTGCGTGGTGACCGTGCTGCGCGACACGCCGTAGCGCGTGCTTGAAGTTGCAGTTCAGGTTGAACAAGCTTGCGGCTTGTGTCTGATGAGCCCGATCTGCCTGGCGGTGGCGGGGAGCAGCGTGAGCTGCTGGCCCGGCTGCGGGCTGTGGTGGAGGCGAAGGACACCGAAGTCAGGGTGCTGCGGGCCGAGCTGTCGTCGGCGGTGGAACGGGAACGGCGGCTGGAGCTGCGGCTCGCCGAATTGGAACGCCGCCTGGGGATGGACAGCAGCAACTCGGGGACGCCGAGCTCGAAGGAGCCGATCGGGGCGAAGGAACGCCGCAAGGCCGAGCGGAAGAACCGGGACGTTTCCGAGCGGGAGCGTCGCAAGGACCGCGGGCGCGGCGGGCAGCCCGGGCACCCCGGTGCTGGCCTGTCCCGGGACCCTGATCCGGATGAGCGGGAGGCCGCGGATCCGCCGGCGGAGTGCTCGGGGTGCGGGTCGAGCCTGGCCGGGGCGGAAGCTGCGGGCTCGAAGTGGGCGCAGGTCTGGGACGTGCGGATCTCCCGGTGGGTGACCGAGTGGCTGCTGCCGTCGCTGCTGTGCCCGTGCTGCGGGAAGCTGACGACCGCGGACGCGCCGCCGGGCGCACACCCGGGAACCATTTCGTATGGCGCGGGGATCAACGGGGCTGCGGTGCTGCTCAGCGGGTACGGTAACGATCTGGCTTCACATTGCACCTGATCTGCCCCGAGTTTTCCGGACAGCGGATTTGTGGTTAATTCACACTGCGGCCTGCTGTTCCAGATACTCGTCGTGGACTTGCTGCGGGGTCCGGTACCGAAGTCCGGAGTGCCGGCGCTTTGAATTGTACCAGAATTCGATGTACCTCACAACGTCACGGCGCGCATGCTCGCGGGTCGGATACTGGGTACGGTAGACGCGCTCGTTCTTAAGCGCAGCGAAGAACGACTCAGCCATGGCATTGTCGTAGCATATCCCGGTGCGGCCGACGGACTGCCGGAGGTTATGCAGGGTCAGCGTCCTGGCGAACTCGCAGGACGTGTAGTTGCTGCCGCGGTCCGAATGGAAGATAGCACGCTCAGCGAGAGGGTAATTGCGGGCAGCCATCTCGATAGCCTGCTGGATGAGCGGAGTCTTGTAGTTATCGTCTACGGCCCAGCCGATCACGGCCTTCGTGTGGCAGTCGATTACCGTAGCCAGGAAAAGCCAGCCCTCCCACGTCGAGATGTAGGTAATATCGCCGACCATTTTCTCGCCGGGCGCGTCAGCGGTGAAATCCCGGTTCACCAGATCAGGAATGTCGTGCTCCTGGCCGTCGTCCTCGGTGAGGCTGACCCGCCACGGCCGCGGCTGGCAGGGCTCCAGGCCCAGCTCACGCATCAGCGAGCGCACCAGCTCCGGCCCGGCCGGCACGCCCCAGGCCACCAGGTCCGCGTGGACCCGCCGGTACCCGTACGTGTCATCCGAATCCTCGAATGACTTCTTCACGTACCGGGCCAGTTCGCCGCGCCTTATCGCCGTGGCCGATTCCGGCGCATTCCGCCATTCGTAGAACCCGGAACGTGAGACCTCCATCCACCTGCACATTTTCACGATCGACGGCACGTACTGCTCGTCCGATTCCTGGTAAGCCGCGTACTCCACGTCGATGAACTCGAATTTGTCGCTCACCGATGATCTTTGGCAAAGTACGCTGCGGCTTTTTTCAGGAAGTCGTTCTCCATCTTCAGTTCCCGGTTTTCCCGTTCGACCTCGCGCAGCCGCGCGCGGTCACTCACGGAAAGCGGCGGTTCCTCGCCGGCATGCTCACGGCGGTATATGCCAACCCAGTTACCCAGGGTGCCTTCGTTGATACCGAGCTCCTTTGCCACGCGGGCTATCGGGCGCGACGACTCGATAACCATCTTCACGGCTTCATCCTTGAATTCCGGAGAGAAGCTCTTCTTCGGTCGAGGCAACTACTTCACCTTTCCAGACATCCATCCTAATGGATGGACTGTCCGGAAGCCTCGGGGCACCTCAACCTCGTGCTGATGATCCGGTTCCGGGTGTGGTGGTCGGGGGTGTTGTGCCTTCTGGAACTGATGATGGCACGGGGGTCTGACATTTTGCGGTGCCGTGGCGGCGGGCGGCGCGGATCTGTTCGGGGCTGGGTGCTTGCTGTGCGGGGTGGTAGAGGTTCCGGCCGGTGCCGTCGGTGCCGAGGGAGCGGATGAGTCCGAGCTGGTGCCATTTGTAGACGGCGGAGCGGCTGACGCCGTGCCGGGCGGCGAGTTGCCCGCCGGTGATGGCGTCGGCGGTGCCCGGCGGGCGGCACGCGGTGGTGATCTGGTCGCGGGTCGGCTGGGGCTGGCCGGGCTGGTAGAGGTTGAAGCCGCGGTTGTCGGTGGCGGCGGCGGTGAGCAGGCCCAGCTGGGTCCAGCGCAGGATGGTGCCGGAGGCGACGCCGAGCCTGGCCGCCAGTTGCCGGCTGGTGAGCAGGTGGCGGGTGGCTTCGGGTCGGCGGGCGGCGGTCTTGTCAGCGGGTTCGGGGCGGTGCTGGCCGGGGTGGAAGAGGCATTCTCCGCGGCCATCGGTGCGCCGGGCGGTGATCAGGCCGCGCCGGTGCCACTTGCCGATGGTCTGCGGGGTCACCTTGAAGTCAGCGGCGATCTCGCCGGCGGTCAGCATCCCTGCGGCAAGCAGGCGGCTGGCGTGCGTGCCCAGGCCGCGGGCGCGGCAGAGCGCGGCCAGGCCGGGGACGGTGAAGGGCCGGCTCCAGCCGCCGGTGATTCCCTGGCTGTTGAGGATTGCCGCGATCTCGTCGAAGGGGTGGTCGTTCAGGAGCTGGCTGATCAGCTGCACGGTGGCGGGGCTGGTGGTGTGCTGCTCGGCCGCGGTGAGCGGCCGTGGCAAGGTGAGGGTGTGGTGCTGGCCGCCGGTGAAGCGGATCTGGCAGCGGATGGCGCCGTCGTCGGCCCGGGTCAGGGTGACGTCGGTGAGGAGCAGGCGGAGCAGGCGCTTGCGTTCCCGCATGGGGGTGGCCGGGTCGTTCCACAGGGCCGGGAAGTCTGCGGCCAGGGCAAAGACGCGGGCCTGCTGGTCCTCGTCGAGCGCGGCGTCGGTGTCGCGGGCCCGGGCGTAGTCGTCGCGGGCGTCGGCGAGCTCGCGCAGCCGGGTGTTCCAGTCGGCTTCCAGGTTGTCTGCCACTAGCCGGTTGGCAGGGTCGACGGCCAGGTACCGGCGTTGCGCGGTGTCGGCGGCGTTCTGGGCGCGCTGCACATGGGCGGCGCGGACCGTGTCGGCCTTGCGGGCGTCGGCGGCCAGTTCCGCGGTGACGGTCAGGGCGGTCGCGGCAGCGAGCGGGGTGAGGGTGTCGCAGATCAGCGCGGAGATCGCGGCGTCGACGCCGGCACCGGTGATGGCCTGGCAGGCGGGGAGGGCGTTGCGGATGCCAGCGCGCTGGCAGTGGTAGGCCGGGACGCGGGTACGGTCGGCGAGGGTGTGGTAGCCGACGCTCATGCGGCGGCCGCACCGTCCGCAGATGACCACCCCCTGCAGCAGCGCGGATCCTTCCCGGGCGGGCCCGGCGGTGCGGTCCTCGCCGCGGGAGGCGGCGTTGGCGGACAGCACGGCCTGATTACGCTCGTACTGGGTCCAGGTCAGGTAACCGGGATGGTGATCGCGGATGCACACGATCCACTCGGGCATCGGCCGCAGGCGGGTGCGGGCATGCCCGTCCATGTCGGTGCTGGTCTTGCTGCGGCCGTAGGCGTAGGCGCCGGCGTAGGCGGGATTGTGCAGGACATCCAGTACATGGTCGTGGGTCAGCGGCTTGAAGTACAGCTCGCCGGCGTGCGGCCCGCCCAGGTGGCGGCCGGGGAAGGTCAGGTTCGCGGCGTTGAAGGCCGCCACCACGGCGCGGGCCGAGCCGGTGGCGGTGAAGGTGTCCAGCAGCAGTTGCACGGCGCCGCGGACTTCGGTGTCGGGGTCGAGCATGATGATGCCGGCGGCGTCGTAGGCCAGGCCGGCCGGCAGGCCGAGTTTCAGTTCGCCGCGTCGGGCCTTGGCCAGCAGGCCTCCTTGCATGCGGGCCCGCAGGAAATGCAGTTCGCTTTCGGCCAGGGTCCCCTTGAGGCCCAGCAGGAGGCGGTCGTTGAAGCTGGCCGGGTCATACAGGCCGTCCTCGTCGCAGATGAGGCAGTCGTTGTGCGCGCAGATCTTGATGAGCTGCTGCCAGTCGGCCGAGTCGCGGGCCAGCCGGGAGCATTCCAGGCCGAGCACGATCCCGGCACGCCCGAGCGACACCTCAGCGACCAGGTGCCGGAACCCTTCCCGGTCGGCGGCTGAGGCGCCCGAATGGCCCTGGTCGATGTCGATGACGTGGATGCGCTCGGCCGGCCAGCCCAGCGTGAGCGCCCGGCCCCGCAGGTCGTACTGCCGCGCTGTGGACTCGGTGTTGTTGATGACCTGGTAGAGGGTCGACTGGCGGATATAGAGGTAGGCGTCGCGGGACAGCCGGGCGGCGGTCACCTTGGACACGCTGTCACTGCTCATGGCGGGTTGGGCTCCTGTCGGGGATCGGGGGCGGGAACGGGGGATGCGGCGCGCGCCCGGGCACGGGCATGGTGGAGCGTCAGCTGGGCCATCACCGCGATGAGCTGGCTGGTCGCGGCGGGCGGCAGCGCTGGGCAGGCCGAGCCGGCGGACTCACCTCCTTCCGCGCAGATCGCGGGCAGGGACTGGTCGGGGGCGGATGGGGACCGTTCGGCCTGCGCTTGCGCTGCCGCGCCGTCACGCTGGTCTGCGGGCGGGCGATGGGGGGCCCACGTGGCCGCGGCGGCCATCCAGGCCGCCATCCCCGATGCGGCCAGTACCGCTGCCCCGTATCGCCAGCCGCCGCCGAGCCCGCCGATGGTGATACCGCGCAACTGCTCGTAAGCGCCGGCGAGCGCAGCCGCGCCCGCGTCCTGCCCTGCGGGCGGGGTGCTAGCGGCTTTTGGCGGCCCCCTGCTGCTGATTCCCGGCGCGCCGGGCGGCGAGCGCGCGCTCGACCGATCGTTTGTGCACGGTGACGCCGAACTGGTCCGCGACGGCTGCGGCGAGCTGCGCCGAGGACGGCGCGGGATCGGCGGCCGCGTGCTGCTCCAGGAAGTCCAGTACCTCCGCTGTCAGCTTGTGCCCGCCCTTCGGGCCCGGCCTGGCCGGGATCAGGCCGGCCAGGCCGCGCTCGGCAAGAGCCTCCCGGGCGTTGTAGTAGCTCTGGCGGGCCAGGCCGAACGCCGAGGCCGCGGCGCCGGCGCCCAGCCCGCCTGCCTCGACCGCGCGCACCATCTCGTACTTGACCTGGACCAGGTCGGCGGGGTCGAAGAAGGCACCGGAGGTGAAGGCCGGATCGGTGACCCCTTCCGGATGCGGGTTCAGCGTCCGTGACGCCGCCAGCGAGGCTTCCTTGCTCTGATCCCGGCCTGCCATGGCGCCTCCCGCATCTGAATCCCGCCCATGTAATTCTGCCGCTAAGGGTAACAGCCCGGATAGCCTGCTGGCATGCGAACACGGCAACTACCCGCACATGCGCACTAACAAGTCCGGGAAACCCAGCGACATGCGTTATGCCGCCGCGGGCATGCGACAGGATCCCATGGACACTCACGGCAGAATCTCCTGGACACTGCCTGCACCGGAACGCAGCCGGGCAACCTCATCAGCCAGCTTCAGCAGATCCGCCGTCCGGAACGGCGCCCGGCCCGCCGCGACCACCACGAACGGATCCGCCGGCGCCAGATCAGTCCACTCCGCCGGCAGGCTGACCAGCACACCCGCATCATCGAGCACATACACCCGGTCCGCCCGCCAGTTCCGGCGCCGCTTCACGAATTCCAGGTCCCGCCCGAACCACGGATGGAACGGATGAACTACACGCACCCGCCCCGGGGCTGCCTGATCTACAGGTTCACGTGCAGTCGACGGCTCAATCGAACGTGCCGTCCGAACGTGCCGCCCGGCTGATCGGCATGCTGCTCGGCATCGCAGTCTCGCCGGGGTTCGTGGACCGGGCCAGCGCCCGCCTGGACGAGAAGCTGCAGGCCGCCGGGTTCGATGACGCGATGCAGGCCGCTCTCGCCGGCGAGCCGGTGCTCGGCGCTGACGAGACCCCGGTCAACGTCCTTGCCCGCGGCACCGGGGAACCGGAACAGGGCGCGCCGCACGTGCTGATCGTCCGCCCGCCCGGCGGGAAACTGACCTGGCTGCGGGCCATGAGCTCGCGGCGCGCCGCGGCGATCACCGCGATCTTGTCGTTCTTCACCGGCATCCTGATCACCGACGGGTACACCGCCTACCAGCAGATGCTCGGCGATCTGGCCGGCATCCAGCAGTGCGCCGCGCACGTCATACGACGCTGCCGCGCGGTCACCAAGCTCGGCCCCGGCAGCCTCCAGTCCTGGGCAGAAGAGGTGATCATCACCCTCCGCCAGGCCCATCTGGCCTGCGAAGACGCCCGGTCCCGCGGCCACCCTCCCGGCCCGCAGGCCATCAAGGACCTGCGCGCACGATACGACGAGGCCGTCTCCTTCGGGATCACCCACAACCGGCACCGGGACTGGCACGACGGCAACCACCCCGGCTACGCGCTCGGCAGCTGGCTGCGCGCCTACGCCGACCAGGTATGGCTGTTCACCAGCCAGCCCGCCGTCGAGTGGACAAATAACGTCAGCGAGCGCGGCGCCAAAGCCGCTAAGCGCCACCAGGCCGTCTCCGGATACTGGCACACCCAGCACACCCTCGCCCGCTGGTGCCGGATCCGCAGCTACCTCGACTCCGCCACCGCCCACGGCATCACAGCCCTCGACGCCGTCAGCACCGCCCTCGCAGGCCAGCCCTGGCTCCCGCCGCTCCCCGCCAGCGACCTGCTCGCAGCTGCCTAAAACCGCAGGTGACAACCCACCCCTGAATGGACACCTTAGCAGGCTGCCACCGCCATAGGTCCGCATTTCCTCCGCGGAAAGTAGCTCCGTTCGGACTGCGCGGCTGGCGAGATCGATGAATAGAACGCAACCAGTGAATCCACAGAATTCGCTGTTCGACATCTTCTCGTCTCCTCTGCGAGCTATCTCGGACCAGCTGGCGTACGACGTCGGTCCGTTATCCTGGGTGGGGCGGGAATTTAGCTCTACGAGAGCACGCGCGCCTGCGGCTTATGGCTGGACGGCCACCTGGTCCGCTGATACTGCTGACGGTAGGTCTGGATTGCCAGGGCCAAAGTGCTTGAGTAGCACCAGTGGCTCAGTGTCGCTAGAGTTCTTAATCACAACGCCCGCCTGTGCCGCTGACTCGCATACAAAGAACTCGTCATGGGTCAGTTCGCCGTAACGGATTAGCGTGGGCGTTTCGACGTTCCAGACCCCCAGGGTGCCCCGGCCCTGGACGGCGATCGCCCCGTATGCAGCGGAGTCGGTAATTACCACCGACGCGCCCGGTCCCACCGTAAGCTCCTTCGCGCTAAAGGTGCTCGCCCGGTAGACAATCCAGCGCTGGACGTAACCCGCGTTCTCAAGCGTGGCATCGCCCTCCCCAATTGATGGCATGAACCGCGCGCTAAAAAAGTTCGGATCAGTGTTCTTCTCCCAGTCCAGGAGCGAGATGATGAAGTCCAGATCGCCGTGGCGCTCGCGCGGCACGTCCTTCCACAGAAGCTCGGGCGGGAGCGTTCTGCAACTCGTCCAGTTTTCGCACATAGCGAAGACATCGGATGCCGCTTGCGGCTCGTATGTACATAGGCTCGCGGGCGCATGCAGCACTCCGGCGGGCATGTCCCAACCGGTACCTAGCTTGACGCGGTAGCCCAGGGACAGTTCCGTGATCTGGTTATCGCCGTCGCTGACGAACTTCGCCAGGCGGTGCCTCAGTTCTTCCTGCGTGGTCCCCGGCGCTATGCCGAAGTAAGAGACTGGCATGGTGCCCAGGTGGTTGTTCATCTGGGGTGGGAAATAGTACGCCTCCGGTTTGCCGGTCCGGCCGACCAGCGCTGCCTTCTCGTCGGTGTGGTGCACGTGAAGCGGCAGAGGGCCAAGGTTGTCGAAGAACTTGCTGTACATCGGCCAACCGGAGTGGCAATCCCAGAGCCGTTGACCGACTAGCGCGGCGCCGAGGTGACCGACCAGTTCGTCGAAGGGCACCTTCTCCCGACCTGGTGCCACGACAAAGCTCAGGCCCTCGTCCGGTCCTGTGAGCGGTCCCTTGTCCGCACGCGTAGCGGACGACAGCCATCGTTCGTCTATTCCCCCCCGAGCTCCACCAAGCGCGAAGTAGTCCCTTGGATCGAGCTTTATTCGACGGCCCGGTACGCAGAATGAACGTGGAACCCAGGTCGGAGCGAGCCGCAGGACACCTTCGCCTTGATCGAGGGCGCGCTGCGCGGCTGAACTAGTCGCGGTGCGCGACAGTTTGTCAAGGCCGGTCACGTGCACCTCACCGTCGGTTGGTAACCGGTTTCCGTATGGGTAAGGTATCTAGGTACCCATGAACTGGCAAGACCCAGTTCAACATGCGCCATCGGGAGGGAACCCGGTGAGTCCGCCAAAGGTGACTATTCGTGATGTGGCTCGTGAATCGGGATTGTCGGTAGCCTCGGTCTCACGTGCATTGAGCGGCTCCCGGCCGGTGACTCCCGCGGTAGCCCGCGTGGTCGACGACGTGGCCAGCCGCCTCGGCTACCGGCCGGATCACGTCGCTCAGTCGCTGAGCACAGGGAGGACCGCCACGGTTGGCCTCGTCCTCCCCGACATATCAAGCCCATTCTTTCCAGCTCTAGCCGGAGCTATCGAGAAGACCCTACGTATGTCGGGCCTGACCATGTTGCTGATGAGCACTGAGAACGATCCCGAGTGGGAAAGAAAGTGTGTAGCCAACTTGGTCGCACGCCGTATCGATGGTCTGTTGATCAGTCCGAGCCATCGTTTCCGTAGTCGACCAACGATCGACGACGCCATGGGCAGGATTCCAGTTGTGCAAGTCGACCGTTACGCGAGTGCACGTGCCCACAGGGTTGTCACTGATGCAATGGCCACAGTCCAGCTTGTCCTCGAGCACATGTCCCAGCAGGGATATCGGCGGTTCGCCTTCGTGGGAGCGAAGTCATCCGCTTCGTCAGCTTGGGCGAGAAGCCGCGCGTACCGGCGACTAATTCCATCCATCGATCCTCAGGGCGCAGAGCGCACGGTGATCGGAGAATTTACCGTCGACTTTGGCCGAAGATCTGCAGAGTACGTTTTTGCACATTGGCCCGACGTCGACGCCGTTGTTTGCGCCAACGACCTCATCGCGCTGGGTTTCATCCAGGCGGGCATCGAGCTCGGCCGGGAAGTGCCGGGCGATATCGCTGTCAGCGGATGCGATGACACGTTCTTCAGCACCGTCAGTCACCCTACCATTACGAGTGTAGTCCAGCCGGTCTGGGATATCGCGCGGAAGGCAATCGAGCTGCTCGTCGGTGGTGAGCAGATTAACGGACCTGCCGTAGTGGAGTTTATGCCCGAACTCCGGGTCCGGACATCAACAGATCGGTGCCGCAATCAACATACGGGCTGACCTGTGAGCACTTCACGTAGGGCCTGACCTGGGCAGAAAGGGCCTGGATGGCGGGCTGCCCACAGGTTGAGCGGGCGCGGCCCCACGTTATCTGGAGGCTGGCGTTCCGTTTCCGTGGGCCTGGTTATCCATGCCTGCGGGCTCGGCTAGCGGTTCCAGCAGGGGTCGGCGTCATATTGATTCAGGCGGCTATTCCGGCCCTGAACCAGTACAGTATAGTGCGAATATTCGAAATATTGGTGGACGCATTAGGCTTCGGCTAAACTTCGCGACGCAACGGAGAGGATGTTCATGCGCGAGATCGCGTACGCGGTACGGGGGTTTCTCACGGTTCGCAAGGATTCCTTGCGCGTGCCCTTGAGCGGGTCTCTAGCGGTCCACGCGGATCAGGACTCAGGTCTGTTCACTGGGGACCTCGTGCTCCACCAGTCCACCATCAGTCGGACGGTCCTTGGTGCCAGCCTCTTCAGCGCTACCGTCCAGATCGAGGCTGAATCCCCCGTCATCGGCGGAGTCGACCACGAGGGCCGGATGCTGGCGACGGTCACGGTCAACGCGGTCATAGCTGCTGTCCGCGCTGCCGGGCGGGCATGGATCAGCGGCGGGTCATGCCGCACCGCTACCCAGGCCATTGTGCCGCTTCGCTCCAAGCCTGGCTTCGACCTGGAGCAGGGCGGGCGCCTGGTCGGCAGGTATCACCGGCCGCCCTTCGCCGGGTGCGGGCGGATCACTCCGCTTGTCAACCTATTGGTGGCTGGGCCAGGGAACGCCGCCGTTATCGATCTGATCCCACTTACCCCTAAGGGAGATCGCTTACGCCTGACCCCGCGCCGAGCGGCCGAAGAGGTGGGCAGCGCGGAGGGGTACCGGTGTGCTCGGGCGCAGCAGCGCGGTTCATGAGCCGGTGGGGTCTGGCTGCGATCTCCGCCGCAAGGTATCCCGCAGTGTCTCGAGCGCGGTGAAACGGGGGGCCCAGCCCAGTTCCTGTTTCGCGCGGGTCGTGTCCATGATCGCCGGATGGCTGGCCGCCTCCACCCACTGCGCGACGGGCGGCAGGAAGGGCAGGGCTGCGAAGGCCCGGGCCGCGAACTGCGCAGGGCCAGCCGGAACGGGTAGCGGGAGCATGCCGAGTTCGCGGGCAATGTCGGCGCCGGTGACGATCCCGTCGCCGGCGATGTTGTAGGCGCCCGGCGGCCCGGCGGCCACGACACACTGCAGCAGTGCCTGGCCCATGTCCTGTTCGTGCACCAGCTGGACTGGCAGCGTCGGCACCAGTACCGGTACCGGCAGCGGGAGTCGGCCAGCCCAGCCGACCAAAACACGGGCCAGCGGTGCCAGCGGGCCGGGCAGCAGGCCCTTTCCGCCCACGGCATGCGGCCCCAGCACGATGGACGGGCGCAGTAGGTACAGGACGGGCCCGGGAGACTGCGCAGCCTGGGCCTGCAAGAGACGCTCGAGCTCGGCTTTCTCCTTGGCATAGAACAATCGGGCGGCGGGCCGCACGGGCCAGTCCTCGTTCATCCCGACGGGGTTATCAGGGTGGAAGCCGTAAGCTGCCACCGATGAAGAATAGACAAAACGGCGGGCGCCGGCCGCAGCAGCGGCACCGAAAGTGTTCAGGGTGCCTTCGACGTTGATCGACCGGATCGCCTCACCTGACGCGGCACCGGTAACCAGGAATGCCAGGTGCACCACTACGTCAGCGTGGCGGAACGCGTCCTGCAAGACCTCAGGATCGCGGACATCGCCGCGGCGGTATTCCATCTTCGTCCAGCCGTAGGCGGCCGGGTCGAACGGGCGCCGCGCAATACCCACGACCCGCGCCACCCGTTTGTCGGCTTGGAGCAGGGGCATCAGGCCGAACCCGAAAGTACCGGTCGGGCCGGTCACTGCAACCGTCAGATCCTTTTCCCCGGCGGACATCGAAATCGGCTACCGGTGGGAAAGGCCAGGGAACCAGCTCAGCTGCTTCCAGGCGAGACCGGGGCTCACCGCGGCTCTTGCCTCGCGATCAAAGTCAGGCCTAGTTCCCGTCTCCGGCGCCGACGCAAGGCCATCCCTTCCCGAGTCGCTGCCACGTTACCTTCTACCGCAGCTCCGCGGCCGCGGTTATCCCAGCCCCAGATGCCGCACCTGTTTGACCCGGCTGCGACCATCACGGCTGCGCAAAAGGTCGCAGACAGCATACGACGCCAGCCATCGCGCAGTCCGCCGATCACGGCTCAGGATCGGCTCCCGCCGATGACGGTCCACCGGCACGTCGGGCATGAGGACACGGCTCACCTAGCAGGACCGGACGTGCCTGGCGAGTGACGCACCGCTACCCTGCATGCTCGGGCCGAAAGTCTGAGCATGCAGGACGAATGACCTGGGTCGGCCAAAGCCCGCGCGGCTTACGATCGAAATTGGAGCGGGTATTCACCGTTGCCTGGCAACGTTCGGGCAGCGGGGCTGGCGCAACTTGGAAAGGGGGCGTCATGGACAGGCTGAAGCCACTGGACGCCCTGTTCGTCGATGCTGAGGACAAGGACCCGCACACGTCGATGGCGATCGCGTCGATTGCGGTGTTCGAGGGTCCGCCACCATCTCATGAGGAATTTCTGGCGTACCTGGGCGGGCGTTTGCCGCTCGTTCCCGGCTACCGCCGGAAGCTTCGCACGGTGCCGTTCCGCCTCGGGCGGCCAGTCTGGGTTGAAGACCCGCACTTCGATCTTGGTTATCACGTCAGGCGGACCGCCCTGCCGGAGCCCGGAGGGGATCAGCAGCTCGCCGACTTGATGGCGCGGGTCATGTCCCAGCGGCTCGACCGCGATCACCCGTTGTGGGAGTACTGGGTCATCGAAGGACTCGCGCGGGATCGCTGGGCGCTGATCTCCAAGGTGCACCACTGTATGGTCGACGGGGTCTCCGGCACTGACCTGTACCGCGTGATCTTCGACTTCTCGCCCGAACCTTCGCCACCCGCCGCCGACGACCGGGCCGTGGGCGCGGAACCCTCCCCTCTCTCGCTGGCTGCTCAGGCCGCTGTGGACTCGGTTGTGCTGCCGGTCCGCGAAACCCTCGCGCTGAGCGGCACCGTGGCTCACGATCCAGGCGCTGCCATCCGTCAGGCAGCAGACACGGTGCGAGCCATCGCGAAGCTGGCGCCGGCTTTGCGGCCGACCACGGGGTCGTCGTTGAGCGGACCCATCGGCAAGCAGCGGCGGTACACCTGGGCCCGGGCGTCGCTTGATGATGTGAAGAAGATCAAGCGGGAGCTGGGCGGCACCGTGAACGATGTCGCCTTGGCCGCGATCAGCGGCGGGTTCCGGGAGCTCTTGCTCGCCCGTGGCGAGCAGCCTGAACCACACATGGTCCGCTCGCTGGTCCCGGTTTCTCTGCGGGCCGTTGGCGAGGAGAACATCTACGAAAACCGGGTTTCAGCTGTGCTGGCGGATCTCCCCGTCCACATCGCCGATCCTGTGCAACGGCTCGCGGCCGTCCAGGCCGAACTGCAGACCCTGAAGACAGCCAAGGAAGCGGTGGTGGGCGAGGTCCTGGTCAATCTGGGCCGTTACACCCCGTTCCCGCTCACGTCCTGGTGGATAAGGCTGGCGTTCGGGCTGCCCCAGCGAGAGATCGTCACCGTCACCACGAATGTGCCCGGTCCCGGGCAGCAGCTCTACGGGATGGGCCGTCGACTCGTGGAGATCATCCCCTACGTGCCGATCGCCACCACGCTCCGCACCGGGATCTCGATCTTCAGCTACTGCGGCAACGTCACCTTCGGGATCACCGGCGACTTCGAGGCAAACCCCGACCTCCACGTACTCGCCTGCGGCATCGAGCACGGCGTAGCCGAGCTCCTGGCAGCCACTGAGCGCCACCACCGGGCCGCGACCAGACAACGGCCAACCGTGACTCATCCGTAAGGCTCCGGCCTCTATCTCAATCCCAAACGCCGACCCCGCCACTATCCGCGCCCTGGTACCGGCTGACGGCCGCCTATGCTTGCGCAGGTGGACCTGGCGGATGGCGCTGCGCCCGGCTATGCGGACCGTACCGCGGACGACGCGTCGGTCGCGCGCGAGTACCGCATCGGCGAACTTGCCCGCGAGGCCGGGATCACAGTCCGCACATTGCGCTACTACCAGGAGCGGAAGCTCCTTCCGCCACCACAGCGTGAGGGACGGATCGGCTGGTACTCGCAGGCTCACCTGGACCGTCTGCGGGTCATAGGCCAGTTGCTGGACCGCGGCCATACCCTGGGCGGGATCGGTGAGCTGCTCTCGGCCTGGGAGCAGGGCTACGGCCTAGCCGATCTACTCGGTTTCGAGCGCGCGATAACCGCCCTGTGGTCGGATGAGGTCGCGGTGCCGGTGACCGTTGCCGATATATCAGCGCTGCTCGAGGGTCAACTCACGCCCGAGGTACTTGAAGAAGCGATCCTCCTCGGCTACATCGATGTCGACGGAGATCGCGTCATCCACGTCAGTCGCCGACTGCTCGACCTCGCCGCTGTCTTGGTACGCGAGGGCATCCCGCTGCCTGCGATCCTGTCCACAGGCCGTGAGCTGCAGGCAGGTCTGGACAAGATCGCGTCGTTGTTCGTGGATCTTGTCATCACCCACGTCCTCGACCGCCGCGGCGGCGCGCCACCACCGCATGAGGTCACGCGGCTAACCGAGATGATCGAGCGGCTGAGGCCGATTGCGCGGACTGCGCTCGACGCGGAGTTCAGCCGGGCCATGGACAGACGCGCCCGTGTCACATACGGCGAATTCATCCGGCTGCTCGCGGCACGAGACCGCCGTTCCGGAGGCCCGCAATCCACCACATCAAAGGCAGCGAGGGAACCGGGTTCATCGGGCGGCGAAGTCACCGCGGAGTAGTCCCGGCCGGCCGGCAGAGAACCTGGGTCCGAACCGGGACAGGGCCAGGCTATCATCCGATTATGCCAGCAATTACTGGCATAATCGGATGATCCAGCGTTGAGAGGGGCGCCGCGATGAGGCGAGCCAAGGATCTGGCCGGTCAGGTCGTGGTGGTCACCGGAGCGGCGCGGGGCATCGGAGCCCTCGCCGCGAGACGCCTGGCTGCTCGTAATGCGCGGGTGGCCCTGCTCGGCCTCGAACCGGGCGAGCTCGCCCGCGTGTCCGCCTGTTGCGAGCCGTACTCCCGCTGGTGGGAGGTCGACGTGACCGACGAGCGGGCGCTCGCGGACGTCGCCGCCGCGGTCCGCGACGCCTACGACCGGATCGACGTCGTCGTCGCCAACGCCGGAATCGCCATCGGCGGCCCGTTCATCCACTCCGACGCCCGCACCTTCGCGCGGGTCATCGAGGTCAACCTGCTGGGCAGCGTGGCCACCGCCCGCGCATTCCTGCCCGCCCTGCTCGAAAGCAGGGGCTACCTGCTACAGGTGGCCTCGCTGGCTGCGCTCACTCCCGCCCCGATGATGGCGGCCTACTGCGCGAGCAAGTCAGGCGTGGAGGCCTTCGCCCATGCCCTCCGCGCGGAGGTGGCACATCATGGGGTGCGGGTCGGCGTGGCCTACCTGAGCTGGACCGACACCGACATGGTGCGTGGAGCTGATGAGAACGCGGCACTGAGGGAGATGCGTGCGACGCTGCCGTTCCCGATCGGCCGCACCAACCCTACCGCGCCTGCGGTCGACGCCCTCATACGCGGGATCTCCAAGCGCGCACCGCGCGTGTACGGGCAGCGCTGGCTGCCAGCCAATGCAGCTAGTCAGGGGAGTCGTGCCGCCGATCGTCACGAGATTCGCCGTCCGCACTATGCCAGAGATCGAGTTGCGGTGGCTGGCAACAGGCGCCCGGACCTACCCTCTGGGAGCGGGCGGTGCCGCGGACGCACTGGCGGCGGACGAGGAGAGACGAGGATGAGCCCGGCAAGCAACGATCCGGCCATTGTCATCATCGGATCCGGATTTGCCGGTCTCTGTATGGCGATCGCGCTGAAGCGGGCCGACTACCACCACTTCGTGATTCTGGAGAAGAACGAAGACCTCGGCGGGACATGGCGGGATAACAAGTATCCCGGGTGTGCGTGCGACGTACCGTCCCACATGTATTCGTTCTCGTTCGAGCTCAATCCGGGCTGGTCTCGCATGTTCGCGCCGCAACCCGAAATATGGGAATACATGCGCCAGTGTGCACGCAAGTACGGACTTGGCGCACACATCCGATTTGGCTGCTCGGTGGAGGACATGGAATGGGATGACACGATCGGGCGCTGGCGTATCACGACCGCGGCGGGCAAGGTGTACACGGCCCGCGCGATCGTGTCCGGCATCGGGGCGCTGCACCTGCCCTCGGTCCCTGAGATTCCTGGTGTCGACCAGTTCGCCGGCGCGACCTTCCACTCGGCGCAATGGGACCGGTCCTGCGGCCTTTCTGGCCAGCGGGTCGCGGTAATCGGGACAGGGGCATCAGCGATTCAGTTGATTCCCCAGATCGCCAAGCAAGCTGACCAAGTTCACATCTTCCAGCGAACGCCTCCGTGGATCCATCCGAGGCCCGACTTTGAGATCCCATCCGCAGTCCGCGCTACTTTCGCCGCCGCCCCGCCAGTGATGCGGACGTTCCGTAATGGGATCTACTGGCTGCTCGAGACTCGCGCAGCCGGGTTTGCCGTGCATCCCCGGCTGATGGTCCCGTTGCAGCGGATGGCCGAACGTCACATCACACGGCAGATCAGGGACCCGGCGTTGCGCGCGAAGGTGACGCCGGACTACACGATCGGCTGCAAGCGGATCTTGCTGTCATCCGATTACTATCCGGCACTCACCAGGCCCAACGTCAAGCTTGTTACCGACCCGATCAGCCGGATCACCAAGTCCGGGCTGGTCTGCACGGACGGCAGCGCATACGACGTGGATGTGATCATCTACGGCACCGGGTTCAAGACCATTGAGGCGCTCGCAGAACTCAACGTTGCCGGACGTGATGGCGTCAAGCTCCAGGATGTATGGCGTGGCGGCATCGAGGCCTATCACGGCGTCACCGTCGCCGGGTTCCCGAATTTCTTCCTGCTGCTGGGACCGAACACTGGCCTGGCGCACAATTCGGTCATCTTCATGATCGAAAGCCAGGTCCAGCACGTGATGAGCTGCTTGCGGCTGCTGGCCCGGCAGAAGGGGAAGACGATCGAGGTCAGGGCGCCCGCGCTGCGCCGCTTCAACGACGGGATCCAGCGGCGCCTAGGCCAGGCGGTGTGGAGTGAGGGCGGCTGCACGAGCTGGTACCTGGACGCCAACGGCGTCAACCGGGCCCTGTGGCCCGGATTCAGCTTCGAGTACTGGGCCCGCACCAGACGCGCGCGCCGCGCCGACTATGTGATCCGCTGACGAACCCGGGTCATCACCAGAGCCGTCGTCCACTAGATGGGCATCTCACCTCACGAGGCTTCGTCGCGGACCCGCTGTTCGCCGCCCACCCAAACGCGGTCAAGGAACTCGCTGATCTCGGCGGTCAGCCGGGCAGGCCGCACCCACAGCTCAGCGAAGGTGCGGGTGCGGATCAGCCTGGCCTCAGGAAGCTGCCGCGCGAGCCTTTTGGCGTCACTGAACGAGTGGATCAGGTCGATCCCATGTCCCAGTACCAGCGCCGGCGCGGTAATAGCCCGGCGCTGGTCGATGGTCGGAGCGATGGGCCCCAGTAGGACGCCGTGCAACACGGCGGCGATTTCGTCCGGGTCCGACGCGGCGGCACTGATAAATGAGTCGAGTGGACCGAGCCCCAAAGGTGGGAGGCGTGAGGCGACCCAGGAGACCAATCGCAGTGGGGCTCGGGCGTAATGCACCTCTAGCAGGAGCGGCGCGAACACCAGCGCCGCCGCCGGGGCAGCCCACTCGAGCACCGGCATTTCCAGGACCAGGCCGCGAACCCTCTCGGGCGCTTGAACCGTGGCGAGCAGGCTCACATTGGTACCCAGCGAGACCCCTCCCAGCACCACCTGATCCACACCGAGCTCGTCCAGAAGGCACAGCACCTGGTCAGCGTAAAGATCCATCCGATGGGCGCCAGCGTGGCGGGGCTTCTCACTCCGGCCATGACCAAGCAGGTCGAGCAGCACGACGCGGTTGCCCTTGGCGGCCAGTCTCCGGGCCAGGCTGCGGCTGAGGTTGGCGTCGAGCAGCAAACCATGCAGCCACACGAGCACCCTGTCGCCTGAACCGTAGACCTCGTAGGACAGCCGGTACCGGCCGTAAGCCAGCGTGTGCCGCTTACCTTCAGTGCTTGGCTTCGAGTCGTCCTCCGCAGTCACGCCGATGCTGGGATCGCGCCGGGCTGCTGCGCGCCGACCAGGGTGAGCCAGCCTGTTCATACTCCCGCGGCCGGCCCGTCGGCGTTTCGCGGGCCGATTGGAAGGCAACGAATCATCGGGCCTATGGCTCTCTTGTTGATGACGTTCGCCCCTACTGCCGGTCACCTGAACACAGACATCCTGCGTATACGAGCTTAGCGCTCCGTGCGAAGCGACATGAGCCCGTGGAGGTCCGATGACCGAATCCCGTAGCAAGCAGCCAGACCATTGGCTGACACTTCAGTCGTCCAGTTCCGGCGGCTCCTGGGGGTGCCGGATCGAGAGCGTGGGCGTGAAGCTCCCCGCCCAGCGGCTGACAACCAAAGACCTGATGAGCCGGACCAACCACCGCACCCGCATCCAGCTGGAGCGACTGACAGGCATCCACGAACGTCACGTCGTCGGGCCGGGCGAGAACTCCTTCACCCTGGCCACCGGGGCTGCCCGCGACTGCCTGGCTCATTCGCAGCATCAGGCGCATGACATACAGGTGCTGATCAGCACCAGCATCACCCGGTCTAAGGGCCGGTCCACGCAGTCCTTCGAGCCTCCCCTCAGCCTGTATGTCAAACAGGCGATCGGCGCCGCGCAGGCGGTGAACTTCGATCTCTCAAACGCGTGCGCCGGCATGCTGACCGGTGTGTTCGTCCTCCAGGACCTCATCACCCGAGGTGAGATCAGCTGCGGCATGGTGGTTTCTGGCGAGTACATCTCCCACCTGAGCTGGAACGCGGCGCAACAGATTCGCTCCCTGTTCAGCAAGCAGCTCGCGTCGCTTACGCTCGGTGACGCGGGTGCCGCCGTGATGGTGGAACGCGCACCAGACGGTTCAGGCATCGACGTCATCGGCTTCACCACCCTTGCCGAGCACAGTCGGCTGTGTCTTGCCTTTCCCAGCACCGTGGGCCCGGGCGCTCAGATGTACACCAAGTCCAGGCAGCTGCAAAGGGTGGCCATCGAGGACATGGCGCCGCTGGTTGCCGAGGTGATCGGCGAAGCCGGAATCGACCTGGCCGACATTGACTTCATGATCCCGCATCAGACGTCGGCCCGGGCCATCCGCGCAGGGACCGATGAATTCGTCCGGCGCCTCGGCGCCAAGCCGAAGCACGTGGTTGTCAACCTGGAGGAATACGGCAACACGTCATCGACAACGTTGTTCGTGGCACTCCACAAGTACCTCGAGGAGCAGCGGATCCACAAGGGAGACCGCGTGATGCTGCTGGCGCTCGCCTCCGGCATCGAGATCGGTATCGCCATATTTACCATCGACAGCCAGGTGGATCACTATGGGCACACGCATTGAAGCCGCTAGCGCGCTGACCAGCCATGGATTGCGCAAACCAACCGCGCGACGCCTCGCCGATGCCGCCGCCCGAACCTGCCTCGCGCACGCAGGGAAAAAGCCCGGCGATGTCGACATGCTGATCAATGCCGGCATCTACCGGGAAGACAACATGGGCGAGCCCGCGCTCGCCGCCCTCATACAGCAGGATATCGGGGCCAACCTGGGCCAGCCGCCGATCGGGGGGCGCGGCACCTTCTCGTTCGACCTTGTCAACGGCACCTGCGGCGTAATCAGCGCTATCCAGCTTGAGTCGAGCTTTCTTGGCTCCGGCGTCATCCGGCTCGGCGCGATCGTGACCAGCGACGTCGATCCGGATCTCAAGAATCCCAGAGCTCCCCTGCTGCGGCCGACCGGCGGCGCGATGCTCCTCGGCTGGGATGACAGCCCTGCCGGGTTCACCGACTTTTGCGCGGAGACGTTTCCTGAGTACGAAGGTCTGTTCGTGAGCGGGCTGGTGTGGCAGGAGCGACACGGGCTCCGTATCTCACGGCGGGCAACCGGCCAGCATCAGATGGTCATTGAAGAGCACCCCGGTTACCAAGCTCGCCTTGTCGACTGCGCCGAGGAGGCGACCCGCCGCTTCCTGCGCCGACTGGGGATGGGCATGGATGAAATCGACCTACTCGTGCCCGCTCCCTCCTCCCCGGGCTTCCTTGACGCCTTGCGCGTAAGGCTCGGCGTTCCGAGCGACCGGGTCGCGTATGTACCGGAAGACCTTGAAGGTGCCTACACCACCGGGCCCATAGCTGCACTGCAGGCAGCCATCAGATCTGGCCGACTTGGTGAGGCCCGGAACACTCTGATGCTCGCGGCCGGGGCAGGCATCACGGTCGCCCTCGCCCTATACCGCCAGACACCGCCCTGAGCGAGCCCGCTGTGGCACGTCCTGCCCATGGGACAGGAGCATCGCGAAGCGCACTACCTTCGGTTGTCTACGGTCTAGCGGACCTCGACGATCGGCAGCCGCAGCGCCGCGGGCGCAGATGATGGCACGATCGGGTTCCGCGGTGTCGCGGGCACGACACGCCGGTAGGCGGCGCCGAGCGGGGGCCGGGGGTCCTTGTCGCCCTTGTTCGGCCATAGCGCCATCGCCCGCTCTGCCTGGGCAGTGATCGTCAGTGCCGGGTTGACACCCAGGTTCGCTGAGATGGCCGAGCCATCGACGACGTGCAGCCCGGGATACCCGTACATGCGGTGGTAGGGGTCCACGACGCCGCTTTCCGGGGAGTCGCCGATGACGCAGCCGCCCAGGAAGTGCGCGGTCATCGGGATATCGACCATCTCACCGACGCTGTTCAGGGGGAAGCCGTCAATGCCGGAGGCGGCGTGGCGCATGGCCTGGTTGGCAGCGGGAATCCAGGTCGGGCTCGGAGCGCCATGTCCCTGCTCGGAGGTCAGCTTGATCCGGCCGAGCCGGGTGCGCTTGGGATGAACCGTGATCGAGTTGTCCAGCGCTTGCATAGTGAGCCCGATCACGGCCCGCTCGGACCAGTGGTTGATGCCGAAGTAGAGGGACCCGAACCGTCCCGGATGGCGCGCGACCTGCGCGAGCCACTTCACCCAGCGTGGCCGCTGCCCGCCGCCGTCGGTCATCAGGGTGCTGAGCAGCCCCATCGCATTCGAGCCCTTGCCGTAGCGGACGGGTTCGATGTGGGTGTACTGGTCCGGGTGGATCGATGAGGTGATGGCCACCCCGCGGGTGAAGTCATGCTTGGTCCTGCTGCGCATCGTGGTCAGCGCGCCGCCGAGCGCCTCCGAGTTCGTGCGGGTCAAGACACCCAGCCGCGGCGAGACTTCCGGCAGCGAGCCCTCGGCCTTCATCTTGTGCAGTAGTTGCTGTGTGCCCCACGTCCCGGCCGCGAACACCACCTGTCCGGCGGTGAACGAGCGCGCCGTCCGCGCGGCCCGCCACGCACCAGTGCGCACGATGTCTACCGCATACCCGCCGCGGGGCAGTGGCCGCACCGCGACCGCCGTGGTCTCCGGATGCACGGTCGCGCCGGCCTTCTCAGCCAGATACAGGTAGTTCTTGACCAGCGTGTTCTTCGCATTGTGCCGACAGCCGGTCATGCATTCCCCGACCTCCAGGCAACCCCGGCGGCGCGGGCCCGCGCCGCCGAAGAACGGGTCGCCCACCTCGACACCGGGCTCCTTGCGGCCATCCCGGCCGAAGAACACCCCAACTGGAGCCATGCTGAACGTGCCCCCCACGCCCATCTCCTCGGCCACCTGCTTCATGACCTCATCTGACGGCGTCATCGTCGGATTCTGCACCACGCCAAGCATCCGTTCCGCCTGGTCGTAATACGGCGCGAGCTCAGCCCGCCAGTCGGTGATGTGCGCCCACTGCCGATCATGGTAGAAGGCATCCGATGCCGGCCTGTACAGCGTATTCGCGTACACAAGCGAACCCCCGCCGACTCCCGCGCCAGCCAGGATGATCACATCCCGAAACAGGTGGATTCGCTGGATGCCACGGCAGCCCAGCTTCGGTGCCCACAAGAACTTGCGGACGTCCCACGATGTGCGGGGATAATCGGCGTCCTCGAACCGGCGTCCCGCCTCCAGCACGCCCACCCGGTAGCCCTTCTCGGTGAGCCGCAAGGCACTCACGGACCCCCCGAAGCCCGAGCCGATCACCAGCACGTCATATTCATCCGGAGCAGCGGACCGGTTCATCGCCGCCACCCTCTCCCTACGCGTCAGCAGACCGCAGTCCATGATGCACGTCCCCGCGTCAAGGCAGCAGGGCCGAAGGTCCCGCGCTGGTCACGGCCGGATGGAAACCGCAGTGGTCAGGTCTCGCCGTGGCATGCGCGGCAGTCTGGCAGAAACCACGCGGCTTGGGACCTTGTGCCCTGGTCCGGTGAGCTCCGTCGCAACTATGTGTCAGGGAGCAGGGTAAGGCATCCTTCACAAGGGGGCTTGCGATGCAGGAATTCTCTGTGCCCGTGGCATACGTCGTGAAGCCGGATGACAACATCACCGATGACGTCTTTGCACATGAGGAGAAACGGCCCGACACGGTCGGTTTGAAGCAACGGGTGAATGGCACCTGGATGCCGGTGACCTGGGGCGAGTTCGCCGGGCAGGTGCGCGACATCGCCGCAGGCTTCATTGCCGTCGGCATCCAGCCTGGTGACCGCGTAGGACTGATGTCGCGCACGCGGTTTGAGTGGACACTCCTCGATTACGCCATCCTGACCGCCGGTGGCGTCGCCGTTCCGATCTATCCCACCTCCTCGCTTGAGCAGGTCGAGTGGATCCTCGGCGACTCGGGGGCGGTCGCCGTCGTAATCGAGACCGACGATCATGCCGAGAAGATCACTGCGGCGCGAGCCGGGCTCCCAGCACTCACCCACGTGTGGGAGATCGACGGCAGCCGGTTCGGCGGGCTCCCGGACATCAAGGCACACGGTGCGCAGGTGACGCCGGAGCAGGTCGAGGAACGGCGCCGGACCCGTGGCGCCGACGACCTTGCCGAGATCGTCTACACCTCCGGCACGACCGGCCGTCCGAAGGGCTGCATGCTGAGTCACGGCAACATCGTCGCCAATGCCCGTAACTGCATGCAGAATGACGGCTTCAAGAGGGTGTTCAACGAGGACCATTCGACACTGCTGTTCCTGCCGCTCTCGCACAGCTACGCCCAGCTTATCCAGTACGGCGCCATCTACTCGCGCACCGTCCTGGGGCTGGTTGACATGGCCGACGCTGTCGCCGAGCTGCCGGAGTACAGGCCCACGGCGATCCTGTCCGTGCCGCGACTGTGGGAAAAGGCTTACGACAGCGCTAAGCAGAAGGCCGCCGCCGAGGGGCACGGCAAGATCTTCGCCAGGGCGGAGAGCGCTGCCATCGCCTACAGCCAGGCGCTGGACACCGACGGTCCCGGCCTCGTACTCCGGCTTAAGCACGCTCTGTTTGACCGGCTCGTCTATCGCAAGTTGCGCGCGGCGCTCGGCGGTAATGTGCAGTACTCCTGGAGCGCGGCTGCCCCGCTCGGTACGCACCTCGGGCACTTCTTCCGCGGGTGCGGCATCACTATCCTCGAGGGCTACGGCCTGACCGAGACCAGCCCTGCGACCAACTCCAACACACCCGAGGCCCAGAAGATCGGCACCGTGGGCCAGCCGATCCCGGGCTGCACGATCCGGATCGCGCCGGACGGTGAGGTCCTCGTCAAGGGCCACATGGTCTTCCAGGGCTACTGGAACAACGAGGCTGCTACCAAGGAGATGATCGACGAGGACGGCTGGCTGCACACCGGCGACATCGGCGTTCTCGACGAGGACGGATTCCTAGCGATCACTGGGCGCAAGAAGGACATCATCATTACGTCGGCTGGGAAGAACGTCGCGCCCGCCGTGCTCGAAGACCGGCTGCGCACCCACCGGCTGGTCAGCGAGTGCCTGGTCGTAGGCGACGCGAAGCCCTACATCACAGTGCTCGTGGCCTGCGACCCAGAGGCATTCGTCCAATGGAAGGCGGAGAACGGCCAGCCAGAGACGGCGACCATAGCAGACCTTCGCGACGACTCCGCGCTGCGGGCGGAGATCCAAGCGGCTGTCGACTACGCCAACGAGGCGGTGTCGCGGGCGGAGGCGATCAAGAAGTTCGCGATCCTCGATGAGGACTTCACCGAGGCGGGCGGACAGCTGACACCCACGCTCAAGGTACGCCGCAACATCGTCATAGAGCAGTACGCGACTCAGATCTCCGCCCTTTACGGCGACAGCACCTCCTAACCTAGCCGCGTGAAGACGGTCTTTGGCGCGCCTGATCAACCTGAATCAGGCGGTCGTGCGCGGTTTGTGGCGACCGGGCGGATAGCTCGCCTCCTGCTCTGCCTTCCCGGACCGTTCGGCTCCCCGGATTTTCGTTAGTCTCGCTAATGGCTTGGGTCAGCATTGGAGATAAGATGCGCGCTGGCCACGGCTCGTGACTAGTCGATGGGCTCAGCGTCCAGTGTGCTCATCCGGTCGATCACCTGCGGTATGGCTGGTCTCTATGGCCGGTTCCGGCCGAGCCGATCGTGTGCCGTGACCCACTCGTCGGCGACGACAGCCGCGCCCAGCGAGATCTCGCCGCACAGCACGGTGGCCGCGACGATCTCGGCGAACTTGCGCACCCGGCCTGGTCCGTAGCAGCCGAGCAGTTCCAGGCACTCGCGCTGGGTTGGCAGCCCGGTGCCGCCGCCGTAGGTGGCGACGATCAGCGCCGGGATCGTGATCGAGTAGTAGTAGCTCCCGTCGGCCAGCACTTCGGTGTGCACTAGGGCGGCCGACGACTCGGCCACGTTGGCGATATCCTGCCCGGTCGCCGCGAACAGCGCCGCGATCCCGTTGGCCGAGTGGTTCCCGTTGTTGTTGACTCCCGCCAGCAGCCCGCCGAGGTTGCTGACCTGCCGGGCCCGGAACATCTCTGCGGGCGTGGTGCGCATGATCCGCCGGGCCAGCCGTTCCGGGATCGCCGCTTCGGCCACGACCCGTTTCCCGCGGGTTCGCAGGATGTTGATATGCGAGCTCTTCTTGTCCGTGGCCAAGTTGGCTTCCAGGTGGAAGTCCCGGATCCCGGCGTAGTGCGCCCTGATCCAGGTGCAGGCGTGCTGGGTGGCCTTGCCGGTAAGATTCTGCCCGGCCGCGTCGCCGGTGGTGTAGTTGAACCGCAGGAACATGAACCTGCTCGCGGAAAACTGCTCGATGTCGTGCAGGCGGCCGACCCGGGTCGTGGCGTCCGCCTCGGCCTTGATCGCGGCGAAGCTGGCCGTCACCCACTCGCCGAAGGCGCGGGCCTCCCGTGCGCTGTCGAAACCGAAGGCCGGGGCGCGCTGCATGACGTCTGCCACCACGGTGGTCCGCACGCCGCCGGCCTCGTACAGCAGCTTCATGCCGCGGTTGTAGCTCGCCACCAGGGTGCCCTCGGTCGTGGCCAGGGGGACGTAGAACGTCCCCCTGGCATGCTCGCCGTCTACGAGCAGCGGCCCCGCGATCCCGATCGGCACCTGGGCGACCCCGATGAAGTTCTCGATGTTCCCGGCGACGACGGCCGGGTCGAACGAGTAGCGGCCGATGTGCTCGGTGGTCACGCCGGCCGTCTCGGCGAGGAACGCCATCCGCCGCCGGGCCGCTGCCGGGGTGTAGTCATCGTCCAGCCTCGGGACCTCGCGCCGCACCGGCCGCGTCGGCGGCCGAGCCGGAGTCTCCGGGGCGGAGGCGGTCATGGCAGCACCCCGTCTCCGCGGACCAGCTCGTCCTTCAGGATCTTGCCGAGCGTGTTCTTCGGCAGATGCAGCAAGGGCAAGCTCATGGCCGCCTCCCTTTTCGATGCCGAGTTGCTGACCCGCATGCTGATCTGGGATTAACCTTCAGCTTCCGGCCGATGTCCGGCGGCGGCTACGGACCTTCAGCCCGGCCGCCCGGGACCTTCGGCACCGGGCGCGGACCCGTAGGCGGGAACCGAACGCGAGCTCAGTCCGGCCCGGTGCCCGTCCTTGCCATCAGCTGCGGCCTGGGGTGCAATAGGAGGTGCGGACCGTCACTTGGCGGCTGGGAGGTAGACGTTGACGCCAGCGGAACTTCGTGCAGCGGGCAGGCTTGGCGGCCTGGTGTTTGCCGGGCTGGTGGCCCGCATCGGGCAGGTGCACCAGATCATTGCCGACCGAGCCTTTGCCCCGGTCGGGCTGGCGGGCGCGCCGGTCCGGCTTATCCACGACTCCGTCGCGCGGGGCGCCTACCTCGCGGTACGGGGTGCCGGCGTGGCGGCAGGAGCGGTGGGCGGACAGGCCGCGTTTGTCCTCGGCGGCGACGGCCTGCCCGCCGGACGTGAGCCGGGAGGCAACCTGGCGCTTGCCGTGCTGAACGCGGTCGCTGGTGACCGGCTCGGCGCCGACCTGGCCCCGCTGGCCATCGGCATGACGGTGCGGGCAGATGGATGCGATGTCGGCCTGACTCCTGAGCAGGTTGCGGCTGCCTTCCCGCACGCCACGCCCAGGCTCGCGGTCTTCGTCCATGGGCTCGCCGAGACAGAGGATTCCTGGCGCCGGCGGGCGGGTCAATCCGTCCCCTACGGCCGCCGCCTGCAGGCAGAATTCGGCTATACCCCGGTCTACGTGCGGTACAACACCGGTCGGCATATCTCCGACAGCGGTCACGACCTGGCCGGCCTGCTGGATGACCTGGCTGCGACCTGGCCAGTGCAGGTGGATGAGATCTTGCTGGTGGGTCACTCCATGGGCGGCCTGGTCATCCGTAGCGCCTGCCATTACAGTCGGGAAGCCTCCGCCGCCTGGGTGGGATACGTACGCCACGTCTTCTACCTGGGGTCGCCGCACCTGGGTGCTCCACTTGCCCGCGCCGCCGGGTTCGCGGGCTGGGCGCTCGGCCAGGTGCCCGCAACCAGGCCGTTCGCGACCCTGGCCAGCGGGCCGGCCTCGGTCAAAGACCTGCGTCACGGTTATGTGCTAGATGACGAGTGGGCCGGCTGCGATCAGGACTGCTGCCTGCGCGATCACCGATGCGACGCGCCGCTGCTGGCGGAGGCAAACCACTACGCCATGAGCGCCACCGTGACCGCCGATCCGGCTAGCCCGATCGGTGCCGTCATCGGCGACCTGCTGGTCCAGCCCGCTAGCGCGCATGGGCGGCGCGGTACGCGCCAGCACATCCCGTTCCCCGTCGAGTTGGCCCCCAGGCTGGGCGGAATGCACCATTTCGAGCTCCTCAACCATCCCGACGTCTGGCAAGCCATGCGCGGCCTGCTGCGCCCGGCGGTGCGCTAGTCTCACGCGGATGCGGGCCCGACCTCCCGCGCGGCCCGGCCCATGGGTCCCACCCTCGCGGCTGACAGCGCCTCGGCAGCAGCCACGCAAAAGGCGGCACCTGTCGGTGACGGTTACCGGAGGCGCGGGCGGACTGGTCAGGTCCAGATGGCCGGACCTGGACTTCCGCGAGTTCTGCCGCCGCAGCAAGCTGCCCCGGTCCGAGCGCTCCTGGGACCTGTTCGCCGCTGAACGCTACCGGCGCGGCGAAACTGACATCCCGTCCTCTGAGGCGTACAACCCGTTCCGGCACCGTCAGCAGGGGCCGTACGCATGTTAAGGCGGTTATCTGAAGGGCAGCGCTACTGGGACTATCGAGCACCACTGGGACTATCGTGAGCCTGCTGGGCGCCGCTGGCACCGTACCGAGGGTGGCAGCGGCGCCGCAGCGCGATAGAGTCTGCGGGCAGGGGCATGCGCTGTCCCGGCGCCGGGCAGGGCCGGCCGTTTCGGTGGTCTCAGGTTGCTGCGGGCTCGGCGTCGTCGATGAGCTGTCGGGCCTCGGCGCCGGTGGTGGCCGTTTTCGCAGGCGGTCCCGTCCCGGGTCAATCCTGTTCTCCAGCCATCGGGAGTGTTCGTGACCGAAGCCCACGCGGATCTGTCCGGGCAGGACCAGCGTCGCCGCGGCCAGCAGGCCCCGGGTGGCGGCGGGGATCCTGGTCAGCGCGGGAACAAGTGGTGGACGCTGGTCGCGGTGTGCCTCGGCACGTTCATGCTGCTGCTGGACATCACGATCGTGAACGTCGCCCTGCCGGACATCCAGCGGGCGCTGCACTCGAGTTTCTCCGACCTGCAGTGGGTCGTGGACGCCTACGCGCTGACCCTGGCGGCGTTCCTGCTGACCGCGGGCAGCCTGGCGGACATGTACGGCCGCCGCCTGCTGTACCTGATCGGCCTGGTGGTGTTCACCGGCGCGTCGGTGCTGTGCGGCTTTGCCGCCAGCACGCTGATGCTGCAGCTGTCCCGCGCCCTGCAGGGCGTCGGCGGGGCGATCATGTTCGCGGTGTCGCTGGCGCTGCTGGCGGACGCGTTCCGCGGCAAGGACCGCGGCATCGCGTTCGGGGTCTGGGGAGCGGTGACCGGCCTGGCGGTGGCCATCGGCCCGCTGCTCGGCGGCCTGCTGACCTCCGGCCTGTCCTGGCGGTGGATCTTCTTCGTGAACGCGCCGATCGGGATCGCGGCCGTGGTCATCACGGCGCATGAAGGTGGCGGAGTCGCGCGCGCCGCAGGCCAGCCGGCCCGACTGGGCAGGCTTCGTGCTGTTCACGGTGGCGCTGTCCAGCCTGGTCTACGGGCTGATCGAGTCGAACCAGCGGTCCTTCACCAACGGCCTGGTGCTCGGCTGCTTCGCCGCCGCGGCGGTGCTGCTGGTCGCCTTCGTCCTCGTGGAGCTGCGCAGCGCGCACCCGATGTTCGACCTGAGCCTGTTCCGGCTGCCGACCTTCAGCGGCGGCTCGGTCGCGGCGTTCGGGCTCAGCGCCTCGATCTTCTCGATGCTGCTCTACCTCGTGCTGTACCTGCAGGACATCCTGGGCTACTCGCCGCTGGGCACCGGCGTGCGGGTGATGTTCCTGTCCGGCGGCATCCTGGTGACCGCCACGGTGGCCGGGCAGGCTGTCCTCGCGGGTGCCGGTCCGGCTGCTGATCGGGCCGGGCCTGATCCTGGTCGGCGTGGGGCTGCTGCTGATGCGCGGGCTCAACGCGGGCTCGACCTGGACCCATCTCATCCCGGGGATGATCGTGGGCGGCCTCGGCGTCGGCCTGGTGAACCCGCCGCTGGCCTCCACCGCGGTCGGCGTGGTGCCGCCGCAGCAGGCGGGCATGGCCTCGGGCATCAACTCCACGTTCCGCCAGGTCGGGATCGCCACCGGCATCGCGCTGCTGGGCACGCTGTTCTCCAACAAGGTGCGCGACGAGGTGCTGGCCCGGGTGGCCGCGGTGCCCGGCCTGTCCCACCAGGGCCCGCAGATCGCCGCCGCCGTGCAGTCCGGGGAGATCGGGCAGCGTGATCGGCAAGCTGCCCGCGCGCGCCGGCAGGCGGTGGGCATGATCACCCGGGCCGCCTTCACCACCGGCCTGAACCACATCCTGCTGGTCGCGGCGATCATCGCGCTGGTGTCGGGCGTGGTCTCCCTGGCCGCCATCCGCAGCAAGGACTTCGCGCCGCAGCAGCAGGGGCCGGACCAAGACAATCAGCCCCATGACGGCCATCACGCCGACTAACCTGCCGTGCCGAGAGGATCGTTCCGCTGTCAGCACGCTTTCGTCTCGATGCTGCCACCTCGCCGCACTCCTCGATGATCACGCGTGCCGAACTCTCCATGCCGACCAGACGCAGCTCCGCTGGCCCCCCCCCCCTGTACCCCCCCACAAAGGGATCGGGTGCGGACAGCAGCCGGTCGGCCGCCTTCGGCGCGGTGGTGAGCAGTCAGGCCGCACCGGGGCCCGCTGCAGATGCCTCTGCGATGTGGCCGACCGGCCGGATGACGGTGACGGGGCAGTGGGCGTGATCGACGCGTAGGTGCTAACCGAGCCGAGCAGCAGATCAGCGAAACCGCCATGCCCGCGGTTGCCCACGACCAGTCCTTCGGCGCCTGCCGACGCCTCGACCAGGACCTGGGCCGCATGCCCCTCGGCCACCCAGGTCCGCAGCCGGGCGGGGCGATCGGGGCCGAACACCTCATCAAGGGCCTCGGCGAAGGGCCTGCCCTGCGGCGGCGTCGAAGTCGAAGCCGTCGGCGCCCGTCGGCGCCCAGCCGTAGTACGCCGGGTACCGCCAGGCGATCACGGTCCTTCCAAGACGGCTCCGGTGAACCTAGCCTGCCGGGCCGCCCAGCGCAGTGCCTCCTTCGAGCATTCCGACCCGTCGATTCCCGCGACGATGCAAGCCTCTGCCCGCCTGATCCGTTCATCGATCTCCTCGCGCTCAGCCTCACGGCTTCCGGCGCCGCCCGTGCGCCGGTCGGCCCCGGCCAGGGGGACATTGTCGCACGCCGTGCCGCCGACGATAGCGCCCGGGCCATCCGGGCGCTCGGCCCGGCGAGGCTTGTCTCCTCCGTGGCGAAAGGATCTGCCAGAGTGGGACCCAGCCGCGGGCCTGAGAGCTGGTTTTCCAGGAAGCGGCTGCGCATGGCCCTGCCGCGCCGCTCTCCGTTCGCGGGCCGCGTGGCGGCGGGTCGTGCCCCCGCCCGAGCCCGCCGGGCTGGTGGAAACTGCCGCTGATCGGCCAGGGTCCCCCGCTGGAGTGGATGGTCCTGGACTGCGCAGGCAGCGGCGGCATCCCGGTGATCGCGCCGAAGACACCAGCCAGCCGCTGACCAGCACCCGGGCCCGTTACACATCGTGCCGGCGGAACAGGTGCGGTTGCCCAGGGCCTGTCCGGCGCGGCGTTTAGCGATGGCCAGGCCCGGCATGATGAGCATTGCGGCGGCTGTGACGGCAAGCCCCGCCACGGACTGCTCCGGCCGGGCGAGGCTGACAAGATCATGGATGCTCTCGGCCACGAGGTAGGCGGCGAGTGTGAAAAACGTCACGCCGGCGAGCCGGACGGCGCGGGTCTCCCGCTCCACGGCGGCAGCCTCCGGTCCGCGCGCCGGGCTGCCACGCGCCGTGTAGCGTCAAGCGCCGGTTTGGGATCCGGTGGCTGGCGGCAGCCGCAACTCCAGCGCGGCGATCCGGTCGAGGATGGTCTTGAGGCCGCCCTCGGTGCCGCACTCGAGCCGGTCCAGCGCGGTGATGACGTCGGCCTTGGCCTGCTGGAGGTCGGCCTTGGCCTGCTCGGTGTCCTCAAAGGTCTTGGCTGCGCGTCGCGTCCATCCGCAGTTGCCCGGCGAGTTTCTGGTCGTGCCGAAGTCGCACCGTATCCCTCCCTAATGCTTATGACTTGAACGGGCTCTGCTGCTACGAGCGCCGCGGTCTGGCGCCGAGGTGGTGCCGATGCCAGCCGACTGGCGATGTTTCGTCCGGAGTCCGCGGTGGGATCGGGCAAGACGGCAGCTGCCGCGCTGGGGTGGCCATCCCCCATCCGCGCATTCCTTGGCTGCGGGCGCACAGCGGCAGCGAATACGCCCAGCGGCGCAGGCGAGTCGAGGAGGTGCGGCTTCTCAAGCGCCGACCTGGCTACTGCGCCTGGAAGATCGCGGTCACCCGAAAGCGATCACGATGGCGCTGAGGCGGTCAGCGCCTGAAGGTGTCCTTGAACTTCGCCCCGGCCTGCTTGAGGTTGCCCTTGGCCCGGTCACGGCGACCCCTGGCCCGCAGGCGCCGACTGCCGGTGACACGGCCGGCGGTTATCCTGGCACGCCCCTTGACTTCTTCCGCCTTGTGCGCGATCTTCCTGGCGATGCTCATCGGGCGGCCTTTCGCGGGTCATTCTGCGGGGCGGGCGCATCGGCGGGGACATCGGCGGCGGCCTGCGGGTGGCCGGGATCGGGGCCTGCACGTGCGTGCCGTTTGCCGGAGCACCATGCTGGCGCTGCTCAGCGGTGCGCGAACCGGCGGAAATGGCCGGACGGGTGGGCGGCGGGAATGGCCGGACCGCCCGCTGAGCAGGGGAAAGGCGAGCAGCAGGACGGCCGCCCGGCGATGGCGGTGAGCCAGGTGGACAGGTTGAAGAACCCCTGCAGGCTGTGGACGTGGAACAGCTCGGTGGCGACCCAGCCGCCGCCCAGCGCCCCGGCGACGCCGATCAGGCAGGGGAGGATCAGCCCTGTGATCTCCTGCCAGGGATCAGCATATTGGCGATAGGCCAGCGGCCAGGCCGAGAACAATCCAGGCAATGATGCCCATAACTGGCTCCTCTAGTTGGTAACCCTGCTGTAAGCATCCGGCGCGCGGTCGCCGCCGCCAAGGGAAGATCTTCCTGCGGCGGGGGACGTTCGGCTCGCATCCGCTCCGGGCCGGACGGCGACGGAGATGTCCGAGGCGGGAGACATCGAGTGGCGCGGCCACAACCTGGCCGACAGTGACAGGCGCAAGGGCGGGACGCATGGTGCGGGGCGCGGGCCAGGCGCTCGACTGACAGCGCCGCTGCCGCGCGCCGGCCGTTGGCCGGAGGCGATTAAATCGTGATGCTTAATATGCCGTCGCGACTGGTACGTGGTTCCCGAGCAGCTCCGGACCAGGTTCTGGGCGACGTGGCGGTCCGGCCAGGGAGCTTTCAGCCGTGAACACGAGAAAGCGGTGCGTAATGCGATCGCCGCATGCCAGCAAGCTGCGGACCAGGCGGTGAGTGCGATCCGGGGATCTGCCGGCGCCGAAACGTTGACCTTCACGTTATTCGTGCCAGAATCAGGGAGTCATGGCCACCGGCCGCCGCTCGCCCGCCCTCTTTGCGCCGCGGGCTTCTGATCCGGCGCGGGGTCTGTCACCACAGCCTCCGGCCAGAGTGCCTGCCGTCTCGCGTGTCACTGCCCAGCCAGGCACATACACACCGCGACGGAAACAACTGGACACTGAAGACGCAGCGCCCGGCTGGTGAATGGTGCCTTTCTTCAAGGGCCACGGGTCACGACGCGAGGAGCTCTTGCGTTTCCTCCGGCTCGCTCACGTGCCACTCACGGTGAGTCTGCCTCAGTGACTGGCTTGGTACCAGCCGCTCGTCTGCGAAGTGGACCGTCGCTTTCGGCTGCTTCACGTTGTAGATCAGGCCCAGCATGGCTAGGAGCTGGATGAGCCTCCATGTGGCGTCGGGGTGCCAGCCGCGCTCGGGCTTGACTCCGGCCGCCACAGCCGCGGCGTCCAGTGCGACCCTGCGGCCGTGCCGGGGGCAGGCTGGGTCGGCGTGGTGCCAGCTGCGGATACCCTGGCTGTTGCGGATGCGACAGCGACGAGAGAATTGTTGCGGCTGTCGTCCGCGCGGTACTCGTGCCCGCGGCTGTCCTTTGCCCGGCTGCCCCATTTGTGGCAGACGGAGTTGACGAAACCGGTGGCGGTCATAAGGGCTGCTGTGCGCAGCGCTCCGGCTATCAGCACCGAGTTCCACCCATACAGCGGGTAGAACGCCAGCGGCACGAGGAAGTTCGCCACGCCCAGGAACGGGAACGCCCGGCGCTGCCACTGCACCAGCCGGTCCTGGGCCAGGTCGCGGTGCAGTGCGTATTCTGGCGGCCGCTCGTACAGGAAGAACAGCCAGACGCCCTGCGCCCACACCAGGCCTTTGTACCCCCGCCACCCCGGGTATTCGTAAGGT
>CAWBKD010000019.1:0-11148 GCA_963789225.1 uncultured Actinomycetes bacterium
GGTTCGACACCAAGAAGGAGTGCGAAGACGAGCTGGCCAGCGCGCTGGCCAGGATCGGCGGCGGCGGATCGGCACCTGACCGCAAGCAGCGCGTGGCCGCCTACCTGGACGCCTACCTCGCGGGAAAACGGAACCTGAAGCCGCGGACGGTGGAAACAGACAGCGACGCCTTCCGGCTCTACTGGAAGCCAGCTCTCGGGCATATGCGCCTCGTGGACGTCCGCGACCACCACGTTTCGGACGCCATCACCGCGATGGAGCTGGTCAACCGGCCAGAGCCGCAAGCTGAGAAGCTCCCGCAGGCGGTCTCCGAGATGCTGCTCCGCATGACCGCGGCCCGCGCCGACGACGAGCGCCGAGTCCTGCCCGAAGGCGAGACGCGGCACAAGAAGTCAACGAAACCGCTGTCCCCGGCGCGGATAGGGCGGATGTTCGCCCCGTTCCGGGCCGCCATGAACGCCGCCGTGCCCAGGAAGATCGGGGTCAGCCCCTGTGATGGCGTGGAACTGCCGCGAGCACGGCAAGTGAAACCGCTGGCCTGGACAGCACCCCGGGAGACCGCGTTCCGCGAGGCGCTCGGGAAACGGCTGCGCGAGACCCAGGCAGCCAAGGGCAAGCGGCGGCTTACCACCGTCGAGCGGGAGAGAGTATGGGCGTCGCCCGACCTGCGACCGTGCCCGGTCATGGTCTGGCTCCCCGCCCACTGCGGCCAGTTCCTCGACAGCATCGTCGGCGAAAGGCTGTTCGCCGCGTTCATCTTCACGATCTTCTCGGGCCTCCGCCAGGATGAGGTCGTCGGCCTGAACTGGGCCGAAGTCGACCTGGACGAGGGCGTCGCGTACATCCGCGAGACAGGCAGCGGCAACGACCCTAAGAGCGATGCGGGCACCCGAGCGGTCCCGCTCTCCGCGGTGGTCGTGACGGCCCTGAAGGCATGGCGCAAGGCCCAGGCCGCGGAGCGACTCGCGTGGGGACCGGACTGGGCCGGCACCGGACGTGTATTCACCCGCGAGGATGGCGAGCCGATCACCGGCCAGTGGCTGTCGCGCAGGTTCGCGACCCTCGCCTGGCGTGCCGACCTGCCCTATGTCCGGTTCCACGATCTCCGCCATGGTGCCGCGTCGCTGGCCAAGGCCGCCGGCGCTTCCTCGAAGGAGATCTCCGCGCAGCTCGGCCACTCGCGGCAGAGCTTCACCGACACCACGTACGTGACGGTCTTCCCGGATGTCGCCAAGGCTGCCGCCGAGGCCGCCGCCGCGCTCGTCCCCCGGAAGAACCTTGCCCAAAACTCTTAAGAGTCTTAAGGATGAGCATGAAGTCGGCCAACATCGAGGACGCCAGGAAGATCCTGGGCGACTTGGTCGACCGGGCGCGCATCGCAGACGAGCCAGTGCTGATCACGCGCTACAACAAGCCGGCGGCAGTCCTCGTCGGCGCCGACTGGTACAGCAGGATGACCGGCGAACCCGTGCGACCGGAAGGAGGTGCCTCATGACCGCCGTGCGTGCACTGTGCGTGCCGAGCGCCTCCGGACACAAAAACAGGGCCCTCCCGGCAGACGAATCCCCGGAAAAACCCTGGTCAGCTGCGGAGGATCGGGGATTTGAACCCCGGAGGGTGTTACCACCCAACCGCATTAGCAGTGCGGCGCCATAGACCGGACTAGGCGAATCCTCCACCCGCACGGCAGTGCGGTGGGCCATAGCGTACCGGCAGTGACCCGGCCCGGGCAAAGCAACCCGGCCCGGGCGTCAGTGCACCTCGATGATCTCGTACCGGCCACTGGCGTAGGCATCGCGCATGGTGCGCTTGGAGAACTTGCCGACGCTGGTCTTGGGCACCTCGTCGACGAAGCACCACCGCTCGGGCAGTTGCCAGCGCGGGATCTGCTCGGCCATGAAGGCCCGGAGCTTGTCCGCGCTGACGTCGGCACCGGGCCGCAGGACGACCGCCGCCAGCGGGCGCTCGCCCCACTTGTCGTCAGCGACGCCGATCACCGCGGCCTCGGCCACGTCGGGATGAGCCATGAGGACGTTCTCCAGCTCCATGGAGGAAATCCACTCGCCGCCGGACTTGATCACGTCCTTGGCCCGGTCGGTCAGCTGGATGAAGCCGTGCTCGTCCAGAGTCCCCACATCCCCGGTGCGCAGCCAGCCGTCATGGAACTTGCCCGGGTCGTCGTCCTTGTGGTACGAGCCGGTCACCCAGGGGCCGCGCACCTCGACCTCGCCGACCGACTCGCCGTCGTTGGGCAGGATCGCCCCGCCGTCTCCGGCCAGCCGCCCCTCCACCGCGCAGAACAGCCGACCCTGGCTGTCGCGGTACCGCCATTCCTCGTCCTTGCTGACGCCGGCCGGCGGGTTCGCCACGCTCCCCAGCGGCGAGGTTTCTGTCATGCCCCACGCCTGCAGCACCCGAACGCCGAGCTCAGACTCGTACCTGAGCTGCATCGAGTGCGGCACCGCGGAGCCGCCCGCGACCACCAGGCGCAGGCTCGACAGGTCACCGCCCTCGGTCCGGAGGTGGCTGAGGACGCCAGCCCAGATCGTCGGGACCCCGCCGGCCAGGGTGACGCGCTCGTCGCCGATCAGCCGGACCAGCGCGGCGGGCTGCAGGTACCGGTCCGGCAGGATCAGGGCCGCCCCGGACAGCAGGCTGGCGTAGGCCAGGCCCCACGCGTTGGCGTGGAACATGGGCACGACGGGCAGCACCCGGTCCCGTTCGGAGATGGCGAAGGCGTTACCGAGGCAGGCGCCCATCGAGTGCAGGTAGCTGGACCGGTGGCTGTAGACGACGCCCTTCGGGTTTCCGGTGGTCCCGCTGGTGTAACACATTGCGGCGGCCGAGCGCTCGTCGAGCTCCGGCCAGTCGAACGAGTCAGGCTCGGCCGCGAGAAGTTCCTCGTACTCGTGCACGGGCACGCCGGTGAGCTGGTCTGCTCCGGGCGTGTCGGCCAGCCGCCCGCCGCTTACGATCACGTGCCTGATCGAGGGCGCCTGGGGCAGGATCTCGGCGAACCTCGGCACGAGGGAGGCGTCCACGATGACCGCGTGGTCCTCGGCGTGAGTGGCGACGTAGGCGACCTCGGCCGGGGCGAGCCTGATGTTCAGGGTGTGCAGCACCGCGCCCATGGACGGGACGGCCAGGTACGCCTCGAGGTGCTCGGCGTTGTTCCACATGTAGGTTCCCACGCGTTGGTCGGCGTCCACGCCGAGGCGGCGCAGCGCATTCGCCAGGCGCGCGGCCCGCCGGCCCTCCTCGGCGTAGGTACGGCGCCTGGTTGCGTCCTCGGTGCAGGTGACGACCTCACCATCTCCGAAGATCGACGTTCCGTAACGCATGATCGACGCGATGGTCAGCGGAGTATCCATCATCGTGCTGCGCACCGAGCTACCTCCCATGGCTGCCTGACCTGCCTACTTGATAGTGCCATGAGTCGGCTACTGCGCAGTAGACCCAGCGCCAGGCCGGGCTGGATGCGCCGTATCCGGAGGTGGTGCGTTCTTATGTGCCGGAGCCCTGGCCGAGTTCTGCGTCAATGCGGAGCCTGGCCACCGCGCGCGAAACCGTGCTCTTCACGGTGCCCAGGCTGACGCCGAGGGTTTCGGCGATTTCCGACTCGGTCATGTCCTCGAAGTACCTCAGCATGACGGCGGCGCGCATCCGGTCGGGCAGCCGGTCCAGGGCGCGCCGCACCATCTCGGCCGTGTCGCTCTCGCGCGCGTAGTCGGGGATGACCTGATCCGGCAGCTCGTCGGTGGGGTACTCCTCGAACTTGCGGCGCCGCCACCAGGAGATGTGCGTATTGACCATCGCGCGCCGCACGTACGCGTCGAGGGCAGCGCGGTCGTTGATCTTGTCCCACGCCAGGTAGGTCTTGGCCAGGGCGGCCTGGACCAGGTCTTCCGCATCCGCCCGGTTGCCGGTGAGCATGGTCGCCACCCTGAGCAGGGCCGTTCCGCGGGTGAGAACATAGTCACGGAAGGCAGGATCGTCGCCGCTGGCTCGCGGATCGGGGGGGTCACCGACGAAGCTCATGCCAACTACCTTACTTAAAGTAGTCATCCTCAATACGTTGCGTACACGACGTGATGCCCGGTGCACACGCGCGCCTAACCGCCGGGGATGTATCTGTGTGTCTCCCGGGACAAACGGGTCCGTTTGGCTTGACGTAACCGTCTGCACCCATAGAGTCGTGCATTGTGGCTACTGCAATCCCACGGAGGGCAAGTGCGGCATTTGGCTGACTTTCCCCGTTGGTCCGGCGATGTCACAGAGTCAACCGGTCCGGCCCGATTCGCCCGCAGATCGCTGCTTAAGGCGGCTGTCCTCGGCCACCCAGACGAGCCGGAATACCCGCCGCTGGGGACGGGTGTAGACGCGGCCTGGGCCGCGACCAGGGCGTTGGTATACACCGTGACCGGGAGGATTCTGGACGTCAGTCCCCACGTCCTGGTGCTAGGCACCGCGTGGGGCGAGCAGCGTTTCCCGCTGGATCCTGCCACGAAGGCCTGGCGCGGCGGTCCCACCGCGCCCGCATCGCTGCGGCGGGGTGATCACGCAATTGCCCGGCGCAGGTATCCCGGGGGACCCGTCGTGGACAGGATCTGGGCCGAGGCCGGCCGCGTCACGGGCACGATTGCGGAACGGGAAGGACCGGCCGCCCTGCTGGTCGACGAGGGACCGGCCAAGGGACGCAAACTCGTGATCATCAGCGCCGAGGCCGCGGGCCGTATCCAGGTCCGGTTCCCCAGGCTCGAGCCGGGCTACCTGATCGACGTGATCGGCGTCAAGCACGACGGTCACTTGCAGGCGCTGATCCCCGCCACCTCGCAGCCGCCGTACCCGGCTGACCACCCGCCGACCCCGCCGCTCGTCAGCGGGCACGTACCTGACCCGGTGAGCGGGACGGCGGTCTGGCATGAGCCCGGCGAAGAGCCGGAAGACCTGCTCGGTCTGGCGTACCCAGCGCTGGACCCCGAGCACTCCTGTGAGCATGCCGGTTTCGCGCCGCCGGAGTGCTCAGGCGATCCGCACACCTCCGGCCCCGGGTGCGTCCGCCTCCCCTACCTGTCGGTCGGGAGCCTGCTCTGGCTGCGAAACGACTGCGCGGAGCGGACCCGGCGGCTTCCCGTCACCAGCTGCGGGGCGACGGCCAGGCTCTTCTGCGACCGCTGCGTCACCTGCGGTACCTCAAGGAAGGGGAGGATCGCCGACCTGACCATGGCCGCCTTCGTGGAACTCGGCGGGATCCTCGAAGAAGGCTGCTTCAACGCCACGATGACGATCGGCGGCTGAGCATGCTCGCCGCCGCCAGGGAACTGCAGATACCGCTACTCGCCGTCATGCTGCTCGGCGGGTGCGCGGTCAAGGCGTGGCGGGTGCTGCGGTCGCGTTCCATCAAGGCGGCCATGGACCCGGCCGGCCTGTTCCCGCTCCGCCTGCGGCGCCCGATCATGATGGCGATGTGCGCGACCGAGTTCGGGCTAGGCCTCGGCCTGATCGCTACCGCAGGCAAGATCGGCACCATCGGCCCGAGCCTGCCCGCGACCACCGTCCGCGCGGCCTGCGTGCTGTTCTTCCTCATCGCGATGGGCGCGCTGAACGAGACGAGGCAGCGGCGCCCCGCTGCCGGGTGCGGCTGTTTCGGCGACTTCAGCCACACCCCGATCGGCTGGCGCACCATCGCGCGCGCCGGAGTCCTGTGCGCCGCCGCCGCCGTCACGATCGGCCTGCCCCCGCTCCGCATGCCATCGTCGTCCTCGACAGCCGAGATGTGGCTGGCCGTGCTGGCCTTCGAGCTGTCGCTCATCGCCTTCTTGTCGCCGGAACTCGGCGAGATCCTGGTCAGGCTCGGCTACTCCGAGCCGTGCGAGCTCCGCAGGCTCCCGGTCGAGCGCACCTTGACCGCGCTGCACGCGAGCTCACCGTGGCGCCGGTACGCGGGCCAGATCTCGGGCGCGGCCCCGATCGACGTGTGGCGGGAAGGGTGCTGGCGATTCGTGGTGTACGCCGGGGTCGCGCCGGGCCGACGGGTCGACATCGTGTTCGCCGTCTACCTTCAGGCCCGCAGGCCCGTGATCCGCGCGGCCGTCCTGGACGCGCATACCGACGAGATCCTCGGGCTGGCCGAAACCCGCGAGTTCACCGCCATCAGGTAAGCCCGCTGGCGCGGGCCTACACGGGCTGCGAGCGCAGGAACTTGCCGAAGTGCGGGACGGTGAACGCGATGAGGCCGCGCTCGGAGCTGTAGATAAGCCCCTTCTTGATCAGCCCGTCCCGCGCCGGGGACAAGCTCGACGGCTTGCGTCCCAGCTCGTCGGCCACGACCGAGGTCGGCACCGGGTCGTCGCCGGTAGCGGCCATGGCCCGCATGTACTCGCGTTCGACCGGCGTGGCCCGCTCGTACCGGCTGCCGAAGAACCCCAGGGCCAGCTCCCCTTCCGCCTCCGGCGCCGCCACGCTGACGTCGGCGGCCGTCACCGGGCTGGCCGCGGCCACGTCCCAGGTGACCTTGCCGTAGGCCTGGACAAAATACGGGTAGCCGTCGGCGGCGGCGTACAGGGCGTCCAGCGCCCCAGGAGTAAAGGTGACCCCCTCCCGCTCGGCCGGGGCGAGCAGGGCCAGGTCCGCGGCCTCCCGGTCGAGACGGTCGATCCGCGCGTACCTGAACAGCCGCTCCGAGTAACTCTTGCTCGCCGACAGGACCGAGGGCAGATGCGGCAGGCCCGCCCCGACGACGATGAGCGGGCCGCCGGTCTGCGATAGCTCGTGGCAGGCGGCGCAGAGCGCGGACACATCAGCGCTGGGCACGTCCTGCATCTCATCGACGAACAGCGCGATCCCCACGCCCAGGTCGGCGGCGACGGAAGCCGCCTCGGCGAACAGTTCGGTGAGGTCGACCTCCAGGTCGCCGGAGTCCGCCCGGCCGCGCTGAGCCGGGACGTCGATGCCCAGCGCGACGGTAACCGAGGCCCCCTTAACCGCCTGGGGGTCGCGTAGCGCGAACGCCTTGAGGACGCCGAGGAAATATTCGACCCGGTCCGGGGCCCGGTGCCTGGGCGCGAGCTCCCGTACGGCCATGTGCAGGGCGGCGGCGACGGGCCGCCTGATCGACTGTTCCGGCCTGGCTTCGATCTTGCCTGTGCCCCAGAGCCGCTGGAGCGCCATGGACCTGAACGTGTTGAGCAGCACCGTCTTGCCGACACCGCGCAGCCCGGTCAGCACCATGCTCCGTTCCGGGCGGCCGCGGGCGATCCGCTCGATAACCACCTCGAACTGGCCGATCTCCCGGTCCCGCCCGGCGAGCTCGGGCGGCCGCTGGCCGGCGCCTGGAGCATAAGGATTGCGCACCGGATCCATGCCATTGGACTTTATGGCCTGATCTAGCTTGCACCGTAGATTTGCTTAGAAAACCCTACCGGCGTGTCGCGGCGCGATTTCTCAGCGCTCGTGCTGCTGGTTGAGGCGGGCCAGGAAAGCGTTATACGCCGCCAGGTGCTCGTCGTCGTCGACGCTTTCCGGTCTGCCGACCGGGGCGGCCGGTGGGGCTGCCCCGCCGACCGCGCTCGCCTCGCGATGGGCGTTGACCACCGTGGCGAAATTCGTGCGGCGCGCGGCCTCGAGCCAGCCAAGTCCGCCGTCGCTGCGCCGTTCCCGGCTCCAGGCGAAGAACACGATCATCGTCAAGGCGAACATGATGCCGGCCCCGCCGACCCACATCACCGCTCCGCCGATATGCACGTCGTTGATGGGGCTCGGCGCCCAGCTCGGGCGCTCGTGCGCCATGTTGGGGAACGGGTCGCCGCTCTCGGAGCCGAGCGCGAGGCCGGTGAAGGCGTCCACCGGCATGGCCAGGAAGAGCAGGAAGATCCGGGACGGGTAGGACACCCGCCATTTGATCGGCTCCCGCCCGATCAGCGGCAGGAAGTACAGGTAACCGACCACCAGGTACAAGACGTGCTCGCCCTCCTGCACGGTCTCGTTGGCCAGCACCAGGTTCATGAAGCTGGTCAGGTGGGTGCCGATGATCACCCCGGCGTACAGCGCAAACCCGAACGGGGGCCAGGTGATCCAGGTGACCACGTGCGAGCGCAGGAACTTCTTGGTCCACGTGTGCAGCGGGTTCCGGCTCGCGTGCAAGAGCAGCGTGGCGGGCTGGCCCAGGACGAGCAGCGGCGGGGCGACCATGAGCAGCAGCAGGTGCTGGATCATGTGATCCCAGAACAGCACGTCGTCGTAGCTGCCGACGCCGCTCTGCGTCGCGATGACGATCACCGCCAGGCCGCCGAGGAACAGCGCGGTCCGCCACAACGGCCAGGGGCGGGCGGGATGCCTGCGCCGGACCCTGAGCACACCCCAGAGATAAAGGCCCGCCGCCACCACGACGAAGCCCGTCACCACTGGCGCGAACTGCCAGCGGCTGACGACCTCGAGGAAGCCGAAGGGCGGCAGCGTCATGCCGCCGAGATTACCCGCCCGCCATCCGGCGCCAAAGGCGGCGTGGGTGCCAACGACTTCGTGGCCGGTAAGCGTCCGCGCCGGACGCCCGCCACGTCGGTCCAGGCCTGGCCGTCGGCGCCCTTCGCGTCCACCCCGGTCGCCCCGGCGAGCGCGAGGATCGCGTGGACCTGGGCCGCGGCCATCGCTTCCGGCAAGGCAACTTCCTGCGTCCTGCCGTCCTCGATAATGGTCATTTCCCGCATTATCCGTTCGGCTTCGCGGTAATGGTCTGGGCCGGTCACGGACCCTCCAGCGTGGTTTATACCTGGTCAGCGGAGGGCGTGGGATTCGAACCCACGGTGACATGGCCGCCACAATGGTTTCAAGAATGTCCGTGATTCCCTACCGACCCGCTGTTGCTACCTCGGCGCTCATCATATCCGCCTGCTGCCTGGCCAAGATCATCCCGTGCATATCCCGCGCGTGCGCTCAGCGGGCCATCCCCCGATCTGAGCCCAGCCCGGACGCATGCCTGTTCCGGGCTGAGCCGTAACGTTCCCGGAACGGGCCGGACGTAGCGTGTTTTCCGTGAGGATGGGCCAGCCAGCGGGCGGGCATGCGGCGTTGATGACGGAGGTCACAGCGCGCCGCTTCCGTTTGGCGTCTGCCACGACGGCGGTCATCCTGGGCGCGCTGACGCTCGTGCTGGCTGTCTTGTATGTGCCCCTCGCCTGGCCGGCCCGCCACGTTTCTGACGGATGGCAGGTTCCCCTCTTTGTGGCGGTCTGCCTGACCGGTGTGGTGGTCGCCCGGCGCCAGCCGGGAAATCCCATCGGCTGGATCCTGATCGGCCTCGGGGTGTTCGCCACCTTCTACACCGACGCGGGCCGCTACGCCGTATTCGACTACCACTTCCATCGCGGGGACCTGCCGTTCGGCCCGGCTGCGGTCCTGGTGGCCTCGGGGCTGTGGACCTTTGTGTTCCTGGCGACCCGGCGGGTGATCCGCTGGTGGCTCGACCGCGAGCGACTGGCCGCCGTGACCGCTGCGGTGGCGCCGGGAATTCCCGTGATCGACGCCAGGAACGACCTCGGCCGGCGCATTGAAGGACCGGGCCAGCGCCAGGACCGGCAACCGGGGGCGGTGTGATCCGCCGTGATCTGCCAGCCGGTGTTTGGCCCGGCGTGCGGCGGACGGGCCTTCCGGACCGGCACGAGGGCAGGCCGGACGGCGGACTTGCTATAGTCCGCTCAACGGTATATAACGCTGGTATGGCCACTCGGGCGATGCAGGAAGCGACCTTCCTGATCCTCACCGCGCTGGCAAACGGCGCCCAGCACGGCTACGGGATCATCACCGACGTCCGGGAGATCTCCGGCGGCCGGGTCCGGCTGCGCGCGGGGACCCTGTACACCGCCCTGGACCGCCTGCGTGCGGACGAGCTGATCGGGGTGGACCGGGAAGAGGTCGTGGACGGGCGGCTGCGCCGGTACTACCGGCTCACGCCCGCGGGCACCAGGCGGCTCGCCGCCGAGGCGGCCCGGCTGCAGGCTCACGCCGCCGCCGCGCTGAGGCGGCTGGACCTGGCGGGAGGGATGGCGACATGACCGATCAGGCAAACCTTGAGCGAGCCTACCGGCGGTTGCTGGCCTGGTATCCCCGGGAGTTCCGGGACGAGAACGGGCCGGAGATCCTCGCCGTGCTGATGGCCGCCGCCCGGGACGGCCAGCGCCGGCCCGGCCTGGCCCAGTCCGCGGACCTGATCCGCAGCGGCCTGTGGATGCGGCTGCGGCCCGGCGTGCCGCGGTCGGCGCGCACGGTCCGGGCAGCCGTCCGCTTGATATACGCCGGCGCCGCCGTCAGCACCGTCAACCTGATCATCTTGCTGCCCTCCCTCATCGACATCAAGACCTACCACCTGGAATGGAACAACCACCCCTTCACCACGGCCCAGCTCAACCAGTGGGGACCGCTCATCATCATGGTGGATATCGTCCTCAGCCTGGTCCCGATCGCCCTGTGGCTATGGATGGCGCGGGCAAACGGCCGGGGCCGGACCTGGGCGCGCATCCTGTCCACGGTGCTGCTCGGCCTGGCGACGCTGGACCTGACCGGCGCCTTCCAACTCCACGGGGCGATCGGGATCCAGGTCAACTTCGTCCCAGGGGAGTTCGGCCCGACCATCCCGGTGCTGACCTGGCTGGCCGGCCTCGCCGCGGTGTGGCTGCTGTGGCGCCCGGCCTCCACCGCATTCTTCAGGCCGCCGGGCTCCGTGCAGGCCCTGCACCAGTTTCAGATGGCCGAACTCGCGCGGATCCGATCGTCTGGGGCACGGCAAGCCGCCGACCGCTATGCGATACCGGGCAAGCTGACCGGCATGCCCGTACGGCGAGGGCCCAAATGGTCCATATGGGTCAGCCTTGCCATATTGATGGTCATAATTTTTGTGGTCTTGTGGGCGTTGCCCCCGAATTGATGAAGGCCACCGGGCTCCGTGCAGGCCCCGCACCTGGCCCTGCACCTGGCCCTGCACCAGTTTCAGATGACCAAACTCGCGCGGATCCGATCGTCTAGGGCACGGTTGCCGCGTCGGGTGTGAGCCGTGTTGATCTGCGTGCCCGAGGGTATGGCCCGGCGTGCGCCGGGCGAGCCGCTCAACGGCAGAGCCCGGGCGCTGACGCCGGGCCAGCGGCACCGCGCAGCGTG
>CAWBKD010000020.1:0-131985 GCA_963789225.1 uncultured Actinomycetes bacterium
CAGGGACGTGGCCGCCGAGCACGGCGCATGCCTGCGCCCGGTCCAACTACGCCGCACCGACATCGACACCGGCCACATCGAGCAGGTGCTCATCCCCTGCGGGCACACGCTGGCCTCGGTCTGCCCGCCGTGCGCCGAACGGGCCCGGGTCCTGCGGGCCGCGCAATGCCGCGAAGGCTGGCACCTCGACCGGGAACCCGTCATCGACCCGGACCCGGCCACCGAGGGCCAGCGGGCTCGGGTCACCGACCGCGCGGAGGCGCAGGCTGATCGGGACGCCCTGGCCGCCGAAGGCCTCGACACCACCGAACTGGACGAGCGGATAGGCGAACTGGACCAGCAGATCACCGACGCCGGGATGCGTGGCACCGTCCTCCCCGCGCGGCCGCGCCGCCACCGATCTACCCGACGTCGGCAGGACGCCGCCGCCCTGCCGCGGCGACCGGTCAGCGCCAGGACAGTCGGCAAGGTCTACACCGCGCCGGACGGCAAGACGTTCCGGCCCTTCGCTGTTCGTCACGCTGACCTGCCCGTCCTACGGCCGGGTCGGCGAGGACGGAGCACCCGCCGACCCGGACACCTACGACTACCAGCAGGCCGCCCGGGACGCGCTGCACTTCGCCGCGCTGTTCGACCGGTTCATCCAGAACCTGCGCCGGTTCGTCGGCTACGACATCCAGTACTTCGCCGCCGTCGAACCGCAGCGGCGGCTCGCCCCGCACGTGCACATCGCGATCCGCGGCACCATCTCCCGCGCCGAGCTCCGCGAGGTCCTCGCCGCGACCTACCACCAGGTCTGGTGGCCCTCCACCGAGACCGTCAAGTTCGACGGCGACCGCCTGCCTGTGTGGGATGAGCACACCGGCACCTACCTCGACCCGGACACCGGCGAAGTGCTGCCCACCTGGGACCAGGCCCTCGACGCAATCGGCGACCAGGACGAACCGCTGCACGTGGCCCGGTTCGGGACCCGGTTCGACGCCCAGGGCGTGCTCGCCGGTTCTCGCGATGCCAGCCGGTGCATCGGCTACCTGACCAAGTACCTGACCAAGCACATCGGCGACTGCCACCAGGCCGCCACCGACGCCCAGGCCGCGCACGTCGCCCGGCTCGCCAACGCGCTGCGCTACGAGCCGTGCTCGCCGACCTGCGCGAACTGGCTCCGCTACGGCATCCAGCCCAAGAACGCCCGGCCGGGCCTGCGGCCGGGGGCCTGCAAGGGCAAGGCCCACCGCCGCGAGCACCTCGGCTACGCCGGGCGCCGGGTGCTGGTCTCCCGCAGATGGTCCGGCAAGACCCTGGCCGACCACCGCGCCGACCGCAAGGCCTGGCTGACCGGGATGCTCGGACTTTCGGCAACCGACCCCGCGCCGCTACACCTGGGAACCGGTCAAGCCCGGCGACCCGGACCACATGCCCAACGGCCAGCGGCTCCTGCACGTCGTCGCCGACCGCATCCAATGGCAGACCGCACTCGACCAAGCCCGCCGAAGAGCCGCCGAGGCCGGTCCTCCGGCAAACAGGACAGCGGCATGAGCGCCACGCAGCGAGATGGTCGCGCCGATGACCCGTTCGCCGATCTTCCGCTACTGATTCCGGTCCCACGAGCGGCCAAATTGCTCGGCATCAGCCGGGCCGCTGCCTATCGCTTCGCCAGCGCAGGCGATCTCCCCACCAAGCGCCTTGGCCGCCGCGTGTACGTCGTGTCGGCCAAGCTGCGCGAGTTCATCGAGACGGAGGACAAAGCCGCATGAAAGGGCGCGTCTACAAGCGCGGCAAGAGCTGGTACTACCGGTTCGACATCGAGCCCGACCCGCTGACGGGTAAACGTCGGCAAGTGAACGGGAGCGGATACCGGACAGAGCGCGAGGCGTGGAAAGAATGCCGGGCCGCGATGGCCGACCACGAGAAGGGACGCCTGGTCAGCTCGTCTCGCCGCAAGGTGGGTGATGCCCTGGAGGAGTGGCTTACCCGTATCGAGCACTCGATCAAGCCATCGATGGTCCAGAACTGGCGGAACTATGCCGCTTACTACGTGATCCCCTACATCGGGCAACGAGATGTCCGGGAAGTCAACGGTGCCGTATGCGACGCGCTTTACGCGAAACTGCTCGCGGAGGGACGCGTCAAGGCCAAGCCGAAGAAGCGGCCGCGCACGCAACCTGTTCACGCGCGTCGGCTCGCGCCAGATGGCCGGGAAATGCCGTGTCGGCCGTACAGCTACGACAAGGTGCGCTGTTACCGGAAGCACGCCGCAAATGACCCGCTGGTAGGCGAGCCGATCAAGTCAAGGAAACTCGGTCAGCGCGCAGCCGATGATGCCAGCGAAGCGACACAGCGGAAGCTGTCGCCTGGCCTGGAACCCAAGACCGTCGTGAACACGCACCGCATGCTCCACCGGGCCTGGGAAGACTTCGCGGTCTGGGGATGGGCAAAGCGCAACGTCGTCAGCGACGCGCATCCTCCCCGCGTGCCGCGCAAGGGCCGGAAGGTCTGGACGGTCGCCCAGCTTCAGACCTTCCTGCAGCGCGCCCGGTCTGACCGGTTCTTCGCGCTGTGGGTGCTCGAAGCCACCTCAGGCATGCGGCGCTGCGAGCTGGCGGGCGCGCGGCGTGACCTGCTCGACCTGGATGCCGGAACGCTCGCCATAGAGACCACGCGGGTCGTCGTCGACGGCCGGGTGATCGAGTCGGACGGCAAGACCGAGAACGCCCAGCACCTCCTGGCGCTCGACCCGTTCACGCTGGCCGCCCTGAAGATGCACGTCGAGAAGCTCGACCAGGAGCGGCGCGAGCTCGGGCCGGACTACCACGATCACGGCGTGCTGTTCTGCTGGGCGGACGGCAGGCCTCCGCATCCTGACACGATCACCCGACGGTTCAAGCAGCTAGCCGCTGCGGCAGGCCTGCCAGAGATCGACCTGCACGACGTGCGGCACAGCTACGCCACCGCGGGGCGGGACGCGAAGATCGACTGGAAGGCGCTGAGCAAGCGAATCGGTCATGCGGACGTGGCGTTCACCATGAAGCAGTACGTCCAGACCGACCTGGAGGCCGACCGCCAGGTCGCCAACACGCTCGCGGAGCTGATCATCGGCGGCTCGCTCGCGTCGATCGAGATCGAGGACGAGACGAGCGGCACGAGCGAAGGCGCCGCTTGAGCGAGGTCCCGTGCACAAATCCGTGCACAAACCACATGCTAGAGGCCCTTTCTCTGTTCGAGAAAGGGCCTCTATGCTCTTGGTAGCGGGGGAGGGATTTGAACCCTCGACCTCTGGGTTATGAGCCCAGCGAGCTACCGAACTGCTCCACCCCGCGTCGGTGTGACCCTTCACTGTATGAATTCCAGGCGGCCAAAGCAAATCGGTAACGGGGCACCGCGCCGCGCCACCGGGAGGCCCGGCAGCGCGTAACCTTCCGCCATGACCGAGGTCGTGATCTACACGGACGGGGCGTGCAGCGGAAACCCCGGGCCGGGCGGGTGGGGCGCGGTACTCCGCTGGAACGGGACGGAGAAGGAGCTGCACGGCGGCGACCCGCAGACCACGAACAACCGGATGGAGCTCATGGCGGCCATCCAGGCCCTCGAGGCGCTGAACCGGCCGACGAAGGTGAACCTGCACACCGACAGCAAGTACCTGCTGGACGGGATCACCAAGTGGATCAGGGGCTGGCAGCGAAACGGCTGGCTGACCGCGGCCAAGAAGCCCGTCAAGAACGCGGACCTGTGGCGCAGGCTGACCGAGGCCATGAACGGGCACGACATCACCTGGTCGTGGGTGAAGGGTCACGCGGGCGACGCGGGCAACGAACGGGCCGACGCCCTGGCGAGGCTCGGAGTTGACGAGGCGGGAACCAACGCTCGTTCGGGATAAACGGGGTTACGCGCGGAACCTCAGCTCGCGCCGCGCGATCCGTACGGCGGGGCGAAGATGACCACCATGGCCAGGTCCTCAAGGACCTCGGTGAACCGGTGCGCCTCCATCGCCGGAACGAACACCACGGTGCCCGGGCCGACCTGCGCGGTCCCCGAATCCGTCACCAGCGTGGCGCGGCCGGATTGCACGATGTATATCTCGTCCTCGGTGTGCGGGGTCTGGTCGTCCAGGCCGCCCGCGGGGATGGAGTACGTCCCCACGCTCAGGTCGTCGCTGGCGAACTGCGAGATCCAGTGGTTGTGCTCGCCGCTGCCCGGCGGCGTGTAGGTCCCGGCCTCCGCGATGATGCGCACCCTGCCCCCTAGCTGTGGACGATGTCGGTGTGATGGCAGAAGTGGACGCGGTCGGGGCGCAGCGAGTGGATCCGCCGCACCGTGTCGCGCCAGGCCGGGACGTCGCTGGCCTGGCCGGGCGGGAGTTGCTCGGCGGCCATGTCCGCGTCCGCATAGAGCCGCGGCGTGTAGGCGGCGTCGCCGATCAGCAGGTCGAACGTGGCATCGTCGCCGCGCACCACCACGCACTGGTGGCCCTCGGTGTGACCGGGCGTAGCCACCACCTCCAGGCCCGGCAGCACCTCGGTATCCCCGTCGAGCAGTTCCCACCGCGCGTTCATGAAGTCGAACCAGCCGCACAACTCGGGAGCCTCGCGCTCGGCCCGGGCCAGCTCGGCGCGCTGGACGTAGTGCGGGGCGTGCCGGAAGACGGCGTTCTGGCCGCAGTGGTCGAAGTGCAGGTGGGTGTTGATGACCAGCCCGATGTCGGCCGGGGTCATGTCCAGCTCGGCGAGCGCGTCCGCGACCGAGCGGTTGACCACGTGCCAGTCGTCGAGGGCCTCCTGCGGCCCGCCGACGCCGGTGTCCACGAGGACGGCGCCGCCCGGGTGGGTGATCACGAACCCGTGTACCGGCCAGCGGCGGCCGTCGAGGCCCTGCAGGCTGGCCAGGTGCAGGCGCGTGATCTCCAGCGGCATGAACGCAGTTTAGGGTCAGTGCGCCGGCGGGCTGCGCCGGACCACCAGCACGACCGCCCCGACGATGAGGACGCCGCCCGCGAGCATCCCCAGCGTGACGGGCTCGTTCAGGATGAGCGTGCCGAGCAGGACGGCGATGACGGGGTTCACATAGGCGTACGTCGCGACCGTCGCGGTCGGCAGCATCCTGACCGCGATGACGTAGGCGGAGAACGCCACGATCGACCCCATCAGGATCAGGTAGGCGAGGGCGAGCCAGGACCTGTCCGATACCGCGGACACCCGGAAGTGGCCGAACTCCCCGCTCGCCGTGGCCAGCACCAGCGAGAAGACGCCCCCGATGAGCAATTGCATCGCGCTGGTCAGCGCGGGGCTGGCGGGCGTCGGGACGCGCCTGGCCATGATCGTGCCCGTCGCCCACGCCGCCGAGGCACACAAGATGATCACCACGCCGGACGCGGACACGCCGCCCTTGCCTCCGCCCAGCCCGGAGAGCAGGCCGACGCCGGCCAGCCCGATGGCCAGCCCGGCCATCGGTGCGAGCCCGAGCCTGGCGTGATTGAGCACCGCGTCGATGCCAAGCAGCCACAGCGGCACCGTGGCGATGAGGAGCGCGGTCAGCCCGGACGGCACGGTCGTCTCGCCGACGCACACCGCGGCGTTGGCGCCGACGAGCAGGATCCCGACGACGGCGCAGCCCAGCCATTCCGAACGCCGCGGCCGGTACGGACCCGCCTGCCCGGCGGCGCGCGCCGATGAGGCGGCGTTCCTGTAGGCGAACGGGAACATGATCACGCCGGCGATCACGTACCGCACCGCCGCCAGGACCAGCGGCGGGATCGTCTCGTCGCCCACCCTGATGGCCAGGTAGGTGCTCCCCCAGACCACCCACACGATGAGCAGCGCCACCCACGCGCCAAGGCTGACCCGCCGCACGACGTCTGTCTTTTCTATCGACCGAACGACCTGTGGTGCTTCCCCCGGGCCGACCTCGTGCTCCGCGTGCGGGGCGAGGACCGGCACCTTCCGCTCGCTCATGATTTACAACCCTGCCAGGCGGCGCCTGGCGTGACGAGTGGCAGGATCGTCAACCTTCTGTCAGATCCTGCCAATCTCCGGAGGGTGCCGGGGCTGCGCCTAGCAGGGGGTCGGCCAGACGCCCGGCGCTGGCGTTGGCGTTGGCGGGGGTGGGGGCGTTGGCGTTGGCGGGGGCGCTTCGTGCGGTGGCGGCCCGGCGAGGCCCGCGGGCTTGCGCCCGGCCTTCGAGACGAGCAGCCACACCACCATCGCGGCCGGGTAGATGAAGTAACCGAACCGCGTCGACGGCGCGAGGATGAACATGGCCGAGAGCCCGATGACCAGCCGGATCGTGGCGGACGGGACATCCCGGGGCGGGCGGACCACCAGCGACACCGCGATGGCCAGCCCCGAACCGATCAGCAGGATGACCGCGATCGTGTGGCCGAGGACGCCGGTCTGCGCGAGCACGTGGCCGAGCAGCGGGCTGGCCGCCTGCGACTTGACTTTGGCCAGGCCGAGCGGGAACAAGATCGTGTTCCGCACCAGCGCGTCCGGCCGCAGGATCGCGAACGGCCCGACGATGAGGGCGACCACGACGAGCGCGACCAGGGTGAACCGCCACGCCGTGCGCTTACCGTCTCTGACGTATAGCAGCGTGAAGGCCACGATCAGCGCGGGCCAGGCGGTGGCCTTCATCGAGGAGGCGATGCCCAGGGCCAGCCCGGCCGCGACCGGGTTCGGCCGCCAGAGCAGGGCGAAGCCGAGGCACAAGAACGCGACCATCGGCACGTCGGTGCCGCCGACGACCAGCTCGAACGCGATGATCGGCAACGCCGTCACCAGCAGGGCCCATCGGGTGGAATCCCTGGCCCCGGCGATCTTCAGCGCGAAGGCGAACACGACGAGGAAGACGATCCCGAACCAGACCCTGGGATCGGTCAGCACGCCGTGGCCGAGCACCGCCTGCGGCACGCCGAACACCGCCATGAGCGGCAGGTACGGGTTGTACTGGTTCGGATCGGTGGTGGCGGCCAGCACCTTTGAGCTCTTGTAGGGCGTCCCGTGCTTGATAAGGGTCTTGGCGGAGTTGGCCACGACGCCGACCTCGGGCTCCCCGTGGCCGGTCAGCACCATCCACAGCAGCGGGACGAGGATGGCCCCGCAGACGAGGACCCCGAGGGCGATGTCGACCCCGGTCTCCGCGCGCGACCGCCACGCCATGATCACCAGGGCGGCGACCGCGTAGGTGCAGGCGGCGGAGACCCCCCACAGGCGGTGCAGCGAATCCCCGCTGAACAGGGAGACCCCGGCCGCGAACAGGGCGCAGGCGACTAGACCCGTCACCAGCCAGACCCGAGGCAGCGTGGCGATGGACTGCCATCCGGTGGGCATACCGCTCTCCCCGTCGCCCCCTAGTGCCGACGTGGAGGCGAGTACGCGAGTATCGCGACGCTCCACCAGACCCATGCTACGCGGCATTACGCGAGTACCGCGACCCCGGTTTCAGCTGGTCGCTTCTAGCCATCCGCTGAGGTAATCCCAGCAGAACAGGAGCCAGAGGTAGCCGGCGAGCACCGCGTAGGCGAACGGCGCGATGCCGACCGCGGCGGCCAGGCCCGCCAGCAGCATCCGCCCGTCCCAGCCGAGGCCGAACTTGTCGGCCGGGATGCCCAGGCCGACCCGCGCCCGGTAGGCCAGGTCGGCGTGGCGCAGGAGCACGGCAGCGACCACCGCGAAGACCAGGGCCGCGGCGACGTGGCGAGAGAAGCCGAGGGCGGCGAGGAAGACGCATTCGCTCGTCTGGATCAGGGGCGGCGCCAGCCAGTCCAGCCGGCCATCGTGCCGGTGGCGGGCGCCGAGGGCCGGGAACAGCGTGACGATGAGGGGGAGGAGGATCAGGGCGCCCGGCAGGTTGCCCAGGCCCAGAGCGGCCAGGACGCAGGTCACGAACAGGGCCACGAACACGGGCAGCAGCGGCGGAAGCGTGCCCCGCGTGATATTGCCCAGCCGGTACGCCAGGACGCCGTCACCGCGGTAGGCCGCGAGGCGCCCGGTGGCAGCGCCCTCGGCCGGGCCGGGCGTCGGCCGGGCGAGCAGATAGCCGACCGCCACCACCCCCCAGGCGAGCAGGAGCAGGAACGTCAGCCGCGGCCCGGCCAGGATCGCGGTCACGGCGATCACCGCGTACCTTTCGCCGGCCGGGAGGGTGATGACCTGCGCCGCGATGCGCGGCGCCGACCCGGGAGAAGGGTTGGCCGGCGATCTCGCCGCCGCTTCGTAGCAGAGCCAGGCGATCCGGCGGAGGCCGAGCATGACCATCGCGGCGACGGCCAGCCGCCACACGCCGACGGTCCCGGGCCCGCCCAGGCTCGCGACCAGGGTGTTCCGGAGGTGGGCGCCGTAGATGCCGTCCAGCCCCGCCAGGCGGGTGCCGACGGCCAGGGCGGCGTAGACGGCGAATTCGGACAGCAGGCCGGAGGCGGCCCCGAGCCAGTCGACGGCGGGATTGGGTCGTCTCTGGCGGCTCGTCGCCGCTAGCAGCGAGCCGGCCCGGCCGGCCGCCAGCGAGCCGAGCAGCACGACGGCGCCGACCACCCTCGCGCGGGTCGACGGGTCGGCGAACCACACCGCGGAGAGCAGCCCGAGGCCCAGGGCGATTCCGTAGAGCGCGGCCGGGGTCAGCTCGCGCCGGGCCAGCCACCTGGCGGTCGCGGCGGCGACCGGGTCAACGAGCCGGGCGACCGCGCCGTCGCCGTCGGGCCCGCCGTCGAGCACGCGGACCCTGACGCCGCGCCGGCGCAGTTCCGCGATGAGCGCGCCGATGGCGGCGGGCGCCGCGGGTGCTCCGGCGGCCCCGGCCAGCGCCCCCAGGTCTCGGGTGCCCACCACCAGCGCGCCGGCCCGGTCCTGGTGAACGCGGCGGTGCCGCCCGCCCTGAGCAGCCGGGCCAGGATCTCCTCGGGGACCGTGCCGTCTCCGGCGCAGATGAGCACGCGCTCCCCGGCGACCTGCGCCGCGGCCGCGACGGACAGCAGGGCGGGTCCGGCGCGGTCGGTCACGTCCACCCGGCGCACGCCGAGGGCCGTCAGCTGGCCGCGCAGCCCGGCGTTCGCCTGGTCCGCCAGGATCAGCGCAACGGTCATGGATGTCCTCCCAGCGGCACGGCCGCCGTGACTCGCACATAGACCGTTACCAACGGTAGCCGACGTCCGGCGTCGAACTGGGGTAACTCGCCGACCGTCACAGATTCCTAACGGGACGGGTTAGAGTCCGGCTCATGCGGATGGTTGCGGTGGTGCTCGGCGGCGGGGTGGGCCAGCGGCTTGGCGCGGGGACGCCGAAGCAACTGCTGCGGCTGGGCGGCCGGACGCTCATCGAGCACTGCGTGACCGCGTTCGAGCAGGCGCCTGGCGTCGACGAGATCCTGGTCGTGATGGCCGGCGGGTATGTCGGGCAGGTCGAGACCCTGCTGGCCGGGTTCCGGAAGGTCAGCGCGGTCATCGAGGGCGGGGTGACTCGCTCGGACTCCACCCGCGTCGCCCTGGCCGCCATCGCGCGCGCCCAGCCTGGTGAGGCCGGCGTGCTGCTGCACGACGCGGCCCGCCCGCTCGTGGACGGTCGGATCATCGCCGACTGCGTCGCGTCGTTGCGGGTTCATGACGCGGCCGGGGTCGCGGTCCCCGCCTCCGACACCATGGTGGTCACCGAGAACGGGGTCATGGAGTCGATGCCGCGCCGGGAAACGCTGCTGCGCTGCCAGACCCCGCAGTGCTTCAGGCTCTCCGTGATCACCCAAGCCCACGAGCTGGCCGCCGCCGACCCGGACTTCGCCCCGACCGACGACTGCGGCGTCGTGCTCCGCTACCTGCCGGACGTCAAGGTGCACATCGTGGAGGGCAGCGAGCGCAACATCAAGATCACCTACCCGCAGGACCTGGCTATCGCGGAGGCGCTGCTGGCGGGCCAGCCGTAGCTGGCGGCCCAGCCGTTCCTGGCGGGCTAGTTGCGGACGGCCTGCTTGACCAGGGTGCGGCCGAACTCCCAGACGAGCCCGCTGCCGCGGCTGGCGTCCTCCAGGACCTCGCCGAACGCCTCGGTGAACAGCTTCACCTCGGTGTCGCCGATCATCAGCGGCGGGATGAGCTTGATCACCTCCAGGTGGTCGCCCGACACCTGGGTCAGGATGCGGTGCCGCTGGAACAGCGCGACCACGATCATCTGCGCGAACAGGCCCACGCGGGCCTTCTGCAGCATGTTCCAGCTGGTCCGGGCCCGTAGCGACGACGGCTTGTCGAACTCGAGCCCGATCATGAGCCCGCGGCCGCGCACGTCGGCCAGCACGTCGAAGCGCCCGGACATCGCGGCCAGCGCGGTGCGCAGGGCCTCCCCGGTCCTGGCCGCGTTGGCGACCAGCCCCTCGTCATCGATGACCGCCAGCGTGGCCAGGCCCGCCGCCATGGCCAGGACGCCGCCCTTGAACGTGGTGCTGTGCACCAGGACCCGGTCCATCGAGGAGAAGACCTTCTCGAAGATCCACCCCTTGCCGAGCATCGCGCCGACCGGGACGAACCCGCCAGACAGGGCCTTGGCCACGGTGATGAGGTCGGGGACGACCGGCTCGTGCTGGTAGGCGAAGAACTCCCCGCTGCGGCCGAACCCGCTCTGGACCTCGTCGCAGATCAGCAGCGCGCCGTGGTCGTGCAGCAACGCGGCCGCGGCGGTCAGGAAACCGTCGGGCGGCATGTGCACGCCCTTGCCCTGGATGGGCTCGATGATGAGGGCGGCGACGTCGCCCTTACGGAGTTCGGCCTCGAGGGCGTCCAGGTCGCCGAGCGGGATCGACGTGTCGGGCAGCAGCGGGCCGAACCCGCGCCGGAAGTCCTCCGAGCCGTTCACCGACAGCGACCCCGTGGTGAGCCCGTGGAAGGCGTGGTCGCAGAAGATGATCCGGCCCCGCCCGGTCGCGTACCTGGCGAACTTCAGCGCGGACTCCACCGCCTCCGTGCCGCTGTTGCAGAAGAACACCCGGTCAAGACCGGGCGCCTTGGCCAGCAGCCGCTCCGCGAGCAGGCCAGGCAGCGGCTGGCAGTCGAACTGCGTCCAGTCGGCCAGGTGGGCGTCGAGCGCGTCGTGCAGGGCCTGGCGGATCACCGGGTGGTTGCGGCCGGCGGCGAACACGCCGAACCCGGCCAGGAAGTCGGCGTAGGCGTGGCCTTCCGAGTCGTACAGGTACGCCCCCTCGGCCCGCTCGTAGACCTTGTCGAAGCCGATCGCGTGGAGCATCCGCGGCTGCTGGGGGTTCAGGTACCTGCCGTACAGCTCGTAGCCGTCGCCGCGGTGCGCCGCCAGAAGCGCGGGAAGGTCGAATTCCATGCGCTCATTCTCGCGCATCGGCGGTTACTTGACCCGAACGAGCGGTGGTGCTCCGCCCGCGGACCCGGTGGAGCCCCGGGGGGCTGGTCAGGAACCCGGCGCCCCAGGCCATGTGCATGGTCGCGAGGACGAGCGGCAGCCGGGCTCGCACGCCGGCCGGGACCCCACGGGAGAGCGCCACGCTGACCGCGGTGATCCCGAGCAGGTAGATGAGCGGGATCGCGAATCCGGCCGCCAGCCAGCTCACCGCGGCGGGCGCCCCGGCGGCGATCCCGATGAGCCCGGCCAGCCCGGCGAACAGGCCGACGGCGACCAGCGCCGCGGCTCCGGGGGGAGCCAGGTAGCGGAAGTTGGCCGTTTCCGGGTGCTCGCGGACGATGACCCGCCGCCACCGGCCGTAGTGGAAGTACTGGGAAGCGAGCGCGCCGACGCTCGCGCGCGGCCGGTAGGTGATCCGCAGCTCGGGGGTGAACCAGATCAGGTGGCCGCGGGCGCGGATGCGGTAGTTCAGCTCCCAGTCCTCCGCGCGGAGCATCTCCTCGTCGTAGCCGCCCGCCTCCTCGATCGCCTCCCGGCGGTAGACGCCGAGGTAGACGCTGTCGGCGGATCCCGCACGGCCGCCGGTGTGGAATGCGGCCGCACCGACGCCGGCCGGCGACGTCATGCCCCACGCCACCGCCCGCTGGAACGGGGTCACGCCCTCGGCGGCCATGATCCCGCCGACGTCGGCCGCTCCGGTGTCCGCCAGCGCGGCGACTGCGGTCCTCAGGTACCCGGGCGGCAGCAGCGCGTGCCCGTCCACCCTGGCGATCACGTCGTACCGGGCCGCGCGGCGCGCGGCGTTGAGGGCCGCCGGGATCCTGCCGCTCGGGTTGGCGATGACGGTGACCCTCGGGTCGGACAGCTCCCGCGCGACCTGCTCGGTCCGGTCGTGCGAGGGCCCGACGGCGAGCACGACCTCCAGCGGCCCCGGGTAATCCTGCGCGAGCACGTGCCGCACGGACTCCGCGAGATGCCGCTCCTCGTTCCTGACCGGCATCACGACGGAGACAGGTGGGTATTCCATGACGCTGGCCACGGTACCGCAGCCAGCGTCGTGGCCGGGCTATCCCAGGCCCGAGTCCTCCAGCATCTCGGTGACCAGGGCGGCGATCTGAGAACGCTCGGAGCGGACCAGGGTGACGTGCGCGAACAGCGGGTGGCCCTTGAGCTTCTCGATGACGGCGATCACGCCGTCGTGCCGACCGACCCGCAGGTTGTCCCGCTGCGCGATGTCGTGGGTGAGCACCACCCGCGACCCGGACCCGATCCGGGACAGCACGGTGAGCAGGACACCGCGCTCGAGGGACTGCGCCTCGTCGACGATCACGAACGCGTCGTGCAGCGACCGGCCCCTGATGTGGGTGAGGGGCAGGACCTCGAACATGTCCCTGGCCAGCACCTCGTCGATGACGTCCTGCGTGGTGACCGCGGTGAGCGTGTCGTACACGGCCTGGGCCCAGGGGCCCATCTTGTCGGCCTCCGACCCCGGCAAGTACCCGAGCTCCTGGCCGCCGACCGCGTACAGCGGCCGGAACACGATGACCTTCCTGTGCTGCCTGCGCTCCATCACCGCCTCGAGCCCGGCGCACAGCGCCAGCGCGGACTTGCCCGTGCCGGCCCGGCCGCCGAGCGAGACGATGCCGATCTCCTGATCGAGGAGCAGGTCCAGCGCGATCCGCTGCTCGGCGCTGCGGCCCCGCAGCCCGAACGCCTCCCGGTCGCCCCGCACCAGCTGCACCGACTTATCCGGCTTGATCCGCCCGAGCGCGCTGCCGTTCGGGGAGTTGAGGACCAGCCCGGTGTGGCAAACCAGCTCGCGTGCGGCCTCGCATTCCAAGGTGCCCGACTCGTACAGCTGCTCGATCTCGCCGCTGCTGACCTCCAGCTCCCGCATCCCGGTCCAGCCCGAGTCCACCGGCAGCTCGGCCCGGTACTCCTGGGCGGCCAGCCCGACGGAGGCGGCCTTGACGCGCAGCGGCAGATCCTTGCTGACCAGCACGACCTCGTGACCCTCGGCGGCCAGGCTGCATGCCACCGACAGGATCCGGGAGTCGTTGTCCCCGAGCCTGAACCCGGCCGGCAGCACCGAGGCGTCGGCGTGATTCAGCTCCACCCTGACCGTGCCGCCGAGCGCCCCGACCGGCAGTTCCTCGTCCAGTCTGCCGTGCTCGACGCGCAGGTCGTCGAGGTAGCGCAGGGCCTGGCGGGCGAAATAGCCGAGTTCGGGGTGGTTCCGCTTGGCTTCCAGCTCGGTGATCACGACGACCGGCAGCACCACCTGGTGCTCATCGAAGCGCGTGATAGCGGCCGGATCGGCGAGGAGAACGCTGGTGTCGAGTACGTACGCACGGCGACCTTGGGTTTTGACCACGCAGACTCCCTTGGGCGCCGGCTCGGGACCGGCGCCGCGACAGGACACAAACGTGTCGACTGGACCGGGCCTGGCCCTCGAAGGGCCGCGCCGGCCCTTCCGTCTTAGCGCCTGCGCAAACTGCGCGAAGCCTGGAGATCCGAGGGCCCTCCCGGGAGACGGCGCCACGCCGTCCACCATTACTGAAGGTACCCGCCATTGCGTGGCGGCAAAAGCACCGCCGCGTTACGAGCCGACCCTTCCCCGGTTAACCAGGGGTTACGCGCCGAACCTGCGGTGGCGGGCCGCGTAGGAACGCAGCGCGCGCAGGAAGTCGATCTTGCGGAACGCGGGCCAGTAGGCGTCGCAGAAGTAGAACTCCGAGTGGGTGCTCTGCCACAGCAAGAAGCCGCCCAGGCGCTGCTCGCCGGAGGTGCGGATGACCAGATCGGGGTCCGGCTGGCCCGCCGTGTAGAGGTGCTCGGCGATGTGCTCGGCGTCGAGCACCTCGGCGAGCTCCTCGATCGTGGTCCCGCGGGTCGCCTGCTGCTGGAGCAGCGAGCGCACCGCGTCGGCGATCTCGCGGCGGCCGCCGTAGCCCACGGCCACGTTGACGAGCAGGCCCGGGTAGTGCGCGGTCGCCTCGGCCGCGCCCTTGAGCACCTGGACCGTGTTCTGAAGGCAGCAGGTCGAGCGCGCCCACCGGGTTCACGTGCCACTGCTCGGCCACCAGGCCCTGCACCGTGTCCTCGATGATCTTCAGCAGCGGTACGAGCTCGGTGGCGGGGCGGGCCAGGTTGTCGGTGGACAGCAGCCAGAGGGTGACGACCTCCACCCCGGTCTCCCGGCACCACCCGAGGAGCTCGAAAATCTTGTCCGCGCCCTTGGCGTGGCCCTTGCTGACGTCGTTGTACCCCGCCGACTTGGCCCACCGCCGGTTCCCGTCGCACATCACCCCGACGTGGCGCGGCATCGTATCGGGCGAAAGCGAAGCCGCGAGCCGACGCTCGTACAGCCGATAGGCCACGTCACGAACCCTCATGCTGCGGCCTTCCTCTTCACCCAGTGTTAGATCCAACGGTATCCAAACGATGGAACGCTCAGGGCCGCGCCCGCAGTTCCGGCCGGGGAGAATCAGCCGGGTTCAGTCGCTGGCGGGCCCCTGATCGCGGACTTCCTCTACCTGCCGCAGCGCTGCACGCAGCCTGGACAGCCAGGCATCGGCGTTCTCGCCGGTCAGACGGACGCACCAGGCCAGGGCGTCGCTCCGGCTGCGCGCCACGCCCGCGTCGACCAGGGTGTCGAGCACGCGCCGTTCGGGCTGCCGCAGCCTGGTCATCACGGGAACCGAGAGGGTGGTGAACATCTCGCCCGCGTCCGCGCAGGTCACCCCCCAGGACACCTTCCGCCGGAACCGGTACTCGGCCTCCCGGGCGATCTCCATACGGCGGTTCCTGGTTTCCTCGCGGAACCGGCGGATCCGGCCCTGCGCCGCCGCGGCCCGCTCGGCGTCGGAGCCTCCCGGCGTGTCCGGGTCGGCCAGCGGGCCGACGATGGTAATTTCCTCACGGTCCACCTGGATGTCCGGTGCAGTGGTGAACCAGTCAGCGGGAATCCGGTCCGCGAACCAGCCGCACACCTTGTCTTCGGTGGCGGAGCTTTCTGTGGCAGGGCCTTGGGTGGCAGGGCCTTCGGTGGCAGGGCCTTCGGTGGCAGGGCCGCGACCGCCTGCGCCCGCCGGATCGTCCGCAGGCCCGCCCGCCCGCCGCGTACTCATGTAATGCTGATTACAGCAAGGGGCCAGCGGCGTCAACCAGGCCAATGGCGTGTCCCGGCCAGATCTCCGGCCCTCAGCGAAGCGTGATTACGTTCCCGGTGACGAGGGCGGCCGCGTCGGAGGCGAGGTAAGCGATCACCTCGGCGACCTCGTCGGGTCGGGCGATGTGAAACAACGTCCGGCTGGCCGCGACGAGGTCCCGCACCGCGTCGGTAACCCAGCCGGTGTCGGTGACGGGCGGGTGGACCATGTTGGCCGTGACCCCGAACAGGGCGAGTTCCGCGGCGGCCGACATCGTGTAATTGACCTGGGCGGCCTTGGCGGCTCCGTAGGAAACCGTTTCGGGGAAGCCGAGGTCCCCGCCCGAGGTCAGCCCGATGATGCGGCCCCAGCTGGCCTGGCTCGCGACGTGGCGCCTCGCGAACTCACCGATCATCAGGGCCGCCCCCATCGCGTCCACCGCGAACTGCTGGGTCCACGTGGCGGCGGTGACCGGCTGGAGCGACTGGCCCAGACTGCTGGTTCCCGACGGCGTGAAGGTATCGGCCAGCCAGCCGGTCGCGTTGTTGACCAGGATGTCGACCGGGCCGAGGTGCTCCTCGGCGGCGTCGAAGAGCATCGCGGGCACCGCCGGATCGGACAGGTCCGCCTCCACGGCCAGGGCCCGCCCGCCGCCTTCCCGTATGCCCGCGACGACACGCTCGGCGCCGTGGGCGCGGTACTCCCGGTAGGCCTGCGGGATTCCGGGGTCGACCGGATCGCTCACCCGCAGGAAGGTGCACAGTACCGCGCACCCGTTCCGCGCCAGGGCGGTCGCGGTCGCCGCGCCGATCCCATGGTTGGCGCCCGTCACGATGGCCGTATGTCCCGTCGTCACTATGACCGCCTCTCCAGTGACTCACGGCCAAGGTAGCGGTCAGACGCTGACCGGCCGATGGCCGGCTAGCCACTGGAACGGACTCACCGCCCATAGCTGGGGCCGGGGCGGCTCGGCCTGCTCCGGCTCCGGCTCCGGCCGATCAGGCTGCTCTTCCTGCTCACGTCGGCGGGCCCGGTTGGCCGCGTTCGCGAAGCAGACGTAGATGGCGTGGTCCAGGTCGAGGCGCTCGCCGTACCAGGCGGGGATGATCGTGTCGGGAGTGATGTCGGCGTCGTGGCACCCATCGATCCCTCCGGCCACGTCCGGCAGGGCAGGGGCGGCCTGGATGGCAGTGCCATCTGGCCGGGAGAAGGTGAACGTGCCGTTCCTGGCCGTGGCGATCAGGTGTCCGCGCTCGTGCACGAGCATGTGGTGGTACTTGCACAAGCTGATCAGGTTGGCCAGCTTGGTCCGTCCGCCGTTGCTCCAGTACTGGATGTGGTGCAGGTCGACACGGCGGGACTCGCAGCCGGGGAACCGGCACCGGCACTTGTCCCGCTCCCGGGCCGCGCGGCGCAGTGCCGAGGTCGGCCGCCGACGTCGGCGTCCCACGTCGAGCAGTGTGCCGTCGTGATCGTGCAGCATCCAGCTCAGCGTGGCGGTGCAGGCGACCGTCTGCGCGGTGCTGGCGCTGATCGCAGGCCCGTCCTCGACGTGACACCGCGCCGGATCCGCCGGGTGCCCGGGTACCTTCCGGCCGGGCGCGGGCGTTTCCGCGGAAACGTCGCCGGGCTCCTCGGCGGGCGGAGGCGGCGGGGTGGTGGACGGGGCCGGAGGGATGACGGCGTCGGTGCCGACGTGCACGATGACCTGGTACACATCGGGGTCATCGGCGGCGGCGACCTTTTCGGCCAGGAAGGCCTCGGAGATCGCTACCAGCGCGTCGGCCAGGCTCGTTGACGTTTCCACTCTCGGCTGCTGACCGACGGGCGTTTCCGCGGAAACGTCTCCGGGCACCGTGTCGTGCGGATGCTCCAAGTCCCCGGCCGCCGCCCGTAGCGCCTTCAGGAGCACCGCGGCCTGCAGGGGTGGCAGCCGGAACGTGCCGGCTAGCGACCCGTCCTCCTCCACCCGCCAGGCCAGCCGGCGCCGCACCCGGGCATCGGCGTCATCCGCCTGGCTCACCTGGCGGTGCGCGCGGGCGAAACGTTCTAGCTGGTTCCCGGTCATCGGCCCGGCGATCTCGGCCAGGCCCGCCTCGTTCTCGGGCGTGGCGATCCTGGTCAGCGCCCGCACCTTCGCGTAGGAGAGGCAACCCGCCGCGAACTCGCCGCGGATCACCGGGAGGACCCGCAGAGCCCGGGCCACCCGGACGTGCTCCCTGGCCGTCCCCGATGATATCTGGCACTTCCAGGACAGCCAGGCGGCGCAGCTGGTCATGTCCCAGCTCGCCCAGCCACGGCGGTCATCGAAGTCACCGAGCAGGACCAGGAACCGGCAGGTGGCGGCGGTCAGGTGCCCGGCCAGCTCGCAGATCTGTGCTTCCAGCCGCTCCAGCGGCACCAGGGCCGGGCCGGAGTCCGAAATCGTCTGATCGAACATGTATTTGACGATAACGTGCGGCTATGACATTTCCGGGTCGGCGACCAGGCCTACCAGGCTAGACGTCGATGAGGTGACCCTCGGCGGGCGAGCCTGCGTTGGTCAGGACGCGCTGATATACCGCTGCGGCGCCCTCCAGGCCGCGGTGACGCCGGATCGACAGCCAGGAGGCGGCGTGGGTCGCAAAGCTCCCGAGGGCGGCGCGGAAGCGCTGGTCGAGCAGCGGCCAGCCCCATTCGTGCGCGAGGTCGGGGATGGCCTGCGGAGAGGAGAACGTGAGGGAGCCGACATCACCATGGGTGCCGCCCGCGATGACGATATCGGGCCGATGGGCGAGGTGCCGGTCGATCCGGTCACGGAGCGCGGGGTCGCCGGCGATATCGACGACGGTGGCCGCGCCGGCCGGGAGCGATTCGGTCTGGTGGTACGGCAGAACCTGGTCGTACAGCGACAGGCTGCAGGCGAAGGCCACCCGCGACGGCGAGGTGAGCCCGGCCACCGGAACGCCGCGCCTGGTCAGCAGGTGCGCCAGGCCGATCGCCGCCTTGCTGGACGCGCTGGTCACCACCACGGTGCGGTCGGCGCGGGTGTTCCGCACCAGGTAGTCGTCGAGGGTGAACGACAGCCAGAACGACGGGCTCAGCACCAGGAACTCGTCCTCGTGCGGGCCGGGATCCGCCCAGGAGTAGACGTTGTACACGCTGGACAGGCCCTTCCGGGACGGTGAGCCCTCGCTGAACGTGGACTGGCCGAGGCGGCCGGGGCGCAGCATCACGTGGGTGGCCATCGGGCACAGCCCGTAGGCCCGCCGACCAGGCTCGACGCCCGGCACGCCGCTGGATAGGACGTGCAGGTAGCCCCAGACGGGGATCCGGCCCCAGCCAGGCTCGGCCGGGAAGAGGTCCCAGTAGGACAGGGTCTCCCCCAGCAGCGCGTAGGTCACGTTGTTCGCAGAAAACGCGAACTTCTCGACCTCGAACAGCACCTCGCCCTCGTCCGGTGGTCCGAGTCGGGCCTCGACCATACGGGTGGCGCTTAGGTCCGCCTGCCCGACCTCGAAGCAGCTTCCCCGGCTGACGTCGGCTGCGTACTCCATGACGGTCACGATAGAGCTATCTTGAACTTGATGTCAATTTCGAGATAGTATGGGCGCGTGGTCAACACGGATATCGCGCCGGGCCGCCCGCGCCGGGCCGACGCCACGCGGAACCGCGCGGCGCTCGTGGCGGCCGCGCGGCGCGTCTTTGAGCGGGACGGGTACGTCCGGGCGCGCATCACCGACATCGCCGACGAGGCCGGCGTGGCGCACGGGTCGTTCTACTCGCACTTCGACGGCAAGCGGGGGATATTCGCAGCGGTCATGGCCGAGGTCGAGGAGGAGATGCTGCACCCCGGCCCGGCGCTGACCGCGGGCGGTGCCGACCCGGTGGCCGTGATCGCGGCCGCCAACCTGGCCTACCTGGAGGCCTACCGCCGCAATGCCCGGCTCATGGCGCTGCTCGAGCAGGTGGCCACGGTCGACGAGGACTTCCGCGAGCTGCGGCTGCAGCGCACCGCGGCGTTCCTGGCCCGTAACGCGCGGGCCATCCGCCGCCTGCAGGAGGCCGGCCTGGCCGACCCGGAGCTCGACGCCGACCTAGCCTCACTGGCCCTGTCCAGCATGATCAGCCGCTGCGCCTACGTTGCCTTCGTCCTGGAGCGGGCCCCCGGGGGCTCTGGGGTTCCCGCCGACGTCGATCGCCTCGCCGACACGCTGACCCGGCTGTGGGTCAACGCCCTGCGCATCACGGAGTAAGCACGCCATGGATCTCACCCAGAGCGAACGGAGCCAGGCGCTCGCCGACCGGCTCCAGGCCTTCATGCGGGACTTCGTCTACCCGGCCGAGGAGGTGTACGACCGGCAGCGCCGGGAGGGCGACCCGCACCGGCTGCCGCCGATCGTCGCGGACCTGCAGCGCGAGGCGCGGGCCCAGGGGCTGTGGAACCTGTTCATGCGCCACTGCGAGTGGGGTTCGGGGCTGAGCAACCTGGAGTACGCGCCGCTGGCCGAGATCTCGGGCCGCAGCCCGCTCATCGCCCCCGAGGCGATGAACTGCGCCGCCCCCGACACCGGGAACATGGAGCTCCTCGCCGAATACGGCACCGCCGAGCAGCAGCTGCGGTGGCTGAGGCCCCTGCTCGACGCGGAGATCCGCTCCTGCTTCGGCATGAGCGAGCCCGGCATCGCGTCCAGCGACCCGACCGGATTGGTCACCACCATCCGCCGCGACGGGGACACGCTGGTGGTCAGCGGTCGTAAGTGGTGGAGCACGGGCACCGCCGACCCCCGCTGTCAGCTGGCCATCGTGGTCGGCGTCAGCGATCCGGAGGCCGCGCCGCATCAGCGGCACAGCCTCGTGCTCGTGCCGCTCGATTCACCCGGCGTCGAGGTGGTCCGCGATCTGACCACGTTCGGGTACAGCGACCAGCATGGCCACGGCGAGGTCAGCTACCACGATGTCCGGATCCCGGCCGCCAACCTGCTCGGGCCGCCGGGAGGCGGGTTCGCCATCGCCCAGGCCCGCCTCGGCCCCGGGCGCGTCCATCACTGCATGCGCGCCATCGGCATGGCGGAACGCGCCCTGGAGCTCATGGTCGACCGGGCGAGTCACCGAGCGCCGTTCGGGCAACCGCTGGCCGACCAGGGTACGGTCAGCACCTGGATCGCCGAGTCCCGCCTGGAGATCGACCAGGCCCGGCTGCTGGTACTGCGCGCCGCCTGGCTCATGGACACGGTCGGCAACCGCGCGGCCAGGACCGAGATCGCCGGGATCAAGGTGGTGGCCGCCCGGACGGCAGCCGCGGTCATCGACCGGGCGATTCAGGTCTTCGGGGCCGCGGGGCTATCCGTGGACACGCCGCTCGCGGCGTTCTACGCGATCGCCCGTCAGCTGCGCATCGTGGACGGGCCCGACGAGGTCCACCTGCGCAGCATCGCCCGGGATGAGCTGAGCCGGTCAGGCCAGCGAGGAGTCGGCCGCGGCGGCGATCTGCGGGTACACCCGGATGGCGCCGGCGTACTCCGAGCCGAAGCTCGCCGGGACGATCTGCACGTCTAGGCCGGGCTCGGGGGCCTGGATCATCCACCCGTTGCCAAGGTAGATCGCCACGTGCGAGATGTAGCCGGGAGCGGTGGGATCGGTGTGATAGAAGAGCAGGTCGCCGGGCTCAAGCTCGCTGATCGGGACCAGGGGAGGTTGCGTCGGTGGTCAGGTGCATCGCCACCTACGATGCCGCACGAACCGCGAAAGCGTCCACTCGGGGCGTTTCGTCCGCGGCCAGCGCAAACCCGGCTGAGTAACAGACACGACGCACGCATCGCTCTCCCACGTACCCCTTATGCCTCGGTAGCTCGAGGCCGAACTCTGGAGGAGAAGAATGCGCACTTCCCTGACCCGGGCCGCGGCTGGTGCGGCCGTCGCGGCGGCCACGGTGCTGGCGCTGGCGGGCCCCGCGTACGCCACGCCCACGCCCACGCCCGCGCGGGCGCACACCACGCTGTCGATCGTTGAGTCGAGGAGCCACATCACGGAGGGCCAGACCGCGGTCGTCCGCGGCAGGCTCGCCCACGGCAAGACCGGTGAGGGTGCGGAGACCGTCTACCTCGACCACTGGGTCGGCAAGACGCTGGTACTGGTGCGGACCGGGCTCACGAACGCGTCAGGCGTGGTCGCGTTCACGGTCAAGCCGGGCACCACCTCACGGTACGAGCTGATCTTCAAGGGCACCGCCACGCTGGCCCCCTCGCACAGCGGGGTCGTCACCCTCAGGGTCGTCGCTCCCGCGGCGCACACCACGCTGTCGATCGTGGAGTCGAAGAGCCGCATCAAGGAGGGGCAGACCGCGGTCGTCCGCGGCACGCTCGCCCACGGCAAGACCGGGCTGGGCGGGGAGACGGTCTACCTCGAGCACTGGGTCGGCAAGACGCTGGTGCTGGTGCGGACCGGGCTCACGAACGCATCAGGCGTGGTCGCGTTCACCGTCAAGCCGGGCACCACCTCACGGTACGAGCTGATCTTCAAGGGCACCGCGACGCTGGCCCCCTCGCACAGCGGGGTCGTCACCCTCAAGGTCGTTTCCTGAGGATTCCGGCGCAGTAGAGGGGGAGGCCGGCGGGCCTGCCCGCGCTTGCCCGCCGGCCTGGACCCCCTGGGTAATGCGGTCCTGGCTCATACAGAACGGTGAATGTGGGATCATTCCTGACGCGATGGGCACCGAGGCTGACGACTTTGACGACGCGCTGGTTCGGGCCAGATCCGGGGACGAGACGGCATTCCTCCGGCTATGGGAGAAGCTGCACCCGCGGCTGCTACGGTACCTGCGCGTTCTGGGCTGCGACGAGGTCGACGACGTGGCGAGCGAGACGTGGCTCCAGGTGGTCAGGGACTTGCGCCGCTTTGAGGGCGGGGCGGTCGACTTCCGCTGCTGGCTGTTCACCATCGGCCGCCACCGGGCCATCGACGCGTCGCGGACCCGGATGCGGTCCCGCGGTGCCCTGCTGACGGCCGCCGTCGCCCCGGTGGCCGAGCACAACCCGGTGGAAGACGAGGTGCTCGACGGGCTGTCGACCCAGCAGGCGGTCGCCCTGGTGGCCGGGCTGTCCCGGGACCAGGCGGAGGCGGTGGCGCTGCGGATCATCGCGGGCCTGGACACGGCCGCCGTCGCGCGCATTCTCGGCAAGTCGCCCGGGGCGGTTCGCATTGCCCTCCACCGTGGCCTGCGAGCGCTGGCCGAAGATCCCCGCATCCGAGCGCTGGAGGAGGTGGAACAGTGAGCGTCGACCCTCCTGACCTGCCCGGGCCGGCTGATCCCTCGGTCGATCGCCTGATCCGGGCCCTGACGGCCGACGGATCCGCCGACGAGTTCGCCGGCCGGGAGGCCGCCCGGGCGATGTTCCGCGCCAGCCGACGCCGGCCGCGCCTGCGGTTTTCTTTCACGATGAGCACGGCGGCCGCCGCGGTGGTGGTCGCCGCCGGGCTGGCCTCGGCGTATGCCGCCGTCCTGCCCGCGCCCGTCCAGCACTTCGCCTACCGCTTGCTGGATGGCGTCGGCGTGCCCGACGCGCACCACCCGAGCGCGCGCCCAGGTGCCGCCACGATTCCGTCCACGACTTCGAACTCCGCGGTTTCGGCTTCCCCGGTCCCGGCGAGCCCCGGCCTGACCGGGACGCCGACCCCGAACCCCGCCCAGAACGTGGCCCCCGCCCAGGACCTGGTCCTCGCGCCGGCTTACGCCCGGATCCCGGCGGGCGGGAATGACGTCCTTTCCGGCCGGCTGGCACCCGGCGGCCGGGCCGAGCCCGGAGCTAGGGTGCGCCTGCTCGAGCACGTACACGGGGTGCCCGGCTGGCGGCTTGCGGGCGGCGCGGTGACCGATCGCCGGGGCAAGGTGACCTTCACCGTGCAGCATCTGACCAGGAACGCCTCGTTCCGCCTGGCCGGCCCGAAGGGGGCGACCAGCCAGCCCGTGGTCGTGACGGTGGTGCCACCCGTGTCCCTCCATCTGAAGGCCGGCCGGAAGCCGGGAACGGACCTGCTCACGGCCGTGATACCGCTCGCGGACACCGGCGATCCCGTCGTCCTGCAGGAACTGTCAGGGAACGTCTGGCGCGACGTCGGCGAGCACCCGCTTGGCCCGGGTCACCAGGCCTCGTTCACCGTCCGGATCCCGGCGTCTGGTCACCTGGAATACCGGGTGGTGCTGCCGCCGACGAGATCCCACGGTTCGTCGGTCAGCGCCCGGGTGCGGGTGGCCGCGCGGCCGGAACCGGCACCGCAGCCAACCCGGCCGCGCGTAACGAAGACGGTCCGGCCAACGCCGTCCTGAGCTCCTGCGGCGTGGTCACGGGAGCCAGGCAGGTGAACTGGCGGCAGACGTACGCGGCGGGGGCCCCGTTGACCAGCCCCCGCCCGACCAGCAGGGGCACCGCCGCTTCGACCCCGTCCCCGAGGGCCAGGACCGCGCCGGGCGGGGCCGCGTACAGGGCGGTCTCGTGGAGCTCGCGGGTCCGCGCGTCGTCGAGGCGGCCCACCACCGCGATCTCCGCGGGCCCGGCCAGCCAGGCCTCGCCGACCGCCAGGCCCTCGCCCGCCGCGCGCGGGTACCGGGCGGCGATGGCGGGCAGCACGCCGAGCGCCGCCTGCGCGGCATCCCGGTGGCGCGCCGAACCGGTCAGCGCGGCGTAACTGAGCAGCGCGCCCGCCACGGCGAAGGTTCCCGACGGGGTGGCGTTGTCAGCGGGCTCGGCCGGGCGGAAGAACAGCCGTTCGCCGTCCGCCGCCGTGTCGTAGAAACCGCCGTGCCCGTCGCCGAAGGCGGTCAGCGCGGTCTTGAGCAGCTCCCCGCCCAGCGCCGTCCAGCGCGCCTCCCCCGTCACCCCAGACAGCACGAGGAGGCCCTCCGCGACGCAGGCGTAGTCCTCCAGGACGCCCGCGGTATCACCGGCCGTCCCGTCGCGTGAGGTGCGGATCAAGCGGCCGCCGCCCAGGTGCACCGTCGCCAGGAGCGTGGCGGCGTCACGCGCCGCCGCGACGAAGTCCGGCCGGCCAAGGAGCAACCCGCATTCGGCCAGGGCGGAGATGGCCAGGCCGTTCCAGGCCGCCACCACCTTGTCGTCCCGCCCGGGCCGGACCCGTGCGTCGCGCGCGGCCAGCAGCGCGGCCCGGACGCGGGCCAGGCGGTCGGGGTCGTCCGGCTCGATGCGCCGCTGCAGGACCGAGGCACCGTGCTCGAACGTCCCGCGCTCGGTGACCCCGAACACGCGCGCGGCCCACTCGCCGTCCGCTGAGCCCAGGATCGTGTCCAGCTCGGCGGGCCGCCAGAGGTAGAACTTTCCCTCTGCACCCTCGCTGTCGGCGTCAAGGGACGCCGCGAGCCCGCCCTGTGCCGTCGCCAGCTCGCGCAGCATCCAGGCGCAGGTCTCCTCCGCAACACGGCGGGCCAGCTCGGATCCGGTGGCGCGCCACAGGTTCAGGTAGACGCGGGCCAGCAGCGCGTTGTCGTAGAGCATCTTCTCGAAGTGCGGGACAACCCACGAGGCGTCGGTCGAGTACCTGGCGAATCCGCCGCCGAGCTGGTCGTACAGGCCGCCGCGGGCCATCGCCTCGCACGTGCCCTCCGCCATCTGGAGCGCCGCGGGCGCGCCGGTCCGCCGGTAGTTGCGCAGCAGGAACTCCAGGATCATCGAGGGCGGGAACTTCGGCGCCCCGCCGAACCCGCCGTCCGCGTAGTCGTAGTTATGGCCGAGCGCGGTCACCGCCGCGTCCGCGATCTCGGGGAGCCGTTCGGTCCACCGGACCTCCCCCCCGCGCAGCGCGCGGGCGGTGGCCTTGGCGCTGCGGCTGAGGGCCTCGACCACCTGCCGCGCTTGGTCCGTGACCCCGGCCCGCTGGCTGCGCCAGGCCCGCGAGACGTTCAGGACCAGGCTCCGGAAGGTGTCGCGCGGGAAGTACGTCCCGCAGAAAAACGGCTCCTTGTCCGGTGTCATGAACACCGTCATCGGCCAGCCGCCCTGCCCGGTCATGGCCTGCGTCGCGGTCATGTAGACCGCGTCCACGTCCGGCCGCTCCTCGCGGTCGACCTTGACCGCGACCACGTGCTCGTTGAGCAGCGCCGCCGTCTCGGGGTCCTCGAACGACTCGTGCGCCATCACGTGGCACCAGTGGCAGGCGGCGTACCCCACCGAGAGCATGACCGGGACGTCGCGCCGGGCGGCCTCGGCAAAGGCCTCGTCGCACCAGGGCCACCAGTCGACCGGGTTATCGGCGTGCTGAAGCAGGTATGGGCTCGTTGAATCCTTCAGCCGGTTCACGTATCCACCGTAACGGCCGACAGAAGCATCACGCGGTCGACAGCATGCGGCGGCGGGCGGCCGCGTAGGCGCGGCCGGCCAGGAAGAAAAAGGCACCCATGATGCCGACGAAGAAGCCGAGGGGCCAGTTGGTCTGGTAGGAGACCACGATCCCGGTCCAGACGGTGATCAGGGCGATCATGACGGCCAGGCCCATCGCGAGGACCGGGCGGGCGGTCAGCGACCTGGCCGCGGCGGCGGGCCCGATCATCAGGCTGAACATCAGCAGCGCGCCGACCACGGGGACGGTCATGCTGGTCGCCAGGGCCATCACGATCAGGAACGCGAGGTCCATCCGGCGCGGGTTCAGCCCGCGGGCCTCCGCCATCTCGGGCAGGGCCGAGGACAGCATCAGCGGCCGGAACATCACCGCGATCACGGCGACAGACACTGCGCCGAGTACCACGATGGGCAGTACCTCATCCGAGGCAACGCCGAACACCTCGCCGAACAGCAGCGAGTACGCCTCCTGCGCGTACTCGGTGCTCCAGCTGACGAACAGCGCGCCGACCCCGAGCATCATCACGAACGTCAGCGCGGTCGCCACGTCGCTCCTGGCGCGCCGACTCAGCCCGGCGATGCCGAGCGCACCGGCCACCGAGAACACCGCGAGGCCCGCGAACGGGTTGAAGCCGAGCAGGTTGGCCCCCGCCGCCCCGGCGAAGGCGCCGTTGGGTATCGCGTGCGCCGCGAACGTCGACCCGCGCAGCACCGCGAAGAAGCCCGTCACCCCGGCGATCACCGCGACGGCGGTCGCGGCGATCCAGGTGTTCAGCATCAGGCCACTGAACATGCGTGCTCCGTATCCGAGGTCTCCGGCACGGCCCTGCGCCCGCGCGGGCGCAGGTAGGTGGCCAGGTAGCTACCGACGATCAGGGTGACCACGAAGAAGCTGACCGGCCAGCCGCGCCCCGCGGGGGGCCAGTAGTAGCTGTCGTAGGCGAGCACGACGCCGAGCCAGGTGGCCAGCACGCCGATGCCCGCCGCCACCGCCGCCGCCCGGACCGGTCCCTTCGCGACGCGCAGCGCGGTCGCGGCCGGCCCGACCAGCAGCGCCGTGCTCAGGATCGCGCCGATGATCACGGCCGACAGCGCCACCGATATGGCCAGGGCCATCAGGTAGGCCGCGCCGACGGCGCGCACCGGCACGCCGCGCGCGGCCGCGATGTCCGGGCTCAGCGCGCTCAGCAACAGCACCCGGGCCAGCACCGCCACCGTGGCCAGCGCGAGCAGCGCGGACACGATCAGGGCCGGGATGGTGGATGAGGTGAGGACGAAGATGGAGCCGAACAAGATGGTGAACGACGCGCCGGTGGTGGAGCTTTCCTGGGTGCTCAGGTACAAGAAGAGCGCGGCCAGGCCGAGGGCAGCGCCGAGCACCACGCCGGTGGCCACGTCGCGTCCCCGGCGCCGCTGGACGCCGATCATCTCCATGAACGCGGCCGCCCCCGCACCGAACGCCAGGAACCCCCAGAACTGGTTGACGCCGATCAGGAAGGCGCCGGAGCCGCCGGTGGTGGCGATGTCGGCCAGGGAGTGGCCGGCGAACGACTGCCCGCGCGTCACCGTGAACACGCCCACCACGGCCGACGTGATCGCGACGATGGCCCCGACGGCCAGCGCGTCGTGCACCGGTCCGCTAGAGAAGAAGCCGGGCTCGAACAGGTACCTGAGCAGATGACCCACGGTTACCTCGCGACTCCGACGTCCTCGGCGTGGGCGGCCTCCTCGTCGAGGCCTTCGGCGGCCACGACCAGGATTCGCCCGTGCACCCGGATCACGTCCACGTGATGGCCGTACAGGCGCGTCAGGACCTCCGGCTGGACCACCTCGTCGGTGGTGCCGACCGCCACGTGACCGCTGGCCACGTAGACGATCCTGTCCATCACCTGCACCAGCGGGTTCATGTCGTGCGCCGAGAGCAGCACGGCGACGCCCTCGGACTTGGCCAGCCGGGCCAGCAGGGAGACGATCGACTGCTCGCTGGAGATGTCGAGGTTGGCCAGCGGCTCGTCGAGCAGCAGCAGCCTCGGCCGGCTGATCAGGGCGTGGGCGATCATGACCCGCTGCTGCTCGCCCCCGGACAGCTCACCGATCCGCGCGTCGGCGTACTCTTCCGCGCCGACCGCGGTCAGCATGTCGGCGACGCGCGCGCGACGCGCCCGCGACGGCAGGCTGATGCCGAACCGGTTGCCGTCCACGCCGAGAGAGACCACGTCCCGGACGCGCAGCGGCATGTCCGGGTCGATGGCCAGCTTCTGCGGCACGTACCCGATCGAGGAATCGCGAGGCGGTCGCGGTGAGCCCTCGATCAGGACCGAGCCGCTGGTGACCGGCTGCAGGCCGAGGATGACCCGCAGCAGGGTGGTCTTGCCCGCGCCGTTGGGCCCGATCAGGCCGGTGAACTCACCAGGATGGATCGCCAGGGAGACATCGCTGAGGATCTCCCGGCCGCCGAGCCGGACCTCCACGTCGTCCAGGCGGAGCAGTTCCTCGCTCACAGGCGCTCGGTGGAGACCTTGCTGACCACGGCCTTCTGGAGATCCTGGACCTCGGCCAGCATCCACGACTGGTAGTTGTAGCCCGGTACCGGCATCGTCTCGTAGACGCCCACGACCGGGATGCCGTTCGCCTGCGCCAGTTGGATGAAGGATTCGGTCAGCGAGTCCGTCACCTGCTGGTTGTAGAGAAACACCTTCACCTTGTGATCCGTGAACAGGCTGCGCTGCACCGCGACGTCCTGCGCCGACGGGTCGGTGCCGTTCATGATGTCGGCCTGCAGCGCCCAGGGCGTCATGTTGTCCGCGCCGACCGCCTGCAACATGTAGTCCGCGACCGGCTCGGTCGTGGCCACCGGCGTGTTCGCGTACTGCGCCTTGAACGCGGAGATCGCGTTGTCCCAGGCGGTGAGCGAGCTGATGAACGTGGCCGCGTTGGCCTTGAAGTAGGCGGCGTGGGCGGGCTGGAGGGCGGCCAGGTCGTCGGCCACGGCGTTCGCGACGTCGGGCATGGTCACCGGCTTGTACCACAGGTGCGGGTTCGGGGTGTCGGTGGGCAGGCCGAGCAGGTTCTGCACCACGATCACCTTACGCGAGCTGCTCGGGGCGGCGTTCTCGATCGTGTTCATGAACGTGTCGTAGCCGACGCCGTTCTGGACCACGAGCTGGGCCGCGCTCACTACCCGGGCGACCGACGCACTGGCCTCGAAGGTGTGCGGGTCGGTGTTCGGGTTGCTCATGATCGCGCTGACCTGGACGTAATTCCCGCCCACCTGCGCGATGACGTTCGCGTACTCATTCTCCGCACCCACCGCGACGATCGTGTCGCCGCCTGAGGCGGCCGAGCTTGACGCCGGGGACGACGAGCAAGCGCTAGAAAGCAGCGCCACACCGATCGGTACCAGTACAGCCAGGCTCCGGGTTCTCCAGCCGGTCCCCATGTCAGCCACTCCCATCGTCGGAGATTCACGTGTAGTTGGAATGATAATGATTCTCAGTTTTGTTTTGCAACTCGAATGGCACGATGCCGCGAGTTAGCGGGGACGGAGGTCAACGTTGTACGGTGCGACTGTGACGACGCCGCAGCCGGACGAGCGCGTACGCGCCAGGTCAGCGCGCGGCTCCCGGGCGCGCGGGACCAAGCAGGCTCAGGCGCTGGCCGCGGCGCTGGCCGACCTGCCCGGCTTCGCCAGTGCCCAGGAGATCCACGCCGAGTTGCGGCGCAAGGGCGAGCCGGTCGGCCTGGCCACCGTCTACCGGCACCTGCAGGCGCTGAGCGAGCAGGGCAGCGTCGACGCCATCCGCGACGCCAGCGGCGAGACGCTCTACCGCCAGTGCGGGACCCGCGTGCACCACCACCACCTGACCTGCCGCAACTGCGGGCGCAGCGTGGAAGTGGAAGGGCGGGCCGTGGAGCAGTGGGCCGAACGGGTCGCCGAACAAGCGGGCTTCGTCGACGTGGGGCACACGGTCGAGCTGTTCGGCCTATGTCCCGAGTGCGCCGCGGGTTAGCTGATCAGGGCCTGGTAGACAAGCTGGCGCAGCTGCGAGCGGATGGGGTGGGTGCTGGAAGGCAGCAGCTGGGTAAAGAACGAGACGGTCAGCTCGGCCTCCTGGTCGACCCAGAACGCGGTACTCGCGGCCCCGCCCCAGGCGATCTCGCCCGCGGAACAGATCACCTTGCCAGGCACCGGGTCGATGACTACGGAGAAGCCGAGGCCGAAGCCGATGCCGCGGTACGGGGACTCGGCGTACAGCGGCCGGCCGAACGTCTCCAGGTCAAGGCCGCCGGGAAGGTGATTGCGGGTCATGTAGCCGACCGTGCGCGGGCTCAGCAGCCGGATGCCGTCACGTTCGCCGGCCGGACTGTCGGCCGTGTGCAGCAGCATCTGGGTGAAGCGGTGGTAGTCCGCCGCGGTGGACACCAGGCCGCCTCCCCCGCTGAGCATGCTCGGCGGCGCCAGGGCCGCCTTGCTCAGCATGTCGGCCCGCCTCGCCTTGCCGTCCCGGTTTGGCGTGTACAGCGCGGCCAGGCGCTGGGCGGCCGGTTCATCGGCCCAGAAGGCGGTCTCGGTCATGCCGAGCGGGCGCAGGACCCTCGCCGCGAAGAACTCATCGAGGCGCTGGCCGGAAGCGACCTCGATGACCCGGCCCAGGACATCGGTGGCGACCGAGTAGTTCCACTCGGTCCCCGGCTGGAACAGCAGCGGGATGCCGGCCCAGATGTCGCAGGCCTGCGCCAGGTCCACGCCGGGCGGAGTGGACCACTCGAAGCCGGCCGCCCGGTACAGGGCGTCCACCGGATGGGCCCGGTGGAAGCCGTAGGTAAGCCCGGCCGTGTGCGTGAGCAGATGCCAGATCCGCACCGGCTCCACGGCCGGGACCGTCGTCTGGCGCAGGTCCGAACCCCCGGCGAACACGCGGACATCGGCGAAAGCAGGGATGAACGCGCTCACCGGATCGGTGAGGGCGAGCGTGCCCTCCTCCTGCAGCATCATCACGGCGACCGAGGTGACCGGCTTGGTCATCGAGTAGATCCGCCACACCGTGTCGTCCGTCACCGGCAGCCCGGCCTCCAGGTCACGTGACCCGTACCTGGCCACGTAGGCCAGGCGGCCGTACCTGCTCACGGTGAGCAGCCAGCCTGGCAGCCGGCCGTCATCCACGTAACGGGCGAAGTACGCGCCGATACGCGCCAGGCGCTCCGGGTCCAGGCCCGCCTCGGCCGGGTCCGCCTCGATCATGAGCCCGCTCACTGATCACCTGCCGCTAGCTCGGCCTTACGGTCGGACGCAAACATGTGCACGTACTCCTGACCGGACAACTCCTGGATCGCGGTCATCACCTGGTCGGCGATCAGCCGCCGGGCCTTCCCCGGCGGCTCGCCCGCCAGCTCCAGAGCGATCTGCAGCGGCTTGCCGATCGTCACCCCGATCCGGCCGGGCCGCGGCACCACGTGCCCCGGCGGCAGCACCCGCCGCGTCCCCGACAGCGCCACCGGGATGACCGGCAGGCCCGACTTCAGCGCCAGCCAGCCGACCCCGGGCCGGCCCCGGTACAGGCGCCCGTCCGGCGACCTCGTCCCCTCCGGATAGATGCCGAACAGCTTCCCCTCGACCAGCAGGGCCAGCGCCGCCTCCAGCGTCTCCTGCGCGGCCCGCGGGCCGTCCCTGTCCATCTGCAGCTGGTTCGTCGCCTTCAGGTACGCGGCCCACAGGCGCGCCGCGGGGCCGGAGGCGGTGAAGTACTCGGCCTTGGCCGAGAACGTCACCGGCCGGTCAACCATCAGCGGCAGGAAGACCGAGTCGACCACCGACAGGTGGTTGGCCGCCAGGATCGCCCCGCCCGAGGCGGGGATGTTCTCCGCGCCGGTCACCCTGGGCCGCCAGATCGTGTGCAGGAACGGGCCTGCCACGATGCGCGATAGCTGGTACTGCACGGGTCACTTTCTGCGTCGGGGGCCGACGATCATGGTACGCGGCGGCGGCCAGGACGGCGATGCCCAGCGGCAGCGCCAGCGGCAGGGCGGCGGCAGGCACGAGGACCCCCGAGTCGTCGGCGAACCAGCCGAGCACCGGCATCAGCCACAGCACGCCCAGGACCGGGCGGATCAGCGGCTCGGCCGCGTAGGCCAGCGGCACCGTCTTCAGCCCGAACCACGCGGGCCGCCACAGCATCAGCCCGGTCAGCGCCACCACGATCGGGACCAGCGGGCTGTAGGCGCCGACCGCGAGCGAGCCGACGTTGGCGTGGATCTTGCGCAGCAGCACGGCACCCGCGTGACCGTGCAGCACGTCGCCTGCGAACGCCCCCAGGTGGGACTTCCCTGTGACCGGGACGAGGTAGCTGAGCAGCGCGAAGATCGCGACGAGGGCGAGCCCGCTGACCGCGACCAGGACCGCCCGCCGCCAGTTCAGCCGGATCCCGGCCACGGCCAGCAGCAGCAGGCCGAAGCAGGGCACCAGGGCGATGGTGCCGCCCACCTTGGCGCCGAACCCCGGCCACCCCGAGGCGAACACCGCGAACAGGCCTACCAGTGTTATGGCCAGCACCGCGTGGCGACGTGGGTACCTGCGCAGCGCGACCAGGCCCAGCCAGGCCGCGCCGAACAGCGCCGTGACGCCGTAGATGCCCAGCGCCGCGTTGCCGATCCCGTAGTAGCGCCCGGACTCGATCAGGGACAGGCCGAACGGCGCGTCGAGCTGCAGCCGCGATCCGGTCATCACGTCGAGGCCCAGCACGGCCAGGGTGAACAGGCAGAGCGCGCCGAACGGCGCGAGCGGATCCCGCCGCCGCGCCCCGGCCAGGGCCGCCAGCGCGAGGACCAGCGCCAGCGCCACCGCGATCCCGTACAGCCACACCGCCGGGTGGGCGAGCCGCCACCAGGGGACCAGGTTCGCCAGGAAGGTCCCCGCCGGTACCGCAACGGCGAACACCCCGGTCACCCGCCACGCCCCGGGCCGCCGCGCCAGCCAGAGCGCGCCGAGGATCACCGCGTCGGCCAGCAGGTAGGCCCAGAGGAAGACCTGGTGGGTGGATAGCCACACCTGTTCGGCGGTGTCGCGGCCGACCAGCGACCGGATCGTCGCGGGCAAGCTGCCCCGGCTGCCGCGGGTGAGCCGCGCGCCGACCGCCCCGGACGGCGGGCCGCGGCCGAGCCAGCCCAGGACGGTCGGGGTCAGGTCGGTCAGCGCCACCAGGCCCGGCTGGCGGGTCGAGCTGGACTCAAGCAGGCCCGACCGGTACCCGGGCCCGTCGACCAGGATCAGCTGGAGGTGCGGGGGGCCGGCCGTCGAACCGGGGGCGACCACGAGCAGGGTGGCGCCGGAGGGCAGGTCGGCCACGATGCGGGTGAGTTCGGCGTCTATCGAGGCGGGCACCAACGCTCGTTCGGGATAACTGGTGGTTTCCAGGTCCACGACGGTCAGCGGGCAGCGGGACAGCACCGCGGCGGTCGCTTGCGACGGCGACCGCAGGTAGGAGGCGACGTGCCCGGACGGGCCGGCCAGGGCCAGCGCGGCGCCGGGGCCGACGGCGGTGGCGCAGGACGCGCCGCCGGCCAGCGCGCCCCAGGCGGGGCTGGTGTGGAACTGCCTGTTGTAGGACACCAGCGAGGGCAGGCCAGGGACGTCGGCCGAGGTCCCCTCGGGGACGACGGCCGGGAACGCGCCGCAGGCGGTGTCCGGGTGGCGGGACTGCGCGCGGGCACCGGAGTTGAGGGTGAGCCAGGCGTCGGCCGGGCAGGTGAGCGGCTGAATGGCGAAGTCGGACAGGTTACCCACCGAGCCCTGGCCGGCCAGGCGCCAGAGCGTGGGCGTGGCGGACGCGGAGATGTCGCTCCACCGCAGCCCGGGTAGGCCAACGATGACGACATGCCGGGCAGGGGTGGCCGCGCTGGCCGGGCTGGCCGTGACGACCGCGGCTAGGGCGGCGAGCAGGCCGGCCAGCAGCGTCGGCCCTGCCGCGCCCAGCCTGATCCTCACCTGCCCCACGTTATCTGGGTGTGACCGCTCTCTCGCGGGTGTGGCATGATGCCGCGGTGTGGCCGGGCTACGGCGGGAGGCGCAGATGCGGATCGGTGCGGGGCTTGACATCAGGCTGGGCCTGGGGTTCGACGGGCTCCGGCAGGCGGGCCGCGAGGCGGCCAGGCTCGGTTTCGAGAGCGTGTGGACTCCCGCCCTGGGCGTCCCCGACGCCTTCCACGTGTGCGCCGCCTGGGCGCAGGACACGCCGCTGGTGACGGGGATATCCGTCGTGCCGGCCGCCCGGATGTGGGGCCCGCTCGCGCTCGCGTGGCAGGCGGCGACCGTAGGCGAGATCTCCCGCGGCAGGTTCGTGCTCGGGATCGGAACCGGAGGGTACGGTCCTGGCTTCTGGGCGTCGGTCGGCCTGCCGGACCGGCCGATCGCGGTCATGCGCGACTACCTGACGATCGTGCGCGGGCTGCTGGCGGGTGAGACGGTCACCCACGACGGGCCGGCGTTGCGGGTGCAGGGCGCCTCGCTGGGAGTCCGGGACCTGCCGCGCGTTCCGGTGTACCTGGGGGCGCTCGGGCCGCAGATGCTGCGCCTGGCGGGCGAGCAGGCCGACGGGGCCCTGCTGAACTGGGCGACCCCGGCGCGGATCGCCGAGAGCCGCCGGCTGATGGCGGAGGGGGCCGCGCGGGCCGGGCGCGATCCGGGGGAGGTTCCGCTGACCATGTACATCCGGGTCTGCGTCGATGACGACGTGGACGCGGCACGCCGGGCGCTGGGCGCTCAGGTGCTTATGTACTCCATGGCCAGGCCCGGGGCGCCGCTGACGGCGGGCTACCGCGGGCTGTTCGCCGACATGGGGTTCGGCGCGGTCCTGTCCGAGCTCGAGGAAAGACAGCATGCTGGGGAGTCCTTGCGGGCCCTGGTCGACGCGGCGCCCGACGAGCTGTTCAGCTCGGTCGGTTACTTCGGCCCGGCCGACGGTGCCGCGCAGGCGTACGCCCGCCTGGCGGAGGGCCTCGACGAGACGGTCGTCCGGATCGTGACCGCCCGGCCGGGGATGGAGCCGGTGGTCACGGCCCTGGAAGCGCTGACGCCGGACCGGATCAGGGCCGCCGGCGGGTAGTCACCGCGAGCAGCCACGCCATCGGCCGCCGGGCCCGGCGCCTGGGGTGCTCCGTGTCCCGTGCTGACCTCGACGAGGTGCGGAGCCGCTGGGCGCGGCGCCACTGCTCGGCGCGGGCCAGCGCGTCGCGCTGCCGCTCACTGCCGATGTTCTGGGAATTCGTGTACATGGTGGCGGTCACCTGCCAGCGGCGAGTTCGGTTAGGGTCAGCCTGGAGTGCCGGAACGCCCAGCGGTGCAGGCCGTGGCCGGCTTCGAGCTCCAGTGCGGTGGGCGGGATCGCGAGGACGGGGCAGCACGCGCGGGCCAGGCAGTAGCGGCCGACCTTCCCGCCGAACAGGCGGCAGGCGGTGCCGTGCCGGCCGGTGCCGATGACGAGCAGGTCACCCGGGTGGCTGGCCTCGCGGACGAGGACGCGTCCGGCCTCGCCGCGGACCACCAGGGGCTCGGTGGGCACGTCGGCGGGCAGGCCGCCGAAGGCGGCCTCCAGGGCGTCGGCCAGGCGCATCCGGGCGTCTTCCACCCAGACGCGCCGCAGGTAAGCGCATGGGTGTCGCCGGTCAGCGACGTCACCGCCGGGCGGGACCCAGGCCAGGACGGGGACGAGCGCGGCCTCCTGGCCGCGCGCCAGTGCCGCCGCGTAGCGCAGGGCCTGCAAGTTCCGCGGGGACCCGGTCACGCCGGTGATGACTCGGCAGAAAGTGGACATGTGACGTCTCCCTTCGGCTGCCGGTGTGAATCAGTTGTCCACGTTGTGGTACCGGGCGGATGTGGTAGCGGCGCGTGCCGGATGTGGAGGCCAGATGGAGGCGGCGTCTCCACACGATCACCACGCTGACTGCACCCTCCTCCCGCTTCTGGCCGCTCTGATGGCGGTCAAGGAACGCGCACCCCCCGCGGGAGGGAACGTGACGGGCGATGACCTGATCGTCGCGGCGCCTTGGCTGGCCTTCGCCGTCGGCCTCGCCGTGATCGGCTGGCGGCTGGCCGCCGGCCACGGTCGCCGCCGCGGGCCGCCGCCACCTGGTGAAAGCGCCCGGACCGGGCCGGACGAGGGCGATGACCGGCCGCGGGCCGCGCCCGATGGCCGGTCAGTTGCGCAGAACGGCCGGCGACGTGATCGTTAAGGCTTAGAGACACCCGGTGCCGCGATTCGGGAGGCGGTGCTCGCCGTGAATGACAGAGGAAGGGTTCGCGGCCAGGGGACGGTCGGGCTGCGGCTGGCGCTGACGTTCATCGCGGTGGCGGTCCTGGCGGTAGCGCTGGTGGCCGTGCTGGCGGTGCTGTTCACCGACAGGGATATCGCGGTCCTGGTCCAGCAGCGCCGCGATGACCTGACCAACGCGCTGGCGGCCAACGCGGTCTCCACCTACAACACCGGTAAGCCCGGCTGGTACGACGTCGACCTCGCGCCCGCGCTGAAGCTGGCCGATAGCGACGGCGCACAGGCCGCGGTCCTGGACGCCAAGGGCCGGGTGGTCGCCTCTACGCTGACCAGGACGGGCGATTCCAGCGGGATCGTCAGCCGGGAGCTGACCTCGGGCGGTCAGCGGATCGGCACGCTGCTGGTCCGGTTCACCGGCCAGGGCCTGACCGCAGCGGTGTACAACCTGCGCGCCTCGCTGGTCCGCGCGGTGATCGGCGCGGCCGGGCTGGCCGCCGTGCTGGCGCTGCTCGCGGCGGTGCTGGTCTCGCGGCGCATCACACGGCCGGTCACCCGGCTCATCGAATCGGTGCGGGCGATGGGCCGCGGAGACGAGCAGGCGCGGGTCGGCCCGGTGGCGGGTGCCCCGGCCGAACTTCGCGAACTGGCCGTCGCCTTCGATCAGATGGCCGACACGCTGACCGCGCACGAGCAGGTGCGGCGGAACCTGGTCGCCGACGTCGCGCACGAGCTGCGAACTCCGGTGGCGGTGCTGCAGGCCAACACCGAGGCGCTCATCGACGGGCTGGTGGCGCATACTCCCGAGCAGACCGTGTCGCTGCACGAAGAGGTGCTACGGCTGGGGCGGATGGTGGAGGACCTGCAGACCCTGGCCGCCGCCGAGGCGGCTGCCCTGCAACTGGTGCGGCAGCCGTCCGACCTGGCCGAGATCGCGGCGGCGGAGGCCGAGGAATGGGACGCCAGCTTCGCGGTCGCCGGGGTCGGCTTCGCCCGCCGGTTTGAGCCAGCGCCGGTGCTCGCCGACCCGGGGCGGCTGCATCAGGTGATCGCCAACCTGCTCAGCAACGCGCTGAAGTTCACCCCTCGTGGCGGGCAGGTCCGGATGAGCCTGTCCCGGGACGGCGGGCAGGCCCGGCTGGAGGTCAGCGACACCGGGCCCGGGATCAGCCCGGACGACCAGTTGCACGTGTTCGGCCGGCTGTGGCGCGGCCCTGGTGCCGCCCAGACCGCTGGCAGCGGCATCGGCCTGGCCATCGCGGCCGAGCTGGCGCGCGCCCATGAGGGCCGCATCGAGGTGGCCAGCGAGCTCGGCCGCGGGTCACGGTTCACGCTAATCCTGCCGCTGGCGCCCGCCGGTTAGCCCGTCAGTCGTCACGGGCTCAGTCGTGGCGGGCTCAGTCGTGGCGGGCTCAGTCGTGGCGGGCTCAGTCGTGGCGGGCTCAGTCGTGACGGGCTCAGTCGTCACGGGCTCAGTCGTGGCGGGCTCAGTCGTCCCGGGCCAGGCCCAGCCGGTATCCGCCGCCCAGTACGGTCTGCACGATCCGGGGGTTACCCGGATCCTGCTCGACCTTACGGCGCAGGTTCTTCACGTGGGAATCGACGGTCCGCTCGTACCCCTCGAACTCATACCCCCGGACCCGGTTGATCAGCTCGGCACGTGAATACACCCGGCCAGGGACGGTGGCCAGCGCGACCAGGATGCCCCACTCGGTCGGGGTCAGCTCCACGGCCGCGCCGCGCACCGTCACCTCGCGGCGCGGCTCGTCAATGACCAGGGTCCCGCCGCCGAAGCTGCTGGCGTGCGGTCTGGCCGACGGCCCGCCGCGGCGCAGGATCGCCTGGACGCGCAATACCAGTTCCCGCGGGCTGAACGGCTTGGTCACGTAGTCGTCGGCGCCGAGTTCCAGCCCGGCGATCCGGTCCTCCTCGGCCGCCTTGGCGGTCAGGATCAGGATCGGTACCGTGGGCTCGGCGGCGCGCAGCTCGCGGGCGACCGTCTCGCCGGACACATCCGGCAGGCCCAGGTCCAGGACCACCAGGTCCGGTGCGGCCGAGGCGGCCAGGGTGATCGCTTCCGCGCCCGAGCCGGTCGACAGCACGGTGAACCCGGCCCGCTCCAGGTACGACCGGACGAGCTCCCGAAGCTTGCGCTCGTCCTCCACTAGCAACACCGTGGCCGTCATCCCGCTCACCCGATCCTGCTCCGGCACCAGCCCGGATCACATCATCTCCATATGAACACCACAGCGAGGGCACTCCGCTTCCACCGCCGACGGCTCTGTGCATGACCCCAGCCGGCCGCGCGGATTGCTGCCCGAACTTGGCCAGGTACATCGACCATGCGGCCGCGTCCTGCTCCGGAGTGGCCGGCCGGCACCTGCCCACGCCCTGCAGCTCAGGCAGAGCCTGCCGGTGCCGGTGTCACCTGCGCCGGGCGCCCAGGGATCGGTTTTGTCCGTGGTACCTTGAAGCGAGTCTCTCCTTGGGAGCGACGCCTTGTTTGGGCAGGACGACCACTTCCGGTTGTCGCCACACGCAGACCCGACGCCTCTTCTGAGCAGTTCTGCGCGCCAGGAGGTACCGGGATGAGTATTGAGCTAATTATCGTCATAATTGTGCTGCTCGTGGCAGTCGGGATCGCCGCACTTCGCAAGGTGCGTACGGGCTCTCTCGCCCCATGGTGGTGGCGCGGCAAAGGCGGCGGGGCGTTAACCCCTCTGACCTGGAGCCGGTGAGCGGGTTCGAACCGCTGGCCTGCCGTTTACAAGAAGTACGGCCTCGTGCACCATGCGTGCTAGCTGCACACATGACACGGGTCATCGCACTGATGGCGCTTGCCGCGCTGTGATTATCCGAAGCGTCGTTCCACGAACCTGCTGAGTGAAGCTAGCAGCGAAAGGCTTCGGCTGACCGGCGCTTTCATGGCGGGTGATGCACAACTGATGCGTCACTGAGACGCCGCCTCGCCACTATGACCTTACCGAGCCGTCGCAACGAGCGGCGACCAGGGGAACCGCGACGGCCCATCCTGACCGGGCACGCTGCATCCCCGGTCCCCGAAGGGAGCCAGTCGTGGCCATCCTAGTTGAGCTAGTTTTCCCGGCCGCAATCACGATCGAGATGATCGACGCCGCCGCCTACGCGGGACGGCTCGCGTCGCTGCTGGGCCGTCACGACGTCGCGGACCGGCACCTGAACACCGCATTCGAGATCGTCGACGCCTTTGACTGGGACTACCACCGGGCCGCCATCCTGATGGCCCGCGCAGCGGCGCACCACCGGTCGTTCGGCCAAATCGACGATACGGCGCGGGCCTGGCTCGAGAGGGCCGCGGGCATCTGCGCCGCTCGGGGGCTGCCGGGCATGCTCGCCGCGATCGGCGAGCTGAGCCGGTGATGCGCCGGTGATGCGCCGGTGAGATGGCGCAGCGTCAGGATGCTCTTAGCGCCGCCTTCCACGGCGCGGAAGACAAGAGGAGTACGACCAGATGCCCAGCATCATCGGCTACCACGACGTGACAGATCACGACCACTGGCTCAGCTCGGATCTTCGCGAGAAGAAGTTCGGGGAACTGGGCGTCACGAACATCCGCACCTTCACCGACCCGACCAACTCGGCACGGGTAGCCGTCAGCGCCGACGTGCCCGACCTCCCCGCATTCATGGCCTGGCTGCAGTCCGAGGACGGCGCTGCCACCGCGGCAAGTGACGGGGTACTCCTCGACACCCTTGTCTTCCTCGTCCAGTCATAGGCCGAGCGCGACATCGCACGAGCGGTCCATGCCCAGCTACCTGGTCATCGCGACCCGCACGTCCGGCGGCACCCGGCGATCGACGGGCCGCACGCGGCGGTACGTCACCCGCAGTACTAGCGAAAGGCTGAGCAATGAGTTACGGCGTCATCCACCAGTTCAAGGGCGGAACCAAGCAGCAGTACGAAGCATCGGTCGCGGCCGTGCACCCGAGTGACGGCACGTTGCCGAGCGGTCAGACCTACCACGCCGCCGGGCCGTCCGCGGACGGCTGGACCATCTTCGCCGTACACGACTCGAAGGCTAGCTGGGAAAGCTTCCGTGACTCGACCCTGATGCCGCGCATGAAGCAGGGCATCGCGGGCGGCTTCACCGCGCCCCCCGAGGAGACGGGATTCGAGATCGCCACCGAGATGGACGCCTGACAGCGATCGGCGATGCCGTGAATGCCCACGACGCTGAGCCCCGCCGCGCACCACGCGGCGGGGCGTGTGTCGTGCACACCTTCGCCGCCCACGTCCGCGCGCGTCCCGAGCTGGGCTGGACTGCACTTACCGACGCGGACAAGACCGCCGCGTACCTCTACGGCCTGGCGGCGCACTCCACCTGGGTTCCCGGAGGCTCCTATCGGCTTCGCCTCGCCGACCGCATGGATCAGGTAGTCACTGACGTTCCACGGGCCGGGTGGAGGGTCACTGGCACGACCCGATGGCGCCGGCGACGAGTAACCTTCGTCTACCGCACTATAGAGTTATGCTGCTTGACGGTATTGCAGCAATACTGCATAGTGGTAGATGTGAGTAACTATCACGGTTTTGCTGCGGTCCAGGGGCGGGGGACGGTCGCCCTGCCCGCGGAACTCCGGCGCAAGTACCGGTTGGATGAGCCAGGCGCTCAGCTTGAGGTCACCGAACGGGAGGACGGCGTGATCGAGCTTCGCCCGACGCTGCCTGTCCCGGTCGATGAGATGTGGTTCTGGTCTGAAGGGCACCAGGCGGCTGAGCGGGAGGCGGAAGATGACCTGGCTGCCGGCCGCTTCCGGACGTTCGACGACGCCGGCAGCTTCCTTGCTGACCTGGAGTCGCTCGCGGCCGACCCAGACCGGTGAAGTACCGCTCACTTGAGTCCTTCAGGAACGACCTCCGGCGGCTCCCGGCCGAGCATCAGCAGTTGTTCCTGCAGGTGCTGCGCGAATTCTTCCTCCCGGCGATCAGTGCCGGGTCGTTCAGCGGCGCTCATCCCTGGCCCAAACGGCTGAGGATCCACCGGCTGAACAACACCGAGATCTATTCGCTGACCTGGAACTTCGCGTCTCCTGACGGGCGCGCGACCTTTCATCTGGACAAGATGGACGACGGTGAGCCCCTGCTGGTCTGGCGGCGGATCGGCGACCATGCGATCTACAAGAACCCGTGACGCTGGCACACATTGCCGGAATGTCATGACCCCAGGTCGCGCCGCCACGGCCTGCTGTTACCTATGCCAGAAGGGCTGTCTTCCGGCTCATCGTTTGGCAGGCACGGCACGCTCCGCGATCACCTTGCTACCACGACCGCCGAGCCAGCACTGTCCCAGCATCCGTGTCGCGGATGCCGGGAAATCGCCATCAGCGACGCGGTAACCAGGTCCGGATCGGCGGCCCGGAAGTGGCCCCATACAGTCCGGCCACCTGTCCTTCTCGCGCCATCCGGTCAAGAGCTTCGCGCCGCTCGCGGCGCATGTGGCCTGGTAGACGAGTGTCTTGCACTAGAGCCCCGATAAGTGACATTCGTTCCACGAATCGAGTGGAGAGGAGGTGAATACTCCCTCTGAACTGGGAGCCGGTGAGCGGGTTCGAACCGCTGGCCTGACGTTTACAAAAAGTACGGCCCCGTGCGGCATGTGCGCTACCTGCACCGATGAAACGAGCCACCGGTCTGAAAACGGACGGTCGTGTGACGGCGCCACTCCACCAAGAACCTGGCCTACGCATTACGCGGGTGCCCACGGGACCTTCAGCCCTGGCAGCCAGCCGCGCAGCCAGTCATGTTGGAAGGCGAGCGATCTGTCACGGTGATCTGGGAGGAAGAAGTGGAGATGATAGAGGACCTGCTCGGCAGCCACCCATTCTTCACTGGGCTGAGCCACGAGACATTGCAGCTGATCACGGGGTGCGCAGTCAACACTCACTTCCCGCAAGGCAACTACATCTTCCGCGAGGGAGAGGCCGCTGACCGCTTCTACGTCATCCGGCATGGACGAGTCGCGCTGGAGATCCATTCGCCCGAGAAGGGACCTCTCGTCATCGACACCATGGATGAAGGAGAGGTACTGGGGTGGTCGTGGCTCATCCAGCCTTACCGCTACTACGGTGACGCCCGCGCGGTGACGCCGGTCAGCGCGACCGCGCTGGACGGAGCCTGCCTGCGCGGCAAGTGCGAGGCCGATACGGCGCTGGGTTACGAACTGCTGAAGCGGGTCAGCGCCGTCATGTACCGACGCCTGGAATCCGCACGTATACGGCTGCTTGACCTGTACGGCTGACTAGCTCGCTCGGTTGCTGGCGGCTCCGGTCGGCATCGGCGCGCTTTCGGTATCACAGCGAGCAGGGTCGCGACCAGTGCCCGGTCTGCCCAGTTCAGGTCCGGGCGAAGTCGCTGCCGTCGTCGCAGGCTAGTGAGCTGGTGGCGCAAGAGCAGGATTTCTGCGGTCTTCCACGCTTCCTTACGCCGGGACAGCCGCAGCCAGGCGACCGTCGGCGTGATCAGGAGGAAGACGAAACGCAGGCACATGACCGGTGATCATCACGGCCGGACGGCCGGGAGGGCAACTCCGCTGGTCACAGCCACGGATGAGATTCTCGGCACGCACGCGTGCATCTTGAGGGGCTCGATCATCCGCTCCGTCTCCCGCCCGGTGAGCTCGGCGATGCTGCGCCGGGTGAAGTGGCAGGCGAATCTTCACGTACAGGCAGGCCTGGGCCGACGAGACTCCTTTGATGCGGGCCACGTGGCTCCCCCTTCCGCTGGCGGTTTTAGCGGCCTCCGGCCTCATCGTGTTCGGCCGACCGGGCCGACTCACCGGACGTCCATGGATGCAGGCGGGGAATCCAGGCACGCACGGCGCGCCGGTAATCGGTGTACTCGGCCCCGAATTTGCGGGCGAGGGTGGGTTCTTCGTAGAAGCGGACGGCGGCTGCGCCGATACACCAGGCCGCTGCGGTGTACTCCAGGAGGCCGGGCGAGCCGAACAGGAGCACCTCGCCCGTCAGGACGACCATGAAGCCCACGTATATCGGGTTGCGCACGTAGCGGTAGAACCCGCTCACCACCAGGCGTGGCGGCGACGCCACCGGTACCGGAGTCCCGTCAGCCTTGGTGAACTCGATAAACGACCAAACGATCGGCGCGAGCCCTGCGCAGATGAGCAGCCCTCCCGCCGCCTGCGCTACCGCCCAGTAAGGCAGGGGCCTGTGAAAATGCCAGTCGTTCAGCAGGTACGGAAGCAGGCAGCCGAAGGTTCCCCCGATTGCCCCGCCCCATGCAACGCTGACGGCCGCGGCTGTTGACATGCGCATGGACACGCCTTGGCTACCCCGGACAACCGGGCCGGTCGCGTGACGGGCTGGTCGCGGACGTGTTCGCCGGGGCGCAGATAGTCACTATGGTTTCGATTCCGCAGCACGGTCTGCGGCTCGCGGTGTTCGCGTGACGGTTCCGGGGCGCAGCCCCGTGGCATGGTTGTTGCGGTAGACAGTCAGCCCCCTGACCAATACCCTGTCGACGCCTTCTGGGGTCTGGCACGGCTGCTCATAGGTGGCAGTGTCGATGTAACGGGCGGAGTCGAGCAGGACCATGTTGGCACGCATCCCGGTCTTGATGCGCCCGCGGTCATGCAGACCCAACCGGTCAGCTGCCCGCGAAGCCAGTCGTGCGACAGCTTCCTCCACCGTGATCAGCCCCTCGCGCAGGGCATAGCGACCCAGTACCCGCGCGGCGGTCCCGAACAGCCGGGGGTGCGGGCGGGAGTTGAAGATCCCGTCGGATCCGACGAGACCACCGGACAGCGTGAAAATGGCGCGAACCACATGCTCGCTGGCGTAGTGATCGATCATCCCGGCATCTAGTTCGGTGTCGCTGAGCAGGTCCAGGACGGCGACTGCTGGATCGACGCCCTGTTCGCCGGCTATCCGCTCGATGCTCTTGCCGACCTCGGTTTCCCGCTGTGCGCCGGCCTCGGTTATCGTGATGCGCGCCGGCCCGCATGACCTGTAGAGGTTTTCCCAGCCGGGCAGTCCGCTCTCCATGTCGCGCAGGATCCGCAAGCGCTCGCCGCCGTCACCCAGTCGGCGCAGCATCGCGGTCGGACCACCGTCTAGCGCCCAGGGTGGGAGGAGCGCCGCAAGCAGCGTGCTACCCGCACCATAGGGGTATTGGTCGAAGGTAAGGTCCACCCGCTGTGCAGCCGAGGCGATGAGGTGAAGCAGCCCATCGAGCAGCCAAGGCGAACCGACGAGTTTCAGGTGGGAAATATGCAAGGGCGCACTGGTGCTCTCGGCCACTTGCACGAACTCGGCGATAGCGTCGAGAACGCCCGCGGCCTCGTTGCGTACGTGCGGCATCAGGGGAGCGCCGTACTCGGCAGCAACCGCGGCCAGGCCCGCTAGCTCGGTGGTGTCGGCGTACAGCCCGGGAGCGTAGATAAGCCCGAAGGAGAGCACCCGAGCCCCGGCCGCGAACCCGGCCCTGACCTCTTCCTGCATGCGCCGCAGCTCCGCAGCATCCGGCGCGCGGCGCGCCGGCCCGAGCACGACATCGCGGACCGCGGAATGCGGCACGCTAGCGACCAGGCTGGTGGCGGGGGCGGTCGCCTCAACCGCCGCCAGATAGTCCGAGAAGGACTCCCATGGCCACTCCCGCGGCCCCGCCCCTTCGAGCGCTGCGAGGTAGCGGCGCCGCTCGTCCCGCCCGGACGCTCTGACCGGCGCCGGACCCAGGCCGTCCGGGCAGATCAACTCTGTCGTAAAGCCCTGCGCGAGCTTCGGCGTGAGAAGCGGATCAGCGAAGGTCCGCAAGGCCGAGTGCGCATGCATGTCGATAAACCCCGGGCACAGCAGGAGTCCGTCGGCCTCGACCAGCTCGCCGCACGCGTCAACGGGCAACCGTTCGCCCACTGCAGCGATCCGCCCTCGGCTGACCGCTACATCGGCGAGGTACACGGGGTTGTCGCCGTCGGCGACCCGAGCGCCCCGGATAACGAGATCGGCTTGCATCGACCCCTACCCTCCGCGCCGTCTGGGTCAACGGTTGCCCGCCGGTGCATTCACAGAGTAGAGGACTGTCGACCAGGGGACGAGCCGGTCGCAGGTCAGCTCCTCCCGGCCGGGATCATGCCGTCCCCAGACAAGACGACCTTAAAGCTGGCCAGCCGTCATTCCAGCGCAAGGGGACCTTCGACTCCTGACCCCGAACCGGCGAGGCCCTAGCATTGAATGATGCTGGCCCGGGTCTTCGAGTCGTTGCGAGCATCCGAACCCGCGCTACGCTGCGCGCCTTCGTCTCCGCCTCGGCTCGGCGGGCACGCTCGGCGCGAGCGATCGTCGCTGTCGAGGCGCTGGAGTGCCCGGCCATGTCCTGCAACGGGTTCGGCGACCACGACATCCAGGGCATCGGGGACAAGCCCCTAGCCGTACCGACACAGGCTGGCCGAGGCAAAGAGCTGGCCGCTGCGACCGGCGATCGGAGGGTCTGCGATGGATTTCACCCTTAACGGCGCTGCGGTGTCCGCCGACGTCCATACCGGCCAGCACCTGCTTGACGTGCTGCGGGAAAGCTGCGGCGTCACCTCGGTCAAGGATGGCTGCGCGCCTGAAGGCTCGTGCGGTGCCTGCACCGTGATCGCCGACGGCAAGGCCGTCGTCTCGTGCGCCCAGCCAGCCGAGCGGTTTGCGGGCCGGGCGATCACGACTCAAGAGGGGCTGTCCATCGCCGACAGGCAAACCTGGGCCGACTGCTTCGTCGCGGCCGGCGCCTCCCAGTGCGGCTTCTGCTCGCCCGGCATCCTCATGAAGGCGGAGGTGCTGCTGGCCAAGCTGCCGGAACCGACCAGGGAGCAGGTTGAATCGGCGCTGGCAGGCAACCTGTGCCGCTGTACCGGATACGTCAAGATCATCGACGCGATCATGCTGGCGGCCGGCAGCAGGCGCGGCGGGCCGCTGCCGCACATCGACAACAGCGGCCGGGTGGGCTCGCCGACCGCCCGCTACCAGGGCCGTGAACTCGCGCTCGGCGACAAGCCCTACATCAACGACATGACCATGCCAGGCATGCTGTACGGCGCCATCCGCTTCGCTGACCACCCGCGCGCCGTGGTGCGTACCACCGACACGAGCCGGGCCATCGCCCACCCTGGCGTGCTTGCCGTACTCACCGCCGCCGACGTGCCTGGCGACCGCGTGCAGGGCGAGATTACCCAGGACTGGCCGCAGCTCGTGGCGATCGGCGAGACGACCAGGTACGTCGGTGACATCATCGCCTTGGTGGCCGCGCAGACCAGGGCCGCGGCGCGCGACGCGGCAGCTCTGGTCGAGGTCGGCTACGACGTTCTGACACCAGTTACCAGCCCGGCGGATGCGATGGCGCCGGGCGCGCCGCAGCTGCACTCCCAGGCGCCGGGAAACGTGCTGTCTTTCTCCGAGATCAAGCGCGGGGACGCCGATGCCGCTCTGGCGCAGGCTGAGCACATCTGCACCGAGACCTTCCAGACTCAGTTCATCGAGCACGCCTTCCTTGAGCCTGAGTCGTCCCTTGCCTACCCGACGGACGGCGGCGGGGTGCACTTCTACTCGCAGGGCCAGGGCATCTGGAGCGACCGCAGGCAGGTCGCCAGCCTGCTCGCCCTGCCCGAGGACAAGGTGCTTGCCACCCTGGTGTCCAGCGGCGGCGCGTTCGGGGCCAAGGAGGACCTGGGCGTGCAGGGGCACGCCGCTCTGCTGGCCACGCACACGGGTAGGCCGGTCAAGCTGACGCTAAGCCGGGCGGAGAGCCTGCGTTTCCACGTCAAGCGGCACCCGCTCACCCTGACCTACACGGTGGGCTGCGACAGCGACGGTCGGCTGCTCGGCCTGCGCGCGCGCATCGTCGGCGACACCGGCGCCTACGCCAGCGTGGGTGCCAAGGTGCTCGAGCGCGCGGCCGGGCACGCCTGCGGCGTGTACAAGTTCCCGGCCGTGGACATCGAGGCCAGGGCCGTCTACACGAACAACCCGCCGTGCGGTGCGATGCGCGGGTTCGGCTCGAACCAGTCGAATTTCGCGATCGAGGGCATGCTTGACCGCCTGGCGGAGCGCACCGGCCTCGACGGCTGGGAGATCCGCTGGCGCAACGCCGTCGAGGAGGGCGATGTCTTCGGCACGGGCCAGCGGCTCGGGCCGGGCGTCGGAATCAAGAAAACGCTGATCGCGGTCAGGGACGCCTACCGGTCCGCGCGGTACGCCGGCATCGGCTGCGCCGTCAAGAATACCGGCGTCGGCAACGGCCTAGCCGAGTACGGCAAGGCGATCCTGCGGCCGGAAGCCGACGGCTCGGTGACCCTGTTCCACTCCTGGACCGAGATGGGCCAGGGCGTGCACACGGTGCTCATGCAGATCACCTGCGAGGAGCTTGGTGTGACGCCGGAGCAGGTGCGGGTCGTCGTCGACACTGGCCGCGAGCTAGGCTGCGGCCAGACCACGGCCTCGCGTGCCACCGTCCTGGGCGGACGCGCAGTGATCGAGGCGGCCAGCAAACTGAAGGCCAGGCTGAACGGGGCTTGCCTGGCTGATCTCGCCGGCCAGGAGTTCTACGGCGAGGTGCTGATCGACTGGACCACTAAGCCAGGCGCCGCAGTCGGGAACCCGGTGACTCACTTCGCGTACGGCTGGGGCACGCAGGTCGTCATCCTGGCCGAGGACGGCCGGATCGCGAAGGTGGTCGCGGCGCATGACGTCGGCAAGGTCATCAATCCCACCTTGCTCACAGGGCAGGTCGAAGGCGCCGTGCACATGGGCCTGGGGCACAGCCTGTCTGAGGAGTTCGTGGTCTCCGGCGGGATCCCGGTCACCACGACGCTGAAATCACTGAACATCATCCCGCCTGCCGGGATGCCGACGGTCGAGTGCATCTTCGTCGAAGAGCATCAGCCCGAGGGCCCCTACGGCGCCAAGGGGATCGGCGAGATCGGACTGGTCCCCACCGCGAGCGCGGTGGCGGGCGCGCTGCACGCTTTCGACGGCCGCTACCGAACCAGGCTGCCGATGAAGGACTCCCAGGCGGCGGCAGCAGCCGTGCCCAGGCTGGCGCGCCGCCGATGAGCACTCTCGCGCTGTGCGGCGCCACCGTGGTGCTCGGCCTCGACCCGGTCGAGCTGGCCAGCGCAGACGTGGTGATCAGCGGCGACCGCATCGCCGCCGTCGGGCCCGCCCCGCCAGGCGTGCCGCGCAGGGATTGCGTCGGCACCCTGGTAATGCCAGGCAACGTCTGCGCGCACACCCACCTGTACTCGGCGCTGGCCAGGGGAATGCCCTATCAGCTGGCACCGGCAGAGAATTTCCTGCAGATCCTGCAGCGCGTCTGGTGGCGGCTGGACCGGGCGCTTGACGAGCCGAGCATCCGGATGTCGGCCCTGGCCGGAGGCCTGGACGCGCTGCTCGCCGGAACGACCACGGTCTTCGACCATCACGCCTCGCCGGGTTTTATCGACGGCTCACTCGACGTCGTGGCCGCCGCCTTGGCCGAGCTAGGGCTGCGCTCGGTGCTGTGCTACGAAGTGAGCGACCGTGATGGCGCGGACCGGGCCGCGGCCGGCCTTGCCGAGAACGCCAGATTCCTGAAGGCGAGACAGCCACTAGCCCGCGGCCTGATGGGCGCGCACGCATCGTTCACGATGTCCGACGCGACGCTGGAGGCCTGCGCCGGTATGGCCGCCGCGGCCGGCGCTGGCGTGCACATCCATGTGGCCGAGGACGCCGCCGACCAGCGGGACGCGCTGGCCGGCTACGGGCTCAGCGTGGTGGAACGGCTGCACGCGGCAGGCATCGTGACCGAGGACGCCCTGCTCGCGCACTGTGTACACGTCGACTCCCGCGAGCGGGACATCCTGCTCGCCTCCGCGGCGACGATCGCGCACAACGCCCGCAGCAACATGAACAACGCCGTCGGCCACAGCCCGGTGACCGCCAGCGATGACCGCGGGATGCCGCGAGGTGCAGCCGGCCGGATCGCACTCGGCACGGACGGCATCGGCGGCGACATGATCACCGAGTCGCAGATGGCTTTCTTCCGTGCCAGGGAGGCGAGCGTCCGCACGCAGCCGTGCTGGCCGCTCGACCGGCTCGCAGCCGGGTCACGCGCGGCAGGCCGCGTCTTCGGCGAGCCGCTGCTCGGCCGCATCACGGCCGGCGCACCCGCCGACCTCACCGTGCTCGACTATCCCGCGCCGACCCCCGTATCGGCTGGCAACGTCGCGGAACACTGGATCTTCGGGCTGTCGCCTAGGCACGTGAGGGACGTGGTCGTAGCGGGCGAGCTGGTCATCGCCGACCGCAGCTCGACGCGGGTGGACGCAGCGCTGCTCGCCGCCGAGGCGGCCGCCGAGGCGGGCCGGCTGTGGGCGCGCCTGCGGGACATCCCGCCGCACGTCTTCATGCCGATGGGAGGTGAGGCCGGATGATGGTTACGTCCGAGGGCCGGATGGCCCTGTACCTCCAGGACATGCACTCGATCAGGGATGGCATGCACTATGCGCGATACGCCGAGTCGAAAGGGTTCGAGGCGGTATGGCAGGCCGAGAGCAGGCTGGTCCGGGAGGCAACGGTGCCGATGGCGGCCTACGCCGCGGTGACCAGCCGGATCAAGGTCGGCTCCGGCGTGATCCCGATCTGGACAAGGAATGTCGGTCTGCTCGCCGCGACGTTCTCAACGCTGTCCGAGCTGGCCCCGGGCCGGATCATGATGGGGCTCGGCGCCTGGTGGGAGCCGCTCGCGTCGAAGGTGGGCGTGGCCAGGCACAGGCCGCTGCTTGCCATGCGCGAGGTCGTCGAGGCGTCCAGGCAGCTTCTCACTTTGCAGCGGGTGTCCTACCACGGGGAATTCGTGCACCTCGACGACGTAGAGATCGACATCGTGCACGGCGACCGCTCGCCGCGAGAGGTACCCATCTACATCGGCGCAACCGGCATGCAGATGATGGAGCTGGCCGGCGAGATCGCCGACGGCGTGCTGCTCAACTACATGGTCAGCCCCGACTACAACCGGCGGGCACTCCAGGCCCTCGCGGCCGGCGCGGCCCGGTCCGGACGGACTGTCGAGGAGATCGACCGGCCACAGCTGGTCGTCTGCTCGGTGGACAACGATCGCTCCATCGCACTTAACCGCGCCAGGGAGCTGCTCACCCAGTACCTCGGGCAACAGCCGCACATCATGAAGGCCAGCGGGGTCGATCCGGCGCTCATCGCGGAAATCGGGAAGATCCTCACCTGGCCTGCCAGCGCGGCCGATATCCAGCGGGCGATGAAGCTGGTGCCGGACGAGGCCGTCCAGATGATCTCGGCATCGGGCACACCCGCGGAGTGTACGGCCAAGGTCGCCGAGTATATCGCGGCCGGCGCCACCTGCCCGGTCCTCTACCCGCTCGGTGATGACGTCGAGCTCATGATCGACACCTTCGCCCAGGGAAGATCCGCGTAGGATCCTGCGCGCTGCGGGCATCGATCCGGCGCCGCGCCGGTCCGATGGCGCTCGCCGCGCTGGCATTATCCGCCGCGCCGTTCCACGAACCGTTCCACGGCCGCGGCCCTTGTGCCCAGCCATCATGTCACTGTGCGTAACCCTACTAAGGGCACGACATCCGCTCCCACGAGTGGGCTAGGCAGTCGCGCCCAGCACAACCGCGAGGTCGCATTCCGCTACGCTGAGCTGGCGTGAACGTACGTCTTGCTATTCAGTGCCACGACCGGATCGCCATCTCATGGCGCCCACTGAATCGGGATATCTAGCCGGGCTTTCGGTTGGCGTCAGATCCTGATGACTTCAAGGTCAGGTATGGCGTCATAGTCAGAGTCCTGCGTCACGATCGGAACGCCGTGAGCGATCGCGGTAGCAGCGATCCAGCTATCGTTGATCGGCGCCCTGCGCCCCGCCGCGCGGAGCCTGGAGATCAAGAGTGCCCAAACTTCGGATACCGCTTCGTCCACGGTGAGGGCTTCGAGCCGCTGCGCAAGCTGGTAAGTCGACAGTCTGCGGGAGGCGGCCTCCGGATTCTGAGCTTGCAGCACGCCGAGCCGCAACTCCCCCAGCGTTATCGCAGAGACACCCCACTCGAAATTCTCGAAACGACTGACATCGAACCGTGCCGCCTCAAGGCCGATAAAGACGGACGTATCTGCCAACGCCCGTTGGGGGATCACCAAGGTAGATCGTCCGTGGTCTCGGTGAGAGTTGCCTGCAATTCCTCAGACAGGCCGGTGGTATCTGGTCCCAGCCGCACGAGTTCACGGCCGATCTCTGATGCGGGCAGCCATTGCCGCCGACGCGAAAGCGGGATGATCTTCGCCACAGGGCGGTTGTCTTTGAAGACTTCGATCTCCTCGCCTGCTTCCACGCGCCGCAAGACCTCCGCCGTGTGGTTACGAAGCTCGCGTGCAGGGATGGCGGTCATACGTCAAGTGTAGTCAGGGTGCTACATACGTAGCAAACACGCGGGCAGCAGTGGCAGGGCAAGCGCCGATAGCCCAGGAAAGTGGGTGAGTTGCCGGACACGGCCAGCACCGGTGCCGTAGCCAGCTGGACCGCGCTGTAGGTGCGCGTGAAGTCACCCGGAGCCACGCGAAGGTGCACCTGGAACGAGTTGTTCGCCCCTTCCAGCGCGACATCGGCGGCGGCCAGCTCGAGCGGGTGCTCGCCGGCGATCTGGATGCGGAACCGATCCTGGCGGAGCCGCCGCAGGCCACCATCTAGCACCCGGTACCGGGGCAGGTCGGTCATTGCGCCGGGACCGAAGTCAGCCTCGCTGAGCGTGGGCAAGATGCCGATAAGCGCGGGTCGGCCTGCGTAGTCCTTGGCGGCGTCGGCCACCCGGTCGACCAGCAGGTTCAGTTCGCCGCCGAGCGCGGTGAACGGCCGCCCAGCCAGCAAGGCTGGTGAGGCATTCAGTTCCAGGTTGAAGCGGTCCAGCTCGACGGTGACCCTCGGATCGGCCATCGCGGCGCGGATGGCCTGATTGCGCGGCAGCGGCAGGCCCGCGCCGTCAACGAGGAACAGCTCGAGCTCGGCACCTATCGTGGCGGGGCCGGTCCCGAATCCAGGCCGGTTCAGCAGCTGCGCGAGCACAGCCAGACATTCCTCGAGTCGTTCGGCGAAACGGGAGTAGTCGCGCTCGTCGAACTCTTCCTTGCCGATGTCTGTTCCCATGGCCGGACCTCACCATCGCGTGCGGGCTACGGCTCTGGGCTGCCGTTCGTGTCCCAGTGTGAAGGGCCGCTTGCTGCCGAGATCCGCCAGCCGGTCAGCTTCGCGGGCAGGATGCGCACGTAACGGCTCTTGGCGCCCGGCGCCCACGGAGATAGCCGTAGCTTCCGCAGGCGCGCCAGCTCTGCCAGGTCAGCGACCTCGGTGGCCTCGCCGCGGACCACGACGCTCCAGCCCGTGTGCGCCGCCTGGTCGACCCCGTCGACCTCGAACGCGACCCGGCCGCGCCTGGCCGCGGTGCCCAGCTTGGTTCCCTCGTCGGTACGGAACACCACCATGTGCCGGTCCAGGACGAAGTTGACAGAAAAGATGATGGGCCCCCTGGTCGTCCACCACAGCGACCCGGCCCAGACGCTGGCCAGAAAGCAGCCTGAAGCACTCGGACTTGGTCAGCTCCTGCCAGCGCGCCTGCCGCCCGGGCCCTTCATTCATGGCCGGCACCGGGAGGTTCGCCGCCACCTGGGAACAAGATGCTTCCGGGCGGGCGCCGGACGCTGTCCGCGGCCTGCACGACCGTCCCGAACCGGAGCAGCAACTGCGGATACGTGCCCTCACTCCAATGGGTGCCGATGTACTCGCGCAACCATGGAAGTTCCAGCGGCTGGCTGTGCAGCGCTGCCGCCACCCCGCAGGTGGCGCTGGTTAGCAGCATCCGTTGCAGCGCCTGCCCGGCATTGACCCAGTCCTCCGGGCGGTCATCGAGGGTCGTCAGCAGGCACACGACACCAGCGGACCGCGATGCCACCCCGAAGCTGAAACTGGGCAGGCCCCATCCGTGGCCATGGGCGAAGTCGCGGCCAGGAAAATAGGGGTCGGTGCGCTCCGGGCGCGCCGGGTAGGCGGTATCCGGCACGCCATCAGCCCGTGTGCTGCCCGGCGGGGATACCCATCTGGCCAGTTCCTGAACATGCGCCCCGTCGAGCCGCATGGCACGCTCGGCCGTTTCGACGACCGCGGCCAGCGCCGCCCGTCTCCCCTCGCCGGTGATGATGCGCAGCAGTGCCCCGTCCCGCTCGGCGCCCTGCTGCAACACGGTCAACAGCTCCGGCGCGAGCGGCAGCGGCGCGAACCCGCCGCGATGCGTCCGGCGTTGTCGCACCCAGCGAAACATCTGCTGCTCGTACTCGGCGGGATCGGCCCGCCGCTGCCAGCTCACCCGGGCGACCAGCAAACGCCGGGCCGGGTCGGGCAGGACACACGTGTCGGGAATGTAGCCGAGCGACCGCAAGGCAAGCCTGGCCGTGAACAGTGCGGCACCGCAGCTGATTATCATCTCGCGGCCGGCCGGGTCCGCCACCATCAGCTGCCTGCTGGCGTCCGCATACAGGCTGATCTGCTGACCACGGGCGCTGAACCACCAGGGCTGGGTGTTATGCACCGAAGGAGCCCACACCGCCGCCGCTACCACGCGGGCGGCAACGTCCTCCGGGGTAGCCTCTTCGGACCCGGCCCGCCGCCCGGCAGGCGACGGGAGACTGTTCATGGCTCCTCCCGCTTGGCAGTCGGCAGTATTGCCAATGCAATACCAGCCGAGCTGACCACTGGCCGGGGCCAGAGGGCAGGTGCGAAGGTCCGCCTGCAGCGGGACCTTGGTCTGCCCTCGGTAGCCAGCGGCAACGGCCGGACGCACCTGGCCATACCCGGGCCAGGTAAGTCAGGCCCCGGTGAGCAGCCGGCACGAACCGGGCCTGATCAGCAAGTGCCGGACCGCAGCCTGCCGAGCTCACCGCGGTCTGTGATCAGCAGACGCACAGGACGCACCCCGGGGCGTTCGCCGTGCAGTGTGTCCGGGCGTGCGCCTGGCAGACGGCCGTTGCCCGCCAGCAGGCTATGTGCAGTCGGCGCAGACCTCCCAGGACTCTGCCAGCGGCATCGTTGATGAGCACGGCCCCCCAATCCCCGGACTCTTACCAGTTATTTGGGGCCCTGACCTCACGGCCTGCGGGGTCCCCGGCGGGCTTTCCTCCGGTTTCCCTTTTGCCCGCCGGGTTCGTCCCCTTCGCTCGCCGTCCTCCGGTTGCCCTCCGTCCGCCTTCCTCCGGTTCGTTCCCTTCGGCCGTTGCCCGGCGCCGGAACCCGGTCGGCGCTCCGGGCTCCCTTACATGAGCAGCCCTCACGGTAACGCTGCCGCGGGGCGATTCCGCCGGCGTTTGGTCCCGGACGGCAAGGACCAAGGTCACCAGTGCTGCCGCGACCCCGCTCGCCGCCGCAGCGCTTCAGCCGGGCGTACGGCTGGTCGAGGATGGGGCCGCGGACCTTCCGTACCTCCAGGTGCACCCAGGGCGGGCTTGATGGTGCGGCGGATGAATCCCTCGTTGGTCTGCCGCGTGGACACGTCCCATGGCGCGATCGCCGCGTACTCGTCGAGCAGCTTCGCCACGGTCGCGTCGGACTCGAGCGGACCTCAGCGTCGGGGAAGGCCCGGCGCATCTCGCCGATGCGGTACTTGACGGCGTCCTCCGTCAGCCCGCGGGCCACCAGAGCCCGCTCGAGTCCGACAAGGACATCGGCTGACCACAGAGGCCGGTAGGTACCTGCCTCGGCAAGCCGCAGCAGCGAGTCGCATAGATAGGCGCCGTACAGGGTGCACGTGTCCAGGAACGCCGGGAACCTCGCCATCAGCGACGATAAGCGGGCCTGGACCGCCGGGCCGGAGGTGGCCTCATACAGTCCGGCCGCCTGTCCCTCCTGCGCCATCCGGTCAAGAGCATCGCGGCGCTCACGGCGCATGCTCCCCTGGTAGGCGAGAAGGTCGGCGAGCATGACGCGCCGGTGCCTGCCGCGCTGCTCAAACGGGATCCCGCCCTCCTCGAGCAGTCGTACCAGCGTGGGCCTTGAGATACCGAGCAGCTCAGCGGCCTCTTGGGTGGTTAGCAGCGCATTTTGCGGAATGACGGTGACGCCCTGGCCATGAGCCATCGCCGTCGCCACCTGAACCAGGGCCTCGAACACCGGCTCCGGCACCTCAAGGCGCCGACCGTCGGCTCTGACAAGGGCAGGCTTGGGCTCCGGAAGGGTGACCCCGCGCCGCGCCAGCTCAGCCACGAAGTCAACTACCTCGGCCAGTTGCCGTCCCTCGAGGAGATACGTCGTAGCTTCCCCGCTCGCCGCCCGCGTGCTCATTTCGGCTCCCTCTTGCTCCCGTTCATCTCCAGAATAACTCCTCAACGAAAAAAACGAAAAAATCTAAGGGGGGCGAGCCGAGCGTCCTACCGTGGTCCGCTTGGGGTTGGCACTGCCGACACATGGGCCAGCGCGACGGCTGCCCGCAGACCGGACGGCGGCAACGTAGCTGATCTGGCTGCCCATACGCAGCAGTCGAGCATCAGCCGGTCTGGGCTGCCGGTCTGGCGGTCAGTTGCGCGAGGTATGCGGCGGCCCGTCGGTCGACCTCTGGGACCGGGTCGGCGTAGTGCCGCAGCGTGGTGGCGCCGCCGCCGCTGTGGCCGAGGCGGGCGGCGGTGTTGCGCAGGTCGAAGCCGCCGGCGAGGAGCTGGCTGGCCGTGTAGTGCCGCCCGCCCCTGATATCCAGCTTCACCCCGGCCGCAACTGCGGCCTCGGCGACCTTGTGGGTGGCCCAGTCCGGGTTCCACGGTCGGGAATGGGCCGGGTCGTTGGAAAACAGGTAGGCGTCATCGCGAAGCTCGACGCCGACAGGCACCAGACTCGGGCGTGCGGCCCTCACGAACCGTCCCACGCTTGCAGCCCTTATACCCAGACACTCCGTTCCCGCCGGCGGTGTCGAACAGGCTCATCCCGGCCGCGAACAGGGTCGGCAGCGACAGCACCGCGTAGAACGGCAGCCCGCCGACCACGGCAGTGCCTGGCCCGCACCAGCAGCGCCACCTCGGTGGCGGTGTCGAGCCCCAGGCCAAACAAGAACCCGACCGGTGCATCTTCCAGGGGTATCGATCCGGCGGGCCAGCGGCCCATGAACCGGTTCATCAAGCCGCGCCTGTTCAGCTGCTCTTCGAGCTGCTGGTCGTCGTACGCGCCGGAGCGCATCTCGCGGAACACCTTGATGATCCCGGCCAGGATCACCACGTGCAGCGCGGCGATCAGGAACAGGAAGAACCGACACCACCGTGCCGACGATGGCGGTGGTGTACTGCAACTGCGTACTGGCGTTCTTGACCTCGTCATTCAGGGCCCGGATGCCGAAGTTCAACAGCGGGGCCAGCAGGAACACCACGGTGGAAATGGCCCGGGGAGAAGAAGAACCCGACTGGCTCCGGCCGGAGTGACACTCGCTGGTCAGGGCAGAGGCAGCCGGTCGACGGTCCCGCTGACCGACATCGTGTACCACGCGCCCATACCTTCTGCCTGTCCGGTGGCCTGCCCGGGCGCGACATCACCCTGCCACAGGTACAGCGGCCACCGGTTGTAGGTGACCTGCAGCACACCGCCAGCCCGCGGGACAGCCCCCAGCAAGGCCGGCTTCACACCCGGGCCTGCGACCGGGCGGCGGACGCCAGGCGGTAGGACCAGTGGGGGCCACTGGACGGCGCACAATCCCGTGCATACTGACGGGCCCCGCCGATCGGGCTGGTAGATGTACAAGGTGAACCCGCGGCCATCGGTCACGATCGTGCCTAGGCCGCGGACCTGGCCGGCCTGCACCTCCCAGGTCGGGCTGGCCCCAGCTGGACGCCCCGCCCCGCACGCAGCCAGGCCTACGCAGGCGGCGCAGGCCGCCATCACTCGCAGTCGGGCGCATCCGGGAGCCACACGGCCCGCCCGGCGGCCGCCTCCCGCGTTCCGCGCCGGATCCGCACTGGCCAAAGCTCCGCGGAGCCCTGCCGCCATCCCTCTCCCCTCAGCCTTGGCTTGCGCCCTGGCCAGGACGTTCCGCACCGGGCCAGCTCTGACCGCCGTTCATGCTTCACCGGCACTGTACGACACGGGCCTGGGGGCCACGCACCGGTGGGGCGGCTAGATCATGATCAGCAGCATGAGGGCCATGGTGACGCCCATGGCGATCCGGCAGCCGGTGGCTACCCACGGGGCGAGCAGGCCGGTGCCGTCCGCCGGACCGCTGGCCGGCGGAACCTGGGCGATCCCGGCTGGCTCCGCGGCAGGCCCGGCGGTCACGGTGGCGCCCGCCGTCCCGGAGACCGCGGCGGCACGCGGTCCGGCCACCCCGGTGCTGGCTGCCGTCGCCCCGACGCCGACCAGCACCGGGCCGGGCGATGCCACGCGGACAGCCGCGAGGGTGTAATGCCCGCTGGCACCGGGACCGGAGAGCTGGTCCAGGTCCCAGATGCTGTACCCGATCAACGCCAGCGCGAAGACGAACGCCAGGAACGGCAGCTGCAGGCTTCCCATGCCGCTCATACCGCCGGCCATGCCACCCATGCCACCCGATCCGTGCGCTGCAGGCGCCGTGAAGGCCACGAACATGTAAAGCATGGCCCCGGCGTGGATCAGGTGCGGGGCGCAATGCCCGCCCGCCAGCGCGCGGACGCCGCTGACCCGGGCGTCCCGGATGACCCGATAGCCGAACCAGGCCGTCATCGCGGCGAAGATCACCGACCACGCGCCGTTCGGCAGCGTCTGCAGGCTGGCGGTCAGCATGCCCGCCATCGCGATGGCCATCAGCAGGTGCGCGACGTCGATGTCGGCCAGAGCAGCCCGCCGCGCCCGGTGCTGCCACGGGCGCGCCGCGACCAGGCGGCCCGCGCTCACCGCCGCGACCACGAGCATGATCGCGGCGAAGATGTCCAGGATCCACGAGGGAATCATGATGCGGTCCTCCTCTCGCCAGCGCCAGCCGAGTCCGCGTGCGCCAGGGCCGGGGCGGTATCTGCCGGCGCCCTGACCGCGACCCGGGCCGGCCAGTAGGTGATGGCCAGCAGGATGAGCAGCAGCCCGGAGTTGGGGTCGGTGCCCCCGCCGGTCAAGATGGTCCCGAAGGCCTCGCCGAACACCCAGATCGCCGCGGCCACTACGAGAGCCAGGATCAGGGTCGCCCTGGCGGCAGGCGGCGGCAGGTACATCCCCACGGCGATGATGACCAGGGCGACGGCGAGCACGATCGAAGCGGCCAGGCCCTGGTGGGCGACGAGCGCGGCGGCGCCGCGGTCCAGAGCGGCCAGCCAGCCGGGCTCGCCGCTCTCCATGCCCGCGATCATGCCGTTCAGCGCCTGCGGCGCCCGGTTCCCCGGCAGCAGCGCGAAGTAGGCCAGGCTGAGCCAGAGCACCAGCCACAACGCCTGCGCGACCGGAGTCCCCACGGCCCGCGCCGCGGCAAACCGCGCCGGGTTGCCGCCGCGGTCGGCCGGCCACAGCAAGACGGCCAGAAGCGCGTAGATGATCACCGCGCCCGGGGCGCCGTTGACCGGGCTCGCGTTGCTGGTCAGCACCATCCCCAGCCCTTCGCCGAACCACCACACGCCAAGAGCCCAGGCGATCGAGGCCGCCAGTGCCAGCCGCACCGTCGGCCGCCACGCGATCCCGATAGCGAGCAGCAGCTGGATGGTGGCGAAGATCGAGTTCAGCAGCACGGCGTGATGCTCGACGAAGGTGGCGTTCCAGTTGATCGGGCTCGCCACCACGCCTGGGTTGCCTGCCGACGTCCCTCCGATCATCTGGCTGAACGCCCTGGAGAACATGAAGGACTGGTACTGCAGCAGCGCGTCGAGCAGCCATATCCCGGCCAGCGCCAGCTGCAGCACCCGCCTGGCGTCTGGCGTGCCCCGGGACGCCTCGGCCCCGGCACCCAGCCTGCCCCGCCTCACGGGACGGACGCCCGTGGCGGCGATCTCGCTCATCCGGTTCTCCTTGCCTGCCCGGCCCGGGCGTCCAAGCCCAGGCTGATGTCACTCCCGGACATTCGCCGTCGAGAGACCCGGGACGCCGTAGTGGACTCTCACGGGCCCGAGGGAATGCCAGGGAAAATACTATGGGCTGCTTTTCTGCGCTTCAAGAGTTAGCCGGAAGAAAGGTTTCCTTTTACTGCTTCTAGCCAAGGACATGCAGCTAGGCATGCCTGTAGTTGGCATATACATCGACTCGCTGGAAACCCCCCCGTGGTATTTTATAAACCGGGTGAGGGTATTCGGAGAACCCGGCCCGGGTATTAGCTTCGGAGTAAGGAAAGGCAGCCTTCCGTCGGCTTGGCCGCAGTTCATAAGGTGATCACGGCGGCGCGGGGAACAGGCGGCCGCGATGCCATGGTGAAGCTACGAGTTGACAACAGAGAGGATTAGCGCATGAGCACGCCCACTACCTGCGAGAACCCGGAGTGTACCTGTGATCCGTGCAGCTGCGTGGAGTGCCACTGCGGCGATGCCGCGCGCACGTGCGGCAACCCGAAGTGCACCTGCGCCAACTGCACCTGCGTCGACTGCACCTGCGGCCAGTGAGCGCCCGCTAAGACGCCGGGCGCGAGCCCGGATTCCAACGGCAGGCCGGCGTCTCGCCAGGCCACCACGCCGCCGGCCAGGCTGGCCGCGTCGTGCCCGGACTGCCTGAGGAAGGTGGCCAGGCGCCGGACAACTCGGCGGTGACCGCATCAATGACCGGCCGCGGCTTCTGCGTGGTGGCGGCGCTGTCCAGGTAGACAACCGCGGGATCGGCGATCAGCGCTGGGAATTGCTCCCGCGCCAGCGCCGGGATCATCTCGGGGCCAGGGGACGTGACCGGCACGGGGGCTCCACGGCTTGACAAGGACGAGGCTGACCCTCTTACAGTGACCCCGCCCGTCGGCGGCGACAAGACGCCCCGGGGGTATAACCCGCTCAGCCGGCGAACTCGTACCCGGCTTCCTCGACGGCCTCCCGCAGCGGAGCGTCGCCGGGCAGCGGGTCGCCGGAGATGCGGACGGTGCCGGCGGCGACGTCGACCTCGACCCCGGTGACCCCGGGAAGCTTGCTGATCTCGGCCCGGACGGCGCTGGCGCAGTGGTCGCACGTCATGCCGGTGACCGCGATGGAACGCGTAGACACGCCCACCATCCTAACTCCAGTGGCCCGGGCGACTCCGACGTCGTGTAGTACATGGGGTACCGTGTGGCCAGGCAGGACCCGTTCGTGACGTATTCGTCCTCGTCGGGGAGGTGGCATGACATTTGCCTCATGTTCAGGTCTGCGCCTCGACCCGGAGGTTACCCTTGACGCATCCTGTCATCGTGGCGACCGGCAGGTCCGTGAGGTGATCGGGTGATCCGCGAGGCCAAGCTCCTGGGATTCCTGATTCTGCTCGCGGCCATCTTCCTGGGCGCCCATGCGGCCGGGGCCCGTCTGGGCCCGGTCTCGACCAGCCACTCCCAGGTCAGCTACCCGGGCCAGGGTGGCGGCGGCATGGGTGGTATGAACATGGGTGGCGGCGATCATGCCGGCCCAGGTCAGGACACCGCGCCCATCGTGAAGCTGCGCGGCGGCAGCCCGTGAGCGACACGGAACGCGCGTGAGCCAGCCCCAGACCGCCGCCGCGGAGACGGCGGGCGTCCAGGACGAGTTCATCGTGGGCGGGATGACCTGCGGGGCGTGCGCGGCCCGGATCGAGCGGCGGCTGAACCGGCTGGACGGCGTGGCGGCCACGGTCAACTACGCCACCGGGCGAGCCTACTTCACCAGCACTGGCGGGCGCGAACCGGCCGAACTCATCGGCGTGATCAAGTCCGCCGGCTACACCGCGGAACACCCCGCCCCGCCGTCCCCGGACGGCCCGCCCGGCGCCGACCCGGCGACCCGGGCGCTGGCCCGGCGGCTCATCCTGTGCATCCCGCTGGCCGCGGCGGTCATCGTGCTGTCGATGGTGCCGGCCGCGCAGTTCTCCGGCTGGCAGTGGGTGAGCCTGCTGTTGGCCCTACCGGTCGCCACCTGGGGAGCCTGGCCGCTGTACCGGGCCGCGTGGTACGGGCTCGGTTACGGCGCCGCCACCATGGACACCCTGGTCAGCGCGGGTGTCGCCGCGTCCTTGTGCTGGTCGGTGTACGCGCTGCTATTCGGCGGGGCGGGCATGACCGGGATGAAGATGTCGTTCGCCTTCACGTTCGGCCAGGCCAGCGGTAACACGCTGTACCTGGAGGTAGCGGCCGGGGTGACGGCGGCGGTACTGGCCGGGCGGTACATCGAGGCCCGGGCCCGGGACCGGTCGGGCCTGGCCTTGAGCGCGCTGGCCGCGTTGGGGGCCAAGACGGTCGCGGTGCTGCGCGACGGGTCCGAACGGCGGGTCCCGGTGGAAGAACTCGCGGCCGGGGACCTGTTCGTGGTCCGCCCGGGGGAGAAGATCGCCGCCGACGGGGTCGTGGCCGAGGGCAGCTCGGCGGTGGACGCGTCGCTGGTCACCGGCGAGTCGATGCCGACCGAGGTCGGCCCGGGCGACCCGGTGACCGGGGCCACGGTGAACATGAGCGGCCGACTGGTGGTGCGGGCCACCCGGGTCGGCTCGGACACCCTGCTGGCGCAGATCACCCGCCTGGTCAGCCAGGCGCAGGCCACCAAGGCCGGCGCGCAGCGGCTGGCCGATCGGATCGCCGCGGTATTCGTCCCGTGCGTGATCGCCGTCGCCACCGCGACGCTGGGGTTCTGGCTCGGCGCGGGGCTGCCCGCGGCGTCCGCCTGGAGCGCCGCGGTCGCGGTCCTGGTGGTCGCCTGCCCGTGCGCGCTCGGCCTGGCCACCCCGACCGCCCTGCTGGCCGCGGTGGGCCGCGGCGCCGAGCTCGGCATCCTGATCAGCAGCGCCCAGGCCATCGAGATGGCGGGCCGGATCCGGACCCTGGCGCTGGACAAGACCGGCACCCTGACCACCGGCACGATGACCGTGCTGGCCGTCATCACTGACGGCTCCGCCGAGGATGACGTCTTCCGGTTGGCCGGCGCGGTGGAGGATGCCTCCGAGCACCCGGTCGGACAGGCCGTTGCCCGGGCTGCCGCGGCCCGCCTGGGGTCCCTCCCGACGGCCGGCACCTTCACCGCGCTGCCCGGTGCCGGGGTGCGCGGCACCGTCGGGGACCGCGAGATCACGGTCGGGAGCCCGGACCTGTTCGCCGGGCTCTCCCTCACCGTCCCCGCCCCACTCGGCCAGGCCGCCCTGGCTGCTGAGGAGGCCGGCCGGACTGTTGTGCTGGCCGGCTGGGACGGGCAGGCGCGCGCCGCGCTGGTGGTCGCCGACCAGCTCAAGCCGCACGCCGTCGAGGCGGTGACCCGGATCACCCGCCTGGGCATCCGGCCGCTCCTGATCACCGGCGACAACGAGCACGCCGCCCGTTCGGTGGCCGCCGAGCTGGGTATCCCGCCCCCGGACGTCCTGGCGGCGGTCAAGCCTGACGGCAAGGTGGAGGCTGTGCGGAGCCTGCAGGCCGACGGGACCGCGGTCGCCCTGGCCGGCGACGGGGTGAACGACGCCGCCGCGCTGGCCCAGGCCGACCTGGGCATGGCCGTCGGGACCGGCACCGACGCGGCCATCGGCGCCGCCGACCTCACCCTCGTCGGCGGCGACCCGCTGAGCATCGTGGTGGCCGTGGAGCTGGCCCGGGCCACCCAGGCCGTGATCCGCGCCAACCTGGCCTGGGCGTCTGGCTACAACCTGGTCGCGATCCCGCTAGCCGCTCTGGGCTACCTCAACCCGCTGTTCGCCGGCGTCGCGATGACAGCCAGCTCGCTGATCGTGGTCGGCAACAGCCTGCGGCTGCGCCGCTTCCGCCCCCGCCCGGCCAGGGAGCAGGGCCGTGCGTGACCTGCTCCGTGCCGCTGCCGGCCCGGTGATCTGCGCGGTCCTGGTGACCGGGCTGCTGACCGCATGGGCCGGCACCGGCGGGGGCGGCACGCTTACCCGGATCCGGCTCCAGGTCACCCAGGCCGCCGTCCCCATGCGCGCGTTCACCCCGCAGGCAGCCGACGCGAAACGTACCGCGACCACGTTCGTGACCATCAGGAACCTCAGCGGCACCACCGATGAGCTCATCGCCGCAAGCAGCCCCTTCGCCCGCCGCGTCACGCTGACCCAGCGGACCGGGCCGGCCGGGACACCGGTCTCAGTCGGCGCGCTGGTCATCCCCGCGCACGGTACCCTCACGCTTACCCCGCTCGGTGACGACCTAGTCCTCCAGCAGCCGTCCCCCTACGAATCGCTGGCCACCGTGCCGCTCACGCTAACCTTCCGCCACGCAGGCACCGTCACCATCGACGCGACGGTCACCGGCCCGGGCACCCCGTGACGGCGGATACCGTGACCGGCACGATCCCGACTACCCCTGAGATGACCCGGGGAGCCAGGTCGAGCTGGCCGTTGGCGGGATGACCTGCGCCGCCTGCGCCGCCCGGGTCCAGGCCCGGCTGAACAAGCTCAACGGCGTCACCGCGGCCGTCAACCTTGCCACCTGACGGGCCTACGTCTCCGCTCCCTCGACAGTGTCCGCGCCCGAGCTGATCAAGGTGATCGAGACGGCCGGCTACACCGCGCAGGTGGCCCGCCGGGCCGGGCCGGACGCCGGGGCTGCGGCCGAACAGGCCGCGGTGCGGCGGCTGCGCCGACGGCTGACCCTGGCGCTGGTGTTCTTCGTCCCGCTCACCGACCTGTCCCTGGTGCTGTCGATCTTCCCGTGGACCAGGTTCCCCAGCTGGCGGTGGCTGCTTGTCGCGCTGGCCGTGCCGGTGGCTACCTGGGCGGCCTGGCCGTTCCATGCCGCGGCGCTGCGCAACGCCCGGCACCTGTCCTCCTCGATGGACACCCTGGTCTCGCTGGGCATCCTGGCCGCCTGCGGCTGGTCCGAATACGCCATGTTCGTACTGGACCGCGGCGCAGGCCGGCCGGGCGGCCTGAAGTAACTGCTGCACGGCTCCGGCGGCGGCATCTACCTCGAGGTAGCCGCCTCGGTCACCACGTTCCTGCTGGCCGGGCGGCTCTACGAGGCCAAGGCCCGGCAGACCTCCGGGCAGGCGATGCGCGACCTGGCCGCGGCCAGCGCCCGGGACGTCTGCGTCCTGGCCGACGACGGAACCGAGCAGCGGATCCCGGCCTCCCTGCTGTAAGCGGGGCAGCGGCTCGTGGTCCGCCCCGGGGAACGGATCGCCGCCGACGGCGAGGTCCTGTCCGGCCAGTCCGCGATCGACCGCAGCATGATGACGGGCGAGTTGGTCCCGGTCGATGCCGCGACCGGCGATGCCGCGACTGGCGGGACCATCGCGCTGACCGGCCGCCTGGTGGTCCGGGCGGACAAGGTCGGCGCGGACACCCAGCTGGCCCGCCTGATTGCGATGGTGCAGCAGGCCCAGGCCGGCATCCAGCGGCTGGCCGACCGGATCTGCGCCGTATTCGTCCCCGCCGTGCTGGCCTGCTCGGCGCTGACCCTGGCCGGCTGGCTGGCGGCCGGGAGCCCCGCGGGCCGCGCGTTCAGCGCCGCGCTGGCCGTGCTGATCATCGCCTGTCCCTGCGCGCTGGGCCTGGCCACCCCGGCCGCCCTGGTAGTGGCCTCAGGCCGCGGCGCCCAGCTCGGCATCTTCATCAAGGGCTACCAGGCGCTGGAGTCCTCCCGCGCCATCGACACCGTGGTGCTGGACAAGACCGGCACCGTCACCACCGGCCAGATGACCGTCACCGGCGTGCTCGCCGTCCCCGGGGTGAGACGCGCCGACCTGCTCCGGTTCGCCGACTCGGGGGAACAGGCCTCCGAGCACGCCGTCGCCGCCGCCATCACCGCCCTCGCGGCAGCCGAGACAGCACCGCTCGCCACGACCGATGGCTTCCGGGAGCTTCCCGGCCTGGGCGCCCGCGGCACCGTCGACGGGCACAAGGTCACCGTCGGCCGGGCCATCCTGTTCGCCGAGGTATCCGCCGCCGTGGCCGCGTGGTGCCGGGAGCAGGAGCAAGCCGGCTGCACCACGGTCCTGGTCGGCTGGGACGCCGGGGTCCGCGGCGCCCTCGCCGTGCGGGACACGGTCAAACCGTCGGCCCCGCCGGCCGTCGCCCGCCTGCGCGGCCTGGGCCTGCGCCCCGTCCTGCTCACCGGCGACAACGCCGCCACCGCGCAGGCTGTGGCCGCGGCCGCCGGGATCGGCGAAGTCCTCAGCGAGGCGCTGCCCGCGTCCAAGGCCCAGGTGATCACCGACCTGCAGGCCGGAGGCCATCCGGCCGCCATGGTCGGAGACGGCGTCAACGACGCCCCCGCCCTGGCCGCCGCCCAGCTCGGCCTGGCCCTGGGCTCCGGCACCGACGTCGCCCTCGTCGCCGCCGACATGATCCTGCTCCGCGACGACCTGGGCGCCGTACCCGACGCCATCACGCTGGCCCGGGCCACCTTCACGACCATCCGCCGCAACCTGGCCTGGGCGTTCTGCTACAACATCCTGGCCATCCCGCTGGCCGCGCTCGGGACGCAGTGCGGAGCCCTGCAACGCCGGGCAGCTCAGGCCGTGCTGGACAGCTCTGGCTGGACGGTTACCTGTAGGAGCGTCTACAGCTCTAACGCTCACCCTGAACGGCGGCTAACAGCGTGCGGGCTAGGAGGTGTATCCCTGCGGGATGGACCGTTGGAGACGCTGGCGCCGCTCGGGCCTGCGAGGCCTGCGGGCGGTGCGCGGCGCGCCGGGTGAGGGCACTTGGCGTGCTGGCGGTGACCGCCGCGCTCGCGGTGCTGCTGGCGGTCTTGTCTCACCTGTGGTGGTAGCGATCCTGGGTACCGTGCCTGGCGCTCGTGGCCCTGACCAGGGACGGCCTGGCCCCACGGCGAGCTGTCCGCGTACAACCTGCTAGTGCACGACGGGCGGCTGGGTGCTGATCGACCTGCCGCAGGTGGTCGACGTGATCGCCAACCCCCGCCGAGCCTGGTTCCTCACCCGGGACGCGGAGGACGTGGGCGACTGGTTCGCCACCCATGGCCTGTCCGGCGTGCACCCCGAACCGGCGGACCTGCCCGACCTGGTGCACCACGGGGCCCTGCTCTAGAGCCCCGTGGCGCAGCCCGCAGTCAGGTGACTGTAATGTCCTCAGTCACCGTCGTGGATTTGCCGCTTTCCACGTCGGTGACGGTGATGGTGACCGAGTAGGTGCCGGGGGCGGAATAGGCGTGCCAGCCGCTGACCGTGAACGAGCCGTCTCCGCCGGAGATGGTGGCGAATGAACTCGCGCTTCCGTCGCCCCAGCTGACCGTTCCGACCAGGTCGGCGGGGATGTCGGTGCGGTCGCTGTCGGTCAGGGTCGCCAAGGCGCGAGTGACGCCGATGTCCGGCCCGCTGGTAACGCCCCTACCCCGGAGGGCCAGCGTGGGCGTGACCGCCGGAGCACACGAGGCCCAGCTGGCCAGGCCCTCGGCGATCGGAGCGGCCAGCAGCTGGCCGCTGGCGTTGAGGAACGCCGTTCCGGCGACGGTGTTGTCGACATTTGTGTAATCCCCCGACTCCACGGCGTCGTCGATGAAGTCGCCCCAGGCGTACTGGGTCTGGCTCATGGTCCTGCCGTGGCACGCGGGAATTTCTGCGTTGCCGGCGAACACCCACCAGGTCGCTTCTTGGCAGGCCGAGACAGGGCAGTCGATCAGGGAGTAGATCCCGTTCTTGACGCTCACCGTCATGTGATCGATGAAGGACTGCAGTTGCGCCGCGGACAGGCCGGCGGGTGCCTCCTCGTCGGCGATGGTCACCATGGATGGCCAGACCCCGGTGAAGTCGGAGCCCTGGGTGTTGTACATGTCACGACCCGCGGCCAGCTCGTAGAACGTGCCGGCGTAGGCCGGCGGCAGCTGGGCGATGTCCGTCCACAGGATAGAGGCGTCGCGAAGCGACATCGTGTTGCCGTCCACCGTGCCCGGCAGCGGATTAAAGCCGTAGCTGATGCACCCGATCACGTTGAATCCGGGCGGGGACGCCGAGGTCTGGAACATCGTGCTGGTCATGCCGAGGGACCTGGCGAACCTGTTCAGGTTGTTCACGCCGAAGAACTGCATGAGCTCGTCGGTACGGTTGTTGTCCGAGACCTGCAGCATCTGCTGAAGCGCGTAGCCGAGCGACTCGGTCCCGGTGAAGTTGCCCGGCGGGCAGTCGGCCGGACCTCCCGAGTCGTCGATCATTGGTATCTGCTCGGAGAGCTGCGCACGGCCCTGCTCGACCTGCGTCAGCGCGTACAGCGCGATCAGGGGCTTGATGCTGCTGGCCGGCTCGTACGCAAAGTCGTCATTGACGGCGGCCAGCACCGGGCCGCCGATCCGCCTGAGGTAGACGCCGTGGGTTCCGCCGGCAGGCGCAAGGATATTCATCACGCACGTGGCGATGGCAGCCGGGTTCGAGCAGGGCTGGACGGCCGCAGCCCGGTCCGAAGTCGCGGTCCGGTCTGCGAACGCCGCAGTGCCCGCGGTCCGCGGGATCAGTGGCGAGGCACTCGCTCCGGTACCGGAACCCAGCGCGATGGCCAGGCTCGCCGCGGACGCGACGACGAAAAGCACCCGCCTTCGAATTCCCGGCCCGGGAAAGCGCGGCCGGACGACCCTGGCCGCCCGGCGCGGGCGATATGCAGGCAGCGGTGTCCGCCCCCCCATGTGAAACCCCTCTCGATAGCTCAAATGCGACGTTAACGTCGCCCATCGGGGCGAACGTTACTAGGCTGCCGGGCCGGCTCTGGCGAAGTTTGCCCGATCGGAACAATCCGCGAACGGCCGCAGGACACGCCAGGCGACGTGGTGACCGGGCTTCCATTCCCGGATACCGCTAATGCGTACGCCACGCTGGATTCGTATCCGACGCCGGCGAGGTGACCAGCTTGGGAGGCTGCGTTCGCCCGTCTCCTGTGGCTGTCGAGAGGGTAGCGCTGGGCGCTCGCCGGTGCCGTAGGCCTCCCGGTAAGCCTCGGCCAGCTCGGCGGCCTCGGGCACGCCGCGTTCGGCCACGGCGCGGATGACCTCGCGGGCGCGCCAGTAGTTCGAGCGCACGATGCGGCCCGAGTTGATGGCCTCCAGGGCGGTCCCGGCCGCCTCGTCGTGACGGTCTGCGGCGATCAGGGCCAGGGACAGGTCCAGGCGGGCCGAGGCGGCGCGGCGCGGCCTCGGCGGCCCGTCGATGGCCGATTCGAGCCGGGCCAGGACGTGCCGGGCGTAGCCCTCGGCGGCCGGGTCGCCCAGCCAGGCCAGCGTGGTGGCCGTGTAGGCCTCGGACTTGGCCGGGTCGTACCGGTAGTGATGCTCGGGCCGGTCGGGCACCGGCAGCGGCGACACGAGCACCTCGACGCGCCCGAGCGCGGCGCGAGTCTCGCGGGCAGCGGCGAGCCTGGCCCAGGCCCGGCCTTCCTGCGCAGTCGCCTGGATGAACGCGCTGCCGGGCGGCGGCGAGGTGCTTACCCCTCTGACCTAGAGCCGGTGATCGGATTCGAACCGATGGCCTGCCGTTTACAAGACGGCCGCTCTGCCTACTGAGCTACACCGGCGGGGCGACTGTCAGCATAGGCGATCGGCTGGCCGGGCCGCGAAATGGCGCTCGCCAGATGGATGACATTCAGCACTAGGCAAGGACCGGTCACATGCCCGAATCTAGGTGCCATGGCTGAGCCGGTTCAGGCAGGTGGGGCCGCGATCGAGGTGCACGGCCTGACGAAGTCGTACGGCAGCGTGCAGGCGGTGCGAGGGATCGACCTGCTGGTCGAGCGCGGGCAGATCTTCGCCATCCTCGGGCCGAACGGCGCGGGGAAGACCACGACCGTCGAGATCCTCGAAGGCTACCGGTCCCGGGACGGCGGCACGGTTCAGGTCCTCGGCCTTGACCCGGCGCGGCAGCGGCAGCGCCTGAAGCGCGAGATCGGGATCGTCTTGCAGTCCGCCGGGATAGACCGCTACCTCACCGTGGCGGAGACGGTCGCGATGTACGCGGGGCTCTACCCGCATCCGCGCCCGGTGGACGAGGTGATCGAACTGGTCGGCCTCGAGGGCAAGCGCGACGCCCGGGTGCTGAAGCTATCCGGCGGGCAGCAGCGGCGGCTGGACGTCGCCATCGCCCTGGCCGGTGACCCGGACCTGCTCTTCCTCGACGAGCCCACGACCGGATTTGACCCGTCGGCCCGGCACGAGGCGTGGGAGGTCATCAAGAGCCTCGCCGCTCTGGGCAAGACGGTCCTGCTGACCACGCACTACATGGACGAGGCGCAGTACCTGGCCGACAAGGTGGCGGTGATAAGCAACGGCCGGATCGTGGCCGAGGGGCCGCCGGCCACGATCGGGAACCGCGAACTGGGCAGAGCCCGGATCCGCTACCGGCTGGCCGACGGCGCCGTGCCGCCCGCCGACCTGACCGCACCGCCCGGGCCGGACGGGCTCATCGAAGTCGTACCCGAGGACCTGACCACGGCGCTGCACCGGCTCACCGGGTGGGCGCTCGACCAGCACGTCGACCTCACCGGGCTGGAAGTGATCCGGCCCTCGCTCGAGGATGTCTACCTGAACCTGACCGCCGACCAGGCCGCGCTGGCCGGCCGCGCTGGCCGGCCGCCTGGCCGGCCAGGCTGGCCGGGCCGCGCGGGAAGGGACGGCGCAGGCCATGAACGACGCAGCGCTGACGGTCTCGCAGGTCCGGTACGCCAACAAGACCTTCTGGCGGAACCCCGCCTCGGCGTTTTTCATCTTCGCGTTCCCGCTGATGTTCCTGGTGATCTTCACTGCGCTGCTCGGTCACGGGACGGTGCACGTCTCGGCCACCAGGGTGGTGAATACCTCCACGTACTACGTGGCGGCGATGGCCTCGTTCGGGCTGATCTCGGCCTGCTACACCAACATCGCGATCAGCGTGTCCTTCCAGCGCGATCAAGGCATCCTGAAGCGCATCAACGGCACGCCGCTGCCCAAGTCGGTCTACCTCGGCGCGCGGATGCTGCACGCGCTGGTCGTGGGTGTCCTGCTGGTGGTGATCACGGCCGCGTTCGGCCGGCTGCTCTACAGCGCCAGCATCCCGACCGGCGTCACGCTGCTGCGGTTCCTGGTCATGCTGCTGGTCGGGTCGGCCACCTTCTGCGCGCTCGGCTTCGCGATCACCCCCGTCATCCCGAACGCCGACGCGGCACCGGCGATCGTGAACGCCACCATCCTGCCCCTGCTGTTCCTGTCCGGGGTCTTCATCCCGCTGGGCAGCAACTCACCGGCCTGGATCTTGTGGATCGCGCGGATATTCCCGGTCTGGCACTTCGCCAGGGGGATGCAGGCCGGCTTCCTCGGCACCGGGTTCAACTGGACCGATGTGCTGGTCGTCGCCGCCTGGGGGCTGGGCGGCCTGCTCCTGTCAGTCCGCTTCTTCAGCTGGGAACCGCCCACCTGACCGGATCATCGCCACCTCGTACAGGGCGATGCCCGCGGCCACGCCCGCGTTCAGCGACTCCGTGCGGGCCGCGATCGGGATCCTGACCAGCACGTCGCAGGCCTGCGCGACGATCCTGGACAGGCCATGGCCCTCGGACCCGATGGCCAGGACCAGCGGAGCGGTGGCCAGGTCCAGGTCCCTGATCACCGTGCCCCCGGCCGCGTCGAGGCCGGCCACGAAGACCCCGGCCTCCCGGTACGACTGCAGGGCACGGGTCAGGTTCGCGGCCCTGGCTACGGGCACGCGGGCCAGGGCGCCCGCCGACGCCTTCCATGCGCCCGCCGTCACGCCTGCGCTGCGGCGCGCGGGAACCACCACCCCGTGTGCACCGAACGCCGCGGCCGAGCGCACCACGGCACCTAGGTTGCGCGGATCGGTAACACCGTCCAGGGCGGCGATGAGCGGCAGCTGGGCGGCGTCCGCCGCCCGGGCGAGCAGGTCGTCGGGGTGGGCGTAGTCGTAGGCGCGGACCCGCAGGGCCAGGCCCTGGTGCAGGGCGCCGCCGGTGAGCCGGTCAAGCTCGGCGGCGCCGGCCTCCAGGACCGGCACGCCGCGGTTGGCCGCCAGCTTGATCGCCTCGGCGATCCGCTCGTCGTGCTGGACGCGGGCCCCGACGTACAGCACCGCGGCGGGAACCCCCGCGCGCAGCGACTCGACCACCGGGTTACGCCCGGCCACGTACTCGGGCGAGTCCCCGGAGCCGCGCGCCCGCCCGGACGGCGTGGCCTGGCGGCCAGGGGTGCCGGGAGCGGCCGCGGTCCGCTCAGCGGCCGCCGCGCGCCGCTGGGCCGGGTGACCGGTCCGCATGGCCGCCGGCGGCGTGGGGCCCTTGCCCTCGAGCTTGCGCCGGCCCAGCCCGCCGGTGCCGGGGCGCGGCTTGCCCGACTTGGTCCGGCCCGCGCCGGCCCGCCGAGCCCGTGAGTTCCCGGCTCCGGTCAACGCTTGAGCTCCCAGCGGGGGCCCTCGGGCGTGTCCTCGACCATGATCCCGATGTCCTCCAGGCCGTCCCTGATCGAGTCGGAGCTCGCGTAGTCCTTACGGGCCCGCGCCGCGTCCCGCTGCTTCAGCGTGAGCTGGACCAGCGACCCGATCACCTGGCGCAACCTGTCATCCGAACGGCGTCCCCCCGAGCCCGACCAGTGCGGCGCGAGCGGGTCGAGGCCGAGCACGTCCAGCATGGCCCTGACGCGCAGGAGGCTGGTGCGCGCTCCGGCCTTGTCCGAGCCGAACAGCGCCTGGTTGCCGTCCCTGACGCAGGCGTGCACCGCGGCCAGCGCCGCGGGCACGCCAAGGTCCTCGTCCATGGCCGAACGGAACGACGTGGGCAGCCCCTCGTGCTCGGCGTCGCCCGCCTCGGGCTGGGCGAGGTCGGCGTCGGCGCCGCCGACGACCTCGCTGGCCCGGATCACGAACCGCTCGATGCGCTGGTACGCGGCGACCGCCTCCTCCAGCGCGTCCTCGGAGTACTCCATCATCGACCGGTAGTGCGCCTGGACCAGGTAGTAGCGGAGCTCGGCGGGCCTGACCCTGGTCAGCAGCTCGGTGACGAGCAGCGAGTTGCCCAGGGACTTGCTCATCTTCTCCCCGGACACCCCGAGCAGCCCGTTGTGCATCCAGTAGCGCGCGAAGCCGTCGCCCGCGGCGCGGGACTGGGCGATCTCGTTCTCGTGGTGCGGGAAGATCAGGTCCATCCCGCCGCAGTGGATGTCGAAGGTGGGGCCGAGGTACTTGGTGGACATGGCCGAGCATTCCAGGTGCCAGCCCGGCCTGCCCGGCCCCCACGGGGTCTCCCAGTAGGGCTCACCGGGCTTGGCGCCCTTCCACAGCGTGAAGTCGCGCGGATCGTGCTTGGCACCCTCGTCGACGTCTTCCCCCGACCGCACCTGGTCCAGCCGCTGCCCGGACAGCGCGCCGTACTCCGGGTAGGACAGTACGTCGAAGTACACGTCGCCGCCGGCGGCGTAGGCGTGCCCGCCCTCGATCAGCCGGCGGATCAGCACCTCCATCTCCGGGATGTGCCCGGTGGCGCGCGGCTCGATGTCCGGCGGGCGGCAGCCGACCGCGTTGTAGGCCCAGGTGAACGCCCGCTGGTTCCGCTCGGCGACGATCCAGGACGGGACGCCCTCGGCCTCGGCCTTACGCAGGATCTTGTCCTCGACGTCGGTGACGTTCCGGCAGAATGTCACCCGGTAACCGCTGGCCTCCAGCCAGCGGATCAGGACGTCGAAGCACACGCCGGACCTCAGGTGGCCGATGTGCGGGGGCGCCTGCACCGTGGCGCCGCACAGGTACACCGACGCCTCACCCGGCGCCAGCGGCGTGAACTCGCGCACCGCGCGCGCGAGCGTGTCGTGAAGCTGCAATGTCACGGTGTAAGGCTAAGGGATCGGGACGAGCAGGGCGGTGGCGATCGCGGCGATGCCCTCGCCCCGGCCGGTCAGGCCGAGGCCGTCGGTGGTGGTCGCGGACACGCTGACGCATGCCCCGGACAGCGCCTCGCCTATGACCTTCTCCGCCTCCGCACGGCGCGGCGCGATCCGCGGCCGGTTCCCTATGACCTGAACCGCGACGTTGCCGATGGCGAAGCCCGCCTCGCTGACCAGCCGGAACGTCTCACGGAGCAGCGAGGTCCCCGATGCGCCCGCCCACTGCGGGCGGGACGTGCCGAAGTTCTCGCCGAGGTCACCAAGGCCCGCCGCGGTCAGCAGCGCCGTGCAGACCGCGTGCGCGGCGACGTCGCCGTCCGAGTGCCCGGCCAGGCCCACCTCGCCCGGCCACGACAGGCCGGCCAGGTGAAGCTCACGCTCCGGGGACAACGGGTGCACGTCAACGCCCACCCCGATTTTGGGGATTCCGGGCGACAGATCAGGCACGACTCAGGTCGCGAGAACCTCGTCGAGCAGAGCCTCGGCCTTGTCCTCGTTGGTCTTCTCGGCCAGCGCCAGCTCGCTGACCAGGATCTGCCGCGCCTTCGCGAGCATGCGCTTCTCGCCGGCGGAAAGGCCGCGCTCCCGATCGCGCCGCCATAGGTCCCTGACGACCTCGGCTACCTTGTTCACGTCACCGGAAGCGAGCTTCTCCAGGTTGGCCTTGTAGCGCCTGGACCAGTTCGTAGGCTCCTCTGTGTGCGGCGCGCGGAGCACCTCGAAAACCCGCTCAAGCCCTTCGGCGCCTACGACATCCCGGACGCCGACCAACTCGGCATTGTCAGCGGGAACGCGTACGGTCAGGTCACCCTTGTCGACCTTAAGGACCAGATAGGTCTTATCCTCGCCTTTGATGGTGCGAATCTCGACCGCTTCGATGCGAGCAGCCCCATGGTGAGGGTAGACGACGGTATCGCCGACGTTGAAAGACATGTGGCAAGTACCCCTTCCGCTGAAACCCATCTTACCACGTCAGGTGGTGTCGATAAAACGGGCTTGGCGGTAAATGTGCAGGTCAGTACGCCACTACCCACCGCGCGCCCCATCATTCAGCCGGCCGTGCCAGGTACCAGCACGGCCACGTGAGCGCCCACGACGATGATCACAGTCTACCTGAGAGAACCGAACAAAACGGGCCTGTTTCCGATCGGCGGAGTGTTGGCCCCGTGGGGTGCGGCCCATAATGGATACCTGGGATGCGATCCGGGTGGAGGTGACGGTGAATCCTGGGTGGGATGAGCCTCCGCTCGACGTCCAGATCCCGGACGACGCGCGCGAACTCGACCGCGACGTGCTCGCGTACCACCGAGAGCTGCGCGCACGGCGCCGACGCACCCGCCTGCGCCGGCTCACGTCACCCTTCGCCGGGCAAGGGACCATCCTGCCGCTGCTGGCTAGCATCCTCGCCGTCTGCCTGGTGGCGGGCGCGATGCTATCGGTCGCGACGTTCAGCCCGGCGACCGCGCCCGCGACCCGGCCGCACCCGACCGCCGCGGCCTCGAGCCCTCGGCCCACCCCGCTGCGGACGACCCATTCCGTCCGGCCCAGCCCGTCGGGATCATTGGGGTCGTCCGGCCACCCCCGCGGCTCGGCCACCGCCACGGACCATTAGACCCCGCGTTAGCCGCTGGGCACCTGGGCCGCTACGATCTTCTTCCGTCTCGACCCAGCGACCAAGGGGAGGCCTTACGGTGACGCGCTGGAACCGCCGCCTGCTGCTCGGTGCCATAGCCGTGCTGGTCCCGGTCCTGGCCGGGTGTGAGGCCGGCGCTAACGCACCCACGATCGAATTCCACCCGGCCTCCTTCGGGAACAGCGAAACCGTCAACGGCGTGACCATCGACGACGCCTTCGTGCTCGGGCCCGCACCCGGCTCGGTGCTGCCCATCGGCGGGCAGGCCGGGGTCTTCCTCTCCCTCGAGTCGGACAACAACGACCAACTCACACAGGTGACAACCGGGTCTGCCAGCTCCGTGCAGCTCGTCGGCGGGCCGGTCTCCCTGACCGCGAACTCGGTGGCGGACCTGAGCGGCCCGCAGCCGCAGATCGTGCTGACCGGCCTGAAGAACGCGCTGAGCGGCGGTCAGCTGGTCACTCTCCAGCTCGACTTCTCCGGCGCCGGGGCGATATCGATCCAGGTGCCGGTCGAACCGGCCGCCTACGACTACACGAGCTACTCGCCGCCGCCCGCGCCGACGCCGAGCGCCACGGCGACGACTTTGCCCACGCCCACCGGCACCGCGTCAGGTTCGGCGGGCGCGTCGCCCTCGCCGTCCGTCAGCCCCTCAGGCGGCTGATTCGAACTTGTACCCGAGACCCCGGACGGTCACGATGTGCTGCGGGCGTGCGGGATCGACCTCGATCTTGGCGCGCAGGCGCTTGATGTGCACGTCGAGGGTCTTGGTGTCCCCCACGTAGTCGGCGCCCCAGAACCCGGTCGATGAGCTGCATCCGGGTGAGCACCCGGTCGGCGTTCCGCAGCAGCACCTGGAGCAGCTCGAACTCCTTGAGCGGGAGCTGGACAGTGGTGCCGCGCACCGTGACCACGTGCCGGTCCACGTCCATCCGCACCGGGCCGGACTCAAGGGCCGACTCGGCGACGTCGTCGGGTTCGCCGCGGCGCCGTAGCACGGCGCGCATCCTGGCCACCAGCTCACGGGACGAGAACGGCTTGGTCACGTAGTCGTCAGCGCCGAGCTCCAGGCCCACGACCTTGTCGATCTCGCTGTCCTTGGCGGTCAGCATGATGACCGGCACGTTCGACTTCTCTCGCAGCGACCGGCACACCTCGCTGCCGGGCAGGCCGGGCAGCATCAGGTCGAGGAGGACCAGGTCGGCGCCGGTCCGGTCGAAGGTGTCGAGCGCATCGGGTCCGGTGGAGCAGACGGCGACCTCGAACCCCTCCTTGCGCAGGAGGTAGCTGATGGCGTCGCTGAACGAGTCCTCGTCCTCAACTACCAGCACACGTGTCACTTGAGTCCCTCCTGGGCCTTGGGCGTTCCGGGGTTCATGCCGCACCCGTGCTGGCATGGTCGCTACGCAGCGGTATGAAGAGGGTGAAAGTCGATCCCGCACCTTCGACGCTGCGCACCGTCACCCTTCCGTTGTGCGCCGCCATCACGTGCTTGACGATGGCCAGCCCGAGACCGGTCCCGCCGGTGGCGCGGGAGCGGGCCGGGTCGACCCGGTAGAAGCGCTCGAAGATCCGCTCAAGATCGCGTTCGGGAATGCCGATGCCCTGGTCGGTCACGCTCAGCTCGGCGTTGCCCTCGCTCGCCTTCTTGACGTTGACGACCACCTTGGTCCGCTCGGGGCTGTAGGCGACAGCGTTTTCCAGCAGGTTGCGCAGGGCGGTGATCAGCAGGTCCTCATCGCCCAGGACCCAGAGGCCGCGGCTGCCCGTCGACGCCAGCGTGATGCCGCGCGCGTTGGCCTTCATGCGGCAGCGGTCGATGGCTTCGGCCACCACCACGTCGAGCTCGACGGGGTGCGGGTCGGGGACGGGCTCGACGGCCTGGATCCGGGACAGCGTGATGAGGTCCTGCACCAGGTTGGTCAGCCGCTGCGCCTCCTGGCGCATCTTGCCGGCGAACCGCCGCACCGCCTCGGCGTCGTCGGCCGCGTCCTCGATCGTCTCGGCCAGCAGGGCCAGGGCGCCGACCGGGGTCTTGAGCTCGTGGCTGGTGTTGGCGACGAAGTCTCGCTTAACCTCGTCCACGCGCCGGCTCTCCGTCTGGTCCTCGGCGAGCAAGAGCACGAGGCCCCCGCCGCCGACCGCCCCGCCGAGCGGGGCGACCCGGACGGCAAAGCTCGTGGTCCGGCCGCCGAGCCTCGGGATGGGGACCTCGAACTCGCCCTCGCGGATCTCGCCGTCCCTGCGGACCTGGCGCGCCAGCGCGACCAGTTCGCTCACCATCAGGCGATCGCCCTTCACCAGCCCGAACGCGCGCGCCGCGGCGCTGGCTCGCAGCACCCGGTCGTTGCTGTCCACGACGACCGCCGAGGAGGAGAGCACGGAGAGAACAGACGCGATGCCCGGCGGCAGCCGGGCGGGCTGCTGGGCGGTCCGGAGCCTGGAGCCACGCGCCTGGCGCACGGTCGTCCCGGCCCTGGTTCTTATTGCCACTCCATCTCCGCTGTTCGCGCAGGCCAAACCCGTGACCAGTGAAGACTCACAGCTTCAATGGTATGCGGTGGCGCCATGGAGAAGACAGGGGCCCGGGAACTCGCGGGCGATTTTCGAAGGTTGTTCTTGTGACATCTACCTACCGGTAATGTCTGGTTTACCCGGGGCTCGTCAGGCCGTGGCTAGCGCCCCTGATTACGGACCGCCTCCGCCGCCTCCGCGGCGGCGTCCGGGTCCAGGTAGCGCCCGCCAGGGACGGCGGGCCTGTAGTCGTCGTCGAGCTCGTAGACGAGCGGGATGCCGGTCGGGATGTTCAGCTCCGCGATGGCGGCGTCGGAGATCCCGTCCAGGTGCTTGACCAGCGCGCGCAGCGAGTTGCCGTGCGCTACGACCAGGACCGACTCCTCGCGTTCCAGGTCAGGCACGATCGCGTCGTACCAGTACGGCAGCAGGCGGACCACCACGTCCTTCAAGCACTCGGTCCGCGGCCGGGCCTCCGGCGGAAGGCCCGCGTACCTCGGGTCGCCGGACTGGGAGAGGGGGTCGTCATCGGCGATCGGCGGCGGCGGCACGTCGTAGGAGCGGCGCCACAGCATGAACTGCTCCTCGCCGAACTCCTGCCTGGTCCTGGCCTTGTCCTTGCCCTGCAGCGCGCCGTAGTGGCGCTCGTTGAGCCGCCACGAACGGCGCACGGGCAGCCAGAGCAGGTCGGCCTCCTCCAGCGCGATGTGGGCGGTCTGGATGGCACGAGTCAGCACCGAGGTGTGCACCACGGCGGGGCGCAGGCCCGCCTGGACGAGCAGCCTGCCGCCGCTCTCCGCCTCCTGCGCGCCGGTCCCGGAGAGCCCGACGTCGACCCACCCGGTGAACAGGCCCTTGGAGTTCCATTCGCTCTCGCCGTGGCGGAGCAGCACCAGGGTCCTCATGCCAGAAAGCCTAGCGGGGGGAACAGGCTGCGCCCGGACGGGGTTGGTTAGGACGTGCAGAGCCCCCGGCGGATCGCGACCATCAGCCTCCACACGTCGCCGCTCGACCAGCCGGGCACCGGTGATGCGGGAGGGCTCAACGTCTACGTGGTCGAGGTGGCCAAGCGCCTCGCCGAACGCGGCGTCGAGGTGGAGATCTTCACCCGCGCGGTCTGTCCCGATACTCCTCCCGTAGTCGAGCTCACCGACGGGGTCCTGGTCCGCAACGTGGTGGCCGGGCCCTTCGAGGAACTGGATAAGAACGCCCTGCCCGGGCAGATCTGCCAGTTCACCTTCGAGGTGCTGCGCACCGAGGCGGCCTTCGCGCCGGGCCGGTACGACCTGCTGCACGCGCATTACTGGCTGTCCGGCCAGGTCGCGGCGGTGGCCAAGGAACGGTGGGGGGTTCCGCTCATCCAGTCCATGCACACCCTGGGCAAGGTGAAGAACCTGGCCCTGGCCGCCGGTGACTGCGCCGAGCCCGCAGCGCGGATCCGCGGGGAAGGCGAGGTGGTGGCCGCCGCCGACCGGCTCGTGGCCAACACCGACGAGGAGGCGCGCCAGCTCATCGAGCTGTACGACGCCGACCGCCAGCGGGTCACGACGGTCAGCCCGGGGGTGGATCTGTCGGTGTTCTGCCCCGGGTCCACCGCGGCGGCACGGGCCAGGCTCGGGCTGCCCGCCGACGCGGTGGTGCTCATGTTCGCCGGGCGGATCCAGCCGCTGAAGGGTCCCGACGTGGTGCTGCACGCCACGGCGGACCTGCTGCGGTCCTGCCCCGCGCTCGCGGATCGCCTCGTGGTGGTCTTCGTCGGCGGCCCGAGTGGTTCGGAGGTCGGTGCGCCCGGGCGGCTCGACAGCCTGGCTGGCCGGCTGGGGATCGCCGGGTCGGTACGGATGGAGCCGCCGTGCCCGCAGCGCGAGCTGGCCGATTGGTACCGGGCCGCGTCGGTGGTGCTCGTGCCGTCGCACTCGGAGTCGTTCGGGCTGGTGGCCCTGGAAGCCCAGGCGTGCGGGACGCCTGTGGTCGCCGCCGCGGTCGGCGGGCTGCGGACCGCGGTCCGGGATGGTTACTCGGGGGTCCTGGTCGACGGGCACGATCCGGCCGTCTGGGCGCAGGTGCTCGAGAAGCTGATCGCCTCGCCGCGGCGGCTGGCGCAGCTGTCCCGTGGCGCGCTGGCGCACGCGTCGGGGTTCGGCTGGCCCCAGACGGCGGACCGGCTGATCGGGGTGTATACCGAGGCCATGAACTCGGTCAGGTATGACGCTGCCCTGAGCCAGACGTGACAGAAGCCCCGGACGCCGGCGCGGCCCTGGAGGCAGCGCTGGCCGAGCTCGGCCTGGCCTACGAGAACCCGCGCCCCGGTGCCTACCTGGTCAAACTTGAGGGCCAGCACAAGCTGGCCACGATGACCTGGCTGGTCGTGGGCGCGCACAGCCTCGGTGTCGAGGCGTTCTTCTGCCGTAAGCCCGACGAGAACCATGAGGCCTTCTACCGGTTCCTGCTCGAGCGCAACGGGCGCATGTACGGCGTCCACTTCAGCCTGGATCCGGTGGGCGACGTCTACCTCACCGGGCGGCTGCCGCTGGCCTCGGTGACCGTGGCCGACCTCGATCAGCTACTCGGCAGCGTGCTCAGCTACGCCGACGAGAACTTCGATAGGGCGCTGGAACTCGGCTTCGCCTCGGCGATCCGCAGGGAATGGGCCTGGCGCGCCAAGCGCGGCGAATCCCTGGCCAACCTGCGCGCCTTCGCCCGGTTTGCCGACCCGGAGCGCTGACCTATTTACAGTGCCCGCAATGCGGGTATGTTGACGACCGTGAACCGGTTGGGTGAACTTGAACGCGCCATCATGGACGTGCTCTGGGAGACCGATACCCCTCTCACGGTGCGAGAGGTCAGTGCTAGGCTGACCGAACGTAATCTAGCTCACACCACCGTGATGACGGTGCTCGACAGGCTCGCCAAGAAGGGTTTCGCGAGGAGGCAGCGCGACGGGCGGGCCTGGCGCTATTGTCCTTCCGCAACCCGTGAGACCTACGTCGCCGAGCTCATGCTGACGGCGCTGGATCAGACCGGCGATCGCACCGCGGCGCTGACGCGGTTCGCGCAGTCGGTCTCCGGCGTGGAGGCCGACGTGTTGCGGGAGGCCCTGGAAGTGATCGAAGGTGACGGCGGAGTCGATGAGGGGACTGGCTGACGCGGCGCTTCTCGCCGTAGTCGCCATCGGGAGCGTGCAGGGAGCTTCGGCTCTTCGGCAAGCGAGCTGGCCGCGCCGGTCGCCGGCGGCGGCCATCTTGCTTTGGCAAGCCCTCGGCCTGGCCGGCGGGCTCGCGGCCGTCGGCGCGCTGGTCGGCCTGGGGCTGCCCGGCGGCGGCGCCGGCGTGGTCCGCTCCGTCCTGCACCTCTCCACCGCCTTCCAGGTCGGCGGCGTGTTCCGGGTTCCGGTCCCCGTCGGCGTGGCCGGTGCGCTGCCTGCGGTCCTGATGGCCTTCCGGCTGGCCTGCCTGGCCACGGGACTGGCGCTGCTCGCCCTGCTGTGCTGGGTCCTGGTGGCCGCGTCCGTCGCGGCCGTGCAGGCCAGGCGCCGGCAGCGGGCCCTGCTCACCCTGCTGGCCCACGGTGATCCGAAGGTCCCCGGTGCCCTGGTCGTCGACTACCCCACCGCGGCGGCGTACTGCCTGCCCGGCCTGCGGTCCAAGATCGTCGTCAGCGTGGGCGCCCTCGAACTGCTCGGCCGCGGCGAGCTGGCGGCGGTGCTGGCGCACGAGCGCGCCCACCTGCGCGAACGGCACGATCTCGTGCTGCTCCCGTTTACCGCGCTGCGGCGCGCGTTCCCGCGCTCTGAGACGTGCACGGAAGCCGGCCGTGCGGTCGCGCTGCTGGTCGAGATGCTCGCCGACGACCGCGCCCTGCGCGCCCGTCCGGCGAGGGAACTCGCATCCGCGCTGGTCAGGTTCGGTACGGCCGGGGCGTGCGCGACCCCGAACGGCGCGCTGGCCGCGGCCGAGGGTGAGGTGGCCGCGCGGGTCGCGCGCCTGCTTCAGCCGGTCCGCCCGCTGCCCGCAGCTGCGATCGCGGCGATCTGCCTGGGCGCCGCCTTGCTGGTGGCCATGCCGGTCGCGCTGCTCATCGTCTGAGCAGCGCCCGCCACTACCAGGGACCGTAAGGACCCGAGCTGGTCCCGCCGCCGCTGCGGAAGTCCTTCACCTTGGGCCGGACGTCGGCCAGGTACACGGCGGCCGCGACGAACGCGATGACGGGCAGGAAGGACGTCGGTCCCACGCCGGTCAGCGCCCCGCCCAGGCCAACGAAGGCGGCCACGCCGAGGATGATGAGCCACAGCTGCTTGGTCTGCTTGCCGACGGCGACGAAGGCCTGCGCCGGGCGCCTGATGGCGTCGATCAGGGCAAAGGCCTCGACGATGAAGGCGGCCAGGCCAAGACCGAGGAAGATGTCGTTGAGCGGGGTATAGGCACCGAACACGGATATCACGCTACCCCAGAACTATCGCCGTCCGGGGCGGACGGCGCTGTATTGGCCGACTCGGTATCGGCCGACTCTGCGTAGGCCGCGTCTGTGGCGGCCGCCCACGGCTCGGCGTCCGCGACCGGCGCTGCGTCCGCAAATGGCGCTGCGTCCGCGACCGGCGCTGCGTCCGCAAATGGCGCTGCGTCCGCGACCGGCGCTGTGTCCGCAAATGGCGCTGCGTCCGCAATAGGCTCGGCGTCTGCGACCGGCTCGGCGTCCTCGGCCTGCTCGGCCCGGGCGGCCTCAGCGGCCGCGGCGTTCTCCCGGCGGAACGACTCGTAGATCTCCATGAGGACCTGCTTCTGCCGCTCGGAGAGGTCGGAGTCGGCCAGCAGGGCGGCGCGGACTCCGGAGTCCGACAGGCGGTCATCCAGGATCCCGGCCTGCACGTAGAGCGCTTCCGCGGAGATCCGCAGGCCCTTGGCGATCTGCTGCAGGATGTCCGCGCTCGGCTTGCGGAGCCCGCGCTCGATCTGGCTCAGGTACGGGTTGGATACCCCGGCGGCCTGCGCGAGCTGGCGCATGGAGATCCTGGCCTGCTCGCGCTGCTCGCGGATGTACTCGCCGATCGAGTTCACAGAAACGTTAACCATGCCCTCAGTGTGGCATACCAGTGCTTGCAGTTGCAAACGGTCAGCTAGCAGATGGGATGCCGAGGAACGCACGCGCGTCGGCGGGGCGCATCGGCGGCCGCTGCGCGAACCTGGCCAGCTCCGCGGCCCGTTCCACGAGCTCGGCGTTGCGGGCGACGGCCCGGCCGCGCGCGTACGACAGCGTGTCCTCCATGCCGACCCGCAGGTGACCGCCGGCCCCGAGCGCGCCGAACATCACGGGCAGCGTGGTCCGGCCGATCCCGGTGGCCGACCAGGTCGCCCCGGCCGGCAGGGCCGCCACGGCGGCCGCCAGCGTCGCCACGTCCCCCGGCATCCCGCCGGGCACGCCCATCACCAGGTCGCAGTGCACGTGGCCGCCGGCCGGCGCGCCGAACTCCCCGAGCAGCCTGTGCAGCGTCGCCACGTGCCCGAGGTCGAACAGCTCGAACTCGGGCACCACCTGGCGCTCCTGGGTGAGCTGATACAGGTCCTTGACGAACGGCCAGGGGTTGTGGAACACCTCGTCGCCGAAATTGACCGTGCCGCAGGTCAGCGAGCAGGCGTCCGGGGCCGCGTCCAGGACGGCCAGCCGGGCCGCGAAGCCGTCGGTCACCGCGCCGCCGGTCGAGAGCTGCACGATCAGGTCGGTGCCCGCGCGCAGCGCGGCCACGGTGTCGGCCAGCCGGGCGGGATCCAGCGTGGGCTGCGCCTCATCGTCCCTGATGTGCACGTGGATGACCGCCGCCCCGGCCGCCTCGCACTCCTTGGCCGTGATCACGAGCTCGTTCAGGGTGACGGGAAGCGCGGGCACGGCGGACTTGTCGGCTTCGGCGCCCGTGGGGGCCACAGTGATGAGGGTGCTGCTCGCTGCCATGGCAGGAGATTATCCCTGGGCCGCCTGGCTCGCCGCCAGTGCCAGGTGCCTGCGGGCGAAGGCCAGGGACTCGGCCAGGTCCGCCAGGCGGTCCTGCTTGGTCGGCGCGCGGTTGGTCTTGATCTCGGCCACCACCGCGCCCTGGTACCCGGTCGCGGTCAGCAGGCTCAGCAGTTCGGCGCAGGGCTGCCCGCCGCGCCCCGGCACGAGATGCTGGTCGGGGATCGGCCCGGTGGGCGTGCCCGTCCCGTCGGCCAGGTGGACATGCGCCAGCCGGCCGGTCACGATCAGCTCGCCCGCCATGGCCAGGGCGTCGGACCCGGAGGCAGCGGTGTGGGACAGGTCCAGCGTGATGTGCGGGACGTCGAGGGTCGTGGGGTCCCAGTGCGGGGCATAAGGGATGACCTCGTTGCCGCTGGCCCTGAGCGGGTACATGTTCTCCACCGCGAAGATCACGTCGGTCTGATCGGCCAGCTCGGCCAGGCCCTGCTCGAAGCTCCGGGCGTATTCCCGCTGCCAGCGGAACGGCGGATGGACCACGACGACCCCGGCCCCCACGCGCTCGGCGAGGTCCCTGGAACGGCGGAGCTTCTCCCACGGGTCGCGGCCCCACACGGCCTGGGTGAGCAGCAGGCTCGGCGCGTGCACGGCCAGGATGGGGACCTGGTGGTAGTCGCGGAGGCTGCTCAGCACGCTCGCGTCCTGGCTCACCGGGTCGTTGTAGACCATGATCTCGACGCCGTCGTACCCCAGGCGGGCGGCGATCTCGAAGGCGTCCGGCGTGCGTTCGGGGTAAACGGACGACGTGGACAGGGCGACAGGCGTACCCGGTGCCGTGCCGCTCACTCCTGGCCTCCCTCCGCCGACCTTCTTCCAGCTTACTGAGAATGTCGGTAGCGACGGTTATGGTGCGGGCCATGGCCAAGTCAACGGCGGGGGCGGCAGGCTACCGGTGCACCGAGTGCGGCTGGCAGGCGGCCAAGTGGAGCGGGCGGTGCGGCGAATGCCAGGCCTGGGGCACGGTGGTCCAGGCTGGGATCCCCCGCCTGGCCCGGGCGACGGTGCACCGGTCCGGCGCGCCGGTCAGCGCCCCGGCGGTGCCCATCGGCCAGGTGGACGCCACCGACGCGCGGGCGCGCCCGACCGGCCTGGACGAGCTGGACCGGGTCCTCGGCGGCGGGCTGGTGCCTGGCGCGGTGCTGCTGCTGGCCGGGGAGCCGGGGGTAGGCAAGTCGACGCTCTTGCTCGAGACGGGCGCGCTGGTCGCGGAGTCCGGGCCGGTGCTCTACGTCACGGGGGAAGAATCCGCCGCGCAGGTGCGGCTGCGCGCGGACCGGATCGGCGCGGTCAGCGACCGGCTGTTCCTGGCCGCCGAGAACGACCTCGACGCGGTGCTCGCGCACGTCGAGGCGGTCCAGCCGCGGCTGCTGATCATCGACTCGGTGCAGACGATCGCGGCCGCCGGCGTGGATGGAGCTCCGGGCGGGGTGACCCAGGTCCGGGAGGTGGCGGCGGCCCTGACCGCGGTGGCGAAGGAGCGATCGCTGGCGACCATCCTGGTCGGGCACGTCACCAAGGACGGCTCGGTGGCCGGCCCGCGGACCCTGGAGCACCTGGTCGACGTGGTCCTGCACTTCGACGGCGACCGGCACTCGCAGCTGCGCATGGTGCGGGCGGTCAAGAACAGGTACGGGCCCACGGACGAGGTCGGCTGCTTTGACCTCGGCGAGTACGGCATCATCGGCCTGCCCGACCCGAGCGGTCTTTTCCTCTCCCAGCACCGCGAGCCCGTCCCCGGCACCTGCGTCACGGTCACGCTGGAGGGGCGCAGGCCGCTGCCGGCCGAGGTGCAGGCCCTGGTCGGGCATTCCGTGCTCGACGTTCCCCGCCGGGCCACGTCGGGGCTTGACGCCTCCCGGGTCGGCATGGTCCTCGCGGTCCTGCAGCGCCGGGCCGGGATCAATCTCGGCAAGCAGGACGTGTACGCGGCGACCGTCGGCGGGGTGCGCCTGACCGAGCCCTCGGTGGACCTGGCCGTCGCCATCTCGCTGGCTAGTTCCGCGGCGAACCTGAGCGTGCCCAGGGGCGTGGTCGCCATCGGTGAAGTAGGCCTGGCCGGTGAGGTCCGCCGCGTCAGCGGCCTGGCGCGCCGGCTGGCCGAGGCCGAGCGGATGGGTTTCCGCCGGGCGATCGTCCCCGCGGGCTCGGCCGGGCTCGACGGCCCGGCCAGTCCGGGTGACCCCGCTCAGCAGATCCAGGTGGTCCAGGTCGAAGACGTCCGCCAGGCGCTGACCGGGGTGCTCGGAGCCGAGCAGTGAGCTACTGCACGAGCCTGAAGCGGAGCACGGTGCTGGACACGGAGGCCGTCCAGGCCTGCGCCTGGTAGGCGCCCGCGCGGGCCGAGGAGGCCAGCGTGACGCAGCCGGGCAGGGTGATCGTGCGGTTCCACGTGATCGACTCGAGCACGGGGACGCCGCGGCTGAGCCGCGCGACCCAGGTGCTATCCGAACGGGCGCAGTCGCCGGAGTCCCAGATGACCCGGCCCGAGGACATCACCTCCAGGTGAAGTTTTCCGGGGCCGAGGTCGAAGGTGCAGACGCCGGCGGCGGTGGACACGGCGTACACGGCGAACTTCGGATCCTGCCCGCCGGAATAGCTGGGCCTAGCGGTGAACACGCTGAGGACCACCGTGCCCGGGGCGCAGAGCCCGGCCGGGGTCAGCTGGCCGGCCGCCTGGTCGGCCGGGGCGGATCCGCCGGGACTGGCGGCCGGGTTAGCCGACGGCGAGGGCAGGCCGGAGGCCTGCGGTCGGGCCGAGGCCGACGAGGCCGACGAGGCCGCCGCGCGGCGGAAGGTGGCAGAGCCGCGCGAGGCGGCAGCGCTGCGAGAGGCGGCCGCGGCGGGCGCCAGGTGAGGGGTCCGGGAGCTTCCCGCCGTAGGGGTGGCGGGCTTCCCGCCGCCTCCGGCGAAGGCCCAGGCGAGCAGGCAGATCAAGCCGAGCCCCGCGATCAGGGTCATCACCCTGCGTCGACGGTAAGTATCGGGCTCCATACGGAGAGTATGCAAGTTGCCCGTTGCGTATCCGCGCCGACCCGCCTGCCGGCGAACGCCCGTGTCACCATTGGCACCATATGACGACGCGTTACCAGTGTGGCCGCCAGTGCGCCGGCCTTCAGGCCGGTGGTGAAGGCGGCCGGGCCTCAGCCCCATTCAGGCGGAAACGGTCCTGCTCGATGTACTGGCACCGGACGGAGATGGGGGTTTCTACTGTCGGTGAGACGTTCGAAAATGTTAACTCTGCCTGCGTGTCATTCCCGGATGTTAACCGGAAGGCCAAGTACGCTGTATCCGTGCAACTCCGGTACAACTACCGCCTTTACCCCAGCCCTGGCCAGCGCATAGCGCTGGCGCGGGCATTCGGGTGCGCGCGGGTGGTGTTCAACGACGGGCTGGCGGCCCGGCAGGATGCGCACCAGGCCGGGCTGCCGTACCTTTCCGACGGGGACCTGTCGGCCCGGCTGACCGCGGCCAAGGCCACCCCGCAGCGGGCGTGGCTGGGGGAAGTCTCGGCCGTGGTCCTCCAGCAGGCCCTCGCGGACCTGAACGCCGCGTACCGGAACTTCTTCGCCTCAATCACAGGCGAGCGGAAGGGCCGCGGGACCGGGCTGCCCCGGTTCCGGTCCCGCAAGGACAGCCGGCAGGCCATCCGGTTCACCCGCAACGCCCGGTTCGCCGTCACACCGGGCGGGAAGCTGCGCCTGCCGAAGATCGGAGACGTTCCCGTGCGGTGGTCCCGGCCGCTGCCGTCCGAGCCGTCCAGCGTCACCGTGATCAGGGACTCAGCAGGCCGGTACTTCGCCTCCTTCGTCATCGAGACCGGGCCGCGCGCGCTGCCCGAAACCGAACCCGTGATCGGCATCGACCTCGGGCTGAATCATTTCGCCGTGCTGTCAGACGGCCGCAAGATCACCTCCCCGCGGTTCCTGCGCCGCGCGGAGCAGAAACTCAGGCGGGCACAGCGGTCGCTGTCCCGCAAACAGAAGGGAAGCAGGAACAGGGACAAGGCCAGGGTCACGGTCGCCCGCGCGCATGCCCGGGTGGCCGACGCCAGGCGGGACTTTCACCACCAGCTGTCCACGGCGCTGATCCGCGGAAGCCAAGCGGTCGCCGTCGAGGACTTGGCGGTGCGGGGGCTGGCCCGGACCAGACTGGCCAAGTCCGTCTACGACGCCGGCTGGTCCGCCTTCGTGGGCATGCTGGAGTACAAGGCCCGGCTGTACGGCCGGGAGTTCCACCGGATCGGCCGGTTCGAGCCCACCTCACAGACGTGCTCGGCCTGCGGAGTGAAGGACGGCCCGAAGCCGCTGCACGTCCGCGCCTGGCAGTGCCCGGCATGCGGGGCGTGGCTGGACCGGGACATCAACGCGGCGGTCAACGTCGCCAAGGCCGCCGGGCTGGCGGTGACAGCCTGTGGAGCGCAGGTAAGACCAGGGCTCGCCCTGGCGCAGTGCAGTGAAGCAGGAACCCATCCGAAGTCACGCCGGAACGCCGCGTGACAGACGGGAAGCTCCACCCTTCTTCAGGGCGAAGCGGAAGTCAAACCGAACCGGTGCTCGACTGGTACCGGCGCCACGCGCGCGACCTGCCCTGGCGCGCTCCGGGCGCGACGCCGTGGTCCGTGCTCGTCAGCGAGATCATGCTGCAGCAGACGCCGGTCGCGCGGGTGCTGCCGGCGCATCGCGACTGGCTCGCGCGGTGGCCCACGCCGGCCGCGCTCGCGGCCGACCCGCCCGGTGAGGCGATCAGGCAGTGGGGCCGGCTGGGCTATCCGCGGCGCGCGCTCTGGTTGCACGAGACGGCCACGATCCTGACCGCGCGGTACGGCGGGGTCGTGCCGCCGGACCTCGACGCGCTCCTCGCGCTGCCTGGCATCGGGAGCTACACCGCGGCGGCCGTGGCCAGCTTCGCGTTCGGCCAGCGGCACGCGGTGCTCGATACCAACGTCCGCCGCGTGCTGGCCCGGCTCGTCGCTGGCCGGGCGCGCCCGGCCAGCACACCCTCGGTGGCCGAGCGGCGGCTAGCCGAATCGCTGCTACCGCCCGAGCCCGCCGTGGCCGCGCGCTGGTCCGTCGCGGTGATGGAATTGGGCGCGCTCGTCTGCACGGCCGCCAGCCCGCGCTGTGCGGCCTGCCCGGTGGCCCGGGGCTGCGCCTGGCTGGCCGCCGGGCAGCCCGCCGACACTGGGGTAAAGCGCCCGGGCCAGCGGTACGACGGCACGGACCGGCAGTGCCGCGGGCGCCTGCTCGCCGTGCTGCGCGAGTCAGGCTCCCCCGCGCTCCACGCCGATTTCGACGCGGTCTGGAGCGACCAGGCGCAACTGGACCGGGCCCTGGACGGGCTGGTCTCCGACGGCCTGGTCGATCCGCTGCCGGACGGCCGGTACGCACTGCCGGGTTCGCGCTAGCCGAGCTGCGCTAACCCAGAACTCCGCTAGCCGAGCGCAGTGCTAGCCGAGCGCTGCGCTAGCCCAGCGCCGTGCTAGCCAAGCGCCGAGGCCGTCCCGCCGTCCTGGCTGCCTGAGCCGCTGGTCGAACTGGTGACCGTGCCGCCCTTGGCGGCCACCGGCTCGCTCGCCATCTCGGGCGCCGGGACCTCCGGCACCACCACCTCCGGCTTCGGGACGCCGGTGAAGGTGAACTTGGCGGTCTCCCCGGTGCCATCGGCGTCCACGATGACGATCTGCCCGGGCCTGAGCTCGCCGAACAGGATCTTCTCCGACAGGCTGTCTTCGATCTCCCGCTGGATGGTCCGGCGGAGCGGCCTGGCGCCGAGGACCGGATCGTAGCCGCGCTGCGACAGCAGGTCCTTGGCCGCCGGCCGCAGCTCGATGGCCATGTCCCGGTCCTTGAGCCGGTCGTCCAGCTTGGCGATCATCAGATCGACGATGCGGAAGATCTCATCCCGGTCGAGCTGGTGGAACACGATGATGTCGTCCACGCGGTTCAGGAACTCCGGCTTGAAGTGCTGCTTCAGCTCCTCCTGGACCTTGGCCTTCATCCGGTCGTAGGTGCCGGCGGCGTCACCCTCCCGGGTGAAGCCCATCCGCAGGCCCTTCGAGATGTCCCGGGTGCCCAGGTTCGTGGTCATGATGATGACCGTGTTCTTGAAGTCAACCATCCGGCCCTGCGCGTCGGTCAGGCGCCCGTCTTCCAGGATCTGCAGCAGCGAGTTGAAGATGTCCGGGTGCGCCTTCTCGATCTCGTCGAACAGGACGACGGAGAACGGCCGCCTGCGGACCTTCTCGGTGAGCTGGCCGCCTTCCTCGTAGCCGACGTACCCGGGCGGGGAACCGAACAGCCGCGAGACGGTGTGCTTCTCCATGTACTCGCTCATGTCGAGCTGGATGAGCGAATCCTCATCGCCGAACAGGAACTCGGCCAGCGTCTTGGACAGTTCGGTCTTGCCCACGCCGGACGGCCCCGCGAAGATGAACGACCCGCCGGGCCGCTTGGGGTCCTTCAGGCCCGCGCGGGTGCGCCTGATCGCCTGGGACAGCGCCCTGAGCGCGTCGTTCTGCCCGATGACCCGCCTGTGCAGCTCATCCTCCATGCGCAGCAGGCGCTGCGACTCCTCCTCGGTGAGCTTGAACACCGGGATGCCGGTGGCGGTGGCGAGCACCTCGGCGATGAGTTCCTCGTTCACCTCGGCGACGACATCCATGTCGCCGGCCTTCCACTCCTTCTCCCTGGACGCCTTCTTGGCCAGCAGCTGCTTCTCGGTGTCCCGGAGCGCGGCTGCCTTCTCGAAGTCCTGGGAGTCGATGGCCGATTCCTTCTCGCGGCGCACCTGGGCGATCTTCTCGTCGTACTCGCGCAGGTCGGGCGGGGCGGTCATGCGGCGGATCCGCATCCGCGAGCCGGCCTCGTCGATCAGGTCGATGGCCTTGTCCGGCAGGAACCTGTCGCTGATGTACCTGTCCGCGAGTTGCGCGGCGGCGACCAGCGCGCCGTCCGTGATGGACACGCGGTGATGAGCCTCGTACCGGTCCCGCAGGCCCTTGAGGATCTCGATCGTGTGCGAGATGGTGGGCTCCGCCACCTGGATGGGCTGGAACCTGCGCTCGAGCGCCGCGTCCTTTTCCAGGTACTTGCGGTACTCGTCCAGGGTGGTGGCGCCGATCGTCTGCAGCTCGCCGCGGGCGAGCATCGGCTTGAGGATCGAGGCGGCGTCGATGGCACCCTCGGCCGCGCCCGCACCGACGAGGGTGTGGATCTCGTCGATGAACAGGATGATGTCGCCGCGCGTGCGGATTTCCTTGAGCACCTTCTTGAGCCGCTCTTCGAAGTCACCGCGGTACCGCGAGCCGGCCACCAGGGCGCCGAGGTCCAGCGTGTAAAGCTGCTTGTCCTTGATGGTCTCGGGCACCTCGCCCTTGACGATCTTCTGGGCCAGGCCCTCCACGACCGCGGTCTTGCCCACGCCGGGCGCCCCGACCAGGACCGGGTTGTTCTTCGTCCGGCGGGAGAGCACCTGCATGACGCGCTCGATTTCCTTCTCCCGGCCGATCACGGGGTCGAGCTTGCCCTCCCGCGCGCCCTGGGTCAGGTTACGGCCGAACTGGTCGAGCACCAGTGAGGTCGAAGGCGCGGATTCCGCGGTCGTACCGGTCGGCGAGGGCTCCTTGCCCTGGTACCCGTGCAGCAACTGGATGACCTGCTGACGCACCCGGTTCAGGTCGGCGCCGAGCTTGACCAGCACCTGAGCGGCGACGCCGTCGCCCTCGCGGATCAGGCCGAGCAGGATGTGCTCGGTCCCGATGTAGTTGTGCCCGAGCTGCAGCGCCTCGCGCAGCGACAGCTCAAGAACCTTCTTGGCCCGCGGCGTGAACGGGATGTGCCCGGACGGAGCCTGCTGGCCCTGGCCGATGATCTCCTCGACCTGCTGCCGGACCGCGTCGAGGCTGATGCCCAGGGACTCCAGCGCCTTGGCCGCGACACCCTCACCCTCGTGGATGAGGCCGAGCAGGATGTGCTCGGTGCCGATGTAGTTGTGGTTCAGCATCCTGGCTTCTTCTTGCGCCAGGACCACGACCCGCCGCGCCCGGTCGGTAAACCTCTCGAACATCTCGTCGCTCTCCTCACAGCACGGGGGCCAAGGCCAAGCCCTACCTTGCCTACTCCGCATAGTAGCCGTGTGCCCACGGTCGCACTCTTAATGCGAGTATGCGCCACGCACTACGAGACGTTCCCTGGACACGGGTCGTTCACCCTCATCCAACTACCCCGATCAGGGCAATGTTCCTGGACACGGCCGAGGTACGCCGCAAGCGAACGGGTACGCCGCAAGCGAACGCCCAGCCCGAAGACACAGCCGCACAGACGCAAACGCACTGCTGGCTCTCCGGGCCTCATGGCTTACGGAGGGCCAGCAGTGCGATCGGCCCGGCCCGGGGGCGCCGGGGCCGGAGTGCTTGCCGCACCGCTGCTAGGTCGTCGCTCCCCACAGGGCGGAACCGGAGAAGGCCAGCGAACTCGCGAACTCCGATTGCGTGTGCACTAGTGCGCGGCTTCGTACTCCGCGACGATGTTCGCGGGAATACGCCCGCGCTCATTGACCTTGTATCCGCGCTGCTTCGCCCACTGCCTGATTTGAGCGCTGCGCTCACGGCCGGGGCCAGTTCGCGCCCTGCGGCGCCTGGCCGGCGTGCTTGCTTTGCGGGCGTGCTCCACATAGTGGGCGAGTTCTTTACGGAGCTTGCCCGCGTTGCCGGAACTCAGATCGATCTCATACGAGGATCCGTCGAGTCCAAACGTCACGGTCTCTGTCGCCTCGCTCCCATCGAGATCGTCGACGAGAAGCACTTGTACCTTCTGTGCCATGGATTCAGCCCTTCTGACGGAGCAAACTATTTCGGATGTTAAAGATATACCCAATCTGTTGCGGTTGACAATTCCTTAGTTGGAACCTTAACGATTTCGTCCCACGCGAAGCCCATACGAGGGGCGATCCCCAGGGTCGCAACTCTCCGTAATCAGGCATTCGTTGCATCGTCAGCATCGCGTGCAGAAGATCCGGATCACGCCGATACTGGATCGCAAGACAGAACCGCGCATCTCCGTTCGGTGAGTTCTCGCAGTTCGGATAAACCCGCCGTAACCTGAAATATCAAGATCGCTGATCGCGCGATCGGCGCCTCGCGTTCCTGGCCGCGCGGCGCTTCGGAGCCAGCTGGCTGCGCAGCAGCAGCGCCAGGCCGATAAGGAAGGCCGCGCAAACTACCAGCGGCGGAGTCAGCGCCGCGAGGTCTTGCCACATGGCCGGTCCTCTCCCGCTGCCCGACACGAACGGTACTCCCGCTTGGCTCGTATCGTCTCGTGGGCAACGCTCATGCTCATTTTCCCCGATCCGCTAAGAGACGCAACAGCATGCGAGTGTTGCCGAGGGTGTTGGGCTTTACGCGCTCCAGGTCGAGAAACTCGGCCACGCCCTCGTCATAGGAACGCAAAAGCTCGGAGTACACCTCGGCGGCCACCGGTGTGCCGCTGATCGGCTGGAATCCGTGGCTGGCGAAGAAGTCGACCGCGAAAGTCAACACGAACACACGGTCAACGCCGAGCACGCGGGCTCGCTCCAGCATCGTATCCACGATGCCGTGACCGATACCGAGTCGTTGGCAGTCCTCACGGACCGCTACCGTCCTGATCTCGGCGAGGTCCTCCCACATCACATGCAATGCGCCACAGCCTGCCAGCGCAGCGTCATCACGGAGTTCAGCCACGCAGAACTCCTGGATGTCCTCATAGAGAGTGACGGTGGCCTTACTCAACAAACGTCCAGACTCGACATTCGAGTCGATCAACTTCCTGATCACAGGCACGTCACGGGTACGCGCGGACCTGATCGTGTATGCCATGGCGCCGTCCACGATAGCCGCTGCCCGACTAAGCCTGCGGACTGACCCGTGACCAATCGCAGAAACTTCCCCGGAGTTGGTCACCAACGGCCCGCGGTTCCAATATTGTGCATCGCTGTGCGCAAACTTAGCGGCGCTGCGGGGCTAGCCGCGGCAGCCGTGGCGCTTGCGCTGCTGGTGCCGGGGCAAAGCAGCCTGGCGCAGCCGACCGGGCGAACCGGGCGAACTGGCTCCACGCCCACGATGGCCGCCCTGATCGCCCAGGCGAAGCAGCTCGAGTTCCAGATCAACGCGCTGAGCGAGCAATACGACGGCCTGCGCATCCAGCTGAGCCGGGCTCAGGCGGACGAGCAGTTCGCCGAGGCGGCCACCGCCCGGGACGGGGCCGCGCTCGCGGCCGGGCAGCAAGCCGTGGCCCAGCTGGCCGCGGAGAACTACATGAACGCCGGGCTCGACCCGACCCTGCAGGCGCTCACCGCAGGAAACCCGGAGCAATTCCTCAGCCAGGCGTCCATGATCACCGAGGTTGACCAGTCAAGCAGCGACAAGGTCAGCGCGCTGAGCGTGGAGGCAGACCAGGCCCAGCGCGACAAGCAGGTCGCCGATCAGCAACTCGCCGCGGTGAATGCGCTGCAAGCCCAGGTGAACGCCAGGAAGGACGCCATCCAGGCCAAGATTGACGTGGTCAACAGCGCGGCGTTCAAACAGGCCATGGCGACCTTCGAGCAGACCGGGCAGTACCCGAACATCCCCATTCCGACCGCTAATACCGTGGGCGCACAGGCCCTGCAGGCGGCGCTGAGCAAGCGCGGTGATCCTTACGTCTGGGGCGCGGCCGGACCGGGCGCGTTTGATTGCTCCGGCCTGGTCGTCTGGGCGTTCGCCCAGGTGGGCATTATGCTCCCGCACTACACGGGGGACTTGTGGAATTCGGGCGTGCACGTGCCGCGCAGCGACCTGGAGCCTGGTGATCTCGTCTTCTTCTATCCCGACATCAGTCACGTAGGGATTTATATCGGTGACGGGCTGATGGTCGATGCGCCTGACTTCGGCCTGACGGTGCGCGTTGAACCGGTGCTCTGGGCCTATTTCGTGGGTGCCGTGCGGATCGAGTGAGCGGACGCCTTACTCGGCGTCGGCCAGGGATTCCGCGCGGCCCACGTTCCTGTCGTATACGAGCCGCAGGCCGATGAGCGTGAGCCACGGTTCGTAGGCGTCGATGACGCTGACCTCATCCATGACCAGCGGGGCCAGGCCGCCCGTGGCGATGATGGTCACCGCGTCCGGATCCTGCGGGGACAGCTCACGCGCCATCCGTTTTGCTATCCCCTCGACCTGAGCGGCGAACCCGTAGATGATGCCGGATTGGAGCGCTTCCACCGTGTTCTTGCCGATAACCCGGGGTGGCCTGGTCAGCTCGACCTTAAGCAGCTGCGCGGCGCGCCGCGATAGGGCATCCACGGATATCTCGATCCCCGGCGCGAGCGCACCCCCGACGAATTCGCCGCGCGCGCTGACCGCGTCGAAGTTCGTCGAAGTCCCGAAGTCGACCACGATCGCCGGGCCGCCGTACAGGTGGACCGCGGCGAGTGAGTTCATGATGCGGTCGCTGCCCACTTCCTTGGGATTATCGGTCCGCACGGGAACGCCGGTCTTGACCCCGGGCTCGACGATGACGGTAACCAGGTCACCGTAATAGCGCTCGCACATTTCCCTCATCTCATGCAGCACCGAGGGCACGGTCGAGCACAGCGATATACCGTGGATGTCCCTTTCTGTAAAGGCGGTGCTGCCCGCCAGCAGGCCGTGCAGCACGACGGCGAGCTCATCGGCGGTCCGGTCCGGGACCGTCGCGATCCGCCAGTGCTCCACCACCCGGTCCTCATCGAATATCCCGAGCACGGTATTCGTGTTACCGACGTCAACGGTCAGGAGCATCGCGCGTCTCCCCCTTCGCCTGCGGGCCGGCGGCCAGCAGCACGGGCACGTTATCGATCAGCCGCGTGGTGCCCGCGGTGACGGCCGCTACGATAAGCGCGGGTCCGGCCTGGCCGGGGCGGGCCTGCGTGAAGGTGTGCGGGTCGACCACCGCGACGTAGTCGACGGCCAGCGCGGGCTCGCCGAGCAGGATCTGCTGTGCGGTCGCCAGCACGGCCTGGGCGCCGCCAGCGGCCCGGGCCTTCCCCGCGTGCAGCGCACGCGGCAAGGTGAGCGCGACCGCGCGTTCGGCCGCGGACAGGTACCTGTTCCGGCTCGAGGTGGCCAGGCCGTCGGCGTCGCGCACGGTCGGGACCGACTCGATCACGACGTCCAGGTTGGTGTCGCTGACCAGGCGGCGGACGAGGGCGAGTTGCTGCGCGTCTTTTTCCCCGAACGCCGCGACGTCCGGGCGCGTGAGATGGAACAGCTTCAGCACTACGGTCAGCACGCCGCCGAAGAAGCCCGGCCGGAACTGGCCCTCGAAGAGGAGGCCCATCGGGCCGGGGTCGACCCTCACCTCCGGCTGCCCGCCGGGATACATCTCGGCGGTGCCGGGGGCGAAGGCCGCGGATACCCCCTCGTCGGCGCACATGGTCAGGTCATCGTCCAGGGCCCGCGGGTAGCGATCAAGATCTTCCCCGGGCCGGAACTGGAGCGGGTTGACGAAGATCGACACGATCACGCTCCCCCCGGGGCCAGCCGCCGCGCGCGCCGCGCGCAGCAGGGCGCGATGGCCGGCGTGCAGGGCGCCCATGGTGGGCACCAGGACGACCGGGGCGGCGAGATCGGCCCGGACGTCCCGTAGCTCGGCCCGGGTCCTGGCCAGGACGGGCCGCAGCACGGCCGGCTGGCTCACGGGCGGCCGCCGAGCACGTCGAGCAGGCGCTCCGCGTCGGCCGGCTTGAGCATCCCGGTGGCGAGCGCGCGGTCGGCGGTCAGCCTGGCCATGGCGATGTACGCGGCGACCGCGGGGGGCGAGGCCGACGCGGTGGCACTGAGGGCGGCCACGTGCGCGGCCACGGTTTCCGCGTCACCGCGGGCGACCGGACCGGTCAGGCCGGCGTCGCCCAGGAGCAGCGCGTTGTCGAGGGACGCGGCAAGCAGCGGCCCGAGCAGGCGCGCAGGGTCTGTGACCCCGGCGGCTCTGAGCAGGTCCGCAGCCTGAGCCACGAGCGTGACCAGGTGGTTGGCCGCGCCCGCGAGCGCCGCGTGGTACAGGTCCCTGTGCTCCTCGGAGATGAAGACGGGCTCGCCGCCCATCTCGATCACCAGCGCCTCGGCAGCAGGGCGGAGCACCTCGGGAGCGGTGACCCCGAAGCACGTTCCGCTCAGCCGGTCCACGTCGTCGCTCCTCCCGGTGAAGGTCATGACCGGATGCAGGGCCAGCGGCAGCCCGCCGCGGCGGGCGGCGGGCTCGAGCACGGCCAGGCCATGGCGGCCGCTCGCGTGCGCGAGCAGGCGTCCCGCTACCGGCGCTTCGGTCGCGGCGAGCCCGGCCACCAGGCCGGGCAGCACGTCGTCCGGCACGGTAAGCAGGACCAGGTCGGCGCGGCGCAGCACCTGGCTGGGCTCGGTAATGACCGCGTTGGGGAAGACGGTACGGGCCCGGTCGACGGAGGCGTCGGACACCGCGGACGCGGCGACCACCGGGTGACCGGCGCGAGCCAGCGCCGCGCCGAGCGCGGTGCCTGCCCGTCCCGCGCCGATGACGCCGACGGCGAGCCGGGCCGGGTGCGTGTTTACCTCAGGCTTCATCTCGTTCCAGTCCTCGCAGGTACCGGACGGTGTGGCAGGACCAGCATAGGGCCCTCGGGGCTCAGGCCTGCCGCGCTCGTTCGTCGCTCTGGTCGCGGTCCGGGGCGTTGGGGACGCGGCAGCAGTACTCGAGGTATAGCGCGGCGCAGGCGAGCACGACCGCGGCGGCGAACGTCACGGCCGCGGTGACCACATCTTGGCGCGGCACCGTGTCGTTCAGCGAGCCGCTCAGATAGATGATGAACCCCAGGGCCAGCCCGGCGATCACCGCCCCGGCCAGCGAACTGGCCTTGGCCAATGCCACCATCCGGGATACGAACAGCGGCGCCGCCGGCTTCAGGCCGCGCCGGCCGGCGATCCGGTTCTGCAGGTCACGGCCGGTCCAGGCCTCGGCGAGCGCGGCCACGAGCAGCGCGGGCACGCCGGTCCACGGCAGCAGCGGAAGGCGCTCGTAGACCGACTTGAGCAGGAGCCAGGACACCGCCGCGCAGACGACGGTGACGATCACCAGCGTGGAGGTGCGGGTCGGCCTCATGGCGCCTGGACCCGCAGCGCGGCGCCTGGCACGCGCCTGACGCCGCTTGTCTCCAGGCTGGCCAGCAGATCGCTCACCGGTCCTCGCCCGGGTAGCTCGGCCTGCGCGTCGATGTCGTGCCACGGCGCGAGCACGAACGCGCGCTCGTGCGCGCGGGGGTGCGGCAGGGTGAGCACCGGGTCGTCGCTGACCTCGGCGTCGTAGCTGATGATGTCGATGTCGAGCGTGCGCGGGCCGAACCGCTCGGCCCTGACCCGGCCGAAGTCCGCCTCGATCAGGTGGGCGGCGTCGAGCAGTTCCCCGGGCCGCAGGCCGGTCTCCACGACGAGCACCGCGTTCAGGTAATCCGGCTGGGCGGGGCCGCCGACCGGGTCGGTCTCGTAAACGGGCGAGATGGCCAGCACGTCAGTGTCCGGGAGCCTTCCGATCGCAGTGACGCATGCCTGAAGGGTACCCAGTCTGTCGCCCAGGTTGCTGCCGACGGCGAGGACCGCGCGCCGCCGCTCGCTCACGGCCGGCCAGCGACCGCGGGCGCGGCGGCACCGCACCACGCGGCCGCCACCCGGACGGCGTCGGCGTTCGCGGGGACCTGGTGGACCCGCACGCACCAGGCACCGGCCGCCGCCGCCAGCGCCGTGGTCGCGACGGTGGCTCCGTCGCGGTCGGTGAGGGACCTCGGCGTGCCGTCCTGGTCCGCCAGCAGGGTGCCGATGAATCCCTTCCGCGAAGCCCCGACTAGCACCGGGAACGTGTGGCCGGCGAGCACGCCTATGGTCGGCAGGCTGGCCAGTAGCGGCCAGTTGTGCTCCGGACGCTTCCCGAACCCCAGGCCCGGGTCGACCACGATGCGCCCCGGGTCGAGCCCGGCGGCCACGGCCGTCTCCACCCGCTGGGTGAGCTCAGCGCGGACCTCACGCACCACGTCGTCGTACACCGCCCGTGAGTACATGTCATGGCTGTGCCCGCGCCAGTGCATGACGACGTAGGAGGCCGCGGCCGCCGCAACCAGGGCGGGCATCCGCGGGTCCGCCAGGCCGCCGCTGACGTCGTTGACCAGCCGGACCCCGGCGGCCAGCGCGAACTCGGCCACCTCGGCGCGCATCGTGTCGATCGAGACCGGCACTCCGGCCCTGACGAGCTCGGTCACGACCGGCCCGACGCGCCGGAGTTCTTCCTCCTGAGAGATCCGCTGGGCGCCGGGCCTGGTGGATTCACCGCCCACGTCCACGATGTCCGCGCCCTGCGCGACCAGTTCCAGGCCATGCGCGATCGCCGCGTCCGCGCCGAACCACTGGCCCCCGTCGGAGAACGAATCGGGCGTCACGTTGACGACGCCCATGACCAGGCATCGGTCCGCCAGTGCTAGCCCCGGGGGCGCGACCCCCCGGGACCTCCCCGATCCTGGGGGGACTGCCCGTCCCCCCAGGCCCCCCTGGCCCCCCGGGACCCCCCCGATCATGGGAGGGCTGCCCGCCCCTCCATATCCCCCCTGGGCACTGGCCGGCGGACCCTGGTCAGGCCGAGCTTGCGGGCGATCCTGCGCAGCTCAAGGCGCGGCCAGACCAGGAACGCCTCGGCTTCCAGCGCCGCCAGCGCGATCCTCGGCGCGTCCTTGGTATGCGGGAACACGAAGAACCGCGGCTGCCAGACGGGGCTGAACTTGGCGTTGAACTTGTACAGGGACTCGATCTGGAACCACCTGGACATGAAGATCAGCAGGGCCCGCCAGGCGCGCAGCACCGGACCGGCCCCGATCCGCTCGCCCCGCTCGAGGGCAGCCCTGAACACGGCGAAGTTCAGCGAGATGCGCTTGACGCCGAGGCCGGAAGCGGCCTTGATGGTCTCCACGATGAGGAAATCGTTCAGGCCCGGCTGGGCGGCCTTATCCCGCCGCATGAGGTCGAGTGACAGGCCGTCGGCACCCCACGGGACCAGTTGCAGGACCGCCCGGATCACCCCGTTTTCCTTGGCGGTGGCGAGCACGCAGTTCTCGTCACCGGGTGCGCCGATCCGCCCGAGGGCCATCGAGAAACCGCGTTCGGTGTGGCTGCCGCGCCAGGAGTCGGCGGCCCTGACGATGGCGTCGAGTTCCTTGCCCGGGATATCCCGCACCCGGCGGACCTCGGCCTCGTAGCCGTTCTTGGCCACCCGGTTCACCATCTGCCTGACGTTCCGCATGGGCCGGCCGTTCAGGCTGAAATCGGCCGCGTTCACGATCGCCTCATCGCCGAGTTCGAGCGCGGTCAGGCTCCCCTCGCGGCACCAGATCTCCGCGCCGAGCTCGCTGCATCCCATCACGGCCGGCGCCCAGGCGTGCCGGGCCGCCTCGTCGAGGAAGGGGCTGATGGCCCCGGGCCACGCCTCGGGGTCGCCGATCGGGTCACCGCTGGCCAGCATGACCCCGGACACGACGCGGTAGCAGATGCACGCCTTGCCGGTCGGCGACCAGATCACGCTCTTGTCGTCGCGCAGCGCGAAGTACCCGAGCGAGTCACGGTCGCCATACTTGGCGAGCAGGTCCCTGACCCTCGCCGCGTCCGCACCGCCGAGCCTGGCCCTCGGCTCCGCCGGGCGCAGGAACAGGTACACGGTGACGACGAGGGTGAAGACACCCAGCGCGCTGGACAGGAGCGCGAACAGGTCGCCCCGCGCCTCCGGCACCCACTGAACCGGGCCGGACACGCCGACCAGGCCGTACACGAGCTCCTGCACGCGCTCACCCAGCGAGTAATTGGCCACGAGCCCCCGGGCCAGGATCATGTAGGTCAGCCCGATGATGACGTCGGCCACGAGCAGGGCCGCGAACACCCACACCGCCCGCCACCTGGTGCGTGGGTCTCCCTCGGCGTAGAACTCGCGGCGGAAGTAGATCAGCGCGATCAGCAGCACCATCGCGGCGATCGCGGTCGGTATCCGCTGGGCGGGGAAGAAGTGGATGCCGATGTCAAAGGCGAGCAGGCCGGCCACCGCCTGGAAGGCCCGCCGCTTCCTGCGGCGCAGGCCGTGGGCCAGCATCAGGAGCATCAGCCCGATGATGACGTCGGCGCTCCGGGTGACGGTCGTCAGCGTCCCCGGCACGAGGTAATCGATCTTGTGCAGCTTGTGCACCAGGTCAGGCTTGAAGATGGCCAGGATGTCCGACAACCCAAGCAGCGTGGTGAGCAGCGCCGCGCTGCCGGGGACCCAGGCCTGGTAACGCTTGCGGTCGGCGGAATCCCCGGGTTCGGCGGTGACTCGCGCAGCGCCGCGCTTGTCCGCGGGCAGGCCCGCACCGTTTGCGTGTCCAGCTTCTTCGCTGTCGCTCATCTCGGCAGCTCTCTTATCAGGCCCCTGATCACGGTGCGTCAGCGTGGTCATCGCGCCGCCTCGCATCCTGTTTCACGATAGCTCCCAACCCTAGGCAACTCCTCCGTCCGCCGGGGACAGAGTTCGCTCACGAGCGGTTCGCCACCGCCGTTCGGTATAAAGATCGCCCCCGCCCTCCGGGGGATGAGCCAGGGGGGCCGGGGGAAGCACTGGGGGGTGCGGCCCACTTACTAGGACGCCGAAGCCGGCGTTTCAGTTCAGTGGTGGCCGTAGATCAGGCTCATGGCCTCCGCGCGGGTCACGGTGTCCCTGAACGCGCCGCGGACCGCCGACGTGACGGTCCTGGCTCCGGGCTTGCGCACCCCGCGCATGGTCATGCACAGGTGCTCGGCCTCGATGACCACGACCACGCCGCGCGGCTCCAGGGTATCCATCAGCGCGTCCGCGATCTGGCACGTCATCCGTTCTTGCACCTGCGGGCGCCTGGCGTAGACGTCCACCAGCCTGGCCAGCTTCGAAAGCCCGGTGATCTGGCCCTTGAGGTTCGGGATGTAGCCGATGTGCGCGACGCCGATGAACGGGACCAGGTGATGCTCGCAGGTGCCGTACACCTCGATGTCGCGGACAATGACCATCTCGTCGTGGCTGGCGTCGAAGACCGTGGTGAGCACGTCCTCCGGGCGCTGCTGCAGGCCGGCGAACTGCTCCGCGTACGCGCGCGCCACCCGGGCGGGCGTGTCGCGCAGGCCGTCCCGGTCCGGGTCCTCGCCCAGCGCGATCAGGATCTCCCGCACCGCACGCTCGATGCGCGGCAGGTCGAACTCGCGGCTAGCGCCAGCTAGCTCGGCGCCCTCCGTCATCCGTTGTCGCTGGGCCCGCGGAAGCCCGGCTCGTCGCCGTTGCCGGCTGGCGATCCCGTCCCCCTCGGGTCGAAGCCGAGCGCCTGGCCGTTGGCGGGCAGGGCCAGGCCCGACCCGGTGGCGCCGCCATCGGCGGCGGCCAGGGCGAGTTCCTTGGGCGAGAGCACCGGCGGACGGTCCGAGGGCAGGCGCTTGCCGTAGCCTGTGTAGGAGCCGCGGACCGGCCGCTTCACGACCGACGCGAAGATCTCGAGGACCTCGGTCCTGGCTACCGTCTCCTTGTCCAGCAGCCGCATCACCAGCGCGTCGAGCACGTCGCGGTACTCCACGAGGACTTCCCAGGCCTCGTCGTGCGCGGACTCGATGAGCCGGCGGATCTCCTCGTCGATCGAGGAGGCTATCTCCTCCGAGTAGTCCCGGCCGTGCCCCATTTCCCGGCCCAGGAAGGGCTCGCTGTCGCCGGTGCCGAACTTGCGCGCGCCGAGGCGCTCGCTCATCCCGTACTCGGTGATCATGCCGCGCGCGATCTGGGTCGCCTTCTCGATGTCGTTCGCGGCGCCCGTCGTCGGCTCGTGGAAGATGAGTTCCTCGGCCGTGCGGCCGCCCAGGAGCATCGCGAGCTGGTCGAGCATCTCGGCCCGGGTGACGAGGAATTTGTCCTCGGTCGGCAGCGCGCTGGTGTAGCCGAGCGCCCGGCCGCGCGGGATGATCGTCACCTTGTGCACGGGATCGGCGTGCGGCATCGCGTGGCCGACCAGCGCGTGCCCGCCCTCGTGGTAGGCGATGACCTTCCGCTCCCTCTCGGAGAGCAGGACGCTCTTGCGCTCGGGTCCGGCCATGACGCGGTCGATGGCCTCTTCCAGCGCCGCCATGGTGATCTGCTTGCCGTTCGCCCGCGCCGTCAGCAGCGCGCCCTCGTTGATCACGTTGGCCAGGTCGGCGCCGGTGAACCCGGGCGTCCGCCGGGCGATGATGTCAAGGTCGGTATCCGGCGCGAGGGGCTTGCCCCTGGCGTGCACCCGCAGGATCCCCTTGCGGCCGGCCAGGTCAGGCTGGGCCACCACGATCTGCCGGTCGAAGCGCCCGGGCCGCAGGAGCGCGGGGTCGAGGATGTCCGGCCGGTTGGTGGCCGCGATCACGATGACGCCGCCCTTGGTGTCGAAGCCGTCCAACTCGACCAGCATCTGGTTCAGCGTCTGCTCGCGCTCGTCGTGCCCGCCGCCGAGGCCTGCCCCGCGGTGCCGCCCCACGGCGTCGATCTCGTCCACGAACACGATCGCGGGGGCGTTCGCCTTGGCCTGCTCGAACAGGTCACGGACCCGGGAGGCGCCGACGCCGACGAACATCTCAACGAAGTCAGATCCGGAAATCGAGTAGAACGGCACGCCCGCCTCGCCGGCCACCGCCCTGGCCAGCAGGGTCTTGCCGGTACCTGGCGGGCCGTAGAGCAGCACGCCCTTGGGGATCTTGGCCCCGATCGCCTGGAACTTCGCCGGGCTCTGCAGGAATTCCTTGATTTCCTGCAGCTCCTCGATCGCCTCGTCCGCACCCGCCACGTCGGCGAACGTCGTCTTCGGCGTGTCCTTGGTGATCAGCTTGGCCCGCGACTTGCCGAAGTTCATCACGCGCGAGCCGCCGCCTTGCATCTGCGACAGCATGAAGAAGAACAGCAGGAAGATGATCAGGTAGATGAAGGCGGTCGGGAGCAGGTCGAGCAGGGCGTTGCTCTTAGGGATGGAGATGTTGTAGTCAACGCCTCGCTGCTGCAGGTCCTGCTGGAGTACCAGTCCCTGACCGGTAACCCAGGAAGCTTCGAGGTCCTTGCCGCTCTTGGTCGTGATCTGGATCGTCTGGTTCTTGTCGACGATGAGCGCGTTCTTGACCTGGTTCGTGTCAATGTCGTGGACGATTACCGAGGTGTCGACCTGCTGGTACGAACTCCCGTTATTCGCGTAGTCGAGCACGACAAGCAGAAGCACCACCGCTACGGCGATCAGCAGCAACGGTGCGCGGAAAAAGCGCCTTAGCTCCATCGATGAGCGGTCCCGTCGGCCCGGGACCGTTCCCTCCTGACCAGCCTCACATTCCCGTCGACCTCCGGCGGGATGGCCTTGCTTCCATCCTCACAGCCTTGCTCCGACGGTGGCTGCGACCGTAAAACTAGACGGTACACCGCTAGGCGGCACACCTGGAAAGTGAACGCTTCCTGCGGCGGATTGTGTTCCCCCGTTTACCGGCCCTAACCGCCCCGGTAAACGGCCGGGGCCAGCGTGCCGATGAACGGCAGGTTGCGGTAGCGCTCAGCGTAGTCAAGGCCGTAACCGACGACGAACTCGTCTGCGATGTCGAAGCCGGTGTAGGCGACGTCGACGTGCATCTGGGCCGATCCCGGCTTGCGCAGCATGGCGCAGATCGCCAGCGAGGCGGGCTCCCGCGACCGCAGGTTGCCGACCAGCCACGACAGGGTCAGGCCGGAATCCACGATGTCTTCCACGATCAGCACGTGCCGCCCGGTGATGTCCGTGTCCAGGTCCTTCAGGATGCGGACGACGCCTGAGGACCTGGTGCCCGAGCCGTACGACGAGATCGCCATCCAGTCCATCTGCACCGGCAGGTGCATGGCCCGGGCCAGGTCGGCCAGCACCATGACCGCGCCCTTGAGGACCCCCACGAGCAGCAGGTCACGGCCGGCGTAGTCGGCGTCGATCTGGGCCGCGAGCTCGCCGACGCGCGCCTGTAGTTGTTCAGCGGTGATCAGGACCTCTTTAAGGTCAGGCCCCAGGTCACTCTCGTCCAGTGGAATCCCTCCCGGGAAGTTCGGTGGCGCCGGGTCCGGCTGGTTCGGTGCCGGTGAACCACACCATCCCATCACGGCGTCGCGCGCGCACCCCGCCGGGCAGGTCGATCCACCGTTGGCCGCGCCAGCCGGTCACCAGGGCGTCCACCTGCTCGACGTGCCTGGCGGTGAGGGCGCCGTGCGGGCAGCCAGCCATGATGGCCGCGTCGCGGAGCACCCGCGTCCTGATCGCCGCCGGCAGGCCAAGCAGCCACTTGGCTTCCAGCCCGGCCGGGTCGGAGCAGTCGCCGCGGAGCTGTCCGCCTTCGGCGAACGCGAGGTCGTCCAGGCATTCGGTGTCCGCGCGGAGCTGGCTGGCCGTGCGGGCGAGGGATTCGGCCACCCCGGGCCCGAGCGCGGCCTCCAGGACGGGCATCGCCTGGTGGCGCACGCGGGCCCGCGTGTAACGGAAGTCGCTGTTATGGGGATCCTGCCAGGGCTCGAGCCCCAGCTCGGCACACGCGGCGCTGGTGGTGGCCCGACGTACCGCCAGCAGCGGCCGACGGTACGGGCCCTTCCTGGCGGGCATTCCGGCCAGCGACCGCCCGCCAGATCCGCGCGCCAGCCCGAGCAGGACCGTCTCCGCCTGGTCGTCGAGGGTATGCCCGAGCAGCACCGCGGCGGCGCCGGCCTCGCCGGCCACCGCGTCCAGCGCGCGGTACCTGGCCGCCCGGGCCGCGGCCTCGGGCCCGGCGGCGGAACTGGCCGGCGCCACGGTCACCGCGACGCTGCGCACCGGGTCCAGCCCGAGCGAGCGGAGGAGCCCGGCGACGTCCGCGGCCCGTTCGCCGGAACCCGGCTGCAGCCCGTGGTCCACGGTGACCCCGCCGCCGCGCAGGCCGGCCCGCGGGGCCACGAAGGCCAGGCAGGCGGCCAGGGCGAGCGAATCCGCGCCACCCGAACAGGCAGCGAGCACCAGGTCGCCGTGGTCCAGGTCAGAAAGGCAATCCCGGACCGCGTTGCGGATCTCGGCGACCGCCGCGCCAGGACCCACGTCGGCTAGGAACCGGACGCGACCCGGTCCACCCACTCCTGCGGGTTGGCGAACTCGTCCTTGGTCGGCAGGGTCTCGGGGGACGTCCAGACCTTGTTGAACGCGGCCATGCCGACCTCGTCCACGACGGTGCTGACGAACCTGGACCCTTCCGCGTACTGCTTCATCTTCAGGTCGATGCCGAGGATGCGCCGCAGGGTCTGCTCGATGCGGCCCGTCGATCCCCGCCTGGAGTTGAACCGTTCCCTGATCACCTCGACCGTGGGCACGACCTTCGGGCCCACGGCGTCCATGACGTAGTCGCCGTGCCCCTCGACCAGCGTCATCACCGCGGTAAGCCGGTCCATGATCTCGCGCTGCGCCGGGGTCGCCACCGCCTCGAGGAGGCTCCCGCCGTCCCCGCCGCGGACCGCGCCCGCCATGGCGTCGGCGGCCGCCCGGATCCGCTGCAGGATCGCCGCCGGGTCAAGTTCGGAGGCGAGGAGGAACTCGGTCATCTGCCGCTGCACGTAGTCCCGCAGCCACGGCACCGCGGTGAACTGCAGCCGGTGCGTCTCCTCATGCAGGCAGACCCAGCGGCGGAAGTCGTGCGGATCGACGTCGAGTTCGCGCTCGATCATGACGATGTTCGGCGCCACCAGGGTGAGCCTGCCCGGCTGCTGACCGTCGACCGGGGAGGTCTCCGGCGGCAGGAACAACTCGTACTGGCCCAGTACCCGGCCGGACAGGTAGGCCAGGATCAGCCCGGCCTGGATGCCGGTGACCCGCGACCCGACCGCGTTGATGAACCCGGGGGCCTTCGCGGCGCCGTTGTCTCCGCCCGGCACGCGTTCCCGCAATTGCTCGACCAGCGGCTCGAGGACGACGCGGAAGCCGTCGACGTTCGCCCTGATCCAGCCGGGCCGGTCCACCACCGCGACCCGCCCCAGCGTGCCGTCCCCTGGCGCGTGCATCCCTGTGACCTCAAGGACCGGCTCCTGGACGGCGCTGGCGAGGTCGCGTAGCTCTGAGACCGTCCGCCGTGCTTCCGCCAGGCTCACCTGCGGCCCGGGGCGGGCCCATCGGGTGCCGGTGGAGATGGCGAGGTCCCAGTCGATCATCTGCGTGCTGCTCACACTCCAACCGTACGTGCTGTAGCCAGTGCCCGTCACCGGCAACCCGTCACCGGCAGCCGCATCCCGCCAGGGCGGACGCGGCCCCGTCGATGGCCTGCGCGGCGTCCTGGAGCAGCCCGGCCGAGGGGATCTGGTCGGCCATGAAGGCAAACACCAGGACGCTGCCGCTCTTGTCGTAGACCAGCCCGGCCAGCGCCGCTACCGTGCCGAGGTTGCCGGTTTTGGCCCGTACCGAGCCCAGCGCCGCTCCGCCGATCCCGCTGAACACGCTCTGGCCCGCCGACAGCGTGCCGGAAAAGCCCGCGACCGGCAGGCCGGCCAGCAGGGCCCGCAGCCGGGGGCGGGCCACCGCCAGCTCGAGCATTCGCACCAGCGCGTCCGGGCTGATCAAGTCCTCCGGGGACAGGCCGCTGCCGTCCACGAGACGGACCCCGCTGGTGATGCCGAGCTGGCCTAGTTCCCTGGTTACCGCGGCGGCCGCACCGCTGAACGAGGCAGGCTCGCCGATCGCGAGAGCGACGTGACGCGCGAGGTTCTCGGCGATCACGTTGTTGCTCTCCTCGAGCATCTGCTCCACGATGGCGGACAGCGGCGGCGAGACGACGCTGGCCACGGCCGGCGCCCGGCCGGCGCCGCCTGCTCGGCCGGGGTTCCGGTGACGCGGATGCCGTCGGCACCCAGGAGGGCGGCAAAAGAAGCCGCCGCCATCGCCGCGGGGTCGGTCGCCCGCGGATTGTTGTTGTACGGGTCGTCGGAGTCCTCGGGCGCGCCGGCGGCCGTCAGCCGGCCCTGATCCACCTCCAGCGAGACGATCGGCGTGACGTCTCCCCCGCTGACGTACCCGCCCGGCCAGCTCGGCGCCAGATCCGGGCCGGTGTAAAGCGAGGTGTCGTAGCCGAGGCTGACCGCGTCTGCGCCGCTCGCCTTCAGCTTTCTGGCGGTCGCGGCGGCCAGGCTGGCCAAGGTGGCGGGCCGGGGGTAATCCCGGACGGGGAACGGGTTCACCGCGAGCGTCGGGTCACCGCCGCCAACCAGGATGATGCTGGCCGGCGCCGCGCCATCCACCACCCGGGTGGTGAACCTGGCCCCGGCGCCGAGCACCCTCAACGAGGCCAGGGCGGTGGCCAGCTTGGTCGTGGACGCCGGCGTGGCGAGCTGGGCTCCGTGGTCGGACAGCAGGACCTGCCCGGTGGCCGGGTCGGCGACCACCGCCGAGACCTGCGGGCCCAGCGCTGCCGAGGACAGGGGACCGGCCAGGACCGCCCGCAGCCCGCTGGGGGTGGGGAGCGGGCCGGCCCGGGCTCCGTCGGGCAGCACGGGCCCCGCGCCCACGGGCGGGACCGCGGCGACCGCGGGAACCCGCAGGGCGGCCAGCCGCGGGGGAAGCATATGGACCACGGCCAGCCCGGCCGCGATCGTGAACGCGTTGATCAGGGCGAGCGTCAGCACGGCTGCGATCCGCGTGCGGCGCACCATGACCTACCACCTTGCGCGAGGCCGGCCGGGGATTACGGGACAATGGAGTTAATCACCCGGATCAGCCTGGAGCGAAACCGTGGACGTCGAGGTTGTCATCGAGATTCCCAAGGGTCAGCGGAACAAGTACGAGATGGACCACGCCACAGGGCGCATCCGCTTGGACCGCATGCTGTTCACCTCCACCAGGTATCCGTCCGACTACGGTTTCATCGAGGACACCCTGGCCGATGACGGCGACCCGCTTGACGCTCTCGTCCTGCTTGACGAGCCGACCTTCCCGGGCTGCCTGATCACCGGGCGGGTGATCGGCATGTTCCGGATGCGGGACGAGAACGGCGCTGACAACAAGGTGCTCTGCGTCCCGGCCGGCGACCCGCGGATGGAGCACCTGCGCGACATCCATCACATGCCCGAGTTCGACCGGCTCGAGATCCAGCATTTCTTCGAGGTCTACAAGGAGCTCGAGCCAGGGAAGTCGGTGGAGGGTTCCGCCTGGGCCGACCGCGCGGCTGCCGAGGCGGAGATCGAGTCCTGCCGCAAGCGCGCCGCCGCGGCCGCCGAGCACTGACGCGGGCCGCATTTCGTGGTGCCCGATCGCGGGCCTGCCATGAGGTAGCGTGGGCGGGACCGCCAGGGCGGGCGGCGGGAGGGGGTTCGTTGTCTGTGTCGCGGTATCGCAGAGTGGTCGTAAAGCTCAGTGGCGAGGCCCTCGCGGGATCCGCGAGCACCGGGGTCGATCCGGCCGCCCTGTCCCGCGTGGCGCGGGAGGTTCTGTCCGTACACGATCTCGGCGTCCAGGTGGCCGTGGTCGTCGGCGGCGGAAACTACTTCCGGGGCCGGATGGCCGACGGATGGGGCATCAGCCGCGCCGAGGCGGACAACATCGGGATGCTCGGCACCATCATGAACGCCCTGATGCTGCGGGGCTCGCTCACGGCCAGGACGGACACGGACGTCCGGGTGATGACCGCGGTCCCGATCCACAGCGTCGCGGAGCCGTTCATCAGGCTCCGGGCGGTGCACCACCTGGAACGCGGCATGATCGTCCTGCTGGCGGGCGGGATCGGCCAGCCGTACGTCACCACCGACTACCCCGCGGTCCAGCGCGCGCTCGAACTCGACGCCGACGCGCTGCTGGTGGCCAAGCGGGGCGTGGACGGGGTCTACGACAGCGACCCTCATCTCAATCCGAACGCCGTGCGCTACACGCGCCTGACCTACGACGAGGCGCTGGCCGCCGGGGTCCGGATCATGGACACCAGCGCGTTCGTGCTGGCCAACGAGCAGTCCCTGACCATGCACGTCTTCGACGTCGCCGCCGCGGGCGTCATGCGCAAGATCTGTGAGGGCGCCGAACTCGGCACGCGGATCAGCGTCAAGGAATAGGCGCCGGTCACCACACGCCCGGCACGAGACGCTTGGTGCGGGCGGCGTAGTCCGAGTACACCCGGCCCATGACCTCGGTGAGCGCGGCTTCCTCGACGAAGATCCGGTAGATGAGGACGCCGGTCGGCAGCACCAGCAGGACCGCCAGGGCGGGCCAGTTGCCGTACACCAGGCTCAGGCCGACCATCAGGAGCAAGATCCCGGTGTACGACGGGTGCCGCACCCACCGGTAGGGGCCGCGGTCGACCATCTGCTGCCCGGCGTCGACTTCCACGGTCGTCCGGAACGACTGACCCAGCACCACGATCGCCCAGATCCGGACCACCAGGCCGATCCACATGATGATCGGGCCGGCCACGCTCAGCCCGGTCGACCCGAACTGCCAGGCGGAGTGCCTGAACGAGGCGGTCAGCGTCCCGGCCGCCCCGAGCGCCACCGTGATGACGATGATGTTCAGCCAGAGCGTGCCCCGGTCCCGGGCGAAGCCGCCCTTTCCGCGGACTCGGTCGCGGATTATCAGCCCGGCTTCCAGCGCCAGCCAGGCCGTTATGGTCAACTGCACTATCACTGCGATCACCCGCTCAGCGCGATCCTGGTTTCCGTGCTCCCAGCGTCGCGCTGAGCAGCGGGCAGGACGTCAGCCCGCGGGTTGATTCCAGGTATGAGCCCGGTACTACCGCGGCCTCGGCAGGGCGGGTCTGCTAGGACGGATTGGTGTAGCCGAGGCCGTTGCAGGAAGCTTCGATGGCGATCGCGGAGGTCAGCACCTCCGGCATGTCAGAGTAGAACAGCTGGTCGTTGTAGACCTCTACCGCATTCGACAGCGTCGGGTCAGTGATCTTGGGCGCGTCGACGACGAGCTGGTGCCACGCGTCAGCCGCGGCCGGATACTGGAACGCGTACTCCGAGTCTGCGATCTGCCAGTAGGCGTAACAGGCATGGGCGTTAGGCGTGTTGTAGTTGATGTGGCTGACGCTTATCGTGCCCACGCCGATGCCGCCCAGCAACGCGACCAGCAGGATCGCCGCCGTGTACCACGGATGCCGCGTCGGCCAGTCTCGCCGGGGAGCCTTGTACTCAGCCGGGGGACACCTGCCCTCTAGGTGGGCGGCGTACGCCGCTCCGCAGCGAGCGCACGGCGGAACGGGCTGGTTCCACTGCGACATGGGCAGCCACGGCTGGATCATGTCATCCACTGTCACGCTGGTCTCGTCAGGCCCGTCGGCCCATCGACCATCCATAACGGGTCCCCTTCCCCTTACGGAGCTGAGGCCCAGCGCATCCGCTGCGACCTGGGGTGTGCCGTGGAGCGGGTTACCGGCCGCAGCCCCGCGCCGATCAGCTTGGGAATTGGACACATCGTAACAGAGGACGCCGTAGAGCGGCAGTGCCAGCAGGCCGCTCCTGTCCGTGCTTGAACTGACAGTGGCCTTACGCCGAGACGCTGCCGTCAAGCCCCCGCGGCCGATGGTCGAACCGCCGCTTTGCTGCCCGTTGCGCAAGTCGGCGTAGCGGGTAGAACACAGCCGCGGCGACCAGCACCGATGCCGCCACCGCCACCGTGCTGTGGAACCGGAGCACCTGCGTGGCCAGCACCACCAGCGCCATGTAGATGACCCAGATGGCCACGTTCACTGCCGCGTACGTCGGCGATGGCGCCGAGCTCTTGCTCGTGTACTGCTTCATCGTTGTCACGTCCCTTTGACGTGGACCTCACTACCTACGTCTTCAGATTAAGAAATAGGCGTTACGGCATCGTTACGGTCAGTCAGACGGGACGGCCTCCCGGCAGGTTCAGCCGGGCGCGTAGACCAGCTCCATAAGGCCGGATGCAAAGCCCCGGCACTCACGCAGGCGCAGGGTCAGCGGGTGATCGAGGACGTCTGGGAGGTGATCCGCGCCATAAAGTCGGCTCATGCGGCCGAGTCCGAACTAAACAGCGATGACCTGATCAGCCTGGTCAGCGACAACACCGGGATCGTCCTGCGTCTGGTGAACACCGCGGTCCGCTACTGGGCTGCCTACCCCACCGAGGTGGACGCAGAGATCGCTGCCGCCGACACGGCCGAGGAAGCCGCCGAGCAGGCCTGGCTGCGCGAGCGTCAACTGCTGGCCGGTTAGCCGGTGAGCCAGCCGCTGCTGCTGGACGAGATGTTTTCTGACGACATCGCCCAGCAACTCCGGGCCAGGGGATACGACGTCATCCCGGTAGTTGCCGATCCGGCACTGGCGGGACTCCCCGACGACCAGGTCCTGGCATACGCGACCACCGAGGGGCGAGCACTGGTCACCGCCAACATCAAGGACTTCATCCCCTTGGACGGCCGCTATCGGGCTGCTGGCCGGTCACACGCTGGCCTGATCCTGGTATCAACCAAGGCCTTCCCGCAGAACCGCGGATTTCCCTTCGGGATCACAACCTCGCTCGCCACGCTGCTCAGCGGTCCAGTCAAGATCCAGTCCGGCCAGGTGCTATTCCTCACGCGAAGCTAAACCGAACCAAGATCGCCACCCTGCCTGCACGCCAAGGGATGTAGGCACTGTCAGCTCGTGTTCGTAGTCTACATGTGTAGGATAACCATGTGAAGATGACCGGGCCGCTGGAGCGGGTGCTGCGGGTGTTCCTGGCCGATGTGTCCGCGCCGCGATATGGCTATGACCTGATGAAGGCCGCCCGGCTGCCCAGCGGCACCCTGTACCCGATGCTCGCGCGACTGCAGGACGAGGGCCTGGTCGCCGCGCAGTGGGAGCAGCAGCGCGAGGATGCCGCCGGGCGGCCGCCGCGCAAGTACTACCAGCTCACCGGCGAGGGCGTGCGGGTAGCCCGGCTCGAGCTGGCGCAAGCTGCCGCGCGGAAGACCTCGCGACGCTCCGTGCAGCGCGACGCCCCACGGTCGATACCAGGGATCACGCGGTGACCACGCGGCCGGCCAAGCAGCGCGCCGCCAACATGCTGATCCGCGCCGCCTGCCGCCGCCTGCCCGGCGAGGTGCGCGAGGAACGCGGCAGGGAGTGGTCCGCCGAACTCCTGGCCATCCTGCATGATCCCGGCATCCGGATCGCCGCCCTGCGCCGGGCCCGCGCGCTTGGATACGCGGTCGGCGTATGCCACAGTGCCGGTCGGCTGTACCGGTCTGCCCTGGCCGCCAGCCCTGCGATGGCCGTCGCTGCTGATGACACGCCTGAATGGCGGGTGCAGCAGACCAACCCGCGCTATCAGCTTGGGAATTGTGCCGTCCGGGCCTGTCACATTGCCTGACCTGTGGGTCAGCCTGTCTGCGAGAGACCGCTCTTCACCGGGGTTAATGGCCCGCTAATGGCCCGGCGGCCTTTCTCTAGCCAACACTGATCTTCGTGCCCAGCCACTCCTCCGCCTTCTCGGCAAGCTCGCTTACCGTCACGATGGGGTACATGCCGGACACGGCGCGAAGGCCAAGCGCGCTGAACCTTACTGCGTACACTGACATCATGAGCGTGCAGCGGGAAGAGTTGCCCCGGCTGGTCGAGGAGCTCCCCGAAGAGGAAGTCCCGGCGGTGCTCGATGATGTCCGCCGTCACCTGCGGTCGGTCAGGGAGCGGCCGTGGCCTCCTGCCTGGTTCGGAGCGGGGGAAGGCTCCGCCGATGATGTCGCCGCCCGGTCTGAGGACCTGCTGATGGACGGATTCGGTCATTCGGCGTGATCGTCTGGAGTCCCGAGCGACGTCGTACCACAGCGCGAGCATGGCCACGTCGTTCCCGACCCAGGCGGCGATGAGTCACCCGGTCGCTGATCGTCTGGATTCTTAGACTGACAGCGTCCAGCCGGACAGCGCGCGGAGGCGATCATGAACGGTGAGTCGTGGAACGAGCGGGGACCAGTAGCCGAGAGTGCCGCACCGATGCCTGAGGTGACCGACCGGGCCAGCTGGCAGGCACAGCTGGACGAGCTGCTGGTGCGGGAGAAGGCCCACACCCAGGAAGGCGACGCGATCGCGGCGGCTCGGCGGCGGCTGCCGATGGTCGAGGTGGATGCCGCGATCCCGCTGACCGGCGAGCACGGGCCAGTCCCGCTGCTGCAGGTGTTCGAGGGCCGCCGCCAGCTCATCGCGTACTTCCACATGTGGCACACCGGCAAGCCCGCGCAGGACCAGTGTGAGGGCTGCACGTTCTGCAACGGACAGGTCAGCGATCTGCCCTACCTGCACTCGCGCGACGTCACCTTCGCCACCTTCTCCGAGGGACCGTATGAGGAGAGCGCCCGCTACCGCGACTTCATGGGCTACAAGATGCCCTGGTACTCAGCCCGGGACTCTGCCGACGCGCTGCTCGCCGGGCGCTGGTACGGCATGATTGTCTGCTACTTGCGCGATGGCGATCGGGTGTTCGAGACCTACTGGACCACCGGTCGGGCCACGGAGGCAATGGGGTCTGTGTACGGCCTGCTCGACATGACTGTGTACGGCCGTCAGGAGACCTTTGAGCATTCTCCACCCGGGTGGCCGCAGTTCTGGCGGAACACCGGTGAGCAGTGGCGCGTCAACGGGCGCCCGACCCCTCAGTGGGAGCAGCTGGCGGGCGGGCGGTCCGACGACCTCGGCGTCAGCGGCTTGTGACGTGCCCGTCCGCTACCAGTCCGCTACCTCGGTCCGGCGGGTGGTCTTGATGGCATGGAGCATGCGGCGGTCGTGGGTCACAAGCAGCAGGGCGCGCGGGTGACGAGAATCGAACTCGCACTATCAGCTTGGGAATCTGCGCAATCCAGACTGCGCTGCCCGCTGACCTGCGGGACGGACCGTCTGTGAGTGACCGTGAGAGACCGCTCATCACCGGGGTTAGTGGCCCGCTAATGGCCAGGCGATCGCCGCCGCGCATCATCGTGCCCCCAGGCATAGACGGCAGCGGCGTGGTACGCCGTGGTACGGAGGGATATGCTTTGGGCATGACACACCCGAGCGGGCGACCGACCGTTATCAGCGTCCGCCAATTCGTCGCGGACTCCGGGGCCGTCACGCGCGGTCTGCGGCAAGGACGCGCGTACACGCTGACTCTTAACGGTGAGCCGCTGGCGAGAATGATTCCGATACGTCAGCGCCGGGCGGTTCCCAAGGAGGAAGTCCTCGCGATCTTCGCCACAGCACCAGTCGTCAACGGGGATGAACTGCGCGCCGACCTTGACGAGGCCATCAGCCAGGATATGCGCGACCCGTACGACGGGACAGGCCTGTGACGGCGCACGAGGCTGCCGTCGTGGACACCAGCATCATCGCCGCGCTCAAGCTGTACGACCCGTCGGCGCTGCCCGACACGATCTTGATTACGGCAGTAACGCTGGGCGAGTTGTCCTTCGGCCCGCACGCGACCGACGATCCCATCAAGCGGGCAGGACGAGTGGCCGTGCTGCAGCACGTGGAGGCGACATTCGACCCGCTTCCGTACGATCAGGGCGCAGCCCGGCTCTATGGCCAGATCTGCGCTGCGGTTCGCGCGGCGGGACGGGAGCCGCGCAGGCGGGCCTCGGATCTGATGATCGCAGCGACAGCAGCCAGCAACCAGCTCCCGCTCTACACGGCCAACCCGGACGACTTCAAGGGCGCTGAAGGCTTCGTCGAGGTGATCGGCATCCAAGCGCGGCCGAATATCCTCTGAATGGAGAGGACTTCAGGTTTGGCCTTGACCTGCGCGTATGGGACCTTGTTCCGGTCGCGCCCACAGGTTAAGCGCGGCCAGCCCGCACGCCGGTGGCGCTATACGCAATTGCGCCGGACGTTTCCGCGGAAACGCTGGGGGGCATCCGCCCTGCTCCTGGTCCGCGACAGCTGCGGCGGCAGGCCGGGCCTGCGTGAACATAGGCCCCACTCAAACGTGAAGATCCCATGGAGCGGGTGACGAGAATCGAACTCGCACTATCCGTTAATGGCCCGGTGGCCGAGGGGACCGACCTGGCGACCGTCCCCTTTTCAGGCGTAGCGGACTGCCTGGTCGGTAATCACGTCCGGCCGTGGAGGGATGCTACCGGTGTCAGCGGCGGGGGTTGGCTGCCGACGTTGCTATCAGCCCAGCCCAGGTCGTCCAGTGGCGGATGGTTCCCGGCGTGGCTCTCCACACGGCCTACAACAGTCCGCCGGGCCGTTGCTTCCGCAGGCCCCGGACTGCGGCCACGGCACAGATCACCACCACGATAAGCACGAGCAGTGGCAACACGGCGCTTTTCGAGCTATGGGATACCACCTGGGTCACATTCCCGCCTGCCACCGAGGACACGCGGCTGACTGCCACTCCGGTAACATTCCCGGCCTGCATCAAGAGCAACAACAACAGGAGAGGGATGCCGGCGACGGCGGCGCCGATCGCGATGCCCGTCAGCAGCGTGCGGCGGCTGTCTGTCTTCGCTAGCTCCGTCGGTGGCATCCCTGCGAGGCGCGCTTCAACGCGGGCGGCTATCTCCCTGTCGACCTTCTCAAGGAACGATGCCACTACCGCGTCGCTGTACTCGGGGCCGAGCTCCCGGTGTACCTCGGCGGCGGCGCGGATTTCCTGTGGCGACAATGGCGAGTCAGTCACATGAGCAGGGTAGCTCTTCATGGCCGGATCAGAGGCCTCAGCCATGACGCGGGCCATCAGATCCGTAGATCAATGCGGTGCGTTCGGCCAGTGCGTGAGAATCTGTATCCGCAGGTCAGCGTCCTGCCGGGTGCTCGGCAGAGACCCCATAGTCCGGCATGGTCCGGTCAGTCCGTGAGAAAACTGTGAGAGCCTCCTGCGACCCCGGTGGCCGCCTAGCTGCGAGGGCACGGGCGCTGCGTGAACTCATCGGCGCCGCACTTCGCGCAGCTGCGGAAGCCCTCCATCTGCTCGGCTCGTGTCTCGATGCCCCTCCGCGCGGAAGCAAAGCTACCCGGAGCAGCGAAGCTACCCGGGCTCGCCCTGGGGCCGGCAGAACCGAGGGACCGCGCAGACATCCCGCGTATCCCGCCGCGCGCGATAGCCCGGGGCACTCGCCACGAGTAGCCGCACGCAGCGCATGTGCGCTCCCACTCGCGCGCGAACAGCCTGATGCGCACCTTCTCATTGTTCATCCGCGCCAGCCGCCGGTCAAAGGACCAGCCAGCCCTGCGTCCTTGCGACTTTGCGGTGGCCCGCCACGCAAGATCATCCCGCGTATATCCCGCGCGAGCTTAACCGCTCGCGCCCGCCAAGGATTACGTGGCCGCGAACTGGTTCAGGGCGTCAGTGACTGCGGCGTCGAACCTGCCGCCGCCGTGTCCCTTATTTTCGATGATCTGGAGCTGGCTGGTAGACCAATTCCGGGACAGTTGCCAGGCGGTCTCGAGGGGACTGCTCACGTCGTAGCGACCGTGGATGAGTATGCCGGGGATGCCGTTCAGCGCCGCTGCATTGCGGAGGAGCTGGTTGTCCTCTAGGAAGGCGGCGTGTCGCCAGTAATGCGTGACCAGGCGCGCGAACCGCAGGCGAAATTCCGGGTCTTCGTAGCGCTTGCTAGACGTGTGGCCAGGCGCGAGGGAGACGTGCGAATCTTCCCAGGCGCACCACTCTCGTGCCGCATGCTCGCGGACGGCAGGGTCCGAGTCGAATAGCAGGGTGGCGTAAGCGTCCACGAGCGGCATATGCCGCAGCGTGCCCGGGACGGCCGCAGCGAACCTGTCCCACTCGCGGGGGAAGATGCGCCCGACGTCGCGAGTCAGCCACTCGACTTCGCGGCGGGAGTCGGTGCTTACCCCAGCCAGTACCAGCGCGGTGACCTGCTGCCGGTGTGCCTGGGCGTAAGCCAGCCCGAGGGTACTTCCCCAAGAGATTCCCAGAATTGTCCAGCTGTCGATGTCATGCAGCTGACGCAGCTGCTCGATGTCGGCGATCAGGTGGGCGGTGGTGTTGGTGCTCAGATCCGTATCGGGCTCGCTGGCCAGCGGGCGGCTGCGGCCCGACCCGCGCTGGTCGAACAGCACGACCCGGTAGGCATCTGGATCAAAGTAACGCCGCGCGTCCGGCGTGGAAACCTGAGCCAGGGCCTCCGTGCAGGTAGATCGCTGGTCTGCCAACCGCATTCCCGCAGGCCTCCCAGTACACCTGGTGCCCGTCACCGACATCCAGCATGCCGCTGTCGTACGGCTCAACCGCCGGGAACCTGAACGCCATCCTGCAAGACCCCTCCACACGAAACCGCATCCGACCAGAGATCTTACAGTCGATAACCTGGAAGGAACCGTGGCCAAAGCGGACCTGATGGCCCGCATGGGTCACGACAGCCAGCGCGCGGCAATGATCTCCCAGCACCAGGCCCGCGGCGCCGATCAACTCATCGCGAGCGCCATTGACGCTCCCGTCCAGGACGAGCAGCGCACGGACGGCGAGGGCCCGCCCGGAGTCCTCACCCGGGCTGGTTCATGGCACGCTAATGGCCCGGAAGATCAGCAACGGCTCTCGGGAGGCCAGGCGACGAGCTACCAAAACTAGCTCTGACCTGGGGCGTAACCACTCAGAGCGGGTGACGAGAATCGAACTCGCACTATCAGCTTGGGAATCTGTGCCGTCCGGGCCTGTCACATGACCTGACCTGCGGGGAGGAGTGTCCGCGAGTGACCGTGAGAGACCGCTCATCACCGGGGTTAATGGCCCGCTAATGGCCCGGCGAACCTTGATCCGGCCTGTGACGCTCGCCTCCTACCGGGGCCGCGTGCTCAGGTACGGAGCCGGGCGATGAGCTCGATCTCGACCGCAATGCCGAACGGCAGCTCGGCGAGGCCGACCGCTGAGCGGGTATGCCGCCCGGCATCACCAAAGATCTCGACCAGCAGATCCGAGCACCCGTCGATGACTGCGGGGGTCCGGTCGAAGCCGGGGGCCACGTTCACCATGCCGAACACCTTGATGATCCGCTGGATCCGGCCAAGATCGCCGAGTTCACCCTGCAGGGTGGCGAGGATCGACAGGGCCGTCATCCGCGCTGCCTCGCGGCCCTGTTCCAGGGTGAGATCGCCGCCGACCTTGCCGCGCATCATCTGGTCACCCGCGATCGGGCCGTGCCCGCCCACGTATACCAGCCCCCCGTCGATGACGCAGGGCAGGTAGTTACCAGCGGGAGGAAACGGCGAGGGAAGCTCGATCCCCAGGGAATCCAGCCGGTCAGCGATCGTCATGGCGCCCTCGTCCGCGTACTGGCGCAGTTCGCCGTTGCTGAGCCGGAACAAGGCGTGGCCGATGCTGATCGTGTCCTGCTCCGCCAGCGTTTTTGCTGGCGATCCGGTTGCCGTTGACGTATGTCCCGTTGTCGGTGCCCAGGTCGATGACCTCGAAGCTGCCATCCGGGTTACGGCGCAGCTCAGCGTGATGACGGGAGACATCGAGGTCCCCGGTCAGCGCGATGTCGTCGTCCGGCTGCCGCCCGATCCGGATGGTCTTCGCCGTCTGGGGATGCGCGTCCGTCATAGGGCGATCCTAAGACGGCGGCGTGATCGAGTCCGCCGCCATCCTTGGCTCGCCGGAACCCCCAACCGTCTCCGGCTGATGAGGCAAGCACGGCCCCCCGTCCCTTTCCCGAAAAAGTAGAAATACCTGCGGGTTGCGCGCAGTCTTTGGCGGTCTGGCGCGATTCATATAGGTGGGTACGAGGGCCAGGCGGCGGGAGGCGGGTATGAAGTGGGCCGGGGAGGCGGGAGCCAAGCGCCAGTTCGAGGGCTTCGCGGCCGAGGCATCGGACACTCTGTTGCGCACTGGCTATCTGATGACCGGGTCCGCCAGGGATGCCGAGGACCTGGTCCAGGAGACTTTCCTGCGGGTAGCCCGGCGGTGGAACCAGGTACGGTCGATGGATCATCCGGCGGCCTATGCCCGCCGGATCCTGATCAACCTCGTACTGCAGGATGCTGAACGCCGGTCCCGGCAGAAGGCGGAGCTTGCGCCGCAGCACGCCGGGATCGACGCTGCTGACCAAAGCGCTGCGCGTGCCCTGCGGCACGTCGATGACCTCGCGGAAATCCGCTGGGCGCTGGCGCACCTGACCGCACGTCAGCGCGCTGTCCTGGTGCTGCGCTACTGGGCCGACCTGCCCGTCGGCGAGGTCGCCGAAATCCTCGGCTGTTCGTCCGGGACGGTCACAGGCACCGCATCACGCGCGGCAGGTCGGCTGGCCGGGATCCTTGCCTCGAGCGAGCGGCCTGCCACCAGACCCATCACCCGGCAGATCATGAACGGAGACAGCTGATGCCCACCGACGAACTTGAAAATGAACTGCGCAGGATCCTCGCCAGGACCGCTACCGGCTTCGAGAGCCTGGACCAGGCCCGCCAGCGGCTGCTCCGGCGTGACTATCACCCCAGACGGGGGAACCGGCGGCTGGCCGCCGGCATCATCGCCGGCGCGGCTAGCGTGGCACTGGTCTTTGGTTTTGGCCTGTCCGGCATCTTCGGCTCCGCCAGCAATCAGCCCAGCCCTCCCGCTCATGCCCAGCTGGCGGACTGGACGGTAGTCAAACAGGCCGACGGCACGGTCCTTGTCAAAATCCGCGAGTTCCGCGATCCGGCCGGACTGCAACGCAAACTCCGCGCGGATGGCATCCCGGCCAGCGTCAAGTTCAATCCGGCCAATCCGGCCAATCTCGTAGGCAAAGGCCCCTGGGCCATCGTCCACTTCAAGGGCAACCCGTGCCAGGAATACAGCGGCGGGGAAAGCCAGGCGCCGAACGTGGTGACGGGTGGGAGCCCATTCACGGTCGGGATGTTCGTCCACCCCTCGGCTATCCCCAGCGGTGCGGGCATGCAATTCGTCGCCAGCAGAAACCTCGGGTACGTCACGCAGGGTGACGGCGGACGGTGGGATCTCTTTGAGTGGCTGGTCCAAGCCAGTCCACAGTGCACCGGTAGCTGAGCCCTCGGCCGATGACCCAGCAACGCCAACCACCTAGCTGAAGGACCGCACATCAACTGCGCGGCCCTTCACCTTGTGCCTTGCCCGCCAGTCGCCTGGTCTGCGGCCAATTCCGCGCAGGCGCCGCTGAGCGCGACGGGCACGACCTTCCCATCGGTGACGCACCCGTCCCGGCCCGCGCGGTCAGTGCAGATGATGCTGACCGTGCTACGCCGGGCTCCGCCGGATCACCTTCTACCACGCTCGCCACTCCGCGCTGTCCTACCTGCTCAACTCGGGTCAGCTGCCAATCGCGGTCGTGGCCGCGTAGGCGGGGGTAGGCCCCGCCGATGATGTCGCCGCCCGGTCTGAGGACCTGCTGATGGACGGATTCGGTCATTCGGCGTGATCGTCTGCGACACCGGGCCGCTTGTGGTCGCCGCACTATCAAACGATTCGGACCACAAGGCATGCGTTGAGCTGACCGATGTGGCGACAGTGGACCGCCGTCACTTCACCGTGGTCCGGCCGGGGCACGTGGATGCACTTACCCTGCTGCCCTGAAACGTCAACCGGACGGGATCCCCGCAGCCTCGGGCGATCCGCTGAGTACTACCCGGACGATGCATCGGTTCAGGCGGCCGCCGCAGCCACTCGTCGTTCGTGCCGCCCAGCCGACTTCGGTAGCGCCCCTTCTGGCCAGCCGGAATCCGAGCCGACGCGGCCGTCCTGGGCCAGGTCGTCGTCGACGTGCATGGCGAGCAGAATGGCGCCATCGATCAGGAGGTCACGCTCGATAGGAGTAATTCCGCCTCGATCAGCCTGCTCGCGGAAGATCGCGCAGACGTGCTGAAGTTCCGAGTCAACGGTAAGCACTGTGATCACAGTTCCCACCTCCACCCCAGGCATACCGCCACGGATGCATGCCGGGCAGGGGCTTTGGTCCTCACTGTGGGCCGACCTTTACCCCACGAAGATGAGCCTGAGCCCGAGCTTCGCCTCCGGCCTCGTCGTGCCGTGGGCCAATAGCACGTCAATGCCGCGCGGCCCTCGCGAGCGCACCAACGGACTGGGATACCGGAGACCAGCGTGAGCCGCTGACCTGGGCTTACTTGCTTGGAGCGGGTGACGAGAATCGAACTCGCACTATCAGCTTGGGAATCTGTGTCATACAGGCTGCTATGCCGCCTGACCTGCGGGACGGGCTAACCGTGAATGACCGTGAGAGACCCTTCCTTGCCAGGATTAATGGCACGCTAATGGCACGGCGGTCTTGGGTTCCCTGCGCGTATACGCAGATCTCGCCCGGCGACCGCGTTACAGGTCCAAACGCCGGTAGACATCGCGGCGATGGCCGACGACTCCGACACTGACGACCCGCGCCTCGTCGTCTACCGCATAGATAATGCGGTAGTCCCCCACACGGACCCTGAGCCATGAGGGGTGGTCCTGCAGGGCTTCGGTACCCGGCGGCCGCGGGTCAGTGGCCAGCGCGCGCATCTTGGCCAGCACGTCGGCGCGTATCTTCGGGTCGAGCTGACGAAGGGCCTTACGCACGCGCGGACGCGCCTGGACGGTATAGGCGGCCACGGCGTGCCAGCCTACAGCCCGAACTCAGCCTCGAGTTCCTCTAGCGGGATGGACTCACCCGGTTCGTTCATCGCCGCGTTGGCCTCGGCGGCATCTTCCGCATCCTCGGCTGCGCGAAGAGCGTCGATTACCGCCTCAGGAACGATAGCCGCCACTCGCTCGCCGTGGATGGTGAGGTGCGTGATCACGCCACGGCGGGCCAACTCGACCGCCTGCTCGACGGCCGAGCCGCTGACCGGGATGTCACGTGCGGGCTCGCTCACATAGCCATGCTACGACGTGACGTGTTGAGCGCGACGATGATGAGCGTGAGATGGTGAACGTGACGATGATGGGCGTGGCAACTCCGGCGTGCTTCACGGCGATGCATGCCCGGCGCAAAGCGCCCCCGCCTTGATCTAAGCACGGGCGAACTAGCGGCGGTGCTGGGAAGGTGGCCGCTGTCCCAGTTCACGGAGGGTGTGGGCGGTAGCTCATGCTTGCTGACGCCGGGGGTCGTTGCTGTACTCGGCTGCTGTACAGCCACTGCCCGCACGGTGCAGGGGATGGTCCGGGCAGGCTCTGGCCTGGCCCTTGGCTTCTGGCCGGAGTGTCCGTAGAGGTCTCCGGGGTCAAGCGTGGCTTCGCGTGTACATTCACCAGGCATTTTCCACCTCTGCTTTGTTGCCCGGCGGTCACGGTCACGCTTGAGGCCGGAGGGGCGGGCACGTACACTGCGCGGGCCATCCCTGGATCTGAGCCCAGCCGGGACGGCAAGACGGGCAATCGCGCCTTAATCGCGGGTCAATGCCGCGCTGGCACGCTGCTGCTTAGAGTGGTCGCACCAGGCCCATTGTGAGGGGCGGGAAGACATGCTGCCGGACCCGGGCTGCTACGAAGAACGCTACCGGTGTGGCCGCATCGTCCTGGGCCTGGCCTTCGTCCTGCTCGGGCTTGGCTGGGGCTTGTTCATTCACTCTCCGCTGTTCGCCGTGATCCTGCCCGTCCTGCTCGCGATACCTACAGTGCTCACCCTGGCCCTCCGCCCTGTGGCGTTCCGCGCCGACCACTCGGGCATCACCCTCGGGTCCGATCGGGTGCAGGTGCGCAACCCTGCCGTGTTCATCCCCTGGCCGGACGTCGAGAAGATCATCTTCTACTCCTGCTACACGCGCACCGACATGCACGCCCAGTACATCGGCGTCCAGCGCCGGGATGGAGCCCCGGCCCTGCTCTCCGGCAACCAGCAGGCTCCCGGCTGCCCGGTGCCTGGCGTGGTGGCCGGGGCGACCCGGCGGGTGATCCACTGGCGGCTCGACCGCGATCGGCTGGCCTCCGTGACCGCTGCGGTGGCGCCGGGAATCCCGGTGATCGAGGCCAGGAACGACCCCGACCGGCGCATTGAAGGACCGGGCCAGCGCCGGGACCGGCAACCGCGGGCCGTGTGATCCGCCGTGATCTGCCAGCCGGTGTTTGGCTCGGCGTCAGCGGCGAGCACCGGTGCTGCCCGGCATCCGTTCTGGCTGACCAGGCCCGGCCCAGTGTGTCCGGGCTGGCACGGAGGCAGGCCGGACGGCGGGCTTGCTATAGTACGCTCAACGGTATATAACGCTGGTATGGCCACCCGGGCGATGCAGGAAGCGACCTTCCTGATCCTCACCGCGCTGGCCAACGGTGCCCAGCACGGGTACGGGATCATCACCGACGTGCAGGAGATCTCCGGCGGCCGGGTCCGGCTGCGCGCGGGGACCCTGTACACCGCCCTGGACCGCCTCCGCGCGGACGAGCTGATCGGGGTGGACCGGGAAGAGGTCGTGGACGGGAGGCTGCGCCGGTACTACCGGCTCACGCCCGCGGGCACCGGGCGGCTCGCCGCCGAGGCGGCCCGGTTGCAGGCTCATGCCGCCGTCGCGCTGACGCGGCTGAACCTGGCAGGGGGGATAGCGACATGACTGATCAGGAGCACCTTGAGCGAGCCTACCGGCGGCTGCTGGCCTGGTATCCCCGGGAGTTCCGGCAAGAGCACGAGCCGGAAATCCTCGCCGTGCTGATGGCCAGCGCCCCGGACGGCCAGCGCCTGGCCCGGCCTGGCCCAGTCCGCGGACCTGATCCGCAGCGGCCTGTGGATGCGCCTGCGGCCCAGCGTGCCGCGGTCGGCGCGCACGGTGCGGGCAGCCGTCCGGCTCATGTACGCGGGCGCCGCGGTCAGCACCGTCAACCTGATCATCATTCTGGCTTCCATCGTCGACATCACGGCCTACCACGCACTGCTCGGGCACCGCCTCACCGCGGCCCAGGTCAGCCAGCTGCTGAGCACGTCGAACGTCACGCTGACGGTCGTCACCAGCCTGATCCCGATCGCCCTGTGGCTGTGGATGGCGCGGGGGACCGCCCGGGGCCAGGCCTGGGCATGCTTCCTGTCCACGGTGCTGTTCGGCCTGGCGACGCTGAGTCTGAGCAGCGTCTTCCCACAGGGGGTTTTCAATATCAGTTTCATCCCGGCGGTGCGTATCAGTTTCTTCCCGCTGCTCGGCCCGACCATCCTGGTGCTGACCTGGCTGGCCGGAGCCGCCGCAGTCTGGCTGCTGTGGTGCCCGGCCTCCACCGCGTTTTTCAGGTCGCCTGGCTCCACGCAGGCCCAGCACCCGGCGTAGATGGCCGAACTCGCGCGGATCCGATCGTCCAGGGCACGGTTGCCGGGTCCTTGGTGGCCGTAGTGATCTGCGTGCCCGCCCGTGTGTGGCCCGGCGTGCGCCGGGCGAGCCGCTCAACGGCAGAGCCCGGGCGCTGACGCCGGGCCAGCGGCGCCGCAGGCGCCGCCTTGATGATCTGAGGCATACCGGCACCACGCTGGCCGCCGAAGCGGGCGCTTCACTCGGCGAGCTGATGAACCGGATGAGTCACTCCTCGACTCGGGCCGCGAGGATCTATCTTCATGCCCGCGAAGAGCGGGAACGGCAGCTCGCCGCGGCGCTGGACAAGATGGCTCGCCGTGAGCTGAAGGCGTCAGCTGCAAAGCGCACCTCTGCCCGATCGGGCACGTAGCGGGCACGCGGCACGTAATCAGGGGTCTCGGAAGGCAAGATCAAGCATGACGCTTAAGGCTTCTGACCTGCGGATAAGGGGCTTGGAGCGGGTGACGAGAATCGAACTCGCACTATCAGCTTGGGAAGCTGACGTTCTACCATTGAACTACACCCGCGCGCACCTGCAGTTCTCCGTCGTAGCTGCGGCAGAGCCAGCCTGCGCTGTGTTCGCCCAGACATCGTACCGGAACCGGTAGGTTGCCAGCGTGCTCCTCTCCGATCGTGACATCAAGACCGAGATCGAGTCCGGGAGGGTCAAACTCGACCCGTACGAACCCGAACTCATCCAGCCGTCCAGCATCGACGTCCGGCTTGACAGGTATTTCCGCGTCTTCGAAAACCATCGATACCCCCACATCGACCCAGCCATCGAGCAGCCGGATCTGACCAGGCTGGTCGAAACCGAGGGCGACGATCCCTTCGTCCTGCATCCCAACGAGTTCGTCCTAGCGTCGACCTATGAAGTAGTCACCCTGCCGGACGATCTGGCCGGCAGGCTGGAGGGCAAGGCCCTCGCGATCGATACGCCTATTCCGACCCCGGGTGGGTGGCGGATAATGAGCGAACTCCAGGTCGGCCACGAGGTCTTCGACGAACACGGGCGGCCAACTCCCGTTGTCGCCGTAACGGGAATCATGTCCAACCGGCGTTGCGCCGAGGTCGTCTTCTCGGATGGTCAATCGATCGTGACCGATATCAGGCACCAGTGGCTGACGACCACCAAGTCCGAACGCAAGCACGCGCGCCCAGCGGCGGTCCGGACCACGGGCGAGATCGCGGGCTCTCTGCGAGCCGGGACCGAGTGGAACCACCACGTGCAGCTAGCGGAGATCGTGCGCTATCCAGAGCAATCCCTTCCCATCAACCCCTACGTGCTCGGGATCTGGCTCGGAGACGGGACGAGCACGAAGGCAGAGGTTACCGTTGGGACTGGAGACGAACAGATCCTGGACGAGATCTCTCAATCCGGCTACGCGGTGTGGCCCGCCAGCGGCCCAAGGGCGTTCCGTATTGGTGGTCTGTCTCATCGAAGCGTCGGCCGAATACGCGACATAATGACCGGCCAATACGCGCCAGACGGCTCGCTGTCGAGCGAGTTTGAGGCCATGGGCCTGCTCAGAAACAAGCATGTTCCGGAGCTATATTTGCGCGCGTCCGCCGCTCAGCGCCTTTCCCTGCTCCAGGGACTCATGGACTCAGATGGCTACATCGATGTTTACGGGCGATGCGAGTTCAGTAATACCAACGAGAGACTCGCGGATGCGGTGATTGAGCTCACGGCCGGGCTGGGTCTCCGGCCTACGAAGCGGAAGAAGCGCGTGACGTTCAATGGCGTGGAGCAGACTCCCGCGTTTCAGGTGAAGTTCACGCCGCACATCAACGTCTTTCGGTTGCACCGCAAGGCCGCCCGCATCAAGCAAGGTCGTTTCCACACTTTCCGCGCCATCGTAGACGTGCATGAGAGTGAGCCGCGCCCAGTTCGGTGTATCCAGGTTGGTAACCCGACCGGCCTCTTCCTCGCCGGGCCAACCTTCATACCTACGCATAATTCGAGCCTGGGCAGGCTCGGGCTGCTCACGCACTCCACCGCCGGCTGGATCGACCCTGGCTTCACCGGGCATGTGACCTTGGAGCTGTCCAACGTGGCGACATTGCCGATCAAGCTCTGGCCCGGGATGAAGATCGGCCAGTTGTGCTTGTTCCGGACAAGTTCCCCGGCGGAGCACCCGTATGGCTCGCCCGTCTACGGCTCCAGATACCAGGATCAGCGCGGCCCCACCCCGTCCCGGTCGTACCTGAACTTCTACCGTGCCAAGGTCTAACAGCGGATACTTTCCCGCCTGTTCAGACGCATGTCACCACCGCCGGAGCCCGTCGCGTGACACGCCGGTGTAGAGTTGCCGAAACCGCGGGCATCGCTGGTAGTCGAAGGTGTACGTTCTGTTAGCACATGGTCGCACACAAAACTGTGTCGATTCAGCAACTTCGGTTGTGAGCTGACCCAGGAACTGCTAATCATGACAAATCCAGACATCTGTACCATTAGTCACTGGTAGGCATCTTCGGGTGATCAGACAGCCCTGATGGAGCCTGGATGTAAATTGAATACGAGAATAGGACGGTGGGTGGGTGACCCCAGTTCAGCTCGAGCGCGGACAAGTGGGCTGGCGTAAGGCTCGGCGCAGCATAGGCAATGGTGCGTGCGTCGAAATTGCGTCGGTTAAGGGACGTATCCTTGTCCGGGACTCTAAGATTCCCAACAGCCCCGTAATTGGTTTTCCGGTTTCTGCATGGCAGTCTTTCCTGACCTCAACAAAGGATCAGTAACATATGTGAACTTGACGATGAGGCTCCGGAAAGGGCGAGTCGCATCGTTCTGTTTTGTTCGGGACCCGCCTCCTAAAAGGCCTTGCGGGTCCTGAATTTTTTTATAGCTCTTCTTTGTGCGGGCCTATTCAGCCGGAGTTGCTTAGGATCGGTCTTGTGACCTGATGCTCTCTCATTGCTTGTGTAAGGAATTCGGCTGAGTCTTCCGGGCTCAGCGCCATGCCTTGCAACTCTCTGAAGACCGCCTGATACCTTTCGAGATCCTCGGTTCGCTCTAGAAAGAGAAGCCCTATCAGCCCCTCGACGTATACGCTACCCAGCGTAGGGTCGGGAAGTTCGAGGATCGTGAAGTTACTCTCCAGCGCCGGATGTGCCCCGCGTTCATAAGGAAGAATCTGTACGACTACATTCGGCAGAGCTGACATTTCGAGGATCTGGCGGAGTTGCGCCGCCATGACCGCATGCCCTCCGACGACCCGGTGCAGCGTCGCCTCATCTAGAACCACGTTGAATGGCGGCGGATCCGCCTCGGTCAGGATGCGCTGCCGCATGATTTTCGCCTCGATCTGCAGGCCGATCTGCTGGGGATCGAGCTTGGGCATGGCTGCTTCCGCGGCGGCCCGCGCGTAGTCCGGGGTTTGCAGCAGGCCGTTTATCATCGATGACTGGAACGCGGAGATGGCTACGGCTTCCGCCTCAAGGTCTATATAGGTCCTGTACTTGGGATCGTAGGGCTGGAGCCAGCCTTGCTGCTTGCCTTCGCGGGCGAGCTGCGACAGGCGGTCACGCTCGACCGGGTCGGTTACCCCGTACAGGTTGCACAGGTCGCGGATGTCACGAGCGGTGGCGATCCCGTGGCCGGTTTCCATGCGGCTCACCTTGCTCGGTGAGCACAGAAGAAGCTCTGCCACCTCTTCTACCGTTAGGCCTTTTTCGTTGCGCAGTGCACGGAGATGGGCGCCTAGCTCGCGCCGGCGCACCGTTGGGCTGCTGCGTACTTCCGGCACCGAAGGTCGCTTCCTTCCTCAGGAGTAGCCAACTTCGAAGGCAAGTCCCACATCGTAGGACGGTGTTGATACTTGCAGTATGCACTTGAAAATGGCACTTGCCAGGTACCAATGCTAGAGGCACTATGAAATCAGAAGCAGGATGCATCCTCAAGCGACCCGCCGACAATGGGGTCGAGCGGTGACCCAGCAGGTTACCGAGGAAGATCGCGTGCCATCTGAAGGCTCGCGCCGGGCGTGAACGATCCGCCCGCGCCGCGGCCTTGGTTACGCGAAGAGGGGAGGCACTGCCAGGCCACAGAATCTGCGAAGACCGCGATCGCTTCCCGCGTGGAGGAGCGTGCAGGGCGCGGCATCACATCCGTGTCCAACACCACGACGAGCTGGGACCCCGCAGCCACAAGCTTTGCGATACCCCAGACGCGCCGCTAGGCCGGTGCTGCAACACCGACCCAGCGGAACACCACCCAATGCTCTGGACCGAGCTAGAAGGGCTAGTGACGTGATCAACATTAGCAACTACACCAGCAAAGACAACCCCTCGTGGTCGGCCGTTCAGGTGGCGGTCACCACGACCGAGGTCACCGACCGGGCAGGCGGCCGTCCGCTCGGCGTACACATCCGGAACCTGCTCGATCGGCTGGCCGACCTGCCGCGCCGGTGGGGCGACCGGTGGTTTGCGATGAACGACGCCGAGGCGGAGTGGCGGGGCTGGCAGATGACCAGGGTCCACGGCGGCCTGGGCCGGCGCTACCGCGATCCGCGCTTCGCCGCGCTGGCCGAATGCGTGCAGTGCCTGGGAGCCGGCTTGCTCGCGGATGTGCCCTGCGTCCCGTGCCTGGGCACCGGACGGGTCACGATCAGGGGGGTGAGCTAGCCATGGCGTTCGGACGGCCGCGGCGGCGCAACGACCCCAGCGTCATGGCCAGCGTAGAAGCGGCCATCAGCACCGTCGCACGGCCCGGACCGCTCGCCTGGCTGTGGCACTGGCGCTACGAAATCGGCCTGACCGCGGGCCTGGCGCTGGTCGGGTTCGTCAGCGGCGACAAGCTGGGCTTGGCCTGGCTCATCGCCATCGCCGTGACGGGGCTGGCGCTGCTGGTCGCGGCGCTGGCCTGGCCGCCCTCGCGGAAGCGGCTCATCACCAGGGCCTGGTGCGTCATCACGCCGCACCGGGTCAGGACCGGGTGCATGCACGCCTGGATCCAGACCAGGGACGGCAGGCTGCCCACCATCTTGTTCACGACGGCCGCCGACTTCGGCGAGCGGGTCACGCTGTGGTGTCACCCCGGGATCACGGCCGGCGATCTCGAGGCGGCCAGTGACATCCTGTCCACCGCGTGCTGGGCCAGCAACGTACGCGTCGTGGCGAGCATGCGGTACCGGCACATCGTGGTGCTCGAGGTGATCCGCCGCGCGCCACCCGAAGGACCCACCCGGGCCATCATCCCCACCTGGCCCTACCTTGACCGCGGCGAAGCCGAGGGGAGCGATGATGAGGAGCCTGCCTTGTACGGCGGGCCGGGGCACTACCGACCGCTCAGATAGATAAGGGCGGACGGACCTACGGGGGCCTACGGCGGTCAGCCGCCCGCGGCCCCCTGCCCATCCCTGGCGGGCGCAGCACGGCCCACCGACTTAGCCAGCAGCTGAGCCACGTCCACGACCTCGAGTGTTTCCTTGGCCTCCCCCGAGGCCTTCTTCGCGCTGACCGCGTTGCCGAGCATGACCAGGCAGTACGGGCAGGACGTGGAGATCGTGTCTGGGTTCAGGGCGAGGGCTTCCTCGATGCGCTCGATGTTGATCCGCTTGCCGATCCGCTCTTCCATCCACATCCGCGCCCCGCCGGCGCCGCAGCAGAAGCCGCGGTTCTTGCACCGGTGCATCTCGGTGGACTCGATGCCGGGCACCGCGTCGAGGATCTCGCGCGGCGGCGTGAAGACCTTGTTGTGCCGGCCGAGGAAGCAAGGGTCGTGGTAGGTCAGCTTCTCGTTCACTGCATTGACCGGGGTCAGCTTGCCCTCGGCGACCAGCCGGGCCAGCAGCTGGGTGTGGTGTATGACCTCGTAATTTCCGCCGAGCTGCGGGTACTCGTTCGCGAGGGTGTTGAAACAGTGCGGGCAGCTGGCCACGATGGTGCGCGCCCCGGCCTCGTTCAGCGTCTCGATGTTCTGCTGGGCCAGCATCGAGAAGACGAACTCGTTGCCCATCCGCCGCGCCGGATCGCCGGTGCAGGTCTCGGCCGGGCCGAGGACGGCGAAGCTGACGTCGGCCTGATGGAGGAGGGTAGCGATGGCCTTGGTGGTCTTCTTGGCCCGGTCCTCCAGGGCGCCGGCACAGCCGACCCAGAACAGGTACTCCACGTCGGCGGGGATCTTCCCGTCCACCACCGGCACCTCGAAGTCGAGCTCGCCCATCCACTCGGCACGGCGGGACTCGCCCATGCCCCACGGGTCGCCCTTGTTCTCCAGGTTCTTGAGCATGCCGGCGGCCTCGACCGGGAACGCCGACTCGATCAGCACCTGGTAGCGCCGCATCCCGTCGATGTGGTCGATGTGCTCGATGTCCACCGGGCACTCCTCGACGCACGCGCCGCAGTTCGTGCACGACCAGATCACGTCGGGGTCGATCACGCCGCCGTCCTTGCCGACCAGCGGGCGCTCGGCCTCGGCCTTGACCGCGTCGGGGAGCTTGTCCCGCTCGGCATCGGAGGCGGCCAGCAGGTACGGCGCCTTGGCGAACGCGTGGTCGCGCAGGTCGAGGATGACCTGCTTGGGGGATAGCGGCTTGCCTGTGGCCCAGGCCGGGCACTGCGACTGGCATCGCCCGCACTCGGTGCAGGTGGCCATGTCCAGCAGGCCCTTCCAGGTGAAATCCTCGATCTTGCCCAGGCCGAACACGTCGGTGTCCGGGTCGGCATCCTCGAAGTCGAGGACTTTGCCGCCGGACCGCATCGGCTCGAGCGCGCCGAGGGCGTTCGGCCGACGCGAGAACAGGACGTTCACCGGGGCCAACGCGATGTGCAGGTGCTTGGAGTACACCACGATGACCGCGAACGCCATGATGACCCCGAGCTGGGCGAGAATAAACACCGCCTCGAGCGCGCTGTTCACCCCGGTGCCCAGGGGATGCAGCCAGTGCCCGACGATCTGGCTCGCGAACGCGCCGTGCGCGTAGGGAAAGAAGCCGGTGTCGATCTGCGCGCCCCGATACAGCAGCAGGGTGGCGATGACCAGGAAAATCATGCCGAGGACCAGCCACGCGGCGCGGGTGTGCGAGCCGAAGAACCGCGACGCGCGGCCCTCCCGGTGCGGGTTGTTTCGCACCCTGATCACCGTGAACGTGACGATCCCGGCGAGCACCCCGACGCTGAACAGATCCTCAATGAAACCGATGGCGGCCCAGTGCCCGATCCAGATGATCGCGAACTTCCGGCTGAACAGGTCGCCGTACGCCTCGATGATCGTCAGGAACAGGACGATGAAGCCCCAGAAGGTCAGGGCGTGCGCCATGCCCGGCACCGACCACTTGAGCAGCTTGCGCTGCCCGATCACCTCGGTAGCCTGCGTGGACAGGTCACGGCCGAGGTGGGCCCGCGCGGAGGCGATGCGCTCCGGGGCGGGCTGCCCGGTGGCCGCCAGCCGCTTGAGCCACCACAGCCGCCGCCCGGCGACCGCGAGCGCGATCGCGGTCAGGACCAGGCCGACCGTCATCCGCAGGACCACACCGACCTCCCGGGTATCCGAAAGCACCAGCGTAGGGCAAAAATCCCCGGTGGCCGGGAATGGATGGCGGCCGAGCTAAGTTGAGCCTATATGACTCAAGTCATTTGACGGCGGGAGCCCCCGCTGGCAAGCTTGGGCGCGGACTACTCAACTTCAACACACACACACACAAG
>CAWBKD010000021.1:0-169900 GCA_963789225.1 uncultured Actinomycetes bacterium
GCGGCAGACTATAGCTGGCACTATAGGGCGAACCCTTGGCCCTCACCTACGCAGGCACGCTGGAGAGGCGCTAGACGCGCACCCGGGCCGTGAGCTCGATCTCGACCGCGATATTGAATGGCAGCTCAGCCATCCCTACCGCGCTGCGTGTGTGTCGTCCAGCGTCGCCGAAGACCTCGACTAGCAGATCCGAACACCCATCGATCACGGCTGGCGTCTGGTTGAACCCAGGAGCGCAGTTGACCATCCCGAACACCTTCACTATTCGTTCGATCCGATCGAGGTCACCAAGCTCTGCGGCAACTGTTGCGAGGATCGACAGGGCGGTCATGCGAGCAGCTCGTTGCGCCTGCTCCAGCGTCAGATCTGTACCGACCTTCCCGCACACGATGTTGGCTCCAGCGATCGGTCCATGCCCACCCACGTGCACGAGGTCGCCGTCGACACCACATGCGAGATAGTTGCAGGCCGGCGGGAAAGGCGGCGGCAAGGCGATACCCAACTCGTCCAAGCGCGCTGCGATCACGGACCGGAGCATACACCGGCTACGAACGAGCGGTACCTATAGGTCAGGTCGGAACTGTGGGTTCTGATCCGTTGAACAGCGCGAACCGCCAATCATCGTCGCAACCGCGTCGCAGCACTCCGCTGAGCCGGTAGGGGGCAACTGTCTCGCTACCGTCGTCCTGGCGTATTACGACGGTCGCGGGTGCGACGAACCAAAGCAGCCCATCGTCCCCGTCGACCGTCATGTCGTCCCAGGTCCACCCATACGTGTGCGGCCGACGGTAGATCCGCTCGAAGAACTCGCGGAGACCCTCGCGCCCGTGTGCGCTTTCACCCTCCTCGGAGCCGAATAGGACTGCGTGTTCCTCAAAGAGAGCAGTCGCGCCTTCAACGTCGCGTGCGCGGAGCTGCTTCACGAACGCCGACAACGCTACATTGATTGTCGCTTTCTGATCCATGACGACATGCTGTCACCTCGCCCCGCAGGTGCGCTGAGCGCGGAACGTGGCCTGTGCCAAGGGCGGATCATTCGCCTGCAAGCGTGATCGTCTGCGTGTAGTGGCCCTCGTTGTCTTCTTCGAAGCGGAATGTGCCGCTGCGGCCGCGGAGATGGCCAAGGGTGTCGCCGCCGTGCTGGCCGAAGGTCACGGTGCCTTCCGCGACATACAGCCCTGGGCGTTCGAAACCAGCTGTTCCGTCGGCCTGCCAGGTCACGAATTCGCCGGTGTCGAGGCTGAGGATGCCCTGGGCGGAGCCTCGTTGTGATCCGCCTTGGCTGGGTACCACATCGGTGTTCCAGCAGTTCAGGAACTGGAGTCCGCGGTACGTGCCGGTGCCTTGGAACAGGACTTCCAGCCGCGGTTCGGTCACATTGACCACGCGGGTGGCAATTTCCCGCCCGGCCTCGGTAATCCTGTCCGGTAGTGACGCCGGATCACTGCTCATCGCCCGGCCCGGCCCTCAATTCGGCGCTGGCTGGCCGGACTGCTGCGGCGCCCGGGCCTTCCAGTCAACCAACCGGTGGTAGGCGTACTCCAGGTTCTCCAGCTCAGCCGGTTCGCCGCGCTCGGCTCGCAACGACAATGCGGCGGCCTCGATCTTCTTCCACGGCGGGCCGTCGAGGAAGGTTTCGAAGGCCAGTTCCTCGCTCAGCAGGCCCTTCTTGAGCAGTGCGCCCACCGTCTCCCAGAAGGCCAGCACTGTGTCGATGTGCTCGAAGCCCTCGGTGCCTTGGGGATACTTCTCGGTCAGCTCGGCGAAGGTCAGCCCGTCCGGGATGGTCCGCCAGAAGTTCCGTGCCTTCCGGAGCGGCTCGGACAAGAATAGCTCCAAGATCTTCAGTAGCAGGTCGACGTCCGAGCGCTCAGGCTGTTCTGTCATGGCCAGGAAGTATAGCAAGATCATCCTCTGCGTCTTCCGAGGCCAGAGGCGGTCGTGGCGGTTGAGCGTCAGCCCGGATTGATTGACTCCCTGTCCGCCCGGCTGGATGAGATCCCCGGGATCAGCCTGGCCAGCGCCTATGTGATCCTGGCCGAGATCGACACCGACATGACCCGGTTCCCCACCGCCGGGCACCTGGCCTCCTGGGCCCGCCTGGCCCCCGGCATCACCGAATCGGCGGGCAAGAAGAAGGGCAAGGGATCCACCGGCCACGGCAACGCCTACCTGGCCTCCGTGCTGGGCAACGCCGCCGCCGGCGCCGCCAAGACCAGCACCTTCCTGGGCGAGAAATACCGGCGCATCGCCCGGCGCCGGGGCTCCAAACGCGCCATTGTCGCCCTCGGCCGCTGCATCCTGGTCATCGCCTGGCACCTGCTATCCGATCCCGACGCCAGGTTCCACGACCTCGGACCCGGCTACCACGCCGCCCGCATCGACCCCGAACGCCGCAAGCGCACCCACATCCGCGAACTCGAAGCCCTCGGCTACACCGTCACCCTCATGCCAGCCGCCTGAACCGCCTGAGCCCGGCTCCACCGGACGCTGCCGCGCTCCGAGTAACTCACCAATTTTCGGATTAGCAACGGGTCGGGACCTGGCGGATTGCGTGCGACGGGAGCCACGCACGGGAGCCAATGCCCTCAGACTCCCCCCGGACGTACGCCGACCGTGCCAGTCGTTTGGGCTGGTGGCATACCCCGATGCCAGACCTCATCGGACCTACCTAGACCCCTTGTCCGTGCCTGGGGTCAAGGGAGACCGTTGGCTCAGCGCGCGCACGCGAACCGGCTGGCCGAGGCACTCCGCTATGAGCCGTGCTCGCCCACCTGCGCGAACTGGCTGCGGTACGGTATCCAGCCGAAGGACCCGCGCCCCGGGCTCATCCCCGGGGCGTGTAAAGGGAAGGCGCACCGGCCCGAGTTCTGCGGCTACGCGGGCCGCCGGGTGCTGGTGTCGCGCAAGTGGTCCGGCAAGACGCTCGCCGATCACCGGGCCGACCGGAAAGCCTGGCTGACCGAGACCCTCGGCATGGAGGTCCCGGACCCGGCCCGCTATAGCTGGGCGCAAGTCCTCCCTGGCGACCCGGACTACCTGCCGCCCGAGCGGCGGCTGCTGCACGTCATCGCCGAGCGCGCCAGGCACAGAGCCGCCCTCGACGAAGCCCGGCGAAGAACCCGGCCGCCCGATGGCAATCTTCCGGCAACGGCGGAGGCAGCGTGACTCCATGATTGAAGGCCTCACCGACGAAGAAGAGCGCGTCTTCGTCGAAGCGATCTTCGGCGCATGACCCAGGCCGATCGCGGCCCAGTCGTGATCGATACCGGTGTCTTCGGTGCCCGGCTGACGCGCAGGACAAAGCCGTTGGCTGCCGCCTACCGCCCGCTGCGCGATGGCCGACCGTCTGTCATCTCGTTTGTCACCGTAGCTGAATTGCGGTTCGGCGCCAAACTGGCTGGATGGGGTCAAACCAGGCTTCAGCAGCTTGAGCACGAACTTGACCAGGCCGACATTGTGTGGTCAGGGCCGAGCCTCGCCGAGACCTATGCCACACTGCGTGCCAGACGAACTGACCGAAAGCCCGCAACCGTTTGAGCTAGACGAAAGAGAGATGGTTTTGGACGGTAAGGTCTCAGGTAAGAACGGTAAGGTCTCAGGTAAGAGACGAGTGATAGCTCCTCCGCTGGAGGCCGATAGGCTGTGGACCCCTGAGGAGGTCGCGCATTTCCTCGGTGTACCAAGAGGTGCCACGAGCAGCCTACTGAGCTCCTTCCGCATACAAACGCCGTAGGGGCGCCACGGGCGACGCGAGGGAATCGCTCAGGCGACCGTTTTGGGTCGCGAACCCGCCAAGCAGCGGCAAGCGCTCGGGACTACTGTGCGTCGCGTGCTGTCTGCGTCCACCATGAGTTGATCGCGGACGCGACTGCGTCCGGTCGTGTCAAGGGTGGCACATGACCGGCGTCGTCGATGACGACGAGCTGTGCGCCGGGGATCGTGTTTGCAAGTTCGTGCGCGCCTGCGACCGGCGCCAACGCGTCGAGTGCTCCATGGATCACCAATGTCGGAACCGCGACCGCTTCGAGCTCCGGGCTCGTTCCAGCGAGAGCCGCGCTCATACGCGCCGCTGCCTCGGGTCCGGACGGAAGCAGCGTGCCCTCAGCGAGCCGATGCATCGGCTCGGCGTCCGGTTCTGGCAAACAAGCGTCGACGAACTTTGCGATGCGGATCGGCCAATCGACGGGATCGGCGACGGCTGCCTCGCCGCGCTGCGCCGGTACGCGCGGGAACCCGCCCACCGTGATGAGGCCGAGGAACCGCGAAGGGTCGCGCAGCACCGCCTTGAGGCACACCATGCAACCCAGTGATTCCCCCGCGAGCACGGCCTGCTCAACGGCGAGCGCGTCGAGCACGCGGAACAGGTCATCAACGAGTGCCTCTGCACTGATTGCCTCTGGCGGGAACGTGCTCGCGCCGGTCCCGCGGTGATCGTATGCGACGCACCGCCAACGGGTCTGCAGACGTTCAACAAGCGGCAGCCACAGTCCCCACGACGCGACCCAACCACTGTGCAGCACCAGCGGCGTGCCCTGACCGAGATCGACCGTGTGGAGATGATGTCCCTCGACGGGCAGCAGCATACCGTGCATACTCTCACAGCCTGCAGCAAACCATCAGGCATGACTGGTGGCGTCCCGGGGTTCCCCTGAAAGCGTGGACACTTCGAATTGGCTGATCGTGCCTGTCCGTGCTTCCTGATAGCTGCCATATTCCGCTGGAGCGCAGGCCCTGTCCAGGGAGGAACGACCTTGACAGGGGCGAGCACCGGCTGATCCTTGGTAGCGGAGAAGCGCGGGCATCTCAGGCTGCCTGTTCTTGCAGTGCTTGCTCATAGCGGACCGGGGTCATCATGCCCAGTGCGGAGTGGCGCCGCTGGGTGTTGTAGTCCTGGATCCAGGCGCTGACCCGGGCCCGGGCCGCTGCCCTGGTTTCGAAGTGCTCGAGCGAGCGGAGCTCGAATTCCAGGGTTGAGTGCCAGGACTCGATGACCGCGTTGTCCAGCGCGGACCCGGGCCGGCCCATGGACTGGCAGATCGAGAGCCGGGTGCAGGCCTGGCGGACCCGGCCCGCGGTGTACTCACTGCCTCTGTCGGTATGCATGATCACGCCGGCGACCTGGCCGCCGCGTACTGCCACCGCCATGACCAGGGCGCTGTAGGCCAGCTGGGCGTCGTGGTGCTCGCTGAGCGCGAACCCGAGCACCCTGCGGGAGGCCATGTCCATCACCGAGGCCAGGTAAAGCTTGCCTTCGCCGGTCTTGATCTCTGTCCCGTCGCCGTACCACTTGACGTTGATCTTGTCTGCCGGGAAGTCCCGCTTGACCAGGTCCGCAGCGCGCCAGCGGCCCTTTCCCGGCCTGGTCGTAGACCGGCGCCTTTTCTTCCGCCGCGCAGCCAGGCCCTGCTCGCGCATCACCGCGGCCACGGTGTTCTCGCTTACCTGCCAGCCCAGCTCGCGCAGGTCGGCGGTGATCCGCGGCGATCCGTAGGTGCCCCGGTGAGCCTTGAATAGCCGTCGGATCTCTGCGGTCAGGGCCTGACGCCGCGCTGTCCGCGCGGTCGGCCCGCGGTCTTTGTGCTTGTAGAACCAGGACCTGGATACTCCCAGCGCCCGGCAGGCAGTCGTGTGCGGGATCTGGTGCTCATCCCTCTGGGCGGCGATCAGGTCGGCCACCGCTACCGCCCCATCGCGTCCTTGACCCTCTCTTAACCGGCTAATCATGGTGGCCATGATGAGCGACACGCCACGATGCGAGGGTGCTTGCGTTCATGCCGGGACATCTGCCATAACCGTGTCCCATGACGGAAGGCGAGCCCGGGCTCCGGGCGGAACTGCACGGCGGCCGCTGGCAGTTGGCCGGCGCGGCCGACGGCGACCTGATCAACGGCTACCTGAGCTACCTGGCCGACCGCGGGTTCTCGCCGCGGACGGTACGGGCCTACGCGTTCGACCTGCTGGCGTTCGCCCGCTGGCTGGACGGGGAGTGCATCACCCTGGGTGAGGTCACCACCGATGTGATGCTGCGGTTCCTGGCCTGGTGCCGGACCGCGCCGCTGCCGGGCCGCCCGGGCGGGAACGTGTACTCGATCCGCGACGGCCGCAGCGCCGGGTACGCGCCGGCCACCATCAACCGGCGGCTGGCCGCGGTGGCGGGCCTGTTCGGGTACTGGGCGATGCGCGACCCGGCCGCGCCGAACCCGCTCCCGCGAGCAGCGGCGGCCCGGCGGGCGGCCGGCGCCGAACGCGGCGGGCTCCTGGCCCACCTGGGCAGGCCAAAGCGCCGGTCCGGGCTGCGGGTCCGCGAGCCGCGGCGGCTGCCGCGGGGGCTGGACCGGGCCGAGACCACCGCGCTGCTGGGCAGCTTCCGCACTGACCGGGACCGGGCGATCGCCGGGCTGATGCTGTTTTCCGGGCTGCGCTCGGCCGAGGTGCTCGGCCTGGCCGTCGCCGACGTGGACATCGGCCGCGGCTGGGTCCGGGTGATGGGCAAGGGCGGCAAGGAACGCCGGGTGCCGCTGGACCCGGACGTGGCCGGGCTGATCCAGGCCTATCTGCTGGCCGAGCGGCCCGAGACCTCCAGCCGGGCGCTGTTCGTCGTGGCCAAGGGGCCGCACCGCGGGCAGCCGCTGACCGCGGCCGGGCTGCGCACCATCTTCCGCTATCACCGGGGCAAGGCCGGGGTCCCGGCCGGGCACCCGCACGCGCTGCGGCACTCCTTCGGCACCGCCCTGGCCGAGGCCGGGGTGGACCTGGCCGTGCTGCAGGCGCTGATGGGCCACGACCACGTCGACTCCTCCGCCGCCTACATCCACCTGGCCCCGGCGCACGTCCGCGCCGCCTACGATGCCGCCCGCCAGCGCCAGCGCGCCCTGTGACGGCCCGCGCCGCCCGTCGCCGAGCGAGCTGCTCGGCGGCTACCAGGCGGCACTGGCAGCCCGCGGCGCCGGCAACAAGTCGTTCCTGTGCGCGGCCCGTTCCTTCCTGGCCTGCTGGCCGGACCCGCAGGCCTGGGCCGCCGAGCCGCTGCCCGTGCGCCTGTCGGCCAGCAACTCGGCCAAGCCATTCCTGAACTACCTGATGCTGTCCGGGCAGCTGCGCCCCGGCTATGACTACCTGCTGGAACGCAAGCTGCCCGCCGCGCTGCGCGAGGCCGCGGACGGTCCGCCCGGCCAGGACCGGACCCGGTTCCTGGCCGCCGCGGCCGAGCTGGGCTACCAGCCCCGGGTCGCGGCCGGGCTGTGCAGCCAGATCGCGATGCGGCTGCTTATCCAGGCCGGCCCGCCGCTGACCGGGCTCACCGACGCGGACATCGCTGCCTTCGACGCGGCGATCACCGCCCGGGAAGCCGCCTGCGGGCGGCCGCTGAAGCATTACCGCGACGCTCTGTATACCACCCGGACGGTGCTTTACCACATGGGCGCTCCGGTGCGCCCGGTCACCAGGAAGAGCACCGGCCAGCGCTGGGAATGGGCGCGTCACTTCGAGGGAGCCTCGCCGGGGATCGGGCGCTCGCTGGTCGCCTACCTGGAGTGCGCTTCGGGCACGCGGGTCAGGTCCACCGTCTTGGGAATCGCCGGCCGGCTCGGCCACTTCGCCCGGTTCCTGGCCGCCTGCGACCCGGTACTGGACTCGCTGGCGGGCCTGGACCGGCAGCGGCACATCGAGCCATGGCTGGCCGCGGTCGCGCGCCACCCCCGCACCGGGGCCGTCCTGTCGGCCTGCGAGCGGCGCAGCCGGGTCCTCACCGTGGGCCGGATGATCGATGACATCATCGAGTGGGGCTGGCGAGAAGCCCCGGCCCGGCGGCTGATCTTCGCCCGCGACGTTCCCCGGCTGCCCCGGGCGCTGCCCCGCTACCTGCCCGCCGACGCCGACCGCGCCCTGCTGGCCGCGCTGGAGGCCTCGCCGAACCGGCTGCTCGCCGGCGCGCTGCTGCTGCTGCGGGCCACTGGGATGCGCATCGGGGAGCTGACCCTGCCTCGAGCTGGACTGCGTGCATGAGGTCCCCGGCGCCGGCGCCTGGCTGAAAATACCGCTGGGCAAGCTGGACACCGAGCGGATGGTACCGATCGACGAGGAAGCCCTCGCCCTGCTCGACCAGATCGCCGGGCACCGCTCGCCCGGCCGCCCGCTGCCCCACCCCCGCACCGGCAAGCTGGCCGACTTCCTGCTCACCCACCAGGGTCGCCGGGTCTCCGCGCACGCCCTCCGCGGCGAGCTGCGCCGCGCCGCCGCCGAGGCGGGCCTGGACGACGTGGTTCCCCACCAGCTCAGGCACACCTACGCCACCGCCCTGGTCAACGCCGGCTGCTCGCTGCAGGCGCTGATGGCGCTGCTCGGACACGTGTCGGCGGAGATGAGCCTGCGCTACGGCCGGCTGTTCGACGCCACCGTCCGCGACGAGTACCAGCGGGCGCTGACCCTGGCCAAGGCCCAGCTCGGCCCGGTGCTGCCCGGCGAGCGGACCCAGCTGCCGCTGGCCGCCGTCACCGGCGGGAACTGGCGCGACGCGCCGCTGATCAAGGCCCGGCTGGCCGGCGGCTACTGCCTGCGCGCCGCCGCCCAGGGCCCCTGCGCCTACGCCAACCTCTGCGAGCACTGCCCGAACTTCCGCGCCGAGGCCAGCTTCCTGCCGGTGCTGCAGCTGCAGCGCGCCGACACCGAGGCGCTCGCCGCCGACGCCACCGCCCGCGGCTGGGGCGAGGAAGCCGCCCGCCACCGCCGCCTGCTGGAACGGCTCGACCTGCTCATCGCCCAGGCCCATGCCAGCTGACCGCGACCAACTGGCCCGGGTCGAGGCCGCCTGCGCCGAGCTGGCCGCCGCCGGGCAGCCCGTCACCTTCAAAGAGATAGCGGCCCGCACCCAGATCAGCCGGACCACCCTCTACCGGCGGGCCGACCTGCGCGGCGTCGTGGACGAGCACCGCGCCCGCAGCCACGACGCGACCACCCTGACCGGCCTGACCGTCCAGATCGACCAGCTGCGCCGCAGCCTGGAAGCCGTCGCCGCCAAGGTCCGCCGCCACGAGGAAACCATCCGCCGCCTCGAACGCGACCGCCGCAAACCCGGGTAACCCCCGGTCATCCCGGAGCAGTTATCCACAACTGAGGCGAGATTAGCCGGATAACCAGAGGGCGACACTGCGTTTGAGGACATCACGCTCCATCGCCAGCTCCGCGTTCTCCTTCCGCAGCCGGGCCAGCTCAGCACGCTCGTCCTCACTCAGCGCGCCGTTCCCGTCGCTGCGGCGCCGCTTATCGGCGTTCACCCAGTTCCCCAGGGTGCCCTCGTTGATGCCCAGGTCCTTGGCGACCTGCGCGATCGGGCGGCCGGTCTCCCGGACCAGCCGGACCGCGCCCTCCTTGAAGTCCTGATCGAACTTCCTGCGTGTTTCTGCCATCGCCCTGTCCTTCCCTTTAAGGCGATGTGTCCACGTTACGAGGGGAAGCCCAGTCCTGTTGTTCCTTAGGATGGTCCGGTGAGGAGTAGCCCCTGCAGATCAGCAGGCTTGTCCGGCATGCAATCGGGTGCTGGACGCTGCCGCCTTCCCTGGCCCGCTATTGGCCCCCTCCGGCTGCCGCGTCTAAGCGGCCCTTCGGGCGTCGCTTCGCGGTGGCTTTGCCAGCCTGGATCAGTCAGCCGCCCGCCACGATTCGGCCCTATGAGGGAAGATGGCCAGGACCAGGAACGATGCCCAGGGCAGGCAGGAGGATCGGCGTGAGCACTCAGCCGCTTACCGGTCAGTTTTTCACGCAGGTCGACCACACCCAGGATCCCGACTTTTTCGTCCGGTTCATGGATGAGGCGCAAAAGCCCGCGGGCATCCAGGCGAGCAAACGGCTCATGCTGGAACGGATGGCTCTCGCGCCGGGACAGGCAGTCCTCGAAGTTGGCTGCGGCCCTGGGACCGATATCTTCGACCTAGCGGGAATCGTCGGCCCCGCTGGCCGTCTTGTCGGGCTCGACGCGAGCGAGGTCATGATCGCTGAAGCCCGGCGACGCGCCAGCGAACGCCAGCTCGCCATCACCTTCCAGGCCGGGCAGGTGCAGGCGCTTCCGTTCCCCGATGCCACCTTCGATGTGTGCCGCGCCTCCCGGCTGCTGGAGCACCTCCCCGATGCCGGGCAGGCGCTCTCGGAGATGGTCCGGGTAACCCGCAAAGGCGGACGAGTCGTCGTCTTCGATTTCGACTGGGACACCCTGATCATCGACCACCCAGACAAGGAAACAACCCGGACCATCGTCCGGTCTTTCTCCGACTCGGTACAAAACGGCTGGATCGGCCGACAGCTGCCGCGCCTGTTCAAAGAGCAGCACCTAGAAGTGCTCTCCCTCGATCCCGTGCAGATCTTCCTCCATTACGCGCTGGCCGAGCTAGCTTTTGGCGGCCACCTGGCCCAGCTCCAGGCATGCGGAACGCTGACCCCCGGCCAGGCACAGCAGTGGTGGGAGTACTTGCGGCACGCAGACAAGGACGGGATGTTGCTGGTCAGCTTCACCGCGTTCATCATCGTCGGCGCGACGAACTAGAGCTTGGGTCCGGTATATACATCAGGATGATCTTGCTCCTGGGTAAGCATGATACGTTCCGGTGATGCGATCGTTCGGCGTCTTCCTCCAGCAAGAACGCCCCATTGCTGAATTGTTGGATTGGGCCGGTCGCTTTGACGAAGCGGGCGCAGACTCCATCTGGGTCGCCGACCACCTTGCTAACCCGTGGCTTCCGGATTCTCTGTGGTTTGACGGCTGGACCGTGCTCACCGCCATGGCGGGTCGAACCACCAGTTGCAGGCTCGGGCCGCTTGTCTCCAACTTCGTGCTCCATCCGCCTTTGGCGATGGCGCGGCTCGTCACGACGCTTGACACGATCAGCGGTGGGCGATTGGACGTTGGACTTGGTATGGGCGGAGCTGCCGTGTGTCGTGCGGCAAGCTCAGTTTTCGAGCGCGGTGCACCGCTTGCGGATCGCTTCGAAAACGGGCTGGATTCGCTGATCCAGCTCCTTGAGGACGTTCCGCTGCCGCTCGCACAGGTCGAGATGCCAGCCGGACGACGCTCCCCAGAGTCGGTTCGGCTCGCAACGCCATACGTGCAGGCCCGTCGACCACCGATCGTGATCGGAGGTCACGGACCACGCATGATCGATATCGCCGCCAGGGTCGGCGATCGATGGAACATCTACTACCCACCGGGCGTCGAGCGTGCCGACGAACTTGGTGAGGCTCTTCGCCGGATCAACGAGCGGTTCGAGGAACGCTGCGCGGTCTACGGGCGCGGCGGCGAGGTCGAACGGTCGATTGCCTTTGATGTCGCTCCTGGGTTGCAACCGGCGACCAGAAGCGAGATCAGTGAGCTCGTGGTGCGGATGTGGGACCTCGGATACGACGAGTGCATCGCTTGGGGCTGGCCGTCGGCCGCCGGCACGAATCGCTCGATCGAGGAGCTGTTGGCGTTCGTGACCGAAGACCTGCCGGGGCTCAGGACGGGATGACCTACCGCCCTGCCGCGACCGCTTTGCCACGAACTCGGTCGCGGCCGGGTCATCGGCGGCGGCGAGCGCTTCGCTCGCCACGACACTCGCCGCCGGTTCAGCCGTCGATGCCGTTGACGAGCTGGTGCTCGTAGCAGGTGGCGTCGTAGTACCCGATGGAGTTGGCCACGAGGCCAGATGAGCCGATCCTCCATACCTCGATGCCGCTCACGCGCACCTTCTTACCGGTCCCGCCCGGACCATTGTTGGTGCCGGTAAGCGTCCAGACCCAGAAAGCTGAGTCGCCAGCAACGTGAAGGTGATCGACGCTCACCTGCAGATCAGGGAACGCCTCCATGTAGCTCGCGGCCGTCGCGGCGAGCTCGATGTGTCCCGTCGCTGGGGTGCCGTTGTTGATCGTGAGCGACGCGGTCGGCTCATAACACGCAGCCACCCCTTCTGGATCTTGACTGGACCACGCCGCCGAAGCGCGCATCGCGAGTTCCCACACGTCCTTGCTGGGTGTCGAGGTTCCGGGTGTCGCAGCAAGATCCACGGCCGCACCATACCTCACGCGGTGCTCTGCTGACCTCTACTTCCTCAGCACTCCAGGCAGGGCTGAGGGAGTCCGGGCCAGTGGCCTACTGATTTGGCAGACCCTCCACCACAAAAGATCGCCATCTGGTCGACTGATCTCGAATCGGCTTGAGCGCCTCGTACTCCGGCGAGGAGTCGAACGCCAGCGCGTCTTCGAGAGACGGATATCGCAGAATGCCGACCCATCTCTTCGGGGGCTCGCCAGATCCGGTCGTGCGGCGGCGCGGGTTGGCTGGGAGTGGCTCATTCCTCTTGGCGCGGCGCACGATTTGGGCGGCCCTAAGCACAAGATCACTGTCGCCTATGAGCCTTTGGGAGCCGCGCGGGCTAGCATCGAGGGGTGGCATTCGAGCGGATCACGACCGATCCAGAGGTCATGGGCGGCCTTCCTTGTATCAGGGGGCTGCGTATGCCTGTGGTCGCGATGGTCGCAGACGGTATGACGAACGATGAGATCCTTGCCGAGCATCCAGACCTGACGCAAGAAGACATCCACGAGGCGCTGCTCTACGCCGCGGAGGCCGTGCGGGAACGCGAGCTGCCGCTGCGGCCCACCGCATGAGGTTCCTCATCGACAACAACCTGTCGTCGCTGCTTGCCGAACGGCTCATGGCGGCCGGGCACGATGCGCTGCACGTCCGGGACGTTGGCCTCCAGGCCGCCACCGACAGCGTGGTTCTCGAACGCGCACGAACCGATGACCGGGTGCTCATCTCGGCCGATGCAGACTTCGGCAGCCTGCTGGCCCGCTCCCGCGCCACGAGGCCATCGATCCTGCTGATCCGGCAGCTCTCCGGACGCCGGGCGGCCGACCAGTTCGCAATTATCCAGGCCAACCTTGTGCCAGTTGCCGACGACCTTGCGGCGGGCGCGGTCGTCGGCTTCCACTGCCTGGCTGACGGCCAGCGCCCGAAACTGTACGGCACCGCAGCAATGATCGTGCCAAATACGTGCCCAAGTCGGGGTAAGCGTGATCGTGTCGACCCGTGTTTGACCAGGTTAAACGCCCAAGGCTGACTGCTGGCGGCCTGGACTCATAATCCGCCGGTCGTGGGTTCGATCCCCATCCGCCCCGCGTAATATGATGTGAACAAAGACTCGAAAAGTCTAATTGGCTAGGTCCGACGGTAATGCCGAGGACGAACTGCTAGCGACCGCCATAGGCCTTGCTGCGATGCTTCACATCAAGGATCAGGACCATGATCTCGTCGTCGCGAATTTCGTACAGGATCCGCCAATCACCGGCACGCACTCGCCAGGTCCGAGGATCCCCGACAAGCTGTGTGGCCTGTCCTGGCCGGGGATTGTCCGCAAGCCGGTCAATCACGCGTCCCACTTGCTCGCGGACCGCACGGTCAAGCCGCTCGAATGCCTTACGCGCCTCGTCGCGGAAGACGACTTTATAAACCACTGGCTACAGGCCAGCTTCCTCCTTGACCTGATCCCACGGGATAAGCGGCTCGCCCGCATCGATGCTGGCGCGGGCCTCGCGGGCCGCAGCAGCATCGGCAAAATCCTCCAGCAGCTCGGCCAGTTCGCCTGGCGACAGCCGCTCCAGTTCGGCGGCAACGGCGGCGGGAACGATCGCAGCGACCCGTTCACCGTGTTCGGTGATGTACACGATCTGGCCACGTGCGGCCTCATGAGCGGGCGCTGCCACGCCTGGCGTGGTCTCGACAGGTAGGTCGCTCATGACTTAGGGCCTCCTCTTGCTGCTCTTCGAGCATACATACCCGCATGGTGGCGGCTGGCTACGCGACACGGGTCCCGTGTAACGCGATCGGCAAGGAATTCGATGATCCACGCATCTGCAATATTGCCCGATTGCTCAGGGCAAGGCATTGGGTTCGCTCGTCGGCGACCCGCCTGCGTAGCCCTGGCATATCAAGCCCTGCCGGCGGTAACGCTCTGTAGCTGGCATCCGGTGGTTGCCTTGGCGCGGCGTGGACCGGTTCGTGGACCGAGTCACCTGTGCAAACGATGCAATCAGGGCCACCGGTGGTGCCGCTCCGTGGTATCAGTGCAGGCAGCGCACCTGGAGCGTCGAGCCGTACTTCTCATAATCCGCCGGTCGTGGGTTCGAGCCCCACCCGCCCCACCAGCAGTTTCAATGTCAGATCGGGCGATGGCCGTGGACCGACATGGGTGTTGCGACTTATCGTGCCGTCATAGCTGTCCGGTCACATAGAGTAGCTGCCGAGCCGGTCTGGCGTGCCGGGAAGGGCTGGACCGGCTGCTTGCCTGGCTCGCCAAGCGTATGCAGGACGGAGCGACGCGTGTTGCCGCCGGCCGGCTGGCCCGGCATGACGTGACGCGAAAGGTCCCGTCCTCGGGTTCGGTGAAGCGGGCTAGGACACGAGTAGCATGTGGTACCGGGGAAGGGACTCGTTGTGCCAGGTCCACTGCAGCAGGAACGGTCGCCCGACCTCGGGTCTCTTCGGGCGGCTCGGGGGCAGATTCTCGCGGCCGCGGCCCGGCGCGGCTTGCGTGACGTGCGTGTGTTCGGTTCGGTAGCTCGTGGCGATGCGGTCGAGACGAGCGACGTGGATCTCCTGGTAGCTCCGGGTCCGGACACCACACTGTTCGACCTCAGCGGTTTTGCGCTTGACGTTGAGGAGATCGTCGGGCGTCATGTGGACGTGGCCACACCGCGTGGCCTGAAGGCGCGCATTCGGGACCGGGTCTTGGCAGAGGCCGTTGCCCTGTGAGAGACGACCGTGAGCGTCTGGCGGACGTCTTGGCTGCGATCGATAGGATCAGGCGCCACGTCCAGGACGACCGGGCGCGCTTCGACATCGACGAACTGCTGCAGAACGCGGTGCTTCACTGGATAGAGGCATCCCTGCACGCCTTCTGATACTGTCCGAGGACCGCGGCGCCGGGCCGCGAGCTGGGAGGACGGTCACATGTCCACAGCGACCGACGTCGTCGACGCCCAGATCGAGGCCTACCGGGCCAGGGACGTCGAGCGGTTCTTGTCGCACTACGCCGACGACATTTCCGTGGTGCTCTTCGACGGCACGCCGATGTTCGCGGACAAGCAGGTGATGCGAGAGCAGTACGGGAAGCTGTTCGCCGACAGCCCCGACCTGAGCGTCAGCATCGCCAGCCGCATGACCGCCGGGGCGTTCGTGGTCGATCAGGAGGAGATTTCAGGCTTCCACTTCGGTGACATGCCGACCGAGATGACGGCCCTCACGGTCTACCAGGTCACCGATGGGAAGATCTCCAAGCTGATGCTCCTGTTCTGACCAGCGCCGCCCGGGGGCGAAGGCACCAGCCGCAGCAACGGCACCCCACCGGGTTGCGACCGCAGGTCATGAGCGCAAACAGCATCATCTACTCGCTGCGCCGTATCGCCAATTACGAGCTGTTGACAACGGTCGATAATTCATCCGTTGTGCGGTGCAGAACTGCCAATTCTGTTCATCAGACGGACGAGGCGTCCGGCCGCATTCTTGCTTGGGCCACACCGCTCTGCTTTGCGGGATCACCGAGCACGAGGCCGGGTCGCGTGGATCAGATGACGGGAAGCTTTGCCGCGGGCGGTCATCGATGGTGGATGGCAGCCGCATAAATCGGGTGCGTCGCCCGGTGGCGCGCCGGTATGTTGCCGAGGTGCCTGAACCGAGCGCAGGCCCTGCTCCCATTCCCGGCCTGCCCTGGGAATCGCTGTCTCATCGCCAGGTCCTGGCCGAGCTAGCCACACAGGGCTGGGCGTCATGCGGGGTGGGCGACTGGGCGGTGGCGCTGCGGTCACCGGAGGGGGCCCTCGCCGCGCGGGTGTGTCCGTTCGACCCGGCCTACTGGGCATTCGTGGACCTGTGCCGCGAGTGCGCCGGCAACCGGTGGCTGCCGAGGATCGAGCTGGCCGCGGGCCTAGAAGGCGGCGGTTCGGTAACCTTCCTGGAATTCGTCGCCCCCGTGGACCATCCGGTCGTCAAGCAGTTCGCCGAGCAGTGGCGGACCAGGGCGGAAGATGCGGACTTCCAGGAGGTACGCCGGGCAGCGCAGATGATCGATGCCGAGTACCGGAAATCGACACCCTGGTGGGGCAGGTGCGACTTGGACGACGCCCACATCTTCAGAGCCGCCGACGGGCGGCCGGTGCTGATTGACGTCTTCTGCATGGCGGGGACGGAGCTGTACCGCGCGATCCTCGAAGACGTCGCCGGGGTGCACCGCCGGATTCCGCGTGAGCGGATGCGCTACGCACTGGACATCCCCTATATCGCCCGGGAGAACAGCACCACCGAGATCCTCGCCCTCAGAAACGCCTGGGCACGCGCTGCCGGATGACCACGCGCAGGTCTGCCGGGAGCAACCGCCGATACTCCAAGCCGCTCCCGAACACCAGATCTGCCGCCCAGTCAGCCCACATCCTGGCAGTGGCAACCTGCGCCAGATCGGCGGCTCTATTGCATGGCCTGTGGCCGATGGCCGATTACTGAGCGCAATTAGATCAATAGGCCGGCCACTGGGTTGGCGGGCCGGGCTGGCCATGGTCGCTGGCGGCGGCTTCCTTGAGAGTGATCGGCAGGCCGCGGCTGGCGGCGGGAGCCGGGCGGTGAGGGCGGCGCACGGCAGCAGCGCCATCGGGTACCGGCGGTCAGCTGCAGCGGGGAGCTGCCGCACGTCCATGGTCCTCGAAGAGGACCTTTGGCTCTGTCGCGCTGCGCGGCGTGTCTTGACGCTTGACCTGACGGCTTCGATTTCGTGCCGGAAGGGACATGGCCGATGGTCAGCATTGGCAGGCCGAATCGCCGACGGGATCGCGCTGACGTCAGCGGTCAGTCCGCTGCTGTTCCGGTCAGTGCGACGCTGGGACAAGGCGCGGGCTGGACGTTTCGGGCCGTGGATGTCACCAAGGTCTACCCGAACGGCGTCCGGGCCAACGATTCGATTTCACTGCACGTAGCGCCTGGCGAGGTATACGGACTCCTCGGGCCGAACGGCGCTGGCAAGACCACCTTGGTGAAGCAGGTCATTGGTCTGCTCCGGCCGACCTCCGGGCGTATCACGCTCGGCCGTTATGACTTGGTGGCTGATCCCGCGGCAGCCCGCCAGCTCTGCTCGTACCTGCCTCAAGCGCCGGTTCCCATCGACTCGTTCGGTGCACGAGAGGCGATCGTCCTGTGCGGCCGGATCCGGGGCGGTGACTCTGTCATGGTGGCGCGCCGGACGGATGCGCTGATCGAGGCGCTCGATCTTGGTCAGTGGCGGAATAAGCGAGGAATCAACCTGTCTGGCGGGGTCAAGCGCCTGGTCGGGTTCGCTATGGTCGCGGTGTGCCCAGGGCGGGTCGTGATCCTGGACGAGCCAACCAATGATGTCGATCCGCTGCGCCGCAGGCTGCTATGGCAGCAGGTGCGCGAGCTCGGAGACCTCGGCATCGCCGTATTGCTCGTGACCCATAACGTGCTGGAAGCCGAGAAGGCGGTGGACCGCCTGGCCATCATTGACAACGGCCGCCTGCTGGCGGAGGGTACGCCGTCATCCATGAAGGCGGGTGACCGCGGGCAGTTGCGGCTGCAGGTGATGCTCGTACCCGGAGGCGCCGACCCGGAGCTGCCGGGATTCGTCAAGCGCTCGACGCGAGTCGGCCACAACCTCATGGCCGTTGTCGATGACGTCGAGGCATCACGCGCCATCGGATGGGCGCAGGATCTCGTGGGGACCGGCGTGGCTGAGGAGTATGCGCTGACTGCTACATCGCTTGAGGACGCCTACATTGAGCTGACCGGTCACGGTTCGTCCGACGGCGGCGAACAGGGCTAGCGATGGCTCTCATCGCGACTCCAGCGGCCCGCCCGGCGGAGTCTGGCTCACCAGCGGCCCGCAGCAGGCTGCGATACTGGCTACACGGGTACCGGTGGATGTTGGCATGGGATCTGGCAGATCTCAGGCTGACCTTGCCGATCCTCGCGACCATACTCACGCTGCAAGGCGCGGGGTTCGTCCTGGGAATCGGGCTGCTCTTCCGCCACATTCCGCAAACGGCTGCCGCCTTCCTTGTGACCGGAATCCCGGTCGTGAACCTCATCACTGCCGGGCTGATCTTCGAACCGCAGATCGTGGCTGGCCAGCGAACGGCGGGCAGCTATGAGTTCCTGCAGTCGATGCCGGTCCCGCGCAGCATGGCGGCGATCGCCTGGTACACGGTCGCGCTGATCACGGCGCTTCCCGCTGTCGTACTTACGCTCGTGTCCGGGGAACTCAGGTACCACCTGCACCTGGGCATCACGCCCGCGATCGTTCCCGCCATCCTCGCGGTCAGCTTCACCGGCGTCCTGATGGGCTATGCCATCGCCCACGCCATCACGACCCCGATGATCGCGCAACTGGTGAGCGTGGCGCTGATCTTCGTGCTCTTCGGGTTCAGCCCGGTCATGTTCCCCGCCAGGCAACTGCCACTCTGGCTGGCACAGGTGAATCAGTGGCTGCCATTCGGCTTCATGGCGACGATCATGCACTCGGCGCTGGGCATCAGCGGGGCGAGCGGTACGGGGCGGGCCTATCTCGTAGTGGTCGCGTGGGCGATCGGGTCCGGGCTCCTCGCCGCGTGGGCCGTCGGACGCCGGAGGTAAGGCATGGATACCATTATTGACAAGACGGGAAGCGCTGTCGGCGGGCCCCCGTCGGGCGTCAGCCGCGGATGGGGTCACTGGCTGTCCAGCTACGCTGCGATGCTCCGTTTCGATATCGCCTCCCAGCGGACCTGGCTCCCGATGTTCGGGATGATGCAGATCCTGTTCGGCACCGGAATGGCGATCATCTACGGCTTCTACATCGGGCCGGGCATGTCCCGCAGCGTTGCCCTGTTCATCGTCAGCGGGGCGCCAGCGCTGGCGGCGATCACCGCCGCGCTGATTGGTGTCACGACCATGGTCACCGAGCGGAAGCTGGCCGGGAGCTGGGACTTCATCTGGTCGCTACCGGCACCTCGGTCGGCCGTCGTAGCCTCCACGCTCACCGTGTACACGGTGATGACGGTGCCGGGAGTGGTGGCCTGCCTGGCCCTCGCTAGCTGGCGCTACGGGCTCCACCTGAGCCTGTCGCCGATGGTCGCGCCGGCGTTCGTGCTCGCCGCGCTGATTACCACCTCACTGGCGTTCGGCATGGCCCTGGCCATCCCCAGCCCCTTGGTGACCAACGTGATCGTCAACGCCCTTATCTTCGTGATCTTGCTTTTCTCCCCCGTGGTGTACCCGATCACCCAACTGCCGGGCTGGCTGGCCGACGTGCACCGCGTCCTGCCGATCTACCACCTGGCACAGATCCTGCGGGCCAGCGTGACCAGCGGCCTGGTCCACGACGTTGCTGCATCTTACGCCGTGCTCGCCGGCTGGACCGTCATCGCATGGATGGCAACCGCCTGGATAATCGGCCGTCGCAAATAGACAGATCCCGCCGCCGGAAGCCGGCTGAACCGGCCGACGCCGTCGCCTGGCACGCGCCCAAGGCAGGATCTCTGCCCGCCCGGTGGTGAGAGCGCAGCCAACGGCCGACTGCGGAACCAGGCCACAGCGCAGGCTGACCCCAGCCGGGAGTGCCCCAGCGCGCAATGACCTGATGTTCCCGCACCGCGCCGCGCCGACGTTCTTGGCCATCCTGCGCGGCGGGCGAACCGGCGGACGATCCGCCCGGCCCGCCCGGTCCAGACGGCCACCGCTCGGGCTGAGGAATGCCGGTCCCTCGCGGCGTGCCCGAATCGCCAGGCCCGACCGCCCATGCGGTACGCGGCGCGAACGGGATGGTGACGATGAGTCCAGGCCGTCTTGGCGCCCAAGCGGAGTGCCTGCCATGCGCATGCCGACACAGATCACCCGTTCGGATGCGGCAAAGGCGGCCGCGCCCTGCGACCAGGTTGCCGCCCATCAGGCGGATACGGATCGTGAAGCAGTAACCAGCGCCTACCGCGGAGCGTAACCGGATAGATATCGGATCTCAGCGACGGATCGCCGAATCCGGCGCGCCAACGCGGCTTCTGAGCCCGGGTGTCCTGCGCGTCCCCGGAACCGGCGATCAGGGCGGCGATCAGGGCGCCCTTCGGCATATGCTCGCTCCCGTCGGGTCCCGGGCTTTGAGGAGAGGCGATGGCCGAGGTAACGGTCTCAAGTGCCCGCGGACAGGTGCCCGCCTATCTGGCGACACCCTCGCGTGAGGGGCCGTGGCCGGGGGTTGTGGTCATCCACGACGCCGGGGGTATGAGCCAGGACCTGCGCAACCAGGCCGGCTGGCTGGCGGGCGAGGGTTACCTGGCCGTGGCGCCCGACTTGTTCTACTGGGGCCGGCCGATGAGGTGCCTGTTGTCCATCGGCCGCGACTTGCGCGCCCGGCGGGGGCGGGCCTTCGAGGAGGTCGACGCCGTGCGGGCCTGGCTGGCCGGCCAGGAGGGCTGCACGGGCAAGACCGGGGTCATTGGCTTTTGCATCGGCGGCGGGTTCGCGCTGCTGCTCGCCCTCGACCACGGGTTCTCAGCCGCCAGCGTGAATTACGGGGTGGGCGTGCCGAAGGACGCGTATACCGAGAGCGTCCTGGCAGGCGCCTGTCCCATCGTCGGCAGTTACGGCGCAAGGGACCGGGCCAATCGAGGGACCGCCGGCAGGCTCGCGGGCCCTGGAGGCTGGCGGCGTGGACCATGACGTCAAGGAGTACCCCGACGCCGGCCACTCCTTCCTCAACGACCTCTCGCTGCCGTCGCCGGTGAGGACCCCCGCGATCTTCGTCGTGATGGGGAAGTTCAACGGGCCCTCCGGCCTCCACGAGCCGTCGGCGGCAGATGCCCGCCAGCGCATCGTGTCCTTCTTCAACCGTCACCTGAAGGCACCCGACTGACTTCAGGGTCGCCCGGGAACTATTGTCCGGAAGCTGGGGTTGGCATCGGCTCCTGGCTCGGCTGCCGTCGCGCACCACCGTCGCCGGCGGGTGCTCTGTACGACAGCCCGCCGAAGCTACCAGCGGCAGCCCGGGTTACCTCTTGATCGGTGCGGTGAGTGCGTCGAGTTCGCCTTGAAGTGCAGTGACGAGGGCTCCAGAGTCGGGGCAAGCGTCGCCGTCGACGATGACGGCCACGGAGAGGATGCCGGCATAGGACAGGACCGCGAACGCGACGGCTACGTTTCCGGCCACGCCAGCGAGCGGGATCATCTGGGAGACAGCCGCGCCGATTAGGAGACGGGAACATCCGGGCCCCGGAGGTTGGTCACGAAACATGTGACCAAGTGCTGACGCTCTACGAGCCAGCGCAGCACGCCGAGCGCGGCAAGGAGCCGAAATGCCGGAGCGATCAATGCGGCTGATGCTCCTCTGGTCCGGCTCTTGTGTCGTCGGGTGATCTCAGCGATCGCCGCAAGCCGGTCGAGCGGAGCACCGGATGCCGGAATCATCACCGGCGTGACCCCGACCTGGTTGCCAAGTTGAGCAGGGCCGGCCTCGGCCCTGCCCGAGACCGGCACGGACACGACGATTTGATCGATGCGTTCACCCTGGCGGGCCAGCAGGGCCCGAAGTGCGCCGCTCACCGCGGTGAGGACGACATCGTTGACCGTCCCCCCGAAGGCGCGGCCGACTGAGTGGACCTGCGCCAGATCGGCCCGCACCACGCCGAACCGGCGGCGGGTACCGAAGGGGCGATTCAGCGAACAGCGGGGCGCCCGGGGCGTGGCCCCTGGCCGGAGTTCGGCCAGGGCATCTCGCAGACGGGGCGGGACGCGCCCGAGGTGAGCGAGTACGCGGACCCTGCTCACGGCCGTGTCCACCGCCAGTCGCCGCGTCGATGGCCTCGGCCGGGGGAAGTCCTGCCGGGGAGCATTGACGGCTCCGTCGACCAGGCTGGCCAGGACCGCCAGGCCGCCCATTCCGTCAGCCAGCAGATGGTGGAAGACGACGATCACAGCGCAGGCGTCCCCGGCGAGCCCGGTGACGATCGTGGCTGACCACAGCGGCTGGCCCCGCGGCAGCGGGACGGTCACGACTCCAGCCGCTGCCCGCAGGAGCGCGTCCTCATCGCCAGGCGGTGAACAGGCGACTTCGTGAACGTGCCGGGCGACGTCGAACTCTGGATCATCGACCCAGACCGGCCGGCCACACCCCGGCGGTGCAGAGACCAGCTGCTGTCACAGGCGCGGAATGGCACAGATGCGATCGGCCAGCGCATCGCGGACCTCGCCCACTGCCAGGCTCTCGCCAGATCCGGATACCAAGATCGCTCCCACCTGCAGCGGCAACGGACCGAAATCCGAGGCAAGCTCCATCAGGTCGATTGCGCTCGCGCGCTCGATCAGGTCGTACTCGCCGCCCGGCTCGAGCCCCACGAGACACATTATGGCTGCTGCCGCTACCGGGCGCAGGCCCATACACGGGGGTACGAGCAGCGAGGCCGACGAAGAGGCTCACGGGCGGCGATCCTCGCAGGCGCGCCGAGTACCTGCTGGAACAAACGGTCGGCCGCTTGATCCTGGCGCACCGAACGCCCTAATCTGTCTCCCCGAGAGGCCAGAGCAGGTGCTGCGGGCGGCGCGCCATAACGGCAGTGTGCGCGGCATGTGGTAACGTTGCGTAGTTGGTGCCCGGCGCTCGCTGTGGTGGTCGTGGACCGGTTCGTGGACCAAGCCACCTGTGGCAAGCGGTGCAATTAGCGTCATCGGCGGCATGACTCCGCGGTATCCGTGCAGGTAGCGCACCCGGAGCGCCGGGCCCTAGTTCTCATAATCCGCCGGTCGTGAGTTCGAGCCCCACCCGCTCCACGTTATAGGACATGAATAAAGGTCCGGAAAATCTCGGTTGGCGAGGACCGACGGTACGGCTATGAGAATATCCTCTGTGGCTGCTTGGGTTAGCCGATCCAGTTCACCTGGATGATGACCACGCGTTCGCCGCGGACGTCGGTCAGGTAGACGAGCATCAACGGGCCTCGCTGGACGGTGCGCAGCCCCGGCGGCTCGCCAGTGAACTCCCGTCCGTCGAGGAAGGTCATCGATTCGCGGACGGTCAGTTCCTCGGCTACCTGACGGACCGCGGCCAGGGCGGCAGGCGGCAGCTCGTCGAGCAGATCATCGGTGACGGGTTCCCAGTGCCAGTCAGCCACCCGCGACCTCGCGGTAGGCCGCCTGGACGATCTCAGCGGCTTCCCGAACTGCCTGGTCTCGGACGGCGGGGTCGGGGTCGGCGAGGGTTTGTTCGGCGGCGTGGAGCCGGGCGGCGACCGAGGGCCGCCGCTCGATGGCGATGGCGGCGCCCCAGCGCTGGTAGAAGTGGCGGATGGGGAAGACACTGTCCTCGTCGCCAGCCTGGGTGAAGGCGTCCTGGATTTCCTGGAAGAACTCTGGCAGCCGGGACGGCGCGACCGTGGCGACCGCCTGGCGCAGAGCGGGGAGCGACAGGGCGGGCATGGGAATCAGCGGCTCGTCACCCTGTGGGTACTCAGCAGTCATCCCAGCGCGCCTCCTCTCACGTCCAGTACAGAATAATGCGGCCGGGCGGCCCCGGCGCGGATCGCTACGAGAGATGGTGGCCAGCGCCTTCGGTGCCTGCGGCCTCGATGACGCCCCTGCCGTCTACCCAGATGCCCCAATCAGTGATTTGCCTGGTCTCGATGGTCACCGGGGGGCCAAGCCGCACCCCGGGTGTGAGTTCCCGGCCGGTGTCGCGGATGATCGCGTGTCCGGCGTCCTCCCCAGGATTCGACCTTGGCCCACCGAAGTTCGTTGGCGCCTGCGGCGTCGTACCCGACCATCAGTCGCCCGCCGGGCGGCAGGTCGCCGCGCAGGAACCGGGACCGGGCTCCCGGTAGGGCATCATCGGGCCGCCCGCGAGCATAACCGGTCATGCGGCTGACCCGAGGTAGTCGAGCGCCGCGCTGACCCCCTCACGGGCGATCGGCACTCCCGCCCGGGTCAGCCCCATCTCCACCCCGCACAGGGCGCCGGCCAGGGACAGGTCGCCGAGGTCCCCTAGGTGGCCGATGCGGAACACCCGGCCGGCCAAGCGCCCGAGCCCGGCCCCGAGCGACATGTTGTAGCGATCGAGAATAAGCCGGCGCATGTGGTCGGCGTCGTGCCCGTCAGGCAGCATGACGGCGGTGACCGTGGCTGAGTAGTCGTCCGGGTTCTGGCACACGATGTCAAGCCCCCAGCCACGGACCGCCCGGCGGGTCGCTTCCGCAAACCGATTGTGCCGCGCGAAGACGGCAGGCAGGCCTTCCTCATCAAACATGGCCAGCGCCTCACGCAGACCGAACAGCAGGTTGGTGGCGGGCGTGTACGGGAACATCCCGGTCTCGTCGGCCGCGATGACCGGCGACCAGTCCCAGTAGCTGCGCGGCAGGTGGGCTTGCCGCGACGCGGCCAGCGCCTTCTCGCTGATCGCGTTGATGCCCAGGCCCGGCGGCAGGGTCATCCCCTTCTGGGAGCACCAGATGGTGACGTCGACGCCCCACTCGTCGTGGTTGTACTCGACCGACCCCAGCGACGAGATCATGTCGACGATCAGCAAGGCGGGATGCCGGGCGTCGTCCATCGCCGCCCGGATCAGCGGGATCTGGCTGGCACACCCGGTGGACGTCTCGTTTTGGACAATGGTGACCGCCTTGATCTGATGTCCGGGGTCCGCTGCCAACTTCTCGCCGACCTGGCTGGCCTGGACGCCCTGGCGCCAGTTACCTGGGACAAAGTCCACATCAAGGCCGAACTTCCGCGCCATCTCGGCCCACAGCACGGCGAAATGTCCGGTCTCGAAGGCCAGCACGCGGTCGCCCGGCGACAGGGTGTTGACAAGCGCGGCCTCCCAGCCACCCGTGCCCGACGAGGGATAGAGCGCCACGGGCCCCGTGCAGCCGCACAGCCGCGCCAGGCCGGCGAGCACATGACGGGCCAGGTCCGCGAAATCGGGACCGCGGTGGTCGATGGTGGGCGCCGCCATCGCCCGCAGCACCCGGTCGGGGACATTCGTCGGCCCTGGTACCTGGAGGAAGTGCCGGCCGCTCTGGTACGTCATAGCTATGTCCTTTCTTCCAGCCGCTGACCTCCAGGTGGAACTGGCGGGAGCGCTGGGCCGCGTGATCGGTGGTGAGGTCCGGTTCGACTCTTACACCAGACACCTGTTCTCGCGCGACGCAAGCATGTACGCGACCGACCCGATCGGGGTGGTCTTGCCCGTGACGCGGCCGACGTGGCCAGGATGGTGACCGCCGTCCGCGACTTCGGCGTGCCGGTCCTACCCCTGGGCGCCGGGACCAGCATGGTCGGCCAGACGCTCTTGGCGATGTTACGCACAGTAGCAGGATGAGGGGACATGGGCGCCGCGACCGTGGACAGGTTCGTGGGCCGGCGCGCCAGATAATCCCAGCGCAGGGGGTGCCGTCAGTGCGATAACCCGTGTCATTTGTGCAGCTGGCGTTCGTGGTGCAGGAGGCCGTGCTTCTCATAATCCGCCGGTCGTGGGTTCGAGCCCCACCCGCCCCACCAGCAGTTTCAATGTCAGATCGGGCGATGGCCGTGGACCGACATGGGTGTTGCGACTTATCGTGCCGTCATAGCTGTCCGGTCACATAGAGTAGCTGCCGAGCCGGTCTGGCGTGCCGGGAAGGGCTCGACGGGCTGCTTGCCTGGCTCGCCAAGCGTATGCAGGACGGAGCGACGCGTGTTGCCGCCGGCCGGCTGGCCCGGCATGACGTGACGCGAAAGGTCCCGTCCTCGGGTTCGGTGAAGCGGGCTAGGACACGAGTAGCATGTGGTACCGGGGAAGGGACTCGTTGTGCCAGGTCCACTGCAGCAGGAACGGTCGCCCGACCTCGGGTCTCTTCGGGCGGCTCGGGGGCAGATTCTCGCGGCCGCGGCCCGGCGCGGCTTGCGTGACGTGCGTGTGTTCGGTTCGGTAGCTCGTGGCGATGCGGTCGAGACGAGCGACGTGGATCTCCTGGTAGCTCCGGGTCCGGACACCACACTGTTCGACCTCAGCGGTTTTGCGCTTGACGTTGAGGAGATCGTCGGGCGTCATGTGGACGTGGCCACACCGCGTGGCCTGAAGGCGCGCATTCGGGACCGGGTCTTGGCAGAGGCCGTTGCCCTGTGAGAGACGACCGTGAGCGTCTGGCGGACGTCTTGGCTGCGATCGATAGGATCAGGCGCCACGTCCAGGACGACCGGGCGCGCTTCGACATCGACGAACTGCTGCAGAACGCGGTGCTTCACTGGATAGAGATCATCGGCGAAGCGGCACGAGGCGTTAGCGATAAGGTCCGCGACACGCATCCTGAAGTGCCTTGGCGCGTGATAACCGACATGCGCAATCGGGTGGGCCACGGCTACTTTGATATCGATCTCGATGTCGTGTGGAACACTGTGACGCGCGACCTACCGAAACTCCAGGAATCTGTCACCCTGATCCTTGCCGAGCTTGATCCGGAAGCAGAAGATTCACGATGAGTAGCCTTACGGCTCGCGCTGGCTGATGGGGACTTTGCGCCCGTCGACTTGACGAGCACCGGCAATGCGCGGATGGCCGACCTGGTGAATACGTATGAGAGCCTGCCGCTGGGAACTACCGATGCCTCGGATCTCGCTATCGTCGAACCGCTCGGGCTAACCGGCGTGGCGGCCGCCGTCACCTCACGGTGGTCCGGCCGAGCACGCGGATGCGCTGGCCCTCCCGCCCTGAAGTCCGTAACGACAGCGCTCCTCGCAGTTGCGTAGCGTGACAACGGAGCATCTTCGCCAATGCCCTGACTAAGGCTCCCGCGGAACGGGGCTCGCTGCCCAGCTATGTTATCGCTCCGGTCATCGAGCCTCAGCGGGTCTTTCGTCCACCGCAGATTCCGGGGCACGCGTGACCATCGATCTGTCCCCACCCTCCACAGGTGGGGCAGTCACGCCCGGGGACATAGGGACGTGACCCTACGGTGCGAGTCTTCTTACTGATGAACTTGCGGTAGAGGGCGATTGGGCCGAGTACTACGATGAACAGTATGAATAGTGCCGGGTAAAAAAGCCCCGCGACGATCCACAGCAACAATATCACCACGATTATCGTGGTTAGCAGCTTACGTGTTATTCTCATTTCTCTCCTTCGATTCGCCCATGATTATCGTCAGGCCGCAATTCCTCTCGGGGCCGCTGAAGCCGCGCAGGCGTGCTCAGGCTTTCCTGGGCCCAGAAATGACCAAGGCTCAGAGTCGCCTCATCGGCGGCCGTTGTATTACTGGTTTTCGCAGTATTCGCCGTAAGCCGCCAGCGGCATGGCCAGCCACTCGCCGTTAGCGGAGTCCCAGCGCAGCCAGTTCTCGGTGTCGTTGACGAGCGGATTCGGCAGGTATTCCAGGCACTTGAAGTAGTAGCTGCCCGTGTAGGGCGCGGGCAGCGGAGCCCAGCCCGCGCCGATCACGTCCTGAATCACCTTGGTCCCGTTGAGGCTGGCCCAGCCCAGGCTGGCGGCGGTGGGGGAAAGGCTCCAGGCCCAGCCGGGATACTTCGCCGCCGCCGTGCCGTAGGGCGCCGGGAGCGGCTGGCCCTGTTCGTCGATGATGGTTCCGTCTGCGGTCTTGATCTGGGCCGGCGCTACCTGGGGGACGAAGTTGCCGTTGCCGGCGTAGAGGTACAGGTTCTTGGGCTCGGTCTGGGCGGCGTGGGTGGTGGCACTCGCCGCGGGCGCGCCACCCAGCGCCAGCGCGGCGCTGAGGACGGCGACGGCGGCGAGCGAGGTGCGGGTCAGTCGCATGAGGGACATCGCAATGGCCTTTCGCAGGGTCGGGACGGACTGGGGGGCGCCGGGTCGGTCGCGGGTATTTACCGAGGTAAGGTCTCCGCGTCGGCGCCGGAACGGTAGACCGACCGTAAGTCCGACCAGGGCCAGGACAGCAGGGGCCGGGCGGCCCAATCGGGCCGACCAGGTATGGGCCGAACGGCCCATTTACTGCCCGTAGCCGGTCTAGCCGAGGCGCTGGCCGGTCAGGTGGGAGGAGCGATCGCTTCGATGCCGGCCTGGACGGCGTAACGGACCAGTTCCGGGCGCCTGCGGGCGCCGGTCTTATCCCGGATCCGGTCCAGGTGCGACCTCACCGTGTTAACCGACAGGAACAGCCGCTCAGCGATCTGGCCGTCGGTCGCCCCTCCGGCCAGCAGCGCCACGATTTCCCGCTCTCTGTCCGATAGCGGTCCGGCATGACTGGTGGAAGCCACCCCAGGTTCGGCCTGGGTGGTGGCGACGGCCAGGGCGATGCCGTCGGCCTGGCTGAGCGTGCGCCCGCGGCGGTAGGCAGCCTCGAACGCGGCCTCGCCCAGTATGACGACCAGTTGGGCCTGATCGCTGTCGCGCAGCGGCGCATCGAAGGTCGCGACCGCCCGCCCGGTCTGCTCGTATCGCTCGTCGGCGACGCCGTGCAGGGTAGCGGCGACGGAGGGGTCGCCGTCTGCGCTCACAGCGAGGGCGAGGCCAAGCAACGCGGCGTGGACGTATGACTTGACCCCAGTGATCCGCGCTGTGTCCAGGCTGGCGGCGAAATGCCGGCGGGCGCTGCCGGGATCGGCGGGTAGGTCAAGGTACCCGAGCTGCATCTGCATCGCGACGGACAGGCTCGGGTAGCGAAGACGCTCGACGAGCGTGCTTGCCTCCTGTATGTGCGTCTGGGCCGCCTGGAGCTTCCCGGCCGCTTGCTCATAGATGCCGGAGTTGGCCAGCCCGATGGCGAGCTGGTAGTTGTCTCCCGCCGCCCGGGAAAGGTCGATGGCCTCTTGCAGGTCAGCGAAGGCGGCGTCCAGATCGCCCCCTTCGCCTGCGAGCGTCCCGCGACCGAGGAGAACGTACGTGATCAGTCGGCGATCCGCTGTCGCCCGGGCCAGCCGGACGGCTTCGTCGATCTGGGCCCGCGCGGCAGGCAGATCGCCATGCTGGTACCGGAACCAGCACAGCTGACAGAGGGCGTCGGCTGCGACCGCGTCATCGTTGAGGTCACGGGCGATCCTGATGGCCTCGCCGACCAGCGAGGGGACGTCCGAGTCGTCGACGAATTGATCTCGCAAGTTGCAGCTCGCTATGAGGGCCCAGGCCCTGGTCAGCGTGCGGGCACTAGGCCGGCCGAGCAGGACGCTGAGCGCCTCGAGGATTTCGCCGCCGCGGCCGCGCATGCCGCAGAACCAGCGCAGCCCCGCCGCCAGTCGCAGGCCGGGCTCGGTGCCGTCAGGGTCGGCGAGGCTGAACGCCAGCGCCGCGCGGATGTTGTCGAACTCGACCTCGAGCCGGTCGAGCCAGGCTGCCTCGTCCGGGCCGCGCAGGAACGTGTCGGCGGTCTCGACCAGAGCCAGGTAGTAATCGCGGTGGGAGGCCTGGGTTCCGGTCAGCTCGGCGCCGGGCTGCCGGGCCAGGCGTTCGGCAGTGTACTGGCGGACCGTCTCCAGCAGCCGGTACCGGGTCGAACCGTGGATCTCTTCGGCTTGGACCAGGCTCTTGTCCACCAGGGCAGCCAGCTGGTCCAGCACCTGCCATCCCTCGGTGCCGCCATCGGCGGTGACCGCTTCGGCCGCCGCCAGGGTCCAGCCCCCGGCGAAGACCGAGAGCCGACCGAGCACCATCTCCTCCTCGGGGTTGAGCAGGTCGTAGGACCAGTCGATCAGGGCGCGGAGGGTCTGATGGCGAGGCAGGGCGGTACGGCTTCCGCCGGTCAGCAGCCGGAACCGCTGATCGAGCCGGGAGCCGATCTCCGGCACCGACAGCGACCTCAGCCGGGCCGCGGCGAGCTCAAGGGCCAGCGGGATCCCGTCCAGGCGCACGCAGACGGCCGCGACCGCCGCGGCATTTGCGTCGTCGAGGGCGAAGCCCTGCCGGTACATGGCGGCGCGCTCGGCGAACAGCTGCACCGACTCGAACGCGGTCAGCAGGCCAGGGACGGCGAGGTCGGCGGGCGGCACGGTCAGCGGGGGAACACGGAAAACGTGCTCTCCGCTGATGCCCAGTGGTTCTCTGCTCGTGACCAGCAGGTACGCCCGCGGGCAGGACCGCATCAGGGCATCGGCCAGCTTGGCGGCCGCGCCGAGCACGTGCTCGGCGTTGTCGAGGACCACCAACAGGTGGCGGTCGGCGACGGCGTCGATCAGGGTGTCGAGGATGAGCCGTCCCGGCTCCTCACGGACACCGAGTACGGCCGCGACGGTGCGGGTCACCAGTTCGGCTTCGGCCACCGGCGCCAGCTCAACCAGCCACACCTCGCCACCGTCGCCGTCCAGCGCCTCAGCCGCCACCTGCAGCGCCAGACGGGACTTGCCGATCCCGCCCGGCCCGGCGATCGTGACCAGCCGCGACCCGCCCGACACCAGGGACCGCAGCTCGCCGAGCTCGGCGGCCCGGCCCACGAAGCTGGTGGCCTGCGAAGGCAGGTTGTGGCGTAGCGCCGGATTCTCTAGCGAGCGCAACGGGCCGAACCGCTCGGCCAGGCCCGGCCCGGTCACCTGGAACACCCGCTCCGCGCGACCCAGGTCCTTCAGGCGGTGCTCGCCGAGGTCCAGAAACCCGATCCCGTCGCGCAGGCGATCGGCCAGCAACTCACGCGTCGCGCCTGTCACCAGGACCTGACCGCCATGGCCGGCGGCGAGCAGCTGGCCGACCCGGTTCACCACCGGACCGAAGTAGTCGCCGTCGCGCTCCACGCAGGCGCCCGAATGCAGCGCTACGCGGACCCGGATGGGCAAGCCGGGCGGCCACGGCTCACGGCCGACCGCCCGCTGGACGGCCGCCGCCGAAGCCAGCGCGGCGAACGGGTCGGCGAACACGGCACGAAACGATTCCCCCACCGTCTTGACTACGTGACCGCCAGCGGCCCCGATCTGCTCGCGAACTATGCGGTTATGGCGAGCCGATGCACCCGTCATGGCCTCGCGGTCGGCCTCCCACAGCCGGACACTGTCCTCGATATCGGTGAACAGCAGCGTCACCATGCCGGAGGGGAGCCCCATTCACCCATTGTGCATCCCCCGGTTCCCGCCCCGCCTAGCTCAAGGTCGGGCCTCTCAAAGGTGCCGATTGCTGGTTAGCGTGACCCGGCTGAGCACCTGACCGGGAGGTCGCCCAGCCACTGAGCACCCGCAGGGCACTGCTGTCCCTGACGGCGCACGAAGGCCGCGACCAGTTCGATGACGGTGGCGATGGTCACGGACCGCTCGATCCGCCGGGCCTGCGGGCCGGCCGGGCGGGGGGCGGTGCCGACCGTGACCTTGATCGCGTAGGCGAACACGGCGATGACCGCGACGCCGGACACGGCGATCAGCACGTCTTCGGTGCGGCCGCCGATGGCCAGGCTCGCCCGCGCCAGCCAGAAGGCGGCGAAGGCGGCCTGGATGAGCCCGCCGATGCGCCGCACCCGCCGCGACCATGCCGCGGCCGGGGTCAGATCGGCGGCGTTCAGAGCTGCCGGCGTCGGTGTCGCGGTGATCAATGGAGTTGTCATGGCGTTGACCGCCTCCGATTTAGTAGTCATGGCGTGCTGGGCCGGGTCCGGTACCAGGCCACGGTCGCGGCAATGGCGTCGGCCAGCGGGGTGCCGGCCGTCCCGAAGGCGGCCTGGTATTTACTGGTGTCCAGGACGAAGGGCTCGCCGAACTGGTAGTAGGTCTCGGTCAGCTCCCGCAGCATGGGGTTGACCAGGCCTAGGGCGCGCACGGCTGGCTTGGGCAGCGACCGGATCCCGACCGGATGCCCGATCTGGGCGGCGACCAGGTCGAGCAGCGCCCGGGTGGTGCCGGTCGGCGGGCCGGGCAGGTGCCAGACCTGGCCGGCGGCGCGGGGGTCGGTGCCGAGGGTGGCCAGGCCGGCGGCGATGTCGGGGACGTAGCTGTAGGTGTGCGGCAGGTGGGGGTTGCCGATGAAGTCGGCGCGCCGACCGGCCAGGGCGTTGCCGAAGACCCGCTGGCCCAGCGTGGAGCCCTGGGTGACGCCGGGGCCGAAGAAGTCCGAGGCCCGTCCGATGGCGATCCGGACCCGGCCGGCGCCGGCGGCGGCCAGCAGCTCGGCGGTCATGGCGGCCCGGGCCCGGCCCTTGACGCCGGTGGCGGCCAGCGGCAGGTCCTCGGTCATGGGGCTGCCGCCGGCCGGGCCGTAGCCGTACAGGTTCTCCAGGCTCACCAGCAGCGCGCCGGTGCGTTCGGCGGCGGCCAGTACCCCCCGCTGCAGCGGCGGGAACCGTTCCGGCCACTGGTTGTACGGGGCGTTCAGGCACTGGTAGATGACCGCCGCGCCCTTGGCCGCGTCGGCGGCGGCTTCGGGGTCGGCGGCATCGGCGGCCCGCCAGTCCACCCCGGCCAGCGCGGCAGGCCGGTGCCGGGACACCGCCCGGACGGCGATGCCCTGCCCGGCCAGGTACGCGGCCAGGGCGTTGCCGACCTGGCCGGTCCCGAACACGACGTGCAGCCGATCCTCACTCATGACCGGGTCCTCTCGCTGATCCTCGAGCAACCCGGCGGTCGGCGACGGCCCAGCCTCGATGTCTACGCCCACGCTATGCTAGCTAGTTCAAAGAATCTAGCAATGGATTTCTAGAATCTTATGACACTTGTGCCTGGTGCCGGAGTGCAACTTCCGCACCATGCCCGGGCCCCTGCTCTGCATCGCCCGCGACCCCGGGGCGCGCCTGGGTGACATCGCCACGATGCCGGGCAGCACGCAGCTCAGCCTCTTTGGCATCGTCATGACGCCGGCCAGCAGCCGCGGACCGGGTCTGGCACGAAGGTCACCGCCGGCGTACACGGCCGGCAGGCCAGGCTGGAGGGGCAGCAGGGTCGTGCCCGGGACTGTTTCGCGCCGGCGGAACCTGGGCGCGGCCGGTCAGCTGCCGGTGGCGGCCGCCTGCCGGCGTTCGGCCTCGGAGATGGCCCAGGCGGCGTTGATGAGTCCGATGTGGCTGAAGGCCTGGGGGAAGTTGCCGAGCAGCTCACCGGTGGCGGGGTCGACTTCCTCGGCCAGCAGGCCGACGTCGTTGAGGTAGGTGATGGCACGCTCGAAGACGTGCCGTGCCCGCTCGGGCTGGCCGGCCAGGGCCAGGGCCTGGGCTAGCCAGAAGGTGCACAGCATGAAGGTGCCCTCCCGGCCTTCCAGGCCGTCGGCTCCGCCGCGGGTGTCGTAGCGGTAGACCAGGCCGCGTTCGTCGGTGAGGCGCTCGGCGATGGCGTCGATGGTGGCCAGCACGCGGGGGTCGGCGGCGGGGAGAAACCCGACGATCGGCATCATGAGGCTGGAGGCGTCGAGGTCGTCCGAGCCGAAGTACTGCGTGAAAGCGCCGGCGCTCTGGCTCCAGCCGTGCCGGAGCACCGCGGCGTGGATTTCGTCCCTGGTCCGCTGCCAGCCCTCCAGCCGGTCCCCGGCGCCGAGCTTTCCGGCCAGCGCGATGGCGCGGTCCAGCGCCACCCAGCACATGACCTTGGAGTACACGAAATCCTGCGCGGCGCCGCGGATCTCCCAGATGCCCTGGTCCTTGCCGGTCCAGCGGCGCGCGGCGGTGTCGGCGACCGCGACGAGGAAGGCCCGGGTGGCCGGATCGAGCTCGCCGATCTGGTCCCGCAGCCGGTCGACCGCCGCGAGCAGCTCGCCGTAGACATCGATCTGGCGCTGGGTCCAGGCCCCGTTGCCGACCCGGACCGGGGTGCTGCCCCGCCAGCCGGCCAGGTGGGGAAGCACCCGCTCGGACAGGTCCCGCTCGCCGCCCACGCCGAACATGATCTGCAGGTCGGCGCCGTCGTGCGGGGAGGTGGCCGTCGCGGTGGTCAGGAAGGCGAAGAATTTCGCTGCCTCGTCTGGGCAGGCCGCCACCCACAGCGCGTCCATAGTCAGGCAGGCGTCGCGCACCCAGGAGAAGCGATAGTCCCAGTTGCGGGTACCGCCTGGAACCTCCGGGAGCGAGGTAGTCGGTGCGGCCACGATCGCGCCCGTCGGGTAGAAGGTCAGCGCCTGCAGGACCCGGCCGCTGGTGTGGACGAGCTCCTGCCACGGTCCCGAATACCTCTGGTGGATCTGCGACCAGGACCGCCACCCGGCAACGGTGTCCTCCAGCCGCCTGGCCAGTTCACCCTGCGGCCACACCTGCGGTACCCGCCCGCCAGGCTGGCCGTAATGCAACCCGAAGGCGACACGCTCGCCAGCTGCGACGCTGAAACGCCCGGCGACGGCGCCGGCGCGGATCTGCAGATCGACCGGCGAAGACAGCACCGTGATGTCGGCCCCGCCGCGCCCGGCAATGCCGCCATCGACCTGGCTAAGCAGGGGCCAGGTGAGCCCGTACTCGGTACGCGGCACGTACTCCATCTCCAGCTCCACCTGGCCGGTAACGCCCGCGACCTGGCGGATCAGCAGGCCGGGGGCGTCCCGGCCAAGGTCGTGACCCCGCTCGTTCGCGCCCATCGCCAGGGCATCCACGACAGTGACCGAGCCGGCCGCCGTGGCGAAGGTGGTTTCCAGCATCATCGCCTGGTCCAGATAACGACGGGTGACCCGGAAATCCCCGGACGGCCGGATCGACCAGTGCCCGGCTTCGTCGTCGAGCAGCCGCCCGAACACCGACGGGCTGTCGAATCTGGGGAAACACAGCCACTCCACCGATCCCTCCCGGCTCACCAGCGCGGCACAGTGGCAATCGGACAGCAGCGCATGATCGGCGATGGGCGTGGAGCTCATGACCATTCTCCTTCGAACACCGTGGCGCCCGGACCAGACGCGCTCTTGTGCCGCTCTGCTGCGGTCAGGCAGGGGCCCGGACTGGCTGATCCCCGCAAGATGGCCACCGGACCTCCAGGGAAGCAGCGGATCGCCGCCCCAGTTACGCGGCGGGCAAGGAAAGCGGCGCGCCGCTCCGCAGCGCCTCATTATCCGCCCGGCAGTCAACCTCCCGAACCGATGGCCCCGTCACTGGTCCGGGCCGTCCGGGGCCGGGCCGGGTGGTGTGCCGGCGAGGAGGGCGAGGACGTCGCCGATGGCGGGTTCCCCGGGGCCGGCCCCGGGCAGCGGCAGGTGGGCCTGGATCTGGTAGCGGTTGCGCCGGCCGTCTTTCTGCTTGACGAGGTAGCCGTCGTCGGCGAGATCGCTGACGATGGTGTGGGCGTTGCGTTCGGTGATGCCCAGGCTGGCCGCGATGTCGCGCAGCCGCACGCCGGGGTCGCGGGCGATGCACACCAGCACGCCGGCGTGGCGGGTCAGGAAACTCCAGCTCACCATCCCAATAGGATACCATTGATTCCGGAAATATATTGCTAGTTTCATAATTCCGATGTAGGTTGGGGCCAGGCAGCGGGAATCAGCCGCCGACGGCGGCCAGCTATCCCCGGGCCACCGCAGGAGATGGTCCACATGACAGACGGGAACGGAAACAAGGTCCTGGTGCGCAGCCGGGACGGCCGGATGCTGGCCGGGGTGTGCGCGGGAGTCGCCGGCTACTTCGGCTTCGATGTGACCCTGGTCCGGGTGATCTGGGCCGTCGTCTCCGTCCTCACCGGGGGCGCGGGCGTCCTGGCCTACCTGGCCGCGTGGGCGATCATCCCCGATGAAGGCCAGAAGAGCTCGATCGCCGAGAACATCGTCAGCAAGAAGCAGGACTCCTGGTCAGGCTGACGGTCCCATGACCGGCTTTCCGGACCTTCTTCAACCCCGCCACCGGCCAGCAGATCGGCATGTTCTGCACGCATGCGTTGATGTACGCCAGGGGTCCTCAGCCGAGATAACGGCGGGAGTGTGCGCGGCATGTGATAACGCTGCGTAGTTGGTGCCCGGCGCTCGCTTGTGGTGGTCGTGGACCGGTTCGTGGACCGAGCCACCTGTGCAAGCGGTACAATTGGCGTCATCGGCGGCACGACTCCGTGCTATTCGTGCAGGTGCGCACCCGGAGCGCCGGGCTCTAGTTCTCATAATCCGCCGGTCGTGAGTTCGAGTCCCACCCGCCGCACGTAGTATAACCTGAATAAAAGTTCCAAAAAGTTCCGGGCTAGCAAACCAACGATATGGTGTGGTGCTGGAGTTCGGGTCGAGCGCGTCTTCGATCTGCTGGCCGATAAGGTCTTCCCGCCCGCCGATGCAGTGCGCATAGACATGTTGCAGCGCGCGCGCAGTTGCCCGCGCGAGCGGCGATCTCGCCGGGGCGCTCCAGTGGCGTTCAGCCACAACGACAAGGCGGCATGCCGCAGGTCGTAATGTGTTCATCGCGACCCCTGAATGCTAGGAGCGAGCAAATTCAGCGATCATGAGTAAGCCGCAGCCTGGATGCGGCCCCAAAGACCCAGACTCGGCGACGCGTGCTGAGAATCCGGAAGAAGAGTTGAGTACCGACGAAAGGCGAATCTCGCTGCGGGTCAAGGTCCCGGCGGAAGACGGCACGGCCGTCGTGGAGATGACGGGTCCGGCCGTGCCGGAGCATGGCCTGCAAGCCTTCGGTGACTGGGTGTTGGCCGCGCTTGAGCAGCACGCGGACGGTGCCGCTGAGGCGGCACGCCTCATGATTGCCGCGCTCCGGGAACGGGACTGGGATGGCGACGAGGTCCTAGCCGATCAGTTTGACGCGTTGCTGGGAAGCGGCGCGATGCCGGATCTCCGCCCTCTACCGGTGGATCTGGATGAGCTGGCCGGCATCCTTGAAGGCGACCCGATGTACGGCGGCGGGCGCGTCGACCTGGCGACTGGCGAGGTCCGGCCGGCGCCTGCCGTCGATTACACGCGGGAGATCGGGCAAGAGGATGAGGACGAATCGGACGATCCTGATAAGTGGCTGTGGGTGCACTGCGAGGGTTCGCGGGACGGTTATCGGGACATGGAGCTGTTCATCGGGACGGTGCGTGATCCAGGGCGCGCCGACCGGCTGGAGATCGCCATTTCCGGGCGGGGAGCGTTCCGACGGTTCAAGGACGTTCTGGCGCGCTGGCCCGAAGAACTGGATCGGTGGTATGCGTTTTCGGCGGAGCGTCAGCGTGGCCGGGCCCGGGCGTGGCTGGCCGACGCCGGTTACTACGTCCGCAAGGGGCTCGCTCCTTCATGACCCAGCGAGCCTTCCGGCCGCTGCTCATCGGCGTTGCCTTAAGTCCGGCGGGCGTCACATGAGGTTCTGTCTCTCGGGCCGGAGGCAGGGAGGTCGGTGCCCGTGGGACTCGGGTCATGCCCGGGCTCGCCGCTGGGCCTGCTGTCTAGGTGATCAGGTCGCGGTAGCGGATCGCGCTGCCGTCAGCAGGTGACGCAGCTGGCCGTGCCCGCCGGGGTCCCCAACCGGGCAGGATCGGCGGGAGGTCAGCCAGCCCGTTGGGGGTCTTGGGTATGGGGCCGCTGCCGTCGTCGCCGTCCCAGCGGCGGCCGTACTGGTCGGGGATGTCGCCCCGGCCCCTAGCACGGCAGCGGCCCGACCGGGATGATCCCGGGCGTTTCCAGCGGGTCGGCCCGCTGCGGGGCGACGGTGCACAGGTGCTGCCAGTTGTCGCCCAGGTCGAAGGTATAGGCGAACTGCTCGCCCGGCCGCAGCCTGCCCAGCCTAACCTTGACGCCGTCCAGCGATCTCTCGGGTTCCTTGCCGTCCCACCAGCGGACCGGGATGATCACGGTGCCGTCGGCCAAGGTGAACTCGTGCAGGTGGTTGTGGTCCCAGCGGGCGAACGCGTCGTCGATCGCCTTGCCGAACTGCTCGAACGTCGCGGTGCGGGCGGCGATCAGCACCCGGCCTGGCCTGGGCCACAAATCCCCGACGTGCACGCCGTGCACCAGCTCCACCGTGATCGCCAGATGAGTACGAGCCACCCTTGCCTCCACCGCAAGCCGGCCGGCCAGCAAGCCGCGGGTCACGTAGATCAGCGGCCCGCAGCTGGCTCACCGTACTACCAGCCCGCCAGATGAAGGATGCTCAACAGCGGCCTTCGGTCGCGTCGCGGACCGCCATGAAGCCTGAGTCGTCGCCAAGGTGGAAGAAGATGCGTCCGCACAGCGAGCCGTCCTCCTCCAGCACAGCCCAGCCGCGGCCGTTGGCCGGATCGCACTCATCGTTGCCCTCCCAGGAGAACTCCAGGCCCGGCCCCCGTCCCGCTCCACCTCGCGACAGTCCATCTCCCCCCTGGACGCCCATGAAGCCGAAACTGCCCGACGACCCGTCCTCGGCGAACTCGATAAAGGCGGGTGCCACGAGGTTCAGGGTGTCGCAGTCCCACAGCTCTGCCTCCGTGATCCGCCACCTGCCAGCGATGCGCATACTCGTTCCTCCAGGTCTGCACTCGTTGCACGGTCGGCGTAGCTTGGCTGCGAGGAGGATCGCCGCACCGCACATCACGACAAGCCAGCCCGGGCAAGACCTTGTCCTCTCACGGGAGCGATAGTGCAATGCCCGGCAGCTCCGCCTGCGCCGGTGTAGGCGTGCCGGGCGGGCGCCAAGCGCGCACCGTCTTATCAGCGTCCGACCGGGCGTGGCGCAGCGCCGCTCCCCGCCCGTCGAGCTCACACAGCCGGTCCAGAGCGGCCCTGCGGACCCGGGCGATTCCGCTGCGCAGTGCCCGGCCCACCAGCTGGCGGCACTGGTCCGCATCCAGCCCGTCCGCGGCATCGAGCAAGCCATGCAGCAACGCGTCACGGTGACGCGGCGCCATGCCATCGGCACACGCGAGCAGCTCCCCGAGCCGCGCAGCATCGTTCCGCAGCGCCCGGGCAGCGGCCCACCGGCGCAGCGGCGGCTCCACCCGGCGCTCGTCGCGCGCCACCGCCTCATCACTGACTTGCACCGTCCGTGTCGTGCCATCAGCGGTGCCGAGCTCCAGCCACTGCCCGGATATCCAGGCGAGCGGGAACACGGCAACGACCTCGTCGCTGAGCAGCGACTCGGCCAACTCGTCCAGATCAGGGCCGCTCAGCACGTCGCATTTCTCGACCGCGGCGATCAGCTTGGCGGTGACCCGGTCCCACCGGCGGCACGTACACAGCAGCAGCGCGACCAGCGAGCCAGGGAGGGTGCCGCCGCGCATCCCGCGAAGCAGGCTGACGGCCTCCCCGTGGCGGGTGCTCGATCCCCATCCCCATGGGGACTGGACCAGGAGCCGGCACAGCTCATCGGAATCGCGTGCGGCGGCCAGTTCTTCCATCGCCGGATCGCCGTAGCTTTCGGTCCGCATCGCCCCAAACTACGCCAGCCACGACAACCGAGACCGGGGATCGGCTGTGGCGCCCTGCAGCGAGGGGTATGGCGGATGCGTCATGGAGATCCAGGACGATTAGGCTAACGACATGCTGGCACGACCGGAGACGTAAAGGTCAGCTAGGAGCTCGTCCACCTTTTCCTCGGACTCCTACACACCGGGGAATGCCAGCTCATCGACCGAGGGATCCCCTGCTGGTGCGCCTGCCGGCCGTCTAATGCTCAGTCCCGGAACCTCCCCGGCTACGCCGAGCTCCGGCTAATCCCGGCCGAGGATGCGCAAGCCGTGGTGCTGGTTGAAGTCCTCGTAGTCCTTGAGGTTCAAGGTGGCGAGCGGGATGCCATGGGTGAGGCAGCAGGCCGCCGATGCAGCAGCCGAGCTGGTGCCAGCCGCCGGCGGTCTGGCCGCCGCCATGATCGGCTAGCTGCTGACCCGGTCCGTGCCAGGGGGTTTCCTCGGCGATCACGCCGATGTCGGCAACTGGCGCTGCCCGCTGGGCATCGCTGCGCTTAGCGTGGAGGCGCTGATCATGCTGCTCGCGGTGGGCCGGGTCTGGCAGGCACGGCACCGCGCCAGCGGCGCGGCGCCGAAGGGCAACCCCATCGAGCGCCGTGTCTCCGAGTCGAGCACGTCCATGTTCAGCCGTTCCCGCTGACCGGTTCGCCACCTCAGATGCCGGGCCCGGTCCAGTCCCGGCTCGGAGAGGGGATGGGGTCTTGGGCTGGGTAGCTTGCTCCCGTAGCGTTGTCTCACTGGACCTTTACCGCAGTGACACCGGGAGCAGTCATGACGCAGACCCCGCCCTATCAGGTAACCGACCCGGCGACCGGCGAGGTGACCGAGACCTTCCCCTTCGCCACGGACGCGGAGGTAGCGGAGGCGCTCGCCGCCGCGACCGAGGCGTACGCGGCCTGGAGGCTGCGCCCGGTCGCTGAGCGCGCCGCGGTCGTGAAGCGCGTCGCCGAGCTGTTCAGCGAGCGCGCCGCCGACCTGGCCGCGCTCATCACCAAGGAGATGGGCAAGCGGCCCGCGCAGGCCGTCGGCGAGGCCCAGTTCTGCACCGACATCTTCAACTACTACGCCGACAACGGCCCCGGGCTCACCGCCGACAAGCCACTGCCCGGCCATGACACCGCGCGCATCGAGTACCGCCCCGTCGGCCCGGTACTCGGCGTGATGCCGTGGAACTACCCGTATTACCAGGTGGCCAGGTTCGCCGCGCCCAACCTGATCGTTGGCAACACCGTCATACTCAAGCACGCAGAAAACTGCCCTACCTCGGCCCTGGCGATCGCGCAGATCATGAAGGACGCGGGCGTGCCGGACGGCGTGTACGTCAATCTCTTCGCGACCCACGAGCAGGTGGCCGGGATGATCGCCGACCCGCGGCTGCACGGCGTGTCGCTGACCGGCTCCGAGCGGGCCGGCACCGTAGTCGCCGAGACGGCCGGCCGCAACCTGAAGAAGGTCGTCCTTGAGCTTGGCGGCTCCGATCCGTACATCATCCTCGACACCGACGACGTTGAGGGCGCAGCCAAGACCGCCTGGGTTACCCGGATGGAGAACGTCGGCCAGGCGTGCAACTCCAACAAGCGGATGATCGTCATGGACGACATCTATGACGACTTCGTGGCCGCCCTGGTCAAGCGGGCCACCGCGATGTCACCGCGCGAGCCGGGCGATGACTCCTCGCGCTCCTATAGCCCGATGGTCTCCCGTAAGGCGGCGGAGAACCTCCTCGCCCAGGTGCAGGACGCGGTATCGAAAGGCGCCACGCTGCACGTCGGCGGCACGCTCGGTGACGGTAAGGCCGCTTACTTCGCCCCCGCCGTGCTCACCGGCGTGACCCCGGAAATGCGGGCCTACCGTGAGGAGCTGTTCGGCCCGGTTGCCGTCGTCTACAAGGTCAGCACCGACGACGAGGCCGTCCAGCTCGCCAACGTGGTGGACTTCGGCCTTGGCGGCGCGGTCTGGTCGACCGACGAGGAGCGGGCAATCAGGGTCGCCGAGCAGTTGGAGGTCGGCATGGCCAACGTAAACACCCCGGCGGGCGAGGGCGCGGACCTGCCGTTCGGCGGCACCAAGCGCTCCGGCTTCGGCCGCGAGCTAGGCCCCCTCGGCATCGACGAATTCGTCAACAAGCGCCTCTTCTACGTCGAGAAGTAACGCCTCAATTGTCGCCACTGCGGGCCACTCCCAGTGGCCCGCAGTGCGCGCGGGCGCGGTGTCAGGCGAAGCGCGGCATCACCTCGGTGGCCAGGAGTTCGGCTGACTGCAGTGCCTCGTCCTTGGTCATGTCGCCGAAGCACGTTTCCAATGCCATGTAGGTGATCCCGCTGATGTCGCGATGGCGGGCGACCCACTCGCGGGCGCCCGCCGGGTCGCCGGCGTAGAAGTGGCCGACCGCGTGGATGCCCTCGAACGTCTCGGCCGGGAAGACCGGCGGTATCGGGATGTCGTATTTCTTCCAGAGGTAGTAGAGGCTGTCCTTGAACCGCGCGAAGGCCCGGTTGGCGATCTTCATCGCCTCCTCGCTAGTCGGCGCGAGCACCATGTTCCGGGAGATGCCCAGCGGCGGCAGGTCCTCGGCCGAACGCCCGAGCGACGCCCACTCGGCCTTGTAGATGTCGGTCAGCGCCCGGACGGCCTCCGACGGGACGAGCGCCATCATCGGCATGCCGAGCTGCGCGCACCACTGTGCCTTCGCCGGTGTCCGGGTGCCGTACCACAGCGGCGGGTGCGGCTGCTGCACTGGGCGTGAGGTGACGGGCGCGTCGACCAGCTTGTAGTACTTCCCGTCGAAGGTCACGCTGTCCGACGTCAGCCCCTGCCGCAGTATCGCGAAGGCCTCATCGAACCGGCCTTGCGCCTCCTCCTGGCTCGACACGCCGTGGAACGCCAACTCGGCGGGCGAGACGCCCCGGCCCACGCCCAGGTCGAGCCGCCCGTTGGACAACTGGTCCAGCGTCACTGCCTCCTCGACGACGCGCATCGGATGGTACAGCGACAAGATCGTAATGAGCGTCCCGAGCCGCAGCCGGGAGGTCCGCTGCGCGGCCGCCGCCAGCATTAGGTGCGGCGATGGCGTGATGGACAGCGGCGTCCCATGGTGCTCGGTCAGGTGGTAGGCGTAGAAGCCCAGCCGTTCGTAGGCCTCGATCAACTCCAGCCGCTCGGCGACCTGCCGCACGTGCGGCCGCCCCGTGTCGTCGTTATGGTCGATGATCCCGAAGCGCATGCGCTGAACCTAACCCCGCGATCCTCCCCACACCAGGCTGCCGGGGGGCGTTTCCGCACCCACGGCGGATACACGAGCACCAACCGGCCACATGACGACTACCAGCCCAGCCATGACGCTGCAGGTCATCGCATCAGAGACTACGACGAGGTATTGGTGATCCGCGCCAGTCCGCGTTCGGTCCGCGCGGCCCACTCCGGCATTGGGACCCTGTGCCGGTGGAGGTTCACATGTGGGACAGCTCGAGTCGGTCGGCGAGAATATATAATGGGGATCCTCTCTTCTGAGCCGACCTGCAGCTCTCGGAAATAGCGGCGGTCTCGTCCGCCGCCAGGTATTAACCTCCGGGATTCAGCATTGACCCGCTGACCGTGAAGTGACGGTCGCTTTGCGGCTTTGATCTGCGATTTCGTGGTGGCCTGCGGGTCGGTGGCGCGTGAGGCATGCACCCGATGGGTGAAGCGTCCCGGGTTTTATGCATGCCTCGTTTTGTGTGTCCTGTCGGCGGTAGGTGAATTTCAGCCGCCGTTGACATGTCCGCGGTGCCCGGCGGGGCATCGCGGGTTGAGCGTAGCGGGTTTCCGGGCTAGGAGTCGTCGGGCTGCAGGCCGGATTCGGCTGGTCCCATCCTCCTGGCGGATGACAGGCTGGCAATCTGCTGCTGGCTGCGCCTGTGCTCCGGCTGCCCGATGTACGCGGGCTGCAATTGTTACTTCGGTGTCTTGGGCGACTTCGGCACGGCTGCCTCGGCTGGCAGAGGACTCGCGGCCGCTGTCGGCTTACTGCCGGGCGGGAACTGGCCTGCCTGCGGTGACAGCGCCGTCACGTGCTCGTGGATCTCCTCCAGCAGGCATGTCTGGGTTGAGATCGTCGTGGTGAGTATGTGGACTTGCTGAGTCAGCGCGTAATTCTCCGCCATCTCCGTGCGGAGCTTGGCTTCCACCGCTCTGATCTGCGCCTCCTGAGCGATGATCTGTGACTCCTGGCGGCCGATCGCGTCAAGGGTCAGGTCCAGGTTCCGCTCACTGCGGTTCGCTGCGGCTGCGACGAGGAAGCCGATGAACAGCTCCGCGACCGTGGTGATGAGGTTCAGCGGGAAGTTGAAGCCGGTGCTGGTGAACCAGCTCGGCATCCACGACCCGCTCGCCAGGTGCGGGCCGCCGAGTGCGAACGTGAGCGTCCACGCCAGCACCAGGACAAACCAGACCATGATGTTCAGTGGCCGCCCCATCGCCGCCGACACGTAGTCGGCGACTTTTTCGAAGAGTGACTCTCTGCTGCTTGACGCCGCCACCGCAGTAATAGCGTCTTCCTTTGCTTGTGCCATCTGTCCCTTCCCTTCTTTAAGCTGCGCGGTGACCGTGCTGGTGACGGGCTCGGATGAGGCGTCTGGCAGCACACGGCGGGGCCGCCGCTGGCGTCACCGGTTCAGCAGCGAAGAGCGCCCCGGTTCTGGGAGATTACGAGGTAACCACACACTTGTAACTTCCAGCGGGCAGGAGCGCTCTTCGCGATGAAGGATACGCCGTGGGACCACGGGCTGAGGGTCTTCGCTGAGGCCGACGAGCTGGTCGGGCATGCCGGGGCGGTGCTGCTGCGCAAGCTGGCCGACCAGGTGGGGCTGACCGCCGCGCTGGGATCGGCGCTGGCGCGGGCCGGGAAGTTCCCGCTGGTAGACCGGGGTATGGCTCTGGTGTCCATGGCGGTGGCGATCGTGCTCGGGCCGACCAGCATGAACGACATCACCCTGCTGGCCCACCACGCCCCGGTCCTGGGCGCTGAGCCCAGCGACACCACGGTGCGGTGGACGCTGGAGCTGGCCGACCCGCGCACCCTGGACAAGATTGCCCGGGTGCGGGCCCGGGTCCGCGCGCAGGTCTGGCCGCTGATCGCGGCGAGGCCGGCCGGGTTCCCGTGGCTGTCGGTGGCCGGGAAGCTGCTGGCCGGCACCAGGCCGTCGCGGCGGCAGGCCAGGAACCTGACCGCCGTTAAGAAGGCCACCGGCTGGCGGTACTCCCATCATCGTGACGAACATCCCGGCCGCCGGCGGGATCGGCAGCGCGCCGGGCAGCCACCACGCTCAGTTCACCGGCGTCCTGCACCGCGAGCACGCCGTTGTCGAAGACCAGGCCAGGACGAATAAGGCGATGGGCCTGCCGAACCTGTCCTCCATCGAAGGCCTGGGTGGTGAACTGCGGCTGGGTGCTGGCCGCCAACATCGCCGCCGACCTGGCCGCCTGGTGCCGGCTGCTCGGCCTGTACGACTGCGACGACCTCAAGGACGCCGAGCCGGACACGCTGCGCCGGCTATGGTCGCTGCCCGCCCGGCTGGCCCGCCACGCCCGCGCCCGCGTGCTGAAGATCAGCCGGACCTGGCCCTGGAAAGTCGCCTTCCTGGCCTGCTGGCAGCGGCTGTGCGCCCTGCCAGGTCCTGCCTGACCAGCCACCCCGTCCCTGCGACCCGGAAAGGAGCCCGCCCCGGCGCGGCCGGAACCGGTGCCGCCCCGAGCACATCGGGGACAGCACCGCCGCCCGCCGGAACTACGAACCAGATATCACGCCTGAAGACCGGCACAGCAAGATCAGTAACCAACCTCGCCCCGGCCCTGAATCATCGAGGTTAACTTCTCGACAAACGGTTACAAACCACAAGCGGAAGGAGCCCCATGCTGAGGCAGGTCGCGGAGGGTGTGCTGATCCACGAGAGCGAGTTCTGCCAGAGCAACGCCGTTGTCGTGCAAGGCCGGGCTGGCGTGTTGCTCATCGACGCCGGGGTTCTCGGCTACGAAATGGCCACCCTCGCGAACGACCTTCGCGAGTTGGGCCAGCCCGTTGTCGCAGGGTTTTCTACGCATCCGCATTGGGATCACCTGCTCTGGCACGCCCGGCTCGGCGCGGCGCCCCGTTATGGCACGGCCCGCTGCGCGGCCACTGCCCGAGATTTCCTGTCGGACGCGCGTTGGAAGGCCCGCATCGCCGAGTGGATACCGCCGGACATCGTCGAGCAGGTACCGCTTGACCTGCTCGGCCTCATTACCGGCCTGCCCGCCGAGACCGCGCAGATACCTTGGGATGGCCCTCAAGTCCGGATTATCGAGCATCAAGCGCATGCCCCGGGCCATGCGGCGCTGGTGATCGAGGAAGGCGGGGTTCTCGTCGCCGGCGACATGCTTTCTGATGTCTTGATTCCGATGCTCGACTTGAACGGCACCGCGGATCCGGTCGAGGACTACCTCGCCGCTCTGCGGCTGCTCGAGGGCGCGGCGGGCGACGTCGATGTCCTCGTCCCCGGGCACGGGTCTATCGGCGGAGCTGATCAGGTACACGCACGGATCGACCAGGATCGCGCGTACCTGCACGCCTTGCGTGACGCCCATGTTCCCAGCGACCCGCGGGTCGGCCCATCGGCCACGTACGACTGGGTGCCTGGTGTGCACGCACGGCAACTCCAGCGCCTCGCCCAACGAAGCGAGCGTGACGGGACGCCCGGCTAGCGATCGGTGCGCGACACAATCCCAAGATGGAGGACGTCGCTGACCCATTCGGCTCAATAAGGAAGTTGTATGAGCCTGAGCGCCTTCCCGCTCGCTGTGCTGGTCACAAGGGCACTCACCGCACCGTTGGTCGCGACGGTGATCGGCACGGCTGAGGCCGGGAATGACTGGCTCAGATACGGCAGTTGGACGTCGGCGACGCCATGCTTCCCGAAGGCGTGATCGATTGTGCCGTTGGCGGAGAAGTCAAAAAAGCTCAGCTCCGCCCTCGCGTGAGGGTTCGACTGAATGGATACCGGGGCGGCCGCTAGCACGAATCCGCCGTTGTTACGTGGCAGGGCCCACACGGGCTGCGCCATCGGCGAGTTGAAGCTTGCCTCGCCGTTGGCGGCGAAGCTCGACTCCAGCTTGCCATTGAGCTGGAATGCGACGACACGACCCTGCGCGGTGCGGCTGGAAAGGCTCGTGACGCAGGTGCTCTGCTCCGTGCCGAGAAGGAGGAAGTCGGCGGATCGGGCGATCACGTCGCCGACGAAGATTCCTGACGGCGAGACCTTTCGCATGGCCGCGGTGAAGTTCGACCGGAAGGAAGGCACAGGCGACCCCGAGCCCGTGAGCGCGGAGATGGATATCCCCCAGCATCCCATGTTCCCGCCCGAGGTGAGAGCGAACACGTCCCCATCTGGTTCGACCCAAACCCGTGTGATACCGGAGTCGTCCCCATATACCGGAATAGGTGCCCGGCCGTCCGAGCCGAACTCGCTGACTACGCCACCGCCCGCGTTCAGTTCTCCCACCCATTCCTTGACACAGCAGCCTCCGCCTTGGCTGCCGCCGAGCACGATATCGCCCGATGGCGTCACGGCGACGGCGGACACGCTGCCCGGCCAGGGCAGAACCGTCCAGCCGCCCGACCCGAAAGTCGGGTCGAGTCGTCCGCTCGCGTCGAGGCGCGCCACCAGCCATCCCTTAGCCGTGCTGCCCGCGAGAATCGTGCCACCGCCCGGTGCTGGGACGGCCGTGGCAATGCTGAAGACCTGACCGCCGAACACGAGCCGCTCTACTCCATGGCTGCCGAAGGCGCGGTCTGGGGAACAGTCCGGCGTGAAGGCGTCCGCCACGGCGAAGGAGGCAGACGGGTAACCGGCGGACGTCACTACGAGCGTGATCCCGCCAGGCAGCATTTCGGTCACCACGAAAGCTGCCCCGGCGAGCCATGACTGCGGCACCGAAATGACCGTTCCGGCCCCGCCCGGGCAGGCCGGATCGACAACACTTTGTGCGAGCGAACTTGGCGGATCAGCGCAGGCAACGCACGCCGCAACGAATATCAAGCACAGAATCAACCGGCCCGGCCCGCGGACCGCAATAGTGATCATGGGACTAGCTCCTCCCACTGAATCGAATGCCACGAGCCGAGCAACGGTCGCATCAACCAATTCATTCATAGGCCGGCATCCCGGCAGCCGCAATGGCTCCGGCGCCCGAGCTGACCTAACTCTCAGGGCCCCGCTGGCCCGTCGCGGACGGCCGCGGGCGTTGGCGATGGTCATGGCCTGCTGCTGACGGTTGATAGGAGCTGCGGGATCACCCACTTCGGGTCGTCATTCGAGCCGTAACGTTCCCGGGACGATAGGGACATAGCGTCGGGTTTGCGAGGACAGGCAAGGCCAGCGATATAGTCACCCGGGCGGGAACCGCGGGGCCGCCGGTGTTGTACTGCCGGGCTCCCCGGGTTGGTGATCCTCAGGTACCGGCCGTAGGACATCGACCTGGCCATTGCGTCCAGGGCCCATTGAGGGGGCGATGCATGGTGAGCGACGATGCACGTCACGAGGCGACCGTGGTCGGTGCGGGCCCGGCCGGGCTTGCCGCAGGCAATGACGTTCCACGTCCGGCTGGTGAAGACCGCGCAGGAGAGTCAATGACTCCTCGGCAGCCAGCCAGGGCAGCCAGGCTGGAGAGGTATTGACCCGCCCGGCATCTGCTGCCAGCTCGTATGACCATCCGAAGTGGCTCTGCTGGATTCCTGTCTTCCAGCTCGGCAGCGGTGGGCGCAGTTCGGTGTAGCGTGCCGGTTTCGCTACCAGGAAGCCTGCCCCGCGCGGGCACAGCAGCCGTTTGTAACCATGCGCGATGAGATAGTCGGCTGCTGTAAAAGGGCGCAGCACACCCAGTGACTGGGTGGCATCTATCAGCAGGCGGGCGCCGGTAGCATCGCAAGCCTGCCGGAGCAGGGGCAGGTCCTGGCGCGCTCCGTCGGATGACAGTACCTCGCTGACCGCTACGAGCACGGTGTCGTCGGTGACGGCGGCGGCGACGTCTTGCGAGTGCAGCACCCCATTACGGGTGGCTACTCTCGTGACCGGGTTGCGCTGCTGATCCATCGCCAGCCACGGCAGCAGGTTGCTGCGGAACTCGTTGTCACGGACGCGCCGGTACCCCGTCAGGTCACAGGGCCCAACCACGAAGCTGCGGAGATTCACCAGCTGGGGCGGGTGCGCATTCGCGCTGGCCAGCAGGACCTCGATGTTCTCGAACACCGCCCGGGTCTGTTCCTCGAGCGAATCGCCTGCCAGGTTACCGTCGCGGTCCAGTCCGACCTGCCCGGAGATGTAGACCACGTGGTCCGGCCCCGGTGAAGCAAGGTGCGAATACTTACCGATGGGCGGGGCGATTTCAGCGGGTGTCCAGCGTCTCGTCGTCACTGTTTCGGACTACCCCTTCGGTTCCGGTTCGGTACAGGCCGCCTCCGCCAGCCTGGCGGAGGCGCTGGGCTAGCGGCTGGCCGATTCGCGGATCTGGTCCAGGATCGAGTCCGCGCCGCGCTCCTTCAGGACCGCCGCGAGTCCTGTTCCGGCCGTCTCCGGGCTGGTGCCGACGACCATCCCGGTGACCTTCCGCTGTCCGTCCAGGGCCGTCACCTGGGCGCTGAGCGTCAGCACGCCGCCCAACTGAGTCGCGTAGGCGCCGACCGGGACCGAGCAGCCGCCGTGCAGTTCGCCCAGCAGGGCCCGCTCGGCGCGGACTGCCGCGTCCGCGTCCGGGTCGCCGAACGCGTTGAGCATCTCCAGCAGTTCCCGGTCGCTCGCGCGGACCTGGACCGCCAGCGCGCCCTGACCGGGCGACGGCGGGAACAAGGCAGGGTCAAGAAGTTCGGTGATGGCGTCGTCCAAGCCGAGCCGCAGGAGGCCTGAGGCCGCCAGGATCACCGCGTCCAGCCCAGACTTCACCTTCGCCAGGCGGGGCGGCACGTTGCCGCGGATCGGCACGACCTCGACGTCAGGGCGCAGCGCCTTCAGCTGCGCGATCCGCCGCGCGGACCCGGTGCCGACCCGCGCTCCCGGGCGCAGTGCCTCCAGAGCCGACCCGCACAATGCGTCCAGCGGGTTGGCGCGTGGCGGGGTCACGGCGAGCACCAGCCCGTTAGGCGGCGCGGTGGGAAGGTCCTTCAGGGAGTGGACGGCGATGTCGACCTTCCCGGCGAGCAGTTCCTGCTCAAGTTGGGTGGTGAACACACCGCCCGCGCCGCCGAGGTTCCGCACCGGCGTCTTGCGGTCCTTGTCCCCGTCTGTCATCACCGACCTGGCCTTGAACCGCACCACCGGGCACCCGCTCAGATGGGTGATCAGCTCCTGCACCATGGCCTGCGCGAGCCTGCTGCCGCGTGCACCGACGATGACGGTTTCCACCCGCCCGACACTACCGGACGGGGTCTCTCGGCCCGCGTCCCGCGGTTACTCGCCATCCCGGGAAACCGGAAGTCCGGTGTCATCTGTGGTCATGGTGCCGGATATTCAACCCCCGCCGTGTTCACGCCCATAGCCGCCGCGACGCGAGCGCCGCGCCCTCCGCCAGCGCGTCGAATTTGGCCCACATGACCCGGGGATCGACCTCGGGCCGGTACGACGCCTGGGAGGAGAAGCCGCAATCCGTGCTGGCGATAACGTTCTCCCGGCCCACGATCGCGGCGTAGCGGGTGATCCGCTCGGCGATGAGCTCCGGGTGCTCGACGATGTTGCTGGCGTGGGTGATCACCCCGGGCAGCAGCACGCGGTCGCCGGGGAGCCGCACCGTCTCCCAAACGTGATACTCGTGCTCGTGGCGCGCGTTGGCGCCTTCGAACGACAAGCCCGTCGCCCGGACCTTGAGCATCCACGGGATCACCGCGGCCAGGTCGACGTCGTGCACGCGCGGGCCCTCGTTGATCCCGTAACAGGTATGGAACCTGACCCGGTCCGGCGGAATGCCGTGCAGCGCCCGGTTGGTCGCCTCGACGAACAGATCCGCGCGCTCGCTGGCCTCGCCGGGGCTGAGCCTGGAGTCGCCGAGGATGTCGGTCAGGGACGGGTCATCGACCTGGAGCAGGAGACCCGCGTCCACGATGGCCCGATACTCCTCGCGAAGGGCGTCGGCCACCGCGAACAGGTAGTCCGCGTAGGACGGGTAGTACTCGTTGGCCGTCTCGGCACTGCCGGTCATGATGCCCAGGCCGCTCGGTGCGGTCGCCGGCAGGAAGGCCTCGGCGTCAGGGTGCCGCTGCAGGGCGGCCTTCAGGTTCGCGATATCCCAGGCGATCGCCTCATGCCCCCGGTAGGCGACCGGGCCGATGCAGACCAGGGGCTGCGGGGTCACCACGGACCCGCCCACCATGGCCCGGCGGAAGTACTCGGCGTAGTACTCGGGGAAGGCGCTGATCTCTGCGCTCCAGACCTCGCCGCGGGCACCGGGCCGCGGCTCGAACCCGGTCAGCCGCTCGGCGATGTACGCGAAGAACCCCGTCTTGCCCTGCTCTCCATCGGTGACGACATCGACGCCGTGCCTGACCTGCTGATCCACGGCCGCGGCCACGGCCTTCGCGATCGCGCCGTCCATCTCGGGACCGTCCTCACCGCCCTTCAGAAGGTCGAGCAACGGCTCAGGCCGCGGCAAGCTGCCGACATGGGTGGTGATGATGCGATCTGCGCTCCGCCTCATTCCGCCCAGGGTACAGAGCCAAATCGCGAAGTAAGGGTTACTGCCGATCAGGGCATCGGCTTGTTTTCCAGGCAGCAGCGCACGAAATCCTGGACGACGGGGTTGGTGTCGTTGGCGGGCGGAGTACCGCCTGGTCATCCTCCCCGTCACCCTGGGGAACGGGCTGCCGCTGTTCAAGGACCTGGCCAAGCCGCTGCGAGTGGATCTCGCCGAGGCCAGGACTTTCCCCGACGGCACAGCTATCCACGTCTACCAGCCGGTCATCGGGTAGGCGAATAACCCTCAGTCGTGAGCGGCCTCGATGAGCTTGCGAGCCAATTCGGCCGGCCGCGTGAACATCACCTCGTGGCTGCCCGCCATGGGCACGATCTTGCAGGAGCCGAGCCGGGACGACATGCCCGGATGCCAGGTCCCTTCCGGCAGCGCCAGATCGTCCGCCACCGCGATGTAGCTCTTGGGGAGCCCGGCCCGGTAGAACTCCGCGAGATCGAGTTTGGCCTCCCAGGGCTGGAACGGCTGCGGAACCAGCCGCTCCCACACTGACCTGGCATCTTCAGGTCGCGCGTCCTGAATGAACAGGTCGCGGAACACCTCCCAGGGGCATTCCACCGTGTTATCGGGGCTCGCCAAGGCCGCCGACGCGAACAGCGCGGTCTGCTCGGGAGGGAGATTGTCGTTCACGCTCGTGCCGTCTTCGACCACGAAGGCGGTATGGAACACCAGGCGCTTGAGCCGGTCAGGTATCTCCTGGGAGACCCGGCTGACCACGGAACCACCGAAGCTGTGACCCACGAGGACGACCTGCCGCAGGTCTCGCTGCTCGATGAAGCGCGTCACGCCCCTGACGTAGTCATCGTGCGTGATGCCGCTCCGGCTCGCTGACCGCCAGTGCCCGGGGTACGTGGGGGTATATACGGTGTGGCCGAGTTCGCGCAGGCACCACGCGGTCGGCTCCCACGCCCATCCGCCGTGCCACGACCCATGCAAGAGCACGAACGTCTCATCCATCGTCATCTCCGATTAGCTCCGCACCGGATAAAGAGGTCAAACGCGCGCCGCGAGCCAGGGGTTCAACACATCGACCAGACCCTGCGGGTTGTCGAGCGTGATGCTGTGGCCGCAATCCGGGACGCCCACCAGGCTGGCCCGAGGGTTCGAGGCCAGCATCCGCTGCGCGGTCTCGACGGCGAGGATGTCGCTCTCGTCACCCCGGATCAGGAGGATCGGGCAGGTGACCGCCTGCCACGCCGCCCACAACTGGTCAGTGGAACGGTCAAAGATGGCGCCACGCTCCCGCAGGGCGTCGTCGTACTTGAAGGTCAGCGTCCCGTCGGGCAGGGGGCGCAGGTTGTGCCGAACGCGGTGGCGCAGCGCCTCATCCGTCGGACGCGGGTTGAACACGCGCGCCTGGGTCACCGCCTCGTCCTCGGAGCTGAAGACGGACTTCGCGGCCAGGCCAGCGGCGACCTGCCTGGCTCCGGCCGGTACGATCTCGGGGCCGATGTCCAGCACGATGAGATCCCTGACCCGCTCAGGGTGAATGGCCGCGAAGATAAAGGCCACCAGGCCGCCCATCGACAGGCCCATCAGCGTGACCTTCCCGAGTTGCAGCGCGTCGAGGAAGGCCAGGAGGTCCTCGGCCATCTGGCCACCGCCGTACGGGGGAGCCCACCCGCTGTCGCCGTGGCCGCGCTGGTCGAGGGCGAGAACGTGGTACCTGTCGCTGAGGGCGGCCGCGGTGTGATCCCACGTGTGCGCGTGCCCCGTCAGGCCGTGCAGCATCACCAGTGGCGGCCCGTCGCCGCCCCAGTCCAGGTAATGCAGGTTCAGCCCGCCGACGTCAACGCGCCGCGACGTGCCCTCGGCTTGTCTCATACGCCCTACCTCCAGGCCGTAGAACCGTTAGTACGGCCACTTCCAGTCGCTGATCTCCGGCGCGTCGACGCCTTCCTCCCGGGTGTAGGCCCGGGCCGTGATCCGCTTGTCCACCATGAACTGCCGCACGTGCCCGGCGGTGGAGGCCAGCCCGGGCACCCGGTCGATGACGTCCATGACCAGGTGGAACCGGTCCAGGTCGTTCAGCATGACCATGTCGAACGGCGTGGTGGTGGTGCCTTCCTCCTTGTACCCCCGGACGTGCAGGTTGTCGTGCCCGTGCCGGCTGTAGGTCAGCCGGTGGATGAGCCACGGGTACCCGTGGTAGGCGAAGATCACCGGCCGGTCCACGGTGAACAGCGCGTCGAACTCGGCGTCCGACATCCCGTGCGGGTGCTCCGACGGAGGCTGCAGCCGCATCAGGTCCACCACGTTCACTACCCGCACCTTCAGCGAGGGCAGGTGCTCGCGCAGCAGCGCGGTCGCCGCCAGCGTCTCCAGGGTCGGAATGTCGCCGCAGCAGGCCATGACCACATCCGGGGCACCCGAGGCGTCGGACGATGCCCAGTCCCAGATCCCGGCCCCCCTGGTGCAGTGGATGATCGCGTCGTCCATGCTCAGCCACTGCAGGTGCGGCTGCTTGTCGTTCACGATGACGTTGACGTAGTTACGCGAACGCAGGCAGTGATCCGCGGTGGACAGCAGCGTGTTCGTGTCCGGCGGCAGGTAGACCCGGATGACCTCGGCCTTCTTGTTCATCACGTGGTCGATGAAGCCGGGGTCCTGGTGCGAGAACCCGTTGTTGTCCTGGCGCCAGACCACCGAGGACAGCAGGTAGTTCAGCGACGCGACCGGCCGCCGCCAGGGGATGTCGTGGCACACCTTCAGCCACTTGGCGTGCTGGTTGAACATCGAGTCGATGATGTGGATGAACGCCTCGTAGCAGTTGAACAGCCCGTGCCGGCCGGTCAGCAGGTAGCCCTCCAGCCACCCCTCGCACATATGCTCCGACAGCACCTCCACCACCCGGCCGGCCGGCGCCAGGTGGTTATCCCCGGGCACGATCGTGCCCTCGAACTGCTTGTTCGTGACCTCGTAGACGTCGGTGAGCCGGTTGGACTCGGTCTCGTCCGGCCCGAACAGCAAGAAGTTCGACGGATTGTCCTTGATCACGTCGCGCAGGAAGTCGCCCAGGATCCGGGTCGACTCGGCCAGTTCCGTGCCCGGCTTGCTGACCGTCACGGCGTAGTCCCTGAAGTCGGGCAGCCGCAGGTCACGCAGCAGCAGGCCGCCGTTGGCGTGCGGGTTCGCGCCCATCCGCCGATCGCCGGACGGCGCGAGCCGCGCCAGCTCCGGAATCAGCGCCCCCGAGCCGTCGAACAGCTCCTCCGCCCGGTACGACCGCATCCACGCCTCGAGCTGGGCCAGGTGCTCGGGGTTGGTCCGCGCCGCGTCGAGCGGGACCTGGTGCGCCCGCCACGTCCCCTCCACCGGCAGCCCGTCCACGATCTTCGGCCCGGTCCAGCCCTTCGGGGTCTTCAGCACGATGGCCGGCCAGGCCGGGCGCGCCGCATCCCCGACCGTCCGGGCCCGGTGCTGGATAGCGCGGATATCGGACATCACCGCGTCCATGGTCGCGGCGAGCTGGCGGTGCACCAGCGTCGGGTCATCGCCCTCGACCGTGTGCACCGCGTACCCGTAGCCGCGCAGCAGCGACTCGAGCTCGGCGTGCCCGATCCTGGCCAGCACCGCCGGATTGGCGATCTTGTACCCGTTCAGGTGCAGGATCGGCAGCACCGCGCCGTCCTTGGCCGGGTTCAGGAACTTGCTGGCGTGCCAGCTGGTGGCCAGCGGCCCGGTCTCGGCCTCCCCGTCGCCGATCACGCAGGCCACGATGAGGTCCGGATTGTCGAACGCGGCCCCGTACGCGTGCGCCAGCGAGTAACCGAGCTCGCCGCCCTCGTTGATCGACCCCGGCGTCTGCGCCGCCGCGTGCGAGGGGATGCCGCCGGGAAACGAAAACTGCCTGAACAGCGCGGCCAGGCCCGCCGTGTCCTGCGTGATATGCGGGAACAGCTCGGTGTAGGTCCCCTCGAGGTAGGTGTTGGCCACCATCCCCGGCCCGCCGTGCCCCGGCCCGCAGACGTAGATCACGTTCAGGTCCCGGTTCCTGATCACCCGGTTGAGGTGCGCGTAGACCAGGTTCAGCCCGGGCGTCGTGCCCCAGTGCCCGAGCAGCCGCGGCTTGACGTGCTCCGGCCGCAGCGGCTCGGTCAGCAGCGGGTTACTGAGCAGGTAGATCTGCCCCACCGACAGGTAATTCGCCGCCCGCCAATAGGCGTCGAGCGCGTCGAGCTCACTCCCGGTGAGGTCCGCTGGCTCCTGCTCGGTCACACTCATTCAAAACCCCTTTTTCCCGAACGGCGGTGGTGCTTCTCCCGGCTCCCTGCTTGCGCCCGAGGGCTTACGATTCAGGCTATTTCGCGAGGCCCCGCCCGTCCCGGCCGGCCCGCCAGCGTTAACCAGTGCGTTACCTCAGCGCAACTTCCGCAGGAACGGATCCTGCGGCCGGCACGGCGTGGCCCTGAAGCGCAGGTAGAGATTGTCCGGCGACATCGCCGCGTGCGTGTTCCTGACCGTATCGAAGTCGGCAGGCCCGGCCGGGCGGATCTCGACCGTGCTCCCGTCGGCCAGCAGCGCGTACACGTGCCCGCGGCCTCTCCAGGATGCCACCCGGGTCACGCTCCCGGCTCAGCGTTCGTACCATTTGAGGCCGCGGTACCGGCCTTGGCCTGGTTGCGGGAACCTCGGAAGCGTTGCTGGGCACCTTGCTTGGTAAGTCCGTAGCACGCGCCGATGTCGATCCACGTAGCTCCGGCCTTGCGAGCGGCTGCCACCTGGGCGGCCTCTAGCTGCTCTGCTGCTTCTCGCAGGCGCCGGGCGGCTTGGAGCCGGCTCATCGGCCCGTCGGCGGCATCGAGAGCGCCGAGCGCAGCCAGGATCCGCTTGACGGGGCTCTTGGTGGCCACCATCACAGCTTATTCGACACCAGGCCTCGGTCAATGATACGTTGACGTACGGTCAACATTCCGTTGACCGAGACGGTCTGGGAGTGGGGTGATCCACGTGGCCAAGAAGAGCAAGAAGGGCAAGAAGGGCAAGAAGGGAAAGTAATAGTTCCCCAACCCGGACGGCAGCGGTCCGGCGCCGTACCGCTACCGTCCGCAGGGAATCAGCGGTGGATGTCGAGCCCACCCCTGCGTCCACTGCCCCGCGCCTAGAAGTACAGGCCCGGCACCAACGAACTCTCGGCGGGCGGGTAACCGAACTCGTCCCGGACCGCGACTACTCCCCGGACGTGGCGGACCGCGTCCGCCAGTTCGTCGCCGAGGATCGCATCCGGGTGGCCCGCCAGGATCACGACGCCGTCGGTAACCGACACCTGGACCAGGGCCGGGTCCAGGCCGAACCTGCCTACGATCATGTCGTCGGCGATCTCGGCGAGGATCTCCTCGTCCGGGCGGTCGAAGGAGGCCAGCAGGTCGGCCCGGCTGACGATGCCGACCAGGAAGCCACCCGCATCGACCACGGGAAGCCGCTTGACCAGCAGGCTGTACATCATCCGGGCGGCGTGCTCCACCGAATCGTCGGGCCTGACCGTCACCGCTGGATGAGTCATCAGATCGCCCGCTACCAGGCCATCGGCCTTCTTGTGCTCCGCGTGGTGCAGGGCCAGCAGGTCAGCCTCGGACACGACGCCGATCACCTTCCCGTCATCGTCGATGACGGGAAACCCGCTGATCCGGTGCTCCCGGAGCGCGGCCGCCATCTCCTTGAAGGTCGCTCCGCGCCTGACCGCGACGATCTGGCTGGACATGACGTCCTTGACGGTGATGTTCATCGTTGCTACCTCTTCTCATTCGCCGCGGCGGCTGAGGACGACCTTGAGCGTGCCGGTGTCGGCCGCACGGGCGAAGACGTCGTACGCGTCGTCGAACTCATCCAGCCCGAAGTGGTGGGTGACGAACCGCCTGGCGTCGATCTGGCCGCTGGTGACGAGGCGCATCAGGGTCGGCGTGGTCGGTACCGCAGATGGTGGCCGTGTCCACCCGCACGATGACGTCGCCGTCGTCGGTGATCTCCGGGTCAGGCACCTCTTCCCAGGCCTTGTGGCCCGGGCCGTGGTAAACGACCGCTCGCATGATGGCCTCCACTGCTCATCGGCTTCTGCCTCCCAGCATGTGCCGCCGACGCGGGCCGCAAGCAGGGACGAAGGTCCGTACCGGCCGGGTTAAAGGTCACGGGTCCCGGCCCGGCGCCGGCGGCTAGCGTCGTGACGACGCCACCAGGGAAGGACCAACCATGTCTACTGAACGCGCGATCGAGGTGCTCGACGAAGCCGAGTGCCTGCGCCTGATAGCGCCGGCCGGGGGAGCGGGACCTGTTCGTGCGCATCGCGCCGTCACGCGTCACCGGCCGCCGCATCCGCCCGGCGTAACGGCTCGATCAGCTCACCGGGAGCCCGGCGAGCGGTGGCGTGGGTGGTGCGGCCGAGGCCCAGCTGCATCAGTAGCTGCGGGGCGCCCGGGAGCGCGAGGCGGTCCCGGATCAGGGCGCGGATGGCGGCGGCCTCGAGCGGCTGGCTGTACAGGCTCGCGAACACCCACCGGGTCGCGGCGTGGAGCAGGAGCCGGTGGAGGGCCTGCCCGGCGCGCAGCCAGTCAGCCCGGCTATCGCCGGTCGTGAGCAGGATCGCCGTCACGGCCGGGGCGGTTTCGCCGGGGTCCAGCCGGCCGAGGCCACGGCCCTGGTCGAAGTCACGCTGGCGCAGCCGCCCGGCCTGGCGGCCAGCCGAGCGGCCGGTCGTCGCGGGGAACGCGTGGGCCGGGACGCCGTCGCGGGCGGAGCTGCCCATCGTGCGGCTCCAGCGCCGCACCTCCGCTCTGGCCCGGGGGTCGAGGTCCAGCCTGCGGCCGGACGCGCTGACGATGGCGGCCAGCTGGGAGTAGGCGGAGCCCGGCTCCACCACCGCGAGCGTGGCTCCCTCGGCCCGCGCGTCGTGCTGGAGCCCCGCCACCAGGCCGGCGGGGAGCGGGCCGGGGGCGAAGGCGCTGCGGTGCGTGTGCCGGTGCGGTACCGCCTTCAGCATCTCCCGCTCCAAGACCGTCATCGGCTCCGCCTCGCCCGCCGTTACCCGGGCGAGCAACCGCAGCCGGTTCGGGTCGGGGAGGATCTCGACGACGGGCCGGTACCCGAGCGAACGGATCGCGAGCCTCAGCCCGAACAGCGCGGCGCCGCAGCTCACGAGCATCTCCCGGCCGGCCGGATCCACCCGCAGCTTGCGGCGCGGGTCGCAGTACAGCTCGATCGCCGACGGGCCGACCCGGAACCGCCACGGCTGGGTGTTGTGCACCGATGGTGCCCTGGCCGCGGTCGCGATCAGGTACTCGGCCCGGTCAGCCAGGATCGGTGGCGCGCCCGCGATGGCCTTGTCGTTCATTCGCCTCACCTGCGCTACGTGAATGACCAGCCGGGCCCCTTGGCCGGCGCTGCGGGCGCTGGCCAAGGGGCCCGGCGATGGGGTTGGAGGCCGGGGGGTTCTCGGTCCGCTCTGCTTGAGCCTTCAACTTCGAGTCTTCCGTCGGCCCGGCTTCCCGTACCACGGCCAGACGTCACGGGCCCTCGGGACCTCCGTCCCGTCACCGTGCGGGTAACGCTGGCCTGGATGCGGGGAACAGGCGGTCCAGGTGGTAGTCGATGACGGCCTGGGCCTGCTCGGGTGAGGAGTGGCCGGCGATGACGCTCGTGCCCAGGCCTGCGGACATGGCCAGCAGGCTGACGGCTTCGGTGTCGGGGTCCACGAGGGCGGGCGTGTCGCCAGCGGCCTGGGCGGCTCGCAACTGGGCGGCGACCACGTCGATGACGGCGCTTGAGTTCTTGACCAGGGGGCCGATCGCCAGTGCCGGGTCGGTCAGGGAGAGCGCTAGGTAGGCCGTGTAGATGATGGTGAAGGTGCGGCGCTCGTCGTCGGCGGGCAGCCCCTCGGTCAAGATGGCGGCGATAATCTCGCGCGGGCTGGCCGGGCCGCCTGTCTCGCTGGTCCGCCTGATCCGGGTGAGGGCCCGCTCGCTGAACTGGGCGGCCAGTTGCTGCGTGGCGAAGAGCAGGAGCTCTTCCTTGGTGCCGAAGTAGTACTGGACCAGGCGCAGGGACACGCCGGCCTCGGCCGCGACCTCGCGCATCCCGGTGGCGTGCAGCCCGCGCGTGGCAGCCGTCCGGAGCAGCGCGTCAGCGATATGCCGCCGCCGCTCCTCGTGATCGACCCGCTTTGGCACCCGCTCACCGTACCCCTCAGTGTCCGCCCATCCCTTTGATGATACGCTTGTATCATAAACGGTCGGGAGCCTAGGTCGCGAGGAGGCAGGACATGCTGAAACCCAAGGCCGAAGTGGGATCGTGGGTGAGCGACGCGGCGCGGGAGAAGTTTATGGCCGCCTACGAGCGGGCCTTCGCGCTCTGGCCGCAGCCGCGCGAGGAGTTCGATATCGAAACGGCGACCACGACCACGCGGGTGCACGCCTACCGGCCGCATCCCGATGGGGCGCCGGTCGTGCTGCTCAACGGCGCGGGGTACAACGCCTCGGGCTGGTACCCGCACGTCGCTGCGCTCGCCAAGCACAACCCGGTATACGGGATCGACATGCCCGGCGACCCCAACCCCAGCGTCGCGCACGCCCCGCTCACTCCGCCGGCGTCCTGCGCGGCGTGGCTTGACGAGCTGCTCAGCCAGCTCAGCGACCGCCCAGCGCACCTGGTCGGCATGTCCTACGGCGGCTGGGTCGCCATGAACCAGGCGATCCGCGCGCCCGCGCGGGTCGCCTCCATCACTCTGCTCGACCCGGCCGGGCTCACCAAGCTCGACGCCCGCTTCTGGTGGTGGCTCTCGATCAGCGGCCTCGCCAGCCTGACCCCGATGCCGCTGCGCCGCCGCCTGGCCCGGTGGCTGGACAGTCCGGCCATGCTGGAGCCAGAGCTGATGGCGGTCATGTGGGCAGGCAGTCGCGGCTACCGGATGGAGCCGAAGTTCCCCGGCGTCCTCACCGACGACGAACTCCGCGCGATCACCGTGCCGGTCCTGCTGATCACCGGCGCGCGCAGCGCCATGCTCACCCCGGCGGAGGCCCGCGCCCGGGGCAGCCTCATGCCGCACGCGGAAGTCGCCATCGTCCCCGGCAGCCATGGCGGCTTCAACCGGATCGACGAGCTGAACGACCGGATCGCCGCCTTCATCACCAAGGCTGACGCGGCTGGCTAGGTCACATGCTGCGCATGCGCAGGTATCTGCGGATGTCGTCCTTGCTCGCGATCAGGGCCGCGGCGGCACCGAGCAGGGTCAGGCCCGCGACGGCCTGCAGCGCCGTCCCCGCGATGTTCTTCATGGTCCGAGCCCTTCTACTTCGCCGGGCGAGTGCTCCCCGCCCAGGATTACTTCCGTGGCCGGAGACCGTCAAGGGACCTACCCGCCGTTCCGGGGCTCACACCCGGGCGTAGTCCTGGATGTCCTGCTCGAACTCGGCCACCAGTTCCGGGGTCAGGGTGCGGCGGGTCTGGCCGATGGCGTGCAGGACGTCGCCCGTGGTCACCTCCTCGTCGCCGTGCTCGAACAGCACGCGCTCGAAGGCCAGCTGGGCGGTGCGGCGGGCGGCGACCTCGATGTCGGCCGGGGTGAACAGCCGCGATTCCTCCACGATGGCGGCCATGTCCAGCATCTCGTGCGGGACGGCGGCGAGGTAGCGGTCCCAGATCGCCGCCCGCGCGGCCGGGTCGGGCGGCCCGACCGGGATGACGTAGTCGAACCGGCCGTGCCGCAAGAACGCGCCATCTAGGGCGCGGACCGAGTTCGTCGCGCAGATCAGCAGCCGCTCGTCCTGCTCGCGGAACGGCGGGATGAGCTTGAGCATCTCGTTGGTCACGCCCTGCGCGGCCGACACCGTGCGCGGCTGGCGGACCCCGGCGATCTCCTCCACCTCATCGATGAACAGCACCACCTTGTCCAGCTCCGCGACCAGGGCGAACGCCTCCCGCAGCGCCGAGGCCAGGCCGGCCGGGGAGTCCCCCGCCAGCCGCGACGGGAACAACTCCACGAACGGCCAGCCCAGCCTTGAGGCGGCGCCCCTGGCGAACGTCGTCTTGCCCGTCCCCGGCGGCCCGAACAGCACGATCGCCCGCGGCGGCACCAGGCCCAGCCGCTCGGCCAGCGCCGGCTGCGCCAGCGGCAAGATGACCCGCCGCTCGATCAGCTCCTTCTCCCTGACCATCCCGCCGAGCTGATCCCACGCCCCGGCCCGCACCAGCCGCCCGCCGAGCTGGCCCAGCACCCCAGCGCGGCCCGGGTCGACCGGCTCCAGCCGCTCGTACAGCACCATCCCCGGCCGGGCCGTGTACCCGGCGTGCTCCAGCGCCAGGGCACCCAGGTCACTGCCGGCCGCGAGCAGGCACTGGATCCGGTGCACCCCCGCCGCCACCAGCCGCCGCTCCAGCTCACCCAGCATCGCGCTGCCGATCCCCCGGTGCCGCCACGCCGCGGCCAGGCTAATCCGCATCACCCACGCCCGGTCACCGCCGACCGCCGCCACCGCCACCCCGGCCAGCTCCTCCCCGACCACCGCGACCACCGCCGGCTCATGCGCCCGCACAGCCGCGATCAGGTCGGACAGGCCGAACGCCGGCGCCTCGCTGCTCGCCGCCGGGTCATCCCACAACCGGACGGCGGCATCGAGGTCATCAGCGTGGAAGTCCCGTACCCGCCACGGCGCCATCGCATCAGTGTGCCATCACCGACCCCAGGCGGTCAGCAGGTGACCGGCAGCCCGGCCCGCTCGGCCTTCTCCCAGTGGTCATCGACATGGACGACCTGCCGCCCGGCCCGGGCCAGGATGGACGCGCCGATGGACGCGCGGAATCCGCTGGCGCAGTGCACCCAGACCTGGCCGGCCGGCACCTCGCCCGTGCGAGGCTCGAGTTCCCAGAACGGGATGTGCACGGCCCCGGCCAGATGCCCGGCCCGCCATTCGTCCGGGCGCCGGACGTCCAGGACCACCTGGCCGGGCTGGCCCCACGCGGCGGCGAGCCCGCCGAAGTCGGTCACCGGGTAGCTCGACACCTTCCCGCCGGCCGCCAGCGCCTGCGTCGGGCCGGTGGCGGCGCCCGCGATCTGGTCGATGCCGATCCGCATCAGCTGGACCTGCGCCTCGGCGATGTGGTCGGGACTCTCGCCGATCAAGGTGAGCGGCGTGCCCCAGGCGATGGCCCAGCCCAGGTAGGTGCTGAACGAGTCGCCGAGCTCGACGGAGATGGTCCCGGTGACGTGAGCGCGCGCGAAGGCCCGGCGCTCGCGCAGGTCCACGATCCACTCCCCGGCGTCGATGCGCCGCCGCAGCTCGGCCGGGTCGGCCGGCGCGGGCGGTGTCGCCACGGGGACCAAAGGACCGCGACGGTTCGCCGGCCCCATGTGCGCGTAGTACCGCGGGTAGGCGCCCAGACCCGCGAGGAGTTCGGCCACGAAGGTGTCCTCGTCGCTGCGCAGCGCGATGTTGGCGAGCCGCTCGTGCTCGATCGTCGACGCGGTGCCCGTGGTCGGCGTGGCCGAGCAGAAGCTGCCGAACCCGTGCGTCGGGTACACGGCCACCTCGGCGGGCAGTTCGGCGGCCAGCCGGCGGACCGAGCGGTACTGCGCCCGGGTTAGCTGCTCGGTCGATTCCGGGCCGATCAGGTCGGTGCGCCCGACGGCGCCGTACAGCAGGGACCCGCCGGTGAACACCGCGAACGGGGCCTGCCCCGCCTCGCCCACCACGAAGGACATGTGGCCCGGCGTGTGCCCCGGCGTATGCAGGGCTGTCACGGTGAGGGAACCCGCGCTGAGCTGGTCGTTGTCGCCGACGCCCAGCCGCGAGAAACCGACCTCCTCAGACGCCGCGACCACGTAGGCCGCCCCGGTGTGCCCGGCCAGCGCCAGGCCGCCGGTGACGTAGTCGTTGTGGATGTGGGTCTCCAGGACGTGGCTGATCCGCACGCGCCGCGACTCCGCAGCGGCCAGGACCCGCCCGATGTCGCGCTGGGGGTCGACCACGACGGCGGCCGCCCCGTCGTGGATCAGGTAACTGCGATCGCCGAGCGACGGCGTCTCGATGGTCATGACCTCGGGCACCGGGATCAGTCCAGCCCGAGGGTCGCGATGAGGAGGCGGGCCGGCGCCCCGCCCTCCCCGAGGGCCACCGCAAGGGCGCCCGGTACGTCCAGGTCCGCCACCAGCAGCCGCCGGACCTCGGCCACGGCAGCCCCCTCGGAAGGGCCCGCACGCCCGGCCGCCTGGTACAGGTCCACGAGCCGGGCCGCGGACGCCTCAAGCAACTCGTCGGAGAAGTCCCAGTCCTGCGCCCAGGGGCGGTCCAGGATCATCAGCCGGACCGCGGCCGGCGTGTAGCGTTCCAGCAGGTCGCTGACCAGCACCAGGTTCCCGGCCGACTTGGCCATCTTGACCCCGCCGACCGTCACCGTCCCGGCGCGCAGCCACGCGCGCGCGTAGGGCCTGACCCCGGTGAACGCCTCGGCCATCGCCGCATGGTAGGCGTGGTGCGGGAAGCGCAGGTCGGCTCCGCCCGCGTGGACGTCCACGCCGACGCCGAACGCCGACATCGCCATGGCCACGCACTCGGCGTGCCAGCCCGGCCGGCCGGGTCCCCAGGGCGAATCCCAGGCGGGATGCCCGGCCTCGGCCGCCTGCCAGACCGCGGCGTCCAGCGGATCGTCCTTGGCCGGGTCGTCGGGGCGGCCCCCGTACTCGGCGGCCAGCCGCAACGCCGAGGCCCGGTCCAGGTCGGCCGCCGCGGCCACGTCCTGGCCGCGGAAGTAGACGCTGCCGTCCCTCGCGTACGCGTGACCCGCCGCCACCAGGCCTTCCGCCAGCCTGATGACGTGCTCGATATACCGGTGCGCCCGCGGCTCGTACCGGACCGGACGCACGTGGAGCGCGGTCAGGTCGTGCTCGAAGTGGTACTGCTGGATGGCCGCGAACGCGTCGAACGGCGCGCTGGCCCGCGAGGCCGCGACGTCCAGCACGTCGTCGACGTCGGTGACGTTGCGGCACACCTCGGGCTCGACGCCCAGCATCCGCAGGACCCGGCCCAGCGCGTCGACCCAGACGAAGGTCGCCGCGTGCCCGAGGTGCGTGACGTCATACGGGGTGATCCCGCACACGTACATCCGGGCGCGGTCAAGCAGCAGTACCCGCCGGCCCGCCAGGACCGGCGCCGCCAACCCCGGCCTGGCCGAGGAGGCCATCAGGACGACGGAACGGTGACGACGGGGCCGTGCGCGTGGTTGAGCACGGCGTGCGTCACCGTGCCGGGGCCGTGCTGGGCGGCGTGGGTGCTGCGCCGGCCGATGACGACCAGGTCGGCGCGCGCCGACACGCCGACGAGCGTCCGGCCCGGGTGCCCGTGCACCACGTCGCCGCTGACCTGCACGTCGGGGTACTTCTCCCGCCAGGTGTTCAGCACCGCCTCCAGGTTCTGGGCGGCCGCCGCCTGCAGGACGTCCGCGGCCGGCCCGGCCGGCGCGTGCCCCGCCCGCGATACGTCGAACTCCGGGGTGTGCCACGCGTGGACGGCGAGCACGCCGGCCTGGCGCCGCGCGGCCTCCTCGAACGCGAACTCCAGGGCGGCGGCGGAGCCTTCCGGGTCGGCGACGCCGACGCCGATCAGCTTGTGCGCGGCCCAGGTCTCGTCCGAGATGACCACAACCGGGCAGGAGGCGTGGAGGGCCGCGTACCGGCTGACCGAGCCGAGCAGCATCGCCGCGAACGCGCCGACCCCGCGGGAGCCGACCACGAGCATCGCCGCCCCGTTCCCGGCCTCGGTGACCGCCAGCGCGGGCGCCCCGGTCAACTGGTCGCTGTCGATCAGCAGCCCGGGGGCCGTCGCCCCTGCCACCGAGGCCGCCGAGGCCAGCGCGTGGTCGCGCTCGTCGCGGAGGAGGTCGGAGACGGTCTCGTACTCGGACGTGCCGTGGCCGCCGATCATCTTGGGCATCAGCTCCGCGGCGGACACGATCCGCAGCGGGGCGTCCCGGAGCACCGCCTCCCGGGCGGCCCACTCGACCGCGCGCCGTGATTCCCTGGAACCGTCCGTACCGACGACGATGGGCTTGCCTGCCATGGCTGGTCCTCCTTGACCCGACCGAATGCACTGGGGCACCTAAAGCACATCATTGTCTCGCACCACCGCTCGTTCGGGATAATGACCTTCGTCCCTACCTGCCGTGGAAGGACATGCCGCGGAACCGGGTGCCGCGAGCCGCCCCGAGATCCTGCCGAACCTGCAGCTAGACGAGCTCCTCGCCGAGCTGCACGGGCGGCTGCAGGCTGTCATCCAGACCAGGGACCGGATGCGCGGCCACCTCGAGGCGGTCGTCGCCATCGGCGGGACCGGCGTTCACGGTTCGACTCCAGGCAATCGGCCTGCCCGTCACTGAGGACCAAGGTCCCGCGTCAGCGCCCCTGTTCCCGGGCTGGCCGCGGGCCTAGCATCGATAGCGGAGGTACCGGAAGAGCTGATGGGGTACCCAATGCCGACCGAGCCGCCGGAACCCGGTCCGGCGCCCGACATGAGGGCGTCCGACGCGGACCGGGACCGGGTCATTGACGTTCTGCGCGCCGCCGCGGAGGAGGGCCGGCTGACCTCCGACGAGTTCGAGGAGCGAATGCAGGCCGTCTTGTCCGCCCGGACGTTCGGCGAGCTGGCCGCGTTCACCGCCGACCTGCCGCCGTTCGCCGCCGCCGCCGCGCCCGCCCGCCGCCCTCGAGCCCCCGCCCCGGCACCCCCCGAGGAGGAGATCCGGATCGTCCAGCGCGGAGGTGCGGTCTCGCGCATCGGCCACTGGCGGGTCCCGCGGCGGATCGAGCTGCGCCCGTCGTGGTGCGACGTGACGCTCGACTTCACCGATGCGGTCCTCACGCACGACAGGCTGCTCATCGACATGAAGATGCGCGGCGGAACCCTGCGGATGGTGGCCGGGCCTGGCGTCGTCGTGGACGCCGAGGGCTTGACCGTCCGCTACACCGACGTGGAGATGCGCCCGAGCGCCGAGCCCGGGGCCAAGGTCGTGCTCCGCGTGGAGCTGGTCGGCCGGATGCGCTACGGCCGGATCGAGGTGCAGCGGCCGGGGCGGCCCCCCGGCTGGTAACCGATCCTCAGGCGTGCCGCGCGTCCGGACGCCGCCGCCACCAGCGCCGGGCGCCGGGCGACTTCACCCGGCTCTACCCGCTGTACCCCGACCGGGGCGTGCTGCTGCACACCAACCACTTCTTGTCGCCGGGCCTGGCCCCGGTCGACGTGTCCCTGTGGGCCATGCCCAGCAGCGCCGTCCGCCTGCAGCGGCTCCGTGCGGGCACCAGCCAGCCCGGCTCCCTCACGCTTGACCACTTCCGCGCGCTGCTCGCCGATCACGCCGACTACCCGCACAGCATCTGCTCGCACCCCGACCCGGCCCACCCCCCGCTCGAGCAGGGCGCCACCATCGCCTCGCTCCTCATGGACCCGAACGCCGGCCACATCTGGCTCGCGGCAGGCAACCCCTGCCAGGTGGCGTACCAGCCGCTGGAGCTCACCTGGACCGGGCCCGGCGGGCCAGGCCCGCGTGAACCCGCCGCGGCCACAGCGGCCCACCGTAGATGAACCCGGTATAGGCCTGCACCAGCGTGGCCCCGGCCGCCAGCCGCTCCCACGCGTCGTCGCTGGTCTCGATGCCGCCCGCCGCGATCAGCACCAGCCGGTCCCCGGCCCGGGCGTGCAGTCGCCGCAGCACCGCCAGGGCCCGGCCCCGCAGCGGCGCCCCCGACAGTCCGCCCGCGCCCGCGGCCGCCACCTCGGCCGGCGAGCTGGCCAGCCCGTCCCTGGACACCGTGGTGTTGGTCGCCACGATCCCGTCAAGCCCGAGCTCGAGCGCCAGGTCCGCGACCGCGTCCACGTCCGCGTCGGCCAGGTCAGGCGCGATCTTCACCAGCAGGGGCACGCGATGGTCCGCGGCCGCGTCGAGCGCCTCGCGCACGGCCACCAGCACCGGCTTGAGCCGGTCCGCGGCCTGCAGGTCGCGCAGCCCCGGCGTGTTCGGCGAGCTGACGTTGACCACCACGTAGTCGGCGACCCGGGCCACCGCCCGCGCGCTCGCCGCGTAATCCCGCGCCGCCTCCTCGTCGGGCACCGCCTTCGTCTTGCCGATGTTGACCCCGACGATCACCCCGTTCCGGTGGCGCAGCCTGGCCGCCGCCGCTGCCGCCCCCTCGTTGTTGAAACCCATCCGGTTGACCAGCGCCCGGTCCGCGGGCAGCCGGAACATCCGCGGGCGCGGGTTCCCCGGCTGCGCCCGCGCGGTCACCGTGCCGACCTCGACGAACCCGAACCCGAGCGCGCCCAGCCCCGCCACGCCGCGCGCGTCCTTGTCGAACCCGGCCGCCAGCCCGAGCGGTCCTGGGAAGTCCAGGCCGAGCGCCCGGACCCGCAGCGCCGGATCGCGCGGCCCGAGCCACCGGCGCAGCACCGCAGCCACCCCCGGCACGCCCGCTGCCGCCCCGAGCACCCGGATCAGCCAGAACCCGGCCCGGTGCGCCGTCTCGGCAGGCACCCGCCGTAGCACCACCAGGAAAAGCAGCCGGTACACGTCCTCACCCCGAGAAGATCAAGGGCATTATCCCGAACGGCGCTGGTGCTTCCCCCCTCAGGTGCGGAACCCGCGGATGACCAAGGTCCCTTGTCGGCGGGACGCCCGGCGCAAGATCATGGTGCTGGAGAGCCCTGCGTGGCGGGCTGATATGTGAAAAGGCGATGATGCGCGATGCCAGGAATCACGGTAGGCGTTGATGGTTCGCACCACGGTCATCGGGCGCTGGACTGGGCCATGCGCGAGGCCGCGCTGCGCCAGGTTCCGCTCACGGTTCTCGCGGTCCACGAGGTGATGGCCAGCTACTGGACGGGGAACCCGGTTTCCGTTCCCGGCGATGCGCCGTTGCTGGACCAGGCCAGGACCGCCGCCGAGCACGCGGTCGCGGAGGCCCTCGAGGGGCTCGATGTCAACCGGCCCCAGGTCACGGTGACCGTGATCAACGGCTTCGCTGCCAAGGCGCTCATCGACGCGTCGGCGGGCAGCGATCTGGTCGTGGTGGGCAACCGCGGCGGCGGCGGGTTCCCCCGCCTCAGCCTGGGCTCCGTAGCCAGCCAGGTAGTGCATCACGCGCACTGCCCAGTCGTCGTCGTGCCCAGCGCTGAGTAAGCCCCCCCGATCGTCACTGGCGAAGGGGCAGGCACCTGGTGGGATCGCCGCCTGGAGCGGCCAGATCCGGTCCCGTCCGCGCCTTGACTTTGCAATGCAAAGTGAGCTAACTTTGCAGCACAAAGTCAAGGAGGGAGAGTCGGCATGAACGAGGACGTCGACATGAAGGACGGCGCCGGGCTGGACGATGGGGCGGGCCTGGATGCGCAGGGTGCGGCCGCCATCCTGCAGGAAGCGGGCGAGCGGGCCCGCCGCGAGCTGCGGGTCAGTCACCCGGTGATCTTCATCGCCGGGGGAGTGGCCTGGCTGCTCGGTTACGGCGCGATCTGGCTCTCTGTCCGCGGGCAGCACCCCTACCAGGGCCCGGCGCCGGAGGCGGCGATCATCCAGGTGGTGCTCGTCGGATTCGCCGTGGCCATCGCCGCCTCCATCATCAGCCGGGCGACCAGCGGCGTGGGCGGGCTGTCGGCGGTGCAGCGCCGGGTCTCCATCCTGGCCTTCGTCAGCGGGATCGTCGCGGTGCTGGTACTTGAGGCGGCGATCGACCACGCCGGCGCCAGCCGTTCGGTGGTCTTCGGTGTGTACCAGGCGGCGGCACCCGTACTGGTCGCCGGGGTGGTCTACGCCGCGAACTCCGCCGTCAGGCTGAACTGGACCCTGCTCGGGCTGGGCCTTTGGCTGGTCGCCGTGGCTGCTGGCGGCGCGTTCGCGGGCCCGGTGGGGGTCTGGGCCGTGACCGCCCTGGCCGGAGGACTGGGATACCTGCTGATGGCGGCGCTCGGGCCCGCCCTGGACCGGCATCAGTGAGCGAAGACGAGCTCGACCCGGTCATCCACGCCCCCGCCCGGCTGCGCATCGTGGTAACACTGGCTGCGCTGCCGGACGGGGACAACCTGTCCTTCACCAGGCTGCAGGACCTGATCGGGCTGACCCCGGGCAACCTCATCACTCACCTGCGCAAGCTGGACGACGCCGGATACGTCCGGATGGAGAAATCCGGCAGCGGCGTCAACGGGACGACCTCGGTGTCCCTCACCCGCGAAGGCCGCAGCGCGCTGGATCGCTATACCGGCGTGCTGCGGGATCTGCTTGACCAGGCAGGTTCCACGCCGCCGCCACGGTGATCCCCGATACCCGGGGCCGAGGTCGATATCCCCGGCAGGCCTGTCACGTAACGTCGCTCTCCGCGGGGACGCGACGGACCCGCAGCGCTGAGCCGACTCCGAATTGCCGGTGCATGCGCTGCTCCCTCGGCCGGAAATAGGTGGTCGCCTCAGCCATCGGGATGACCTCGGGCTCGTCGACCTCGTAACTGCGCCCGCCGGTGACGAGGGTTGCCGAGCCCTTGGCGAGGACGTTCTTCAGCCAGTCCGTGCCCTCCCCGTAGGGGAGGGCGATCAGGAAGCTGTTGTCGTGCTCGACGGCTACGACCGGGGTCTGGTACAGGCGACCCGATCGGCGCCCGACATGACGCACGACCGAAGTGCCGGATCCTTCCTTTCCTGCTGATCTCAGCGCCAGCGGCCGGGTGACCCGGGTCAGCCAGCGCAGGGCGCTGCGAACAGGACCCCTCATGGTCGCAGTGTTCTCCGAATACCCGTACCGCGCAACAGGGTCGGAGAACTAGGCGACAAGTTCTGATTCGCCGGTGAAGGCGGCCCAGAGCGCGGCGTAGGTGCCGTCCGCCGCCAGTAGTTCGTCGTGGCTGCCGATCTCCGCGATCCGCCCGGCGTCCATGACCACGATCCGGTCCGCGCGGGCGGCGGTGGTGAGGCGGTGGGCGACCACGATGGTGGTGCGGGCCGCGGTCAGCTCGCTGATGGCGTGGTTCACCGCCGCCTCGGCGGCCAGGTCCAGGGCGGCGGTCGCCTCGTCGAGCAGCAGGATGGCGGGGTCGGCGAGCTGGGCGCGGGCGAGAGCGATGAGCTGCCGCTGGCCGGCCGACAGGTTGCGGCCGCGCTCGGAAACCTGGTGGTCGTAGCCGCCCGGCAGGCCGCTGATCATGTCGTGCGCCCCGGTGGCGCGGGCCGCGGCCTCGACCTCGGCCTCACTCGCGTCCGGCCTGGCGTACCTGATCGAATCCCGGACCGTCCCGGCGAACAGGTACGACTCCTGCGGGACGACGCCGAGCCGGTGGCGGTAGCTGGCCAGGTCGTAGTCGCGGACGTCGGTGCCGTCGACCAGGACCGCCCCGCCGGTCACGTCGTAAAATCGCGCGACGAGCTTGACCAGGGTCGACTTGCCTGCCCCGGTCTGGCCGACCAGGGCGACGGTCTCGCCAGGCTCGATGGTCAGGCTGGCCCCGTCGATCGCGTTGACCTCGCTGCTCGTGTAGCCGAAGTCCACGTCGCGTAGCTCGATGCGGCCGCGCAGCCGGCCCGGGACGACCGGATGGCTGGGCTCGGGGGTGGACGTGCCCAGCCTGAGCAGCTCCGTGATCCGACGTAGGCCCACCATGGCCTGCTGGTAGCCGTCGAAGACCTGGGAGAGCTGCTGGACGGGGGAGAAGACCATGTCGATGTAGAGCAGGTACGCGATCAGCGCGCCCGCGGTAAGGGTGCCGTTGCGCACCTGGCCGGTGGCGGCGACCAGGACGATCGCGCCCGCCACGGTCGACAGCGTCTGCACGAACGGGAAGTACACCGCGATATACCGCTGCGTCCGCAGCCGTGTGACCCGGAAGGCATCGCTGAGCCTGCCGAACCTGGCCCGGTTGGTTAGCTCGCGGCGGAACGCCTGGGTCACCCGCAGGCCGGCCACGTTCTCCGCGAAGTCCGCGTTGACGGCGGCGACCTTTTCCCGCGCCTCGTTGTACGCCTTGGCCGACTTGGACCGGAACACCACGGTCGCGGCCACCAGCACGGGGAAGATGCAGAGGATGTAAAGCCCGAGCCGCAGGTTGATGATGAGCAGCGCGGCGAGCACGCCGAAGAAGGTGAGCACGGAGCTGACCATGGTGATCAGGCCGGTCTGCAGGAACGTGGACAGGGCGTCCACGTCGGTGGTCATCCTGGTCATGATCCGGCCGGACATCTCGCGCTCGTAGAAGTCCAGGCCGAGCCGCTGGAGCTGGGCGAAGATCTTGACCCGCAGGGTGAACAGCAGCCGCTCCCCGTTGCGCCCGACCACCATCGTCTCGGCGATGTTGATGAGCCAGTCGGCCAGCACGATGGCGAGCCCGATGAGGGACACGACGATGATCGCGTGGAAGACCTTGGTCTCGACCCCGTTGTCGATGCCGTTCCTGACCAGCGCAGGCAGCGCGAGCCCCGCCAGGGCGTCCAGGCCGTCCAGGATCAGCCCGGCGATCAGCGCGAACATTAGCGGCCGCAGCAGCCTGCGCAATGTGAAATGCCTGTCCGCCGCCCGGGCCCGGCCGAGGTCCACGTTCGGCACGTCCCTGGCCGGCGGCAGCGCCTCGACCTGGGCGAGCAACTGGGGCGACGGGGGCAGGCTGGCGAACGTGCCGGAGAGGTTCGCGCCCCCGACCCCGGCCCCCCCGCCGCGGCCGCGTCCGGATCCCCGGCCGCCTGCGCCGCCGAGCCGGGCCAGGCCCTGAGCGCCCGCCGGCGACAAGCCGGCCATGGTCCCGCGCCCGTCGAACGCCTCTTCCACGGTGTGGCCGGCACGCGTCCGGACCAGGACGGCGGCGTCGGGCCCGGCCTCCGGGCCGGTGATGAGCTGCCGGTACAGCGCGCTGCGCTCGGTCAGCTCCTCATGGGTGCCGCTGTCGGCGACCCGGCCCTGGTCGAGGACCACGATCCGGTCGGCCAGGTTCAGCGTTGAGCGCCGGTGCGCGATGATCAGCGTGGTACGCCCGCGCATGATCTCGCGCAGCGCGGCGTGGATCTCCGCCTCCAGGCGCGGGTCGATGGCCGAGGTCGCGTCGTCCAGCAGGAGCAGCCTGGGGTTGGTGATCAGCGCGCGGGCCAGGGCCACCCGCTGTCGCTGCCCGCCGGAAAGCGTCAGGCCCTGCTCGCCGACCACAGAGTCGTAGCCCTGGGGGAGCCGCTCGATGAACTCGTGGGCCTGCGCCGCCTGGGCTGCGGCGATGATCTCGTCTTGGGTGGCGTCCGGCCTGCCGTAGGCGATGTTCGCCCGCACCGTGTCGGAGAACAGGAAGCTGTCCTCCATGACCAGGCCGATCGCGGCCCGCAGCGAATCGCGCGTCACGTCCGCGATGTTGTGCCCGCCGATGCTGACCGAGCCGCCCTCCGGGTCGTAGAACCGGGGCAGCAGCAGCGCGATGGTGGACTTGCCCGAGCCGGACGCGCCGACCACGGCGACCGTCTCGCCGGGCGCCACGCGGAACGAAAGGCCGCGCAAGACGGGTTCGGAGGCCACGTAGCCGAATTGGACGTCGTCGAAGCTGATGCCGTTCGCGTCCGGCGGGAGCGCGATCGCGTCCGGCTTGTCGCTGATCACCGGGCGCGAGTCGATGATGTCGAACACCCGGATGACGCTGGCGCGCGCTTCCTGCCCGATGGTGACCATCATGGTCAGCGTGCGGACCGGGCCGCTCATCTGGGCCAGGTAGGCGGAGAACGCGAGGAACGTGCCGAGGGTGATGGATCCGTGAATGGCCAGCCAGCCGCCGAGCGCGAGCACGCCGACCACGCCGAGCGAGGGGATGGCCGTCAGCGCGGGGTTGTACCAGGCCGTCAGCCTGATCATGCGCAGCCGGGACGCGAACAGCCGCGAGCTGGCTTCCTCCAGCCGCTCCTGTTCCTGCTCCTCCTGCCCGAAGCCCTTGATGACCCGCACTCCGCCGATGGCCTCATCCACGATCCCGGCCACGTCGCCTGACTGCTGCTGGGCGTCCCAGCTCGCCGGGAACAACTTGCGCCGCGACGCCAGCGCGATCATCCACAGGGCCGGGGCGACCACCACGGTCACGAGGGTGAGCACCGGAGAAAGCACGACCATGATGCCGAGGGACGCGATGAACAGCGCCAGGTTCCCGAGCGTGATCGGCACCATGGACAGCAGGCCCTGCACCATGTTCAGGTCGGAGATGGACCGGCCGATGAGCTGCCCCGTATGGATCTCGTCCTGGCGGGCGGCGTCCAGCCGGGACAGCGATTCGAGGAGCTCGGTCCGCAAGTCATACTGCACGTCAAGGGAAACCCGGCCCCCGTTGTAGCGGCGCAGGTAGATGCCGGCGAAGTTGACCGCCGCCGCGACCAGCAGCAGGGTCGCGAGCGGCCAGACCGACTGCCGGTGCGTGATGATGACGTCGTCGATGATCCGCCGCTGGATCAGCGGGATCGAGGCCGTGGCCACGGTAGCCACCAGGGCCCCGCCCAGCGAGATGACCACGTTCCTGCGGTAGCGCCAGCAATAGGCCGCCAGCCGTCGCAGCCACCCGCCGGCCTGCGCCGACCCTCCCGCAGCCTGCCTGTCCGCCGCGCTCCCCGTCCGCCCTGACAGTGTTACCGGCCCTCCTCAGCCATCGCCGCCCGCAGACAGGCTAACAACATGAGCCGGGCGTTTCATTTCCCAAACTAAGGATTCCCCAGGGCGACGCGGGAGTGACTTTGACACGTACCGGTCGCGACTTACCAGTCGCCTGGCGTCCGCGTCGGCGGGTAGGTGGGCGGCTTCTCTTGGCCAGGGGACAGTCATGTGCCCACAACTCATCAGGAAGACCCATCCGAAACCCTCGCGGGGATAAGACCAGGCCAGAACGTCCCCGCAGGGTCGTCCGTACCTACCCGACGCTGACCTGGACCATCGGGTAACCCGTGGCCCCGTTGGGTTCCGGCGGCTCCTCCAGCCCGGTCTGCGTGTAGCCGGTGGCATCGGTGGCCCGGCATTCGACGGTGTGGTTCCCGGGGGTCGCCTCCCACTCCCAGACCCACTGGCGCCAGGTGTCGATGCCGGGCACGGCCGCCAGCGTGGCCAGGTTCCACGGACCGGAGTCGACGCGCACGTGGACGGCGTCGATGCCCTTGTGCTGGGCCCACGCCACGCCGGCTACCGCGGTCTGGCCGGCCTTGAGCTGGCCCAGCCCGGTCGGCACGTCGATCCGCGATTCGGTCTTGATCGGGGCCTGCTGTGACCAGCCGCGCACGGCCCAGTATGCGTAGTTGCCCGCGAACGTGGTGACGTTGATGTCCGTCACCCACTTCGTGGCGGACACGTACCCGTACAGTCCGGGGACGACCATGCGGACCGGGAAGCCGTGCGCGACGGGCAGCGCCTGACCGTTCATCGCCACCGCGAGCAGCGCGTCCCGGCCGTCCATCACGGTCTGGATCGGGGTGCCCGACGTGAACCCGTCCACCGACGTGCACATCAACTGGTCCGCCCCGGCCTTGATCCCGGCCTGGCGCAGCACGCTGGCCAGCTTCACGCCCAGCCAGAGCGCGTTGCCGATGTACGGCCCGGCGACCGGGTTGGACACGCAGCACAGGGTCACGTAGTCCTCGATCAGCGGCATACGGATCAATTCGTCGAAGCCGAGCGTGATCTCGCGCTGCACCATGCCGTGGATCCGCAGTTGCCAGCTCGAGGGATCGACCTGGGGCAGGACGATCGCGGTGTCCACCCGGTAGAAGTCAGTGTCGGACGTGATGAACGGGGTCAGGCCCGGTATGTCCAGGTTGACGCCCGGGGGCAGGCCCGGGACGGTCTGCGCGGGCTTGGGGATCCGCAGGGCGCTGCGCGCGCTGGCCACGCTGCTCCGCTCGGCGAGCAGTCGGCCCGCGAGCCCGGCCACGACGGCGACCCCCGCGGTCGCGGCGCTCGCGGCCAGGAAGCTCCTGCGCTGCGGGGCAGCATGGGCGGCCGGGCGGACCGGGCCGACTCCCTGCGCAGGCCTGTCCGGCTGCTTCGGCCCGGAGGGCCTGATCACCGAACCCGAGGCGGGCGGCTGACCCGCGTCGGTGGGCAGGTCTGGCAGGGCGGGCTGATCCGCGGTGGGCTGATCAGGGAGGGCCGGATCCGCCATGAACGGATCCGCGGGGGAGGCCTCCGGCGGCGCGGCCGGGTCCGCGCCCTTTGGCCCGGCCGGTTCGGTGACGGCCCAGGCCGCGTCCCAGGAGTCGAAGTGCCACTTGTCCTGGCTGGCCGGAGCCTGCTGGGTGGCCAGGCGGATCAGCATGCGCAGCACGAAGGCTGCCGCCGCCGTCGCGGCCAGGGTGGGCAGCACGCTGGCAAACGTGGCGGTGGGCCGCGTCGTGGCGGCGATCAGCCCGACGACCGCGAAAACCGCCAGGCCCGCCATGCCGTAGGCCAGCCGGCGCGTGGCCAGCGCGCCGATCACGGCGGCGAATATCGCGAGGACGACCAGGATGCCGCTCACCAGGACGAGCTTGTCGTCGGAGCCGAACTCGTTGATGGCGAAGTTCTTCAGCCACGGCGGCGTGAAGTCGATCTGCAGCTGCCCGACCGCGACTACCGGCGATGCGTTAGCGCTGGTGAAACCCGCCACGAGCTGCCCCACGCCCAGCGCCGTGCCCGCGGCCAGCAGCCCGGCGATGACGCCGAGGCCCGCCCGTCGGTGACCTCCCGCGCGCCTGCGACTCCGTCCTGTCCCGTCCATCCTCATGTCCTTTATTCGGTGCGGCGGCAGCGCGGGTTTGCTCCTGCGGCCAAACCGTGACGGCTCCTGCTACGAATATCAATCATGAGGGCTTCGGACCGCCCGGAACACCGGAATCCCGCGCGGCATGCCCCGCAGGCTGGTCACGGAACCGATCTGGCCGTTCAGCTCGGCCTGGTGGCGCGGGGGGACGCGGCCGCGTTCGAGGCCGTCTACGAGCAGGTCGGCCCGGCGGTCCTGGGCATCGTCAGGCGGGTGATCCGCGATCCCGCCCAGTCCGAGGAAGTCGCCCAGGAGGTCCTGCTCGAGGTGTGGCGGACCGCGTTCAAGTTCGACACCAGCCGGGGCAGCGCCATCGCCTGGGTCATGATGCTGGCCCACCGCCGGGCCGTCGACCGGGTCAGGTCCGTGCAGAAGGAGTCCGAACGCGAGCGGCGGACCGCCACGGCCGATATCCCGTACGACGAGGTCACCGAGGCGGTGGAGTTGAGGCTCGAGCACGAGCGCGTCCGGCGCTGCCTCGGCTCCCTGACCGAACTGCAGCGCGAGTCGGTCACCCTGGCCTACTACGGCGGTTACACGTACGGTCAGGTCGCCATCCTGCTGGACATTCCGACCGGCACGGTAAAGACCAGGATGCGGGACGCGCTGATCAGGCTCAGGGACTGCCTGGGGGTGACGGGATGAAGCTGAGTGACCGGAGACGGAGGTGGCGCAGGGGGACAGGCAGCGACGACCACACCCTGGCCGGGGCCTACGCACTGGACGCCCTGTCCGCGCCGGACCGGGCGTCCTTCGAGCGCCACCTGGCCGGGTGCGAAGACTGCGCGCAGGAGATCGCGAGCCTGTGCGAGGCCACCGCCCGGCTGGCCACGGCCACCGCGGTGACCCCGCCGCCTGGCTTCAAGGAACGAGTGCTCGCGGCCGCGGTCGTCACCAGGCAGCAGGCGCCCGCCGAAGTTACCGCGGGCTCGCCAGCCGCCGCGACCCGCGCGGCGAGGACCCGGGCCGCGGTCCTTAGGCCCGTCTCCTGGCTCCGCTGGATAGCCCGGCAGGGCTGGCGGGTCCGCCTGGCTGCGGCGGCCGGCGCCGCGGTGACCGTCGCCGTGCTCGGGGCCGCCCTAGCCTTCGGCCTCGCCAACGGCAGCATGCGGCAGCAGCTTGACCAGGCCCAATCGAGCAGCCAGCAGATCGTGGCCGTGCTGACCGCGCACGACGCGGTCATGCGGACCCAGGCGGTCTCCGGCGGCGGAACGGCGACCATCGTGATGTCCCACTCCAGGCACGCGCTGGTCTTCACCGCCGCGGGCCTGCGCGCGCTGCCGTCCTCACGCGGCTACGAGCTGTGGCTGGTCGGCCCGGCCGGCGACCGCTCGGTGGGCATGCTCCGCGCGGGCAGCCACGGCATGACGGGCCCGGTCATCGCCTCCGGACTGCGCCGGGGGGACCACCTGGTCCTGACCGCCGAGCCTGCGGGCGGTTCCGGTCGGCCGGACATGCCGATGATGCTGGACGTCGTGCTCTAGCCCTGCGATCGGTCACCGTGCGTGTTCGTTCGCGCCCGCCGCGGAAAATCAGTGCGGGGACATTACGGCAGAAGGCCGTGTCATTCGGACTAACCGCCAGGCTCCGATCCGCAGCCTCCGCCCCAATCGGCTGATACCCCTGTATCGTGCTTTGTCGTGAGTGAATGGATCGGCTGGGTGCGCCGGCTCCGGCGGATGATCTACTCCCGCATGGAGGAGCTGAGCTTCCGCACGGGCGCCGCCACCGTCGCCGGAGTGCTCGCCGTCGCCGCGACGGCGATCCTGCTGACGCTCACCCAGGGTGGTCATCATTCCGGGCCGCCGCGCGCCCAAGCGGGTCTGGCCCCGAGCTCGTTCGTGGCCGCCTCGGCGATCGCGCCCTTCTCGCCGTCGGTCACCCATCAGTCCCACTCTCGCCGGTCGGCGGCCGCGCCGGATGTGCGTTACGTGCCCGGGCCCACCAAGACGCCGACCGCCAAGCCGCAGCCCGCCCCCTCCCCGACCTATCCGATGCCCAGGCATACGTTCCGGACGAATGCGCCGGTGACGCACAGGCCCAACCCGGGGCCCAGCTTCCCCTGGCCGTGGCCTACCCCGCCCTGGCCGTCGCCGGCATGGCGATGTAGCGGCCGGCCTTCTCCGGGCGGGGCAGGGGCGCGTGCGCGGCGGCCAGCGCGGCCACGGCGGCGGCCGGCTCGGCTGGCATCGGGGTCACGTGGTCCTCGCTGACGTGCAGGAACATCAGCTCGCAGGTCGCGGCCAGCACGTCTGCGCTGGTCATCTGGTGGAACACGTGCAGGCGCTTGGCGTCATATCCGAGCAGCTGGGTCCGGTAGGTCAGCGCTGCGCCTTCCGTCACGCCGCTGATGAAGCACAGGTGGCTTTCCGCGGTGTAGATCCCGCTGCCGGTCCTGGCCTGGTACGCGGCGCCGAGGCCGACGTGGTCCAGGAACGCCTCGGTCGCCTCGGTGAACGCCAGGAAGTAGTAGGCGTCCATCATGTGCCCGTTGTAGTCGATCCACTCCGGCGGCACCGCCCGGCCGCCGGTGTGAAGAAGGCTCATTCCGGCCCGATGGAGGGGACGTCGGCGAGCAACTGCCGGGTGTAGGAGTGGCTCGGCGCCGTCAGGACCTGCGCGACCGGACCGCGCTCGCAGATCTCCCCGGCGCTGATCACCGTCACGTCGTCCGCGATGCTGCGCACCAGCGGCAGGTTGTGCGTGATGAACAGCAGCGCGAGCCCGCGCTCGGCCTGCAGCCGCAGCAGGAGCTCGACGATGGCCGCCTGCACCGACACGTCGAGCGCCGAGGTGATCTCGTCGCAGACCAGCAGTTCGGGGTCGACCACCAGCGCGCGGGCCAGCGCGACCCGCTGCCGTTCCCCGCCGGAAAGCTCGTCGGGGTAGCGCGACGCGAAGGACTCGCGGAGCGCGACGGAGGTCAGCGCGTCCCCGACCCGCTGGTCGTGTTCCTTGCCGCGGAGCTTGGTGAAGTGCGCGAGCGGCTGCCCGATGATCTGGCCGATGGTCTGCCGGGGGTTGAGCGAGCCGTACGGGTTCTGCGCGACGAACTGGATCTTGCGCAGCTGGTCCTGTGTCCTGCCGCGGACGCCGGGCAAGAGTTCCTGGCCGCCGAACGTGATGGTCCCCGTCCAGTCCTTGTGCAGCCCGACGACGCACCGGGCCAGCGTGGTCTTGCCCGACCCCGAGGTGCCGACGATCGCGACCGCCTTCCTGGCCCCCACGTCGAGGCTGATCTCCCGCAGCACCGGCTTGTTCGTGTAGGAGACCGAGACGCCGCTGATGGTGAGCACCGCCTCCTCGGCCGGGGGGGCCGTGCGCTCCCTGGCCAGCAGGGCGGTGCCGGACAGCGCGGCGACCTCCGTGGCGCGCACGCACCTGGCCGCGTGCCCGGTGTCGGACACGATGACGGCCGCCGGCTCGCGCAGCTCGCATTCTGCGATCGCGAACTCGCAGCGCGGTTGGAAGGAGCAGCCGGCCGGGCGGTTGCCAGGGCGAGGCGGAGAACCGGCCATGCCGAGCAGCTCATGGGACATTTCCAGGGACGGGATGGCCCGCATCAGCCCGCGGGTGTACGGGTGCGCCGGGCTCCCGAACAGCTCGGCGGCGGCGCCGATCTCGATCAGCCGGCCGGAGTACATGACCGCGACGTGGTCGGCGATCTCGGCCACCACGGCGAGGTCGTGGCTGATGTAGACGGCGGCCACCTGGTAGGTCCGGCACAGCCCGCGCACCGTGTCCAGGACGCGGCGCTGGGTGGTGACGTCCAGGCCGGTCGTCGGCTCGTCCAGCACGATCAGCCGGGGCCGGCAGGCGAAGGCCATGGCCAGCGCCACGCGCTGCTGCTGGCCGCCGGACAGCTGGTGCGGGTAGGAGGCGAGGATCGGCCCGGGGTCCTCCAGGCCGGCCTCGGCCATCACCTGCGTGAGCCGGTCGGCGCCGCCGCCGTGGATGGCGAAGACCTCGCGCAGCTGGGTGCCGACCTTCAGGACCGGGTTCAGCGCGCTGCCCGGGTCCTGCGGTACGTAAGCGACCGTCTTGCCGCGCACTTTCTGCAACTCGTGTTCTGACAGCCCGAGGATGTCCTGGCCGTCGATCAGCACCTTGCCGCCGCCGATCGCCAGGCCGCGCTTGACCAGGCCGAGCAGGGCGAGCGCGACCGTGGTCTTGCCCGAACCCGATTCGCCCACCAGGCCGAGCACGTGCCCCGGCTGCACGGTGAACGACACCTGGTCAACGACATCGGTCTCCGGCCGTCGGCGCGACGGCGCCATCACGATCCGCAGGTTCTCCACCGCCAGCCGGGGCGTGCCCGGGTCGGCCGGCAGCTCGGTCACCGGGATGTCTTCTGACGGGGCGGTCATTGCGCGGTCCCTTCGACGGCGAGCTCGAGCACCGGGTCCGTTTCGGTGGTACGGCCGCCGACGCCCAGCGAGGCGCGCGCCACCGAGTCGGTGAACGTGTTCACGCCGATGGTGAACAGCGCGATCAGGATGGCCGGCATGAGCACCCCCCACGGCTGGGCGATCAGGCCGACCCGGTTCTCGTTGATCATCAGTCCCCAGCTCGCCGTCGGCGGCTGCAGGCCGAAGCCGAGGAAGCTCAGTCCGGCGATGATCAGCATGGAGTAGGTGAGGCGTAGCCCGATCTCCACCATGAGCACCGAGGTCAGGTTGGGCAGCACGTCCCTGCGGATGATCCGGCGGCCCGGGATGCCGAGGATCTGCATGGCCTTGACGAAATCCCGCTCGCTGATGTCCAGCGCCGCCGCACGGGACACCCGGGCCACCTGCGGCGCGTGCGAGATGGCGACGGCCAGCACGATCAGCCAGATCCTCGGGCCGAGGATGGACACCAGCAGCAGCGCGAACACCAGCTGCGGGAACGCCAGGATCACGTCGACCGAGCGCATGATCACGCTGTCCGCCCAGCCGCCGTAGTAAGCCGCCATCACGCCGAGCACGGCCCCGACGATGACGCCGAGCGCGGTGGCGACGGCCGCCATGACCAGCAGCTCCCAGCCGCCGTCCAGGGTCCGGGTCAGCACATCCCGGCCGAGGACGTCACCTCCGAGCCACGCGGCGCGGGAGGCCCGGGCGAACGGCGTCGTCACGAACTCGGTGGCCGAGTACGGTGCGACGGCCGGGCCGATCGCTGCCACGAGGATCACGCAGCCGGCGATCACCAGCCCGGTGGCACCGCGCGGTGTGCGCACCGCGCGGCCGAGTATGACGACTGCCTCGGGTCTGCGCGCCATGGGGTACCTTCCCTTCGACCCTCAGGATCTGGGCAGCCGCCGCCGCGGGCTCACGGCGAGCGAAATAACGTCGGTCAGGATGTTGACGAAAATATAGAAGGCCGCGAGGACCAGCACGATGGCCTGGATCTGCGGGATATCCCGGTCAGATACCGCGTTAACGAGGGCCTGTCCGAGCCCTGGGTAGTTGAAAATGTACTCGACGACCACCACGCCGCCGGCCAGGTAAAGGAAGCTCAGCCCGATCACCTGGATGGTCGGCGCGATGGCGTTCGGCAGCGCGTGGACGAACAGCATCCGCCACCTCGGCACGCCCTTGAGCTGCGCCATCTGTACGTAGTCGCTTTCCAGCGCGTCGATCATCGACGCCCGCATCATCCGGAACACGTAGGGCACGATGACGATGACCAGGGTCGCCACCGGGAGCACGAGCTCTCTCGGGTTCGACCACGGCGCGGTGCCAGGGACGAAGACCGAGACCGCGGGGAACCAGTGGAAGACCACCGCGGCGAAGAAGATGACCAGGACCACCGCCACGACGAATTCCGGCAGCGCCGTTACGGCCAGCGCGACGACCGACAGCACGTGGTCGAACACGCTGTCCCGGCGCGCCGCGGCCAGCACGCCGAATCCCACGCCGATCAGCGTGCCGATCACGCCGGCCAGGACCACCAGGACCAGCGAGTTCACGATCCGCCCGCCGACGAGCGTGCCTACCGGCTGCCCATTGGCCAGCGACTTGCCGAAGTTGCCGTGCAGGACGCCGACGAGCCAGGTCCAGTACTGCGCGGCCGCCGGCCGGTTCAGGCCCAGCTGCACCTCCAGCGCGTGCAGGCGGGCGGGGGTCGCCGTGTTCAGCAGCACCGCGCTCGCGGCGTTGCCCGGCAGGACCTGCGTGGCGGCGAACACCAGGATCGACACCAGCACAAGCGTGAGGATGCCGATCAGGCCGCGCTTGATCAGCATGTCCCGGATCGGATGCGGCCGGGGGGCCCCGGAGGGCGGCCCGACCCGTTCGGTTGCCTGCGTCGCGGTCAAGATAGCCACACACCCTTGAAGTCGTAGGCGTTCAGCGACAAGCCGCTCTTGCCCGGGACCAGGCCACCGACATTGGTGCCGTAGCCGTCGATCACCGGCGGGAAGAACGGGATGATGTAACCGCCCTCGTCGTACTCGATCTGCTGCATCTCGTGCGCCAGCTCGGTCCGGAGCGACGTGTCGGTGGTGGCGATGGCCTGGGCGTACAGCGAGTCGTACCGGGCGTTGTGCCAGTGCGTCTCGTTGAACGGGGCGGTCGGCAGCGTGGCCAGCGACACCTGCGGCAGGTAGAAGTTGTAGAACCAGTAGTCCTGGGCGAACTGCCACTTCAGGTAGTTGGTGCCGTAGAAGTCGTTCACGGTCACGTCGTCCACGCTCACCGTGATGCCGGCCAGTGAGGCCTGCTGGGCGAGCACCTGCGCGGCCAGCGTGACGCCCTGCCCGATGTCGGAGGTGATCAGCTGGACGTGCAGGCCCTCGGCGCCCGCCGCCCGCAGCAGCGATTTGGCCTGGTCGATGTCCTGCTGCCGCTGCGGCAGGCTGTGGTCGTACTCGGGCGCCCAGATCCCGAACAGGTCGTTGCCGATGGTCCCGAAGCCGCCGAAGACCAGGTCGAGCATCTGCTGCCGGTCGACGACCAGCCGCATGGCCTGGCGGATGCGCGCGTCGCCGAACGTCCCGGTGTCCACCCGCATGGTAAACGGGTTCCAGCCGCCGCCGTCCGAGAGCAGGATGTTCTTGCCCTCGCCCTGGACCTCGGAGATCACGTCCGCGGATAGCAGGTTGACCACGTCGACCTGGCCGGCCAGCAGCGCGTTCACCTGGCTGGTCTGGTCGGCGTAGTCGGTGATGACGATCTCGTCCAGGTACGGCATCCCGGTCTGCCAGTAGTCGCCGTAGCGGACGAAGGTGGACTGCGTGCCGGGGCTGAAGCTCTTGAGCCGGAACGGGCCGGTGCCGACCGGGTTAGCCGGGTTGTAGCCCACGGGGATGATGTCCGAGTAGCCGGGTATGGCCAGGGACTCAGCAAAGGTGGCGAACGGCGTGCTGCACGGGATCCGCACCGTGTACGTGTCGAGCTTGGTCATGCCCTTCGCGTCGATGGAGGCCAGGCCGGCCGCGGCAGATCCCGGCGCCTTCGGGTTGAGGACCGTCTGGAACGTGTAGATGACGTCGTCGGCGGTCAGCGGCTTGCCGTTGTGAAACGTGATGCCCTGCTTGATCTGGACCGTCCACTCGGTGGCGTTCTTGTTGGACGTGAGTTCCTCGGCGAGCACGTAGACCGGCAGCGCGTCCGGGGTCAGCCCGATCAGCGGTTCGTACAGGTTGTCGATCCTGGAGAAGTCGACGTTGGTGACGGCGCTGAGCGGGTCCAGCGTGTCGGCGGTCGATCCGCCCGTGAGGCCGGCCCGCAGCGTGCCGCCGTACCGTGGCTTGCCCACGGTGGACGCGGTGAACGCCTTGATCGTGTCGCCGGTCCCGCAGGCGCTGAGCAGCCCGCCGGCTCCGATGGCCAGCGAGCCGGCGGCGCCGGCCTTGATGAAATCCCTGCGGCTGATGGTCATTGTCTGCTCCCGGCGGTGCGTGCAGCGGTGGGCCGCTATGAATCCGGATGCCGCGGTATTCGTTCCGTTACGTGCCTATGACGTCCTGTTCACTATACGAACATAATGTGCATAATGTGAGTTAGGCTGATGGTAGAGACGGCCAGCGCGGTGTGTCAAGGATCACATCAGCCGACGGCGGTCGCCGCCGTCGCCGGTTCTCCGGCCAGCTCCGCCCCGGGACCCGGATCCGGTGAATAACGCTCCACCAGGACCAGCAGATCCGCCAGGAACTCGTCGCGCACCCGCTCCAGCTCGGCGATCGAGCGGCCGTCCGCCTCGCTCAGGCAGCCCTCGATCATCCGGTCCCGGAGCTCCTGGGTGAGCGGCGGCGCCTGCAGCCGCGTCCACGGTTCTTCCAGCGCGGCCCCGAAGTGGTCCAGCATGTGCGCCATGCCGCCGGCGCCCCCGGCCAGGTGGAAGGTCAGCAACGGTCCCATCAGCGCCCACCGCAGTCCGGGGCCGAACGCGATCGAGGCGTCGATCTCGGCCACGGTGGCCTCACCCGCCGCGACCATGTGCAGCGCCTCGCGCCACATCGCCTCCTGCAGCCGGTTCCCGACGAAACCGGGCAGCTCCCGGCTCAGCCGCAGCGGGCGCTTGCCCGTGCTCGCGTAGAAGCGGACCAGCCAGTCCACGGCGGCGGGATCGGTCCGCTCGCCGCCCACCACCTCGACCAGCGGGATCAGGTACGGCGGGTTGAACGGGTGACCGACCACGCACCGCTCGGGGTGTTCGCAGTCGGCCTGCAGCATCGTCATCGCGAACCCCGACGTGCTCGAGGCGATGACCACGCCGGGCCGGGCGGCGCGATCCGCGTCGGCCAGCACCCGCCGCTTCAAAGACCCGTTCTCCGGCGCGTTCTCCTGGACCACATCGGCGTCCGCGACCGCCGCGGCCAGGCTGTCGCGGAAGGTGAGCCGGTCCGGGCTGGCGCCGTCACGCAGCCCCAGCCGGGTGAGCAGCGGCCAGGTCGACTCGACCATGCGGAGCAGGTCCGCCCGCGCGCCCGGGGCCGGGTCGTAGACGTCCACGTCGAAGCCCGCGCGCAGGTAGTGCAGGGCCCACCCGCCGCCGATCACCCCGGCCCCGACGATCCCCACCCGGCGCGCCTGCTCCGGCTGCATAGCGGTCACCCCCGGAAGGCCGGTCAGAAGCCCACCTGGTCCAGGCCCTTGAGGCCCAGCATCTCCCTGGCTTCGGCGGGCGTCGCGATCTCCAGCGACAGCGCCTCGAGGATGCCCCTGACCTTGGCGACCTGGCTGGCGTTGGAGGGGGCGAGCTGGCCCTTGCCGAGGTACAGGCTGTCCTCGAGGCCGACGCGGACGTGCGAGCCCATGATCGCCGCGGCGGTGACGATGCCGAGCTGGAAGCGGCCCGCCCCCAGCGTCGACCACTGGTACGCGTCGCCGAGCAGCCGGTCGGCGGTCCGCTTCATGTGCACGATGTGGTCGACGTCGGGACCCGTGCCGCCCATCGTCCCGAAGATGGTCTGCACGAACACCGGCGGCTGGACCAGGCCCTGGTCCAGGTAGTAGGCGAGCGTGTACAGGTGGGAGGTGTCGTACGCCTCGGCCTCGAACCGGGTTCCCGTCTGCGGGCCGACCACCCTGAGCATGTACTCGATGTCCGCGTACGTGGAGATGAAGGGCTCGGCGCGGGTGGACTCCAGGTACGGCTCCTCCCAGTCGTGCTTGAACTGGCCCTGGTACCGGCCGATCATCGGGAAGCTGCCGTAGTTCATCGTGCCCAGGTTCAGCGTGCACAGCTCCGGCCGCAGGTCGAGCACGGGCTGCAGCCGCTCCTCGACGCTCATCCCGGTGCCGCCCCCGGTGGAGAAGCTCAGCACCACGTCGCTGCGGGCCTTGATCCCCTTCCCGTACGCGGCGAAGATCGCCGGGTCGGGGGAGGGGCTGCCGTCCTCGGGGTTCCTGGCGTGCAGGTGGAGCACGGCCGCGCCGGCCTCGGCGGCGGCCACGCCCTGGTCCACGATGTCGCTGACCGTATATGGCAGGTACGGCGACATCGACGGAGTGTGCCCAGACCCGGTGAGCGCGCAGGTGATGATGACCTTGCCTGCCATCGTGGCACCTCCAGGTGTTCACGATACGAACGCTTTGTTGTTAATGTGCAGCGTATCTGCCCAAATTACCGTGGGTCAAGGGACCAGAGCGCGGTCAGTCGAGCAGGTCGCGGATCTCGCCGGCGGTCTGGACCGCCTCCCGGCCGATCTCGCGGAGCCGCCGTGCCGAGTTCATCGTCGCCGGCCCCCAGACGTTGACGACCGCGATCGGCGAGCGCCTGGAGTTGAGCACGGCCGCCGACGAGCCGGACGAGAACTCCTCGTACTCCCGGTCGCACATCGCGAAGCCGGTCCTGCGGGCCTCGGCGAGCTCACGTTCCAGCTCTTCCCGGTCGGTGACGGTGTGGTCGGTGTAGCGCGGGAGCTCCGCAGGCAGGATCGCGTCCCGCTCATCGCGGCCCATCCAGGCCAGGAACGCCTTGCCGCCCGACGTCGCGTGCAGCGGCAGCGGTTTGTCCAGCCAGTTCGGCGCCATCATGTTCGGCGGCTCGACCTGGTCGACGTAGACGAGGTTGAACCGCCTGGCCACGGCGAGCGTGGCTATCTCGCCCGTCCGCAGGCACAGGTCGGTCAGCAGCGGCCGGACCCGGCGGATGAGTGCGTCATCGGTCACCGCCGACGCCACCACGGTGGCGGCGTAGCCGACCGTGTACCGCTGGGTAACCGCATCGCGGTCGACCAGTCCGTGGTGCTCGAGGGTCCGCAGCAGCCGCCAGGCGGTGGCCCGGTTGATGCCGCAGCGGCGGGCCAGCTCGAGCACGGTCGGCGGCGTCGAACTCGCGGCCACGGCCTTCAGCAGCACCATGGCCCGGTCGACCGCCTGGATCCGCTGGACGCCATCCGGGGCCGGACCAGGCACTTCGGCGCTGCTCGCCACTGGGCGTGACATAAGGTGCAGCATAACCGCGATCGATCCCGCCGCAGACGGGCGCACTCATGACTTACGGATTGCTCTGCGCGCTGTGCTGGGGGATCTCCACCCGGCTGGCCGCCGTGGCGGCGCGGCGCATCGGCGCCCTGCGCACGGTGGTGATCGGCGTATCCGGCCTAGCCCATCGGGTAGCGCCGGAAGCCTACGGCGTAGTCGCACCCGGCGCCGAGGCCGATGAACCCGGACATGTTCCGCAGGAACTCGTCGGGGTCAAAGTCGCCGCCCAGGCCCTCGAGGTAGGCGCGGTGCTCGCGCAGCGACGCGATCCCCGCGTCGAGGGTGTCGGTGACGTCGACGAAGTAGTTCGGCTCGCCGACCGCGGCCACGTACGCGTCCCTGATGCTGGTGCAGGGCGGCCCGGCCTCGGGGAAGACCCACCCGTTGGCCGCGTCCCGGCAGGCGTCGAGCACGGCGAGCCCGACGGCGCGATGGTCGGCGTGGTTGATCGGCCCCTCCTCGCCCCAGGTCAGGTCGAAGCTCATCGTGATCACGACCTCGGGCTGCAGCCTGCGGAACGCGGCGGCCAGATCGCGCCGCAGGGGCACCCCGTACTCCACGAGCCCGTCGGGATGGTCGAGGAACGCGACCGTGTCCACGCCCACCACCCTCGCGCTGCGCAGTTCCTCCTGGATCCGCAGCGGCCCGGTCTGGTCGGGAGGCATCCCCGCGATGCCCGCCTCCCCCTTGGTGGCGAGCAGGTAGCCGACCTTCTTGCCCTGCCCGGTCCAGCGGGCCACGGCGGCGGCGACGCCGTACTCCAGGTCGTCGGGGTGAGCGACGACCGCGACGGCCCGTTCCCAGTCCTCCGGCATCGGCTTCATCCGGCCCAGCCCTCCTAGATACCCAGCAAGCAGGCAGCCGGGCCAGGCTATCTCACTAGCCGGCTGGCTTCTCCCAGACCGAGACGTGCTGGCGGCTCTCGGCGGTGAACGGCTCCCGGTTCCACCCGCCCCAGCGTGCCTGCAGCCGCAGCCCGGCGAGCCGGGCCATCAGGTCGAGTTCGGCCGGCCAGACATACCGGAATGGAATCGAGAAGTATTCGCCCCGGCCGTCTTCCACCGTGAAGTAGTTCGAGGTCAACGCCTGCGTGGCCACGTCGTAGATGTCGAACGCACAGCCCGTCGGGCCGACCTCCCACATCACTGCGGTCTCGCCGGGCGGCAGCCTGCGAAGATCGGGGATCCCGACCTCGACAACGAAACAGCCGCCCGGCTCCAGGTGGGCGGCGACGTTGCCAAAGCAGGCCACCTGCGCGTCCTGCGTCGTCAGGTTCATGATCGTGTTGAAGACTAGGTAGGCGAGGCGGAACGTCCCCGCCACGCGCGTCGTCTCGAAATCGCCGATCGTCACGTCGATCGCGTCGCCGCCCGGCTTGGCGCGCAGCCGGGCCACCATCGCCTGGGACAGGTCGATGCCGTGGACCGGGACGCCCCGCCGGGCCAGTGGCAGCGCGACGCGCCCGGTCCCGATGCCGAGTTCCAGGGCCCGGCCGCCGTGCGCCAGTTCCGCCAGGACGCCGACCGTCTCGTCCAGCACGTCCGGCTCGAACCTGTCCCTGCACGATTCGTCGTACCCCGCCGCGACGCGTTCGCCGAAATACCCGTCCTCATCGTCCACGGCCCGGACGGTACCCCGGAAATGCCTGCGGCGCACGCCGTTTTCCTTCGAAGGTAAATTCGAGGACAAAATCGAACGGAAAGAAACCGCGTAGTGAATTGCCGGTGCCAGTGCCCGCTAAAGGACCACAGGAAATCGGTGGTGAGGACGCTGCGGAGCATTGATGACACGCCGTGTGACCTGGACATCTGTTGCGTGAGGGCATCAAAGGGGGAGCATTAGCGCTGTGCAGACAATCCTGGAAAGGAAGGCCACGCCAATGCTCCCGGAGCCGACCATACCAAAGCCGCCGGCTACCGCACCGGCTCTACCGCAGCAGCTGGTGATGACCCCGCTGTTCTGCGTGCCTGACAGCGACGAATCCGATGTGGCCCCGCCACCCGGGCGCCGGTCCGACCGCCCGCCGGGGCGCCCGGGCCGGCGCACCACCTCGCGCGTCCCGGCGGGCCGCACGGTCCGCGGCGGCCTGACCCCGGAGTCCGGAGCCCGTAAGGACCCGGCGGATCTGCTGGCCGTCACCGCCCAGCGGCTCAGGAAGGCGCTGGCGCGCAGCTTCCTCCGCTATGGCCTCGCCGGCGATCTGGAGACCGCCGTGCACGCCGCCATGAACGTCGTCGAGCCGGTGCTGGAGGCCAGGGACACCGAAATCCTGCGCCTGCGCAGGCTGGTGTCCCCGCGGATCTCCCGCAGATAACTCCCCGCAGATAACCGGGACTCCGCCAGGTGCATCCGGATGACGGAGTCGATGTCCGGGTCGGGTGTCAGGCCCAGCCGCGACGCCCGGTCGGCCCGGATCCTGGCGGGCCAGGTCGCAAACATCCGCGAAACCCCCGGGTCGGGGACCCAGTCGATCAGCGAGCTGACCTGTGGCCCGGCTATCCGCTCCAGCGCGGCGGCCATCTCCGCCACGGAGACGGTGAGCGCGGGCATGGTCACCGCGGTTCGGCCGCCCCAGGCCTGGCCTGACGACGTGCCGCCGCGCAGCAGCGCGGCAACGGCCTTGGCCGGCGAGGCGAGCGCCACCTCGGTGCCCGGATCGACCGGGCACACCGCCTGCTGGCCGGCGAGCGGTTCCCTGATGATGCCCGACAGGAAGCCGGACGCCGCCGCGTTGGGCCGCCCCGGGCGGACGCTGACGGTCATCAGGCGCAGGGCCCGCCCATCCAGGAAGCCCTTGCGCGTGTAGTCGGCCAGCAATTGCTCGCAGATGAACTTCTGCGCGCCGTAGCTGGTCTGCGGGTTGGGCAGGGTCTGATCCTCGATGACGGGCGGGAGCGGGTGCTCCTGGGAACCCCCGAAGACGGCGACCGAACTGGCGAACACCACCATCGGAACGGTCCCCAGCGCGCGGCAGGCCGCGAGCAGCGCCTCGGTGGCGCGCAGGTTCGCCCGCAGGCCGAGGTCGAAATCCGCCTCGCATTCCCCGCTCACCGCCGCGGCCAGATGGAAGATCACCTCCGCACCGGCCAGCACGTCGCGCCCGGCCGCCACGGGTTCGAGGAGCTCGGCCAGGTCGCCGCGGACCTCCGTCACCCGCGCGTCGGCGGCCAGGTCGGACGGCACGGGGGCGCGGTCGATGAGCGTCACGCGGGACAGCGGGCGCGCCCCGCCGCCCGCGACGTCCAGCGAGCCCGTCGCCAGGAGTTCCCTGGCCAGCCTCGCGCCCAGGAAGCCGGCCCCGCCCGTGATCACCACGTTCACCATGGCGCCTCCGTCGTGATCGCGCGCGGCACAGCGACATTCCCGGCCATGAGCTCTCAGACTGCCACGAGCCGCCCCGGCTGGCGAGCGCCACGCGGGCGGCGGGATCGCCCAATGTCCGCGCGAGGTCTCGAAATGGCGGAGAATAGCCTGTGCTGCGAAGGGCGGTAGGGCATGCAACCAGGGCCAGGGCCGCAGTGGTGGCCGCTGAAACGCCAGGACAGCCACGTGGCTCAGCAGATGGTGGAGCGGGCCGCCGAGCTGGCTAGGGATTCCCATGCGCGAACCCGGCACGCCGCGGTACTGATGCGCGACGAGAGCCTGCTCGCCTGGGGAACCAACGGGGTGCCGTTTCCCGGAGAGGATCACTGCCACTGCAAGTTCCCCGAGTTCGGCCACCACGACCAGTGCCGGACCCACGCGGAGCAGCGGGCGATCACGCTAGCTCGCGAGGGCGACGGCTGGCGGATGCTGCAGGGCGCGAAGCTGATTTACGTGCGGCTCGAGCCGGACGACTCGGTGCGGCGCGAGGAACCTCACTTCTGCGCCCGCTGCAGCCGCCTGGCCCTGTCCCTGGGCGTGGCGGAATGGATCTTCGCCCTGTCAGAGGGCCTGGTCGCCTACTCCTCGGCTGATTACGACCGGGTCGCCACCATCAGGTGGTAGCGGGACCTTCGCGGCCAGGTCACCAAGCCGGACGGTGCCCGGAACCACCACGCGCGTATTCATCCCGCGCATCCGCAACTGCCGGCCGATCCGGCCGTTGACGAAGCGCATCGCCTCGCCGCCGAAGCGCTCGACGAACTTCGCGCAACCGGTGTGCGGGGCCTCGCTGACCCGGAGCACGACCTGGCCCACCGCGAGCAAGCTCCCCGCCGGGAGGTTGTCGACGGACAGGTCCAGGTCGAGGTAGAGCTGATCGCCGCACAGCGCCATCCGCTCGGTCCCGCCCGCGACCAGCTCGGCCACCCTGGCGTTCATCACCGTGATCTGCTTGTCCGGGTCCGCCGATCCGTCCGGCGTTCTCGAGCTGCCGCGGGCGAGCCAGTTATCGCCCGCGAGCCCCGTTTCCGGGCTCAGGACCGCCTCGGCCAGCACCTCGCGCTCCTCCACCGTCGGCCTCCGGACGATCAGCACGAGCCTGCCGCCGTCGGGCGGCGCACCGCGGATCCGGTCCAGCCCGGCCATCAGGCGCTCCTGCGAGAGATGCTCCATGAACCAATTCTCCTGTATTGGCCGACTTCGATGCCCGGGCAGGATCGACGCATGACGATCGCCTACCTGGTCCAGCACGTGCCCGCCGGCGGGGAGTCGTCGCGGCAGGCGGGGGCGCGGCTGCTGGCCTTCCTGGCTGACCTCCGCCTGCGGCTTGCGCTATCCGACCTGGGCGGTGCGCCCGGCCCAGTAGGGGGCGCGGAGCTGGCGCTTGAGGAGCTTGCCCGATCCGGTGCGCGGCAGCTCGTCGGTGAAGTCCACCGACCGCGGCACCTTGTAACTGGCCAGGTGCTCGCGGGCGAACGCGGTGATCTCCTCGCCGGTCAGCGACGATCCAGGTGACCGAACCACCGTGGCGTGCACGGCCTCGCCCCACTCGTCCGACGGGATCCCGAACACCGCCACGTCGTAGATCTCGGGGTGCTGCTCCAGCGCGGCCTCGATCTCGGCCGGGTAGATGTTCATCCCGCCGGAGATGATCATGTCGCTCTTGCGGTCGCAGATGTACAGGTAGCCCTCGTCGTCCCAGTACGCGATGTCACCGACGGTGTGGAAGTCGCCGCGGCTGTTGGACTCATAGCCTGCGTCGTTCTTGTAATAGGTGTCGAACACGACCTTGGACCGCACGAAGACCTCACCGGCATGCTCAGGCCCGGTACCGGTGACCTTGTTCCCGTCGTCGTCGAGGAGCGTGATCTCGATCAGCGGGGCCGGCTTGCCGCAGGATCCTGGCTTGCGCATCTGGTCCGCGGGCAGCAGCACCGTGTCCACGCCGAGTTCGGTCGACCCGTAGACCTCGAACAGCGACTCGGGCGGGAAATCCGCCACGTACTGCTGCTTGAGCGCGTAGCTCCACGGCGCCGCGTTGGCCACCATCACGCGCATGCAGGAGCGGTCGTAGCGGTCCTTGACCTCCTGCGGCAGCGCGCAGATCATCCGGACCAGCGCGGGCGCGGAGAACGTCGAGCTCACCTTGTACTTGTCCACGAGGCGCAGCCAGTCCTCGGCGTCGAACTTGCGCTGCACGACGATCGTCTGGCCGAACAGCAGGCCGGCGCCCATGAACGCGCTGGGCCCGCTGTGGTACAGCGGGCCGGAGGTGATGTAGATGTCGTCCGGCCGGTAGCCGAACAGCATCAGCAGGGCGCCCATGACTTCCGGATCCGGCGGGCCGCCCCGGACCGCGCCCTTCGGCCTGCCGGTGGTGCCTGAGGTGTAGATCATCGCCCCGCCGGTGCCCACCGCGTCCCCGACGTCGGGCACGCGGGCCGGCGCGGAAGCGATGTCGGCGTCGGTCAGCAAGCCGTCCGGGGCGGGACCGCCAACCGCGATGATGTGCCGGACCTTCGCCATCCGGTCGCGGAGCGCCGCGAACATGGGCGCGTGCTCGTAGTCCACGTAAGCGATCTCGGCGTCACTGTGGTCGATGATGTAGAGCGCCTCCTCCGGCGTCAGCCGGTAGTTCAGCGGAACGGCGATCGCCCCGATCTTCCTGGCGGCGCTCATGATCGCCAGCACCTCGGGCGAGTTCGGCCCGCACCACAGGATCTTCCGGCCCGGCCCGGCCCCCAGGGACAGCAACAGGTTCGCGACCCGGTTCGACCGCGCCTCAAGCTCGGCGTACGTCCACATGACGACGGTCCCGTCCGGCCTGTCGTCGATGACGCCCGGCTTGTCCGGCTGGCTCTGCGCGTAGATCGAAAGGATGTCGTCCGGCATCGCACCTGTCCCTCAAGAAGTCGCCGCCATGGCCAATCTACGGAACTGGTGCCGGCGGGGCCAGAGGGCCGCCAGGCCCTCAGCTCTCGGCGGGCCGGAAATGGGTCATGATCCCGCGTGCGTAGTAGCCCTCCCAGGGTTCGCCGGGAGCCTCGGCCGTGTGCTGCTTGTCGAGGGTGACAAGCAGGTAGATCAGCTCGCTGCGGACGGGCTTGACGCCCAGCAGGTCGGGCAGCTCGGACAGGTTGATCAGCCACCACGCGTACCAGGAGGCCCAGTCGTCGTCGTCCCCGTCGACGATGCGGAACACCCGATGGTGGGTCTCGCCTGCCTCGTGCAGCAGGTCGCTGATCCGCTCCAGGGTCTCGGTCATGTCGGCCTCCCGTCAGCGCCTAGCCGGAGATGGCCACGGCGACCGGATAGTTCCCCAACCGTTACCGGCGCGAAGACGTGCCCGGTGGCGGTGTCGATCAGTGAGATCAGACCAGCGTAGCTATCCACGACCACGGCGGTGGACAACAGCAGGACGGCGGGGATGCTGACACGCAGGAACCGGCCGGATGCGATCATCAAGACCTACTTACCGAACGAGCGATGTGTTACGTCACGACGGTAGGGAGCCCGCACCCCTCGCCTCCACCGTCACAACAGAAACTCTCGCCGGCCAGCCGGTGAACGCCGGTCGCCCGCGGCGACTACGAGAGGAAAGACATGACCACGGTGCTTGACCGCTTCCGCCTCGACGACAAGGTCGCGATCGTGACCGGGGCCTCTTCGGGCCTCGGCGTGGCGTTCGCTAAGGCGCTGGCCGAGGCGGGGGCAGACCTCGTGCTCGCGGCGCGGCGCGCGGAGCGCCTCGAGGCGACGCGCGAGGTGGTCGAGCAGGCCGGCCGGCGTGCCATTACGGTCGCCGCCGACATGGCCCTGCCGGAGAACGCCACGGCCGTCGTCGAGGTCGCGGTGAGGGAGTTCGGGCATGTCGATGTGCTCGTCAACAACGCGGGGAAGGGGACCGCGGTGCCGGCCACGCGGGAGACGCCCGCGCAGTTCCGCGAGGTCATCGACATCAACCTGAACGGCTGCTACTGGATGGCTCAGGCCTGTGGTCGCGTCATGCAGCCCGGCAGCGCGATCATCAACATCGCCAGCGTCGCCGGGCTCGCGAGCGGCGGCCTCCCGCAGGCGGCCTATTCGGCGAGCAAGGCCGGCCTGATCGGACTGACGCGTGACCTCGCCGTCCAGTGGACAGGACGCAAGGGCATCCGCGTCGTAGCGGTCGCGCCCGGCTACTTCCCGTCGGAGATGACGGACCAGTTCCCCGAGGGGTACCTCGAGAGCCAGCTGCCGCGCGTGCCCGCCGGCCGGCCCGGTGACCCGGAGGAACTCGCGGCTACCGTCGTCTTCCTCGCCAGCCCGGCCGCCGGCTACATCACCGCCACCACGCTGGTCGTTGACGGCGGCCTGACGGCGCTGTGATGGTGCGGCGTCAGCTGGCCCGGCGGTAGGCGCGGACCGCCAGCGGCACGAACACGACGAAGATCCCCGCCAGCCAGAGGAGGCTCTTCACCAGGTTAGCCTCGATGGGGCCGCCGATGGCCATCGCACGCATCGTGTCGATGATGATGCTGACCGGCTGGTTCTTGGCGAAGGCCTGCAGCCAGCCCGGCATCGTCGCGATCGGCACAAACGCGGAGCTGAGGAACGTCAGCGGGAAGACCCAGATCAGCCCGAACGCCTGGACCGATTCCTCGTCGCCGATGGCCAGGCCGGTCCAGGCGCTGATGCAGCAGATCGCCAGGCCGAACACGGTGGCGAGCACCACCATGGCCACGGCGGGAAACACGCCGTTGGAGAAGCGGAACCCGACCGCGTAGCCCACGGCGATGAGGACCAGGATCGTGATGAACATCCGCAAGGTGTCGGCGACCAGGCGCCCGGCCAGGACCGCCGACCGGGCCATGGGCATCGACTTCAGCCGGTCGATCACGCCCTTCTTCAGTTCCTGCGCCAGCGCGATCGCGGTCGCGAACGAGGCGAACCCGGCGGTCTGGCCGATGATCCCCGGCATCAGGAAGTCGACGTAGCCGCCCTGGCTGGCGACCTTGATCGCGCCGCCGAACACGTAACGGAACAGCAGGACGAACATCACCGGCTGGACCAGCGTGAACATCAGGTAGGCCGGAATCCGCATCCACACGATCAGGTTCCGCCGCGTGATGGTGAGCGTATCGGTTACCGCCCAGCCGGCCCTGACGCGCAGGCTCGGGGTGCCTGCGGAGCCGGAGCCGACGCCCGCGGCGCCCACGGCCGCAGTCACGACGCCACCCCCGCGCGCTCGGCGCGCTCGGCCCGGTCCGCCCGCCGGCGACCGCGCCTTCGCCTGCCCGACTGGTCCTCCTCCTCGGCGGCGTGCCCGGTCAGGCTCAGGAACACGTCATCGAGCGAGGGCCTGCGCAGGGCTAGGTCGCGGGTCACGACGCCCGCGCCGTCCAGGCTGCGGACCGCGTCGACCAGCGCATCAGAACCGCGGCCGCCGACGCCGACGCTGACCACTCCGGTCTCGGAGTCGGCGTGCGGCGCACCCTCGCCGATCGCGGCGATCGCCTCGACGGCATCACCGATCCGCCCCCGGTCGGGCACCGTGAACTCGACCACGTCCCCGCCCGCCCGGCTCTTCAGCTCCTCGGCCGTGCCCGCGGCGATGACCAGGCCGTGGTCGACCACCACGATCTGATCGGCGAGCTCGTCGGCCTCGTCCAGGTACTGGGTGGTGAGCAAGATCGTGGTCCCGTCGGCCACCAGTGACCGGATGATGTCCCACATGCCCAGCCTGGACCTCGGGTCCAGGCCCGTGGTCGGCTCGTCGAGGAACAGCACGCGCGGCTGGCCGACCAGGCTGGCGGCCAGGTCCAGGCGTCGCTGCATGCCGCCGGAGTAGGTCTTGGACGGCCGGTCGGCCGCGTCGAGTATGCCGAACTGGTCGAGCAGTTCGACGGCCCGGCTCCGGGCCAGCGGCCAGCTCAGGTGGTAGAGCCGGCCGACGAGCTCCAGGTTCTCCCGGCCAGTCAGCTCTTCCTGGATGGCCGCCGACTGCCCGGCCAGCCCGATCGACCGGCGGACCGCGGCCGCCTCCCGGACCACGTCGTAACCCTCGACCACGGCCCGCCCGCCGTCGGGGCGAAGCAGGGTGGTCAGGATCCTGACCGCGGTCGTCTTCCCCGCGCCGTTGGGGCCCAGCAAGCCGAGCACCGTCCCGGGCGGCACCGACAGGTCGATGCCGCGCAAAGCACGAACTTGCCCGAACGATTTGGTCAGCCCCTCGACCAAGATCGCCGGGCCCCCGTTGGCCAATGACATGCCCTCCACGTTACCGGGGCGGGAACCACCGCTCGTTCGGCATAATCGCGCCAGGATCACAAGGCGCCCAGGAGGATACGCATGCTGCCAGTGGCCGAGCTGCACATTCACATCGAGGGCACGCTCGAGCCCGAACTGCTGGTCCGGCTGGCGGCCCGCAACGGCATCGCGCTGCCGACCACGGACTCCGGCGAGTTGCGCGCCAGGTACACGTTCGACAACCTGCAGTCCTTCCTCGACATCCACTACTCGAACCTGCGGGTGCTGCGGGCCGAGCCGGACTTCTACGACCTGGCCAGCGCGTACCTGGCCCGGGCGGCGGCCGCCGGGGTGCGCCGCGCGGAGCTGTTCTTCGACCCGCAGACGCACGTGGCGCACGGGGTGCCGCTGGCCGAGGTGTTCGGCGGGCTGACCGCCGCCCTGGCCGACGGCGAGCGGGAGCACGGCGTCTCCTCCGCCCTGATCCTGTGCTTCCTGCGGGACCAAGGCGCCGAGGCCGCCGAGGAGGCGCTGCGGGCCGCGCTCCCGTTCCGTGACCAGTTCATCGGCGTCGGGCTCGACTCGACCGAGATCGGGTACCCGCCGGCGCTGTTCGGGCGGGTCTACGACATGGCCGCCGCCGAAGGGCTGCGGCGGGTGGCGCACGCGGGGGAGGAGGGCGGCCCCGATTGCGTGCGCGAGGCGCTCGACGTGCTGCACGTGGAGCGCGTCGACCACGGGGTCCGATCGATGGAGGACCCGGGGGTGGTCGCCGAGCTGCGGGACCGGCAGGTCGCGCTCACGGTGTGCCCGCTGTCGAACGTCGCGCTGCGCGTCGTGGACACCCTGGGCGACCACGTGCTGCCCGCCATGCTGGACGCCGGGCTGCTCGCGATGGTGAACAGCGACGACCCCGCCTACTTCGGCGGTTACGTAGACGACAACCTGGCCGCGGTGCGGGCGGCGTTCGGCTGGGGTGACGACCAGCTGGCCCGGCTGGCGAAGAACTCGTTCGACGCCTGCTTCGCGCTCGAGGCCGACAAGGAGCGGTGGAAGGGCGAGGTGGACGCCTGGCTAGCCGGCCGTGCCTGACCCGGCGAGCGCGTCGAGGAACTTCGCCACGATCGGGCCGCAGGTCGGCCCGCCGTTCCCGGCGGAGTCGACGACCAGCGCCGCGAACGCGATCTTGCCGTTGAACCCCATCAGCCAGGCGTCGGTCTTGAGCGGGGTGGTCGTGCCGTACTCGGCGGTCCCGGTCTTGGCGTAGGTGCCCGCAGGCAGGCCCTGCCCCGCCGCGGTGCCGCTGGCGACCACGGACGCCATCATCTCGTGCAGCGCGCTGACCACCGTCGGGGGCAGCGCGCTGGTGGCCACGGTCCCGTCGGGTGCGCCGTCGACCAGCTGCGGCGCGCGCACCGTGCCGGTGTCGACGGCCGCGGCGACCATCGCCATGCCCAGCGGTGACAGCAGGACCCGGCCCTGCCCGATCGAGGTGGCGGCCAGGTCCGCCTCGTCCTTCGGCTGCGGCACCGAGCCCGCAAACGCGGTCAGCCCGATCTCGGGCGTCCTGGCCAGCCCGTACATGGCCGCGGCCGACGGGAGATCCTGCGCCGACAGGTTGTGAGTGGCCAGCTGGATGAAGGCCGTGTTGCACGACTCGGTGAACGCCTGCAGCAGCGTGCTGACCGGCGCCTCGCCTTCGGCGTTGTGGAAGACCTCGCCGTCGACCGTGGCGGTGAGCGGACAGCTGGCCGCCGACTGCGGGGTGAGCCCGTGGGTGATCAGCGCGGTGGACGTGATGACCTTGAACGTCGAGCCGGGTGGTTGGGCGCCGTCGAGGGCTAGGTCGAAGTCGCCCTCGTTTACCGTGACCGCGGCGAGCACGCCACCGGTGGAGGCGTCCACGGCGACGAGCGCGGCGGTCTTCTGCTCACCGGCCAGGGCCGCCTCCGCGGCCTCCTGCACCGTGGGGTTGATCGTGGTGCGGACCGGAGTTCCCGGATGCGACAGCAGCGTGGCCACCGTCGCGACGCTCGCGCCGCTGGGACGCACGACCAAGATCGTGGCGCCCGGGGTCCCCGCCAGCTGCTTTTCCGCGGCCCCCTCCAAGCCGGTCTGGCCGACGACGCTCTGCGCGGTGTACGGCGCGCCGAGCTGGCTAAGCTCCTGCGCGGTGATCGGCCCGACCGTGCCGACGATGCCCGCGGTCAGGCCCTGGGTGACGGCGCTGAGCGCGGTCCCCGCCTGGAACACCGTGCCGGGGATCGGGTAGATGGTCGACTCGATCTGGTTGTACCGGTCCCTGGACACCGTGAAGACCGGCTCGAAGTAGGTCGGGTGGACCTTCGCGGCGGCGATCGCGCCGCTGGCCTCCGCGGTGGTAGCGCCCACGGAGACGAGCGCGGCCTGCACCGCGGCGGCGCCCTTGATCCGCATACCCTCCACGCCGATCGTCACCACCTGGCCCTGGGTGGTGAGCGGCACGCCGCCCGCACCGAGGATCGCCGCGCGGGCCGGCCAGTTGGTCCGCAGCGCCAGCTGGTCACCCGCGCGCAGCTGCGGCACTATCGTGGCGGGCGTCCACTGGACCAGCCACTTCCCCTGGACCTGCACCAGATGGAGCGTGGCGGAGATGCTGATCGTACCGAGGCCGGTCAGCGTGAGTTGCTCGGTGAATGGCTCGCTCGCCGTCGATCCCGAATGCGACAGCGTGCCCGCGGTGAAGTTGGCCTCGTGGACGGACAGGTTGGCGAACGCCGCCCGGTTTACCGAAGTGAAATCGGCCGGGGGGTTGGAGACAAGCTGCTGCATCGCGGCCCAGTCCTGGGAGGCCCAGGCGGTGAGGTACGCGCTGGCGGCCGAGTTCGGCGTGGGTCCTGAGCTGCACGAGCTCAGCAGCGCCGCGACCAGCGCCGCGACCGAGGCAGCGGCGGCCACCGGCCGGTGTCGCCGCGCTGGGTGCAAGCCCAAGCTCATGGGCCCCAAGGTTACGCAACTCTGCTAAGCCGCCGGCGCCATATGCGGCAGCCCGGCAGAAAACGCCGGCGTGGCCGGTGAGTACCGCCGCGTAATGTCGGTGCCCTCCGCTATGGTCCGGGCCATGCTGATGCTGCACACGTCAGACTGGCACCTCGGGCGGTCGCTGCACCGGGCCGACCTCCGCGATGCGCAGGCCGCGTTCCTTGATCACCTGGTCGCCACGGTGCGCGCGGAGCGCGTGGACGCGGTGCTGGTCGCCGGGGACATCTACGACCGCGCGGTGCCGCCGGTGGACGCGGTCGAGCTATGCGAGGACGCCCTGCTGCGGCTGCACGCGGCCGGCGCCGCCATCGTGCTGATCAGCGGCAACCACGACTCCGCCCGCCGGCTCGGGTTCGGCAGCCGGCTGCTGGACGAGGCGGGCGTGCACCTGCGGACCCGCGCCAGCGCCCTGGCCGAGCCGGTCATGCTTCGTGACCAAAACGGGCCCGTCGCCGTCTACGCCGTGCCGTACCTGGAACCGGACGCGGTGCGCAGTGAGCTCCCGGGGGCCCCCGGCGGGCACGCCGGGATCCTCGGGCACGCGGTCCGCCGCATCCGGGCCGACGCCGAAGCCCGCGGCGTGCCGCGCCGGGTGGTCATGGCGCACGGCTGGGTCACCGGCGGGGCGGCGAGCGACTCCGAGCGCGACATCACGGTCGGCGGCGTCGGTCAGGTCCCCGCCGATCTGTTCGACGGGTTCAGCTACGTGGCCCTCGGCCACCTGCACGGCCAGCAGACCATCGCCGCGCACCTGCGCTACAGCGGATCGCCGCTGCCCTACTCGTTCTCCGAAGCCTCCCACCGCAAGGGCAGCTGGCTCGTCGAGCTGGACGGCGACGGGGTGGTGCGCGCCGAGCGGGTGCCCGCGCCCGGTCACCGCAGGCTGAGCATGCTCCGCGGTCGCCTCGCGGACCTGCTCGGCTCGCCCGCCTACGCCGGCTACGAGCAGGACTTCCTGTCCGTTACCCTCACGGATCAAAGCCGCCCCGAGGGCGCCATGGACGCGCTGCGGGCCAGGTTCCCGCACATCCTGGTGCTCGCGTTCGAGCCAGAAGGCGCCGTGCCCGATGGCTGCGGCTACCGGGCCAGGATCGCCGGGCGCGACGATGAGTCGATCGCGGCCGAGTTCGTCCGCCACGTCAGGAATGCCCCGGCCACCGAGGGCGAGCGCCGGCTGCTCGCCGGCGCCTTCGAGGCCGCCCGGGCCGGGGAAACGGAAGAGGCGGAAAGGATGGAAGAACCCCTAGGAACGCAGGTCGCCTGATGCGCCCGCACCGGCTGCGCGTGAGGGCGTTCGGCGCGTTCGGCGGCACGGTCGAGGTCAGCTTCGATGACCTGGGTTCCCACGGCCTGTTCCTGCTGCACGGCGAGACGGGCGCGGGCAAGACCACGCTGCTTGACGCCATCGGCTTCGCCCTCTACGGCCGGGTGCCTGGCGAGCGGGGCAAGGCCCGGCGGCTGCGCTCGGATCACGCCCCGGCGGACATCCGGACCGAAGTACTGCTTGAGGCGACCATCGGCGGCCGGCGGGTCCGGATCACCCGCAGCCCGGAGCAGGAAAGGCCGAAGCTCCGGGGCGGCGGGACCACGACCGAGCAGGCCAAGATCCTCCTCGAGGAGGCGTGCGGCGCATCCTGGCGTACGGTCTCGACCAGGGCGGGTGAGGCGGACGAGGAGATCAGGGAACTGATGGGCATGTCCGCCGAGCAGTTCTTCCAGGTCGTGCTGCTCCCGCAGGGGAAGTTCGCGGACTTCCTGCACGCCGACGCCGGCGACCGGGCCAGGTTGCTGCAGCGGCTGTTCGGGACGGACCGGTTCCGCGCGGTCGAGGAGTGGCTCGCCGAGCGGCGCCGGACGACGGCGCGCGAAGTGGACGAGGCCGAGGGCGCGATCAGGGAGATGGTCGCCCGGGTGGCGCAGGCGGCCGGCGCTCCGGGCTGGCCCGGCGGCGACCCGGACGCCGTGCCCGCCCCGCGTTCCGGCGAGCCCCCGCTGCCCGACTCGGCCTGGGCCTGCGCCCTGGCCGAGACCGCCGCCGCCGAGGCGGCCGCCTGCACCGCACAGGTCCGCGCCCGCCGAGCGTCGCTCGACGAAGCCCAGGATCGTCTGCGCGCCGCGGAGCGCCTGGCCGACCGTCAGCGCCGCCGCACCGAGGCGCTGCGCAACCGCGACCAGATCGACCAGGACCGGCCCGGCATCGAGGAGCTGAGCGGCGAACTCGCCGCGGCCCTCCGGGGCGCCGAGGTGACCCCCGCGCTTGACCAGGCCGAACGGACCGCTCGCGCGCTGACCGACGCCAGCGAGGCGCAGGCCAGGGCCCGCGCCGCCGTGGCCCTGCTACCGGACGCCCGCCCGCAGGCCACCGCCGCCGAACTGCGCGCCGACGCCCAGCGGCACGTGACGAACTCCGGCCGGCTTGAAGGCCTGCGCTCCCTCTGGGACCAGGCGGCCGAGGAGGACAAAGCCGCCGCTGCGGCCCGTACTACTGCGGTCGCGCTGGCCGCGCACGTCGACGAGACCGAGCAGGCCGCCACCGCCCGGCGTGAGCAGCACCCAGCGCTGAGCCTCCAACGGGACCAAGCCCGGGAGGCCGCCGAACGACTGCCCGGCGTCCAGGCCGAGGCGGGCCGTTACCAGCGGGCTGCGGACGATGCGGCCGCACTGGTCGAGGCGCGAGCGGATGTGGCCCGCCAGTCGCAGGCCTACACCGCCGCCAAGTTTGAGCACATCGATCTCCGCGACGAGGCGTTGCGGCTGCGTGAGGCTCGCATCGACGGCATGCGCGCCGAGCTCGCGGCGGCCCTGGTCGACGGCACGCCGTGCCCCGTCTGCGGCTCGCTCGACCACCCGGAGCTGTGCGAGCTCCAGGGCGAGCGCGTGACCCGCGAGCAGGAGGAGGACGCCGACGCCGAGGCCGCGGCCGCCGGTGAACGGGCCGAGACGATCGGGACCAAGCTGGGCGCTGCCCTCGAGCGCGTTACCGACCTCACGGCCCGGCTGCAAACCGCCTGCTTCGAGGTCGCCGCCGACCAGGCGTCGCTAGAAGCCGACGCGAGGAGTCTCGCCGCCACCGCGCGCGAGCTGAGGGCCGAAGCCGACCGGCTGGCCGCGATCCGCCTGCCCGACGCCCAGGCTGCCCTGGAAGCCCTCGTCGCTGACATCACCGCGGCAGAAAGGCTCCTCGCCGAGCTGACCGACCAGCACCAAGCCGAACTCCGCCGCGCCACCGACGCCGACCAGCGGGCCGCGCGGCATCGTGAGTCGCTCACGGCCCAGCTTGGTGACGCCTCCGACCTGGACACCGCGCTAGCCAGAGAACGCGCGGCGGCCGGCGCGCTGACGGAAGCCGCCGACGCGGCCGAGGCGGCCGAACGCGCCAGGGCCGACGCCAGCCAGGCCGCCGACCTGGCCGCCCGGGCCGCCGCCGACGCCGGATTCCCTGACCTCGAATCGGCCAGGCAGGCGCGCCGTCCGGCGCAGTGGCGGGCGGCCGCGGCTCATCGCATCCGTGACCACGAGGCCAGGGCGGACGCCGTCGCCGAACTGCTCGCCCACCCCGACCTCGACGTCGCCCTCGACCCGCCGGCCGACGTGGCCGGGGCGTCGGACGCGGTGGCTGCGGAGCGCAACGCCCACGACGAGGCGGTGACCGCGCAGGGCCTCGCCCGGGGCAGAGCTGAACAGCTGGCGCTGCTCGCCCCCGACCTCCGTCGCCAAATCGACGCGCTGCGCCCCCTGAGCGCCAAAGCCGACGAGGCGCGCGGGCTCGCGGACCTCGCGGCCGGGCAGGGCGCGAACACGCTGCGGATGACCCTGTCCTCCTTCGTGCTCGCCGCGCGGCTCGAGGAGGTCGCGGCGGCGGCCAGCCAGCGGCTGCTGCGGATGACCTCGGGCCGCTACTCGCTGGTCCACACGGACGCCCGCCGGGGCGCGGGCCGTTCCGGGCTCGGCCTCTGCGCCCAGGACACCTGGACGGGCGTGGACCGCGACACCAGTACCCTGTCCGGCGGTGAGACGTTCCTGGCCAGCCTGGCCCTGGCCCTCGGCCTCGCCAACGTCGTCACCGCCGAAGCGGGCGGCACCAGGATCGAGGCGCTGTTCGTCGACGAGGGCTTCGGCAGCCTGGACGAGGACACCCTGGAGGAGGTCATGACCGTGCTGGACGGCCTGCGCGAGGGAGGCCGGATGGTCGGCATCGTCAGCCACGTCCCCGAGCTGCGGCAACGTATTCCCGCGCAGATCCGGGTGCACAAGGGCCACTCAGGCAGTCACCTGACCGTGCGCGCCCACTGATTACCAAGAATTCACATGTCGGACAAGGCGCTCATTAGGTCTATTTCCTCCATAAGAGCGTTAATAACGATACGATGACTCACGGGCCTCATCGAGGACCCAGATCGTCACGAAAGTCGGTACCCACCCCTCGTCTGGGGACCGGGCCGCGGTTTACGATCGGAAACTGTCAGTCAAGAATTGGAAAAGTCTCTGATGCACGCCTGTGGCGGGACGGACGTGTGTGTCAGAGGTGGCGAACAGGTAGGAATTCGTCATGACAATAGATCCCGGTGTCCGGCGCATCGTGGTCGGTGTCGATGGCTCAGCGGAGTCCGTGGCTGCCTTGAGATGGGCCTGCAGGGAAGCCAGCCTGAGCGCTGCCGAGGTCGACGCGGTACTCGCCCTGGAGGCTGCGTGTCACCGGGTAGCAAGTTACGCAGTTCCGGCCCCGAGGCAGCTCAGCGGGAGCTGGGGCGCCGCCCGCGAGGTGCTGCGCGAGGCGGTCAGCGAGGCGGCCAGCCTGTTTCCCGGCGTGAACGTGCGCACCGAGATCACCGAGGGGCTCGCGGCGCGCGTCCTGCTCGACCACGCGGCGCACGCCGACATGCTGGTCCTCGGGAGGACGTCACACGGCCCCGACCTGTACCGCGGGGCGGGCCCCGTCATCCGGGCGTGCCTGCGCGCCGCCCCGTGCCCCGTCGTCGTCATCTCTGCGGCCGACGCCCCGCGGCAGCGGCACCTGGAAGGCTCGGGCGCCAGGTAGCGTCCTCCGCCACCCGGGCCTGGGACGGCCCGGATAGCCCGATAATCTCCCCGTCATGGCGTCCCTTCCGATCAGGGTGTGGCTCCCAGCTGCCGATTCGGCTGAGCTGATGGGCGGCCTGCCCGACGGGATGGCCGCCGACGTCTGGACCGGCGGCGAGCAGGTGCCGGACTCGGCCGGCGAGGTCGAGGTCCTGGTCATGCCGTTCGGCGTGCGGAGATCTCGGTTGTCCCTGCTGGCCACGCTGCCCAGGTTGCGGCTGATCCAGCTCATGTCGGCCGGCGCGGAGCGCGTCATCCCGCACGTCCCGGCCGGGGTCACCCTGTGCAACGCCCGGGGCGCGCCCGACGCCGCGGTGGCCGAGTGGATCGTGGCGGTCATCCTGGCCCAGGTGCGGGGGCTGCCCGGCTTCCTGACGGCGCAGCAGCGGGGCGCCTGGGAATTCGCGGAGGTGCCGTCCCTGGCCGGCCAGAGGGTGCTGATCGTGGGCTACGGCTCGATCGGCGAGGCCGCCGAGCGCGTGCTGACGCCGTTCGGCGTGACCGTCGAGCGGGTCGCCCGGCACGCGCGCCCCGGCGTGGCCGGTGTGGACGACCTGTCGGCCATGCTGCCGCGCGCGGACGTCGTGGTCTTGCTCGTCCCGGTCACCCCGGCCACCGTCGCCCTGGCCGACGCGCGGTTCCTCGGCCTCATGCACGACGGCGCACTACTCGTCAACGCGGCCCGCGGCCAGATCGTCGACACCGCTGCCCTGCTCGCCGAGCTGCAGTCAGGCCGGCTCCGCGCCGCGCTCGACGTCACCGATCCCGAGCCCCTCCCGGCCGGGCACCCGCTCTGGTCCGCGCCGGGCCTGCTGCTCACGCCCCACCTGGCCGGGGCGACCACGCAGACCATCCCGCGCGCCATGACCATCGTCCGCGCCCAACTGGCCCGCTACGCCGCGGGCGAACCCCTCCGCAACGTGATCGGACCGCAGGGCTACTAGCCGCCCGCCAAGCCCGGCGCTGGAAGCCGGGGCTAGCCGGTCACGTCGCCACCGCGGTGAGACAATCGTGCCGTGTCGTCCCTGGTAGAGGTTTCACCGAAGGTCAGCGAGGCGCTCGCGGCCGGAGCGCCGGTCGTCGCGCTCGAATCGACGATCATCTCGCACGGCCTGCCCCGCCCGGGCAACCTGGCCGCCGCGCACGAGTTCGAGGCGATCCTCACTGGCCAGGGCGTGACCCCGGCCACGATCGCGCTCATCGACGGCGTGCCGAAGGTTGGCCTCGGTTCCGAAGACCTGGAGCGCATCGCGACCGACCAGTCCGTGGTCAAGGTGAGCAGCCGCGACATCGGCATCGCGATGGCGCGGAAGGTGACCGGCGGCACCACGGTGGCGGCCACGTCCGTGCTGGCCGCCCGGGCGGGGGTCCGCGTGTTCGCGACCGGCGGGCTCGGCGGCGTGCACCGCGGCGCGGCCGAGAGCTTCGACGAGTCGGCGGACCTGACCGTGCTGTCCCGGACGCCGATCACCGTCGTATCGGCCGGCGTCAAGGCCATCCTGGACATCCCGGCCACGCTGGAGCGGCTGGAGACCCTGAGCGTCGCCGTCGTCGGGTACCGCACCTCCCGCTTTCCGGCCTTCTGGCTGTCTGATTCCGGCTGCGACCTGGACTGGCGGGCCGACACGCCGGAGGAGATCGCCGACATCATGGCGGCCCGGTCGGCGTTCGGCGATCGGTCCGCCCTCCTGGTCGCCAACCCGCTGGCCCCGGCCGACCAGCTCGACCCGCAGGTGTTCAGCGACGCGCTGGCCGAGGCCCTCGCGGCCGCCGCGAGCTCGGGCGTCCGCGGCAAGGCCGTCACCCCGTTCCTGCTCGACCGCATCCAGCAGGTGACCGGAGGAGCCAGCGTCGCGGTCAACCTGACCATCGCGCGGGGCAACGTCTCGCTGGCAGGGCAGATCGCCCGGGCGTGGGCCGAACGCGCCGCTGAGCCCCGCTGAGCCCCTTGACGGCCAACCCCACCACCCCCCGCCGGGTCGTCGCAACCAACCCCACCCACCGCCGGGTCGTGGTCTGCGGTGACGTGATCAACGACGTCCTGGTCAAGCCGGTCGGCGAGATAGCCCCGGGCAGCGACACCCCGTCGGCCATCCGGGCCTGCCCGGGCGGTGCCGCGGCCGGGCAGGCCGCGTGGATGGCTCATCTCGGCGCGCAGGTCACCTTCGCGGCGCGGGTCGGCGCGGGGGACGCCGGCCACCACCGGCAGGAACTGGCCCGCTTCGGCGTCGACGCTCACCTGGCCGAAGACGACCAGGCGGGCACCGGCACGATCGTGATCATGGTGGCGCCAGACGGCGAGCGGACCATGTTCACCGACCGCGGCGCGAACCTGCGGCTGCGACGATCCGACCTCCCGGCCCGCCTGCTCGACGACGCGGCGGTCCTGCACCTGACCGGCTACACGTTCTTCGAGCCCGCGCTGCTCGAGGTGGCGCTGTGGCTCCTCGAGCAGGCTCGTTCCCGCGATCTGGCCGTCACCATCGACCCGGCGTCCGCGGCCTTCCTGGCCCGGCTGGAACCGGGAGCGTTCCTGCGCTGGACCGAGGGCGCCGCGGTCTGCTTCCCCAATCGCGACGAGGCCGCCGTGCTGGCCGGGGAGGCGGACCCGGTCACGATGGCCGTCCGCCTGACCCAGCACTACGGTCTCGTACTGCTGAAGCTCGGGGCCCACGGCTGCCTCCTGGCCGTGCCGGGCGAGGCTCCGGTCGCGATCCCTGCCCACCCGGCGCAGGCCAGGGACTCCACCGGCGCGGGCGACGCGTTCTGCGGTGCCTTCATGAGCCGCTGGGTGGCCGCCGGCCCGGATCCGCAGACCGCCGACCTGATCGCGGCGGCGGAGTTCGCCGCGACCATCGCCGCCTCGGTGGTCACCCGCCTGGGCGGTCGTCCCTGGTAGCAGGCTCACCGGGCCACGCGATCCCTCAAGATCGCACATCGGCGATAATCAAGGCGCTATGATCTCGGCGCAACGCGGTACGGTCTGAGCCGCTCTGTCACGAAAACGTCGCATACGGAGGTCCTTCCCGTGACCAGGGCACGATGGGCGCGCGCCGGACGCAGGCTCGGCTGGCCATTGCTGGTGATCGGCGCGGCGCTGGCGCTGGCCGCGATGCTTACCGGGGCGGCGGCAGCCGCACCAGCCCGTGACGGGTCGACCGGGGATAGCGGGTCGTGCGGCCAGGCGGTCGGCCCGTTCACCGTCGACGGCACCCGGGTGCTCGGGGCAGGCGGCAAGGTCTTCGTCTCCTACGGGACCACGGTGTCCGGCCTGCAGGGCCCGGACTGGAGGAGTTCCGTCAGCCTCGACGTGGATGAGATCGCGGCGACCGCCGATGACTGGTGCGCCAACACGGTCCGGCTGCAACTGAGCCAGGACAACCTCCTCGGACCGAACGGGACCGGCGACGACCGGGCCTACATGAACGCGATCGAGACCGAGGTTTCGGCGGCCGAGGATGACCACCTGGTGGTGGTGCTCAACGATGACACCGAGCTCACGGCGCCAGCCTGGAACTTGGAGCAGGCCCCGACGCCCGAAACCGAGACCTTCTGGAAGGACCTGGTCAACGTCTACGGCCAGGACCCGCAGGTGATCTTGGACCTGTTCAACGAGCCGCGGTTGTACTACAGCGGCATGTCGCAGGCCCAGATGTGGCAGCTTTGGCTGAATGGCGGCGTCTTCGGGGGCGTGGACTACACGATCGGCATGGCGCAGCTAGCGGAATACGTGCGGACGACCCTCGGCGCGCAGAACCTGTTCTGGGTGGAGGGCCCGCGCTACTCCGTCTCGTTCGACGGGATGATGCGTGCGGGGGCCCTGCTGACGGTGAGCGGGGTCGTCTACGCGGTGCACCACCCGAACGCCCCGCACGACAGCAGTGGCTGGTACGCCGATTTCGGTTACCTCGTTACCGAGGGCATCGCCCCGGTCGTGGACGGCGAGTGGACGAACTACGAGCCGGTGCCGACCCCGGGTCCGGCGGTGGTGCCCACCTCGTGCTGGCCGGATGCGCCGACCGCGGTTCCCGCGTACCTGCGGTACCTGTCCGCACTCGGCGTCGGCCTGAACGTCTATACGCTCCAGCCCGGCTACATGATCAATTCCTCCGGCAACCTGGCCGATCCCACCACGATCAACGCGGCCACCTGGAGCTGCCAATCCGATCAGGAACCACAGCCCGGCCAGGGCGCCGGATCCCTGGTCATGGCGTGGTTCAAGCAGAACAACGGCTGACTGACCTCGCCACGCCACCGGGCCACCTGAACCCTTCAAGGCCGCACACCTGGGATGATCAAGGCGCTATGATCGCGGCGCGGTACGGTCTGAGCCGCTCTGTCGCGAAACGTCGTATACGGAGGTCCTTCCCGTGGCGAGGGCACGATGGGCACGCGCCGGACGCAGGCTCGGCTGGCCATCGACGGTGATCGGCGCGGCGCTGGCGCTGGCCGCGATGCTCGGCGGGTCGGCCGCACCCGCGGCGGGGGGCGTGCGGCCCCCGGCCAGCCCGTCGTGCGGTAACGCGGTCGGGCCGTTCACCGTCCACGGCACCGAGGTGCTCGGGGCGGGCGGCAAGGTCTTCGTCTCCTACGGGACCACCGTCTCCGGCCTGCAGAACCCGAACTGGGAGGCTTCCCTCAACCTGGACCTGCAGGAGATCGCGGCGACCGCCGACGACTGGTGCGCCAACACGGTCCGGCTGCAGCTCAGCCAGGACAACCTCCTCGGGCCGAGCGGGACCGGCTTCAACCAGGCCTACCTGAACGCCATCAAGGCCGAGGTGCTGACCGCCGAGAGCGACAACCTGGTCGTGGTGCTCAACGATGACACCGAGGTCACGGCCCCGGTGTGGAAGGCCGAACTGGGACCGACGCCAGCGACCGAGACCTTCTGGAAGGACCTGACCAAGGTCTATGACCACGACCCGCAGGTGATCTTCGACCTCTTCAACGAGCCGCGCATGTACTACAGCGGCATGTCGCAGGCCCTGGAGTGGAAGCTGTGGCTGAACGGGGGCAACTTCCTCGGGGCGCATTACCCCTTCGGCATGGCGGGGCTGGCCCGGTACGTGCGGACTACCCTGCACGCGAAGAACCTGTTCTGGATCGAGGGCCCGCGCTTCTCGTTCTCATTCGCCGGGATGCTGCGCGAGGGAGCCGCGCTGAAGGTGAGCGGGGTCGTCTACGCGGTGCACCACCCCGCCGCCCCGCACGACACCAGCGGCTGGAGCGCCGACTTCGGTTACCTCGTTACCGAGGGCATCGCCCCGGTCGTGGACGGCGAGTGGACGAACTACGAGCCGGCGCCGACCGTTCAGGCGACGATCACGCAGACCTCGTGCTGGCCCGATGCGCCCACCGCGGTTCCCGCGTACCTGCGGTACCTGGGGTACCTGGGCATCGGCCTGAACGTCTACACGCTCCTGCCCGGCTACATGATCAAGTCCTACGCCAACCTGGGCGACCCCACGACGATCAACGCGGCGACCTGGAGCTGCAAATCCAACCACGAACGGCAGCCCGGGCAGGGCGCCGGATCCCTGGTCATGGCCTGGTTCATGCAGAACAACGGCTAAGCCGGCCAGGCCGGGTCGCCGGAGCCGCACCAATTTCTGCGTTCCCCTCTTGACGGCCGACCGGCGCAGGCTTATGTTTCGTGAAACGTCGTTCGGCAATGTCGAACAGGTTTCGAGCGAAAACCGTCTCGCCGGAGGAGGTGAGAAGCCCCTGGCGCCCCGCCTGGCCGGGGCTCGCCGCGGGCGATCGCATGGCAGCACCACCCACTACCCCGCAGAAACTCGGAGCCGAGTTCCTGGGAACCGCCTTCCTGGTTTTCATCGGCGCCGGCTCAGCCGCTGCCACCCACTTCTTCATGGACGGCAGCGCCCTGACGAAGACCCCCAACCCCTTCTCCGGAGCGCAGCTCGCGGCGATCTCCTTCGCGTTCATGTTCGCCGTGGTCGGCGCGGTCTACGCGATCGGCCACATATCCGGCGGGCACATCAACCCGGCGGTCACCCTAGCGCTCGCCGTACGCGGCCACTTCCCGTGGCGCGAGGTGCCCGGCTACATGGCCGCCCAGGTGGCGGGCGCGGTGGCCGGCGCGGCCGCCATCTACCTGACCATCGGTAAGGCGGCGACGGTGGCCGCAGGCGGCGGGGTCACCTCGTACGGCGGGACCACCAACTTCGGGCAGGGACTGGCCATCGAGGCGATCGGCACGTTCATCTTGGTGTTCGTGGTCTTCGGCGTCATCGATCACCGCGCGGTGCCCGGATGGGCCCCGATGGCGATCGGCGGCATCGTCTTCGCGATCATCATGATCGTGGGAGCGGGCACCGGGGCGGCCATCAACCCGGCCCGCTACCTGGGCGCGGTGTTCATGTTCAAGGCGTTCGGCGGCAAGGTCTTGTGGTCGCAGCTGCCCGCGTACCTGATCGGCGAGTTCGGCGGTGGCGTGCTGGGCGGCCTGGCCTGGGCCGCGATCGGCCGCATCCGCGAGGACGCGGCGCTGACCAGCCTCGCGCCCACTGTTCCCAATGACACCGCATCGGAAGAACTCAGTGGAGCGACGTCATGAAGAAGCTCATCAACGCCCCCGAAGACGTGGTTACGGAGGCTCTCGAGGGTGTCGCCGCGGCGCACCCGTCGCTTTCCGTGGACGTCGAGAACAAGGTGATCACCCGGGCCGGCGGCCCGACGGCAGGCAAGGTGGGCCTGGTGTCCGGTGGCGGCTCGGGCCACGAGCCGCTACACGGCGGGTTCGTCGGGTACGGGATGCTGGACGCGGCCTGCCCGGGGGAGGTGTTCACCTCGCCGGTGCCTGACCAGATGCTCATCGCGACCAAGGCGGTCAACGGCGGTGCGGGCGTCCTGCACGTCGTGAAGAACTACACCGGGGACGTGCTCAACTTCCAGATGGCCGCCGAACTGGCCGAGGACGAGGGCATCGAGGTCGCCAGCGTCGTGACCAACGACGACGTGGCGGTGCAGGACTCCCTCTACACCGCTGGCCGCCGCGGCGTCGGCGCCACGGTGTTCCTCGAGAAGATCGCCGGGGCACTGGCCGAGGAGGGCGCGGACCTGGCGGCCGTGGCCGCCGTGGCCCGCGAGGTCAACGAGCGGAGCCGGTCGTTCGGGGTCGCGCTGAGCTCGTGCATCGTTCCCGCGGCAGGCAAGCCCACCTTCGAACTCGGTGACTCCGAGGTGGAACTCGGCATCGGCATCCACGGCGAGCCGGGCCGGACCAGGGCCGCGCTTAGCTCAGCCCATGAGCTGGCGGCGGTGGCCCTCGGCGCGATCAGCGCCGATATGCCCGTCAGCGGTGACCTGCTGGTGATGGTCAACGGCATGGGCGGCACCCCGCTGATCGAGCTGTACCTCATGTTCAACGAGGTGCGCAGGTACCTGGAGGGCCACGGCGGCCGTATCGCCAGGAGCCTGGTCGGCAACTACATCACCAGCCTGGAGATGCAGGGCTTCTCGGTGACGGTCTGCCAGCTCACCGACGGGCTCACCCGGCTGTGGGACGCGCCGGTGGACACGCCTGCCCTGCGGTGGGGACGCTAGGACCCAGCGAATTCCCACCGTCAGTCAGGGAGCCACCATGGACGCCGAAGTCTTCCGGGCCTGGATAGTGTCCGTCACCGAGGTCATTGAGGCCAACCGCGATCACCTGACCCAGCTGGACGCGGCGATCGGCGACGCCGATCACGGCATCAACCTGGCCCGCGGGTTCACCGCGGTGCTCGGCGCCCTCGACGCGGCACCCGCGAAGTCTGACACGCCCGGGGCGATCCTGACCCTGACGGGTAACACGCTGATCTCCAAGGTCGGCGGCGCCTCCGGCCCGCTGTACGGCACGGCCTTCCGCCGTGCAGGAAAGGCGCTCGGAGACGCCGCCGACGTGGACCTGCCCGCGCTGTCGGCCGCACTGGACGCGGCCCTCGCGGGCGTCCAGCAGCTCGGCGCCGCCCGCGAGGGCGACAAGACGATGGTCGACGCGCTCGCGCCCGCGACGCGGGCCTTCAGCGAGGCCATCGCGGCGGGCGCGTCGCAGGACGACGCCCTCACGTCCCTGGCCGAGGCGGCCCAGGCAGGCGCCGTCGCGACCATCCCCCTGCAGGCCCTGAAGGGCCGGGCGAGCTACCTCGGCCCGCGTAGCGTCGGCCACGAGGACCCGGGAGCCGTCTCGACCGCGCTCATCCTCGGCGCCCTAAGAGACGTCGCGCGGGTCCGGAGATGACCGGACCCATCCACTACCGCGGGCAGCCGGTATCAGAGGGAACCGGCCTGGGGGAGATCTACCTCGGTGACGCGCCGCCCGGCGCGGACCCCGTGACCTCGGTGACGGAGGACGACGTGCGCGCCGCGTTCGCCGGCGTCGCGCAGGACCGGGCTGACCTCGCGGCGCGACTCCGCGCCCGCGGCCAGGACGTCCAGGCCGGGATCGTCGACATCGCCGCGCTGATCGCGGGCGACCCGGCGCTGGTCGGCCCAGCGCTCGACGCGGTGCGGGCCGGCGCGGAAGGGCCCGCAGCGGTATGGGCCGCCGCCGAGACCCAGGCGGCGCTGCTGGCCGCACTGCCCGACCCCGACCTGGCGCAGCGCGCGGGCGACGTCCGCCAGGTGGCCAGGGCAGTGGCCGATCACCTGCGCGGAGTCATGGCTTCCCCGGCGCCCGCCGGGGCGTTTATCCTCATCGCCAGGGAAGTCGACCCGGCCGACCTCATCCGGCTGGCCGAGGTGGGTCTGGCCGGCGCGGTGTCGGTCGGCGGCGGAGCCAGCTCCCACGCCGCGATCGTCGCGCGCGGCCTGGGCCTACCGATGCTGGTTGGCGCCGACCCACGGGTGCTGGACGCCGCGGACGGGCACGAGGCCATCCTCGACGCCGTCGCGGGGGAGCTGATCGTCGATCCCGCCGGCCCCGAACTCGCCGCGGCCCGCGCCGCCCAGGCCGCCAGAACCGCGTTGGCCGTGTCCGGTTACGACGAGCCCAGCCCCGAGGTCAAGACGGCCGACGGGGAGCTGGTCACGCTGCTGTGCAACGTCGCCTCGACAGCCGAGACGCGGCTGGGCCTGTCCGGCGGCGCCGCGGGTGTCGGCCTGCTCCGCACCGAGATCGGCTTCACCGGCGCCTCAGCCTGGCCGTCCGAGGCCGACCACCTCGACCGGCTGACGCCCATCCTCGCGCTGCTCGAGGACCGGCCGGCGGTGGTCAGGCTGCTCGACTTCTCCGGGGACAAGGTCCCGCCGCTCCTGGCCGGCCGTCCGGTCCAGGAGCAGGGGCTGACCGCGCTCCTCGACGAGCCGGGGGCCCTCGCCGCTCAGCTCAGGGCCATCGTGCTCGCGGGCCGCAAGACCCGGCTTTCCGTCCTGGTGCCGATGGTCAGGACGCTGGATGAGGTGGCCAGGGTCCGTGCCGTGCTGGCGGCGGCCTGCGCCGACGCCGGAATCGACCCTCCCGAGCTCGGCATCATGGTGGAGGTGGCGGCCACCGCCGCGGCGGCCGCCGAGTTCGCCCCCGCGGTCGACTTCTTCTCCATCGGCACCAACGACCTGTCCAGCGAGGTGCTCGGCCTGGATCGCGCCGACCCGGCCACCAGGCCCGCGCTGGCCGCGGACCCGCGGGTCCTCACCCTGATCGAGCGCGTGGCCGTCGCCGGAGCGGCCGCCGGGGTCAAGGTGTCCGTCTGCGGCGACGCGGCGGCCGACCCGGTGGTCCTGCCGCTGCTGCTGGGCCTGGGGATCAGGACCTTCAGCGTCGGCGCGGCCCGCGTGCCCCAGGTCGCGCGCTGGATCGCCGATACGGACACCGGACAGGCCGCGGCTGGCGCCGCACGGGTCCTCGGCACCGCCGTCCCAGGCCAGGTGAACCAGTGATGGCGTCCCGGCCCCGCTCAGCTCAGTGCGGAGAGCACCACGCCGCCGCGCCCCGCGCCCAGGTCCCGCGACACAGCCCTGGCCGCCTCGCCGACCATGCGGACCAGCTCGTCGCGGGTGCCCGGCGCGAGCAGGCGGTCGACCGAGCCGACCACGCCGATCGCGCCCGCGACCACGTCGTCCCTGGCCAGGATGGGCGCCGCGATTCCGGCGTCGCCGACGGTCGCCTCCTGGTCCTCGATCGCGTAGCCGCGCTGGCGGACCTGCGTCAGGGCCCGGTTCAATGCGGCCCTGGTGGTCTTCGTCCGGCCGGTCAGCGGGGCGAGGTCACCGGCCAGCGCCCGGCTGCGCTGCGCGGCGGGCAGGTTCGCCACGATCGCGTGGCCGAGCGCGCAGGCATGCCACGGAATCGCCGCGCCGACCTCCAGGATCTGCACGGTGTTGTCCGGCCGGAACACGTGGTGCAGCACGATGACGCGGGAACCGGACAGCGTCGCGACCCAGACCGCCTCGCCCGCCCGATGGGCCAGATCCTCCGCCCACCGCAGCGACCTGGCGCGCAGCTCCGATCCGTCCAGGTAGGCGTTGCCGAGCTGCAGCACGCCGGGCCCCAGGCTGTACTTGCCGGTGTCGGGGTCCTGTGCAACGAGGTCGTGTGCCTCCAGGGTGCGCAGCAGCCCGTGCACCGTCGGCTTGGCCAGGCCGACCCGTTCGGCGATCTCGGTGACGCCAAGGCGCGGCGTCCCCGATCCCAGGACACCGAGGATCTGGGCCGCGCGTTGCACCGACTGGATCTGCGCCATTATGACCTTTCAGCGATACCGAACAACATTCAGGATATGACATGAGCGCCCGGGATACGCGATGACCACAGCCAGTGTCGGGATCGTCCTCGTCTCGCACAGTGCCGAACTGGCCCAGGGCGCGGCGAACCTCGCCGCGCAGGTCAGCGGCGGCACGGTGACGATCGTCGCGGCGGGCGGGACCGACGACGGCGACCTGGGCACGAGCGCGGCCAAGGTGGAGCACGCGCTCCGCCAGGCTGACCGGGGTTCCGGCGTCGTGGTGCTCCCCGACCTGGGCAGCGCGGTGCTCACGGTGCGGGCGGTGCTCGAGGACTACGGCAGCGCGGGCACCGTACTGCTCGCGGACGCCCCCTTCGTGGAGGGGGCCGTGGCCGCCACGGTCATCGCCGCGGCGGGCGGAGACCTCAAGGCGGTCGCCACCGCGGCAGAGGAGGCGCGCCATGCCCGCAAGCTGTGAGCAGGAGATCACGCTGACCGGTGACCTGCACGCCCGCCCGGCCGGCGCGCTGGCCGTGGCGGCCGGGCGGTTTGCCGCAGAAATCAGGGTCACCGTGGGCGGTCGCACCGCCGACGCCAAGAGCGTCCTTTCCGTGATGGGCCTAGGCGCGACCAGCGGGCAGCACGTGACCGTATCCGCGGCTGGCCCCGACGCTCGGGAGGCCGTCGCCGCGCTCGTCGCCATCCTCAGCGCGGCGACCAAGGTCGGCGGCTGACGCTCAGCGGGACGGTCCCCGGCGCGAGTCGGTGATGATTGACGGCATGGGAACTGCGCCGGGAAACACGCCGCACCTGCCCGAGCCGACGGGTCCAGACCCGGTCGGTACCACGTCCCTGTACCTGAAGGACCTCTCCCGTCCCGATCCCTGGGCCGCGGGGGTGGACGCACGGGAGCTGATGGTCTCGCTGTGGTACCCGGCGACGACCTCGGACGGGCCGCGAGCCCCGTACATGACGCCCGCGGAGTCGGAACTCCAGCTCACGAGCAGGGATATAAGAGGCGTCCCGCCGGACGTGCTGAGCACGACGCGGACCAACGCGGTCAGCGGCGCCACCCCGGCCGGGGGTGAGCGTGCCCTCCCGCTTGTCGTGCTCTCACCCGGCTTTACCAACCCCCGCAGCATCCTCACCGGGCTGGCCGAGGACCTGGCCAGCCACCGCTACATCGTGGCCGGAATTGACCACACGTACGAGAGCTTCGCCACGAGCTTTCCCGACGGGCGGGTCACCACCTGCCTGGCCCGTGAGGTGCGCGGGCGGGTCACGGGGTTCTGGGAGAAGGTGCAGGCAGGCCGGGCCGCCGATGTCTCCTTCGTGCTCAACGAGCTGACCGCTGCCCACCCGCCCTGGCCGGGCGCCGGGCTGATCGACCCGTCCAGGATCGGGATGGCCGGCCACTCCATCGGCGGCGCAGCCGCCATCTCGGCCATGGTGGCTGACTCCCGCATCCTCGCCGGCATCGGCATGGACGGCATGATTCCCAATCCGATCCCGGACGGCGGCCTGCGGGGTGTACCCCAAGCCCTGCTGGACGGGCCGTCGCCGCGCTTCCCCGAGGTCACGTTCTGTTCCCCGTAGTACCGGGGACGACCAGGCCCGACTCGTACGCGGTAACGACCGCCTGCGTCCGGTCGCGCAACCCGAGCTTGCTCAGCATCCGGCTGACGTGCGTCTTCACCGTCTCCTCCGTGACCACCAGGCGGGCGGCGATCTCCGGATTGGACAGACCCTCGGCGACCAGCCGCAGGACCTGCGTCTCCCGCGGTGTCAGCGTGCTCAGCGCGGCCGCGGGCGCGCCGTCCGGCCTGGGGCGCAGCCGCGCGAACTCGCTGATCAGGCGGCGGGTGACGGCGGGCGCGAGCAGGGCCTCGCCCGCCGCGATGACCCGCACCGCGTCGAACAGCCGCTCGGCGGTGACGTCCTTGAGCAGGAATCCGCTGGCGCCGGCGCACAGCGCGTCGTAGACGTACTGGTCGAGGTCGAACGTCGTCAGGATGAGGACGCGGGGCCCCGGACCCTCGGCAAGCTGCCGGGTCGCCTCGATGCCGTCCATCACCGGCATCCGCACGTCCATCAGGACGACGTCGGGGGACAGCTCGCGGGACATCCGCACCGCCTCCGCACCGTCGCTGGCGGTACCGACGACCGTGAAGTCCGGCTGGGTCTCCAGCAGCGTGGCGAAGCCGGTGCGCACCACGTGGTGATCGTCCGCGACGATGATCCGGACCGGACCGGTCATCAGGTCAGCTCCATCAGGTCAGCCCCATCAGGTCAACTCCGCCACGGCGGGCAGCGTGGCCTCGATCAGGAAGCCGCCGCCCTGTGCCACGCCGATGCTCAGCTCGCCGCCCGCCGCGGCCGCACGCTCGCGCATGCCGGTCAGCCCGTGACCGTCCCCACTACCCAAAGGCACCACCGGCGGCCCGGGTCCGTTGTCCCGGATCCGCAGCCGCAGGTCGGCGTCGGTGAACCGCAGCTCCACGTCGACCGCCGCGCCCGGCGCGTGCCGCCTGGCGTTGGTCAGGCCCTCCTGGATGATGCGGTACGCGGCCAGCTCCACCCCGGGATCGAGCCGGCCGAGCGGCCCCGACACGATGAGCCTGGTCCCCGCGCCCGAGGTCTGCCTGGCCTCGTCGAGCAGTTCGTTCAACTGCGACAGGCCGGGCTGGGGCCGCCGGTCATCGCTCAACGCGACCGGATCCGCCGCCTGCGCGTCCTCGCGCAGCACGCCGAGCAGCCGCCGCATCTCGGTCAGGCCGGCCCGCGCCCGGTCCCCGATCTCCAGCAGCCGCTCCGCGCCCGCGTCGGGCATGCCCGGCGTCGCCAGCCGGGCCGTCTCGGCCTGCACGGCGATCATCGAGATGTGGTGGGCCACCACGTCGTGCAGTTCCCTGGCGATGCGCGCCCGCTCCCCGCGCGCCGTGTGCTCCACCAGGCTGTCCGCGATGACCTGGCGGGCGGCGCTGTGCGCGTGGGCCTGGACGCGGGCCTGCCGCGCGATCCCGGCCAGGGCCGCCGCCGGGGCGAGCGCCGCCAGCAGCACGGCCAGCACGCCTTCCTCGGAGCCGGGGGAGAGGGCTTCGGCCAGCGCCACGATCAGGAACGGCACCGCGAGCACCGGGGCCACCAGCTGACCCCGGCCGCCGTCCCGGCCGAACCGGTACAGCACGATGAGCACGGCCGCCAGGCCCGCCACGGTCATGATCCTGTCCACGGTGAGCGACAGCACGCCGGCCACGCAGACGCAGACGGCGGCCGCCGCAGGCCCGAGGAACGCCAGCGGCACGGTGGTGCACAGGGCGAGGACGGCCGCCGTCAGCACGCCGGTCACGCTCGGGCCGCCGCGCGCGCCCGCCTCGGTCACGGCCGCCAGCCCCAGCACCACCCCCGCGATGACGGGTGCGTGCCGGGTGCCGAAGACCGCGGCTACCCGCCTGCCCCGGTCGGTCCAGCCGCCCTGCCAGTCAGCCACGATGCCAGTCAACCATCACCCTCCGCTGCCATTGTCTGACCATCCGGCCCCGCGGCGCGTCACCCGGGGAGGGGATCCCGCCGTCCCCCGCAGGAGGCACGCGAAGACCGCTCCCCGGCGTGACGACGAGACCAGCCCCTGCTCCGTAGCGTGGCGTGGCATGGAGGCAACTATCGAAGTCAATGGCCTGCGCAAGCGGTTCGGGCCGGTCCTGGCCCTGGGCGGGATGACGTTCACCGTCCAGCCCGGCCAGGTCACCGGGTTCGTCGGCCCGAACGGGGCGGGCAAGTCCACCACCCTGCGGGTCATCCTCGGCCTGGATGCGCCAGACCAGGGCACCGCGCTGATCGGCGGCCAGCGGTACCAGGACCTGCGCCGCCCGCTGAGCCACGTCGGGGCGCTGCTGGACGCCGGCGCCCTGCAGCCGAGTCGGTCGGCCCGCAACCACCTGCTGTGGCTGGCCCACTCCCAGGGCCTCGGGAGCAAGCGGGTCGACGAGGTGATCGGCCAGGCAGGCTTGGAATCGGCCGCCCGGCGGAAGGCCGGCGGTTACTCCCTCGGCATGCGGCAGCGGCTGGGCATCGCCGCGGCGATGCTGGGCGACCCGCCAGCGCTGCTGTTCGACGAGCCGTTCAACGGCATGGACCCCGAGGGGATCGTGTGGATGCGGGGGTACCTCAGATCCCTAGCTAAACAGGGCCGCGCCGTCCTGGTCTCGAGCCACCTGATGAGCGAACTGCAAGACGCCGCTGACCACCTGGTCGTGGTCGGCCGCGGGCAGGTCATCGCCGACACGAGCGTGGCGAGCCTGATCGCGTCCGCCTCGGGGGACCGGGTGCAGCTGCGCACCACCGCACGGACCGAGGCGATGACGGTGCTCGCTCACGCGGGGGCCACCGTCGCCGTCACCGGCCCCGACACCGCGACCGTTTCCGGGCTGGCCGCGGAGAAGATCGTTACCCTTCTCACCGCGAAAGCGATCCCGTTCTCCGAGGTGTCGGCCCACCGCGCCACGCTCGAGGAGGCCTACATGGAACTGACCCGCGACGCGGTCGAGTTCCGCGCCGCCGCCCCCGAGGAGGCCGCGCGATGAGCGCCCCGACCATCACGCCGTACCGCTCGGACGCGCCCCCCGGGCGCGGCGGGTTCGCCCAGCTGGTCCGCGCCGAATGGACCAAACTCCGCACCGTCCGGGGCTGGATCATCGGCGTGGTCATTGCGGCCCTGGTGACCATGGGGCTCGGGTGGTTCGCCGGCGTCGGCGGGAGCAGCTCGTGCAGTTCGGGGAACGGCCCCGCCCGCAGCGGCCGGTCCTGCGCGCCTACCTTCACCGAAGGGCCCGGCGGCGAGCCGGTGACCGACAACTTCTACTTCGTCCGCCAGCCGCTAGCCGGGAACGGCAGCATCACCGTCCGGGTCGCCTCGCTGACCGGCCAGCTCCCGATCATGAACAACAACCCGGGCAACCCGAACCAGCAGGAGCAATTCCGCCCCGGGCTCCAGCCGTGGGCCAAGGCCGGCCTCATCATCAAGGACGGCACCACGCAGGGATCGGCCTACGCGGCCATCATGGTCACCGGGGACCACGGAGTGCGCCTGCAGTCCGACTACACGCAGGACACGCCGGGCCTGCCCGGTGCCGTCTCGGCGGCCAACCCGCGCTGGCTGCGGCTGACGCGCTCAGGCGACACCATCACGGGCTACGACTCGGCCGACGCCACGCACTGGACGCAGGTCGGCAGCGTGCGGCTGGCCGGGCTGCCCGGGACGGTCCAAGCCGGGCTGTTCGCCACGTCCCCGATCTACCAGACGCTCACCGAGAACTTCGGCGGGGGGTCCAACGGATCTGAAGAGCCCAGCACGGCTACCGGGGTCTTCGACCAGGTAGGCCTTTCGGGTTCATGGCCAGCGAGCGCCTGGACCGGAAGCTACGTCGGCAGCGGCAATTACTCGCCGGGCATCGGCAGCTACCGTCAGTTCCAAGGCCGGTTCACCGTGACCGGGTCCGGCGACATCGCGCCGGTCGTGTCCGGCCCCAGCGGCCCGGGCGGCCCCGTCATCACGATCGCGAACCTGCTCATCGGGACGTTCGCCGGGCTGATCGCGCTGATCGTCGTCGCGACGCTGTTCATCACGGCCGAGTACCGGCGCGGCCTGATCCGCACCACGCTGGCCGCCAGCCCGCGCCGGGGCCGCGTCCTGGGAGCCAAGGCCGTCGTGATCGGCTCGGCCAGCTTCGTGACCGGGCTGGTCGCCGCGGCCGCGGCGGTCTTCGTGGGCGAGGCGATCGCCCGCAGCAGGCAGTTCATCTTCCCGGTGTCCTGGGCGACCGAACTCCGCGTCATCGTCGGCACCGCGGCGCTGATCGCCGTCGTCGCCGTCCTGGCCCTCGCGGTGGGCGCGATGGTCCGGCGCAGCGCCGCCGCCGTCACCCTGGTCATCGCGATCGTCGTGCTGCCCTACTTCCTGGCCATCATCGCGGCCCTGCCGGACAGCGTGGCCGACTGGATCGTGCGCCTCACGCCCGCGGCCGCGTTCGCCGTCCAGCAGGCCGTGACCGCCTACCCGCAGGTGGAGGCCATCTATTCACCCGCGGGCGGCTATTACCCGCTGCCCCCGTGGGCCGGTCTGCTCGTCCTCGTCGGCTGGGCCGCGCTCGCCCTGACAGCCGCCATCGCGCTGCTGCGGCGGAGGGACGCGTGAGGATGTCCGCTGCGCTGCACGCGGAATGGACCAAGCTGCGCACGGTCTCCGGGCCGGCCTGGCTGCTGGCCGCGGTGGTCACGCTCACCACCGCGGTCAGCGCCCTCGCGGTCCAGGCGAACAGCTGCCCTTCCGGCGCCGTCTGCGCGGTCGACACGACCAAGCTCAGCCTGACCGGCGTTCAGCTCGGCCAGGCGGTGGTCGCCGTCCTGGCCGTGCTCGTGATCAGCAACGAGTACAGCACCGGGATGATCCGGGTTACCCTCGCGGCGATGCCGCGCCGCACGATCGTGCTCGCCGCCAAGGCGGCGGTCCTCAGTTCCCTCGTGCTGGCCGCCGGTGTCCTCGCCGTGGCCGGATCGCTGCTGGCCGGGCGGCTCATCCTGCCCGGCCACGGCTTTACTCCCGCCCACGGCTTCGCGCTGCTTTCGCCCACCCCTTCGGTGCTCCGCGCCGCCGTCGGTTCGATTCTCTACCTGGCCCTGATCGCGCTCCTCAGCCTCGGGACCGCGACCATCGTGCGGGACTCCGCGGTGGCGGTCGGGATCGTCCTGGCGCTGCTTTACCTTTTCCCGATCGTCGCTAACGTGGTGGGCAATGCACAGTGGCACCGACACCTCGAGCAGATCGGCCCGATGACCGCCGGCCTCGCCATCCAGGCCACCACCGACCTGCGCAGCCTGCCCATCAGTCCGTGGGCGGGCCTCGGCGTGCTGGCCGCGTGGGCGGCGGGTGCGATGCTGATCGGCGGCCTGCTGCTCCGGCTGCGTGACGCGTGATCCAGGTGCCCTGGCTGACCAGGAGGCTGTTCCCGATCCTCGGCACGATCGGCCTCATCCTCCTGGGCATGGCAGGCACGATCTGGGGGCCCCGCTACTACGGAACGAAGGCCTGGGCGACTCCCGATGACCTGTGGGCGACGCTGACCGCGGCGCAGCGGCTCCTGCACGGGGACCTGGGTGGCCTGTACACCCCACCCACCAACCTGGTCTCGTTCCCCGGCGCCGCGATCATCCTGGTCCCCGTCGTCGCGCTCATCGACGCCGTGGGCCTGCGGATCACGATCCCGGGCCCACCGCTGGGCGCCAACCACGGCGTGTGGCTGGTGGCCGGGTGCTACGAGACCGTCATCTCGGCCATGGTGCTGTTCGTCGCCGACGAGATCGCCGAACGCCTCGGCCTGTCCCGCCCCAAGCGCGCCCTCCTCGCCGCGGCGAGCGCCATCGCGCTGTGGAACGTCACGATCCGCTGGGGCCACCCGGAAGACGCCGTGGCGACCGGGCTGCTGCTCCTCGCCATCCTGGCCCTGTCCGAGTCGAGAACCGGGCGGGCCGGGTGGCTCATCGGGGCCGCGGTGGCCATCCAGCCGCTCGTCCTGCTCGCGATCCCGATCCTGCTCGCCGTCATCGAGCCGCGCCGCCTGCCGGGCTTCCTGGCCAGGTCGGCTGCTCCGGCGGCGGTCCTGCTGGCCGCGGCGGCCGCGGCGAACTGGCACGCCACCTATACCGCCGTCACCAAGCAGCCCAACTTCCCGCTGGTCGACCACCCGACCCCGTGGCTGTTCCTCGCCCCGCACCTGAGCCGCAACTCGGTCGCCGCCGGGCCCGCCCGGACGCTGGCCATCGTGGTGGCCTGCGGGTGCGCCGTGGTGCTCGCCCGGCGCTGGCGGGCCAGACGGCGGGACCGAACGCCGCAGGAAGCCCTATGGACCCGGGACGAACTCAGGGAAATCGTGTGGTGGTGCGGGGTGGCGCTGGCCCTGCGCTGCGTGTTCGAGTCGGTGATGGTCGCCTACTACCTGTGGCCCCCGCTGGCCCTGGCCCTGATCGCCGCGTCGAGAAGCTGGGTCCGCATGCTCATCGCCGGATCGGTGGCGACGACGCTGACCTTCGTCACGCAGGACTCCTGGCGTAACACGTGGGGCTGGTACGCGATGGTCGTCGTGGGCCTCGCCGTAGCCCTCTGGGCCGCGAGCGACTGGTCGGTGCGCTCGGCGCCGAGGCAGTCCCTCCCCGAACCAGGCGAACAGTTCGTCACCGACAGCGCCTCCTGACGCGTCCCGCCACCGAGCCCGACCGCTGCCCCCGTACCAGCCCGACTCCGGCCCCCACCCAGCCACGTACCAGCGCGACTCCGGCCCGCCCCCAGCCACGTAAAAGATCTTGAAAACACGTTCGACTCCCTCTTGTAGCACTAGCCGAGACACGATAAACTCTAAGTAGAACAAATGTCAGGCCCCTATCCCGGACGGGCGGTGGTTCATGCCCCGGGAACCGTTCCCCGAACGCACGCCAGACGACCCGGACCCGGACAGCCCCCAACGGCGCCGGGCCGGCGAGCGCGCACCCGTCAGCGACGGCCAGCCTTCCGGGCAGGGCCTGTTCGTGTGCCTGCCGGCCGAGGAGCTGACCCTCGAAGGGTTCGCCCAGCACGGCCGGTCCGACACGATGGCGCCGGGCGCGCTGCTGGCCACCGTGCTGGACGCGGTCGTGGGCGAGGGCGGCTCCGGCCTGGCCGGGCTGGCCGATGACCAGCTGATCGGGATCATCTCGGCCGCCCGGCGGATGGAATCCCGGACCGCCTGGACGCTCATGGCCGCCCTGGCCGAGCTGGCCCGCCGCCGCCCGGCCACCGGGCCCGGGGACAGCGGCCAGTACGGGTTCAGCGACTTCGCCCCCGACGAGGTGGCCGCCGAGCTGCGGCTGAGCGTCCAGTCCGCCGCCGGGCAGATGATGTACGCGGTCGCGGTCGAGGACCGGCTGCCGCGCAGCTTCGCCGCGCTGGCCGCCGGGCAGATCCACCCGGTCCACCTGCGGATCATCGAGGACGAGACCCGGATCCTGAGCGGCGAGCTGGCCGCGGCGGCCGACGAGGTCCTGGCCGAGAAGGCCCAGTCCACGACGTTCGGGGAGCTGCGGTACGCGGCGCGCCGGCTGGTCCTGAAGCTGGATGCGGACGCCGCCCGCAAGCGCAAGCAGGCGGCGGCCACGCGCGAGGCGCAGGTGCGCCGGTTCCGTGAGGATTCCGGGAACGCGGGGATGATCGCCCGGGAACTGCCGCCCGCTGAGGTGCTGGCGGCCTGGCAGCACCTCGACCAGCGGGCCCATGACCTGCGCGCGGCCGGGATGCCCGGCTCGCTGCGCGAGCTGCGGATCCAGGCGTACCTGGACCTGCTCCAAGAACGAGACAGCCGCCTGGCCCCCGGTGCCCCGGACACCGGTCAGGCCGGCCGTGCAACCGAACCGGGCGGCGAAGACCCGCCAGGCGGGAACGACGGACCCGCCGGTCCGCCAGGCGGAGACGGTGGCCGCGGCCCGGGCGGGAATGGCGGCCCAGCCTCCGGCCCGCAGGGCGACAGAGGCGGGACTGGCCCTATCGGCCCCGCCCGCCGGGCCGGGCAGGACCAGGGCCCGAGTGTGGCGGCACTGATCAACATGACCGTGCCCCTGGACACCGTGCTCGGCCTGTCCGCCACGCCGGGGGAAGTCGCCGGGTACGGGCCGCTGGACGCCGACGACGCCCGCGACCTGGTGGCCGCCGCCGCGCGGCACCCGGACACGAGGTGGTGCGTGACCGCGCTGCATCCCGACGGCACCGCGGCCGCGCACGGCTGTGCCCGCGGCCGGCACCCCCCGCCGCCCGCACCCCGCCCCGCCGGCCCGGACCCACCGCCACCCGCTCCCGGTCCCGTCGGCCCGCACCCCCCGCCGCCCGCACCCCGCCCGGCCGGCCCGGACCCACCGCCACCCGCTCCCGGTCCCGTCGGCCCGGACCCACCGCCCGGCAACTCCGGTCCCGCCGACACCGGCAGCCCTCCCGGCCCGAACCCGCCACCCGGAACCGCCACCGGCGGCAGCCCTCCCGGTCCGGACCTGCCAACCGGGGCGCGGGACTACCTGGCCAGGCTGCGGATCCAGATGACCCCGGTGGCCCGCGGCCACTGCGACCACACCCGGGCCGAGAGCGGGTACCGGCCCAGCCGGGCCCTGGCCCACCTGATCAAGGTCCGCAACACCCGCTGCACCGCGCCGGGGTGCGGGCGGCCCGCCGCCCGCTGCGACCTGGACCACAGCCTGGCCTGGGACAACGGCGGCATCACATGTGAATGCGACCTAGCCCCACCGTGCGAACGATAACGACACACGTCAACCGTCCGCCTCTGGTACGGGTCTCGTTTTATTCGTCGGCCGCCGTTCCGGGCGTTGATCTGGCTGAACGCTGCGTGTGGGGGTGCTGGGTCAGGCGGTCCGGCGCAGTTCGTGCTCGACTGCCCGGCGGATCCACGCCGATAGCGACCGGTCGTCGGCATCGGCCGCGCGGCGGGCCTGCTCCAGCAGTTCCGGGGGGAACCGCACGGGCACCGGTGTGCCCAGCCGGGAGGCGTGGCGTCGGCGGGCCGGTCCCTGCGGCTCCTGGTTTTCCGGCTGCGCGTAGAAATCGAATTCCTGCTCAGGTGTCATAGGCGTGTTCGTCATCGGTCTCTCCGGTACTGGGCGGCAAGCCTGTCCGCCGCCTCATAGCAGCCGATCGGACGGCATCTGTGCGGGTCACCGCTGCGCGCGGGAGCAGCGGGATCACCAGCACCCGGCCTCCGACCTCGGCGCACATGAGCCAGTGCGCTGGCGGCTTGGCCGGGTAAAACAGCGGGTCGCTGGCCCACACGTCATCAATGTCATCGATTCCGAAGTGCGGATGCTTGAACAGGTGCGCGGCCTGGGTGTCGATCTCAAACGGGTCTTCCTCATCCAGCAGGTCCAGATCGAACCGCTCATCACCCACTTGAGGATTGTATTACAAGCGGCTACCGACTAGCCAGCGGACCTGGGCGCACAAGCTTACCGACAGGCTGGCGGATTCAGGTGCTGCGTATTCCCGTCCGGGTGTTGCTGTCTGTAGCTGTTTTGCATGGGGTGGCATGTTCGTGAGGTCCGGGCTGACGACGGCGCGGTCATGTTGTAACGCTGGTTGCGGGTGTGGCGTGAGTTCGTGCATCAGGAAGGCCAGGTTGTCGGCGGTCAGCTCGTTGCGCTGGGTCTGGGTGGAGCCGTGGCCGTGGCCGGCGTGCGGCTCGATGCGCAGCAGGACCGGCCGGCCGGACGCGGTGGCTGCCTGCAGCCGGGCGGTCATCTTGGCTGGCTGCCAGACCGGCACGCGCGGGTCGTTCAGGCCCGCGGTGATCAGCACAGCCGGGTAGCAGGCGCCGTCGTCCACTCGCAAGTAGGAGTCGGTGATCAGCAGGTCGCGCAGGCCGGGCTCGGTGCTGACGCTGCCCATTTCGGGCACGTTGACGGGGCCGTTCTCGCTGAACTCGAACCGGGTCGAGTTGGTCTCCGGGACCTGCATGATCATCGCGGCCCACAGGTCAGGGCGCCGGACCAGGGCACCGCCGGCGGGGATGCCCCCGGCGCTGGCGCCCTGTCCGGCCAGCCGCTTCGGGCTGGTGTAGCCCCGGGTGATCAGGTACTCGGCGCAGTCGATGAAGTCGGTGATGGTGTTCTCCTTGCGCGGCCCCAGCCCGGCCTCGTGCCATCCGCGGCCGTACTCGCCGCCGCCGCGCAGGCCGGCCCGGGCATAGACACCGCCGCGCTCGTACCAGGCGAGCATCTCCGGCTCGAACAGCCGGGCCGGTACGGCTCCGTAGGAGCCGTAGCCGCTCAGGATCGCCGGGTTGGCGCCGTCGAGGGCGAGCCCCTTGCGGTGGATGACCCGCAGCGGGATGAGCGTGCCGTCGCGGGCCGGTGCCCGCAGGTCGGAGACGACGATGTCGCTGAAGTCGGCCGTGGCCGGCGGCAGCCATCCGGTGTCGGTGACCGCGCCGGCCGGGCCGTCGTACCGGTAGACCTGCGAGGGCTGGGTCCAGGAGTTCAGCACGATGAACGCCTCGGGCCGGTCTGGGTGAGTGGTCCACTGCTCGATGGCACCGTCGGCCGGGAGCGGCACGTCCCGTGGGGTTCCGCCGGCCAGCGGCACCTGGCGGACCCGGCTGAGGCCGGCGTCGCGCTCGTGCACCAGGAGCTGATCGCCCATGACCCGGATCGCGACGATGGCCCGCTCACCTTCCGGCAGCACGACGGCCGCGCCCGCGAGGTCGGGCGCGGCGAGCGGCACCTTCACGACCTGGGCACGGGGCGCGTCGCGGTGGGTGACTAGGTACAGGTCATCGCCGTGCAAGGCAAAGGCGGTCACTCCGCCGTCCGGCCCGGCCACCTGCTGCCACGGGCAGGCCGGCGGATCGGCGAGCCCGGCGCGCGGCGCGACGTACAGCGTGCTGTCCGACATTTCCTCGCCGATCGGTTGGCCTACCGCGCTGTGCGAGATGATCGCGATCATCCACTCCGACCCCGGCGGGGTGAGCACGAACGGACGGTCGACCGGGGTCATCGCCACCCGGGAGCTCAGGCCGCGGGCCAGCACCACCAGATCGCTGGCGGCCGGGGTGCCCAGCCGGTGCAGGCAGGCCCGGCTGTCGTGCCGCCGCTGCTGCGGCGGCGTCCCGGGCGGCGGGGTGAGGTAACGGTGGCAGAGCAGGGCGTCGCCGTCCGGCAGCCAGCTGACCGCGCCGTGGAATGTTCCCGGTACGGCGTCCTCGCGCAACCCGCCGCTGCCGGCGTCTACGACCCGCAGCGTGCTCTGCTCCGAGCCGCCCTGGGAGATGCCGCAGGCGACTAGGTGCCCGCCGGGCGAGGGCACGAACCAATCCAGGCTGCTGTGCTCCGGGCCTGGCAGCACGGCCGGGTCGAGCAGGACCCGCCTGGCCCGGCCGTCATCGGCCATCAGCGCCGGCGAGCCGCCGTCGGCTCCCTGCAGGAAGAACATCCGGTCTCCGGCCAGCTTGAACGACGGCCTCCGGGGGGCCCCGGCGGTGAGCTCGGTGACCCGGGCCCGCAGGCCGTCCCGGCCGGGCAGCCCGGCCAGCACCGAGGCGGCGTAGGCCCCCTGCCCGGACAGCCATTCGCGCATTTCCTCGCCGTCGGCATCCTCCATCCACCGGTAAGGGTCGGCCAGGACGATGCCGAAGCGCTCCTCCCGCACCACGTCCACACGTGCCACAGGTGGAGCTCCGGCTGGCCAGGACGAGTCAGGCATAAACCGACGCCTACCACAAGAACCGCCACGCACCAACTCTTGTGAGCCACGCCCCGGCGAGACCCTGCGGACACGGCCCGGGCCCCTGGCCCGGGGGGATGAGGACCGCGGGGCCACCCGGCCCAGAGGCAGGGGAATTCCGCCTCCTGGCCCACAGCTCTGCCGCCATCGCGGAAACCTCGTTATGCGAAAGAGCCGAGACTAACTGCTGGTCCACCAGTCTGCACCGCAGTAACGGCGGGGAACTGGCGGCTGCTGGGGCACATGAAGGCCGTGCCGATGCAGGAAGCGGGCGAACCAGCTGGGGTCCTCAAGGATCTGGCCATAGATCCAGGAGTAGCGCCCGAGGTTCCTCAGCTCGGTGGCCGCCAGGGCCGGGCCGATGATCTCGCCCATGCTCTGGAACTCCAGCGCGCATACGCTCATGTGCAGCCAGGTGGAACGGGCATCGTAGGCTCCCGCGGGAGGCGGCGGGGGATCCGGCCAGCGCCTGCTGGCCTCGGCTGTCGCCTCGTCGAGGCCGGGGCCTTCCAGCCAGTGCAGCTGCTCATGCACGAACGTGGCCAACGCGCTGGCCGGACGCCCAGCCAGCAGGCGAGGGCTGATGGTCAGCGGATGACTGAAGCCGCCGCGGATGCTCTCGTCGACGATGACCAGGTCGGTGAACATCCAGCGCCGCAGATCATGCTCGGTCAGGGCGCGGCGCAGCCCGGTCGCGCCGGCCATCTCCTCATCCGTGCCAGAAGCAGCCCGGACATCCACGCCAGACGCGGCCACTCCTGGGGCGAGCCAGCCGGGACTGTCCTGGCCAGACCCTCCAGGCGGGAGCCCTCCGGGCCGTCCGGCCGCCAGGCAACTGCGGCAGCGGCGAAGGTGCGGCAGGTAGCTGGCATCCCACGGCTGGCCGATAGGTGTCAGGTGCTCGTCGTGGCGGCCGCACACCGCACCTCCGTCACAGCGCCAGGCGTGCAGGACGATCCGGCCGGTGGCGAAATCGATCTCGCGGCCCCGGAACTGCTCGATCCTCGCCTGGCGGTCAATGACTTCCTCAGCCGCGGACAGACCGCCACTCACCCGACCTCCCCGGTCCCGGACTACCTCCTACCGGCAGTATGCGGCCAGCAGGCCCACCGTCTCGGTTCCCGGTGCCGGGCTGTTTGCTAGTGGCCGGGCGAGAAGAACTGCTCGCCGTCGTTGCCGCCGAGCAGGAACGTGAAGCGGGCGAGATCGCCGCGGAGCGGTCCGGGGCGAAACAAAGTGAGCGTGCGGCTGCTGCAGGCCTTCGACCTATCCCTGCGCTGCTGCCGCACTCTGACTCGCAGGAAACCTGGGGACTGAGCCAACATGCATCCACCGTCTTCCCAGATCAACGGCTACATCTACAGATGCAGTGATATTCCGCTCTGCCGGCACCACCATCGCTGTAAGCAGACCGAGGGATGGCACCTGGCCCAACCCGAACCCGGCGTCCTGGTCTGGCGGACTCCGGCAGGCCGCACCTACACCATCGCCCCGGCTGAATACCCGGTCTAGCGGCGGGATAGCCAGGAGACCGTAACGGGCGTTACGCTCCCTTCATCTTGGTGGGGAGGCGTCGTGATGGCAGGGCCTGGCGAAAACGCAGCGGCCGCAGCAGGCCGAGGCAAGGGCCACCTCCGCGCGTCCCACGCCGACCGCGAGCAGGTGATCGGCACCCTGAAGGAGGCGTTCGTCCAGGGTCGGCTGACCGCGGATGAACTCAACGGGCGGGTTGATCAGGTGTACGCGTCGCGCACGCATGGGGAACTGGCCGAGGTGACCGCCGACATCCCCACCGAACTCACCAGAGCCAGGTCCCCGCGCGACCCGTGGCGGGCCACGAAGACCGCCTGGGTCGCGGTCTACGCGTTGATCCTGCCGGGCCTCATCACCCTCGCCGCCCTCCCTGGTGGGCCCGCTCCGCTCACCGTCGCGAAGGTGGTCACCTACGCCGCGGTCACATACGCCGTTTTCTGGATCATCGGCGTGTCCGTGGCGGTTGCCTCCCGTCTCGGTAAGCGCTCCGGTGCCCAGTCGCCGCCGCGGTCAGCACCCGGTGTCGATCGGTACCGGCACCCCACGCCATGATCGAGCCCGGAAGCGAGCCGGCCGTAGAGACAGGCAGTGACGAGCTCCTGCCCGTCTATCGCTACCAGGTGACCAGCACTCTCAAGGCCGCGCTGGTGCAAGGCCGGGCTCACCGAGGACGAATTCGACGAACGCATGGGCCAGGCGGCTGCCGCGCCCTCCCGCGCCGAGCTCGCCGCGCTCGTCGCGGATCTCCCCGTCGGCCGGATGGACGCTCCGGCCAGGCCGCCGACGAGCAAGGATGTCCGGGTAGGCGTCGGGGTGACCATCGCCGCGGCCGGCGTGATTGCGGCCATCCTGCTGACGAGCCCCGATAACGGGCTGGCGTTCCTGGCCTTCATTCTCGCGGCCGTCACCCTGCTCGTGGCCCCGATCGTAACGCTGGGCATGATGGTCGACGTGCGGCGTCAGAAGCGGCATGGCGGCCAGCTACCGTCGTGGCCAGCCGCGGGCGCCCCGCCATCCCAGCGCCCGGCATCCGCCGCCCCGGCCGAACCACTCCCGCCGATCGACCGCGGTCAGCAGCACACCGTTGAAGCGGCTCGAAGCGACCATGCCCGTCGGCGATCACCCGGCATCGCGTACCCGATCTGGGGGGTTTTGCCCGCAAAACGCATATGACCTGGTCACACTCCGGCCGGATCCGTGCGTACCATGTTCTGAATGAGCGATACCCGGACCTGCGAGCAGTGCGGCGCTGTCTTCGCGCCGCGCCGTGAGCATGCCCGGTTCTGCTCCACCTCCTGCCGGGTGGCCTGGAACCGCGAGCGCGCGGGCGGCCTGGGGGTAGAGGTGACGGCGCTCGACTGGACCGTGGCCGCGATGTGCGACGTTCTCGAGTGGCTAAGCGGAGCGGGGGAGCGGGACCGGTCGCAGGCCTTCGCCGTCATCAGCGAGGCGGTGTGGTGGGTTACCATCGTCGACGCCACGCTGATGCGCTACCACGTCGAGGCCTACGAGGCCGTCATGGCGGCTCGCTCTCCCGCCGAACGCCGGCTCACCGAGGGCACCTTCGGTGGCTTGCGCTTCGTCAGGAACCAGATGGGCTACCACGTCGACCAGGCTGACTTCGTCAAGCCGGGCGACGGCTGCATCATGGCCTGGTCGTGGCGGTCAATGCCCGCGCCTGCCCTCGCCCTGCTTCCGCCCCGCGGGCAGGCCTGGGAGATGGCGCGCTACCAGGCGTACCAGGCCCACCTGGCCGGGCACACCATGGAAGAGGTGTTCGGCCCGGCCGCCGCGTTCCTCAAGCAGGTGTCCGAACGGGCCGCCCTCCTCGCCGCGGCCACCGAGCCGAACCCGAACATCCGGGCGGTGTGAGGGCCCTGAGCCCGGGCCGCGAGGCCCGCGCCGCCGCCTCCTACCGGGGGCTGTTCGCCGAACCCGTGCTCCGCAGGCTCGCGCTGGCGGACGTCTGCGCCCGGCTCCCGCAGGGCATGGTCACCATAACCCTGCTGCTGGTCGCCGCGCAGCACGCGTCCATGACCGTGGCGGGCCTGGTGGTGGCCGGGTATACGCTCGGGCAGGCCGCCACCGCCCCGCTGCGGGGGAGGCTGGCGGACCGCCGCGGCCTGGTCCCTGTGGCCGCGTTCTGCGGCGCCTGCTACGCCCTCGCCTTGCTCGCGCTGGCGGGCTCGCTGGCCCGCGCGCCTGCCGGGCTGCTGATCGGCACCGCGGCGGTGGCCGGCCTGTTCAACCCGCCGCTTAGCCCGGGCCTGCGTAACCTCTGGTCCACCCACGCGGGCGCTCAGCTGAAGCAGGTCGCCTTCGCGCTGGACGCCGCCGTGTTCGACCTGGCCTACATCACCGGCCCGGTCCTGGCCAGCGGGCTGGCGACCGGCATCGCCCCGGCCGCGGCCGTGGTCGTGCTGCTGGCGCTGACCGCCGCGGCGACGGTCGCCATCGCCAGGTACTCCCGTCGCCCGGAGCACCCGCCGGCCCACGGCGGGATGTTCGGCCCGCTGCGCTCTTCCGCGCTGCGCAAACTCCTGGTGACCGCCGCGCTAACCAACGCTGCCCTGAGCGCGACCGAGGTGGCGCTCACCGCCTACGTCCGCCATCACCACGCGCTGTGGGCGTCGGGCCCGCTGCTGGCGGAAGTCTCCCTCGGCAGCATCCTCGGCAGCCTCCTGCTCGGCGCCCGCAGCTCGGCTGCGAGCCTGTCCGACCGGCGCCTGCCACGGCTGCTGCTCGGCTACACCCTCGGGCTGGCCGTCCTGGCCGCCGCCGGGCTCTACCCGCCGTTGCTGGCCGTCGCCGCGCCGCTGGCCGGGCTGTGCCTGGGCCCCACCCTGGCCACGCTGTTCGGCGCGGCTGCCGCCGCGGCGCCGCGGGGCGGCGGCACAGAAACCCAGGCCTGGATCAACTCGATCATGAACGGCGGCGCGGCGGCCGGGGCCGCCCTGGCCGGCCTGGCCGCCGATCGGCCCGTGCTAGCCCTGGCCCTGGCGGCCGCCCTGGCCGCGGCGGCGGTGGCGGTGGCCAGTGCCTCGCACCATTGGGCACGGGGACCATCGCTCGTTCGGCCAAATAGGGCTTTCCGGCGTTGAGCTCGTGGGGATACCAGCCGTTCGAGGTCCGCGCGGCGCTGTCGGTGGCCGAGCTCACGTCAATCAGGCAGGTCCGCGGCGTGGATACCGTGACCATCGACCTGCCGCTGGCAGCGACGGCCCGTTGACAGCCGCAGAGGGACCTTAGTACATTACTCAAGTAACTAACTAGGGAACTAAGGGAAGGGGCCGGGTTGTTGCGGGAGATGGCCGGCCTCGATGAGGGTGCCCCGCTGTTCGTCCAGATCGCCGGGCGGCTGGCCGACGAGATCGCGGACGGGGGCCTGGCCGAGGGCGGGCAGGTGCCCTCGACCAACGAGCTGGCGGCCTACTACCGGATCAACCCGGCCACGGCGGCAAAGGGGATCGCCATGCTGACCGACGACGGGCTGGTGGAAAAGCGGCGGGGCATCGGGATGTTCGTGGCGGCCGGGGCGCGCGGCCGGCTGCTGGCCGAGCGCCGCAAGCAGTTCGCCGAACGCTACGTGGAGCCGCTGGTCGCCGAGGCCAGCCGGCTCGGGATCGGCGCCGAGGAGCTGGTCGCGCTGATCCGCGAAGGGAGTGCCAGACTATGACGCCAGCAATCTCGGTGGCCGGGCTGACCCGCCGCTACCGCGGGCAGCTCGCCCTGGACCAGGTCACCGTCGACCTCGAACCAGGGTCGATCACCGGGCTGCTCGGCCGCAACGGCGCGGGCAAGACCACGTTCCTGCGGATCGTGGCCGGCCATGAGTTTGCCTCGGCCGGGACGGTGACCGTGCTCGGCGCTAGCCCGGCCGAGAACGCGGCGGTGCTGCGCCAGATGATCTTCGTCCGCGAGGGCCAGGCCTACCCGGACTTCAGGATCCGGCAGGTGGTGCGGGCGGCGTCCTGGTTCTACCCGAACTGGAGCCATGAGCTGGCCGGCGTGCTGCTGGACGAATTCGGCCTGCCGCTGGACCGGAAGGTCGGGCACCTGTCCCGCGGGATGCGCTCGGCGGTGGGCATCGTGATCGGCCTGGCCGCCCGGGCCGAGGTGACGCTGTTCGACGAGCCGTACGCGGGCCTGGACCCGGTGTCCCGGCAGCTGTTCTACGACCGGCTGCTCGCCGACTACGCCGAACATCCTCGCACGGTGCTGCTGTCCACCCACCTGATCGACGAGGCCGCCGGCCTGTTCGAGCGGGTGGTGGTGCTCGACTGCGGCCGGGTCGTGCTCAACACGGCCGCCGACGACCTGCGCGGCGCCGCGACCAGTGTCAGCGGCCCGGCCATCGCCGTCGCGGAGTTCACCGTTCGCCTGGGGCATGTGGCTCGCAATCATCTACCGCCGCTGGAACCTGCCCGGCCTGCTCGCCTTCATCGCCGCCCAGGCGCTCGCGCTGCTCGCCGTAGTGGCGATCATCGGCTGGGCGCACGGCTGGCACGGCGCCGGCCACTTCTTCACCACGCTGACCATCGGCGGACTCACCGGCCTGCTCGCCGCGCTCGCGGTGGCGATGCTGGCCGGCGGCTACGCCACCATCCGCCGCATCACCGTCTGACCCGGGCCAGCCGAACCCATAGGCTCGCTGGTTGTGAGCGCTCCCGTACCGGCCTGGGTGGTGGCAGGCCCGCCCGGGGCCGGGAAGAGCACCGTCGCCCGGCTCCTGCTCGCCGAACTCGTGCCGACCCCGGCGCTGCTCGACAAGGACACGATGTACGCCTCGTTCGTCGCGGCAGTGCTCAAGACTGCCGGTCGCCCCCAGGGCGAGCGTGAAGGTCCCTGGTACGACGAGCACGTCAAGGTCCACGAGTACGCGGGGATGACCGCCACCGCCCGGGAGATCCGCGCGCACGGCTGCCCGGTCCTGCTGTCCGGCCCCTTCACCGGGCAGATCCACGACGCCGAACGCTGGTGGTCCTGGGTCGCCGAACTTGGGGGCGAGCCCGTCCACCTGGTCTGGGTCAGGTCCGACCCGCCCTCCGTGCGCAGCCGGCTGACCGCCCGCGGGTTGGCGCGTGACCAAGCCAAGCTCGCGGAGTTCGGGGAGTTCACCGACCGGATCCGCCTCGGCGTCGAGCCGGCCGCCCCGCACGTCACTATCGACAACCGCCTCGAAGCGGCCGCGTCGCTCGAGGATCAGGTCGCCGAGCTCGTGACCCGGTGGGCTACGGTAAAGGTCGCAGCACAACCGACCAGATCCGAGGGAGTCCCGGACATGCCTCTGAGCGCGCGGAACCAGATCCCGGCCCGTGTCACCAGCATCAACACCGGAGAGGCCATCGCCAACGTCGAACTGGACGCGAACGGCGTCCGCCTGGTGGCCTCGATCACCGTGGAAGCCGTCAAGCAGCTCGGGCTGACCGAGGGAAGCCAGGTCACCGCCGTGATCAAGGCCTCTGACGTCATCCTCGCGACCGAAGGCTACTGACCCGTGGGAGAGACCATCCAGCGGACCGCCCAGACGCCGGACGGCCGCACCCTGGCCATCGAGGAAGCCGGAGACCCGCACGGCCGCCCGGTCCTCGTCCACGACGGCACCGGATCGGCGAGGTGCACGCCTGGCTGGCCGAACGGCTGTAGCGGTTACCTCCCCAATCCGAAGCGGACGCGGGCCAGGCGCGGAACAGCAGCGACCCCGGTGATCGGGCGGAACCGGTCCGCGGCCGCGCTCAGCGCCTGGACCTGGTCGTCGGTGAGCTCGATGCTCGCCGCCGCGACGTTACTCTCGAGCTGCTCGACGCTCGAGGCTCCCGGTATCGCGACCACGGCCGGGCTGCGGATGACCCAGGCCAGGGCGACCTGCGCCGGTGTGGCGTCGTGCGCGTCGGCCACCTCGCGCAGCGTGGCGATCAGGTCGGCGGCCCGCTCCAGGTTCTCGGGCAGGAACAGCGGGTTGCCGGTCCGCACCCGGTTCGCCTGCGGCTGCCCCGGTGATACCGGCCCGAGAGCAGCCCCTGTCCGAGCGGGCTGTAGGCGATCACGACCCGGCCGGCCGATTCGGCATAGGGAATTTGGTCGCGCTCGGGCGCCCGGGCGACCAGGCTGTAGCGGACCTGGTTGCTCAGCACCCGGCTGCCCAGCGCCTGCTCGGCGGCGCGCCAGCGGTCCAGCGAGTAGTTGCTCACGCCGACCTCGCCCACCAGCCCGATCTGCTGCAGCGTCCGCATGCCGCGCATGATGGTGCCGTCGCGGACCACCGGATTCGGCTGGTGCACCTGGTACAGGTCGAGCCGACTCGTCCGGAGACGGTTAGCGCTGGCCACGGCGCGCTGCTCGACGACCGGCGCGACCGGCAGCACGGGGAGGATCTTCGTCGCGAGGAAGGCCGACTTGCGGTCCGCACCGAGCGCCTCGCCGAGGATCCGCTCGCTGCGCCCGAACCCGTAGATCTCGGCGGTGTCGAACAGCGTGACGCCCAGCTCCAGCGCCCGGCGCACGATGTCGTGCGCCTGCTGCCCGGCGTACGACTCGCCGTATCCCCACTCCCGCGAGCCGAACTGCCAGGTGCCGAGCCCGATCCTGGAGATCTCCGTGCCGGTGCCGATGCTCAGGTAACGCATGCCTCCATTGTCGGCCTCTGGGTCATGGCGTGGCCACCGCAAGGCCTATCTAGGCTGTTCCGCACATTCAGGCGCCCGGCGACTGGCTGCGGCCGCTGGCATCACGGTCACCCGCCGGGGCGGGCCCGGTTCCGGTCCGGTGCCGGGCTGCGAAAAGGGCGACGACCTCGCCGACGGCCGGCTCCCGGGTGCCGGGCTCGGGTACCGGCAGGTGAGCCTGGATCTGGTAGCGGTTGCGGCGGCCGTCCCTCTGCGTGATCACGTAGCCGGCTTCGGCGAGGTCGGCGATGATGCCGTGGGCGCGGCGCTCGGTGATGCCCAGGCTGGCCGCGATGTCGCGCAGTCTCGCGCCCGGGTCGCGGGCGATGTGCAGCAGGACCCGGGCGTGATTGGTCAGGAAGCCCCACTCCGCCATGCTGATAAGTGTACAACCGTTTCTTGAAAAATATTGCTAGTTTCAGATTGCGACCATAGGCTGTGGGCAGGCACCGGGATCACCCGCCGACGGCGGCCAGCTACCTCCGGGGTCACCGCGAGGACGGCAAGCCCGAGATCGCCGGCGGCGAGGTGCTGGTCCGTGTGCATGCGGCCGGCCTGGACCGGGGCGTGTGGCACCTCATGACGCCGAGGCACTCAGCCCCAAGGGCACCGACCAGGTGGTAACGGACGGCCAGCGCCATCGGTGAAAGGCTTGGGGGCCTCTAGAGAGAAAGACAGATTGGCGAGAAGAGAACCCGGTCGGCAAATCGCTGCGAAATCCAGGGAGCGGCGCCGGCCCGTGCGGGCTGAGCCCGTGTCCTGCTTCCGCAAGTTCGAAAAGCCCTGCTGCGGGCTGCGGAATGCCGTATGCGCGAGAATATGGGGTATAATAAAAGTATTGCTCCGGACCCTGGCAGCTGCACCCGCGATATCTGCGGAGGCAGCGGCAGGACCGGAACTTTTTTTTGCTCGTACACGGCACGGTGCCGGAAAGACGCCACGGCCAAAGGATGGTGAGAACCCCGGGAGAATCCCTTTCTCCCCACCGCGATCTCCCCTGCATGACCGACCACCGCGTACGTCACCTGGTCGCTGACTTAAGGAGTCGGTTATGGGCATCATCGCATGGATCGTTCTCGGCCTGGGCTCGGGCCTGCTGGCCAATATGTTCATCCCCGGCAGGAGATCACAGGGCCTCATCCTGACCTGCCTGATCGGCGTCGCCGGGGCGCTGGGCGGCGGCTGGGCCGCCACCAAGCTGTTCCACATCCACACCCTGCACGGGTTCTTCAACCTGTCCACCTGGCTCACCGCCATCGCCGGCGCAGCGGTCCTGCTGCTCATCTTCCACCTGGTCAGCCGGTCCGGCGGCTCCCGCCGGTTCGCGCACCGCTGAGCACCGCCAGCACGGTGCTCCCCCAGACGGCACAGACCACGTGCAGGCCCGCCCAGCCGCGCCGGATCCGGACCCCGGACCGGCGCGGCGGCGGGCGCCAAGGCTTGCCAGCGTCGGTCAGTAACTCAGCTCACCGGAAGGCATCATGATCATCATTATCGGGCTCGTCATCCTGATCGCGGCGGTAGTCGTCGCCGTGGCCGGCGTCCTGTCCAATAGCGGCAGCGGGCATGCGCTCACCCACCACTTCGCGGTGTTCGGCTACCACGTGACCGGCTCTGACGGCACGCTGTTCCTGTCCGGCATCGTGGTCGGGGCCCTGGCCGTGTTCGGGCTGAGCCTGCTGCTGGCCGGCGCGCGCCGCACCTCCCGCCGCGGCCGCGAGGCTCGCCGCCGACTCACCCGGTCCCGCCGCGAGACCGCCGCCGCCAGCCAGGACCGCGACGACCTGATCAGCCAACGCGAGACCGCCCGCGCCAACAGTGCCAGCACGCTGGGTAGCGGCCCGACCGGCAGCGACCGCGATCCCGGCGCAGATGCCGACGACGGCCAGCGCAGCAAATGGCACATGTTCGGGCCCCGATCCGCCTCCCCGCAGGCTGCCGCCCCGCCCGTACCAGCCGTCAACGGGCATGCCCCCGATGTCCCCGCCAGCGATGTCCCCGCCGAACCGTGAGCATCGTCGGGAAGGTGAACACCCGGATATCCCCCGCTCCTTCATGCGGCTGCCCGGGGGCGGTTAAAGGACGCCGCGCCGCCGCAGCGCCAGGTAGCAGATCCAGCCGACCGGGATGGGCAGCCAGAACGTCGCTATGCGGAATATGAGCACCGCTGGTATCGCCTGGTGCACTGGGATGCCGATGGCCGTCAGCCCCGCGGCCAGGACAGCTTCGACGCCGCCGAGTCCGCCGGGCGTCGGCGCGGCCGATCCCACTGCGTTGCCGGCCAGGTAGACAATTGCGGCGGCCAGTATGGCTGGATGGGCGCCTACCGACCGCAGCGCCGCAATGAACGCGACCAGGTAGGCGGCGGAAAGCAGCAGGTTCGCGCCGGCGCTGGCGGCAACCCTGAGGGGATGGGACACGGCGTCAAGCAGCCGGGGCCAGACTTCGCGCAGGTGCGGCCACACGGTGCCGGCCAGCTTGGCGCGGGTCTGCGGCACGGCCAGCAGGACGATGACGGCGGCGGCGATGACCGCGAGTCCGATGAGTACGTCGCCGCCCGGCGCGATCTTGAACCGGCTGAACCCCGACCCGGTGAGCAGGCCGAACACGATCAGCAGGAGCACCGTAGTGACCACATTCACGATCTGCGACATCGTGACGGCGGCGGCGATGGTGCCCTCGTCCACCTGCTCGCGGCGCAGGTAGCGAGCGTTGACGGCCACGTGGCCCACGGTCGGCGGCATGGCCACGCCCACGAACGCGGTGGACAGCTGGACGCAGAAGCCGCGCCAGATCGACAGATGCTTGGGCACGAACGCGGCTAGGTTCTCGGCGGCCGCCAGGTAGGTCGCCGCCGATCCGAGCACCGCGACGGCGAGCCAGACCGGATCGGCCCGGCTCAGCGTGCCGAGGACGTTCACGCCGGAGATCTGGCCGATGAGCAGGTAGGCGGCGACGGTCAGGGCGACCGTGCTGAGTACCGTACGCCAGCGGAATCGTCCCAGCTGGGCCGTTGCCACCACGCCGCCGGCGCCGAGAAGCTCGTGCCTGATCTCGTTCAGCGAGCCCTGGGCGGCGCGCATGGCCCGCCACCCCCACGGCGCCAGGGCCAGCGGCTGCAGCACGGCCGCGACGGCGGCCTGGTCGAACGGCCCGTCGCCGGCCCGCAGCGCCGTGACCGCATCGGCGGGCCCGACGGGACCGGCCAGCGTGGCCAGGGCCTGGACCAGGTCGAGGCGGCGGGCCAGTTCGCCCGCGCCGGGCTCGGCCGCGTCGAGCGAGCAGAACCCCGCGTCGTTCGGCGACATGAACAGGTTTTCCGGACGCAGGTCGTGGTGCGCGATGCCCGCGTCGTGCAGGCGGCGCAGCGACGCGAACAATGACGTCGCGGCCGCCAGGCTCGCCACCCCGGGTCCCGGGCGGCCGTCCGGGATGGTCGTGACGAGGACCAGCGTCTCGCCGGGCATCTCGCCGAGCAGCAGTACCGCGGGGCTGTGCACCCTGGCCTGCTGTGCTAGGCAGCAGGCCAGGGTGAGCTGCTCGAGCCGGTCACGGGAACCGAGCGCGACGTGGCCGGCGGCGGCCGGCCGCAGGCGGATCAGCGCCCACAGTTGCCGGGCCAGGCCCGATCCGCGGGTGTCGCGGCCGGACAGGTGCACGCGGATCCGGGCGCCGTCGGCCAGCACCCCCTCCAGTCGCGCGCGGCTGGAGGGTTCGGCGTCCGACAGGTCCGCGGCCGACACGCCCTGGCTGGTGAGCCAGCTCATGAGCTCCGCGGTGCCCGGCAGGACCGAGGCCGCGCCGAGCAGCCAGCGCAGCACCCAGCCCGCCAGCAGCCCGCCGAACAGCACGATCACCACCGCGAAGGGCGTGAGCGCGCCGACGGCCAGCCCGCTGAGCAGCAGGGCCGCGCCCGAGCGCGGCCACCAGCGCGACCAGTGCGAACGCCGGGCCAGGTCGGTTCCCACCACGAACGCGACGAACGCGGTATCCACCACGAAGATCGAGGGATTGCTGCCGTGCAGCACCGCGTGCTCCACCGCCCCGTGCCCGGTTCGCCAGACGGCCGTCGCGATGATGGCCGCCACGGCACCGGCCGACCCGGCGGCGACCGCGTTCCGCGCGTCCCGCCACTGACTGCGCGCCAGCACGACAAGCGCCACGATCGCCAGGACGAAACAGGCCACCCCGGCGGCTACCTCGGCCGCGAACGACAGCCAGCGAGGGATGTGCAGCAGCCAGCCCGAGACGTCGTCGGCCACCTCCGCGCTGCCGAGGGGCAGGGCCTGGATGAAGCCGAGCACCGCTGCGACGATCAGGAGCGAGAAAACCGCGAGCAGCAGGTCGGCGGGGCGGCGCACCCGGTCCGTGCCATGCGGCGCGCGCGCCGGGAGAACCCAGCCCTGGGCAGCTTCCGCCGGGCTGACGGCCGCACCAGGCCCAGCGTGCGGCTCCTCGCCCGCGCTCATCGCCATACCCATCGGGCTACCCTGGACAGCGCGCGGCACTCCGGTCCGACCGCGGCCGGATTTCGCCGATGCGGACGATATCGCGTGTCGCACGACCGGGGAGCTGTCACGGTCGGTAACGAGGCGCCCGGCTGGCCCTCGCCGACGGCGATGTGGTCAGGATTCCGGGCTGGCTCCGGGTGAGCGCCGGACTGTCTGCAGGCCGCAGAGGAGAGTGTCGAGGCCGGAGGTGAAGCGCTGCTCGCGGTCGTCGGCCCAGGCGTGAGTGCCGTGCGCGGCCAGGGTGGGGAAGCTGCTGGCGGGCAGGGAGCGGAGGAATGCGTGCAGTTGCTGTCTGGCCGCGCTGTCGCGCAGTCGCTGCTCGGCGGGTGAGGCAGGGTCGGCGAGGGCGAAGCCGAGGGTGTAGTCGTAGATCAGGCGGAAGGCCAGGGCGGCCTGGCGGCCGGGCAGCCCGGCCCCATGCAGTAGCGCGAGGAATGCCTCGGCCAGGGCCAGGGATGCGGGGCTGACGGGATCACGGGTCTTGAGCAGGGCGGCGATGCCGGGATGGTTCTCCAGGACCGCCCGCAGCCGGTGCGCGAGCATGGCGACCTGCGCGATCCAGGGCAGAGCAGGGTCGGTCCGGCAGTCGATCTCGGCGAGCACAGCGTCGAGGATGAGATCGTAGAGCTGTTCCTTGCTGCGGACGTGGCGGTACAGCGCGCCGGGAACCACGCCGAGGCGGCGGGCGAGGCCGCGCATGCTGAGGGCCTGCGCGCCGTCCGTGCTGATAACCGTGAGGGCCTCGGCGACGACACGCCCGCGGGTGAGCGCGGGGCGGCGACTCCCCGCGTCGTCCGGAGGGTTGAACCACAGCGAGCGCGTGTCCCCGCCTCCGGTTTGCTGCCCTGCCATGCCTGCCTCCGGGCCTGGCCGTGTGATCGCAAACGATGTTCACTGCAATGTCACATCGTAGCTTGGAACTGGATGGTGTTCACCGCATCGGCCTTTCAGCGTACGGACCGGGTGAGCGGTCTTTAAAGATAAGAGACCATCAGGCCGAACGAGCCGTGGTGCACGTGCCGGGCACGACTGTCGCCCAGGGTTGGTGACGGGCTTGGGATGATCATCGGCTGGGTCGCCATCTACCGCCGTCATCACGCCATCTCGCCGGTACCCCGCTTGACTATGAACGCTGTTCACTATAATGTGAACTATGTAGCTCGGAACTGAATAGTGTTCACATGAGCGGTGTTCTTCCGGGTCGCCGGGCCGCTGGCCCGGCCAGATGCAAGGGAGAACGAAATGACCACCACCATGATGAGCTGGGACCTGTTCGAGGACCTGCGCGCGGCGCAGGATGAACTGCTGCAGGCGGCCAGGGGACGCGGCTGGCAGCCCGGCCAGCAGCGCTACTACAGCGATGCGGGCACCGCGGTCTGGGCGCCGGCGGTCGACATATCCGAACGCAAGGACGCCTATCTGGTGACGGCCGAACTTCCCGGCGTCAAGGCCGGGGAGGTGGAGATCACCTTCGAAGGCGGCCTGCTGACCATCCAGGGCGAGCGGCACTCCGCGCACGACTCCGCGGAGGAGAAGATGCACCGCACCGAGAGGTTCTACGGCGCCTTCCGCCGTTCGATCACCCTGCCCAGCCACGTGGAGGCCGACAAGATCGAGGCCTCGGCGCATGACGGCGTGCTGGAGATCCTGGTGCCCAAGGCACCCGAAGTACAGGCCAAGCGCATCCAGGTGCGCGTCGGCCAGGGGCACGCCGCCCTGAAGCCCGGCGCAGCGGCCAAGAAGAACGGCATCTGACACTAGGCCCCGGCTGTACGGGCTAGAACCGTCACCCGGGGAAGCATGACCCTCCTGCCGTCACCGCTCAACAGGGCGGTGACGGCAGGTGAAGACCTCAGGCTGCTCGGTCATCGCTGCTCCGTCAGATACGCCTGGTACGCCGATTCCGCAGCCGGGATCGCTTCTCTGTACCACTCTTGCCCTCGGCCGGATTTGGTCACCAGGTAATTCAGAACGCCGCATCAGAGGCCGCGACAGAGTTTTGGAACCCCGCAGGTTCTCCGGGCTGATCATTTTAAGTTCAAATAATCAGGTGCCGAACGAGCCGTGGTGACACCCTTCCGCAGCTGAATCCTGGCTGCGGAGCATCCGCAGCGGACGGCGAGAATCCGCGCGAATGGCTTGTGATCTGTCTGGGTGATGACGTTTGAGGTTTCCGGCTCTTTCCCCGTTGGAATTTCCCGACTTCACTGGATAGTGACAAGTCAGACGGCAAGGTATCGCGAAGCCACGGCGGGGCTAGTCCCCCCGGCCGCGATCCGGCACCAAACCGGCCATTAGCTCATCGCAGCACAAGGAGTCGGTTATGGGCATCATCGCGTGGATCGTTCTCGGGCTGGGCGCGGGCCTGCTCGCCAATATGCTGATCCCCGGCAGGAGGTCGCAGGGCCTCGTCATCACGTGCGTGATCGGCATCGTCGGCGCGTTGCTGGGCGGCTGGGTGGCCACGAAGCTGTTCCACGTGGTCACCCTGCACGGGTTCTTCAACCTGTCCACCTGGCTCACCGCCATCGCAGGCGCGGCTGTCCTGCTGCTGGCCTACCACCTGGTGACGAGCCGGGGCAGTGGCCGCAGCCGCAGTCGCAGCAGCGGCCACAGCCGGTCACGCCGTTGGGCGCACCGGTGAACGAACAGGTCCCGCCTGCGGGCGGACGCATGCTGGGCACCGGCACCTGCGTCGCGCTGATCGCGATCGGCGCCATCTTGCGGTTCGCACTCTCGGCAGGCTCTCCCCACGGTGAACAGACGCTGGAGTGCGGGTCATGTCGGTGAAGAGCGCGAATCGCAGTATCAGCGTTGTGGGTGCTCGCCGAGGCGGCCTACGGGCAGGCAGGCCGGGGCGGGCCTGGCCATGGCGGTGGGCGGCGTGCGCAGGACGTTCCGCAAGCTCGCCACTACACCGCTGGGTCCGTGGCTGCTGGTCGCCGTCGCCCCTCGGGCTGGTGACCTTCGGGGTCTACTTCTGGTGCGAGGCACGCTGGCGCAAGGTAGGGCCAGGCTAGGTAGGAACACGGGGACGCCGGGGGAGATCCACATCGTCATCACCCCGCTCACATTTCGCCGGCCAACTGGGTGAACGGCGCGCGTTCACGTAATCCGGTCGCGGTATCGGCTGTCGGGGGCTGGGGCTGGGGCTGGGGCTCGGGCTGGGGCCGGTGCCGGTCGATGGCCTGCCGGGCTGGTGTTGTGCGGGCCGGTGCGGATGAGGCTGGGCGCGTGCCGCCATACCAGGCAGGCGATCGCGCCGAGGGGGATCGGGGGCAGGTAGGTGACGGCCCGGTAGAGCAGCACGGCGGCGGTCACCTGCGCAACATCCCGGTGGCCCGCGTCGGCGGCCAGCGTGGCGATGAGTCCGAGCTCGGTGAGGCCTAGACCGCCGGGGGTGATGGGCAGCACGGTCAGCAGCCGGACGAACGCGAAGGCCGCCAGGCAGGTCTGCCAGGACACCTGGGCCTGGGACAGGCCGATGCCGCGCACGCAGGCCAGCAGGACAAGCCACAAGGTGAGGTTGCTCGCCGCAGTGGCGGCGGTGATCCGCCAGCCGCGCGCGGCGATCACGGCACCGGCCCGGTCCCGGAAGCCGGGTAGCCATCCGGCGGCGCCGGGGGGCAGTCGGCGGCGGGTAAGCCGGCAGGCGGCGGTGAGTATGCGCTGGAGCGCGCGGCCGGCGCGGACCGCGAACGACTCGCTGCGCATCAGGAGGCCGAGCCCGGCGGCCATGGCGGCGAGCAGGGCCAGGCCCACCGCCGCGGCGGCGATCAGGCCAGCCCCGGGCCGGGCGGCCGTGACCAGGACCAGCAGGGCCAGGACCGGCAGGCCCAGGCGGGCGAAGACATTCCAGATTCCCGACACCAGGGTGTACAGCACGTAGTCGGCGGTGCTGACCCCCCAGCTGGACAGCATCGCCCAGCTGACCCCCATGGCCAGGGCCCCGCCGGCGGGCAGGGTGTTCGCCACCGCGTTGGAGCCGAGGTTGACCGCGGCCGCCTCGCGCAGCCGTATCGACGGCAGCACCGAGCAGATCATGACCCAGGTGGTGGCCATGCTGGCCGCGGCCGCGACGGCGACGAGTAGGACCTGCGGCCAGGCCATCGCGCCCATGCTGGACTGCACGCTGCGGTAGGACGCGAAACGCGGGATGGCGAAAACGAAGATGGCCGCGACGAGGACAACCGGCCCTGCGGTGCGGAAGATCCTCCGGCCGGATCGCGGCCGCGGCCGGGCGGTCTCTGGCTGTTGGGCGGTACCGGGGCGGGGGCCCTGTGGGGCGGTGGGCAGCTCCGGGGGCGCAGTGGTAGCCGATGGCGGTTCGGCGATGGTCCTCACCGGATACGGTCGCTGCCGGCGGGCAGTGGTGAGAGCCGGCTGGCCGGGACCGCTGGCGCCGCCCAGCGTCCCCCCGGCCGCAGGGCGGGCTGCTGGTCCTGGCCGGGGCCGCGGCGGCGGCTGTCTAGGCGGGCGGGGGTGGGCCAGCGCACCTTGGTGGCCAAGCCGAGGCGTTCGAAGACGCGGATCACGGCGGCGGAGATGTCGACCTGGCCGGGGTCTACGCCGTGCCGTGCGCAGGCCGGATCGGAATGGTGCATATTGTGCCAGCTCTCCCCGAACGAGAGCAGGGCCAGGGGCCACAGGTTCGTGGCGCGGTCGTGGCGGCGGGTGGCAAACGGGCGGCTGCCGAACACGTGGCACAGCGAGTTGACGCTCCAGGTGACGTGCTGCAGCACGGCGACCCGCACCAGCCCCGCCCACAGCAGTGCGGCCACGGCGGTCCGCCAGGTACCGCCGATCAGCCACCCGGCGCCGAACGGCAGGGCGAGGGAGAGCGCGCACAGGGCGGGGAACGCGGCCGAGACGGCCCGCATGGCGTGATCGGCCAGCATGTCGGGCGCGTACCGAGAGGGCGGGGTCGGGTCGTCACGCATCAGCCAGCCCGCGTGGGCGTGCGCGAGGCCGCGCAGCTGCCCGGCCACGCTGCTGCCGTAGCGGTAGGGGGAATGCGGGTCCCCGGGCCGGTCGGTGAAGGCGTGGTGGCGGCGGTGGATGGCGACCCAGCCGATCACGTCGCCCTCGAAGCTCATCGACCCCGCGACCGCGAGCACGGCCCGCAGCACCGGGACCGCGGTAAAGCTGCGGTGCGTCAGCAGCCGGTGAAAGCCCACGGTCACACCCAGCCCGGTGATCACGTACAAGGCCGCCGCCAGCAGGACGTCGGCCAGATTCAGGCCATGACCCCAGGCCAGCCACACCGCCACGCCCAGTCCGGCGAACGGCACGACGACGAACGCCGCCGTCACCCCCACCCGGGCCCCGCCCTGGACACTGCCCGGCGGACGGCCGCTGACAGGAAATGCCGCCGCCCCGTCATAATCAGCCGCCACAAGCCCAGAAGGCACCGTGATCGTTCCGCTCGACCTCATAGCGGCAGCTGGCCCTTGGTAGATGCAGCGCTCAGACTGGCGAGCAGGCCCGGGCCAAGCCCGGGAACGATCCACGCGACGATTCTCATAACCGGGCTCCTTGCTGAGATGAGCAGACGGCCGGTTTTAGGCCGGAGCTTGCGCTGTCGCGATATCTTGCCGTCTGGCTGTCAATTCCAGCTAACCCCCGCCGTCCCGTCGCGGAAACAGCCGGAAACCGCAAACATCATCACTCAAGCCGATCGCCGCTCGGCTGCGGTCCAGGAATAGCGGCTGCACAGGGCGCCTGCCCTGCTGTGATCGGCTATGGTGATGAGCCTTGCCTGAATTGCTCATATCCGCCTGCTCGCGGATGGCCTTTACTGGTACACGGATATATATGTCGGTTGAACGGATCAGCCGGCATATCCAGCGCTGCTGCTTGCATTCACGGGATTGTGGCCATCTCTGCTGTCCCCAGGGCGCTACCCAGCGAACATGCCGTCGGAGGCAGTCATGCGTATCGGATCGGTGCTAATCCTCATCTGGCTGGTCATCGGCGCCATCGCCGGCGGCCAGCGCCACTACTACAGCAGTTCTGACCCGAACTGCGCCAAGACGGGCACGATCATCGTGACGGTTCTTGCGGGCCCGCTCAACTACACCGGCGTGAACCCGAAAGTCTCCTGCAAATGACCCACCTGGAAGTCAACTCGGGTTGTTCCTGGAGCATTACCCTGACAGCGGGCTGAGGCCCGGACCGGCCCCTGGGAAAACGGTCCCCGCGCAGAGCCCGTCGGCACTCCAGATAACCAGCGGCGAGGCAATGAACTCTGGGTCGGTGGTTGGAGCCTTCCTTCGCGTGCTTGCCTTTGCGTGCTTCCAGGCCGCTGGAATGATCGGGGATTCAGTCGAGGAGCGTGGCACCGTGGGCGGCATATAGCTGTCGCATGCGGTCGGGGCTACGGTCATCGGTGGCATGGATCGCCTGGATAAGCGCGAAGGTGCGCGCTCCCATGATGAGCAGGTAACGGGCCGGATCCGGGCGCGGGTTCCAGAAGGTGTGCGCGGTCCCGCCTGGCACGATAACCGCGCCGTCGGCTGGTATGTGGTGGACGTGCTCGCCGACGCGGACCGCCAGCGTTCCCTCGAGCACATACCAGGCCTCGTCTTCTGGGTGCTTATGCAGCGGTGCCTGGTAGAGGGGCTCATTTGCGGTGCTGCCCTGCGCCGTCCACTCGGCTAGCACGAGCTGGGAACCGGCCGGGGCCAGGGCAGTTCCGGCAAGCTGCTGCGCAGCGACCTGCGGTGTGGACATGATCGGGCCTCTCTCCGCGGCGGTAAGCGGGCTGATCGGCATCATCTGCGTGCGGGGCCGGGCATTCTCAGACGGGACGCTGGTGGACGTAGCACCATCGCCAGCGTGATCCCGGCTCCAGGGCGGCGGCTAGCGGGTGGTCGGTCTCCTCGTAGTGCGCCCTGGCGTGCCGGTTCGGTGAGTCATCCGAACACGCCACCCAGCCGCAGCTCAGGCAGACCACGAGGGATGCCGGGCGGTCCTGGCAGTCCCGGCAGTCATCCGACCGGGGTGTGACCGGCTGGAGCCCGTCGAGGTGCTCACAGCGGGGCGCCGAGCCGTTCGGGCTGATGGCGGGCGCGTCTAGGGCGCTGTTCTGGGAGGGGATCATGGCAGGCCCCCTTATCGTGGTGGAGACGCCGGGTCCGGCTGACTGGTCATTGGCAAGTCAACCCTGAGAGCGGCGGTGCGGAAAGGGGCAACCTGAGCAGGGCCTATCACCAGAACCGATCAGCCGGTCACCGGCGAGATGGCCGATTACGCGTTCCACGAGCCCGGGCGCGGAAATAGGCTAGGCGCAGGGATTTCCTGTCCCGGGCTGGGTAGGCGTTCAGGCGGATTCACCACTGCCAATCGCGGTGATACCACGTCCCGCGATCCAGCGGGCAGTTGCAAGGAGCACAGGGATGGACCGGACACGGACTTGGCGGCGGGTGTGGAGCTGCGCCAGCTCCGCTATTTCGTAACGCTGGCCGAGGAGCTGCACTTTGGCCGGGCAGCGGAGCGCGAGCACATCGTCCAGTCGGCGCTGAGCCAGCAGGTGCAGCGGCTCGAACGTGAGCTGGGCGTCCGCCTCGTCGACCGCAGCACGCACCACGTCTCGCTGACTGCTTCTGGGGCGGTGTTCCTGGTCGAGGCGCGGCAGATCCTGGCGCACGCGGACCGCGCCGCGGGGGTGGCACGGCGCGCGGTAGGCGCCTCCGCGCCGCTGCGCGTCGGGATTATCGACTCCAGCTATGACTCGATGCCGCAGATCCTGCACGAGGTCCAGGCCCGCTACCCCCACCTGGTGATCCATCAGGTCGAGGTCGGCGTGCCGGAGCAGTACCAGCAGCTGGTCGACGGCCGCCTGGACGTCGGAATCGGCCGGGCCGAGCTCGCCCCGCCCCAGGTTTCGTCGTTGCTGTTCCGCCGGGACCCGCTCGGGGTTCTGGTGCCCTCCGGTCACCGGTTCGCCGGGCTGGAGGGCGTGCCGGTCGCAGACCTGGCCACGGAGCCGCTGCTGCTCGCCGAAGAAGCGCAGGCGCCGGAGTTCAACCAGTTCACCGTCGAGATGTGCCGGGCTGCCGGTTTCACCCCCGCTGTTTACGGGGGGACCGTGGAGAGTATCCGCGCGGCCGCTGACCTGGTCGCCCAGGGACGCTGCCTGTACTGCGTGCCGTCCTCGTGCATCGCCGCGCTGCCCGGAACCATCTGGCGGCCGCTCACCGAACCGGCTTCCTACTACCCATGGTCGGTGCTGTGGCGTGCCACCGAAGTCTCCGGACACGTGCACGCCGTCGTCAGCTGCGCGCAGGCGATGTCAAAACGGCTCGGCTGGCTCGCCGCCGCCGGTCAAGCAGCACCATGAGCAATCGGATACGGTAGCCGCACGCGGGGACACCCAGCCCCGCCCCCGGGGAGCTGCACACCGAACTCAAACCGCGGCGGGGTAATACTTCCGCTGCTTCGGCCTGCTTCCCCGGAAGCGCCCGGCCGCCTCGTCCACGGTGGCATGCAGAGGGAAGACATCGATCAGCCGGGTGAGGGTAAGGACCAGCAGCACCTGCTGCTGCGGCGCGGCTTCGGCAGCAAGGCGAGGTCCGGGCCCAGCGGCTAATTCACCAGCTCTTACCGAGAACAGTACGCCGATGGCCGGCCGGTACCCGTCTGGGTGATGCATGTTACAGCGGTATCAGTTCGCCCGCGGCTGGCCACGCAGCCAGGCACCCTGTGATCGGCTGCGGTGATGAGCCCTTCCCGGATCGGTTGTTTCCGGCACGGCACGCGCAGCGGTTGACTCGGAGATGAACGAGCACGAAGCCCGGTGCCGCGCTCCTGCGGCCGACCGGCCCGGCTGCTCTCGAGGTGGAGTGCGTCATGATCGTCATTCTCGGGCTTATCATCCTGGTCGGCGCGGTGATCGTCGGCGTGGCCGGAGTTCTCAGCAACGGCGGCAGCGGGCATGCGCTGACCCACGGGTTCGCGGTGTTCGGCTACCACGCGACCGGCTCGACCGGCACGCTGTTCCTGGCCGGGATCGTGGTCGGGGCGGTCGCCCTGGCCGGGCTGAGCCTGCTGCTAGCCGGCGCGCGGCGCACCTCCCGCCGCGGCCGCGCCGCCCGCCACGGGCTCCGGCAGTCCCGTCAGGAGACGGCCGCCGTCAGGCAGGACCGCGACGACCTGATCGGCCAGCGCGACACCGCCCGCGCCTACACGGCGAGCGACCTGGGGAGCGGCACGGCCCGCAACGACCCTCGTCCCGGCTCAGCCGACGGCCGCGGCGGGGGGTGGTGGCGCCTGTTCGGGCACCAGTCCGCTGGCCGGTACGACGTCGTCGAACCGCCGGAACCGGTGCAGGGCCAGGCCGCCCCCGATGTCCCCGCTGATGCGCCCGACCCCGCTGATGCGCCCGACCTCGCACCGCAACTCACCAACGACAGCCACCCGTGAGTGCTGCCAGGAAAACCACCAGGCGCCTCACCGGTAACCGGCGGCTGCGGGCCAGCGACCGTCACGGGCTGGCCAACGGCGACATCAAGCAACATGGCGTCGTCGGGCGCTGAAGCCCCGGTGCCGTCCAACCGACTGCAGCAGTTCCCTCCTGGATAGCGATCGGGGTGAGCTTGAGTACTCCCGCTGACAGCCTCATCTCCTGCTCTGTGCACGTCCCTCGTGCGTCTGGGCATGGACAGGCCGAGGGCGGGTATCGGGCATGCCACCACAGCACGGTACGGAAGGAGCGCGGGGATCGTGGGCTGGTTTAAGCGATCGAGGCGGGGAGAGCGAACAAGCCATGAACCGACCTTGCGAGAGCGCCGCGCTGCCGCGCGGACCTCGAAGGCCGAGGCCGCTCTGCAGCAGACCGAGCGGAAGATCCACGAGATCGCTGACCAGGTCCGCAGCGACCTCAAAGGGCATCCATAGATCTCCGCGCTGATCTGCCAGCCTGCTGCCCGCCGCGTCACCATCCGCCTAGCCGGTCCCGGCCCTAATGTCGCCGGGCTGCGCATCGCCGGCCTGGGACCGCTGCCTCGCGATCACTTACCTTCAGAACGGACCGTGGTGACAGTCCTGCGCAAGGGTGTCACCTCTGGATCATGATCTTTCATTTACTGGGCGTGCACGAGACTTTCGGATTCACGCCGGTGTCGTTGAGCGGGCCCGCCAGAACCGTCACCACGATTGTGCTCACCTTGCCGCAGTCCGGGTTAGAGCTGCTGTAGTAGTGGCGCTGGCCGCCGGCGATGACGCCGGCGGCCAGCCACACGATGAGGAGCAGTGTTCCGATTCGCATTTCGATACAAGAGAACCGGCTGAGCACGCCTTCTGCTCACCCGGCCTCTTGAGAGTGATTACGCCGCTGCAGGCAATTCGATCTGCTGCCAGATGAACGGGTGGCTGCTGATGCCGACGCCGCCGTGGCGGCCGGCGGTCAGGTACTGGCCCGTGCCGACGTTCTGGAAGGACCACGAGTCGGCGGAGGTACCAGCCGTCCAGGTCCACAGCTGGTCGGCTGCGGCACCGCGCCAGTTCAGCGGCTCGAACACGAGCCTGCCGCCCTGCTCGGTCAGCACCTCATATCCGCCGTAACTGCGCTGGCCGAAGGCTAGCTCAGTGTCTGCGCTATTGTGCAGCTCGGTGAAGTCCTGGTTCGATGCGTACACCTGGCCATGCTCACGCCAGCCCGTGCGCAGCTGCTCCAGCACCGGCGTACGGTCGGCATCGGTCAGCGCGTACGGCTCGGCGTGCCACCAGCGGGTGACGGTGGCAATCTCGGCCTCATGGGTGCGAGGGCCGGTCATCGGGGTCAGCTGCTGATAGCCGTGATGCGTGCTGCCGCTAACGGTGCTGGCACTGGCCGTGCCGGCCGCCAGGCCGACGGTGGCCACGGCGGCCCCGGCAGCAGCCGCGGCAAATACCGTGTTCCTTACGATTGTTCGGGTTTTCATTCCCGTCTCCTTACTTTGCCCCCATTCGGGGGATCAGGCTCCTGTGAGCCTGGCGGGGAATACAGTCGGGCTGCATTTCCCGCCAGGCCAGCAGTGGCAATTCCGGCCCGCGCATATGGCCGGGCAGCGTGGCGGGCGCTTTACGGGCCAGGGCAGTGCCTGGCTGGATAGTGGAGTCATCCTGCACGCCGACGCGGGCACCCGCGCCGGTCTGAAGCGATCGGAACAATTCAAGCCGGCGGAATCACGGCTTCCTAAAGCACTAGCTCCGTGAACACTTCATTTCGCTTCCTAAATTTGACTCTACCAGGTGGCCGGTCATAAAGCGAATCGGCGGCCAATCCATGGATATTCTGGGTGTCCATTCACGGGGCTGGGCCCGATTCTCAGCCTCAATCCATCGCGTAAATTCGGGTGATCGTTTCCGGGAACCGCCTAGCACTTGCGATCCTGGTCGTGTTCGGGGACACGGCAGTCTTACCGCTCACTGTTCCCCATGTCTGGGTCACCCGCCTGCCCCTCGCCACTCAGCCGAAGGTCAGCATCGCCCGCCCGTCTGTGGTTGGATTGAGCCTGGAAGCCTGGACCCCGCTTCGCCCGGATACCGGCAGTTAATGTCACCACTTCGGCGGAAGCGGCAGTTATGAAGGTTCACGGCCGTGCCCCGGTTCTGGTCCAGGCCAGAGCGGATGCCTTCGGCGGGCTCGTCCCGACGTACGCTCCTGGTCCGTGCGGAGTGGCTGCGGCCCGGCTGGCCGACCTGCCGGGTGCTTTCGCGGAGGAACCTTTCAAGCGCGTGGCGTGGCTGGCCGCGACGGTCCTGGGTACGCCGCTGGCGTTCGTCACGATCGCCGGCGAGTTCTCATCCTCCGGGGCGAACATTCCCGGTGCCCCGGATGTGGCCTGGCCGAGCCCGGCTGAGCAGGCACTGTGCCAGTCCGTGATCGACTCGGGGGACAAGCTGGTCCTCTGCGGCACCCGGCTGGACCCGCAGATGAGCGGCAGCTGCCCGGTCGGGGCTGCGGGCGTGGCCGCGTGGGCCGGGTTCCCGGTTCGTGACCCGGACGGACGCGTGACGGGAGCGCTGTGCGTGGCTGACCACCTGCCACGTCACTGGAGTAGCAAGGACGTGGCGGTCTTGGAGACCTTGGCCCAGGTCGCCGCCGGCGAAGTCGCGCTGCAGGCCGCATTGCGGCATGGCGCCGAACGCGCCGCGCTGGCGCAGACGCTGCAGGAGAGCCTGCTGCCGCCGCGGCTGCCGGACATCCCGGGCCTGAAGGTCGCGGCCCGGTATGCGGCCGGAGGGACGGGCGCAGAGGTTCTCGGGGACTTCTACGACGTATTCCCCTCGGTACGGGGGAGCTGGGGAATGGTGGTCGGCGACGTGTGCGGCAAGGGAGTCCCGGCTGCCAAGAGCACCGCGCTGGCCCGCTACACCGTCCGGGCGCAGGCACACCGGCAGATGCGGCCGAGCCTGATCCTGGCTGCCTTGAACCAGGCGCTACTGGACTGGTTCACCGATGAACCGCGGTTCCTGACCGCGGTTTATGCCACGGTCCGGTCCACTGCCGCCGGGGCCTCCGTGCAGATCAGCTCCGCGGGTCACCCCCTGGCCCTGGTGCGCCGCGCGGACGGGCGTGTGCAGGAATTCGGGCGGCCCGGAACCCTGCTCGGGCTGTTGCCCGATCCCGAGCTGCATGACTCACGGAGCATGCTGCGAGCCGGCGACAGCCTGATTATGTTCACCGACGGCGTCACCGAGGCCCGCAGCCATATCGACCGTGACCTCTACGGTGACCGGCTCCGCGGCCTCATCGCCGGGCTAGGTGACATGTCCGCGGCGCGGATGGCCGAAGCCATCCAGCAAGCCACGCTGTCCTTCAGCGGGGGAAAGATCAGCGACGACACCGTCGCGCTGGTACTCATGGTTCCCTGGCGCGATACGAACGGCAGCCAGGGCGCCGGGCGCCCGGCATCCGGCGCGGCCACGGCAGCGCCGGGTACCCGGCGACATGACCCCGGCGCAGGCCGCGGCAACGGGCACGCTACGGGAGCCGCAGATGGCCACGGTAATCAGGACGGGCGGCGGTGGGCCATCAGGCTCCCAGCGGAACAGGGCAACGGACGACCAGCTCACAGCGGCGCTGACAGACCAGACAGTGTCCTGCTTCCGCAAGCTCGAAAATCCCTGCTGCTGGCTGCGGAATGCCTTATGCGCGAGAATATGGAGTACTATAGAAACTGTTGCTCCGGACCCCGGCAGCTGCACCCGCGATATCGGCGGAGGCAGCGGCAGGACCGGAACTTTTTTTTTGCTCGTACACGGCACGGTGCCGGAAAGACGCCACGGCCGAAGGACGGTGAGAACCCCGGGAGAATCCGGTTTCTCCCCATCGCGATCTACCCAGCATGACCGACCACCGCGTACGTCACCTAGTCGCTGACTTAAGGAGTCGGTTATGGGCATCATCGCATGGATCGTTCTCGGCCTGGGCTCGGGCCTGCTGGCCAATATGCTGATCCCCGGCAGAAGATCACAGGGCCTCATCCTGACCTGCGTGATCGGCGTCCTGGGAGCGCTGGGCGGCGGCTGGGCCGCCACCCGCCTGTTCCACGTCCACACCCTGCACGGGTTCTTCAACCTGTCCACCTGGCTCACCGCCATCGCCGGCGCAGCCGTCCTGCTGCTCATCTTCCACCTGGTCAGCCGGTCCGGCGGTTCCCGCCGGTTCGCGCACCGCTGAGCACCGCCAGCACGGTGCTCCCCAGACGGCACAGACGTGCCGGCCCGCCCAGCCGCGCCGGATCCGGGCCCCGGAACCGGCGCGGCGGCGGGCGCCACGGCCTGCCAGCGCCGGCCCGTAACTCAGCTCACCGGAGTGCATCATGATCATTATCGGGCTCGTCATCCTGGTCGCCGCGGTAGTCGCCGCCGTGGCCGGCGTCCTGTCCAATAGCGGCAGCGGGCATCCGCTCACCCACCACTTCGCGGTGCTCGGCTACCACGTGACCGGCTCTGACGGCACGCTGTTCCTGTCCGGCATCGTGGTCGGGGCACTGGCCGTGTTCGGGCTGAGCCTGCTGCTGGCCGGCGCGCGCCGCACCTCCCGCCGCGGCCGCGAGGCCCGCCGCGGGCTCACCCAGTCCCGCCGCGAGACCGTCGCCGCCAGCCAGGACCGCGACGACCTGATCAGCCAGCGCAACACCGCCCGCGCCCACACCGCCAGCGCGCCAGGTAACGGCCCGGCCGGCAGCGACCGCGATCCCGGCGGAGATCCCGACGACGGCCAGCGCAGCAAATGGCACCTGCCCGGGCCCCGATCCGCCCCCTCCCCGCAGGCTGCCGCCCCGCCCGTACCAGCAGTCAACGGGCACGCCCCCGATATCCCCGCCAGCGATGTCGCCGCCGAACCGTGAGCATCGTCAGGACGACAAACACCGGGATATTCCCGGTCACTGCTGCCCCCGGAGGACTAGCTCCCCCGTGATCGCGGCTATGTACGTACCCTTTTCCACTACCAGACACTATACATACGATCGTATGTGATACGATCGTATGTATGGCACAGGCAGACAGGTTTTCCGTGACGATGCCGCCCGAGCTTGGAGAGGGCGTCCGACTGGCCGCGGCCCGGCAGGGCACTAGTGTGTCGACGTGGCTTACCGAGGCGGCGGCCGACAAGCTGCGCAATGAGCTCCTCGGCGCTGCTCTGGACCAATGGGAGGCGGAGGACGGCTCGTTCACCCAGACGGAGCTGGATGAAGCGGCGTCTCGGCTCGGGCTTGCGACGCGTTCGGATGTGGCGTGAAGGCGGTCCTGGACGCGGGTGCCCTGGTGGCGGTTGATCGCCGAAGCCGCCTGATCGGCGCCCAACTGCGGGTGCTCCAGCAGCAGGGAACGCCGATCCGGGTCAGTTCCGCCGTGGTGGGCCAAGTCTGGCGAGACGGGCGCAAGCAGGCCAACCTCGCCCGGGTGCTGGCCGGCGTCGGGATCGAGGCACTTGGTAAGGACGACGGCAAGCGCATCGGCGAACTACTCGCGCTGTCAGGCTCCGCAGATATCATCGACGCGCACGTAGCGCTGATAACAGCGCACGCCGACCTCGTCTTGACCAGCGATCCCGGCGACATCCGCAAGCTACTGCAAGCTCGGGGGGTTTCGGCGCGGGTCCAGACCGTGTGAGGCTCCTGGCGCCTGCGGATCTCCGCTTCCAGCGGCCAGTTGCGCGTCCGCGCATATCCACGGTCGCCCGGCGGCTGGCACGGCGCCGAGGTTGACGAAGATGAGTTGCCTCCCGGCCGTGTCCGAGGGTTGCTGGCCCGCCAGGTCAGGGAGCCTGCGCCTGGCCGGCGCCGCTGGCATCACGGTCACCCGCCGGGGCGGGCCCGGTTCCGGTCCGGTGCCGGGCTGCGAACAGGGCGACGACCTCGCCGACGGCCGGCTCCCTGGTGCCGGGCTCGGGTACCGGCAGGTGAGCCTGGACCTGGTAGCGGTTGCGGCGGCCGTCCTTCTGGGTGATCACGTAGCCGGCCTCGGCGAGGTCGGCGATGATGCCGTGGGCGCGGCGCTCGGTGATGCCCAGGCTGGCCGCGATGTCGCGCAGTCTCGCGCCCGGGTCGCGGGCGATGTGCAGCAGGACCCGGGCGTGACTGGTCAGGAAGCCCCACTCCGCCATGAGATAAGGGTACAACCGTTTCTTGAAAAATATTGCTAGTTTCAGATCGCGGCCGTAGGCTGTGGGCAGGCATCGGGATCAGCCGCCGACGGCAGCCAGCTAGCCCCGGGGTCACCGCGAGGACGGCCGGCATGAACGGCGGAGCGGCACGCCTGATCAGGCCGGCCGCCGCAGGCCGCTCGCGGCCATCCCGCCCGGAACCCGCACTTGCAGCGGAGGCGCCCTCAGCAAGGAGAAGCGCATGAAAGCGATCGTCCAGGAAAGCTACGGCCCGGCGGATGTGCTCGAGTTCCGGGACATCGGCCAGCCCGAGATCGCCGGCGACGAGGTGCTGGTCCGCGTGCACGCGGCTGGCGTGGACCGGGGCGTGTGGCACCTCATGACCGGCCTGCCATACCCGGTACGCCTGGCGGGCTACGGGCTCCGGGCGCCCAAGACCCCCGTCCCGGGCACGGACGTGGCCGGGGTCGTGGCCGCGGCCGGCCATGAGGTGACCAGGTTCCAGCCGGGCGATGAGGTGTTCGGCACCGGCAAGGGCACCTTCGCCGAGTACGCCCGCGCTCCGGAGAGCGAGCTGGCACCCAAGCCGGCGAACCTCACCTTCGAACAGGCGGCCGCAGTCGCCGTGTCCGGCCAGACCGCCCTGCAAGGCCTGCGCGACCACGGGCGGGTCCAGCCGGGCCAGAAGGTGCTGATCACCGGCGCATCGGGCGGCGTAGGGACCTTCGCGGTGCAGCTGGCCAAGGCGTTCGGGGCACAAGTCACCGGCGTGTGCAGCACCACCAAGGCGGACCTGGTCCGGTCCATCGGCGCCGACCACGTCATCGACTACACGCGTGAGGACTTCGCAGACGGCAAACAGCGCTACGACGTGATCCTCGACATCGGCGGGAACCCGTCACTGTCCCGCCTGCGGCGGGCCCTGACCCCGACCGGGACCCTGGTCATCATCGGCGGCGAGACCGGCGGCCGGTGGCTCGCCGGCACCGATCGCCAGCTCCGCGCGCTCCTGCTATCCCGGTTCGTGGACCAGAAGCTGACCACGTTCATCTCCACGCAGAACCACCAGGACCTGATCGTCCTCACCGAGCTCATCGAAGCAGGGAAGATCACACCAGCCATCGACCGGACCTACCCGCTAAGCGAAGCACCCAAGGCCATCCGGTACCTGGAGCAGGGACACGCCCGGGGAAAGATCGTCATCACCGTCTGACGCCCGACGATCGTCACGACTGCGCCGTTTCCGCCGCCGCATCCGGCATGCCGGTCAGCGTGACGTCGGTACCGGTCAGCAGGGCCAGCACTTCACCGACGGTGCGTTCCCGGACGGTGGGCTCCGGCAGCGGCAGGTGCGCCTGGATGCGGTAGCGGTTGCGGCGGCCGTCCTTCCCCTTGACCACGTACCCGGCCTCGACCAGGTCCGTGATAATGCCGAAGGCGCTGCGCTCGGTAATGTCCAGGCTGGCCGCGATGTCCCGCAGGCGCACCCCGGGGTCATGGGCGACCAGCAGCAGAACCCGCGCATGGGTAGTCAGGAAGGTCCAGTTCGCCACGCTGGTAAGGTACCAGATTCAGGAAAATTATTGCTAGTATCTTGATGCCGATGTGGGTTCAGATCAGGTACCGGACGTCAGTGGCCCACCACGGCCTGCTGGCGGCGTGCCGGGCGGGTAAGGCGGCCGCGGGCCGGATGGGTGCGACGTGTCCGGCGGCGCCGGTCCCGGCCCCGGCGGTGCCGACAACCGGGCGCCGGCCGGTGATCGCGTCCGCCACCGCGGGAAAGGTCGCGAGGTGCCGGTCTAGGCCTTAGCTGCCAGGGTCGGCATCGGCTGAGCCTGTGTCAAATGTGTGCAGGAGCGACCGCATATGCTGGAGAGGATGAAACCAGCCCGCGCTGCGTCCCGGCGCTACTTTCCCACTAGTCCCTTCGGCCCCCCGTCCGCCGCTCCGCCCGCTGAGCAGTTCGCCGTGCGGGATCAGGTTACCCACGATACGTACGGCCTCGGCCGGGTCATCGGCATCGAGGATGACACCGCCCTGGTGGTGAACTTCGGTTCGTGCCGCGTGCGGATCACGACGCCGTGCGCCAAGCTGACCAAACTCTGATACCGCCAGAGACACCCGGCAGACGGCACCGCGCGCCAAGGCGCAGCCGCCGGGCCGCGCTGGGGGCCGCCCGGCCTGCGCCCGAGGACTAGCTGTCGAGCCCCAAAGTGAAGGTGGGCTTCGGTGAGGTCTCGGGGAGCCGGTGCTCAGCGCCGAGGCGCCGGATCGCGGTTCCGGTGGCGAGGAACTCGGTTGCGTGCTCGCCCCAGACGTGATTGTTGACCGCGACGTTCACCCCGACGATGCCCGAGGCCCCGGCCTGCGCCGCCTCCGCTTGCATCCTGGCCAGCGCGAGCTCGCGGGCCTCGTAGATGCCCTGGGTGAAGACCACCATTTCCTGGTTCTGGCCTGCCTGGCGCAGTGACTGCATCGCCGACTGATGGGCGATGTGGTACACGCAGGTTCCGAGCACGAACGCCGCCGGCACGGCGCCGGCCGCGAGCAGCCGGAAGAAGTCCTGAGCCGACAGGTCCGAGGTGAACGCCCGGCCGTCCGGGGCCCGGTGGGCGCCTTCCGTACCGCGGCCAGTGCTGCCCAGCGCGCGCACTGCAGTCCCGGTGGCGATGAACTCCAGGACGCCCTGGCCCCACACGTAGCTCTGCATGCGCAGCTGAACGCCGACGATACCGTCAGCGCCGAGGTGGTCGGCCTCGGCCTGCATCCTGGTCATGGCCAGTTCCCTGGCGTTGTACATCGCCTGGGTCAGGACCTGCAGTTCCTGGTTCTGCGACCATCTTCCGACCTGCAGGCCAATGTGATAGATAGACGATCCGACCACGAAGCCGAGCGGCTCGAACCCGGCCTCGCCGAGCAGCACGTACTCCGAGACCGACAAGTCGGAGGTGAAAACGCCCGACGGAGCGGCGCCCGCGGTCTGGGCCAGCCTGCTGGCCGCGGCCTGCGGCTCCCAGGCGGCCGCATCATCAGCTGGCTTGCTGCCGAAAACTGGCATGTGACTCTCCTTCGGCCAGATTCACTGAGTACCGCGATAGCACGCAAAGCCTACCTGCGGGCCGGGCACCCCAGCCGGGGGGCCCTGCACGACCGTGACGGCGGCCGGGACCGGCGCCGTGCCGTTCACAGGCGCTGGCTCGCTGCCTCCAGGAGGCGGCAGCCACAGGACCCCAGCCTATCCGCCCCAGTCCCGTAAACGGTTATCCTGGCCGTGTGCCAGCAGCGCGCCCAGATAGTCGAGCACAGCTGCTGGAGGGCACCATGACCCACCCCGCGCGCGCCCTGGTTCCGGGGTGGACGGTGGTCTCGGCCGGCCTGTCGCCCGTCTTGGCGACCGGGGGCTGGCTGGTCGCCGACGCGGTCCAGCCGGCCTCCTACAGCCCGATCCGGAAGACGGTCAGCGTGCTGGCTGGCCACGCCGGAACCGATCGGTGGATCATGACGGGGGCCCTGTTCCTGGTGGGCGGGTGTCAGCTCGTGACGGCCGCGGGCCTGGCCGGCGTACGGGTGCCTGTCCGCATCGTGCTGGGCGTCGCGGGCCTGTCCAGCATCGGCATCGCCGCATCTCCCGAACCCGTTCGTGGCTCGACTCCGCAGCACCTCGCCTGGACGGCGCTCGGCGCGGTCACAATCGCGGTCTGGCCTGCCTTCGTCGCCCGGCGCGCGCCGCCGCGGCCGCTGATCCTGAGCAGCTACGGCTGTGCCATTGTGACTGCCGTGTTCATTGTCCTGCTCGGCTGGCTCGTCATCGAGACCCAGGGCGGCAGTAACCTGGGCCTGGCTGAGCGCCTGTTCCTCTCGACCGAGACCTGCTGGCCGTTCATCGTCGCCGTTGCCCTGCGGCAAACTACGGGCTGACCTGTCCGGCCAGGCGTATCCCGGCATCAGAACTCGACGCGGCCACGGTGGCCCGCGCCAGGTCCGGACCCGGCGGACTCATGTCTGCGGGCTGACTCGCAGCGGCGGGCTTGGCGTGAAGAAGTGCTGGCGCGTGCCGCCATACCAGGCAGGCGATCGCGCCGAGGGGGATGGGGGGCAGGTAGGTGACGGCCCGGTAGAGCAGCACGGCGGCTGTCACCTGCGCAACATCCCGGTGGCCCGTGCCGGCGGCCAGCGTGGCGATGAGTCCGAGTTCGGTGATGCCCAGACCGCCGGGGGTGATGGGCAGCACGGTCAGCAGCCGGACGAACGCGAAGGCCGCCAGGGAGGTCTGCCAGGGCACCTGGGCCTGGGACAGGCCGATGCCGCGCAGGCAGGCCAGCAGGACGAGCCACAAGGTGAGGTTGCTCGCGGCGGTGGCGGCGGTGATCCGCCAGCCGCGCGCGGCGATCAGGGCGCCGGCCCGGTCACGGAAGCCGAGCAGTGATCCGGGGATGTCGAAGGAGGCCGGCCGGCGTGCCACCCGGCAGGCGAGCGCGAGCGCGGGCTGCAGCGCGCGGCCCGCGCCGAGCGCGAACGATTCGCTGCGCATCAGCAGGCCGAGCCCGGCGGCCAGGGCGGTGAGCAGGGCCAGGCCCACCGCCGCGGCGGCGATCAGGCCGGCCCCGGGCCGGCTGGCCGTGACCAGGACCAGCAGGGCCAGGACCGGCAGGCCCAGGCGGGCGAAGACATTCCAGATTCCCGACACCAGGGTGTACAGCACGTACTCGGCGGTGCTGACCCCCCAGCTGGACAGCATCGCCCAGCTGACCCCCATGGCCAGGGCCCCGCCGGCGGGCAGGGTGTTCGCCACCGCGTTAGAGCCGAGGTTGACCACGGCCGCCTCGCGCAGCCGTATCGACGGCAGCACCGAGCAGATCATGACCCAGGTGGAGGCCATGCTGGCCGCGGCCGCCGCAGCGACCAGCAGGACCTGCGGCCAGGCCATCGCACCCATGCTGCCCCACACGCTGCGGTAGGACGCGAAATGCGGGACGGCGAACACGAAGATGGCCCCGACGAGGACAACGGGCCCTGCGGTACGGAAGATCTCCCGGCCGGATCGCGGCCGCGGCCGCCCCTGACCCGTAATAGCGGCGGCTGACGGTCCAGCAACGGCCGTCACCGGAGCCCCTCGGAATGGCGGCTGTCGACGTGGGCAGTAGCAGACCAGCGCACCTTGGCGGCCCAGCCGAGGCGTTCGAACATGCGGATCACGCCGGCGGAGATGTCAACCCGACCAGGGTCTGCGCCGCGGCGGACGGCGCGCCGCTATGGCCGTCGCATTCCCGGGTACTCAGATCCACACCAGACATAGGGGCGCCTTCCTGCTTTCAGCAGCAAGGCGGGGTCTTGACCCGGCGGCTAGTTCACCAGTTCCGGCCAACACTACGCCGAATACCGCCCCGTGTCCTATCCCGGCCAGGCGGACGCCCTTGACTGAACGGGCCATGGCGCCACCGATCTGCTGGCGGCTGGAGGCCGGCACGGAAGGGTTTGTCGCGCCGGTTCAGGCTATGAACCGCGCTATCGCGACGTACTGGCAGGCCGCGGCAGCGCAGACGTAGGCATGAAAGACCTCGTGGTAGCCGAACACCGACGGGTAGGGGTTAGGCCAGCGACGATGGTAGGAAAGCGCTCCGGCGGTATAGAGCAGGCCACCAGCGAGCATCAGGACCCCTGGTGCGACGCCGGCATGGATCCATATCCACGGCAGCGCCAGGCCGGCTGCCCAGCCCAGCCCGAGGAATGTCGCTCCGACCAGTCGCTCTGGTGCGTTCATCCACGTCAGGTGGATCGCAGCCGCGGTGAGGGTAAGTGTCCACATGACGATCAGGCAGGCCAGCCCGAAGGTGCCGGGTGTATCCAAGAGGAAAGCGGGAGTTGCCGTGCCGGCGATGAGGAAGAAGATCATCGCGTGATCCAGGCGCTGCAGGCGCCGCCTCCCGGCATCAGTCCAGGTACCGCGGTGGTACAGCGCGCTGACCCCGAAAAGCGCGCTCACGCTGGCTGAGTAGACCGCGACAGCCAGGATCTGCGCGGCTCCGTGCGCGCGGGCCAGCAACAGCGGGCCGAGCACCAGCGACGCCCCGAAGCAGAGCAGGTGCAGCCAGCCACGCAGGACGGGCTTGGCGTAGTAGACGCCGCGCCGGGCGTCGTAAAGCGGCTCCGCCGCCGGGGAGCCCGTGACCGTCACCGTCGGCCTCCATCTCGTGTCGGGTCTCCGGACAGACCGGGACAGGTACGCATCAGTAAGGACGGCGGCTGGCGGCTGCTCCAGCGTCGCTAAGGTGCTGGACGATCTGGCGGAATGACCCGACGAAGCTTTCTTCGCAGTAACCGAGATCGGCCGCTACGCAGAAGTCCCTGACCAGGCCCTGGACCCGTCGCAGGTTAGGCCGGGGCATCGACTCGAATAGGTGATGCTCGATCTGGTAGTTAAGGCCGCCGAGCATGAAGGTGGTAAACCGGCCGCCGCTGACATTCCGGGCAGTGACCACCTGGCGGCGGGCGAAGCCGGCCGCCGTTGCGGAATCGATGATCGGCATCCCCTTGTGGTTGGGCGCGAAACTGATGCCCAGGTACACCGAGAAGACCGCCTGCTGCACGGCGACGAAAGCGAGTGCCTTGAGCGGGGAGAGCACCCACAGCACCACCGTCAGGTACAGCGCGGCATGCAGCACGATGAGCGAGGCTTCTACCGCCGAGGCGCGGTCTCGTCGCCGCAGAAGCCGCTTGATCCCGAGTACGTGCAAGCCGGTGCTTCGCAACAGCATGAGCGGGAAGAAGAGCGGCGCCTGCCAGCGTGCCAGCCACGATGCGAGAGGGCCGCGCCCGTTTCCCGGGGGGCAGGGCGACTCCTTCGCCGATATCGGGGTCGCGGCCCAGCTCGTTGGGATGCGCATGATGTGCGCTGTGCTTGGGAACCCACCAGCCAAAGCTCAGCCCGATCAGCGCGTTCGCCACGATGAGGCCGAGCAGGCGATTGCGCCGGCGCGCGCAGAACACCTGGTTGTGCCCCGCATCATGGCCGAGGAAGCCCAGCTGGGTGAACGTCATCCCTACCAACGGGGCGACCGCGAGGGCCGTCCACGAGTTGCCGACCATGACGAACAGGGCCCATCCAGCGAAGAAGGCGAGGATCGTCAGGGTGATCTTCACCCGGTAATAGCCCGGCCTGCGGTCGAGCAGACCCATCGCCCGTACCTGCCGCGCCAGTGCGCGAAAGCTAGCCGTCGAGGGATCGACGGCTGCAGGCCGCCCGCCTGCAGCCGAGGCACGGCCGGACGGCAGGGCAAGAAGGCTGGGTGCTGTGGTCATCGTCGCTCTGTCCTCCTGGGCGTCTGCCGAGCACACCGCTCGGGCTTACGTCGCCAGGGTCTGGAGCAACGGGGCCGCGGCCAGGGCCTACCCGCCACGACCGCACCTGCTCTAACGGTACCCCCACCAGACGGCCCCGCAAGGCCGACACAAGACGAGGTCTCCTGGGGCGCGTGCAAGTTGGCGTTCTGGTCAGGTAGCGACGGGTCAGCGGCGCGGCGGGGGTTGGCGGACAGCACGAGGCTCAGGCCGTAGCACTACTGCCCGTTCGCACAAATTGAATTCTTTTCCGCCGAACGAACCGTGGTGCCTGTCCCCGGATGATCGAGGCTGCCTCGGCGGTGTGACCGGTGGCTCGGCCAGCGGCCGGTGCGGGCCCGGTCGTGCGGGTCCCCCATGCGGCACAATGAGAGCCACCGCCGGGAGGTTCGCATGGCAAAGCATCCGCTCATCGGCTATCTGGTATGGCTGGTCCTGTTCGGCGCCGTGTTCGCCTGGGAGGGCCTCGCCCTGGCCCGGGTGACCGGCGTCCCCGCCCTCAGCGACGTCTTCCGCGTGATCATGCGTTACCCCATCGGGCGGTGGGCGTTGTTCGCGTTCTGGCTGTGGGCCGGCTGGCACTTCTTCGTCCGCGGCTGGCACTTCCTGCTCCGGGCCTGAGCTCATCATGGCTCCGGCCGGGGTGCTCGCGCTGTCGTTGGCGGACCGCCAGGCCCTGGTGCCGATGGCCGCCGGTTACCTGATCCTCATGTCGGCGCTCGGCTTTGGCCTGCGTCGCCTATACCGGCCACGGAGGACTCCGGCCGGGGCAGAAACGTGGCCGGATGGGAGGCGGACCACGCCGCCCGGCCCGGGGCAGCGCACCGGCTTGGCCGCGCTGGTCAGGCGCGTGGCCGGTACCGTCGTGCCCGGCTACCTGCTGCTGCTGGCGGCCGTGGTCGCCTATTACTTCGGGGTCGCCCGGGTCGGGCCCGGTTTCCTGGAGGGCGAGGTCACCGGCACGGCCCTGCTGCTGGGACTGGCGACACCGGTATTCGCCGCCCTGTCCTGGCTGACCCAACGCCGGCGGCGCAGCAGAGCCCGCGTCGCCCGCAGAGGCCGGACAGGTGCCCCAGAGCGCTCCGGTTAGATTCAGGCAACGAAGAAGGTTCTGGAGCTCCTGGGGGCCGCGCAGCTGCGAGCCCGTGGCCCGCGACTACCGCCCGCCGCGGCGTCAGGCCCTGGCAGGTCTGGTGTCTGCGGCGTACTGTTGGGGGTGCAAATCTGAGGAATGCGCCGTTGGGTCTAGACCCCGCCCCGGCTACTATGCCAGAGGGCGGCGGTTATGCCGGGTGTGGGACTGGAGACCAGCGCGCGTGATGGTCATGTTGTGGTCGCTGTAGCGGGCAACGGCAGCCGCAGGCTGTACGCTGTGCCGGGGCCTGCGGCGTGCACCGGACCCCCGGGGAGGGCAGCGCCGTTGGGTCCTGGTACCGGGTGATCGCGGCCGGGGCGGCGGCGGCCCTGGCGGGTTCTCCGCGCGCCCGGATACGCAGATGACTGACCGCCGGACCGTGGTCGTGTGGGGTCAGCTGGCCGCGCATGCGGCCGGGCATGGCCGGCGGGTGTCGGTTGCCGATGTGTGCGCGGTCGCGGTCAGGTCAGCTCAGCTGAGCGGGGCGTGGCTGGCGGCCGCGCGCAACGGCGAGCCGGATTTCGTGATGTGCGTGACGGATCTGGTCAGCGAGCAGCTGCCCGAACTTCAGCTGACCCTGGGAGAGGGGCCGTGCCATGACGTACTGGCGTCGGCCGCGCCGGTCCTGGCCGGCGACCTGGGCGATGCGGAGTACAGCCGCCGGTGGCCCGCGTTCACCCCGGCCGCATGCCAGCTCGGCGCCGGGGCGGTTTTCGCGTTCCCGCTGATCGTCGGGGCGATCCGCGCCGGGGTGCTCGGCCTGTACCGCGGCTCGGCTGGCCCGCTGTCGGACAGGCAGCTCGGTGACCTGCTCATCCTGGCTGATGTGGCGACCGTGATGCTGCTCGGCGGCGCGGACGGTCACGGGGAGGACGAGGACGGGGCTGGGCTGGACGGGCAGGCGCCGGACCTGGCGCTGCACCGCGCCGAGATCGATCAGGCCACGGGCATGCTGACGGTCCAGCTCGGCGTCTCGCCGGCGGAGGCGTTCGTCCGGCTGCGGGCTTACGCTTACTCCCAGGACCGGCGCCTGGCGGAGGTGGCCGGCAACATCGTCGCCCGGCGCCTGCGGCTGCGCCGGGACCCGGGTCAGGATGGCGGCCCATGACATATCCGACCGCGCCAGCCGTACCTTGCGGCGGCGCCGCCGCGAGCTTTCCTGCCACAGGCGAAAGGTGATTCAGATGGACACCGAGCTGCTATCGGATACCTTCGTGGACCTGGCCGACACGATGGTCGCCGACTTCGACGTCATCGACTTCCTGCACATGCTCACCGACCGCAGCGTCCGGCTGCTGGCCGCGTCCGCGGCCGGGGTCATGCTGGCCGACCCCCGCGGTGAGCTGCGCGTCGCGGCGGCCTCCAGCGAGGAAGCCGGGCTGCTGGAGCTGTTCCAGCTGCAGAACGACCAGGGGCCCTGCCTGGAATGCTTCCGTACCGGCCAGCCCGTCACCGCCGCCGACCTCGCCGGCCCGGCCCCGCGATGGCCCCGGTTCGCCGCGCGCCGCCACCCAGTCCGGGTTCCGGGCCGTGCACGCGCTGCCGATGCGGCTGCGGGACCAGGTCATCGGCGCGCTGAACCTGTTCGCCGCCGGGCCAGGCCCGTTCGACCCGGCGGACCTGCGCATCGGCCAGGCGCTGGCCGACGTGGCGACCATCGGCCTGCTCCAGCAGCGGAACGTGCGCCGCCGCGAAACCGTCGCCGAGCAGCTCCAGGCCGCGCTGAACAGCCGGGTCATCATCGAGCAGGCCAAAGGCAAGCTCGCCGAGCGGCTCAGCATCGACATGGACCGCGCCTTCACCATGCTCCGCGATCACGCCCGCAACAGCAACCAGCACCTCACCGACATCGCCCGCGACTTCGTCGAAGGCGCCACCGCAGAATTCCCCCCGCCCCCGCGCCGCCAGCCGCCCCGCTAGCAGCCACCCGCCCAGCTGACCGCCGGGCGGCAGCCCCCCAGCCCGGCCCACGACCAGCCCAGGTCCCGCCCATCCCCGATCACATACCAACCGAAAAACCCAACCAGCGGAGGTTCCAGATGGCCGAGCTCCCACCGCCCCCAGAGGGAATCGTGCTGACCCACTTCATCGTCTCGGACGACGTCGAGCGCTCCCGGCGCTTCTACACCGAAGTACTCGGCGGCAGGGTGGCCTTCCCCGGAGACCCGGTCAATGTCGCGCTAGCCAACAGCTGGATCGTCATCAATGTCGGCGGAGGCCCGACCGACGACAAGCCGGCGGTCATCCTGGAGACGCCACGCGATCCCAACCGGGTCAGCAGCTTCCTCAATATCCGGGTCAAAGACATCGAGGCCGTGTACGCCGAATGGAGCGCCCGGGGTGCTCAATTCCTGACGCCGCCGAAACAGCACCAGTACGAGAAGCGCTGCTACATCCGCGATCCCGACGGTCATCTGATCGAAGTGGGGCAAACCACAGACCCACAGGGAGACTGGTCACCCGCTCACTGGCCGTCGAGTACGCCCGCCGGGGAGTCCGAGTGAATGCCGCGACCACCGTAAATCCCTCACATCGACGGTAGGCCCGACCCGAAGCTGGCCAGTGCGCACCTGGGCACCGGAGAAAGGAGTCACCATGACCGATGCGAATTCGGCTCGCGGGAAGAAGCACCACCGTCCGTTCGGCAGAAAGATCTCTATTTTCCGAACGACGGTGGTTTCTCGCGCCTTCACCTGGCGCCCTGGGTCTCCTCACCGGCGTGGACGCGACCGCGACCTGAGACCTGTCAGAGCTTGGTCAGCTTGGCGAAAGGCGTAAGGATCCGCACCTTACGTGAACCGAAGTCGACGATCACCGCATCGTCATCCTCGACCAGGACGACCCAGCCGAGGCCGTACTTATCGTGGGTCACGCGATCGCGAACGGCGAACTGCTCCACGGGCGGGTCCGCGGGCGGGGCATTGAAGGGACTTCCGGGCAGGAAGCGCCGGGACGTGGCGCGGGCAGGCTTCATCAATACCAGTATGCGCCCCCACGGGCACGGTGACCCCATGCCCGGCGGCCCAGATGCGGCACCTGCCGCGCCGGCGGCCTGCCGCACCGGCACGAGAGGCAACGGGCGGTGGAGTCTGGCCTTGTCCGGGCTCTTGCCACGGCTCGTTCGGCTGAATGGAACCACGGTGCGGCCGGAACGTTATGCGCGACGCGGCCAGCCTGCCGGCCTCCGATTTCTCGGCTATCGTGGTCATGCGTTCCTGCGCGAGGCCGTGGCGGACGCTCAGCCATTGCTCGGGACGCCGGCGGGCATGCGAGGCCGCTCTAGCCAGCCTCCGGATCGTCATGAAGTTCTCGCCGGGCCCGGTACCACCGTTCCGTCACCTTCAGCGGCTGACCGATACCGTCGGCCCGGTCGCACGGACCGACGGGATCGTGCCCCGCCGCGGGGACGGCTACCGCGTGGATGACGTTGCCTGCGGCCTCGTGGTGGTGTGCCGGGAGCCGTCGCCCTCGGCCGAGCTCATCACGCTGGGCCGCCGCTACCTTTACTTCCTCACGCAGGCTCAGGCGGCAGACGGAACGTTCCGTAGCCGCCTCGGCGACGACCGCCGGTGGCGCGGCCCACCCGGAGCGCGGGATGCCTGGGGCCGGTCCCTGTGGGCCCTGGGCACCGCCGCCGCGCGGGGCCCCACCACGGGGATCCGCGAGGAGGCCCGGGCCCGGTTCGACGCGAGCGCAGCAGTGGGTTCTCCGTACCCGCATTCCATGGCGTTCGCGGCGCTCGGCGCCGCCGAGATCCTCGAGCGATGGCCCGGTGATCCCGGCGCGCTGGCGCTGCTCGCCGTCGCCGGCACCGTCATCGGCGAGCCGGCCGCCGATGACGCGTGGCCGTGGCCGGCCCCCGGCTGAGCTACGCGAACGCGGCGATCGCCGAGGCCGTCATCGCGGCCGGCGAGAAACTCGGCCGCGATCACCTGCTGCGGGACGGCCTGCGCATGCTCGGCTGGCTGCTGTCCGGCGAGACCCGCAACGGCCACCTGTCCGTAGTTCCCGCCGGGGGATGGGGTCGCGGCGAGAACCGGCCCGCCTTCGACCAGTACCCCATCGAGGTGGCGGCGCTCGCGGACGCCTGCGCGCGGGCGGCGGCGGTCACCGGCGACACCACCTGGCTGACCGGCGTGGAAATGAGCGTGGCGTGGCTGCTCGGCGATAACGACGCCCGGATCCCGATGCTCGATGAGCGAACAGGCGGGTGCAGCGATGCCCTCAGCCGCACCAGCCGCAGCCGCAACCAGGGCGCAGAGTCGACGCTGGCAATGATCTCCGTGCTACAGCAGGGCCGCCGCCTGGACGCTGCACTCGCTCGGTGACCAACCCCGGATCCGGGACTGCGGTACATTGTGAAAGACGCGTACAGCAGGGATCCTTTGACCATCCTGCTCCACGGGAAGCCGGGCAGTGACCCGGCGTCGCACGACGACCGCCGGCTTCCCGACACCTTCGACTCACTCGGCGTCCCGGTCGGCCACCGCGGGCGCCGCAGGTACTGACCATGACAGAGATCGTGCTTCGGGTGCGCCTCCTCGGCGGCGACCACCTGGACGTCGTTTACGACGGGGCGGGCGCCGCAGAGGACGACATCGTGGAGCACATCATCTCGACCCTGGCTCAGGACGGCGGGGCACTGCGCTGCAAGCACGGCAACCGGCTCATCGTGCTCTATGGCAGGGGTGTCACCACGGTCGAGGTGGCCCCGCGCGGCGCGGTCCTGTAACGGGCGACGCGGTTCCACGGCGGCTGGTCACGGCGAGTCGGCGAGCAAGTTCGACCTCGTAGCCGTCGGAATTAGCGAGGTACGCGGGTGAAGCCGCCGAGCAGGCCAAAAGCCGCTGATGCGGGTTTGCG
>CAWBKD010000022.1:0-365830 GCA_963789225.1 uncultured Actinomycetes bacterium
TCAGCACCTCCGCCAGCCCGCGGGCGATGGTGGACTTACCGGAACCCGACAGGCCCGTGAAGAAGACGGCCAGGCCGCGCTCGGCTCGGGGCGGGCGGGCCCGCCGCAGCTCACGGGCCACGCCCGGCGGAGCGAACCAGGAAGGGACCTCGGCTCCCGAGTCGAGTAGCGCGCCGAGCTCGGAGTCGGTCAGCTCGTCGCGCTCGGCCCCCGGCTCGATCAGGCCGAGCGGCCGCCAGACCTCCGAGCGCGGATCGTAGGCCCACTCGCCGGCGCGGATGACCGGAATCGGCACCCCGGCCAGGGCCAGCGTGCCGTTCTTCTGGCCGCCCGGGGCACCGGCCTGCTCCAGCACCCCCAGCGCGTCGACCAGCAGGTGCGTGGCCCCGTAGGCGGCGGCCACGACCGCGTGAGCGCGCAGGTCGGCGGCGGATCCGGCCTGGCGGCGGGCCAGCGGGACGGGGACGACGAGCGTGCCGGCGGGCAGGTACTGCCTGGCGGCGAGCACGGCTCGGACCAGGGCCTCGGGCCGGGTGACGACCTCGGCAGGCCCGGTGACCAGGGGCAGCAGGAGCAGGCGCGCGTTCAGCTGGCCCGCGTAGTGCCGTAGCTGTCCGATGTGGCGCTTGTTCAGCGGCCGCCGGGTGACGTAGGCCAGCACGTTGCCGTCGGCGAGTTCAGCTCGCACCTCGTCAGGCCGCCGCCGCAGCGGCCGGAAGGGCCCGTGCTCAGGCTCCCGGAGCGCCATCACCGGCCCGGCCAGGCGCATGAGCAGAGGATCGACCGGATCGCCCGCGTCACCGGGCTCGTGGCGGATGCGCCGCTCGCGGATCGAGAGGACGGCCAGCGGCGAGCCTTCCTGGTCCTGCAAGACCAGATGATCGGCGTCCGGCGGGATGACCTCGGCGGGCACGTCGAGCGTCACGGGTACCGGCCAGACGGTGCCGTCGGCCAGCATCCCGCGCTCCGCCACCGCGGCGACGTCGGCGGCCCCCAGGTAGCCGCGCAGCGGCGCGAACACACCGGAGGCGAGCAGCTCGAGGTCGCCCAGCTGTGCCGCGTCGAGCGTGCACACCGGCCAGTCCGGTAGCGCCGCGGGCAGCTCAGGCGGGGGGTACGCAGTCAGCTGTGCCTCCGAGCAGACGTTGACTCTGGCTTTCTTATCACGTCACGCACGTCATCGTGCGCACCAGTCATGGGCCCATGGCGCGGGGCGTAGACTGGAGGGCGCTAGGCGGGGAGCCGGATGAACCGAAATCCGGCCGATTCATGCTGCCCGGACTCAAGTCCTGGCTGCAAGGACACCAGAAAGACCGCGATCACAGGGACGTCATGAGCCTCGCCGGATTGCTCACCATCCTCGACGATGACCCGCAGCTACGTAACGCAGTCTCACGCGCCGAACGCGAGGCCGGCCTCTCCCGGCGACCGGGCGGGGGCCCACCGCGCTCGCCGGAGAGGATCTCATCGCCCCGCCGTCGTTGCGGCCCGTGCTGGCCGCGGCCCTGACGGAGCCGGCCCAGGCCCGGTTTGTCCTCGCGGTGACCGCCACCGCGCGGGAGGCGGACGACCTGACGGCCGCGCTCGGCTCGTTTCTGCCGGCCAATTCCGTGGCTTCCTTCCCGGGCTGGGAGACCCTGCCGCACGAGCGGCTGTCACCGCAATCCGATACGGTCGGGCGGCGCATCGCCGTGCTGCGCCGGCTCGCGCACCCGGCCGAGGCGGGCCAGCCGAACGGGCCGCTCGCGGTCGTGGTGGCGCCGGTACGGAGCCTGCTGCAACCCATCGTGGCCGGGCTCGGCGATCTCGAACCGGTCAGCCTCCAGGTGGGCCAGGACTGTGAGCTCGATGATCTGCTGGCCAGGCTGGTCGAGATCGGCTACGCGCGCGCCAACCTGGTCACCGCGCGCGGCGAGATCGCCGTCCGCGGCGGCATCGTGGACGTGTTCCCGCCCACCGAGGAACACCCGCTGCGGGTCGAGTTCTTCGGCGACACGATCGAGGAGATCCGGTACTTCAAGGTCGCCGACCAGCGCAGCATCGGTGCCGCGGACGGCGGGCTCTGGGCACCGCCCTGCCGGGAGCTGCTGCTCACCCCGGCGGTCAGGGACCGGGCCAAGGAGCTGGCCGACGCCCATCCCGCCCTGACCGACATTCTCGGCAAGCTGGCCGAGGGGATCCCGGTCGAGGGCATGGAGGCGTTCGCGCCCGTGCTCGCCGACCGGATGGAGCTGCTCATCGACTACGTTCCCGCCGGTGGCCTCGTGCTCGCCTGTGACCCCGAACGGATTCGCGCCCGCGCCGAGGAACTGGTGCGGACCAGCCAGGAGTTCCTCGAGGCGTCGTGGGTGAACGCCGCCGCGGGGGGGGAGGCGCCCATCGACCTGGGGTCCTCGGCGTTCCAGCCCATCGCCAGGATCAGGGCGGCAGCGGCCGCGCTCGGCCTGGCCTGGTGGACGATCGCGCCGTTCGGTGTGACCGACGCTCAAGCCGACGAGGCCGCGGTGCAGGATGCCGGGAGCCCGGAACGTTCACCGTTCCGCATCAATGCCTCGCTCGCGCCGGCGTACCGCGGGGATACGGCCCGCATGATGACGGACGTGCGGAGCTGGCTGGGGGATGACTGGCGGGTCGTGCTGGTCACCGAGGGGCACGGTCCCGCCCAGCGGCTGGCCGAGATGCTCCGCGGCGAAGGAATCGGCGCCCGCACGCAAGACCTCGACGTGGTGCCGGAGCCCGGCGTCCCCTACGTGACGACCGCCCGCCTCGAGAACGGCTTCGTCTGGCCCGCGGTCAAGGTGGCGCTGCTCACCGAGAGCGACCTCGCCGGGCACCCGGCCGGGCTGCCGACCACCAGGGACATGCGGCGGATGCCGAGCAGGCGGCGCGGCGGCGTGGACCCGCTCCAGCTCAAGGCCGGCGACTACGTGGTGCACGAGCAGCACGGGGTCGGCCGCTACGTGGAGATGACCTCCAGGACGGCGGCGGGCGCCACCAGGGAGTACCTGGTCATCGAGTACGCCCCGGGCCGGCGGGGCCAGCCGCCCGACCGGCTCTACGTGCCCACCGACCAGCTCGACGAGGTGACCAAGTACTCCGGAGGCGAAGCGCCGACCCTGCACCGGCTCGGCGGGGCCGACTGGGCCAAGGCCAAGGGCCGGGCCCGCAAGGCCGTCCGGCAGATCGCCTCCGAGCTGATCCGGCTGTACTCGGCCCGGATGGCCTCACCCGGCTTCGCGTTCGGGCCGGACACCCCCTGGCAGCGCGAGCTGGAGGACGCGTTCCCCTACGTCGAGACCCCTGACCAGCTCGGTGCCATCGACGAGGTCAAGCACGACATGGAACGGCCGGTCCCGATGGATCGGCTGATCTGCGGCGACGTCGGATACGGCAAGACGGAGATCGCGGTGCGCGCCGCGTTCAAGGCGGTGCAGGACGGCAAGCAGGTCGCCGTGCTGGTCCCGACCACGCTGCTGGTCCAGCAGCATTACTCGACCTTCTCCGAGCGGTACGCCCCGTTCCCCGTGACGGTCAGGCCCCTGTCGCGATTCCAGGACGCGGCCGAGACGGCCGAGACCTTGCGCGGCCTGGCCGACGGCACGGTGGACGTGGTCATCGGCACGCACAAGCTGCTGTCCCCCGAGACGCGGTTCGCCCGGCTCGGCCTGATCATCATCGACGAGGAACAGCGGTTCGGCGTGGAGCACAAGGAATACCTCAAGCGGCTGCGCACCGAGGTGGACGTGCTCGGCATGTCGGCTACGCCCATCCCGCGGACGCTGGAGATGGGCGTCGCCGGGATCAGGGAGATGTCGACCATCCTCACGCCGCCGGAGGAGCGGCACCCGGTGCTCACCTTCGTCGGCACCTACGACGATAAGCAGGTCGCCGCCGCGATCAGGCGCGAGCTGCTGCGTGACGGCCAGGTCTTCTACGTGCACAACCGGGTCAGCTCGATCAGGCGGGCCGCCGCGCGGGTCGCCGAGCTCGTCCCGGAGGCGCGGATCGGCGTCGCGCACGGGCAGATGAACGAGCACGAGCTGGAACAGATCATGGTCGACTTCTGGGAGCGGAACTACGACGTACTGGTCGCGACCACGATCGTGGAGTCCGGCCTCGATATCCCGAACGCCAACACGCTCATCATCGACCGGGCCGACGTGTACGGCCTGTCTCAGCTGCACCAGCTCCGCGGCCGGGTGGGCCGCGGCACCGAGCGCGCCTACGCCTATTTCCTCTACCCGCCGGAGCACGCCCTGACCGAGACGGCCCACGAGCGGCTGGCCACCGTGGCCCAGCACACCGAGGCGGGCGCCGGCATGTACGTGGCCCTGAAGGACCTGGAGATCCGGGGCGCGGGAAACCTGCTCGGCGGCGAGCAGTCCGGGCACATCGCCGGGGTCGGGTTCGACCTGTACGTGCGGATGATCGGCGAGGCCGTCAACGAGCTGAAGGGTGACGGCCCGGCGGAAAAGCCGGAGGTCCGGGTGGAGCTGCCGGTCAACGCCCACATCCCGCACGACTGGGTGCCCGGCGAGCGGCTGAGGCTGGAGGCGTACACGCGGATCGCCGCGATCGACTCCGAGGCCGACGTCACCGCCGTCCGCGAGGAACTGTCCGACCGGTACGGCCAGCCACCCGAGCCGGTGCTCAACCTGCTCGAGGTGGCACGCCTGCGCGCCGCGGCGCGCCGGGCCGGGCTCACCGACATCACCGCGGCCGGTCAGCACATCAGGTTCACCCCGGTCGTCCTGCCCGATTCCCGGGAGGTCCGGGTGCAGCGGCTGTACCCCAAGACGGTGCTGAAACCCGCGGTGCGTACGATGCTCGTACCGGTACCGAGAGTCCCCCGCGGCGCCCAGCCGCCACGAGATACTGCGGGCAAACCGCCGTTGCGGGATGCCGAACTGCTGGCCTGGTGCGCTGAGGTGATCCAGTCGGTACTGTCTGACCTACCGCCTGTCGTGTGAGAAGGGACATTCCGGTGCTCCGGAGGCTTATCAAGGTGTCCGTCGCCGTCCTCGGCGTCGGGCTCGCGGTAACCGCGTGCGGCCGGGTCGAGATGGGTGCCGCGGCGATCGTGGGCAACCAGCGGATCACGATCGCGAACCTCGACACCGAGGTCACCAACCTCAGCCAGTCCGCCAAGCAATACCCGGGCGTCGTCAACCTGACCGCGACCCAGGAGACGCAAGAGGCGCTCAGCTGGCTGGTCCGGTTCCAGATCAACGAGGAACTCGCCCGGCAGGACGGCATCACGATCTCGACCGCGCAGGGGCAGGCCGGGCTCAACGAGCTCTACAGCGCGGCCAAGTCCGAGGCCGAGTCAGAGGGCCTGACGAACGTCACCCTCAACCTGATCATGGCCGCCAACGGGATCCCGCCGAACATGTACGCCGAGCTCGGCCGTTACCAGGCCATCGAGACGCAGTTCGTCGAGAACGCCAACGGCGGCACGATACCCACGTCGAGCGCGGCCCAGACGGCCGTCACCACGAAGTTCCAGCACGCGCAATGCGTGGCGGCCAAGACCCTGAACATCCTCGTCAACCCGCAGTTCGGCCGGATGGACTACTCCACCTACCTGGTAGTCTCCTCGCCGGTCACGGTGTCGCGGCCCGAAGGACCCGCCGCGAAGCCGGCTCTTTCCGGGCTGGCGCCCGCTTGCTGATCGTCATCGCGACCAGCCCGCGGGTGGCGCCCGGGTTGCTCAGCTGGCCGGCCTGGGAGGCGCTGCGCTCCGCGACCGCGATACTCGCGCCGCTGGGCCACCCTCAGTTGCCCGCCCTCGACGAGGCGGGGATCGCCTACCGGGTGATCGAGGAGCCAGGCGTCGACGGGCTCGCGCCGGACGCAGTTGTGGTGTGGCTGCCCCGGCCGGGTGATGACCCGCCGCTCCCGTCAGGTGCCCGGCTGATGCACGGCTCGGCCGACCTGCCGGGCGCTCACCTGATCGACCTGGTCGCCACCATGGACCGGCTGCGCGTGGAATGCCCGTGGGATGCCCGCCAGACCCATGCCTCGCTCGCGCCGCACCTGCTCGAGGAGCCGTACGAGGCCCTGGAGGCCTTCGAGTCTGGTGATGAGCGGGCCTTCCGCGAGGAGCTCGGGGACGTGCTGCTGCAGGTGGTGTTCCACGCGCGCATCGCGGCCGAGCGCAACGACGGCACCGGGTACACGATCGACGATGTCGCGGACGGGATCGTGGACAAGCTGGTCCGGCGGCATCCGCACGTGTTCGGGGATGTCACCGTCTCCGGTGCCGATGAGGTCAAGCGCAACTGGGACGCGATCAAGCGGGAAGAGAAGAAAGCGCAGGCCGAACGGCGGGCTGGGGCCGGGGCCGGGCAGGCCACTCCGTCCGCGCTGGATGGGGTGCCGTTCGCGCAGCCCGCTCTCGCGCTGGCCGCGCAGCTGCAGCGCCGGGCGGCCAGGGCGGGCGTGCCGGAAGAGCTAGCGCGCCCGGATGGTGATCCTGGGGTCGGCGAGTTGGCCCGACTCGGCCAGGAAATCGGGTGGGAGCTGTTCCGGATCGTCGCCAGGGCCCGTGAGGCGGGCCGCGACCCCGAGATGGAACTGCGTGCGGTCGCGCGCCGCTACCAGGAGCTTGTGCGGGCCTGGGAGCGTTCGTAGCAACTCGGGTGCAAATCGGTTGCTTTATTCTGATCTGTCCGTTTCTCCAACGTTCTTCAACGTACGTTGGTGATTCGTGCACGGGAATGTATCGGGCAAGTCACGACCTGTGCGCGTAAACTGTTTTATTGCGGTACGCGTCTCCTATGCGGGAGATCACGTACTGACTTGGGAGCGGGAGCGTGGGAGTACCGAGCATGCTGGGTGCTGCCCGCGGGGGGTGGGATCGCATGGCTGGTTTTGCCGTTGCCCAGGAACGTTACGGGCGGCAGCGCGTAAGGCGTTCGGCCGGGTGGGCGAAGGATTACCTGCGCAGGGCCGCCGTGGTGGATCTCGGCTGCGCCGTCCTGGGCGTGTTCGCCGCGGTCCAGCTTCGCTTCGGCAATGACGTCACGGGAACCTATGTAGCCTTGAGCCTCGCGTTGCCGGTGCTCTGGATCGCCGCCCTTTGGCTCGCCGGAGGGTACGACGTTCGCTTCGTCGGGACCGGTTCGGACGAGTTCCGCAAGGTCCTGAACGCCGGGGTGGGCCTCACCGCGGCGATCGCGCTCTTCTCGTATACCGTCAACCTCCAGCTGTCGCGCGGGTACGTGGTGATTGCCCTGCCCAGCGTCACGCTGTTCGATCTGGTCGCCAGGTACGCGCTTCGCAAGCGACTGCACAGGCGGCGAGCATCTGGATTGTGCCTGCTCAGCGTGGTGGTGGTAGGCCATGAGCCGGCGGTGGCCGATCTGATAAAGGAATTGGGGCGAGATCGGTACCACGGGCTGACGGTGGTCGGCGCCTGCGTGGCGCAGCCATCGGGATGCGGCGAGGTCGCCGGGGTGCCGGTGTGCGGAGGACTGGACGATGTCGCGGCCGCCGTGGACAAATACGGCGCGGACACCGTAGCCGTGCTCGCCTGCCCGGAAATGGACGGCATCAGGCTCCGCAGCCTGGCCTGGGAACTGGAGAAAACCGGTACCGACCTGTGCGTCTCGCCCGCGCTGCTCGACGTCGCAGGCCCGCGGACAACGATCAGGCCGACGGCGGGGCTCACTCTTCTGCACGTGGATCATCCGCAGCTGACCGGCATCCCCTCGGTCCTTAAGGATCTATTCGACCGGTGTGCCGCAGCCGCGGGGCTGATCCTGCTCTTCCCGCTGATGGCCCTTCTGGGCGTGACGATCTGGCTCCATGACCGTGGGCCGGTGCTGTTCACGCAGGTCAGGGTGGGCAAGGACGGGCAGGTGTTCAAGATCTACAAGTTCCGCACCATGGTCGTGGACGCCGAGCAGCGCAAGGCGCAGTTGATGGTCACTAACGACCTCGACGGTGTCCTGTTCAAGCTGCGCAGGGATCCCCGCATTACCAAGGTGGGAGCATATTTGCGGAATTGGTCAATCGATGAGCTACCGCAACTTGTCAATGTGCTCCTCGGGCATATGTCTCTGGTGGGACCGCGGCCGGCGCTTCCGGACGAGGCAGCCCTATACGCCGATCATGTCCGGCGCAGGCTCGTGGTCAAGCCAGGCCTGACCGGCCTCTGGCAGGTGAACGGACGGTCAGATCTGTCCTGGGAAGAATCGGTGCGGCTCGACCTGCGCTACGTCGAGAACTGGTCGTTCGCCCTGGACGTGCAGATTATGTGGAAGACGATCGCAGTACTTATTCGGAGGTCGGGCGCGTATTGACAGATATCTGCCGATGGCATCGTCGTCCACGCGGCGAGTCAGATTTTCTACGGCGTTCTACCTGAAATCTCGTTACTGCGCTTTGTTGACCGGCTTTTCGCGAAGTCGTGAAAGGTGCGGTCGGTTTGCGCTTTTGGATATAGGGAGGGCCGGTGAGAGGGATGCGCGAGCAAGACCTTGATACCCCAGACATCGCGGGGCTTGTGCGCGGTGCCGCTGCCGGAGACCGGCGGGCGTGGGAGCGCCTAGTTGATCAGTACGCCAGGCTAATCTGGGCAATCACCGCGGAATTCAAGCTGATGGAAAGTGACGCTGCTGACGTCAGTCAGACCACATGGCTGCGTTTGCTCGAGCACATCGATCGAATCGAGTACCCTGATCGCGTCGGCTCCTGGCTGGCCGCGACGGCACGTAATGAGTGCTTGCGGAGCCTGGCGGCACGAAAGAGGGTCGTCCTAGCTCAAGATGATGCGGTCCTCACTGGCGTTATAGGCTCCGAGCCCGAGGTCGATGAGCGCATTCTCGCCGATGAGAGCGCTCAAGTTGTTCGCGATGCGCTCTCCCATCTGCCCCGACGGTGGCAGCGGCTCCTTGAGTTGCTCATGGCCGATCCGCCCACGTCTTATGCCGATATATCCAATGAGCTGGGCCTGCCCGTCGGGAGCATCGGCCCCACCCGGGGACGATGCCTAGCTCAGCTGCGCGTCCTGCTGCAAGCATCATGAGCCAAGCGTCTCGACGTCCACCCACCGGCCGCCTGCAGCTTCGATGCCCGGGAAGGCATTACGGACCTCGGGCAACAGGTCCGCCACGAACAGCAACACCGCGTCTGGCCTGTGGTCTGCAAGTTGGGAAGGGCCGACTACGGGAATGTCGGTCCCCGGCATCCGCAGGCCCTGCTTGGCCGGAGAGCGGTCAACTACCGCCGGCAAGAGTATGCGATCTACCTGCGCCCGGCGTAGCAGTGCTACCGCTCGGGATGCGGCGCCGTAACCGAGGACCGTGGATCCGGCGGATCGTTCCGCCACAAGCCAGTCATGCAGTGCTCTAGCGTGGGCCAGCATTGTGCGCTGGAGTCCCGAGAAAGCGCCCGGATCGCAGACTCCGACGCGACTGTCTTCGGCAAGAAGCGACCCGACGACACTGTCCCGCTGGTCCTGGCCCTCGGTGTCCCTGCTCGCGGCCAGCAACACGGTGCCGCCGTAGAGATCAAATTGCCACGCCGTGCGTGGGCAGAAGCCGACGTCAGCCAGCATGGCGATCAGCGCTGTGGTCGAGTAGTACGCAAAGTGTCCGTGCCTGAGTGCGTTCCACTGCCCGCACCGGAGGATGGTGCTAAGGGAGTGATACTGCAACAACAGCAGTCCCCTCGGCGCGAGGCGGGCCGTGCGCTCGGCGAGTGCCTCGCGTTGATCCGGAGCGTGCATCAAGCCGAAGCAGTCAAGGATCACATCGGCCCGATCACCACGGCTGGCCGGCACCAGGCCCCGCTCGGTGAACAACCCCAGCCAAGAACCGCCATGGGGGCTGCCGTACTCGGCGACTGCGCTTCGCTCTGGCAGAAAACCCGCCGCAGCGACTCGTGCTACGGCATCGGCGGCCTGCGCGACAAGAGCGGCGGGCTCGGAACCTCTCGGCTCGTCCGGCACGGTGGGGTCGGCCAGCAACTGGGCCAGGCCGCAGGATGAGCACAGCCACATCTGCAGCGGGTACTCAGGGTCAGGGCCTGGATCGTCACGCGGCGGGAAATAGTCGCAAGCCGGCTGCTCACCTAGGTCTAGCACAAGATGGCCAGAGGAACCACTGCACGCCCGGCACGCATGCTTGTCCATTTAGCCCTGATTCCCCTGATTCTGGTGGTTTTGATGTAATTATTGATGTTAGCCTGTCGCTGACCAGCCAGGAGTTGGGGGGACATGTCGCCGTCGTATGAGTGCCGCCTCTGCGGCGCACAGCTTACCCGTACCTTCGTCGATCTCGGGATGTCTCCGCTATGTGAGAGCTACATCCCGGAGGAGGGGCTCGACGATGCCGAGGTCTTCTATCCACTTCGCGTTCGGCTTTGTGACGCATGCTTGCTTGTGCAGCTTCCGGCTTACGTGACCGGCGAGCATATTTTTTCTGACTATGCCTACTTTTCGTCGTACTCCGACTCGTGGGTCGCGCACGCGAAACGGTACGCGGAGGCAATGATAGGCCGTCTTGGCCTCGCTTCCGAGAGCCTTGTTGCCGAGGTGGCGAGCAACGATGGGTACCTGCTTCAGCACTTTCAAACTTCGGGTATCCCGGTGCTCGGTATAGAGCCTGCGGCGAACGTAGCCGAAGTCGCCTGCAGCCGGGGAATCCCGACGGAGGTCCAATTCCTGGGTGCAGAAACGGGCTGCGATATAGCGCAGCGGCACGGGCGGGCAGATCTCGTGACCGCGAATAATGTCTTCGCTCACGTACCGGACATAAGGAGTTTCGCGGCAGGCCTGCGCGCTCTGGTGAAGGACGACGGCCTGGTAACACTGGAATTTCCGCACCTGCTTCGCCTGATCGAGGGCAGACAGTACGACACGATCTATCATGAGCATTTCTCATACCTGTCCCTGCTGACTTCCTCGCATGCACTGGCGACAGCCGGATTGCGCGTGGTTGACGTTGACGAACTCAGCACACATGGCGGCTCGCTCCGCGTCTATGCTTGTCCAGAGGAAAGCTGCGGCGAGCCAACGCCGCGCGTGAAAGAGGTTCTCGCCGCCGAGGAGTCCGCGGGACTGCACACCGTCGCGGGGCACGAGGGTTTCGCGTCGGCGGTCCTGAAGATCAAGAGCGACCTGCTTGGATTCCTGCTCGCTGCGGCGTACGAAGGCCGTTCCGTGGCCGGTTACGGTGCCCCAGGCAAAGGGAATACGCTCCTCAATCACTGCGGCATTCGATCGGATCTTCTCTCATACACTGTTGACCGTAGCCCGTTTAAGCAAGGAAAGTTCCTGCCCGGCACGCACATCCCGGTCCATGAGCCCGAGCGTCTTGCTGAGACCAAACCTGACTATGTACTCGTTCTGCCGTGGAACCTGCGGGATGAGATAAGCCGTCAACTCAGTTATGTCGGGTCATGGGGAGGAAGGCTGGTCTTCCCGATTCCTGAGCTCGATGTCCTCCCGATGGGGTGTGAACCATGAAGGTAGTTCTTTTCTGCGGTGGCTTCGGGATGCGAATGCGTGATGGAGTCACCAGCGGCCCAAAGCCCATGGCGATGATCGGGCAGCGCCCGTTGCTCTGGCATGTTATGCGCTACTATGCTCATTTCGGTCATACCGATTTCATACTCTGCCTAGGTTATGGAGCATCAGCAGTCAAGGACTTTTTTCTCAATTATGACGAGACAAGGTCTAACGATTTCGTTCTTGAGGGCAGCGCCCGGCAGGTGAGTCTTTTCAAGACGGATATCTCCGAGTGGCGCGTAACGTTCGTCGACACGGGCCTGAACTCCCAGATCGGTGAGCGGCTGCGCCGGGTGCGCCGGTTCGTCAACGACGAGACGGTATTCCTGGCGAACTACGCTGACGTTCTCACGAACGCCTCGCTGCCGGATATGATCACCCAGTTCGAAGCGAGCAGCGCGGTGGCCAGCCTGCTTGCCGTGCCACCGCAGTCGTCACACCACGTGGTGGACATCGGCGAGGACGGCCTGATCACGCAGGTGATTCCCGTGCGGGACCTGCGCCAGTGGGAGAACGGCGGCTACTTCGTGCTCCGCCCGGAGATCTTCGATTACCTCAAAGAAAACGAAGATCTCGTGGAGGACGCGCTCGTGCGACTGGCTCAGCAGCGGCGCGTCCTAGCTTACCCATACAAAGGGTATTGGTCACCTGCCGACACCGTTAAGGAACGCGTCCAGCTAGAGGAGATGTACCAGCGGGGGTACTGTCCCTGGATGGTCTGGGATCCGGAACGCTCGGGCGCAGCCGCGGGTTCCGTGCCTCCATCCGGCCTTACGGTTGCGGCGGTCGCGCCGACGTCAGAGTAGACCGTCATGCTGGCCTTGCAGCTGAAGTCGCCATCAAGCGAACCGCTATCCGTCCTCGCTATCGGCGCGCACCCCGACGATATCGAGATCGGCGCCGGGGGGCTATTGCTCGGTCTGGCCCAGACCCAGCCGCTAGTTCACTATGTAGTACTGACGGGAACGGCTGAACGCCACGAGGAGGCACGAAACGCGGCGCACGCCTTCATGCCTGGTGCGCATCTTACCCTCGAACTGTTCGACCTGCCAGAGGGCAGGCTTCCCGCGGTCTGGGGCAGCGTTAAGGAGACCCTTGAGGACATAGCACGATCGTGCTCACCTGACGTCATCATCGCGCCATCGCCTGACGACGCGCATCAGGATCACCGGACCATCGCCGAGATCGTGCCCACCGTCTTCCGTGATCAGCTCCACCTCGCCTACGAGATCCCGAAATGGGATAGCGAAATCGGCTGCCCGTCGGTATATGTTCCGCTGTCGGCCAGGACCGCGCGCCTTAAGGTGGAGTTGCTCCACGAGTGTTTTCCATCTCAACGGAACCGTAACTGGTGGGACGACGAGGTATTCCTTGGATTGGCGCGGTTGCGCGGCATAGAGTGCCGGGCGCGCTACGCCGAGGCGTTCAAATGCGCAAAGTCTGTGATAGTGCCCGCAGGGTTCACGCCCGGCACCTCGAAAGAGGAGAATCTGTAATGAGCATACTCGTTGACCCTGCCCGCTCCGGTGACGATCTGCGGCGGCAGCTCTATTCAGGGAACCTGGTGATCCTGACGCGCCTGCAGGCAGTCAGCGATTTCGTGGAATACACCCGAGAAGAGCTCACCGAGCTATTCAAGCCGTACGACCCGGAACACGCGCATGATCACATCGAGCCTCCTGAGATGGCGAGAATGCTCGGTACATGGAAGCCACGCTTCATACACGCCGAAAATTCTAGGAAGCTGGTCCGCGCGATCGTCGAGGAGGCCGGGTTCCCCGCCGGGCATACACACTATGATCTGCCAAAGCCGCGTACGTCTTTTCCCGTCGGGCACCTTACCACGGGTGTCGCTTTTGCTTTCCCATGGCATCGCGACGTCTGGTACAGCGCACCTGCCCAGCAGATCAACTGGTGGCTCCCCGTCTTTCCTGCGCGTGACGACAACGCCATGAGCTTCGACCTGAAAAGCTTCGACCGCGAGGTCGCTAATAGTTCGGGCACCTTCGATTATTACCAGAACAACGCTAGCCGGCTGACCACGGCAACGCAGGTTACTCGGGAGCGCCAATCCCGTCCTGGAGCGCTGAATCATAGACCGGATCAAGAGCTGGTCATACTGCCCGCGCCCGGCGGGATACTGCTGTTCTCGGGCGCCCAACTCCATGCCTCGATTCCGAACACATCGGGACGGGCCAGGTTCAGCGTCGATTTCCGAACTGTTGACGTCCGCGATCTGATGGCTGGCTGGGGTGCTCCGCTGGTGGACGTCCATTGCACTGGCACGGCGATACGGGATTTCATCAACGTGGCGGATGAGAGCAGCTTCAGCGAGCAGACTGTCACCAGACTGTTCGGTGCGCCACCACCCGATGCCATGCTGGTGTTTATCCCCGCAGAGACACAGCACGCGGTCAGCGAAGAATGAACGCGGTACCTCGGCTGAGCATTGGGCTCCCGGTTTACAACGGCGAGAAATACCTCGCCGAATCCCTCGATGCCCTGCTCGGCCAGAGCTATGAGGATTTCGAACTGATCATTTCGGATAACGCCTCGACCGACGATACCGCTGGCATCTGCCGTCGCTTCGAGATGCAGGACTCCCGGATCCGCTACGTCCGTCAACCGCGCAACATCGGCGCTGCGCCTAACCACAACTTCCTGTTCCGGCAGTCACGCGGCGAACTGTTCAAGTGGGTGTCCGCGGACGATCTATATGCCCGCGACCTGCTACAACGCTGCATCGACACGCTCGATGAGCACCCGGACGTCGTTCTCGCCCACTCCTGGACAGCGGCGATCGACAGCGCGGGTAGCGTCACCCAATCGCTGGAGTACCCGCTGGCCACCGATTCTCCGCGGGCGCCGGAGCGCTTCCGGAGCGTGTTGTTCGGAACCGGCGAGAACGACTACGGGATGCTCCGGGCAGATGATAACTACGGCGTCATCAGGGCAGGGATCATGCGCCGGGTGGCCCCGCACAACAGCTACTACCACGCTGACCGGACTATCGCAGCGGAGATCGCGCTTTACGGTCGCTTCCATCAGACGCCTGACTGGTTGTTTTTCCGGCGCGACCACTCTGATCGGCCACAGTACGTATACCCGACCGTACGCGGCTGGTGTGCGCACCTAGATCCGCGCCGGGCAAGTCGGCTGCGGCATCCGGTCGCCCGCCTGCTCGCTGAGTACGTCTGGGGGTACGTTGCGGCCATCCGGCGCGCGCCGCTCTCGCCCGCCGACCGGCGAGAGTGCTACCTCTATCTAGCACGATGGGTTGCTGACCGGAGTGTCCCGGTCGCTGGCCGGGCTGTCCACGGGGGCATCTTGGCCGGCAAGCCCGTTTCCATCCCGCCGCCTGCTGCCTCGATCTCGGTCGACGCGATCGTGCCCGGCCGCGAGAAGAAAGTATCGTTATCGTGCGTGCGCTCACGGGTCGGCGTGCGCGGTCCGGCAGCGATCTGCGGGTCGGCCTGTTCGGGCTTCTCGGCGCGGGCAATATCGGTAACGACGCCTCGATGGAATCCATGCTCAACTACCTCAAGGCTGATCATCCCTGCGCCATCGTGGATGCCATGTGTCCGGGCCCGGACCTGCTGACGGGTGTTTACGGCATCAAGGCTTTCCCGCTGTACTGGCACCATGAGCATGAGCGACAGGCATCCGGCCTGACGGCGATCGCCCTCAAGGCGCTCGGGAAAGGCGTCGACGCGTTCAGGATCACGTCCTGGGTCCGCCGCCACGACGTAGTGATCGTGCCAGGGATGGGAGTACTTGAGGCCAGCCTGCCCCTGCGGCCGTGGGAAACGCCGTTCACGATGTTCTTGCTATGCGCATCCGGGCGGCTGTTTGGGACCAAAGTCGCGCTGGTCAGCGTGGGGGCAAACGTCATCAACCAACGGATGACGCGGTGGTTGTTCAACTCGGCAGCCAGGCTCGCATACTATCGCTCCTACCGCGACGCCATGTCGCGTGACGCGATGAGCCAACGAGGTCTCGACACCACGCGCGACCATGTCTATCCCGACCTGGTGTTCAGCACCCCGGTAGGGCCCTACGATCCCGGTGACCCACAGATCGTCGGCATCGGCGTTATGGGGTACTACGGCACCAATGATGACCGTCGGCGGGCGGAAGAGATCCACGCCTCCTACGTCGAGAAGATGAAACTCTTCATCCGGTGGCTGGTCGACGGCGGTCGCAGGATACGGCTGTTCGTGGGAGACGAGTGCGACGATCATGTGTTGCAGGAGATCCTGGCCGACCTGAGGGCATGGCGTCCCGACCTTGACCCATCTTGGATCGTCGCGGAACCCGTGGCTTCGTTCGCGGAACTAACCAGAGCAATGGCGCCTGTCGGCATTGTCGTGGCCACTCGTTATCACAATGTGATATGTGCGCTGAAGTTGGCGAAGCCTGTCATATCGCTCGGCTACGCCCCGAAGAATATAGCGCTGATGGCCGACATGGAGCTGCCCGAGTTCTGCCAGGACGCGACATCGCTCGATATCGACCTGCTGATCAAGCAGTTCACGGAGCTGGAGAGCCGTTCCGCACAGCTGCGGCGCGGGATAACGGAGCGCAGCACTACGAACGCGCAGCTATTGGACGGCCAGTTCGCCGAGTTGTCAGCGGTGCTCTTTTCCCAGCGGCCACCCGCTCACGCGCGCTCGCTTTCATCCGGCCGGACGGTTTGATTGTCCGGGATACCGCGATGGCGCCCTTTATGAAGAATCCGGTTCCCAGCAGATGCGCTGTCGAACTCCCGTAGTGCCGCGTGCAGCTGCAACCAGAACAGAAGCGCACCGATCGATGCCGCGGCCGCGGCGCCACGTACCGCCCCTACCGCTCCCTCAGCAGCGGCCCCTGCCAGGCCCAGGACAACGTAGAGAGTCGAGGCGATGACCATCGCGCGCAGGCTCCGCCGAGCAGCCCCCAGGGCGTGCAGGCCGGTTCCGGCGCCGGCGCTGACGCATCCTCCCATGATGGAGATGGCGGTCGGCAACACGAGCGGGTAGGTCGGCCGCCATATTTGACCGAGCACCAAGTTGCCGAGTCCTCTGGGTAGCGCCACCAGTAGCACGATTCCCCACGTGAGCGCGAGCAGAGCGAGTCCGGCGCTGAGCAAGGCGCAGAACAGCGGCAAGTTCCGCGGAGAACGCCGCAGAACCCGGGCGGCCTCCGGCAATGCGACTAGGCCCATCCCCAGGAAGATGATCATAAAGGGGCCCATCAGCGTGGCGGCCGCCTGAACGTAACCCACCGCGGCTACGCTCACAATGAGGCCGACACCGTAGTTACGCAACTGCGTCGAGCCGCTGTTGGCGGTGCCCTCCGCCAGGTAGCGCGGCCCGAGGTCACGATGCCGCGAGACCCATCCCCGTGCGCCTGACAGCTTGGGCATGACCCGAGCCTGCAACGGCCCCACCGCTGCTCCAACCGCTGCCGCCGCGCCCCAGGCGACGACAGACGAGAACACGTTCGCATGGCCAGTTATCCGCAGCAACGCCAGGGCGGGAAGCAACGCTACGGTCCAGATCGTGTCGTTGAGGAACGCCTGGCTCCCTCGGCCAAGCGCGAAGAACGAGAATCGCCAGCTGTCCTGCAGCAGCAATCCGGGTAGCGTCAGTCCCAAGGCGAGGAAGGCCAACCTCGTCGCGCCATCCAGCATTGCGGCGGCCGCCAGGACGCAGGCCCCGGTGACCAGACCCACGGCTAGGGCGGTCCCGGTGCAGCTGGATACGGCGCGCCGCCAGGTCCGGACGTCCGTGGTGCTAAATCTGACCAGCAGAGGATCGGTGGAAAGGCCGCGTGATGCGTTGAGCGCGAACGTATATGTCACGTAGGCGAGGGCAAAGGCCCCGTACTGAACGGCCCCCAGCGTACGGGCGATGTAGATGTTCACGGCGAAGTTGCTAACGCTGGACATCGCCTGATCCGCGACACCCCAGCCCAGACGGCGGCCCGCCTCATGTGCCAGCCGCGATGACGCTCTAGCCCGTCGCCTCCCGTCGCCCACCGCTCGTCCACGACGGCTCGTGTCGAATATCTGCATTACTCCCACGTCAATGGCCCGACCGCCCGGGGAGTGACGATCATCAACCGGCCTCCCGCGCGATCTCGGCGCCCGGCGCCGGGAGATGCTCGCCGTTCCGTCGGCGTAGCATCTCGTCGACGAGGCCAGCTGAGAGCAGCTCGCGGATCCGTCTCAGCCGCACGAACCGCGATGATATGAAGTCGTCGTAAGTCAGGTCGTACTTCTCGTATGTGTTGGCGAGTTCACTGATCCCATCTGGCACGCTCCAGCGCAGGTTGAGACCTGGGAAGGTCGCGGTCAGCTTGGAGAAGTCGACGCGGTAGTTACGTACGTCCGGCCCGGCGTTGTCAGCCAGCGACACCGTCGATCCTGGCACCGCGTCCCGGACCAGCTCAGCGATGTCGCGGACCTGTACGTTGTCCTGCGGGCGCCCGACGTTGAAGGCCTCATCGTGCACGAGTTCGCGCGGCGCCTCGAGCATGGCGAGGAATGTACGGCTGATGTCCTCCACGTGCACTAGAGGCCGCCACGGCGAGCCGTCGCTTTCGAGCCGCACCTGTCCGGTCGTCATCGCGACAGCGGTGAGGTTGTTCACCACGATGTCCAGGCGAAGCCGCGGTGAAGCACCGTATGCGGTGGCGTTGCGAAGGTAAGTCGGGCTGAAAGCTTCATCGGCAAGCTGCGAGAGGCCATGCTCGGCCGCGATCTTGGTCTCGCCGTACGGCGTGACAGGAAATAGGTCAGCGTCCTCGGCAACCGCGCTGGAGCCTGCGGCGCCGTACAGGCTGCACGACGAGGCGAAAAGGAAGCGCTCGACAGCGGCCTGCTTGGCGGTCCGGGCCAGGCGCAGCGTCCCCTCAAGGTTCACAGAGTACGTTGCCGCTGGGTTGAGGTCACCGAGGGGGTCGTTGGATAGCGCCGCGAGACACACCACCGCGTCATAGTCGGCCAGCCGGCCAGCAGTGACGTCCCTAATGTCGCATGGTGCCCACACGTCGGCGCCCAATGCAGGTGGACCGAGGTCGCACCCCTCGTACAAGCCGAGGTCGAGCCCATCAACCTCATGCCCGGCTGCCCGCAGGAACGGCACGAGAACGGCTCCGATGTAGCCGCGGTCGCCCGCCACGAGAACCCGCATCGCTCCCCCCCCCAGATTCGGGATATTGAGTTCAATGGGCGGCACAACCATCCCCAATTTACAAGACCCGCCACGGCCAGGCCCTGATACGTCTGGCGGCAGAAATACGCCAGGTCGGCCGGGTGGGCGGCATACCGGGCAGGCGGTAAGGAACGTCTCGCGGCGATCAGGTAACCAGTTCCCATCCAGCGGCGCCATCCGCGAGTGACCGTACGCTCGGCAGCGGTACGTTCTGCGTGACGCACTATGCCGGGAAGCCGATCGAAGGGCGGAACGATCAACCTCAGATCGTAATAGACACGGTCGGTCGGCCGCAGACCAGCTTGCTCAAGCAGTCGGCGGAGCCTCCCTGCCGGAAACGCGCGGATACCGGTAGCGCGCGCGCCGTGTCGTCGGCCAGCAGGTACACAAGCCAATTTTTCGATCGCTTCGAGCACCCGCCGCGCAGGCCAGTAAACGAACCACTCGGTGACCCGGTAAGGGCTCAGCGGGTTTAGCATTGTGACGATGACAAGACCTCCCGGACGGGTAACCCGGGATATCTCACTGATTGCCGCCCGCGCGTCAGCGTACTCTAGCGCGCCCATGACAAGTATGACGTCAAAGGATGCGTCGGCGAAAGGCAGCGCCTCTAGTCGGCCTACAGCCGGGTGTACCTCTCCAGCATCGCGCACATTGGCCGCGCAATACTCGACCATTGCGGGCGACTGATCCAGCACCGCGATGCGGAAATCATGAGGGCGGGACTTAAGCAGTGCGCGAGCCAGAATCCCGGGTCCGCACCCGGCATCGAGCAGGTCACCGCAGGGACAGGCCGCCAAGACGTGCTGGACGAGCCACAGGCGCGACCTGAAATATCGCGCTGATGGTCGTGATGCGCTGTAGGCTCGCGCATATTCGGCTACCGCTTCGGCACTGTCGTACTGAGCGAGGACGTGCTCTTTACGCGATGGCCGTGCGAACCGCTTGGACATCAAGGCGTCGATTCTTCACTACCGCAGCCTTGCCATGGCCGGGGTGGCCTGCGAGCCAGTCTCGGCATGACACAGAGATCACGTCCACACAAAACTTCCCCTAGCGGTAGCGCTAATGTTAGCGCCATCGGAGCCACGGCCGAGGCTGGCCGAACGACGGTGGGCTCACGCCCGTGGACCAATGGTTGCCACCATTACCGCCTTGATGGTGTGCATCCTGTTTTCCGCCTGGTCGAACACCACGGACGCCGATGACTCGAAGACCTCTTCTGTCACTTCTAGAGCCTCCAGACCATATCTTTCGTAAACCTGCTGCCCGATGTCGGTCTGGGTGTCGTGCAGGGCTGGCAGAGGGTGCATGAATTTGACGGCCGGATTTCCTGTGGCGGCCATCACCGCGGCGCTCACCTGATACGGAAGCAGTTGACTGATCCGCTCGTCCCACACGGCGGGCGGCGCGGTCGTTCTCAGCCAGATGTCGGTGTAGAGGAAGTCGGCACCAGCTACGGCGGTGGCGATGTCGCTAGTTACGGTCAGCCTGGCGCCGGACCCGGCCGCGAGGGCCTCCGCCGTGGCCTGCATTGCTGCTGGCGGCGGCAGCGTCTCCGGGGTGCAGATCCGCACGTCGAACCCTAGCAGCGCCCCGGTCACTAGCAGCGAGTGTGAGGTAGCGCCGTCGCCGCTTCCGAGGTAACAGCAAGACACTTCAGCTAGCGGTTTGCGGGAGTGGTCACACACAGTCAGTACGTCAGCCAGGGTCTGTGTGGGATGCCAGGCATCGGTGAGCCCGTTCCACACTGGCACCCCGGCATGAGCGCCTAGGACTTCGACGGCGTCCTGGGAGAATCCGCGGTACTCGATCCCGTCGAACATGCGGCCGAGGACCCGCGCCGTATCCTTCACCGACTCCTTCCTGCCGATATGGGCATCCTCTGGCCCCAGGTAGGTGACGTCCGCGCCCTCGTCGTGGGCGGCGACCTCGAACGCCGAGCGGGTCCGGGTGGAGGACTTCTCGAAGAGAAGCGCGATATTGCGCCCGGAGAGCCGGCCGAGTCGCTGGCCGAGTCGTTTCTCCTCGCGAAGACGGCCAGCCAAGTCCACCAGGTACAGGAACTCTTCGCGGGTGAGATCGATCTCCTTCAGCAGGTTGCGTCCACGCAGGTCCATCAAATGCTCCTCGCTCGATTGGACGGTTGGACCGCTGAGTGGCCAGACCCGCCAACAGACGAACCGTCATATCACTCGATCTTGTCCTGGCTCGCACGAATTTGAGCGGGCCGTGTCGCTAATCATGGTGTACGAGACGTCACCGTGGTGATCCGGTGCTGATGTTACGCGGCGTGCGCAGCATCAGTTTCATGCGGGGTCGACGCCCAGCTTACGCGGCCTGCCGCAGGCATCATGAGCTCAGGTGATGGTGGACCCGGCGAATACAGTCGTACGGTGCTCGTCGTATCACGACCATCTGCTATACGCTCCTGTAGAGGTGAAGCGCCGGGTCCTGATTATCGTCCAGAATCTTCCGGTGCGGGTATGGCTCGAGTGCCAGGCCCTCGTCTCGGCAGGCTACCGGGTCGCTGTCGTATGCCACAGAGGTAGCGGCGATCCGTCATACGAGGTCATCGACACGGTAGAACTTTACAAGTACCGGCCGCACGCTCCCGGTGGCGGCAGGCTCAGCTCCGCCGCAGAATACGCCTAATCGTTCCTCGCAACAGCTTCGCTGACGCTGGAGCAAGACGATCGGGCCGCTTCGCGGTAATCCAGGCCTGTAACGCGCCTGACATCTTCTGGCCAATCGCACTTGCCTTTCGTGCTACTGAAGGCACCAAGTTCGTTTTTGACCATCACGACCTGTGTCCCGAACTGTACGAGTCTCGATTTCCTGATGGCCTGAAGCTGCCGTACAAGGCGTTGCGCTCTCGAGCGCATAACTCACAAGTCGGCAGATCGAATTTTTGTGTAAACGTGATATTGTTAGACGCCTTGAGCCTATGAATCCCGGTGGGGGCAATATGTCGGATAGCCTTGTACGCGAACAGATGCGAGTACTCTCGCTCGCGGAAGGTTTCTTTCAATCAAATTTCCTATTCGCCCTTCTGCGACTAAACGTCTTCGAGCATATGGGTGAAGGCGAAATTTCCGCGAATGAACTCGCCGAAAAGCTTGGAGTTAGCCTCAATCGTTCAGCGCTTCTGATGCCCGGTTACTGATTGTGCTGCTGCCTGGTTTGGGATCTGTTGTCTGTTTGTTTGCGGGAGCGGTTACGCGGCGGCGCCCGGGGTGCCCGGCTGCGCACCGGCTCCGACCGCGCCGGGCTGTGCCTCCTTCCGCGTCGCTGGGGCTGATGGTGCTGGTCACGCGGGTGCTGGCAGCGTGCAGAGCCGCTGCCAGCAGGCGAGGAACGCGTCGGTCCAGGGCCAGCTGGGGCTGATCTTCAGGACGCGCTCGCGGGCGTGCCGGGCGAGCCGGGCGGGGATGTGCCAGACGCGGTAGCGGAGCGTGTCCGGGTCGGCTTCCCGCAGGCCGGGGTCGTCGCCGAAGCCGAGCAGGCGGGTCCCGGCGGTGAGGTCGGCGGCGATGTTCGCCGCGAGGACCCAGCCGCAGTTGACCTGCCAAGATTTCGATGTTATCTCTAGCGTCTCCGTGTTGTCTTTGACGCGCGCGACGGGGGCTTGTTGCCCGGCGGCGTTCGTGGTGGACGTGGTCATCTTGCGCCGTCCATCACGGAGATGACGGGGGTGTTCTGTGCGGGTGCAGCGTGTGGTGATGCCGTGGGATTGAATCGCCGGGGCGATTCACCTCAGAGCGCTGAACGATTGAGGTTAGCCCTGAGAATTCGTCCGCCCAGCAGAGCCGGAGATGACACCGTGACGTAAGCCATGGTGGATTGCGCCTGGTGTGACCGCGGACCTCGATTGCGACATCGATCAGGCCCGTATCGCGCAGGAACCCGGGTATCCGGTGGCCTGTGATAAGACCCAGGCCGATCATCGCCCATGCCCTGACAAGGGCATCGAGAAGGCTGTCCCACGCGGGATGTGAGGGCTCGCATGTCCAGGTGATCCAGTCCACGTCCTGCACCGCAACCCATCCGCCGGGCCGGACTGCCCGGGCCATCTCGGCGACGACACGCCGCGGTGATGTCAAGTTGACCAGGATCAGCCTCGCCTGCCCCAGGTCGAGGGACTCCGCAACAAGGCCGGTCGCGGCGGCATCGGCGCAGATCAGCTTCACGTTGGCCAGGCCACGCTCGGCGATGCTGCGCTGGGCGAAGCCGACCATCTGGGGGCACTGTCCAGGCCGACGACCTCGCCAGTGGTCCCGACTCGGCGGGAGAGCAGATCCAGGACGCCGAGAGGGCCGCAGCCGAAGTCAATAGCGCGCCCTCCTGCTGGCATCTCGATGCGGTCGAACAGGGCGTCCTCTCGCCCCAGTGAATCTCACCTTGCGCAAGCAAGCGTGTCCGCTCGCTTTCATCTGCCCCGAGCAGGTAGCCCGGTGCCGGGCGCTCCTTCTACGTCATGTGGGCCACGTACCCGCATCGGCCCGGAACGTATCAACGATTGACGGAAGGTCCGTCGCCAGCATGAACCGGTGCCTGGACTCTCTGGTAACCCCCGCAACTAAAGATCGTTAGCTACGGGAAGATCAGGATGCTCGTCGTATCACGACCATCCGCTATCTGCTCCTGTAGAGGTGAAGCGTCGGGTCTTGATAATCGTTCAGAATCTTCCGGTGCCCTTCGACCGGCGGGTGTGGCTCGAGTGCCAGGCTCTCGTCACGGCAGGCTACCAGGTCAGCGTGGTATGCCCCAAGGGCAGCGGCGACCCGTCGTACGAGGTCGTCGACGCGGTGCAGCTTTACAAGTACCGGCCCTATGCTCCAGGCGGCAGCAAGCTCAGCTTCATCACAGAGTATGCGTACTCATTTCTCGCGACGGCGTGGCTGACGCTCAAGGCAAGACGATCAGGCCGCTTTACTGTGATTCAGGCCTGCAATCCGCCTGACATCTTCTGGCCCATTGCACTTGCCTTCCGCGCTGTCGAAGGCACAAAGTTCGTCTTCGATCACCACGACCTATGCCCCGAGCTTTACAAATCACGATTTCCAGGCGGCCCGAAGCTGCCGTACAAGGCCTTGCTGGCTCTCGAGCGCAGAACTCACAAGGCAGCCGACCACGTGATTGCCACCAACAACTCCTATCGCGACATCGCGGTGACGCGGGGCGAAAAGCCCGCCAGCGATGTCACGATCGTCCGCACTGGGCCGGACCCGCTGCGCTTGCAGCGTGGCCCAGCTGACCCCAAGCTGCGCCGCGGCCGCAGGTTCCTCGTCGCGTATATCGGCGTCATGGGCCCGCAGGACGGCGTCGATATCGTGGTGCGGGCCGCGGACATCGTGGTGCGCCAACTTGGCCGCGCCGATATCGCCTTCACGCTGATCGGCTCGGGAGACTGCTTCACCCAACTGGTGGCGCTCCGCGACGAACTGGGCTTGGCCGGACACGTCGAGTTCACCGGGCGGGCACCAGACGAGCTCGTCATTAGCACTCTGTCAACTGCGGACGTGGGTCTTTCGCCAGACCCGAAGAATCCGCTCAATGACGTGTCGACGATGAACAAGACGATGGAATACATGGCCTTCGAGCTTCCCGTGGTCGCTTTCGACCTGCGTGAAACCCGCGTGTCGGCCGACGATGCCGCGGTTTACGTCAAGCCCAACGACGAGCACGACTACGCCAATGCCATCGTGGCTCTGGTGGACGACGAGCCGCGGCGTACTCGCATGGGGAAGCTGGGCCGAGCGCGCGTTGAACAGGAACTGGCCTGGTGCCATCAGGAACGCTCGTACCTCGGCGTCTACGCGAGTCTGCTGTCTAAGGCCAGGACTCTCCAGCGGGCAGGGACCTAAGGTGTGCGGGATCGCGGGTTGTTACCAGCAAGCCGACGGCCGGAAGCTTGTGGACATTATGACCGACCGGATGGCTCATCGAGGGCCCGATGCTACAGGAACATGGAGCCACGAGGACGACCGCGTGGCTGTGCACCTAGGCCATCTGCGGCTTTCGATCATCGATCTGTCCACCGCAGCCAACCAGCCATTGTCCAGGGACGGTCTGACACTTGTTTACAACGGGGAGCTTTATAACTTCAAGGCGCTGCGGGCAGAGCTGAAAGCCCGGGGCGTACATTTCGTCACCGAATCTGATACGGAGGTCGTGCTTGAGGCTTGGCGAGCATGGGGACCCGAGGCCTTGCGCCGGTTCCGCGGCATGTTCGCCTTTGCGTTGGCTGACGAGATGACGGGCGATCTCGTTTTGGCCCGTGACCAGTTCGGCATCAAGCCGCTCTATTACCTTCCACGAGGTGAGGGCCTGGTCTTTGCCTCGGAGCTGAAGGGTCTTACGGCCGCCGTGGGATCGGAGCTGCGAATCGAGCCGGGCGCCATGGTAGCGTCGATGCTTTACTACTGGGTACCAGATCAGCAGTGCGCCATCAAGGAAGTTCGGAAGCTTCCTCCTGGATCTTGGGCGCGCATCCGTCCTGACGGCAGCTTCTCGGTAGATCATTACTGGCGCATTGCGGACGTGGCGCTCGAGGCCGCGGCCGACCCGGCCCCCGACCTAGGCGCGGTGGTCAAGGAGTCGGTAACGGCACACCTTGTCTCCGACGTGCCGGTGTCGAGTTTCCTGTCCGGAGGACTGGACTCGAGCATCGTCACCGTGCTGGCGCACCAGGCAGGCCAGGGGATTGACGCCTACACGATCACCTTTAGGCCCCAAGATCAAGGTTTGGAGGCCATGCCCGACGACACCGTCTACGCGAGGAAGGTGGCGTCGCAGTTCGGGATCGATCTTCACGAGATCGAGATCGCCCCGGATATCGTCAGCCTGCTCCCTCGCATAGTCGATGCGCTGGACGAACCGGTGGGCGATCCCGCCGCGATCAACACGCTGCTCATGTGCCAAGCCGCGCGCGAGCGCGGCGTCAAGGTAGTTCTCTCCGGGATGGGCGCTGACGAGTTGTTCGGCGGCTACCGCAAGCATCTCGCCTGCGTCATGGCTGGCAAGTACGGCAGGCTGCCATCGGGCCCCCGCGTCGGCGTGCGGTTCGCGGTGGACCGCATCCCGGTGAGCGTGAAAGGACGAGGGCTGCGTTACGCGCGATGGGCGAAGCGCTTCCTAACCTTCGCCGAGCTGCCCGAGGAGCCACGGTTCCGCCGCAGCTATACGTTGTACGACCCGGATGAGCTGGCCGCCATGATCAGCCCGGATCTTGCTGGCTACGTGGATCGGGTCATCAAGGAGCACAGCAATATCTATAACGACAACGCGCTGTCCGACGAGGTAAACCGGATGTGCCTGGCCGACGCGCGCCTGTTCCTGCCAGGGCTCAACCTGGCCTACACGGACCGGGCAAGCATGGCGGCCTCAGTTGAGGTGCGTGTCCCGTTCGTTGACCCGTTCGTCGCTCAAGCGGCGTTCGCTCTCAAGGGCAGCGAGAAGATCGGGCGACGGCAGGGCAAGGTCGCGCTCAAGCGGGCGGCCGAGAGCTGGCTGCCGCGCGAGATCGTGTATCGGCCGAAGGCCTCGTTCAGTGCGCCCCTCCGGGCTTGGGTGCGTAACGACCTGCAGGAGGTCATCCAGGACGTGCTGGTCGCAGGAGAGCTGGTCCAGTCAGGGGTGATCCGCGCCGACGCGGTTCGTCACCTGACCAGAGACGAGCGGGCAGGCCGCGAGGACCGCGCTAAGCAGATATGGCAGCTGCTGACACTAGAACTGTGGTACCGCAACGCGCGGTCCGCGGGCGTGGCAGCGTGACTGACAAAGGACGCGATGGAGCAGATATCTCAGAACTGCCAGCCGGACCATCGACGAATCTGGCCCGAAGCCTGGGCCTCGTGCGAATATTAATAATGTGATGCCCGACACGCCAACACCCCCTGCCGACAAGGTGTCTAGTCTGAGTCGGCCATCTAATGGGGATCCGTCATCGCTGTCTGCGAGCGTGCGCCGGGGAGCTGTTTGGAGCGTCTTGGGTACGCTACTACTGCGCTTGGCCAACATTTCTATTACAGCTGTTGTCGCTCACATTCTAGATCCTCACGATTTCGGCGTGTTCGCTGTAGCCCTGACGGCCTACACTATTATATCCGCATTGGGTCAGGGTGGTGTTGCGTCCTGCCTAATGCGGGCCGACCTGGATATAGACACCCTCGCTCCGACCATGGTTACCGTCTCATTGATGACGGGCGTAATATTTGCGGGTGGGCTGGCTATCTTCGCAAGGCAAATTGCATCAGCACTCGGATCAGTGGACGGTACGGACCCGATCAGAGTAATGGCGGTCGTATTGTTCCTGGAAGCCGCCTTTGCGGTACCTTGGTCACAGCTTACTAGAGACTTCAAGCAGAATAAGCTCTTTTTGGCTAATGCCATTAGTTTGGTTCCTTCCACAGCGGCGCTCCTCCTCTTGGCGAAATCGGGGGATGGGGCGATGGCCTTTGCGTGGTCTAGGGTTATCACCACGTTCGTTGGTGGGTGCGTGATGGTTGCATCTGTGCCGAAGTGGTATAGGCCCGGCATCACCCGCAGTGGTCTTGCTGTATTCTTCACGTTCGGCATCCCTCTTGTAGGTGTCGGATTCGTCAATTACGTGCTCCTCAACGTTGACTACGCATTGATTGGCCACCTCTTGGGTGCCGTTGCGCTCGGGGTTTATGTGCTGGCTTTTAACGTATCATCCTGGCCCGCTGGTCTCGTGGGTGGTGCGGTCGGCAATATATCGATGCCTGCGTTCTCGCGAGTTAAGCATGACCCTGATCTTCTAAAAGATGCAGTGACTAGATCATTGCGTGCGGTCTCGCTGATTGTCTTGCCCATGTGCGGCCTGATGATGGTACTCGCTCGTCCACTTGTACTAACGTTGTATGGCGCTAAGTGGATAGCCTCATCCGAGGCACTTTCGATTCTTTCAATCTATGGCGCAATATCGGTTATCGGCATTCTGTTTGGAAACATACTTGCGGGACTTGGCAAAGTAAAAGCTATGCTCGCCGTCCAGCTACTTTGGCTTGGTGCGCTGGTCCCGGCTATGGTGATAGGCGTACGCCAAGACGGTATTGACGGCGCTGCTATTGCTCATGTGGCGGTCATTGTGCCGCTTGTACTGCCAAGTTGGATGTTCGTCTTGAGAAAGGCAACTGGAGTTCGGTTCACTATGCTGGGAAGGGCAATCTTTCCCCCGCTCTTGGTTGCATCGGCAGCCGCGCTCGCCGCTAAAGTAACGGCTTCGCATTTTGTTAGCCCGTTGATACAACTGCTTACGGGCCTTGTCGTTGGTTGTCTGATTTATGCGGTTGCGGCGTTCCCGCAAGGTCTGGCATTGCTTAGTCAGGAGCAGGGCGCGAAGCTGCATGCGTTCCGTCTTCTCCGCTTCTACATGACCGCAGCCCGGTCGGTCAGACTATATCAGAGCGCTCTGGAACACCACGGGCCGCAACTTCGCATCAATCGCCCTGACTTGGTATTGACTGATTCATACCGCCCGGAAGGCTGGCTGGTCCAAGCGGTATCCGTGCATGAACGCACTCTCGCCGACCAGGAACGGCTGCTCGGTCCTGACGACCCCCACACCGTAGCGTCCCGTGCCAACCTCGCTTACGCCTACCGCCAGAGAGGTCGGCTGACAGAAGCGATCGCGCTGTACGAGCGAACCCTCGCCGACTGGCGGCGGCTCCTTGGCCCCGATCACCCCAGGACCCTGCGCTCAAGCAACTACCTCGCCAGTGCCTACCACGACGCAGGGCGCCTGGCGGAAGCGATCGCGCTGTACGAGCGGACCCTCGCCGATCGGGTGCGGCTGCTCGGCCCTGATCATCCCAGCACGCTGCGCTCAAGCAACTACCTCGCCGGTGCCTACCACGACGCAGGGCGCCTGGCCGAAGCGATCCCGCTGTACGAACAGGCCCACGCCGGCTGGCTGCGGCTGCTTGGCCCTGATCATCCCAGCACGCTGCGCTCAGGCAACTACCTCGCCGGTGCCTACCACGACACAGGGCGCCTGGCCGAAGCGATCCCGCTGTACGAACAGGCCCACGCCGGCTGGCTGCGGCTGCTTGGCCCTGATCATCCCAGCACGCTGCGCTCAAGCAACTACCTCGCTTGCGCCTATGGCGAGGTAGGGCGCCTGGCCGAAGCGATCCCGCTCTACAAGCAAACCCTTGCGCGCTGTGATCGGGTGCTGGGTAGCGATCACGCCCTTTCCCGCACGGTGAACCGCAACCTTAGCGTGGCGCAACAGCTAGCAGTTAACCGCCGTCCCCAGCCAGGCTGGCCGGACGTATCATCGGCTGCCGCACGTGATCTAACTACTATGTGGCCTTCTCAAGGACCGCGGTAGACAAGGGAGGACATGAGGTTCATGTCTGCTATCGGGCTAGCGGTGATCGGCGCTGGCTACTGGGGGCCGAATCTCGCCCGGACCGCAGCCGCCACTTCGACACTCGATCTGAAGTGGCTGTGCGATCTGGACGAGGAGCGGGCACGGGCGGTTCTCGGTCGTTATACCACCGTCAAGTCAACCGCCTCTTATGAGCATGTCCTCTCCGACCCGGCGGTCGCTGCAGTTGCGATCGCAACACCCGCTGCCACCCATTTCGACCTCGTGCGCGCCGCCCTCGAGGCAGGTAAGCATGTTCTGGTTGAGAAGCCGCTCACCTCATCGGTCTCCGAAGCGGAGAAGCTGGCCGGATTGGCGGAGTGTTCCGGGCTTGTGCTGATGTGTGACCACACCTATTGCTACACGCCGGCGGTACAGCGGATCCGCGAGCTCATCCACGGGGGGGAGATCGGCGAAGTCCAGTTCGTTGACTCGGTCCGGATCAACCTCGGGCTAGTGCAGCCCGACGTCGATGTGCTGTGGGATCTCGCACCTCACGATCTATCCATCCTTGACTTCGTCCTGCCGGACCATGTGGTACCTGTGGCGGTAGCGGCTCACACCGGCGACCCGATCGGTGCCGGGCGTGCATGCCTGGCTTACCTGTCGGTCTGGCTGTCCACGGGTGCTCTCGCCCACGTGCACGTCAACTGGCTCAGCCCCACAAAGATCCGCACAACCGTGTTCGGCGGCTCACGGCGCACCATCGTGTGGAACGACATGAATCCAGCTGCCAGACTCATGGTCCATGATCGGGGAGTGGATCGGCTTCCAGCAGGCTCGTTGGCGCCGGAGGAGCGCAGGCAGGCCCTCATTTCTTACCGAGTGGGTGACACCTACGTCCCTGCCCTCCCGGAGCGAGAGGCACTCAGTTCCGTGATGTCCGAATTCGCCTCTGCAATCGCCGAGCACCGCCCACCGCTGACCGATGCCCGTGCGGGCGTACGCGTCCTTGAGCTTCTCAAAGCCGCATCGCGGAGCGCCGACGATGGAGGTGCCCGGATTCCGCTGAGAATCGCGGCAGGCAATTGATCAGTGGACAGTGTTGCCTTGGGGCAGGCGGCGCGGACACCATAGGTGCACTTGGCCGCGCTGCACGGTGGTCGTTAGACTGCGCCGCGACCGGGGCCGGGCGGAGCAAGGGCTGTGCAACGCCCACGGCCAGCGCTAGCACGGCTGTCCCGGCTTGGCCGGTTTCCTCGCCGGTCCTGACCGGCGCTGAACGGGCGACCCCTGGCGGCTTTGTCAACATGATGTCCTGACCTTTATCAGCGAGCCGGGGTTCGCTCGGGCGCAGAACTGTGGCCTGCGGATTTGCGGGGTTAGCCGACGGATTTGCGCACTCAACCGGGGCTCGTAGTCTTATCTGGTGGCCTACGTCCGCACGGTAAAGGCGCCTCGGGAGCGGTCGCGGTCCAGATCGCGTACTCTTCCTGTCGATCAGAGGCTGCGCGACTGCGCCTTTATAGTTCAAGGCTGAGGAACTCATGCACGGTGCTTCCCCCTCCGAAACCGGCCTTATAGTACTCTAGACCCTCATTGAGGATCTCACCGTTGCGTTCGGTGCTAATACCGAAGTCGAACCAACGTCGTCCTGATGTCCGCGCTTCGCTGAGCAGTGTTGAAATGATCAGATCTAGCGCTCCAATCTCGAACCCGCGTGGCGATGATGCCAGGTACTGGGTATGCCAGCATGTGCGTGTTAGGAAGCTGATCGCCGCCGCAATTCCGGTGTTCTTCTCGAATGCAACGTCGACACGAATTCCGTCTGGACAGCGTTGCAGTAGGTCCACCAGTTCCTGCTCTCCATGTGTCGGAATCACCCCGTGGCGCCGTTGCCATGTGTCTGCGATTATCTCGGCAGCGATCCTGACAAGATGAGGCCCACATTGGCTGCTAAGACCAGCGCGCTCGGCCTTGTTGACTCTGGAACGTCGCTTATTCGAGAGCCCCGGGGTAGTCTCCAGGTCGATAGTAGTTGAGAGATCAGTGCGATATGTAATGGCCCCAAGTCGTCGGAGAGCATAGACATCTTGGTCAGCAGGAGCAAAGTGGTAAAAGCGAGGGATTGACTTATAAATTAGGTTGGTTGCTCCCTGTTTCCGCCACGTTTGCAGAGCTTCGGAAATGATTGTCAGCACCTTGGCCCCAGTAAGTCCATGATGGACAAGACCACCATAAGTCAGTCCAGGATGGCTGACTATCACGCTTCGATCTTCTATGTCGAGGGCTGCGGGGAGGACTGCTACAGTTTTTCCTTTCACGTCACGAATGACGAGAGACCTGTCGGAGAAGCGCTCGCCATGATATCCGATATAACGCCGAGTGTGCATTAGCGTGCCATTTACGGAGTTGGTCACGAAGGCATCCCATTCTTCTTCGTCGGCGTCGCTGTACGCATTCGCCGCCCAGTGGTACGAAGCGCTGTGCCAGAAGTTCTCCGTCACCCGAATGGCATGTTCCACTATTATTGCTCTCCATCTCTACTTTGCACTACCTGGCTGCAAAAATGCACCGCCCGACACCATTCCGCGACGGCGAAACGAGATCGCGGAATGGTACAAGGTATGTATGACCTCTCGTCGGCCACAGCGGGGGGCGCTCAGCTCGGGTAGCGGGTCCAACTGGAGCTGAGGGCCTGCAGTCGACAGTGAGTCCGGACGTTCGAGGATACGCTGCCTGATGCCCGCCACTGCCCATCGAGCATCGGAACGCGTTCTCGAAGGGCCCCCGTATTGTAGTCGGGATCCTGGATCTCGGTGCGGCGGCCGGAGCCGGCGCCGAGTTGCGAACACTACCCATTCGCCCATCGAGGGATCCCAGCGATGGTTGGCATGCGGGTTAACGCTGTTCCCGGCACTCATCACGGCCGCTGTCCTTGGCATCCGGCCCGCCCTCCGGCATGCTCCGGAGCGGCAGCTCCGGAGTCGTCACGGAAGTCAGTGCGCTGCACCATGGGCGACTTATCGAAGTTGATGATCTCGCGACCGTCGGCAGGCCGTCCTGAACTCCGCCAGACCAGTTCGGACGCCGAGAGGCTGTCGGATGCCCCGGTCGCTGTCGCCGCCATAGGATCAAGGCTAGTCGACGGGGCGGCCAAGGCGGGGAGCGCTGAGCTGAAACAAGTCCAGCGGTCTGAACCGTGCAAGATTCGCAACCTGGTACCGTATCACGGCCACCCCTCCAGTGCTCATATGCTCACAAGGCTGAGGGGCCGTGCAAGGGGATCAGATGGGTTACGCGCCGCCATTCGTGTTGATAGTGCGGACTCCGGTTTCTCAAAGCCTTGCACCAGGCGTTCATGTGCGCTCTAGTGCAGAACGTCCGACAGTCGCGAGTGACCACGGACGACGTTCTCGTGGGACCTGTTCCGAATACGAGAGCAGCTCCAAGCCCGGGCGTGGTGCCAAGCTACCTGCTCCGGAGCATGCCGACGGGTGAGGCAGGAACGTATGCGTGTGGCGATCAACCTCTTGACAGACCATCCCGAGCACCCAACCGGCGCTCACTGGGGCTTTACTCGGACCATCTCCGAGATTGCCAAGCGGCTCGAATCCGGAGAGGAGCTGCACCTCCTAGTGAGCCCCAAGTCGCGGCATCTTCACCAAGATTACGGGCCGAACGTCTTCTATATCACCTACCCGTGGTCGAACGAGCGGCGCAATCTGCGGACGCTCACTGAACATCTTTACTCACCACTGCGCTTGCCGCTTAGCGGTATCGATGTCTTTAACACCCTGATGGCGCCCTTGGCGAACATTTCGTGGTCGCTGGTACTGCACATGAAGACAATGCACGCCTTTACCGCCCCCGAATCGCTCGCTCCGTTGGCTCGTACTTACCGCCGGTTGAACTATCCCCGCTCTACACGGGCCGCCGAAGCGATCATCATCAATTCCGAAAGCTTGCGCTCAGAGATCGAGAAGTACCTCGACGTCGATGCGCGTAAGCTCAAGCTGATCTACGAGGCGGTCGACCACGACCTGTTCCGACCGGGTGACGCTCGTGCGGCCCGCGCATGGGTGGCATCGTACGGGGTCACGAAGCCGTTCGTGCTGTTCGTGTCGTCGCTGTGGCAGTACAAGAATTGTGATGGACTGCTGCGGGCGTGGGCGTTGGCCCGCCGCGAACTCGGGGACCGTCAGCTCGCAATTGTAGGCGCCAGACGGGACGAGAAGTACGTCGCCCACCTGCATGCGCTGGCGGACGAACTCCAGATCATGGGAGATCTGGTCTTCGTCGGGGGGATTCCCCTTGAGGAGACCGTCCATTTCTACCGAGCGGCCGACGTGTTCGTGTATCCGTCGTTCAACGAGACTTTCGGGCTCCCTATTCTTGAGGCCATGGCGTGCGGCTGCCCAGTCGTGACCTCGGATCTCAGCTCTATGCCAGAAATCGCAGGCGGAGCAGCGGTCTTGTCCGATCCCAAGAATCCGGCATCCATCGCGCGTGGTATCACGGACGCGCTAGGGCCGTGGAAAGACCGCCTACGTGACGAGGGACTCCGCCGAGCCGCTAAATTCACATGGGGGGCGACAGCAGCGGCGACGCTCGACGTGTATCGTGAGGCCGCCGAGCGCCGGCACCATCGACGAAAATAAAGGCCTAGGCATTTGCCATGGTCCGAGTGCATCGGATCGGATATCTGCGACTTCCTCTTTGCGCTGCGCCATGGATGTTCAGCTCGATGCGCCAATCAGGCTGGGTTCACCCAAGCGGGCTACCTGCGTATGGGAGCCCCAAGCCGACTTCACTGGGCGACAGGCTGCTACCGTACCGTCGATCAGCGGCGTGCTGGGTGTCGGAAAGCGGTTGTATCAGGATTAGGCCGTCGCAGGTCTTGTGTTGCGAGTACCGCTCTTTATCAGCAGCGTCTGGACACCGGTCGCCGCCTGTTCCAGCAGATGGTGCAAAGGAACATGATGATTCGCTTGGCTCTGCTTGTCGACAGTCCCAGCAAGCGGGCACACGGCAACGCGGCCAGTCGACTCGCTCTCGGTCTCGTCGAGACCGGTCGAGTTGAGCCGACCTTGCTGTGTTACAGCGCCGATCCCCCGCCGCCGTGGCTTCCGCCGGAGGTCCGCGTTCACCGCCTCGGTTCCGATAGGGTGACGCGTTCCCTGCCAGCCCTTGTTCGTTATCTTCGCGCGGATAAGCCGGACGTGCTGATCACGCGTCAGGTGCATGCCAATTTCGTGGGACTTGCAGCAGCAGGAATGGCTCGCATGCCACCCCGGTGGCACGGAAAGCTCGTGCTCGTTCAGGATCATCCCGTCGAGCTTTCGCACGCGAGTAACTGGCGAGACAACAAGTGGCTCGCCAAGCTGAGCTACCGCTTCGCCGACGGGCTCATCTCCCCTTCGCCGACAGTGCGGGAGAACATTATCAGCTGGTGTGGGCTGGATCCGTCGTCGACGACCGTAGTCCCCAATCCCATACCTAAGTTCTCTGGAACGCTGACATCGCCTGCTCATCCCTGGCTACGACATGGCGAACCCCCGGTGTTCGTGAGTACCGCGAATATGACTCACTGGAAGCGGATGGACCTTCTCATTGACGCCTTCTCTGACCTGCGTCGGCGCCATGACGCTCGATTGCTTCTCGTGGGCGATGGACCGGAGCGGTCCCGCGCCACTGAACAGATTCGGCGACTCCAGCTCACTCCCCACGCACAGACAGTCGGATGGGTGGACGACCCGCTACAATTCGCGGCCCGGGCGTGGGCGTTCGTGCTTGCCTCAGATGAGGAGGGCTTCGCGCAGGTGCTGACCGAGGCGATGAGTGTCGGCTGTCCCGTCATTACCACAGACGCGCAGGGGGGTGGGCCCCGCTTCGTGACCGACGACGGCAGATGCGGTCTTCTCGTTCCCCGCGACGATCGGGCGCATCTCGCCCAGGCAATGGAGACGATGCTGCAACCAGATATACGGGCGAGATACTCGGAATTGGGTCGACAGCGGACCGAGGAACTGTCACCAGCGGTCTGCGGCGGCGCGCTAGTGAGCTTTCTCTCCGAGCACGTCGGACTGGGCAGGTGACACTTCTACGCGACGTCGGCCGGTGCTCACCCCAGCTTCCCAGCGTTCCCTCGTTAATCCCTAGATCCCTGGCCACCTCCGCGATCAGCCGACCTTGAGGACTTGGGAACCTTTGGGCACACCCCTCCGGCGGGCTCAGGCGTATCGCCCTCAAACAGGAAGGACAGTAGCCGGGGACAGACGACGTTTGCGTCGAAGTCTCGGCGGAATCGCTCGCCCGCGGCGGTCGCCGCCATCAATCGCGCCCGCTCGTTGTCGAGCAGGTTAATCAGCGTGGCTGCGGCCTCGGCTGGATCGTCGAGGGACCAGAACCTAGCCTCGGCGCCGTCGTCGCAGAGCTCAGAGATGCCTCCGCTGTTGCTTGTCACGATGGGAAGACCCGCAGCCATCGCCTCTATGATTGCCAAGGGTAGCGATTCGGAGTACGAAGCGTGGACGTAGGCCCGGTAGCCTGGCAGCAAGTCGCGGACGTCGGGCCGGAACCCACGGAAGCGGACCTGTTCTTCCAGGCCTAGGGAGCGGGTATCGTGCAGGAGGTCTTTCCGGAGCGGTCCATCGCCGAACACGTCGAGGGTTAGGGATCGTCCAGTCCTTCTGGCTTCAGCTAGGACTCTGAGCAGGAACCGATGGTTCTTCGCAATCTCAAGCCTGCCGGTAGTGACTAGGTCCCCTTGGGGACCCGGGGCTGGCCTAGAGTGGAACTGTGCCACAAAGTTGCCGATAACTGTGGAGGGAACTCCCGCAGCCTCTGGAAGCCAGCTCAGGAGCGCATTCCGCGCCCACTGGGAAACATATACTAGACCGTCGACCTGTGGGATTACTTCCCGCTCGGCTTGCCTGATTGCTCGAAACAGAGTCCCGTCGCGCCTGATCTCTTCACTGTCGGCGTATTCGTCAGCCCGGGAGATCCGGAAATGAACCGCCATAACCACGCGCTGATGCGGCCCTAGCCGGGCGCGCAAGGCCGCCCGGGCTTCCGCCGGACCCTGAGCGTAGACGACGCAGTTGCCGACCTCGGCGAGGCGTCGGCGCAGCGCATTGTGAAGGAACACCTCATGCCAGTACAGATACCAGGCGACGCCAGCGGATCGGCTGCATCGCTCTAGCAGGAGACGACGGAGGCCGAAAACAGGTACGATAAGTGGCCTGCCCCATGAGAACGGTGTAACGAGCATGGCGGTAGTACCTCGTTCATCAAGATAGCGACGTAGCTGTCGGACGTGAGTATGCACGCCCGTGTTGCCTTCCTCACGGAGGATGATCGCGATCACCAGTAGTGGGGAAGCGTCATCCAGGAATCGTCCGCTGACCGTGTGGGGCGGTCCACCATCGTGGTACTTCATCGCTAAATGAGCCTTCGCGTTGGTTGCCGGATACGCCACCGAGCAGAAGCTCCACCGGTGCAGCACGGCAGGCCGTGGCTGTCGACGTACCCGGGTCATGCGGATGTTTCTGGCATGGTCCAAGTGGAGACGCAACGTACTGCTCGGCCACTGTCGTCTATCATAGCTCTGGGCAGTGCCCGGCTCCGTGTTCCTCGGTCTGCGCGCGTTCGGAGAAGCCTGTTATTGAGCGAGGCTGGCATCGGCGCGCCTGGCCACCTCCGGAGAAGTCCTGGCCACGTCAGCAGACATTAAACCAGCTACGCCGACCAACCCGCTCACCAGGGACGCGGCAAAGTCGTGAATTGAGGCTGTGGCCTGCGATGTCGTAACAACGGGTGAAGCGCCCGGCGTGTCCGCAGGTGGCGGGCGAGGCCCGGGCGGAACGATGGAAGTTCTCACGCTCACCATCGCCTGCCCGAGGGACACCCGCCCGCCCATGACATCTTCGCCCATGCTGCCTGCGCGCAGCCAGTACCTGCTCGATCTCCTGGCCCAGGTCCCGGATCCGCGGAAAAGGCGCGGCCGGCGGCATGCGCTGGCCGGGCTGCTCGCCGTCGGGATCGCGGCGGTGATCGCCGGATCGCGGTCGTTCGCCGCGATCGGGCAGTGGGCCGCCGACGCCGGGGCGGACGTGCTGGCCGGCTTGGGCGCGGCCCGCGGGGCGGCGGAGGAGTCCACCTTCCGGCGCGCGTTCGCCCTGGTCAGCCCCGACGTGCTCGACCGGGTCCTCGGCGCCTGGCTGCACACCAGGGCGGTGCAGGCCGGCGGCCGGCTGGTGATCGCGATCGACGGCAAGACGGTCCGCGGCGCGAAGGACAAGAACGGGAAGGCCCCGCACCTGGTCGCGGCCCTGGCGCACGGCCTCGGCGCGGTCCTCGGCCAGGTCGCCGTGGACGCGAAGTCGAACGAGATCCCGGCGGTGCGGGAGCTGCTGAAGGCGTTCGCCAGCGTGGCCGGCGCCGTCGTCACGATCGACGCGATGCACACGCAAGGTGACACCGCGCAGGTCATCCTCGGCCGGGGCGCGGATTACGTGATGACCGTCAAGGGCAACATGCCCACGTTGTACCGGCAGCTGAAGAAGCTGCCCTGGGCTCGCATCCCCGCTGTCTCCTCCGTGAGCACGGGCCACGGCCGCCGGGCTCGCCGCACGATCAAGGCCGCGCTAGCGCCGGCCTGGATCGGGTTTGCCGGAGCCGCCCAGGTCGCGCAGCTGCGCCGCACGGTCACGACGAACGGGAAAAAGACCATCGAGGTCGTATACCTGATCACCAGCGACCGCGATGCCGATCCGGCCGCTCTGGCGGCCTGGGTCCGCAGCCACTGGGAGATAGAAAACCGCCTTCACTGGGTCAGGGACGTGACCTATCAGGAGGACAAATCGCTGGTCAGGACCGGGAACGCACCCCGCGTGATGGCAACGCTGCGCAGCCTGGCCATCAGCTTGCTGCGCCTGGAGGGCCACATCAACATCGCCGCCGCCAACCGCCACCACGCCCGCGACCCGCAGCGGACGCTACAACTGCTTCAGACCGCATGAACGACTTTGCCGGATCCCTGACCCGCTCACATACCAAAAGTACCAGAAGGAACACGTCCAGCCGTATCAGAACGGCACTGTCGTGAGTCTTATGGATGGCGGTGACTGGTCCCCCTTCGGTCCGTACAGTGTTCGTGTCAGGCAAGCACGTATCATGGTGCACTAGCTAACTGTTGGGCCAACACGTGCTCGCTACCAACCGCCGCAGCCTGGACGACAGCAACATACAAGGTGCGACCTCCTCTGAAGATCAAGGCTAGAAGATGCTGGATCCTTGCAATTACATTAAACTGTATAATATCGCTGGGCCTCTAAAGACGCGGGCTCGGCGAGCCTAAGGCCGTTTTGTAACATGTTTAGCCACGCGGATCGCGTTGGCTGGATGAGCCTGGGCCGATGCCTGGCATTCTGCAGGGCTGTTATACCTGCGGATGCCTATGGCCCCCACGAACTAACTTAGCGGGAGTCTGACATGCGACTGCTGGTCGTATTGAATCATCTCGAACTAGGTGGCAGCCAGCTCAATGCTCTTGATTTGGCGGTTTCATCTCGTGACCGCGGCCACGACGTAATCGTTTTCGCCCCGGTCCATCAGGATCAGCCTGGACCTGTAGCGGAAATGGTTCGCTCCGCGGAGCTGCCGCTGGTCTTGGTGCGCTATCCTAATACTACGCCGATGTTCATGCCTGCTCACCGCGCAGTGGCACGAACGCTCTCTAGGACTGCTGTCGAGGAACGTATCCAGCTGGTTCATGCCTATGAGCCTCCTCTGATCCTAGATTCGTTCTATGGACCGCATCTTAGGTTTGGCATCCCGCTCGTTATTACCATTAACGGGTCCTTTGTGCCTTGGTGGCTGCCCCGGTACCCGCCGCTCATCGTACCAATGCATAGGATGGCGGACCTAGCGGCGCCGCTGCGAACACAACCTCCAACGGTTATCGAGGTGCCAGTGAACACGGACGCTGATGACCGAGCGCTCGTCGATGGCGCAGAGTTCCGTCGTGCGCATGGACTCGGCAGCGACATCGTACTCGCGATCGTGTCCAGGCTGGACCCGGAAGTAAAGGCCCATGGCATTGAGCTCGCCATGGCTGCCGTGCGGTTCCTTGACGACCGAAGAATCCGGCTGGTGGTGACCGGGCATGGACCTTCGGCTGGCCCGCTCGGCACGTTGGCGGAGCAGGTCAACGGCACTCTTGGGCGACGCGCTGTGGTCATGACCGGTCCGCTCGCCGATCCGCGGCCGGTTTACGCGGCTGCGGACATCGCTCTCGGGATGGGCGGTTCAGCGCTTCGGTCAATGGCCTTCGGCAAGCCGTTGATCGTGCTCGGCACAAAAGGCTTCGCGAAACTTTTGCTGCCTTCCACTGCCGACGAGTTCTTGTACAGGGGCTTCTTTGGCGAAGGATCTGGCGATCTCGACCCACGCCCTTTGGCTGCAATTATCCGCCAGCTCGCGGACCGGCCTGAATTGCGATCTGAGCTAGGTGCATCTGGCCGTCAGCTCGTCCTAGATCGGTTCAGTCTTAAGGCAGCATCTGCGGAACTTGAGAAGGTGTATGCGACAGCCGTTACCCAAGCATATCCGCGATATAGACGGATGCGGGAGGCCACCAGGGTGGCAGCGTACAGAAATGGCTCGACTTGGATTCCGGAATTTATAAAAGCTCGGCTTGGCACAAGATCCGCATCGGAGATCGAAAGGCCAGCTGCGCACAGGCGCAGCAGTTGAGTTGCCGCGGGTGTAACTGGTCAGGTTCATTTGACCTGAGTAGGGCTAACTTGGTGCACGCTTTAATGCCATTGGATTCGGGCTTGCGGAGCACGGGTTCCGCGCGTTCTCTGGTTGCCTGATTCGCGCCTGGTCGCGCGGGAATCTGGTGCGGGCTCTGGCGTAAGGCCCGGCTTGGAGGCGCCGGTCCGGGCGCTGGTTTGCCGACGTCAGATCGTGCCTTGCGTCGGCCTCACCCCACGGGATGCCCGGCCCGCCCAGGCGGGAATATGCCGTTGGCGCTGCCGTGAGCTGTCAGCGCGCAGGTCGGCCTGAGCCTGGTCGGTGCGGGGGCCGGGGGAACCGGGCCATGGCTGAGGCCGCCGTGCCGCTCGGCTTGCGGGGCTTGGCCGCCCGGCCGGGGCGGTAGCTGCCTGCGGGAGCGCCGCTGTTCCAGCGAGGTGGCGACCGCGTTCCCCAAGATGTCGATGGCGTGCATACGGCGGCAAAGGCCAGCAGAAGCGCCAATCCTCCCCAGGATTCATGGGGGGATTGGCGCCCGGGATGCCGTCGTAGGGGCCGTCGCCCGAAACCAGGAGAGCCCAGACCCACATGGCGGCGGCCGCGATGGTCAGGCAGGCGCCCGACTTGGCGGCCGCCCTGGCCAGCGGCCGCCAGGGGACCGGGGCGGGCGGGCGCACCGGCCTGGCTGCGGGCGGGCGGGGCGGGATGTCGGCGGTGAGGGCGGCCAGGTTGGCGTGGGTCCGGGCGGCGATCGCCTGGGCCGCTCGCGCGTCGAGTTCGTCCTTGGTCAGCTGGCCGTGCACGAACGCGGTTTTCAGCATGTCGATCGCCTGTTCGCGGTCGGCGTCGCCTGCCCTGAGCCGACCGCGGCCCGCCGCTGCCGGGTCGTGCGGTCCTGTCATCACGGGCACCTCCACGCTCGCACAATGCAGGTCAAGCGTAGCGCGGCTGCTTTCCGACGGCCGTGCGCGGCCATTGTCCTCGCCTACCAGGCGGCATATGGGCCGCCGCCTTGACCGGAGCCAGATCTGGGCGTGATGCCATTTGCCGGTGCTGAGCTGAGACCACAGTAATGAGTGATCGCCGGGTGGATGACCTGGCTGGCAGGAACGTCCAGGTGTGGCCGGTGAGGATGCTGGTTGCGCTGATTACGCAGCTACCTATCTCCGCCGCCAAACACGGCACCGGCTTCTTCGAAGCCCTCGTCACGCTCGCCAAAGGCCAAACCCTGGATGCCTGCTAGCACCTGATCAAACCACAACGGTTTCAGCCATCTGACCAGTTACGATCTACCATGCCGGACTAGGTGAACCCACAAATGCCAGCCCATGATAGCTTCACCAGGTAGCCGGTGTACTGGAAGTGGTGGCGCATGCATGAAACGTTTGTAGGTGCGCGTCACCCGGAAGGAGGGGAAGTCGCGCTCCACACGCCTGCGGTCGTACGCAAGAGCGTACGGGTTGGTCGGCCCGTCGGTGTTGTGGTGGACGAACTCATCTAGGCGCAGGTAGCGGAATAGCCCGGTCTTTATGGCGTTGTCAAGATGAGCAGCCAGCATGGGCGGCGTATGTGCGGGTTTCAAGATCCCAGCCCGGGCAAGCGGGAAGGACGCAAGCACAGCACCGCGGCGGATCAAGCCGATGGACACCAAGTAGTTCAACGACCAGCGGGCGTACAGCATGATGACCAGCTCTCCGCTTGGACGGAGCACCCTGTGGATCTCGCTCTGCGCCTGCTTGATGTCAGGCACATGATGCAGGACGCCATGACTGAATACCATGTCGAAGCTCTCATCGGCGAAGGGCAAGTCGAGAACCGTGCCCTGCTGCAGTTCCTCGTAAGGGAGGCCCCTCAGCACCATCCGGGTACGGACCCTCTGGACGGATTCGGCGGTCAGGTCGACTCCAGACCAGCAGGCCCCATGGCGTATCAAGCGTTCCGACTCCGCGCCCTCACCGAGTCCGATCTCGAGCACTCTTTTGCCGGCCACGTCTAGGGCACCGATGCATGCCGGAAGATGGCGCTCGTTCTGGTAGCGAAAACGATCGTAGTCCGTGAAGAACTTCTCATAATCGCCACGGAAGCGATCCTGAAGCCCACCGACCTGGGCATCGCCACAGGGATGAGCCTGCCAGAACCCCTGAACAGCTTGCTCGTCCACCAGTAATGCACGTCCTAATCAATGTCATTCAGCTCGCTACTTATTCAGAATGCTGCCCGCGTCCTGACCGTCTGGGCTCTCCCGCCACGTTGCTCGCATCGTGGAGCTTGTAACCTCATGTGTAAACTTTTTGAATTGTCAATTTTACCTGTTGACCTTAGACGTCCGGGGGTGGGCGCTGTCGAGCTCGTTGAGGGCCTCGCGCCAGCCCATTATCCGCTGGCCCTCGACTAGCCGGCCGGGCTGGTCGGAGCGCTTGCCGGCCTGCTGCCTGCGGGCGGCACGCTCGCGAGCCCGCTTGTCCTCGATGTTGATGATGGCCTGCAACAGCAGCTTGACCACGGCGTCGTCGGTCGGGAAGTGGCCGCGGGCCCTGGTGACCTTGCGCAACTGGTAGATCAGCGACTCGATGGAATTGGTGGGGTAGAGCAGCTTGCGGGTGGCCGGCCCGAAGGCCAGGAACGGGGTGAACTGATCCCAGGCATCCTGAAAATCGGCCGTCATGTTGCTCGCCTGCCCGCTGCGGAGGACACGATCAAGGATGCGGCCAGGGTGAGCTCGAGGAGGTACGGCGTGGCGTCGGTAAAGCCGTCTTCGGTGAATGATGCCACCAGGCAGTAAGTGATCAAGAACAGGGCGAGCGCGCGCTGGACGCCGCGTGGCTGGAAGTAGGCGGCAACGAGCAGGAAGAGCAGCATTGCCGCGCAGATACTCACTCCAACGAGCCCCTGTTCCTGGTATGAGGAGAGCCAGTTGCTGTCGATAGGAAGACCATTGAACGAGCTGTTCGACAGGCCGAAACCGAAGATCTCCTGGAATGTATCGCGCGGATACGCCAGAAGCGGGCCCCAGACCAGAGTACGGCCGGTGAGATCCGACAGCTCCTGTATACCCTCACCGCGGGCCAGCCAGGTCGTGATGACGCTTGAGAGTGTCATGATCGCAATCGCCACCACGGCTCCCGCGGCGGCGAACAGTTTGCGTACCCGCGCCTTCGCCGCTATTAGGCTCAGGCCGGCGACTATGAGGCCAGCGATCAGGCCAACTAGGGCGGTGCGAGTGTGCGTGAGGATCAACACGGTCCCGGTCCCGACCACCGCGATCAGCGCGGGCCTGCCGCGCACCCTGCCGCAGAGCCAGAGCACGACCACCAGCCCGAATACAATCGCCGCATAGTGCGCGACCTCGGTGGGGGGGATATACCAGAGCACGCCGCTCAGTCTGCTTTGCGTGAGGGCACGGGTGGGCGCGACTAGCATGCCCAGGACCACTGAGCCGAGTACCACTGCGTACGCTGCCATATGACAGCGGACGAGCAGCAGGTCGCGTCGTCCCCACCATGGCGTTAGCAGCCACAGCGTCGTAACGAACTCGGCGAGCCGGAAGGTCCGATACACCGTCCCGAGGTGCTGAGGCTGCAGCGTCGCCACTAGCGCCCCGACGATGAGCAGGCTCGCCAGGCAGAGGAACACGTTCGGGCGTACGATGACCCGGCGGTTCACGCTCAGTGCCACTATCAACGCCGCGGGCCCGGCTGCCTGAGCGATGCCCTTGCCGACCGTCGTCGGGATGTGCACTAGGGATGAGTAATAGGTCAGGGAGTTGAAAATCAGCAGGCCCCACGCAAGGCCGACCCGACGCCGTATCGAGCGTTCGCGCAAGTCCGCGGGTGCCAGCAGCCGGGCTCCACGGCTGGGGCGCATTATGGCGACGGAGGAGCTCATCGGTCTATGAACCTCTAGGGACAAGCGCCAGAGTAGCTGCGCAGCGGAAGTCTCCTGCCACAGATTTCATCAACCCTAGTGGCGTCGGCGCTAGCTGCAATCCTCATCACGGTCCCCTGGCTTGGTTCGCTCGCTCTCAGGAGCCAGCGTTGATATGACCCCCAAGCGAGGGGCCGTGATACTACGAACGCCCGGCAAGGTGCATCTAGGGTGTAAGGCTTCTGCGCGCACGGACCATCCACACGCATGTCAGACGTTGTGTCATAGGCTTTGACCGGCCACCGCTCAGTGAGCGGTTTAGCCTGACCTGGTGCTCGGTGTGAAGAGGTGCGCAGTGATCTCGATTCCGCTTGTTGACCTGCCCGCGCAGCACGCGGCCGTGGCTGACGAGGTTGCGGAGGGCTGGCGAGAAGTTCTTGCCCAGACGGCGTTCATCGGCGGTCCGCAGGTAGCCGCCTTCGAGCTCGACTACGCTGTATTCGTTCGCGTGCCGTATTGCGTGGCGATGGCGAACGGAACCGATGCCATCGAAGTCGCGTTGCGCGCCCTAGGAGTCGGCTATGGCGACGAATGCATACTCCCGGCTAACACGTTCGTCGCGACCGCCGAGGCTGTTGCCCGCGTGGGGGCCACGCCGGTGCTTGTCGACTGCGTTGATGATGAGACGTACCTGATCGACACCGACGCCGTCGAGGCTGCGGTGACACCGCGCACCGCGGCGATAATACCTGTGCATCTGTATGGCCAGGCTGCCCCGGTCGAACGACTGTTGCCCCTGGCAAGACGAATCGGTGCTTGGCTGGTCGAAGACGCAGCACAGTCGCAGGGCGCCCGCCGGAACGGGATCAGCGCCGGGGCCCTCGGGGACGCCGCAGCAACCAGCTTTTACCCCGGCAAGAATCTAGGAGCATACGGCGATGCGGGGGCAGCGCTTACCCGCTCAGCCGATATCGCGGCGCGTATGCGGATGATCCGGGATCACGGTTCCCCGCGCAAGTACGAACATGAGGTGATCGGCCTGAACAGCAGGCTCGATTCCTTGCAGGCCGTCGTGTTGTCCGCGAAGCTACGACACCTGTCCGCATGGAACGCCGCCAGGCGGGCTGCCGCTACCCGTTACGATGAGATGCTTTCTGATTGCGACACCGTCATCCGGCCGCGCACGCTGGACGGTAACGAGCATGTCTGGCACCTCTACACGGTGCGGGTACCTCACCGGGACCGGGTGCTCAAGGAGTTGCACTCGGCTGGTATCGGCGTAGGAATCCACTATCCGGTGCCGATACACCTCACCCCTGCGTTTGCCGGGCTTGGATACACAAAGGGCGCCTTCCCTGTCTCCGAGCGGAACGCACGAGATCTGCTGAGCCTTCCGCTCTTCGCCGAGATCACAGTGGCGCAGCAGGACCGAGTCGTCTCCGTACTGATGTCGGCTCTCTAGGTGCCTGCGTGGCTGCATGAGCGCGGTCGGCGTCTCCCCGGCACGTGTCGGCCACACCGGTCGCTTGGAGGGGACCAGCGGGCTTACACTGAAGCCTCGGCGAGTGCAGTCTGATGTCGCCGATGGCGATCCGCAAGGAGTCAAGCGGGTTCTGGGGGGTTAACCATGCCGTTTCCCAAGCGCCATAATAAAAAAGGCTTGATCGGCTATAGCGCTGCCGTTTGCCTTGCAGTAGCCGCCATCGCGGCTGTCCATGTCGTTTCCCAAGGTGGCGCAGGGAAGGCGGCCCGCCCGCCTCAGGCCTCCGCTTCCGCAGCCGCGGCACCTGGAGCCATCGAATGGTCCTGTGTCGCTACCGACAACGGATCTCAGAATCCGGGACCGGGCTGCCCAGACACCAATGGTTACCGCTACAGCGGCATTACAAATTCTAATGGGTATAGCACCCACGTCATCAACGATATGTGGAACCCGCCCGGCGCCGGGCATCCACAGACGATCTACGTCGACAGCCCCGGGCACTGGCAGGTTGTCTCAGACCAGCCGGGAGACAACACGGCTGTTCTAGCCTACCCGGACATTCAGCAGATCTTCACCCTCACCACCGACGCCCCAGCCCCGCTTTCGGGATTCAAGACAATATTCAGCGACTTTAAAGAGTCAATGCCCAACGGCGGTGACAACGAAGCTGCCTATGATATCTGGCTTGGCACATCTGCCTCGAAGAGCTTTTCTCAGGAAGTCATGATCTGGGTCGACAACCACCGGACCACCCCCCCGCCTGGCAAAGTCGTCGCCACGCCCGCCTTTTTCGGAGCGAAGTACATGGTCTGGGACGACAGCGGTACGGTCTACATGGTGCGCGATAGGAACGAGACATCAGGACGTATCTCCATACTTGCGATGCTCAACTGGCTGGAGTCGCATGGATACTCGCCCGAGGGCTCTGGTCTCAACCAGGTCAACTTCGGCTGGGAGATCTGCTCGACGGGCGGCAAGGCCGAGACTTTCACCATGAGCCGGTACGACCTGCGTGTCTCCTGTGGGACAAACGGAAGTTCATGCTGGTAGCAACGACCAAGCCGTAAGCCGACAGGGGGTCGTCCACCTAGAGTTGGACCGGTGGGCTCCCAGGCAGGTCGGCAGGTTCGCCCGCATCATGCTCGCCCCTCTCGGGCCGGTTAGCAGTTGCCGTATCACGAGCACTTGCGCGGGGCTCTTATGAGACAAAACCCCGCCACGGGTCGGACGTCGTAACGAATCACTAATCGAGCTCAAGGGTGAAGGCTCGAGCGGTTGGTCTCCGAACGATCCGTCCCGGCTTCGGGTGCTGCCGCTGGCAAGGAAGCGGCCGCCCGCACTTGCGCCGCTGACCAGAGGACACGATGAAGCAGATAGCGCAGAACTACAAAACCGGCGAACTCGCCGTTCTCGACGTGCCGGCTCCGGTGTGTCGGCCCGGCGGCGTGCTGGTGCGGACCCTGTTCTCGCTTATCTCCACCGGCACGGAAATGATGAAGGTTACCGAGGCCAAGATGTCGCTGGTCGGCAAGGCGCGGGCGCGGCCAGATCAAGTTCGCAAGGTCCTCGACTCGGTAGCGCAGCAGGGCGCGGTCGCCACATACAAGAAGGTCATGAACCGCCTTGACTCATACACGCCGCTCGGCTACTCGCTATGCGGCGTTGTGACGGAGGTCGGGCAGGGCGCCGAGGAGTTCAGAGTCGGCCAGGTCGTCGCGGCGGCGGGCAACGAGCATGCCCTGCACGCGGAGTACAACTGGATTCCCTCCAACCTCTGCGTACCGGTCCCCCAGGGAGTCTTGCCTGAGCACGCCGCCTTTTCTACAGTCGGCGCGATCGCTATGCACGGAGTCAGGCGCGCCGAGACCCAGCTGGGCGATACCGCGTGCGTCATCGGTCTCGGCCTCGTTGGCCAGCTCGTGGTCCGATTGCTGATCGCTGCCGGGGTGCGCACCATCGGGCTCGACGTTATCGAGGAACGCTGCCGACTGGCTGAGAAGGCCGGCGCGGTGCTGTGCGCGCCCCCTACCGACGACGGTATGGCGGCGGTCCAGCAGGCACTGGCCGAGCTCACCGCCGGGCGGGGGGCGGACCATGTGCTCCTAGCTGCTGGCGGATCGTCGAATGGGCCAGTGGAGGCCGCGGCAAGGCTCGCACGGGACCGTGCCCGAGTGGTTGACATCGGCAAGACCCGCCTGGACCTGCCATGGAACGCCTACTACGACAAGGAACTAGACGTCCGCTTCTCGCGATCTTACGGTCCGGGCCGGTATGACGACCGCTACGAACTCGACGGCATCGATTACCCGGCCGGTTACGTCCGCTGGACCGAGCGGCGAAACCTCGAGTGCTTCCTTGATCTCATCGCGCGCAAGGCCATCGAGGTCGAGTCCCTCGTCTCCGGGGTGTTTCCGCTGGAAAACGCGATGACGGTCTACCGGGACCTGGCCTCCGGGTCCCTAGACGGCGTGGGGGTTCTGCTTGAGTACCCAGCACTCGCGGCGGACGGAGAACCGTCGGCAACCAGCCGGCCGATTCAGGGACTGAGGGTCCCGCGCGGTGCCGCCGGGCAGCAACTGGCGGTCGGATTCATCGGCGCCGGCAACTATGCGTCGTCAATGCTGCTGCCCCACCTCGCTGAGCTGAGTACCGTCTGCCTGGCCCATGTCGCGACGACTAGGTCGCTGTCTGCAGCCAACGCGCAGCGGCGTTTCGGCTTCAGGACAGCCTCCACCACGGCGGACGCCGTGCTCGACGATGAGTCACTAAACGCGATATTCATCGTGACACGCCATCATACGCATGCCGACTTGGTTTGCCGGGCCCTGCAGGCGGGAAAGGCTGTCTTTGTTGAGAAGCCGCTCGCGCTCGCGAGCGATGAGCTGCAGGGGATCATTGACGTCGTCGTTAGCACCGGCAACGACCGGCTCATGGTGGGATTCAACCGTCGTTTTGCGCCGATGCTAGTGCAGCTGAAATCCCTTTTCGGCCAGCAAGGTGGGGGTTCCATGGCCCGTTATCTGGTGAACGCCGGGCCGCTGGATGCCGACAGCTGGTATTGCAATCAGGAGCTGGAAGGCTCGCGCTTCGCCGGTGAGGGCGGGCACTTCATCGACACGCTCAGCTGGTGGACGGACAGCTTGCCTGAGGAAGTCTATGCAGCTCCCGGCCCGGAGCACGACGACCTTCAGGCCACGGTACGGTTCCGCAACGGCTCCACGGGAACCATCTCCTATGTCACGGCCGGTAGTGCCCGCTATCCGAAGGAGACGCTAGATGCCGCGGCGGGTGGCCGAAGCGCGCGGCTCGACAACTTTAGGCATGGGGCGGTCTGGGCTGGGCGACGCCAGAGCAGCGTGCGGTCGCGCAGTGGCCAGGATAAGGGTCAGCGGCGCCAGATCCTACAGTTTGTCGAGGCCATCCGGACCGGTGCCCCGATGCCTATTTCGCTGGATTCCCTGGTGGCCACTACACGGGCGACTCTCGCCGTCGGTGAGAGCCTGTCCAGTGGTGAGCCGAGACGAGTACGAGCGCGGTGACCACATCGCGGCTCGGCTGGTACGCGCGCAGGGCGGCCCGAATGTCGCCAGCCGAGATCGTCTGGCGGGCCCGCGACCACGCGCTCCAGGCAGCATGGTCAGGTCGGCAGGTGACCCGCGAGCAGGTTGCTGCCGGGGTTTCTCTATCGCCGGGCGAACGCCGTTTCACCGCTGTCCTTCCCCCTCACACCGCCAAGCTCGTGTCGGGGGAAGCCCGCGCGGCCGTGCTGGCAGCCGCGGATCGGCTGCTGGACGGCGAATGGGAGGTGCTCGGGATCGTCAGGACAGACTTGGTGCTACCAGACTGGTTCTACGACCCCGTGACCGGATGCCGGGCGCCAGCGGAGCGCTATGCATTCCGGATCGACCATCGCTCGCAGGCACAGACCGGCAACGTCAAGCAAGTCTGGGAGATCTCCCGCTTGCAGCACCTCACGCTGCTGGCCACAGCCTGGTTCCTGAGCCACGATGAGGTGTACGCACGCCGTGCGGCAGACCAGCTGCGCTCATGGCTGCGCGAGAACCCCTTCCTGTCCGGCGTGAACTGGTCGAGCGGCATCGAGGTCGGCATCCGCCTGATCAGCTTGACCTGGCTCAGGCGCCTTCTGGACGAATGGCCCGAAGTAGCCAGCCACTTCGAGAATGACGAACTCACGGTCCGGCAGATCGGTTGGCATCAGCAATACCTGCACACCTTCAGGAGCCGGTTCTCGTCGGCCAACAACCATGTCATCGCGGAGGCCGCCGGTCAGCTCGTGGCTAGCTGCGCCTTTCCCTGGTTCGCTGATAGCGACCGCTGGCGGCAGAGGTCTGCGCGACTTCTTGAGTACGAGCTGGTCCGCAACACCTTCCACTCGGGTATTGGCCGCGAACTCGCCACCGACTACCAGTGTTTCGTCGCGGAACTCGGCCTGCTCGCGGCGGTCGAAGCGGAGGCTGCCGGCCGCCCGCTGAGCGCAGGGATCTGGCAGCGGCTGTGCGCGATGGTCGACAGCGGTGCCGCACTGCTCGACGAGCGGCTCCGTCCGCCCCGGCAGGGTGACAGCGACGATGGAAGAGCCCTGCTGCTCGACGCGCCAGCGCCCAATCGCTGGCCATCGCTACTGGCTCTGGGCGCCGCGCTCTTCGGCCAACTCGACTGGTGGCCGCGGGCGCCTGCGGACGCAAGCAGCTCCATCATCGGTGCCCTGGCCGGGGAGACCCGTGATGTTGGTGACAGACCCGCACGGCGGCCGTGGCAGTTCGCGGATGCCGGGACGACCCTTCTGCGCACGACCAGTCGGCAGGCACCAGAGATCTGGTGCCGCTGCGATGGCGGCCTGCACGGGTATCTCAGCATCGCGGCGCATGCCCATGCGGACGCCCTTTCCGTAGAGGTCCGCTACGGTGGCGTCGATGTGCTAGCCGATCCGGGCACGTATTGTTACCACGGCGAGCCGACGTGGCGTTCCTACTTCCGGTCGACGATCGCACACAACACCGTAGAGCTCGCCAACCGGAACCAGTCCAGCGATGGCGGCCCGTTCCTGTGGCTGCGTCATGCAAACGCTCGCGAACTCGGCGTCCAAGACATCGGTGACGCTGCCGAGTGGACCGCAGAGCATGACGGCTACCTGGCCCTTCGTCCGTCGGCCCGGCACCGCCGCACGGTATGGCTGGATCGGGTCTCACGCAGCGTCGATATAGTCGACGAGATCCGCGGCGGCCCTCACGACCTCTGCCTTGCCTTCCATTTGGGCCCTGAGGTTGAAGCGGAACTCGACGAGGCGTGTGCGATCTTGCGATGGCCCTGCGCGCCTACGCCAGGCGCGGCACTGCTGGAACTACCGCCTCTCCGGTGGAGCATGCACCGGGGACAGACTGATCCCATCCTCGGCTGGTATTCCTCGGGCCTCGGGCGCCGCGTTCCAGCCGTCACGCTCCTCGGCCGTGGATGCTCTAGGTCCGAGGAGCCTCTCATTACGCGGCTGACGTTCCTCGACGTCGGCATGACAGCTGAATCTCCGTCCGCCGCTGCGGCCGCATCGTGGCGCACATCCGATCCGTGGGTGCAAGAGCCGCAGGCGTGTCATACGGAGGCCCGATGAGCGAGCAGCCGCTCGACCTCAGGCGATTCCTGCATATCGTGAGGCGGCGCTTTACCGTCGTCGGCTTCCTGGCCGCGCTCGGCCTTCTGGCAGGTGCTGGGTACGCCGTGCTCAATCCGCCTATGTACACGAGCAGCGCGCTCGTTGCGCTTGCGACCTCCACTCGCAGCGTGCCGACCCAGGTAGTGGTCGCGAGCAGCGGCCCCGTCCTAGCTAGAGCGCTGCGCAGCCTCGATCAAGCCATGTCGCTGCAGACACTGCGCAGCCGCGTCCAGGTCTCGGCTCCGATCTCGTATATCCTGTCGATCAATGCCCAGGGCGCTACCGCCGCTGAGGCGAAGGCCACCTCAAACGCCGTGGCAGTCAGCTACGTGGCCTACGCAAATGCCACAAGCAATCCGGATGAGCAGGTACAGGCGCAAGTCCTGGCGGCCGCGACGAACGCCACAGGGACACCGCCGACCGTTCAGCTCCTCATTGCCGCGGCTCTCGGTGCCTTGGCGGGGACGCTAATCGGAGTGGTGTGCGCGCTAGCGGTCGGCCACACCGACCGGCGGCTGCGGCGCCGCGACGAGATAGCGGATGCCATCGGGGTGCCCGTTCTGGCCTCTGTCTCTACCGCTCGCCCGGCCGACGCCGCCGGCTGGGCGAGGCTGCTCGAGGACTACCAACCCAGCGTTGCCGATGCGTGGCGGCTGCGCAACGCTCTGAACTATCTGGGACTCGCTGACCCGATGTCCGTTGGTGCCAACGTCGGCGGCTCTTCGCTTACCATCCTCTCGCTTTCTACTGACCAGCGGGCACTGGCCCTCGGTCCGCAGTTGGCGGTCTTCGCCGTCTCTCAGGGGATCCCTACCGCTCTGGTCATCGGTCCCCAGCAGGGCGCCAGTACCGCCGCGCTACGGGCCGCATGCGCGACCACGGTATCCACAAACCGATCGAGCCGTCTGCGGGTAGCTATCGCCAGTCACGGTAACCACGACTGGCCAGACGCGGTGCTGACGGTGGCCGTCGCCGTTATGGACGGCCACACTCCCCAGGCCGCTGGCACGATGCGTACGAATGCGACCGTGCTCGGGGTATCAGCGGGGGCAGCGACCGCCGAACAGTTGGTGCGCGTCGGGGCCGCCGACCGTCATCTGGCCGGAATCTTTGTTGCAGATCCAGACCCAGACGACCCGACGACCGGTCGCCTCCCGCAGGCGGCACGACGAACCCAGATGCCACTACGCCTAGCAGAAACGGTTCGGGTTATCAGAAGATGAACGATAAATACCATCAGGTGATGCTCTTATGCCCAACGGTGACCACGTGTCCGAGCGCCTCTGGACATATGACGACTACACAGATCTCGACGAGAGGCCTGCGGACTCCGTCACCGGTCTGACCAGCCTCGCGTTCATCCGGGCAGCGCTGCGGCGCCAAGCATGGCTGTGGCGCGTCCTCGCCGTGGCCGGGATGCTGGTCGGCCTCGGCGTGGGTGTGAAGCTTCACAATGTCTACCAGGCGTCGGCGACGCTCCTTATTACGCCCATGTCCGCGAGCGGCGAGTTGCCGGGCACGCCGATAACGAACGAGCAGGCCATTGCACAAAGCCAGACGGTGGCCGGGCTCGCCCTAAGCAAGCTGGGACTACACGAGAGCGTTCGTAGCTTCGCTGCGTCATATACAGTCACGGACCCGACCGACCGGGTGCTCGTCATCACGATGGATGCCCCATCGAGCAGCGATGCGGTGAGTAGAGCCAATACCCTGGCCGCGGAGTTCCTCCAGTACCGGGCAGGCCTGGTGCAAACTCAGCAGAACCTCCTGTTCAGCGTCCAAAACCAGCAGATAAGCCAGGACAAGCGCAACCTCGCCTCGATCACCTCCCAAATCAGCGCGTTGTCGGCCCAGCCCGCTTCGCCCTCGCAGCAAGCGGGGCTCAGCAGCCTGGCCAAGAAGCAGAGCCAGGCGACCGCCGCGCTGACCGCGCTTGAACAAGCCGTGGCTGCTAACCAGGCTGAGGCTATTGTGGCCGACGATGCGATCGTGCATGACAGCAATGTGCTCGACCCCGCCAGCGCTCTCCCGCCGCACTCGCGGCTGAAGCACCTGCTCGAGTACGGTGCGATCGGTCTCATCGCGGGCCTGGTGCTGGGTCTGGGCTTCGTCGTGGTTGGGGCGCTCATGTCCGACCGGCTACGTCGGCGTGATGACGTCGCGCACGTGCTCGGCGCCCCGGTCAAGCTAAGTGTCGGCAGGGTCCGACTCGGCCGCCGGTATGGACTAGCGACTACCCAGGGCATGAACGTCAAGCGGATTGTCGCGTACCTTAACAGCGCCGTGCAGGCGCGCCGCGATGGCCCTGCAAGTCTGGCCGTTGTCGCAGTCGACGACATGCACGTCCCCGCGCTCTGCCTGGCATCACTGGCCGTATCCTGGGCGCAGCAAGGCTTGAGGGTTATGGTGGCCGACCTCTGCGAGGGTGGGCCCGCTGCGTGGCTCCTGGGAGTCACCGGCCCGGGCGTGCAGACGACAAGCGTGCACGGCGCGCAGTTGGTCGTAGCGGTTCCCGAGCCCGACGATGTAGCACCGGTAGGTCCACTCCACAGCAGGCCAGGTCGGCGCCGGGCTACTGAGCCGCTGGCCGCCGCCTGCGCGTCGGCCGACTTGCTGATCACGTTGGCAGCCCTTGACCCCTCGGTCGGCGGGGACCATCTCGCAGGCTGGGCTCGAGACGCCGTCGTCATGATGACCGGGGGGCGGTCATCGGCAGCCCGGATTCGCGCCGTCAGCGAGATGATCCGGCTTGCGGGAATACGGCTGATCTCGGGCGTGCTAGTCGGGGCGGACAAGACCGACGAGAGTCTTGGCTTGGCTCCCACGCCAGGTGCCGACCGTGATGCCGCCGTGGAAGATGACTCGCATTCTGGCGCGAAGGATTTTTTCCTCGCGGTCGATGAGGGTCCACGTTGATGCGTGGCCGGCGGCCCAGTGGTTCTCCGGAGTGTTCCGGATCGGACTCTATACTGAACGAGGCGCCGACGATTCAGATGGAGGCCAGATGAACGAGCAGGCACTGGACCTGCGCGGATCCGTTCGGCGGCACAAGATACTTATCGGCATCTTGATCGCAATGGGCCTACTTATTGGCGCTGGTTACTCCGTGCTCAAGCCGCCTATGCTCACCGCCGCCGCACTAGTGGTGCTACCGGAAGCTATCCCTTCGCAGAGCTCAAGCTCAACCCTGCCCATCACCCCGGGCACTGACGCTTTTATGGCGACTCAAGTCGTTATTGCAACCAGTGATCCCGTTCTTTCTGGCGCGCTGCCTCAGGTCAGTCCGACTATGTCGCTCCAGGCGCTCCGCGGTGAAGTACAGGCTAAGAGTCTCACGGATAGCGTCCTGTCGATTAGTGCCACAGGCCGGACCGCCGTGCAGGCAGAAGCCACCGCCAACGCTGTGGCCTACAGCTATAAGGCCTACGTCGGTTCCGGACACCTCCCGGGTCAAGGTGTGCCGGCATATGTATTCCAGCCAGCGACAAGCGCGACTGGAATGAGACCGATAGAACACCTGCTCATTTACGTCTTGATCGGCGCTGTAGCAGGTATTCTGATCGGAATCATAGCAGCGCTGGCCATAAGTCGCGCTGACCGGCGGCTTAGGAAGTGCGATGAGATAGCGGCTTCCGTCGGGATTCCCGTCCTCGCATCGATCCCTGTGTTTCACCCAACTGACGCGATGGGCTGGACGAAGGTGCTGGAGGATTACGAGCCAGGAGCCGTACATGCCTTGCGTCTGCGCCAGGCACTGCGGGAGCTGGGAATAGCGGGTATAAGCGTTAACGGTGGCGGTGGAGGAGCGCGTTTCTCGCTCGCCGTCTTGTCTCTTTCCTCGGATCCTGGAGCCGTGGCCCTCGGCCCCCAGCTAGCGGCCTTCGCCGCATCGCTAGGGATACCCACCACCCTTGCCGTCGGCCCGCAGCAGGAGACGACCGCCGCGGCTGCGCTGCGAATCGCGTGCTCTGTGCCTCCGCCCGCGTCATCGAAGCTACCACGCCACTTGCGTCTCGCCGTTATCGACAGCGGCGGTGCAGACAGGCGATCGGACGCCCTATTGACCATAAGTGTCATGGTCGTCGACGGCCGTAACCCACGAATGACCGGTGCAATGCATACGACCGCCACTGTGCTTGGGGTTTCTGCGGGCGCGGCGACCGCCGAGCAACTCGCCCGCGCCGCCTCGAGCGCGGCCGCCGACGGTTGCGAAATCGTCGGAATCCTGGTCGCCGACCCTGATCCAACCGACTACACTTCTAACCATATTATGCGCGCAATACGACTAGGCATGGTGCAGGCTGCGCGCACGCCCCAGGGGTATAGGAACGCAAATCAGAAGGTGTACGATTCGCATCCTTCTACGGAGATCCGAAGGTAACTGATCAATCCGGTCGAGTCGGTTGAGGTGTGGTGCCGGAAAGTTTGTCGCGGTATGAGATCTGCTATCAGGCACGGCGCAGTGGTAGCAAACCGGAGGTCTTTCCGCAGCTGGCGGCGGGCCTTGTTCGTCGCGCTCACACCGATCATGGTGTTCGCTGTGATTACCGCGCGGCTAATCGTGTGGCCTGCCCAGGGAATGCCGGCCCGAGTCAGTGCGATCGTGATGCTCGCCGGCCCGGGCGATCGCCTCGCTGCCGCGCTGAGGCTGGCCGCAGAGCATCGGGCACCGATGCTCGTGGTTTCCCGAGGCTGGAAGGGGTACAGCGGTCCATGTCCGCCCGCGATACGCGGGGTGAAACTTGTCTGCTTTGAGCCGAACCCAGGGGATACTCGAGGGGAAGCTGAGTTCGTCGGCCAACTCGCGAAGCGATACCGTTGGCACTCGGTGGTGCTCGTGACCGGGCCGGAACAGGATACCCGCGCCCGCATCCTGACGAAGCGGTGCTTTGACGGCTCGATTTATGTGGTTGCGGCCTCGCTGCCGCTGGGCAGCTGGCCTTATCAGATCGTCTACGAGTGGGGAGCGCTGTTCAAGGCGTTGTTCTTGTACCGGGCCTGCTAGCTGCTAGCCCACCCTGAGCCAGCGCCCTGGCCGCGTTCGCCAGCGGCGGTGCTAGGCGGTCCCGCGGCGACGTGATACTGACCGGAAGCGGCCACGGAATAGCCAACCCCGGGTCGTCGAATGCGATCGACAGATCCTCGGACGGGTCGTGCGCGCGGTCGATCATGTAGGACACGTCTGCGACGTCGGTGCGGGCCTGGAAGCCATGCGCGCAGCCCGCAGGCACGTAGAGGGTAACCTGCTCGTCATCTCGGAGTTCGAAGCTCTCCCACTTCCCGTGCGTCGGCGAGGCAGGCCGCAGGTCCACCACCACGTCGAAGATAGCTCCGTAGGAGCAGCGCACCAGCTTCGCCTCGCCAGCCCCTCGGCGCACGTGCAATCCGCGTACCACGCCGCGAACCGAGCGCGACAGGCTGTGCTGCACGAACGCGGCGGGATCGAGCCCGGCTGCGCGCATCACGTCCGCATCGAAGATACGACAGAAGAAGCCGCGCTCATCCAGGTGCGGCGTCGGCCGGAACAGCAGGGCACCAGCGATGCGGGGAACAGGACTAACTTCCACGCAGGCCTCCCTCGGGGCGGTCGCAGCCAACGATAGCGCGTCCTCTGGTGCGCCGCGATTCCGCGCGAACGGGGTACATGGTGCACTGGGGATAAGCCAGCGCCCGGCCCCGGCGTGGCCCGCGCGTCGAGTACCGCGGCTCTATTAGGCTCCAGTGTGGGTGAGCCTCGTGGTTCCGCCCGACGTAGGCGCTCGACTCGCAGACAGGCAAGGAGCCGGCGGTGGCCTCCATTGAAGCGATCCATGCCAGGCAGATCCTGGACTCCAGGGGGAACCCGACGCTCGAGGTCGAAGTGGCACTGGACGACGGGACCGTCGGGCGCGCGGGAGTGCCGAGCGGGGCCTCGACGGGCGCCTTTGAGGCCGTCGAGCTCAGGGACGGCGGCTCAGAATACGGCGGTAAGGCGGTTGGCCGCGCGGTCCAGAATGTCATCGACGAAATCCAGCCGGAACTGCTCGGGCACGAGGCCGACGACCAGCGGCTGATCGACCAGGCGCTGGTCGACCTGGACCGGACGCCGGACAAGTCAAGGCTCGGCGCGAACGCCATCGTCGGGGTCAGCATGGCGGTGGCCAGGGCCGCCGCGGATTCCAGCGGCCTCCCGCTGTTCCGCTACCTCGGCGGGCCGAACGCCCACGTGCTGCCCGTTCCGCAGATGAACATCCTGAACGGTGGCGTGCACGCGGACAACAACGTGGACATCCAGGAGTTCATGATCACGCCCATCGGCGCGGCGACGTTCACCGAGGCGCTGCGCTGGGGTGCCGAGGTCTACCACGCGCTGAAGTCCGTGATCAAGCAGCGCGGCCTGTCCACCGGCGTGGGCGACGAGGGGGGCTTCGCGCCCGACCTCGAGCACAACCGGGCCGCCCTCGACCTCATCATGGAGGCCATCGGCAAGGCCGGCTTCACTCCCGGCTCTGACGTCGCGCTGGCGTTCGACGCCGCGGCATCGGAGTTCTACGCCGACGGCGCGTACACCTTCGAGGGGAGTCCGCGCACCTCGTCGGAAATGACCAGCCTGTACGCCGAGTGGCTGGACGCCTACCCCATCGTCTCGATCGAGGATCCGCTGGCGGAAGAGGACTGGCCGGGCTGGCGAGCGCTCACCGCGAGCCTGGGCGAGACGGTCCAGGTGGTCGGCGATGACATCTTCGTCACCAACCCAGAGCGGATCCGCCGTGGCATCGCCGAGCACTCGGCGAACAGCCTGCTGGTCAAGCTCAACCAGATCGGCTCGGTGACGGAGACGCTCGACGCGGTCAGCCTCGCGCACCGCGCCGGATTCAGCTGCGTGATCAGCCACCGCTCCGGCGAGACCGATGACACCACGATCGCGGATCTCGCCGTCGCGACCAACTGCGGTCAGATCAAGACCGGCGCGCCCGCCCGCGGTGAGCGCGTGGCGAAGTACAACCAGCTGCTCAGGATCGAGGAACTCCTCGGTGACGCGGCGAGCTACGCCGGGGCGGCGGCCTATCCGCGGTTCGCCGCACGGGCCGGCCAGGCTTAATCTCCCGCATGCCCTCCCCCGCCGTTCCCCGGGCCTCCCGGCTGACCAGCCGGGCGGCGGTGCTGGCCGTGGTGATCTGCGCGATCGCGCTGAGCCTGGCGTACCCAGTCCGCGAGTACATGGCCCAGCGGCAGCAGATCGGCCAGCTCGTGGCGCAGCAGCAGACGATGCTGGCCCAGGTGAAGGACCTGCAAGCCGAGCAGGCCAAGCTTTCCGAACGATCCTACATCGAGCAGCTGGCCCGGCAGGAGCTTGACATGTGCTTTCCCGGGGCGCAGTGCTACATCGTCGAGGGCGGCCACTCGCCGATCAGCGGCACGCCCGCGTCGCGTCCGGGACCCGTGCCCTGGTACGCGAAGCTGTGGCGTTCGGTCGAACAGGCCAACTCGAGCCGGGTGAAGTGATCACGGCGCAGGACGCGGCGGTCATCGCCGCTCAGCTCGGCCGGCCGCCGCGGGGGCTGCTCGCCGTCGCGCACCGCTGCCCGTGCGGCCTGCCCGACGTGGCGGAAACGACGCCGAGGCTGCCCGACGGCAGCCCGTTCCCTACCTTGTACTACCTGACGTGCCCTCGAGCGTGCGCCGCAGTCAGCAGGCTGGAGGCCTCGGGGCTGATGCGCGAGATGACCGCAAGGCTGACCGACCCTGCGCTGCGCATACGGTATGAATCCGCGCACCGCGACTACCTGATCCGGCGGTCCGCGGCGGCGCGAGCCGCGGGCGTCGAGCCGCTGCCGCCCGGCGCCCCGTCGGCCGGGGGGATGCCGGAGCGGGTAAAGTGCCTGCATGCGCTGGTCGCTCACGAGCTCGCGGCGGGTGAGGTGAACCCGTTCGGTCGCGAGGCGATTGAGGCCGCGGGCGAGTGGTGGCGGCCGGGACCCTGCGTGCCGGGACCGTGCGGGCCCGGGCCAGGCTGATGACCCGCCGGGTGGCGGCCGTGGACTGCGGGACCAATTCCCTCCGGCTGCTGGTCGCGGACGTGGATTCCGACCGGGCCCAGGTGACGGATGTGGCTCGCCGGATGGAGATCGTCCGGCTGGGGCAGGGCGTGGACTCGACCGGACGGCTGGCGCCGGAGGCGCTCGCCCGGACCACGGGCGTGCTGCGCGACTACGCGGCCGTCATCACGGCTTCCGGCGCGGACGCGATCCGCATGGTCGCGACCAGCGCCACCAGGGACGCGGCCAACGCGGAGGAGTTCACGCGGCGCGTCACCGAGGTGCTCGGCGTGGCGCCCGAGGTCCTCACCGGGGCTGAGGAGGCGAGGCTGTCGTTCACAGGGGCGACCGCGGAACTGGCCGCCGAGGCCGACGGTGGCCTCTTCCTGGTCGCCGACATCGGCGGCGGCTCGACCGAGTTCGTCCTCGGCCCGGCCGGGTCGGCGGACTCCACCCCGCACGCGCGGTCCGTCAACATCGGCTGCGTCCGGATGACCGAGCGGCACCTGCACGGCGACCCGCCGACCCCCGAACAGGTTGCCGCGGCGGCCGCCGACATCGACGCCGCCCTGGACACGGTGAGCGGTGCGGTACCGGTCCGGGAGGCCAGGACGCTGATCGGGCTCGCGGGCTCGGTCACCACCGTGGCGGGCATCGCGATGGGCCTGCCCGCCTATGACGCCGCCCGGATCCACCACGCGCGCGTGTCCGCCGTGGATGTGCACGAGGTGACCCGGAGCCTGCTGGCCCAGACCCGCGCCGCGCGCGCCGCGATCGGCGTCATGCACCCGGGGCGGGTGGACGTGATCGGCGGCGGCGCGCTCGTCCTCGACCGGATCATGGAACGGTTCGGGTTCACCGAGGTGCTGGTGAGCGAGCATGACATCCTCGACGGGATCGCCTGGTCGCTGGCCGGCGAACCGAGTGGCTGATTCCCTGGCCGCGCGGGGCGACTGGCCATCCGATCCGGCCCGGCCGGATACGCCCGTCGCGCGCAGCGCGGCGGAGGTCACCGAGCTGGCGCGAAGCGCCGCCACGCTCGGCGAGCTCATCGCGCGGGAATCCGTCTGCCGCGCCTGCCCCAGGCTGGTCGCCTGGCGTGAGGAGGTGGCCGCCTCCCCGCGCCGGGCGTTCCGCGGCGAACGCTACTGGGGGCGGCCCATCCCGGGCTGGGGGTCGGACCGGCCGCGGGTGCTGATCGTCGGCCTGGCGCCGGCCGCTCACGGCGGGAACCGTACCGGCCGGATCTTCACCGGCGATCGCAGCGGGGATGTGCTGTTTGCCTCGCTATACCGGTGCGGCCTGGCCACCCAGCCGACGAGCGTCGTCCAGGATGATGGCCAGCGCCTGGTGGACGCCAGGATGGTGGCAGCCGTTCGCTGCGCCCCGCCGGACAATAAGCCAGAACCCGGCGAGCGGGACGCGTGTGCGCCGTGGCTGGTCGCCGAACTCGGGCTGGTGGCCACGGACCTGCGCGTCATCGTGTGCCTCGGCGGGTTCGCCTGGCAGGCGATATGGCCGGCGCTTGGCCAGTGCGGCTTCCTGCTGCCGCGACCGCGTCCCGCGTTCGGCCACGGTGCCGAAGTGCGGCTCGTCACTCCGGGGAGGCCGGGGGGCGTGCTGCTGATCGGCTGCTATCACCCGAGCCAGCAAAACACGTTCACCGGCCGCGTCACCCCGGCCATGCTGGATGGCATATTCGCCCGCGCCCGCGCGGCCGCAGGACCGGGAAACCTCGACGCGATTACTTAACGCTAATGTCGATCATGAAATAGTTACTCTCCGCGTTTCTTTCTTGAATGCCAAAGAAGGTGGACAAGAATTGTCCTTGTTACCCTCATGTTCGGCAATTGGCCGGGCGGTATTATGGGGCCGCCCCCGTAGCCCAAGGGAAGAGGCCGACCCCCTAAAAGGGTCCCCAGTGTCGGTTCGACTCCGACCGGGGGCACTAATGATGATCATGCTCTGATCAGAGTAATGGCCTGAAATGCCCGATGAGGGCACTATGCGGGTTTACTGATCATGTATAGCGGTCTGGCCGCGGATAAATCCACGTGGCGGTTCCGGCTCATTTTTGTGCGAGCAAATCGGGATATATCCGATGCTGCCCCGGCATGAATTGTTGGTCTCGCGGCCGCATCGGGCCCGTGCTGAGCTTCCGTACGTCGGTACGCCCGACGGCAGGCCAACCGGCCTGCCCGCGGGCAGGAGACAAGCACCAACCTCGGCTCGGCCAGAGCCGGTAATGCTATGCGGGACAGGTTACGCTCCGTTAAGGCGTAGGCGCCTGCGCATCTCGTATTCGTGCACGATCGCGTAGGCGTACCCGTGGGAGATGCCGGCGTCGTCGGCCAGCCAGACCGCGCGCTCTTCGCGCCGGAGGAACGCGGGGCCAGATTCGAGGCGATGGAACCACTCAGCGAGGTCACGGCCGGTAACGACCGGGATGCGTGCGATCAAGCTCTTGTGCAGATTCGGTGAGTGGCTCAGGGACACGGGCACCTCCAGGAGACTCCTCTTGTGCTGAGAGTGCCTTATCCCAAGCCGCCTGGCAACCCCCTGATGGCAACCAAATGTTCAGCTAAGCCGCTCGAAGATCATCGCCATGCCCTGCCCGCCGCCTACGCACATGGTCTCCAGGCCCAGCGTGGCGTCGTGGAACTGCAGGCTGTTCAGCAGGGTGGTGGTGATGCGGGCTCCGGTCATGCCGAACGGGTGCCCGACCGCGATGGCTCCGCCGTTGACGTTGAGCCGGGCGATATCGATGCCGAGGTCGCGGTAGGACGGGATGACCTGGGCCGCGAACGCCTCGTTGATCTCGACCAGGTCGATGTCGCTGATCGCCATCCCGGCCCGCCCGAGCGCCTGCCGCGACGCCTCCACCGGCCCCAGGCCCATGATCTCCGGGGACAGTGCGCTCACGCCGGAGGACACGATCCGAGCCAGCGGCGTGATGCCGAGTTCGGCGGCCTTGACGTCGCTCATCACGATGACCGCAGCGGCGCCGTCGTTGAGCGGGCAGCAGTTCCCCGCGGTCACGGTGCCGTCAGGGCGGAACGCCGGTGCGAGCGTAGCGAGCTTCTCGATCGTGGTGCCCGGGCGAGGACCGTCGTCGGCCGCGACCACGGTGCCGTCGGGCATGGTCACCGGGGTGATCTCACGCTGCCAGAAGCCGTCGGCGATGGCCTTCTCCGCTAGGTTCTGCGAACGCGCACCGAATTCGTCCTGCTCCTGGCGACTGATCCCGCGCACCTGGGCGACGTTCTCGGCCGTTTCGCCCATCGCGATGTAGACGTCGGGGAGCTGGCCGTCGTCACGCGGATCGTGCCACGGCCCGGCCTCCCCGGCGGCGGCCCGCTCGCTTCGCTGGTGTGCCTCCGCGAACAGGGGATTGCGGGTATCGGGCAGGGAATCACTGTTTCCCTTGACGAACCTGCTCACGCACTCGACTCCGGCCGAGATGTACGCGTCGCCCTCGCCCGCCTTGATGGCGTGGAAGGCCATCCGGGTGGTCTGCAGCGACGATGAGCAGTACCGGTTGACCGTGGTCCCCGGCAGGTGGTCATGTCCGAGCAGGATCGTGACCACGCGGGCCATATTGAACCCCTGTTCGCCGCCGGGCAGCCCGCAGCCCAGGATCAGGTCGCCGATTTCAGCGGGATCGAGCTGCGGCACCTGCGCCAGAGCGGCCGTCACCATCTGGGCGGTTAGGTCGTCAGGCCGGATGCCGATCAGCGAACCCTTGAACGCACGGCCGACGGGGGACCGCGCGGTGGCGACGATCACTGCTTCGGGCATGGCACCGGCCTCCTCGCATAGGGTTCTTCCAGACTAGGCCCTGGCTGCTGCGCCCGGAAGGCCGCGGGCACCGCCCGGGATCCGATAGCGTCGGTCCAGCCAGGAAGAGGACAACCATGCAGGTATATGACTCACTGGCCGAACTGGTGGGGAACACCCCGCTGGTCCGGCTGCGCTCGGTGACCCGGGGGATTCCAGGATCCGCGGTGCTGGCCAAGGTGGAGTACTTCAACCCGGGCGGCTCGGTCAAGGATCGCATCGCCCTGCGGATGGTCGCGGCCGCCGAGGCCTCGGGACAGCTAACCCCGGGCGGGACGATCGTGGAACCGACCTCGGGCAACACCGGAGCCGGGCTCGCCATCGTCGCGGCCGAACGCGGCTACCGGTGCGTCTTCGTCTGCCCGGACAAGGTGGCGCAGGACAAGATCGCGGTGCTGCGCGCGTACGGCGCCGACGTGGTGGTGTGCCCGGGCACGGTCGCGCCCGACCACCCGGACTCCTACTACAGCGTCGCGCGCCGGATGGCAGCCGAAATACCGGGCGGGTGGCAGCCCGATCAGTACGCGAACCAGGAGAACCCAGCCTCTCACTACGCCACCACCGGCCCAGAGATCTGGTCGCAGACGGACGGCACGGTGACCCACTTCGTCGCGGGGATCGGCACCGGCGGCACGATCACGGGCACGGGGAGATACCTGAAGGAGGCATCCGGCGGCGCGGTGCGGGTCATCGGCGCCGATCCGGAGGGTTCGGTCTACTCGGGCGGATCCGGGCGCCCGTACCTGGTCGAGGGCGTGGGCGAGGATATCTGGCCGGCCACCTACGACCGGTCGGTGTGTGATGAGATCATCGCGGTCACCGACGCGGAATCGTTCGGCATGACCCGGCGACTGGCCCGCGAGGAAGCGCTGCTGACCGGCGGCTCCTCCGGGCTGGCGGTGGCGGCCGCGCTGCGGGTCGCGGCGGCGGCCGGGCCGGGCGCGGTGATCGTCGTCCTGCTCCCCGACGGCGGCCGCGGTTACCTGTCCAAGATCTTCAACGACGAGTGGATGGCCGACTACGGCTTCCTCTCCGCCCAGACCACCGAGCCGCTCGTGGCCGACATCCTGGCCAGGAGGGATCGCGGCCTGCCCGAGCTCGTTCACGTGCACCCGGAGGAAAGCGTCGGCGCGGCGATCGCCTTGCTCCGCGAGTACGACGTGTCGCAACTCCCGGTCGTCAAGGAGGAGCCCCCGCTGATGGCCGCCGAGGTGGTCGGATCGGTCGTGGAGCGCGACCTGCTGGACGCGCTGGTGGCCGGGACGGCCACGCCGTCCGATCCGGTCGGCGGGCACATGTCCCCGCCGCTGCCCACCGTGGGCTCGGGCGAGCCAGTCTCGCGCGCGGTCCTGGCCCTGGAGAAGGCCGGTGCGGCCGTGGTCCACGTGAACGGGAAGCCGTCCGGGCTGCTCACCCGGCAGGACGTGCTGACTTTCCTGGCTGCAGGCAGCTAGGACATACGGGAGGATGAACGCATGAGCAGCCGAGACGGGTTCGAGACCTTGGCCATTCACGCGGGCCAGGAGCCTGATCCGCTGACCGGGGCCGTGGTACCCCCGATCTACCAGGTTTCCACGTTCAAGCAGGACGGCGTCGGCGGGCTGCGCGGCGGATACGAGTACTCCCGCTCCGCCAACCCGACCAGGACCGCGCTGGAGCAGTGCCTGGCCGCGCTCGAGGACGGCCCGGCCGCGCTCGCCTTCTCCTCCGGCCTGGCCGGCGAGGATGCCCTGCTCAGGACAGTCTGCTCCCCCGGCGACCACGTACTGGTCCCCGACGACGCCTACGGCGGGACGTACCGGCTGTTCGCCCGGGTGCTGTCCGGATGGGGCCTGAGCCACAGCGTGGTCCCCATAGCCGACCTCGGGGCGGTCCGCGAGCAACTCGCCGCCCGGCCGGCCACGGTGGTCTGGGCCGAGACGCCGACCAATCCGCTGCTCAACATCGCCGACATCCGCGGGCTCGCCCGGGCCGCGCACGAGTCCGGGGCGATGCTGGTGGTGGACAACACGTTCGCGTCGCCGTACCTGCAGCAGCCGCTCACCCTCGGCGCCGACGCGGTGGTGCACTCCACCACGAAGTACCTGGGCGGACATTCCGACGTGGTAGGCGGCGCGGTCGTCGTGGCGGACTCCGAGTTCGCGGAGCGGATCGACTACACGAGGAACGCGACGGGCGGCGTGCCTGGGCCTTTCGACGCGTGGCTCACGCTGCGCGGCATCAAGACGCTGGCGGCCCGGATGGACCGGCACTGCCGCAACGCCATGCGCGTCGCGCAGATGCTGTCCGAGCATCCGGCGGTCGCGGAGGTGTTCTACCCGGGCCTGCCCTCCCACCCCGGCCACAAGACCGCGCAGGAGCAGATGAGGGCGTTCGGCGGGATGGTGTCGTTCCGGGTGGTCGGCGGCGAGCAGGCCGCGGTCCGGGTGTGCGGCCGGACGCGCCTGTTCACCCTGGGCGAGTCACTCGGCGGGGTCGAGTCGCTGATCGAGTACCCGGCGCGGATGACGCACGCCTCGGTCGCCGGCTCACCGCTCGAGGTCCCGGCCGACCTGGTCCGGCTCTCGGTCGGCATCGAGGACTGCGACGACCTGATCGACGACCTGCGGCAGGCCCTGTAAGCGGCGGGCCCGCCGAGGGAAACCAAGCGCCCGCGTCCTGCCTGAGCGGGACGCGGGCGCTATGCGAGTGGCGAAGAGGTCAGCTCCGCCCGGCAGGCGAGCTCTCCCTGTCGTTCTGAGCCGGAGCCTGCGGCTTGGGCTTGAAGGCGAGGGCAAACCAGGCGCCGACGGCGAAGACGATGCCGACCACGACGCAGCCGGTGGCCTTCAGCGGGTGGTGTCCGCTCGATCCCGCGATGTGGCCCGGGATGAAGCTGGGCAGCGACTTGGCGGGTTCGGCCAGGTAGATGACGGCGACCACGATGAAGATCAGGGCGATGACGCCCAGGATCACGGCCAGGATCGTCCTGCCCGACGACCTCGAGCTTGATCCGCTCATTGAACTCACGATTCCTCCTAATGCGGGCAATGCGGTAAAGCTGTGTTAGCGCCGCCGGTCGCGGCCGCCACGGTACGGGCCGACTGCGACGGGTCAGGAACTCAGCCGACGAGGAGAATCTACCGTCCGCTGGCGCTGCGGGTGCGAAGAAAGTCCCGGATGACGTACTCACCGAGACGTTCTGGCGCCGCTTGCAGGACCCGGCCGCCGTTCCTTCTCGCCACGTTGTCAACGAACGAGCTGAGCCGTGCGTCGTCCGCAAGCATGAATATATTCAGCGCGGCGTGTCGGCGGGTCATCTTATCCACCTCCGCCAGGGTGAGTTCCAGCGTCTCCGGCGAGGGCGGCCAGTCGAACCAGGACCGCCCGTCACGCTGCAGGTGAGCGGTCGGCTCGCCGTCGGTCACGATCAGCACAACCGGCTGGTGCTCGGGGTGCCGGTCGATATGGCGCCCGGAGAGCAGCAGCGCGTGGTGCAGGTTCGTGCCCTGGACCATGTCCCAGCCGAGCGCGGCGAGATCGGTCTCGCGCAGTTCGCGTGCGTAGTTGGAAAAGCCGACGACCTGGACGGCGTCCTGCGGGAACCTGCTGCGCAGCAAGGCATGCAGCGCGAGCGCCGTCTGCTTGGCCACCGCCCAGGTCCCGCGCAGGTGCATCGAATAGGACAGGTCGACGAGCAGGGAGACCACGGCGGCGGTACGCCGTTCGGTCTCGGTGACCTCGAAGTCACGGGCGGAGAGTTTCACCCGGCCGCCGGGAGCGGGACCGCGCCGGAGCAGCGCGTTCCGCACCGTGACCGGAACGTCGAGGGGCTGCTCGTCGCCGAACTCCCAGGGCCGGGTGGTCCCGGTGAGCTCGCCGGCCTGCCCGGCGTCCCGCTGGTCATGGTCGCCGGACCGGCCGCCGAAGTCCATGTCGGAGAAGATCCGGCGCAGCGCCGTATCACCCAGCCTGCGCACGGCCTTGGGGGTGAGCTCCAGGCGCCCGCCGTTGCGGGTCAGGTAACCCTGGCGTTCGAGCTCACGCTCAAGGCGGCGCAGGGCTTCGATGTCGTCCACCGCCTGCCGGCCGAGCGCCCGCCGGACCGCTTCCTCGTCGATGTCGTCCAGGCTCGCGCCGGGGTAATCCTGGCCGAGCGCGGTCTCAAGCTCGGCGAGGTCGGCCAGTTCGGCCAGGGCCGAGGTGGCGTCGCTCAGGCCGAGCGGTTCCTCACCGGACATCTGGACGCCGCCCATCATGCCCGCGCGGTCCAGGTCGGGGCGCCTGGCGCGCAGCGCGTCAGCCAGAGCTGCCATCGCGGCGGCGAGCCCGGCGTCGTCGAGCGCGCTGGACATCAGCCCGGCCAGCTCCTCGCGCTGCTCCGGGGTCAGCGAGCGGAGCAGTCTTTCGGCCGCGGCCATCCGGCTGACCAGGGAATCGACGAGCTCCTCAAGGTTGCGCGGGTGGTCAGGAAACAGGTCACCGTAGCGTTCCATGAACTGGTCGAAATCGGCCTGCGTGTGCTCCCCCCGCGCGTCGGCCGTCAGCATCGCGTTCAGGTCGGCGAGCATGTCCTTGATCCGCTGCATGGCCTGCGGGTCGGGGCTGCTCAGGGCCTGGCGCATGCCGCGGAACTGGCTGTCGAGGACCTCGCTGCGCAGCAGGTCCTTGAGCCGCTGGAAGGTCTGGCGCGCGGCCGGCGAGCGCCAGTCGTAGTCGGACAGCCGCCTGATCGCCTGTGCGGTGTCGGCCGGCAAGGCATCCAGATCCTGCTCCCGGAGCCTGGCCTCATCGCTCGGATCGGGGAACAGCTCGGCCCGCTCCTGCCCGACAGCGGTGTCGAGCAGCGCCCGGGCCTGCTCGAGGATGCCGTCGAGGCGCCCGCGCCCGCGGATCTCCCGCTGCCGGTCGCGGACCCTGCGGAGCAGGTCGTCGAGGCCGCGCCGGTCTTGCGGACCCGACAGCCCCCTTCTGAGCAGGTCCCGCAGCGCGTCGGCGGGGGAGGCCCCGTCGAGCACCGCATCGCCCATCTCGTCCACGGCACCGCGCACGTCGTAGGGGAGCGCGAGCGGGTCCGGGCCGTAGGTGTACCGGCCGTACCGGTAGTTCGTCATGGTCAGGTCCGGTACAGGCTCGTGCCGTCGGCGCTGTCCTTTGACAGCCGGCGCATCAGGTACAGGCCTTCCAGGGTGAACTCGAGGGCCGCCGCCGCGTGCCCGAAGGATTCATCGCCGCCGTCCATGCCGAGCCTGGACATGATCCTGGCCAGCCCGGGAACGTCGCCGATCCGGCGGAGTAGCTCGGTAGCGGGGACCAGCTCCCCGGCCTCGACCGTGCCGCCGTCCTCGAACCTAGCGAGCAGGCCGGACAGGTCGACGCTGCCCAGATGCGACCGGAACGTGTCCGCGATCGCCCGGCGCAGCAGCGCGCCGAGCACCTCGTCCTCCCGGCCTTCCTCGCTGACCTCGAATTCGACCTTCCCGCGCAGGGTGCTGACCACGGGGGCCAGGTCGCAGACCCGGGCGACTGGCGGTTCCGCGGCTGGCCCCGCGAGCGCCGACCGGCGCACCGCCGACGCCGTGGCGCTTTCCGCCGCGGCGATGGCGAACCTCGCGGAGACGCCGGACCGCGCGTCCACGGCGGGCGACTCGCGGACGCTCCTGGTGAACCGCGCGATCACCTCGATCAGGTGCTCCGGTAGCTCGGCGTCGGCCGACAGGTCGGCCTCCTGCTTGATCAGGGTGAGCTCGTCCGCCAGGGACAGGGGGTAGTGGGTCCGGATTTCCGCGCCAAACCTGTCCTTCAGCGGCGTGATGATCCGTCCCCTGTTGGTGTAGTCCTCGGGGTTCGCGCTGGCCACGAGAAGCACGTCAAGCGGGAGCCGCAGCGCGTAGCCGCGGATGCCGATGTCCCGCTCCTCCAGGACGTTGAGCAGGGACACCTGGATCCGCTCGGCCAGGTCGGGCAGCTCGTTCAGGGAGAAGATGCCGCGGTTGGTCCGCGGCACCAGCCCGAAGTGAATGGTCTCGGGGTCGCCGAGCGTGCGGCCCTCGGCGACCTTGACCGGATCGATGTCACCGATCAGGTCGCCGACGCTCGTGTCCGGGGTGGCGAGCTTCTCGCCGTACCGTTCGCTGGCGTGCCGCCAGGTGACGGGCAGCTCATCGCCGAGTTCGGCGGCGAGCCTACGGCACCGCGCGCAGGCCGGTGAGTACGGGTGGTCGTTGATCTCGCAGCCCTGCACCGCGGGGGTCCACTCGTCGAGCAATCCCGCCAGCGTGCGGATCAGGCGGGTCTTACCCTGACCGCGCTCCCCGAGCAGGATGATGTCGTGCCCGGCGATCAGGGCCCGCTCGAGGTGCGGCAGGACGGTCTGGCCGAACCCCACGATGCCGGGGAACGGGTCCTGCCCGGCTCTCATCATGGTGAGCAGGTTCTGCCTTATTTCTTCCTTGACGCTGCGGTGGACGTGGCCGCCCGCGCGCAGCTCGCCGAGGGTGGCCGCCGCAGGATGGGTGTTAGGTTGCTGCACACTTCGACACTATGTCGTGATCGCGCGTCAGCGCACCTGGCCCAGGTCGCGGCTACAGGTTGCCGCGCCTGGCCTGCTCCCGCTCGATCGCCTCGAACAGCGCCTTGAAGTTCCCCTTGCCGAAGCCCTGCGATCCGTGCCGCTCGATCAGCTCGAAGAACACCGTGGGCCGGTCCTGCACGGGCTGGGTGAAGATCTGCAGCAGGTACCCGTCCTCGTCCCGGTCCGCCAGGATGCCAAGCTCGCGCAGCCCGGCGAGCGGGACCCTGGTCTCGCCCACCCACGAGCCGAGCTCGTCGTAGTAGCTGCCCGGGGTGGCCAGGAACTCCATGCCCGCTGCGGTCATGGCCCGGACGCTCGCCACGATGTCGTCGGTGGCCAGCGCGATGTGCTGGACCCCGGGACCGCCGAAGAACTCCAGGTACTCGTCGATCTGCGACTTGCGCTTGCCGACCGCGGGCTCGTTGAGCGGGAACTTCACCTTGCGGGTCCCGTCGGCGACGACCTTGCTCATCAGCGCGGAGTATTCGGTGGCGATGTCGTCGCCGACGAATTCCTTCATGTTGGTGAAGCCCATGACGCGGTGGTAGAAGTCCACCCACTCGTCCATCTTGCCCAGCTCGACGTTGCCGACGCAGTGGTCGATCTCGGTGAACAGCGCGCGCTCGCCGGGGGCGACGATCGGCGGCGCGGGCACGTACCCAGGCAGGTACGCCCCCGAGTACCCCGAACGCTCCACCAGGGTGTGGCGGGTATCGCCGTACGTGGCGATGGCCGCCACGACGACCTTGCCGTGATCGTCCTCCAGGATGTGCGGTGCCTCGAGGCCGCTGGCGCCGTGGGAGACCGCGTAATCGTAGGCTTCCTCGGCCGAGGTGACCTCGAGGGCCAGATCGGTCACCCCGTCGCCGTGCTCCGCCACCCCCCGGCCCAGCCTGGTCTCGGCCCTGGCCGGGCCGCGGAACACGAACCGCGCGCTCCCCGACTCCAGGACGTGCGACGCCTCGTGCGGGTATCCGGTCTCGGGGCCGCGGTAGGCGGTGCGCCGCATGCCGAACGCGGTCGAGTAGTAGTGCGCCGCCTGCTTGGCGTTCCCGACCGCGAACACCACGGCGTCCATGCCGACGATGGGAAAGCTGTCCTGCGATGGCTTAGTCATGCCGCTAGCATGCGCAGGACAGCGCAAACTGTGCAACTAAGCACTAGCACTATAATCAAATTGTCTATTTATCCCGAACGAGCGGTGGTATCTCTGTACACGATGACTACCACGGAGCTTGAACTGATCGACTGGCTGGACGCCGCGCTCATCGGGCTACTCGCCGCCGAACCGCGGGTGGGCGTGCTCGAGGCCTCCCGCCGCCTGCGGGTCGCCCGGGGCACGGTGCAGGCACGGCTGGACCGGATGCGGCAGCGCGGCGTGATCACCGGATACGGGCCCGAGGTGGATCCAGCAGCGCTCGGCTACGAGGTAACCGCCTTCATCACGCTCGAGATCCGCCAGGCCGGCGGGCACGATCCTGTGGCGGAACGGTTGGCCGCCATCCCCGAGATTCTCGAGGTGCACACCATCACCGGCGTCGGCGACATGCTCTGTCGCGTGGTCGCCCGCTCCAACGCCGACCTGCAGCGCGTGCTCGATGCCATCGTCTCCGTCGAGGGTGTGGTCCGCTCGTCTACCCTGATCTCCCTGGCCACTCAGGTCCCGTATAGAGTCCTTCCCCTGGTCCGCGCGGTCGCCACGGCAGGCAGTGGGCCGCGGCGCTGATCATCACGCAGGCCCGACCACAGGCCGCAGCACCACACCTGCTGCCGGGCCGGTCGTGATGGCCGCCGAATGGATCTCGCAACGGATCGGCCGCGTAGAGTTCGCTAGGCCAAGCCCCTGGGCCGCCCACCCCTCCATAAGAGGGCGCAGTGGATCAGGTCGATAGGCGAGGCGGCACGAAATCCGGCCAAAGATAACATTCTCGTCTCAGTTGGCGGACGACGCGCGTACGCTACTGCCTGTCCCGATGCACCTAGTGGGAGCGCTCCTGACGATTGGGAAGGCAGATGGCTGCTCACAGGAAATCCAGGAAACTCACTCCGCTGTTCGTCACATTGGGCCTTCTGGCGGTGGCTGCGGCATTCGGCGGGTATGCGATGGCAGGTAGCCACACCCCGGAGACAATGAAGTTGGCTGGCGAGTCAGCTTCGTCCGGCACGACGTCGGGCGCCGCACTGGACGGGAGCCTGGCTAGCCGGGCATCCCGGGGCGACCATCGACGCGCAGAAAGGCATCACCGACGCAAGGCAGCAGTGGACGATCACACCTTCCTGCCGTCGCCAACCCCGCCCAGCCCGGGGCTGGACCCGTCGCCCAGCTTGTCCACCCCGCCGCCGAGCCCATCTACCACTCCGTCATCTAGCCCACCGTCCGGTGCGGCGTGTGTCACTTCTGGCTTGTCCGGGTCGTGCGGCCCTTACGCTGACTCAGGTATCACCGCGTCAGACGGCTATAACACCTACGTCGCGAACAACATGTGGGGCTGCGGCTCTGTTCAGCCAGGCCAGGCTGGTGCAGCCTGCGGAGTGCAGACGGTCACGTCCTACGCCCCCGGTGACTGGTCGGTGACGTCGGACCAGGCGGCGGGGAACACGGCTGTGCTGACATACCCAGACGTGCAGCAGGTCTTCACGCTCACCAGCGACACAGACCCGCCCATCAGCGCCTTCTCGTCGATTACCAGTAGCTTCACCGAGACCATGAATGTGACCTCCGCGACTGACGCCGAGGCAGCATATGACATCTGGCTGGACGACGGAAACGGCCCGAAAGAGATCATGATCTGGGTGGACAACCACGGGCAGACCCCGGCAGGGGACGATAAGGGTGCTGTCGCCATCGGCGGCACCACGTACGAGCTGTGGAGCAGCAGTGGCGGCACGATCTCCTTTGTCATGAGCAACGAGCAGTCGGGCACTGTGGACATCCTCGCCGTCCTGCACTGGCTGCAGTCCAATGGATACGTCAGCAGCACCGCAGATCTGGGGCAGGTGGACTTCGGTTGGGAGATCTGTTCCACCGGCGGTGTGCCCGAGACCTTCACCATCAGCAGCTATTCGCTCGAGGACAGCTGCAGTTCAGCCTGCTCCGGGTAACCCTCTAGCCTGGCAGCTCTTGACCAAAGATTGCTAGTGAGTCAGGTCGGTGGCGAGTTCCAGGATGATCGCGCCCAGTTTGTCCGGGTCGTCGACCTGCTGCAGGTAGAACATGTAGGTCGTGCCGACGGACAGCACGGCGGCGGTGGCGCGGACCCGGTCGCGCAGCGGGGCGTCGGGGGCGGCGATGACGTCGACGAGCGCGTCCAGCCGGCCGCGGAAGCGCGCGAACCTGTCCTTGCCCCCCTCCATGGCCTGGACCGAGGCCTGGTTCTGATGCAGGAAGCGGAATACCTCACTGCCGCCCAGCACAATCCCGACGTAACGGTGGAGGATCTCGCGGCGGGTCGCCTCGGTCCGCGGCTGATCCTTGGCCCAGTCCACGAGATCGTCGATCGCGGCGAAGTAGTCGTCGGTGAAGCTGTGGACGATGTCTTCCTTGGACTTGAAGTGGTAGTAGAGCGCGGCCTTGGTGACGCCGAGGCGCTCGGCGATCTCGCGCAGCGAGGTCTTCTCGTAGCCCTGCTCGGCGAACAGCTCCAGCGCGACCTTCTGCACCCGCGACCTGGTATCGGTACGCGGCGTAAGTCCCGCGTCGTGCATCTCCCTCTCGCACTCCCTTGTGGAGCCGGGCCGTAATTTACTTGACGGCCGGTTAGTTAGAGCTTAGCATATTAACTTGCCGGCCGGTAAGTAGTGTAGCCGGTGAAGCCGCGGACGGGAAGGGAGCGGGCAGGTGGCGGAGGTATCGGGGCCTGGCGGGAACGGGACGGGCGGCTCTGGGGTGGCCGCAGCTGGCCCGAACGGGCAAGCACTGCCGGGCGGGGGCGGGCAGTTTCTTGCGCCGCGCGAGGTCATGATCGTCCTGCCCGGGCTCCTGCTCGCCATCCTGCTCGCCATGCTGGACAACCTCATCGTGAGCACCGCGCTGCCGCGGATCGTCGGCGACCTCGGCGGGGTGGCGCACCTGTCCTGGGTGGTGACCGCCTACATCCTCGCGTCCCTGGTCGTCACGCCGTTCTACGGCAAGCTCGGCGACATGTACGGCCGGAAGAAGTTCTTCATCGTCGCGATCGTGATCTTCCTGGCCGGGTCGGCGCTGGCCGGCCAGTCGCATTCGATGGCCGAGCTGATCGCGTTCCGCGCCGTCCAGGGCCTGGGCGCCGGCGGGCTGATGGTCGGCGCGATGGCGACGCTCGGCGACATCGTGGCGCCGCGCGAGCGCGGGCGCTACATGAGCTACATGATGGTCGTGATGATGCTCGCCACCATCGGCGGCCCGCTGATCGGCGGGTACATCACCACCAGCCTCTCCTGGCGCTGGATCTTCTACATCAACCTGCCGGTGGGCGGGGCGGCGCTGGTCTACATCATCTCCACCCTGCACCTGCCCGCCAGGCGGGTCAGCCACCGGGTCGACTATCTCGGCGGCGGCCTGCTCGCCGTGGCCGCCACCTCGCTCGTACTTCTGGCCACCTGGGGCGGGACCGAATACCCCTGGGCCTCGGGGCAGATCATCGGCCTGGCCCTGCTCGCGGTGGCGGCCTCCGCCGCGTTCGGAGTGGTCGAGATGCGGGTGGCCGAGCCGATCCTGCCGCTGCACGTGTTCAAGAACCGGAACTTCTCGGTCACGATGGCGCTGACCTTCCTCACCGGCCTGGCCATGTTCGGCGCGCTGACGTTCCTGCCGCTGTACCAGCAGACCGTGCAGGGCGAGTCGCCGACCCTCAGCGGGCTCGCGCTGACCCCGATGATGATCGGGGTGACGATCACCTCGATCGTGGCCGGGCAGGTGACGACCAGGACCGGCCGGTACAAGATCTTCCCGATACTGGGCGGGGCCATCATGGGCGCGGCCATGTACCTGCTCACCAACCTGGGCATCGGCACCACGCGGACCACGTCGGCGATCTACTACGTGATCCTCGGCCTCGGCATGGGCTTCCTGATGCAGATGGTCTCGCTGATCGCGCAGAACAGCGTCGAGCAGAAGGACATGGGCGTGGCCAGCAGCGCGCGGATGTTCTTCCAGCAGATCGGCGGCTCGCTCGGCGTGGCGGCGTTCGGCGCCATCTTCGCCCGTCGGCTGACCGAGTCGCTGGCCGCCGCCGCGGGCAGCGGCGTGCACGTCAACATCAGCGGCGCTTCGATCGACCCGGCCACCGTCAACTCGCTGCCCGCAGCGGTCAGGCACGACGTGTTCTTCGCGATCGCGCACGCCGTGCAGGGGGTCTTCGTCTGGGCGCTGCCGTGCCGCGGTGCTCATCTTCGTGCTGGCCTTGTTCATCAAGGAAGTCCCGCTGCGCGGGCGGGCGGCGCCACCGGAAACCGACCAGGCCGCCAGCGAGCAGCCCGAGCTCGTGTCCTAGCCCTCGCGGGGCGAACGCGTAACACCCAGGAAACCCAGCGGGCGGTGGTCAGGAGCACCACCGCCCGTTCGGCATAAGAGGCTGATCTTCAGGACCCGGCGTACGGGACGGCTTCCAGGATCTCGACGGTGTTGGCGCGGCCGTTCGGCATAAAAGGTCTTCTACGCCATCACGTAGGGGCGGCGTCCAGGATCTCCGTTACCAGCCATGCCTGCTCTGTAGTCTGTCTTGCATACTGTACGGTATGCTGATTGTATGAGTGACACGACCATCCGTTTGGATGGCGCGGTGCGCGACAAGCTCCGCGCCCTCGCCGACGAAGACCACATTACGCTCGGAGACCTGCTCAGTCGGCTGGCGGAACGAGAGCAGTACCAGCGTGAGATGCGCCGGGCCAACGACATCATGGACCAGATGCAGCGCAACGACCCCGAGGCATGGCGGGAGTACCTGTCCGAGTTGCGCACGTTCGACGTCGGCACGGCCCGCGACGGGCTCAGCGTGGCTGCGGCCGACTGGCCGGAGTACAACGACGCGGCCGGAAGCCCGCCGGATGCCCTACCAAGCCGGTGACGTGCTGCTCGTCGACCTTGACCCGGTGGCGGGCCAGGAGCAAGGCGGCCGACGTCCCGTACTGGTGGTGTCCGGCCCTTCCTATAACGAGCTACGCAACCAGCAGCTCATCGTGGCCGCGATCACCAGCCGGGAGCGCGGCCTGCCATTCCACATCCTGGTAGGCACCGATTCCGGGCTCCGCACGCCGAGCTGGGCCCAGGCAGAATCGGTCCGGGCGATCTCGGTCCAGCGGGTGATCAAGCGGCTCGGCCGCGCCAGCCCCGGCACAGTCGCCGAGGTACGCAACCGGATCACCAACTTCCTTGGCGATTGGTAGGCCAGCCGGAACACCGAACGGGCCCTGGGTCAGGAGCACCACAACCGCATGCGGAACGCTCGACAGAGTAAGCTCCTCGGGCGATACCAGACCGTGCCTGTTGGCGGGCCCGGCCCGACCGAGGAGGTTGCCAGGAAGGTATGAAGCTGTCCTGGGTCACTCTTGACCGGATCAACCGGGAGGAAGCGCGCACCGACGAGATGATCCGCCGCATGGTCGAGGGCAGCGGCAGGCCGCTGCGCTCGCACGCTGAGCACTTGACCGACGAGGAGCTGCTGGCGAAGCTGCGCGGCTTCGGCCTCGATCTGGATCGCGGCCGCCTGGAGAAGCTCTGCGAGAACGCGCTGTCCGCCGAGGAGGTGGCTCGCCCCCTGCAGGACAGGTGCGGAACCGGGCACGGCAGCCAGGTGGACTGGATCTGGATCTGCCTGGTATCGCTCTGGCGAAGATGGTGGCCGGACAAGGTGTGCCTGGAACTCCTGGACGACAAAGTGCAGGAAGGCTACGCCGAAGACGAGCAGAACAACGTGAGCGCCTGCGCCAGGATCTGGCTGGATGCCTGGTCTGACGTGCTGCGCCTATGCGACACCACGGGCATCGCCTCCATTGAGGAGTTCGACGACCGCTTTCCGATGACGCAGTGCCTGTACAACTGGAGCCAGGACTTCGAGGCGGCGCTATGGAACGCGGGACTAGACGATCGCGGGATGCTTCTGGCCAGGATCGAGTTCTGCGAAGAGGCGCTTCGGAGGTTCCCTCACGAAGACCAGCTGATGACCGAGAACCGCCGCAGGGCCTTGGCCGAGTCCTACTTCGAAGCGGGCCTGACCGGGAGGGCCGAGGAGCTCTTCGAGTCGTGGCTGACCGACGATCCGGGCTGGGGGTGGGGCTGGATCGGGTGGGCGGATTGTTACCTCCCCCGGGCCGGACATCCCGGGAACTACGGCAGGGCCGAGGAACTTCTCCGCCGCGGATACTCGGTCCCTGACGCGCGGGACCAGGACTGCATCGCGGAACGCCTGCAGGATCTGTGCCGCGAGACGGGCCGTCCCCGTGAGGCCGCGGAGTTCGGGCAGCAGGCGAAGCGGCTGCGGCACGGGGCGCCGGCGATGACCGTGTCCAGGCGCCTCGTCTTGGCGGATGACGCGGACGGGCCCACCGCGGTGCGCGAGGCCACGAGGCTGGATTTCGGCCCCGAGGGGCTGCCGCTAGACCAGTTTCCCGACGTCATGCGGGCGCTGACGGCAAGGTCATCCAGCACGCCGACTCGCGCGGTCAAGGTGGGGCGAAATGCGCCTTGCCCGTGCGGAAGCGGGAAGAAGTTCAAGAAGTGCTGTGGCTCGCCGACGAACCGTCCCTGATCGTTATCCATTCCCGACGACGGCGCCTACGCCTGAGCGGGCGGCGGTCAGGGGCACCACCGCCCGTTCGGCATAAGAGGTCCGAATTCAGGATCCGGCGTAGGGGACGGCTTCCAGGATCTCGACGGTGTTGGCGCGGCCGTTCGGCAGGGAGTAGGTGGCCTTCTCGCCGACCTTCTTGCCCATGATCGCGGCGCCCAGCGGCGAGCGGGGCGAGTAGACGTCGATCGGCGAGCCGCTCTCCTCGCGGGAGGCGAGCAGGAACGTCACCTCGTCGTCGTCCTTGACGAACCGGACCGTGACCGTCATGCCCGGGCCGACCACCCCGTCGGTGCGCGGCGGGCCGCCGACGCGGGCGTTCTCCAGGATGTGCTGCAGCGTGATGATCCGGGCCTCCATCTGGCCCTGCTCGTCCTTCGCCGCGTGGTACCCGCCGTTCTCGCGCAGGTCGCCCTCGTCCCTGGCCGCCTCGATCTTCTGCGCGATGTCAATGCGCCCCGGTCCGGAGAGGTAATCGAGCTCGGACTTGAGCCGGTCGTACGCCTCTTGGGTCAGCCAGGTCACACTGTCTTCGCGAGTCTCGGTCACGGATGCTCCTTGGTACTGCGCGGGCCTTCTGTAGTCCGCGGGACCACCTTGGTCCTCGGGCGTAATCTGCTGAGGCTAACAAGCGTCGGTGACTAGAGCGATCTAGTCAAATGCGGAATCTTACCAACCGCCGGGCAGTGGGAATGTCCGACTGGTAAACGGGTGTTGCGGGACTAGGCGGCGTGGTCGGATGCGCGCCGCTTCGCGGGGGGTTCCGGGGTTTTTCCCCGGGACCGGCACAGTCAAACGAGGGAGACCCTGGTGGGAAGCCAGCTTCGGCTGATGGCCGTGCACGCGCACCCGGACGACGAGTCGAGCAAGGGCGCCGCCACGATGGCGCGTTACGCCAGCGAGGGCGTGCAGGTGCTGGTCTGCACGCTGACCGGCGGCGAACGCGGCGACATCCTGAACCCCGCCATGGACCGTCCCGAGATCAAGGCCGACATGGCCAGCGTCAGGCGGGAGGAGATGGCCCGGGCCAGGGACATCCTCGGGGTAGAGCACCGGTTCCTCGGGTTCGTCGACTCGGGGCTGCCAGAAGGCGACCCGAAGCCCCCGCTGCCCGACGGCTGCTTCGCGCTGACCCCGCTGGACGAGGCGACCGAGCCGCTGGTCCGCGCGGTCCGCGAGTTCCGCCCGCACGTGATGCTCACCTACGACGAGAACGGCGGCTACCCGCACCCGGATCACGTCATGACCCACCGGGTCAGCGTGGCGGCGTTCGAAGCCGCGGCCGACCCGGACGCGTACCCGGATGCCGGTGAGCCATGGCAGCCCCTCAAGCTCTATTACTTCGTGTCGTTCCACGGTGGCAAGTTCGTGGCGCTGCACGAGGAGATGCTCCGCCGCGGCCTGGAGTCGCCCTACGCCAAGATCTTCGAGGAGTGGGCGGAACGCGCCAAGAAGCGCGGGGAGGACTGGCGGGAGCTTGAGATCACGACCCGGGTGCCGTGCGGCGACTTCTTCGAGGTCAGGGACGCGGCGCTGAAGGCCCACGCCACCCAGGTGGACCCGGAAGGGTTCTGGTTCCGGTGCCCGATCGAGGTGCAGCGGGCCGCGTGGCCGACGGAGGACTATCATCTGGCTAGGTCAGTCGTCGATAGCGAACTGCCGGAAGACGACCTGTTCGCCGGCATCCGAGAAAGTTTGACTGCTCTCCGCTCCTAAGAAAGGGCGGGGATTCCGGCCGTCACCGGCCGGGGTTCCTGTTTCACCGTCGGCTGCACCGAAGATGACCTCCGATGTCTTACGCCAACTCCGCAGGCAGTTACGGCAAGACCTGCCGCCAGGATGTTCTTGGCCGCGTTGAGGTCCCGGTCGTGCCGGGCGCGGCAGGATGGGCACGTCCAGTACCTGGTAGACAGGCTGAGCTCGCCGAGCAGGTGCCCGCACGTCGAGCAGGTTTTGCTGGACGGGTACCAGCGGTCGATCACAATGAGGCGTCGGCCGTATCGCTGGCACTTGTACTCAAGCTGGCGGCGAAACTCGCCCCAGCCGCAGTCCGAGATGGCGCGGGCTAGATGCCGGTTGCGCACCATGCCGACGACGTGCAAGTCCTCCAGAACTATTGTGTCGGCACTGCGGACTAGCCGGATGCTTACGCGGTGCAGGAAATCCCGCCGCGCGCAGCGGACTTTGCGGTGGGCGCGGGCGACCTTGAGGGCAGCCTTGGCCCGATTTGCCGATCCCTCGCGGCACCGCGCCATGCGTCGCTGATAGCGAGCCAAGTTCCTGGCCTTACGCTCCAGACAGCGGGGGTTGGCGATCCTTTCCCCATCCGACGTCACGGCGAAGTTCGTCACGCCCAGATCGACGCCGACCGCGTGCTCCGCCTCCTGCAGTGGCTCGGGAGGCGTGGTGTCGACGGTGAAGGTGACGTACCAGCGGCCATCTGGCTCGCGGCAGACAATCACCATAGCCGCGTCGAGCGTAGCCACCTCCACGTCCGGCCACGTCCACACGAATTGGAGAGGGGCTGTCATCTTGGCCAGCCTCAGCGTCCCGCCGCGTAGAGAGAACGCACTGCGGGTGTAGTGCGCAGCCTGGCGGCCGCGCCGCGACTTGAACCGCGGGTACCTGGCTCGCTTGGCGAAGAACGCGCCGAATGCCTTCTGTTGGTGCCGCAGCGTCTGCTGCAGCGGGACCGATGAGACCTCGGACAGGAACGCCAGATCCGGGTCTTTCTTCATCGTGGTCAGCGCGGCATCTGTCTGGGCATAGCTGGTTCCCTTGCGTTCGGTCTGCCAGCGGGCGTTCCGGGCGGCGAGCGTCCGATTCCAAACCACACGCACGCATCCGAACGTGCGGGCCAGCATTTGTTGCTGCGCCTGGTCGGGGTATGCTCGGCAGCGATATGCCGTCCTCATTCTCATAGTATCGAACAAATGACCGTAAAATATGGGGAGGCGCGCCGTACGCGCTGCGCCGCAGTTCTTCCACCCCGCTTCCCCAGGCATCGGGTTCCTCCCCTGCCTATGAACTGGAGCATTCTCCGGAGGTTGTGGTGAATCTAGGCGTTTTTGTGACTGCCGCTGCGTCCTCCTCCAGCAACAACATCGAGCCGGGCGTCCTCGGCTTCCTGGTCGTCGCCGCGATTGGCGTCGCGCTGGTCTTCCTGCTCCGCTCGATGAACAAGCACCTCCGCAAGATCACCCCGGATCCCTCGGCCCCCGGCGCCGACGACGATCATGAGCTCACCCATGACCTCACCACCGCCCAGCCTCCGGCCGAGCAGAACCGCCCGTAAGGCTTAAATCACGGTTTAGCGCATTGCGCACCGGGTTCGCTCTCCACTATCGTCGTCGCGCCACGCGGTGAGCGCGCCAGAGGGCCTGGCTGGAGTGACCGCGTTGGGAAGGACACCATGAAGTTCAAGGCGATCGCGGTCACGGCCGCCGCCACGGCGCTCAGCCTGGGCCTGGCGGGCTCGGCACTGGCCGCACCGCACAGCATCGCTAAGCCCGCACCGCAGGTAACGGGCTCGCGGCTGCAGTCCGCCCTTCTGCCCGCCTCCTCCTTCGGGGCCGGGTTCACCGTGGTGCGCCACGTCAACACCGGCAAGAGCCTGTGGTCGACGCACGTGAACATCAAGCCGTCCGGCTTGTCTGCAGCACCTTCGCGCAATACATCTACGTCGGAGGCTACGGCGATACGGCCGGCGCGGCCGACGGGATCCTCAACCAGAGTCCGGCCTTTGGCGATTTCCCCAGCGTGGTCCTGGCGAACGATCAGGCGGTGCTCCAGTTCCAGACCACCTCGGCGGCGGCCTCGTTCTACAGCCGGGCGTACACGAGGTACAAGCAGTGCTCGGCCTTCACCGAACCATTCGGGTCCGGCGACCACGTCGAGCTGACCACGCAGTCGCTGTCTAGCACCACGATCGACAATCACAAGGCGTTCCAGCTTATCGAGTATGCCGACGTTTCCTCGGTGCCCGCCTTGAACTGGTACGAGAACACTGCGGTGGTGCTTTCCGGCACGAACGTCTACACCGTCGACGCCCTGGACGGCACCAACGACCCGATTCCCGCCTCGCTGCTTGGTCACCTCATCAGCCGCGTCCAGGCGCTCTACAAGTAGCACTGATGACCCGGCCGCGTTTCGCGGTGTGTCGCCGCGCCGGGGCCCGGAGCGCTGTTAGCGTTCAGGAAGTAGGCGGAACCAGGGGTAGCAGGCGGCATGCGGGTCATCCACGGGATATGGGCGAACGATGCGCTCTGCCTGTGGGCCGAGGATCCGCGCCTCCCGCAGGTCGCGGCCGGTCCGCCCGGCGCGGGGCGGCCGTCGCGGGCCCCGGTGCCGCATCCGTTCGCGGGGCAGGCGGGCGAGCTGGCCGACCTGCTCGCCGCCTTGCCCGGGCCGGCCGGCACGGCGGCCCGTAAGGCGGTCGACGACGAGCTCATCCTGCACCTGCCGTCGGCGGGCGACGGGCCGCTGGCCTCGCCGGAACTGATCCCGCCAGCAGGGGACCCGGCCCGGCCGGGTCCCCGGGGCCGGGTGTCGCTCGCCCGCTGGCGCGTGCCCGTCCTCGCCTTCGCCCCGGCCGCCGCGCTTGACCTGCTCGGCTCGGTCGCCAGCCTCGGCGAGGTCGCGGCCGTCGCGGGCGGGTCGTTGCCGTACCTGGCGGCCCTGGCCCGCTTCGCCGACGGCCTGGTCGTCCGCGGACGGGTGCTGCCGGGCCTGGTCGCCGAGGACGGGGGGTACGCGGCCCGCTGGCGTCCGGTGCTGGACGGGGCCGACGCCCAGCGCGCGCGTGACCTGGCGGCGGCGATGCCCCCGTCGTGCCGGGCGGCGGGCCCCGAGCCGCCTGGGTCGTTGCTGGCGGCCGCGCTTGACGGCCTCACCGATGCCGCGGCGCGAACCCGGCTGCCCGGATCGCTGCTGGGCGCCAGGCGGGGCCGTACTCCGGCGCGCGTTCCCTGGCCCGAACGATTCGTGGTGGCGCTGACGACGACCGACGCGCGCCTCGAGGCGATCACGCCCCAGGACGAAACCGAGGCCGCCGCGCTCGCCGCGGAACTTCAGGCGTGGCTGGACGGCGCGCAGATCCCGGCCGGCCCGGTCCGGACCTGCTTCCGGCTCGCCGAGCCAGCGGACCCGGACGGTGATCCCTGGCGGGTGGAGTTCGCGCTTCAGTCCGCCGAAGACCCGAGCCTGATGGTCTCCGCCGCCGACCTGTGGGCGGGCGAGGGCTCGGCGTTCCTGGATACCGGGGACGGTGCCGATCCTGTCGAGGAGCTGCTGGCCGGGCTGGGCTCCGCGGCCAGGCTGTTCGGCGAGGTCGAGGAGGCGCTGCGCGAGCCGGCGCCCACCGCGGTGGACCTGGACACGCCGGGCGCGTTCCGCTTCCTGAAGGAAACCGGGCCGCTGCTGTCCGGCGCCGGGTTCGGCGTGCTGCTGCCCGACTGGGTGCGTAAGGCCCGGCTCGGGCTGAAGCTGACCACCCGGTCGGTCAGCCCATCGGCCTCCTCGGTCACGGCGCCGAAGTTCGGCCTGGGCGACCTGGTGAACTTCCGGTACGAGGTGGCCGTCGGCGATCAGTCGCTCGACGCCGCGCAGCTCGCCGAGCTGGCCCGGCTGAAGGTCCCGCTGGTCCGGCTCCGCGGCCAGTGGGTCGAGCTCGATGAGGCCCACCTGAAGGCCGCGCTGAGGTTCCTCGAGCGGAACCCGCCCGGGACGATGACCGCCGGCGAGGCCCTGGCCGCCGGGCTGCGGGCCCCCGACGGCGCGGTCCCGCTGGCGGAGGTGGACGCCGACGGCTGGCTGGGCGACCTGCTGTCCGGCCAGGCCGACCGCCGGCTGGCGGCGAGGTCGGCTCCGCCTGGGTTCACGGGCACGCTGCGGCCGTACCAGGAACGCGGGCTTTCCTGGCTGGCCTTCCTCGGCGAACTCGGCCTGGGCGGCATCCTGGCAGACGACATGGGCCTCGGCAAGACGATCCAGCTCCTGTCGCTGATCGCCGGGCAGGCTCCCGGGTCCGGTCCCACCCTGCTCGTGTGCCCGATGTCGCTGGTCGGCAACTGGCAGCGGGAGGCGGCCCGGTTCACCCCCGGCCTGCGAGTTCACGTGCATCACGGCGCGGACCGGCTGGACGGCGACTCGCTGACCTCCGCTCTGGCCGACGCGGACCTGGTGATTACCAGCTACGGCGTGGCCACCAGGGACCAGGCCGCGCTGGGCACGATCACCTGGGCCCGGGTGGTCTGCGACGAGGCTCAGAACATCAAAAACCACGCCACCAAGCAGGCCAGGGCGGTCCGGGCCCTGCCCGCTGTGACCCGGATCGCACTGACCGGGACGCCGGTGGAGAACCGGCTGTCCGACCTGTGGTCCATCATGGAGTTCACCAACCCGGGCCTGCTCGGCCCGGCCGAGAAGTTCCGCGAGACCTACGCGATCCCGATCGAGCGGCACGGCTCGCAGGACGCCGCACGGGACCTGGTCCGCGTGACCCAGCCGTTCGTCCTGCGCCGGCTGAAGACCGATCGGGCGATCATCACCGACCTGCCGGACAAGCAGGAGATGAAGGTCTGGTGCAACCTGACCGCCGAGCAGGCCAGCCTCTACGCCGCGACGGTCGCCGACATGCTCAGCCGCATCGAGGAGGCGACCGACGACATCAGCCGCCGCGGCCTGGTGCTGGCCACGATGGCCAGGCTCAAGCAGGTGTGCAACCATCCCGCGCACCTGCTCGGTGACGGCTCCCGGCTGCCGGGCCGGTCCGGCAAGCTGGCCAGGCTCGAGGAGATCTGCGAGGAGATCGTGGCCGAGGGCGACAAGGCGCTGTGCTTCACGCAGTACGCCGAGTTCGGCCGGATGCTCCAGCCGCACCTGGCGGCCAGGCTGGGCTGCCCGGTGCTCTTCCTGCACGGGGGGACGCCGAAGAAGCAGCGCGACGCCATGGTCGAGACGTTCGCCGCGCTCGATGAACCCGTGCTGTTCCTGCTCTCGCTCAAGGCCGGCGGCACCGGGCTCAACCTGACCGCCGCCAGCCACGTGATCCACGTCGACCGGTGGTGGAACCCGGCCGTGGAAGACCAGGCGACCGATCGCGCGTTCCGCATCGGCCAGCGCAGGAACGTCCAGGTCCGCAAGTTCGTCTGCGTCGGCACCCTGGAAGAGCGGATCGACGCCATGATCGAGGAGAAGAAGCAGCTCGCGGACCGGATCGTGGGCACCGGCGAGGCGTGGCTGACCGAGCTGTCGGTCGAGGACCTGCGGGCCGTGCTCGCCCTGTCGCCCGACGCGGTGAGCGCATGAGCGCGCGCTGGGGCGACTGGCCGCCCGCCTCACGCCCGCGTCGCGTCGAGGGCGGGATCAAGGCCCGGAGCAAGCGCGGGGCGATCGGCGAGCAGTGGTGGTCCCGGCGGTTCATCGCCGTGCTCGAGTCGTACGGCATGAGCGGCAGGCTGGCCCGGGGCCGCAGCTACGCCCGGGCCGGGCAGGTGCTCGACTTCGAGCTGTCCCAGGGCAAGGTCACCGCCCGGGTGCAGGGGTCCCGGATCCGGCCGTATCAGGTCCGCATCGGGGTCCTGCCCCTGACCAAGGCGCAGTGGCGGACGGTGGAGGGCAGGCTGGCCAGCCAGGCGCTGTTCCGCGCCAAGCTGCTCGCGGGCGAGATGCCGCGCGAGATCGAGGAGGTGTTCGCGGACTGCGGCACGCCGCTGTTCCCGCGCTCGCCCGGCGACCTGGACATGCGGTGCAGCTGTCCGGACTGGGAGGTGCCGTGCAAGCATCTCGCCGCGGTGTGCTACGTGCTGGCCGAGGAGTTCGACCGCGACCCGTTCGCCATGCTGGCCTGGCGGGGCCGCAGCCGCGACGAGCTGCTCACGGCGCTGCGCGCGATCCAGGCCGGACCCGGCGGCCGGGCAGGCCGCGATGCCCCGGCGCTCGCGGCAGGGTCCGCGCCGGGGACGGCCGGGCGGGCGGGACTCGACGTCCCGGCCCGGCCGCTGGCCGAGTGCCTGGACGCGTTCTGGTCGCCAGGGCTGAGCCCGGCCCGGCTCCGCGCGCTATCCGCGGGCCCTGGCTCCAGCACGCCGGACCTGCTGCTGCGCATGTTCCCCCCGCCGGCGGTCCGGGTCAGGGGCCAGGACCTGGCCGACGTGCTGGCCCCCGCGTACCATCGCCTCGCCGCCGGCGACCCGGACCCCGGGTCGCCGGCCGGCCGCTAGCCGGGCGGCCCCTCGGATGGCGCCCAGACGCGGCGCATCGCCGCGGGCAGGCCCCACCAGCCCAGCGGGGTCAGGCGGTCGTCGTCGTCGATCGCGCCCAGGACGTGCCACAGCGTCGTGACCGGCAGGAACAGGCCTTCCATGCCGAGCTCGTCGAATTCGTCAGCCTCGTCGTCCTGGTCGCCGAATTCGTCACCGAGGTCGGCCTCGTCGGGGTCCTGGTCATCCTCCTCGCCCGGCTCGGGGTACTCGGGCTCGTAGTCCCGGACGTACGCGGCCAGGTCGGCGGCCGACGCGGACGTACCGGGCCCGCCCTCCGCGAGCGCGGTGATCACCGCCAGCCAGTCGAAATGGTCGATGGCGCAGATCGCGGCCACCGCGCTGTGGACCTCGCCCAGCTCCCCCTCGCCTGCGCCAGGCTCGTCCCAGTCATCGGGCCCCTGCGGGGAGGCCACGCCGGCGGCCAGGCCGAGCCACAGCTCGACGTCGTCGGCGGGCAGGTCCTCCTGGCGCATTCCGCCGCACTCGATCAGCAGCTGACCCGGCCAGCCGGGCCTGGCGATGCACTCGCGGAGCCGCTCGCTCGCCGCGCGGAGCTCGGCGTGGGGCAGCGGCCGGTCGCCGACCCGGTCCAGCAGGGCCTCGATCGTGCTGAGCGCCTCGGCGTCGGCGGCGTCCCACTCGGCCAGGAACTCCTCGTCCTCCTCGTCGAGCAGCACGTCCATCGGGACCCGGCCGTCGGGCAGCGCCGACGTCATCCACCGCTCCTGCAAGGCGATGTGGGCCTGGCTGGCCGCCGGGTCCCCGGCGGCCAGCAGGTCGGGATCGATCTCGCCCGCGGCGAGCCGGTCCTCCAGGTGGCTGACCAGCCTGGTGTGCATCTCGGCGGCCAGCTGGCTGCGCTCGGATTGCTCGTCCCAGACGTGCAGGCCGATGATCCCGTTGGGCTCGGTGCCCGTGGCTTCCAGCCACATCCTGACGTCGCCGACCGTCGCGTCGCCGTCATCGATCTTGAGCAGGACGACCTCCGCCGACGACCAGAACACGGCGGACAGCGGATTGCCGGCCGCGAGCAGTCCCCGCCTGATGCCGGGGAGGGAGGCCAGGGCCTCGGCCGCAGGCACCGTGAGCAGCGCCAGCGCGACGTCGCGCCTGGTCAGTCCGGAAAGCGGCCGGGCGGCCAGGTCAGCCACACGATCAACGTCGAGGGTCACGCCTCGCAGCGTACGCTCCCGGCTGGCGGTTGTCCGCTCCGCCGGGGCGGCGGCTCAGAGCAGTTCCGCGCCCCCGAGGTAGGGCCGGAGCACGGCAGGCACGCGGACCCTCGCGTCGTGAGTCTGGAAGTTCTCGACGAGCGCGGCGAGGATCCGCGGCGTGGCGACCGCCGTGTTGTTCAGCGTGTACGTGAAGCGCACCGCGCCCTCGTTGTCGCGGTACCGGACGTTGGCCCGCCTGGCCTGCCAGTCGTGCAGCGAGGAGCAGCTGTGGGTCTCGCGGTACGCGCCGAGCGAGGGCATCCAGGTGTTGATGTCGTTCATCCGGTACTTGCCCGCGCCCATGTCGCCGGTGGCGCACTCCACCACCTCGTACGCGAGCCCGAACGCCTGCAGTAGCTCCTCCGCGGTACCGAGGAGATCGGCGTGCCAGCGGTCAGATTCCTCGTCGTCGGCCGCGCAGATGACGAACTGCTCGACCTTCTCGAACTGGTGGACGCGCAGCAGCCCCCGCACGTCGCGGCCCGCGCTCCCCGCCTCACGCCGGAAACACGGTGAGATGCCCGCGTACCTGATGGGCAGGCGCTTGTGGTCGAGGATCTCGTCGCCGTGGAACCCGACCAGGGCGACCTCGGCCGTACCCGCGAGGTAGAGGTCGTCGGCCGGGATCGCGTAGATCTCCTCGCGGTGCGCGGGGAACATGCCGGTACCGATCAGCGCGTCCTGCCGGACCAGCGACGGGACGCTGACGATGGTGAAGTCCTTGGCGCGGAGCAGGTCGATGGCGTACGAGTGGACCGCCCGCTCGAGCAGGACCAGCTCCGAGATCAGCGCGTAGGCGCGTTCTCCCGCCACCTTACGAGCGCGGGCGAAGTCGGCCCAGCCGCGCTTCTCCAGCAGGTCGACGTGGTCCAGCGGCTCGAAATCGAACTCCGGCGGGGCGCCCCAGGTCCTGATCGTCACGTTCGCCGACTCGTCGGGGCCGACCGGCGCGCCCGCCCACGGGATGGTGGGGGTGAGCAGCAGCAGCCCCTGCAGCTTCTCGTTCGTCTCTGCGAGCTGGTCCCGCAGCGACTTCAGGTGCGCCTCGAGCTCTTCGTGCTCGGTCTTGAGCGCCGCCCGGCGGGCCTCGCCGGCCTGGGCGTACTCCTTCGCCGAGCTCTTCCTGCGCGCCTGCGCCTGGTCCAGTTCATGCTGGAGCTTGCGGCTGGCCTGGTCGAGGTGGAGCAGCTCGTCCACGTCCAGGTCAATGCCCTTGACCCGGACGGCCGCCTGCACCGCGTCCGGATTCTCCCTGATAAATCGCTTGTCCAGCATGGATATACGTCGGCCCTCGTCCAGATTCGGTTGCCTGCCAGCCCCCCGCAACCGAAACGCTACCAGCAGTGCGTACCGTGGAGACGAGGGTGCGACGGGAAGGCGGGGCGAGTGCTGCTGACCAACCATGTCCTGTCCGGTGCGCTGATCGGGGCGCTGGCCCGCCGCCCGCTCCCGGCCTTCGCGGCGGGCGTGGCCTCGCACTTCGCCCTGGACGCGGTGCCGCACTGGGGCGACTGGGGGAGCAGGCGCCGGTACCTGCGCGTGGCCGTGGCCGACGGGCTGATCAGCCTGGGCGTGGCCGGGGCGGTCACCGCCATCTCCCCGGCCGACCGCCGGCTGGCCGTGGTGGCGGGCATGGCCGGGGCGGCGCTGCCCGACCTCGACAAGCCGACCGTCATGTGGCTCGACTGGTCGCCCTTCCCGCGGGCGGTCACCCGGTTCCACGGTCGCATCCAGGACGAGGCGCGGGGCCGGGCGCCCTATGAGGCGCTGGCCGCGGGCGCCTGCGCGGCGGCGGTGCTCCTGGTCCTGCGCCGGTCGCGTCCGGTTACGGCCTCAGCGGGTAGCGCAGGCCCACCAGGGACGCCAGGTCGCCGAGGGTGATCTCGAACATCGGGGCCGCGTCCTCCAGCGCGAACCGGATGTGGCCGAACACCTCCATGGCCACCGCCCCGTACAGCACGGTCCAGCAGCGCAGGAAGGTGAGGACGGCACCGACCGGGATGTCGGCGCCCAGCGCGTCTCGGTAGCGCAGGAGCTCGTCGCGCAGGCCGGGATCGATCTCCTCGGCGGCGGGCACCGGGAACTGCACCGCGGCCCACAGCTCGAGGAACATCGTGAAGAAGACGCCGGCGAACGCCAGGGCGCACTCGTCGGCGGTGTCGTACCGCCCGTCGTCCAGACCGGGCAACGGCATGCCGAACAGCAGCGCGAACTCGGCCTTGTGGTCAAGCGCCCAGCGGCGGAACTCGCGGCAGGCCGCGACCATCTTGATGGTCAGGTGCTCCGTCTTACGGTCGGGATCGGAGTGGTCGCCCGCGTCCGCCGCCATGATGGCCCGGCGGATGTCCTCGCCCAGCTCGGTGAAGATGCTGGCGCACACGTGCCTGACCAGCTCGGTGTGGCTGGCGAAGTACCGGTAAAGGCCCGGGGCGGTCATGCCCATCTCGCGGGCGATGGCGCGCAGCGACACCGCCTCCGGCCCGCTGGCCACCAGCAGTTCCCGCGCCGTCTGGATGATCTCCTCGGTGGTCGCCGCGCGCAGCCGGTCGCGCCGGGTCGGGTGGCCGACCGGGCCAGCTGCGCCGCCGCCCGGCCCGGCGTTCCCTGCGACCTCTACCACCTGCGTCACCACTGCCTCCTGCACCAAGTATTACCTCCGGAACCCGTCCGCTGGCAGACCCAAGCGGCCGGCGTGGCCCGACGCCGGCCCGCTTGACAAGAATGAACGCCGTATGCGAAGTTAGCGCTGTAATCAGTTTACATCGTTTACTTGAGTTATCAACATGTACAGCAAGCTCAGGAGGCGAGATGTTCCGGGCATGGGGCCGCGCTTTGTACCGGGGGCGGCGGCTGACGCTAGGCATCACGCTCCTCCTCGTGGCGTTCGCCGCGGCGTGGGGGACCGGCGTGTTCGGCAAGCTTTCCTCCGCAGGCTGACCTGTGCTACGCTATAGCACATGGAGGTTGGAGTCCGCGAGTTGCGCAACCATACGGCGCGGGTCATCGACGCGGTGCGGAGCGGCGAACGAGTCGTCCTCACGTCGAACGGCGAACCGATCGCGGACATCGTTCCGCACCAGCGGCGGGAGCGGTGGCTTTCCGGCGCGTGGCTGTCTGAACAGCTCCGGACGCGTGCGGCCGATCCGGGCCTCGCCCGGGATCTCGAGGCAATGGCCGGCCAGACGCTGGACGAGCTGTGACGGTCCCAGAGAGCGGCCTGCTGGATACGTCCGTCTTCATTGCCCGGGAGAGCGGCCGAGCGCTAGCTGAGCTACCGGCACGATCCGCGGTATCCGTGATCACCGTGGGCGAACTGGAACTCGGCGTGCTCGCCGCGCCGGGAGACACCGAACGCGCGCGGCGGGCCGATACTCTCGCCCTGGCCAGGAACGCCGACCCGATTCCGGTCGGCGAGGCGGCGATGTCCGCGTGGGCCCGTCTGGTGCACGACTGTCGTGCGGCCGGGATCCAGCGGATAGTAAAGCTGGCCGATTCGCTGATCGCGGCGACCGCCATCGCTCGCGGACTGCCCGTCGTCACCCAAGATGGCGACTACGACGAGATGGCCAAGGCGCACCCGCCGCTGCGTGTCCACCGGGTGTAACCGCAGACGGCGGCCTCGCCAGCGGGAGATCTTCTCTGGTCCCGGGCATCAGTCCAGCTGCCTGAGCCCGTCACCGACCCGCGGGCCGGCGGGGGACCGTCCCGGTGCCCGCGGCCCGGCCAGTAACCTGGTGCCGTGCTCGCGAGCCCGAACAGGAGACCGACATGAACCAGCCCGACGCCCTGCAGGAAGTGCTGTCGACGGACCTGCCCGCCGGGGCGTTCCTGCTGGACGTGCGCGAAGACGACGAGTGGGTGGCGGGCCACGCTCCGGAGGCGGTCCACGTGCGGCTTCGCGAGCTGGCCGCGCACCTGGATGAGCTGCCGGGCGACCGCGAGGTTTACGTGATCTGCCGCAGCGGCAACCGGTCGGCGTATGCGGCGCAGGCGCTGGCCGGAGCGGGGCTGAACGCGATCAACGTGGCCGACGGGATGACCGGGTGGGCCGTCGCGGGCCGCCCCATGATCAGCGAGAACGGCGCCGAACCCTACGTCGCCTAGGGCCACCGCCGTGGACCGGGTATCCGTCAGGGACCTACGGGTCTCCGCGGTCATCGGCGTGCGCGACTGGGAGCGCGAGGTGACCCAGACGCTCACCTTCAACGTGGAGATGTCCGCCGACACCGCGAAGGCCGCGGCGACCGACGACCTGGCGGACGCGCTCGACTACTCCGCGGTGGCCCGGACGATCTCCTCCGTGGTCCGCGAGGGCAGGTTCCTGCTCATCGAGACCGCGGCCGAGCGGGTCGCCGACCGGCTGCTCGCGGACCACCCGGTCGCCTGGCTCCGGCTCGAGGTGCTCAAGCCCATCGCCGAGGGAGGCTACACGGCCGCCGTCACGATCGAGCGCGGCACGCCGGGTTAGGTGGTCCTGGGCCTGGTCCGCAGGCCGCTCATGCCGCCGTCGACGGCGAGCGCGGTCCCCGTGGTGGCGCCCGCGAGCGGGCTGGCCAGGTAGGCGATGGCCGCGGCGACCTCATCCGCGGTGACCAGCCGACCCATAGGCTGACGCGCCTCCAGAGCGGCCCGTTCGGCCGCCGGGTCGGGCGCGGCGTCGAGCAGCCGCCCCACCCACGGGGTGTCGGCGGTCCCCGGGTTCACGCAGTTGACCCTGATCCCCTCGGCCACGTGGTCGGCCGCCATGGCCAGCGTGAGCGCGTAGACGGCGCCCTTGCTCGCGCAGTACAGCGCGCGCTGCGGCAGGCCCGCGGTCCCGGCGATCGAGCAGGTGTTGACGATCGCCGCCTGGCCGCGCTCGCGCACCGCGCGACGCAGCAGCGGGAGGGCGGCCCTGGTGGTCCGGACGATGCCCAGCACGTTCACGTCGAGGACCCGGTGCCACTCCTCGTCGTCGTTGTCCTCGACCGTCCCGGCCGCGCCGATACCCGCGTTGTTGACCAGGATGTCCAGCCCGCCGAGCGCCCGCCCCGCCTCGGCCACGGCCCCCCGGACCGCAGCGTCGTCGGTCACATCAGCGAGGACGGTGTAAATGGCCTCGCCCCCGGCCTGGTGATCCTCCGCGGGCTTGACCCGGTCCAGCACGGCCACCCGCCCCCCGCGGGCCGCGAGCAGCCGGGCGGTGGCCAGCCCGATCCCCGAAGCCCCCCCGGTAACCAGTGCCACCCGCCCGGCGAATTCGCTCGACCGCTCCGTCATGGATCCGATCTATCACCGGCGTGCCTCCTCCCGCCCGCGTTCTGCGTATTCAGCGGGCGGCCTTCAGGCGCTCCAGCAGCGCGTCGTGTTCTTCCCACAGCTGCTCGGGCAACCGCCGGCCGAAGGTGGCCAGGTGCTCGCCGATCAGGCCGGCCTCCTGCAGCCAGGCGGCCGGGTCGACCGACAGCAGCACGTCCAGGTCGGCCTCGCTGATCTGCAGGCCCCTGGTATCGAGGGCGCCGCCCGCGGGCAGGTTGCCGATGGGGGTGGGCACCGCCGCGCCCTGCCCGGACAGCCGCTGGCAGATCCACTTCAGGACCCGGCTGTTCTCGCCGTAGCCCGGCCAGGCGAACCGGCCCGCCGTGTTCTTGCGGAACCAGTTGACGTGATAGATCCGCGGCAGCTTGGCCGGATGTGTCATGGCGCCGACGGACAGCCAGTGGGCGAAATAGTCACCCATGTTGTAGCCGCAGAACGGCAGCATCGCGAACGGGTCGCGGCGCAGCTCCCCGACCTGCCCCTCGGCGGCGGCAGTCTTCTCCGACGCGATGCAGGCGCCCAGGAACACCCCGTGCTGCCACGAGCGGGCCTCGACCACCAGCGGTGCCGCGCTCGCGCGGCGGCCGCCGAACAAGATCGCCGAGATGGGCACCCCGTCGGGGTGTTCCCACTCCGGGGCGGCCGAGGGGCACCGTCCGATGGGCACGCAGAACCGGGCGTTGGGGTGGGCTGCGGGCTCGCCTGACCGCGGGTCCCAGTCCCGGCCCTGCCAGTCGGTCAGGCCGGCCGGGGGCTGGTCGGTCAGCCCCTCCCACCACACGTCGCCGTCCCGGGTGCGGGCGACGTTGGTGAAGATGGTGTCGCTGCGCAGCATCGTGATCGCGTTGGGATTGGTGGCCACGCTGGTGCCGGGCGCGATGCCGAAAAACCCGGCCTCGGGGTTGATCGCGCGCAGCCGCCCGTCCGGGCCGAACCGCATCCAGGCGATGTCATCACCGATCGTCTCCACCCGCCACCCGGCGACCGCGGGCACCATCATGGCCAGGTTGGTCTTCCCGCACCCGGACGGGAACGCCGCCGCGATGTACCGCGGCCGGGTGCCGCCGTTATCGGAGTGCGGCGGGGTGATCTTCAGGATGAGCATGTGCTCGGCCAGCCAGCCCTCATCCCGGGCCATCACCGAGGCGATCCGCAGCGCGTAGCACTTCTTGCCCAGCAGTGCGTTCCCCCCGTACCCCGACCCGAACGACCAGATCTCCCGGGTCTCGGGGAAGTGCGAGATGTACTTGACGGGGTTGCACGGCCAGGGCACGTCGGCCTGCCCCGGGGCCAGCGGCGCGCCGACCGAGTGCACCGCGCGGACGAAGAACCCGTCCCCGCCGAGCCGCTCCAGCACCGCCGTGCCCGTGCGGGTCATGACCTGCATCGAGGCCGCCACGTACGCCGAGTCGGTGATCTCCACGCCCAGCTGGGAGATCGGCGAGCCGATCGGGCCCATGCAGAACGGCACCACGTACATGACCCGCCCGGCCATGCAGTCGGCGAACAGCTCCGCGAAGGTGGCGCGCATCCGCGCCGGGGCGATCCAGTTGTTGGTCGGCCCCGCGTCCTCCTCCTGCTCGGAGCAGATGAACGTGCGATCCTCCACCCGGGCCACATCGGAGGGATCAGACGACGCGGCGAAACTGCCCGGCCGCAACTCCGGGTTGAGCCGGGTCAGCGTGCCCCGCTCGACCAGCAGGCCGGTCAGGTCCTGCCATTCCCGCTGCGACCCGTCACACCAGTGCACGGCGGCGGGCCGGGTCAGCGCGGCGATCTGCGCCACCCACGCGATCAGCCCGCCATGCCGGGTCGGGGCCTGACCCAGCCCCGGGATCTCCTCCGCCACGCCGTCTCCTTCCGCTGTTGCCCCGGCGGCCGGGCCGGTGCCCCTGCCGCAGCCGGCAGCGGCCTGCGGCAGGCCGCAGCGGCGGGTATCACCGGCAGGCTGCGACGCGGCCGTCTTACCTGCCGCCCCGGCGATACCTGCCCGCCGTCAGCCCGGCTGCGAAGACTCTCATAGCCGCCTGTCCCATCCTGGGCCGGGCACGGGGGGCAGCCCGGCCCAGGGACCTAACGGAACTATCATCTCTGCAATTAACAAATCTCGCAACACCAGGCGCGGAGGCTCGGCCGCAATGATCAGGCTGCCCTGGCACGCATCCAGGCGACGCGATGTCAGGGGCGGCGTGATCAGGGCCGCCTTCCACGATCACCAGTGGCCCCCTACCCTGTGGAGACATCACAGCCGCTCACGGTATATTCGGATACGGCGGAAATACCTTACGGTCGGCGCGTGCGGCGCCTTGGCCCATGACCGGCAGGCGGTCCCCGGCGTCTGGCGCCCCGGCTCCGGCGCGCGCCATGCGGGTTGGGCGCGCTCCGGCGCGCCAGTTCCCTGTATCATCGTTAATTGCTAACATTATCAATTGCTGAGTTTCGTATCAGCATGGGGGCGGGCTCGCGAGGCGGTGCCCGGCGCAGGCAGACTGCGGCGACGCCGGGGCTAGGGAGGCTGGATGAGTACGCCGCTGTACCAGCTGAAGGCGGAATTTTTCAAGACGCTGGGCCACCCGGCCCGGATCCGGATCCTGGAGCTGCTCAGCGAGCGCGAGTACGCCGTGGCCGAGATGCTCCCGCAGGTAGGCATCGAACCCGCCCACCTGTCCCAGCAGCTCGCCGTGCTGCGCCGCGCGAACCTGGTCACCTCCCGCAAGGAAGGCTCCAGCGTCCGCTACTCCCTGACCAGCCCGCACGTGGCCGAACTGCTGGCCGTGGCACGGCTGATCCTGACCGGGGTGCTGTCGGGACAGGCCGAGCTCCTGGACGACCTGCGGGCCTCCGCAGGCTGATCCGGCCGCTGGCTGCGGGCAACGAAGGCGGGTCGGTGAGGTGATCGAGATGATCTCCATAATGGCCAGTCAGCCGAGGTGGTGGCGGTGAGCGTAGCCGATGGCGGCGGCGCGGTCCCGTGAGCCGGTCTTGGCGAAGATCCGGTTGATGTGGGTCTTGATCGTGTGGTTGCTCAGGAACAGCTGCGCGGCGATCTCCGGGTTGGTCAGCCCGCGGGCGATCAGGGCGAGGATCTCGACCTCGCGCTGGGTCAGGCCGTCGGGCGGCGGCCCGGGAGCCTGTTCGGCGCCGGACCGGGCGGGCGCGCTGGCGGCCTGCAGGAGCAGGGCGTGCACGCGGGGGTCGAGGACGGTCAGCCCGCCCGCCGCCGCGTGCAGCGCGCGGGCGATGTCGGCCCGGTCGGCGTCCTTGGTGAGGTAGCTGCGCGCCCCGGCGTGCAGCGCGTCCAGGACGGAACTGTCGTCGGCGTAGGTGGTGAGCACGACGACGGCGACGCCGGGGTGCTCGGCGGCCAGCCGGCGGGTGGCGCCCAGCCCGTCGAGGACGGGCATGTGCAGGTCGAGCAGGATGGCGTCGGGCTCGCGGGAGGCCACAAGCTCCAGCGCCTGCTGCCCGTCCGCGGCGGCGCCGACCACCTCGATGTCGGGCAGCCCGCCGAGCAGCAGGACGAGGCCCTCGCGGACGCTGGCCTGATCATCGGCGATGACGATGCGCAGCGGCCGGGCGGCCTCGTCGGGCGTGGCGGTCATGACTGAATGCTCTCAGGCCGGGGGCGCGGCAGTCCGGCGGTCACGACCCACTGATCGTCGCTCCGGCCCGCCTCGAGCGTCCCGTTCAGCAGCAGGAGCCGTTCCCGCATGCCGGTCAGCCCGTACCCGCCGTTGAGGGTGCTCAGGTCGGCCGGGCGTGCGGCGTCGGCAGCACCGGGGTCCAGGTCGTTGCGGACGGTGAGCCTGACGTCGGCCTCCCCGTAGTCCAGGCGGACCGCGACTTCCCGGCCCGCCGCGTGCTTGGCCGCGTTGACCAGCGCCTCCTGCGCGACGCGCAGCAGCGCGAGCGTGGCGTCGGGCGGGAGCGGTTCCGGGGTGCCGCCGGTGGCGAAGCTGACCGCGACGTGGTAACGCTGCGCGTGAGTGTCGCTGACCAGGGCGAGTTCCTCATCGAGCGGCAAGGTGCCGGCGCGCAGGGCGTGCACCGCCCGGCGCGTCTCCACCAGGCCCTCGGCGGCCATCCGCTGGGCGGCGGCGAGGATCTCGCCGGCCTTATCGGTGTCGCCGTGGTCGGTCAGCACGGCCCGGGCCGCCTGGATCTGGATTCCGAGCGCGCCGAGCGAGTGAGCCAGCACGTCGTGGATCTCGCGGGCGATGCGTGTGCGCTCTTCGAGCAGGTCGGCCCGGCGCTGCTCGGCCTGCAGGCGCTCGCGCTGCGCGAGCAGCGCCCTGGCCTGCTCGGCCTGGATCCGGTAGGCGCCCCGGTTGCGCCCGACGATCAGCCCGGCCAGCAGGATCGCGGGCAGGCCCAGCAGCCCGCCGTAGCTGTTGCTGAAGACCAGCCCGCTGACCTCGATGGCCAAGATGCCGGCCGCGGTCACGGCCAGGGCGGCCTCCAGGCTGATTTCACTCCCCGCGACCATCGTGGCCACGAACCCGAAGATGATGAGCGCGATACTGCCATTCCCGGCGGTAGCCGCCAGGCCCGTGCCCACGGCCATGACCCCGAGGGCCACTGGGAGGGCCCGGGACCGGTCCGGTGTCGCGTCCGGGTAGAAGTCCAGCAGCCCCCACGCCAGCTGGCCCGCGCCGGCCAGGCCGTACCCCGCGATCTCGACCGGCAGGTTCAGCGCCCCGTGCGGCGGAGCCAGCACGAACGCCAGCACGCCGACCCAGGCGAAGCCCAGGATCCTGGCCACCCAGTTGACCGTGCGCAGCATGCCTTAAGTATCGGCCGGCTAGCCCGCCACGCCGCGTCCACCCGCAGGCCGGCCCCGGGTGGAACCGGCCGGCCCGCCCTGGTACCGCCCGGTACCAGGACGCCCGCTGCGGCTCATGCCCCGGACCAGCCCGTGCTCCGATCCGCAAACCGGCGAAGACGGCGATGGTGGATCCAACAGCAAACGCCCCACCACGAGGAGCACACCATGTTTTCCGAACTAACCGAGGCCATGATCGTCAACGGCGTCGTGCTCACCACGGTGCTGGCCACCGACCTGGGCCCCGCGCGCAAGATCGGCCCGATGCGGCTGCTGCGCCCGGTGATCGCCGCCGCGGTGATCATCCCGCTGTTCATCCAGAACCCCGTCACGCACGGGAACGGCCTGACGGTGGAGATCGCGGGCATCGTGGCCGGCCTGCTGGCCGGGCTGGCCGCCGCGGCGCTCATGGGCGTCTACCGCAGCCCGGACACCGGCCGGCCGGTCAGCCGGGCCGGCGCGCCGTACGCGGCCCTGTGGGTGGTCGTGGTCGCGGCCCGGGCGGCCTTCTCCTACGGCTCCGTGCACTGGTTCGCCCACCCGGTGGCCAGCTGGGCCATCGCGAACCAGGTCAGCGTCGCCGCGATCACCGACGGGCTGATCTTCATGGCCGTGGCCATGGTGCTCGTGCGGACCCTCGGGCTCCGCGTCCGCGCCTCCCGCCTGCCGGCTCCGGCCGCCCTCGCCCCGCAGAACGCCTAGGCCGTGCGCGGCAGCGCACGCCGGGGCTCCTGCCGCCGCCCGTTCGGGATGAAGAAAACCTTCTCCCGGCGGGCGGTGACGCTGTCCAGGCAGGCTCAGCCGAGGGTCTTGCGGCGGTACAGGTGCACCGCCAGCGGCGCGAAGACCGCCAGCATGCCCACCGCCCAGCACCCGACGGCCAGCTCGGGGTGCTGCATCGGCCAGGCGTGCAGCCCGGTCGCGGGGTCGGGGTTGCCGAACAGATGCCGGCAGGAGGAGGCGAGCGCGGACATGGGGTTCCACTCCGCGACCGGCTGGAGCCAGCGGGCCATGCCCTGGGTGGGGACGAACGCGTTGGAGATGAACATCAGCGGCAGGAAGATGATGAACCCGGTCTGCCCGGCCGCCTCCGGGCTGCGCAGCGCCAGGCCCAGGCACACGCCCGCCCAGGTGAACGCGTAGCCGAACGCCAGGGCCAGCGCGAACGCGGCGGCCACGTCCCGCGCGCTTGAGTGCACCCGCCACCCGATGGCCAGGCCCACGCAGGTCACCACGATCGCGCTGATCCCCTGCTTGAGGAGTTCGGAGAGGGTGCGCGCGGTGAGCACGGCCCAGCGCGACATCGGCAGCGACCTGAACCTGTCGATCAGCCCGGTGGACATGTCACTGACCAGCGCGATGGCCACCCCGGGCGCCGTCTGGGCCAGGCCCATCCCGAGCATCCCGCCGATCAGGTACTCGTGGTAGCTCCCCCGGCCGGGCAGGACGATCGCGCCGCCGAACACGTACGCGAACATCAGGATGAAGATGACCGGCATCACGGTGACGTCGGCGAGCATCTCGGGTTCCCGGCTGATCCGCGTGATGCTCCGCCTGACCAGCACCCACACGTCGGCGGCGAACTGCCGGACCGGGCCGTGCTTGTACGTCATGTCCCGCCGGGGGACCAGGCGCGCGGTGATGGCGGTCATGCCGCGTTCGTCCCTTCCAGCCCGGCGCCGGGGCCGGTGACGTGCCCGGTAAGCGAAAGGAACACGTCGTCAAGCGACGCGTGCTTGATCGTCACGTCGTTCACCCGGACCCCGGCCGCCTCCAGCGCGTGCACCACCTGCGTAGTCAGGCCCTCGCCCGCCACGACGGGCACGGACAGCCGGCGCCCGTCCTCCTCCGGCTGAACCCCGCCCCTGGCGTACGGCTGGAGGGCGGCGATCGCCGCCCGCGGGTCCGAACCCCAGGCCAGCAACACCGTCAGCTGCGCGCTCCCGGCGGACGACTTGAGCTGGTCCGGGGTCCCCTCGGCGATGACCCGGCCGCCGTCGATGACCGCCACCCGGCCCGCCAGCTGGTCGGCCTCCTCCAGGTACTGCGTGGTGAGCAGCAGCGTGGTGCCCTCCGCCGCGAGCCCCCTGACGATCTCCCAGGTCATCGCCCGGGCGTTCGGGTCCAGGCCGGTCGTGGGCTCGTCGAGGAACAGCACCGCGGGCCCGCCGATCAAGCTGGCGGCCAGGTCGAGGCGCCGGCGCATGCCGCCCGAGTAGGTCCGCACCGGCCGCTCGGCGGCCGCGGTGAGGCCGAAGCGCTCGAGCATCTCCTCCGCGCGCCGCCGGGCCGCCTTGCCCGTGAGCCGGCTGCAGCCGGCCGATCATGACCAGGTTGGCCCGGCCGGACAGGTGCTCGTCCAGCGCGGCGTACTGGCCGGTCAGCCCGATGACCCGGCGGACCCGCGCCGCCTGCCCCACCACGTCGAAGCCGAGCACGCGCGCGTGGCCGCTCGTCGGGCGCAGCAGGGTGGCGAAGATCCGGACCGCGGTGGTCTTGCCCGCCCCGTTGGGACCGAGCAAGCCGTACACGGTGCCCGCCGGGACGGCCAGGTCGAGGCCGGCCAGGGCCCTGGTCGTGCCGTACTGCTTGGCCAGCCCTTCCGCCTCGAGGGCGGGAGTCTCGCTCATGGTTGCTCCCGACGCCGTGCCCGCTGTCTGCAGGAGATAACTAATCGTCGTCAGAACTTTACTGAGCGCGCCCGGCCTCGGTTGGTAGTTCGGGATTCGGGCTTTCGGCCGACGGGATTAACAGGTATACCTGAATACCATTTCACTGCGAAACCCTTAGGCTGGCAGGGTGGCTGAAACGGCGAGCCTGACGGCCCGCACCCCCCCGGGGAACCTGGCGGAAGGAACCGCGCAGGTCTGGTGGGCGCGGGTCACGGACGCGTCCCGGCACCAGGTCGCGCTCCTGGACACCGACGAGCGCGCGCGCCTGGCCGAATACCGGCGCGCCGCCGACCGGGACCGCTTCCTCGTCGGGTGCGCCCTGGCCAAGACGGTGATCGCGGCCGGCACCGGGAGCCACCCGGGAAGGATCAGCTTCGACCGCACCTGCCGCCAGTGCGGCCGGCCGCACGGCAAGCCGGTCGTGGCCGGCGGCGGTCCGCAGTTTTCCGTCGCCCACTCCGGTGCCCTGATCGCGGTGGCGGTGGCCAGGGATCCGGTGGGGGTGGACGTCGAGCAACTCGACGGGCGCGACCGCCCGCTGGGCGGCGACGGAGGCCCCGACGCCCTCGCGCGCTTCGTGCTCGCCGAACCCGAGCGAACCGCCCTCGCCGAGGTCGACCCGGCCGCGCGGGAGCGTGCCTTCCTGGTCGCCTGGGCGCGCAAGGAGGCGGTGACCAAGGCCACGGGTGACGGCCTGCGCGTTCCTTTCAGCCAGGTCGTCGTCGCCGCGGTGCCGGATTCCGCCGGGCCGCCGCGCGTCACGTCATGGCCGTACCCGCAGGCTCCCGAGAGCGTGGCCCTGCTCGACCTGGACGCCGGCCCCGGGTACGTCGCCGCGCTCGCCGTCCTGGGGCGCTGCGAGGCGGTGCGGTCGGCCGACGGCTCCGCGCTCCTCGCGGCGCAGGCCCGCGGGGGCGACTGATGCGGATCGGCCTGTTCGTGACCTGCCTGACCGACACCCTGTTCCCCGACACGGGCCGGGCGGTGGTGACCGTGCTTGAGCGGCTCGGCCACCAGGTCGACTTCCCCGCGGCCCAGGCGTGCTGCGGCCAGATGCACTTCAACACCGGCTACCGGCGGGAGGCCGTGCCCATGGTGCGGGGAATGGTGGCGGCGTTCGCCGGCTACGAGGCCGTGGTCAGCCCGTCGGCCTCGTGCGCGTCCATGGTCCGCGAGTATTACCCGGCGCTGGCCGACGAGGCGGGGGACGCCTCGCTGGCCCGGGCCGTGGCCGAGGTCGCGCCGCGGACCTGGGAGCTGTCGGAGTACCTGACCGGCGTGCTCGGGGTCACCGACGTGGGTGCCTACTTCCCGCACCGGGTGACGTACCACCCGAGCTGCCACTCGCTGCGGATGCTCGGGGTCGGGGACGCCCCGCTGCGCCTGCTGCGCGCGGTACGCGGCCTGGACCTGGCCGACCTGCCCGACGCCGAGTCGTGCTGCGGGTTCGGCGGCACGTTCGCGGTGAAGAACCCGGACGTCTCCGCCGCGATCTGCGCCGACAAGGTGACGGCGATCAGGCAGACCGGGGCCGAGGTGGTCTGCGCGGCCGACAACTCGTGCCTGATGCACATCGGGGGCGCGCTGACGCGGCAGCGGTCCGGCGTCGCCACCATGCACCTGGCCGAGATCCTGGCCAGGACCGAGGAGGCCTGATGACGGCGCCGCAGGCCAGCGCGACGTACCACCCGGGCATGCCGACCTACCTGGGCATGCCGGCCTTCCCGGCGGCGGCCGCCGTCGCGGTGACCGACTCCCAGCTGCGGGCCAACCTCGCGCACGCCACGGCCGCGATCCGCGCCAAGCGCGCGCGGGCGGTCGCCGAACTGGCCGACTGGGAGGAACTGCGCGCGGCAGGCAAGGCGATCAAGGACCACACCCTGGCCAACCTCGACCATTACCTGCTCAGGCTCGAGGAGAACGTCACCGGGGCGGGCGGTCACGTGCACTGGGCGCAGGACGCCGCCGCGGCCAACGCGATCGTGGCCGATCTCGTCCGCGCGACAGGCACGGACCGCGTGGTCAAGGTGAAGTCGATGGCCACCCAGGAGATCGGCCTGAACGAGGCGCTGGCCGCCGAGGGCATCGCGGTGCTCGAGACCGACCTGGCCGAGCTCATCGTCCAGCTCGGGCACGACCTGCCCAGCCACATCCTGGTCCCGGCCATCCACAAGAACCGGGCCGAGATCAGGGAGATCTTCCTGCGCGAGATGCCGGACGCGCCCGCAGGCCTGACCGACGACCCGCAGGCGCTGGCCGCGGCGGCGCGCGCGCACCTGCGCCACGCGTTCCTGTCCGCGAAGGTCGGCATCTCGGGCGCGAACTTCGCGATCGCGGAGACCGGATCGCTGGTGGTGGTCGAGTCGGAGGGCAACGGCCGGATGTGCGTCACGCTGCCCGAGACGCTCATCTCGGTGGTCGGGATCGAGAAGGTCCTGCCCTCGTGGCGGGACCTGGAGGTCTTCCTCGCCCTGCTGCCCCGCTCGTCCACGGCCGAGCGGATGAACCCCTACACCTCGATCTGGACCGGGGTGACGCCGGGCGACGGGCCGCAGGAATTCCACCTGGTGCTGGTGGACAACGGCCGCACGTCGGCGCTGGCGGACCGGACCGGCAGGCAGGCGCTGCGCTGCATCAGGTGCTCCGCCTGCCTGAACGTGTGCCCCGTCTACGAGCGGACCGGCGGGCACGCCTACGGGTCGCCCTACCCCGGCCCGATCGGCGCGATCATCTCCCCGCAGCTGCGCGGAGTCGGCTCCCCGTCTGACGCGTCGCTGCCGTTCGCGTCGACCCTGTGCGGCGCGTGCTACCAGGTGTGCCCGGTCGCCATCAACATCCCAGAAGCGCTCGTGCACCTCCGCGCCGAGGTTGTCGACGCCAAGCGGGAGAAGATCTTTTCTCCCGAACGAGCCGTGTTCGGAGTCTCCGGGCGCGTGCTCCGGTCGCCCCGGCTCCTGGCCGGCGCACAACGCGGGGCGTGGCTGGGCGGCCGCCTGGTGGCCAGGTCGGGCCGGATCCGCAGGCTCCCGGGGCCGCTGAGCGCCTGGACGGACACGCGCGACGCCCCGGCGCCGCCGCGGGAGTCGTTCCGCGCCTGGTGGGCGCGGAACCGGGGCACGCGATGACCGTCCCCGGTGACGCCAGGGACCAGATCCTGGCCAGGATCCGGGCCGCCACCGCTCCGGCAGGTCCGGCAGGTCCGGCAGGCACGGCGAACGGTCGCGCGGGCCCCGCCGAGAAGGTGGGCGAGGTCTACGCGGCGCTGCCGCGCGACTACCTGTCCGCGCATCACGACCCGGCCCGCTGCGACATCGTGGACCTGTTCGCCGAGCGGGCCGCCGACTACCAGGCCGTCGTCGAGCGGGTGTCCCTGGCCGGGCTGCCCGCCGCCGTCGCCCGCGTCCTGGCCGAACGCCGGGCCGCGCGGCCCGTCCCCTTCGTGATCCCGGACGGGCTGCCCGCCGAGTGGCTGGCCGCCGTGCCGGCCGCGGTCCAGCTCGTCTGCGATACTCCGCCGCTGTCCGCCGCCGAGCTCGACCTGCTGGCCGGGGTCGTGACCGGGTGCGCGGTGGCGATCGCCGAGACGGGCACGATCATCCTCGATCACGGGCCCGGCCAGGGCCGGCGCGCGCTCACCCTGGTGCCCGATTTCCACCTGGCGGTGGTGCTCGCCGTGCAGGTCGCCGCGGACCTGCCGGACGGCTTCGCTCGCCTGAACCCGGCCCGGCCGCATACCCTCATCTCCGGGCCCTCGGCCACCAGCGATATCGAGCTGATCCGGGTCGAGGGCGTGCACGGACCGCGGCAGCTGCACGTGCTCCTGGTGACCGCGGAAACGGGGGCCGCCTCCTGATCGTGATCCTCGCCGGGGTGTCCGGCAGCGGTAAGACCACCGTCGGCCGCCTGCTGGCGGACCGGCTGGGCTGGCCGTTCGCGGACGGAGACTCGTTCCACCCGGCCGCCAACGTGGCCAAGATGGCCGCCGGGATCCCGCTCACCGACGACGACCGCTGGCCGTGGCTGGCCGCCATCGGGGCCTGGATGGACGCCAGGATCGCCGTCGGCGGATCCGGGGTGGTGGCCTGCTCCGCGCTCAAGCGCCGTTACCGCGACGTGCTGCGGCAGGGACGTCCCGAGGTCCGGCTGGTGTTCCTCGACGTCAGCCGCGACGAGGACCTCGCCCGGCTGCGCGCCAGGTCCGGGCACTTCTTCCCGGCCCGGCTGATGGACAGCCAGTTCGGCGACCTGGAGCCCCCGGGGCCGGACGAGGGGGCGCTGGTGCTGGCAGCCGGGGCGAGCCCGGATGAGCTGGTCAACGCGATCGTCTCCGGCCTCGGGCTGATCGCTGCGGGCGAACGGCCAGCGGAAATATAGTTGGGCTCTCCTTTCTTGAGTGTATGTGACTCAAGCTTTGGAGGCTCTTCATGAGTGAAACCCTCACGCTGCCGGTCCTGCCGCTGGACGATCAGGTGGTTCTGCCCGGGATGGTAGTGCCGCTAGAAACGTCCCAGCCGGAGGTCAGCGCCGCCATCGACGCGGCGCGGATACCGTCGAGGCAGGTTCCCGGCATGCGTTCGGAAGCCAAGGCCCAGGTGCTGCTCGTGCCACGCCTACCCGACCGCGGGCTGGCCGGCGTGGGCACGCTGGCCACGGTGGAGCAGGTCGGCCGGCTGCCCGGCGGTCAGCCCGGAGCGCTGGTCCGCGGTGTCTCCCGGGTCAAGATCGGTTCGGGGACCACGGGCCCGGGTGCGGCGCTGTGGGTGCAGGGCGAGGTGGCCGAAGAGACCGGCCAAGGCCCGCGCGCCGACGAGCTGGCGCAGCAGTACAAGTCCCTGGTCACGAGCATCCTGCAGCAGCGCGGCGTGTGGCAGATCATCGACGCGATCCAGCAGCTCAGCGACCCGTCGGTGATCGCAGACAACGCCGGGTACGCCAGCTACCTGTCCACCGCCCAGAAGCAGCAGCTGCTTGAGACCTTCGATCTGGTCGAGCGGCTGGAGCTGGTCGTCGGCTGGACCCGCGAGCACCTGGCCGAGCTCGATGTGGCCGAGACCATCCGCAAGGACGTCACGGAGGGCATGGAGAAGCAGCAGCGGGAGTTCCTGCTGCGCCAGCAGCTCGCCGCGATCCGCAAGGAACTCGCCGACCTGAACGGCGACGCCGCAACCGAGGAAGACGACTACCGCGCGCGGGTGGAGGCCGCCGACCTGCCGGAGGCGGTCCGCGACGCCGCGCTGAAGGAGGTCGCCAAGCTCGAGCGGACGCCGGACGCCTCACCCGAGACCGGCTGGATCCGCACCTGGCTGGACACGGTCCTCGATATCCCGTGGAACACCAGGACCGAGGACTCCTACGACATCTCCGACGCGCGGCGCGTCCTGGATGAGGACCACACCGGCCTTGACGACGTCAAGGAGCGGATCATCGAGTACCTCGCGGTGCGCAAGCGCCGCTCGGACCGGGGCATGGGGATCGTCGGCGGCCGGCGCTCCGGCGCCGTGCTCGCCCTGGTCGGCCCGCCCGGCGTCGGCAAGACGTCGCTGGGCGAGTCGGTCGCGCGGGCCATGGGCCGCAAGTTCGTCCGGGTCTCGCTCGGCGGGGTCAGGGACGAGGCGGAGATCCGCGGGCACCGGCGGACCTACGTCGGCGCGCTGCCCGGCCGGATCGTCCGCGCCATCCGCGAGGCGGGCTCGATGAACCCGGTCGTCCTGCTGGACGAGGTGGACAAGATCGGCGCCGACTACCGGGGCGACCCCGCCGCCGCGCTGCTCGAGGTCCTCGACCCGGCGCAGAACCACACGTTCCGCGACCACTACCTCGAGGTGGAGCTCGACCTGTCGGACGTGGTGTTCCTGACCACGGCCAACTCGCTCGAGACCATCCCGAGCCCGCTGCTTGACCGGATGGAGCTGGTCCAGCTCGACGGGTACACCGAGGACGAGAAGGTGCTCATCGCCCGTGATCACCTGCTGCCCAGGCAGCTGTCCAAGGCCGGGCTGAACGCCGACGACGTGTCGGTGGACGCGGACGCGCTGCGGCTGCTGGCCACGGAGTACACGCACGAGGCGGGGGTCCGGTCGCTGGAGCGGTCCATCGCGCGCATCTTGCGCAAGGTCACCGCGCGGGTGGCCCTGGGCGAGGCGGCGCTGCCGGTCGCCGTGGGCACGCCAGAGCTGAGGGATTACCTCGGACGTCCCAGGTTCACCCCGGAGACCAGCCTGTCGGAGGGCGAGCGCCGGACCAGCGTGCCCGGCGTGGCCACGGGGCTGGCGGTGACCGGGGCCGGCGGGGACGTGCTGTTCATCGAGGCGTCCCTGGCCGACCGGGAGACCGGCGAGACCGGGGTCACCCTCACCGGCCAGCTCGGCGACGTGATGAAGGAGTCGGCCAGGATCGCGCTGTCCTACCTGCGCTCCCACGGGGCGCAGCTCGGCCTCCCGGTCGGGGAGCTGAAGGACCGCGGCGTGCACGTGCACGTGCCCGCCGGCGCGGTGCCCAAGGACGGGCCGAGCGCCGGAGTCACGATGACCACCGCGCTGGCGTCGCTGCTGTCCGGCCGCCTGGTCCGCGCCGACGTGGCCATGACCGGCGAGGTGTCCCTCACCGGCCGCGTGCTGCCGATCGGCGGGGTCAAGCAGAAGCTGCTGGCCGCGCACCGGGCCGGCATCACCACCGTGCTGATCCCGCAGCGGAACGAGCCCGACCTCGATGACGTCCCGGCCGAGGTGCTCGGCAAGCTGGACGTGCACCCGGTCAGGGACGTCCGCGAGGTGCTCGAGCTCGCGCTCGAGCCCGCGCAGGAGGCCGCGGTGGTTCCCGCCGCCGCCTGAGGCTGGGTTGGTTCCGCCGCCTCAGTTAGGTATGTCGGGCCCGCCGGCCGTCTCGGTCGGCGGGCCCGACTCCGTCGGCGGATCGCCGCCGGTCGCGGCGGGGAAGACGTCGGTCGCCGCTAGGTCCCAGATGAAGCGGGGGTCGGCGGCCGGGCCGGGCGCCGGGTCATCTTCGGCGGCCGGTTCCGCGGGGAACGGGGCCACGTAGTCGTCGGCCACGGGGGCCGCGGCGAAGCCCAGGTTCTCCCGGGCCGGGAACCCCGCGGCAGGCGGTGCCCCAAGTTCGAAGGCGGCACGCGGCGCGCCGAAGTCCGGTGCGGCGGCCTGGGGCGGGCCGAGGTCTGGAGCGGCTGGGGGAGAGCCGAGGTCGAAGGCGGCACGCGGCGCGCCGAAGTCCGGTGCGGCGGCCTGGGGCGGGCCGAGGTCTGGAGCGGCTGGGGGAGAGCCGAGGTCGAAGGCGGTCGGCGCCGCGCCGAAGTCCGGGGCGGCCGGGGGCGGGCCCCATTCCAGGGCCGCCGACGGCGGGCCGAAGTCGGGCAGGGGCGGGGTCATGGCGAAGCCCGCCGGGGGGGTGGGCGTATCCAGGCCGGCCAGGAGGGGATGCGGGGGCGGGGGCTCGCTGACGCCGGCCAGGGGTACCGCCATGTCCCCGGGCACCCGGATGCCGGGGCCCGGCTCCGGGGGCGGCGAGCCGGGGGAGGCCACCGGGAGCGGGCCGAGCGTGCGGCCAGGTTCCGGCGCGGGCGCCCAGGGGGGCCCAGCGGACGTGCCGTCGGTGCTCGCGCCGCGGCCGGACCGGTGACCCGTCACGGTTCTCGGCGCGGCCGTCACGGCCGGCCCGAAGGGCGGGTTCGCGGGCGAAGGCTTGGGGGCGATCGCGCCGATGCCGCCGCCCTGCCAGCCCCCGGGCGAGGGCCACGGGTCGGCGGCGGGCGGTCCCGGCCGCGTCGCCTGCGGCCGGCCCCGCGTGCCGTTGCCTTGATCGATCACGGGCGGTGCGGGACCGCGGTCCGGCCTGCGCTGCTCGTGCAGGCCCGGGGCTCGGGCGCGGACGGCAGGCGCGGCGCGGCGGCGCTCCCGCCGCGAGCGCATGACCAGGAGCATCACGACCAGCAGCACGATCAGCACGCACACCGCGGCCACGGCCGCGCGCAGCACCGACCCGGCCAGCGCGTCGGCGCCGGGCCTGCGAGGAGCCGCGACGGGTCGCCGCGCGAGCTTGCGCGGCCGTAGGGGCTGAACGGGGGCCGGCGGCTGGCTCGCGGCCGTGATCAGGGCGGCCATCTGGATCGCCCGGGCCGCGTCTACCGTGCCGTATCCGGCGCCGGACGGCGAGCGCGCCGGCAGCGGTGGCAAACTGGTCGCGCCGGTGACGTCCGCCGTGCTCTCGGTCAGGGCCTGCGTCACCTGGGCCGCGGTGAGATGGGGGAACCTGGACATGATGAGCGCGGCGACGCCGGCCACCATGCCGCTGGCGGCGCTGGTGCTGCTGGTCATCTGATAGCCGTCCGCCAGGTCCGGGGCCTCGATGCCGACCCCCGGGGCGGTCAGCGACACGTACGAGCGCCTGCTGCTGAACGAGGCGAGTTGCCCACCGCGGCTCACCGCGCCCACCGCGATGACGCCTGGGTAGGCGGCCGGGTAGTTGACGATGCCTGGGCCCATGCCGTCATCGCCTGCCGGGGCCACCAGCACGACGCCCTTGCCCTGCGCGTAGTCCACCGCCGCCCGCTCGGCGGGGCTGCCGCCGGCCGCAGCGGGGTCTCCCTGGCCCGCCAGGCCCAGCGTCCCCGGGTCAAGGGGCAGGTCGATGATCCGGGCGCCGTGCGCGACGGCGTACGTGATGCCGTCGGCGATGGCCTGCGGCAGCCTGCGGCTGATCGAGGCGTCCGACGCTAGCGGATCGTTGAACTCCAGGGTCACCCGGACCGAGAGGATCCTCGCCGCGGGCGCGATGCCGATGATGCCGGACCGGTCGCCGGCGCCGTGCCCGTGCCCGGCGATGAGGGCCGACACGGCGGTCCCTTCGAAGCCCCAGTAGGGACTGCCCGGCGTGCGGCCGGAACCGGTGAAGTCGGGTCCGGTGGTCACGTCGCCGGACAGGTCCGCGGCGCCTAGGTCGACACCGGTGCCGAGGACGGCGACGGTGATCCCCGCTCCCACGGAGGTCTGCCAAGCCGCTTTCACCTGCAGGCCGGCCAGCCACCATTCCTGGCCGCGGACGGAGGTGCCCGCCGCGCCCGCGGTCGCGGTCGCGCCCAGGGCCGGCAGCGGCCCGAGGACGCCAAGGGCGGCCACGGCCGCGGCCAGTGCGGTGGTGAACGGCATCACAATGCCGCGGAGCAGTCGGTGTGACACTTTGGCCAGATATCTCCTCCGAGGCGGCCGGGCTGGCCAGCGGTAACGACGTTTCCGGCCCGGCCTATGTAATCGTGCCACGAGGCCGCCTTACGCGGAATGCGTCATGGCCGAATTGGTTACGGCGCGGCCGTGATCAAAACCCGCGCGCCGGGCGCCAGGCCGAGCCGCTGCGCCGCGTTCCCGCCGTTCACCGCCAGGCTGACCAGTCCGGCGCTGTCGGGCACAGCCACGAGCTCACCCGGTTCCACCGCGCCGAACATTTCCCGGTAAGGCACGGCCAGCTGGAGATGCGCGGACTGCACAAGCAAGGAACCGCCAGGCTTGACGCCGATTTGCGCGGCATCGGCGGCGGTGATGGCGAGCTGGACATTGCCGAATCTGTCCACGGTCACGACTTCGCCTTCTGCGGCGGAATCGCGGATGGTCCTTTCCGGGGCAGGCAGCATGACCAGATCGCGCGCGTCGATTTCGGTTCCCGCCGAGGCCAGTTCCGCGTCCGCCGCCAGATGCGCGGCGACCGGCATGAAGATATCGCGGCCGTGAAACGTCGCGGCCACCTGGCTCAGCCACAGCTCGCGATTGGTCAGGCTGAAGGCGCGCGCGGCGCCGCCCGCCGCGATCACCCCCCAGGAGAGCAGGCCGTTATCGGGGCCGACGAATATCGAGGTTCCGGCCTGCACCGCGACGCCGCGCCTGGCCGTGCCGACCCCTGGATCGACCACCGCCACGTGGACGGCGGGCGGCAGGTAGGGCACGGTCTGGGCTAGCACGGCGGCGCCGCGCCTGATGTCGCCCGGCGGGATCAGGTGCGTCACGTCGATGAGACGGGCGTGGGGCGCGATCCGGGCCGCGACGCCGTGACAGGCGGCGACGAACCCGTCGTCGAGCCCGTAGTCGGTGAGGAAGCTCAGGTGGCGGAAACGGTAAAGAGTCACGTCCGGTGAGCGTACGTCGGCGGCACGCGGCGGAACAGGCCGGGATGTCGGGTACGTTCGGCAAATAGCCGGGTGAAGCTGAAGGAGGTCGCATGTCCGGGCTTTCCGAACGTGACATGCGGATCCTGGCGTTCGAGCGGCGCGGGTGGCGCTCACCCGGAGCGAAGGAGCAGGCCATCTCCGACGTGCTGGACCTACCCGCCACCCGCTACTACCAGCTGCTGAACGAGCTCATCGACTCACCCGAGGCGCTGGCCTTCAACCCCGTCCTGGTCAAGCGCCTGCGGGCCCAGCGCGCCCGCCGCCAGCGCATCCGCTCCCCCCGGTCGAAGGGCCGGCCCGCGTGAGCGACGCGCCGCGGGCCAGGACCCCGGAGGGCCAGGCCGGCCTGGACGCCTTGCTGGCCCGGCCGCGGGAGGCGCTGATCGCCACCGACTTCGACGGCACGCTGGCCCCGATCGTGGCCGACCCGCAGGCCGCGCGGGCCCTGCCCGGCGCGGCGCCCGTCCTGGCCGCCCTCGCCGCGGCGGTCGGCACGCTGGCGGTCATCACCGGCAGGCCCGCCGCGGAAGCGGTCGCCTTCGGCGGGTTCGAGTCCGTCCCCGGCCTGATCGTGCTCGGCGTCTACGGCCGCCAGCGATGGCAGGACGGCGCCGTGGGCGGCCCCGGTTCCCCGCCGTCGGTCGAGGCCGCCCGGCGGGCGCTGCCCGGCGTGCTGCGCGAGGCGGGCGCTGCCGAGGGCACCTGGGTCGAGGACAAGGGGGAGGCGCTGGCCGTGCATGCCCGCCGGACCGCCGACCCCGAGGCTGCGCTGCGCGCGCTGCGCGGCCCCCTGGGCGAGCTCGCCGCCAGGTTCGGGCTGGCCGCGGAGCCCGGCCGGATGGTGATCGAGCTGCGCCCGCCCGGGGCGGACAAGGGCACCGCGCTGACCGGCCTGGCCGGGGAGCGCGCGGTGCGTTCGGTCCTGTTCTGCGGCGATGACCTCGGCGACCTGCCCGCCTTCGCCGCCGTGCGGGCCCTGCGCGGCGCCGGCGTCCCTGGCTGCGCGGTCGCCAGCCGCAGCGCCGAGTGCCCGCCGATCGAGGACGCCGCGGACCTGGTCGTGGACGGGCCGGAAGGAACCGTGGCGCTGCTCGCCGCGATCGCCCGCCAGCTCGGACGGTGAGGCCAGCTACCCGTCGAGCGAGGCCGGCTAGCCGTCGAGCGAGGCCGGCTAGCCGTCGAGCGAGGCCAGCTACCCGTCAAGCGAGGCCAGCTAGCCGTCGAGCGAGGCTAGCTGGTCGCCCAGCCAGCGGGCCGGCGGCCAGGCGGCGGCGGTGGCGGCGAGCGCGGCGCTGCGCTGACGGCGTTCGGTGTCGGTCATGGCGAGCGCCTGGTGCAGGGCCTCGGCGGTCTCGCTGACGTCGTACGGGTTGACGAGGAGCGCGTGGTCGCCGAGCGTCGCCGCGGCGCCTGCCTCCCGCGACAGGATCAGCGCGCACCCGCGCTCCGAAAGCACCGGGCCTTCCTGGGCCACCAGGTTCATCCCGTCCCTGATCGGGTTGACCAGGAGCACGTCGGCCAGCGCGCACGCCGCGAGCGACCTGGGGTAGTCGTCCTTGACCTCCAGGACCAGCGGATTCCAGTCCGGCGTCCGGAATTCCTCGCTGATCTGCCGCGCGATCAGCTCCATCTGGTCGGTGTACGCGCGGTACTGCGGCAGGGCGGACCGCGACGGGTACGCGAAGGCCAGGTGCACCACCCGGCCGTGCCACTGCGGCCGGGTCGCGAGCAGCTCGCGGTAGGCGGCCAGGCCGCGCACGATGTTCTTGGACAGCTCGGTCCTGTCGACCCTGACGATCAGCTTCTTCCCGCCGGCGGCCCGCCCGAGCGCGCTGACGTGGGCCCGCACGTCGTCGGCCTGGGCCCGGGCCCGCAGCGCGGGGACGTCCACGCCGAGCGGGTGCACGGCCACCTCGGTGACGTGCCCGCGGTGGCTGACCCGCCCGGTCGCCCCCCCGTCACCACGGGCGGCCCGGGTGACCTGCGCGCCCAGGAACGCCTCACAGCAGTCAAGGAACGCGTCGGCCCAGCACCGCGCGTGAAACCCGACGTGGTCCGCGGCGAGGATGCCGTCGAGGAGGGCCTGGCCGACGTCACGGGGCAGCAGGCGGTAGTAGTCGGTCGGCGCCCAGGGGGTATGCGAGAAGTGTGCGATGCCGAGGTCACCCGCGCCGCCGCCCAGCTTCTCCCGCAGCAGCCGCGGGACCAGGCTGAGGTGGTAGTCCTGCACCAGGACCCTGGTGCCGTCCGCAGGCCCCGCCGCCGCCTCGTCCGCCAGCGCATCCGCGAAGGCCTGGTTGTACGCCAGGTACGCCGCCCAGTCGAGGCGGAACTCACGGCCGAACTGCGGCTGGTTCGGCGTGTCGAAGAGCAGGTGGTGAATGAACCACAGGATCGAGTTCGCCACCTTGTTGTACGCGCGGTCGAAGGTCTCCGGCGAGATGTCGAGCATCCGGACCCCGACCTCGCCGTCCACGGCAGCCGCCTGGGGGCTCTGGGCGGCCATCCGGTCCCCGTCGCTGAGCGCGGCGCAGATCCAGGTCACCTCGGCCTGCTCGGCCACCGCCGCCAGCCCCGACGTCATGCCCGCGATCAGCCCCCCGCCCCCGCGCCGTCCGGCCAGCGTGCCGTCCGCGCCGAGCGAAAAGGAGACCGGACCGCGGTTGGACGCTACGAGCACCCGTTGCCTCATAACCCGGCAGGCTAACCCCCCCCGGAGAGTAAGGGGGCCCAGCGGGCCCTCCCCGAGGGGTTCTGGGGGAAAGGTTTCCCCCCGGATCGGGGGGATCCCGGGGGGTCGCCCCCCCGGGGGTGCACTGCTAGGCTTATATCGTTTGGAGCACAACTGAATAACGCTCATCCAGAGGGGTGGAGGGATCGGCCCTGTGAAGCCCCGGCAACCTATCGCGCTTTTATGCCCGTCCAGCACGGCGAGGCGCGTGACATGGTGCCAAGTCCGGCCCGCGGTCACCGTGACCGCTGGGAAAGATGGGGAAGGAAGCCCTCGCCACGTGACCACCGCAACGACCCACACCCCGGCAGCGGGCACCGGCGGCCCAGGATCGGGCCGCCCGGATTCCAGTTTCGGTTATGCCGTCGGCCTGTCCTGCCGCGAGTGCGGCGCGACCTGCGAGCTCGGCGCGCACTACGCGTGCGCCGACTGCTTCGGCCCGCTCGAGGTCCGTTACGCCTACCCGCACCTGACCAGGGCTGACATCCAGGCCGGGCCGCCGAACATGTGGCGCTACGCGCCGCTGCTGCCGGTGCCGCCCGACATCGCGGACCGGCCGACGACCGAACCCGGGTACACCCGGCTGATCCGCGCCGACAACCTGGCCAGGGCCCTGGGCCTGCGCAGGCTGTGGATCAAGGACGACCGGGGGAACCCGACGCACTCGTTCAAGGACCGCGTGGTCGCGGTGGCCCTGGCCGCCGCTACCGAGCTCGGCTTCACGGTGCTGGCCTGCCCGTCGACAGGCAACCTGGCCAACGCCGTCGCGGCCGCGGCCGCGCGGGCCGGGCTCCGCTCGGTGGTGCTCGTCCCCGCGGACCTGGAGCTGCAGAAGATCATCACCACCTCGGTCTACGGTGGCACGTTCGTCACCGTGGACGGGACCTACGACGACGTCAACCGGCTCGCGTCCGAGCTGGCCGGGGAACATGAGGACTGGGCGTTCGTCAACGTGAACGTGCGGCCCTACTACGCCGAGGGGTCGAAGACCCTGGCCTTCGAGATCGCCGAGCAGCTGGGCTGGCGGGTGCCCGCCCAGGTGGTGGTACCGATCGCCTCCGGGGCGCAGCTGGTCAAGATCGACAAGGGCCTGACCGAGCTGACCTCGCTCGGCCTGGTGCCGCAGGCGCCGTGGCGGGTCTTCGGCGCGCAGGCGACCGGCTGCGCGCCGGTGTCGGCCGCGTTCGCCGCGGGGCACGACGTCGTGCGCCCCGTCCGGCCGGACACGATCGCCAAGTCGCTGGCCATCGGCAACCCGGCCGACGGGCCCTACGTCCTGGACGTGGTGCGGCGTACCGGCGGCGCGATCGCCGACGTGGGTGACGAGGAGATCATCGACTCGATGCGGCTGCTCGCCGAGACCGAGGGCATCTTCGGCGAGACCGCCGGCGGCGTCACGCTCGGCGTGCTGCGCAAGCTGCTGGCCGACGGGCAGCTCGATCCGGACGCCGAGACCGTGATCATCAACTCCGGTGACGGGCTGAAGACCCTCGACGGGATCACCGCGGCGGTGAACGTACCGGTCCCGATCAGGCCGACCCTCGAATCCTTCCAGGAGGCACTCCGGTGACAGTGCAGGTTCGGATCCCCACCATCCTGCGGTCCTACACCGGCGGCGCGGCCGAGGTGAGCACGCAGGAGGGCACCCTCCGCGAGGTGATCGCGGGCCTGGACGCCGCCTACCCGGGACTGGGCGGCCGGATCCTCGACGAGGGCGGCCAGCTGCGCAGGTTCGTGAACGTCTACGTCGGCGACGAAGACGTCCGCTTCGCCCAGGGACTGGACACGCCCGTGTCCGAGGGATCGCGGGTCTCGGTCATCCCGGCCGTGGCGGGCGGCGCTTAGCAGGCCTTCAGGGGAAGTTCCGGCGTGCGCCGGATGACATGATTGGTGGGTAAGTGGCGCCAGGCGCGCTCGGTACAGGGTAAGGTCAATTCCGGTCGCCGTCGGACGGGGACGGGGTTCGTGCCAGCGGCACGCACCGTTCTCACCGATCCCGCGATCGACGGGTTCCGCGGTGACAAGGGCGGGGCTCGAGTCCCGAGCGCAGTTAGGGAGTTGTTTGGAATGGCTCAGGGCACCGTCAAGTGGTTCAACCCGGACAAGGGATACGGCTTTATCGCCGTCGACGGTGGCAAGGACGTTTTCGTCCACTTCTCGGCGATCCAGGCGGATGGCTACCGCACCCTCGAAGAGGGACAACGGGTCGAGTTCGAGATCACGCAAAGCGACCGTGGCGCGCAGGCCAACAAGGTCCACGTGGTCAATTAGTAGGTGCTAGCCCGGGGCGACCCCCCGGAAGCCCCCGGTCTTGGGGGAAAGTCCTTCCCCCAAAACCCCTCTTTGCCCCCCTCATCCCGCCTTTTGGCGGGCTGAGGGGGGTTGGCGTTTGCACTCTCGGTGGGAGAGTGCTAAACATGGTGCTGGCACTCTCCTAGTGTGAGTGCCAACATCATGACGGGATCGGGCGATGAGGCACGACCTCGCGGCGGGAAAGGACCGCCGTCAGGGGGGTGCCGTCCGTCGCGGGCGTCGGCTCGATCCGCGCGTACGCCACGAAGGACTGGAGCCTATGGCAGCGAAGATGATCGCGTTCGACGAGGAAGCCAGGCGCGGCCTCGAACGCGGTATGAACCAGCTCGCTGACGCCGTGAAGGTAACCCTCGGCCCGAAGGGCCGCAACGTGGTACTCGAGAAGAAGTGGGGCGCCCCCACGATCACCAACGATGGCGTGTCCATCGCCAAGGAGATCGAGCTCGAGGACCCGTGGGAGAAGATCGGCGCGGAGCTCGTTAAGGAAGTAGCAAAGAAGACCGACGACGTGGCCGGCGACGGCACGACGACGGCGACCGTCCTGGCCCAGGCGCTGGTCCGCGAGGGCCTGCGTAACGTCGCGGCCGGCGCCAACCCGATGTCCCTGAAGAAGGGCATCGAGGCGGCGGTCGAGCGGGTCAGCGAGGAGCTGTCCAAGCTGGCCAAGGACGTGGAGACCAAGGAGCAGATCGCCTCCACCGCCTCCATCTCGGCCGGCGACACGGCCATCGGCGAGATGATCGCCGAGGCCATGGACAAGGTCGGCAAGGAAGGCGTCATCACCGTCGAGGAGTCCAACACCTTCGGCCTCGAGCTTGAGCTCACCGAGGGCATGCGGTTCGACAAGGGATACATCGCGCCGTACTTCGTCACCGACCCCGAGCGGCTCGAGGCCGTCCTTGAGGATCCGTACATCCTGATCGTCAACTCCAAGGTGTCGGCCAACAAGGACCTGCTCCCGCTGCTTGACAAGGTGGTGCAGTCCGGCAAGCCGCTGGTCATCATCGCCGAGGACGTCGACGGCGAGGCCCTGGCCACCCTGGTGGTCAACAAGATGCGCGGCTTGTTCAGGTCGGTGGCGGTCAAGGCCCCCGGCTTCGGCGACCGGCGCAAGGCCATGCTCGGCGACATCGCCATCCTGACCGGCGGTCAGGTGATCAGCGAGGAAGTCGGGCTGAAGCTGGACAGCGCGGACCTGGACGTGCTCGGCCGGGCCCGCAAGGTCGTGGTGTCCAAGGACGAGACCACCATCGTCGATGGTGCCGGTGACGCGGACCAGATCTCCGGGCGGGTCAACCAGATCAAGACCGAGATCGAGAACACCGACTCGGACTATGACCGGGAGAAGCTGCAGGAGCGGCTGGCCAAGCTGGCCGGCGGCGTCGCGGTCATCAAGGCCGGGGCGGCCACCGAGGTCGAGCTGAAGGAGCGCAAGCACCGCATCGAGGATGCGGTGCGCAACGCCAAGGCCGCGGTCGAGGAGGGTGTCGTGGCCGGCGGCGGCGTGGCGCTGCTGCAGGCGGGCAGGAATGCCTTCGACAAGCTCGACCTGAAGGGCGACGAGGCGACCGGTGCGCAGATCGTGCGCCGTGCGCTGGACGAGCCGCTCAAGCAGATCGCGGCGAACGCCGGCCTCGAGGGCGGCGTGGTGGTCGAGAAGGTCAAGACCCTGGCGGCCGGCCACGGCCTGAACGCCAATGACGGCGAGTACGTCGACATGTTCAAGGCCGGGATCATCGACCCCGCCAAGGTCACCAGGTCGGCGCTGCAGAACGCGGCCTCGATCGCGGGGCTGTTCCTCACCACCCAGGCCGTGATCGCGGAGAAGCCCGAGAAGAACCAGGCCCCCGCCGCCCCAGGCGGCGGCGACATGGACTTCTGATTCTCCACGTCACGCACGCAAACGGCCCGGGGGATTCCCCGGGCCGTTTGCGTGATGGCCCAAGCCCGCGATAACGAGGCTGCGGTCTGGTGTCCCGGACCGATAGCCTTAGAAATGCCCGTAGCATCCTGTCGGTCACCTGATCGCTGGTTGTTCTTAGTTCTCTTTCAACGTGAGGTCTGCGCGTGCCTACCGGCAAGGTCAAGTGGTACGACTCCGACAAGGGGTATGGCTTCCTCGCCCGCGATGACGGCGGCGAGGTCTTCGTGCATTCATCGGCGCTGCCTTCGGGGACGACCGTGCTGAAGCAGGGGCAGCGGGTGGAGTTCGGGGTCGCCGAGGGCCGCCGGGGAGCCCAGGCGCTCCAGGTGCGGATCCTCGAGCCCCCGCCCACCGTCGCGGCCGTCAAGCAGACCCGCAAGAAGCCGGACGAGATGATCGAGATCGTCGAGGACCTGATCAAGCTGCTCGACGACGTGTCAACCACGTACCGGCGCGGCAAGCATCCCGACCCCCGTGACGCGAAGAAGATCGCCACCGTCCTGCGCGCCCTCGCCGACGACATCGAGCCGTGAAGGGTTAGCGCCTGTTCCGGGGCCGGGCCACCGGATCATGCCGGGCCCCGGCGTCCCGGCGCTGCGCGAAAATCCGCCGCCTGCGCCGGGCGATCAGCGCAACCAGCGCGAGGGTCAGGCCCCCCGCCGGGATGGCCAGGGCGACCTGGCCGTTGTTTAGCATGGACACCAAGACGCCGGCCACGCTGCCCGCCACGTTGGACACCTGGTTCAGCGTCTCGGACACGGCGAACGCCGAGGAGCGGATCTCCTCGCCGATCTCGCGCTGCACGATGGAGTCCAGCGCGAGCTTGGCCAGCCCGGCGGCCAGCGCGGCGGTGAACGCGACGGCGATGGCCGCCTCCAGGCTGAAGAACCAGGCGCAGGCGGCCGTGACGATCGGCGCGAGGGCGAGCATGGCGAACAGGATGAGCTGCGGCGCCCTGGCGCGGATCAGGGAGCCGATCGCCATCGCGCCCAGGCCGCCGGCCGCGGCCGCGGCCACCAGGGCGCCGAGCGCGAAGTTATGCGAGACGCCGAAGTGCTCGGTGCGCAGCAGGAAGGCCAGGAGGAAGACCATGTAGCCGGAGAACGCGCGTAGCACCGCGTTGCCGCGCATCGCCTCCCCGACCGCCGGGCCGACGTTGCTCAGGGTCCGCCACCGGCGAGCGCCGGTGGGCGTCCGTGGGCCGGGAGCGGGCGAGGCTTCCTCGGCTTCCTCGTCAGGTTCCTTGGTCCAGAAGGAATCGGCCGGCGCGGATCGTCCTCCGGGCGGCAAGGACGGTGGTTCGCCGCGGTCCGGTCGCTCGTGGGGGACCGTGCCCTCCGGTCCCCGCGGCTGGGCCGCCCTCGGTCCGCCCTCGGGTGAGCGGGGGGAGCGCCCACGCTCGTTCGGTGAAAAATTAGGCTCCGGAGCGGGACCGCCGGTCGGTGCGGCAGCGGCCGGGGCCGGCGAGTCGACCTGGTCCGGCAGCCGCAGGGCGAGGAACATGGCCGCGAGGTAGATCAGCGTCCCGGCCCGCAGCACCCATGCGGCCCCGACGGTGGTCTCGATCCCCGCCGCGACCGCCCCGCCCAGCATCGAGGCGGTCAGCGCCATGAGCTGGGAGCGCGCGTTGGCGGTGACCAGGGTGATCTCCGCGGGCAGCAGCCGCGGGGTGACCGACGCGCGCGCCACGCCGTAGGCCTTCTGCAGGACCAGGATGCCGAACGCGGCGGGTAGCAGCGTCACGGGGCTGTTGATGGCGGCCGACATGCCCCAGCACAGCAGGCCGCGGGCGAGCAGGGTACCGCCTAGCAGGTAGCGCCGGCCCTGCTGCATCCGGTCGAGGAAGGGCCCGATGAACGGCGCGAGGACCGCGAACGGGGCCATGGTCACCAGGAGGAAGAGGACCACCCGGCCGCGGGCCTGATCCACGGACGTGCTGAAGAAGATCGTCCCCGCCAGCGACACCGCGACGAAGGCGTCCCCGGCGCCGCCCGCGGCGGTCAGCTCGATCAGCGTGGACAGCCCGGTGCGGCCCGCGCCGCCCGCACCGGTTATGCGGTGCACGACCCCGCCGGTCCTGCGGCCGGCGGTGGCCCCGGCGCGCGCACCGGTCCTGACCGCGCTGCCCGTGGCGCGTGCGGCGCGGCCTGTTCGCCGCAGCGCCTCGGACATCCGCATGTACCCAGTATTCTTGGTTGCCGCCACTGCGGCGACCCGCCCCTCGCATCGATGAGCGGATTACCCTGACCGCAGCCCGCGTGATGAGCGAGGATTGGTGATCGTGAGCCCGGCCCGCACCGCACGTACCAGGGAACCAGACCAGGCCTGCGCCGAGGCCGTCGACCTCGCGCGCGCCGCCGTCGTCGAGGTCGTCGGGCCCGGCCACGTGGGCGAGCACCTCGAGGTGCTGGCCGATGACGAGCGGGTCGTCACGCATGTGTTCAGCTGCGCGGACCCGGCCTACCTAGGCTGGAACTGGGCGGTGACGGTCGTCCGCGCGCCCCGGGCCAAGGTGGTCACGGTCAGCGAGACCGTGCTGCTGCCGGGACCCGAGGCCCTGCTCGCCCCGGCCTGGGTGCCGTGGCATGACCGGCTGCGGCCAGGGGATCTCGGCGTCGGCGACCTGCTGCCGGCCCCGCCCGGCGACGAGCGGCTCGTCCCGCTGGTGCTGCTGGAAGGCGATGACGCCGTCACCGACTGGTATTCCGTCGACGAGGACGCGGATCCGGCGGAGCCGGCCACGTGGCCAGCGCCCGGACGGTCACGCGTGCTGTCCGCCGCCGGGCGCGACGGCGCCTCCGCCCGGTGGTACACGAGCGAGCACGGCCCGCGGTCACCGCTGGCGCACGCTGCTCCCGCCCAGTGCATCAGCTGCGGCTTCTTCGTCCCGCTCAGCGGCGGGCTCGGCCGGCTGTTCGGCGCCTGCGCGAACACCTACGCGCCGGACGACGGCCGGGTCGTCTCGGCCGACCATGGCTGCGGAGCGCACTCCGAATCGGTGGCGGGGCAGGGCGCCGGCCGCGCGGTGGCGCCGGTCATCGACGAGCTCGGTTATGACCTGGTCGACTTGCCCGGCGTTTCCGTCGAGGAGACGGTATTCGAGCCGCTGTCCCGCGGGGCCGACTGATCGCGCGCCCGGAGCGCCGCCTTCGCCCTGGAACGCTTGAGATGCGGCACGTACCAGAGGGCGAACAGGCCTAGGACCACCCCGCACACGCAGGTCCAGATCCACCAGCGCTCGTGCCCGGGCAGGCTGTCGCGCACGATGAGCAGCACGATGAGCGCGATGGCCCACGCGGCCGTGACGACGCCCGCGACCAGCTGGTCGTTCGCCTCGAGCGGGGGCGGCGGCGACGGGCGTTCGGCTGCGCTGCGGGAAAGCTTCACTCGTTTAGGCTACGAGGTGGCGCAGTCCCTTCGCGCGTGGCTGCGGGGGGTCCGCGGGCGTGATGTACTTACCTGGACGCCCTAGGCTGGCCGACGAAGGTTCAAGATGACGACAGTGACGCGGACCAGGACTGATGCCGGGCTGGCCACCGCCCTGCGGATCTCCGTGAGCAGGCTGGCGCGGCGCCTGCGGGCGCAGCGGGCCGCCTCGGGGATGACCGAAGCCGTGCTGTCGGAGACCCAGCTCGCCGCGTTGTCGGCGCTGGAAACCCACCAGGCGATGACGCCAGGAGAGCTGGCCGAGCACGAGAAGGTTCAGCCGCCATCGATGACCCGCGTCATCGCCGTGCTCGAGGAGCGCGAGCTCGTGCTGCGGTCGCCCCACCCGACCGATCGCCGCCAGGTGATCCTCACCGTCACCGAAGAGGGACGGTCGGTGGTGCAGCGGGTGCGGCGCAGGAAGGATGCCTGGCTGGCCCGCCGGCTGGCCGAGCTCACCGCCGAGGAGCGGGCCGCCCTGCGGGCGGCGGTACCCATCCTGGAGAAGCTCAGCCAGTCTGACTCGTAACGGGCGTCAGGGCGCCGGATCGGGGCCCCGGTCCTGGACGCGCAGCGGCCAGCTCGCCAGCGACGAGTACCGCGGCCCCTCCGTCGTGCCCAGCCGGCTGCGGACGAGGTGGACCCGATCCGCCGTCCAGGCTTGCCCCTGGAAATCGGCCAGCGCCGCGACGAGTTCGGTGACGTCGGCCGGCATGCGGCAGCGCGCGAGGGTCAGATGCGGCTGGAAGCGCCGGCCCTTGTCGGGCGGCGGGGCGCCCGCGCGGCTCGCGCCCGCCGTGACCGACTCGGCCAGGTGGGCGAGCGCCCCGCGGTCGCCGGACAGGCCGCTCCACAGCACGTTCGCGCGGCCCGCGGAGGGGAAGGCGCCCGCACCGCAGAACGCGAGCCCGAACCGGTGATGGCGCCGGGCGGCGCGCTCCAGGCGGGGCAGCAGCCTGGTCACGGCGGCCTCGTCGACCTGGCCGAGGAAGGCCAGCGTGACGTGCCAGGCCTCCCGGCTGGTCCAGCGCAGGTCAGGCCGGCCAGCCTGGAGCGGCCCGGCCAGGGTGTCGAGCTCGTCGAGCACGGCCGGAGGCGGCGCGATCGCCACGAACAACCGCATCAGGTCACCCGAGCCCGCACGAGATCCTCCAGACCGGCTGACCCCCGGTTGCGGTCGGCGGGCTAAAGCGGGCCGCGGCGGGTGAGCATGCTCGCCGAGCACGCCTGCCCGGTTTGCGTGGTCATCCATGGCCCACCTCGGATCTTCCTCGCCTGCGGGTTTGTAGGCTGTCATCGTGAACCGGGTGCCCCGATGGCTGCTTCCCGCCGTGCTTGTGCTGCTCGTGCTCCTCGTCGTGATCGGGTCGATCATCCACTAGCCGCCCCGTGCTCGACCACGTAATCGATGCAGGCCGTGAGGGCTTCCACGTCGGCCGGCTCGACCGCGGGGAACATCCCGATGCGCAGCTGGTTGCGGCCCAGCTTCCGGTAAGACTCCGTATCAACCACCCCGTTCGCCCGCAGGCAGGCCGCGATGTCGTCGGCGGACAGCTCGTCGCTGACGTCGATGGTGCCGGTTACCTGTGAGCGTTGTGCGGGATCGGCGACGAACGGATGTGCGTAAGCCGCCCGTTCCGCCCACTCGTACAGTATGGCAGCCGATTGCGCCGTCCGGGCGGCGGCCCAGGCCAGGCCGCCCTGGCCGAGCATCCACTCGATCTGGTCGGCGAGCAGGAACAAGGTGGCCACGGCGGGAGTGTTGTAGGTCTGGTCCCTGACCGCGTTCTCCACGGCGACCCGCAGGGACAGGAAGTCAGGAATGTACCGGCCGGACGCGGCGATGTCGTGCACGCGCTCGACGGCCGCCGGGGACATCAGGGCGGCCCAGAGCCCGCCGTCGGAGCCGAACCCCTTCTGGGGGGCGAAGTAGTAGACGTCGAAGTCCTCGGCCCGGACCGGCAGGCCGCCGGCCGCGCTGGTGGCGTCGACCAGGACCAGGGCGCCCGGATCGGCGCCCGGCACCCGGCCCACCGGCATGGCCACGCCCGTCGAGGTCTCGTTGTGCGTCAGCGCGTACGTGTCCGCCCCGGGCTCGGGCCGGGGTGCCGGATGCGTGCCGGGTGCCGAGGCCACCACGGTGGGGGCGGCCAGCCACGGCGCGCGCCCGGTGATGGCGGCGAACCTGGCCGAGAACTCGCCGAAGCTCAGGTGCTGGGCGCGCCGGCTGATCAGCCCGTACGTGGCCGCGTCCCAGAACGCGCTGGTGCCTCCGTTGCCGAGCACGACCGTGTAGTCGCCGGGCAGGCCGAACAGTTCGGCCAGGCCGGCGCGGATCCCGCGCACCAGGGACCTGACTGGTGGCTGACGGTGCGAGGTGCCGAGGTACGTCGATCCCCAGCTCGCGAGCGCGGCCAGCTGCTCCGGGCGGATCTTGGCCGGGCCGCTGCCGAACCTGCCGTCCTTCGGCCGCAGCTCCGCCGGGATGGCGACATTCCTCATTGCCGCAGCTTACCGGGAGGTTCGGCTCGAGTTCGGCGAGGACAGGCGCGGGATCGGCTCAGACGTTCCGGTCGAGCACGTCTTCGGCGCCGGGAACGTCGCGGACCGACCGGCTCGGCGGACCGATGTACAGGGCGGCGGGCCTGACCAGCCGGCCCGTGCGCTTCTGCTCCAGGATGTGGGCCGCCCAGCCCGCCGTCCGCGCGCAGGTGAACATCGAGGTGAACATGTGCGCGGGTACACCCGCGAAGTCCAGCACGATGGCGGCCCAGAACTCCACGTTGGTCTCGAGCACCCGGTCCGGGCGCCGGGCCCTGAGCTCGGTCAGGGCCGCGTTCTCCAGGGCCAGCGCGACCTCGTAGCGCGGCGCGCCGAGCTCCTTGGCCGTGCGGCGGAGCACCCGGGCGCGGGGGTCTTCGGCCCGGTACACCCGGTGCCCGAAGCCCATCAGCCGCTCGCCGCGGTCGAGCACCGACCGCACGTACTGCTCGGCGTCCCCGGTCCGCTCGACCTCCTCGATCATGTGCAGGACCCGCGCGGGCGCGCCGCCGTGCAGCGGGCCCGACATCGCGCCGACGGCCCCGGACAGGGCGGCGGCCACGTCGGCCCCGGTCGAGGCGATGACCCGGGCGGTGAACGTCGAGGCGTTCATGCCGTGCTCGGCCGCCGACGTCCAGTACGCGTCGACCGCCTTGACGTGCCGCGGGTCAGGGTCGCCGCGCCAGCGGATCATGAACCGCTCGGTGATCGTGGCCGCCTCGTCCACCCGGCGCTGCGGCACCATCGGCAGCCCGACCCCGCGCGCCGCCTGGGCCACGAAGGACAGGGCCATGACCGAGGCCCGGGCGAGGTCTTCCCTGGCCTCCTCGTCGCCGATGTCGAGCAGCGGCCGCAGCCCCCAGGCGGGAGCGAGCATGGCCAGGGCGCTTTGCACGTCGACCCGGATGTCACCGGAGTGCACCGGAATCGGATAGGGCTCGGCCGGCGGCAGCCCGGGGGCGAAGGCGTTATCGACCAGCAACCCCCAGACGTGCGCGTAGGAGACGTGGCCGACCAGTTCCTCGATGTCGACCCCGCGGTACCGGAGCGCGCCGCCCTCCTTGTCGGGCTCGGCGATTTCGGTCTCGAAGGCGATGACCCCTTCAAGGCCCGGCTTGAAGTCCGACATCGGTTTCCTCCCTAAAGCCGCGCACAAAACACCAGGCTCGATGGTAGCGCTAGCGTCAACCGTCCTGGCCTGGGTTGCGGTAGCCGGCCCGGGTGCGAGGATCATTACCCATGGGACACCGCTCTCCGGCATAGCATCACAGCAGGAGGGATGAGGAGTTGACCGCCCAGGGACTTATTGACACCACGGAGATGTACCTGCGCACCATCTTCGAGCTCGAGGAGGAAGGCGTCACCCCGCTGCGGGCCCGCATCGCCGAACGGCTGGCGCAGACCGGCCCGACCGTGAGCCAGACGGTGGCCAGGATGGAGCGGGACGGGCTGGTCCACGTCGCGGGAGATCGGCACCTCACCCTGAGCGATACCGGCCGGGCGGCGGCCACCCGGGTGATGCGGAAGCACCGGCTCGCCGAGTGCCTGCTCGTCGGGGTCATCAAGCTGCCGTGGGAGGAGGTGCACATCGAGGCGTGCCGGTGGGAGCACGTGATCTCGGAGAGCGTCGAGCGCCGCCTGCTCGAGTTGCTCGGCTACCCCGTCCGGTGCCCGCACGGCAATATCATTCCCGGGCTGGCGGAGCTCGGGCTGCCGGGCGAAGCGCAGGAGCAGATGCGCGCGGCGATGAACGAGACGGGTAAGGCGATGACAAAGGCCGCATCGGCGGACATCGCGCAAGCCGTCATCCTGCGAATCGGCGAGCAAATTCAAAGTGACCTTTCCCTGATGCTTAAACTCAAGCGCGCCGGGATACAACCCGGACGCGAGGTGGTACTCATGTCGGTCGGCGATGCTGTGCTCGTGACGGTCGGCGACTCGGCGGATGCCGTCTCAACTGAACTCCCCAGCCCCATCGCTGCGCATATATTCGTTTCCGTAACCAGCCCGTATCAGTTGACGCCCGGAGCGTGATCATGTCATTCGGCAACGCTGCCATGTTCGGGGGGAGCGGGGCATGACAAGCTGGGGTGAGGGCGCGTTCGACGCGTACCTCCCGGCGGATATGGTTCTCGGCCAGGCCGACATCGGAGTCGTCGTCGCCGACCGGTTCTGCAATCTCCTGTACCTCAATGAATACGCGGCGCGGCTTTTCCGCCTTTCCGGCGATATGTCACGGCTGGCCGGCGGCCCGGTGCTTTCCCTGGGCCTGTTCGCCCACGATGACCTGCGCAAGATGGAGGATCTCGCCGGGCAGGTGCTGCGCGGCCGCTGGTGGGAGGACACGTTCTCCAGTACCCGCGCCGACGGGTCGCACGCGCTCATGCGCGGTTTCGCGGTACCGCTGCGCCACGCCGGCGGTGACATCGACGGGATGATGATCTGCGTCCGCGAGGCCAGCAAGCGCGATGGCCAGGGGCGGCAGGACATGATCGCGCTGCTCGAGCGCGTCGGCGAGCGGCTGGCCGGCTCCCTCGAGCTCGGTACCACCCTGAAGCACGTGGCGGAGATGCTCGTGCCGCAGTTCGCCGACCACTGCTTCATCGACCTGTTCCAGGGTGACCAGCTCGTCCGCCGCGTGCAGCGGCACGCGAACGACTGGGTGCCGCCGCCCGGCACCTGGGCCCAGACCGGCCAGCAGATCCACTACCCGGAGGGTCACTTCTGCCAGCAGGCGATGGCGCGCCTGGAGACGATCGCGGTCGCCGACCTGGAGACCGAGCACTACCCGGCGCCGAGCGCGGAGAGCATGGCGGCCGCGCACGAGGCCGGCCTGACCTCCGTGGTGGCGGCGCCGCTGTACGCCAGGGGGGAACTGCTCGGCGTGATGAGCCTGGCCCTGTCGCGGCTCACGGACAGGGAAGAGCGCAACTACGACACCCTCGACCGTGATCTGGTCAGCGCGATCGCCAGCCGGGTGGCCATCGCGATCGACAACGCGATGCTGTTCGAGACCGAACGGCAGACCGCGCTGGCCTTCCAGAAGAGCCTGCTGCCGCAGGCCATCCCGGAGCTTGACGGACTCGAGGTCGCCTGCCGCTACGTCCCGGCGAAACCGCTGGAAACGCACGGGCAGGGCATCCAGACCCAGGTCGGCGGCGACTGGTACGACATCATCCCGCTGGCGGCCGGGCGGGTGGGCATCGTCATCGGCGACGTCGAGGGGCGCGGCGCGCGCGCGGCGGCGATCATGGGCCAGCTGCGCGCGGCGCTCCGGGCGTTCGCGCAGGACGAGAAGCCGCCCGCCGACATCATGCGCAAGCTTGACGACTGGTGCCGGTCGCTCGCTCCCGCCGGGGACGACGGGGCGCCGCTGGGCGGCGATCCGCCCACCGCCAGCTGCATCTACATGATCTACGACGCGTGGTCGAGGGAACTGACCTTCGCGAACGCGGGCCACGACGCCCCGCTGCTGATCAGCGGCGGCCAGTCAAGCCAGCTTGAGTTCCTGTACAAGGGGGTCCTGCTCGGGGTGCGCGGCAGGGGGATCCGCGGGCTGCCGACCTACAAGGAGGAGACGATCCGCGTGCCGCCCGGGGCCATCCTGGTGTTCTACACCGACGGCCTGACCGACCGGCGGGCGCGCGCCGACGGTTCCGGGCAGTACTCGGAAACCGAAGCGGTGGAGATGCTGGAGCAGGCGGTCCGCGCGGCGGCGGCGAGCGGGGACGCCGACGCGGTCGCCACGGCGGCCGAGTTCGCGGTTCCCGGTGACATCGACGATGACATGGCCATCCTGGTCGTCAAGTCCTCGCCGGCCGAGCTCGCCTCCACCGAGAAGGTGTTCCCCGCCGAGCCGATCATGGTCTCGGAGGCCAGGCGCCTGACCGCGCAGACCTTCCGGTCGTGGGGCATGGACTCGGAGCAGATCGCGCTGGGCTGCCTGCTGGTCTCCGAGGTCGTCACCAACGCCGTGCTGCACGCTTCGGTCACGCCGAGCCCGGGCGACGATCTTGACTTCGACCTGGATCCGGTGATCATGCCGGCTCCGGTCGGCGCCGCCCACGCGCGGGATCCTGTTCCGTTCCGCCCGCCCGGGCGGCCGGGGTCGGCGGTCGGGACGGGCCCGGCGCCGGCCGAGGGAACCGTAACGGCCCGGGCCGGCACGGTGCCGGTCCAGGGGAGCGGCGTGCCCGGCTGGGACAGCGCCCTGCCGGAGGCCGCGCGGCCGTGGTCCCCGCGTTCGCTGCGGCCCGCCCGGGAGTTCGCGCTGCGCCTGCGGCGGGGCGCGAACGCCGTGTGGGTCGAGGTGTTCGACGCGGACCTGCGGCTGCCCCGCATCAGGACGGCGGGGGAAACCGACGAGGGCGGCCGGGGGCTCTACCTGGTCGAGCAGCTGGCGACCCGGTGGGGGTCGAGGCCGACGGCCGAGGGCAAGGCGGTCTGGTTCGAGATGCCGCGCAGCGTCGGCCGGTCCTTAGCCGCCCGCGGCTGGCGTCCCCCCAGACTTCAAGTGAGTCTTCAGTGGCCCTGGCTCTTGGAGAAGAGCATGAGCAGCACCAGGGCCACGACGAAGATCGGCCCTATCCAGCTCTTACCCGAGATGGGCAGCTTCATCTTGCCGCGCAGGCGCGTCCACGCGAACGCGACGAGGCCACCGATGAGCACCAGCAGGATGATTCCGGTCACCGCGGCCTCCTTAACCCGCCGTCGTGCAAACCCATACCGAGAGTATGGCATTCGGTTCGCCGGTGCGATAAGAGGTACGGTGAGGACACGATTTGTCCCCGAAACGGAGGCCGTGATGACGGATGCGTTCATAGTGGGCGCGGTACGCACCCCCATCGGCAAGCGGAACGGCGGCCTGTCCGGGGTCCACCCCGTCGACCTGGCCGCGCACGCCCTGCGAGCCCTGGTCGACCGGACCGGCGTTGACCCGGGCGCGGTGGACGACGTGATCATGGGCTGCGTCTCGCAGATCGGCCCGCAGACCCTCGACATCGCCAGGAACGCCTGGCTGTCGGCCGGGCTGCCCGAATCGGTGCCCGGCGTCACGGTCGACCGGCAGTGCGGGTCCTCCCAGCAGGCCGTCCACTTCGCCGCCCAGGCCGTGATGTCCGGTACCCAGGATCTCGTGGTCGCGGCCGGCGTCGAGAGCATGAGCATCGTCACGATGGGCTCGAGCGTCGTGCTGCCCAGGCAGGCGGGCATGCCGACGCCGCAGGGCGAGGGCTGGCGAGAACGCTACGGCGAGCAGGAGATCTCCCAGTTCCGCGGCGCCCAGATGATCTGCGAGCAGTGGGGCATCAAGCGCACCCAGCTCGAGGAGTTCGCGCTGGAGAGCCACGAGCGGGCGGTACGCGCCATCGACGAGGGCCGGTTCGAGCGCGAGATAGCGCCCGTGGCGGGGGTCAGCCAGGACGAGGGCCCGCGCCGGGACACCTCGCTGGAAAAGATGGCGAGCCTGGCGCCGCTCCGCGAGGGCTGGGAGATCACCGCCGCGGTCTCATCGCAGATCTCCGACGGGGCGGCCGCGCTGCTGATCGCCTCCCAGGCGGCCGTCGACCGGTACGGCCTGGTCCCGCGGGCGCGGGTGCACGCGCTCGCTGTCATCGGCGCCGACCCGGTGATCATGCTGACCGGCCCGATCGGCGCGACGAAGACGGTGCTTGGCCGGGCCGGGCTGAAGATCGGGGACATCGACGTGTTCGAGGTCAACGAGGCGTTCGCGCCGGTCCTGCTGGCCTGGTCGGAAGAGACGGGAGCGTCGCTGGACCTGGCCAACCCCAACGGCGGGGCCATTGCGCTCGGGCACCCGCTGGGCGCGACCGGGGCGATCCTGATGACCAAGCTGGTGCACGAACTCGAGCGGACGGGCGGCCGGTTCGGCCTGCAGACGATGTGCGAGGGCGGCGGGCAAGCCAACGCCACGATCATCGAACGGGTCTGAAGGGCCGACGGGCCGACGCGCCCGCACCGCGCGCCGGCCCGCCAGCGACCTGGGTTACCAGTGCTTCCCGGTTCCTGTCTTCCCGCCGGTGGCCATCGTGCTCAGCGGGGTGAACAGGATGAGCTGGGCGTGCAGCGTCCCGCTCGAGCGCGTCCCGACCACGACGGCGAGGTCACCGCGCGCGATCGAGTCCGTGGCCTGCCACGCGTACTGCGTGAACGAGGTCTGATCGGGGACCGGCGCCCCGGTGGCCGGGGTGGTGGCGGTCTGCGAGACCGACGCGGTAGCGCGGGTCACGGTGACGGTGACGGTGAGATCGGTGTTGGCCACCTGCACCGATTCCGTCTCCGGGACGGTGGCCGGCGTCAGCATCGCGGCGGCCGTGGTCGGGCTGCCGGCCAGCAGCGTGGTGGCCGGGATCATGTTGCCCGAGGTTATCGCCTGCTGCGTCGCGTTTGAGCTGGCCGTCATCGCCATCGTGCCGGCCGTGGTGCCCGCGACGTCCTGGACCTGCGTGGCGCTCGACAGCAGCCACAGGTGCAGCGACCCGTTGGCCGACTGCAGGATGAGGTAATCGGTGGTGGCCAGGACCACGACGCCGCGCTGGATGTCGAGCGTCTGGCCCTGCTGCTTGGTCTGGCTGTAGCCCTGCACCTGGGTCAGGCTCGCCAAATCCGAGTAGCTGGCCTGCCTGGAGGAGTTCCAGTGGCCCAGGGCCGAGTTGAGTACCGCTCCCTCGCCGCTTGACCGGGCCGAGTAGGCGGCCGGGCTCGCGGCCATCGCGGCCGAGTGACCAGAGGCGGTGGCCGCCGCTATGGCGATCACCCCCGCGGCGATCGCGCCGCAGGCCAGGACCGCGGTCACGAGGCCGGCGCGGGTTTTAAGTACCGCCTGACGGCCTCTGGCGTAGCGCCGATTGCGGGCCATCATGATGGATGCCTCCTTAGGCGGACGGCGCCCGCTTCGCGCGTCCAGTTCTGACGGGCGGGCCTGGGAATCTGGGTAGCCAATGGACGGCCCGTTCGTATCCACGAATCCGAGACTGCCGTCCCGATGGCCAGCCGGGCCAGGATTCGCGGCGCACGTAAGGAGAACGTTCGATAGTCGGCCCGCGGACCTGGGTCACGGACCGTCCTGAGCCCGCGCGACGGCGGGGCGTTCAGCGCTGCGTTACATTCGCTCGGGTACCGGCACCCCGAGCAGGCCCAGGCCGGCCGCCAGCACGCGCAGGGTGAGCGCGCAGAGCGCGAGCCTGCGGGGGCGCACAGAAGGCTCCGCCTTCAGCACCGGGCACTCCTCGTAGAACGTGGTGAACAGGCTGGCCACCTCGAAGAGGTACCCGCACAGCCGGTGCGGTTCCGCGGTCTGGCCGACCTGGATGACCGTCGAGCCGAACTGGAGCAGCCGCAGCGCGAGCGCGCGTTCCGGCCCGGCCTCCACGGCGATGCCGGCGCCCTGCACCTCCGCCTCCGCCCCGTCGGACCTGCGGAAGATCGACCTGATCCGCGCGGTCGCGTACTGCAGATACGGGCCGGTGTTGCCGCGGAAGGAGATCATCCGGTCCCAGTCGAACACGTACGCACTGTCCCTGGCGGTGGACAGGTCGGCGTACTTCACCGCCCCGATGCCGATCGCCTCGGCAACCTCGTCCAGCTCGGCCGGGCCGAACCTGGCCGAGGCGTCAACCTCGTCCAGGATGGCCCTCGCGCGCTCCACCGCTTCGATGAGCAGGTCGCTGAGCTGGACGTTATCGCCGGACCTGGTGCGCAGCCTGTTGCCGTCGGGGCCAAGCACCAGGCCGATCTGGGCGTGCTCGAACACCGCGCCCGCCGGTATCCAGCCCGCCTGGCTGGCCACCGCGAAAACCATCCGGAAGTGCAGCGCCTGGTCCGAGCCCACCACGTAGATCGCGCGGTCCGTGTGAAGTTCGTCGACCCGGTACCGGATGGTGGCCAGGTCGGTGGTGGCGTAGTTGTAGCCGCCGTCGCGCTTGCGGATGATGAGGGGCAGCGGCCTGCCCTCGCGGCCGGTGAAGCCCGGCGGGAACGCGCACAGCGCACCGTCGCTGTACACCGCGATGCCCTGCTCCTCCAGCGCGGCCACCGTTTCGGCCAGCGTGTCGTTGTAGAAGCTCTCACCCCGGATGTCCGCGTCGGTGAGCGTGACGCCCAGGCGGCCGTAGATGCGGTGCAGGTAGTCCAGGGAGAGATCGACGATCTCCTGCCACAGCTCCAGCGTGCCAGGATCCCCGCCCTGCAGGTCCACGACCCGCTTCCTGGCGCGGTCGGCGAACTCGGGGTCCGAGTCGAACGCGCGCCGGGCGGCCTGGTAGAACGCGTTCGGGTCGGTGCGCAGCAGCGCCGCCTGCGGGGAGTCCGCGCCGACATCGAGCAGGTACTCGATCTCCATGCCGAACTGGGTGCCCCAGTCGCCGACGTGGTTGTCCCTGATCACCCGGTGGCCCGCGAATTCAAGCACGCGCGCGATGGCGTCCCCGACGATGGTCGTGCGCAGGTGGCCGACGTGCATTTCCTTGGCGATGTTGGGAGAGGAGTATTCCACGACCACGGTCGCCGGCCTGGCCGCCAGCGCGGTGCCCAGCCTGGCGTCGTCCAGCATGCGCGAGGCCTGGGCGGCGATCCAGTCGTCACGCAGCAGGAAGTTGATGAAGCCTGGCCCGCTGACCGCGGGCTCGGCGCACATGTCGGCCACGTCCAGGTGGCGGACCAGGTCGCTGGCGAGTTCCGGCGGTGGCCGGCCGACCCGCTTGGCCAGCGGGAGCGCGGCGTTGGCCTGGAAGTCGGCGAAGGATGAGGGCCGGACCAGCGGGTCGGCGTCGCCGTATTCCGGGCCGAGCGACGCCACGACGGCGTCGTGCACCCGTTGCGCGAGGACCTCCTGCGGATCGGCCATGCCTGTAAGGGTATCGGTGATCGCGAGCTAGGCGGGTGACGGCGGGCGGCGGGGGTGGCGCGGGTGGCGCGGGTGGTGCGGGTGGTGCGATCAGGGCAGGCGGGGGCGGTGCGATCAGGGCAGGCGGGGCGGTGCGATCAGGGACGGCGGAGGAAATGACCGCCGCGCACGGCACCCCGGCCCGGGCTGAGGCGCTGCGTAATCTTCTCGGTGATCTCGCCGCGGGCCAGGTCGGCCGCGAGCCTGCAGGCCGAGGTGATGGCGCGGGCCGTGCTCGCGCCATGAGCGATGACCACGGTCCCGCCCAGGCCGAGCAAGACGGCGCCGCCGTAGCTCTCCGCATCCAGCCGCGCGGCGAGTTCGCGCAGGCCGCGGCGCTGCAGGAGCGCGCCGAGGCGGGCGGCCCTGGTCCCGGTCACCGCGGTCCGCAGCTCGGCCGCGGCGAACCTGATCGAGCCTTCGAGCGTCTTCAGCGCGACGTTGCCGGTAAAGCCGTCGGTCACGATGACGTCGAGCTCGCCGGCGAGCAGGTGACCACCCTCGACGTTGCCCGCGAAGGTCAGCGGGAGGGCGCCGTTGGGCGGGTCGGCGGCCAGCAGTTCGTGGGCGCGCCTGGTGAACTTGTTGCCCTTGCCCGGCTCTGTCCCGATGGTGAGCAGCCCGACCTTCGGTACCGCGACGCCCAGCGCGATCTGGGCGTAGGCCACTCCGAGCTGGCCGAACTGGACGAGCATCTCGGGCTTGGGGTCCGCGGTCGCGCCCGCGTCGATGAGCACCGTGCGCCCGGGGCGGGTCGGCAGCACCACGGCGAGCCCGGGGCGCAGCACGCCGGGCAGTGACCGCAGCCGCAGCCGCGCGGTTGCCACCACGCCGCCGGTGGAGCCGGCCGACACCACCGCGGCCGCGTCGCCGCGCCGGACCAGCTGGCACGCCACCGCGACGCTTGACCGCGGGCGGCGCAGGCTGGCCAGCGCCCCCTCGTCCATGGCCAGGGTGTCCTCGGCCGGGACGATGCCGACCTCCCCGGCGCGGGGGTCCGCGCCGAGCCCGGTCAGCGCCTGCCGGAGGCGCCCGGGGGGGCCGGTCAGCAGGATGCGGATACCGTGCTCGCGATGGGCCGCCAGCGCGCCCGCGACGATCTCGTCGGGAGCGTAGTCGCCTCCCATGGCATCGACGGCCAGCACGGGCCGGGCCGGGTCGGGCCGGGGGCCGGACGCGCTAGGTCCCTGACCGTCTCGTTGCGCTGACGATCGCTCCAGGCTGTCCGGTGCGGCGTTCAGCTGGGCACCGGGGCGTGCGGCCGGGAATGATGCCTCATCCTGCGTGTCCTTCGGCGAAGAGGGCCTGTGTGGTGCGCCCCATTATGACCCCGGCGCAGGTCTGGGCGGCCACGGCCCCCCAGGGAACCCGTGCCGCGGCCGGCGGACTTTACGGTTGAAAAGGCCGACCAATGGGGGCGCATTTCCGAAGCGGGCGATAAGAGGTTGCTGTGACCGCGTCGAATATTTCCTGCGGATCACGGTATCTGTCCCGTTGGGAGAAAAGCGGATGGAGAATCGGAACGGACGAGACTGCCAGAGCGCAATCAAACGTGGCAGCAGTTCTGGCCCGCGGGTACCGGGGAACGCGGCCAGGCCGGGGGGGAACCGCTGGGGAGCGGGTGTCATCAGGCTTTTTTCGCGCGCAGCGCGGTGCATGGCGCGCGCGGCGCGCAGCACGGAGGGAGAAAGCGCATGATCGATGCCCAGCAGGTGATCCCGTCGGCCCGGTCAGCCGGGCGCGGGTTTCGCGCCTACTCGGCGAGGCACCTGGAAATGCTCACCCAGCGAGCGGGTCTGTCGCCTGCCGAACGACTGGCCGTGCGGGCGGTAGCGACGGTGCTTCCGTTCCGGACGAATTCCTATGTCATCGAGAACCTCATCGACTGGGACGCGGCCCCGGACGACCCGATCTACCGGCTCGTGTTCCCCCAGCCGGACATGCTGCCCGCGGCGGACGTGAGCCTGCTGGCCGGCCTGATCAGCGGCGGAGCGACGGGAGCGGCGCTGTGGTCGGCCGCGCACGGGATCCGGATGCGGTTGAACCCGCACCCGGCCGGTCAGCTCATGCTGAACGCGCCGAGCCTGGACGGCAGGCCGCTGGCCGGCCTGCAGCACAAGTACCCGGAGACCGTGCTGTTCTTCCCCCGCCAGGGTCAGACCTGCCACGCGTACTGCACCTACTGCTTCAGGTGGGCCCAGTTCGTGGACGAACCCGACCTGAAGATGGCCACCGACGATATCGGCACGCTCGTCGCCTACCTCGGCGAGCATCCGGAGGTGACCAGCGTGCTGATCACCGGGGGCGATCCCATGGTGATGGGCGAAGCGGTCCTGCGGCGGTATATCGAGCCCCTCCTTGATCCGCGCCTGGAGCACCTGGAGTCGATCAGGATCGGCACCAAGTCGCTCTCGTACTGGCCACAGCGGTTCGTCACCGACCCCGACGCCGACGCGACGCTCCGCCTGTTCGGCGAGGTGGTCGCCTCGGGCCGCACGCTCGCGCTCATGTCGCACTTCTCCCACCCCCGCGAGCTAGAGCCGGCGGTGGTCGAGGCGGCGGTGCGCAGGATCCGCGGCACCGGGGCGGTGATCCGCACGCAGGCCCCGCTGATCAGGTCGATCAACGACGACCCCGCGGCGTGGCGGGCCATGTGGCGGGCGCAGGTGCGCGTGGGCATGGTCCCGTATTACATGTTCGTGGAGCGGGACACCGGCCCCCAGGACTACTTCGCCGTGCCCCTGGCTCGCGCCCACGAGATCTTCCGCGACGCCTACCAGGGGGTTTCCGGCCTCTGCCGTACGGTCCGCGGCCCGTCGATGTCGGCCACCCCGGGCAAGGTGTGCATCGACGGGGTGGCCGACGTGGCGGGGATCAGGGTCTTCGTGCTGCGGATGATCCAGGCGCGCGACCCGGGCCTGGTCGGGACGCCGTTCTTCGCCAGGTTTGACCCGACCGCGACCTGGCTTACCGACCTCGAGCCGGTGTTCGCGGCCAGGTTCCCCTTCGAGCCTGCCGCCTACGAGCCGGTCCCCGATGAGCTGCCCGGGTTCTGGCCGGACGAGCCGGGCGAGCTGATGGTGCCCGCCATCTGACCGGGTTCCTCCGCCGGTACCTGCGGGCGGCCCAGGCCGACGTCGCGCTTGACCAGCACGCAGCTCGCCGCGGCCAGGGCCACCACGGCGATGGGCAGCACCATGGTCCAGCGCATCGCGAGGACGTAGCCGTGGCTGAACACGTAGGCGCCGAGCCGCTGCAGTTCGGCGGCGAGCGCCTTCGGAAGGCCGTGCTGGGCACCGGAGTTGGCGGGCGTGCCGCCGATCAGGCCGCTGCTGGCGGCCTGGCGGAACCCGCCGATGAAGGTCGCGCGGACCTGCGGGGGCAGGCCGGCCGAGCTCGTGGTGGCCTGGCTGGTCAGCGAGGCCACCAGCCTGTTCTCCAGCAGGGCGCCCACCGACGCGGTGCCGATGACCGAACCGACCTGGCGGACGGTGTTGAGCACGCCGGACGCCGCGCCGGCCATCTGCGGTTGCACGTTCCGCATGGCGGTCGTCGTCATCGGCGCGAACGTGGCGCCCATGCCGAGGCCCGCGACGATCAGGGGCGGCAGGAAATCCTGCCACGAGGAGTTGGGCTCGGCCACCAGGACCGCCCAGCCCATGCCCACCCCGAACAGGGTCAGGCCGCTCATCAGGATGTACTTGCCGCCGATCTTGTCGGTGAGCCGCCCGAGGAAGGGAGCATAGCCCGGCCCATTTGCTCTGGCCACGAAGGTCGGGGTGCCGCCAGAGATGGCGGGGATCGGGGCCTGGCCGAAGTAGGCTGGTCGCGCAGTTGAGGTACGTTTCCGGTCTCCCGATCGTCTGGCGGCGCGCATGGGTGGAATGACCGGCTGCCTGGCGCTGGCAGACGGAGCAGGGCCCGACACCGAGTGGGTGGGCCGCGCTGTCGCGCGCATCGGCCACCGCGGGCCCGACGGCGAGGGCTTCTTCGCCGACTCCGATCTGGCCGTGGCGTTCAGGCGGCTGGCCATCATCGACGAGTCACCCGCCGGGCGCCAGCCGATGCATTCGGCGGACGGTCGCTACGTCATGGTGTTCGACGGCGAGATCTACAACTACCCCGAGCTCACCCAGCGGCTGGCCGCGCGCGGGGTCCAGCTGCGCGGCAGGTCGTCGTCCGAGGTCCTGATCGAAATGTACGCGTGGCTCGGCAAGGACGTCGTCCGCCAGCTCAGGGGGATGTACGCCTTCGCCATCTGGGACCGGCGCACCCGGGAGCTCTTCTGCGCGCGTGATCCCTTCGGCATCAAGCCGTTCTTCTACGCACTGAACTCCGGAGGTCACCGCCATCCCGGGGCCAGGGGGACCGCGGGATCCAGGCAAGGTCCTCAGCTCAGGTTCGCCTCCGAGCGCAAGGCGCTGGCCGACTCCGGTGAGGTGACCGCGATCGACCCGGATGCGCTGCGGCGGTACCTGTCGTTCCAGTACGTGCCCGCGCCGGCCACCCTGGTGCCGCCTGCCCGGGCCCTGCCGCCCGGGCACGTCCTGATCGCACGGCCGGGCGGCCGGGTCGACGTGTTCAGGTACTGGCGCCCCGAATTCCGGCCGGCCAGGTCGCCCTCGTCGAGCAACCCGGAGAAGATCCTGGCGGCGCTGCGCGATTCCGTGCGGGTTCACCTGCGCGGCGACGCGCCGGTGGGCGCGTTCCTGTCCGGCGGGGTGGATTCGGCCACCCTCTGCGCGCTCGCCGCTGAATCCTGTCCGGGCCTGCCGGTCTTCACGGTGGGGTTCGAGCGTGAGGGGTACAGCGAAATCGACCTGGCCACCGAGACGGCGGAGGCGCTCCGCCTGAAACCGGTGTCGTACGTGATCACCCCGGAGGAATTCCTCGCCTGCCTGCCCCGGATCATCTGGCACCTCGATGATCCGATGGCGGACGCGGCCGCCGTCCCGCTGTGGTTCGCCGCGCGCGAGGCCCGCAAGCAGGTCAAGGTGGTGTTGTCTGGCGAGGGGGCCGACGAGCTCTTCGGCGGCTATGGCGTCTACTACCAGCCGGGCATGGTCCGCGCGGGCAAGGCACTGCCCGCGTGGGGCCGCGCGACGATCAGCCGGGTCGCCGCCGAGATGCCCGCAGGCGCCAAGGGGAAGGGCCTGCTCAACCGGACCTCGACGCCGCTAAGCCGCAGGTACATCGGCAACGCGTACGTGTTCCGCGCAGACCAGGCGGAGCTGCTGGTCAGGCGCGCCAGCGGCAGCGCGTTCGACGTGACCGACCCGGTCTACCGGCAGGCGGCCGAGGCCGGCCTCGACGACGTCGCCACCATGCAGTTGGTTGACGTCAACACCTGGCTGCCGGGTGACATCCTGGTCAAAGCGGACCGGATGGCCATGGCTCACGGCCTGGAACTGCGCACCCCGTTCCTGGACCGCGAGGTAGTGGGGGTGGCCACGCGGCTGGCCAGGCCGGAGAAGACCGCCGCGGGCACGACCAAGTTCGCCCTCAGGGAGGCCATCGGCGACCTGCTTCCGCAGGCCGCCGCGGAACGGGCCAAGCTCGGTTTCCCCGTGCCGCTCGGGCACTGGCTGAGCGGCGGCATGTACGGCTTCGCCGAGCAGGTGGTCCGCACCGCGCAGACGGGCCAGTGGCTGGATAAGGGGGCCGCCGTCGACCTGTTGCGGCGCTTCCGGGCCGGGGACCCCGACGTGACCTGGCGGCAGGTATGGCTGCTCGTCGTGTTCTCGCTGTGGCACCAGATCTACGTGGAGAGCGTCTACGACCCGGTCGCCCTCGGCTGGGAGCCCGCGGTGGTCGGCTGAGCGCGCGCAGGTGGGACCCGTAGGGTCAAGCGCCCGGTGACTCCGCGGGGGCGGCGCCGAACCCGCCGGCCAGCAACTGCTCCCTGATCTTCCTGCGCCCGCGGTGCAGCCGTGACATCACCGTGCCCACCGGTGTCCCCATGATCTCCGCGATCTCCCGGTAGGGGTAGCCCTCGATATCCGCCAGGTACACCGCGGTGCGGAACTCGCCAGGCAGTTCACGCAGGGCCCGGAGCAGGTCGGAGTCGGTGGTCCGGTCCAGCGCCTCCGCCTCGGCGGACGGCACCGGCGGCGCCAGCCGGTCCGCGGACATCTGCCATTCCTGCAGGTCGCCCCCGAGCGCCTGCTGCGGCTCCCGCCGCCGCTTGCGGTACACGTTGATGAACGTGGTGGTCAGGATCCTGTTCAGCCAGGCCCGCAGGTTGGTACCCGGCGTGAACTGCCCGAACGCCGCGTAGGCCTTGGCCGACGTCTCCTGGACCAGGTCTTCGGCGTCGGTGGGATTCCTCGTCATGCGCAGCGCGGCCGGGTAGAGCTGACCGAGCTGCGGAACGACATCGCGCTCGAATCTCTCCCGGTCCTCGCTTGAATGTTCAGCTCGGCTCATCATTCACCCCGTAATCGTCGTCCCACTGTGTATATAGACGCAGAACATGGCGGAAAACGTCCCCCTGCTGCGGAAAATCATGTCACTCATCCCCGAACTGCCTTGACCCCGCAAACTATGGTGCACCAGGCATCCCGGCAGCAAGCTGGATGAAACCTGAGAACTATCTGAAGGCAGATCTGACGGCGGGCAGGGCTATCCCCTGAGGCTCAGATCCAGCCCTTGCCGACCCGGTACCACATGTGGCTCAGCCAATCGGGGTACGGGATGACCTTGCCGGCCAGGATCGCGTAGAAGTACCAGAACATCAGCAGGACGCACAGCACGTAGGCGCCGACGATGCCCGCCCCCACCGAACGCCGCAGCACGCTCGCCGAGGCGGGCCCGAGGATCAACCCCAGGCACAACACGATCGACAAGATGAGGAACGGCTCGAACTCCAGGGCGTAGTAGTAGAACTTGGTCCTGCCGACGAGCGGGAACCAGGGCCCCCACCCCGCGAGCACGCCGAGCAGCACCGCGCCGGCCCGCCAGTCCCTGTGCAGCAGCCACCAGCCCAGGCAGAACAGCAGGGTCAGGATTGACCCCCACCAGATGGCCGGAGTCCCGATCGCGAGAACTTCCTGCGACCACTCCGGGCCGCTGTAGGGCGACGGGCAGGCGTGCAGCGGGCTCGCCACCGGGCCGGTGTAGCAGCTGTAGTAGAACGCGACCGGCCTGGTGATGAGCAGCCAGTCCCAGGGCTGCGACTCGTACGGGTGCCGCGTGGTCAGGCCGAGACCGAAGCTGATCGCCTGCAGGTGGTACTCGTAAAGCGAGTACAGGGCCGAGATCACCGGGATGTTGACCCCGTGCAGCTGGGCGTAGTTGCGGTCGTAGCCGGTTCTGGTCAGCAGCCAGTTGCTCCAGGTGGCGACGTACACGACCAGTGGGACCACGATGAAGGTCAGCGGCAGCCAGACGGCGTCGCGAAACGCGCCGCTCACGAACGACGGCAGGCCGGCTGCCCGGCGAGCCCCGATATCCCAGGCAATGGTCAGCGCGCCGAAACCGAGGATGTACCAGGCCGCGATCCACTTGGTTCCGACGGCCAGGCCGAGGAAGATCCCCGCGGCCAGCAGCCATTTCCTGAAACCGAGCCGCGGCCCGGACCCCGTGGCGTTGCCGCGCGCGATGGCCTCGGCCAGCCTGGTCCGGGATAGGTCCCTGTCGACGACCACGCAACCGAACGCGGCCAGGACGAAGAACATCAAGAAGATGTCCAGGATGCCGGTCCGCGACAGCACGAACTCCAGGCCGTCCAGCGACATCAGCAGCCCGGCGATGCAGCCGAGCAGGGTCAACCTGGTCATCCGCCGGGCGATCCGGCACATCAGCAAGATGGCCAGCGACCCGAACACCGCGCTCATGAACCGCCAGCCGTAGGAGTCCAGCCCGAACATCGCCTCGCCGACGGCGATGATCAGCTTGCCGACCTCCGGCTGCACGACGTACTCGCCGCAGCCCGTCCCGCTGCAGGGCACGAACAGGCTGGCCGTGTGGCCCTGGAGGATGAGCGTGTTGGCGTTGGCGACGTAGTTCCACTCGACCCCGTGCTGCAGGATGCTCCAGGCGTCCTTGGCGTAGTAGGTCTCGTCGAAGACCACGGCCCGGGGCACCTGCAGCCGGTCGAAGCGCAGCCATGCGCCGAACGCGGTGACGAGCAGCGGGCCGAGCCAGCCCCACGGCCGGTCGTCGGGCATCGGCGAAGCCAGGCGGGCCCGCAAGGCTGACAGACGGCTGGCCTCCTCGGAGGCCGCCGCCGCGGCGGGGTCAGTCTCGGTACCCATCATCGGGCACATGCTACTGGCGCCTGGGCGGGTCCGGCCAGCCAGACGGCCGAGCCCGGGGTCATGGGGAAGAATGCTCCGCATGGGCAACCAGGGCGTGCTGACGCTGGCCGCGGTCCCGATCGGCCGGGCGGACGACGCGTCACGCCGGCTGGCCGCGGAACTGGCCAGCGCCACCGTCATCGCGGCCGAGGACACGCGGCGGGTACGCTGGCTCGCGGCCAGCCTGGACATCGAGCTCCGGGCGCGGCTGATCTCGTTCTACGACGCGGTAGAGGCGCGGCGCATCCCCGGGCTCGTCGCCGACCTGCTGGCGGGCCAGGACATCCTGCTGGTCACCGACGCGGGAACCCCGGGGATCAGCGATCCCGGGTACCGGCTGGTGGCCGCCGCCGTAGCCGCGGGGATCACGGTCACGGCGCTGCCCGGCCCGTCCGCGGTGACCACCGCGCTGGCCGTCTCGGGGCTGCCCACCGACAGGTTCTCCTTCGAGGGGTTCCCGCCCCGGCGCCCGGGCGAGCGGGCCAGGCGCTTCGCCGAGCTGGCCGGCGATCCCAGGACCCAGGTCTACTTCGAGTCAGGGCGCCGGCTCGCAACCACGCTCGCTGAACTCGCGGCTTCCCACGGCGCGGACCGGCAGGCCGCGGTGTGCCGTGAGCTCACCAAGACCCACGAGGAGATCGTCCGCGGCACGCTCGCCGAGCTCGCCGACTGGGCGAAGGCGCCGAAGGATCCGACGGAGCCCAAGAACCAGGGCTCAGGCGCCGTCCGTGGCGAGATCACGCTCGTCGTCGCCGGAGTCGACCGCCGAAGCCGGCGGCGCATCCGCGACCGCGACGCGGGAGACATCCGCGGTCCTGTCGGCCCGCCCGAGCCCGGTTAGCTGCTCCAGCGCGTCGCGGCCCGCCGTGCCCCGGCTGAAGGCCATGACCGCGGCGAGGCAGGCGAAGGGCACGGCCGGCAGCACGTACCGGTAGTCGAACTCGGCGGTCGCCGCGGGGACGAGGATCATCGCGAAGGAGATGGCCCAGGGCAGCAGCGCCTCGCCGCCCAGCCGCCGCCAGGCCAGCACGATCCCGCCGAGCCCGGCGAGCAGGATGAGGCAGTAGATGGTGCCGGGCAGCCAGACGTACTCCTGGTACACCCGGATGATCGTGGCGAACGGGTTGACGACCTGGGTCAGCGGGTTGCCCCGCACGTAGAAGGACGCGTAGGTCTGGTATTTCCCGAGGTTGACGCGATCCCAGTTCGGGATCGGCAGCGACGACGTGCCGAACAGGTACTCGTCGTAGGTCGCCGCCTGCGGGAACACGATCCGCTTCCAGCCGAACGCCATCACCGTGTCGTGCACGACCGCCTCGAGGTAGCCGAGCGGCTGCGCCTCGATGGCGCGGATCGCGAAGTTCTCCCCGAGCTGGTTGGGGACGGCGGTGAACTTCGGCGGCGGGAAGTAGTCCAGGTTGGTGGGCGGGGTCCAGATGTAGTTCTGCGCGATCCCCAGCGAGTCCGGGTGGTTACTAGGGGGGCACAGCTCGAGCTCGTCGGCGGGCGGGTGGATGACCGAGCAGTTGGCGAACGACATCACCCGCGAGTACAGGAACACGCCGGTGGCGTCGCTCATCGCGAACTGCCCGTGCTCCAGGTAGAACACCCCGGCGTACGCGAAGACCGGGATAGCGCAGACCACGATGGCGGCGGCCACCTTCCGCCAGTTGACCCGCCTGATGATCATGTACACGACGAACACGGCCACTAGCGGCAGCCCGATCGAGCGCAGCACCGCGGCCAGGCCGAGGAGCAGGCCGATGACCGCGCACACGCGGGTGGACGGCCCCGCCGGGTTCCACAGCAGGAGCGTGGTGGCCAGCATGACCAGGAACAGGAACGGCACGTCGGACAGGATCAGGTGCTCGAGCTGGATCTCGAACCCGTCGTAGAGCACCGGGACGGCCGCCAGCGTGGCGACCCAGGCCTTGGCCCCGAAGCGGTGCCTGGCCAGCGTGTAGACCATGACGCCGACCGACAGCCCCTCCAGGTGTTGCAGAATCGTTATGAGAGCGTAGCTGTGGAACGGCTCCAGGATCCTGAGCCAGATGGAGTAGCCCGACACGCGGGTCGGGTCGAGGGAGAAGCTGATCGTGTTCGCCAGGTACTCGAACGAGTCGTTGAACCACGACTGCCACCGGTATCCCAGCTCGGCGTCGACGCGGAGTAGCACGGCGGGCGCGAGCACGAGAATGAACAGGCGGTGGTCGGACCAGACCCTGGCGGCGAGCGAGCGGGCGCGGGCCAGGCCGGAAGCGGCCGGCTGGACGGACCCGTCTGGCCGCGCCGACGGCGCACGGGACGTGGCCCCAGGCATTACCCTCAAGCCGTACCCTCCTGTGCTGGGCTGACAAACCTGACAACGAACCAAACGGCCGACTGCGCGCTTTCGTCCCCGCCTACGGTAATACGATGCGGCGACCAGGGACGGCCGATGAGGCGGGATCCGCGGTTAAGACACGGTGAAGGAGACGAGGAAGACGTGGAGCTGACCGTGGTCATGCCCTGCCTCAACGAGGCAGAGACCGTGGCGACGTGCGTCCGCAAGGCTATGGGATTCCTGGAGGAAAGCGGAATCAGCGGCGAGGTGGTCGTCGCCGACAACGGGAGCACCGACGGCAGCCAGCTGCTGGCCGAGCAGGCGGGCGCGCGGGTCGTGCCGATCAGCGACAAGGGCTACGGCAACGCGCTGATGGGCGGCATCCTCGCCGCCAACGGCGAATACGTGATCATGGGCGACGCCGACGACAGCTACGACTTCACCAACCTGATGCCGTTCGTCGAGCAGCTCCGCCAGGGCGCCGACCTGGTGATGGGCAACCGGTTCAAGGGCGGCATCGCGCCGGGCGCGATGCCGAAGCTGCACAGGTACCTCGGCAATCCGGTGCTCAGCTTCGTGGGCCGGCTGTTCTTCCGCAGCAAGATCGGCGACTTCCACTGCGGGCTGCGCGGGTTCAACCGGGACAGCGTGCTGGCGCTGAACCTCCAGGCCACCGGGATGGAGTTCGCCAGCGAGATGGTGGTGAAGGCGACCCTGGCCAGGCAGCGGGTGACCGAGGTGCCCACCACGCTGGCCAAGGACGGCCGCAGCCGGCCGCCGCACCTGCGTTCCTGGCGTGACGGGTGGCGGCACCTGCGGTTCCTGCTGCTGTTCAGCCCGCGCTGGCTGTTCTTCTTGCCCGGCCTGGTGCTGCTGGCGGCGGGCCTGGTCATCGGCGGGATCGTGGTGCCGCACCCGTTCAAGGTCGGCGCGGTGACCTTCGACGTCGACACCCTGGTCGCGGCCTCGGCCATGGTCGTGATCGGCTTCCAGTCCGTGCTGTTCTGGCTGTTCACCCAGGTGTACGCGGGGTCGGAGGGCTTCTTGCCCGAGGAACCGACGATGCAGCGCGTCCTGGGGAAGCTGAGCCTGGAGCGCGGGCTGCTGCTCGGCGCGGCGATCGGCCTCGCGGGCCTGGTCGGCCTCATCGTCTCCCTGGTGTACTGGCGCGGCCAGCGGTTCGGCCAGCTCGACTACGAGCACTCGCTGCGGCTCATGATCCCGTCGGTCACCGCCCTGATCGTGAGCTCCCAGGTGATCCTCGGCACGTTCTTCCTGTCGATCCTCGGCATCAAGCACACCCGGCATCCTGTGACCCAGTCGCCACCGTCCGTGCCGGACAATGCCCTCAGCCACCGTGAGCAGCCGGCCGCTGCCCCTAGGCTTTAGCCAATGCGTACCATCTTGTCCGCTCCGGCCTGGCCTTACGCGAACGGCCCTCGTCACATCGGGCACGTCTCGGGCTTCGCGCTGCCGTGCGACATGTTCAGCCGGTACCAGCGGATGGCGGGTAACCGGGTGCTCATGGTGAGCGGGACCGACGAGCACGGCACGCCGATCCAGGTGCAGGCCGACGCGGAGGGCGTGTCCGCGCGGGCGCTGGCCGACCGCTACAACCGGGTCATCGTCGAGGACCTGACCAGCCTGGGGATGACCTACGACCTGTTCACCAGGACCACGACGCGTAACCACTACGCGGTCACCCAGGAGATGTTCACCGGGCTGCTGAAGAACGGCTACATCTTCCCGAAGGTCACCCTCGGCGCGATCTCGCCCTCCACCGGGCGGACGCTGCCCGACCGCTACATCGAGGGCACCTGCCCGATCTGCGGGTACCCCAGCGCGCGCGGCGACCAGTGCGACAACTGCGGCAACCAGCTCGACCCGGCCGACCTGATCGACCCCAGGTCCAAGATCAACGGCGAGACGCCGGTCTTCATCGAGACCGAGCACTACTTCCTCGACCTGCCGGCGTTCGCGGAGGTGCTGGGCAGCTGGCTGCAGGCCAAGGCGGGCCACTGGCGCCCGAACGTGCTGAAGTTCTCCCTCAACCTCCTCGACGACCTGCAGCCCAGGGCGATCACCAGGGACCTGGACTGGGGCGTTCCCGTCCCGCTCGACGGCTGGCGCGACCGCCCGGACAAGAGGATCTACGTCTGGTTCGACGCGGTGATCGGCTACCTGTCCGCGTCGATCGAATGGGCCCGCCGCAGCGGCGACCCGGACGCCTGGCGCGCCTGGTGGAGCGACCCGGACGCCGAGTCGTACTACTTCATGGGCAAGGACAACATCGTCTTCCACGCCGAGATCTGGCCGGCCATGCTGCTCGGCTACGCCGGGCTAGGCGCCCGCGGCGGCTCGCCGGGCCCGCTCGGCACGCTGAACCTCCCGTCCGAGGTGGTCTCGAGCGAGTACCTGACCATGGAGGGCCGCAAGTTCTCCTCCTCCCGCGCCGTGGTGATCTACGTCCGCGACTTCCTGGCCCGCTACGACGTCGACGCGCTGCGCTACTACGTGGCCATCGCCGGCCCGGAGAACCAGGACACCGACTTCACCTGGCGGGAGTTCGTCCGCAGGAACAACGACGAGCTGGTCGCCACCTGGGGGAACCTGGTCAACCGGGCGGTCTCGTTCGCGGCCCGCAACATCGGCTCGATCCCCGAGGCGGGCGCGCTGACCGCCCTCGACCGTGACCTGCTGGCCGGCTCGAGGCAGGCCTTCACCACCGTCGGCGAGCACCTGGGCGCCTCGCGGTTCAAGTTCGCCATGACCGAGGCGATGCGGACGGTGGCCGAGGCCAACAAGTACTTCTCCGAGCAGGCGCCCTGGAAGCTGCGCGAATCGGATCCGGAGCGGATGCGCACCGTCCTGCACGTGGCCCTGCAACTGGTTGACGACGCCAAGACCCTGCTCACCCCGTTCCTGCCCCGGTCGTCCCAGCAGGTGCACGAGATGCTCGGCGGCACCGGGACCTGGTCGGACATGCCGCGCGTCGACCAGGTCGACGAGGACGGCGGAGTGCCCTACCCGGTCATCACCGGCCGGTACGACGGGGCCGCCCGCTGGTCGTCGGCGCCGCTGCGCGCCGGTACCCCGCTGGCCGCGCCCGCGCCGCTGTTCACCAAGCTGGACACCGCCGTGGTGGACGAGGAACTGGCCCGCCTCGGGGCCTCATGACCAGCCATTATTGGCCGAACGAGCGGTGGTGACTCCCCCGGTACCGCCGGCGCCCCTGCCCAGGCCGGCGCTCGACAGCCACACTCACCTGGACATGATCGACGTGCCGATTCCTGACGTGCTCGCGGCGGCGCGGTCCGCCGGCATCGAGCGCGTGGTCACGGTCGGCACCGGCCTGGGGTCCTCGCGCTGGTCGGCGGAGCGCGCCGAGGAGCACGGCGGGGTGTACGCGGCGGTCGCCATCCACCCGAACGAGGTCGCGGCGGTCCCCGCCGAGGCGGTCGCGGAGATCGAGGCGCTGGCCCGCAGGCCGCGGGTCGTCGCCGTCGGCGAGACCGGGCTCGACTACTACCGCGACCACGCCGCGCCGGAACTGCAGCGCTGGTGGTTCCGCGAGCACATCGCGATCGCCAAGCGCACCGGCAAGGCGCTGATGATCCACGACCGCGACGCGCACGCCGACGTGCTGCGCATCCTGGAGGAGGAGGGGCCGCCGCCCCGCGTGGTGTTCCACTGCTTTTCCGGCGACGTGGCGATGGTCAAGAGCTGCGCCGAGGCCGGGTACGTGATGTCGTTCGCGGGGAACGTGACGTTCACCAACGCCCAGCCGCTCCGCGAGGCCGCCGCAGCCGCCCCGCCCGACCTGCTGCTGGCCGAGACCGACGCGCCGTTCCTGACCCCGGTACCGAACCGCGGCCGGCCCAACTCGCCCGCCATGGCCGCCTACACCCTGCGCTGCCTGGCCGAGGTCAAGGGCATGGCCCTCGCCGACCTGTGCGACGCCGTGACCGCCACCGCCGAGCGCACCTTCGGCCCCTGGTGATCATGGGGTTGTGGGGGGTCAGGGGGCCGAGGGGGTCTGGGGGGAAAGGTTTCCCCCCAGGCGCGGGGGGATCCCGGGGGGTCGCCCCCCCGGGGCTAGCACTGCTAGCACTTCTTTCCGCTCTCGTGCTGGCGGGCTGCACCGCGGCGCCCTCGGCGTCACCGGCCAGGCCGACCGCCAGCCGGCCGGTTACGGCGTCGCCGGGCCATACCCGGGCCGCTCCCGCCCCGCCGCGGCCGCTGACGGCTGCGGAGCGGGCGTGCGGGCCGTTGCCCACGTTCGCGGCCGGGACGGCGGCGCAGCTCATGGCCGGGCAGCTGACGATCTCGCCGTGGACCGCGGTCACGATCGACCCGAGCCGCGACGGCAACGTCAACTGGTCGCTCGACCCCTTCCACCATCCGACCTGGGTCCAGACCTTCCAGTCCGGCCGCTGGATCTTGGCGTTGGTCGAGCGGGCCCTGGACGGCGGCCCTGGCGCGGCCGCATACCGGGCCCGCGCCCAGACCCTGCTGCTGGGCTGGCTCCGGAATGTTCCCATCCAGTGGCGGGACCCGCTGACGCTGATCTGCTCTTCTGAGGCGTTTGCCGGCCAGAGCTGGATCGCGGACCAGATCCCGCCGATGGTCAACTACCAGGCCGCGCACTGGCAAGGGGCCTGGAATCACGGGCTCAAGCAAGACCTGGAGATCCTGAACATCGGGTGCTCCTATCCGGCCGGCGCGTTCGGCGGGCAGGCCCTGGCCTGGCGGCAGGTGGCCCTGCGGCAGATGCTCGCCTCGTTCGCGCCCAACCGGCTCGGCCCGGCCGTCGACGCTCAGGGCGCCACCAACGAGCAGGCCACCGGGTACGCCAGGTTTACCTACTACCTGTGGACGCAGGCCGAGGCGAAGCTGGCGGCCTGCGGCTACTCCTTGCCTGCGTCGATCACGTCCCGCATCGCGCTGATGCCCGCGTTCCTGGCCCAGGCCACGCAGCCCGACGGCGACCTGGTGCAGATCGGCGATACCTACGTGGAGGGGCCGGGGCCGGGCCCGGCGGGCACGCCGCTCCAGTACGCGACCACGCGCGGCGCCAGCGGGTCGCCGCCCGCGCAGCGGGTCGCGGTGTACAGCGCGGGCTACGTGTTCGGCCGGTCCACCTGGCGGCCGTTCGGCAGCGCGTCCTACTATTCGCTGCGCTTCGGCCCGGCGCGGCAGGTCCACGGCCACGACGATCACATGTCGCTGACCTACTACGCGCGCGGCCGCAACCTGCTGGTCGACGCCGGCCACACCGGGTACGAGGAGACCCCGTACCGGGCGTACCTGCAGTCGCCGGAGGCGAGCAACGTCCTGGTCATGCCCGGCGTGCCGTTCGACGGCGCCGCGCCGACCGCGCTGACCCGCCAGGCCATCGGCCCGGACGGGCAGTTCTTCGAGTTCGCCGATACCGCCTTCGACGGGAACCCCCGGATGCGCAGCGTCTACATCGACCAGGACCCGGACCTCGTCCTGGTCTTCGACCGCGCCTCGGGCGCCGCGAGCTACCAGCAGCTATGGCACCTGGACCCGGGCCTGACCGTGACGCGGGTGGGCCGTTCCTACGCGGTCGCCACCGCACCTGGGACCCAGCTGGACATCAGCCAGATACCCCTGCCCGGCCAGGTGATCCCCCCGGGCTCGACGCAGGTTATCCGCGGCCAGACCGACCCTTACCAGGGCTGGGTCTCCCACCAGATGCTGCAGCGCCTCCCGGCCCCGGTGATCACCATGACCCGCACCGGACCCAGCGCGGCCATCCTCACGCTGATCGCCCCGTCCGCCCCGGGCGCCGCGGTCAGCACGGCGATTACCCCGGGGCCCGCCGGCTGGTATCGCCTCCGGGTCAACCTGGGCGGAGCGGCGGCATCGTTCCTCATCAGCGCCTCCGGCGACATCGAGCAGGGCTGAGCCGGACATGGGCGCCCAGGGTTCCCCGGGCACGGCCGGCGCGCCGGCCGTGCGGTTGCTCGGGTCGGCCGACGTCAGGGAGATAGCGGGGCGGCTCGGCGTGCGGCCGTCGAAGCGGCTGGGCCAGAACTTCGTCGTCGAGCAGGGGACGGTCAGGAAGATCGCCGCGCTGGCGGCGGTGGGCCCGGACGACGTGGTGCTCGAGGTGGGGCCTGGTCTCGGCTCGCTCACGCTCGCGCTGCTCGAAGCCGGCCCGGCCCGGGTCGTTGCCGTCGAGATCGACCGCGCGCTGGCGGGCGAGTTGCCGGTCACGCTCGAGGCCAGGGCGCCGCGCCTGGCCGGCCTGGTGACGGTGATCCACGCCGACGCGCTCCGGGTCCGCGAGCCTGACCTGGGCCACCCGTCGCCTGACCTGCTGGTCGCCAACCTGCCCTACAACGTGGCGGTCCCGGTGCTGCTGCACCTGCTGGCCGCCCTGCCGACCCTGGCCCGCGGGCTGGTCATGGTCCAGGCCGAGGTGGCGGACCGGATCTGCGCGGCACCGGGGTCGCGGGTGTACGGCGCGCCCTCGGCGAAGGTGGCCTGGTTCGCGGCGGCGCGGCCGGCCGGGACCGTCCCGCGCACCGTGTTCTGGCCGGTGCCGAACGTGGACTCGCGGCTGGTGGCGCTGAGGCGGCACGACCCGCCCGCCGGGAGCGCCGGCCGCGAAGAGGTATTCGCGGTGGTCGACGCGGCGTTCGGGCAGCGGCGCAAGACGCTGCGCGCGGCGCTGTCCGGCTGGGCCGGGTCGGCGCCCGAAGCCGAACGCCTGCTCCGCGCCGCCGGGATCGATCCGGCCGCGCGCGGCGAAGCGCTCGGCGTGGCGGAGTTCGCGCGCCTCGCGGCGGTCCGGGCGGCGGAGCGGCGTACGCTTTGACCATCGTGACCGGTGTGACCGCGCGGGTGCCCGCCAAACTCAACCTCCAGCTCGCGGTGGGTCCGCCGCGAGCCGACGGCTATCACGACCTGGTGACCGTGTTCCACGCCGTCGCCCTGTTCGACGAGGTGACGGTGGAGGCGGCCGAGCACGACACGGTCACGGTCACGGGGGAGGGCGCGAGCACGGTCCCCCGCGACGGGGACAACCTGGCGCTGCGCGCGGTGGCGGCGCTCCGCAAGCAGGTGCGCGGCGGCCGCCGGACCGGCGGCGTGCGCGTGAGCATCGCCAAGCGGATCCCGGTCGCGGCGGGGCTGGCCGGCGGCAGCGCCGACGCGGCGGCGGCCCTGGTCGCCGCCAACGAACTCTGGACGGCTGGCCTGGCGCCGCAGCGGCTGGCCGAGATCGCGGCCACGATCGGCAGCGACGTGGCCTTCGCGCTGCTCGGCGGGACCGCGGTCGGCCGCGGCCGGGGTGAGCTGCTCACGCCGGCCCTGGCCCCGGCCACCCAGTACCACTGGGTGCTGGCCTTCGCCGAAGGCCACCTCTCCACGCCCAAGGTCTACGCCACCCTGGACCGCCTGCGGTCAGGGGGGATCGGGGGGTCGAGGGGGTCTGGGGGGCCAGGGGGGTCTGGGGGGACGGGCAGTCCCTCCAGGATCGGGGGGATCCCCGGGGGTCGCCCCCCCGGGGCTAGCACCGCCCCCCCGGGGCTGGCACAGCCAGCACTCGACGCCACGCTGATGTCGGCGCTGCGCTCTGGCGATGCCGCGCGCCTCGGCCGGTCGCTCAGCAACGACCTGCAGCCCGCCGCGCTGTCGCTCTACCCCGCGCTGCGCAAGACGCTGGCCGCGGGGCTTGAGCTCGGCGCGCTCGGCGCGCTCGTGGCCGGCTCGGGGCCGACGTGCGTGTTCCTCGCGGCCAGTGCGGAGCGGGCCCTGGAACTCGCCGTGTCCCTGTCCGGCGCGGGCGTCTGCCGGTCGGTGGCCCGCGTCACAGGACCGGTGCCCGGTGCCGCCGTCGTGGCCTCACAGGGATGAACCGAGCGCAGTGAACCTGATCAGCCTGGAGAAGGTGGCCAAGGCGTACGCCAACCGGACGCTGCTCGACGGCGTCTCGCTCGGGGTCTCGGCCGGGGACCGGATCGGGGTGGTGGGCCGCAACGGGGCGGGGAAATCCACGCTGCTGGCCCTGCTGGCCGGGACCACCGCGCCGGACGCGGGCCGGGTGGCCAGGACCTCGGGCCTGCGGCCCGGTTACCTGCCGCAGGCGGGCCTGCTGACCGGGACGGTCGGGCAGATCGTGTTCGGAGCCGCGGACGGCCCCGCGCAGGCGCCGTTCCAAGCCGACCCCAGGGCGCGGGCGGTGGTGGCCGAGCTGCTGCCCGGAATCAGCCTGCAGGCCCCGGCCGGGCAGCTGTCCGGCGGCGAGCAGCGCCGGGTCGCGCTGGCGGCCCTGCTCGTCGTCGAGCGGGACGTACTGCTCCTGGACGAGCCGACCAACCACCTGGACCTCGAGGCGATCGACTGGCTCGGCGCGCACCTGCGGGACCGAGGCTCCGCGGTCATCGTGGTCAGCCACGACCGGTGGCTGCTCGACACGGTCTGCGAGCGGACCTGGGAGGTCGACCGAGGCCAGGTGCAGGCCGCCGAGGGCGGCTACTCGGCCTACGTGCTGGCGCAGGCGGAACGGGAGCGGGGCGAGGAGGCCGCGGAGCGCCGACGGCGGAACCTGGCCCGCAAGGAACTCGCCTGGCTGCAGCGGGGCGCCCAGGCCCGGACGACCAAGGCCAAGTTCCGGGTGGAGGCGGCCAACGCGCTGATCGCGGCGGAGCCTCCGCCGCGGGACAGCGTCGAGCTGACCAGGCTGGCCACCGCCCGGCTGGGCAAGACCGTCATCGAGCTGGAGGACGTCTCGGTGTCGGTGCGGACCGGCGGCGAGCCGCGCCCGCTGCTTGCGCACGTGACCTGGCAGCTCGGTCCGGGGGACCGGGTCGGGATCGTGGGGGTCAACGGCAGCGGCAAGACCTCGCTGCTCCGCCTGCTGGCCGGCCCGCTCGACGCGGATGACGGGCTGCGGGCGGAGGGGACGGTCGTGCGGGGCAAGACCGTCAGGATCGCCCACCTGTCTCAGGAGCTCGCCGAGCTCGACCCCGACCAGCGGGTCCGCGAGGCCGTCGAGGAAGTAGCCTTGCGGATCCGGGTGGGTGACCGCGAGCTTTCGGCGGGCCAGCTCCTCGAGCGGCTCGGCTTCAGCTGGGAGCGGCAGCGGACCCGGATCGGCGACCTGTCCGGCGGCGAGCGGCGCCGGGTGCAGATGCTCAGGCTGCTCATGGCCGAGCCCAACGTGCTCCTGCTCGACGAGCCCACCAATGACCTGGACCTCGAGACGCTCACCGAGTTCGAGGACCTGCTCGACGGCTGGCCCGGCACCCTGGTGGCGGTCAGCCACGACCGGTACTTCCTCGAGCGCGTCACCGAGCACGTGGTGGCGCTGCTCGGCGACGGCAGGCTCTCCTTCCTCGGCGGCGGCGTCGAGGAGTACCTGAACCGCATCCGCACCGCCCGCACGGGATCCTCGGGCGGACCGCAGCCGGTCACGGCGGCGCCCGGCATGGCGCGGTCATCGGCGGCCGACGAGCGGACCGCGCGCAAGGAACTGCAGCGGCTGGAACGTCAGCTGGACCGGGTGTCGGACCGCGAGGCGGAGCTGACCGAGCAGCTGGCCGCCAACGCGACCGACTACGAGAAGCTCACCGTGCTCGGCGCTGACCTGCGGGCCGCCCAGGCGGAGAAGGCCGATCTGGAGGAGCGCTGGCTGGCCGTGGCGGCCGCACTTGAGGCCTAGCCCGGCTAGCCGTCACTCGGCCGCGTCGAACGGGGCGAGGAGGACACGCATCAGGTCGGCCAGCCGCTGACGTTCCCCGCTTTCCAGGACCGCCAGCAGCGCCTCCTCGCGGCCGAGCAGGTCTTCCAGGGCCGCGTCTACGCGGGCCAGGCCGCGGTTGGTGAGCGTGACCAGCACCCCCCGCTTGTCCCTCGGGTCGGGCTCCCGGCGGACCAGCTCCGCCTCGGCCAGCCGGTCGATCCTGTTGGTCATGGTCCCCGAGGTCACCAAGGTGGCGCGGAGCAGCCCGCCCGGGGTGAGCTGGAACGGCGGACCCTGCCTGCGCAGCGCCGACAGGACGTCGAACTCCCATGACTCAAGGTCGTGGTCCGCGAAGGCCCCGCGCCTGGCGATGTCCAGGTGCCGGGCGAGCCTGGAAATCCGGCTGAGCACCTCGAGGGGCTCGACGTCCAGGTCGGGACGCTGCGCCCGCCACGCGGCCACCAGGTCATCGACCTCGTCACGCAGCTCAGCCACCTGGCAGATCCCGTCCTCGGAACCCGCCCCGGCGCGCGGACCGACACGCTGGCCCATTACTAGAGGGTATCTCTTGACGTCAAGATGACGGGTCCTGTACAAGGGAAATCAGTGGGACCTGTGTCTCTCACATAAGAAAAGGATCTGGCCACGATGTGGGACGCAACCCTCTATCTGAGGTTCGGCGGCGAGCGCGCCAGGCCGTTCTTTGACCTGCTCGCCAGGGTCGGAGCAGAGCTGCCCGACCACGTGGTCGACCTGGGCTGCGGCCCGGGCCACCTCACGGCGCTGCTCGCGGAGCGCTGGCCGTCCGCCGCGGTGTGCGGCGTGGACAGCTCACCGCAGATGATCGAGGCTGCGCGAGAGCTGATCCCCGCGGGCGCCTCGCGGCCCTCAGGTTCGGGGCCGGTCCTGACCAGCCACGCGCCCGGGCTCTCGTTCGTGCTCGACGATATTAGGCACTGGGAACCTCAGAGTCTTCCCGACGTGATCGTCTCCAACGCGGTGCTGCAGTGGGTGCCCGGCCATCGCGAGCTGCTGGTCCGCTGGGCGGATCAGCTGGCTGACGACGGCTGGCTGGCCATCCAGGTGCCGGGCAACTTCGACCAGCCATCACACGCGATCCTGCGCGAGATGGTGGCCTCGGCCCGGTGGCGCCCGCTGCTGCGGGACGTGGAGCTGAACCGGCAGTCGGCCGACCCGGCCGACTACGCGGAGCTGCTAGCTGGCGCCGGCTGCGAGGTCGACGCCTGGGAGACGACGTATGTGCACATCCTGCAGGGCGACGATCCGGTACTCGAGTGGTACAAGGGCACCGGGTTGCGCCCCGTCCTGGCTGTGCTCGACGCGGACCAGGCCGCTGACTTCCTCGCCGAGTACGGCGAGCGGGTGCGGGCAGCGTATCCGCCGAGCTCGTTCGGTACGGTCTTCCCGTTCCGCCGGGTGTTCACCGTCGCCCGCCGGACCCGGTTATCTAGTTTTCCAATTGCTTTAATAGGAAAACTCTGGCAGGATCACGGCATGCGCCGTGGCTTGCCTCCCCTTTCGGTGCCCTGCCGTCAGTGCGTTCTCGCCGGCGCCTGTCCGCTGGTCCGTCGCGTCCAGCGGGGTCCGGTCGTCTCGCTCTGACCGGTCAGGCCCGTTCGGCTATCCAGTCGGTCCAGCCCCCGCCGTTCTGGTCCCAGCCCGCCTGGTCACTTAGACCACTCAGTTCCCACTGGCTATTCCCGCAGCCAGTCTTTTAGACGTGAGGAGAGAAACGAAATGAGCACCACCATCCGGCCAATCTCACCCGCCAGCGTGCAGCCTGGCCGGCTACTCGGGGCCCGGCAGCTAGCCGACCTGGCGCTGCGCCTGGCGGCGAACCCCGCGGAATGGCTCGCCCGGGTCAGGCTGAACGCCGCCGGCCGCTGGTACGAGCGGATCCACCTCGACGACAGCCACGACGTATGGGTCATCAGCTGGCTGCCCGGGCAGGCCACAGGTTTCCACGACCACGATGAGGTGAACGGGGCGTTCGCGGTGGTCTGGGGCACGCTGATGGAGCGCAGGGTCGTGGGGGACCTGGCGACGGGACGGGTACTGGCCAAGCCGGTCGGGGCCGGCGGATCACGCTCGTTCGGACCCGGCTACATCCACGACGTGCGCAACGCCGCCGCCTCTGCGGTGGCGGTCAGCGTGCACGCCTACTCACCCCCGCTGACCACGATGACCCGCTACGACCTCACGCCGGGCGGGCTGGTCAAGCTGGACACCGAGGGCGCCGCCGCGTGGTGACGGGGAGGCCGCCGGGATCTCACACGATCGACGAGATCCTGGCGGCCGCCCGCGCGCGGCTGCTGCGGCTGGAGCCGGACGAGGCGTTCCGTGAGGTGGCCCAGGGGGCGGTGCTCATCGATATCAGGCCGGCCGCGCAGCGCGCGGTGCACGGAGAGATACCGGGCTCGGTCATCGTGGAGCGCAACCACCTGGAGTGGCGTCTCGACCCGTGCTGTGAGGCCCGGCTGCCGTGGGTCACCGGCTACGACCACCGGATCATCATCTTCTGCCAGGACGCCTATACCTCCAGCCTGGCCGCCGCGGCCCTGCTTGACCTGGGCCTGTACCGCGCCACCGACCTGATCGGCGGGTTCACGGCGTGGACGGCCGCGGGCCTGCCGTCCGCGCCCGGCGGCGCGGGCACGGTCACGCTGGCCCCGGGCGCCGGCCCGGCCCTACCGCCTGCGCGCGTCCCCGCCGTTCGCGTCTAGGTGGGACAGGCCGTTCCAGGCCAGGTCGATCAGGTTGGCGGCGACCTCTTCCAGCTTCGGCTTGCGCGCGTCCAGCCACCACTGCCCGGTGAACGCGACCATGCCGACGAGCATCTGAGCGTACAGCGGGGCGAGCTTGGGGTCGTGCCCGCGCGAGGCCAGGAAGTCGGCCAGGATGTACTCCACCTGGCCGGCGATGTCGCTCAGCAGCGTGCCGTAGGTTCCGGTGCTCGAACCGGGGTTGGAGTCCCTGACCAGGATCCGGAAGCCGTCGGCGTTGTCTTCGATGTACCTGAGCAGGCCCACCGTCGCGGCCTCGAACTTGTCCCTGGTGTGGTCGCCGCCCAGGAGCGCCGTCGCCATGGTCAGCAGGCGCTCCACTTCCCGGTCGACCACGACCGCGTAGAGCCCTTCCTTGCCGCCGAAATGCTCGTAGACCACCGGCTTGGACACGCCGGCCTGGGCGGCGACCTCCTCGATCGAGGTTCCGTCGAACCCGCGCTCGGCGAATAGACGGCGCCCGATGTCCAGAAGCTGCTGCCGCCGTTCCTGCCCTGTCATCCGCTGGCGGCCGGATCTTTGGGCGGGGGCAGTCACGTGTTCATCATCGCGACTACACGGACACCGCGCCACGAACTCGGCGGCGTGTCCTGGCGGGGTCGGCCCCCGCATTCCCGGCCGCGAGGCTACGCCGGGTCATCGAGCCGAGCTTCCTCGTCGCGGTGGCGGGGCGCTTGGCCGTCAGCCGCTCCTCATCCGGCCAGCGCACGTCGTAGGCCCAGCCCACCTTCTCCAGCGCCCAGATGACGCGCGCGCTCGGGTCCAGCTGGCCCTTCAGCGCCCCGTGCCGCGCGCACGTCGGGTCGGCGTGGTGCAGGTTGTGCCAGGATTCGCCGAACGACGCGATGGCCAGCCACGAGACGTTGCGCGACTTGTCCCGCACCTCGAATTCCGTGTTGCCGAACGTGTGGCAGATGGAGTTGATCGACCAGGTGACGTGGTGCAGCAGCGCGATGCGGACCAGGCTGGCCCAGAAGAAGGCGGTCAGCGCGCCCTGCCAGGACATCCCCCACAGCCCGCCGATCAGCGCGGGGAGCAGCAGCGTGACCGCGACGAGCCCGGGGAACCAGCGGTCGACCCGGCGGATCCGCGAGTCGGCGAGCAGGTCGGGAGAGAACTTCTCCTGCGAGGTCTTGTTCGGGTCGAAGAGCCAGCCGATGTGCGCGTACAGCAGGCCCTTCGACAGCGCCTTCCAGTCGTCCCCGTACCGCCAGGGCGAGTGCGGGTCGCCTTCCCTGTCGCTGTACTTGTGGTGCCGGCGGTGGTCGGACACCCAGGTGATGACCGGTCCCTCGATGGCCAGGCTGCCCGCGATGGCCAGCGCCACCCGCAGCCCCGTCGTCGCCTTGAACGATCCGTGGGTGAAGTACCTGTGGTAGCCGACCGTGATGCCGAGTCCCGAGACCCAGTAGAAGACCAGCGCGATGACGACGTCGTGCCAGCCCAGGCCCCGGCCCCACAGCAGCGGGATGGCGGCCGCCAGGGCCACCGCCGGGACGGCGACGAACAGGCCGACCAGGAAGCGCTGGAACGTCGAGCTCGGCTCGTCCTCGAAGTCCGGCCTGGCCGCGCGCGGCTCGGTCGTCACGTTGACTGTGTCGGTAGAAGTGGTCATCGTGCTCCCCTGGGTTCGGGCATAACGGGCCGGAGCGCTTGTACGCTTACGTAACCGTAGCCTACGAAACCGTAGGTTAGGCAACACTTCCCAGGTGAATTTCTGCAAATAGACGCATGAATTTCGTGTGCAGCCCACTCCTGGCGTCTCAATATGCGAGACAACTAGCGGCTAGTATCGCTCTCGTCACGCCGCGCCGATGAGTTGCTCCCTCTACCCGGTGAGGCGTTGCCATGCGCGAATCGGCGATCATCCGGAGGGGGTGACATAGCGTGATGTCGTGTCAGCGCAAGGCCAGATCCGGCTCCGGTCGGCCCGCGAGGCAACGAATGGGCCAATAAATCAGACAAATGGGATAGTTCCGGCGCCTGGACTCGAACCAGGACAAACCCGGCTCCAAAGGCCGGTGCGCTGCCAATTACGCTACGCCGGATAGGTTCGCAGGCGTCGTAGAGCCTCGTAGCGCCGCGACCCGTAACCACGATACCGGCCAGGCCGGATCGAGTGCCATCGGCAGAGCGGGGAGCGCACTGCGCGCGCCACAGCGTTAACGCCGCTGGCGCCGGGCGGTCGAACCTAGCCACGTCAGGATCGCCGCCGGGTCGGGAGCGCAGGTACACGGCACGCTGTGCACCACGGCCCCGCCTGTCCGCCGCGCCACAGACGTGCGGCCGACCTACTCATATGGGTGCGGCACCGTACATATTCTTCTCAGTAGTAAGCGGCACCCATAGGCAGTCGGCCCGGTCCGCGCCGCCTCGGCGCAGCCGCGACGACCCCGGAAGGCGCGGTGCGAGCGGTCCGTAGACCGTCGGCCAGCAAGTTCGTAAACTGCCACTGCCGACCCTCGAGTCGCAGCGGCAGCGGATGAGCGGGCTCCGCCGGCCGTACCGAGGAATCGGGGTTTATAATTTACTTAGTTGATGCGAAGCAACTTATCTGCTGATCCTGACTCTTCCTTGGGGGCGTACCGGCTATGACGGCCAACTCCGGCGTGACGGGCGCACCGGCGGGCAACGCCGGCGGCGTGGCGGTGGGGCCGCACTACAAGTGGATCGCGCTGTCCAACACCACGCTGGGCGTGCTGATGGTCACCATCAACCAGTCCATCGTGCTGATCGCGCTGCCGGACATCTTCCGGGGCATCGGGCTGAACCCGCTGAGCCCGAGTAACACCAGCTACCTGCTGTGGATGTTCATGGGATTCCTCGTGGTGTCCGCGGTGCTGGTGGTGTCGTTCGGCCGCCTGGGTGACATGTTCGGCCGGGTGCGGATGTACAACATGGGGTTCGCGATCTTCACCGTGGCCTCGATCTTCCTGGCCGTTACCTGGATGCACGGCACCGCCGGCGCCCTGTGGCTCATCCTCTGGCGGATCGTGCAGGGCATCGGCGGCGCGTTCCTGTTCGCCAACTCCACCGCGATCCTCACCGATGCCTTCCCGACCAATCAGCGCGGCACCGCGCTGGGCATGAACTCGATCGCGGCCATCGGAGGCTCGTTCATCGGGCTGATTCTCGGCGGCGTGCTCGGCCCGATCAACTGGCACTACGTGTTCCTGCCCTCCGCGCCGATCGGGGCGTTCGCCACCGTGTGGGCGTACTTCATGCTGAAGGACATCGGCACGCGCCGCCCGGCGCGGATCGACTGGTGGGGCAACATCTTGTTCGGCGCCGGGCTGATCGCGATCCTGGTCGGCATCACCTACGGCCTGCTGCCCTACGGCGGGCACCCGATGGGCTGGACCAACCCGTGGGTGCTCGGCGCGATGTTCGGCGGGGTGGCGGCCCTGATCGTGTTCGGCTACGTGGAGACGAAGGTCCCCGAGCCGCTGTTCCGGCTGTCCCTGTTCAAGATCCGGGCCTTCGCCGCGGGCAACATCGCGAGCCTGCTCATGGCGCTGGGACGCGGCGGCATGCAGTTCATGCTGATCATCTGGCTGCAGGGCATCTGGCTGCCGCTGCACGGGTACAGCTTCAGCCAGACCCCGCTCTGGGCAGGCATCTACCTGGTCCCGCTGACGGGCGGGTTCCTGGTCTCCGCGCCGCTGTCCGGCGTGCTCTCCGACCGGTACGGGGCCAAGGCGTTCACCACGGGCGGCGCGCTGCTGACCGGGCTGAGCTTCCTCTTGCTGCTTTTCCTCCCCGTGAACTTCCCCTACTGGGCGTTCGCGTTGATCATCGTGCTCAACGGCTTCGGCTCCGGCGTGTTTGTCGCCCCGAACCGCGCCGAGATGATGAACGCCGTCCCCGCGCACCAGCGCGGCGCGGCGGCCGGCATGATCGCGACCTTCATGAACACCGCCTTCGTGCTGTCCATCGGGATCTTCTTCTCGCTCATGGTGGCCGGGCTGTCCAGTTCGCTGCCGTCCACCTTGTCCGGCGGCCTGATCGCGCAGGGCATCCCGGCGGCGGCCGCCCATACGCTCAGCCACCTGCCGCCGATCGGCGTCCTGTTCGCGGCGTTCCTCGGCTACAACCCGGTCAAGCAGCTGCTCGGCCCGCTGCTCGCGCACCTGCCCGCCGCGCACGCCGCCTACGTCACCGGGCGCCAGTTCTTCCCGCACCTCATCACCAACCCGTTCCACGACGGCCTCGGGGTGGCCTTCGCGTTCGCGATCGCGGCGAACGTACTGGCCGCGGTCGCCTCGCTGCTCACCGGCCCGCGCCCGGCCGCCGAGGTCGTCTTGTCGGGCGGCGCCGGGTTGGCTCCGGTGGCAGAGGAGGCGGCCGAGATAGCGTTGCCCGACCTGGCGGCCGACGGGGCTAATGGCGGGACGGCGCGGGCCAACGGGCAGTCCGCTCCGGTCACCGAGTCGGGAGGAAAGAAACCGGCCTGACCCCTCCGGGCGTCGGCTGCCCCTAGGCTAGGAGGCGGGCTCGGGTGGTGGAGTCGTCCGGCTGTGGCAAACCGGTCCGCCGATCATGGCAACCGGACGGTATCCTGCGAGTGAGGGGTGGGTTAACATTCGCCGTCCCGTCCCCGATCTTGAATGTGGGCGATATCCCTGAAGGCCCCGGACCGCAGATGTCAGCGCTACCCGAGGAGATTTGCCGCGTGAGCGAACCTCGCCCGGTCGCAGTCATTGTCCTCGCCGCAGGCGAGGGCACCAGGATGAAATCGCGGATACCCAAAGTGCTGCATCCCCTGTGCGGGCGCAGCATGCTCGGGCACGCGCTCGCGGCGGCCGCCGAGCTTGATCCGCAGCGCCTGGTCCTCGTGGCCGGGCACGGCCGGGATCAGGTCATCGCCGACGCCGAGGGGCTCGCGCCGGGCATCAGCGTCGTGGTGCAGGAGCGGCTCCTCGGCACCGGTCACGCGGTGCGCATGGTGACGGAGGCGCTCGGCATCATGCCGGGCATCGTGGTCGTGACCTACGCAGACATGCCCTTGCTCCGGGCCAGGACCCTCGCCGCACTCGTCCGGGAGCACGCGACGGCGGGAAACGCCGTGACCGTGCTCACTGCGAGGTTCGGCGACCCGTCCGGGTACGGGCGGATCGTCAGGGACGGGAGCGGCTCGCTGGCCGAGATCGTCGAGGACGCCGATGCGACCCCGGCGCAGCGGGCGATCGATGAGATCAACTCCGGCTGCTACGCCTTTGACGGGGCGCTGCTGGCCGACGCGATCAAGCGGGTCTCAACCGGCAACGCCCAGGGCCAGGAGTACCTCACCGACGTGGTCGCGATCATGCGCGGCGACGGCCACCGGGCGGGTGCGGTCCTGGCCGACGATCCGGCCGAGATCCAGGGCGTGAACGACCGGGTCCAGCTCGCGGCCGCGCGCCGCGCCTATAACGACCGGCTGCTCGAGCAGTGGATGCTGGCCGGCGTGACCATCGTGGACCCGGCCAGCACGTGGATCGACGCGGACGTGACGATCGGCCAGGACACCGAGATCTGGCCGGGCACGCAACTCGAGGGCCGCACGGTCATCGGCGAGGGCGCGAAGATCGGCCCCGCCTGCCGGCTCCGCGACACCACGGTGGCGGATGACGCCGCGGTGAGCCACGCGGTGTGCGTGCGGGCCGAGATCGGGCCGGGCGCCACCGTGGGACCCTACGCCTACCTGCGGCCGGGGACCCGGATCGGCCCGGGCGCGCACATCGGCTGCCACGTCGAGCTGAAAAACTCCGTGGTCGGCGCGGGGGCGAAGGTCCCGCACCTGTCCTACGTCGGGGACGCGGAAATCGGGGAGCACGCCAACATCGGCGCCGCCACGATCTTCGCCAACTACGACGGCGCCGCCAAGCACCACTCGCGGGTTGGCGCGCACGCGTTCACCGGCAGCGATACCGTCCTGGTCGCCCCGGTGACCGTCGGGGACGGTGCCTACACCGCGGCCGGCTCGGTGATCACCGGGGACGTTCCCCCGGGCGCCCTCGGCATCGCCCGGGGCAGGCAGCACAACGCAGAAGGGTGGGTGGAGCGGCAGCGCCCGGACTCGGCGTCCGCCGCGAGCGCCCGCCGCGCCGCGGGCTCCCCGCGGGATGAGGGCAAGGGAGCACAGGGCACGTGAACGACATGTTGCCAGGCGCGAAGAAGCTGATGATCGTCTCCGGCCGGGCCTTCCCAGAACTGGCCGACGAGGTGGCCGCGTGCCTGGGGACCACCCCGACGCCGTCCCGGCTCTTCGACTTCGCCAACGGCGAGATCTTCGTCCGGTTCCTCGCTTCGGTCCGCGGCTGCGACGTGTTCGCGCTGCAGAGCCACACCTCGCCCATCAACCAACAGATCATGGAGCAGCTGATCATGGTCGACGCCCTCAAGCGGGCCTCGGCCAGGACCATCACGGTGGTGGCGCCGTTCTTCGGCTACGCGCGGCAGGACAAGAAGAACCGCGGCCGCGAGCCGATCTCGGCCCGGCTCATGGCCGACCTGTTCGAGACGGCAGGCGCCGACCGGCTGATGGCGGTTGACCTGCACACCGCCCAGATCCAGGGCTTTTTCGACGGACCCGTCGACCACCTGTTCGCGCTGTCCATCCTGGCCAGCTACATCGAGCGGAAGCTGGACGTCAGCCAGGTCACCGTGGTGGCCCCCGACGCCGGGCGGGTGCGGGTCTGCGAGCGGTGGACCGACCGGCTCGGCTGCCCGCTGGCCATCATCCATAAGCGGCGCGACCCGGACGTGGCGAACCAGGTCCGGATGTTCGAGGTGGTCGGCCAGGTCAAGGGGCGCACGTGCATCCTGGTGGATGACATGATCGACACCGGGGCGACGATCGCCAAGGCCTCGGAGGCCCTGTTCGAGCAGGGCGCCTCCCAGGTCATCGCGACCGCCACGCACGGGGTGCTGTCCGGTGCCGCCGTGGACGTGCTGAAGAACTCCAGGATCAGCGAGATCATCATCACGAACACGCTGCCCGTCCCGCAGGAAAAGCGGTTCGACAAGCTGACCGTGCTGTCCATCGCGCCGCTGCTCGCCCAGGCGATCAACGAGGTGTTCAGCGACGGTTCTGTGACTAGCCTGTTCGACGGCCAGACCTGAACGCAGGGACGGCCGGTAGCACGAGATGAACGCGCCGCGGTGACCGTCGTCCCCGCCCCCGCCAGAGGCGCGGGGACGACGGCCATGCCAGCGGCCGCGGGCGGTCCTGGCCCATGCGGCCGGTCCCTCCCCTCCCCAGCCAGGGCCAGGACCGCTTCCCGCCGCCCACCCCGCTAGGCGAGCGGGCGCTCCTGGCGCACGTCGGGCGGCGTCCCCGTGGCCGTCCGGCGCGGCTTATTACGCCAGAAGGTCTCGTCGCCGAGGCGATAAGGTCATGCTCGGGCCGGGCGCTTACGTCCCGGTTGAGCGATGATTAAGCGAAGCCCTGCTAGCCGGAGGCGAGTGATACCGGGTAATGATGAGGTTCCGGCTGCTGGGGCCGCTTGAGGTCCTGGCTGGCGAAGACTGGCAGGAGATCCGGGCCTCGAAGTGGCGCTCCCTGCTGGCCGTCCTGCTGATCAGGGCCGGGCAGGTCGTTCCCGTCGACGTGCTGATCAACGAGTTGTGGCAGGACGCGGTGCCGGATACGGCGGCCAACCTGGTCAGCATCTACGTGCTCCGGCTGCGTCGGCTCATGGGCGACACGGACGGCAGCCTCCTGCGGACCCGCGCCTCCGGCTACCAGCTCCGCCTGGGCGAGGCGGACAGCGACGTCCAGGTCTTCGGTGCCCTGGTCCATGACGGCCGGCGCGCGCTCGCGGCCGGAGATGCGCAGGGCGCGGCCAGCCTGCTCGCCGAGGCGCTCGCGCTGTGGCGGGGCAGCCCGCTGGCCGACGTCCCGCCGACGCCGCTCGTCGAGATCGAGACCCAGCGGCTGGCCGAACTCCGACTGGACGCCGCCGAGCTACGGATCACCGCGGAACTCGCGTCCGGCGGGGCCGCCCAGGTCGTACCCGAGCTGCGCAGGCTCCTGGCCGACCATCCGCTCAGGGAAAACCTGTGGGTCCTGCTGATGCGGGCCCTGGACGTCGCGGGCCGCCACGCGGAGGCGCTCGACGCGTACGGGCAGGCGCGGACCGCCATCGCCGGCGAGCTCGGCGTCGACCCAGGGGCCGAGCTACGCCACCTCTACGCCGACATGCTCGCGCAGGACGAGATGCTCGCCAAGGAAAGCGGGGAGGCGCCGGGCAGCATCTCGGCCGGCACCGTTACGGCCGGCCCGGGTCACCGGCGCTGCCCCCCGATAGCGCGGAAGCCAGGGCCCCGCGATCGGTACTGGCTCCGGCCCAGCTGCCCGCGGACGTCGCCGACTTCACCGGCCGCGAGGACCAGGTAAGGCACCTATGCGACCTGCTGTCGAGCGCGGACGCGCACGGCGAGGGCGGAGCGGTCCGTATCGCCCTGGTCGCAGGCTCCGGCGGGCTGGGCAAGACGTCCCTGGCCGTGCACGCGGCGCACCGGGTACGCGGCAGCTTCCCCGACGGCCAGCTGTACGTCGACCTGCTGGGGGCCACGCCGCATCCGCTCGGGGTCGGGGACGTGCTCGCCAGGTTCCTCCGCGATCTCGGCGTGGACGGCCGGGACATACCGGTCGATGAGGCCGAACGCGCGGCCAGGTACCGGACCGTCCTGGCCGGCCGCCGGGTGCTCATCGTGCTCGACAACGCGCGTGATGCCGCCCAGGTCAGGCTGCTGCTGCCCGGGACCGCGTCCTGTTCGGTGCTGGTCACGACGCGCAGCCGGATGCCCGACCTGGCCAGCACGCAACTGGTCGACCTGAACGTGCTCGGCGACGAAGAGGCGCTGACGCTGTTCAGCAGGGTGGTCGGCCACGACCGCGCGGCCGCCGAACCCGAGGCCACCGCCGAGGTCCTGCTGGCCTGCGCCGGCCTGCCGCTGGCCATCAGGATCTGCGCGGCGCGGCTGGCCACGCGGAGCGGGTGGACGATCGCGACGATGGCCGACCGCCTCCGCCACGAGCACCGGCGGCTCGACGAGCTGAGCGTGGGCGACCTGGCCGTCCGCGCCAGCTTCCAGGTCAGCTTCGCCACCCTGCCCGCCAGCGCCCAGCCGGACGGCATCGCCCCGGCCGACGCGTTCCGCCTGCTCGGCCTGTGGCCCGGGCCCTCCGTCTCGGCCGCGGCGGCCGCGGCGCTGTTCGGCACCGCCGAGGACCTGGCCATAGCCGCGCTTGAGGCCCTGGTGGACGCGCGCCTGCTCGAGTCCACGTCCCCGGACAGGTACAAGTTCCACGATCTGCTTCGTGTCTATGCATCCGAACGAGCGATGGCTGAGGAGTCCGAGCCCGATCGCGATGCCGCGATCGGGCGGTTGCTCCGCTGGTACATGCGCACGTCGGACGCGGCTGCCACCGCGGTGGCACCCCACCGCTATAACGTGCCGCTCGAGCCGGCGAAACGGGTCGGCGCCGATCCTGCGCCGCTGACCTTCGCCACGGTCGGCGATGCCCTGTCCTGGTACGACAGCGAGCGCGTCAACCTGGTCGCCGCGACCCGTCAGGCATCGTCGTTCGGTATGCATGAAGTCGCCTGGCGTCTGCCGGCTCCGCTGTTTGTCGTCTTCCAGAGCCGGAACAACTGGGTGGACTGCATCAGCACGCACCGCATCGCGCTGGACAGCGCCCGGCGGTCCGGCAACCGCCAGGGCGAGGCGTGGGTGCTGAACAACCTGGGCTACGCCCTCGGGATTACCGGAGATAGCGACAGCATCGGCTGCCTGGAGCAGGCGCTGTCGATCCGGCGCGAGATCGGCGACCGGATAGGCGAGGCGCAGGCGGCGAACAACCTGGCCGACGCGTACCGGGCGCTGAACAGGAAAGAGCAGGCTCTCGAGCTGCTGCTCCGCGCCCTCGACCTGAACCGGGAGGTGGGTTACCGGCTCGGCGAAGGCGTGGACCTGGTCAACCTGGGCGACGTGCTGTTCGGCCTGGATCGCGCCGACGAGGCGATCGACTACCTGCAGCAGGCCCGGCGCACCTTCGCCGAGATCGACCACGCGGACGGGACCGGCTACGCCCTGTACTGGCTCGGCCAGTGTTATGCGTCCCTCGCCCGCGACGCAGAGGCGCTTGACTGCCTGGAGCAGGCGCTGGCCAGTCACCAGGTCGCGGGCAACCGGTACCGGCAGGCGGTCACGCTGAGATCCCTCGGCCGGGTCCAAGACCGGGGTGGCCTGGTCGCCGAGGCGAGGGAATCGCGGGCTCGGGCAGTGGCAATCTTCGACGACCTCGGCGACAGCGCTCAGGCGGCGGAGATACGCGCCAACATGTGACATCCGGCATTTCTTGAGACGCCCTCAGGGCGGCCGCCCCGCCCGATACGATGCTGCGCGTCTGCCCCGCGCTTTTCTATCCTTCTGGCTCCGGGGGCCAGGTAAGTGAGAGGACCAACATGGCACATTCAGCCGTCGCCGAGGAGCTGGTCGGCATCGATGAGCTCGAGGAGCTGTGGAAGCTCATCGCGAGCGAGACCGATGCCGAGGACGACGAGGACGACGACGACGATGAGGTCGAGGTCGTAGAGGTCGAAGAGATCAACGGCGAGGACGACGACGACGAGGACGACGAGGACGAGGACGACGAGGACGACGGCGAGGACGACGACGACGAGGACGACGAGCCCGAGGACATGCCGAGCCCGTGAGGCGCGGCACGATCAGGGGTTCTAGCGCTAAGACAGTAATAAGACGTGGTCGGCATGGCCGGCTCGGTGACCGCGGTTGCCGAGTCGGCCATCCGCATCTGGCGCCTTTGTCGGCTACACTTCGAACTCGCATTACGCGATAGACAGGAGAATCGACCGTGCCCGAGGTCCGCATCGCCGCCGAGACTCGTGATGAGTTCGGCAAGGGCGCCGCCCGCCGGTTCCGCCGCGAGGGCCGGGTGCCCGCCGTGCTGTACGGACACGGCACGGAGACCCGCCACCTGAGCCTGCCCGGCCACGATCTGATGCTGGCGCTGAAGACCCCGAACGTGCTGCTGCGCCTGGAGGGCCTCAAGCACGGCAACGAGATCGCCCTGCCGAAGGCCGTGCAGCGCAATCCGATCAAGGGTGTCATCGAGCACGTCGACCTGATCCTGGTCCGGCGGGGCGAGAAGGTCACCGTTGAGGTCCCCATCCGGGTGACCGGGAACATCGCTCCCGACGGCATGCTCGAGCAGCAGCTCGTGCAGATCTCGGTGGAAGCCGAGGCGACTAACATCCCGCGGGGCATCGACATCGACGTGGAGGGCATGGAGATCGGGTCGATGGTGCACGCCGGCGACCTGGCGCTGCCGCGCGGAGTCAGCCTGCAGGCCGACCCCGAGCTGCTGGTCCTGCACGTGGCCGCGCAAACGGCCGCCGAGCCTGAGCCCCAGGCCGAGGCGCCCGAGGTGCCTGAGGCCGTGGCGGCGGCGCGCGGCGAAGGGGAGCAGGCCGGCTGACCGGGGAACGCTGGCTGATCGTCGGCCTCGGCAACCCGGGACCGGAGTACGCGGGCAACAGGCACAACGTCGGCCACATGGTGACGGCGCTGCTCGCCGAGCGAGTCGGCGGGCCGGGGACGCGCTTTAAGGCCCACCGGTCGGGCAACGACATCGCCGAGGTCAGGCTGGGTGAGGACCCGGTCACCGTGGCCTGGCCCCGGACCTACATGAACCTGTCCGGCAGGCCGGTCTCGGCGCTGGCCGCGTTCTATAAGCTCCCGCCCGAACGGCTCGTGATCGTCCACGACGAGCTCGACCTGCCGTTCGGGGTACCGCGGCTGAAGTTCGGCGGCGGCGACAACGGCCACAACGGGCTGCGCTCCATTACGCAGGCGCTCGGGACGCGCGATTATTACCGGGTCAGGTTCGGGATCGGCCGGCCGCCGGGCCGGATGGATCCCGCCGTTTTCGTGCTGCGTGACTTCACCACCGCGGAACAGAAGGAACTGCCGTATCTCCTCGACCGCGCCGCCGACGCCGCGGAAGCCCTGGTCACCAAGGGCCTGGCCGTAGCGCAGAACATCTACCACACCGACGTTTCCGAGGACCAAGGGTGAGGGCGAGGGACCACAGCCTGGCCCGCGAGCTCGCTGTTGAGGCGGGTCGGCGGCTGCTTGAGCTGCGCGCGCGGGGCGGTGAGCCGGACCTGCTGCGCAAGGCGGGCGACCGGCTGTCGCACGAGTTCCTGACCACCGAGCTCGCGGCCCGCCGCCCAGGCGACGTGGTCCTCTCCGAGGAGGGGGCCGACGACCCGGCGCGGCTGACCGCGAACCGGGTCTGGATCGTCGACCCGCTGGACGGCACCAGCGAATTCGGCGAGCCGGGCCGCACCGACTGGGCCGTGCACGTGGCCCTCTGGGAGGCGGCCACGCCCGGGCTGACCGCAGGTGCGGTGGCCCTCCCGGCCCAGGCCAAGGTCCTGTCCACGGCCGCCCCCGCCGGACCGCCGGCCGGAGGTGAGGGAACCGGCCCGGTGCGGATCGTGGTCAGCCGGAGCCGCGCGCCGCGGCTCGTTTATGGTATTTCCAATCTTATTGGTGCTAAACTGGTTCCCCTGGGATCGGCCGGGGCTAAAGTGGCTGCTGTGGTCTACGGAGATGCGGACGCGTACGTCCACGCCGGGGGCTTCTACGAATGGGACACCGCGGCGCCCGTGGCCGTGGCGCGGGCGGCCGGCTTCCACGCCTCGCGCATCGACGGGTCCCCGCTCGCCTACAACCAGGCCGTCCTGAGGATGCCGGATATCCTGGTCTGTCGGCCCGCGCTCGCGGGCGCGCTCCTGCAAGCGATCCGGGAAGTCACGAATGCGCCCTGATTACCAGCTGTCCCAGCTCGACGTGCTCGAGGCCGAGGCCATCCACGTGATGCGGGAGGTCGCCGCCGAGTTCGAGCGGCCGGCGCTGCTGTTCTCCGGCGGCAAGGACTCGATCGTGATGCTGGAGCTAGCGGCGAAGGCCTTCTGGCCGGCGCGCATCCCGTTCCCCGTCATGCACGTCGACACCGGGCATAACTTCCCCGAGGTGCTCGAGTTCCGCGACCGGCGGGTGACCGAGCTTGGCGTGCGGCTGGTGGTGGCCTCGGTGCAGGAATCCATCGACGCGGGCCGGGTGACCGAGGAGACCGGTCGGCACGCGAGCCGGAACCGGCTGCAGACCGTGACCCTGCTGGACGCCATCGAGGAACACCGGTTCGACGCGCTGTTCGGCGGCGCCCGGCGGGACGAGGAGAAGGCCAGGGCGAAGGAGCGGGTGTTCTCCTTCCGTGACGAGTTCGGCCAGTGGGATCCGAAGAACCAGCGGCCGGAACTGTGGAACGTGTACAACACCCGGCTGCGGCGCGGCGAGCACATCCGCGTGTTCCCGCTGTCCAACTGGACCGAACTCGACATCTGGACCTACGTGGAGCGGGAAGACCTGGAGCTGCCGTCCATCTACTTCGCGCACGAACGGCAGGTGTTCGAACGGGACGGCCTGCTCCTGGCCGATAGTCCCTACGTGACCAGGGGCGATGATGAGGCGCTGTTCACCGCTACCGTCAGGTACCGGACGGTAGGCGACATGACCTGCACCGGCGCCGTCTCCTCCTCGGCCGTGACGGTGCCCGAGGTGATCACGGAGGTGGCGGCGACCCGGATCACCGAGCGCGGCCAGACCAGGGCCGACGACCGGGCCAGCGAGGCGGCCATGGAAGACCGCAAGCGCGAGGGGTACTTCTGATGACTGCTGCTAGCCCGGGGGGGCGACCCCCCGGAACCCCCCGCATGGATATCCTGCGCTTCGCCACCGCCGGGTCGGTCGATGACGGCAAGTCGACGCTGATCGGGCGGCTGCTCTACGACACCAAGTCGATCTTCGCCGACCAGCTCGAAGCGGTCGAGCGGACCAGCAGGGACCGGGGCGAGGACTACACCAACCTGGCCCTGCTCACCGACGGGCTGCGGGCCGAGCGGGAACAGGGCATCACGATCGACGTCGCCTACCGGTACTTCGCGACCCCGCGCAGGAAGTTCATCATCGCGGACACACCCGGGCACATCCAGTACACGCGCAACATGGTGACCGGAGCGTCCACGGCCGATCTCGCGGTCGTCCTGGTGGACGCCCGCAACGGGCTTACCGAGCAGTCACGGCGGCACGCGTTCCTGACCACCCTGCTGCGGGTTCCGCACATGGTGCTCGCCGTGAACAAGATGGACCTCGTCGACTACAGCGCCGAGGTCTTCGAGCGGATCTGCGCAGAGTTCTCGGCGTTCGCGGCCCGGCTGGATATCGGCGACCTGACCTTCGTGCCGATCTCCGCGCTGCACGGAGACAACGTGGTCGACCGGTCCGCCAACATGGCCTGGTACGACGGTCCGTCGCTGCTGCACCACCTGGAGCACGTGCACATCGCGTCGGACCGCAACCTGATCGACGTCCGGTTCCCCGTGCAGTACGTCATCCGGCCGCACGCCGCCACCGACGCCGCGCTGCACGACTACCGCGGCTACGCCGGGCAGGTCGCGGGCGGCGTGCTCAAGCCGGGCGACGAGGTGCTGCACCTGGCCTCCGGCTTCACCACGCGGATACGCGGCATCGAGTCGGCCGGGGCCGCCGTGGCCGAGGCGTTCCCGCCCATGTCGGTGACGCTGCTCCTCGACGACGACGTGGACATCTCCCGCGGCGACATGATCTGCCGGCCTAACAACCGGCCCCACGTCGCCCAGGACATCGAGGCGATGATCTGCTGGATGTCCTCCGAGACCGTCCTGGCCCCGCGCAGCAGGCTGATCATCAAGCAGACCTCGCGCACGGTCAAGGCCATCGTGACCGACCTGCACTACCGGATCGACGTGAACACCCTGCACCGCGACGAGTCCGCCGCCCAGCTCGGCCTGAACGAGATAGGCCGGGTCCGGCTGCGCCTCACCCAGCCCATCTTCTGCGACACCTACGCCAGGAACCGTGCCACCGGCGGCCTGATCGTGATCGACGAGGGCACCAACGCCACGGTCGGCGCCGGCATGATTACGGAGGCCAGCTAGCCAGCCGGCCGGCTGGGTATGGTCTGACGCGAGCTTGCCGAGGAGGCCCCGTGAGCAAACAGACCCCGTTCGATGACCTGAAGGACTTCGTGGCGATACCGCGGGTCGCGGGGCTTCGGCTGTCGCCAGACGGGAGCTGGCTCGCCGCTCCGGTGCAGACGCTGAGCGCCGACGGGAAGAAGTACCTAACCAGCATCTGGCGGATCGATCCGCAGGGCGGCCCGGCCCGGCGGCTGACCCGGTCCGCGGAAGGCGAGGCCAGTCCGCGTTTCCTGCCCGACGGCGCGCTGATCTTCACGTCCCGGCGGCCGGATCCCGGTGCGGACAAGGCGCGCGCGGGCGCTACGCCAGGCGACGTGGCCGCGCTGTGGCTGCTTCCCCCGGGCGGTGGCGAGGCCAGGATCGTGGCTACCCTCCCCGGCGGCCTGGCCGCCGCCGAGGTGGCCAGGGACACCGGAACCATCGTGGTGTCGTCCCCGGTGCTCCCCGCTGCCGTCCATGGGTCCCCGGGCCAGGGCGGTCTGGGGGGACGGGCAGTCCCCCCAGACGGGGGGTCCCCGGGGGGTAGTCCGCCGGGAGACAGCACAGACGAGCAGTTGCGCAAGGAGCGCGGCGACGCCGGGGTGACCGCCATCCTGCACGAGTCGGCGCCCGTCAGGTTCTGGGATCACGACCTGGGGCCTGACCAGCTCCGGCTGTTCGCCCTCGACCCCGAGCGCCTCGCCGAAGCCGGCGAGGCCGCATCTGGGGCACCGGAGGGAACCGGACTGCGTGACCTGACCCCCGAGCCGGGACGGGCGCTGGACGAGCAGCACTTCGAGCTGTCGCCCGACGGTGCCTCGGTGATCACCGGCTGGTGGCACTGGGATCCTGCCGGGCAGTCGCACGCCGAGCTCGTGACGATCGACGTGGCCACCGGGAAGCGCCGGGTGCTGCTCAGCGTGCCCGAGTACAACTTCGAGGGGCCGCGCGTCTCGCCGGACGGCCGGCTCATCGTCTGCCCGCGGGAGCAGCACCAGACCGCGACCGAGCCCACCGACGTCACGCTGGTCGTACTCGAGAACGACGGCCCGGGGGCGGCCGGCGAGTCCGGCCGCGACCTGCTGCCCGGCCTGGACCGGTGGCCGGTGGAGCCGGCCTGGTCCCACGATTCCCTGGCGGTGTACTTCGTGGCCGACGACACCGGCCGGCGGCCGGTGTTCCGCGTGGACGTGGCCACCGGGCAAGTCACCCGCGTGACCCGCGACGACGGCGCGTACAGCGACCTGAATCCCGCACCGGACGGCCGGTACCTGTACGCGCTGCGGGCCGCGGTGGACTCACCGCCGACCCCGGTCCGGATCGACCTGGACCAGCTCGCGCCGGAGGCCGAACCGGTCGCCCTGCCCTGCCCGGGCACCCCGCTCACCCTGCCGGGACGGCTGGAGGAGGTCGAGGCGACCGCCGATGACGGCCACCCGATCCGGTCCTGGCTCGTGCTGCCGCAAGCGGCGTCGGCGGCCCAGCCGGCCCCGCTGCTGCTCTGGGTGCACGGCGGCCCGATGAGCAGCTGGAACTCCTGGGCCTGGCGGTGGAATCCGTGGCTCATGGCGGCCCGCGGCTACGCCGTCCTGCTGCCGGACCCGGCGCTGTCCACGGGCTACGGCCAGGCGTTCATCGCCCGCGGTCACCGCGACTGGGGAGCCAGGCCGTGCGCCGACATCATGGCCGCGACCGATGCCGCGCTGGCCCGCCCGGACATCGACGCGGGCCGGGTGGCCATGATGGGCGGGTCCTACGGCGGGTACATGGCGAACTGGATGGCGGGTCACACCGACCGGTTCAGGGCGATCGTGAGTCACGCCGGGCTCTGGGCGCTCGACCAGATGTTCGGCACCACGGACCAGCCGATGTTCTGGCGGCCGCAGTTCGGCGACCCGCTGACCGAGCCGCAGATGTACGAGGCGAACTCGCCGAACCGGCACATCGCGCAGATCCGGACGCCGATGCTGGTCATCCACGGCGACAAGGATTACCGGGTCCCCGTCGGCGAGGCGCTGCGGCTGTGGTGGGACCTGTCCCGGTACGGCGTGGAGGCCAAGTTCTTGTACTTCCCCGACGAGAACCACTGGATCCTGACCCCCGGTAACGCGCGGATCTGGTACGAGACCGTCTTCGCCTTCCTCGCGCAGCACGTGCTCGGCGAGCCGTGGGAGCGCCCCCGGCTGCTGTAGGCCCGTAGGGTGGTGGGATGGCCCGCGCCGATCTAGACAAGCGACCCGGCGAGGTGGCGGCGATGTTCGACGCCATCGCGGGGCGCTATGACCTGCTGAACGACATCCTGTCCGCGGGTCAGGTCAGGCTGTGGCGGCGCGCGGTGGCGCGGATCACCGGCGCGCGCCCGGGGGATCGCGTGCTCGACCTGGCCGCGGGCACGGGTACCTCCGCACTGAGCTTCACCGCGACCGGCGCCGACTGCGTGGCCTGCGATTTCTCCCTGGGCATGCTCCGCGTCGGCCGGTCCAGGCCGGGCAGCGGGCCGCGGGAAGACCACGGGCGCCTCGGTTACGTGGCCGGGGACGCGCTGCGCCTGCCGTTCCGCGACTCCTCGTTCGACGCGGTGACGATCTCGTTCGGGCTGCGGAACGTGGCCAGCCCCGGCGCGGCCCTGGCCGAGATGCGCCGGGTGACCAGGCCCGGCGGGCGGCTGGTCGTGTGCGAGTTCAGCACGATCACGATTGCCCCGGTCGATATGCTTTACCGGCGTTACCTGATCCATGTCCTACCCGCGATCGCCCGGCGGACGGCCCGCAACCCCGAGGCCTACGAGTACCTGGCCGAATCGATCGCGGACTGGCCGGCTCAGCGCGACCTGGCCGGCATCATCGAGGCGGCGGGCTGGTCCGCGGTGCGCTGGCGCGACCTGAGCCTGGGCGTGGTCGCCGTGCACGTCGCCCGCCGCCGATAACCCGGCGGAACGCCCCGCCCGTGCAGGGCTAAAATGAAGGCAAAGCATTTTGTGAAGCGGTTCACAAGACACTCCCGGGATCTAACCACGTGACCGAGCACAGCCCCCCGCCTGCTCGCGCCAGCAACGGGCGCGGTGCCGTCCCGCGTCGTCAAGCCGACGAGGCGGACGTCATCGTCGTCGGCGCGGGCCCGTCCGGTTCGGCGACCGCCTTTTACCTGGCCCAGGCCGGGCTCGACGTGCTGCTCCTGGAGAAGTCCAGGTTCCCGAGGGAAAAGGTCTGCGGCGACGGCCTGACGCCGCGCGGGGTCAAGGCGCTGGTCGGGATGGGGATCAGCGTCGGCGAGCAGGACGGCTGGATCCGGAACAAGGGCCTGCGCGTGATCGGCGCGGGCAAGCGGCTGGAACTGCCCTGGCCGGAACTGTCCAGCTACCCAGGCTACGGCCTGGTCCGGCCCCGGACCGACCTGGACGAAATGCTGGCCCGCCGCGCCCAGCAGGCCGGCGCTCGGCTGAGCGAGGGCGTCACCGTGACCGGCCCCGTCCTCGACGACCGCACGGGCCGGATCACGGGCGTGACCGGAAAACCCGCCGGCGAGCAGGACGAGCGCACCTACGCGGGTAGGGTCGTGGTCGCGGCGGACGGCAACTCGTCGCGGCTGTCGGTGGCCATGGGACTGCGCAAGCGCGACGACCGGCCGCTGGGCGTGGCGGTCCGCACCTACTACCAGACGCCGCGGCACGACGACGACTACCTGGAGTCCTGGCTTGACCTGTGGGACGGCGACCGGCTGCTGCCCGGGTACGGCTGGATCTTCGGCATGGGCGACGGGACGTCCAACGTCGGCCTCGGCCTGCTGAACACCAGCGCCGCGTTCGGTCACACCGACTACCACGCCATGCTGCGGAAGTGGCTGAAGGGGATGCCGGCCGAATGGGGCTTCACCGAGGCCAACCGCACCCAGCCGATCCGGGGCGCGGCGCTGCCCATGGGGTTCAACCGGACCCCGCATTACTTCAACGGGCTGCTGCTCGTCGGGGACGCCGGCGGGATGGTGAACCCTTTCAACGGCGAAGGGATCGCTTACGCCATGGAGTCGGGCGAGATCCTGGCCCGGACCATCGCGCAGGCGCTGGCCCGGGCGCGGCGGGCGGAGACCGAGCGGGTGCTGGCCGGCTACCCGCAGGCGCTGGTGGACACCTACGGCGGCTACTACGCGCTGGGCCGCGTGTTCGTGAAGGCGATCGGCCGACCCGGGCTCATGCGCTTCGCGACCAAGCACGGCATGTCGCGGCCTGCCCTGATGCGGTTTGTGGTCAAACTGCTCGCCAACCTGACCGATCCGCGGGGAGACGCGGCAGACCGGCTGATCAACGGTCTGTCCAGGCTCGCCCCTAACCCAGAGTGAGTGGTCATGCAGGGTGTCCCTAGGATAAGGGGTTGGCATTCGGCCCCTGAAGGGAGGAACGATCGATGAGGCTGTACGTTCCGATCTTCGTACTCGCCGTGCTCGCGGTCGGCTTTGCCACGTTTTCCGTGGTCATGGGCGTGCTGGCCGGGCCGAAGCGGTGGAACAGGGCCAAGCTGGAAAGCTACGAGTGCGGCATCGAGCCGACGCCGCACCCGCCGGGCGGGGGCAGGATCCCAGTCAAGTACTACCTGACCGCGATGTTGTTCATCGTGTTCGACATCGAGATCATTTTCCTGTATCCCTGGGCGGTCACCTTCAACAAGCTGGGTGCCTTCGGCCTGGTCGAGATGGTGACCTTCGTCATCACCGTGCTCGTCGCGTACGCGTACGTCTGGCGCCGCGGCGGCCTGGAGTGGGATTAGCCATGGGAATTGAAGAAAAGCTGCCGAGCGGCGTGCTGCTGACCTCGGTGGAGAAGCTGGCCGGCTGGGCCCGGGCCCGGTCGGTATGGCCGGCCACGTTCGGCCTGGCCTGCTGCGCCATCGAGCTGTTTCAGACCGGCGGGCCAAAGCACGACCTGGCCAGGTTCGGCATGGAACGTGCGTCCAACACCCCGCGGCAGGCGGACCTGATGATCGTGGCCGGCCGGGTCAGCCAGAAGATGGCGCCGGTGCTCAGGCAGATCTACGACCAGATGTCGGACCCCAAGTGGGTCATCTCGATGGGCGTGTGCGCCTCCAGCGGCGGCATGTTCAACAACTACGCGATCGTGCAGGGCGTCGACCACATCGTGCCGGTGGACATCTACTTGCCCGGCTGCCCGCCACGTCCCGAGATGCTGCTCGACTCGATCGTCAAGCTGCACGACAAGATCATAAACATGAAGCTCGGCGTGGACCGCGAGCGGCAGATCACCGAGCTGGAGGAGGCGCGGCTCGCCATCCGGCCGCTGCACATCGCTTCGCCCGAGGGATCCTCGCTGTGAGCGGACCTGAGGAGACACCGAAGGCGGGCGCCGAAGAAACCCACGGATCCGAGGCGCCGCAGGGCCCTAAGCCTCCGTCGGCTGATGTCGCGCCGGCCGAGGCAGACGGCGACCCGGCCGCCCGGCTCGGCCAGGCGCGGCTAAACGCGCCGGTCGAACGTATGGGCATGTTCGGCGTGCAGGACACCCCGGACACCTCAGGTTACGGGCTGCTCAGGGTGCACAGGGCGCGCCCGATCGAGAGCCCCCGTCCGTACGGCTCCTATTTCGACGAGGTCGCCGATGCGCTCGGCGACGCGCTGCAGGCCGGCGGGCTCGGCTTCTCCGACGCCATCGAGCGCGTGGTCGCGGACCGCGGCGAGCTGACCTTCTACGTCCGCAGGGAGCGGTTGCCCGAGGTGGCGGCGAAGCTGCGCGACGACCCTGACCTGCGCTTCGAGCTGTGCAGCGGAGTATCAGGTGTGCACTACCCGGAAGAGGTCGGACGTGAACTGCACGCGGTGTACCACATGCTGTCCATCACGCACAACCGCCGGGTGCGCCTGGAGGTGAGCGTGCCTGATGCGGACCCGCACGTTCCGTCGCTGGTCAGCGTGTACCCGACCTGCAACTGGCACGAGCGGGAGACCTGGGATTTCTTCGGCATCATCTTCGACGGGCATCCCGCGCTGACCAGGATCGAGATGCCGGACGACTGGAAGGGCCACCCGCAGCGCAAGGACTACCCGCTCGGCGGCATCCCCGTCGAGTACCGCGGCGCCAAGATCCCCCCGCCCGAGGACCGGAGGCACTACTCATGACGAGCAGCATGCCGCACGCGGCGGCGGGGGCGAGCGACGCCGAAGCCGCCGAGGGTCGCGTGTACACGGTCTCCGGCGAGGACTGGGACGAGATCATCGCCGCCGCGAACGAGGCCGGGGACTTCGAGAGCGGCGAGCGGATCGTGGTCAACATGGGCCCGCAGCATCCGTCCACTCACGGCGTCCTCCGGCTGATCCTGACCCTCGAGGGCGAGACCGTCGCAGAGATCCGGCCGGCCATCGGCTACCTGCACACCGGCATCGAAAAGAACATGGAGTACCGCACCTGGACGCAGGGCGTCACGTTTTGCACCAGGGCGGACTACCTGATGCCGATCTTCAACGAGACCGCCTACTGCCTCGCGGTGGAGCGCCTGCTAGGCATCGAGGACCGGATACCCGAGCGCGCCCAGATCATCAGGGTCCTGATGTTGGAGCTCAACCGGATCACCTCGCACCTGGGCGGGATCGCCCCGATGGGCTTGGAACTGGGGGCGACCACGATCTATACGCAGGGCGCGCGCCTGCGGGAACGCGCCCTCGACCTGTTGGAGCTGATCACCGGCCTGCGGATGAACCACGCCTTCATCAGGCCCGGCGGAGTGGCACAGGACCTGCCGTTCGGCGGGCTCGAGGCGATCACGGCGTTCCTGTCTATGGCGCCGGGACTCGTGCACGACCTGCGCACGCTGATCGACGCCAATCCGGTCTTCATCGGCCGGAACAAGAGCGTCGCCTACCTGGACCTCGCGAGCTGCATGGCGCTCGGCGTGACCGGCCCCATGCTGAGGGCGACCGGGCTGCCCTGGGACCTGCGCAAGTCCCAGCCGTACTGTGGCTACGAAACCTACGACTTCGACGTGCCGGTGACCACTACGTGCGACGCCTACGGCCGGTACCTGATCAGGATGGACGAGATCAGCGAGTCGCTGAAGATCATCAAGCAGTGCGTTGACCGGCTCGCGGCCCGCGGCCCGGGCGACCGGGCGACCGATCCGGTCATGATCCGCGATGCCAAGATCGGCTGGCCGGCCCAGCTGTCGCTGGGCCCCGACGGCCTCGGCCCCTCGCCCGAGCACATCGCGCACATCATGGGCCAGTCCATGGAGGCCCTCATCCACCACTTCAAGCTGATCACCGAGGGGTTCCGGGTACCGGCCGGACAGGCGTACGCGGCTATCGAGTCTCCCCGTGGTGAGCTGGGCGCGCACGTCGTGAGCGACGGCGGGACCAGGCCTTACCGGGTGCATCTTCGCGACCCGTCGTTCACGCACCTGCAGTCGGTCGCCGCGGTCTGCGAAGGCGGCTTCCTGGCCGACCTGATCCCCGCGATCGCGAGCATCGACCCCGTGATGGGAGGCGTGGACAGGTGATCGATCGATCTTCTCGCCGTAGACGCCGACGTCCGTTTCCGCATCGACGCTCCGCCCTTGTGGGGATGGGAGGCGTGGACCGGTAATGCCGTTCAGCGACCAGGTGCGCGCCCGGCTCGACGCCGACGCGGCGCAGATCATCGGCAAGTACCCGGGGTCCAGGTCGGCGCTGCTGCCGCTGCTCCATCTCGTGCAAGCCGAGGAAGGCTACGTCTCCGCCGACGGCATCGAGTACTGCGCCGACAAGCTCGGGCTGACCGAGACCGACGTCACCGGGGTGGTCAGCTTCTACACCATGTACAAGCGCCGCCCGGTCGGCCAGTACCACGTCGGCGTGTGCACCAACGCGGTGTGCGCGGTCCTGGGCGGCAACCAGATACTCGCCGAACTTAGCGAGCACCTCGGCGTGGCAGACGACGAGCCCACGCCGGACGGCCAGGTCAGCCTCGAGCACATCGAGTGCAACGCCGCCTGCGTATACGCGCCGGTCATGATGGTGAACTGGGAGTTCTTCGACAACATGACACCGGCCTCGGCCCGTAAGCTCGCCGACGACCTGCGCGCCGGGAACCAGGTGACCCCGACGCGGGGCCCGGGGCGGCTGGTCACCTGGCGCGAGGCGGCCCGGATCCTGGCCGGGTTCAACGACGACCAGGCCACCGATGGCCCGGCGGCCGGACCGGCCGACCTGCTCGGCCTCAAGATCGCCAAGCAACACGGCTGGACCGCGCCGGAGCCTGCCCCGGCGGGCGACCAAGCAAAGGAGCCGCGGTGACCGACACCCTGACCCCGGTGCTGACCGCGGACTGGGACCAGCCCGACGTCTTCACCATCGACGGGTACCGGCGGGCGGGCGGCTGGCAGGCGTTGCCGAAGGCGCTCGGCATGGCGCCCGACGAGGTCGTCGCGACCGTGAAGAGCTCCGGGCTGCGCGGCCGCGGCGGCGCAGGCTTCCCGACCGGCGTGAAGTGGGGCTTCCTCCCGCGGGGCGACAACAAGCCGCACTACCTGGTGGTCAACGCGGACGAATCCGAGCCGGGCGCCTGCAAGGACGTCCCGCTCATGATGGCCACCCCGCACACGCTCATCGAGGGGGCGGCCATCGCCTCGTACGCGATCGGGGCCAGCCACGCGTTCATCTACGTCCGGGGCGAGGTGCTGCACGTCATCCGTCGGCTCCGGCACGCGGTGCAGGAAGCCTACGAGGCCGGCTTCCTCGGCCGGAACATCCTCGGCTCCGGGTTCGACCTGGACGTCATCGTCCACGCCGGGGCGGGCGCCTACATCTGCGGCGAGGAGACCGCGCTGCTTGACTCGCTGGAGGGCAAGCGCGGGCTGCCGCGTTACAAGCCGCCGTTCCCGGCCGTGGCCGGCGTGTACGCGCTCCCGACGAACGTGAACAACGTGGAGTCAATCGCCAGCGTGCCGTCGATCCTGCTGAACGGGGGCGACTGGTTCGCCAGCATGGGTACCGAGAAGTCCAAGGGGTGCGGGATCTTCAACCTGTCCGGCCACGTGGCGACGCCGGGCACGTACGAGGCTCCGCTCGGCACCACGCTACGCGAGCTGCTCGACCTGTCCGGCGGGATGCGGGGCGGCCACCGCCTCAAGTTCTGGACGGCCGGCGGCTCGTCGGCGGGGATACTGACCGACCAGCACCTGGACGTGCCGATGGACTTCGAGTCGGTCGCCGCCGCCGGGTCCGCGCTCGGCACCAGGTCCGTGCAGATCTTCGACGAGACGACCTGCGTCGTCGGCGTGGTGCTTCGCTGGACCGAGTTTTACCAGCACGAGTCGTGCGGGAAATGCACGCCGTGCCGGGAGGGCACGTTCTGGATGGTCCGCCTCCTGGAGCAGCTGGAACACGGCCAGGGCAGCGAGGAAGACCTCGAGAAGCTCCTGGACATCTGCGACAACATCACCGGTCGCGCGTTCTGCGCGCTCGGCGATAGCGCCACCCCCCCAGTCACCTCCGCCGTCCGCTACTTCAGGGACGAGTTCCTGCAGCACCACAAGGAGGGCGGCTGCCCCTTCGACCCGGCGGCCTCGACGGTCTGGAGCACGACATGACCGTGCAGACCACGCAGGACACGGTCACCGTCACCATCGACGGGTTCGAGATCGTGGTGCCGAAGGGCATGCTGATCATCCGGGCCGCCGAACTGCTCGGCATCGCGATCCCGCGGTTCTGCGATCATCCGCTGCTCGACCCGATCGCCGCCTGCCGGCAGTGCCTGGTCGAGGTGGAGGGCCAGAACAAGCCGCCGGCGGCGTGCATCACCCCGTGCTCGGAGGGCATGGTGGTGCGGACCCAGCTCACCTCTGCGGTCGCGGAGAAGGCGCAGCGCGGCGTGATGGAATTCCTCCTCATCAATCACCCGCTCGACTGCCCGATGTGCGACAAGGGCGGCGAGTGCCCGCTGCAGAACCAGGCCATGTCCAACGGCCAGGGCGAGACCCGGTTCACCTACGACAAGCGGACCTTCGACAAGCCGGTCGCCATCTCCACCGAGGTGCTGCTGGACCGCGAGCGGTGCATCTCGTGCACCCGGTGCACGAGGACCTCGGAGGAGATCGCCGGGGATCCGTTCATCGATTTCCTGGGGCGCGGCCCGGCGCAGATGATCGGGACCGCCGAGGGCAAGCCGTTCAACTCCTATTTCTCCGGCAACACCGTGCAGGTCTGCCCGGTGGGCGCGCTGACCGGCGCCGCGTACCGGTTCCGGTCCCGGCCGTTCGACCTGACGTCGGTGCCGAGCGTGTGCGAGCACTGCGCCGCCGGGTGTCGGCAGCGGACCGACGTCCGGCGCGGCCGGGTGATGCGGCGCCTGGCGGGTGAAGAGCCCGCCGTCAACGAGGAGTGGAACTGCGACAAGGGCCGCTGGGCCTTCACGTACGCGACCCAGCCCGACCGGCTGACCACCCCGCTGGTCAGGGACGAGCGCGGGGTCCTCGTCCCGACCTCCTGGCCGCACGCACTGGGTGTGGCCGCCGCCGGGCTGGCCGGCGCCCGCGACGCCGATCCGGCAGGACCGCGGGGCGTGGGCGTGCTGACCGGCGGGCGGCTGACCCTCGAGGATGCTTACGCGTACGCGAAGTTCGCCAGGGTCGCCCTGGACACCAACGACGTGGACATGCGCGCGCGTCCGCACTCGGTCGAGGAGGAGCAGTTCCTCGCGGCTTGCGTAGCCGGCCGCGGCATCGAGGTCAGCTACGCCGACCTGGAGCAGGCGCCCGCCGTGCTGCTGGCCGGATTCGAGCCCGAAGACGAGTCGCCCATCATCTTCCTCCGCCTGCGCAAGGCGGTCAGGCGCCACCAGCTGCAGGTCTTCTCGGTCGCGGCGCTGGCCAGCCCAGGCGTGGTCAAGCTGTCCGGTGAGCTGCTGGCCACCATGCCGGGAGACGAAGCAAGCGCGCTGACCGCGCTCGCGGCCGGCGGCGCTGTCATCGCGCCCGGCTGGAAGCCGGCCAGTGGGGAACCGGCAGAGCAGGCGTGGCAGCGGGGCGGGCAGGCGCTCCGGGCGCCAGGCGCGGTGATCCTGGTTGGCGAGCGGCTCGCCGAGGTGCCGGGCGCGCTCGCGGCCGCGGCCAGGCTCGCGGTTGCATCAGGCGCCCAGATCGCCTGGGTTCCGCGTCGGGCGGGCGAACGGGGCGCCGTCGAGGCGGGAGCCCTACCGGGCATGCTGCCCATGGGGCGGCCGGTGACCGACGCCGCGGCGCGCACCGAGGTGGCCAGGGCCTGGGGCAAGAGTTCGCTACCCGGCAGGCCGGGACGCGACACCGCGGCGATACTCGCCGCCGCCGATGGTGAACTCGGGGCCCTGGTGGTAGCCGGGGTCGATCCCGCCGACCTGCCCGATCCCCGGGCCGCGCTGCACGCCATCGAGATGTCGCCCTTCGTGGTCAGCATCGAGCTCCGGGCTAGCGCGGTCACCGACCGCGCGGACGTGGTATTCCCTGTCGCCGCCGTGGCCGAGAAGGCCGGGACGTTCGTGAACTGGGAAGGACGCGGCGGCTCGTTCGCCGAGGCCTTGAGGGTCCCGGAGGTCCGCACCGACCTCTACGTACTCGGCGCGATCGCCGACCAGATGGACGTGCACCTGGGCCTGCCCGACGCCGCGGCCGCGCGCGCGGAGCTCGCCGCGCTCGGCACCTGGCGCGGCACGCGCCCGGAGCCGCCCACGGTTACCGGCGAGTGGCCCGGCCCGCCTCCAGCCCACCACCTCGATGAGTCAGGCGTCCTCGACGTGAGGCTGGCCACGTGGCACCAGCTGCTGGACAGCGGGCGCATGCAGGACGGCGAGCCGGCTCTGGCCGGCACGGCCAGGCCCGTGGTGGCCAGGATGTCCGCGGCGACCGCCGCCGGGGCTGGAGCGGCCGACGGCGATAAGGTGACCGTGGCCACGGAGCGGGGTTCCATGACCGTCCCCGTCGAGGTCGTGCCGATGGCCGATCAGGTGGTCTGGCTTCCGTCGGCCGGGCTGCCGCAAGGGGCCAGGACGGAACACCCCGGCTCGACCATCCGCGCGGAACTCGGCGCCGGGCACGGCGCCACGGTCACGCTGAGGAGGCCGGAATGACGGACCACGGGGCGCTGCAGCACCTGCTCGCGGCTCCCGCGACGAACCCGACGCTCAGCGACTTCAACCAGCTCATCTGGTGGCTGGTGCTGCTCAAGGTCGGCATCGTGTTCGCCTTCCTGATACTGACGACGATGTTCATGATCTGGGCGGAACGCCGGGTCATCGGCCGGATGCAGAACCGGCCGGGCCCGAACCGGGCCGGGCCCTTCGGCCTGCTGCAGCCGATCGCGGACGCGCTCAAGCTGCCGCTCAAGGAGGACATCGTCCCGCGGAGCGCGGACAAGCTGGTGTTCGTCGTCGCGCCCATCGTGTCGGCCGCTCCGGCCTTCGTCAGCTTCGCGATCATCCCGTGGGGCCCGGAAGTCTCGATCTTCCACCACCAGACCCCGCTGCAGGTCGCTGACCTGCCGGTGGCGGTCCTGCTGGTGCTCGCGATGAGCTCGATCGGCGTCTACGGGATCGTGCTGGCCGGCTGGGCCTCGGGGTCGCCGTACTCGCTGCTCGGCGCGCTGCGCTCCGCCGCGCAGGTGATCAGCTACGAGATCGCGATGGGGCTCGCGTTCGTGGCCGTGTTCCTGTACGCGGGCTCCCTGTCGACGAGCGCGATCGTCAGTGCCCAGCAGCACGAATGGTACGCGTGGCTGCTGCCGGTCTCGTTCGTGATCTACCTGTTCACCATGGTCGGCGAGACCAACAGGCTGCCGTTCGACCTGCCGGAGGGCGAGGGCGAGCTCGTCGCCGGCTATCACACCGAGTACTCGTCGATGAAGTTCGCGATGTTCTACCTCGCCGAGTACGTCAACATGACCACGGTCTCCGCCCTGGCCACCACGCTGTTCCTCGGCGGCTGGCGGGCGCCGTGGCCGCTGTCGCTGTGGGCGAGCGCGAACCGCGGCTGGTGGCCGGTTCTGTGGTTCCTGATCAAGGTGTTCATCATCCTGTTCTGCTACATCTGGCTGCGCGGGACCCTCCCCCGGGTGCGGTACGACCAGCTGATGGCCATCGGCTGGAAGGTCCTCATCCCGGTGTCCATCGTCTGGATCCTGCTGATCGCGACCGTGCGCGCCTGGCGGCTGGACACCCACGACAAGGCCCCCTACGTGGTGTTCGGCTTCGTCATCGTGATCATCATGGCGCTGGCCTGGATGTGGGACAGCGCCGCCCAGCAACGGGCCGCCAGGTACGCGGCGACCGCCGAATCCGAGCCTGCCACCGGGTCGGCGTACGGTCAGGCTCGCGGGCCGGCCTACCCGGTGCCCCCGCTTGACCTGCCGCACTACCACGGCGTGAGCGTGGAGACCGAGGCGGAGCTCAGTAATACGGGCACCTCCCCCAAGGAGGTCACAGGTGCTTGATTTCCTCAACCCGATCAAGGGGTTCGGGGTCACCTTCCACGAGATGTTCAGGAAGGTCGAGACCGTCGAGTACCCGGAGGTCAAGAAGCCGACCGCGCCGCGGTTCCACGGCCACCACCAGCTCAACCGGTGGCCGGACGGGCTGGAGAAGTGCATCGGCTGCGAGCTGTGCGCCTGGGCCTGCCCGGCCGACGCCATCTACGTCGAGGGCCGGGACAACACCCCGGAAGCCAGGTTCTCGCCCGGCGAGCGGTACGGGCACGTCTACCAGATCAACTACCTGCGGTGCATCTTGTGCGGCATGTGCATCGAGGCGTGCCCGACGCGCGCGCTGACCATGACCAACGAGTACGAGATCGCCGACGACAGCCGCGAGAACCTGATCTGGACCAAGGAGCAGCTAGTCGTGCCGCTGGCGCCGGGTATGGAGGCGCCGCCGCACCCGATGCGGCTCGGCGATGACGAGAAGGACTACTACCGCCTGGGCGAGGCCGGGATCAGCGACGGCCCCAGCGCCCCCGGAATGGCCGGGCCTGGCGGGCCTTCGGGCCCGGCGGTCTCCGCCGACTTCCCTGATGAATCCTTGTCGTGGGCCCCGCCTGAGGTTCGCGACGGGTACCAGGACTGGGGTGAGGGCAAATGACCCACGTCCTCGCGGCCGCACCAGCCAACGCCGACACCATCACGATTCACCTCGTCTGGTGGATCCTCGCCATCCTCGCGGGAGGCGCCGCGGTGGCCATGATCCTGGTCAGGCGGGCGGTGCACTGCGCCATCATGCTGGCGGTCGTGATGCTCTGCCTGGCTACGATGTACGCGATGCTGGGCGCGCCGTTCCTGGCGTTCGTCCAGATCATCGTGTACACCGGCGCGGTCCTCATGCTGTTCCTCTTCGTCCTGATGCTCATCGGCATCAGCTCGTCAGACTCGATCGTGGAAAAGCTCAAGGGCCAGCGCCAGTGGACGGGCCTGGCTTCCGTCGGCCTGCTCGTGCTGCTGATCATGGGGATCGGGCACGCCGCCCTCGGGCCCGCGGCCCCGCAGACCGCGGCGAACGGGGCGAACAACCTGTCCGGGATCGCCACGCTTATCTTCACCACCTACGTGTTCCCGTTCGAGGCCACCGGCGCGCTGCTGATCACCGCGGCGCTCGGGGCGATGGTGCTGGCCCACCGCGAGCGCGCGGTACCCAGGCCCACGCAGCGGGAGCTTGCCGCCCGGCGGCTGGCCAGCGGCCAGCTAGCGCCCGACCCGCCACCCGGCGTCTACGCGCTGCATGACGCGGCCGACCGGCCCGCCTTGCTGCCCGACGGCACGACCTCCGATCTCTCGGTCAGCACCGTGCTGTCCCCGCGCGATGTGGCAGAAGCACCACAGTTCGTTCCGGCTGAACAGAGGGTGGCGATTACGGCCGAAAGCGAGGAGCGGGAGCTCGCGGAGGCAAGGGAGACGGACTCGTGAGCCCGATCTATTACGTCACGCTTTCCGCGATCCTGTTCGTGATCGGCGGCGTCGGCGTCCTCGTGCGGCGCAACGCCATCGTGATCTTCATGTGCGTGGAGCTCATGCTGAACGCGTGCAACCTGGCCTTCGTCGCGTTCGCCAACATGTGGGGCAACCTGAACGGCCAGGTCATCGCGTTCTTCGTCATGGTGGTGGCGGCCGCCGAGGTCGTCGTCGGCCTCGCGATCCTGATGGCGATCTACCGGGCCCGCAGGTCCGCGTCGGTGGACGACGCCAACCTGCTGAAGTACTGAGGGGATGACGACGTGACCACCATTGCGGCAACTGGCGCGCTGCGGGCCTCGTGGCTGCTGCTCGCCTTCCCGATCTTCGGTGCCGTGGTGCTGCTGGTCGGCGGGCGGCGCACCGACAGGTGGGGGCACCTGCTCGGGGTCGCGATGCCGGTCGCGTCGTTCGTCTACGCCGTGATCGCCTTCTTCGCGCTCCTCGGGGACCGCGACCGCAGCCAGGACCTGCACCTGTTCTCCTACATCCCGGTGGGAGGCTTCCAGGTCAGCATGGGGATCCTGCTGGACCCGCTGTCGGCCAGCTTCATGCTGCTGATCACCGGGGTCGGCTCGCTGATCATCATCTACTCGGTCGGCTACATGGCGCACGACAGCGACCGGCGGCGGTTCTTCGGGTACCTGAACCTGTTCATCGCCGCCATGCTCTTGCTCGTGCTGGCCGACAACTACCTGGGCCTCTACATCGGGTGGGAAGGCGTCGGCCTGGCGTCCTACCTGCTGATCGGGTTCTGGCAGTTCAAGAACTCGGCCGCGGTCGCGGCGAAGAAGGCGTTCGTCGTCAACCGGGTCGGCGACGCCGGCCTCACCCTGGCCATCTTCCTGATGTTCGCCGAGTTCGGCACGGTGTCGTTCACCGGGGTGTTCGGCTCGGTGCGCTCGGGCGGCAGCGGCGTGGCCACCGCGCTCGGGCTGCTCCTGCTGCTCGGCGCCTGCGGGAAGTCCGCGCAGGTGCCGCTGCAGTCCTGGCTGCTCGACGCGATGGAGGGCCCGACCCCGGTGTCGGCCCTGATCCACGCCGCGACCATGGTCACCGCCGGGGTCTACCTGCTGGTCAGGTCCAACCCCATCCTGGCCCTGACCCCCGACGCCCGGCTGGCCATCGCCATCGTGGGCGCGGTGACGCTGCTGTGGGGCGCGATCATCGGCTGCGCCAAGGACGACATCAAGAAGTCGCTGGCCGGGTCCACCATGAGCCAGATCGGCTACATGACGCTCGGCGCCGGGCTCGGCCCGGCCGGGTACGTGTTCGCGATCGCGCACCTGCTCGCGCACGGGTTCTTCAAGGCCGGGCTGTTCCTCGGCTCCGGGTCCGTGATCCACGCGATGGACGACGAGCAGGACATGCGGCGGTACGGCGGGCTGGCCCGCTTCCTGCCGGTTACCTTCGTCACGTTCATCCTGGCGTACCTCGCGATCATCGGGATCCCGCCGTTCTCCGGGTTCTTCACCAAGGACGGCATCATCGAGGCGGCCTGGGACCGGGGCGGCACGGCGGGGCCGATCTTCGCGGCGTGCGCGATCCTCGGCGCGGGCATCACCGCGTTCTACATGACCCGCATGGTGCTGATGACGTTCTTCGGCAGGCCTCGCTGGCAGCACGAGGAACCGGAGGCCCAGGAGGCGCATCCCGCTCCGCACCCGCACGAATCGCCCGCGGTCATGCTCTGGCCGATGATCGTGCTGGCGGTGGGTTCCGTCGGCGCCGGGGCGTTCCTGATCATCGGGCGGCGCTTCGAGAAGTTCCTCGCCCCGGTCACCGGGGTACCGCCCACCGCGCACGGCATCTTCACCGTGCCGGGCATCATCGCCCTGGTGCTCGCCCTGGCCGGCGCGGGGCTGGCCTGGGTCATGTACGGCCGGGTCCCGGTGCCCGAGACCGCGCCGCACGGCAACCCCCTGGTCGCCGCCGCCAGGAAGGACCTGTACGGTGACGCATTCAACGAGTCGGTCCTGATGCGACCAGGGCAGTGGCTGACCAGGCTGTCGGTGTACTTCGATAACCGCGGCGTGGACGGCGTGGTGAACTCGCTCGCCGCGCTGATCGGCGGGACCTCCGGGCGGGCGCGCCGGTTCCAGACGGGCTTCGTCCGTACCTACGCGCTGTTCATGTACGTCGGCGCCGTCGTGCTGGTCTTCGTGCTCTTGCTGGTGAGGCTTTAATGAACGGCTTTCCCTGGCTGACGGTGGCGGGCGCGGTCCCGCTGCTCGGCGCGATCGTGATCATGGGCGTCCCCGGCCTGGTGCTGTGGCGCTCGGCGGAGGACGTCCGGGCGCGGGACACGGCGGCCAAGTGGCTGGCGCTGGCGTTCTCGCTGCTGACACTGGTCGTGGTGCTCATCATCGCGGTCAGGTTCCAGGTCGGCGGGCCCAACTACCAGTTCACCGAGATCTATTCGTGGATCCCGGCGTTCGGCGTGCACTACGCGCTCGGCGTGGACGGGATAGCGCTGGTGCTGATCGCGATGTCCGCGGTGCTGATGCCGGTGGTGATCCTCGCCTCGTGGAACGACGCCGAGTCCGGACGGCACAGCGTCAAGACGTACTTCGCGCTGATGATGGTCCTGGAGACGATGATGATCGGGGTCTTCGCGGCCACCGACGTCTTCCTGTTCTACGTCTTCTTCGAGGCCATGCTGGTCCCGATGTACTTCATGATCGGCAGCTACGGCGTCGGCAAGCGGCAGTACGCGGCGGTCAAGTTCCTGCTGTACAGCCTGCTCGGCGGGCTGCTCATGCTGGTCGCGATCATCGCGCTTTACGTCTACGCGTCGCGCAGCGGCGCGACCGGGCACCACGGCACGTTCATGTTCAGCGAGCTGATCAACGTGTCCTTGAGCCCGACCGTGCAGAAGTGGCTGTTCCTCGGGTTCTTCATCGCGTTCGCGATCAAGGCCCCGCTATGGCCGTTCCACACCTGGCTGCCCGACGCCGCCGCGTCTGCGCAACCTGGAGCGGCCGTGCTGCTGGTCGGCGTGCTGGACAAGGTCGGCACGTTCGGGATGCTGCGGTACTGCTTCGAGCTGTTCCCGGCCGGCGCCAAGTACTTCACCCCGCTGGTCATCACGCTGGCCGTCATCGGGATCGTGTACGGCGCCATCGTCGCGATCGGCCAGCAGGACATGAAGCGGCTGATCGCGTACACGTCGGTCTCGCACTTCGGGTTCATCGCGCTCGGCATCTTCGCGATGACCAGCCAGGGCGTCACGGGCGCGACGCTCTACATGGTCAACCACGGGTTCGCCACCGGCGCGCTGTTCATCCTGGCCGGGTTCCTGATCACCCGGCGCGGGTCGGCCCGGATCGCGGATTTCGGCGGCGTCCAGAAGGTCGCGCCGCTGCTGGCCGGGCTGTTCCTGGTCTCCGGCCTGGCCGGGCTCTCGCTGCCCGGTCTTTCCACCTTCGTCAGCGAGTTCCTCGTCCTGCTCGGCACCTTCTCCCGGTACAAACTGCCCGCCATCATCGCCACCTCGGGGATCATCCTGGCCGCGATCTACATCCTGTGGATGTACCAGCGCGTGGCGGGCGGGCCGGTCCGCGACCAGGTTGCCGGGATGAAGGACCTCAAGCCCCGCGAGCTGCTGGCCGTCGCGCCGCTGATCGTGCTGATCATCGGGGTCGGGGTCTACCCCAAGCCGGTGCTCGACATCATCAACCCGGCCGTCCGGGTCACGATGTCCCAGGTGCACGAGACCGACCCGGTGCCCGCGCACCCTTATCCCGGGTTTAGTACGACCGCAGCGCAGAAGGGAACCCTGCCGTGACCGGTGTCCTGGCCGTCTCGGCCGCCCCCGGGGCCGCTGCGGTCCACGCGGGCGTGGCTGCCGCCACGATCAGCCCGCCCAGCATCGAGTACAGCCAGCTCGCGCCGATGCTGATCGTGTTCGGCGCGGCGGTCGTCGGGGTGCTCGTGGAGGCGTTCGCCCCGCGCTTCATGCGGCGCACCGTGCAGGTGGTCCTGGCCCTGGGCTCGCTGCTGGCCGCGTTCGTGCTGACCATCGTCGTCGCCTCGTCGCGCACCATCTTCGCGAACGGCGGCGCGGGCCACATCGCCGCGATGGGCGCGGTCGCGGTGGACCGCCCCACCCTGTTCATCCAGGGCACGATCCTGGTGCTCGCGTTCGCCAGTGTCCTGCTCATCGCCGACACCAGCAACAGCCCGTTCGCCGCTCAGGCCGCCGCGCCGCCCGGCAGCCAGGAGGAACGCGAGGGCCTGGTCGCCGGGACCGGGCACACCGAGGTCTTCCCGCTGACGCTGTTCGCGATCGGCGGAATGCTGCTGTTCCCGGCCGCCAACGACCTGCTCACCATGTTCGTGGCGCTCGAGGTGCTCTCGCTGCCGCTGTACTTGCTGTGCGGGCTGGCCAGGCGCCGCCGGCTGCTCTCGCACGAGGCGGCCATGAAGTACTTCCTGCTCGGTGCCTACTCCTCGGCCTTCTTCCTGTTCGGCGTCGCGATGCTGTACGGCTTCTCGGGGTCGGTCCGGCTTTCGGCCATCGCGTCCGCGGCGAGCACCGACACCTCCAACTCGACCTTGCTGTACGCGGGGATCGCGCTGACCGGCCTCGGGCTGCTGTTCAAGATCGGCGCGGTGCCTTTCCACGGGTGGAAGCCGGACGTCTACCAGGGCGCGCCGACGCCGATAACCGCGCTGATGGCGTCGTGTACGGTCGTGTCGGGGTTCGGCGCGCTGCTGCGCGTCTTCTACGTGGCCTTCGGCAACCTGGGCTGGGACTGGCGCCCGGCGCTGTGGGGGGTGGCCATCTTGACCATGGTCGCCGGCGCGGTCATCGCCATCACGCAGACCGACGTCAAGCGCCTGCTGGCCTACTCCTCGATCGCGCACGCCGGGTTCGTGCTGACCGCGGTCATCGCCACCAGCGTCGCGGGGCTGTCGAGCAGCCTGTTCTACCTGGCCTCCTACGGCCTGACCACGATCGGCGCGTTCGCGGTCATCACCTTGGTGCGCGACGCGGGCGGCGAGGCCGGGCACCTGTCCCGGTGGGCGGGCCTCGGCCGGCGGTCCCCCGTGGTCGCGGGCATCTTCGCGCTGTTCCTGCTGGCCTTCGCGGGCATCCCGCTGACTAGCGGCTTCACCGGAAAGTTCGCCGTCTTCCAGGCGGCGATCGCGTCCGGCGAGACGCCGCTGGTGATCGTCGGCGTACTGAGCAGCGCCATCGCGGCGTTCTTCTACGTCCGCGTGATCGTGCTGATGTTCTTCAGCGACCCGGTGCCCGACGGGCCGGAAGTGGTGATGCCCAGCGTCTTCACCGGCACCGCGGTGGGGCTCGGCGTCGCGGCCACGCTGGTGCTCGGCATCGTGCCGGAATGGCTCCTGAGCCTGGCCAGTCATGCGGCGAATCAGCTCTTCGTCAGCTAAGGTCGCCCTCGGTCCCGCAGCCGCGCGACCCGGGGCCCTGGTTTGGCTGGCGCGAAGCGGGCATACTCGGAAATTCGAGGCGTTCGCGCGTGCCGACGACGGGGAGAGCAATTGATCAGCGCGGTTCCGGTAGATTTCCCGGACTCTGCCCTGGAGGCGGAGGTCCTTGACGATCTCGAGCGGGTCGAGGAGGTCCTGCTCGCGACGGCGCATCCCGACGACGAACTGCTGACCGAGGCGTCCAGGCACCTGATGGCGGCCGGCGGCAAGCGGTTCCGCGCCATGCTCGTGCTGCTGGCCGCCCAGTTCGGTGACCCGAAGGACCCGCGGGTCATCCAGGCGGCGGTGGCGATCGAGCTCACCCACCTGGCCACCCTGTTCCACGACGACGTCATGGACGAGGCCGAGGTCCGCCGCGGGCACCCCTCGGTCAACTCGCGGTGGAACAACATGGTCGCGATCCTGACCGGGGACTTCCTGTTCGCCGAGGCGTCCAGGATCCTCGCCGATCTCGGCCCGGAGGCCATCAGGATCCAGGCGGAGACGTTCGGCCGGCTGGTCGCCGGGCAGATGGCGGAGACCATCGGCGCGCGTCCCGGTCAGGACCCCCTCGACCACTACATGCGCGTGATCACGGAGAAGACGGGCTCGCTGATCGCCACCTCGGGGAGGTTTGGCGCCATGTTCGCCGGGGCGCCCGCGGAGGTCTCGGCCAGGATCGGCGCCGCCTGCGAGCAGATCGGGGTGGCCTGGCAGCTCTCCGACGACGTGATCGACATCGCCAGCGATTCGGCGCAGTCGGGCAAGACGCCAGGCACCGACCTCCGCCAGGGCGTCCGGACGCTGCCGGTCCTGTACGCGCTGCGTTCGGTCGGCCAGCTGGGGGCCGCGCCGTCGGAGGCGGACAGTCGCCTGCGGTGGCTGCTCGCCGAGGCGGACCTGACCGACGAGGCGCTGCTGGCCGAGACGCTCAGGCTGCTGCGCGGCCATCCGGCGTTGGCGGAGTCCCGCGCGGACGTGCTGACCTGGGCGCAGGGAGCCAGGAACGAGATCATGGCGCTGCCCGACGTGCCTGCCCGGGCGGCGTTCCTCGCCTTGTGTGACTTCGTGGAGAAGCGGACCGGCTTACGGCGGGCGAGTCGGAACAGCCCCCGGCCGCCGGTGGTTGAATGTCGCGGAGGTGGACGTGATGGGTATTTTCGGATCACGCAAGACGCGGCAGGTGGACGCGGACCACGCGCTGCCGGGGCGGTCGGAGCCGATGCCGGTGGCCGCGCGGCACGTGGTGCTCGGCACGCCGCTGGCCCCGCCGTACCCGCCGGGCACCGAGGTCGCCGAGTTCGCGCTCGGCTGCTTCTGGGGGGCGGAGAAGACCTTCTGGCAGACGCCCGGCGTGGTGTCGACCTCCGTCGGCTACGAGGGCGGGTACACGCCCAACCCGACGTATGAAGAGGTCTGCAGCGGCCTGACCGGGCACGCGGAGGCGGTCCGGGTGGTCTTCGACCCGACCCGGGTGTCCTACGAGAACCTGCTCAAGGTGTTCTGGGAGTCGCACGACCCCACGCAGGGCATGCGGCAGGGCCACGACGTCGGCACCCAGTACCGGTCGGCGATCTTCTACAAGAACCAGCAGCAGCGCGAGGCCGCGGAGGCCTCGGCCGAGGCCTACGGCAAGTCGCTGGCCACCGCCGGGTTCCGGGCGATCACCACCGAGATCGTGCCCGCCAGCGAGTTCTACCTCGCCGAGGACTACCACCAGCAGTACCTGTCCGACGCCAAGAACCCCTACGGCTACTGCCCCGACCACGGCACCGGCGTCGCCTGCCCGGTCGGCGTGATGCGCGCCGACGGCTGAGGTCGCCGTCAGGTCAGCCGACTTCCCAGGTGTCGTGGCCGGCCAGCAGGGCGGCTAGGTCGCCGGGGCCGCTGTGGCTGCGGGCGGCGGCGATCTGGTCGGCCATGAGCTGGTCGTAACTGGCCTGCTCCACCTGCCGGAAAACGCCGATTGGCGTGTGCCGGAAGTCGGAGGTGTCCAGCCGGGACAGGGCGAACGCGTAGGACGGGTCGTCGCGGTGCGCGTCGTGGGTGAGCAGCGTGTCCGGGTCGGCGCCGGCCACGTCGACTGCCTCGAGCTGACCCTGCCGGCCGAACCGCAGGCCCATCGACGATCCGGCCCCGAACCGGATCGGCTCGCCGTGCGCCAGCCTGATCAGCCGCTCGGCGCTCGCCTCCGGTCCCTTCAGCGGCTCGAAGGCGTCGTCGTTGAAGATGGGGCAGTTCTGGTAGATCTCGATGAACGCGGCGCCCTGGTGGTCCGCGGCCGCCTCGAGTACCGAGGTCAGGTGCCTGCGGTCGGAGTCGATCGTGCGCGCGACGAAGCTGGCGTCCGCCCCGAGCGCGAGGGAGATCGGGTTGAACGGGTGGTCCAGCGATCCGAACGGCGTGGACTTGGTGACCTTGCCCTGCTCGGAGGTCGGGGAGTACTGGCCCTTGGTGAGCCCGTAGATCCTGTTGTTGAACAGCAGGATCTTGATGTTGACGTTACGCCGCAGGGCGTGGATCAGGTGGTTGCCGCCGATCGACAGCGCGTCGCCGTCGCCGGTGATGACCCAGACCGACAGATCGGGCCGGGACGAGGCCAGCCCGGTGGCGATCGCCGGCGCGCGCCCGTGGATGGAGTGCAGCCCGTAGCTGTTTACGTAGTAGGGCAGCCGGGAGGCGCAGCCGATCCCCGAGATGACGACGACGTTCTCGCGCGGCACCTCAAGTGAGGGCAGGAACGCCTGGAAGGCGGCCAGGATGGCGTAGTCACCGCAGCCGGGACACCAGCGCACCTCCTGGTCGGACTTGAAGTCCTTGGCGGACGAGCGAACGGCGGCCCGCGGGACCAGGGTCAGCGAAGCGAGCCGGTGGCCGGGCGACCCGTGCATGCCCTCGTCGCCGGAGTGGCCGTTCGCCTCAGACATGGCCGATCACATCCTCGATGACCCCGGCGAGCTCGGCCGCCTTGAACGGCAGGCCCCGGACCTGGTTGTAGGAGATCACGTCGACCAGGAACCGCCCGCGCAGCAGCAGCGCGAGCTGCCCGAGGTTGATCTCGGGGACGAGCACCTTGTCGTAACGCCGCAGCACGTCGCCCAGGTTGGGCGGGAACGGGTTGAGATGACGCAGGTGGACCTGGGCGACCGGGTGCCCGGCGTTCCGGACCCGCCGGACGGCCGCGCCGATCGAGCCGAACGTGGATCCCCAGCCGAGGACCAGCACGCGGGCGTTCCCATCCGGGTCGTCGACCTCCAGCGGCTTGATGTCGGCGGCGATCCCGTCGATCTTGGCCTGGCGCAACCGGACCATCCGATCGTGGTTATCCGGGTCGTAGGAGATGTCCCCGCTGACGTCGGCCTTCTCGATGCCGCCGATCCGGTGCTCGAGCCCCGGCGTGCCCGGGATCGCCCAGGGCCGGGCCAGGGTGACCGGATCGCGCCGGAACGGCTCGAACTCGGTCGTGCCATCGCCGGGCGCCGCGAACGAGAACTCGGCGCTCAGGTCGGGGAGGCTGGCCACCTCGGGGATGCGCCACGGCTCCGAGCCGTTGGCCAGGTAACCGTCGGAGAGCAGGATCACCGGGGTGCGGTACTTGACCGCGATCCTGACCGCCTCGATCGCTGTGGTGAAGCAGTCGGCCGGGGTGGCGGCGGCAACGACGGGAACGGGCGATTCGCCGTTCCGGCCGAACATCGCCCCCAGCAGGTCAGCCTGCTCGGTCTTGGTCGGCATGCCCGTGGAGGGACCGGCGCGCTGGATGTCGCAGATGATCAGCGGCAGCTCGACCGACACGGCCAGGCCGACGGTCTCGGCCTTCAGCAGCATGCCGGGCCCGGAGGTACTGCTGACGCCCAGCGAGCCGCCGAAGGCCGCGCCCAGCGCCGCGCCGATGGCGGCGATCTCATCCTCCGCCTGGAACGTGCGGACCCCGAAGCGCTTGTGCTTGGCGAGTTCGTGCAGGATGTCCGACGCGGGCGTGATCGGGTAGGAGCCCAGGAACAACGGCAGCCCGGCCAGCTGCGACGCGGCGATGAGCCCGTAGGCCAGGGCGGTGTTGCCGCTGATGTTCCGGTAGGTTCCGGGGTCCAGCGGCGCGGGTTTGACCTCGTAACGGACCGAGAAGGCCTCGGTGGTCTCGCCGAAGTTCCAGCCGGCCTGGAACGCGGCCACGTTCGCCTGCATGATCTCGGGCTGGCGGGAGAACTTGGCCTTGAGGAAGCTGAGCGTGCCCTCCGCCGGCCGGTCATACAGCCAGGAGAGCATCCCGAGCGCGAACATGTTCTTGGCCCGCTCGGCGTCCTTCCTGGTGATGTCGAAGGACTCCAGGGCCTTGACCGTCATCGACGTGATGGGCACGGCGTGCACGGTGTACGGCTCGAGCGAGCCGTCCTCGAGCGGGCTCACCTGGTAGCCCACCTTGGTCAGGTTCCTCTTGGTGAACTCGTCGGTGTTCACGATCAGGTCGCCGCCCCGCGGCAGGTCCTTGACGTTGGCCTTCAAGGCAGCGGGGTTCATCGCGATAAGCACGTCGGGCGCATCACCGGGCGTGAGGATATCGTGGTCGGCGAAATGAAGCTGGAAACTCGATACGCCGGGGAGAGTACCGGCAGGCGCCCGGATTTCGGCGGGGAAATTCGGCAAGGTGGAAAGATCATTGCCGAAGACCGCCGTCTCCTGGGTGAACCTGTCCCCGGCGAGCTGCATGCCGTCACCCGAGTCGCCAGCGAACCTGATGATGACGTGATCGAGCTTCTGGACCTGCTTGGTCACAGCTGGAAGACCTCCTCCGCATGCCGCGGCCGAACGCTACGCAGCACCGCCCCACGGCCGGGGGCATGAGTTAGGACGGTAGAAATCTTACGCCGAAAACACGCGTGCAAACGTTGATCCATGCGGGGATATTCCCAGGTCCGCGTGGCCTCGGCATGGCCAATGTAGCTTATGACAGATTCCGGCAAGAAGTGGCTGCCAGGCATGTATAAAACGTTCCTGACTCGTCGGCTGAGACGTATGTCACATCACTGCGGCGGCGTGTCATCATGCCACTGCTGGGCAGGAACGCGGCCCATGGGAGGTGCTTACCGTGCGCGGTGACCGGCGGCGGGCGGCCGCACTGGGCGGCGCAGCGGCCAGGCTCGCGATCACCGTGGTCCTGCTGGCCGCCGGGTTCGCCGCGATCGGGGTCGCGGTCGCGGGCGGGCTGGGCGCGGCCGTCGCGGTCGTCCTGGCCGCCGCGCTCGTCGCGGCCGTATACGCCTACGGCGACCGGATGACACTGTCCGCGATGGCGGCCCGGCCGGTCAGCGAGGTCGAGCACCCCGACCTCTATCGCCTGGTGCGTGAGCTGAGCAAGGCCGGCCGACTGCCCGTGCCGCGCCTGTACGTGTCACCGGCCGGCCAGCCGAACTCGTTCGCGGTCGGCACCGGCCTGCGTAGCGCCGCAATCTGCTGCACGGATGGCCTGCTGGCCGAGCTCGACGAGGCCGAGCTGCGCGGCGTGCTCGGGCACGAGCTAGCCCACGTGTCCGGCCGGGACATCCTCGCCTCGACGATGGCGGCAGGCCTGGCCACGGTCATCACGTCCCCGGCCGGCCTGGCCAGGCTGCTGCCCGGGCGCGCCGGGACGCGCGCCTCCGCGGTTGACGGGTCATCGGGCCTCGGCCTGTCCGAGTCACTGATGATGCTGGTGCTCGGCCCGATTGCCGCGCTCGTCATCAGGCTTTCGGTGTCCGGGACGCGGGAATACCGGGCCGACGCGGCGGGCGCACAGCTCGCCGGCGACCCGGTTGCCCTGGCGAGCGCCCTGCGCAAGATCGACGCCGGGACGGAGGAACTCGCGCTGGCGCCGGACGGGCGGCTGACCTCGGTCGGCCACCTCATGATCGCCTGCCCGTTCCGTGCCGAGGGGTTCACCAGGCTGTTCCGCACGCAACCGCCCGCGGGCGAGCGCGTCCGCCGACTCGAGGCCTTGGCGGGCTACCGCCGCTGACCGCGGCGGGCGGGCGCCTTAGCGGTAGTTGACGAACTGGATGGCGAAGTCGAACTCCTTGCCCTTGAGCAGGGCGATGACCGCCTGCAGGTCGTCCTTCTTCTTGGCCGAGACGCGGAGCTCCTCGCCCTGGACCTGAGCGCGCACGGCCTTCGGGCCTTCGTCCCTGATGATCTTCGAGATCTTCTTGGCGTTGTCCTGGCTGATGCCCTCCTTGAGGGCCACGCTCATCCGGTATTCCTTGCCGGACAGCCGGGGCTCGGCCGGATCCAGCGTCTTGAGCGAGACGCCGCGCTTGACCAGCTTGTCCTTGAACACGTCCAGGACCGCCTCGGCGCGCTCTTCGCTGTTGGCCCGGATTTCGACGGCGTGGTCGCCGGACCAGGCGATGGACGCGCCGACGCCGCGGAAGTCGAACCGGGTGCCGATCTCCTTGGCGGCCTGGTTCAGCGCGTTGTCGACCTCCTGCCGGTCGAGCTTGGACACGATGTCGAAGGAGGATTCTTGTGCTGCCACGACTCCCAGGCTAGCGGCGCGGCCACCTGCCGTCAGACAGTCCCGGCTGGACCGGCGTTCGGCTTACCAGCCCGCGGCGTTGTGGGCTATTCTTCACTGTGCCGTCCGCGCGGCGGCATGCGGCAGGTTGCCCGAGTGGCCAAAGGGAGCGGTCTGTAAAACCGTCGGCTCAGCCTACGTTGGTTCGAACCCAACACCTGCCACCACCTGCGAAAACGGCCCCTGGGCTGCGGAAACGCGGTCCGGTGGGCCGTTTTCTTCTTGTCACCAGCGTAAGAAGACGTTTGTCAAGTGGTATGGAAAGCGTGTCGTGTTGATTGTGGTGACCCTCGTGGCCTGGGGTTTTGCTGCAGGTGAGGCCAGTGAGCGCGCTGGCCTGGGCAGGCGGCCTGAGAGAGGAGAGTGAGGGCATGGTGGAGTTCCGCGAGGCATGATGGTCGTGCCGCGCGGTCCGGGCGCCCGTCACCCGGGTCTTCTCGCTCCACGTAGTGCAAGCGGGCTCGGCCTGCCCGCATAATGCGGGCAGGCCTGCCCCGACAGCGTTCAACCGAGCTGGTGAGAAGCTCCGGGCAACCGGGGGAGAGCTGCCCAGGGTGTCAAGCGGGGTGGTCCCCGACGGCCTGGCGGGCTCGCTCTCCCCCTCATCGGGGAGGAAGGTCTAGGTCACCCGTGCAGGGTGGTGGCAAGAGCGCTGGTCAGGCAGCCTGCGCCTGGTTGGGCGCGGCATCGTGCCAGATGGCGGCACCGGAGGCGACGGCGGGATCCCAGCTGGTGCCGTGGACGACCATGCAGTAGATCCAGCGCAGCAGCGAGGCGGCGCACGCGACGCGGGCCTTGGCGCGCCGGGCGCGGGCCGCGGTCTGCGCCGCCGTGCCCTGCTGCGGTCCTGCATCAGCTGCCGCGGCGTCTGCGGCGCGGGTCAACGCGGCGTACTTGGCCGCCATCACCGGGTTGTGCTGGAGCATCGGCCACACCGCGCGCCACACGGTCAGCCGCAGGCCTGGCCGGCCGCGGCGGGAGATGTGCGCCTGGCCGGCGAAGGCACCGGAGGTGTTGTCGGACGGGGACATCCCGGCGTGCTTGACCAGCGAGGAGGAGCCGTCGTAGCGGCGCGGGTCGCCGGTCTCGGCCAAGATCGCCGCCGCCCCCACAGCGGTCAGGGCCGGGATGCCCGCCAGCCGGGACAGCCCGAGCTCGGCCAGCACGGCCACCATGTCGGCCTCTGCGGCCCGCAGCTGGGCACGGATGCGCTGCAGGTCGCCCAGCTCATCGGCGACCCGGCGGAGCAGGCCGCGGCGGGACCAGGCCACCACGCCCTCGGTGTCGGTCAGCGCGGCGAAGACCCGCGCGCTGATCGGGCCCCACGCCTTCTGGCCGCCCCAGTCCCGGACCGCGGCCCGGACAGCGGCGGTGAACGCCTGCTCCCCCATCGCAGCCAGCCGGGCGGGCTGCCCGCCGCACCGGCTCGTGACCAGCTGCATGGCCGCCAGCCAGGTATTCGACTCAAACGGCTGGGCACAGGTTTCCGTCACGGTAGGCCACGCCACCGACAAGAAGTCCCCGATCCGCTGCACCGCCGCGGTCGCTGCCGTGATCAGCTGGGCTCGGCGCCGGCCCAGGTACCGCAGCTGCGCCCAGGTCTCATCCAGCTCCTCCGGGATATAGCAGTGCAGCTCGGTCGCCAGCCGGGCGATCAGCACGCAATCGGACTCATCGGTCTTGTGCGTCGTGTAGTCCTGCTGCTCCCGGGCGATATGGCTCATCAACGGCTGGATGCACACCAGCGGCAAGCCCCGCTCGGCGCACAGCCGCTGCACCTGCATCCACCGCGGCCCGGTCGGCTCGCACGCCACCGCCACGTGCCTGAACCCCTTCACCCTGGCCGCCGATACCGCCCAGTCCAGCACCTCACCCAGCCGGAACGCCTTCACCTTCACCGTCTTACGAGCCAGCACCCGCACATCGTGATCGATCACCGCCAGCGCCTGCTTATCCTCGGCCAGGTCGATGCCGATCACCGCGCCATCGCGCGGCAGCAGCTTGCGCAGCCGCTCCCGCCGGGCGTTCCGCTTCCGGTCTCCCCGTGTCGTGCCGTTGCCGCTACCCTTGCCCACAGGACGTCCTCCTCGTTGCGTTTGGGACACCAAGCCCGTACTACCGCACCAGGAGGACGTTCCTGTATCAATCACATCCCTGCTGAACAACGGCCTCTAGCGCGTTGTCCTATTACTACGGCATGTATCAGGGTGCGTCACTATGTGTCGATGCGCGGCAGTGGTTACGGACATATAGCGGACAGCGTCCGGGCGGAACGAGCGGTTCGTATAACCGCTCGCTTTAGGTTCGTCGGCAGCCGGACTATGGCGGAAACGCCGACCGGATGCATGCGCGAGCCTGGTGTTCGTTGGGTTCGGGGACGCCGCATCGTGACTGTGAGCGCGATGTCGGCGTCTATAAAGGCGGCCATAGCCCGATCGACTTGGGGGGTCAATTGTCATGCAGCGGCTGGCCGGGACGGTGAGCGGTCGGCACCCATGGTCGTTTTTGGGCCTTGACGCCGCTTTGCTCACCGTGGGCTTGTGGGGTTCCAAAACGGGGCACAGATAGCTGACCTGACCCTATAGGGGCCGGGCGTCCAGGCCGGACCCCCTTCCCTGCTCAGCCCGGTGAGTTTACGTTCCGGGTGACACTCGAGCTCGGGAAGGAGGCCCGCGATGTCTGTCTACGTCGGAATCGACGTCCACCGCAAGCGCTCTCAGGTGGCAGTCATCAATCAGGATGGCGAGGTGCTCGCCAACCGCAACGTGACCAACGGGGTGCAGCCGATCCTGTCGGTGATCGGCGATCTGCCCTCGGGCACCAAGGCGGCGTTCGAGGCCGCGTTCGGCTGGGGGTGGCTGGTGGAGCTCCTGGAGGACTACGGCTTCGAGCCGCACCTGGTGCACCCGCTGCAGTGCAAGGCCATCGCGTCGGCGCGGCTGAAGAACAACAAGGTCCGGCGCCGCCATCTTGGCGCAGTTGCTGCGCGCGGACCTGCTGCCGGAGGCGTGGATCGCGCCGCCCGCCATCCGCCAGCTGCGGGCGCTGCTGCGGCACCGGGCGCAGCTGGTGCGGCTGCGGACGCTGCTGCGCAACCGGATCCACGCGGTCCTGGCCGACCACGGCCACGGCCGGCCGCAGGGCTGCTGGAGCGGCCCGGGCCGCCAGTGGCTGGCCTCACTGGAGCTGCCCGCCGTCTCCCGCGAGGTCATCGAGGACGGCCTGGCGCTGATCGACGCCCTGCAGCAGCCGATCGGCCGGCTGGACTGGGAGGTGCACCAGCGGGCCCGCTCCGAGCCCGCCGTCAAGGTGCTCACCGGCCTGCCGGGCGTGGGCCCGTACACGGCGCTGGTCTTGCTCGCCGAGATCGGCGACATCACCCGGTTCGCCTCGGCGCGCAAGCTGGCGTCCTGGGCCGGGCTCACCCCGACGGTGCGCGGCAGCGACCGCACCGTCCGGCACGGGCACATCTCCAAGCAGGGCTCGGTCTGGGTGCGGTGGATCTTGTGCGAGGCCGCGCAGACCGCCAAGCGGCACCCGGACTTCGCCGCCAGCTACCAGGCCATCGCCGCCCGCCGCGGCAAGAAGATCGCCACCACCGCGATCGCCCGCAAGCTGCTCACCCGCGCCTGGCACCTGCTCACCGACGCCAGCTGCGGCGGTGCGCCCCGCTAGCCGGGAGGTCGCCAAGCCCCGGGTGAGCTCGCGTTTTCGCATGAGCCGGCCCTCGCCGCGCTCGATGACCTGACTGAGCAGCCCGGTCCCCGGAGTCATGGTCATGGCGACCCGCCTCCCCCCGGCAGGCGCCGGATGGGTGCATGTGAGACCACTCCGACGACCACACACGACCGGGGAGACCACCCAGCGACCCCCACACCCCTCAACCCGCAGGAGGCTGTTCCTCGCTCCCGATCATCGGCCGCCGCTTGGCGGCATCAAGCTCGTTCGTCCTCGCCCGCGCCCGCCGGCGCGGCGCTACGGGCGCTCCAGCTTGACCCCGCCCGGCGCGACGGCACAAACCGGCGGCGACGAGGAAAAGCCACAACTACAGTCCCACCCCAAACACGGCGGCCGCGACCAAGGTCACCGGGTCAATCCAGCACGCCCTCTTGACAGATGGGGCCCCTATGGGTGCGATTACGCCAGCCCTGGATGCCCACCGCCGCCTGATCAAGCCAGAACGATTTCAGATACCTGACCAGTCACGTCCCGGCTAGCTACTTAATCAAGGCCGAAGGCCGCGCCAAATCCAGCAATTATGATGCCGAAGCCAACAATCGCAGGCCGCCAACGGCGCCGCGAACACCGACACGTTCCTCGGCGAGCGGCTCCGTCGGCTGTCCGAGCGGCTCTCGGCGGGAACAAGGCCAAGTGCGCCATCGGGCGCTCCATCCTCGTCATCATCTCACCTCCTCGCCGACCCCGCCGCGAGGTTCGCCGACCTCGGCCCCGGCAGGCACGACGACCACGACACCGGCCGCGGCCGCAAGATCCGCGTCCATCTCCGCCAGCCAGCCGCCCAGAAGATCCGTCACTGCCCAACGGCAGCACGAGCGCCCTAAAAGTGATATATGCGGGTTTTCGGCGAAATGTCAGCTTACTGTCCGCCATTTCCCCGGTCGATAGTTGGCAACAACCGCCATATAGTTGGCGTATCGGCTTGTCGCCAGCATTGAAGCGGGGACCGTATGAGCTTGAAGGACCGTCTGCACCAGGCCAAGTGCAAGGTTGGCGTGCACAGCGGAGAATGGAAGCAACTTGCCGCTGGTTCCTGCGACGAGCAGCGTACCTGCGCTCATTGCGGAGAGGCATCCAACCGGACCGACCACCACATGTCGGACTGGGCCTATTCCGCCGATCCGGCCGCGCCGGCCTGCACGCGGGAGCGCCGCTGCCAGCGCTGCCCTCATGTGCAGCAGGAAGTCAAGCACACGATGGACTGGCAGTTCGACTACGAAGGCCGCCACGAGAAGTGCCGGAAGCGCCTCGACTGCACCCGATGCGGGTTTACCGAGGGCAAGACACTGCTGGCCCACGCCTGGGACCAAGGCCGCGTCGATGACTCTGACTACTCCAGGGTGAGGAAGGTCTACACATGCCAGAGCTGCTTGAAGCAGGTCGAGCGCAGGACTGACAGCCTCCCCCCACGCTCGGACCAGTTTCACTAACCTCGGGCTTTTCCCGGTCAGTGAGCAGTGCCAGTGGCTGCGGTCAAGGGCGTCGTGAAGGTTGACCCGGATGCCGTACTGTCCGGCGCGGTCTCTCGTGAGCCTATTCCAGCCGGTTGCCCCCGGTCCAGCCATAACGTTGCGGGTCAGAGATTGTGACAAGGTTATGGAACCCTACAGGGAGATCTCGGACATGACGTCGCCGATCTTGTTGCAGTCAATCCGCATCCCCACTACGGCGTTGGCGCCCCGCCCGCGCCTCGCGCCACATCCGCTCGCGGGCCTGGTTACGGCTGTCGGTAAATAGCTTGGTGTATCCGGCCATTGGCCGTAGCACTCTGATTTGGAATCTGGCCCCAATTTCGTGAAAGTCCCGGCATCGGTCATCGCTGAGCGGTGAGCAGGACGCGCTTGCGGAGCGGGGGCAGGCCGGCGCGGCCGAACATCTGGCGCTTGACCATCTTGTTAGTTACGTGGAATCAAGCCGCGAAGCTGAGACGACCTGGTCACCCAAGCTCAGGCGACTGATCTTGATCCGGCGACCTCGGAGAGCGGACATACCAAGCGTTTCCGGGCACCTGCCTGTTCCTCGTTGCTGCTTTGAGCCCGGCCGAGTGAGAGGGTCATTTGGCGATCATCAGCACGCAGCAGAACGAACACGGATAACAGCGACAAGCGAGATTCCACAGAATGATGTGGTTGACGCGGCCTTCGACCGGGCCGGAGCTCCAGTTCATGGTCAGGCCGTTGGTGACGGCGTCGAGGTCTTGCTCCGGGCCTTTGGCGAACGACGCGATGCCGGGCAGGCCGGCGGTGCGGGCGGTGTCGATCCACGGCGGGAGGTTCTCGCCGCTGAGTTCGGTGATCATGGTTGCGAAGGCGCGGACCTGGCCGGATGCGGCGTGCAGTTCGGGGCAGCGGTCGAGGATGGCTTTGAGCAGGGGTTTCTCGTCCTCGGTAAGGGTGTCCGGGTGCCGGGTGAGCCAGTTCGTGACGTCGCGGACGGTCGGCGGGGCCGGCGGCAGCGGCGCCCTGGCGGGGTTCTGCCCGGAGAGGTAGTCGCGGACGACGGAGTAGCTGCCGTCGTAGCCCCGCTTCTTTACCTCGTTGAACAGGCTGAGGGGTTCCAATACAGGGCACAGGTGGCTGACCTGCGAGTTCCCCTGCGGTAGCGGTAGACGTGGTGGCAGTATCGCGGGCTTGTGGCCATACGGATGCTCTACCTGATGTTCGTCCGCCTGACCGGCTGGGTAGCGCTGCTGGCGCGTTCGTCGGCGTCGAAGGACGCCGAGCTGCTGGTGCTGCGCCAGGAGGTCGCGGTGCTGCGGCGGCAGCACCCTCGGCCGAGGCTGGACTGGGCCGACCGGGCGGTACTCGCCGCCTTGGCCCGGCTGCTGCCCAGGCCTGTGCGGATGGGCCGTCTCGTGACGCCGGGCACGCTGCTGCGCTGGCATAAGCGGCTGGTCCGCTGGCGCTGGACCTACCCGCACCGCAGTGGCCGTCCGCCGGTCGACCCCAAGGTGGCGGAGCTGATCGGGCAGATGGCGCGGGATAATCCTGGCTGGGGCTACAAGCGGATCCAGGGCGAGCTGCTCGGCCTCGGCTACCGGGTCGGCGCGTCCACAGTGCGGCGGGTGCTGAGGCGGCTGCGGATCCCGCCAGCGCCGCAGCGCAACCGCGATACCTGGCGGCAGTTCCTGCACGCCCAGGCCTCCACGATGCTGGCCTGCGACTTCTTCCATGTCGACTGCGCGGTGACTTTGCGCCGGGTCTACGTGTTCTTCGCCATCGAGGTCGGCACCCGCCATGTCCATATCCTGGGCGTGACCGCGTATCCGGACGGCGCATGGACCACCCAGCAGGCCAGAAACCTGCTGATGGACCTGGGAGAGCATGCAGACCGGTTCCGGTTCCTGATCAGGGACCGGGCCGGGCAGTTCACCGGCACATTCGACGCCGTACTCGCCGGGGCGGGGATCGAGGTGGTGAAGATCCCGCCGCGCAGCCCGAAGGCGAACGCCTATGCCGAGCGCTGGGTACGGACCGTCCGGTCCGAGGTCACCGACCGGATGCTCATCGCCGGGCCGCAGCACCTGCGGATAGTCCTGGACGAGTATGCCGCGCACTACAACACCCATCGGCCGCACCGGGCCAGGAACCTGCGGCCACCAGACTGCGCCGGCGCGGCAGTGGCCCCGGTCACCGACCTGGCGACGACCCGGGTACGTCAGGAGGTTCTCGGCGGGCTGATCCATGAGTACCAACGGGCCGCATGACCGCTAAAAGCCAATGGCGAAATCGCAGGTCACAGGCTATTACGAGGTTATGGAACCCTACAGGCCTACTGCCTTTCCGCTTGGGGGTCTGTCCGGGCGGCCGGATGTGAGTGCGTTCACCCGGGCCTGGACGCGGTCGAGGTCGGAGTGCATGCCGAGGCGCTGGAAGGGGACGGCCTCCGGCCGGGTTCCCGGCACGGGAACCGGGAACGGTCCGCAGAGCGGGCAGACCGTCCGGCCAGGTTGGCGAGTGATGGTTATGCTGCGTAGTTGCTGACCTGTTCATTTCGGGCTGAGCACGGCTGGCGGGCTGCGGAGTGCCTGTTCGCGGGGCGGCTTTAGCGGGTGCTCTTGATGAACGTGAGGGCTGCTTCGGCGACGTCTTGCCAGCCGCTGTCGAAGACCAGGGAGTGGCCGCGGCCCGGGATCTCCTGGAGCTGGGTGGCAGCGGGGTTGCGTTTCTGCCTCCGGTAGGAGGCGGCGGCGATGGCGTGCGGGGCGATGTGGTCTTTCTCGCCGGTGATGAGCAGCATGGGGCCGCGGTGCGGGTTCTTGGTGTCCACCTTGAGCTCGGTGAATGGGTTGATGTTGGCGGTCGCGGCCTGGAAGAGCGGGATGCCCGAGCCCGGGACGGGGTAGGCGTCATACAGCCGCTTGGCCTCGTTCTCGCTGACGGCGTTGGCGAAGGAGTAGCGGAATTGCTCGTAGGTGAGCATGACTGACCGCCGGTGGTTGGCCGGGTTGCCGATGACCGGGCTGGCCGACCGGAGCGCGGACAGCGGCAGTGGCAGTACCCCGCGGAACGGGCCGGCGTCGATCGGGACGGACGCGGTGGCCAGTCCCTGGCCGGCGAGCTGCTGGGTGATCAGGCCGCCGAAGGAGTGCCCGATGATCGCCGGCTTGTTCTGCAGCGCGGCGATGGCCTCGGCCATGTGGCGGGTGACCTGGCCGACGCTCTTGCCCGCGAAGACCTGCGGGTGGGCTCGGGCCTCGTCGACGGTCGCCGGGTCGTCGGGCCAGCCGGGGGCGATGGTGGCGTAGCCGTTCTCCTCGAAGAGCGTGCGCCAGGGCTGCCAGCTTGAGGGGAGCATCCACAGGCCGTGGACGAAGACGACCGGTGGCAGGCCGGTGGCGTTCGCCCGGCTGATGTCTTGCGTCTCTCGAGCGCTGAGGCTCATTGGTGTACCGCCATTCGGGACGGGAGCTGGGAATCCGCCAGCCGCGTAACCGGCGGACGGAATGTCGGACTGCTGCCAATCCTTGCGTGCTGCCAGCGGGAAGTCGATGTCCCGGAAGGCACGGGCAACTAGGCGCAGATTGTCCTGGGGGACAACATCAAGTTGGCGAGCATCATACGGAACTGGCGGTTCCCGGCGCTGCGGGAGCTAGTATTGGCTGATGGAACAATCACCGGCGGACGATGTCGGCGCTGGACTCGCCTTGCTCGGCGCGGAGCTCAGGGAGCGGGCCGACGAGCTCGCTGACGGGATGGCCGCGCTGATCAGGGCGGCCATCCCGGTCTACGGCACGGCCTCGGTGATCAGCGACGAGGAGCTGCGCCGGACCTGCCGGGACAACGTCGGGTTCGTCTTCGGCCCGATCGGGCGCGCCCCGGCGGTCGCGTCGCCGGAATCGCGCGAGAACGGGAGACGGCGCGCGAGGGCCGGCGTGCCGCTGACCGCGGTGATGGCGGCCTACCGGGTCGCAGCCCGGTACCTGTGGGACTGCCTCGCCGGCACCGCCGCCCGCAGCGAGGTTTCCGCCGGCGTCACGCTTCGTGCCGCCTCCGAGATGTGGCTCGCCCTGGACACCTTTACCCAGGAGATGGCCGACGGCTACCGGGAAGAGGTCACCTTCCAGGTTCTCGGCCAGGAGGAGGAACGCTCAGCCGTGGTCCAGGCGCTCCTGGAGGGCCGGCTGGATGAGGCCAATCTCTGGGAGGCGGCGGACATCCTGCGGATCCCGCTGCGGGGCAGCTACGTCGTTATCGCGGCGCAGGTGCCAGGCCCGGGGCGGCACGCCCTCCCCCAGGCCGAGGCGGCGCTCAAGCGCATCGGGGTGATCTCGGCGTGGCGGCTCCTGCACGACGCCGAGGTCGGGATCGCCTGCCTGCCCGGCCCGCGACCTCAGCTAACCCGCCTGGCGGATTCCCTGCACTCGCTCAGCACGGGCCTGGCCGGGGTCAGCCCGTGTTACCACGATCTCCGCGACACTCCCCGAAATCTCAGGCTGGCCAGGATCGCGCTGCGCAGCGCGTTCGCCGCTCAGCGCGTCACGGTCTTCGACCGCGACCTGTTCGCCGTCGCGGTGGGCAGCAACCCGGAGGTGATGCGGCACGTCTCAAGCAGCATCCTGGGCGCACTTGACCAGGTCCCGGCCGGCCAGCGGCCGGTCCTGCTCGCTACCCTCGGCGCCTGGCTCGACAACGGCGGCTCCGCCAGCAAGGCGGCCAGCGTCCTGTTCTGCCATCCCAACACGGTCCGGCACCGGATGCGCCGGGTCGAACAGCTCACCGGACGCTCCCTGTCCGACCCCCGCGGAGTAGCCGAGCTGAGCCTCGCCTTCGAGATCGACCGCCGCGACGAACATCCCCCACCTGAGCCAGCTGCAAACGGCTCACCGGCTAACACCAGGCACGCGACCGCGGGCCAAGTACTCAGCGGCCACACATCCCCAGCGTAGACAGCCGCCCTCGCAGTTCATGACTGCTTGCGGATTGCTCACACAGGTGTTCAGGCAACCAGTCAACTGTCCAGGTGGACTCCTACACGGACCTATAGGGAACCGGGCATAGAGCAGCGCAAGCGGGGGCTTTGCGGTTAGTGAACAGTGCTCATGCGGTGCCGTATCGGGTAGTTGATCATTTGGGCACGGCGACCACGTTCACGTTGCGTGGCTGGCGTCCGGTTCTGGCATAGGCCAGTTCGACTGGCCATAGCCCGCTCAGGTAGGCCAGGATGGTGATGCGTCGCAACCCGCTGTGCTCCGCACGTAACCCGGCGTTACGCTGACGTCCGGTACCCGTTGCGGGAGTTCACCCGGTCCGGGCTGACCTCCCCGTACCCGGCGCCGCACCGCACCTCCACCTCGGCGTCCATCATCCGCTGGGCGAACGCCCGGACCATCGCCCGCAGCACATCCGGGCTCGCCGACGCCAAAGTCTCCTCGAACTGCGCACCCGGAACGGGCACAATGTCACCTACGGCCACTTCGCTCTCCTTCGTTGCTCCGAAATCACTTCGAAGGATCGCGAGGTGGCCGCCTCGCATCACGGCGACACGCCGTACTCCGGCAACTCCGTCACATCAGTACCGGTTACCCCATACACCACTTCCGTGGACGTGAACCCGCTCAGGCCGTAAGGCTTTGATAGCCGGCCCACCGCGCAGTCTTGTGTAGAATCATGTGTAAGGAGGCGCACATGGCTACTAATCTGGCAATCGACCCCGATCTGCTGGAGCGCGCCCTTGAGGTCAGTGGCGAGCGCACCAAGAAGGCCGCGGTCACCCGAGCGCTGCAGGAGTTCATCGCCCGCCGCGAGCAGGTCCGCATCCTTGGCCTCTTCGGCACGGTCGAGATCGACCCGGAGTACGACTACAAGGCCGAGCGCTCGCGGGGGTGAGCCTGCTCGTCGACACCAGCGTCTGGTCGCTCGCGTTGCGCCGGGACGCTCCTCCGGATGTGCCTGAGGTCCGGGCACTGCGGGATGCGCTAGCCGGTGGCGAGATCGTCGCGACCACCGGGGTGATCCTGCAGGAATTGCTCCAGGGCGTCGTCCCGGAACGAGCCCGGACACAGATCATCGAGATGTTCGCTGCGCTGGAGTACCTTACGCCCTCTCGCGAAGATCACGTCGCTGCGGCGGGCGTGCGCAACACGTTGCGTTCTGCTGGTGTTCAGGTCGGCACGATCGATGCCCTCATCGCCCACCTGGCGATCGCTGGTAGTCACACGCTCCTCACTACGGACAACGACTTCCGCGCCGCATCCAGCCATATCAGCCTTCAGCTATGGCGCGCCCCTTAACCCCGCTTCTGCCTGCGGGTTTGGGGCCGTGCCTGCTCAGGGGCGGTCTGGCCGCTTGCAGACGGTGGCCGACCCGTGCACACTCTCTGAGTGTTCGTGGACGACGCGCAGCCCGGGATCGTGAGCTGTCACGTGATCTTCGAACGTGCCTTCCGCGACGGCGACGGCACTGGTGATCGCGGTGTCGCCGAGTTCGCGCAGGGCGGTAGCGAGGTGGCGGCGCCCGGTCACCGTGCTGCCTTCCGCCCGCGCGTGCTGCTTGGCTCGCTTCACGGCCCGGTCCGCGGTTGGGGAGAACACGGTCATCCCGCCCTGGATGACAGGTTCACCGGGTAGCGGCTGGGTCAGCGCGGCGACCAGGTGCGGCACGTCGGCCACGTCCTGTTCCTGCGCCGCCGCCAAGGCGATGGCCTGGCGCAGCACCGCGAGAAGCTCGTCAGAGAAGATCATCAGATTTCCGGTGGCAGGTACTTTGTGAGTGCTCCTGCGCGTCCAGCAGCACGTCGACGAGCACGCGGTACTGCGCTGCCAGCTGATCTGCGGTCAGGTACGCAGCGACGTCAAGGCGACCAGGGAAGCCTGCTAGCTCCCAGGCGTCTGCGTTCGGCGTGCTCATGGAGCTGCAAACCCAGGCATAGCGTCATGGTACGGGGACGGCAGGACATTCGGCGGTCACTCCGCGTCCCGTCTAATGAGCAATTTGTCGTACAACAATCAGACGATTCGGCGGCAGGGCGCGCGGGCAGTAGCTCAAATCCGACGCAGTGCGTGGGTGCTTTTAGAGTGCGTGGGGGAGGAGCCTGAACGCGGAGACATGCCTTGGGCGGACGATGCTGAAGTGCTTGCGGTCTACTGTCGCGACCTCCGCGAGGTTCAAGCGCTCAGCGATCGCGATCACGGCCGCATCGACTATGCCGAGGGGAAGGCTCACGTACTGCTCGACGAGTTCCGCGATGCGCGAGATGTCGCCCTCCTCGACTTCAGCAACGTGGAAGCCGTTGCCGCCGAATGACTTCAGAAAGGTGACCTCCGCGTGCGGCCCGACGCGTGACTGGAGTAGGTAGCCGATCTCGCCCAAGACCGGCGACGGAACGAGGAGTGGCCCTTCGGCGGCGCGCATCAGAGAGAGGCACGCGGCGTGATGATTGTCCTTCACGTTGCCTGCAGCGAGCAGGACACCCGTATCGCACAGCAGCATTCAGCGGCCGAGTTCGGCCCGCAGGATCTCCTCTGACCTCTCCGCCAGATCCGGATCAGACTCGAAGGACGCGAAGAACGGCAGATCCCGTGCGCCGTGAGAAGCATCAGCCCGGCCCCGGATCAGCTCAAGAACCGGCCGAACCTCCTCCTCGGGAAGCTCGTCCACCAGGTGATGCAGTTCCTCACGCATCGCGCTCACGCGACCAGTATATGAGCACCGGATGGAGACCGCAGCGCGCCTTCCCGGAGGGCGAGCCCCCCGTGCTCCTAGGCGAGTTCTGCGGCCGGATGGCTCGAGGCTCATCTAAGGAGGCCGCCCCTAGTGCCGGTACGGCCGTGGGTACTCCAGCCATGCATATGCGGCCGGGGGTCCTGAAATGCCAGGTCAGAGCCAGAAAGCCGGGTGGACGGTCGGCGTAACCGCTCCGGTCGGCCCCGTCCGTGGCCTTTTCCGCGCCCGTCCGTGGGCTGGTCCGTGCCCGTCCGTGGGCCGCACGGCCCCTTGAAACCCGGCGCCCACGGACGCATAGCGGACGGCGGTGGCCCGCGAACGCGCCTCGAACGGCGTATGCGCTGGTCAGCGCCGGGTGACTTGGGTAGGAGCGACGGGCTGTAAAACCGTCGGCTCAGCCTACGTTGGTTCGAACCCAACACCTGCCACACCCTGGTGAAATGGCCCTCTGGCTGCGGAAACGCGGCGCGGTGGGCCGTTTCCTTCTTGTCACGCCATGTATCAGTGTGTCACTGCGGTCGATGCATGGCAGTGTGTACCTACATATGGTGTACAGCGTCCGGGCAAAACTAGCGGTTCAAATAACCGCTCGCTTGCGGCGCCAGGTTCAGCTGTTTCATAGCAGCTCCGAACCGAGCCGTGGTCCGCCTCAACCGGGTAGCACGAGCCGGGCTAACCTTGACTATCACATAAGATGAAGATACTATCATGTTTTGTGAAAGTCGGTCCGTCCATGCTGACGCCTTTCCTGCGGTCTGATGCGCAGGGCGCCGTGCTGGCAGAGACACTGCTCGATCCAACGACCGAGCTTACGATCTCAGAGATCGCCCGTCGCGCGGGCGTGCTGCTAGCCGTCGCTCACCGTGAGGTCAGCCGCCTCGTCGATGCTGACGTGCTGCGCGATCGGCGCGAAGGCAACAATAGGCTGGTACACGCCAACACGGAGCACCCACTGTGGCCACTCATGTCACAAATCGTAGTGGAAACATACGGGCCGGCCCCGCTGCTGCGTAACCTGCTCGCCGAACTGCCCGGCATCCGCGAGGCTTACATCTACGGCTCCTGGGCAGGCCGGCGCGTCGGACAGCCCGGCCCGCCGCCACACGACATCGACGTCCTTGTCGTCGGTAACCCGTCCCGGACCGACCTGCTTGATGTCGCCGACGCGGCTCAGCAGCGGCTGCACACTCAGGTCAACATCCACACCACCACGCCCGAGGCGTGGGCCGCGAAAGATCAGCCCTTCCTGATGACGGTCGCATCCCGTCCCCTCATCACCCTTGTCGGCCCGGAGACAGCCGGTGACTGAGCGCAACCCGCGTGCGGACGACCTCGGCTGGTTGCCTGACGCTCCCGCCACAGGGTTCCTCCTCGACCGCGGGCAGATCGAGCGCATTGAGGCAAACCCGGCTTATGCCCGCACCATCCTTGCCCAGGCCCGCATGCATCTGTCCTCCGCCCGCATCCTGGCCACCACTGAGGACGCAGCCGCGGCATTCGTTACTGCGTACGACGCTGCGCGGAAGTCGTTGTCAGCGATGCTCGCCGTCCAGGGACTGCGCGCCCGGGGTGGCGACGGCGGGCACCGTGTACTCAGCGAACTCATGCAGGCACAGCTCCCGCGGCACAGGCGCACACTGCGCGAATTTGACTGGATGCGCCAGAAGCGCAACGACACCCAGTACCCAGACCCCGATAAGCCGACTGCCACAGCGAACGACGTCACCGACGGCATCGCCGCCGCGCAACGGATCGTTGAGCTGGGAGAGCAGTTCCTGGGACTCGTCACCGCTCAGCCGAAGACAGGGCAGGAGCTTTAGATCCGCCGGCCATTGCCTGGCATGTCGGCTCCGCTCAGCTACATCGCTGATCGGCCCATGAGTGCCCTGACGCCTGACCTACCTCATCCGCATTCGGCGTGGCTCCAGGTCCGGCTGCCCGGCGGGCGACGTTACCCGCTCACGGCTGCGATCATCTCGGCACGGGTCGGACCGGGGCGCGGCGGCGGGGCCTTTGCCACCTCCTCGAATGCGGCCTCAATCCGCCTCCGGAGCGCAAGGTCATCGTCCAGCACCCGTGTGCTGTCTAGCAGCCCGATCCTCCGCAGGAAGACACGCGCGAGAGCAGCTTCGGTCGTGGCCGCGACGCCGCCCGCGACGATCGTGAAGAGCGCATAGTCGCCGTCGTGATGCGCGAAGTCGACATCGCCGCCGAGCCACATGCGCAGCCGCTGTTCGTCAAGCGCGGTCGCGTAGTCGTAGCGCTCTCGCAGCGCGGGCGCGGTCGCCGCGACGTATTCATCCACTGCATCGGCCATGTCGTTGTTCTCGCTCACGACGCGGGCGAGCTCCGCCGCCTGCACCAGTCCGAACGCCAGCCCGTGCGCCAGCACCGGGTCGGTGTGACCGTAGGCATCCCCGGCCGCGACGAGGCCGGCGGCAGGGGACCCGGCGCGCAGGCTATTACGCAGCCCGGCCATCGCCATCACCGGCGTGATCGGATCGACACCGTGGGGGGTCGCCCACGACGCCAGCGCGGGAACCAGTGCGATCGCCGCCTCGAACGCAACGGCGTCGTGAAGGACCTTCCACTCGGGCACGCCGGTCGGGACGGCGAGCAGCGCGGCGAACGTGCCGTTGTCGCCTGGGAACGTCGCGTACGCGAGATAGCCGAGGTCGCCACGGGGACTGAGGTACCAAGGGCCGTCGGGGGGCGAGAAGCCGGGGCGGCACCTGTAGTAACGGCTGTAGTAGACGACGCCGCAGTCGCTCGATTCCGGCGGTCCGGTGTCGATGCCGTGTGCGGCCAGCCAGTCGCGCGTCGGCGTACGACGGCCCAGCGCGTCGACGACGAGATCTGCGTCAACAGGCGCGCCGTCGACGCGGACACCGGCTATGCGTCCGGCATCGACGAGCAGGCCGCTGGCGCGCGCGCCCGCGCGGATCGTGACTCCCGGCTCGGCGACCACGGCCTGCCGCAGCGCCCACTCGATGAGCGGGCGCCGGACCGCGAGGTACTGGAGTTCCTCGTCAGCGCCGGTCGCAGGGCCATTGAGCTTCGACCGCGTGTCGACTTCCCACGCGCCGGCGCCGAGCAATGCGGCGTAGACGTCCGGCAAGTGCCGGCGTAGTTCGCTGCGGCCGCGCGGGATGAACGCGTGCGGTTGCAGGAAGTGCGGAATCCCGGAGCGGGGCCACTTGGCCGCGCCTTGTGCTGTACCGCCCGACCCCAGCTCGTCGCGCTCGATCAACGTGACCCGGTGACCATTACGTGCGAGCAACAGCGCCGCGGCAAGACCGGTGACACCGCCGCCCATCACGACGACGGATCGCGCGCCTGTTCCCGTCCCATGGCCCCTCATGATCTATAGTCTGGCACCATCCCGGCCGGGATCAGGTCCAGGTCGGCGGCACTGTGATCAACGGCGCCGCCGACCTCACGACGGTCCGGACGTCTGTTGGAGCGGCCTTGCCTGCGGCGCTGGAAACGGTCTGCCCAGCAATATGGTGTCTCGCTTATGCGCGGCCTGCCGCGCTAAAGTGCGGCCTGCTGCTTGGCGACGGGTTCGGCTGGCTTCAGCTCTCCGGCAGGGCGCGACGATCTGGTGACGGGTCTGGCGATGCTTCTGCCTGCGGTTTTGGAAGCTGTACGTGCCCGTACGTGGCTGTCCGTGGATTTGGCGACGGGGGAGCCCTGGCGCACGTACATATGGTGTACAGCGTGTCTGCCGCAAGCGTCATCTAGCATCGTTTGCGCAGGTCAGTGGCCGTGTGGAGGTGCAGGCAGGAGCGGCCTGTAAAACCGTCGGCTCAGCCTACGTTGGTTCGAACCCAACACCTGCCACACATTTCCGCAGGTCAGAGCCGTTGACGCTGGATTGCGTCACCGGCTTTTGAGCGCGGAACGAGAGGTTACGAAAACCGTCGGCTTTGTTCCGTGGGCTATGCGTGGGCCGGGTCCGGCCGCCGCTGGGCCTCCGCGGGCATCGTGTTAGCCGTCTGACCTGCGGAGACACTAGTGCCTGCGGGTGTCCGCATGCGATGCTGCGGGCTGGCCCGGTCTGTCGGCCGTGGGCTGTGGGCGGGACCGGGGGCTGGTTCGTGTACATGTAGCGGACAGGGTTTGGGGTGGTGCCGACGGTGCGTATAACCGCTAGCTTTCCCGCTCCGTGACGACGATGTCACGCTAGGGTTTGCGTCGAGGGCGTCTTCGATCCGCTGGCTGACGGTGTCATCCTGGCCGTCGGTGCAGCGCAGGTAAACCTCATGCAGGACACGGGTGCTGGTCCCGGCCCGGGCGGCGACCTCGGCGTGCCGGTGGCGTCGAGCCACAGTGACAGGGCGGCGTGCCGCAGGTCGTAGGGGCGACGGGCGAGCGGGGTAGCGGCCCGGCCGGGGCCGAGGGCGGCCTGGCGGGCGGCGTGCCAGGCGCGGCCGTAGACCGACTCGTTGAGCATGCCGCCGCGGGCGCCGCGGAACAGCCTCCCGTCCGGCGCGGTCCTGAACGCATGCAACAGCTGGCCGAGCATGCATACCAGGACCGGCGGGATGGGGACGACGCGGACGGTGCGATCGGGCCGGTGCTTGAGACCCCGCGGCTCGAAGGGGGTGCCGGTGCTGGTCCAGGCGGGGGTGAGGATGATCGTGCCGCGGCCGCGGGCCGGGAGGATGAGGTCGGCGCGGCGCCGGGCGACGGCTTCTTCGGGGCATAGCGCCGCTTGGTACAGGCAGCCCAAGAACGCCGCCAGCTCCGGCCGGATCCGCGATACCTCGGCCAGGATCACCCGGACCTGCCGGGCTGGGCACGGTCGCCGGGCTGACGGCTGAGGCGGCTTTCGGTGCGCGCCAGCGCACCAGGCCGATGGGGTTGGCGGGCAGCAGTCCGAGCTCGACGGCATAGCCCAGGGCACCGTGGAACACCGCCCGCTTGCGGGCGACCGTGTTCGCCGCGGCGGGCGAGCCGGCCAGGCGCGTGCAGAGCCCGTCCAGGGCAGCCCGGATGACGCGCGGGTCGCCGAGCTCACTGATCGGCAGGGATGCTTGCACCCAGGCCAGCGCGCTGGCGGTGCCCGGATCGGGCGCCCGCGATCGCAGCGGCGGGTTGAAGGCATGCCCGTACCAGGCAGCGCGCACTCTCCCGGGCGGTGGCCTGCGGCCGGTGTCCCGGATCAGCAGTGGCGTGACAGTGGCCAGCGTCGGCCAGGCTGGCCCGCGAATGCGGTGCCAGCTGCGGCCATTTCATCTCCGCGTACGCCACCGCGTGCCGGTACCAGGTCACCGGCTCCGGCCCCGGTGCGGTCCATGACGCAGGCTCCCCGGTGGCCGGGTCGAACCGGGCGCCCTTGCGGGCCGCGCGGACCAGCTCGGCGCGGTTGCTGTCGGCCAGCGCCCTGGTCATGAACGACCGGGACCTGTCGCGGCCCGCGACCCGCCATCGCACCTCGAAAGCCGCCCGCCCGGCCCTACGCCGGATCGCGAAGACCCGCACATCGAAGGAACTCATTGCAATTCCAGCCGATCACGGGAGGGAACTCACCGCACAGATGCCCTCTGCCGCGTCAATAGGCTCTGTTCGCCTCAAGAACTCTTCCCGTCTCAGCGCGATCCGATGGCGGCGCGGAACGAGGAGTTAAGCCGACGCGCCAGACCTGGGCCGGGCCGCTCACGCAGTGAGCGCGTCAGTGTAGTCGACGAATGTCGTGGTGGCCTGGTCGAAGTCGGCGACCAGGCGCAGGTGCCCGCCGATGGCCGCGACGTAGGCGGCGATCGATTCGACCTGCATCCGCTCGATGTCGCCGTGCTCCATCCGGGAAACCCGGGCCTGGCTGACCCCCATCGCCCTGGCCACCTCGGCCTGGGTCATGCCGCGCTGCTTGCGCATCTGGGCTAGGTGGTAGCCGATGTCGCGAGCATTGCGGATCTTGCGGGCCGCCGCACGGCGGGCCGGGTCATCGATGCCCGGGTCGGCGCGCCGCCGCTCGTCCAGCGTGGTTTCCCACCGGTAGTGCGCAGTCATTGGATCTCCTCGGGCGGGGTGGCCAGATAGCGTGCGTAGCGGTCCTCAGCCAGCTTGACGGCGTCGCGGTACCAGCGGGCCCAGTTGCCGGACTTATCACCTGCCACGAGCAAGACGGCCTGACGCTGCGGGTCGAAGATGAACAGGATCCGGGATCTCGGTCTTCCCCGAGGACCCGGGACGTAGTTCCTTGAGATTGTGCAACTCGGAGCCGGTGATCCGGTCCACTGCGGGACGGCCGAGCGAAGGGCCGCGCTCGGCGAGCAGCTCTACCGAGTCCCGTACCAGGCTGGCGCTGATTTCATCCAGCGCCATGAACCAGTCGTGCACCTCGGGACTAGGATGATCTCCCAGCTCACCCCACGATTATAACCTGCGGGTTAAGTCCGGTGGCGAATGTGCCCGTTCGATTCGCGCTCAGGTACGGCCTAGCCGGGCGTCGATGGTTGCGGCGCTGGCCTCGGGATCAAGGCCGGTGATGCTGACTTGCAGGTCGGCGCGCTCATAGGACCGCTTGAAGTACGAGATATCGGCCTTGATTTCCTTCAGGCAGAGGATCCGCTCCTCGCTGGTGAGGTGCCTGTCGATGGGCCGCGAGTCGATGTCATAGAAGGTGATCCGGTCCAGGATGTTCTCCGGCGTGTCGTGGACGGCCACGGTCACGTAAGGCACGCGCCGCACGACCCGGAGGAAGGCGTCTCGCAGGCCGCTGGGCGGCAGCGCGATCACGCAGTCAGGGTTGGCGGTCGCGACGCGCTCCAGCACTGCGGCGCATTCCTTCCGGTAGGAGTAACCGGTGAGGAACCGGGCCCGGAGCCGCTCGACGGATAGCCCGAAGTGCCATTCGACCTCCTCGTCGAGGTCGAAGAAGGGGCAGCCGCGCCGATGGCCGAGCATTCGGCCGATCGTCGTGGTGCCCACGCAGCTCACACCGACCAGGCTGACCCGCAACTCAGACTCCTCCTCACCGCCACCGCCGATCCGGCGGCGCGTCTGCGGTGCCAGCGATATCGGTGCATCGGGGGAAAGGGCAGATAGCCAGGATAGTGGTGGCTGCACCGAGGAACGCGCATGTGCGCACGCCGCCCAGGCGAATCCCAATGGCCCTGCTTGAGGCGACCTGCCGAAATCCGGCAGGAGGAACTCGATGCGTCGGATGACCATGCTGGCTGGTTCGTATGGAAAGGTCTTTGGTGTGGAAAAGTCGCAGAGGGCGCTCCCGCCTAAGATCCGGGCCTGGGTTGAGGCACGCAAGCGGCACCGCCTCTCACATGCGCAGGTGCAGATGGCCCGCGACCTCGGGCTGAACCCGGGAAAGCTCGGCCAGCTCAGCAACCACGGGCAAGAGCCCTGGAAGGCGCCGCTGCCGCAGTTCATCGAGCACCTGTACCTCAAGCGGTTTGGCCGGGAGCAGCCCCGGGCCGTCACTCCTGCGGAGAACTGGGAGCGGCCGGCGGCGGGGAATCCGGCGCGGAATGCTCCCGCTACGAACGCCCGCGGTGGCCAGGCAGGGCTGGGGTCGCCGTGATCACGCTTGATGAGCTGAAGATTCCCAAGGGGACTGCGGCCGGTGGTCGACGAGATCGTCGGCATCACCGACTCGGTGTGCCTGTCCGTCCTCGACGAGGAGTACGCCGATCTCGCCCGGCGGGCGGTGGCGAAGCTGGCGCGCAAGCGGCCCTCGCCGCTGCAGGCCGGCCGCCGTGCCACATGGGCGGCCGGCGTGGTGTATGCGCTGGGCCATGTCAACTTCCTGGCTGATCCCGCGATCGAGCCCTGCGTGACCGCTGATCAGCTCAGTGCGGCGTTCGGCGTGGCCAAGAGCACCATGACCAGCAAGGCCAGGCAGGTCCGCGACCTGCTGCGGATCAGTCACTTCTCGCCGGAGTTCCAGCGCGCCGACGTCATCGCGCAGAACCCGCTGGCCTGGATCATAGAAGTGAACGGCCTGGCCGTGGACGCCAGGCACGTTCCGCCCGGCATCCAGGCGGAGGCCTATCGGCGGGGGCTCATCCCCTACATGCCGGCACCGGGGCCGGATGAGACGGCAGCTCGCGCGAGATCCCAGGAGACGGGAACACCGCCCGTCGCTTCCGCCACTGAGATGTTTCCGCACGCTGGTGGACGGCTGGCCAGCCCTCGCCGAGATACCGTGGCCGACGTCGCCGCAGCGTCCGAGGTAGCAGACATGCTGGAGCATTGCAGTGACCTCAAGCGTCGACTGGTCGAGTTCGCCCGTTCCCGGCGCTTCTCCCGGCAGTTCGACCAGGCGCTCAGCGCAGGCTCCCGCGGTAAGGCCGTTGATGAATCCGAGTTCATCAACATCATCGACCACTTCATCTTGCAGCGTCCCCTTCCCGGCGGGCGTACTGTCGTGGAGACTTTCGTCTCGGCGCATCCCAAGCTCGCGGAAGCCGATCGCCAGATGCTGCTCGGCTGGCGCGACGTGGTGGAGGGAGTCTTCGAGATCCGCGAGCGCGACGGCGAGGCGATCATCACCATCAATCTCATCGACGAGCTGACCTACCGGGTCTACTCCAATGCCGGCCCGGTTGCCCTGGCGCCGATGAAGCCGGGATGCTTCATGATCGCCAGGATCGTGCCCATTGACACCGGCTGGATGCTCAGCGGGACGCAGCAGACCTTCGGCGCGTCCCAGCGAGCAGGGGTGCTCCAGGTGGCAGCGGAACTGGCGGCCAAGAACCCGCGGCTGGTGTTCCGCAACCCCGCCAAGGTGACCCAGGGCTGGGAGCTGGCGCGTAGGCAGCGGGTGATGTTCATCGAGTTCTTCGGCAGCGACCTCATCGTAGTGCCAGGGTCCGAGGTGGCATCCCGGATGAACGGCTTCCTTGCCTGGAATGCCCGCCGGGTGCTTGAGGAAGCCGGCCCGGCGGCGGGCAGCGTCGACGCTGGCGTCGCGGCCAGGACACCCGCGTTCAGCGTGCCGGGCGAGCTTGCCAGCGCGCCGACCGTCGCATTGGCCTATGACGAAACGGAAGGGCTTGTGTTCTTGGGTAACTTCGCCCTGGTGCGCGAAGCGTTCGAGGATCCCGGGCTTGCCGCCAACCCTGAGCACCGGCAGGCGGTCCTCGGGTACCTGAAAGCCGACAGCATCTCAGCGCTGCCGTTCCGGCGGCTAGCCGGGGCGGATACCGGCCGGGCCAGCCAGCTCTTCCAGCACCTGCTGAACAAACCCGGCTTCTCATGGGAGCGCGACGGCGAGGCCCTGCTGCGCAAACACAAACCATGGTGCTTCGAAGCCGACCCGCTGCCTCCGGTCACGCCGCTGAGCAGCGAACTCGCCGAGGCTCTCCCATCATCCAGATAGGTCAGCCTGGGATCACGTGCACGAAGTCGTAGTTCCCGTCGCCGAGGCGGCGGCGCAGCTTGCGGATGATCTTCTCCCCGTCGTCGTGCGGTCCGGAGATGTACATCGGCTTGCCGTCCCGGCCGAAGGTCAGCTCGCACTGCCCGTCCCATGCCCCCAGGTACCCGGCGGCCCGCCCGAAGTCCGGGTGCGGCTCGAACCCCAGCTCGCGTGCGTACCCGGTCGCGCCGTAGACGATCTGCCGCCCCAGCTCCAGCGGCACCTGCACGGCCGGCTCGTCCCAGGCGCTGAAGATCTGCCGGATGAACCCGCCCAGCCGCCGCCGGTCCACCGGCCGCGGCCCGGCCGCGTCCTTCAGCCCCAGGCACCAGGTGTCCACCAGGTAGAAGCACACCCCGGCCGTGGACCCGCCCCGGTCCCGGGCGACCAGCACGGTCACCAGCCCCGAGTGCCCGGTTCGTTCCGACGGGGCCGACCCCGGCCAGTCCGGCCGCTGCGGTGCCTGGACGCTGGATGACCAGCCCGGACTGATCCAGCATCCGATCAGCGCGTCCTCCCGGGTCCGCCCGTCGGCGGCGGCGACCGATCTGATGAGCGGCGCGACCGCGCTCGGCGGCATCTTCAGCGCCCGGGCGATCTCCTTCGGCGTGCGCCCGGCGTCCCGCAGCTCACGAACACGGTCAAGCAACTGCTCCGACGTCATAAGGAATATAGTGCCCGAACCGGCCGCGCGCCTCGGCCGGCTCGCCGGGGTTCATACGCGGCGAAGCACCGGGGCCGTTCGGATGAATGCCGTCCTTTTCCCCGGTAGCCTGACTGACTGACCGCAGGCGGCTGACAGGAGGTACAGGGATGCCGGTCACGCCAAGGGAGCGGCTGGCCAGGGTGCTCGACGGCTCGCAGGCGCCCGGCGCGTTCAGCGCGCAGCTGTCCGTGCCCGCGAGGGACGTCCGGCTCACGGTGGCGGGCGCGGGGCCGATCAGCTTCCCGGTCAGGGCGCCGCAGGCCAAGCGGATGATCGCCAGCGCGCGGCCGGCCCGGTTCGGGCGGGGCGAGCAGACGCTGATGGACCTGAGCGTACGGGACACCTGGGAAATCACGCCGGACCAGGTGACGCTGACCGGGCTGGACTGGGACGCGATCCTGGCCGAGGTGCGGGACCAGCTGGGGCTTCCGCCCCGGACGCGGCTGCGGGCTGAACCGCACGCGCTGCTGGTGTACGGCAAGGGACAGTTCTTCGCGCCGCACCAGGACTCGGAGAAGGACGACACGATGATCGGCACGCTGGTGATCTCGCTGCCGTCCTCGCACACCGGCGGGGAACTCGTCATCGAGCACAACGGCAAGACCGTCGCGTGCCAGGCGTCCACGGACGAGGTGTCGGTGGCCGCCTTCTACGCCGACTGCCGGCATCAGGTCAGACCGGTCAGGACCGGGTACCGGGTGACGTTTACCTGCAACCTGCTGCTGGACTCCGACCCGGCCGGTGAGGTTCCGGTCGAGCCGTCGGCTGAGGCCGCCCGGTACCTCACCGAGCACTTCACCACCAGAGCCTCCCGGTGGAAGGGCGACGACCGGGAGCCGCCGAACCGGCTCGTCTACCTGCTGGACCACCAGTACACCCAGCGCGGCCTGAGCCGGGGCCGACTCAAGGGCGCCGACGCCGAACGGGCCGCGCTGTTGCGGGCCGCAGCCGAGGATGCGGGGTGCGAGGCGGTACTCGCGCTCACCGAGATCAAGGAGACCTGGGACACCGAGCCGGGGCGAGGCCGCGGCGTCGAGCTCACGTACATCATCACCTCCGAGCTGACCCTGAGCTGGTGGACCGGGGTGCCCGGTGGGGAGCCCATCTCGCTGTACGTGCCGGACGAGCAGGTCTGCGCATCGACGCCGTCGGCGGACCTGAAGCCGCACGATTCCGAGTACACCGGGTACATGGGGAACTACGGCAACACGATGGACCGCTGGTACCGGCGAGCCGCGGTCATCGTGTGGCCCCGGCAGCATGCCTTCGCCGCCCGGGCCGAAGCGTCGCCATCGTGGGCGCTGACCGAGCTGAGAGCCCGGCTGGACGCCGGGGACCTGGCGGGCGTCCGGGCCGCCGCGCAGTCCGTCGCGCCGTTCTGGCAGGCGCCCGGCCGTGAGCTGCTGGAACCGGCACTGCATACGGCCGCGGGGCTGGCGGATCCAGGTATCGCGCTCATGCTGCTGCGGCCGTTCGCGGTCGAGTGGGTGACGCCCGCGCACGCGGGCGGGCTGGCGGCACTCGCCGGCCGGTACGGCGAGTCCTGGCACCGGGGCCTCCTGGATACGTGGTTCGGGTCGCGGAACACGTGGCGGTACACCGGCGACACGGACCGCAAGGGCTGGGCCGGTGCGCTGCCCGGGCTCACCGCGGCACTGCGGGACGCCGGCGCGGCGGCCACCGCCGGGTGGCTGCTCGCCGCGTCGTGGGGCTGGCTGGATGACGACATCCGGCTCTGGCTCCGGTACCCCTCACCGGCCACGCGGCGCAAGCACCTCGCGGAGCTGGGCACGCCGCTGGCCGGGCTGCTGGCCGCCGCCGACGGGACAGCGCTGGCCGGCCAGATCGTGACGGTCCTGCGGGAGCATGGCGACGACGTGCTCGCCTGCCTGCTACCGATGCTGCGGGCGGCCGGGCCAGGACCAGGCGCGCCCTTCCAGGAACTGGCACGGGAGTGCGAGAGGCGGCTCACCGCGATCACCGAACGCCCGGCCCGGGCCGGTGACGACTGGTCGGTCCGCTGGTCCGGCGGCTGCGGCTGCGAACTGTGCGGCAAACTCGGCGAGTTCCTCGCCGACCGCAGCGAGCGCACGCTGGAATGGCCGCTCGCCGAGACCCGCCGCAAGCACGTCAAGGACAAGATCAGAGCCGCCGAGCTGCCAGTCAGGAACGAGATCTGGAAGTTCGGAAGCCCGCACACGCTGGTGCTGACCAAGACCGACGAGTTGTTCCGGCGCGAGGCCAAGGCACGCAAAGACGCGGCGGCGGACCTGGAATGGCTCGCCGCTTCGGGGCGCTGACCGCCTGAGCTGATGGGCGCCAAGACTGCGGTACTCACGGGACCGCGGTTGCGTTCTGATCGGGGCAATCGAGCAAAGCACTACCTGGTGACGCGGGAGGAGGATCTCGGCGTCCTTGGCGCGGTCGCACCGCGCGGGGACTCGCCGTGCCGGTGAGTACCCCCTGCCGCCACCGACCGTCCGGGGCCACTGTTACCCGGTGAGCGGAGACGTCCGTGCCGTACTCGACACGGGTGAGCAGACGGTCCACGGCAGCGGCCAGCTCCCCAGCGTCATCGGCGGGACGGAGTACATCGCGAAGCGAAGCAGCCGCAAGCGCCTCTCCGGCTCCCGGCGCCCAGACCGTCTCATCGCCATCCCGGCTGGGCAGGTACACGCCATCCGGGGTGACCCAGGCCTGCAGCAGGCCAGCCGCGTCCAGCGCGGCCTCGAGCATGGCAACGGGAGCGTCATCCAGCGTCTCGACCAGTCGCCAGAAGGGAGCCCCCTCGGCGGTCACTCCCTCCGGCCGCTGACGACGCTGCCAGAATTCCGGGTCGCCGGGCACCGGGTCGCGTTCGGCCTCGATCTGGTCAAGTTGCAATTGGAGCTTCTTGCGATCCTCGGCGTTATCGCTCAGCGCCTTGTCCAGTTCCGCCCGCCGTTTCTCACGCGGCCGCCGTACGGGGATCAGGTGCTCTCGGCTGATCGCCATGGCCAGGACCGGGGACGGGGACACCTTCTCGGGCAGTCCCGCGACGAGCGACGCCCAGCTCTCGGCTGTCTCGGCGGAGGGGCGAATCCGCTCATCGACGCCCTGGATCCAAGCGGACAGCTTATCGGCGGTGATCGTCGTCGCGGCTTCGACCTCGGCGCTCTTCTCGGCGGCCGTCTGCTCGGCCTGGCCAAGCCGATTCCGTACCTTAGCTGCCTCGGTTGCCGCGGCCTCCGCTTGGCCAAGCGCCTTCGAGTGGGTTTCGATCAGCTCGTCGGCCCGTCGCGCGGCGGCTGTCCGCAGCCGGGAGGCCTGCCGCAGGCGCGCCGCATCGCGTTCCGCCAGGTGCTGAGCGGTAACGTCGGCTAGGCCCGCTTTGGCGGCGTGGGCAGATACCGCCTCCGCCGCAGTCGCCACGGAGCGTTCGGCGGAATCTAGATTTTCTCCTGCTTCATTCAGCCATTGCTGTGCGGGGAGAATATCAGCCTCTGCCTTGCGGGCGCGCTGCTGCGAGCGATTCGCCGTTGCCTCGGCCTGGCTGGCCTGCTCGGCGAGCTGCCGCGCGTTGGCGACGGCGCTGACGGCGTCCTTGTACGCGTCCTGTTCCTGCAGGGTCTCGCGCTCGGCAGTGGCGAGTCGCTGCGCCTCTTCTTCCTCCTCGTGCTGCTTGTCCAGGGTTTGCTTCTGCTCGCTGAGCGTACTGACCGCTTCCTGTGCTGCGCTCTCCTCGCGGTAATCCGGGTGAGGGTGCTGGCAGCCGAAGCCACCGGGTCGGCGGCGGCCCGGATGACGGCATCTGCCCAGGGCCGCCAGGATCGCCGGCTGAAGTCGGTGACGGCGGTGAGGGCCTGGTCGGCCTCGTCGCGTTCGTCCCGCAGGCGCTGCAGCTGTTCCCAGCCGTCCGCGAGCTGGTTGACCTCGTCCTGCGCGATCGGGGGCAGCGCGGTGCGGAACGCCTGCGTCAGGAACTTCAGGTCGATCTTGTGCCCGATCTGCGGGGTGCGGACGACGCGGAGGATCCGGTTCAGCTGGTTCAGCCACGCCTCATCCGTGTCGTACAGGACACGGGCGATCGTCTCGCGGTAGGCGGTCCCGGTGGGATGGGCCGTGAACCCCGGGACCTCCTTGAACCGCGCGGGATCGGCGACGAAGCCGGCCGTGGTCAGCGAGAGGGCGGAGCGGACGCGGGTCTGGCCGCTGAGGGTGCACCAGCTCACCGTCATGTTCGTGTCGGCACGGCGAGTCTTGGCGAAGAGTAGCAGGGTAAAGAAGTCTGCTTCCCGATCGGCTTGGGCGCCCCGGCCGAATTCAAGCCAGGCCCAGCCGCGGTTCTTCTGCGCGCTGGTGTCCCGCCGGTCCAGGGCGTGGTCGGTGGGCTCGACGTAATAGCGGAAGCGCTTGTCGTTCTGGCCTAGCGTGTCGATGTTGTGGCTGGTGATCTCGCCCGCGAGGAGGAGCAGGGTGGTCAGGGTCCTGAGCGTTGACTTGCCGGACTCGTTCGCTCCCTGCAGCTGCATCCGGCCGTCGGCGTACCAGACCTCGGCGGTGTCGTATTCCCACAGGTTCACCACGCCAGCGCGGAGGGGCTGCCAGCGGCCGGAGCGCACGGGCGCGGGCAGCTTCCCCTCGATGGCCGCGACGCGCCACGACGTGAGCTTCTCAAGCGTCATCATGCGTCATGTCCTCCAGCGTGGGTTCCCAGACGGCCTTCGGATCGCGGTAGCGGCCCGCGACGGGAAGCACGGTCCAGCCTGCGTCGCTCACCCGGACCAGGCCGGCCTCGGCCAGCACTGGCTCGACGGCCGCGAGCATAACGAGCGGGGACTTCCTGAGGTCGTTCGTCAGGGCGCCGAAGTTGCCGGCGTAGACGCGTTCGGCGGCTGTCTCCACTTCGTCTGGCCTGAGCGGGATGCGCCCGTCATCGTCGGGGGAGCGGCCGGTGACGACGGCCTCCAGCATTTTCAGCGCGAACCACGAAGTGGCCGTCGCAGCCGGAAACGGCACGGTTGCCGCGGCGCTGGCCGGGCGGTCCGGCGGCAGACGCAGCAGCATGCCCTCCTCGCGGATCTCGACCGTGCCTCCGGTCATGTCGCAGGCATGCCCGGCGAGCCATGAGCGCTGGCCCCGGGCGTACTCGGCGTCCTCCGGGTGCAGATCGGCGTAGAGCAGCGCGGTGTCCTCGACCAGCGTGCGGAGCATCCGCTGGCTGCGGGTGGCAGTTCGCGTACCCGCAGCGCTTTTCAGGCCGTCGTTGCCGTCATCGTCGCCCTGGTCGACGTCGGGTTGCCTGAGTGCCAGCGCCACCGTGTGCGGGTCGGTGAACTGGAGCGGGCGTCCCGGTCGACTTCGAATCCGGCGCCGACTCCCGTCCCGTCCTCTTCCCACTGGCGGTGTCCCTCAGGCAGGCTCAGGGCGGCGGATGGGTGCTCCGGCGGAGAGGGATACGCGATGGCAAGCCACCGGTCATCCTCGGTGAGAGCCGTCCGGGTCCCATCGTCGCCGGGTGCAGCGCGGAGCACGGCCGTCAGCAGATCCCAGACGATGGCCGCCTCCTCGTCGCTGGTGACCGGCGCCCAGTCGGCGAGATACTCACCGGAACGCGCCGCCAGGGCTCGCTCGGCGATTTCGGCCCGTTCTCGCTGCCGCTGGGCGGCCTCGCGCGCCGCACGGCGAGCGTCGCGACGGTTCGGGACCTGAGCGGGCCTCCCTTTTACCGACTGGGCGCCGCGTTTACGGAGTTTCACGTCCACCGGTGTCGCCGGAGCCGCCCAGAAGGAGGTCCGGGCCGACATCTCTGGTTCGTCCGGGACACCGGATACATGCCGGGCGGACCATAGACCGGTGGCCGCGCACCACGTCTTCCACGCGTCGGCGTCACTGTCTGCCGACTCGACCGCCGCGGCCAGGCGCAGCAGTTCCGCCGGGCGCGTGACGCGGCCGCCGGTGGCGAGCAGTGCCCGCGACCCGCGCAGCAGGGGAGTGACGGCGTCTCGTACCTGCCGCCGCAGGCGCAGCGCCTGGCCGGTCCGTTCGCCGAACCAGACGGAGAGGGTGTCCGCCGCGTCCCGATTGCCCTGCGCGATGGCTCGGACGGTTTCCTCGGCTGCAGTCGCATCGATTCCGGAGAGGGCCATGGCCCGCCAGTCGTCGTCAGTGACGATCTGCCTCAGTCGGCTGAGGGCGTCCCTGATGCGCAGGCTATAGGTGTCGACGCCAGCGCCCCAGACAGTGACGTAGGCGATGAGAGTCTCACGCAGATGGCTCATCTTGTGCGCGTCGGGGGATCCGGCCAGCGCCGACGCCATGCGGGACTGCCAGATTGACGCCGCCTCGGCCATGTCCTTCAACGTGGTGCGCACCTGAGCCCAGGCCTGGGCCGCCTGGCGGAGATCCCGCTGCCCGATAGCGTCGATCGTGTCATCGAGCCGTTCGGCGATAATGGCCGGCGCGAACGCCGCCGCGCTCGTTGAGACCGCGTCCTCGTCGATCTTCCGGTGCAGCCAGCGGTGCAGGTCCGCGGCCTCGCTGGTCAGCTGGTAGCGGTCCCGGGTCCGGATGAAGTCGGCCTCGGTCTTCGCCTTGTCCTGCCAGCGGATGACGACTTTCCAGTCCTGGAGCGCGCGCATCCGCGCGTCCAGATCGAAGGCTTCTGGGCGGGTCAGGCGTTCCGCGGTCATTGCGTCGGTGGCGTCAGCGATGCGGTCACGGACAGCGGCGAGAAGTTCATCCCTGCCGACTCCGGTCAGTGAATGCTCCTGCGCGTCCAGCAGCACGTCGACGAGCACGCGGTACTGCGCTGCCAGCTGATCTGCGGTCAGGTACGCAGCGACGTCAAGGCGACCAGGGAAGCCTGCTAGCTCCCAGGCGTCTGCGTTCGGCGTGCTCATGGAGCTGCAAACCCAGGCATAGCGTCATGGTACGGGGACGGCAGGACATTCGGCGGTCACTCCGCGTCCCGTCTAATGAGCAATTTGTCGTACAACAATCAGACGATTCGGCGGCAGGGCGCGCGGGCAGTAGCTCAAATCCGACGCAGTGCGTGGGTGCTTTTAGAGTGCGTGGGGGAGGAGCCTGAACGCGGAGACATGCCTTGGGCGGACGATGCTGAAGTGCTTGCGGTCTACTGTCGCGACCTCCGCGAGGTTCAAGCGCTCAGCGATCGCGATCACGGCCGCATCGACTATGCCGAGGGGAAGGCTCACGTACTGCTCGACGAGTTCCGCGATGCGCGAGATGTCGCCCTCCTCGACTTCAGCAACGTGGAAGCCGTTGCCGCCGAATGACTTCAGAAAGGTGACCTCCGCGTGCGGCCCGACGCGTGACTGGAGTAGGTAGCCGATCTCGCCCAAGACCGGCGACGGAACGAGGAGTGGCCCTTCGGCGGCGCGCATCAGAGAGAGGCACGCGGCGTGATGATTGTCCTTCACGTTGCCTGCAGCGAGCAGGACACCCGTATCGCACAGCAGCATTCAGCGGCCGAGTTCGGCCCGCAGGATCTCCTCTGACCTCTCCGCCAGATCCGGATCAGACTCGAAGGACGCGAAGAACGGCAGATCCCGTGCGCCGTGAGAAGCATCAGCCCGGCCCCGGATCAGCTCAAGAACCGGCCGAACCTCCTCCTCGGGAAGCTCGTCCACCAGGTGATGCAGTTCCTCACGCATCGCGCTCACGCGACCAGTATATGAGCACCGGATGGAGACCGCAGCGCGCCTTCCCGGAGGGCGAGCCCCCCGTGCTCCTAGGCGAGTTCTGCGGCCGGATGGCTCGAGGCTCATCTAAGGAGGCCGCCCCTAGTGCCGGTACGGCCGTGGGTACTCCAGCCATGCATATGCGGCCGGGGGTCCTGAAATGCCAGGTCAGAGCCAGAAAGCCGGGTGGACGGTCGGCGTAACCGCTCCGGTCGGCCCCGTCCGTGGCCTTTTCCGCGCCCGTCCGTGGGCTGGTCCGTGCCCGTCCGTGGGCCGCACGGCCCCTTGAAACCCGGCGCCCACGGACGCATAGCGGACGGCGGTGGCCCGCGAACGCGCCTCGAACGGCGTATGCGCTGGTCAGCGCCGGGTGACTTGGGTAGGAGCGACGGGCTGTAAAACCGTCGGCTCAGCCTACGTTGGTTCGAACCCAACACCTGCCACACATTTCCGCAGGTCAAAGCCGGTGACATCGGATGGTGTCACCGGCTTTTGCGTCCCCAAGGGAGCGGTTCCGCAGACCGCTGGTGAAGGTCTTTGGGCCAGCCGTGGGCCGGATCAGGCAGCGGGCCGCTGTTCGTATCTAGTTCTAATATTTGCCTTTATCAGGGGAAACGACTGTAGCCAAGGTTGCTGTTTCGGGGTGTATCCGTTTAGTGTCGGCGTGGTCCACGGGCCGTCGGCGGGCCGGGAGGGGAATCCACGGACGCATAGCGGACGGCGTCCACGCCCGCCGTGCGGTCGGTACAACCGCTGGCTTTCCCACGGACGGGCACAGACCACGTCCTGCGGACGGCTCGAGGACGTGGCCGATCTGCTGGTCGAGGAGGTTGTCTTGGCCGTGGATGCAGTGGCTATAGACGGTGAGCAGGACGGCGACGCTGTGCCCGGCCCGGGCGGCGATCTGGGCGGAGTCCCCGCCGGCGTTCAGCCACAGCGACAGGGCGGCGTGCCGCAGGTCGTAGGGGCGGCGGGCGATCCCGCTGGCGGCGAGTTCGGGCCCGAGGGCGACGGTACGGGCGGAGTGCCAGGCACGGCCGTAGACCGATTCGCTGAGCGGCCCGCCGCGGGTTCCCCGGAACAGCCGGCCGTCGGGTGCGGTGCCGTTGGCCGTGACGTGGGCGCGGAGCATGGCGACGAGCACCGGGGGGACTGGGACCATCCGGATCGCCCCGTCCGGCCGGTGCTTGAGGCCGCGCTGTTCATGGCTGGTGCCGCTATTGGTCCATGCGGCGGCGGTCCTGGGCGCGGCCGCGGCGAGCCGGAGCATGCCCCATCCGGGGCCGGGCAGGTGGCAGTCGGCGATGCGCAGGGCGACGGCTTCCTCCGGGCGAAGCGCGGCGTAGTACAGGCAGCCGAAGAAGGCGGTCAGCTCCGGCCGGGTCCGGGCGACCGCGTCCAGCAGTGCGCTGACCTGGGCGGGGCTGGCCACCACCATAGGGTCGAGGGCTGCTGACGACCGTAGTACCTGCCAGGCGATGGTGTCCAGCGGGTTGTCCGGCAGCAGCCCGGCCTCGGCCGGCCATTTCATCACGGCGTAGGCGGTGGCCTCCTGGTACCAGGTGACAGTCGCGGGTTCCGGAAGGTTCCATGTCGCCGGCTCGCCGGTCAGCGGATCGAACTCCAGGCCCGTCCGGGCCGCGCGGACCAGCTCGGCCCGGTAGCTGTCGGCGAGCCTCCTGGTGATGAACGACTTTGACCTGCTGCGGCCCGCCGCCTGCCAGTGGACCTCGAACGGTCGGCGCCGCCCGGCCCGTCGCCGGATCGCGTACACGCTCACATCGAACCTGTTCACCGTGGCCCCCTGCCTCGCATGCGGCCCGTCCCGCGCCGATTCTCACACGCGCAGCAGGCGCGCCTCCTGAATTGGCAGTTCAGAGGCACAAGGCGGCGGGCGGTCAGCATCACCGCTCCCTGCAGGCCCGTGGGTTTTCTGTCCGTGGGCTATCGACTGGATTGACGCTGCGTAGTTGCTAACAAGCCGAGCGGTCTTCCGGCTTGCAGGGAATGCAGGAGCGTCAATCGGCTGCAGTCGTGGCGTTGTTGAACGCGCTGAGAGGCAGGTTGTGCTGGGAGGCTGGTTGATCAGCGGACGTCGCGGGCGTCTCGCGTGCCGGTGTTGTCGGCGGTGCGGGTGGCGGCCCAGCTGGCCAGTAGTTTGAGTCCGTCGGATGCGGGGGTGCCCGGGTCGGCGGTGTAGAGGTTGAGGCGCAGGTCGGGCTCGGAGGGGAGCTCCATGGCCTCGAAGTTGAGGTCGAGCTCGCCGACGGCGGGATGGCGGAGTCGTTTGCGGCCGCTGCGGTGGAATTTGACGTTGTGCGAGGCCCAGTGCTGGCGGAACAGCTCGCTCTGGGTGGAGAGTTCGCCGACGAGGGTGATGAGGGCTTTGTCGTGCGGGTTGCGTCCTGCTTCGAGCCGGAGCATGGCGGCGGCGTCGGTGGCTATGCGGTCGTAGTCGACGAAGAACTCTCGGGCGGCCGGGTCGAGGTAGATGAACCTGGTGGTGTTGGCGGCGCGTTTGGCTGTCGCGCCGACGACGGCGGAGTCCAGGACCGGCGAGTAGAGTGCGCGGGCGAGCGGGTTCATGGCGAGGATGTCGTGCCGGGCGTTGCGGATCCAGGCCGGCGCTTCGGTGATCGCGTCGAGGACCTGCTGGATGACTGGGCGGACCGTGGTGGGGCCGGGTCGGGCGCGGCGCGTCGCGGCTGGGCGGGCGGAGCGGGCTAGTGCCTGCAGGTGCTCGCGCTCGGCCTCGTCGAGTTGCAGTGCGTTCGCGACGCCGTCGAGGACCGCCTCGGAGGCGCCCGCGAGGTCGCCGCGTTCCATCCGGATGTAGTAGTCGATGCTGACCCCTGCGAGCAGTGCGACCTCTTCTCGGCGCAGGCCCTTGACCCGGCGGTTGCCGCCGTAGGCGGGCAGGCCGGCCTGGTCGGGGGTGATCCGTGCCCGCCGGGAGGCGAGGAACTCGCGGACCTGTGCTCGGTTGTCCATGACTCCACGGTAGGTGATCGCGCTGCAGCCTGGGAGGTACCGCTGTTACCTGTAAGAGCAGGCCCTCCCACGGGCGCGCGCACACGGGTTGACTGGTGCTCGTGAGCATAGCCACCGAGACAGCAGGCAGTCTGCACATCGACGATCGGCAGTGGTGAGGTCGACATCGCCACCCGGTGTAGCGACGGCACGACAGCCGCTTGGTACCGCGGCGTCTCCTGATCACCTCAACGACGAGAAGGACATGACATGGACAAGAACCCCAGCAGCGCCACGGTGAAGACCCCGTCGTCGAATTTCACCGGCGACGTGTGGGCACCCGCGACGGGAAGACCGTCGTGCTGCGCGCCGGTGAGAGCGTGTGGACCCCGGCGGGTGAGGAGCATTTCCATGGCGGCACCGCCGAGAACATGATGTGCCATTACGCGATCCTCGACGCCTCCGGCGACGGCGAGGCCACCACCTGGCTCAAGCCCGTCACCGACGAGCAGTACCTGGCCGCGCACCGCACGGCGGGGGTGTAGTCGATGGCGATCAGCGCTGCCGCGAAGAGCAACCACGACCAGCTGTTCGGCGACCGGGTCTCCACTCTGGCGCGGTCCGACCCCGAGCTGATCGAGTACTTCGGCAACTTCGCCTTCGACGAGGTGTACGCCGACGCCGCGCGGCTGGACGAGACGCTCGACCTGCACACCCGGCTCATGGTGCAGATGGCCGCGATCCTGGCCGCCGGCGGGCTCGCAGAGTTCCGCGTCGTGGCCGCCGCCGCGGTGGCCAACGGCGGGGTGAGTCCGGTGGAGTTGAAGGAGATCGTCTACCAGTCCGTCGCCTACGTCGGCATGGCCCGCGCGTTCGACTACCTGCACGCGGTCAATGATGTCCTCATCGAGGCACGGGTTGAGCTGCCGCTGCCCGGGCAGTCGGCGTCCACGCCGCAGACGCGCCTGGAGCACGGCAAGGCGGTGCAGGGCCGCATTGTCGGCGACGACGCGGTGGCCGCTCGCCTCACCGACACCCCGGCGGATGAGGTGCACTTCCAGCGCTACCTGGCCGCTAACTGCTTCGGCGACACCGTCGGGCGCGGTGGCATCGACCTGGAGGTGCGCGAGCTGCTCACGTTCTCGATGCTCGTCGGCCTGGGCGGGGCCGACGCTCAGGTGCGCGGGCACGTCAACGGGAACCTCAGGGTTGGCAACACCCGCGCGAGGCTGCTCGCCGTGCTGACCGTGCTCGTGCCCTTCATCGGCTACCCCCGCACCCTTAACGGCCTCGCCGCCGTCAACGACATCACGGGCAGCTGAATACAAACAACGAGGAGCACGACATGGAATACCGACTGCTGGGCCGGACCGGGGTATCGGTGAGCCCGCTGTGCCTGGGCGCGATGATGTTCGGGCCGTGGGGCAACGACGACCGTGCCAACGCGGTCCGCGTCATCCACCGCGCACTCGATGCCGGAATCAACTTCGTCGACACCGCCGACGTGTATTCCGGCGGTATGTCGGAGGAGATCGTCGGTGAGGCCCTGCAGGGACGCCGCGACGATGTCGTGCTGGCCACGAAGTTCTTCATGCCGATGGACGACCGGCCCAACCACGGTGGCGGCTCGCGGAGATGGATCATCCAGGCGGTTGAGGCCTCACTGCGTCGCCTGAAGACGGACTACATCGATCTTTACCAGGTGCATCGGCCGAGCGCGACGACAGATGTCGAGGAGACCCTCGGTGCGCTAACCGATCTCGTGCGCCAGGGCAAGGTCCGCTACATCGGATCGTCTTCGTACTCGGCCAGCCAGATCGTCGAGGCGCAATGGGTCTGCCGCGAGCGGAACCTGGCCCGGTTCGTCACCGAGCAGCCGCCGTACTCGATCCTGGTCCGAGGTATCGAGGAGGACGTGCTTCCAACGGTGCAGCGTTACGGCATGGGAACCCTCGTGTACAGCCCGCTGTCTGGTGGCTGGCTGACCGGCCGGTGGCGCAAGGACGCCCCCGGTAGGCCGACGTCGGCTGCACGTCCGGGTGCCCGCTTCGACATGAGCACCCCTGCGAACCAGCGCAAGCTGTATGTCGTCGAAGAGCTTGCGCAGCTTGCCGAGAAGTCGGGAATAACGATGATCGAGCTCGCACTGGCATGGGCGATCAACCACCCGGGCGTCACCTCGGCGATCATCGGCCCGCGGACCATGGAGCAACTCGAGTCGCAGCTCCCATCGGTGCACGTCACGTTGGACACCGAGATCCTGGATCGCATCGATGAGCTCGTAGCGCCAGGCGTAACGCTGAACGCGGACGACAACAGCTACGGCGCGGCCGAACTGACACCGCAGGCCCGCCGGCGGTAGATACCCGGACGAGCACGGCATCGACCCGGAATGCGGCCACGCCGAGGCAGGAAGAATCTGATGAGTAAGACAGTCTGGCTGATCACCGGTGCCGGACGCGGAATGGGAACAGACATCGCCAAGGCTGCTTTGGCCGCTGGTCACGCGGTGGTGGCCACGGGCCGCGATCCTGAGCGGGTCGCGGCCGCGATCGGCGCCCATGACGACCTGCTAGCCGTCAAGCTCGACGTCACCAACCCCGACGATGCCACGGCCGCCGCTCAGGCGGCGGTCGACAGGTTCGGCCGGGTTGACGTCCTGGTCAACAATGCGTGCACCTTCATCGCGGGATTCTTCGAGGAGATCAGCCCGGACGACTTCCGGGCACAGGTCGAGACGAATCTTTTCGGCCCGTTGAACGTCACCCGGGCTGTGCTGCCCGTCATGCGTCAGCAGCGCTCCGGCCTGGTCGTCGCGATCTCCTCGACCGGCGGCATCGTCGGCCAGGAATTCTGCTCCGCCTACTCGGCCTCGAAGTTCGGCCTCGAAGGCTGGATTGAATCGCTGGCCCCGGAGGTAGCGCCGTTCGGCATCCGCACGATGATCGTAGAGCCTGGCTTCTTCCGCACCGACCTGCTCACGCCGGCGTCGACCACGTACGCCGAGCCCTCGATCGAGGACTACGCACCACGCAGACGGTCGCCAGCTGGACCAGCATGAACGGCAAGCAGAGCGGTGATCCGGCCGAGCTTGCCGACGCGCTGATCAAGCTCGTCAGCCAGGATGAGGCACCGGTCCGCTGGGTCGCCGGCGCTGGCGCAGTCCAGACGGTCGCGAACAAGGGCCCGGGACTTGATCGCGCAGGCCGACGCCTATCGAAACCTCTCATCCTCACTCGCCCATGACGACGACTGACCCGTTCTGGGTGACGCCGTGACGCGGGCGGGAAAGACCACACCGCGGCGGTAACTCGCTGCGGTCCGCGCTAAGTTCGAAAGGAGCATCACCATGGCACGCGAAGTACCGGACATCGCGCTGAACAACGGCGTCGAGATGCCCTCGATCGGCCTCGGTGTCTTCCAGACACCGCCCGGCGAGACGCGCAGCGCGGTCGCGGTCGCGCTCGGCACCGGCTACCGCCACATTGACACGGCCGCCGCATACGGCAACGAGCGCGAGGTTGGCCAAGCGGTGCACGCGTCGAAGGGTGGTCGTGCGGCGGTCTTCCTGGAGACCAAGGTCTGGATCAGCGACTACGGATATGACCAGACGCTGCACGCCTTCGGCAAGAGCGCGGGCAAGCTCGGCGTCGACCAGATCGACCTGCTGATCTTGCACCAGGCGCTGCCGTCCGACTTCGACAAGACGCTGGAGGCTTACCGAGCGCTGGAGAGGTTGCTGAAGGACGGCAAGGTCCGCGCCATCGGCGTCAGCAACTTCATGGTCGAGCACCTCACGAACCTGCTTGATGAGGCCGAGGTCGTCCCCGCCGTCAACCAGATCGAGCTGCACCCCTACTTCCAGCAGCCCGAGGTGCAGGCGTTCAACGCCGAGCACGGCATCGTGACCCAAGCCTGGTCACCGATCGGCGGCATCACCTTCTACCGCGAGGGCGAGCACACCAGCACCCTGGAAGACCCGACCATCGTCAAGATCGCCGAGTCCCACTCCAAGAGTCCCGCGCAGGTCATGCTGCGCTGGCACCTGCAGGAGGGACGTTCGGTCATCCCGAAGTCAACCAAGCCCCACCGCATCGCTGAGAACTTCGACGTGTTCGACTTCGAGCTCACCACGGACGAGGTCGCGGCCATCGACGGGCTCGATACCGGCAAGCGCGGCGGTCCCGAGCCGGACGCCATCACCCTTGAAGGCTTCGGCCGAGAGATCCCGGAGGCCTGATCACAATGACCAGCAACGGCACACCGGACAGGGTCGCCGTCGTCACCGGCGCATCGTCCGGCATCGGCGCCGCAACCGCCCGCGCCCTGGCAGCAGACGGCTACCGCGTCGCTCTGCTGGCTCGCCGGCTCGATCGCATCACCACTCTCGCGGACGAACTGGGCAACGGGTCCATCGCCATCGAAGCGGACGTCACTAACCGCGACAGCATCGTTGCCGCCGCCGACCGCGTTCGCCAAGAGCTCGGCACCGCCGATGCCCTGGTCAACAACGCCGGCGTCATGCTGCTCGGTCCGTTCGGCTCCGATCAGCGGGAGGACTACCGGCAGATGATCGAGGTCAACCTGCTCGGTGCGATCACCACCACCGAGGTGTTCCTCGACCAGCTCAAGGACGGCGGCGGCGACATCATCAACATCTCGTCGGTCGCCGGGCGAACTGCCCGATCCGGTAACGGCGTCTACGCAGCGACCAAGTGGGGCATCAACGGCTGGTCCGAGTCACTGCGGCAGGAACTGCTGCCCGACGTCCGCGTGGCGCTCGTCGAGCCAGGTGTCGTGGCCACCGAACTGCCCAACCACATCACCCACGCCGACACCAGACACGGAGTCCAGCAGCTCTACGACAAGGCCGAGGTCACCGCCGAAGACGTCGCCGAGATCATCGCGTTCATCCTCAGCCGTCCGCGCCGCCTGGCCATCAGCGAGATCCTGTTGCGGCCAGCAGGGCAACAGTGACGCCCCACACCGAGCCCGGTGACAAGCGAGATACAACGGCGAGCAGGCGTCCTGAAATGCCTGGTCAGAGGCATAAAGTCAGTCGGGCGGTCGGTGTAACCGCTCCCGCCGCCCTGTCCGTGGGTTTTTCTGGCCCCGTCCGTGGACCAAGCCCGGTGCCCACGGACGCATAGCGGACGGGCACGTCCCGCGATCATGCCTCGAACGGCGTATGTGCTGGTCAGCGGCATGAGCCTCGTGTAGGAGCGACGGGCTGTAAAACCGTCGGCTCAGCCTACGTTGGTTCGAACCCAACACCTGCCACCACCAGCGGAAACGGCCCGTGGCCTGGGCATACCCGGGTTCGGTGGGTGGCGTGGTCGGTGCCGTTGAGGGTGAACTCGCGCAGCGCAGTGAACTGGCATTCCAGGCGGTTCATCCACGAGGAGTTCGCGGGCGTGTAGGCGATCTCGGCGTTGCTGGCCGCCGCCCACTGGCCGACGCGCTTGTCTTTCCTGGTGGTCTGGTGCGGGCTGAAGTTGTCGCAGACGATCGCGATCCGCACATCCTCCGGGTGCAGGCTGCGCAGGTAGCGGCAGAACCGGAGGAACTCGCCGCGCCGCTTGCGCTTCTTGACGTGCCCGTACATCTTGCCGGTGCCCAGCTCCAAGGCGGCGAACAGGTGCCGCACCCCGGCGGTGCGGTGGTAGGTGGCCCGCAGCCGCCGCCGCGGCGCCTCACCGGGGTCCCGGGCGGTGCCGCCGCGGCGGGCCCACTGCCTGCCCGGCCGCGGCTGCAGGTTCAGCGGGCCGAACTCAACCAGGCAGAAGACCACGTCCGGGTCGCCGGGCCCGGCGGCCGCCTCGCCGTCGGCGATGGCGTACAGGTGGTCCACCCGCGCCTTCTTGAGCTCCCGGGGCGGGCTGCCGGCGGGCTGGTGCTGGATCGCCTCAACCATGGCCTACCGCAGGATCGGCGAGCCCTGCTTGGTGATGTGCCCGCGGGCGACCTTCAGGTCGGACTCGCGGTGCCGCGGGGTCAGCCCGGCCTAGCTGCACACCTGGCCGGGGAACCGTTGATGTCACCAATCTCGGCGACGGCTACCGCGGCCAGCACCGGCCCGAGCCTGGGCAGCGCCCGCACCGCATGGTAGGGCCGGCAGGAGCCGAGCAGGTCCGCGATCACCGCGTCGAGCAGGCTGATCTCCGTGGTCAGCCAGCCGGTCAGCTCCCGCAGCGAGGCGACCTTCCCAGCGTACGGCTGGGGCAGGTCCAGCCCGTCCAGCCACGCCGACCCCCAGGCGCCGAACAGATCCGAGCAGGTGACCGGGATGCCGAGCTTGGCCAGCACCGCGTGCACCTGCGCCGGAGTTGCGGCAACCAGATGTCGGAAAACGGGAACAAAAATTATGGAAACGCGGAAGAGCTTACCCGGAGTTAGGGAAAAGTCCAGGTAGTATCGGGTCATGCGCGAAGTTCTGACCGGCCTGGTGAAGCGCCGTCTGGTCGATGTCGCTGCGGCCCGGTTCGCTGAGGAGCCGGTGCTCGTCCTCAACGGCCCGCGGACCGTGGGCAAGAGCACCCTGCTCAGCCAGCTGGCCGAACGCCTTGGCCGGACGGTGATCGACTGTGACGACCCCTCTACGAGGTCGGCCGTGCGCGCCGATCCCGGAAGGTTCGTCGAGTCAGGCGAGCCAGTCCTGATCGACGAGTACCAGCATGTTCCCGAACTCCTCGACGCCATCAAGGCGCAGCTCAACCGAGATCTTCGTGCAGGCCGGTACGTCCTGGCAGGCTCGACGCGTTACGCCGCCATTCCGGCGGCCGCTCAAGCCCTGACCGGTCGAGTAGACATCAGTCCCGTGCTCCCCCTTACACAGGGCGAGATCGACGGCGTCCCGGAGACCTTCGTCGCCAGGGTTCTTGAGGGCAGCGGCATCGAGATGCCGTCGTCGCAGATGCCGGCGACGACCCGCGACGAATATGCCCAGCGGTCGACGTCAGGGGGAATGCCGGTGGCCCTTCGCCGCCCGCCGGGTCGTTCGCGTTCCCGCTGGTTCGCCAACTACGTCGACCTCGTTGTCGACAAGGACGTGATGGACATCTCGCGAATCCGGCAACGCGAGATGCTGCCCAGGCTTCTCGGACAGCTCGCCGCCCGGTCAGGCCAGGTGCTCAACATGGCCGCAACCGCCGGAGCTATCGGCCTAGACCGGTCGACAGCGGAGAACTACATCAAGCTCCTTGAGGCCGTCTTCCTCATCTATCGCCTCCCGGCGTGGGGCACGACCCTTGGCTCCAGGATCGTCAAGCATCCCAAGGTACACATGATCGATTCCGGAGTGATGGCCTGGCTGCTCAATCTCACCCCGCAGAAGATCACGCAGGCGGCGCCTGCGACCCTGACCGAGTACGGTCATCTCCTTGAGACGTTCGCGGTCGGGGAAATCCACAAGCAAGTCAGCTGGTCAGATGCGCCAGTAGCGACTGGATACTTTCGCACCGAAGCGGGCGACGAGGTGGATCTCGTGCTTGAGCGTGACGACGGCCAGGTAATCGCCTTCGAGATCAAAGCTGGCACCCGTGTCAGCGGCGAAGACCTGCGCGGACTCCATCTCCTGAAGGAGCGCCTTGGATCGCGCTTGCAAGAGGCTATCGTTCTGTATACCGGCGAGCACGCGTACCGGCATGACGGCTGGATCTGGATCCTGCCGCTCAGCCAACTCTGGGCGTGAGTCTGCGTGAATCCTCGCGCAGCAGCAAGCCGTTCCTTCGGACGCTGTCCGTGCCCGTCCGTGCGCCCCGCTGCCAGGGACCCGAGTCCACGGACATAGAGCGGACGGCGTCGGCCCCCGGTGCCGCCTCGAACCGCGTAAGCACTGGTCAGTGGCATTCGCCTCGCCTGGGAGCAGCGGTCTGTAAAACCGTCGGCTCAGCGGTGACGGCGATTTCCTTATGCTCGTCAACACGCTCCTGGATAAGTGGAACGTCTCCGTGCGCCTGATTTCTGGCGACGAAACCTCGAGGGCTAGGGGATACCTAGCGCTCGCCGCCAGAAGCGAGCGGTGGCCATCGCCAACGGTCTGCAGCCGCGCGAGGCCAGTTTCGACACGCTGCTGCTGAGCGGCATCCTGTCAGCCGATCATGCCTGAAGACCGCGACTAGTGTCCAACAATTGTTGTACGATGGTTCCATGAGCGTCGGATTCCGTCCTACCGAAGAAGATCTCCGCGTCATCGAGGCCAACCGCCGCGAGGATGAGAAGACCAGCGATGTCATCCGGCGCGCTCTGCGGTTGCTGGACCGCGAGGCATGGGAGGCGCGCGCCCGCGCTGACATGCACCGGCTGCGGAGCGAGGACCTGTCCGCTGAGCCGGATGCGTGGGAGTACGACGCCGACGGCAACATCCGGATTGCCGGCACCAGTCTCACTGTCCCGGCTCGTCCGGCCGATCACGCATGATCCGCGGCGCGGTCTACCCGGTCGACCTGGGCGACGCTAAGCGTGGTCATGAGCAGCGAGGTCGGCGTCTCGGGCTCGTCATCAGCATCGAGCAGAACGCCTGGTCCACGGTGACCATCATCCCGACCTCGACCAGCGCTCAATCGGCCGTCTTCAGGCCGGACGTCGTCATAGCGGGGCGGGATACCAAGATCTTGGTCGACCAGATCCGCACCATCGACAGCTGTTACGTCGCCGGTGAACTCGTAGACTACCTGTCACGCGATGACATGGCGCAGGTCGAGCACAGCCTGTCGCGTTACCTCGGCCTATTGCGCTGACAGCCGAGCCTGTGAGGTTCCAGAACGGCGCATTGCTGGCTGACCTGCGAGTATGCCTGACGCGATGGCAACCCCGGCGGGCCGTTTCCTTCTTGTCACGCAGCCCAGTCATCCCGATTAACCCGGCACTCCGGCGGCCAGCACCGCGCTTGTCCACATGGCCAACGCTATGCGCGCAGCGGTTCCGCCGCGCCACCGCCAGCGGCTCCGGGCGCATCCGCGTCGGCGGCATCGAACGCGACGTCACCGTCACCCCCGTCAGCGAACTCGACGCAGCCACACAGTCGGCTGTCGACGCCGCCTACCACGCCAAGTACGACCGCTACGGCCCGCAGATCGTCGGGACCGTCACCGGCGCGCACGCCGCGCCCGTGACGCTGCGCCTCGTCCCGTAGGACGCCAGCTGACCTGGCGCTAGCAGCGAAAGGAACTGCGATGCAGTACACGACACTAGGCAGCTCCGGACTGAAGATCAGCCGCATCGCACTGGGCTGCATGAGCTTCGGCGACACCTCACGCGGCTTCAACCAGTGGGCGCTCGACGACAAGGCGGCCGAGCCGCTGTTCCGCCAGGCCGTTGAGCTCGGCATTACCTTCTGGGACACCGCCAACGCCTACGGCTACGGCACCTCAGAGGAGATCGTCGGCCGGGCCATCCGCGCCTACACCCGTCGCGAGGACGTCGTCCTGGCGACCAAGGTGTTCTTCAAGATGCACGACGGCCCCGGCGGCTCGGGCCTGTCCCGGCGCGCGATCGTCGAGCAGCTCGACGATTCCCTGCGCAGGCTCGGCACCGACTACGTGGACCTGTATCAGATCCACCGCTTCGACCCGGCTACCCCGGTCGAGGAGACCGTGGAGGCCCTGCACGACATGGTCAAGGCCGGCAAGGTCCGCTACCTCGGCGCCTCGTCCATGTGGGCCTGGCAGTTCTCCAAGATGCAGTACACCGCCGACCTGCACGGCTGGACCAGGTTCGTCTCGATGCAGAACCAGTACAGCCTGATGCAGCGCGAGGAAGAGCGCGAGATGTTCGGCCTGCTCGCCGACCAGGGCGTCGGGTCGATCCCGTGGAGCCCGCTGGCCAAGGGCCGACTCGCCCGCCCCTGGGGCGAGCAGACCGCCCGTAGCGACACCGACGACGTCGCCCGCTGGGTGCTGCCCAACGACGACAAGGCCATCGCGGACGCCGTCCAGAAGGTCGCCGGACAGCACTGCGTGCCGATGGCTCAGATCGCACTCGCCTGGGTCCTGCGCAACCCGGTCGTATCCGCCCCCATCGTCGGCGCCACGAAACAGCAGCACCTCGCCGACGCCGCAGCCGCCCTCGACGTCACCCTCAGCGACGACGAGGTCCGCGCCCTGGAGGAGCACTACACTCCGCGGCAGCCCACCGGCTACTGACCCCGGCTACCCGAAGGAACACATATGCGGGCCACGTATATCTAGGGCGCCGGAGACATCCGCGTCATCAACGTTCCCGATTCCGCCATCCAGCAGCCAACCGACGCGATCGTCCGCGTCGTCCGCGCGTGCATCTGCGGATCGGACCTGCATCCCTACCACTCGATGCCGGTCACGCCAGGCGGCCAGTCGATAGGACACGAGTGCGCATCGTCGAGGACAGCGGTGCCGACGTCACCTCGGTCAACGACGGTGACCTGGTCATCGTGCCTTTCGCATGGTCCGACGGAACCTGTGACTTTTGCCGCGAAGGGCTCCAGAGCCCCTGTAGGCACGGCGGATTCTGGAACGCAAACGGAGCCGGCGGCGGCCAGGCCGAAGCAATCCGGGTGCCGCTCGCCGACGGCACCCCGATCGCCGCGCCGGTCGAGGAGGACTCTGAGATGTAATGCCAGCGCGGCTTCTCCAAGCCGAACATCGCGTGGCATGACGGCACAGTGGCCCGTTCGGCGATCACGCTTTCAGATCGGTGATCAGCGTGGCGATCAGGCGTTCCTCCATGACGGCGCGACCGTGATGGGCCATCAGCGTCGCGAGCCGCGGGTCCCAGGGGCTGCCCGTCTCCGGGCCCGTGAGCGGGGTCGATTCGCCCGCCGCGAGCGCGTCGCGGTAGTCGCGCGCGGTCATCCGCCACGGCCGCGCTGCGTGCCTCGTCATGGCGGCACCGACGATGCGCAGGCCGGCCCAGTCGAAGTCGGCCCGCCAGTGCAGCCGCGCGCCGCGTGCGGTGGCCTTCCCGAGCACGGCGTGACAGGCGGCGCTCGGCACGCCTTCTGTGCATACCAGTGCGGCACCACCGGCGCCGAGTTCGGCCGCGGCGACCCGCAGCACCGCCGGGTTCTCGCATACGTAGATGTCATCGGCGGCGGGGGCGGAAACCAGGGCGGCCTGCTGGAGGGTGACACGGAACGGGACCCCGGACCCGGCGGCGTCGTTCAGCCAGCCCGACACCATGTCGTCGCCTGCGCAGCGTAGGTTGAGCACCAGCACCTGGCTGGCCAGGTCGTCGGCGATGGCCCCGGACGCCTCCCACAGTGCCCGCTGGCCTGCCCGGTCCCGGGGCACGCAGTCCAGTTCCGAGCGCATCGCGAGCGCGCGCAGCACCAGGGTGGCGAGCGGTCCACCCGCCAGCAGGGCCTTGGTGTCACCGGTGATCCGCTCGGCCAGCACCGGCAGCGGGACCGGATGGCCCGGGTCGCGGGCATGCAGGAACTCAAGGATCCGTACGGCCTGGTCGAGCTGGAGCTCGTCGTCCCGGCGCACCAGCCGGGTGATGCTGCCGTCGGACCGCAGCGCCGACAGCCACACCCGGTACCAGGATTCGGCGGCGAGCACCGAACCGGTGGCCGCCGCGACGGCGGTCTCGCGTCGCCGTGCTTCCCGATCCTGCTCGGCCGGCCGGTCGCGCAGCGGCCCGCCGAGCGCCTCGAGCGTGTCCCGCAGGCCCGAGCCGTGCCGCCGGCGTAGCGCTGCGTCCAGGTCGGCGAGGGCGACGGTGAGGCGCTGCGTCGTTTCCGGCCGGTACTGCCCGGTGATGCCGATCACCAGGCGGCGCTCGCCATCGGCGGGCGCGTTCAGCCCGATCGACCGGTCGAGCGCGCCGCCGCTGCTTTCCAGGCTTTTCCTGGCCTTCGCGAGCAGCCGGGACCAACCCTCGCCGCGCAGTTCCTCCAGGTTGCCGGTCATGCAGTTCCTTCCGTTCCCCTCCGGGGCCCACCCACCTGTCCGTTCCCCCTCACTGCATCTCTCCGGCTCATGCCGCGGTGATCGCCCGGCGTGTTCCCGGTGAGCCCAGCGCGGCGCCGAGCTCACCGGCCTCGTCGGCGATCAGTTCGGTGCCGTCCCACACCAGCAGCAAGGCGCTGACAGTGTGCTGGACAGGCGAGTGCGCCAGGTCGTAGTGGGCGGCCGCGCGGATCGCGCCCTCGGTGGCCCACAGGTCGTACCCGGTCATGAACAAATCAAGGTCAAACTGGGCCGCCAGGCCCATCAGCTCACCGCGGCCGGTGTCATCTACCCCCGCGAAGGCCTCGTCCAGGGCGAGCAGCCGCGGCGCGTGCGGGCACGCCGAGTTGAGCATCGCGTGCGCGGCGGCGAACAGCGGCAGGTGCAGCGACACTGACTGCTCGCCACCGGAGAGCCGGCTGTGCCGGGCGCGGGTCAGCGTCTCCTCGCCGCCCTCCGGGCTGGCCAGCTGGAAGACGAACTGGCGCCACCGGCGGTAGTCGAGCACCTGGGCGAGCAGTTCCCGGTACGGCAGCTCGCGGTGCCGGGCGCGGGCCGTCTTGATCTGCGCGGCGAAGTGGCTGCGCATCCTGCTGAGCGCGTCCGGGCTGAGCCGGGAGGCGCCCGCGTCGAGCAGCGCGCACACCGCGCGCTGCTCGTCGTCGAGATGGTCGGCGAGCTGCCACCTGACACCGACGGTCTTGCCCGAGGACATCTTCCGCGACCGCATCTCGCTGTTCATCCGGCGGATCAGGTCCCTGGCGTCCACTGTCCGGTCGTGGATCTGCTGGGCCAGCCTGGTCAGCAGCGCGTCCTCGAGGATGCGCTGCTCCGATTCGGACAGCAGCAGTTGCTGGTCGCGGCGCGCGGCGGCGATGCGCGCGGCGAAGGCGCCGACCGGCAGCGGCCCTTGCTCATCGGCGATCCGGACCACGATGACGCCGTCGGCGCCGTCCCACTCGGGATGGTAGTCCTGCCCCGCGGCGGCGAGCTGGGCCTGGAGCTCCTCCAGCGCCCGGGTGAGCCGGGTGGTTGACATCTTCAGCGAGGTCTCGGTCGGGGCGAGGTCCCTGGTGACGGCGAGGATCGCCTCGTACACGCCGAGCACCGGGCCGGGCAGGTCCGCCCCGTCCCAGTCGGCATCGGCCGCGGGCCAGGCCAGGCCGGGCGGGCAGTTCAGCACGTCCAGCAGCTCCCTGGCTGCGAACGGCCCGAGATCGCGGGCGGTCACCCGTTCCTCCTCGGCGGCGACCGCCAGCGCCTCCCGGTCCTTGACCACGCGCTCGGCCGCCTGGGCCGCGGCCCGGACCGCGTTCGATCTCGGCCGCGCGGGCGGCTTTCTCCCCGGCCTGCGCGGCCGTCAGCCCCGCTTCTGCCTCCTCGATCTGCGCGAGAACCTGCTGTGCCGCCACGCCGACGGTGCCGCGCAGCGCCTCGAGCTTGGCCGCCTCCTCGGTGTGGCGACGGCGCGCCGTGCGCTCGGCGTCGGCGGCGGCCGCCTCCTCTCCCGCGGCGCGATCCAGCCGGGTCCCCGCCTCGGCCACGATGCTCACCTGGCGGGATTCCTCCCGGTGCCGGGCGGCGAGGTCGCCGGCAGCCGATTCGAACCTGCGCGCCGCGCCCTCCACCCGGTCGACGCCGTCCGGGTCGAGGGCATGGTCGGTGGCGGCGCGGCGCAGCGCGCGCTCGGTCACCGTGCAGGCGGCGACGGACTCGTCGAAGCTCGCCTGGGCCCGCTCCGCGTTTTCCCGCGCGGCGCGCAGGTGCCCGGCGGCGCGGGCGTGCTCGCGCTGCGCGCCGGCGATCGCCGGCGTGGCGGGCAGCGTGGCTCGCGCCTCGGCGAACGCGGCGAGCGTGTCGGCCAGCCCGGCGGTCCGGCGGTCCAGCCCGGCGATCTCCGCCTCGTGCAAGGCGATCCTCGCCTCGCATTCGGCGATCCGGGCGGCCCGGCGGCGGGCGCGGGCGGTCGCCCCGATGTACTCGGCGTGTTCCTTGCGGTGCTGCCCGGCGGTGACGCCGTGCGAGTAGCGACCGTCGGTGCCGATCACGGCGGCCGCGGAGAACGGCCCGCCGTCCAGCGCGATCGAGGCCAGCACGGCGGTGACCCGGTCCCTTGGCACGGGCGTGCCCGTCTCGGGTGGCAGAGCCTCGGGCTCGAGCACGTCCGCCAGGCTCCTGCCGGGCACCGCCGCGCCCGGGACCAGGAAGCCGTCGTCCCAGGGGGGAAATGGGGGGACGGGCAGTCCCCCCATGCCGGGGGGTCCGCCAGGGGGGTCCGGGGGGGCGGATTCCCTCCCAAGGGGGGTCTGGGGGGATGGGTCCCCCCAGAAGGAGGAGCAAGCAGGGTCGTCCCCCCGGAGCACCACTGCGTCCAGCATCCCGGTCGCCTGCAGCGCGGCCTCCATCGCGGCGGCCTCGTCGTCCGGCACGTGGTCGGCGAAACGGACCAGCTGCCACAGCGGCGCGCCGTCGCGGCCGGCGCGATCGGCGGTCCTGCCGGGGTAGGCGGGCGGCGCGTCGTCATGCTCGGCCGCGATCCGGTCCCGCTCCCCGATCAGCCGGTCCCGTTCGGCCGCGGCACCGGTTCGCTCGGCGCGCAGCGCGGCCTGCTCGTCGCGGACGGCCTGCTCGGCGGCTGCGATGGCCCGGTTGTAGACGGTCTCGAGCGCCGGAGCGTCCGGCTCGCCGAACCGCGTGATCGCGCCGCCGAGCGCCTCGGCGAGCCGCCGCCAGTCATCGTCCGGCAGCAGCCCGGCGTGCCGGGCGGCCCAGTCGGCCAGGGCGCGTTCCGCGTCGTCGAGCGCCTGCTGCACGGCGTCGGCGGCCGCCTGCTCGGCCTGCTCGGCTCCGGCCAGCGCGTCTTGCGCCCGGTCGAGGGCGAGCCTGGCCAGGTCGCGGGCCTGCTCGGCCTTGTGGTACGCGGCGAGCGCGGCGCGGACGGCGCGCACCGCTTCCAGGCGGACGGCAAGCTGCGCGCCGGCCCGCTCGGCGAGCCCCTCGGATGATGCGTCGGCGGGCTGCCACCGGATGCCCGCCTCGCTGGCGTGCCTGGCCAGCTCGGCCGCGGTCCGGGAGACGGCCGCCTGCATGTCGGCCAGGACGCCTTTCGCCCGGTCGAGCTCGTCACGGCCGCGGGCGACCGCGGCCTGGCGCCTGGCCAGCTCCGCGGATGCCTCGGAGGCGGACTGCAGGCAGGTGCGGACCAGGCGGTCCAGGTCTTGCATCTGCTCCACCGCCTGGTAGGCGCCGCTGGCGCGGAGCTGCTCGATCCGGGCCCGGAGCCGGGCGACGGCGTTTTCCGCGGCCTCCCGGCGTTCGGCCGCGGCCTCTTGCCGTTCCCCGGCCGCCTGCTGCGCTTCGGTGTCCGCGGCCGCGGTTTCCCGTGCCACCGTCGCCGCCTCGCGGCGCCGGGTGAGCGCGTCGGCGGCCCACCGGGCGTGGGTGCGCAGGTAGGTCGTGTAGCTGGCCAGGAACGTCTGGGTCGCCTCGTCGGCGGCGGCGAGTCCCTCCAGCGTGAGGGCCACGGCCTCCATGTCGTCGAATGACCGCGCCGCCTCGGCGATCAGGTCGTCGTCGACCGGGCGGAGGCCGTCGGTCAGGGTGTCCGACAGCTTCACCGGGTCGAGGTTCTTCGCGAGCTGCGGTCGCCGCAGCGTGAGGATCAGCGTGAGCAACTGCTCGTACCGCTCCGCGCCGAGGCCGAACAGCCGGTGGTCGATCGCCGCGCGATACTCGGTGGGCGACCCGAACAGGGCGGCCTCGCCGATCTCCTCGGCGAGCTGCTTGCGCGTCATCGGCCGGTCGTCGTCGGTGATGAGGGAGAAGTCCTCGCCCACCCGGCCGTCGGCCACGAAGTGCCAGCGGATGGGGGTGTCGCGGTGCCGCTGCGCGTGCAGGCCGATCCCGACCGTGACCACCTCGCCGGTTCCCGCGTGCCGGAACTCTAGCCACGCGTAGCCCACGGCGTTCTCGCCACCGCGGTACAGCAGGTTGGACTTCATCGTGCGGTCGTCGGCCGCGAACGGGTTCAGCCGCTTGGGGTCGATCCGGCCATCGAGCACGAACGGGAAGAGCACCTCGAGCGCCTTGGTCTTGCCGGATCCGTTCGGGCCGCGCAGCACGAGCCAGCCACCTGCGAAGCAGAACTCCTCGTCGCGGTAGTCCCACATGTTGATGATCCCGGCGCGGGTGGGCTCGAATCTGGTCATGGTCTTGCTGGCTCCTTGAGCTGGGCGGTGACGCTGCGGTAGCGGGCGAGCAGCGGCAGCACCAGCACGCCGCCGTCGACCAGGGCGACGAGACCTGCCGACGCGAGCAGGCGGAGCGCGTCGCCGAGCAGGCCCGCGGGGTCGGCGACCTGCTTCTCGGCCATGCCAGAACCGAACTCGTCGACCAGCCTGCGCAGTTCGCTGCGCAGCCACATCTCGCTGAGGAACGGATACGTCGCCTCCGCGGCGGTCTCCGTTTCGGTGTCCGCGCCGGCTGTGGCGGGGCCGCCGGGGTCGGTCGCCGCCGGAGCCGGGATGGCCGCCGCGGCCCCGAGGTCGCCGGTGTCCCCCAGGCTGCCGTCGGAGGCAAGGAGGGCGGCCACCCGGCCGCGGTCCGGCAGAGCCGAGTCGATGCGCCGCGCCGCCTCGGCGAGCCGCTCGGCGGCCGTGGCGGCGGGAAGGTGCTCCACCCGGGCGCGGTTGCGCTGCAGGTACCCGGCGATCCGCGCGCAGAGCAGCAGCGCGGCCTGGGCGACCGTGCCGGTCCCGGGAAAGATGACGTCGGTGAGCCGCTGGCCGATGTTCACCAGGGCGACGCCCTCGGCCCGGCGCTCCAGCGGAAGCCCGGTGAGCCGCTCCACGTCCTCGGTCAGGGCCGCCGACCGCAGCTGGCCGCGGAGCCCGGGGTCCACGTCCGCGTAGTAGACGACGGGGTGCTCGAGGACCAGCCGCCGGGCCCGCCGGGCGTTCAGCCTGCGCTGGGCGTTGATTCCCTGGGCGGGGCCATCGCGGTCCGTCCCGTCCAGCAGTTCGGTCACCGAGCCCAGGTGCTGCAGCACCCGGCTGGGCGCGTAGACGGCCGCGACGATCTCCCGGTCGATGTCGTACAGCGCCTCGGCGCGTTCGGGGTCGTTGACCCACTCGGCCGCGGACCCGTCGGCCATGCGCAGCGCGCCGCGCGCCTCCAGCCAGGTCACCGCGTCGACGAAGGCGTCGCGGTCGGCTTTCCGGCCGGTGTCCATGCCCAGTCCGTCGATCCGCCCCGCCGCGTCGGCCACCGCGTCGGCCAGTTCGCTGAGCGCGATCTGGCTGCCGGAACGGCCGAGCGCGGACAGCGTCAGCACCAGGTAGGCATAACGACGCCGGTCGAACGGGCGCCGGGCACGGGTCAGGGCCGGGCGGGTGGTGTCCAGGGTGTCCTGCACGCGGCGCAGCCGGATCGTCTCGCCGGTGCTGACGAGGGTGTAGCCGAGGACTTCGGCGAAATCCGTGCGCAGCTGCCCGGCCCACTTGCGGGCCAGCGGCAGCGCGGTCCTGTCCGGGTAGCTGGCCGTGATCAGCGGGTGGCGCAGCACCAGCCTGACGGCCTGCTGGTATTCGGCCAGTTCCAAGGGGCCGATGTCGGCGGCGACCCTCATCCGGCCGTCTCCTGCCCGGTCAACTCGCGCCCGGCCGCCGCCCTGGAGTCCTTGGGGCCGGTCACCTCCAGCCGGAGGCCATCGAGGTGGAGCCTCCCCCGGACCGTGTGCACGGTCGTGGCGCCGGCCGCCGGGCGCAGGGTGAGGCGGACCCCGTGTGCCGCCCCGGTCGCCACCGGGCCGCTCCCCCCGGTGACCGTCCGGCTGACCGGGACCCGCGCCGCCAGCGCCACGTCCAGCAGGCCGAGCAGCGCCTGGGTCTCCGGCTCGTCGAGGACCCGCTCGTACACACCGTCGCTCGCCAGCTGCGCGGCGGCCGCGCGCCGCTGCGCGGTCGCCTTGAGCTGCTCGGCACGCAGCCGCTGCCTTTCGTCCTCGTTGCGCTGGATCTGGCCAGGGCCGTGCAGCGACTGGGCCCGGCCGGTGCGGACCAGCGTCCGGGACAGCGTCACCGGCTCGGCCTCCCACCACGACAGCCGGGCCGGGATCAGATCCGGGTCGTCGTAGGAGGCCGAGACGTGCCGCGGCGCGCCGAGCGCGAACACCGCCTGGAACAGGGCATGCGCGTCGGCGTCGGCGGGGGCGCTGGCGAACCATTGCGCGAGGTGGCGCAGCTGGCTCTCCCGGCTGACCCCGCCGCGGCGGGATTCGGTGACCCGCCGGAGCAGCGCGGTGACGTTCGCGATCCCGGTGATCGTGGCGTCCTGCAGCCGCTCGGCCTCGCTGCGGGCGCTGGCGCCGAACCACTGCACCAGCCCGCCCCAGCGGTGCCGCCAGTCGGCGACGCGCTCGGCGGGGGCGCGGAAGAGCCGCTCGTCGGCCTCGGCCGCCAGCGCGGCGATCCGGTCGGCGCCCACCGCGTCGACCTCCGCGACGGCATCGGCCAGCAACGGGGAGTACCGGGACAGCTCGGAGTGGAACTCGCGCATGTGGGTGAGCAGCGCGTCCTTGTGCGCGAGGAAGACTTCCGGCCGGGTGTCGTTGGTCCGCGCCAGGTCGCCCAGCATCAGGTAGAACCGGGCGGCGCGCTGGGCCATGTCCGCCAGCACCCCGTCCAGCCGGGACAGCTTCCTGTACACCTCCGCGGCGTCGCTGGTTCTCGCGGCCTCCGCGAGCGTGACCAGGTCGGCCAGGATGTCCGGGAAGACCAGCCGGGACAGTTGCGCGTCCTCAAGGCTGGCGCCGAGCACGTCCTCCACCGCGCGGTAGGCGCGGTACCCCGCCTGGGTGAACTGATAGACGTAGTGCCGGTTGCGGTACTCGGCGAGGTTGGCGGCGCGGGTGCCGTCGTAGGAGCGGTCCAGCACCTGCCATTCGGCCAGCGCGTCGAGAAGCACCTGCACGTCGCCGGCCGTGCCCGCCTCGGCATGCTCTGCGGCGAGCGCGTCGAGCATGGCCCTGGCGTCGGAGGCGTGCATCAGCACCTGGTAATTGGCCCGGGCGCGGTCGAATGCGCGCAGCAGCCAGAGGTACTCATGCCGTTTCTCCGCCGCCGCGAATCCGAACAAGCGCAGCCGGTCGTCCAGGGTGAACGCGTCGATGCCGAAGGCGTCGGCGGGCGCACCCTCCTCGGGACCGGCGGTCTCCGGACTGGCCACATTCACGACACCAGACCATACCTTCGGCCTATGACAATCTCCGTGGATCGCCACGGCAGCAACGCGGTTTCCGACCGTCGGGCTCGGGCTGGGGCTGGTGAGATACCACCGTCCGTTCGGCTGAATGCTTGTGAATTTCCGAACGACGATGGTGACACGGCCGGGCAGCGGCCTGTCACGCCTGCGCGGTCAGCCGCAGTCCGCTGAGTGACTCCAGGACGGTCAGGGCGGCGCCGCGGCTCAGGTCCTCGTGGTGGCGTTCGTTGCCCGGCGTGCGCAGGCAGCCGTAGCAGGAGGTCTCCAGGCCGCAGTCGCACGAGCCGACCCGGCGCAGCGCCGCCGCCACGGCCTGGTCGAGGGCGCTCGCGATCCGCAGCGCGCTGCCCGCCCCGCCGGGGACGGTGTCGAACAGCACCAGGCCGCTGCTGCCGTCGGCGCCCGCGTGCACGACTCCGCCGATGTCGCCGCGGCTGATTTCCAGGCCCTCGGCCGCGCCCTCCAGCAACGCGTACAGGACCGTGTGCCACTGCGCTCGGGTGTCAAGCCCGGGGGCGTCCAGCCGCAGGCGCAGGATGTCGGTCTCGTAGGTGTGCGCCAGCGACCGCCACCGCAGCGGGCCGGTGCACGGCTTGCCGCGCAGCGGGTCGACGTGGGATCTGGGCGCGCGGCCATGGTTGGGCCCGCCCCAGCCGCACCAGTCGCAGATGAGAAAACCGCTGCCGCCGGGGCCCTCGGCCAGCGACACCAGCCGGCCGCGGGTGCCGGAATGACACCAGGCGAGCGCTCCGGTCGGGGCCTGCCAGCGCGTCTCGGCGAGCTCGGTGCCCAGCGACACCACGTGGACGGCGCCGTTCCAGGACCGCTGGGGCGGGACGCTGCCCGGCTTGCCGGTGCGCGGGTCGGCCACGAACCCGAACTCCGGGACGCAGTACTCGCGGACCGGGCCGTCGGCCGGGCGGCCGCACGCGGTGCAGGCCGGCGCCAGGTCGTCGCCGCCCTCCCGGTAATGCTGGCAGCCGCGGCATACCGTGTAGCTGCGGGTGATCAGTTCCCGGCCGGGCAGCCGGTAGATGCCCGCCGAGCGCCACAGCACGCCGCCGGCGACCAGCTCCGAGCCCGGCGCATACTCGTGGATCGCCACGGACAGGTCCCGGCTCAGTTCGAGCCGGGACCCGACCTGGCTGTCACAGTGCGCGGTGCGCAGCTCGACGGTGTCCACGGGGAACCCGTACTTGGGCAGGATGTTCCGGTTGGCCAGGAAGCCGAGCAGCGGGCGGCGGGTGATGGTGTTGATGCTGCGCTCGAACCGGGCGGCGAGGTCGCTGCGGCGGGCCTCGAACGCCTCCCTGCGACGTTCCTCGAAGGTGGCGACGTCGTGCGTGAGCTCGGCGCGGACCTGGTCCAGCAGCCCGCAGAGCTCCGCCACCCAGGACCCGCCTGCGATGCCCAGCCGGGCCTGGACCTGGGCGGGAAGGATCGCCAGCAGCGCGCCGGTGACCTCGCCAGGCACCGGGGTGAGGAAACCCCTGACCCGCTGGCACGGGGCGTCACGAGACCCGGGCGCGGGCAGGAAGAAGTCGCCGGCGGTCTTCCACTCCTGGCCGCCGTTCTCCTTGGCGTCGCGGAAGAACGCGGCGAGCGCGACCGAGTGCGCGTGCCTGCGGTCGATGCGCGGGTTGCCGAGCGGCACGTAGGGCGCGCGGACCTGCCCGGTTAGCATCGCTTCCGGCGCCTGGTAGCGGGACAGGTCGTGCGAGCGGCGCTGGGCGAAGGTGAGCACGAGCGCGGCGGTGTCGGTGCGCCGCCCGGCTCGCCCGGCCCGCTGGATGTAGCTGGCGGTGCTCGGCGGCATGTTGCGCAGCAGCACCGCGTTCAGCGCGCCGACGTCCACGCCGAGCTCGAAGGTGGTGGAGCAGGACAGGACATTGACCTCGCCGGCCAGGAACCGCTGCTGGATATCGGACGCCTCGAGCCCGGTCCACTGGGCGGTGTGCTCGCGCGCGGTGAGCGAGACCGGCGCGGTCTGCCGGTAGAGCGCACGGTAGTGCTCGTCGTCGTCGGTGCGGGCCGGGACGAGACGGCCCGCGCAGCCGAGCGTCGGGCACACGCCACGCAGCGACACGGCAGACAGCCTCCGGCACACGTCGCACCGCCACACCTCCCCGTCGGCGGCACCGGGGGCGAGGGTGAGCCAGTTGTGGTCGACCTGGTGGACCTGGCCGATCCTGGGCAGCGCGGCCGAGCGCAGCCAGCCGTCGCGGGACGCCGTGATCGCCCGCCAGCAGCCGTCCAGCACCTCGCGCGGCTCGGGCGCCGCACCGCCGGCCGGCTGGCCGTCGAGCGCGGCCAGCAGCCGGCGCAGGTAGTCCAGGCGCTTGTTGATCCCCCTGGTGGGCAGCCAGCTCAGCACCTTCAGCCTGGCCTCCGCGCCGTCGCCTCGAACGTAGATGGGGCCGCGCCGCGGGTCGAACATCTCATCGGCCGGGTCGACCTCCTCGGGCATGGTCAGCGCGCCCTGCAGCCGCAGCGTCCGGAGCAGCTCGGCCAGCAGCAGCCAGCACTCCTCAGCGGTGAGCCCGAGGTCGAGCAGCGGCCGGGGCGGCGGCCAGGACGGGTCCCGGTCCAGCCCTACCCGCAGCAGGCCGAGCCCCTCCAGCGACTGGCGCTCGTCGAGGGCGACGAGCTCGCGCATGACCCAGCGGGCGGCCTCGCGGCGGCGGCCCTGCCGTGACTCGCGGCGGCCGAACACCCCGGCATCGCCGGCCGCCGCGGCGGTCTCCTCGATCAGGTCGTCTACCGTGCAGGTCGCGTCGCGGGCCGTGGCGCGCGCCACGCCGTCAAGGATCAGCCGTCGCTGCTGCACCAGGGAGTGGCTGGCTTCTAGGTAGGGCGCGAAGAATGCGGCGGCCTGCCGGCTGTCGCTGAACGCGAGCAGCTTCCGGCCGCCCCCGGGCCGGCCGGCGAGATCATCCGCCGGGGGCAGTGCCTGGTACAGGGCGGTGGCCAGCACGGCTGCGGCGGCCTCGTTGCCGCTCTCGAACAACCGGATCATGCCGGTGCCGCGTGCCCCGCAGGCCAGGCAGCCGCGGGGCGCGCCGGATCCCGCCGGCAGCCGGTGCACCGGCCGCAGGTTCTCCGCCGCGCAGCCGCACGGCGCGGTGCCGTCACGGGGCGCGGCCGCGCCATCGGATGGCAGGCCCGGGAGCAGCGCGCCACAGCGCCCGCACAGCATGCTGTCCGTCGCGGTGGCGGCGTCCGCGTCCTCCAGCGTCTCGTCGTCCTCGTCGGCGGCGTCCTGCGCCTCGCCGAGCAGCAGCCAGGCCCGGCGGTCACCGCGGATCACGCGCGAGGTGAACCGCTCGCCCGCGGCGTCCCGGTCGATGGTCCCGGCCAGGTGCACCGCGCCGCAGCGTTTACAGCAGCCGAACTCGAAGACCGCCCCGCGGCAGTCCGGGCAGATCTCATGCCGGGCCAGCGACACGTGCGGCCCGGCCGGCGTCAGGCAGGTGAAGGCACCCTCCGTGGCCCGCGCGAACAGGTGATACCGGGCCGACAGCACCGGGGCCCCGGCCGGGTCGCGCATCCGTGCTCCCAGCGTCACCATGGCGGCCAGGGCGGCCTCGGCGACCTGTCGCGGCTCGCCGGGGAAGACCTCGCGGGCCAGGCCGGTGAACGGCATCGGCGCCCTGGCCAGCAGGCCCCGGAGCTTCGCCAGGGCAGCCTCGCGGGAGAGCGCCGCGACCGCGTTCGGCGCCGGGCCGGGGATCACCGGCCAGGGCAGGCAGTTCGCCGACCGGGTCGCCGTCCTCGCCGGCCAGCCGCAGGTAGTCCGCGGCGCCCAGCGGCCCCCAGAACGGTCCCGCCGGGATTTCCGCCCGCTGCGCGCCGACCAGGTCCTGCCGCGACGGATCCTCGTCATGCCATTCGAAGGGCAGGTCGAACAGCTTGCCGGCGAAGCCGATCACGGCTCGCGGCCGGTCGCCGACCGTGGCGCTCGTGGCGATCGCCTGGAAGCCGGCCTGCACTCCGGTCGCCGAACGGCTTACCCGCTCTCGGAGGCGCCGGAGCAGCATGCCGACCTCTTCGGCCTTCGCGCCGTCATAGACGTGGGCTTCGTCGAGGATGACGAAGCGCCAGTGGCCGCCGTGCTTGCCCTCGAACAGATCGAGGTCCGCCGGGCGCAGCAGCAGGTACTCCAGCATCGCGTAGTTGGTGAGCAGCAGATGGGGCGGGCTGTCCCGCATCTCCTCACGGCTCAGCAGCTCGCCGGGCAGCCGGGGCTCGCCCGGGTTGAGCTCCTCGAACAGCGACGTGCCCTCGCGCGCGCGTTCCGGGGTATCGCCGGTGTACCTGCCGAAGGTGATCTGCGGGCTCCCCGCCAGCAGTTGGCGCAGCCTGCGGACCTGATCGTTGGCGAGGGCGTTCATCGGGTACAGCAGCAGCGCTCGTACCCCCGGCCCGAGCGTTCCGGCCGCGTGCTCGGCAGTCAGCGCGGACAGCACCGGCAGCAGGAAACATTCGGTCTTCCCCGATCCGGTTCCGCTCGCGACCACCACGTTACGGCCCGCGGCGGTCTTGCGGATCGCCTGCTCCTGGTGGAGGTACAGCGGGCGGTCAAGCGGAAGGGCCGGGCCGCCCAGCCGGGCGAACGCCGGGTGGAGCACCCCGTCGGCGATCAGGTCGCGCAGGCTGGCCCCGGTCCGGTACGGCGGGGTCGCCTCGAGGATCGGCCCCTTGGTCAGCAGCGGGCTGTCGGCGATGCGGTCCGCCAGCGCGGCGGCGAGTGCCCGATCCCTGACGGGCAGCAATGATCGCAGGTAGCGGCGGTAGGTGGCGCTCAGCAGGGCGCTGGTGGCGATCACATCCACGGTGCCGATCCTTCCAGGGTTCCGTGCCTACGGGGCCGATAGCGTGGTGCCAGCCGGAAGCCACGGGTCGGCGCGGTCAGCCGTCCCGCGGACGTGCGCGACGATGGCCGTACGCCCTCCGGCGGTGATCCGCAGCGACACTTCCCGGTGGGAGCTCACCGTGTCCAGCATCCGGCGCAGCGGGTAGCGGCCCTGCCTGGTCGGCTGGAGCACCTGGACGACCTGTTCCCGCGCGATCACCTCGAGCGGCGGATCCCAGGCGAGACCGGGCAGGTCGAGACGGAGCGCGCCGCCTCGTCGCAGCTCGGACCCGCCGATGGCGAGCGGTCCGAGGTGGTGCCACGCGGTGGGCGTCCCGCCGCTGCCGGGCTCCGGTTCGATCCGCATCCGCAGGTGCGGTGGCCTGACCCGCAGCGGGACGACGATCGGGCCAGCCACGCACGTCATGCCGATCGTGGCGGACTCGGCCGGGATGAACGCCGCCTGCGGCGAGACCGTCATGCCAGGCGGGGCCGTCAGCACCGCTTCCGCCGGCTCCAGGCCCCGCTCGCTGGTCAGCCGGGGCACGGGGGAGTAGGCCGCGCCGAGCCCTTCCGCGATGGTGACGTTCCGGCGCAGGCCGGCGCCGGACGAGTCACCGACCGGGGTCACCGTCACGGTCACCGTGCCGAGCACCGGTCGTGGTACCTGTCGCCATAGCTGATCCGGCCGCCAGTCGGCTGCGGTCGTGGTGATCACCGCAAGCACGGCGCTGGCCGGGGGGACGACCCCCCCAGACCCCTCCGCACGGGCACGCCACCTGCACGGCGTACCTCGATGCGCCACGGCCGCGCCTCGGCGGGAAGCAGTACGGTCGGCAGCCCGGCGTGCACCGGCGCCGCGGTCGCCGTGGTAACCCCCGGCACCGGCGGCCCGGTGGCCAGGCACGGCTTAAGGCGGCCGCGCACCCGGTGGCGCCGCCGACCCGCCTGGTCCCGGATCTCCAGCTCAAGCCAGGAGACGCCGCGCAAGTCCAGCTGGGCCATGCGCCAGCCGCGCCAGGTCAGCGGCAGCCGGCTGGTCACTATAACCCGAGGCGGAACGTCCGAACCCAGAGCCAGGTCGGCCGGATGGATCACCCAGACGGGCTCGGCAGGCAGAACCGGACCGGCGTACCCGCCGCCTTCGTCGAAGACAAGCAGCGGATTCGCAACCTCGTGCGGCAAAGCGGATCGCCAGGTCTGGTCGCGTCCATCAGCCACCAGCACGCCCCGGCCGAACGGTTCCAGACGCAGGACGCCGGCCGGCGCCGGGCCGCCCGCAAGCTCGGCCACCACGACCTCGGCCGCGTCGAGGATCCGCTGCGGCGCGGACTGATCGCCCGTCGGCGGATCGCCCGTTGGGTGATCGCCGTCGGCTGGCCGGTCCGGGGCCGTCATCAGGTGCAGCGTCGAGCGGCAACATTCGATGAACGAGGTCACCGCCGGCCCGCCCGATCGCAGCAGCGCCGCGACTGCCGGGTCGGTGCTGGACAGGTCCGCATCGGCGTCGTCTCCTCCGGCCTTGTACCCGGCGGCGACCAGGCGCAGGAACTCCGGCAAACAGGCATCGGGCACTGCGGCATGAACGAGCACCGCCTCCCATCCGGTGCCTGGCGGGGTAATTCCCAGCACGGTCAGCGCCTCGACGAAGGCCTGGCCCCAATGGTCGGCAGACCGGTGGGTCGCCCGCAGCCCGGCCGCCCGATGCCAGCCAGGCCAGAAGCGTCCGTTGCGATAAGATGCCGCGGCCACCTGGGCCAGCCCCACAACCAGGCACGCTGGCCACTGGTGCGCCACCTCCGTGGGTGATCGCCCTCGGGATTGATCGCCCAGCGCCCTGGCCACCATGTCGCGCACCGCCGCCTCGACCTCGAGGGTCCCGGCCAGCCCGCCCGCGCTCAGGTGCCTACGCCAGCCGGGCTCCAGCAGGTGGAGCAGGCTGGCACCGCGCGGTGGCGGCCCGGCCACGTCTGCCACCTCCCCAGCCGTACGGTGGATCACAGCGCCCTGCGAACAGACTAGTGAGGATCACCGACAGCGGGGCCGGCGGCGTCTGCGGGCGTTGGACGAGGCTTTCCGCCGATGGGCGACGCGGCAGCTTCGCCTACCCAGGTTCGAACCCTGGACTGCCACGCCGGTTGAGGATTGTGGTGGTACCGTCGCACAGCGGACAACGTCGGTGCACAGTACGCGACCTGCCAGCATTTGCCCGCGGGTGCGGGCGGCTACCACCCGCAGTTGACGGCCATCATCCCGGCCTGGTCGGCCATGAAGCGGACGAAGGTCGCCTGCGCGATCTCTGACCAGATGATCCTCACCGGGAGCCGCCGAACACCTCAGCCATGAACTCCTCGTGCGACTTCAGGGCCGGCCGCCCGGCCGTCTCGACAGCGCGGGCGCGCGCCGAAACCCCACGGTCTGTGTTTTCCTAGATCGCAGTCGGCCTGGTTCCGGGCTCCTGACGCACCGGTATCCCCTAGGAGCCGCTGTCGCTGCGGCGAATACCCGGCGAAGTCGAGGCAGGGCGTGCGTCCGTGGCAGGTCGCTGGCTTGTGGGTGGACGTCTGTAAAAGGCGTCATCTCCGCCTGCCCAGGGGGCGTCTCTGCATGTTTTGGCAGGTCAGCTTGTTCTGCGGACGGTGTCCGTGTTTGTCCGCGCGATCCGCCGTCCGGGTGCCAGCGTCCACGGACACATGGCGGACAGCGTCGGCGCGGCGAATGTCATTCTGCAGTATTTGCACAGGTCAGAGGCCATGTGATGAGACGGGAAGTAGCGGTCTGTAAAACCGTCGGCTCAGCCTACGTTGGTTCGAACCCAACACCTGCCACCAGTGACTATCCATAGTATCAGCATGTCAGTGCGCTAATTAGAAATCATCTCGCCGCCGGGTTCGGCCTGCTAGGGCGAGCGGTCCGTGAACCGCTCGCCCTAGCAGGGCGGCTGCGCGAGCGCCGGGTTTCTCACTCGCCGTCCGGTCGTCTCCAGCGGTCGGTATTGGGTTCGCTTATACCGTTCTGACCTGATAGGAGATCCAAACAGGCTGGATCGACTACACGTTGGAACCGATACCTCAGGTCACCGTGCTTCAGGGTCACGTATTCGACAGGTCCACTGATCACGGACATATAGCAGACAGCGTCCGGGCAAAGCTAGCGGTCCGGCGAACCGCTTGCTGTCGCAGACGGTGACGGTATAACCCAGCCAGTTCTGTGCGGCCCGGCAGGATTCGCCGTCAGCGCTGGCCAGCGGGCCGTGCCTGCTCAGGGGCGGTCTGGCCGCTTGCAGACGGTGGCCGACCCGTGCACCGTCTCTGAGTGTTCGTGGACAACGCGCAGCCCGGGATCGTGAGCTGTCACCTGATCTTCGAACGTGCCTTCCGCGACGGCGACGGCACTGGTGATCGCGGTGTCGCCGAGTTCGCGCAGGGCGGTAGCGAGGTGGCGGCGCCCGGTCACCGTACTGCCTTTCGCCCGCGCGTGCTGCTTGGCTCGCTTCACGGCCCGGTCCGCGGTGGGGGAGAACACGGTCATCCCGCCCTGGATGACAGGTTCACCGGGTAGCGGCTGGGTCAGCGCGGCGAGCAGGTGCGGCACGTCGGCTACGTCCTGTTCCTGCGCCGCCGCCAAGGCGATGGCCTGGCGCAGCACCGTGAGAAGCTCGTCAGAGAAGATCATCAGATTTCCGGTGGCGCGTACTTTTTCTTTGTCTGGAGACTACACAGAAGCACTTCGTCGCTGCGTGCCAGGCTGCAGCCGGGGGGAGCGGGCGGGGCGAAGAAGTGGCCTCCGGTGACGGATATCGTGAATGAGCCCTCGCCAGGTCGGGCAGCTATTGTTGGTCGGCGGCCGGTTCCCGCAATCCGCGCTGGCGCGCTCCTGGCACCCGAGTGGGAGGGAATGCGGCCGGAGACTCGGCAGCGGTGGGGACGGCAGAGATCTGGTCAGGTCGTCCCGGCGTCTGGCTGCCCGGGCGCGCTCGGCCGCTATCTCGCGGGCACGGGCCGGCAGTTCGGCGCCGACTTCAACGGCGAAGTCCAGGTACGCCTGGCGGCCGGGCATCTCTTTCAGGCATTTGGTGATGAGCGTGGCGGCCTGGGAGACGTCACCGCGGCGCTCTGCGATTCTCGCGCGCAGGAAGGTGAGTTCCGGCCCCGCGAGTGCAGGGCTGGCGACGAGCCGGTCCAGCAGTTCGTCCTCGGGGGTGCCCGCGAACCGGTCGAGGAGCATCTCGTGCCACGCGGCGAGGTCGTCCGCCCGCTCCTTGCGCCGGTGACTGGTCTCATCGAAGGTTCCGTACACGGTGCGCGGCCGCTTAAGGTCCGCGCGTCCGGCCGCCTCCAGCGCCTCCAGGTAGGATTCGGCGAACGTCCGCCACATATCCGGCTTGGTGAGCAGCCGGGCGAGCGGAACGGCCAGGGGCGTCTCCTTTTGCGCCACCTGACCGTAGCCCCGGCGGGTCCAGCCGTAGTCTGCCTCCCAGCGGATGAGCTGCTCCGGCCCGCGACCGGCGAGCGCCGCGAAACCGTCGTGCCGGAGTACCGATTCCCACAGCGCGGCCACGGCCTCCGATACCACGAACTTGGCGGCCTCCACCGGATCGTCGGAGTGGAAGTAGTCGTAGTTCTTCATGTCGCGGGCCAGGTCGACGATCTTCGTGACGGCCTGCTGTGCCGGCGCGGGGTCGCTGGCCGCCAGGGCCGCCAGCGCGTCGGCTGCCAGCCGGCGGAACGTATGCCGCCACCTCGACCGCTCGGTGTGGTGCACCCGGCGGTCCCCCGCCATGTAGGCGCCGTCCTTGGCCAGCTCGACGAAGGTCGTCACCTCATCGAGGACGCCGGCCGGGTCTGGTAGCTCCTTCTTCGGCTTCACCTTCGGCTGATCCGGCGGGCGCAGCTCGTCCTCGATGCGCTCGCGGAGCTGCGCGTTCCCGCGCCAGTAGACGGCCCACAAGAGCCTGCGGAGGCGTGCGTCGTCATGCGGTGCCATCGCAGCGTAAAACTCGTCACGGCTCATCCGGTTTGGCATGGCACCCGATCGTAGGTCTGGACGGCCGGCTCCCGCAGGACCAGGCAGGGGCACGCCATCTGCCGCCATCATGCTTCGGATACGGCGCATCGCCGCACAAGCCCAAGCCGTCCCTGGGTTCCCGGAGCCCTCGCCAAGGGCCTTTGCGGGCGGCGCGGACCAGTTCCGCGCGGTAGCTGTCGGCCAGTGCCCGGGTAATGAGGCACCTGGACTTGTCGCGGCCGGCCACCCGCCAGCGGACCTCGAACACTCTCCGGCCGGGCCTGCGCCGGATCGCGAAGATCCAGACATCGAACGAGTTCATGGAGATCCCTCCCCTGAAGCGACGGGAACCTCGCGATTCCAGCCGATCACGGGAGAGTCTCAGCGTGACATGGACGAGCCAGTGCTGGCAGCCCGCGGTGGCCACGTCTGCAGGAGCCGACGGGCACAGTGGCGGAAGACCCATGCGGGACCGCTCTGCCTATCAGTGCCCAGACCTGGGCGGCGTCATGCCTCTGGCACGTCGTCCGGGAGCAGCCGGAAGGTGCCGTGCCTGGTCATCGGATGGATCATGCGGAAGTGGCGGCGGTCGAGCGTGGCGATGACGTCGGTGCGGAACTCCCGCGCCAGTACTACGTTCACGGCGTCCGCCAGCCCGATCTGCGGGTAGTCGCCGAGCACCGCATGAGCGGCCAGGAGCATCGGGGCGATCCCGGGAACCTCCCACCGGCCGGCCGCCACCCGGCCGGCGATGTATTCCAGTGCCGCCGCGGCAGGACCGGGTCCCTGCCGGGCGGCCACCAGGTAGTCGAATTCGGTCAGCACGCACGGCGAGACAACCAGGTGCCCGGTCTGCGCGATGCCCGCGCAGACGGCAGCATGGTAAGCATCGGTCTCGTTGAAGAACGCGATGAGCGCGGAGGTGTCGGCTATGACGACCGGGAGCTGCTCACTCATCGCCGCCGAAGCCGGCCATCAGCTCGTCCGCCCGTTCGGAGAAGTCCGCAGGCCCGCGGAAGGTCGGGACCGAATCGTCCTGTCCCATGGGGTCGGTCCGGAACGAGTACGTGACCGGATCCTGCTCGCCGTACGGCCGCAGGATGGCCAGCGGGCGGCCGTTCTTGGTCACGGTGAACGTCTCGCCGGCCTCCACCCGGGCCAGAACCTGCGCCGTGTGCTGGTTGAGCTCCCTGGCCGTCGTCTCCATGCCGCCATTGTACTATGTGTAGTACAGTCTTCGGCGAGGCGGCACAACCTGGTCCTGAACGCCGCGAGTCTGGGTCGGCAGCGGTCGCGGTGGGAAGCGATCGTCAGGCGGTGACCTGGCTGTGGTTGTACAGGGTGGCCATGTCCGCGGCGGCGCGGCCCGAGTACCAGCCTTCCGCGTCGGTAGCACGGATCGCCCGGCCCGAGGTGAGGGTGTCGCCGAACATCTCGCCGACGGCGTCGTCGACGGCCTGCTGCCGTGCCCTGAGCACCGGCAGCAGGCCCTGACCGAATGACGCGGCCGCCGCCTGCTGCTCCGCATGCTCGGTGGCCTGCGACAACCGCTCCCCGATGCGGGTTGCGTACGCGATCAGGAATGACTGACGGAACGCCCTGGTCCGCGACCGCCCGTAGGCATCCCGTTTCGCGCCCGCGCGCAGCATCGCGGCGTTCGCCTGCACCAGCAGCGAAGTGAACAGCAGCTCCACGGCCTCCAGGTCGGCCTGGAAGCCGACCACCGCGGACATGCCGAGTTCCTTGTGCCAGACGGTGCGGCAGCGGTTGGCCTTCGCGACCGTCTGCAGCAGTGATGCCTTCGGTGACTCGTACGGGTTGTCCACCGGCAGCCGCCGCCCGGCCGGTGACTCCCGGCGCCCCTTCTGCGCCGCGAGGACGGCCTGGTCGATGCTGTACTTGGCCATCAGTTCCTGGGCCCGAGCGGACAGCGCCTCGGCCTCCTCGGGAAACTCTGTCGACTCCGCCTTCGCGAGCAGAGCGCGGATCTTGCCGAGGATCCGCTCGTCCGCGTCGCCATGCGCCGACGATGATCCGGCGTGCGCCGCCCCCGGCAGCGGGCACAGCCGCTCCAGCACGGGCAGATGCTGGAGCAGGTGCAGGAGCTCGATCGCGGTGGCGACCGCCGCCGTTCCGGCCGTGCCCTGGCGTGCCTGCCAGGCGCCCAGGTACTCGGCGTCGGCGCCCCACCAGACGCCGGAGCCCAGGGACGTCACCTGGCCAGCCCAGCGGCCATCGACGGTGCCCACGGCGTAGCCGCGCATCTCGTCTGCGATCAGGTCGGCGGCCATCGACGCATGCCCATCACCCAGCTCCCGGCCGGCGTGCCTGGCCAGCTCGGCAGGCTGCCAGCCCCGCCGCCAGGCGGCGGTCACCGAGGAACGCAGGAAACCGGCGATCTCCCGGCTGACGGCCTGCGTCCACCCCGGGGCCTGCTCTGTGGCCAGCAGCTCCAGGTACCTGTCGCAAGTGCGCCGATCGCCGCGGCACACCGCGCGGGTCGCCTCGCCAACCGCAGCCGCCACGAGTTCCCGCTGCGACGGAACGCTCCGCTGACCGGGTGACCATCCGGGCCTCGTCCGGGATCCGCTTGACGGGCGAGCACCGGATCCCGACGCACCCGGTGGGCGGGGGCCATCCCGGCCAGCCGCCTGCGTTGCGCGGTGCCGCTGACGTTCTCTGTCCTTCTTCAGCCGCCGACCCCGGCTCGCCTTCCCCACGAAGCGGACCTCCCTGGCTCGACCCAGGAGACAGGATCTCACGGGAAAGCATCCCGGCCAGAGCAGACACGCCGCCGCAGAGTCATCCGGCTTGCCGGGTCATGAAGGCGGCGTCCCCTTGCGGACGTAGTAGTCGGCGTCGGCGAGCCAGGCCCGTGCCCGGCCACGCTGGCGCTCCGCGGACAACGCATGCCACCGGTCGAGCTATCCGGGCCAGCGTGCCAGGACGTCCTTGAACCGCCGGAACGCTCCCCACCCGGAGATGGCGATCTCCAGCCGGTCAGCGCGGCCGGGATCACGCACCGTCCCGATCCCTGTAGCCGTCCCGCGAACCCTCGCAGCACACCCAGAGCCACTTATCAGGATCGTCCGATTCGTCCTCATCCTCTTGGCCGATCTCCTGCGCATAGTCGACGGCAGGCGCCGGCCAGACCTCACCGGTCGCCAGGTCGATGCGCCCGCCCTCCGTATACCGGGTCGCCTTCGAGGATGCCGGCCAATTCATCCAGATTCACCGGAAGAGGGCGGAGATCGGGTATCACGCCGCTTCCCAGCAACGCCTCGAGCTGATCGGCCAGAACGTCGTCGCCCTCCCAGCTCCGTTCCCGGAGCGCAGCGACCATACGGCCTGCAGCCTCTGCAGCGCCGTCCGCGTGCTGCTCGACCGCGGCCAGCACCCAGTCGCCGAAGGCTGGGGAGTGTTTAGCGGCGGGCCGGTGAAGCGCACAGATCGCAGCTGTCCGCTCATGCCGACGCGGAGGCACCGCAGCACTTCTTGAACTTCTTCCCGCTTCCGCAGGGGCACGGCTGGTTCCGTCCGGTCTTCCCGGCCGGGCGCTGCTTCACGGCACGCGACTCGCCTGCCGGCGCGGTCGGCGCCGCCCGGGCCGTCGCGCATGTCACCCGCCGCCCGGCACGCTGCCGGTCCTCCTCCGCCTGCTGCCGGAACTCCCTGGCCTCGGCGGGACGGCCGGTCTTGTCGCAGATGTCCGCCAGCCGTCCCGCGATGTGCTCGGCTTCCCGTACTCCGGTAACGGCGTAGCCACGGTGCAGGATCTCTTCCGCCCGCGCGTAGTCCTGTGTCCTGCTGGGACCGTAGGGCGTGTAACAGTCGGCCCAGCCGATCCACCCCCATCCCCAGGCGGGATCGTCCAGCCACGACTGGTACAACTCGTCCGCCTTCTGCTGATGCCCGGTCTCGGAATAGGAGCCGGCCAGCGCCCTGCGGAAGTTCCCGGTGGTCAGCGCGTCTTCACCGGGGAACCTCCGGAGCCACTCCGCGGCCATTCAAGCCGCGCCGTCCGCAACTCCGGGTCATGTTCCCCGCCGTTCTGCAGCGCCATTTCGAGGTCCTGGCACCAGTTGAACAGGGACTGCGTCATGGGGAAACGGTCGTCGAACTCCCTGATCGACCCGGCGCCGGTGGCATCGCACATCCGCAGCACGTCCGACCAGGCACCAAGCCATATCCTGCCGCTTGCGGGGAAGTCGTTGCGCTGGTCGGCGTCGTAGCCCTGCTGGATCTTGTCGTCCAGGACTTCCAGGCATGCCTTCTCCGGCCACCAGCGCTGCCAGAGTTCGGTCAGGCAGATCCAGGCCCACTCGGCGTCCCAATGGTGCAGCCCGAGCCGCTCGCTGACGACTTGCTCGGCGGACAGCGCTCCGTCGCATAGCCCCGCCAGCTTCTCGCGGTCCGCGTCCACCCCGAGACCACGGAGCTTGGCGAGGAGGTCATCGTCGCTCATGCCCGTGACGTGCGACCGCAGCGGCCTGCCGCTTTCGGCTACGCGGCGCCGGATGTCGTCGTCGCGGGCAATCTTCTCCGAGACGATCCGGTCCAGTTCGACCCAGGACATCTTCACACCCTGGTACTCCCTCACAGGCCACCCGCCCAGTGCCGGTAGGCGGCGATCCACTGCGCGCCTTTCGGCGGCGGCTCGGGCAGCGGCAGGTCGAGGACGGAGATCGCCTGGTGGTGGCCGTCGCGGACGCAGTCGGCGACGATGCCGGACTCCGTCCGGGTGACTTTCTGGACCGTCACCGCCACCCCCAGGACCGTGGTCTCGAAAGGGACCTCCATGTTGTCCTCGATCATCACGGCGAAGCCGCCCAGTTGCTCGTCATCGCCGTACGCGTCGACCGTGGCCTCTTCGACCAGCGCGTCCAGTTCTTCGTCGCTCAGTTCCGGCACGTGGGAAAGCGTACGCGGCGAGGATTACCCGTGCAGGCTGCTCGGGTGCCGGGATAGTGTGCCTGCGTGAATCTTCCGGAAGGCCTGCCATCGTCCGGTGCTCCCGACCTCGCCGCGCTGGCCGTGAAGTCCGCTGTGCTCCGGCGTGCGGCTTCATTGGCTGGCTGGGCCGGGGGCGGGAAGAGGACCCTGACCGCCAAAGGCGTGCTGCGCAAGCAGGACGTGCCAGCCGCGGCCGCGATCATCGGGGTCAAGGCTCCGCAGGCGGTCCGGAGCGCGGCCGACCTACCGGAACTCCACGTCGCCTGGTGCGCCGCGATCGGCATGGGCCTGCTCACCGTGGAGGGGGGTAAGGCATACGGCGGGCCAGCGCTCGAGAGCTGGCCTCCGGACGACGGCACGGGGCTGCTGGAAGCATGGCTGAAGGGCTTCTTCGCGGTTTCGGCTGTTCTGGGCGGCGGGGACCGGGACGTGGACAGGGGCTTTGTCGTCCTCGTTTTGGCGCTGCTGAACGTGCTGCGGGACGAGGGTGCGCCCGCCGGGTGCGTGCTGCTGCGGGAAGTGCTTGAGGAAGCCGACGAGATCTGCGACGGGGACGACCTCGATGCCGATGTGCACGGCGCGCTGTCCGGGCTTTCCTCGCACGGGATGCCGAAGATCGAGGGGCTGATGGCGTTGCTCTCCGATTTCGGCATTATCGCCAAGGCGGGACCTGCCGCGTCAAAGGCGCCTGCCGTCACGCCGCTAGGCGAGTGGGTGGCAAGCTGCCTGGCGGAGGTGTGCCCGGTTCAGCTCGACGCGGGGCTGACGGCCGAAGAGCTCATAGAGGGGGCAGCGAACGTCTCCGCGGGCGAGCGGGAGATGCTCGCCGATAGCTGGCTGGACGCGCGCGACCCCGCGGATGCGGTCCGGGAAATCCTGTCCGCCGCCGAGGACATGCCGTCCCGGCTACGCGTGGTGGCGCTCGAACTCGCGGAAATGACCGGGGAAGACGGGTGGCCTGCCTGGCGCGAGATCGCGGCCGACGAGGCCCGGCCGTACGCGGCGCGGCACGCCCGCGTGTTCCTGTTCTCGATGGGGCAGGGGCCGGAGCCTGCGCGCGCGGACTGGCAGTGGGTGGGCACCGAGGCCGCTGCGGCGGCGCTCCATGAGGCTGGGCCCGACGAGGCCCTGTGCTGCATCTGGGACACGATTGACGGCGACGACGACATCGCGAAACGACTCGCCGAGGTGCGCGCGAGCGGCCATCCCGAGGCAGAGCACGTGGCCAGTTCAGTGGAGGAATTTGCCGCCTCGGGCGCGCCGCTCACGATCCGGCAGGGCGTCCAACTGAAGGTCGCGCTCAAGTACTCGAAGCCGCCGGTCTGGCGCAGCGTACAGCTTCCGCTCACGGCGACGCTCGGCGACCTGCACGCGGCGATCCAGGTCCTGTTCGGCTGGGACGGGGATCACCTGCACGAGTTCCACGCGGTCGGCGTGCGCTACAGCGACCCGTTCTACGAGCTGGAAGGGACCGGGGACGAAGAGGACGCCCGGCTCCGCGACGCCTTTCCCCCGGGCGGCCCGAAGATCACGTACGTGTACGACTTCGGTGCCGACTGGGTCCACGAGATCACCCGGCAGAAGATGATCACGCTCGAACCCGGCCAGGACTATCCGGTGTGCGTCGCGTTCGGCGGCAACTCCCCGGTAGAGTACCCGTCCGGGGACGAGCCGGAGGAACCGGAACCGTTCGACCAGACCACGGTCAACACCGCACTCGCCCGGATTCTCCGCTCCCGATTATCCGATCACCGAGTCAGCAGCGCGTCGCGGACCTCCGGCAGACGCAGTATGTCTAGCTAGCTGGGGCTTCCCGGACCCGCCACGGCTGGCACGCACCCCGAGCGCTAACCTGCCGGCCTCGGCGCAAGGCTCCGACGCGCAGCTCCAGTGATCTCACATCGAGAAGCGACTGCTTTTGCGCGGCGCGATCGCTGGCAATACGCCTAGCCGACAAACCGACCGCAAGTTCCTTACCAGCGGATATAAATTTGACTTTGTACAAGTCTGAACTCATAATTGAGATGTGATCGTCGACTGGACAGACGAGTTCGACCGCTGGCTCGATCACGCCGAAAAGCAGGGCGGCCGACTGTTGACCGTCGCGGTCGCGCTGCTGCAAGCCCTTACCGACCTCCCGGAGAAGCCAGCAGAAGAATCCGCGACCTTCAAGCGGGTCCGGCAAGCGCGCCGGCACGAACTCTGGCGAGTCGCACATCCGTTTGATCCCGAAGTTGCCGTCCGCATCATCTGCTGGTTCCCCGCCGACGATGAGGTCGTGATCGCCCTGATCGGTTTCGACAAGAAGACGATCGGCGACGTGTTCTACGCGAGCGCCGCGGCACGCGGGGAAGCGCTCGTCGATGCATGGCTGCGCCAGAAGGGAAGCACCGATGACACAGAAGGTTAAGTTCATCCGCGGTAACGACCGCATCAGCCAGCTGGCTCAGCGGCCAGATCTGGCCGAAGGCGTCGCCCAGGTCCGCCGTGACATGGACGAGGCTGACCGCACCTATGCGATGGGCCTGGCCGCGCTGCGGCAGGCAGCCGAGCTGACCCAGGTTGAGCTGGCCAGGAGAATGGGCGTCACCCAGGCGGCTGTCAGCCGCATGGAACAGCCACACGACCTGCTCCTGTCAACTCTCAACGCCTACCTGGAAGCCGTAGGCGGGCATGCCACCGTGATTGTCCGGTTCGCAGACGGGCACGAAGCCCAGCTGGACCTCTCCCAGCTCACCGCGTAAGGCGGGCGCACCGGAGAGGGCGCGATGGTCTCTGGTCTGAAGGAGTTCGGCCAGCCGGGCTGGGAGGGACAGGTAGATAATAGGCACCCGCGCTTGCGGCGCCTGCATGCTGGCCGCCGTGGCGTCACCCAGTCCGCACCACGGCGAAGCCTCCCCGCTTCCATGATCTGGAGTTGTCCTGGTCGTAGTACCGGTGTTCCTGTACGTTTGCGCAGGTCAAGATCTTCTGCGGACGGTGTCCGTGGCTGTCCGCGTGTCAGGCCGCGAAAGCTCCCGCGGGCACGGACATATAGCGGACAGCGTTGCCGCACCGAATGACATTCGCCTTCATTTATGCAGGTTAATGGCCCTGTGGAGTGGCAGGTAGGAGCGGTCTGTAAAACCGTCGGCTCAGCCTACGTTGGGTTCGAACTCAACACCTGCCACACGTTTCTGCAGTTCAGAGCCGGTGACGGCGGATGGTGTCACCGGCTTTTAACGTGGAAGGAAGCGGTTACGCAGACCGTCGGCTTTGGTCTGTGGGCTATGCGTGGGCCGGATCCGGCCGTTCCCGGAAGTCGCACGAAGAGCCGGAGAATGAAGTCTGAGCTGCGGAAACAGCCGGCTTGCTGGGTGGTCGGCGGTCCCAGCCGCCGGTCAGCTACGGGAGGAGTTCGTGGGCCGCGTGCGGGTCGGCGGGGAGATCTACGTACATATGGCGGACAGGGTCCTGGGCGGTGCCGACGGTGCAGCGGCGACCGACTCAGGATTCTCACTCCACCTCGGCTATGACCTGCAGCAACTCGGCCGCGCAGCCGTCGTCGGGGAGCGCACCCGCGGCGGCGTCCACGCCCGCGAGGCCTTCCCTGTACACGCCCACCTGCAGGCAACGATCCCCCTCACCGAGTCGGTCAACCCGATCACCGGCGGCAACTGGGAAGGCACCGAAGTGACGCCCGACATCGACAGCACCGCCAGCCAGGCCCGGGACACCGCCTACCGGCTCGCACTCCAGGCCGTAATCGCGGCAGGCACCCCTCCGCAGCCGAGGCGAGCAGCGCACTCGCCTCAACATAACCCCCCGCGAAAGACGCAGGTCACCGCCGCCTTGCTGCGTCAGCCGGACGCGGCAAGGCGGGCTCCAGAACTCTGCCGCCAGTCGCCGGGATCTGTCGCACTTTCGGTGGTGACGGGATGTCCTGCTCTGCCACCATGAGCCATGATTGACGCGATAACACACTTGTGGGAACTGTGTTCTCGAGATTGTCTACTCTGGTTATTGAGGGTGTCGAGGATGATGTTTCAGGGTGGAGGTCCCGCAGCGGGCTGCCAGGCAATCTAGATACCGTATCGGTAAGCGTGCGACCCTTTCGTGCGGCCTTTGGTGTGGGACACTGCGTCCATGCGTAGCCTGCACTGGCCGGGGCCGCGTCAGGCATGGGCCGCGCTGGCGGTGACGGGATGCCTAGTCCTGGCCGCGTGCGGGGGTGGTGGCAGCCCCTCGGCGAAGCCGGCCAGCCCGAAACCGGCCGCGAGTGCTACCGCGGCGGCCGAGCCGGTCAGCGGCGCGGCGGCCATGGCCGTGATCACGGCCAACTGGAAGACGGTCTTCAACGGCAAGGCGCCGCTCTCGCGCCGGCTTGCCCTGGTGCAGGACGGGTCGCAGGTGGCCGCGTTCGTCGAGGCCCAGGCCAAGACGTCGTTCGGGCAGGCCGCCGCCGGGTCGACGGCGACGGTCAGCTCGGTGATCATCATGTCACCAGTGCAGGCGATGGTGCACTACGAGGTCCTGCTGCTCGGCACGCCATTGCTGAAGAACCAGGTGGGCACGGCGGTCTACCTGGACGGCTTCTGGAAGGTTGCCATCGCGAGCTTCTGCGGGCTGGCCTACCTGGAGTACCCCAAGGGGAGCCCCAAGCTGCCCGCTGCCTGCCGGAGCTAGCGGGGTGGCCGATGCGCTCGCGCACGGCGCGGCGGGCAGGCTCACCTCGCGGCGCCGGCCCCTTGCCCTGGCCTGCCTGTGCACGCTGCTGTTCCTGACCTTCCTGGACAACACGGTGGTCAGCGTCGCGCTGGCCAGCATTCAGTCGGACCTGCACGGTGGAGTCTCCGCGCTGCAGTGGGTGGTCGGGGCGTATGCCCTGACGTTCGCTAGCTTGATGCTGGCCTGCGGGATGCTGGGCGATAAGTTCGGCCGCAAGAAGATCATGCTGGCCGGAGCAGGTGTCTACTGCGCCGGCGCCGCGCTGGCCGCGGCCGCTCCCAGCATCGGGATACTGATTGCGGCCCGGTCGGTCATGGGGCTGGGCGCGGCGGCGAGTGAACCCGGCACGTTGTCGATGATCCGGCATCTGTATCCAGATGAACGTAGCCGCAACCGCGCGCTCGGGGTCTGGGCCGCGGTATCAGGGTTCTCGCTCGCGCTCGGCCCGGTCCTGGGCGGAGCGCTGGTCGGGGTGTGGAGCTGGCGGGGCATTTTCTGGTTCGACGTGACGTTCGGCGTGGCCGCGCTGGCCATAGCGGCCATGGTCCTGCCGGAAAGCGCCGACCCGGGAGCTGGCCGGGTCGATGTGCCGGGCACCGTGCTCGGCGGTGCCGCGCTCGCCGCCCTGATCTTCGGCATTATCGACGGTGAGAGTGCCGGCTACGCTGCGCCCAGCGTGCTAGCGCTGTTCGTCGTGTCCCTGGTCGCCGGCGCCGCTTTCGTGTTGTGGGAGCGCCGCGCCCCGTTCCCGCTGCTCGACCTAAGTTACCTGCGGGTTCCGCGGTTCACCACCCCCAACGTGGTCGCGTACTGCACGTATTTCGCTACTTTCGCGATCTTCTTCTTTACCGCGCTTTACCTGGGCGTGATTGCCGGCTACTCCGCTTACCGCATCGCGGGCCTGTTCCTCCCGATGACCGTGATGATGATCATCGCGGCGTTGCTGGCGGGCCGATGGACGACCGTGGTCGGCGCCCGCTGGCTGCTGGTCGTCGGCTGCCTGCTGTTCGCCGCCGGCTTGCTGCTGACCAACGTGGTGATCAACCCGGCTCCCGCCTACCTGCCGCTCACCGCGGCGCTGGGCCTGGCCGGCGCCGGCATCGGCACCTGCGTCGTGCCGGTCACCTCGTCAGTGCTCGGGGCGGTACCCGCCGCCCGGTCGGGGATGGCCGCCTCGGCCACGAACACTAGCCGGGAGTTCGGCGCGGTCACCGGCATCGCCATCCTCGGCGCCGTCGTCAATGCCGAGCTCCGGTCGGGGCTGGTCAGTCGCATGACGCATCTGGGCGCCTCGGCTGCGCTTCAGCAATATGTGCTCCAGGTGATAGAGACGGGTTCGGTGTCCCTCGGCCATGGCAGCCCGACCGGGAACAGCCCGCTGGACCAGATCATCCGGGCGGGGTACGCGGCCTTCACCAGTGCACTGCACGACGCACTGTACCTGTCGGCCGCGCTGCTCGCAGGCGCCGCACTACTCTCCGCTATCACCTTGCGCCAGCGCCGCCACGATACTTAACAGAGTCCCGGGGACACGCCCGCTGACCGCAACCAGAGCGATCGGGTGCGTTTGCGTCTGGTGGAGCGGGTCCGGGTGGTTCGTTGCGCTACCGGGTGGTGCGGATCTACGCGCTATTGCCGACCCGCACGGAAGCCTGCTGGCCGTCTCCACAGGCGACGGGGCGGTACGGCTGTGGGACCCAGCCGGCGGCGACCATTGGGCGCAACCTAGGCCGCCACCGCGGCGACGCGCGGGGTAGCGTTCAGCCCGGACGGGCAGCTGCTCACCAGCGCCGGCGGTGGCGACGGGACCGTGCGGCCATGGAACCCGGTCGGCGGCGGGAACCTGCGCATCCTGACCGGCCCGGTAAGGGGACTCGGGAGGATGGCGTTCAGCCCCGCATGGGCCGGTGCTGGCCACCGGTGCTGGCGGGGACGCGTTACCGTGTGATTAAGAGGGCGGGCCGAATGGGGTGGTCGCGTGAAGTTCAGGTGGCGGCACCGGTCGGCGGGGCGTGTGCCGGGCTCCGGGCCGTCCGAGCCGGCCTCCGGGCCGTCCGAGCCGGCCTCCGGGCCGTCCGAGCCGGCCTCCGGGCCGTCCGAGCCGGCCTCCGGGCCGTCCGAGCCGGCCTCCGGGCCGTCCGAGCCGGGCTCCGGGCCGTCCGAGCCGGCCTCCAGGCCGCCGGCCGCCGGGTCGAAGCATCCGGGCTCGGGGCCGACATGGGACGAGTTCGTTTCGAGCGACTTGTACGGCTGGTTTCACCTGTGCGAAGCCGGCCGGGAACCGGCGGGCTCGGGTCTTGTTGCGGTCCGCTTGGCGCCCGGCGCGTTCGAGGCGTCCATCGGCCTGACGGTGATCTTGGACGAGAACGCGACCGTCGTGGGTGCGTCGCTGGCGCTTGACCGAAGCTGGCTGGACGGTGAACGGGCGGCGCAGGCCAGCGGTGGCGATCTGGCCAAAAGCCTGATCGGGTGGCTGGCCGCCGTCGATCCGGGCTTGGCGCGCGTGTCCGGGCAGCTGGAGTCGGCGGTGCTGAACGCTGCCGGCGCCATTGTCCGGGCGCCGTTCCAGGCCTCGCAGCCAGACCGGGATATCGCAGGCATCGTAGATGCTTTCCTCGCCGCCGATGCTCCCGAGGCCGTTTTTGCCGGCCGCAGGCCCCTGCGGGCCGCTAACCGTAGCCGCGCCGGCGGCCGCTGGCTCTTCCTGGAGTGGGGAGAGGCGTCCTCCTCGCTGTCATTCCGCCAATGGATCGCGTGCCACGTAGGCGAGATCGTCGACATCGAGTGGGACAGCTGGCGGCATGGCTCAGCGGGCTCCGCCTGTGTTCGTCTCGTGGGTTTCAATGAACGTGCCGAGGCCGGCTATCCAGATGGCGTCCTGCTGGCGATTCTCGAATCGCTACAGGGGTCGGATCGGCGGGGGTTCAGCCAGACGGCGGACGGCGATGTCCCCACGGCGGGAATGTCGGAAGTGATCTGCCAGGTTCGAGCCGTATCCACTGGCGCAGCCGAGATTGTCTGGCTCAACATCCCCTACCTGAAGTGCGTTGCGCCGCTCCACGGCCCGCCAGTGCGGTGCTCGGCGTACGACGACTTTGAGATAGATTACGACGACCCAGGTCACGCGCGGCACTATGGGCGCATGTGTCCGCTGCATGACGAGCCACAGTGGCGCCTGTCTAAAGGATGAGCAGCTCTGAGCCGGTCAGCGGGCAAAAGGCGGCTGAGCGCATCGCGACGCGCATGACGGCTGGCGAGGCGGCCGCCGAACTGCTGAACCACCTCTGGTTCGATCCGGACTGGGAACACGCGGCCGCGGCTGCGGTGGCGATGCATCGCGAGCGCAACGTGGTCCTCCGGGAACTGATCTGCCGAGCCGGCCGCTGTGGGCGGATCCCTGACGATCTCGCCGGGATCGATGGCTGCTGGGAGTTGCGGCGGTTCCTGGCACGCGTAGCTGAGGAGTCAGGAGTCGGCGACTGGGCCGAAGAATCTGCCCGGATCATCAGCCACGCTCGCCTGGACCTGGCCGTGGCGGGATTCTGGGACTGGCTGCAGGCGGTGCCCGGCTGGCCGGACTCGAACAGCCAGATCCGGCAGGTCGTGCTCGGATCGCTGGCCGAGGCCGCCAGCTCGCAGCGGATCCAGGAGCACCTGAAGGCACATCCCCCGCCGCCAGCGCCCCCGGGGCAGGCTGACGCCAGCCCGTACCACGTCGCGGCGTCCGCCCGGCTGCTGGCCCGGCTGTGCCCAGGACCCGACGAGCTGCGGCAGGCCCGCGCGGTAACGCTGGACTTGCTGGTCAACGCCGATAACCCGGGTGCCGCCGCTGCGCTGGCAGAGTCGCTGGCCGGCCTAGACCCCGTACCGGGCGAGCTCGCGCAGGCGCGCGCCACGGTGCTGGCGCTGCTGGACCGCCCGGACAGCGATAGCCGGACCGAGGCGCTGGCCAGGGCGCTTACCAGGCTGGCCCCGGAGCCGGACGACCTCGGGCGGGCCCGGGCCAGGGTGCTGGATGAACTGGCCAAACAGACTCTCCCGGAGGCGGTTAGGCTGGCACGGCTGCTGGCCGAGCTGGACCCGGGGGCGAGCGCGCTCAGCCAGGACCGGGCCGCGGTCCTGGCCCTGCTGGCCTGTGCCACCGGCACCGCAGTGATCGCGTGGCTGGCCGGCGTGCTCGCCGGGCTGCACCCAGAGCCAGCCGACCTCCGCCACGCCCGGGCCAGGATCCTAGCTCTGCTGCAAGACGGTGCCGTGCTCCCGGATCAGGCGGCGGAACTGGCGCGGGTGCTGGCCAGCCTGGACCCCACGCCGGGCCAGCTGGCGCGAGCCCGCGCCAGGATCCTGGACCTCCTGGACAGCGCCGCGGCCGGCCGCGGGACGGCCGGGCCACTGGCCGAGGCACTGGCCGGGCTGGACCCCGGACCGCGCCAGCTCGGCCGGGCCCGGGCCAGGATCCTGGCTCTGCTGCAAGACGGTGCCGTGCTCCCGGATCAGGCGGCGGAACTGGCGCGGGTGCTGGCCGGCCTGGACCCGAAGCCGGGCCAGCTCGCGCGGGCCCGCGCCAGGATCCTGGACCTGCTGGACGGCGCCGCGGCCAACCGCGGGAAGGCCCTGCGGCTGGCCGAGGCGCTGGCCGGGCTGGACCCCGGACCGCGCCAGCTCGGCCGGGCCCGGGCCAGGATCCTGGCTCTGCTGCAAGACGGTGCCGTGCTCCCGGATCAGGCGGCGGAACTGGCGCGGGTGCTGGCCAGCCTGGACCCGGAGCCGGGTCAGCTCGCGCGAGCCCGCGCCAGGATCCTGGACCTGCTGGACAGCGCTGCGGCCGGCCACGATCATGGCGGCCCGGCTTGTAACCTGGCGCAGGTGCTGCCAGCGCTGGATCTGAAGCACGGGGAACTCAGGCGGGCCCGCGCCAGGGTGCTGGATGTGCTCCAGGCCGACGCCACCTGGGGATACTGGGCGGGAGGGCTCGTGGACGCGCTATCTCGGCTCAGCCCGGATACCGGTGACATCGCGAGCTGGAGATCCTGGCACCAGTGGCCGACGCCGGCCCTCCTGGCCGCCGTGCGGAGGAATTCCGAACTCCCCGCATGGCTGCAGGCGCTGCCCACGCTGGCCGGCATCCCGTTCGACGCCAACTTCGGATACCCCAGGTAGACCTACCGCATCACGTATTCTGCGCTGACACTGGTGAGCTGGCGCAGCGCGAGCTCGATTATGGGCAGCAACGGCTCCGGCGGGTCAGCGCGGAACCAGCGCCAGATGGCGACCTGTGTCGCCGCGATAACCGCGCCCGCGAGAATCTGCGGGTACATATCGGTGCCGGTCCGCTCGCCGATCGCCGCGGCAAGCGCGTCCTGCATCTCGGCGTTGATCTTCAGGTACTCGCCCCGGATCGCGGGCGAGCCTACGACCCGCCAGTACCTGCCGGGGCACCGGGGAGGCAGGGCCGCAAGTGCTACCCACATCCGTGCGGCTACGGGGCAGATCGGCGGCCTGATCAGCGAATACCGCCGGGCGGCCTAGCCAGCGCGAAGCGCCAGGTCAGCGACGGTGAACGAGTTTTGACACTGCACACGCTAGTTGGCAGTAATCTGTCTAGACAGGACTAGACAGAAATAGGAGGGTGCTCATGGCGTCATCGACTCCGGATCACTGGCAGATCCAAGACGCCAAGCAGCGCTTCAGCGAGATGATCCGTGCGGTTACGAGCGAGGGGCCGCAGGTCATCACCCGGCACGGTGAGGATGTCGCGGTAGTCGTAGATATCGCTGAGTATCGCAGGCTGACCCGGCCTGCGGTGGACCTTGCGAGCATCCTGCTCGGCGGTCCGAAGCTCGACGACAGCACCGCTGACGTCTTCGCGGAGATCGAGGCCGAGCGCAAGGCCGACTTCGGACGTGCGGTCGATCTTGAGGCGGGCACGTGACCTACCTGCTCGACACCAACGTGCTGTCGGAGACGCGCAAGCGCCAGCCCGCGGCGGGCGTAGCAGACTGGATCGCGGCCACGCCGCCGGGCCGACTGCACGTCTCCGTGCTGACCCTGGGCGAGATCGAGCAGGGGATCGCGAGAGTTCGCGGCCGGGGAGACCGGCACCAGGCTTACGCCCTCGAGCGCTGGCTCCGGGATGTGGAGACCGGGTTCGAAGATCGGGTTCTCCCGGTCACCCTCCCGGTCGCCGCTGCCTGGGGCCGTCAGCAGCACGCGCAGCCCCTCCCGGTGATCGACGCGCTCATCGCGGCAACGGCGCGAGTGCACGGCATGACCGTGGTCACCCGCAACGTCAAGGACTTTGAGCTGGCCGGAGTCCAGGTGCTCAACCCCTTCGCTGAGTAAGCCGTCAGAGCGGAAAGCTGCGGCGTGTGCCGTGCAGGAATCCGGCGTGCCGACCTGACCTGCTGCTCTATGCTCGGCTCTCGTACCCATATGTCTTGCCACCATCCCGCGAAAACGGCCCGCTAGCTGCGGAAATGCGGCTATGCGGGCCGTTTGCGTGGCGTCGGACTACCTGGCCACCCCGGTCAGCTGCTCCGTGGCCACCTCGTTCCTTTGGCCGGTGATGCGGACCGCGATCAGGTAGCCAACGGCCGCCACCACTCCGCCGACGATCCAGGAAATGTCGGCGCCGCCGAGGGCGTTCACCAGCGGGCCCTTGAGGTCGGTCTGGTCCACGAACAGCAGCTCCAGGCCGACCGCGACGAGATAGGGGATGACCGCGACCCAGCGCCAGCCGCCGTAGATGCCGCGCGGGGTGTAGAACGCGGATACGTCGTAGCGCTCACGCTGCACCAGGTAGAAGTCGACCAGGTTGATCAGGGACCACGGTACGAACACGAACAGCAGGACGCTGAGGAAGTTGCTGAACGTGTTCACGAACGACCTCCAGCCCAGCAACGCCAGCACCAGCGATATGCCGGCGATGAGCAGGACCCCGATCACGCGGGCGATCCGGGACAGGCTCACTTGCTGCCAGGTGGAGCGGACCGCCTCCCAGGACAGCATGCCGGTGTAGGCGTTCATCGCCGCCCCGGCGATCAGGGACAGGGCGGAGAACCACAGCACCCACTTGCCCGCGACGCTCGCGATGACGGTCACCGGCGAGGACGCGGTCGGGGCGATGGCGGTGACCCACGCGCCGAGCGCGCAGAACGCGACGGTGGACACGGTGGAGCCGACGGCCACCGCGGTGAAGATCTTCGGCCCGTTCGTGTCCTTGGGCATGTACCTGGAGTAGTCCGACACGTAGATAGCCCAGCTCAGCTGGTTCATGAAGAACAGCCCGACCACCACAAGGAAGATCGGGAAGCTGGCCAGGTGGGTGCCGCCCATCCCCTTGGCCAGATGGTCGCCGGAGGCGAGGATCAGGCCGAGCATGGCGAACCAGACCCCGGTCATGATCACGACCAGGTACGGCTGAACCGCGTGGATCAGCCGGTAGCCCCAGACGGCCAGGGCCACGCACGGCACGGTGAAGATCACGATCCACGCCTCGATCGGCAGCCCGGAGACGACTCCCTGCAGGGACTGGGCGCCGACGACTATGCCGCCGCCCATGTACCCGACGTCCAGCACGATCCCCATCACGAACAGGACGACGCCGAAGTAGAAGCCGAACTGGCCCCGGGACTGGATCATCTGCGGGACGCCGAGCCGCGGGCCCTGCACGGCGTGCAGCGCGGTGAGCACCCCCCCGATCACCGACCCGATCACGATGGCGATGATGGCCCAGAACAGGTTCAGGCCGAGCAGGACGGCGAACGACCCGAGGACCACGCAGAAGAAGTTCGCGTTGCATGCGTACCACAGCCGCCACTGCTGCCCGATGGTCCCGTGACGGTCGCTGTCCGGAATGGGCTGGATGGAGTGGATCTCGATCTCTGCCGTTCGCGACGGGCCACCCGACGGGGTGGTTTCGCTGGTGGATGTCATGCCTTTGTCCTCCTGCTTTCTGCGAGCACCGAGAGCGCGGCGTCTAGGCCGTCCCCGATTCGTACTTCTGCACCGAGATCGGCCAGGGACCTGCCGAGTGCCGCCAGCCCTACCACCGGATGAAATGCGCTCGCGGTGGGTCCCATGTGTGCGATGCGGACGAGATTCCCCGCGCCCTCGCTGTCGGAGATCATCACGCCGTACCGTGCTCGCACGTGGTCGCAGACGGCCGCCTGGTCGAGGCCGTCGGGAACCGCTACGGCGGTGACGCTGGGCGACATGATGGCGTCGCGGGCGGGCCAGAGCCGCAGGCCCATCGCTACGACGCCGGCCCGGCATACGCGCGCTGCGGTCTCGTGCCGGGCGAAGACGGCCTCGCGCCCCTCCTCAAGGAACAGGTCGCAGGCGGCTTCGACGCCGTAGACGTCGCTGACCGACGGGGTATAGGGGAACCGTCCCTGCCCGTGCCAGCGGTCGCGCCAGTCCAGTAGCGACAGGAACGAGTCGCGGGGGGCCAGCGGATTGCGTTCGATGGCCGCCCATGCCTGCGGGCTCACGGTCACGAGTGAGATCCCGGGCTGGGCGCCGAGGCACTTCTGCGTAGCACCGACGCATACGTCAAGCTGCCAGGCATCCGGGTCAAAGGGCATGCCAGCGAATGAGGACGCGCAGTCCACCAGGGTCAGGACACCATGGGCCCGCGCGATCGGGCCGATACGGGAGCAGTCGTTGAGCGTGCCCGACGGAGTCTCGCAGTGCACGACGCACAGCAGCTCGATTTCCGGGTGCGCGTCGAGGAACACGCCGACCTCCTCCGGGTCGGCAACCTCGTCGTACGGCGCGCTGAGCTCGTGGACCTGAGCCCCGAAGCTCTTCAGCCATAGCCCCATCCCGTGGCCGAAGACGCCGGAGACCAGGTTCAGTACCGGCATACCGGGGCGGACCAGAGATCGGGCCGCGGCCTCGAGGCCGAGTATGCACTCGCCCTGCAGCAAGATGATCTCGTTCCCGGTGCCGAAAACCTGGCCCACCTTGGCTTCCGTCCGCCGGAAGCACTCGAGGAACGAGGGGTCGTAGTGGTGCGTGACGGGTTTGCCGAGTGCGGCCAGCACCTGGGGGTAAACAGCGGTCGGCCCGCCCGCGAGGGTGAAATCCGGATCCCGCATGACACGCTCCTCGCCCCGCAGGTGATCTGACGCCAGGCGGGATCCCTTCGGGCTCCGAAATGTGTTAGCTTTTAACTGTTGACTCTTCACATCGTACAAAGCTGTTTGATCCATCCGCAATGGGTACGAGCAGCGGCGATTGGGTGATCACTCCATGTCGGCGTTTGACAACCTGACGCTGTGGGAGCGGGTGTACCGGCACCTGCGCCAGCAGATCCTGGAGGACCAGCTCCCGCCGGGGACCGAGCTGTCAGAGGTCGCGTTGTCACGCGAACTGGCCGTGAGCAGGGGACCGATCCGGGAGGCCATCGGTCGGCTCGCGGCCGAGGGTCTGGTGACCGTCCGGCCCCGCCGGGGGGCGGAGGTCCGTTCGCTTACCCCGACCGAACTCATCGACGGCTACCAGGTCCGGGAAGCGCTAGAGGTGCTGGCCGTGCGCCTGGCGGTCCCGAGGATCACCCCCGCTGACCTGGCGCGCCTGGACGAGCTGATCAACAGCATGGCCCAGTTCGCCCAAAAGGACCAGGTCACCGATTTCTTCGCGGCGAACGTGGCCTTCCACGAGCTGCTCTGCGAGCTGAGCGGCAACGAGAAGCTGCGCGAGGTCCACCACCGGCTGGGAGGCGAGATCAGCCGGTTCCAGGCCCGGACGCTGGCCCTGCGCGGCAACCTGGACAGCTCGGTATCCGAGCACCGCGCCATCCTGGCCGCCGTCCGGCTCCGCGACGTGGACAAGGCCTGCGAGCTCACCGCCGCGCACGTCAGGGTCCCGGCGCAGCGGCTGCAGGAGTCCCTGGGCGGAGTGCTCGAATCCGGGAGCCTGGTCAGCTCCGCCTAAGGGAGCAGCACGACCTTGGCGGCGGTGCGGGCGTCGAACAGGTGGTAGCCGGCGGCCGCGTCGCTCAGCGGCAGCCGGTGGGTGATCACCCGCTCCGGTGTCAGCCCGCGCGACAAGACCATCTGCATCAGCCGTTCGCGGTCGGCCAGCGGATCGCCGATGCTGAACCGAAGGGTCAGTTCCCGCTCGAACATCAGGCCCGCGTTCAGCTTGTAGTCGGGCTCGAAATGGGCTCCCACCACCGAGACCGTGCCGCGGCCCCGGGCCAGTTGCAGCGCGGCGTCCAGCGCCCCCGCCGTGCCGGCCGCCTCGATGACGACGTCCGCGCCGAGCCCGCCGGTCCGGGCCAGCACCAGCTCCTCGGCTTGGGCCGGGGGGACAGCCACGGCGCCGAACGCCGCGGCGAGTTCCCGCCGGGTCTCGATCGAGTCCACCGCGATCACGCCGCCGCCGAAGCCGGACAGGCAGAGCAGCGCCATCAGCCCGACCGGCCCGCAGCCCAGCACGACGACGGTGTCGGTGAGGCCGGCCCCGGAGCGCTGGACCGCGGCGTAGCCGGTCGGCAGGATGTCCGCGAGGAACAGGGCCTGCTCGTCGCTGACCGCGGACGGCAGCGGGAGCAAGCAGCGATCCGCCATCGGGACCCGGACGTACTCGGCCTGGCCGCCATCCAGGCGGGGGTAGACCCCCGAGTACCCGAACAGCGCCCGGCTCGCGCACTGGGCCGGGCGTCCCGCGCGGCAGTGGGTACATGTCCCGTCGGACGTCATGCTCGAGGACACCACCCGCTGGCCGACCTCCAGCCGGTCCACCGCGTCCCCGACCTCGGTGATCACGCCCGTGAACTCGTGCCCCAGGACCGTGCCGGGGTCGAAGCCGGGCGTCATGCCGTGCAGCGGGAACAGGTCAGCGCCGCAGATCGCGGCGGCCGTCACCTTGACGATGGCGTCCTGCGGGTCCCGCAGCCGCGGCTGCGGTACGTCGGCGACCTGGGCGGTCCCGGGCTCGCTGACCTGCACTGCCTTCATGGTGTCTCCTCGGCGCCGGGGTCCAGCGCGGCCTGGAGCCGCTGGACGGGAACCCTGATGTGATCCGCGGTGAGCTGGGCCGCCTTGGCGGCGTCGCGGAGCCGGACGGCGGCCAGGATGGCGCGGTGCTCGGACACCGAGCTGTCCAGGTTGCCGCGCAAGGCCAGCGTCCGGTCCTGGAACCGGCCGATCTCGCCCGCCAGCCGGCGGTGCATCTCGCGCAGTTTGTCGTTGCCGCTCAGTTCGCACAGCGTTTCGTGGAACGCGACGTTGGCAGCGAAAAAGTCCGCGACGGCCTGGCGGCTGGCGTGCCCGGCCATCTGGTCGATGAGATTCTCCAGGCGGGCCAGATCGGCCTCGGCGATCCGCGGGATGGCCAGGCGCACGGCCATGACCTCGAGGGCCTCGCGGACCTGGTAAGCGTCGATGAGTTCCTGGGCGGTCAGGGACCGGACCTCTGCGCGGCGCCGCGGCCGCATCGTGATCAGCCCTTCGGCGGCCAGGCGGCGCAGGGCCTCGCGGATCGGGCCGCGGCTTATCTCCAGTTCCTGGGAAAGCGCCACCTCGGCCAGCTCGGTTCCGGGCGTGAGGCGGTCGGCCAGGATCTCCCCGCGGAGGTGGTCATAGACCCGCTGGGACAAGGTCAGGTTGTCGGACGCCACCGGCACGAGCGCACCTCAGAGTCTGCAAACTGTCGGCTAATGACTGTGATTTTTTTTAACCAAACGGACCGGGTGCACGCGTCCGTCACGGTGCTTTCATTCCCACTCGGGACACCTTTGTAGCATAACAAGTCATCTGTTGACAGTTGGCAGATTGAGGATTACGGTGGGGCCGACCAGGACCAAGACCACGCGCCGACGATGGGGGTTCGGGGTGCAATTCGGCGTTAACCTGAACAACCGTGAGCCGCTGATCACCTCCGACTACACGCTGAGCGACCTGCTGGATCTGGCCGAGCTCGCCGAGCAGCGGGGCTTCGGCTCGGTCTGGGTGGGGGACAGCCTGTTCTCCAAGCCGCGGTTCGAACCGCTCAGCCTCCTGTCGGCGATCTCGCAGCGGACCTCACGGGCCAGGCTCGGCACCGCGTGCCTGGTCACCTCGACCAGGAACCCGCTGTACCTGGCGCTGGAGTGGGCGACGCTCGACCAGCTCAGCGGCGGTCGGACGATACTCGGGGCCTGCATGGGCAATCCCGAGCAGGGTGTGCGCCGCGAGTTCGAGGCGCTCGGGCTGCCCTTCGGGCGTCGCGCCGCGGTCTTCGAGGAGGGCCTGGCGGTGCTCCGCTCGCTGTGGACCACCGGGTCGGTCACCCACGACGGCGAGTACTACCACTTCGACGACGTCTCGTTCTACTCAGGGACCGAGATGGGGCCGCTGATGCCGGTCCAGCAGCCCCCGCCGACCTGGGTCGTCTCCAACATCCGGCTGACCGGCGAGCTCGCCCCCGAGGTGGCGAAACGGCGGATGCGCGACGCCTGCGCACGAGTGATCTCCTACGGCGACGGCTGGATGACCTGCTGCCGGGCCACGCACCCAGAAGAGGTCACGGAGCAGATCGCCCAGCTGCGCAAGGCAGCAGCCGACCTCGGCGAGGACTTCGGCAGGTACACCGTCTCCTACCAGGTCACGATGAACATCGGCGACTCGGCCGAGCAGGCCGAGCGCGCCTTCGGCGAGTACATCACCAGCTATTACCCCGAGCTCAGCAAGTCGGTGGACCTGTCCGACTGGGGACCCACCGGCACCCCGGACACCGTCGCGGACTGGTTCCGGGAGTTCAGCGCGGCCGGCGTGGATCACTTTATCTGCCGGTTCGGCGCCCTCGACCAGTTCGGCCAGGTCGAGCGGTTCGCCGCCGACGTGCTCCCCGCCCTCGAACAGAAAGGCGACGCCCCATGACCGAAGAACCCCGCACCGAGGCGCAGCTGCGGCAGTCGGCCGAACTCGTGGTGGATGTCTGTTTCGAGGTGAAGGAGGGCGACGTCGTCACGATCATCACCGACGACCGGCGCAAGCCCGAGGCGGAGATGGTGGCCACCGTGGTGGCCGAGCGCGGCGGCCTGCCCATCGTGGCCAACAACGAGGCCCAGGTTCGCCGGGCGCTGGCCGACACGCTCTTCCCCATGGTGCCGCCCCGCAACCTGCACCAGGCCATGGTCACCTCGGACCAGATCATCATCATGACCAACCTGGAGTGGGCCAACCGGTTCGCGCACGTGCCCGCGGTCAAGGAGTCGGTGGCGAACCGGGTCCGGATCGGGTCCATCGAGGAGGGGTTCGGCCGCTGGCCGATCTCGGTCGCCGACATTCAGGCCACCATCGGCAACGCCAAGGCGGCCATCGCCCGGCTGGATGGCAAGAAGCGAGTCCGGGTCACCTCGCCGGCCGGCACCGACGTGGTGGTCAGCATCGAGCGGCGGCCCGCGCTCGAGGTGGTGCCGGTGAAGCAGCCCGGCGCGATGATGGGACCGGCGCCGCTGTGGGGCGAGGTCGCCTACGCCGCGGTGGAGGACCAGACCAACGGGACGATCGTGATCGACGGCAACATGCTCGGCATCGGCATACCGCGGCACGTGGAGCACCCGATCACCTGGCACATCGAGGACGGCAAGTACCGGGCCATCGAGGGCGGTGCGGAGGCCAGGCGACTGCTCGACGTGATCACCGGGGTGCCAGGTACCGAGACCGTCGCCGAGTTCGCGTTCGGCACCAGCGACTTCGCGCCAGTGGGCGATCCCTCGGAGAAGGGCCGCAAGGGCACCGTGCACTTTGCCCTGGGCGACAACGAGAACTGCTACCCCGGCGGCCAGAACCGCAGCGTCCTGCACCTGGACGGGGTGTGCCACAACGTGACACTGCAGATCCTTGACACCGGCGAGTACATCGTCAAGGACGGAATCTGGCAGCTATCGCTATGACCGACGTCACCGTGGTGACCCTGACCGACGTCGCACCGGTCGAGCTGCCCGGCGGCAGCTGGTCGCGGGTGCTGGTGGCCGAGCAGACCGTGGGCGGGAACGTCTCGGCCCTGGGTTACTCGGTGTTCAAGCCGGGCACGTCCACTGCCGACCTGTCCCATTCTGTCGAGGAACTCGCCTACGTCGTCGGCGGCCGCGGCGTGATCAGGCTGGAGACCGGCGACGTCCCGGTCTCCGCCGGGCAGGCGCTGTACGTCCCGGCCAAGGTCTGGCACACGGTCCTGAATCCCGGCGAGGAGGACCTGGTCATGGTGTTCTCCTTCCCGGCCCCGGGTTACCCGCCCACCGAGCGCCGCGAGCCGGCCCGGTGACAGTGCCCAGCGGGCAACCGCCGGCCAGTGTGGCCGATGCGGTCGCGCAGGTCGCGCTGGCCTGCCGGATCATCGCCCGGTTCGGCCAGGAGGATCTCACGCTCGGCCACGCCAGCGTTCGCGGCCCGGACGGTCGCACGGTCTACATCAAGCGCAAGGGCAAGGCGCTCCGCGACGTACAGGCCGAGGATGTCGTCGGCATTGCGCTGGACGACCCGGACGGCTACCTGACGCCGGGCGCGCACCTCGAGACGGTCATGCACCTGGAGACATACCGGGCCCGGCCGGATGTCGGCGCGGTGATCCACACCCATCCGGTGTACTCGATCGCGCTCGGCGCGACCAGGGGCGGGCTCGAGCTGCTCTCCCACGACGGCCTGCTGTTCCCGGACGGCGTGCCGGTCTTCGACGGCACCGCCGGGCTGGTGACCACGCCGGAGGACGGCCGGGGCGTGGCCCGGGCGCTGGGCACCGGGCGGGCGGTGCTGCTGCGCAACCACGGCATCCTGACGGCCGGGGAGGACATCAGCTGGGCGGTGCTGACCGCGCTCACGCTCGAGCGGGCGGCCAGAATCCAGTTCATCGCGCGCGTGCTCGGCGACCCGGTGCCGATTCCGCGCGAGGTGGCCAGGGACCTGTCCGCCAGCAAGTACCAGGAGGAGTTCGCCGAGGAGTACTGGCAGGACTGGTGCCGCATGCTCGAGGGTCCCGGATGACCGAGCGCATTTCCGCGACTGTCAATGGCGTGTCCTTCGCTGGTGACGTGGCCGGCGAGGAGTTGCTGCTCGATTTCCTCCGCGACCGGCTCGGCCTGACCGGCGCCAAGCAGTCCTGCGAGGTCCAGGTATGCGGGGTCTGCACGGTCCTGGTCGACGGGAACCCGGTCAGCTCGTGCTGCTTCCTCGCTGCCGACATCGACGGCCGCCAGGTGGAGACGATCGAAGGGCTGGCAGGCTCGGACTTCCACCGGCGCGCGGTCGGGGCCTTCATGCGGCACGCGGCCGTGCAGTGCGGTTTCTGTACCTCCGGCATGCTGCTGACGGCCAAGGCGCTGGCGGCCCGCGGCATCGGCGCCGACCGTGCCGAGCTCGCCGCGGCCATGAACGGCAACCTGTGCCGGTGCACCGGCTACCGGTCCATCCTGGACTCGCTCGCCGAGATCCTCGGCGAATCCACCGACGGTGCCTGATGAGCGCGGTCGGCCTGGGCGCGAGCGCGATCGGACAGAGCGTGGAACGCGCGGACGGTCGGCTGAAGCTGGCCGGCCAGGCCGAATTCACCGGGGATATCCGGCTGCCCGGCATGCTCTACGGCGCGGTCCTGCACAGCCCGGTGGCGCACGCCAGGATCTTGTCTGTCGATACCGCCGAGGCGGAAAAGCTCGGCGGCGTCGTCGCCATCCTGACCGCCGGCGACCTGTCCGACCTGGACCTCTATTACGGTCACGCGCTGCGGGACCGCCCGATCGTGGCCATCGGCAAGGTCCGTTTCGTCGGCGAGCCGGTCGCCGTGGTCGCGGCGGAGTCCCAGGCCGCCGCCGACCACGCAGCCACGCGTATCAACGTCGAGTACGACGAGCTGCCGGTTGCGGCCAGTCTCGACAAAGCCCTGGCGCCAGACGCCCCGCTGATCCACGAGGAGCCCGCGCGGCCGGGCAGCGCCCACGGCCTGGGGAAGCTCCCCGACCGGGACGGCAACGTCTGCTACCGCTACTCGTTCCGCCGCGGCGACACCGAGCGCGCCTTCGCCGAGGCGGCGGTCGTGGTCGAGGGCGAGTACACCTTCCCGGCCGTCTACCAGTACTCGATGGAAACGCACACCACGATCGCGCACTGGCACGGCGGCGAGCTGACCCTGTGGTCGTCCTGCCAGCACCCGTTCCTGGTCCGGCAGGAGATCGCCGCGCTATTCGGGCTGCCGCTGGACCTGGTCCGCCTGATCGTGCCGTTCCTGGGCGGCGGCTTCGGCGGCAAGTCATACACCAAGATGGAACCCCTCACCGCGGCCATCGCGCGCAAGGCCGGCCGTCCGGTTCGCATCCTCAACGGGGTGCACGAGTCGATGATCACCACACGCCGGCACAACATGACCTGCCGGATGCGAACCGCGGCCGCCGCGGACGGCACCCTGCTCGGCCGCACGGCGGAGGCCTGGCTCGACACCGGTGCCTACGCGGATAACGGCCCCAGGGTCACCGCCACGGCCGGCGACGCCGCTCCGGGCCCGTACCGCTGGCGGGCCATCGAGGTCGAGGCGCACTGCGTGTACACCAACACCGGGCCGGCCGGCTCCTACCGCGCGTTCGGCGCCACTCACCTGCAGTGGATCGGGGAATCGCAGCTGGACGAGGTCGCGCGCCGGCTGTCCGTGGACCGCCTGGAGATCCGCCGCCGGAACCTGCTGCGCCCGGGGGAGGAGGTCCGTCCCGGCGGCAAGCCGCTCGACGCGGACCTGGTCGGCGACGTCGAGAAGGCCGCCGCCGCCATCGGCTGGGCGGAGGGGTCCCAGGGGGGTCTGGCGGGAGTGTCCCCTCAGGATCGGGAGGATTCCCAAGGGGGGTCCGGGGGGATGGGTCCCCCCGGGAGAGAGGGGTCGTCCCTCCGGGGGAGCAGCGTCCCCCAGGGGAAACTCAGGGGCCGCGGCGTCTCGGTCGGCCTGCTCGCGGCCGGCGCGCACCCCGTGTCCATGGCGACGGTAAGGATGGGCCCGGACGGCGCGGTCACGGTCCTCGTCGGCACCACCGAACTAGGCCAGGGCGCCCGAACCGTGATGGCCCAGATCGCTGCGGAAGTCCTGCATGTACCGCCCGGCCAGGTCGTCGTCCGCGGCACCGACACCAGGTACACGCCCTACGACCGGTCCACCGGGGCCAGCCGGTCCACCACGGTGGCGGGCCTGGCCGTACAGCGGGCGGCGCAGGATGTCTTCGACGCGCTGCTCGAGACGGCCGCCGCCCGGCTGGAAGCCCCGCCTCAGCTGCTCACGCCGCTAGAAGGCGCCATCTGCGATGACGCCGGCCGGGCCATGACCCACGCCGAGCTCGTCCGGGCGCGCTTCGGCTTCGACGGCGGCGAGCTCATCGGCCACGGTCGCGTCCAGCCCGAAGGCGGCAGCGGCTCGTACGCCGAGGGGCCCGTCTTCTGGGAGGTGTGCGTGGCCGGCGCCGAGGTAGAAGTCGACCTCGAGACCGGGGTGATCGCGGTGCTCCGTACCTCGACCGTCGCGGACGTCGGCCGGGCCATCAACCCGCAGCTCGTCGCCCGCCAGGACGAGGGCGCCACCCTGCAGGGCCTCGGGAACGCGCTGTTCGAGGAGATGAACTTCGCCGCCGACGGGATGCTGCTGAACGACACCCTGCTCAGCTACCGCGTTCCTGCCTTTACCGACCTGCCGGCCTCTATGACGTGCGCGATCGTCGAGAACGGCGACGGCCCCGGCCCGTTCGGCGCCAAGGGCTGCGGCGAGGGAGCGCTGGCCGCGGTCCCGGCCGCCATCGTCAACGCGCTGGCCGACGCCGGGGTGCCGATGAACACGCTGCCGCTGACCCCGGAACGGGTGTGGCGGCGGATACGGGAACTACGCAGCACCGGACAGCAGGCAAACCAACAGGAGACAGGGATATGAGCGTTCCGAAGGTCGCGGCGGTAATCGGGGCCGGCACCATGGGGCCCGGTATGGCGGCGGTGCTCGCCCGGGCCGGGTCCGAAGTCCGGCTTTACGACATCAGCGACCAGGTGCTGGAACGGGCCAAGGGCTCCTACCAGCTGGCCAACCAGGCGCTTGACCGGGTGGACGCCGCCTCGGCTTCCGGCGGGTCGGTGTCGTTCGGACTAGACCTCGGCCAGGCCCTGGCCGGCGCCGAGCTGGTGCTCGAGGCCGTCCCGGAGAACCTCGACCTCAAGCGCGAGGTCCTGGCCGAGATCGAGCGCCACCTAGACGACGACGCGATCATCGCCACGAACACCTCGGGCATCCCCGTCACCGCGATCGCCACCGCGCTGAAGCACCCGGCCCGCTTCGTCGGCATGCACTGGTCCAACCCGCCGCACTTGATCCCGATGATCGAGGTGGTCCCCGGTGAGCAAACCGCGGCCGGGACGACGGAAAGCATCACCGAAATCATCCATGCGTTCGGCTATGAGGCGGTCACCGAGAAGGAAGTGCCTGGCTTCGTCGAGAACCGCATTCTCTACGCCATCCTGCGCGAATGCCTGTCCCTGGTCGAGCGCGGCATCGTCTCCGAGGCGGACATGGACACCTGCGTCAAGTGGGGTATCGGGTACAAGCTCGCGGTCATCGGCCCGATGCGCCTGCTCGACATGGCCGGCCTGGACATCTACTCCAGCGTCGCCTCGTACCTCAACCCGGACCTGTCCGCATCCACCGAAGTGCCCGAGATGATCAAAGAACGGGTCGCGGCGGGCCAGCTCGGCATGAAGACCCTCGGGGGCATCTACCCCTACACCCAGGAGCAGGTGGCCGAACGCAGGGCGGAAATCGCCAAGGGCCTAATCGCCGTCCGCAAGACCCTCTCGGCGCTGTGAGCCCGCGATGCCAGCCAACAACTACGGCCGCATCGTGAACATCGCCTCGAACGCGGTGGTGGCGGGCACCCCGAACATGGACCACTACGTGGCGGCCAAGGGCGGAGTCTTCGCCTTGACCCGGTCGCTGGCCAGCGAGGTGGGCCGGTACGGCATCACCGTCAACGCTGTCGCCCCGGGCCTGACCGCCAGCGAGGGCGTGCTCGCGGGTCCGCACGCCGAGGCGTTCGACTTCGTGGTGTCGCTTCAGGCCATCCCGCGCCGCGCGGTCCCGGCCGACATCGCTCCCGCGGTGGCCTTCCTGGCCTCCGAGGAGGCGCACTGGATCACCGGCTCGATGCTCGCCGCCGATGGCGGCCACACCAGCCACTGATGAAGCTTCCGCCCTTCACCTTGCACCGCCCGGGCTCGATAGCGGACGCCTCGCGCATGCTCACCGACCTGGGCGATGACGCGGCCGCCTACTGCGGCGGCACCGAGCTGCTGCTGGCCATGAAGCTCGGCCTGGCCAGCTACGAGCACCTGGTCGACCTGAAACGAGTAGACGGCCTGCGCGGCATCACGGCCGACGGCGGCACGGTGCGCATCGGCGCGGCTGCCACTCATCACGAGATCGAGACCTCCGCCGTCGTGCGGGCCCGCTACCCGGAGATGCCCGCCATGATCTCCCACGTGGCCAACATGCGGGTCCGCTCGGTCGGCACCCTGGGCGGCAACCTGTGCTTCGCCGACCCGCACTCCGACCCGGCCCCGTTCCTAATCGCGGCCGGCGCGACGATGACCTGCCAACGCGGCCAGGCCACCCGCCGGGTGCCGGCCGGCGGGTTCCTGGTCGGCTCCTACCAGACCGTGCTGGATCCCGGCGAGCTGCTGACCTCGGTCGAGCTCCCGCCCCGCCCGCCCAGCACCGGGATGGCCCACCTCCGGATGAAGCTCACCGAACGCCCGGTGGTCACCGTAACTGCCCTCGTCACCCGCACCGGCGCCGAGGTGTCCGGGGCGCGCCTGGTGATCGGCTCGGTCGGCAGTGTCCCGTTTACCGTCGCCACCAACGCCCTGATCGGCGCCGGGCCGCGGGACTTCGCCTCCCGGACCGAAGCCGCCGCCCGGCAGGCGGCGGCGGAGTGCGCGCCGCAGCCGGACGGTGAGGCCTCTTCCGACTACCTGCGCCACCTCGTCTTCGTCCACGCCCGTCAGGCCCTCAGCCAGGCCTTCGCCGCCACCGCCAGGAAATTACCGCTGACGTGCGCGAGATCGACCAAAGTCTTGAGTGCATGATCTGGCGCATCGTCACCAAGTTCGCCGATCTCGCCGCGGCACCGCCCGGAGTACCCTCCAGCGTGGCCTACGCCGCTTTCGACGGGCTGTTCCAGCACGCGCTCATCGGTCATCTGGCGGGCCACGCCGCCGCCGCCCGTAATCTTGAGCGGGACGTGCAGCACGTCCCGGACTCACTCATCGTCCGCGGCTGACCAGCCCGGCCGGCGATCAAACGAAAAGGAGGGGGCATACTCCCCCCTCAGTTTCAACATATAACGCACAAGGGGGCTTGCGGCAAGACCCGGGTCGTGCCGCATAATCGCTGGCCGAGGGGCAGAAACTGCGGAGATGGGGGTCGCGAAGAGTGCCTGTACTGATGTTGCCGAACTCCTCCTGCGGGGGCGCCGGGACGTGAACCGCCTGACTGCCAGCGCGTTTGACCTTCCTGACCGCCTCAGCGCCAAGGCCGATCCGGCGCTGATTGCCGGCGACGAGCGGCACTTCGCGGCCATCGCCGAGAGCCTCCGGCAGGCGATCGCCGACCTGTCCGGCCGCCTCGATGCCGAGCGCTTGGCGCCCGGCGGCATAGGCCAGGAGGCGATGGACCGGGACCTGGAGATCCACCGCCTCAGCGCCCGGCTGCGCACGCTGCGCCGCTTCGGCCTGGACCTGTGCCTGGGACACATTGTCGGCGCGGGCCACCCCGAGCCTGTGTACATCGGGCGGCTCGGCCTCAGAGACAGCACGGGCCGCCAGTTGCTGGTCGACTGGCGTTCGCCTGCGGCCGAGCCGTTCTTCGGAGCGACGCACGCCAACCCGATGGGCCTGAGCAGCCGCCGCAGATACCGGTGGACCCGCGGCCGGATCAGCGACTACTGGGACGAGGTATTTACACCGGAAGGGTTGGCAGGCCACGCCGCCGCCCTGGACGACCAGTCCGCCTTCATCGCCAGCCTGGGTGCCAGCCGGTCGGCCCGGATGCGGGACGTGCTCGGCACCATCGCGGCCGACCAGGACGCCATCGTCCGCGCGGGATCCCGCGGCGCCCTGGTCATCGACGGCGGTCCGGGTACGGGGAAGACCGTCGTCGCCTTGCACCGCACCGCTTACCTCCTCTATTCCGATCCTCGCCTGGGTCACGACCGGGGCGGCGTGCTGTTCGTCGGCCCGCACCAGCCCTATCTGGCCTACGTCGACGACGTTCTCCCCAGCCTCGGCGAGGATGGCGTCCAGACCTGCACGCTGCGGGACCTGGTCCCGCAGGGGGCCGCCGCGGCGGCCGAGACCGATCCGGACGTGGCCCGCCTGAAGTCGTCGGTAGCCATGGTGCAGGCGATCGAGGCGGCCGTCCGGTTCTCCGAGAAGCCGCCTGCCCAGGGGATGACGGTCGAGACCGACTGGTCTGATATCTGGCTCAGTGCCGACGACTGGGCGGAGGCGTTCCAGGCGGCAGAACCCGGTATCCCGCACAACGAGGCGCGCGATCAGATCTGGGCGGAGCTGGTCGCGGTACTGATGGACAAGCACGATGGTGACGTCCCGGCTGACCTGCTGCGGAAGTCGCTGATGCGGAACGGCGATTTGCTGGACGCCCTTAACCGCGCGTGGCCGCTGATCGATGCGGCCAACCTGGTCGCGGACCTATGGTCAGTACCGGCCTACCTGCGCCTGTGCGCTCCCTGGCTCAGCCCCGAGGAGGTGGCGCTGCTGCAGCGCCGGGACGGCCAGGCCTGGACGGTGTCCGACCTGCCGCTGCTGGACGCGGCCCGCCACCGGCTGGGCGACCCGGCGGCATCACGGCGCAGGCGTCGCCAGGAGGCGGCCGCGGCCGCCGAACGCGAGCAGATGGCCAGGGTCGTGGACAACCTGAGTCAGGTCGCGGGCGACGAGTACGGCGTCGGCCTGGTGACGATGCTGCGCGGAGAAGACTTCCAGGACGCTCTGGTCGATGCGGCCGCGCTGCCCGGCACGGACCCGGACGTGCTGGCCGGCCCGTTCGCCCACATCGTGGTGGACGAGGCCCAGGAACTGACCGACGCGGAGTGGCAGATGCTGCTGCTGCGCTGCCCGTCCCGGAGCTTGACCATCGCCGGAGACCGCGCCCAGGCCCGGCACGGGTTCACCGAGTCATGGCAGGAGCGGCTCGAGCGGATCGGCCTCGACCAGATTCACCTGGCCCGTTTGAGCATCAACTACCGGACGCCGGAAGAGGTCATGGCCGAGGCCGAGCCGGTCATCCGGGCCGTGCTCCCGGACGCCAACGTGCCGGTCTCCATCCGCGCCACCGGCATCCCCGTCGGGCACGGACCTGCCTCGCAGCTGGGCCCGACCCTGGACGCCTGGCTCGCCGCGCACGCCGAAGGGGAAGGGATCGCCTGCGTCATCGGCGACCCCTCGTTCCGGGCCACGCCGCGCGTGCGGTCAGTGACCCCGGAACTGGCGAAGGGGCTCGAGTTCAACCTCGTCGTCCTCATCGACCCGGAGACGTTCGGCACGGGCATCGAGGGAGCGGTCGACCGCTACGTCGCCATGACCCGGGCGACCCAGCAACTGGTCATCCTCACGAGCTCCTGACGCCGGCCAGGCTGGAGGTCCGACCCACCAGGGTCTTGATGACGCGCTGACCATCTGGTTCGGACCGCCTACTGCTTAACGCGGCTACGCGAGATGGTGCCCGATGCCTTCGGTACCGGCGCCCTCGACGACGCCCCGACCGTCCACCCAAACGCCCCAGTCAGCGATTTGCCTGGTCTCGATGGTCACCGGAGGACCTGGTCGCACTCCCGGTGTAAGTTCTCGGCCGGTGTCGTGGACGAGCGCGTGTCCGGCGTCCTCCCAGGATTCGACCCTGGCCCACCAGAGCTCGCCGCTACCCGCTGTTTCGTAGCGCACCATGAGCCGGCCGCCAGGCGGCAGGTCGCCGCCCAGGAACCGGGATCGGACTTCCGGCAAGGTTTGCTTCGCCTGCGCGAGCGCATCAATCAGAGCGCCGAACTCCGGGATGTAGTGCCAACGCGGCTTCTCGAAGCCGAACATCGCATGGCACGTGTCGGCGACGAAATCCTCCCAGCTCGTGTCCCAGCTGGCCGGCGGGCGCACGGTGAGCCAATCCCCGAGGTCTTCGTCTGGCCCCGGGTCGGACTCCAGCCCGATGATGGCGAAAGTGCCGCCCCGGTTAGGGACGCCGTTGGCCCTGTCCAGGTCCCGGCGGTGGATCTCGATCTCGGCCGGGATATGCAGGAAACGCGGCAGATTCAGAAGGCCGATGGCGTTCGGGGTCTCCTGCGCGCGGGCGAGAAGGTAGGACCAGATCCGGAATGCCACTCCGTTCAGCAGCGCGGCAAGTTCCTCCCGTAGATCGGGTGATGCCGGGCCCATCCTGAGCTCGGGCAGCCCGAAGCGGCGCATGCCATCGGTCATGACCGCCATCACGCCCAGATGGTTGACGTCGTTAATGCGCACCCAGGGCTTGAAGTTAAGACCGATGGTCACATCGTCGCTCATGCTGGCCGGGATCGTCAGCGCGGTATCGGGCAACGCGGCCAGCGCTTCCCCGGCGGACAGTACCTGGAGCGCCTGCTGGTCAAGCACGGGTGCGCCCAGGTCGGCGGCGAGCGCCCCGGCCGGACCGCGGGACTTCCATTCCTGCACGCCGACAATCGATGCGCGCTGGGTGGCGCTGAACTGGACGAACGCTTGCGCCCGGGCGAGGAAGGCCCGCTGTTCGGGGGTGCCGAAGAGCGGCTTGTCCAGCAACCCTGGCGGCAGTGGGCCGGCCGCTCGGCCTTGACCTTCACCGCGCCCTGAGCGAGCCACGTCTTGGTCAGCATCCGTAGTGGCCCGGTCAGTCTCGCCTCGATGGCTTTCCCGGCCTGCCGCCTGGCCTCGGCCGTGCTGACGGGTGCGAGCACCGGGACTATATAGGTCGCTGATACCGTCTCCGGCACCGGCAGGACCAGCTCCTTCATCGTCAGCTCCTATTTCTCGCTCCCTGGCGAGCACTGAACATCACGGTAACGCCACCCTCTGACAAATCTGGGGTCCTAGGCAGCGTCTTGGTACCAAAATCTCGTACGTTTCCGGTACGATAAGTCTGTACCAAGCGGAAGGGGGTGTGCGGAAGTGGCCATCAGTGTCAGCGAGGCCCGCTCGCGCCTGTTCCCCCTCATTCAGCAGGTCAACGACGACCACGTGCCGGTGAGGATCAGTTCCAAAGGCGGGGACGCTGTGCTCATGTCCGCCGAGGATTTCGACTCCTGGCAGGAGACTATCTACCTGCTGCGTTCTCCCGCCAACGCCCGGCGGCTCATGGAGGCCGTCGCCCGGGATAAGTCGGGGCAGGCCACCATCGTCAAGGCCATGGAGGAGCTAGAGGCCCTGGCCGGCGAGTAGTGAAAAGCATCCACTTCGACCCCGACGCCTGGGAAGACTTCCTGTACTGGCTGGGCGCAGACCGGAAGATGGCGACGAGGATCACGCGCCTGATCGGAGAGATCCAGCGCGACCCGTTCACCGGGATAGGCAAGCCTGAACCCCTGAAGGGTGATCTGTCCGGCTACTGGTCTCGCCGCATCGACGACGAGCACCGGCTGGTGTACCGGGCCGACGAGAAGGAGGTCAAGATCCTCAAGGCTCGCTACCACTACAGCGACTGACCAGTTGCCTAAGGTTCACCCATGATGGCGGCGTGCGTGATCAGCAGCCTGCCCGCGGTCTGGAATCAGGTCTTCACCGCGGTCAGTCCGGGCCGGCGTAGGTCCCGGCGGTGTCGGGGAACAGGGCCTTGGCGATCTTGAAGTTCGAGACGTCGGTGGTGGCGTCCATGTGCAGGTACACCGCGGCGTCCCTGAAGTACTTCTCGACCCCGGTCTCGAGCATCGCCCCGTAACCGCCGTGTAGTTCGACCGCGTGCTGGCAGACCTGGAGGATCTCCTGGGAGGCGAACACCTTGACCATGTCGCACAGGCGGGTGGCCGAGGGGTCGTTCTCATCGACCGCGCGGGCCGCGTGCCACAACAACGCGCTGACCGCCTCGAGCTTGGTCGCCATCGCGGCGATGCGCCCGGCGACGGCCTGGTGCTTGATCAGGATCTTGCCGCCCTGGACTCGCTGCTGGACGAACGTGGCGGTGTCGTCGAAGGCCGCGACCCCGATGCCCAGGTTCTTCGCGGCCTGAATGATCTTGCCGGGCCGGAAGTACACGCCGGCCCGGCCCAGGGCGTCGCCGTGCGCCAGCAGGTGGTCCTCCGGTACGCGGCAGTCGTCGAAGACGATCTCGCCGTTGTTCATGTAGCGGCCGCCCACGGTCTCGTTGCACCGGGTGACCTGGAGCCCGGGCGTGTCGCGCGGGACCAGGAAGCTGCTCGTCCCCTCGAGCAGGCCCACCGACGGGTCGGTGTTCGCGTACACCACGTACAGGCTGGCGTCGTAGCCGTTGCTGATGAACTGCTTGCGGCCGCTGATCACCCAGTGGCCGTCCTGGCGGATGGCCCTGGTGTCCATGTTCGCGTCAGGCACGTTGTACGGCAGCCAGCGGTCCGAGGCACCGCGCGGTTCGGTGAGGCAGTGGGCCATCAGGAACTGCGGGTCCGCCATGTAGCGCGGGAACCACGCGTCCTGCAGGTGCCGCGGGGCCAGCGACCGCAGCAGGACCGAGATCTTCCAGTTCTGGACGAGCTTGTCGGCGACCCCGACGTCGCCGCGCGCGATCTCGGCCGCGATGATCGAGAATGTCTGAGCCTCGGTGGCCGGGTCCACTCCTGACCCGCCGTACTGCTCAGGGACGCCCAGGGCGCGCAGCCCGGCGCGGTCGGCCTCGCCGAGGATCTCGGCCGGCAGGCGCCCGGCCGGGTCGAATAGCCACTCGCGTTCCCGGTTCGCCGCGATGAAGGGCCGGACGACGCGATCGACGTAGCGGCGGCAGGTCTCGCGCATCAGGCGCTGCTCTTGCGACAGGTACCTGTCCGGCACCTGGCCAACCTTGTCCATGGGATCTCGTCTCTTTCCAGGCGGCGGGAAGCTCGGCTACGGTGAGGCATCGGCGCTGCCAGTGCTCAAGCGGGGAGCGAAGGCCAATGCGATGGTAGCCACAGTTATCGGGCTTGACGGTGCCCTGATGGGCAAACGCTATCCAGTCGGCAGCCAGCCGCTGACATTCGGTCGTGACGACGGGAACAACGTAGTCCTCGCCAGCCTGCTCGCCTCGAGCGTCCATGCCGAGCTGCGGTCCGAGGCCGGCGGCTTCGTCCTGGTCGACCGCGGGAGCAGCAACGGCACCTGGGTGAACGGCGCTCAGGTGACCGCCCGGCAGCTCCGGACCGGCGACGAGTTCGTGATCGGCGGCATGGCCTTCCGCTTCGAGCTGTACGAAACGCAGGCCGGCGGCCGCGGCGCTCCGTCCGGCGTTGCGCCCGTCCTGCACGTCACCGTCACCGGGGGCGGGCCGGTCGGCCTGAGCTTTGCCTTGCTGCTTGAGCACCTGATGGGGCCGCGCGCCGCGATCAGGGTCTACGACAGCCGCTGGGTACAGGACGGCGGGCGGATCGTATGGAAGACCGCGGAGCAGGGGAATGTGCGCCGCCAGCAGGTCGTGACCATCCAGAGCCGTCAGTACCGCAAGCTCCCGCCCGACGTCCAGGAGCGCCTGTTCACCCCGGGTGCCTACACCGAGATGTGGCCCAAGGGCCCGGATTCGATCCAGGATCTCGGGCCGCGCAACGTCCGGATCGCGTACGTCGAAGATCAGCTGCTGGCCATCGCGAACGACAAGCGGGACCGCATCCAGCTCATCCCGGAACGCTTCGACACGGCGACGGTCCGGGGCGACCTCGCCGGGCAGCACGTGCTCGCGATCTGCGAGGGCAGTCGCTCGCGCACGCTCGAATACTTCGGAGCCAAGTTCGGCGCCTGCGACTCGTCCATGTACGCGCTCGACGGCCAGCAGGTGCAGGACCTGGTCCTCGGCCTGCGGGTCAAGTCCGAGCTCCCCGACCCCATGGCCGTCCTGCTGACCGTGGCCCAGAACCGCTTCCTGCTGAACTCCCTGCGCGGCGAGGGCTTCCTGAACATGCGGCTGACCGATGAGGAGGCCAAGGAAGCGGTCGGGATGGACCCGGTCAGGCGGGTGTTCACCGAGTGCATCCAGTCCTCGCCCTGCCTGATGGAACTGCGGGCCAACCGCGAGTTCTTCTGCGCAGGGCATCAGGCCCTGTTCCTGCCGGCCCTGGTGAAGGGTTCGGCCCTGTGGCCACGGATACAGGAAGGACTGCAGCTGTTCGGCGTCCGGCCGGAGAACCTCACCGCGGTGACCGGCTTCCGGCTGGACATGGTGCAGCGGCCGCGGTTCACGGCCCAGCTGTACCCGAAGACGCCGACGGAGCAGGGGACGTTCGGGTTCCTGCTCGGCGACGCGGCCAACGCGATTCACTTCTGGCCGGGACGGGGGCTCAACAGCGGACTGGCCTCGGTCATCTCGCTGTCGCGATGCCTGTCGGCCACCTGGCGGGGCAGGTCCCTGCGGGACGCGGACTTCGTGCGCCACGAAGCGGTGATGGCGATGCTCCAGTACCGGCACAAGAGCCGGGCCTGGCGGCAGATGGTCACGACCGACCCGGCGGGAAACGTGCACGCGATCAAGGACCAGATCGCCCTGGGGATCGCCGAAGGCGGGCGAAGGACCTTCGATAAGAAGGCGGACCTGAATACGCTGATGAAGCTCCTGGTTCAGATCCGGGACCGGCTGGCGCCCCGCATCGACGGCCTGCCCGACGACGCGACGCTGCGCGCCCACCTGGAGCGGCTGCCCGGGCCGATGCTGCACACGCTGCTGGTGAGCGAGGCCTGGGACACCGGCAACGTCGGCGGGGAAGAGGTCGACGTCGAGTGGCTCCTCGAAGCGTCAGCCGCCGGAGCGGAACTGGTGTAGCGGTCACGGCCGCGCGTTTCCGCGGAAACGCGCCACGCAATTGCGTCACTCGTGATGGCGCGCGCACCACCGCTCGTTCGGGTAAAAAGAGCCATTTTTCCCGAACGGCGATGTGATACGCCCCGCGCCGGTGCCTGGGCCCGATCCCTCAGATGTCCGCAGCGAGTTCGGACGTCCAGACCACGACCTTGGTGCGGTCACCGCGGAACAGGTCGCGGGCGAACTCGACCGGCTCGCCGGAGCGGGCGTAGGCGGTGCGCTCGACGAGCATCAGCGGAGCGCCCTCGGCGACCTCCAGCGCCTCGGCCTCGCGGACCCCGGCGGTGACCGGTTCCAGGCTCTCCCTGGCCCGGTACGGCCGCAGCCCGTACGTGACGTCGAGCAGCTCGTAGAGCGAGCCGTCCAGCCGGAGGTCCAGCATGCCGGGGAACCGGGCCGCGGGGAACAGGGAGCGCTCGAGGACGATCGGCCGGCCGTCGGCCAGCCGGATCCGTCGGACCTCGTAGACCTGCTCGGCCTCGCCGATCTGCAGGGCGGCTCCCGCAGCCGGGCCGGCCGGGCGCGGGCGCGCGGACAGCACCCGGGCGCTGGCCACCATCCCGTGCCTGCGCAGCTGCTCGGAGAACCCGGCCAGGGTGGTGAGGTCCTGCTCCAGCTTGGGCGCGGCGACGTAGGTCCCGCCCTGCCGCCCGGTCGTGCGAACCACCAGGCCGCGCGCGGCCAGCTCGGCCAGCGCGTGCCGCAGCGTCATCCGGCTGACGCCGAACCAGGCGGCCAGGTCGTGCTCGGCGGGCAGCCGGTCACCGGCCCGCAACGCGCCGACGGCGATCTCGCCGGCCAGCCAGTCCTCGATCTGCCCGTGCACCGTGGTCCCCGGCCCGCGCACGAGCTCCGGCGCCTTCCTCGTGCCGGTCCGCAGCGCGGGGCGGGCGCGGCGGCGCCCGGTCCCCGGCTGTGGCGCCATGCTGATCCTTCCCTAACGACCCCGGCCCGCTGCCGTAACGCAGGGACGTCGGGCTAGGCCGCGGCTCCGCTATCACCGGCCGGCTGCCCGACCGGGTCGCTCCATGACGGCGCCGTGACCGGCGCGAACGTCTTCCTCCGCCCGACGATCAGGTAGTAAATGGCCCCGACCAGCGCGATGAAGATCACCACGGTCCACAGGATCGGGACTCCGTCCAGGAAGCCCAGCTTGAGCAGCCCGGCGGTCTGGTTGGGCTTGGGGTTGCTGGCCGCCCGCGGCCAGGCGAAGTTGATGATCATGGCCCCGCCGTAGATCAGGGCGACGATGTTGACCAGCAGGCCCCAGCGGCCCAGCCTGAACGGGGCGCTCGTCTTCGGCCAGCCGCGGGCCCGCGCGGCCATGATCACGATGTTGCCCAGGAAGTAGCTCAGGTAGATCATGCCGGTGGCGGCGATGGCGATGATCCCGGCGCCTGAGTACTGGTAGAACGGGATGGCGGAGATCGCCGCGACCGCGATGCAGCTCCACACCGGGGTGTGCAGGGTGGGCGACACCCGCGACAGGTACTTGGACCCAGGCAGCTGGTTGTCCCGCGACATGCCGAAGCACAGCCGGATCGTCGCGGCCAGGATCGACAGGCAGCAGACGAAGATCGCCGCGGAGACCACGAACAGGTACAGGGTCGCGAACGCGGAGGGGAAGTTGGCCTCGATGATCTGGGCCGGCCCCCACCCGGCCTTGACCGCGGTGCCCAGGTTCGGGATGGCCACCAGCGTGCCGAGCAGGAACACGCCGCCGATGATGAACGCGCCGACCACCGAGTACAGCACCGCCTTCGGCGCGGCCCGGCGCGGGTCCTTGGTCTCCTCGGACAGCGTCGAGGCGGTGTCAAAGCCGTAGATGACGAACAGGCTCATGAACATCGCGGCCAGGAACGAGCTCCCGTTGACGTGGAAGCCCGCGCTGTTCGTCACCACGTGGAAGCCCTGGTGGTTGTGGAACGCCATCAGGATCAGCGCGAACACGAACATGCCGAGGATCTCGAACACCACCCCGGTGTTGTTGATGATCGAGACCAGCTTGACGCCGAAGATGTTCAGGATGGTGATGACGACCAGCGTGATCAGCGCCACGATCAGCTGGTCGTTCAGGCTCGCCGCGTTCAGGTGCCAGCCGAGCCCGTAGATCGCGGGGATCAGCGCCAGCGGCAAGGTGGCGACGACCGCGGTCACGGTGATGATGCCGGCGAACAGGTAAATCCAGCCGGTGAACCAGGAATAGCTCCGGTTCGCCAGGTACTTGGTCCACTGGAAGACCGAGCCGGCCACGGGGTAGTGGCTGGAGATCTCGGCGAAGTTCAGCGCCACGATGAACTGGCCGAGCGCCACCACCGGCCAGGTCCAGATGAACACCCCGCCGAGGGTGGTCAGGCCGAGCGCGAACAGGGTGAAGATGCCGGTCGACGGCGAGATATAGCTGAACGCGACCGCGAACGAGCTGAACAGCCCGAGCGAGCGCCTGAGCTCCTGCTTGTAGCCGAAGCCGGCCAGGTCGGCGGTGTCCCGATCGTGCCCGCCGGAAGTCTGGGTGCCTGTGCTCATATCAGTGGCCTCCCTGGTATCCGACGGGACCGCCGTTGAGCGCTAAATGTACGGGGAGTAGCCGTAACTGTCTAGACCCTTTCCGCAGGTTGGCGGTACCGTGGCGCTTACGGTCTAGACCTTAGCGACCGCCTAGGGACCGGGAGGGATTGCCTCGGACCTCGACGCTCTCTTCGATCAGACGAACAGCCTGGCCCGCAGGCCGCGTTCGGTCCACGAGTTGCCCGGCGGGCTGACCAACCGCAACTACAAGGTGGTCACGCCCGACGGTGCCTTCGTCGCGCGCCTGTCGTCGGGCGGCAGTGAGCTGCTCTCCATCGACCGTGATTGCGAGTACCAGAACTCGGTGATCGCGGCCGCCGCAGGCGCCGGGGCGCCGGTCGTCGAGTACCGCCCCCAGGACCGCATGCTGGTGGTCGGCTACCTCGAGGGCCGGACGTTCGGCCCGGCGGACGTGGCCCGCCCAGGCAACATCCCGCGCATCGCGCAGGCGTGCCGCCGCCTGCACTCGGGCGGGCGCTTCGTCAACGACTTCGACATGTTCGACATCCAGCGGCGGTACCTGTCGGTGACCAAGTCCCGCGGTTTCCGGATCCCGGCCGGGTACGACGACCTGCTGCCGCAGTTGAGCGCAGCGGAGAAGGCGCTCGCCGTCCGAGCCGAGGGGACCGTCCCGTGCAACAACGACCTGCTGGCCGCGAACTTCATCGACGACGGGGACCGGATCTGGCTGATCGACTATGAGCTGTCCGGTAACAACGACGCGTGCTTCGAGCTCGGCAACATCGGGGCCGAGTCGCACCTCTCCGACCGGGCGCTGGCCGACCTGGTCACCGCCTACTACGGCCGGGTCCGGCGCAGCAGGATCGCCCGCGCCCGGCTGTTCGCCCTGGTGAGCATGTACGGGTGGACCCTGTGGGGCGCGATCCAGAACGGCGCGAGCCCGATCGACTACGACTTCTGGGGCTGGGCCATGGAACGGTTCGAGGGCGCGGTCGCCGGGTTCACGGCCGGCGATTTCGCTGGCCTGCTCGAGGAAGTCCAGGTCGATGACTGAGGCTCCGAGAACGTCCGGGCTGCCCGCGCGCGCCCAGGTCGTGATCATCGGCGGGGGCGTGATCGGCGCCAGCGTCGCCTATCACCTGGCCGCGATGGGCTGGACCGACGTGCTGCTCCTCGAGCAGGGACAGCTCTCCTGCGGGACCACCTGGCACGCGGCGGGCCTGGTGGGCCAGTTGCGCGCGTCGGAGAACGGCACCCGGCTGGTGCAGTACTCGGCCGAGCTGTACGAGCGGCTCGAGCGCGAGACGGGCCTGTCGGCCGGCTTCCGGCGGTGCGGCGGGGTCACCGTGGCCCGGAGCAGGGACCGCATGGTGCAGCTGCGCAGGACGGCCGCCACCGCCGAGGCCTACCAGCTCGAGTGCGAGCTGATCAGCCCGCGGCGGGCCGCCGAGCTCTGGCCGGTCATGCAGGTCGACGACCTGGCCGGGGCGATCTGGCTGCCCGGGGACGGGCGGGCGAATCCGACGGACCTGACCGCCGCGCTGGCGCGGGGGGCCCGCGACCGGGGCGTCACGGTGCGTGAGCGGACGCGCGTGATCGGCATCCTGCGCCGGGACGGCGCCGTCACCGGGGTCCGCACGCCGGAGGGCGACGTCGAGGCCGAGGTGGTGGTCAACTGCGCAGGCCAGTGGGCCAAGCAGGTCGGCGCGATGTGCGGGGTGACCGTGCCGCTGCACTCGGCCGAGCACTTCTACGTGGTGACCGAGCAGATCGACGGGGTAAACCGGGACCTGCCGATCCTGCGCGACCCCGACGGCTATACCTACATCAAGGAAGAGGTGGGCGGGCTGCTCGTCGGCGGTTTCGAGCCGAAGGCCAAGCCGTGGGTCGCGCCCGACGCGCTGCCGTACCCGTTCGAGTTCCAGCTGCTCGGGGAGGACTGGGATCACTTCGAGATCCTCATGAGCAGCGCGATCCACCGGATCCCGGTCCTGGGCGAGACCGGGATCAAGATGTTCTACAACGGCCCGGAGAGCTTCACCCCGGACAACCAGTTCATCCTCGGCGAGGCGCCGGAATTGCGGAACTTCTTCGTCGGCGCCGGCTTCAACTCGGTCGGGATCGCGTCCGCGGGCGGCGCCGGGCGGGCGCTGGCCGAGTGGATCGTCGAGGGGGAGCCGAGCCTGGACCTGTCCGCGGTCGACATCCGCCGCTTCGCCGCCTTCAACGGGAACAACCAGTGGCTGCACGACCGGGTCAGCGAGGTCCTCGGCCTGCACTACGCGATCCCGTGGCCGAACCGCGAGCTGGACACCGCCAGGCCGTTCCGCCGTTCCCCGGCGTATCACCTGCTCAAGCAGGCCAACGCCTGCTTCGGCAGCAAGATGGGCTGGGAGCGCGCGAACGTCTTCGCCCCCGAGGGCGAGCGCCCGGTCATCGAGTACGCCTGGGGACAGCAGAACTGGCAGCCCTGGTCCTCGGCCGAGCAGCGCGCGGCCAGGACCCGGGTGGCCCTGTTCGACCAGACCAGTTTCTCCAAGTACCTGATGGTCGGCCCGGACGCCGAACAGGTCCTGCAGTGGCTGTGCACGGCCGACGTCGGCGTCCCCCCGGGCCGGGTGGTCTATACCGGGATGCTCAACGCCCGCGGCACATACGAGGCCGACATCACGGTGACCAGGCTCTCGGCACACGAGTTCCTGCTGGTCAGCAGCGCGGCGACGACCGAACGCGACCAGGACCACATCACCAGGCAGATTCCCGCCGACCGCCGCGCCGCGCTGGTCGACGTCACCTCGGCCTACGCCGTCTACGGCGTCATGGGGCCGGCCTCGCGGGCGCTCCTGTCGCGCCTGTCCCGCGCTGATTTCGGCGACGAGGCGTTCGGTTTCGGGGCCAGCCGCGAGATCGACCTCGGCTACGCCACGGTCCGCGCGACCAGGATCACCTACGTGGGCGAGCTCGGCTGGGAGCTGTACGTGCCTGCCGAGTTCGCCGTCGGGGCGTACGAGGACCTGGTGGCGGCGGGGGCCGAGTTCGGCCTGGCCAACGCCGGCTACTACGCGATCGAGTCCATGCGCCTGGAGAAGGCGTACCGGGCGTTCGGCCGCGAGCTGACGCCGGACTATAACCCGGTCGAGGCCGGGCTGCTGTTCGCGTGCAAGCTGAAGAGCAGCATCCCGTTCCTCGGGCGCGAGGCCGTCGAGAAGACCCGCGCCGAAGGGCCACGACGCAGGCTGGTCTCCCTGGTCCTGGACGCATCCGCAGACCCGGGCACCATGATCTGGGGCGGCGAGTCGGTGCTGCGGGACGGCGTCGCCGTCGGCCAGGTGACCTCGGGCGCCTGGGGAGAGGCCCTCGGTGCCTGCGTGGGCCTGGCGTACGTCCGCCATCCCGACGGCGGCGTGCTTACCCCCGACGTCGTGCGGGCGGGGGAGTACCAGGTCAACGTGGGCGGCACGCTGCATGCGGCGACGGTCGACCTGCGCCCCCCGTTCGACCCGGCCGGAGACCGGGTCAAGGGCCGCTACGAGAACACACCGGAGCCCGGGGCACGCTTACACGAACGCGCTGGTCCCGGTGATCGCGCGCCCGACGATCAGCGTGTTGATCTCCCGGGTGCCCTCGTAGGAGTAGATCGCCTCGGAGTCGGCCACGAACCGGCCCACGTTGTTCTCCAGCAGGATCCCGTTCCCGCCGAGTAGCTCACGCGCCCAGCCGGTCGCCTCCCGCATCCGGACCGTGCAGAACGCCTTGGCCAGCGCGGAATGGTGATCCTCGGCCAGGTCGGCCTGTTGCAGCGCCGCCAGCCGCGCGCACAGGCAGGCGGACGACGTGACGTTGGCCAGCATCCGCACCAGCAGGTCCTGCACCAGCTGGAACCCCGCGATCGGCCGGCCGAACTGCTGCCGCTGGCGGGCGTAGGCCAGCGCGTGCTCGTACGCGCCGCGGCCGCACCCGGTGGCCATCCAGGCCACCCCCGCCCTGGTCATCCGCAGTACCGCCGCGGTATCGCGGAAGGTGTTCGCGTTCTGCAGCCGGTTCTCCTCGGGAACCCGGACCCCGTCCAGCGTGATGTACGCGTTCTGGACCACCCGCAGCGCGATCTTGTCGCGCATCTTCGACGGGGCGAAGCCTGGTGTGCCCTTCTCCACGACGAACCCCTTGACCTGCCCGTCCTCCAGCGAGCGCGCCCAGATCACCACGTAGTCGGCGAACGTCGCGTTGCCGATCCACTTCTTCTGCCCGTCGAGTACCCATTCACCGCCGTCCCGCCGGGCCGTGGTGGTCAGCCCGCCCGCGGCCCCCGAGCCGACCTCGGGCTCGGTCAGCCCGAACGCGCCGATCTTCTCCAGCCGTGCCATCGGTGGCAGCCAGCGTTCTTTCTGCTCCTGCGACCCGCACAGGTAGATGGACCCCATGGCCAGGCCGCTGTGCACGCCGAAGAACGTCGCGATCGACGGGTCCACCCTGGCCAGCTCCATCGCGATCATCCCGTCCAGCAGGCAGTCGCGGCCCGGGCAGCCGAACCCCGAGTAGTTCAGGCCCGCGATGCCGAGGCGGCGCAGGCCCGACACCACGTCGAACGGGAACTCCTCCTTGGTCCAGTAGTGGTTGATGACCGGCTGGACCGACTTCTCCATGAACTCCCTGACCCGGAGCAGGAGCGCGCGGCCCTCCGGTTCGAGCATGTGCTCGATCAGGTAGAAGTCGGCGTCCGTGACGGCGGTCCGAGCGGCGCTTGTCATCGGTGTTCTCCCCTTGTAACGGTGCGGCCAGGAAGCCGTCCACCACCGGCGCGAGCTGTTTCGCCTCGGTCACCAGGCCGAGGTGACCGCCGTGGTAGACGTGCAGCCGCGAGTTCGGAATGAGCCTGTTCATCAGCCGGGCGTTGGCCAGCGGGATGATCGGGTCGTCGTCTCCCGCGATGATGAGCGTCGGCTGGCGGACCAGCGGCAGGAACGGCACGCTGGTCCAGCCCGCCCCGGCGGCGAGCTGGTACAGGTAGCCGCGCGACGGCCCCACCCGGTTGCCGTTGTTCATCGCCGCCGTGATCTGCTCCGGATTGTCCCGCGCCGATCCGCCGTACAGGTTCCCGGCCACCCGCTCGAGGTAGCCGCGGTCCAGGTAGCGCCGGGGGGTCACCAGGTTGGCGAGCACCGAGGGCCTGGCGGGCACCATCAGCGCGCCGGTGGCCGTGGCGACCAGGACCAGACGGCGGCACCGGGACCGCTGGAACGCCGCGAAGTGCTGCGCGACGGCACCGCCCCACGAGATGCCCAGGACGTCGACCTGCCCGTAGCCGAGCTCGGTCAGCACGCTCGCGACCAGCGCGCACAGCCCGGTGAAGCGGTAGGGGCTGCCGGGCGGCGGGGAGCCGCCCACGCCGGGCGGGTCGAACCTGATCACGTCGACGGCGGGGTCGAGCTCACGGACGAACGGCTCGAGCAGCTCCAGGCTGGCGCCGATGCCGTTGATGAGCAGCAACGGGACCCGGCGCGGGGGAGCGGTCAGCTTCAGGCCGCGCCGGCCCCGCCGCACCGCCACCCGCAGTTGCCTGCCGCCGACGGCGACGCTGCGTACCTCAGCGGTCGTGAACATAGGTGCCAGGCGCGGCGGTCAGGACCGGGTGGGCCTTGCTGCCGAGCGTGCGCGGGCTCTTCTTCTCCCCGCCGCCCCGCTCGGCCAGCCAGGCCGAGTAATCCGGCCACCAGCTTCCCGGCACCGTCTGCGCCGCGGCGAGAAACTCGCGCGGGTCGGCCGGATTGGCGGGCGCGGTCTGGAAGGACGCCTTCTTGTTGGTCGGCGGGTTGACCATGGCGGCGATGTGCCCGCTGGTGGACAGGACGAACTTGACCTGGCCGCCGAGCATCTGCGTGGTCCGGTAGCACGACTGCCACGGGCACAGGTGATCGGTGATCCCGGCGATCAGGTAGGCGTCCACGTCGACCTTGGACTCATCGACCGGCGAGCCGAGCATCGTCGCCTCGTCCGCCTTGGTCAGCGCGTTGGCCAGGCCCAGCTTGATGAAGTCGTGGTGCAGCCCGGCGGGCAGCCGGGTGACGTCGGCGTTCCAGTACAGGATGTCGAAGGCGGGCGGCGGCTTGCCCTGCAGGTAGTTGTTGACCCAGTAGTTCCAGATCAGGTCGTCGGGCCGCAGCCAGGCGAACACCTCGGCCAGGGCCCGCCCGTCCAGGTACCCGCGCGCGCTGGAGGTCGCCATCGCCGCGGCGGCGGTCGTCTCGTCGATCATCGCCCCGGCGGTGCCCGCCTGCGTCTGGTCGAGCACGGCCACGCCCAGGCACAGGGTGGCCAGCTGATCGAGCTGCCCGGTCACCGCCAGGTGCGCGGCCACCATGGACGTCATGATCCCGCCCGAGCACAGCGCGCAGACGTTCACCTTGGCCGACCGGGTGATCTCCCGCACCGCCGCCATCGCCTGCACCAGCGCGCCGCCGTAGGTGTCCAGGTTCCAGTCCCGGTGCCGGGCGTCGGGGTTGCGCCACGACATGACGAACACCTGGTGGCCCTGTGCGGTCAGGTACTCGACCATGCTCCGCCCGGGGGCCAGGTCGACGATGTAATACTTGTTGATCATCGGCGGCACGATCAGCAGCGGGTGGCGGTGGACCATCTCGGTAGTCGGCGTGTACTGGATGAGCTCGAACTGCTCGGCCGCGTGGACGACGGCGCCTGGTGTGACGGCCAGGTCCTTGCCCACCTCGAACGCGTCGGGGGGCACCATCGACGGCACGCGCGGCGAGATGGCCAGGTCGGAGGCGAGGGCGCGTAGGCCGCGGACCACGTTGACGCCACCGGTGTCGATGAACGCCTTCCAGCCGGCGGGGCTGAGCAGGGGATTGTTGCTCGGCGCGGCGGCGGCGATCAGGTTGGTGAGCAGGAACCTCATCCGCGTGTCGTCGCGCCAGCCGAGCCCGGCGCCGGCCACCAGGTCCTCGGCGGACTTGCCCGCGGCCAGGTAAGCCTGGACGGTGCGGCGCAGGAAGGGGTTGTCCTTCCAGGCCGCGTCGGAGAAGCGGCGATCGCGCGGGTCGGCCTCGACCTCGGACCGCCCGGCCGCGATCCGGCCGAGTTCGGTGCCCAGCTGCACCGCCTGCCCGGCGACCAGTTCGGGGTGGCGGACGAGCTCCGCGGCCAGCCGCAGCATCGAGCTGTCCGGCCGGAACCGGCGCAGCACGCCGAGCGCGGCGTCGGACAGCAGCAGGTCGAGCCCGCCCGCGGCCTCGACCGCCTCCTCCGCCCAGGCCTGTTCCGCGCCGGGCTCCGAACCGGCGGTCACCCGGCCTCCTCGGGCGGCTGCACCTCGCGGCGCAGGATCTTCCCGGTCGGGCCCTTGGGCAGGGCGTCCACCAGCCAGACGTGCCGCGGGTACTTGTACGCGGCCACCCGGTCCTTGGCGAACGCCCGCAGCTCCTCCGGTGTCGCGCTGGCCCCCGGCTTGAGCGCCACGGCGGCGCCGACCTCCTCGCCCAGCTCCGGGTGCGGGATCCCGATCACGGCCACCTCGGCGACCGCCGGGTGCTCGTGCAGGACCTCCTCGATCTCCCGCGGGTACACGTTGTAGCCGCCCCGGATGATCAGGTCCTTCTTGCGGTCGACGATGTAGTAGTAGCCGTCGGAGTCGGTCCTGGCCATATCACCGGTGCGGAACCAGCCGTCCCTGATCGCCTCCGCCGTGGCCTCGGGCTTGTTCCAGTAGCCCTTCATCACGTTGTGACCGCGGATGGCGATCTCGCCGATCTCGCCGTCCGGCACGGTCCGGAAGTCGTCGTCGATGAGCCGCATCTCGACGCCCTCGACCGGGGTGCCGATCGAGCCGGGCTTGCGCTCCCTGTCCGGGTGGTTGAATGAAGCGACCGGCGAGGTCTCCGACAGCCCGTAGCCCTCCAGGATGATGCAGCCGAACATCTCCTCGAAGCCGCGCAGGATCTCCACCGGCAGCGCGGCCCCGCCAGAGACGCAGACGCGCAGCGTCGCGGCCTTCGCCGGGTCCGCCTCCGGGTGGTGCAGGATGGCGGCGTACATGGTCGGCACGCCCTCGAAGATCGTCACCCTGTCCCGCTGCATGATGTCCAGCGCCTTGGCCGGGTCGAACCTGGGCAGCAGCGTCAGCGTGCCCGCCGCCGCCACCGTGCCGTTCAGCCCGCAGGTCAGGCCGAACACGTGGAACAGCGGCAGGCACCCCATCATCACGTCGTCGGGATGGTTCTTGATCAGGGTCCGCGAGGTGAGGGTGGCGTTGCGGACCAGCCCGTCGTGGGTGAGCTCGGCGCCCTTGGGCCGGCCCGTGGTCCCCGAGGTGTACAGGATGACCGCGTCGTCATCGCCGCCCCGGCCAGACGCCCCGTCCGCGGCGGTCACGCCGTCGAGCAGGCCGGCCAGGTCGGGGGTTTCCGCGGCGATCATCTGCGCCCCGGCGTCGGCGGCGCCCTTGGCGGCCTCCCCGGCCGCCGGGTGCCACGCGATCACCGCCTTGGCGCCGGAGTCACCGAGGTAGTACGCGACCTCGCGCTCCTTGAGCAGCGGGTTCATCGGCACCACGATGGCGCCGGCGGCCAGCGCGCCGTAGAAGGCGATCGGGAACGCCGGGACGTTCGGCAGCATGAGCCCGACCCGGTCCCCCGGCTCGACGCCGAACGAGGCGAGCAGCGCGCTCATCCGCCCCGCGGCCTCGTGCAGCTCGGCGTAGGTCAGCGTCAGGTCGTCCAGCCGCAGCGCGGTGCGGTCGGGGTGATCGGCGGCGGCCTGCTCGAGCAGGGAACTGAGATTCGTCATGGCACCCTTCCAGTCGCGTCGGGCGGGCAGATCCGAGCCGGGACGGCCTCATCCGCAAGCATGCTCCGGCCCGCACGCCGGTGCCAAGGTCAGCCTGGCGGTAAATCTGCGGTTTCTGCACGCGGTCCGGGCACCGACGCGGAGCTGGCCGCAGGCCGGCGCGGCCGGAGCGTGGTCAGCCCGTAGTAGAGGATCAGGGCCGCCGCGAACCCGACCACCCAGTTGTAGTCGTACAGCGGCTTCAGCGCGGGGATCAGCCCGTCCGCCGGGAACGGCCCGGTACCCGGTGCCGACCAGGCCCCGCCGACCGCCAGCAGCGCGCCCGCCCCGAACGCGGCCACCGCCCGCCAGTTGACCCCGCCGGCGTACCAGTAGGCCCCGCCCGGCCGGTACAGGTCGGCCAGGCGCAGCTCGGTGTGGCGCGCGAGCCAGTAGTCCGCGATCAGGACGCCCGCCACGGCGCCCAGCAGCCCGCCGTAAAAGCCCAGCCAGACGTAGATGTACACGTGCGGGTTGGCCAGCAGCCGCCACGGCTGGATGGCGATCCCGACGACCCCGGTGATCAAGCCGCCGGTGCGGAAGCTGATCACCCTCGGGGCCGCATTGGAGAAGTCGTACGACGGGCTGACGGTGTTGGCCGCCACGTTGACCGACAAGGTAGCCACCAGGATGCTGAACAGCGCGAACGCGACCACCACCGGATTGTGGAATTTCCCGGTCAGCTGGATCGGATCCCAGATCGGGGCGCCGTAGACCTTCTGCGACGCCGCGGTGATGAGCACCGCGAGCAGGGAGAAGAACGTCATCGTGGTGGGCAGGCCGAGCACCTGACCCACCGCCTGCTGGCGCTGGCCGCGCCCGAACCTGGTGAAGTCCGGCATGTTGAGCGACAGCGTCGACCAGAACGCGATCATCCCCATCAGCGAAGGGAAGAACACCGGCCAGAAGCGGTGGCCCCAGCCCAGCTTGGCCGGCTCGGACAGCACCGCGCCGAAGCCGTGCGCCTTGGTCACCATGTAGGCGAGCAGCGCGACCGCCGCCACGATCACGACCGGGGCGGCCCAGTTCTCGAAGCGGCGCAGCGTGTCCATCCCGCGCACGACGATCACCATCTCCAGCACCCAGAACAGCGCGAACGACAGCCACTGGGTCCAGGGGTACCCGCCGAACGCCGGTGCCGCGGCGGTCCAGCCGTGCCCGGCGACCGCGCCGACCAGCGTGTAGAACCCCTCGCCGCCGATCCAGGTCTGGATGCCGAACCAGCAGCAGGCGATCAGCGCGCGCAAGAGGGCGGGCAGGTTGGCGCCGCGCAGGCCGAACGGCGCGCGCGCGAACACCGGGAACGGGATGCCGTACTTGGTCCCGGCGTGGCTGTTCAGCAGCATGGGCACGAGCACGATCAGGTTGCCGAGCGCGATCGTGACCAGGGCCTGCACCCAGTTCATCCCGAGCGCGATCAGGCCCGAGGCCAGCAGGTAGGTCGGGATGTTGTGCGACATCCCGACCCACAGCGCCGCGTAGTTGTACGTGGTCCACGTGCGCCGGGCGATCGGCAGCGGCGCCAGGTCGCCGTTCGCGTACCTGCTCCCGGCGATCTCGTCGGTGCTGGCCAGGCCGACCCGGCCGTCGGGATAACGGACCTGCAGAACCGGCGATGCCACCATGCCAGCGCCTCCAACGCGCTCCGTAACGCTAATCCCGGGACAGCATTACTGCCCGCAATCGGCGCTGGTCAACCCCCCAGCCGGCCGGACAGGCTCAGCCCCGGCCGATGAACGGCATCGTGGTGGCGGTAATCGTGAGGAACTGGACGTTCGCGTCGAGCGGCAGGGACGCCATGTACAGCACCGCCTCGGCCACGTACCGCGCGTCGAAGACGGGCTCGGCGGCGATGGTCCCGTTGGCCTGCGGGACCCCCCGGCTGAAGCGCTCGGTCAGTTCGGTCGCGGCGTTGCCGATGTCGATCTGCCCGCACGCGATGCCGAACGCCCGCCCGTCCAGCGAGATGGACTTGGTCAGCCCGGTCATCGCGTGCTTGGTCGCGGTGTAGGCCACGCTGGCCGGCCGCGGCGAGTGCGCCGAGATGGAGCCGTTGTTGATGATCCGCCCCCCGCGCGGGGTCTGCGCCTTCATCAGGCGCACCGCGTGCGCCGCGCACAGGAACGCGCCGGTCAGGTTGGTGTCGAGCACGCGCTGCCAGTCGGCTGGGTCGATCTCGTCGACCGCGCCGCCTGGACCGAACACCCCGGCGTTGTTGACCAGCAGGTCCAGGCGCCCCCAGCGATCACGCACGGCCCCGAACAGCGCCTCCACCGACACCGCCGAGGTCACGTCGGCCGGGACGACCAGCGCCTGCTCCGGCGGCCCGCCCGAGGAAAGCGCGGTCTCGCGGAGCGCGTCGGCCCGCCGCCCGGCCAGGGCGACCTGCCAGCCCGCGCCGAGCAGCGCCCCGGCGATGCCCCGGCCCAGCCCGGATCCGGCTCCGGTGACCACCGCCACGCCCATGCTTTGCCCCTCCTGCTCGCGGACCTCAGGGAACGACGGTAACCGGCCACCGCCCGGCCTTGACCAGCCGGACCGCGAGCGACCCGATCCACCGGTGCCCGGCCTTGGCGGACGCGCCGACGATCACGGCTTCTGCGCGGACCTGGTCGGCGACCCGCCGCAGCTCGTGGTACGGGTCGCCGTGCGCGATGATGAACTCCAGGGGCACGCCCAGCCGTTCGGTCTCCTCCTCGGCCCGGCGCCGCAGATCCTCCCCGAGCTCCCGCAGCGCCTGGCCCTGCGCCGCGACCGCGCCCGCCCCGGCGGCGCCGGTGGCGGCGTACAGCGAGGAGCGCTGCTCCACGTACACGCAGACCAGGCGGGCGCCCTGCCGCCGCGCGAGCCCGGCCGCGTACGCGCCGGCCCGCAGGGACGTAACGGAATCGTCGACCCCGACCAGGATGACCCGGGGCCCGTCGGTACCGAGTTCGAAGGCCCCGTGGTCGAAGCCTCCGACTTCGTCGTCCGCCACAGCCGGATTATAGAGAAAACCCGGTCATCCCGAACGGGCGGTGGTGCCCGCCCCGGTCCGTGGCAGGTCCAGCAGAACGGCGCAGAGCCGGGGGCCCGGTCGGGCCCCCGGCTCTGGGATGGGGTTAGGTCAGCCGCGAGGCGTGGCGAGGAAACCGTCGGTGTTGCCGGCCGAGTCGGTGTAGAACCCGACCAGGTCGCCCGCGTTGTTCACGCCGTTGATGGTGGTGGCGCCCATGCCGTGCGGGTCGTCCACGGTGGTGAAGCCGTGGCCGGGCCGCCAGGTAAAGCCGTGCGTAACGGCGCTGCTGCCGGAGCCGATGGTGTAGGCGCCGACAACCTCGTCGTGGTCGTTGATGCCGAACGCCTGGGTCATCGTGGCGCCGGGCACGGCCAGCGTGATGAACTTGCCGTTGCTCTCCAGGATGAAGGCGTCGGTCAGCGAGGAGGTCTTGGCGTAGAAGCCGGCCACGTTGCCGTTGTCGTTGATCGCGGCGGCGGTCAGGCTCGGGCCGGCCTTGCCGGACGGGGCGCCGGGGACCAGCACCCGGGTGAAGGTGTGGGTGTTGATGTTGTACGTGTAGCCGCGGTTGTTGCCCTGGGCGTTCGCGTAGAACCCGACCGCGACGTTGTGGTCGTTCACGCCGAGCAGCTGGTCGACCTGCGGGTTGGCGTTGTTGGTGGTCGGGAAGTTGACGGTGTAGAACCGGCCGCCGACCTGGTAGAACCCGAAGTTGTCGTTGACCATGCTGGACTTGTTCTGGTTCGACCAGAACCCGACGGTGACGCCGTTGTCGTTCAGCCCGGTGACCTGGGTCTGCTTGGAGCCGGGGAAGTTCTCGCTCTGGTAATTGCCCTGGCCGTACGGCGCGAACAGCTGGTAGCCCTGGTTCGGGTGGCCCTTGGCCCCCGACCCGAGGTAGCCGGCGATCACGCCCTCGTTGTTAATCCCGAGCAGCTGGTTGAACGTCACGTCACCGTGGTTGTCATGGGTGCTGAACTGGTAACCGTCCGCCGTGTTGGCGCTGGCGCTCGCGGTGTGCGCCACGGCCAGCGCGGCCGTCAGCGCGAGCGCCCCCGTCGCGGCGGCCGCAATGATCACGCGGCCGGACGTGATCCTCGGGGAGAAGCGGCTGGCAGTCTTCATGATGGTGTCCCGTTTCCGGCAGACATGGGAGCTTTAGTGGTGAGGCTGTCCGCCTTGTCCCTCGCCGCCATCAGGATCACCGCCGGTTACCGGGGGAATCTCTGGAGGCACGGGGGGAAGCTCTGTTCCCAGCTGCCACGCGTCCGCCGCGATCCGCCAGGCGCCGTCCTGCTGCGGCCGGACCACGGCGCAGCCGCGCCCGCGCAGGGTGACCTGCTCGCCGTCGGGGCCGGTCCCGGCGACGTGCCTGTCGCAGGCGACCAGGGCCAGTCCGTCGGTCTCCAGCACGGTTCCCATCCGGATGGACAGCGGCAGGCGCAGCGCCATGACGTCGGTCAGGGCGCCGCGGAGATCGCGGTCGCAGCTGGCCGCGCGGCGCGGCCAGTGGGCCAGCATGGCCGTGCTCTCGTACTGGGCGAGCGCGGCCTCGAGGTCTCCGTCGCTGAGCGCGGCGCAGACCAGCTCAAGAGCCTCCTCGGGCCGGCGTGCGGCGGGCGGCTTGATCGGATCGGGCACCTGTGGCACCTCCGTTCCCGGCTTGGCTGCGTGTCCGCCGAGTCTGGCAGACCGGCACGGGGGGAACGGAGCACCACTGGGGGAAACACCGGGGGACGGGCCGCGGGCGGCCTGCCGCCTACCCGGCTGCGGTCAGCCGCTGGTAGAGCGCGGTGGTCTCGGCCGCGGGGGGCACGCCAACCTGGTCGCGCAGCAGGGTGACCAGCTCCTCGTAGTGCCGGACCGCGCGGGCGGTCTCGCCCAGGCGCGCCCAGCTGTTCATCAGCTCCCGGTGCGCGGACTCGTTGAGCGGCTCGTGCGCCACCGCGCGGCGGAAGGCCGCCGCGGCGGCCTGGTGCCGGCCGGCGGCCGCCTGGAGCCGGCCCGTCGCGAGCAGGGCCGACTCGAACGCGCGGCGCAGCTCGTCCCGGCGGACCAGCGCCCATTCACCCGCCGACATGCCGTCGAGGAAGTCGCCGCCGTAGGCCGCGACGGCGCGCTGCAGGTCGGGCAGGGCCGCCTGCGCCGGGCGGGCCCGGCGCGCGGCGGTCAGCGCGTCCTCGAACGTGGTGACGTCGCATTCGTGCGGCCGGGAGCGGTCGAACCGGTAGTGGCCGTCCGCGTAGACCACCCAGCCCGGGTCGCCGAGCGCGCGGCGCAGCTCGCGCAGCGCGGTGTGCAGCGCGTTGCCGAGCTGCTGGCGCGATAGATCCGGCCACAGCGCGGCCGCGATCTGGTCCTTGGTCATCGGCGGCGAGGACACGAGCAGGAACATCAGCTCACGGGGCTTGGCGTAGCCCCAGTCCGCGGCGGTCAGCGCGGTATCGCCGAACTCCACGACCGCGGCGCCCAGGGTCCTGATGCGAAGCGGTCCGGTAGGGGCCCCGCTCTTGGCCGTCTGCTGCGACGCCCGGGCCCGCGCGGGGGCGGGTCTGGCGTGCCCGTCGGCCTGCTCCGCCGGAGTGGCTGGCACCGGTGCCGCTGCCGCCGGGGAGGGTGCGGCCTGAGCCGGTGCAGCCTGCGGCGGTGCGACTGGTTCGGCGTCGTCCGGCGAGGGCAGGTCGGGGCTCAGCTCGTCCATGGTGGCGACCAGCCCCTGCTGCCGGGCCGCCGCGAACTGCTCCTCGCCGAGCGCGGACCGCACCGCCGCGAGGGTCTGCAGGTGCTGGGGCCGCTCGCACGGGGCGATCACGGTGCCGATCGCTTCCCTGATCGCCTCGGCGGCGCCGAGCAGTCGGCCCGCCTGCCTGGTCTTCCCCAGCGCGAGCGCGATGGCCGCGAGATCCTCGAGCACGCTGGACATGCGCCAGCGGTCCCGCAGTTCGGTGTGCAGCTCGAGGCTCCGGCGCAGCAGCGTGATGGCGGCCGGGTCGCCGTCCACGGCCGCGAGCAGCCCGAGCTGCTCCGCGGACCAGGCGATGCCCTCGCGGAAGCCGATCCCCTCGGACAGGGCACGGCTTTCCGTCAGCAGCAGGGCCGCCCGCTCGACCTCGCCCTGGTAGCGGGCGACCGTGCCCAGGCTGATCAGCGCCCACGCGGCCCCTTCGATGTCACCGAGTTCGCGGGAGGCGGCCAGCGCCATGCTGGCCTCCTCGGCGGCCCGGGCGAAATCGCGCTGCAGCCAGGAGGCGAAGGCAAGGTAGCCGTGCGCGCTGGCCACCCCCCACCGGTCACCCATGGCCTCGGCGACGGCGAGGCTCTCCGCGTGCAGCTCCATCGCCCTGGCGTACCGGCCCTGTTCGCGGGATACGCTGCCGAGGACCTGCAGCGCGCCCGCGACGCCCTTGGCGTCGTCAAGCTCGCGGAACAGCCGCAGCGCGGCCTCGCACCTGCGCACCGCCGGGGCGTAATCGCACTGCAGCAAGGCCAGCCGGCCGCCGCCAAGCAGCGCCTGGGCCCGCAGCGCGGCGGGCGCGTCGGGGGCGGAGGTGACCGCCGCGTCCATCCACTGCCTGACCTCGTGATAGCGGCCGCGCAGGTACGCGTAGCGGTCCAGCGGGCCCGCGATCCGCAGCGCCGCGACCGCGTCCCCGGATTCCTGCGCGAACTCGAGCGCCCCGCGGAGGTTCGGCAGCTCGGTGTCCAGACGGTCGAGCTCGAGCTCCAGGCCGCCGGGCCCGGCCTCGCCGCGTTCGATCCTGGCCGCCGCCTCCTCGACCAGGTCGGTGTAGTAACCCAGGTGAGCCCGCCGGGCCTGATCCGTTTCCGCCGCCTCGGCGAGCCGGTCCCGCGCGTAATCGCGGATCGTGACCAGCAGATGGTAGCGCGAGTCGCCGCGGGTATGCTCCACCCGGAGCAGCGACTTGTCCGCCAGCCTGGTCAGCAGCTCCAGCATCGCGTCCGCGCGGATGTCGCCCCCGGCGGCCACCCGTTCGGCCGCGTCCAGCGTGAAGCCGCCGTAGAACACGGCCAGCCGGCGGAAGACGGCCCGCTCGGCGCCGTCGAGCATGTCGTGGCTCCAGTCCAGCGTCGCGCGCAGCGCCTGGTGCCGGCGCGGTGCGGAGCGCGCCCCGCCGACCAGCACCGCGAAGATGTCGCCCAGCCGGTCGGCGAGCTGCGCGGAAGAAAGGACCCGCATCCTGGCCGCCGCCAGCTCGATCGCCAGCGGCAGCCCGTCGAGCCGCTGGCAGATCGACAAGACCGCGCCCGCGTTCTGGTCGGTGACGCGGAAGGAAGGCCGGACCAGCTGCGCCCGCTGCTCGAAGAGCTTGACCGCGTCGGAGTCGGCGAGCAGCGCCGCGGTCGGCGCCGTCGCTGGCTCAGGCAGCGACAGCGGCGGCACGTGCCAGTTCAGCTCGCCGTCCACGCCGAGGGCCTCGCGGCTGGTGGCCAGGACGACCAGGGCGGGGCAGGCGGCGAGCAGGTATTCGGCCAGGCTGGCCGCGGCCTCGGCGAGATGCTCGCAGTTGTCGAGCACGACGAGCACCGGATGGTCGGCCACGTGCTCGGCCACCGCCTCGATGGGCTCCTGCCCAGGAGTATCAGGCACGCCGAGCCTGGAGGCGACCGTCTGCGCGACGATGCCGGCGTCTTCGATCGGGGCTAGTTCCACCCAGCAGGTGCCCGACGCGAACGCGGCGCTGGCGGCGCGGGCGGTGGCCAGCGCCAGGCGGGTCTTCCCGGTACCGCCGGGCCCGGTGAGGGTGAGCAGCCGGCTGCGGGCCAGGGCGGCCACGATCTCGTTGAGCTCGCTCTCGCGACCTACCAGGGGAGTGAGCCGTATCGGCAGCTGCTCCCTGGTCAGCACGGTCATGCTCCGCCCCGCTCGTCCCGGCGAAAAAGTTCCTCTATGCGAAGAATTTAGCCCCCGCGGGAGCGTGGGTCACGACGGCGCCCGGCCAACCGCGGGTGAAGGCTGGGTGGCCAGTGCGGAAGGCTGGGTAACCTGTGCAGATGGACGAGAACCGTGCGCAGCGGGTGGTCGACGCGCTGAGGGACCGCGGCATCGATGCTCACCTGAGGAAGCAAGGGGTCGACGCGTACGCGGTGCAGGTGCGCGCGGGCGGCGGGCGCGAGGCCGTCTGGGGGTCCGAGGGCACGACGGGCCTGGAGGCCGAGGTCCTGCTGGACGGGGACCTGGTCGGCTTCGTCCCGGAGATCCCCGGCTCCCAGTCTTTCGACGAGGCTCAGATCGTGGACGCCATCGCGCGGGCCGACTACGCCGAACCCGTCGGGCGGGAACGACCCGAGGCGCCTCCGCCCGGGCCCGCGCTGAGCCGGGAGGGCGGAGTCTTCCGCCGGTTCATCGAAGGCTTCCGCGAAGGCGCGCAATAACGGTGTCCCACCGATCCCGCTGACCCCATCCTTCCAACCCGTTGCGATTTCCGGGGAGGAAATGGGCTCCGGGGAGGATTTGGTGCACCCGGATACACCAAAAACTCCCGCCAGCCCGAATCCTCCCCGATTATTTGTCAGAGCGGTAACCGGAGCGGCTCACGTTCTGGTGAAGGGAGCCCGGTCAGGTGCGGTTGGCGACCTGGAACGTCAATTCGGTCAAGGCGCGGCTGCCGCGGCTGCTGCAGTGGCTGGCCGAGACCGAGCCCGACATCGTCGGCCTGCAGGAGATCAAGGTCGCGTCGGCCTCGTTCCCCGTGGCCGAGATCGAGGAGCTCGGCTACGAGGTGGCCGCGCACGGCGAAGGCCGGTGGAACGGGGTCGCCCTGCTGTCCAGGGTCGGTCTGGACCGGGTCAGCCTGGGCTTTGCAGGCGAGCCCGGGTACGAGGGCGAGCCCGGTGAGTCGCTTCTGCTTGACGAGCCGGGCCTGCGCCGGCCGGAGGCCAGGGCGGTCGGCGCGGACTGCGGCGGCATCCGGGTCTGGTCGCTTTACGCGCCGAACGGGCGCACGCCGGACTCGGCCCACTACGCCTACAAGCTCGAGTGGTACGCGGCGCTGCGCGCCGCGCTCGCGGCCGAGCTGAGCGCCTCACCCGCGCTGGCGGCGTGCGGTGACTTCAACGTGGCGCCGACCGACGCCGACGTCTGGGACCCCGCGGTGTTCGTCGGGTCCACGCACGTCACGCCGCCCGAACGGCAGGCGCTGGCGGACCTGCGGGCGCTCGGCCTGCAGGACGTGGTACCGGCTCCGATGAAGGGACCGCACCCGTTCACGTACTGGGATTACCGCGCCGGCGCGTTCGGAAAGGACATGGGGATGCGCATCGACCTGGTGTACGCCAGCCCGCCCGTCGTGGCCCGGGTGCGCGGGGCGTACGTGGACCGCGAGGCCCGCAAGGGCCACGCGCCGTCGGACCACGCCCCGGTCGTGGTCGACCTCAGCTGAGGATCCGCGCGGCGTTGTCGTGCAGGACCGCGCGGGCGACCTCGGTCGGCAGGTCGAGGTCGGCGAGCTCGGACAGGCAGCGCTCGGGCGTGAAGAACGGGAAGTCGCTGCCCCACAGGAACTGCCCGGACAGCCGGCCGCGCAGCTCGCGGATGACCTCCGCCGGGATCCGGCGCGGCGACCAGCCGGAGATGTCGATGTAGACGTTGGTCTTGTGCAGCGCGATGGCGATCAGGTCCAGGTGCCAGGGCCAGCCGAAGTGCGCCGCGACCACGGTGAGGTCCGGATGCGCCGCGGCCACCGGGTCGAGCTTGAGCGGGTGCGCGTAGTCGATCCTGATGCCCTGGCCGCCTGGCTGGCGCGCGCCGATCCCGCTGGTCCCGGTGTGGAACAAGGCGATCAGGCCGTGCCGCTCGCAGGCCGCGAAGATCGGCCAGTACCGCGGGTCGTCGGGCGAGAACGCCTGCAGCGACGGGTGGAACTTCACCCCGCGCAGACCGAGGGCGGCGATGTTCGCCACCTCCGCCACGGCGGCCTCGCCCTTATGGGGGTCCACAGAACCCAGGGCGGTGAACACGTCGGGGTAGTCACGGCACGCGGCGGCCACCGTCTCGTTCGGGACCCGCGGGCGTCCCGTCGCGGTCTCGGCGTCCCAGGCCAGCAGGACCGCCCGCGCCTGCAGCCCGCGGTAAAGCGCCGCCAGCTCGTCCAGCGTTCCGCGTCTGGCCGGGGAGCGGAAGTAGGCCTCGGCCGCCTCGACGTAGCCGGCCATGCTGCCGTCCAGCCAGTCCGGGGTCGGCAGGTGCACGTGGAAGTCGATCGCTCGCAACGACACGTCAGGACAGCTCCTCAAGCTGGGTCGCGGCGCGCTGGCTGGCGGCGAGCGCGGATTTGGCGCAGCCTCCCGACCCGCCGGTGAAGGTGAACAGGCGCGGGGTGAGCCCTGCGACCTCGCGCAGGGTCAGCACCGGCGGGTCGCAGTAGCAGTCGGAGGCGCTGATCCGCCGCCGCGCCTGGCCGAGCTTCAGCAGGGGGAAGCAGGTGGCCGCCAGTCGCACGGCCAGGTCATGCCAGGAGCCGGTCACCGCGGTGGCGCCCGGGGAGGCGTCCCATTCGGTGGTCGGCACCCCGAGGAGCAGCCCGCCATCGGCGGTGGGCCGGCCGTACAGCCCGGTCCGCTCGTCCGAGAACCCGGGCGGGCGCCAGGGTCCGGCGTCGTAAACGGCGTACTGGATGGATTTGGTCCGATACGCCCCGGCGGGCCGCCCGAGCGCGCGCAGCAGCCCCGGTGTCCACGCCCCGGCCGCCAGTACCACCGCGTCATACTCGCGCATAGTTCCTGCGACATCAAGCGCGGCCCGGTGGACCCGAGCGCCAGGCCTGGCCGCGAGATCGGTGATGATCGCCTGCCTCAGCCCGGCCGGGGAGATATAGCCCGCCCGCCGCTCGCGCACGACCACATCCGGCTCCGTACCGGCCCAGCCAGCCTGGCCGTCTGCGGCCAAGAACGCCTCGGCGGGCGAGGTAAGCTCCGCCGATCCGGGCAGGGCTCGCTCGATCTCGGCCAGCTCAGCCGCCAGGTCGTCCCCGGGTTCGCGCAGGTAGGCAAAGCCCGTCTCGCGATAGCCTGCCCACCGTTGCAGCACCCGGCTCGCGAGGAGTTCGGTGAGGCTGGCGATCGCCAGTTCCCGCTGCCACGGGAGCCGATCATAGGCGCGCACCGCGCCGCCGGACGCCGCGGTCGCGTCCGTCACGGAGGGCGCCCCGGTCATCAGGTCGACCTCGGCTCCGGGCTGCTGGGCGAGCCGCCAGGCCAGCAGGGATCCGGCGAGCCCGCCTCCCGCCACACACACCCGCATGGCCGCCCGCCGTCCGCGCTGGCTCTAGCGGCCGTCGGCCGTCGGGGAGACGGGAGCCTCCTCGTGGAAGCAGCAGGTGGCCGAGGCGCCGGAGTGCATGTTGATGCCGCCGGTGTCCGGGTCGGTCGTGCCGCGGACCCACATCCCGCCGTAGCCGCGCCCGCACAGGAAGGCTCCCCAGGTGAGCACCCACGGTTCGAGGCCGCCCTCGCCAGGGAACAGCTCGGGCACCGGCCGCACCCGCCGCTGCAGCACCCAGGGGCCGTCCAGGCTGGCCCGCAGCCGCTCGTCCCAGGCCTGCGCGTCGGTCAGCCAGCCGGCCGTCACGCCGAGGCCGCCGTGCATGGCCGTGGGCTTGAGGATCAGGTCCTCGCGCTGCGCGGTCGCGTACTCCAGCACGTCTACGCGCTCCCCGTCGACAGTGACCGGGCCGGAGCGCGCCATCCTGGTCCACGGCAGGAGCCGGTCCAGGCTGGCCAGCTCGGCCGCGGTGCACAGGTGGCGGTTAGCCTCATCGGACAGCATCGCGAGCGCGCCCTTGGAACCGAACACTTCCGAGTCCACCGGCGTGAAGATCTTCACCTCGCCGCGCTCCACCGCGCGCAGCACCGGATCGATCAGCCTCGGCCCGTCCGGGTGCAGCAGGTCCTCGATCAGGAAGATCCGGTAGATGACGTCGACCGGACGGCCGTCGAGCCAGACCCGGTGATCGTGCATCGACAGGTGACCCAGATGGCACGGGACCAGGTCGATGCCCATCTTGGCCACCTCTGCGGCGCTGGTCCACAGCACGGCGCTGAACTCCTCTACCGCGGGGGGCCAGTCGACCGCGGCGACCAGCGCTCCGTCGTTCGCGCTGATGTCGCAGTCGGCCATCAGGGTGTTCACCTGTTCCGCCATGGTGTCCACGTACGACAGCGAGTGAGCGTGGACGAACTCGGCGAGGGCCGGATGCGCGAGCATCGCCCGGTTGAGCATGGCGTTGTCGCCCCCGCCTATGGTGCTACCCATGTTGAGTTCCATCAGCCGGAAGCCCGAGGGCTCAGGGTACAGATCGGCCCTGGCCAGCCGGGTGGGCGTCGGAGTCCGGGCCCGCTGCGCGGCGGTAACCTGATCCTCGGTCAGCCCCACGGCCCGCGCGAAGGCGGCGAAATCACCCCCGAACAACCGGTCGGGCAGCGCCGTCAGCGCCTTGAACAGGTTTTCCAGGTCCGTGGCGAGCTGGGCGCGCTCGGCGCCGCCGAGGAACACCGGACGGGTCATGCACCGGTCGAAGTAGGTGGTCGCGCCCAGGTCGATCTCCCGGCTCGCGACGTCGATCAGGTCGCCCGGCGCCATCCCGCGCCCGGCCACGTCCCTCAGGTACAGCTCGGTGAGCTCACTGTTCCGCATGTACGGGCCCGATTCGTTGCCTTACGGTCTTGGTCGTCGTCACCGGCTGGTCGCCAGGCCGGTGCTGAAACGGTACCGCGGGCGGGGCGACGAATGCCAGGTAGCTGATGCACGAGAATCTGCACAGCGGGTTACAGAAAGTCGAATCCTGCGAAGCCGGGCGTCTTGGTCAGCTACCGATGCCATCCTTTCCCGGCCATTAGTAAATGCGCTCAGGTAAACGGTTAGGAAGATGCCGGCACGAGCCTCATTCGCTGCATTTCAGGCTCGCGCCAAATGCCATTACACCTGATCGCGATGACAATGCTTACATGGCAGCTGATCTACGTCAAGTGCCTATCCATGACCAGGCACTTTCCTTGCCGGATAATTACCTCACGAAGCTGGCCGCCTGGAGCCGATCGGATTTTCGCAATTAATTCGCACGCCCGGTTCCGCGGGGCCCGGTACGGCCGGGGCGCGGCTCGCGGGTCCCTGCTGCGGCCGCCAGCCCAGCCGGGCGCCGGGCGCCCGCCCGGCCGCATGGCCGCCGGCCTGGTTGTGTCGAGACCGTATTCGCGGAGCCCTCGCATTCTGGCGCGGGGACGTCGATGATGGGATGCGGCGCCTGGCGACGGCACAGGAGGGAATGATCGTGGTTTCCCGGAATCCCGCGAGGGAGCGAGCCTGGTGACCACGCGATCTGCCAACCGCCGGGCCAAGTCCGGGCCGCGCGACGACGCCGGCATCCTCATTACCTTCAGGGAATCGCCGCTGCCCGTGAAGGCGATGCTGCTCGGCATCTTCGTCAACAGGCTCGGCACCTTCATCCAGACCTTCCTGGTCCTGTTCCTGACCAACCGCGGCATCACCGAGGTCCAGGCTGGCATCGCGTTGAGTGCGTACGGCGCCGGCGCGGTCCTCGGCGTCCTCGTGGGCGGATCACTGTCAGACCGCCTAGGCCCGCGCCGGGCGATCCTGATCAGCATGGTCGGTTCGGCGGTCGGCGTGATCGGCGTCCTCTACGTCCGCGACTATCCGGCACTGCTGGCGGTCGTGGCCGCGCTCGGGGCGATCACGGTCGTGTACCGGCCCGCCGCTGTGACCCTGCTCTCCGAGCTCACCCCCGGGCACAGGCAAGTAATGATCATGGCCCTGTACCGGATGGCCCTCAACGCGGGCTCGATCGCGGGACCGCTCATCGGGGCCGCGCTCATTTCCGTCTCCTACAACCTGCTGTTCTGGTCCGACGCGGTGGCTGCACTCAGTTATGCCGTCATCGCCGCAGTGACGTTCCCGCGGCGCGCCGTGGCCGCGCCATCGAAGGCTGACGGCGACGATGACACGGAGGCCGAGGCCGCGGGACCGGGGCACACGGAGGCCGGGGCCGCGGGACCGGGGCACACGGAGGCCGGGGCCGCGCGACCGGGGCAGGCGGCGGCCGAGGCCGCGCCACCGGTCCAGGCCCAGGGCAGGCGAGGCTTCCTGGCCGTCCTGGCCGATGGCCGCTACGTCCTATACCTGAGCGCCGTGCTGATCAATGCGGTGGTCTACCTGCAGTACGTGTCGGTGCTGCCGCTGGCGATGCGGGCCGCGGGGCTGGCCACCATCTGGTACGCGGCGATGATCGCCCTGAACGGCGGCGTGGTGGTCGGCTGCGAGCTGCTGATGACCAAGCTGACCCAGCGATGGCCACCCAGGGTGGTGGTGATGCTCGGCTTCGCCCTGCTCGGTTCGGGCTTGGCCATCTATTCCATACCCCTGGGCGTATCCATGTTCGTGACGGGGACCCTCATCTGGACGCTCGCGGAGATCGTGGCCGGGCCGACCGTGTTCGCCTACCCGGCGCTAGCCGCACCCAGTCAGCTCAAGGGGCGCTACCTGGGTGCCATGCAGGCGATGTTCTCGCTGGGATCGGCGATCGGGCCGGCGGCCGGGGTGGCGGTCTGGAATGTGGCGGGACGGGCGATCTGGTGGTGGTACGCGGGAGCGTGCATTGTGGGTATGGTCTGCGCCCGGGCCGGGATGCGTCCGATCCGGCCGCCCAGCCGGGCAACGTAGTTCACCGTGCGATCTGGGAGCCGCCGTGGATGACACCAAGGAACTGACGGAACTGAATCTGCACTTCATCGAGTCCTGCCGCCAGGGATCGTGGGAGATGCTCAGGCAGATCCTCTCGCCTTCTTTTTCCTACCTCGATGGCCGCACCGGGGAGGTGTGGGACCGTCGGCGCTACATCGAGGACCTGGAAGGCGGCCCGGCGCCGGACCTGGACATTGACCAGGTGGCCATCCACGTGGACGGTGATACCGCGGTTGTATCGGCGCGGAGCTTTACCCGGCCGGGCCGCTACAGCCGGTACCTCGACACCTATGAGCGGCGTGCGGAGGGCTGGCGTTGCGTGCACGCGTGCGTATGGCCACTGCCGTGACGCGAATGGGCCTCAGCCGGCACTATGGCGTAACCAGCCAAACCGACATATCCTGGCCCAGAAGTCTTATTCGTGCAGACTGGGAGCAGATCCTGCGACTCAACCGGCTCCGGCCGCGACCTGCGGTGAGGCGTCCTGGTTTGTGGTCGTCGTGGCTCACTTTCCCGCTTGGCTATCGGCGAGCTGACGGGATGCCAATTGTCTGTCTGCGGCGCCACGCGCTCTGGAGGTCATTATGCGCCACTTTGTGTGCGGTGTCGCCGAGTCGAACGCTGTGGGCCAGGTCGATGTCGCCCGCTGGGAACAGTACTCTCTGGGGAATGCGTTGCCATTCCAGGCAATGTGGTACAGCATGCGGCCCGGCATAACGAGTTCGCAGGACTGTCATCCAGAAGTCGAACTCTCCATTGTGCTCACCGGCACGGCCTCCGTCGAGGTGGGCGGAGAGATCACCGAGGTCACGGCCGGTTCGGCCTTCCTGCTGGGCAGCGAGGAGCCCCACGTCATCCACAACCGGTCAGCCGGGGAAGAACTACTGGTTTTCAGCGCGTACTGGATGCCTAGCGCCAACGGCGCCGGCGAGCCGGCCGCAGAGGCTGCCCAGTGACGGACGGGCCGACGCTTCCGCCTGCCCGCGCGGAGGCTGAGCTCCAGCGCGCTGAACGGGCGCCACCGCTGCGCGGGCTCGGCTCTCATTGGCCGTCCGCCGCCTGCTGGCGGCATCGACGCCGGGGCCGGTTCCGTGGCCCCTCGCCGCGCTGACCGGACGGGAGCTACGGCTGACGTCTGACGGCGACTAATTCGCGCAAGTACCTGTAACGGCCGGGACGCAGGGAAGGCAGTCATGAGCGACGACGAGACGCCAGCATCCGAGATTCCCTCCTACTATGCGGTGGGGATCGGAGCCGGGCCAGCCAACCTCAGCCTGGCGGCCCTGTTCAGATCGGCCACCACCGAACGGTTCGCGCTGTTCGAACGCCAGCCTAGGCCTTCCTGGCATGACCAGCTCCTGCACCCGGGCGTGCGGATGCAGACGTCGTGGCTCAAGGACCTGGTCTCGCTGGTCGATCCACGCCACGAATTGACGTTCCTCAACTACCTGGTCACCACGGGCCGCATGTTCGCCCTGCTCAACTCCCAGTTCGACGTGATTCCCCGGCTGGAGTACGTGCGGTACCTGGCGTGGGCGGCGGGCAAGCTGCCGAACATCTTCTACAACACGGAGGTGGACCAGATCTCGCTCGGCGAGGGCGGTTTCACGGTGTTCTCCGGGGGCCGGAAGCTGGCCAGGTGCGACCACCTGGTGATCGGGATGGGTACCGCCCCGGTGATCCCGCCGGAGCTGGCCGGGCTGCCTGCCGACCGTGCTTTCATCGCCGACGAACTGACAGGAAACCTCGAAGTCATGGCCGCTGACCTGGATGCGCCGGTCGCCGTGGTCGGTGGCGGGCAGACCGGCATTGAGGCGGCCATGAAGCTGCTCCAGCGCGGATTCACTGACGTCAAATGGCTCGGCCGACGGCTCTGGTTCGACACGATAGACGACTCGCCATGTGCCAACGACGTGTACCGACCCGCCCACATGATGGCGCTGCAGCGGATCTCGCTGCCGGTCCGGCGGCAGGTGATCACTCGGCTGAACCCCACGGGTGACGCCCTTACCCCGGGCGCGATGCGCGTGCTCTACCAGGCCAACTACGACCGCATGCTGGTGCTCGACCGGTTCCCCGTGACCCTGTACCCCGGCCGGGAGGTGGTCGCCAGCGCGGTGCACGACGACGAGATCGTACTGACGTGCCGGACTCCGGGACAAAGCCAGGTGTACCGGGCCAGGTACGTGGTGATCGCTACCGGCCGGGAGAACGTGCCGGTGCCCTTCGACCCGGAGCTGCGTGAGCGGGTGGAAGTGGCCGAGGACGGCGAACTGGTGGTGGAGCCCGACTTCTCGGTGCGCTGGAAGGGCATGAACGGCCACCAGATCTACGCGCTGAACCGCGCGCGAATGACCCATGGCCTCACCGATGCGAACGTCACCCTGCTGCCGGTGCGGGCCGCCATCGTCCTCAACTCGATGTTCCAGCGCGAGATATTCCCGATCCGCGACGAACTGGGCGCGGTCGACTGGGGCTGAGCCGGCCATGACATCAAGCGCCACTGCGCCACTGCCGCCCGCGGACGAGCAGCGTCCGCTGTTGCTCGTGCTCGGGACCGGGAGCCGGAACTACCGCGAATACCTCCTGGCTTCCATCAGCACCCGATACCGGATACACCTGCTGCTCGGCGCGGAGCCCACCTGGGAGCAGGATTACCTCACCGGCTATACCGTGCTCACGCAGATGGGCGAGACGATCGACGCCGCGGAGATGATCGCCGCGGCCCGCGCGCTCGCCGCGGATCGGCGCGTGAGCGGGGTGCTCACCTGGGACGAGGCCCGAGTTCTGCAAGCCGCTAAGGTGGCGGCCGCCCTCGGGCTGCCCGGCGGAGACCCGCAGATGGCGCTGCGCTGCCGTGACAAGCACCTCACCCGCGAAGCGCTCGCCGCCGCCGGCCTGGCCCAGCCGCGCTCGGTCCTGGTCTCGACCCCGGAGGCGGCCCTGGACGCCGCGGCCGCCATCGGGTACCCGGTGGTGATCAAGCCGCGGGCCATGGCGGCCAGCCTCGGCACCGTGCTGGTCGGCAGCCCAGCCGAGCTGACCGCCCGGTTCCCCTTCGCCCGGGACACCACGGTGCCCGGGGCATGGCGCTACGACGCCGGGGTGCTGGTCGAGGAGTACCTGGACGGACCAGAGGTCAGCATCGACTCCGCCGTTCACCGCGGGCGGGTATGGCCCATGTTCGTGGCGCGCAAGGAGGTCGGCTACCCGCCGTACTTCGAGGAGACCGGTCACCTGGTCAACGCGGCCGACCCGCTGCTCACCGACCCGGACGCACTGCGCTACCTGCAGGACACGCATACCGCGCTCGGGTTCACCGACGGAATTACGCATACCGAGGTCAAGCTGACCCAAGCTGGCCCGAAACTGATCGAGGTCAACGCTCGCCTGGGCGGCGACATGATCCCCTACCTCGGCCTTCGCGCCACCGGGATCGATCCGGGGCTGGCCGCCGCCGCGGTGGCCTGCGGGCAGCACCCGCAGATCCGGCCCGACCGCGCCCTGGTGGGCGGGGTGCGTTTCTTCTACGTCGATTCCGACGACACCAGCATCGGGTCGGTCCACTTCGATGAGACGGGACTGCCCGAGACGCTGGACCTGCTCGTGCCGCTGGTCAAGACTGGGGACGTGGTATCCCCGCCGCCCAAGGGCACCGCGTTCGGCCGGGTCGCCTACGCCACCGCGCTCGCGGCCACCGAGCAAGACTGCCGTGACGCGCTGGCGGCAGCCCAGGCCGCGCTGAAGGTCACCACGGGCGAGCACGCTGCCGGATGAGGATGGCGAGGAAGTCGTGGAACAGTACGCGGTAGTGGTCGACCCGCTCGCGACCGGGCAGGAGTACCCGGCGGCCTTCGCCGAGGCCGGGGTGGAGACCATCGCGGTGCTTTCTGCCGCCCCGCCTGCCGAGCCCTTCCTGGCGTCATGGCATCCGGAGAACTTCAGGCACATTTGTGCCTTCGACGGCAACGTGGCCGAGCTGGCCGCCTCCGTGCTGCGCTATCACCCGATCTGCGTGGTCCCGGGAGCAGATATCGGGGTTGAACTCGCCGATGCCCTGGCCGAGCTAGTCGTGCCCGGCTCGGGTAACGTCCCGGCCCTGGCGGCGGCCCGGCGCGACAAATGGGCGATGGCGCAGGCGGTGCACGCGGCAGGCATCGCGGACCTGCGCCAGTTCTGCAGCGATGACCCCGATGAGATCGACCGGTGGCTGGCCGGGACTGGCCTCGCCGGCGGCTGGCTGGTGGTCAAGCCGACCAAGAGCGCAGGCACAGACAACGTGCACATCGTGCCCGCGGGATCGGACTGGCGACCGCTCTTCGGACAGATCTACGGCCGGGTCAACAAGATGGGGCTGCGGAACGAGGCGGTGCTCGTCCAGGAGTTCGCGCCGGGGACCGAATTCCTCATCGACTCCTACTCGGTCGACGGCCGGCACGGACTCGTCGACGTGTGCCGCTACACCAAATCCCAGCGCGGTGACCGGATCGGCATCTACGACCTCGTTGACTTCCTGGCCCCCGATGATCCGGACGTGCTGACCGTGTGGCCCTACGTCCAGCGGATCCTTGACGCCGTCGGAATCCGCAACGGCTGCGGGCACAGCGAGGTGATCCTCACCGCCGACGGCCCGCGCTTTCTTGAGGTGGGCGCCCGCCCGGCCGGCGGCGGCCATCAGATGATCACCATGCTGGCGACGGGCAGCAATCACATCACGCGCACCGTGGCGCACCGGGTTCGCGGCGAATACTCACCAGGCTATGAGCTGGTCCAGCACGTCTGCTCCGCCGTGATCTCCGCGCCGCGGAGCGGGATCTGGCGCAACGCCGAGATCTTCGCAGAGATCGAATCGCTGCCGACCTACTGGAAGAAATGGTTCCGCGGCGGCACGGGTGACCTGGTCCCGCAGACCGACGACACCTTTACCTGGCTGGGCTGGGTGGTGCTGGCTTCGCCCGATCAGCGCGCGGTCGCCGAGGACTACCGGCATATCAAGGAACTGGAGCGGCGGATCGAGATCGACCCCTACGTCGCACCCGAACTCACCCACCGCCGCTAAGGGCGCACGGGGTGGACCGGGCGGATGAACCGGGCCACCCCGTGCTGTCCTGCTGCTAGTAGAGGTGCACCGAGATGTGCTCTAGGGGGTACGTGGTCAGGCCCGGGACCGAGACGGGTGACGGGTTCTGGATCAGGACGTTGAAGCCGCACTCGCCAGTCGCGTTGCCGCCGACCTTATTGGGCCCGCCGTTGCTGTCGCCGTACTCCACCGCCGGGTTGTTGCCTGAGCAGACGAGGTTGCCGTAGACGGTGTTGTTGAACACCTCGTTGGCGTCCGTGGTCGCGGTGTTGTCGGTGTCGGTCACGTTGCCTCGCACCGTGTCGCGGTCGATGCCGTACCAGTCCACGGACGCCCCGGTGATGGTCAGGTTGCCGCCCACCGCGACGTTGGCGTAGTCGAAGTAGGGGGGCAGCGGGTAGGGTTCCGTGTTGAGCTGGCCCGGGGCAGCAGGGGGACCGCTCGGGATGTACTGGGCGAAGATGCCCTCGGGGTTGCCGGAGGTGCCGCCACCGCCGCCGTAGTCGATCACGTTGCCGCGCACCGTCGCGTTATGGACCACCACGCCCAGCGGGTCGTAGGAGATCAGGTTGCCGTCGATGGTCTCGGTCGCGCTGAGGGTCGGCACGTCGGTGCCGGCAAAGGCATTCGCGTCGTCGTCGCACGGGAAGTCGGCAGTGGTGCCCAAGCTCGGCGGGGAACCCTCAAACCACAGCGTCACCATCAGCGGGTAGCAGCCGAGCAGGGCGCTCGCGCCCTGCAGGATCGCCACGTTGCCGTGCACGGTGAGATTCGAGGTACCCGATTGAGTCCGGTCGTCCTGCCCGAAGTCCGCGACCAGCGACGCGCCGGGCCCGACCATGAGGTTGCCGGACACGTTGACGTTTCCCGCGTCGACGAGGCAGACGCCAGCGACGTATACGTTGGCGTAATTGCCGGACAGCGTGCCGGGAGCGGTCAGGGTGCCGTTACAGGTGTAGTTGCCGCCGCCGTGCGGCGCGGCTTCGGCTATCCCGGGGACCGCGCCCACGATCAGGCCGGCGATCCCGATAATGCCCAGAATGCGCGACGTCGAGCTGAGGTGAAATCTCATGAGTCCTCTCTTCTGTGCAGAAATTAGTGCGGGATTTATCTTTTCTTCGTTGCGGTAATCATGACCGACCGGTCAGGGCCGCCAGCGTGGCCGAACCGGCTCCGACCCCGGCCGTGAGCGCCAGCAGCAGGCAGCGGGTGGCCAGCGCGGAGTCGAACCCGCTCAGCTGGAGCGCCCGCGCCGCGCGTTCCAGCTCGGCGCCGGCCAGCTCGGCGGGCAGGCGACCATCCGCCGGTATCACACCGGCCAGCAGCGGCCGGACGTAGTCGCAGAATGCGTCGTAGGACGCCCGCGTGAAATTGCTCTCGTACCGGTCCGGGCGGTCCCAGGACAGGTACAGGCGCGCGAGCTCGCGATCCTCGCCGGCCAGGAACTCATCCGCCCACAGCGCGTGGTTGCGGCTGGTGGAGAACTTCTGCCCGTCGAGCAGGTACAGCTCGTTGACGGTGGCGCCGCGCAGCAGCGGTCGCCGCACCCCCGCGGCGGCCAGGATCGCCGGGTAGAGGATCGCAAAGTAGAAGGAGTTGTCGATCCCGTTGAAGTGCCAGACCCCCTCCACCTCGTGCCAGGCCTCGACGCGCTCCGCCAGGCTGGCCGCGCCGGGAGCCAGCGCTTGGGCCGGCCCGTAGAAGTAGCTCAGGCCGAGCTCGGTGGGGAAGTCGACCCGGAGCCCGGACAGCTCACCGTCGCACTCGATGCCCCAGTTGGTGGGGTACGCAACGGGATAGTCGGGCAGGGGCGCCCGCAGGTAGTGCGCCAGCGCGGCCCGGACCCGCCCAGGCAGCTCGGCCTGCTGCCATTCCGCGAGCAGGTGCGGCCGGTAGTCCTCCAGCGGCAGGACAGGCACCGTGACCTGCATCGGGCGCAGAGCGCCGCCGCACCGGGCGCAGCTGGCGTCCACGAGCAGCTCAGCAGCGGTGAATCCGCCGCAGGGCTCGCAGGAGGTTCCGTTCGCCCCGGCGCCGCAGATCGGGCACTTCCCGACCACGTAGGAGTGGTGCATGGTACGGCCGCAGTCCGCGCACGCGTGCAGCGTGACCTCGCGCAGGCTGACGGCGCCCGTGGCGACCAGCTCGGTCAGCATGCCCCTGATGGCCCGCTGGAACGCCTCCTCCTCCGGGTCGAGGAACACATCCCAGCCGATGCCCGCCAGCTCCCACGCCGTGGTGATCTGGGCCCGGAACCCGGCGACCATCTCCGCCACGTCCACGCCGAGGTTCTCCGCCTTGGTCAGCACGTAGTTCGGATGCACGTCGAGGCCGGCCAGGGTCAGCACGCGGTCCCCGCGGGCCCGCGCCGCCCGGGAGGCGATGTCGGCGGCCAGGTACGGGCCGGACAGGTGCCCGATGTGCAGGGGTCCGTTTACCGTGGGCTGCGGGATAACGATGACCGTCACACCCGACTGCTTACTATTCAACTTTCACACCAGCCCCGATAAAGCGCAGACAAAACGCATGACATTGCGTGCCCACTCCCACTCCCTTCACGCTGGCCAAGCTGGAGGGCCGTGAAGCGCCAGACGGTGCCGGTGGTCATCGCGGGCCGTAGCGCTGGCGACACAGGCGGCGCGCGAGGCGACTATACCGCCGCATATCCGGGCGGGCTAGCCCGAAGATCAACAAAAGGGCCGCAGGAATGCCGGCTTATAGCCGTTCATGTGGGCTTATTACGGACAGTCAGGACGCGGGGGGACCGGCCGCCGCCCAGGGCCGCAGGACGCCGGCGCTTACCCGCGCCCGGGCGGGGAGGCGGGGCATTGCGGCCCGGGGGGCGGCGGGTTAGCCTTGGGGCGGGATGGCCCGCCGCGGCGTGTTCGCGGGGGGCCGACTGCGCGGGCGACGGCCGGAGGTCCCGTTGAGTAACGGCAATTCTTCGCGCGATGCTGCGGCCGTCCCGATGTGGGACGAGGCTTATGGCCCGGCGCACCTGAAAGGCGAGCAGAACCTCTGGGGTGATCCGCCCGTCCCTTACGCGGCACGGGCTGCCGGTCTGTTCGGGGCGAACTCCTCCCGGGTGATAATTGACCTGCCCTGCGGTGACGGCCGTAATCTCGCACCGCTCGCGGAAGGCGCGTCTATCCTGCTCGGCGGGGATACCTCGGTGCAGGCCATGGCTATTGCAGAAAGGGTTGCGGAAAGAGCGGGTATTGGCGGGAGAACCGTATTCGTTCGAATGGATGCTTTCGATACGGGCCTGCTCGACAATTCGGTCGACGGAATATTTTGCTGGGATCTGCTCGGACACCTGACCAATGTCGGGGACGCACTCAGGGAATTCTACAGGGTGGTCCGCCCGGGCGGGCTCATCGTAGCCAATATGTGGACGATGAATGACTGCCAGACGTCCGACCCGGATATCAGGCAGATCGCCCCTAAGGAATACATAGATCACTTCGATTTCTACTGTCGATTCTATGACCGGGCGGATCTCGACGCGCTGCTGAGCGAGACCGGGATGAGCGCAGAATCCGTCGAGGTAAGTGCCTGGACCGAGCCAGCCCACGCCGATTACCGGACCTATGAGCATGACCATGAAAGCCTCGCCTTCACGATCAGGAAACCCCTGGACGAGCATGCGGGTCGGTGAGCCCACGCCCGCCGAGCCCGAGCAGCTCACGCCTGGGTTAAGAGCGGGCATCGGGTACGCGATCGCCCACCACGGCGAGTTGCTCCAGGGCGTCTTCGATGACGGCACGGGCCGCCTGCGTCGCGCGCTGGTGACGATGCCGCTGCCGGGCCGCGGCAGCCGCGTCGTCTTCTACCCGAGCCAAAGTCACTGGGGCGTGGTCGGCCCGCCCGGGCTGACCAAATCCAGGCGCGCGGCCATCTACGCGCTGCGCGAGTTCTCCGGCCACCCGTCGCCGGCCAAGGGAGGCCGGGTCGAGATCACCAGCAACGTCCCGCGCGGCATCGGGATGGGCTCCTCGACCAGCGACGTCACCGCGACGATCAAGGCCGTCGCCGACTACCACGGCGTGTCCCTGTCCGTGGAGGAACTCGGCAGGCTCGCGGTGCTCGCCGAGATCGCCTCGGACTCCGTGATGATCGACGACCGCGTGGTGCTGTTCGCCCACCGCGACGGGCTCGTCCTCGAGACGTTCGGTCACCGGCTGCCGCCCATGGTCGTGGTCGGCTGCGACACGGCACCCGGGCAGGTCGTCGAGACGCTCGGCCTGCCGCCCGCCGACTACAGCGACAAGGAAGCCGGGGAGTTCCAGGTCCTGCGCGGCGCGCTGCGCCGGGCCATCGCCCTGGCCGACGTCGCGCTGCTCGGCAAGGTGGCGACGGCCAGTGCGCGGATCAACCAGCGGTACCTGCCGAAGCCGGGCCTCGAGGCGCTGATCGAGCTGGGAGCGCGGCACGGCGGCGTGGGCCTCCAGATCGCCCACAGCGGAACCGTGGCCGGGCTGATCTTCGACCCGCGCCTGCCGCGCGCCGGCCTCGACGGCTGCGTGCTGCGGATCCAGCAGCTCGGGTTCGAGGTGACGGACGTCATCGAGCCTGCTCACGTGCTGACGCTGCGCGCGGCGCACCGGGCGGCCTCATGACGATCCGCAGCAGCTTCGGCGAGGCGACCGACGCCTATCAGCTGCCGAGGCTGATCCGGCTCGCGCCGAACCTGTACGCCGCCTGCTTCACGCTCATGAAGATGATCCCCGCGCGGTTCATCCTGCGCCGGGCCGCTGAGCAGGGACGGCTGGAGGCCGGGACCGTCATCGTCGAGACGACCTCGGGCACCTTCGGCCTCGCGCTGGCCATGCAGGCCGTGCACATGGACCGGCGGCTGATCCTGGTCAGCGATCCCGTCATCGACGAGCGCCTCTACCGCAGGCTGACCGACCTCGGGGCCGTCGTCGAGCGGGTCACCGCCGCGGATGGCCGCGTGGCCGGCGGATACCAGGCCGCCCGGCTGGCCCGGCTCGAGGCGATCATGGGGGACCTGGACGCCGCCTTCTGCCCGTGGCAGTACTCGAACCCGGACAATCCGCGCGCGTACAGCGCCGTGGCCGAATACTTCCTCGAGTGCCTCGGGCAGATCGACTGCATCGCCGGGCCGGTTGGGTCGGGCGGCTCGATGTGCGGGACGGTCAGGCACGTCCGCGCGTTGCTGCCCGAATGCCGCGCGATCGGCGTAGACAGCCATTCCAGCGTGCTGTTCGGCCATCCGGACGGCCCGCGTGAGCTGCGCGGCATGGGGATGAGCCTGATGCCGGACAACCTGGATCACCGGGTCTTCGACCAGGTGCACTGGACCACGCCGGCGCCCGCTTACCTGGCGACGCGGCAGTTGCACCAGCGGCACGCGCTGTTCATGGGGCCGTCGAGCGGGGCGGCGTACCTCGCGGCGCGCTGGTGGGCCGGCGCCAACCCGGACGCCCTGACCGTCGTGATGATGCCCGACGAGGGATACCGGTACCAGGACACCGTCTACGACGACGACTGGCTGGCCGAACGCGGTCACCTGAACGAGGCGCTGCCCGCCCAACCGGTCATGATCGACGACCCGGGCCAGCCCGTCGGCTCCTGGATGGCCTTCGACTGGGCGCGGCGCCCGTACGACGAGGTGATGCCGCCGTCGCTGCCCTCCGCGGTCACGGCCGACGGCGGGTCGCGATGACCGGAACCGGGCGCCTGACCGGCGAGCTCGGCCTGCGCACCCGCCGCCTCGTCTACGGCGAGCCGACCGAGGCCGAACTGGCGGCCGAGCTCGCGCTGATGACGCGGGTCGACCGGGCGCACCTGGTCATGCTGGCCGAGCAGCAGCTCATCCCGGCCGCGACCGCGGGCCTGCTGCTCGGCGGCATCGACGAGCTGGAAGGCACGCAGTTCGCAGCGCTGCGATCGCGCCCCGCGCCCCGCGGGCTCTACCTGATGTACGAGGGTTACCTAATCGAGCGGCTGGGCCAACAGGTCGGCGGCGTCCTGCATTCCGGCCGGTCACGTAATGACCTCAAGGCCACCATATCGCTGTTGCGGCTGCGCGAGTGGCTGGGCGAGTTCGTCGAGCAGGCGGTCAGGCTCGAGGCCATCCTGCTCTCCCGCGCCCGGGTGCACGCCGGCGTGCTGATGCCGGCTTACACCCACTTCCAGGCCGCGATGCCGGTGAGTTACGGCTACTACCTGCTCGGGGTGGCCCTCGCGGTCGGCCGGGAGATCGACGCGCTGACCGCGGCCAGTTCCGGGCTCGGGGCGTGCCCGCTGGGCGCCGGCGCGGTGGCCGGGACGGACCTGCCGATCAACCCGGAGCGAACCGCGCTGCTGCTTGGCTTCACCGCGGCCGCGCCGCACGCGCTTGACGCCGTGGCCAGCCGGGACGTGCCGCTGCGGCTCCTGGCCGGCGCCGCCAGCCTGGCCGTCGTGCTGAGCAGGCTCGGCACCGACCTGCAGCTGTGGAGCACCGCCGAGTTCGGCTTCGTCGAGTTTCCCGACCGCCTGGTCGGCGGCAGCTCGGCGATGCCGCAAAAGCGCAACGCGTTCCTCCTCGAGCACGTCAAGGCGAAGGCGGGGCACGTCACCGGGGCGTGGACCGCGGCCGCGGGCATGATGACGGCGGCACCGTTCACCAACTCGATCGAGGTGGGCACCGAGGCCATGGCCGCCATCTGGCCGGGACTCGACGCGGCCCGGCAATCGGTCCTGCTCAGCCAGGTGCTCGTCAGCGGGGCCAGGCCCGTCCCCGACCGGATGCGCCAGCGTGCGGCCGACTCGTTCACCGCGGCGACGTGGCTGGCCAACCGGCTGGTCCGGCAGGGCGTCCCCTTCCGGACCGCGCACCGGATGGTGGGCGAGGCGGTCCGGGAGGCGCTGGCGGCGGGCTCGACCGAGCTGGCGGACTTCGGGCCGCCCGGCTGGCTGGCCGGGATCGAGGCGCCTGGCCTGGACCTGGCGGACCTGATGCGCGCGCACGCGCGCGGCGGCGGCCCGGGAGCGTTCGCCGGCGCGTTCGCCGATGCCGTGTCCCGGTGGGCCGCGCACCGGCGCTGGCACCTGGAGTGGCGCCGCGCCAGCCGCGACGCCGACGCCGCGCTGGCGGCCGCCGCCGGCCGGCTCAAGGACCTGGGTTCCACGGTGGAGCACGGATGACCGGTGCGTGGCTGGTGCTCGTGGAGAGCAACACGACCGGATCGGGACGGCTGTTCTGCTCCTGCGCGCGCCGGCTCGGGCTGCGGCCGGTGCTGCTGGCCCGTGACCCGGCGCGGTACCCCTACGTGGCGGCCGACCACATCGAGCACCGGCTGGCCGACACCGGCTCGGCGGCGGGCGTGCTTAAGGCGTGCCGCGACCTGGAGGGGACGATCGCCGGCGTCACGAGCAGCTCGGAGTACTCCATCGCCACCTCGGCCGAGGCGGCCCGCGAGCTCGGGCTCCCCCACCCGGACCCGGACGCCGTGCGGACCTGCCGGGACAAGCACGCCCAGCGCGTCGCCCTGAGCCGCGCCGGGGTGAGCTGCCCGCGGTATGCCGCCGCGCACACGCCGGATGAGGCCGCGGCGGCCGCCGCGCGGATCGGCTACCCCGTCGTGGTCAAGCCGGCCTCGGGCACCGGATCGATCGCCGTGCGCCTGTGCCGGACCCCAGAACAGGTCCGCGCCGCGGTCGGGCACGCGTTCTCCGGGCCGGATCCCGCGCTCCCGCCCCAGGACACCGTCCTGATCGAGGAGTACCTGACCGGTGCCGAGTACTCCGCGGAGCTCATCGACCTCATCGTCGTCGGGATCACGAAGAAGCTGCTCGGCGGCGAACCGTACTTCGTCGAGGTCGGTCACGATTTCCCCGCGCCCCTCCCGGCGGCGGACCAGGCCGCCGTCGGCGAGGTGGCCGTCGCCGCGATCCGCGCCCTCGGCCTCGGCTGGGGCGGCGCCCACGTCGAGGTCCGCTACTCCGCCGCGGGCCAGGCGTGCGTGGTCGAGGTCAACCCCAGGCTGGCGGGTGGGATGATCCCGCGCGCGGTGCAGGAGGCGACCGGCATCGACATGATCTTCCACGTGGTCGCCGCCGCAGCCGGCAGGCCCGAACCGCTGGCGCCCCGGCCGGAGCGGGCCGCTTCGATCCGCTTCCTGGTAGCCGGCGAGGAGGGCACGCTGACCGGGGTCCGGGGCGTGGCCGAGGCGACGGGCCTCCCCGGCGTCGTCGAGGTGGGCATCACGGCCCAGGCCGGCCAGCAGGTGGTGTTGCGCCATTCGTTCCGGGACCGGCTGGGCTACGTGATCGCATCCGCCGCGGGAAACGCCGAGGCCGTACGGACCGCCGACGCGGCCCTGGCGCTCCTGGCCGCCTGCGTCACGCCAGTGGAGGCCGGGTGTGCGGCAGCGTCATGACTAGGACGGTAGCGATCATCGGGCTCGGCTCGCGGGGGCTCGGCGTGCTCGAGCGGATCGCGGCGCTCGCCGGCGACGAGCAGATAGCCGTCGAGGTCATCGACCCCTCGGGCACGGGCGCCGGCGTGCACGAGGTCGGCCAGCCCGATTACCTCCTGCTCAACACGACCTGCGGGCAGATATCGATGTTCCCCGACCAGCGCAGCGTGGGTACCGCCACCGCGGCGCAGGGCCCCACGCTGCACGAGTGGGCCGTCTCCCGCGGCCACCGCCTGGCCGCGGACGGGTTCACGGTCGGCCCGGCGGGGCGGGAGCTGCGGCCCACGGATTTCCTGCCCAGGCGCGTGCTCGGCGAGTACCTCGCCTGGTTCTTCGACCAGCTCAGGCCCGCACTGGCCGGGCGGCTGGCCGTGCACAGGACCGAGGCGGTGGACCTGGCCCCCGCCGCCGGCGGCGGCCTGGTCATCGCGCTGGCCGACGGCACCAGCGTGCCCGCGGATTACGTCTTCCTGACCACCGGGTACACGCGCACCACGAGCCCGGCCGACGGCACCTTCATCGCCGACCCGTACCCGCTGCCTGAGCGCCTGGCGGCGGTCGCCCCCGGGCAGACCGTCGCGATCGGCGGTTTCGGGCTGTCCGCGATTGACGTCATCTCCTGCCTGACCGTGGGCCGCGGCGGCAGGTTCCGCCGGGACCAGGGCGACGTCGCGTACCTGCGGTCCGGCGCCGAGCCGACGATCCTGCTCTACTCGCGCTCCGGCGTCCCCGGCCGGGCTCGCCCGCTGGTCACCCGCTTCGAGATCAGCTACGACCCGCTGGTCTTCACCCCCGGCGCGATCGACGAACTGCGGCATCGCCGGGGCGGCCCGCAGGCGCCGCTCGACTTCGGCACCGACATCATGCCGCTGATCCTCACCGAGATGCGGATCGCCTACCGGCTGAGCCAGGCCAGGTGCACCGGGCCCGGCGCCGAGCAGGGGTTGGCCGCCGATCTGAGGGGCTCGTCGCGGGCGCGGATCGGCGCCAGGCTCGATGACCTCGACGCCGAATTCGGCCCGTTCGACGCCGCCGCGCTCCTCGACGGGTCGGCCGGCATCAGGCTCGGCGACAGCGCCGCGTACCAGCGGTGGTTCGCCGACACGCTGCGCCGCGACCTGGGCGAGGGCCTGCAGGGCTTCGCCTGGAGCCCGGTCAAGGCCGCGCTGGACATCCTGCGGGAGCTGCGGGACACCTTCAGGTACGCGGCCGACTTCGGCGGGCTCACCGAGGAGTCCCAGGATGACTTCTACCAGCGGGTCGTGCCGCTGCTGAACCGCGCCGTGGTGGGGCCGCAGTACGAACGGCACGACGAGCTGCTCGCCCTGATGACCGCCGGCCTGGTCCAGGCCCCGTTCGGCCCGGCGCCCGCCGTGGCCCGCAGCGGCGGGTCCTGGACGCTCACCTCGACCAGGCTCGGCGTGCCTGAGCAGCGCGACGCCGACTGGCTGGTGTCGGCCCAGGTTCCGTTGCCCGCCGTCGGCTGCTCGGCCAGCCGGCTGCTCGGCGCGCTGGCGCGCAGGGGCTGGATCAGGCCGTCCCGGCCCGGCAGCGCGCTGGTGCCCGGCATCGACGTGGATCGCGACCAGCACCCGCTGGCCGCCGACGGTAGGTCCCACCAGCGGATCTGGGTCCTCGGCCCGCTGTGCGAGGGCGCGACGTTCTACAACAACCTGGTCCCGTCGCCCGGGGTTTACTCGCGTCCGGTCGCCGACGCCCACCGCTGCGCGGCCGCGATGCTCGCCGCTCGGGCGACGGCTGGCAGCGCCGTGTTACCCGCCTCAGGAGCGGGCGATGCCCTGGCTGTCTAGGTAACTGGCCGCGACCTTCTTCGGCACCACCATGCACCACGCGTCGATGAGGAGCTCGCGCAGCTCGTCCACCTCCAGGACACCGAGCCTGGCCCGGACCCAGTGGTACCGCTCGTCGCTCCGCAGCGGCATCATGAACTTGTCGGGCTCGCTGGCCACGAGCGCGGCGCGCTCGTCCTTCGGGAAGCCGAACCCCATCCGTTCCTCGTCCGCCGAGACCGACGCGTACACCAGAGCGCCGACGCGGAACTTGGTGTGGTCGCGGATCAGGTGCTCGGAGGTGCGCGGCAGTGACATCGCGATCCGCCGCACGTCCTGCAGGGTGGCCACGCCGGGTCCGCCTCAGCGCCTGGCCGAACCCGCGCGCAGCGCGGACAGCGCGGCGGCCAGCACCATGAATCCCATCGAGGCGTAGAACGCGGCGTGCAGGCCCGAGGTGAACGCGGCGGCGAGCGCGCCGTGCAGCGAGGTGCTGCCGACGAAGATGGCGAAGGCGAGGCCGCGGGAGATGGACCGCGAGGCGATAAGGATCGCGACCGCGAACGAGAACACCATGCCGATGTTCGCGAACGTCCGCATCATGCCGGACGCGATACCGAAGGACTCGGGCGGGGCCGCCTTCATGATCGCTGAGCTGTTGGCGGGGAAGAAGAAGCTCGCCCCGACCCCGTTGATGACGGCGGCCACGACCACGACCCAAAGGCCCGTCGTCATGCCGAGCTGCGCGTAGATGGCCAGCCCGGCCACCTGGATGGCCAGCCCGGCGGTGGCGGGCAGGACAGGCCCGCGCCGGTCGGCGAGCCGTCCCGCGTACGGCCCGGCCACCGAGCCCAGCACATAGCCGGGGACCAGCAGCAGCGAGGCGTGGATGGGGGACAGGCCGCGCGGGCCCTGCAGGTACATGATGACCAGGAAGAGCACGGCGAAGCTGGCCAAACCCTGGAACAGCGAGGCGAGCAGCGAGGCCGTCATCGTCGGGATGCGGAAGATCGACAGCGGCAGCATCGGCTCCGCCTGGCGCCGTTCGATGACCCCGAAGGCCGCGATGAGCGCGACCCCGCCGATCAGGTACCCGGCCACCTCACCGTCGAACGCGGTGGTAGCCAGCCTGGTCATGGCCCACAGCACGCCGAACAGGCCGAGCCCGAGGCACGTCATCCCGGGCAGGTCCAGGCGCCGGCGCGTCCGCTCGGCGCGGTCGTGCAGGACCCGCACGGCGACCGCCAGCGCCGCCACGCCCACCGGCACGTTGATCCAGAAGACCCACCGCCAGGAGATGTAGGTGACGATCAGCCCGCCGAGGACGATGCCGAGGACCGCGCCCATCGTCCAGCCGACGGCGGTGAACCCGTACGCGCGGCCGCGCCGTTCCCTCGGGTACAGGTCGGCGATCACCGCGCCGCTGTTGGCCATGATGAACGCCCCGCCCACCCCCTGCAGGATGCGGAAGACGATGATCGACGCCTCGTTCCAGGCCAGGGCGCAGGCCAGCGAGCCCAGGACGAAGACGGCGAACCCCGCCTCGTACATCCGGACCCGGCCGAACTGGTCCCCCAGCCGCCCCACCTGGGTGGCAAGCAGGGTGATGACGAGCAGGAAGCTGATGATGACCCAGACCACCGCCGACAGCGCGACGTGCAGCCCGCGCTGGATCTCCGGCAGGGCGAGCACCACGATCGTGGTATCCACCGCGGTCATCAGGACGCCGGTCATGATGACCGCCATCGCGACGCCCGTCCGCGGCGCCGTCTCCGCCGTAGCCGGCGGCCTGATCACCCTGGGCACGGACACCTGGCCAGCCTACCGGGGGTTGCCGGTGACGGGACTAGGCTAGATGTGGCACTTCCGGGTAAAGGGGGCTGTCATTGGCGAGGGATGAGTCCTCGATCGGCTGCGTCGGCGTGCTGAGCGTGGGAACGCGGGGCGTGGCCGGGCCCGGCGAGGTGCTCATCAAGATCCGCGGCGGCTCCGAGGCCTTCCTGGCCTGGTCGGACAAGCCGCTGCCCAAGGGGGCGACCGTCCTGATCATCGAGTCGCGCGGCAGGCGGGCGGTCGACGTCATCGAGTGGGAGGACGTGCTCGGCGACAGCCCGCGCATTCCGGAGTTACTTCAGAGCAGGAGGCTGTGATGTTCGGCTACCGTGTTCCAGCGCCCGACGAGGCGATGCTGATTTCCGGCGGGAAGTACGGGACGAAGGGCTCGCCGTTCCGTGTGGTGGTCGGCCACGGCGCCTTCGTCACGCCCATTACCCGCAAGGTCCGGTATCTCACGCTGTCCATGCAGGAGGCCGAGGTCTCCGAGCAGTGCGTGACCCATCAGGGCATCGCACTGAACGTGCGCGCGGTGATCGCCTTCAAGGTCGGCAACGACGAGGAATCCATCGTCAACGCCGGGCAGCGTTTCCTGTCCGACCAGGACCAGATGTCGGTGCTGACCGGGCGGATCTTCGCGGGCCACCTGCGCTCGATCATCGGCTCGATGACCGTCGAGGAGATCGTCACCGAGCGGCAGAAGCTGGCCAGCGAGGTGCTCGACGGGTCGAAGGCCGAGATGGCCACGATCGGGCTGATCGTGGACTCGCTGCAGATCCAGTCGATCGACGACATGGGCGCCGGGTACATCGCCGCGATGGCCGCACCGAACAACGCCGCCATCCAGCGGCAGGCCAAGATCGCGCAGGCGCAGGCCGACCAGGCCGCGGCGGAGGCGCAGCAAGCCTCGGCCCGCAAGCAGGCCGAGTTCGCCAGGGAGACCTCCGTCGTCCAAGCGCAGTACAAGGCCGAGATCGACAAGGCGCAGGCGGAGGCGGGCCAGGCGGGGCCGCTGGCCTCGGCGAACGCCCAGCTCGCGGTGATCAACGCCCAGGCCGAGCTGGCCGCCCAGCAGGCGCAGCTGCGCCAGCAGCAGCTAGTCTCCGAGGTGATCAGGCCTGCCGAGGCCGAGGCCGAGCGGGTCAGGATCCTGGCCAAGGCCGACGCCGAGCGGACCCGCATCCAGGCCGAGGCCGCCGCCTCGAACAACCGCGTCGCGCTTGACCAGCTGCTCATCAACCAGCTCCCGCTGATCGTCAAGGAGGCCGCGGCCGGGCTGGCCGGCGCGAACGTCAGCGTGCTCAACGGCGCCGACGGCCTGAGCGAGATCGCCGCCGGACTGGTCGGCCAGGGCCTGGCCATCCTCGATGCCGTCCGCAAGGGCATGCCCGGCGGGCTGGCCGTCGAGGGGACCAACGGGCGCGAGCTCGACGGCCAGCCAGGGCCGCAGGCCTAAAAGTGGCGATTTGCTGACGCTAGCCCCGGTCCCGGGTCGGCCAGCGCCGCGGCGGTTAGGCTCGCAGTCGTGACCGCAGCGTCGACGGCCGTCCCGGTCAGCCTGCCCGCTGAGCGCGCGCGCCCGCTCAGCGGGCGTCGCACGCTGCTGCTCGCCGGGGTGTACTACCTGCTGGCGTCCCTGGCGGTCACGCTGTGGCTGTGGCGTGACCCGGCGTCGCGGACGGTGGCGGGCAATCCCTACGACACCGACCAGTTCGCCTGGTTTTTCCGCTACGACGCCACCGCGATCGCGCACGCGAGGTGGCCAGCCCTGGTCACCACCGCGATGAACGCCCCGCAGGGCGTGAACGTGATGTGGAACACGTTCATGCTCCTTCCCGGGGTCCTGCTCGCGCCGGTGACGTTGCTGTTCGGCCCGCAGACCAGCCTGACCGTGCTGCTGACGGCGGGGTTCGCCGGGTCCGCGACGGCCATGTTCGCCGTGCTGCGCCGCTGGGAGGTGAGCGTGGCGGCCGCGGCGCTCGGCGCCGCGGTCTACGGGTTCTCGCCCGCCCTGCTGCACTCGGCCATGGGCCACTACGACCTGCAGTTCGCGGTGTTCCCGCCCCTGATCGTCGACGCCGGCCTGCGGCTGGCCACCGGACGCGCGCGCGCCGTTCCCGGCGGCCTGCGGCTCGGCCTGCTGGCCACCGCGCAGCTGCTGATCAGCGAGGAAATCCTGCTCGACTCGGCGCTGGCCGGATTCCTCATCGTCGCCGTCCTCGCCGCCAGCCGCCCCCGGGCGGTGGCGGGCCGGGTCGCGGCGGTGGCCGGCGGGCTCGGCACCGCGGCCTGCGTGACGGTCCTCGTCGCCGGCTATCCGCTGTGGGTGCAGTTCTTCGGCCCGCTGCAGCAGCACGGCAGCCCGTTCACGACCGACTTCTTCAAGAACGACCTGGCCGGGTTCGTGGTCCCCTCCTCGCTTATGGTCTTCCACACCGCGGGCAGCGCCGCCGAGGCGGCGAAATACCAGGGTCAGCTACCGGAGTACCTCGGCTACCTGGGCTGGCCGCTGCTGGTGCTCCTGGTGCTGGCCGCGGTCAGGTTCTGGCGCCGGCTGCCGGTGCGGGCGACCGCGGTGACCGCCCTGGTGCTCGCGGTGTTCTCGCTGGGTGGCACGCTGCTGGCCAGCGGGCACGAACACGCGTGGGTCAAGCTTCCGTGGTACTGGCTGCAGGGTCTGCCCGTGCTGAGCGCGGCGCTGCCGGACCGGTTCTCGATCCTCACCGACGGCGCCGCCGCCGCGCTGCTCGCCTTCGGTCTCGACGCGGCCAGGGCCGCCTGGGCCGCGTACGCGGCCCGCCGGGTGCCGCGGCTGGCCGCCGGCTGGCGGCCGGCCGTGGTCGTCATGTCCGCCGGCCTGCTGGCCGTCCTGCCGATCCTGCCCAGGCCGCTGCCGGCGGCCGCCACGACCCCGGTGCCGCCCGGGTGGTCGGCGGTGTTCGCCTCGCTGCGCCTGCCCGCGTCGGCGCCGGTCCTGGTGGTCCCGATTCCCATGTCGACCTTCACCGAGCCGCTGCGCTGGCAGGCCGACACCGGCGAGCCCGGCTCGCTGGTGGGCGGGTACTTCATGGGCCCGGCCTGGGACGGGCGGGCCTACATCGACGGTAACGGCCTTCCGCAGGCCGGCCGGTACCTGAACTTCCTGTGGGCCGAGTCGGGGACCGGGCTGCCCGCGTGGATGGGCGCCGGGATACCGCCCTGGGCGTACACGCGGCCCGGGACCCTGGCGCCGGTCAAGGCGGTGAACCTGGAGCAGATGCGCGTCCAGATCGCGGCCTGGCGGGTGGGGGCCATCGTCGCCATCGCCAAGCCGGACTCGGTGCTCGGCGACTACCTCACCGCGCTGCTCGGGCCGCCGCAGGTCGCCGCGGGCGACGTCCTCGCCTGGCGCCGTAGCGGCGGTCCGTAGCGCTTCCCGCCGGTTCATAGCTCCGGCAGAGGCCGGTCAGCAGGTCTTCACAGCCGCGTCGCGCACCGTGGTCAGGTAAGCAACGGTGACTCTGAGGAGGGTTCATGATTACCTGGCTGTTGGTCAACGCGCTGATCATGGTCGTGTTCTTCGCGCTGTGGACGGGTGTCCCGGCGTGGATGGTGCTGAAGCACCCAGACACCCGGTCTTAACCGTGGCACCGCGGGCCCGGCGGGGGCGTGTGAGAGGCTGCCGGGATGGCGGCGTTGGGTGTCGGGTGCGTGGTGGCCGCGGTGGTCTGGGCCTACCTGATCCTCGGGCACGGCCGGTACTGGCGGACCGGGGAGCGCCTGCCGCGGGCCGCCGGCGCGCCCGCCCGGTGGCCGGGGGTGGCGGCGGTCATCCCGGCCAGGAACGAGGCCGCGATGCTGCCCGCCACGCTGCCGACGCTGCTCGCGCAGGACTACCCGGGCGCGCTGACCGTCATCCTCGTCGATGACTGCAGCTCCGACGGCACCGCCGAGGTCGCGAACAAGCTCGGGCGCGAGGCAGGCCGCGACGGGCGGGACCTGCGGGTGGTGGCGGGCGCGCCGCCGCCCCCCGGCTGGGCCGGGAAGGTGTGGGCCATGGCCCAGGGCCTGCAGGCGGCCGGGGCGGCCGGGTCCGGGCCCGAATACGTGCTGTTCACCGACGCCGATATCGCCTGGGACCCGGGCGCGCTGCGGGGCCTGGTGGCCGCGGCGCAGGGCGATGACCGGGATCTGGTCTCGCAGATGGCGCTGCTGCGGACGGCTACCTCGTGGGAGCGCGTCATCGTCCCCGCCTTCGTCTACTTCTTCGCGCAGCTCTACCCGTTCCACCGGGTCAACCAGCCCTCCTCGCGCACCGCGGCGGCCGCGGGTGGCTGCATGCTGGTCCGCCGCGACGCGCTGGACCGGGCCGGCGGGCTGGCGCCGATCGCCGGCGCCCGCATCGACGACGTGGCCCTCGGCCGGCTCGTCAAGCGCGGGCGGGGGCGCACCTGGCTGGGCCTGTCGACGGGCGTCGTGAGCGTGCGACCCTACCCGCGGCTGGCCAGCCTGTGGCACATGGTGGCCAGGTCCGCGTACATCCAGCTGAACTACTCACCGAGGCTGCTGGCCGGGACCATCGCCGGGCTGCTGTTCCTGTACGTGGTGCCGCCCGCCGGCGCGATCGCCGGGCTGGCGGCCGGGGTCGCGACCACGCCGGCGGCGCTCGCGGCCGGCGCGGGCCTGGCGGGCTGGGCGCTGATGTCGCTGTCGTACCTGCCCATGCTGCGGCTGTACCGGCTGTCGCCGCTGCGCGCGCCCGGGCTGCCGCTGATCGCCCTGCTGTACGCCGCGATGACCGTGGACTCCGCACGCCGGCACTACGCAGGGCGCGGCGCCGAATGGAAGGGCCGGACGGACAAGTTACGCTGCTGCCGTGACAGGCACAATCCGCGGGAAGGTGAGCAAGTGACGATCAGCGTTCAGGGTGTGGTGGCGCGCGGCAAGGGCGAGCCGGTCGAGCTGACCACCGTTCTCGTGCCGGAACCCGGGCCGGGCGAGGCGCTCGTCGCCGTGCAGGCCTGCGGGGTGTGCCACACCGACCTGCACTACAAGGAGGGCGGGATCGGGAACGACTTCCCGTACCTGCTCGGGCACGAGGCGGCCGGCGTGGTCGAGGCGGTCGGCCCCGACGTGACCGACGTGGCGCCCGGCGACTTCGTCATCCTCAACTGGCGCGCCGTCTGCGGGCGGTGCCGGGCGTGCAGCCGCGGCCGGCCGTGGTACTGCTTCGCCACCCACAACGCGAGCCAGAAGATGACGCTCGAGGACGGCACCCCGCTGTCCCCCGCGCTGGGGATCGGCGCGTTCGCGGCCAAGACGCTCGTCGCTTCCGGGCAGTGCACCAGGGTCAACCCGGCCATCGGCGCGACCACCGCGGGGCTGCTCGGCTGCGGCGTGATGGCCGGCCTCGGCGCGGCGCTCAACACGGGCGGCGTGACCAGGGGCGACAGCGTGGCGGTCATCGGCTGCGGCGGCGTGGGCGACGGCGCCATCCTCGGGGCCCTCCTCGCCGGCGCCCGGACGATCATCGCGGTCGACGTCGACGACTCCAAGCTGCAGTGGGCGCGCGGATTCGGCGCCACCAACGTGGTCAACTCGCGCACCGCCGATGCGGTCGAGCGGATCAGGGAGCTGACCGGCGGATTCGGCGCGGACGTGGTGATCGAGGCGATCGGCAGGCCCGAGACCTACGAGCAGGCCTTCTACGCGCGCGACCTGGCCGGGACGGTGGTCCTGGTGGGCGTCCCGACGCCGGAGATGCGGCTGGACCTGCCGCTGCTGGACGTGTTCGGGCGCGGCGGCGCGCTCAAGTCCTCGTGGTACGGCGACTGCCTGCCGAGCCGCGACTTCCCGATGCTCGTCGACCTGCACCTGGCCGGGCGCCTGCCGCTGGACAAGTTCGTCTCGGAGACGATCTCGCTCGGCGACGTGGAGGAGGCCTTCGCCAAGATGGGCCGCGGCGAGGTGCTGCGGAGCGTGGTCACCCTTTGACCGTGAACGGCACGGTATGAACGGCACGGGCCCGCCGGGCCCCGCCACCCGCATCGCGATGTGGTCGGGGCCGCGGACCGTGTCGACGGCGCTCATGCGCGCCTGGGAGAACCGGCCGGACACCGTCGTCACCGACGAGCCGCTGTACGCGTTCTACCTGGACCGGACCGGAATCGACCATCCGGGGCGGGACGAGGTGATCGCGAGCCAGCCCACCGACTGGCGGGTCGTGCTGGCCGGGCTGGCCGGCGCCCCGCTGCCGCCCGGGGTGACCATCGGCTACGCCAAGCACATGACGCACCACCTGCTGCCCGGGGTGGACCGCGCCGCGCTGGCCCCGCTGCGGCACGCGCACCTGATCAGGGACCCGCGCGAACTGCTCGCCTCGTACGCCAGGGTCCGCACCGAGCCGACCCTCGACGACCTGGGCCTGCGGCAGCAGGCGGAGATCTTCGAGACGTTCGGCGGCCCCGTCGTGGATTCCCGTGACCTGCTCACCGACCCGGAGGGGATTCTCCGGTCGTTGTGCCAGGTCCTGGGCGTCCCGTTCGACCCGGGCATGCTGTCCTGGCCGGCCGGGCCGCGGGACAGCGACGGGGTCTGGGCGCCGTACTGGTACGCCAGCGTGCACGCCTCCACCGGCTTCGCGCCCTACCGGCCGCCGGCGCAGCCGCTGCCCGCCCGCCTCGAGCCCCTCGCCCAGCGGTGCCTGCCGTATTTCGAGCGGCTGCACCGGTACCGCATTTCTCCCCTGGGAGGCACACGTGCTGCAGGTCTTCGATGAACGCAACCGCGACCTCGTCGTCAGCGTGGCCGGCAAGCTCACCCACCGCGACCGGGCGGCGGTGAGCCCGTTCGATTCAGCCGTCCAGGGCGGTGACGCCGTTCTGGGAGGGGCTGCGGCTCTACGACGGGAAGATCTTCCGGCTGGACGCGCACCTGGCCCGCCTGCGCGCCTCGGCCAAGGCGCTGGCGTTCGAGCAGCTCCCCTCCGACGAGGAGATCACCGTCGAGATCCGGCGCACCCTCGCCGCGAACGGCATGCACGACGGCGTCCACGTCAGGCTCACCCTGACCCGCGGGGTCAAGATCACGTCCGGGATGGATCCCAGGCTCAACGGGTCCGGGCCGACGCTGATCGTGCTCGCCGAGTACAAGGAGCCCGTCTACGACGCCTCGGGCATCACGCTGATCACCGCCAGCGTGCGCCGCCCGGCGCCGGACTGCCTCGATCCGAAGATCCACCACAACAACCTGCTGCCCTCGATCCTGGCCAAGATCGAGGCCAACGTGGCCGGCGCCGACGACGCCGTGATGCTCGACCACCGCGGGTTCATCGCGGAGACCAACGCCACGCACATCTTCCTGGTGGCCGGCGGGACGCTGGCCACGCCCACCACCGTGTCCTGCCCGGAGGGGATCACCAGGGGAGCCGTCCTGGACCTGGCCGCCTCGGCCGGGATCGCCAGCCGGACCGGCGACTACACCCTGCCCGAGCTGTATACCGCCGACGAGGTGTTCGTGACCGGCACCATGGGTGGCCTGGTCCCCGTCGTCCGCGTCGACGGCCGCGTCATCGGCGACGGCACCACGGGCCCGGTCACCAAGCGCCTCACCGCTCTGTTCGCCGAGCTCACCGCGGCGACCGGCACGCAGGTCGCGTAGCTGACCGGGAGGGGCACCACCGCTCGTTCGGCTTAATGGCCTTTGATCTGCCCGTCCTCGAGCTCCAGGACGGAGTCGGCGATGTCGATGAGGTTGGGGTCGTGGGTCGCGACCAGGGCGGTCACGCCCTCGGACTGCACTACCGCGCGCAGCAGGCGCATGATCTGCTTGGCGGTCTCGGAGTCGAGCTGGCCGGTGGGCTCGTCGGCCAGCAGCACCTGCGGGCTGCCCGCCAGCGCCCGGGCGATGGCCACGCGCTGCTGCTGGCCGCCGGACAGCTCGGCCGGGCGCTGCTTGGCGTGCCCGCCGAGACCGACGATGTCCAGCATCAGGCGCACCCGGTCCTCGCGCTCCCTGGGCGGGGTGCCGGCGATCCGCAGGGGCACCCCGACGTTCTCCGCCGCCGACAGGATCGGGATGAGACCGAACGACTGGAAGATGAACGCCACCGACGTGCGGCGCAGCCGCAGCCGCTCGTGTTCGGACATGGCGGTCACCTCGTGGTCGGCGATCCGCACGCTGCCGCTGTCCGGCAGGTCGAGCCCGCCGACGATGTTGAGCAGGGTCGTCTTCCCCGAGCCCGACCGGCCGCGCAGCGCCACCAGTCGGCCGGCCTCCACGGTGAAGGAGACGCCACGCAGCGCGTGGGTGGCGGTGCGCCCGCTGCCGAAGGTCCGGGTGATCCCGTCGACCTCCAGCATGGTGGTGGCCAGCGTCGCGCTCACCGGGACTCCTCGGGGGTTTCGGCGTCCTTGGGCTTGCTGGGTTCGCGGCGGTCCGGCCAGACGCCGATATGGTCGGGCTCGGCTTCGAGCCGGACCAGGCCGCGCATGCCGAGTGGCTCGGTCATCTCCCGCGGCAGCTGGAGCCGCCCGGCCCGGTCGAGCACCGCGTACTCGACGGCGTGCTGCGCCGCCTGGCTGCCGAGCACCTGCCGGTGCGTCTCGGTGCTCGTCCGCCCGTCCCTGATCGCGATGGTCCGGCGCACGACCCCCGACACGGCCGGGTCGTGCGTGACGATGAGCACGGTTACGCCGAGCTCGGCGTTGGCCTTCTGCAGCGCGCTGAACACCTCGGCCGCAGTTACCGTGTCGAGCTCACCGGTGGGCTCGTCGGCCAGCAGCACCTTGGGGCTGTTGACCAGCGCGACCGCGATGGCGGCCCGCTGCTGCTCGCCACCGGACATCTGGTCGGGCCTGCGGTTCCTGCAGTCGCCGAGGCCGAGCAGCTCGAGCAGTTCCGCGGCGTGCGTGTGGCGCGACCTGGCCCCGCCGCCGGCCAGGCGCATGGGGAGCTCCACGTTCTGCTGTGCGGTGAGATAGGGGAGCAGGTTGCGCGAGGTCTGCTGCCAGATGAAGCCCACCACCTGCCGCCGGTAGGCCAGCCGCTGGCGCGGGCTCATCGCGGCCAGGTCGTTGCCCGCCACCCGGACCGAGCCGGCGGTGGGCGTGTCCAGCCCGGCCAGGATGTTCATCAGGGTGGACTTGCCGCTGCCCGATGCGCCGACCAGCGCGACGACCTCGCCCTCGTCCACCAGCAGGTCGAGCCCCTGGAGCGCCTGGACCTCGATGCCCGCCGCGATGTAGATGCGCACCAGCCGGTCGCACACGATCAGTGAGCCCGCGCCGTAGTCCCGGTGCTGCCGCGCCGCTTCGGCGCCCAGGTCGGAGATGCTGGTGCCCATTCGTGCCTCCCTCTTTCTTATTGTGCCCGGAGCATGCCGGTGATACCCCGCCGGCGCAGCCCCCGGGCCTGGCCGGTCAGCACGGCCAGGGCGAGGAGGCAGATACCGACGGCGGGCAGGCCGAGCGCGAACGCGTCCGGCTGGAGCTGGACCGGCGCATTGGTGCCGGTGAACGCGGACAGGTCAACCGACGAGCCGACCAGGGGCGGCAGCACCAGCGCGGCCACGGCGCCCGCCACCACCGCCGCGACCACGGCGGGCATGGTCTCGGCCATGACCAGCCCGGTGTCGCGTCCGTGGCCCATGACGGTGAGCCTGGCCAGGGTCAGCTCGCGCTCCGCCGATCCGAGCGCCAGGCCGAGGATCACGATGAACAGGCCGAACGCCGCGGCGGCGCCGAGGGTGAGGCCGATGATCAGCACGGCGCCGTGCTGGAGCGGCGAGCTGGCCAGCGAGGCGAGCGCCGCGGAGCGGAAGGTGACGGCGGCGTTCGGGATCACCTTGCTGATCACGGCGGACAGCTGGGTGTCATTGATGCCAGACCCGGTGACCAGGACCACGTTGGGGGCGGGCGTTCCGGTCGCGCCGGGCAGGGTCTCCAGCGGCATGATCACGTACGTCCCGCCGCCCGGCTCGGCGGGGGTGTCGCCGATGGTCCCCGCGACCTGCACCGTGAACGGGCCTTCCGGCGAACTTGAGCTCAGCTGGCTGGCCCCGGTGCCAAGGAGGGCGGCGGCCGCCGGCGAGGCGAGCACGGGCACCGGCGGACCCGAGGACCTGACGCCGCCTGGCGTGCTGTGCAGCGCGGTCGTCGGGAAGGCGGGGAACGGGGTGCTCGCGACCAGGGCCGCGTAGGAGGACGGGTCCACCGCGACCACCGTGACCGGCTGGTCTACCGGCGTGGCCCAGTTCGTGGTCCAGATCGCGGCCACGTGCTGCACCCCGCGGACCGCGCTGATGGCGCCCACCGCGGACGCGGTGACCGGGAAGGGCCCGGCGTCGATCACCGCGTCGGCGCCGGTGGTGTGCCAGGAGGCGGCGGTCTCGCCGCGGGTGATGCCGTTGCTGGTCATCCCGGCGAAGGTGGCCAGGCTCAGCGCGAGGACCAGGGCGAAGGCGGGCAGGATGCCGGTCAGGGAGGAGCGGGCGGCGCGGGACATGGCCACGAACCCGGTCGCGCCGGTGCTGCGGGCGGACAGGCGGAGCAGGCCGCGGACGGCCAGCGGGTACAGGCGCAGCATGATGATGACGACGGGGATGGCGACCAGGACCGGGGTGATGGTCAGGTACAGGTCGATGCCGCCGCCGGCCGGGACGCCCTGGTCGTGCAGGACGACCAGGCCGGCGGCGGCGGCGGCGATGCCGGTGAGTTCGGCGACGGGTCGGCGCCAGGCGGTGCGGGGCCGGTGCGTGTCGGCGGTGGTGGTCAGGGCGGGGTTGGCGGCGGGGGCGGGCTTGCGGTACTGCCAGGCGGCGACCAGCGGCGGGCCCGGCCAGCGCGGCGGCGACCGCCATCCCGGCCAGCCACCACCCCGCCGCCGACGAGGCAACCCCCCGGCCGGGGATGAGCAGGATCGCCAGGCCCGCGCCGACCACCGCGGCGGGCACGGCGGCGAGCAGGCCGGTGCGCGCCGTCAGCGCCGCGACCTGCCGCAGCGATCCGCCCCGGGCGCGCAGCATGGCGAGCTCTGCCTCGCGCCGCGCGACGATCATCCGGGCCGCGATCAGGATCACCGTCGCGCCGATCACGATCAGGCTGACGAGCAGCAGCAGCAGGACCGTCTCGATGGCGGCCTGGGTGGCGAGGAACAGCGACAGGTTCGACATCAGCGGCGAGGTGACCGTCAGCGTGTCCGCCGCGGGCTCTAGGGCGCCGGTCAGGCCGGCGGGTGAGCTGGTGGCGGTGGTCAGGGCACCCTGCAGGTCCCGCGCCCCGGCCGCGGTCACGCCGCGCACGTCGAGCGGGAAGTCCCAGTACATCTCCAGCCCGGGCCCCGTCAGCGCGTTCTGAAACGCGACGAACTGGTCAGGGTCCGCCATGAGCCCGCCCACCCAGTACGGATGCGTCGCGGGGTCGTTGAGCGACGGCGTGGCGATGGTCGCGTCCTGCGTCCAGAAGGTTGAGGCGGGGGCGCGTTCGGCCACGATCGCGGTGACGTAGAACCGGACCACGCCGGAGGGCGTCTGGAGCGACAGCCGGCTCCCCGGGTGCAGGCCGAACCGGTACGCCATCTGCGTGGTGGCCGCCACCCCCACCGCGCCCGCCGGGACCCTGGCGGTCGCGTAGGTACCCGCCGTGAGCGTGGCGTTGCTGGTGAGCGGGTCGCGGTAGACCACCTCGAGCTGGGGCGGCGCGGCTGCGATCGCCCGCGGCCCTGTCCCCGAGACGACGAACAGCCTGGTGGACAGGCCCGCCCACCTTCCGCTGGTCGCGAGCGGGAGCCGCAGCGCCGAGAAGCCCTGGCCGATCTCGCGGGTGGCCTGGTCGAGTTCGCTCCGCTTCATGAGCGGCAGGCCCCCGCCGAGTTGCGGTCCCAGCGTGGCGTCGAAGTCCTGGAACTGCGCGGTGACCTGGACGGCGTCGGTGGTGGAGGCCAGGCCGGTCAGGGTCTGGTGCAGCGCCTGGGACTGGGTGTGCAGGCTGAGCGCGGGGCCGGCCATGGCCGCGAACACGCACCCGCAGACCAGCAGGGCCAGCGCGAGCGTGCTGCCGGCCGCGGTGCCCACCGCCCGGCTCAGGCCCGGTATCCGGCTCATGCCGCCCTCCCTCAGTGTTCCCTGAGCATCCCGGCGATGCCCCGCCGGCGCAGGGTCCTGGCTTCTGCCCCCAATGCCGCGAGGGCGAGCAGGACGACGACCGCGGCGGGCAGGCCGAGCGCGAGCGCGTCCGGCTGGAACTGCACGGGCATCGCCGTGCCGGTGAACGCGGACAGGTCGATCGACGAGCCGATCAGGCGGGGCAGCAGCACCGCGCACGCGGCGCCGGCCACCACGGCGGCCAACACGGCGGGCATGGCCTCGGCCATGACGAGCCCGGTGTCGCGCTGGTGGCCCATGACGGTGAGCCTGGCCAGGGTCAGCTCGCGTTCCGTCGACCCGAGCGCCAGGCCGAGGATCACGACGAACAGGCCGAACGCGCCGGCCGTGGCGATGGTGAGCACGACGATGAGCGCGGCGCCGTGCTGGAGCGGCGAGCTGGCCAGTGAGGCGAACACCGCGCTCCGGAACGTAATCAGGGCGCCGGGGATCACCTTGCTGGTCACGGCGGACAACTGGGTGTCGTCGATGCCCGACCCGGTGACCAGGACCACGTTGGGCGCGGGCTGGCCCGTCAGTCCGGGCAGGGTCTCCAGCGGCATGATCGCGAACGACCCGCCGCCCGGTACGGCCGGGGTGCCGCTCAGCGTGCCCGCGACCCGCACCGTGAACGGCCCCATCGGGTACAGCGAGAACAGCTGGGTGCGCCCGATGCCCAGGACGGCGGCGGCGTCCGGCGAGGCGAGCACGGGCACCGTGGTGCCGACGGACAGGACGGGCCCCGACCCGCGGCCGATCGCGGTCGCCGGGAAGGCCGGGAACGGGGTGTCCGCGACCAGCGCCGCGTAAGCGGGCAGGTCGACCGCGATCACCGTGACCGGCTGGCCGAAGGGCGTGACCCACGTCGTGAGCCACACCGCGGTCGCGTGCCTGACGCCACGGACGCCTGCGATGGCCTGCACCGCCGCGGTGCTGACCGGGCCCCCGGCGGGCCCGGCGTCGATCACCGCGTCGGCGCCGGTGGTGTGCCAGGAGGCGGCGGTCTCGCCGCGGGTGATGCCGTTGCTGGTCATCCCGGCGAAGGTGGCCAGGCTCAGCGCGAGGACCAGGGCGAAGGCGGGCAGGATGCCGGTCAGGGAGGAGCGGGCGGCGCGGGACATGGCCACGAACCCGGTCGCGCCGGTGCTGCGGGCGGACAGGCGGAGCAGGCCGCGGACGGCCAGCGGGTACAGGCGCAGCATGATGATGACGACGGGGATGGCGACCAGGACCGGGGTGATGGTCAGGTACAGGTCGATGCCGCCGCCGGCCGGGACGCCCTGGTCGTGCAGGACGACCAGGCCGGCGGCGGCGGCGGCGATGCCGGTGAGTTCGGCGACGGGTCGGCGCCAGGCGGTGCGGGGCCGGTGCGTGTCGGCGGTGGTGGTCAGGGCGGGGTTGGCGGCGGGGGCGGGCTTGCGGTACTGCCAGGCGGCGACCAGCGGGGGCCCGGCCAGCGCGGCGGCGACCGCCATCCCGGCCAGCCACCACCCCGCCGCCGACGAGATGGCCCCCCCTGGGATCACCGCGCTGGCCAGCGCGGCCCCGGCCAAAGCGGCGGGCAGCGCCGCGAGCGCCGCGCCGCCCGCCATCACCCCGGCGAGCTGGCCCAGCGATCCGCCCCGGGCGCGCAGCATGGCGAGCTCTGCCTCGCGCCGCGCGACGATCATCCGGGCGGCGATCAGGATCACCGCCGCGCCGGTCGCGATCAGGCTGACGAACAGCAGGAGCAGGACCGTCTCGATGCCCGCCTGGGTGTCGAGGAACGGGGTTAGGTCCGCGATCAGCGGCGAGGTAACCGTCAGCGTGTCCGCGGCGGGCTGCAGCGCCCCGGTCAGCGTCGGCACCGAGGTGGTGGCGCGGCTCAGCGCGCCGAACAGACCCTGCGCCGCGTCGGCGTTGACGCCGCCGACGGCGAGCGGGAATTCCCAGTTCACCTCCAGGCCTGCGCCGCTGAAGATGTCCTGCATCGCGGCGAGCTCGTCCGGGTCCGCGATGACGCCGGCCACCCAGTAGGGCTTGGCGTTGAACGGCTGATTGAGCTCGGGCGTGCCCGCGATGATGTCCTGGGCCCAGAAGCTGGCGGCGGGGGCGCGTTCGGCCAGGATCGCCGTGACGAACAGCGTGACCGGGCCCAGCACGGTCTGCAGCTGCATCCGGCTCCCCGGGTGCACCCCGAACCGCGCGGCGATCTGCGTCGTGACCGCGACCGCGAGCGCGCCTGCCGGGGCCGCGGTGCTGGCGTACGTGCCCGCCACGACCCGGGCGTTGCTGGTGAGCGTGTCGCGGTAGACGACCTCGAGCTTCGGCGGGGCTTCCGACTGGGCGCTGGCCGCCGCGCCGGAGGTGACCTGGAACAGGTTGGTGGTCAGCCCGGCCCACGCGCCCGCCGCGAGCGTCAGCGGGAGCGCCGTCAGGCCGCGGCCCATCTCGCTGGTGGTCGTGGTGAACTCGCTCGCGGTCATGTCCCGCTGGGTCCCGAGGAACGCCCCGGCCGGTGAGGTGAACTCGTCCCACGACGCGCTCGCCTGCACGGTCTTGGTCGTGGCGCTCAGCCCGGCCAGCGTCTGGTGCAGCGCCTCGGTCCTGGTGTGCAGGCTCAGCGCGGGCCCGGCCAGGGCGGCGAACACGCAGCCGCCGACGAGCAGAGCCAGCGCGAGCGTGCTGCCGGCCGCGGCGCCCGTCGTGCGGTTGAGGCCTCCGGCCGGCCTCATGCCGCCTCGGCGGCGCGCAGCGCGGCGGCGGCGTCCGGCCGCCGGGTGATGGTGAGCCCGGCCGCCAGCACGGGTACCACGGCGACCGCCAGCGCGAGCGGCAGGGTCTGGGACCAGCCGAACTGGATGAGCACCGGCGGCACGGGCACGGTGGCGGACGGGGACAGCGTGATGGCCGGGACGAGGAGCTCGGCGAGCACCCCGCCCAGCACCAGGCCGGCCACCGCCGACGGCAGGCTCAGCATGAGCTTTTCCAGGCAGAGCTGGCCCGCCGCCACGCGCGGCGGGACCCCGAGGGCGGCGAGCAGCGCGTTCTCGGCGCGGCGTTGCCGCACGCCGGCGGCGATGCTCACGCAGAACCCGGTGATGGCCAGGACCGCGGCGGCGATGGCCACGGCCAGCAGGCCCTGCTGCGGCACGGTGGAGAGCGGGTCGCTGAGCAGGCCGGCCGCCACCCCCTGCGTGCTGGTGACCGCGGATCCCGGCGGCAGGCTCGCGGCCAGCCCGGGCGGCATTCGCGAGGTCGCCAGCCACCACTGCGTGACCTGCGCCGCCTGCAGCGCGCTGCTGGCCAGTTCGTCCTGGACGCCGCCGAGATCCAGGATGAGCGCCCCGCTGCTCGCGGACACCGTCGGGAACGAGGACACCGCCTGGACGATCCGCACGCTGAAGATCGCGCCGTTGATGTCGGTCTGCACGACGGAACCCACGTGCGTGTGGCTCGTCGCCAGGAAACGCTGCGTGGCCAGGCCCGGCAGGGCCGCGACCGGCGAGGTTCCCGCCAGCGCCAGCTGAGCCTGCATCGTGCTGGGCGGCACGCCGGGGAACCCGCTGGCGGCCAGCCCGTACCCGAGCCCGAACGCCACCGCCCACTGCGAACCGCTCGCGACGCTCGACGACACCCCGGGCACGCCGGAAGGACCGCTCGTGCCGAAGGTCTGGCGGACGCCCGCCAGCTCGGGCGATGACGCGGCGGCCAGCCAGTTGTGCAGCGCCGAGCCGGCGACCGGGGCGGTCCCGGGTCCGCCCGAGACGCTGTCCACGGCGAAGGTGGCCGGAGCGCGGGGCCTGGCGCTTGGCATCGTGTAGGTCAGGCTGATCGCGGTCAGCCGCAGCGGGTACAGGGCCCCCGGCTGTGCCCCCGGCTGGCCGCCGGTTCCCGCGGCCGCACCGGCCACGGGGACGGCCAGGGTGTGCTCCAGCCCGTCGGCGGGCAGCGTGCCCGCGTTGAACTGGTAGACGTCACCGTCCGCGTCCTGGACGGAGACGCTCACCAGGACCGGGGCCAGCCCGAGCGAGGCGGGGCCGAGCCGCGCCGTGAGCTGGACCTCACGGGGGCGGCCGGGCAGCGCGACCCCGGGCGCCGCGGTGCCGGGCAGGATCTGCCTGAACAGGTCCGCCTCTGGCACCGGCGTCTGGTCGGCGCGGAGCAGGGCCACGTTCGCGGCCTGGCCCGCGCCGATGGCGAGGGTCTCCCCGCCGGAGGCCTGCGGGAAGACCGCGACCGGCATGGCGTGCCTGACCCCGGGCAGCCCGACCAGGGTGGCGGCCTGGGCCGCCGAGAGCGGCTCGCTGGTCTCGACGCGCACGTCGGCTCCCGAGCCGAACGCCGCCTGGTCGTGGTCGGAGCGCGTCCAGCTCTGCCGCTGCGCGAGCGCCAGCGTGCCCGTGGCCACGGCCAGCACGATCAGCAGCGCCGCCCCGCCCTGCCTGATCGGCTGCCGGCTGATCTGCCAGCTGGCCAGGGCGGCGGTCAGCCGCCTGCCGCGGGCGGCCAGCCGGTCCCCGGCCCGGCCGCCCGCGGGCAGCAGGCGCAGGGCCAGCACGGTCCCTCCGGCCAGCGCGAGGGCGGGGGCGATCACGATCACGGGGTCCACGCTGTAGTTGCCCGAGGCGCCGGCCGAGACCGCGGAGTAGTGGCGCAGCTGCCAGCCCGCGACCACGGCCAGCACCACCAGGCCCACGTCGATCCCGGCCCGGGTGATCCCGGAGACGTTCGCCGCACGGCCCCGGCGCGCCCGAGCCGTCCCCGGGGTGACCGTGGTCAGCGCGGGCACCAGCATGATCAGCAGCGCCCCTACGGCGACCGCGGCGGCGGCCGGCCAGATGGCGCCGAACGGCACGGTCCCGGTCTGGGTGAGCAGCCTGGCCAGCGGGACGCCGACCGCGCCGCCCGCCGCCGCCGAGAGGACGCACAGGGGTATCGCCTCGAGGGCGGTCAGCCTGAGCAGCTGCCAGCGGGTGGCGCCGCGCGCCGCCAGCATGGCGGACTCGCCCTCCCGCTGGTCCGCGAGCAGCCGCGCCGTCGCGAGCAGGGCCGCGGCGGCCAGCAGGCCCAGCAGGACGGCGCAGATGGCCAGCAGCGAGCGGGCGACGTCCAGGTTGCTCGCGGTGCCTTCGAGCACCGCGGGCAGGTTGGTGGACAGCGCCAGGTCGTTGAGGGACTGCGCGTTTTCCAGCGCCTGCTGCAGCCCCGTGACGTTGGCCGCGACGTTGGTGAGCTGGCTGGCGGGAATGCTGGCGGCCTGCGGCTGGGCCAGCCAGGAACCGGAGTCGACGGTCAGCGCCCCGGCGAACGCCGCGGGCTGCACGGTCAACGGGCCGTAGGTCGTGAAGCCGCTGGACGTGCTCTGCCCGGCCAGCGCGACGTCGTCCAGGGCCCAGTACTCCGAGGTCACCTGGCGGGGCCGGTACAGGCCGGTGATCACGAACCGGATGTAACTCCTTGACACCCGGTCCTGCATCCGCAGCACGTCGCCGACGGTCACGTGCAGGAGCGCGGCGGCCGTGGTGGGCAGCGCCGCCGGGATGGGCTGCCCAGAGTGGGGGGATGGGGAGGTGGGTGGGGCGCCCGGCCAGTGGCCGGAGACGAGCGCCGCCTGGCCGGTGATCCCGCCGAGTTCGGTGGCCTCGGCGATGGGCTGGTTGCCCGCGCTGGCCGGCGTGGCGGGCAGCGCGCCCGGCACGAACCCGAGCGGATCGGACCATTGCGCCTGGTAGAAGGAGAACGGCGTGCCGTCGAGGACCGGCTTGATCATGCGGGGGAGCAGCGCGGTGTACTGGGCGGCCTGGCTGGCGGGGACGGTGCCGTTGATGGCCAGCGCGGTCCCGCTCGCGTGGCTCAGGTCGTGGCGCACGGCCCGGGGCAGGGCCTGGCTGCTGAAGACGGCCAGCGCGGTGGCCAGGGCCGCGGCGACCACGGTGGTCAGCGCGGCCGCGACGATCACCAGGCGGTGCGCGTTCATCCGCGGCAGCGTCACTGAACTCCGGGTCAAGCTCATCGGACTGAGCCTACGATCCGGCCAGGCAGTTAGTAAGGGGAGCTAAGCCTACCCCCCTGGTGGGCTGGTAAAAAGGTGCCCGAGGAGGTGACATGTTGTCGGTCATCGTGATCACCGGCGCCGCCGGCCTCGTGGGATCCATGCTGCGGCCCAGGCTGGCCGCGCCGGGACGGACGCTGCGCGTGCTCGACCTCGCCCCGCTGGTCGCCGGGCCGGGGGAGGAGGCGATCCAGGCGTCGGTGACCGACCTGGACGCCATGACCGCCGCGTGCCGGGGGGCGGACGCCGTCATCCACCTGGCCGGGATCCCCGGCGAGGCGCCGTGGGACGCCATCTTGCAGACCAACATCAACGGCGGCTACGTGACGTTCGAGGCGGCCCGCCGCGCCGGGACGCCGCGGGTGGTCTTCGCCTCGTCCAACCACGCGGTCGGGTTCACGCCCCGGTCGGCCTTCCCCGTGCCCGACTACGCGTTTCCCGCGCCTGACACCTACTACGGGGTCTCCAAGGCGGCGGTGGAGGCGCTGGCCGCGATGTACCACGGCCGGTACGGCCTCGACGCGATCTGCCTGCGGATCTTGTCGTGCTTCCCGCGGCCGATGAACGTGCGGATGCTGTCGACCTGGCTGTCGCCCGACGACGCGGGGCGGCTGTTCGAGGCGTGCCTGACCGTGGCGCGGCCGGGGTTCCGCGTCGCGTTCGGGGTCTCGGCCAACACCCGCGGCGGCTGGGTCTCGCTGGCCGAGGCCAGGGCGCTCGGCTACGAGCCGCAGGACGACGCGGAGGCGTACGCGGCCGGGGTCATCGCGGCCGCGGGCGAGGACAGCGATCCCGGGAACGACCCGCTGCTGCGCTACCTGGGCGGGGAGTTCACCCTCCCGGACGGGCAGATCCCGGGGCGGTTACCGCCGCTGCGCTTCCTCTTCTTCTTCGGCGTGGATGCGATCCAGGCAGACGGCGATGGCGATCATCAGGGCGTCGTTCTCGCCGGGCGCGACGTCCACGCCGTAGGTGTCGCGGATCCGGAACCACGCCCGCGAGACCCGCGCCACCACCCGGTGCCCGTCGCGGATCTCGAAGTCCTTGTCCAGCAGGTTCCCGACCGCCTCGAGCCGCCCGCCGCCCGCCAGGTCGATGTTGGCCCGGTGGTGCAGCGGCGAGAACACGGCCTTGTGCACGGTGGCCACCACCGCGCCGTCGTGCTCGATCTCCATCGCGTCGGTGAACGTCAGCAGCTTGTGCTTGATCGCGGCCAGCACGCCACCAGAGGCGTCCTTGAGCTCGAGGGTGTGCCGCAGCGACAGGATCTTGGCGTCGACGAAAAAAATACGGTTGCCACCGTCATCGGTGACCCAGAAGTCGTCCTTGATCGTGAAGATCTTCTCCCGCACGAGATAGCGCATGCGGCCCAGGCTATATCGGTCCGGCCCGCTGCTCTGGCTGGGCCTGGTCGCCCTGGCGCTGACCGCGGCCGGGCTGGCCGCGCTGCGCCGCCGGGACGTCGGCTAACCCTCAGGGTCAGGGGATCGCACTTTGCATACTGTCGCCGATAAACTCTTGTCATTCCCGTGGGGTGGGAAGCGGGAGGGGAAGTGTGATGGCGCAAGGCGGGACGATGTCGGCGGCCGTGATCCGCCCATTGCAGCGGCCTGTGCCGCTGCGCCAGTCGGTGTACGACGCGCTGATCGACCTGATCGTGGGGGGCGACCTGCCGCCTGGCCAGCACATGGTGGAGACCGATCTGGCCCGGCAGCTCGGCGTCAGCAGGCAGCCGATCCGCGAGGCGCTGCACCGCATGGAGGCCGAGGGGTGGGTGGACCTGCGCCCCAGCCAGGGCGCGTTCGTCCACGTGCCCACCGACCAGGAAGTGGACGAGCTGCTCGACGTCCGGGCGCTGCTCGAGGCGGAGACGGCCAGGCTCGCGGCCGCACGGGCGACGCCGGAGGCGGTCGCCAGGCTTCGGGAGATCTGCGGCGAGGGCGAGGCGGCCACGCAGGCCGACGACTTCGCCCGCGCGGTGGCCGCGAACGACGCCTTTCATGCCGAGGTCGCGGGGATCGCGGGCAACTCCGTGCTGGCCGAACTCGCCGACATCATCGGCCGCCGGGTGCAGTGGTACTACCGGGTCGTGGCCCCGGCCCGTGGTCACGCCTCGTGGGCCGAGCACGACGAGCTGATCGCCGCGATCGAAGCGTCCGACGGGGAGCGGGCCCAACTGCTGGCGCGTAAGCACACCGAGCGGACCAGGAACGCCCACCACCGGTCCTAGGGGAGCCTGACCACGCTCACCGGATCCGGGGCGTACGGATCGTTCGCGTTGTCGATGAGCTCGATCTCGCCCCGGTCGGACATGATGTGGTACGACCCGTCGGCGCGGTACTCGCGGATGATCGTGTGCGTGCCGTCGGCGTGCCGGTACCGCTCCTCGGTGTAGGAGTCGGTGGCCTCCTTCTCGGCGTCAACCGCGGCGTCGTCCCGCCAGACGAACCGGTACGGGGCGAGCGGCAGCTTGAGCCGGTACGGATACATACGCGTCAGCCCCAGCGTCTGCAGTAGCTCGTCTTGCGCGGGGCCCGGACTGGCGGCTCCGGTTAGTTCGTCGAGGCCCCAGCCGGCCTCGTCGAGCAGGTCCATGGCCTGGTCGAACAGCGGGACCCGCTGGGAGGGCGGGACGGCCCGCTCCACCAGGTGCCCCACGACCTGGATCACCGCCGCGCGCAGCATCGCCCGCCGGTCCTCGGTCCCTCGCGAGATGCCGGGGAACAGCGGGATGATGCGGCGGTTCGGCGGCTCAGGGGTCATCGGCCAGCTCCTCGCGCAGGCGCTCGGCCTCGCCGGGCCGGCTGAGGTCGATGACCTCGAAAAGAGTGAACTGCCGCCCGCCGTCGGCACCGTCGGCCAGCCGGACCGGCTCGGACTCGGCGAAGACCTCGAACCTCGGGTTCGCCGCGTGCGGTCCGACGGCCAGCACGTACCGCAGTACCGACCCCCGGTCGGGCAGGTACCGCTGCTGTCGGCCATCGTCGAACGACAATTGCCACTCGCGCGGCTGCCTCGTGGCCGGCGCGGCCGGATCCGGGGTGCGGGCCTCGGGCACGGTCGGCCGTCCTAGGCGCCGACGCCGCGGTTCAGCGGCATCGAGTACTCCTCATCCTTCAGGCGCTGGTGGCGCGCGGGGTCCTCCAGGTCGCGCAGGTGCTTGGGCACGTCCATGCCGATGACCTCCCAGTTGCGGTTGGCGCCGACCTGCATGGTCGCGACGTGCTCGGGGAGCATGTGGCCGAACCGGCCCTGCATGGCCAGGTAGTCGATGACCGGCCGCTGGACCGGCGGGTGGAAGTAGTGGTACTGCCGCTGCGCCGGGTCGTACTCCCAGACCGGCCAGAGCCCGGCCTCGACCACCCGGCGGCCGAGTTCAACGGTCATCGAGGTCTGGTACACCCAGCCCTTCTGGCACGGGGTGTAGCAGTGCAGGAAGGCGGCGCCCACGTGGTTGAGGCCCTTGCGCGTCTTGTTCATCAGGTCGACGGGGTAGCCCACGGTGGTGGTGGCCACGTAGCAGTGCGGGTGTCCCTCGGCCATCATCTTGGCCAGGTTCTTCGGCGGCAGCTTGTTGCCTTCGGGGATCGCCTTGCCGAACGGGGTGAACGTGGTCATCCCCGCGTACGGCGTGGTCGGCGAGACCTGGATGCCGGTGTTGGCGTAGCACTCGTTGTCGTAACAGATGAACAGCGCGTCGTGGTTGCGGTACAGCGCGCCGGAGATCGACCCGAGGCCGATGTCCGCGGCGGAGCCGTCGCCCGCCATGACCAGGATGTTCGGGTACGGGCCTGGGTAGCGGCCCTTCCTGATCATGGCCTCGTAGCCGGCCGCCATGCCGGAGGTGAACGAGCCGCCGCTGGCGATCGGGGTGTGCGCCCAGGGCACCGTGTACGGCGTGCACAGGTAGGTCGAGTTGGCGACGTACATGCATCCGGTCGGCCCGGCCACGACGGTGTCCTGGCCCGCGGCCTTCAGTACCCACCGGTACTGGATGGCAGGCCCGCAGCCCGCGCAGGTCCGGTGCCCGGCCGCGTACGGATCCTCCTCGGGCAGGTCCGGGAGGTAGTACAGGTCACGCCCGTGCTCGTCGTCGGTGGCCCCCGCGCGCCCGTCCTCGTCGAACATTGGAAACTGCTGACGAATCACTTCGTATGCCATGGGTTACTCCTCGAATCCCACCCAGTGGGCGGCCTTCTCGACGCGGCCGCGGGCGACCGCCTGGGTCAGCTTGCCGGCCATCCAGTCGAACTCGGCGATGGGCACGGTCTCGCCGCCGAGGCCGGCCATGAACGAGGTGACGAGCGGGCGCTCGCCGGTCATCTGGTAGAGCGCGGTGGTCACGTCCAGGGACAGGATGCCGCCGTAGCTGGCCCCGCCCAGGCCGAGGTTCGTCTCCACCACGCCGACCGCCTGGACCCCTTCCAGCGCCTCCCGCAGGTCCTCGCTCGGGAACGGCCGGATCCACAGCAGCCGCGCCATGCCGATCCTGGCCCCCGCCGCCCGGAGCCGGTCTACGGCGGCCCGGCAGGTGACCGCGTGGCCGCCGGAGATCACGAGGGCGATCTCGGCGTCATCCAGCCGGTAGGACTCGACGAAGTGCGGGTAGGACCGGCCGAACACCCGGGCGAACTCGTCGGTCTTGTCCCGGATGACCGGGATCGCGTCCTCCATGGCCCGGGCCCGTTCGAGCTGGAGCGGCGGCCCCTGCTCGGGGTGGATCTGCGGGCCGTGCGACACCGGCCGCCGCGGGTCCAGCGGGAACGGCAGCTGGTACGGCGGCAGGTAGGCGTCGACCTGCTCGATCGAGGGCATCTCCACCTCGCCCGCGATGTGCGAGACGAAGTAGCCGTCCTGGACCACCATCTGCGGCAGCAGGACCCGGGGGTCCTCGCCGATCGCGTAGGCGATCAGGGACTTGTCGAAGACCTCCTGCGGGGTGGCCGCCCAGCCGAGCAGCCAGCCCATGTCCCTGGTGCACAGCGCGTCGGTGTGCTCGGAGCCGAAGTCGCCAGGCGGGTCGAGGGTGCGGTCGGCGATCGCCATCTGGATCGGGATGCGGGCCCCGGAGATGATCGAGTACATCTCGTACCCGTAGGTGACGCCCACGCCGGAGGAGCCGGTGTAGGCCCGGGCGCCGCACGACCCGGCCCCGAACGCGGCGGAGAACTGCGAGTGCTCGCCGTCGGCGTGGATGTACGCGGCGTCGAGGATCCCGTCCGCGATGAACTGCGCGAGGTTCATCATGATCGCCGTGTAAGGCCGGATGGGGAAGGCCGTGATCACGTCCACGTTCGCGTAGAGCGCGGCGTAGGCCGCCGCCGCGCAGCCGTTCTGGCGGACCCGCGTCCCGGCCAGGCCGCGCAGGAAGGTGATGCCCTCCGGGGTCCGGATCGCGGGCTGGAGCCGGGGCGGGCCCGCGGACTCCCCGAGCGGCCGCCCCGGATCCACGTGCACGGTGCTCACGGCGCGACACCCCGTTCGTTCGGGGATACGACCCGGCCTCCACGCATCCTCATGACGTGACACCTTGTCCGTTCAGGGTGTACGACCCGGCCCGCACGCATCCTCATGACGTGACACCTTGTCCGTTCGGGTGTACGACCCGGCCCGCACGCATCCTCATGACGCGACACCTTGTCCGTTCGGGTGTACGACCCGGCCCGCACGCATCCTCATGGCGTGACACCAGCGCCGTTCGGCTGAACTGAATTGGAATTTGATCTTGAGGCGTCGTACGCGGCGATCGCTTCCTCGATGAGCTGGCGGGTGAACGGGGCCTGCTCGGCGTGCGCGCCCTCGTACGGCGCGAACGGGGTCTCCATCCGCACCACCGCATCGGGCTCGTCGAAGTCCATTTCTGGGACCCTCTCCAGGCAGCCGGTGGGACACTCCTGCACGCAGACCAGGCAGCCCTTGCAGTAGTGCGTGCGGATCGAGTAGTGGCCGTTTTGTCGCGTATCGCGCATCACGCTGACGTCCGGGCACACGATGTAGCAGTTGTCACAGCCGTTGCAGACGCCGCAGCTCATGCAGCGGTCGGCCTCGGCGAGGGCCTGCTCCCGGCTGTAGGCCAGGGTGACCTCGGTCACCTGGCTGCTGCGGCGGCTCCCGGCCGGGGCCACCGGGGCCTCGGTGCGCGGCGCGTGCCGGAAGTAGGCGGTGTTGAGCTTCTCGTACGGCATGACCTCGACCGGATCGTCGGGCCGCAGCGCCTCGCCGGACAGCACCCGGTCGATGTCGCGGGCCGCGCGCTTGCCGTCGCCCAGCGCGTCCACCACCATCGACGGGCCTCGCATGACGTCACCGCCGGCGAACACCGTCCCGCCCTCGTCCGGTACGCGACCGAACTCGTCGGCCAGGACCAGCCCGCGCTCGGCGTAGTGGGACGGCAGCCAGCCGAGCACCTGGACCTGGCCGATCGCGACCAGGATGGTGTCGCAGCGGATCTCGGTCTCGGTGCCGGGGGTCAGCTGCGGTACGACGGTATCGGTGTCGTCCCTGGCCAGCCGCGCCCGCGCGAGCACGGCGCCGCTGACGTTGCCGCCGTCGTCGGTGAGCACCCGGACCAGAGCGTGGTTCGGCCGGAGACCGACGCCCTCCTCTTTAGCATGGGCGAGGTCCTCCGGCTGGATCAGCAATTCGTCCTCGGCCTCGAGCGATACGATCGTCGCCCGGCCGCCGCCGATCCTGATCGCGGAGCGGGCCGCGTCGGAGGCGGTGTTGCCGCCGCCGATCACCAGCACGTCGCGGCCGATCCGGACCGGGCGGCCCAGGCCGGTCTCGCGGAGGAACTCCATCGCGCCGATCACGCCGCGGGCCTGCGCGCCCTCGGCGCTCAGCCGGCGGCCGATGTCCTGGCCGAGGGCCAGGAACACCGCATCGTAGCTGGTCCGGAGCTGGTCCAGCGTGACGTCGTCACCGACTCGGGTGCCGCAGCGGATTTCTATGCCGCCCAGGTCGAGCAGTTTGGCGATCTCCGCGTCCAGGATGTCCTCGGGCAGGTGCCAGGCCGGGATGCCCGCGCGCAGCATGCCGCCCGGCTTGGCCAGCGCCTCGAAGATCACGCTCGCGTAGCCCCGGCGGCGCAGGTGGTAGGCACAGGCCAGGCCGCCGGGGCCGGAGCCGACGATCGCGACGGTCCGGCCGGTCAACGGCGGGAGGTCCTTCTTGACCGGGTTCTCTGCGAGGTTCAGGCCGTAGTCGCCGAGGAACCGTTCCACCCCCCGGATGCCGATCGGCTCGTCGTGCGCGGCCCGGTTGCAGGCCGTCTCGCACGGGTGGTAGCAGACCCGGCCGGTGACCGACGGCATCGGGTTGTCCTGCAGGATCGTGAGGTACCCGTCCAGGTAGCGGTCGTGCTTCACGTAGTCCAGGTACTTCTGGATCTGCTCCCCGGTGGGGCAGGCGTGGTTGCACGGCGGCCTCTTGTCCTTGTAGACGGGGCGGAAGAAGCGGAAGTTGCCGGTCGGGAACAGCCGCTGGCCATCCTTCTCCGTCGGCGGAGGCGTGACGCCCGCGATGGGCAGCCTCAGGTGCTCGGGGACGTGGGTACCGCGCACGGACATTAGGGCTCCCTGGCGTACTCGACGACGGTGTGCTGCTTGGCCCCGCGGAGCATGGCGTCCCGGTCGGCCACCACCTCGGCTACGGCGTCGACGGGCAGGTCGCCGGTCGCCGCCACCA
>CAWBKD010000023.1:0-258367 GCA_963789225.1 uncultured Actinomycetes bacterium
CCCACGTGGCCAGCACGAACGGCCCGGCCGGCAGCGGCCGCAGCGCCTTCTTCTCTGCCGCCTCGAATACGTCGGCCGGGGCGGCGCCCTCCAGCGGCCGGCACGCCCGCCGCCCGGCAACCTCCAGCGACCAGCGGGCCGCCTCGGCCTGCATCTGCGGCAGCGACGCGAACTCCCGGCCGCGCCACAGGCTGTCGCGGACATACGGCATCGGGCGCTCGACCCTGGCCTTGTCGCGGGGTTTCAGCGCCCTCGCGGGGTCGATCAGGCAGCCGTAGTGCGCGGCCATCTCCGCATAGGACCGGTTGATCTTCGGGTCGTAAAGGTCGGGCTTGTCCACCCCGGTCTTCAGGTTGTCCGGGACCAGCCGGGCCGGGACGCCGCCGAAGAACTCGAACGCGGCAGCGTTGCACTCGGTCCAGGCGCGCTGGTCCATCGTCAGCACCGGCCGCACGAACATGTGCCGCGAATAGGCCAGCACCATCACGAACGCCCACACAGTGCGCAGCCTCCCGGAGACCGGGTCCAGCCACCGGCCCAGCTGCCCGTAGTCGATCTGCGCCTGCTCCCCGGCCTCGGCCGGCCGCGGGTTCCACACCGTCACCTGCGACCGGCGGATCTCCTCCGGCACGTTCGCGTTCACGTAGCGGCGGAAGCTCGCCACGCTGGCCGCCAGCCCCCGCTCGTCCCGCAGCCGCTGGTGGATCGTCGACATCCGCACCCGCGCCTTGAGCTGCTCGGTGATGTAGTCGTGGTGCTCGGCGATCGCCGGCCACGTCACCTGCCGCAGCCGCGTATCGGCCAGCTCCGGGAACCACTCCCGGACCAGCTCATGCCACTCATCCTCGCTCTTCGCCGGCCCGCCCGGGGCGATGCCCGCCGCGACCGCCGGCGCGACGTACTTCCGCAGCGTCTTCCGGTCCACCCCCAGCGACCCGGCCATCTCGCTCAGCGACCGGCCCGCATGCCAGTGCACGAGTATCTCCGCGACATCAATCACGTCGAACGTTCTCCTTGCCATCGGCCCCCCGCCGTCCTCGACGGGAGGAAAGGTTGCACCTTCTCGATGGCCAGGTCCACCACGACACGCACGCCGTCCCCATGGGGAATTACGTGATCGGGGCGGGGAATTACTTGATCGCTACCCCATCAGAGCTGGGGAATTACATGATCGCCGACACCTGCAGCCTCGCGCGGAATCCGCGTGAGGCGCTCAGGCCGGTCAACTGTTCCACTCCCTCTGTGGGCGGGCTGGTAGCAACGCTACGCACCGTCCGGTCAGCGGCGAAGTCGATGGACAGCGTCATGGCCGCTGAATCCACCTCGTGCCCGTGTCCGGTCCTATCTGTGTACAGGTCGCGCGCCACCCCGACAAGCATCAGCGGGCCGTCAAGAGATTCGGGACGGAGCATGTCGACTACTGCCGAGCGCCGCAGGGAACCGGGCCTGCGGGCGCGTGTCCGGCTAGTGGCATCGGCTGGCCGGACCGGCCGCTCACTGATATCCCGTGTCATGTCCGCTTGTCCATGGTCGCCGCTTCAACCCGCCGTTGCTCATTCGCAGTACCTCGGTCAGTTCCGCAGCCGTTGAGCTCGGCTACTTTACCGCGAGAAGAGTAGACTAAAAGTCTGGCATGCTCAGGGCTGCACGGCAAGGACCCGGTGAAGGACAGGTGCCAGCGAACCGGGACCACCAGTGAACCGGCTGGAGGAGACCAGTGCGGGGTACGCGAGCAGAGACACAAGTCCGGAGGACGGGCATGAACCGTGATGAGTTCGTGTCGGCGTACGATTTGACTGACAGAGTGGCCATCGTGACCGGAGGCAGCCGGGGCCTCGGGCTTGCAGCCGCCGAGGCGCTCGCCGGCCTGGGTGCCAAGGTGGCGGTGGCCAGCCGCAGTCAGGAGGCCTGCGAGACGGCCGCACGGCGAATCAGGGATGCCGGCGGAGAAGCGATCGCGATTGCCGCTCACCTCGGCAAGCTCGATCAGGTTGCGGCGCTCGCACAGCGGACTGTCTCGTGCTTCGGGGGTATCGACATCATTATCAACAATGCCGCCAACCCCCTTGCCCTACCGATCGGCGAGATCACGCCGACGGCGTGGGAGAAGTCGTTCGCGGTCAACTTGGCCGGCCCTGTTTTCCTGGTTCAGGACGCGTTGCCCTACCTGCGCCGCAGCTCACACGCATCAATCGTTAACGTGCTGACCGCCGGGATCTTCGGAACCGGGAGCGGCATCTCGCTGTATGCTGCCGGAAAGTCGGCTCTTGCCATGATGACCCGCGCGATGGCCGCCGAGTTGGCCCCGGACGGTATACGGGCAAACGCCGTAGCTCCGGGCAGCATGGACACGGACATGTTCCGCGCTTCCTCCGAGACAATCCGACAGGCCGTGGTGTCCGCCCAGCTTATCAAGCGGATTGGAACGACAGACGACGTCGTGCCGGCGATCGCTTTCCTGGCATCGAGCGCCTCGGCATTCATTACCGGACAGGTCCTTGCGGCTGACGGAGGGATGAGCACGCATTGACTGCGGAACGATCCGGAGCTGCACGGCCGCGAGGACCGGCTGACCTGTTCTCGATGTCGGGAAAAGTCGCCGTCGTCACCGGCGGCAGCCGCGGCCTCGGGCGGGCCATGTCCCTTGGCCTCGCGCAGGCCGGAGCCGATATAGTTGTGGCGAGCCGTAACCGTGAGGCTTGCGAACAGGTCGCTGCCGAGATTGAGCGCTCGACCGGTCAGCACGCGCTGCCCGTGGCATGCCATGTCGGCGACTGGGCCCAGATCGAAGGGCTGGTGAGCGCCGCCAACGGGGCATTCGGCCGCATCGACGTGCTGGTCAACAACGCCGGGATGTCGCCGCTCTATCCTTCCGTGATCGAGGTTTCGGAGCAGCTTTTCGACAAAGTCATTGGCGTCAATCTAAAGGGGCCGTTCCGCTTGACTGCCCTGGTCGGCGACCAGATGCTTCGTGCTGGCGGTGGGTCGATCATCAACGTCGGAAGCGTTGGCTCGATCCGGCCTGATCCGCGCAGCATCCCGTACTCGGCGGCCAAAGCCGGCTTGAACTCGATGACCATCAGCTTCGCTCACGCGCTGGGGCCGCGGGTCCGGGTCAACTGCATCCTAGCGGGCCCGTTCCTCACCGACGTATCAGCGCACTGGGATATGGCTGAGTTCGAGCGGCGAGCCGCAGAATTGTACGCGCTCGGGCGTGGCGGGATGCCGGATGAGATCGTAGGCTCAGTCCTTTACCTAGCCAGCGACGCCGCCAGCTTCACCACTGGAGCCCTGATCCGGGTTGACGGCGGGATGCCCTGACCACGGTGGTCAGGACGCTGCGATCTCCTGCAAGGCCTTTTCCATCGTCCACCTGGCGATGCCGTGAAACAGCTCGCCTTGATCCTTCGGCGCCTGGCCCGCCAGCGACCGCGCGTAAGTGCCCTCCAGCAGGATTCCCAGCTTGTACAAGGCCAGCACGAAGAACCAGGGTGCACAGCGGAGATCGCGGCCAGTTAGCTCGCAATACCGTGCCATCAGCTCGGGTCGCAGCGGGAATCCCTCCCACGGTATGGGCTGCGGATCGCGTCCAGGCGGATCGCCGCTTTGCACCCAGACATTCAGCATCACGCCTAGGTCCAGGAACGGATCACCGAGCGTGCATAGCTCCCAGTCGATAATCGCGGCGAGCTTGGGTGCGGAGTACCCGAAAAGGACATTTGCGAACTGATAGTCGCCATGCAGCAGTCCAATCCTGTGGTCAGACGGCAGGTTGTCGGCCAGCCAGTACCCGATCTGCTGCACGTGCGGGAGATTGGGACCGGGATAGTTGGCGATCTTGGTGTACCCTTCGAGCTGGGAAAACCAACGGCCTGCCTGCCTCTCCAGCCATCCCACCGGCTTACCAAGTCCGGCCAGGCCGACAGCGGCCGGATCGACGCCTGCCAGCTGCGCTGCGCCGTCGACCATTGAGAAAGAAAGCTCGCGGCGCCAGGCAGGGTCCCTAGCGTACTCCCCCGGCAACTGGCCGATAGGCGTGAACCCGCTGACTCTCCGCATCACGTAGAAGCATGCGCCGATAATGCTGGTATCAGCGCATACGGCGAAGACCTCGGGATGGGGGACGTCGGTCTGCTGAAGCGCCGCCAGAACTGCGCCCTCACGCAGCATGGTCTCATTGCTTCGATCGCGAAGCACCAACGGCGGACGGCGGAGCACCATGTCCGTGTTGCCGCGCCACAGCCTTAGCAGGACATTCTGCGACGCCCCAGTCATTGCCTCGATCTTCGTGAGCGGACCCGATCCGGGCAGGTCCCGCGACTCTATCCATTCGCTCAGCGCCTCGGCTGCACTTGGGCCAAGCCAGCTCATCTCGCCCGTTCGCCGCATCCGCCAGCAAGGCATCTGCGTTAACCATGTCCTACTTGGCCGCCCGACGCCGGGAAACGGGCCAGAATCTCACCGTACTGACGTTCGGCCTGAGCACGCAGCGAGGGCACGTGCCGGGTCGGGAACAGACTTGGGCTCGGTTGGGCAGTACGCAGGACTTGGCGGGCCAAGGTGACCTTGTGCACCTCGGTCGGGCCGTCGCCGAGGCCGAGCACCAAGCTGTTAATGAGGTCGTCCACGAAGGGCATCTCGTTCGACAATCCGAGTGAGCCGTGGATCTGCACTGCCCTCGTAGCTACGCTAGCCAGTACGCGGGGGGCGATGATCTTGACCGCGGCGACGTCGGCTCCCACCTTGCGGTAGTCATGGTATTTGTCAATCTTCCATGCCGTCTGCAGGGTCAGCAGCCGCAGCTGCTCAATCTCGATCCAGGATTCGGCGATCATGTCCTGGACTAGTTGCTTGTCCCCTAGCAGCCCGTCCTGAGTGGTGCGTGAGACAGCGCGTTCGCACAACATTTCGAACAGGCGCCGCAGTCGTCCAACTGTCCGCATCGCGTAGTGGACCCGGCCGCCGCCGAGGCGCCGCTGGGCAATCCTGAACGCGTCACCGACGTCGCCCAGCAGGCTGTTGCCGGGGATCCGGACGTCGACATAGCGCACGTAGGCCTGCTCGCCGGTGCGACCGAGCGCTTGTGTCCCTAGCGCGACGTTTCTCAGGATCTCGATTCCAGGCGTATCAGCCGGCACGATGAACATCGACATCCGGTCGTATGGCGCGGCTTCAGGATCGGTGATCGCCATTACCAGTAGGAAGGCCGCTACCCTGGCATTGGAGGTGAACCACTTCTCGCCGTTGATGACCCAATCCTCGCCGTCGCGCTCTGCGCGCGTCGTGAAGATCTTCGGGTTCGCTCCACCTTGCGGCTCCGTCATGGAGAACGAAGACACGATTTCACCGGCGATGAGCGGGGCAAGATAGCGTTCCTTCTGTATCGGCGTACCGAACAGGGCGAGTATCTCGCTGTTGCCGGAGTCGGGCGCCTGGCATCCGAACACGATCGGCCCACATCGAGTACGCCCTAGGATTTCGTTGAGCAGCGCGAGCTTCAGCTGGCCGAATCCGGACCCGCCCAGCTCGGGGCCCAGGTGACTGGCCCATAGGCCGCGATCCTTGACCTCCGACTGCAGCGGCCGGATGAGTGCGTTGCGGAGCGGATCACTGACGTCGTATTCATAGTCCACGAGCAGATCAAGGGGCTCGACCTTGGTCGCCACAAAGTCATCTGCCCAGGCGAGATCCGCTGCGAAAAGTTCGTCAGTCTCGAAGTCCCAGGCCATGTGCTCGTACCTGCCGCAGTCTCGGTGGGAGAACCTATATCCCAAGTGTGAGTAATTCAGTATACCAAATTGCTTTCCCGTACTCCAGGCATACCCGTGACTCCGACAAGTGCTCGACAGAAGGTAAGCCTTCGCCGGGCTTGATCAGACCGCGACCGACGAACTCCGGCGTCCGGAGACTCCCCGGCCTGCATCGAACCGCGGCGGCCGCCATGTATGCGCTTTCCCGCTCTGCTGCGGAAGGCTGCCGACTTGACCTTCGAACATGAGACTTCGGTGCCGCTCACCCGGAAGCGCGACCCGCCGACATAGGCCGTTCGGAACCTCCGCTCATCCGCTTCGAAAGCCAACCTGCAGCGACTGGCGAACTCCCCTGTCCGGTCTTGTCCAGTCATAACTTTGAACACAGGCTCGGTAACTCGAAGTCGGGCAGCGGCTGGGGCTCGCGCAGGCTGGGGAACAGCCTGCCGTGCTGCTCGGTGAGCCGCTCGATAGTCCAGCCGTCGGCCGAGTGGATGCGCTCCATGTACTGGTAGCCGGCGATTCGCTGCACTGTTCCGCCGAAAACGAGGAAGGTCTGTCCGGAGATGGAGTGTCCCACATGCGTGCACAGGAAGGTCACCCATGGCGATATGTGCGCCGGGTCCCACGGATCGAACCCGGCGTTGACCCCGTGGAAGGTGCCGAAAGTCTGCTCCGTCAGGCGCGTCCGCGCCCGGGGTGCGACACTGTTCACATTGATGCCGTACTGCCGCAACTCCCGCGCAAGGGTCAATGCCATCATCGCGATGCCGGCCTTGGCCACGTTGTAGTTGACCTGCCCAGTGTTGCCAAAGAGGCCCGACTCTGACGTAGTCATGAGCAGCGAGCCGGGCACCGGGCGACCGGCCTTCTTCGCCCGTTCCCGCCAGTGCCGTGCCGCATTCCGCGCCGGGTAGAAGTGGCCGTTCAGATGTACTTTCAGAACCCGGGTCCAGTCTTCCTCGGTGATGTTGAAGCTCATCCGGTCCCGCAAAATCCCGGCGTTGCAGACAAGCACGTCGAGATCACCGTAGGTTTCGAGCGCCAGTCTGATCAGGGTCTCGGCACCGCCCCAGGTGGCGACGTCGTTGAAACTGGCAACCGCCTCACCGCCAGCGTCCTTGATCTCGGCAACGACAGATTCGGCCGGCCGCTCACCGATCTGAGACCCGTCCCAAGCCACACCGAGGTCATTGACGACCACCCTGGCACCAGCGAGAGCTAGTCCTAGGGCCTCCGCGCGTCCCAGCCCCCGGCCAGCCCCGGTGACGATCGCGATCTTACCCTCGAGTTCCCTGTCCACAGCCAACTCTCCTATGGCCTCGACGCAACCGACGATCGTTCAGAGCCCAGCCGCCGACGGCAAGAGCGCTCGATAGCGAGCGGGCGCGCTCCGTTGAATAGGGTAACCTAATTATGCACGAGGTTCTGGATCTGCCGCGCCAGGTGTGTATCCAGATCGACGCGATAGCAACGCAGTCGGGATGACGGAGTGTTCCGGCTGCGCTCAGTGGAGCTGCTCCGGGTAGAAGAATGTCGCCGGTGGAGCTTCGGCTGGGGTTCGTTGGATCACGAGTTCCGTCACGGGCATGCTCAGCAGCTTGGCGGTGTTCGTCCGGCGGCTAGACGAGTCCCGTAATCCGGTTGAGGTTACCTACCGTGGGCTGGAGCTGATCGAGGATATGTTCGGCTTCAGCCATTCGATGCTGCTGATGGCCTACGGAGCGCCGAGCAGTTGTTCGTAATCGCGCATAACGGCTGGAGCGCACCAGCAGCAAGTGCCGAGCTGGCGATTGATGAGAGCGTGATGGAATCGCCGCGCAGGGACGCAAGCATGTGCGGATCCCAACCTGGCGCGATTCGGATCCCGTCAGGCGGCGTTATGGCATAAGCGCCATGTGCCAATCGAGAACCGCAGGCTGTTGAGTCGCGTCCCAGGGCTGCCGCAGTCGGTCCGTGGCCATGAGAAAGTGGCTCTGGCTCAATTTCCCGTGACACAGGTGACCGGCGTGGCGCGTGGTGTCCGTATCGTGGCTTTTGTGATCATGGCGGGCGTGCGATCCTGAGGCTCTTATCGTTCTGGTCCCTCACCTGGCCGACGTGGCCGTCGAGCGCGTGCCCGCGGCGGGCAGGTCAGTGCATGTGCTGGCCCGGACCTGCGCCAGCCAGGCAGCCTGCCCGGGCTGCGGCGCGGTGTCGAGGCGGGTGCACAGCGGCTACCAGCGGCAGCTGGCCGATACCGCGTGCGGAGGCCGGGAAGTGCTCATTGACCTGCAGGTCCGGCGGTTCTTCTGCGGCAATGTCGGGTGCGCCAACACGACGTTCGCGGAGCAGGTGCCGGGCCTGACCACCCGGCACGGGCGGCGGACCGGCAGCTTGCAGGCTGTGCTGCAGGCGGTCGCGCTGGCCCTGGGCGGCCGGCCCGGGGCCCGGCTGACCGGCAGGCTGGCCTGCACCGTGAGCCGGTCCACGCTCGTGCGGCTCATCCGCGCCGCCGCCGACCCCGAAGACCGGACCCCGCTGGTGCTGGGGGTGGATGATTTCGCGCTGCGCAGAGGGCACGTCTACGGCACCATCCCGGTCGACATCGAGACGCGCCGGCCGGTGGACATTCTGCCGGAACGGTCCGCAGAATCCTTCCGCGCCTGGCTGGACGCGCACCCGGGCGTGGAGATCATCTGCCGGGACCGCGGCGGCTGCCATTAGCCTCGATTCCCGGTGCGGTAATTCGGTTGAGGTCGGGCCTTGGCCGACGGAACTGGCCGACGTTGCCTGGGCAAACGTCAGCATTTTCCCGTCAGAGCCGCAAATTGATCGTAGCCGATCAGCATGCTGAACCACAGAAGTACCGGAGGGAAGCCCCAGGTCACGACCACCGCATCACCAGCGCTGCCCGGTTCCGCTTCGGATTTTCGCCGGTGTCTATTCAGGCAGACTCGTTGAGGTCGGGGCATCTGTCCTGGTCAGAGATGCCGAAGATGCAAAGGTACCGGTTCAGCCAGCTCGCCGGGAATCGAGGTTAGAAGCCGCAGCCGCGGGCGCGCCGCTGGCCATCCAGGTCGCCGGCCGCTGGCATCTGTGGCACAACCTGGCCGAAGCCGTCGAGCGGGCCGCGACCCACCGCTCCTGCCTGCAAGAACCGCCACCAGACCCGGAACCCGCGCCGCCAGCAGAGCAACCCGCGCCCGCCCCTGGGGCAGGCCTGGCGGCGCGGACCCGGGCCCGGCACGCCGAGATCCACGCCGCGCTGGCCCGCGGGCTGACCATCACCGAGATCGGTCGGACTTTACGGCTGGAGCGCAAAACGGTCCGCCGCTACGCCACGGCCGCGACCGCCGACCAGCTGATCGGCGACGCCCGCCTGGCCCGGCCGGGGCCTGCTCGGCCTGCGCCAGGCCTGCCTGCAGCAGCGCTGGGACGAAGGCTGCCGCAGCACTCAGCGGCTGTACCGCGAGCTGCGCGACCGCGGCTACCAGGGCAGCCTGCGCACCCTGCGCCGACTCACGCGCCTCAGCGTCCCCACGCGCCCGAGTCCGCGGTTGCCGGAAATCCTTAACGGCCCCGACCAGGCACGTCACGCTTTCCAGCGCCCCCGCCCACAGCGCCGCTCCTCCGCTGCAGACAACGCACCGCGCGACAGTAAAAATGACGGTAGGCCAAGATCCCCACAAAATCCCCACACCCCACACGGCACACAGGATCTCACCAGCACCACGCGAAGTTCCCGCGGTAGCACACATCCGCTAGTCAGAAGGAAGAATAGAAAGCTCTCGCGATAGGACTCGAACCTATAACCTGCCGGTTACAGCCCGGCAGGTAGTCCGCGTCGCAGCCAGGCTCCCCGCCTCAGCGTCCCCGCGCACCCGGATCCGCGGTTAACGGCAATCCTTAACGGCGCTGACCAGGCACGTCACGCTTCCAGCGCCCTGCCCGCAGCACACCGCTCGCCCGCTTCAGACAACGCACCCGCGCGACAGTAAAAGTGAAGGCAGGCCAAGACCCCCACAAAATCCCCACACCACACACGCCACACAGGATCTCACCAGCACCAGGCGGAAGTTCCCACTGTAACACATATCAGCTAGTCAGAAGCAAGAGTAGAAAGCTCCCGCGATAGGACTCGAACCTATAACCTGCCGGTTAACAGCCGGACGCTCTGCCAATTGAGCTACGCGGGATCGACCCGCCTAAGGGTAGCGCACCCGAGGCGGATGCGTGACGGTCGCCGGGTCCGCTACCTCCCGTTCATCTCGTTCCGGTCACGATGAGTACGCTCGTGCTACCGGGGAAGGTCATGAATGCACATGAACGGAAGGGGTACCAGATGCGGATCCGTATCACGTTCCTCGCTGGGTTCGCCGCCGGCTTCATCGCCGGCACGCGCGTGGGCCGCGAACGCTACGAGCAGATGAAGCAGATGGGCAAGAAGGTTGCCGAACACCCCGCCGTGCGGCACGCCACGCGCGTCGCGGGGTCGACGGCCGCCGGGCTCACCAAGACCGCCGGGCAGAAGGCCGCGGAGCAGATGCCGAGGATCACCGAGACGGCGAAGAACACGGCGAAGAACAGCGCCACCCGGGTGCGCGGTCAGCTGGATCGCAGACCCGGCCGACAGTCGGGTGACGACGAGCCCTCAACGGTGAACGGCACCCGCCCGGCCAGCTAGCCGTCGGCCCACGGGGCCTGGAGCGACGGCGTTCAGTCGAGATATTCGCGCAGCACCTGCGCCCGGCTGGGGTGGCGGAGCTTGGCCAGCGTCTTCGACTCGATCTGCCTGATCCGCTCCCTGGTCACGCCGAACTCCCGGCCGACCTCCTCCAGCGTCCGCGGGTGCCCGTCGGTGAGGCCGAACCGCAGCTGGATGATCCGCTGTTCCCGCTCGGCCAGCTGGTCCAGGACCCGCTCGAGCTGGGCCTGCAACATGATGAACGCCGCGGCCTCGATGGGCACCACGGCGTCCGCGTCTTCGATAAAGTCCCCTAGATCGGACTCTTCCTCGCCGATCGGGGACTGCAGGGATACCGGCTCCTGGGCGATCCGCTGGATCTCCGCGACCCGCTCTGGCTCGAGCCCCATCTCCCCGGCGATCTCGTCGATGCTGGCTTCCCGGCCGAGTTCCTGGTGGAGTTGCCGCTGCACGCGCGCGAGCTTGTTGATCGTCTCCACCATGTGCACCGGCACCCGGATGGTCCGCGCCTGGTCGGCGATGGCCCGGGTGATGGCCTGCCGGATCCACCACGTCGCGTACGTGGAGAACTTGTAACCGCGGGTGTAGTCGAACTTCTCCACCGCGCGGATCAGGCCGAGGTTGCCTTCCTGGATCAGGTCGAGGAACACCAGCCCCCGGCCGATGTAGCGCTTGGCGATCGACACCACCAGCCGCAGGTTCGCCTCGATCAGCCGCTGCTTGGCCCTGACCCCCTCGTACGCGAGCAGTTCCAGGTCGCCGTGGATGGCGCCGGGCACCGCGATGCCGCAGCAGAGCTTCTCCTCGGCGAACAGGCCCGCCTCGATCGACTTGGCCAGCTCGACCTCGTCCTCGGCGGTCAGCAGCGGCACCCGGCCGATTTCCCGCAGGTAGATCCGCACCAGGTCGCTCGTGGCGACCCGCCTGCCCTCGGCGTCGGCCCGCCGGAGCTCGGCCTCGTCCTCGCGGGCCACGTCCAGCACGTCGACGCCCTCCTCGGCGAGCGCGCGCACCGCGGCGTCGAGGGCCTCCGGGGGCAAGTCGGCGCCCTCCAGCGCCACCATGACGTCAGCCATGGTCACCGACCCGCGTTCCCGCCCTAGCGCCACGAGATCGGCCAGCTGATCCGGTGACGACGGTATGTTCCTGAGCGCAGGGAGGGCCACGGGACCAGTCTGCGGCACGAACCCTCAATTACGGGGGACCCAATTTTGTCACCTGGCGGCTACATAACCGCGTAGCGGACGACTCTGCAGCCACACGAGACCCGATCTCACCCGCCGGCGGCCCGCTCGACCAGGGCCCTGCGCCGCTGCTCAAGGCCGATCAGATCCCCGTACAGCCTGTTGTACCGAACCTGGTCCTCCAGCGGATTCATGCGCTGCAGCCTGGCCTTGATCGCCGCGATCTCCCGGCTGACCGCGATCTCGCCGATCCGGGCCAGCAGGTTGTCGGCGTATCTGGCGTCCGGCTCGCCGGTAATGACCGGCGGCTCGACCGCTAGCGCGGTGACGAAGGACTGAGCCCGCTCATTCGGTGCCTCGTCCCGCAGCCGGGCGGCCCATTCCCGCACGCTGCCCCGCGCACCCGCCGTGCCGCCGCAGGCCGCGATCAGCGTGAACACCCCCTGGTGCGCCGACGCGCTGAACGCGTCCACGCCGAGCGCGTCGAATTCCGGCCCGCACAGCCCGGGCCGCTGGACCGCAAGCTGCAGGACCTGCCGCTCCAGCTGCACAAGAGGATCACCCAGGTCGTAGGGGCGCCCGTTGCCGTTCTCTCGCTGCCCCTCCGGGCGGGTCGTGCGCCTGGCACCCCCGGCCCGCGGTCCGCGGCCGGGCAGGTGGCTGGCGATCCTGCTCAGGATGAGCTCGGGGTCGTTGAGCCCGAGCCAGCGGTCGACCCGCCCCGCATAGACCTTGCGCAGTCCGTCATCCTTGATGCGCGCGATGAACCGCGCCGCGGCATCAAGCGCGGCGATCCGGCCCTCCGCCGTGTCCAGGTCGTACTCATCGAGCAGGCTGCGGATCGCGAATTCGTACAACGGCACCCGGCGCGCGATCAGGTCACGCACGGCCGCGTCGCCGTGCGCCAGCCGGACGTCGCAGGGGTCGAGGCCATCGGCCTGGACGGTCACGTAGGTCTGGGTGACGAACTTCTCCTCGGTCTCGAAGGCACGCAGCGCAGCGCGCTTGCCGGCGGTGTCCCCGTCGAAGGTGAAGATGATCTCGCCCTTGGACCAATCCGTGTCCATGATGAGCCGGCGCAGCACCTTGATGTGCTCGTCGCCGAACGACGTGCCGCACGTCGCCACCGCGGTCGGCACCCCCGCCAGGTGGCAGGCCATCACGTCCGTGTAGCCCTCGACGATGACCGCCTGCCGGCGCTGCGCGATCTCGCGCTTGGCCAGGTCGGCGCCGTAGAGCACGGTCGACTTGCGGAACAGCGGGGTCTCGGGGGTGTTGAGGTACTTGGGCCCATCGTCGTCGGGATCGAGCCTGCGCGCGCCGAACGCGATCACGTCACCGGACAGATCGCGGATGGGCCACATCAACCGCCTGCGGAATCGGTCCAGGGGGCCGCGCCTGCCTTCTTTGGCCAGACCCGACGTGATGAGCTCGGCGTCGGTAAAACCGCGTCCGCGCAGGTGCCTGGACAGGTCGTCCCAGGCGGCGGGCGAGTAACCGACGCCGAAGCGCTTCGCGTCCGCGGCCGTGAATCCCCGTTCGTTTAGAAATTCGCGCCCGGGTGCGGCGTCGGCGCCGGTGAGCCGCTCGGCGTAGTACTCGGCCGCGGCCCGGTGCGCTTCGACCAGCCTCCGGCGCTGGCTCTGCTCCTGCCCGGGGACGTAGCCGCCCTGTTCGTAGCGCAGCGTGATTCCGGCGCGCCCGGCCAGCCGCTCGATCGCCTCGACGAAGCTGAGCCCGTCGATCTTCTGCACGAACTTGATCACGTCACCGCCCTCGGCGCAGCCGTGGCAGTAGAACAGGCCACGGGCAGGGGTGACGTTGAACGAAGGGGTCTTCTCGTCGTGGAACGGGCACAGGCCCTTGAGCGAGCCGCCACCGGCCCCCTTGAGCTGCAGGTACTCGCCGATCACCTCGTCGATGGGGGACCGCTCGCGAACGGCCGCGATGTCCTCGTCGCGGATCCGCCCAGCCACATCCACCTCCGCCGCGTACGAGCGCCTGGCGCCTGCCGTCGCGGCGAGTCTAGTCCCGCCCACCCACAATTCGCCCCGCGTCCGCAGGTCTGCAGGTCTGGGCGGGTCGGCGAGCCCCAGTCCCAGCCAACCCACCATCTGCCCCGGGTCCGCGGGTCTCGGCGGGCCGGCGAGCCCTGTCCCCCGCCGCCCACCAAACGCCACACGTCCGGGCGGCCGACGGGCCCAGTCCCTACCACCCCATCCGCCCCGGGTCGGCGTGCGGGGCCGGGCTAGCCTGAGCGGGTGGGCGATCTGCTGGTGCTGTGGGACGTCGACTACACGCTGGTAGACGCCGCCGGGCTGGGGACGCGGCTTTACGAGGACGTCTTCCTCGAGCTATTCGGCCGCGAGTTGCCCGCCGTGGCGCCGAAGGCCGGGCGGACCGACCGGGCGATCACCTTGGACACGCTCGAGCTCGCCGGGGTGGACGAGCCGCAGAGCTGGGTAGATGACTTCCTCGTCGCCCTGGCCCGCCGGGTCGCCGCGGTGGACGGCGCCGAGACCGCGCATGTTCGCGCCGTGGCCGGCGCGCCGGACGCGATCGCCGCCCTGGCCGGAGCCGGCCTCCGGCAATCCGTCCTCACCGGTAACATCCGGCCGCTCGCGGCGCTGAAGCTGCGCGCGGCCGGGCTGGGCGAGCACCTGGACCTGGACGTCGGCGCGTACGGGGACGTGCATGAGGTGCGGGCCGAGCTCGTACCCGTGGCCAGGCACGCGGCCCGCCTGGCGTTCGGGGCGGACTTTGCTGACTCCTCGACCGTGCTCGTCGGCGACACGCCGCTGGACGTGGCGGCCGCATTGGCGACCGGCGCACGTGCCGTGGGCGTGGCCACCGGTAGCTTCTCCGCCGCGGAGATCGCCGCGGCCGGGGCGCACGCCGTGCTGCCGGACCTGACCGATGCCGCGCTGGTGCTCGCCGCCGTCACCGGGGCGTTTACTGGCCTGGCGAAGGGAGCAGGCCGCGTTCGATCGCGACCGTGACCGCCGCTGTGCGGCCGGATACGCCCAGCTTGCCGAACGCGCGCAGCAAGTGTGTCTTGACGGTCGCCTCGCTGATGAACAACTCCCGACCGATCTCGGCGTTGGTGTGGCCGCGGGCCACGCGGGCCAGGACCTCGGTTTCCCTAGCGGACAGCGACTCCCGCTGCGGCCCTCGGACGTGGGTGACCAGCCGCTCGGCTACCGATGGAGCGAGCACGGTCTCGCCGCGCGCGGCCGCGCGCACGGCGCTGGCCAGTTCGGCAGGCGAGGCGTCTTTGAGCAGGTAGCCGGTGGCGCCCGCCTCGACCGCCCGCAGGATGTCGGCGTCGGTCTCGTAAGTGGTCAGCACCAGGACCCGCGCGCCCGGATCTGCCGCCAGGATCTCCCTGGTGGCTGCCACTCCGTCGCCGCCCGGCATCCGCAGGTCCATCAGGATCACGTCGTAGCGCCCGGTCCTGGTGAGCGCTACCGCCTCAGGTCCCGAGCCTGCCTCCCCCGCCACTTCGATGTCGGTCTCGGCGGCGAGCATCCCGCGTAGCCCGGCCCGGACCACGGGATGATCGTCGGTGAGCAGCACGCGGATCACCCGGGCACCTCCGCGCATACCTGGGTGCCGGTACCGGGAGCCGACGTCACCTGGATGGTCCCACCGACCTGCGCGACCCGGTCGTTCATGCCGCGCAGCCCGTATCCGCTGGTGATCAGCTCGGGATCGAAGCCCGCGCCATCGTCCGCGACGGTCAGGCGCACAACGCCGTTGGCGTATGACAGCCGGACCGCCACCTGGTGCGCCGCCGCGTGCTTGCGCACGTTAGCCAGCGCCTCCTGGCATACCCGGAGCAGGACCACCTCGGTGCCCATGGGAAGCCTGCGGGCGGTGCCCGTCACCTCCGAGTGAACCTTGACGCCGGCCTCGGCTCCGGTCGCGTCGGCCACGCGGCGCACCGCCTCGGCCAGTGAGCCTTGCTCCAGGGGAGCCGGGCTGAGCGCGGCGACCAGTGTCCGGGACTCGGCGAGGTTCTCGCGCGCGGTAGCCAGCGCCAGGTCAAGGTGATGGCGCGCCGCGTTCGCGTCCGGCGGGAGGCTGGCCCCGGCGGCCTGCAGGAGCGTCACGATGCTGGTGAAGCCCTGAGCCAGGGTGTCATGGATCTCCCCGGCCAGCCGGTGCCTCTCGGCCAGCACGCCCGCCTCGTGATGAGCCGTGGCGAGTTCGGCCCGGGTGGACTCCAACTGCGAGATGAGCGCGCCCCGCTCAAGGCTCTGCTCGATCACCCTGATCGTCCAGCGGCTGAAGGCGTACGAGAACGTGACCGTGAAGATCACGATGCCGAGCGCGATCAGGACTCCGACCAGACTGCGGTTGCGCCACGCCTCGAGCGCCCCAGCGGTCACGTTGAACACGACGACGAAGACCATGCCGCCGCGTGGGGATGCCACATGGAAGCACTGCGGGGACAGCGCGAAGGCCAGGAACCAGGCATCCACGTTCTGGCTCTGGACGACGGCGAACAGGATGACGAGCACGGCGAGGTAGACAATCGCGCGTCGGGATGTCCGTCCACGCCAGTCGGCTTCGTCCTGGAACATCAGCGGACGCCCGACGAAGACGTACCACAGGGCCATCGCGGCCAGTGCGGCTCCCGCGACGATCCGCCCCGCCGCGCTGATCGGCCCCGCCTCCACGATGGTGGCTACGGCGGCGAAGACCAGCCCGTAGTACACGTCCCACCGCGGCTCGGCCACGATGTGGACCGGGCCGTCCCCGGACTCGCCCGGCGGCGTCGGCCCTGCGGCTACCGGCGGGACTGCCACCGGAAGGTCCTCGCGCACAGCACCAATCCTGCAACGATCCACACCGCGAGGACCAGCGCGATGCGCCCGTGCTCCCAGGTGTGGGCGGGCTCAAGCGAGGCGGCCTGCTCCGGCAGGAACACCGAGCGCATGCCCTGGCCCATCCACTTCAGCGGGAAGAACGACGCCACGTCCCTCATCCAGCCGGGCACGTCGTTGAACGGCACGTACACCCCGGAGATGAACTGGAGGACGGTGAACGGCAGGCTGATCACCGGCGCGGCGCCCGCCGCCGATCTGGGCAGGCTGCTGGCCGCGATACCCAGCAGGGAGCAGGCGGCTGTGCCGAGCAGGAACACCCAGGCGAAGGTCCACCACCGGCCGGGCGAGGCGGGCAGGTGCAGGTGATAGAAGGCGATGCCGACCGCCATCAGCAGCACCGTCTCGGTGACCGTGCACACGATGACCTGGATGACCTTGCCCATGAAGTAGGCCACGGGTGGCATCGGCGTTCCCGACAGCCTCTTGAGCATCCCGTCCTCGCGCTCGGTGGCGATCCCGATGGCCAGGTACTGGAAGGTCGTCGCCATGATCCCGCCCGCGATCATGCCGGCGGTAAACAGTTGCCCGACGGTGACACCGTGGGCCGCGGCCTGACCGCCGAAGATGGACCCCAGCAGTACGAGCAGGATCGACGGCAGCGCGAAGATGAACGCGACGGCCATCTTGTCCCGGAAGAACGCCTTCAGCTCGACCTCGCCGCGGCCCAGGCCAAGCCGCCACACGCCGGGCAGCGCAACGGCCTGCTCCGATGCCGCCACGGATGCGCCAGGAGCCTTGCCCAGCGTGGCTTCAGGGTTCCCGATCATGACTAGCCTCCGTAATCAGGTCCAGGTAGATGTCCTCGAGCGATGGCCTAGTCACCGTGAGGCCGGGGATCTCCCCTCCGAACCGGGCGGCCAGCTCGGTCACCAGCCGCGTCGGTGCGGGCGTCTGCACGGTGGTACGGCCGGGCGCTCCTGGCTCGTCCCAGCTGACGTGAGCGTCGGCGGTCGCCCGGCCGCCGAGCGACCCGGGATCGCCAGACGCGACGATGCGGCCCGCCGCGATGACCGCGATCCGGTCGGCCAGCTCCTCCGCTTCGTCCAGGTAGTGCGTGGTCAGCAGGATCGTGGTCCCGTCGGTTCGTAGCCCCCTGATCAGCTCCCAGAACTGACGGCGCGCCTCCGGGTCGAACCCCGTGGTCGGCTCGTCCAGGAATAGCAGCTCGGGTCGGCCGACGATGCCGAGAGCGACGTCCAGCCTGCGGGTCTGGCCGCCGGACAGGCTAGCAATCCGCGACCGCGCCTTCGCGGTGAGCCCGACCAGCTCGATGACCTCCTCCGGCTCGCGCGGCCTGGGGTAGAACGACGCGAAATGCCGGACCATCTCCGTCACGGTGAGTTCCGGCCCCTTGCTGGCCAGCTGCAGGACGATGCCGATCCTGGCCCGCCACGCCCGGCCCCCATGCGCCGGGTCGTGGCCGAGCACCGCCACCGTGCCCCGGTCCCGCTGGCGGAACCCCTCGAGGATCTCCACGGTCGTGGTCTTGCCGGCGCCGTTCGGCCCGAGCAGGGCGAAGACCTCGCCGCGGGCGATATCCAGGTCGATACCGTCCACCGCCGTGACGCCCGGGTAGCTCTTACGCAGGTCCCTGACCATCACGGCCGGGTTGGTGTCCATGCCCCAAGTCTGTGGTCAGCCTACGGAGCGGCGCGTCAGCCGACCCGCCACACCTGCCGTCCCCCGTTCGGTGGACACGCTGTTCGTCCTAGGTAAATGCCCGCGGTGCCGGGCAGCCAGGAGAGCACGCCCGCGGCCGACCGGGCCAGCCCTGAATACGCAACACCTTGGCCACTTCGGTCGCTACCTGGCATGGCTCACGCTTGACCTGCATCCAGCTGTACCGCAGGGTTTGCATCCCGGCCACGGCCGCGGCATTGTCCCGGGCCTTGTCCTTCCAGGCGCTATCGTCCGGGTGCGCGAGCCGCCCGTCCAGTTCGACCACCAGCGCGTAGGGCTCGTAGACGCGATCCCGCCGCCCCCTGCGGCCGCCCGGACCCGCGAACGGCACCTGCCGCCTCGCCTTCGGCAACCCGTGCGCCCGCTCGACGTTCCGGTCATACCGGTACTCCAGCACCGAATGATCTCCGTCTGCGGCAGCCACGATCAGCTCATCCAGGTCAGCACGCCAGCGCAGCTTCGTCCGTAGACCCATCGCCGCGCGCAGCCGCGCCTCATCGGTCAGGTCCCGAGCAAACGCCCGAGTCACCCACCCGCACATGTCATCAAAGGTCGCCGCCGTCTGCGTGAGGTCAAGCACGGTCTCCTCGACCTTGGTCCGCGGCGGATAAGTGTGTCCCTGCACGGCTTCAAGGGCATATGCGGAACGGTAGATGCTGACCCCTTCTACCGCGACGACCCGACGCTCGAGGGGAACGGTCACGTGAATCAGGTCAGTCGGCTGGTCAGCGAGCCGATGTAGCTCAGCGGCCGTCTCGTGACTTAGCACTGCGCCCGGTCCAGCTGACAGGACCGCTGCCCACTGCCGGGCCCCACGGCCCGGAACTCCGCTGAAGGTTGCGTACACACCAGGATGGACCTGAAGCCATCTGCCGCTACGGACCCGGAACTTGATCATGTCGGCGGACAGCCCGGCCCGGAGGGCCTGCGAGCGGGAGACCACGCCGGACTGGTAGCGAGCCAGATTGCCGAGGGCCGGGGGGAGGTCACGGTCCATGCCGAACAGTGTGACGCCGGGTACCGACAAAGCGTGGCGGCCAAAGATCATGGAAGATCCGGGTTCAGTGGAAACTTTGGGGGATCATAGGCCCCCGGATCTTCCACCAAGCCCGGATCTTCCATCGAAAATGTGTCCTAGGTGTACAAAGTGGGAGATGGGACGGATGGGGTAACGGTGCGCGGGGCGGAGTATCCGGGTCAGGGCTCCGGGGAGGGATGGCGCGGCTCGGCTGCGCGAGGGGGTGGCGGGGTCAGGCTGCGGGAGGGGGTGGCGGGGTCAGGCTCCGCGAGGGGGTGGCGGGGTCAGGCTGCGGGAGGGGGTGGCGGGGTCAGGCTCCGGGAGGGGTGTCGGGATGGGTCAGACTTCCGCGAGGGGGATGGCGGCGTTGGATAGGCGGGTGGGGTCGACCGGGCGGACGGAGCGGATTAGGGACTGGATGTCGGAGTTGACGTCCCAGACGTTGACGTTCATGCCGGCTATTACGACACCGCGGGACAGCCAGAACGCGACGAACTCGAATGTGGCGCGATCGCCGCGGTAGACGACCTGGTCGTAGGCGCCGGGCGAGGGGAGGCCCGCGCACTCCATGCCGAGGTCGTACTGGTCGCTGAAGAAGTACGGGACGCGGTCGTAGACGACGGGCTGGCCCAGCATGGACCGGGCGGCGGCGGGGCCGCCGTTCAGGGCGTTGGCCCAGTGCTCCACGCGGATCGGGTGGCCGAGCAGCGGGTTGAAGGAGTTCGCGACGTCGCCCGCGGCGAAGATGTTCGGGTCGGAGGTGCGCAGGGCCGCGTCGGTCAGGACGCCGCCCGAGACTTCGAGGCCCGCGGCCGTGGCCAGGGCGTCGTTCGGAGCCGCGCCGATGCCGACCACCAGCACGTCCGCGGGCACCTGAACGCCCGAGGACGTGACGACCGCGCCGGGGCGGAACTCGGCCGCGGTCTCGCCGAAGCGGAACTCCACGCCGTGCGAGCGGTGCAGGTCGGCGAAGACGCTGCCGAGCTCGGGGCCAAGCTGGGCGTGCAGCGCGCCTGGCTGCGGCTCGATCACGGTGACCTCGCAGCCGGCCATGCGCGCGGCCGCGGTGGTCTCCAGGCCGATCCAGCCGGCCCCGGCCACCGCGACCCGCGTCCCGGGCCGGAACGCCTCGCGCAGCCGGTCCGAATCCCCCACGGTGCGCAGGTAGAGGACCTCGTCCCGGTCGGAGCCGGGGAACGACAAGCGGCGCGGCGACGCGCCGGTCGTGAGGAGCAGCTTGTCGTAAGGCAGTGGCCCCTCGGCGGTGCTGACCGTGGCAGCGGCGCGGTCGATGGCGGTGACCGTGACGCCGAGGCGCAGGTCCACGTCGTGCGCGGGGTACCAGTCCAGCGGGTGCACGAAGATCGAGTCGCGCTCGGCCTTGCCGAGCAGGTAGCCCTTGGACAGCGGCGGGCGCTCGTAGGGCAGTTCCGACTCGGTGCCGAGCAGCACGATCTCGCCGTCGAATCCCTCGGCGCGCAGCGTCTCGGCGGCCTTGGCCCCGGCCAGGCTGGCGCCGACGATCACGTAGGTAGGCATGCGCAGTATTCTCCCCCATGCCCACCCTAGATTTACGACGCTCCGGGTACGCAAAGCCGGTGATGCCAGGCGATTGCCGAAGTATCGGTGAGGGAGGCGACCTGGTCGATGACGACACGGCGGCGCGCGGCGTCGGTCGCGGCCGCGTCCCAGGCCGGGCGCAGCAGCGGGTCCAGGGTCCGCGGCGCACCGCGCTCGATGGCGAGGGCCAGCTCGGCCAGGAGTTCCCGCTCCCGCGCCTGCGCGGCGACCACCCCAGCTCGGGTCATCACGTAGTGCGCCGCGATCGCCTTCAGCAGCGCGCACTCCAGCCGCTGCTGCCGCGGCACGATGAGGTCCGCGGCGTACCGGGTCAGGGGACCACAGGCGGCGGCGAGGGTGGCTTGCTGGGCGGCTACGCAGAAGCGGCCGATCAGCTCGCTGGTCAGGTTCTTTACGGCGGCTACGGTGTCGGGGCCGCCGTCGTAGGAACTGGGCCAGACGGGCAGGGCGAGCAGGGCGTCGAGGACCCCGGTCAGCTCCGCCACCGGGACGTCACCATCGCAGTAGGTGGTGGCGGCGGTCTGCGCCACGATCGCTCGTTCGGTAGAAGATTGAAGGTTCTTGATCGTGATCAGCCCGGCGTGCAGGCCGTCTTCCATGTCGTGGACCGAGTAGGCCACGTCGTCGGCCCAGTCCATGACCTGGGCCTCCAGGCACGGGCGGCGGGCCGGAGCGCCCAGCCTGATCCAGGCGAACACCTCGGCGTCCTCGGCGTACACGCCGTATTTGCCCGAGCCGGGGCTGAACCACGGGTACTTCAGGGTCGCGTCGAGGGTGGCCCGGGTCAGGTTCAGGCCCGCCCCGGGGACCTTCGGTTCGAGCCGGGTCAGCAGGCGCAGGGTCTGCGCGTTGCCCTCGAACCCGCCGCACGGAGCGGCCAGCTCGTCGAGGGCGAATTCCCCGTTATGCCCGAACGGACTATGGCCGATGTCATGGGCCAGGCAGGCGGTGTCGGTGAGGTCAGGATCGCAGCCGATCTCCTTCGCGAGCTCCCGCCCGATCTGCGCGCATTCGAGGGAGTGGGTGAGCCGGGTCCGCGGAAAGTCGGCCGACCCGGCCGTGACGACCTGGGTCTTGGCGGCCAGCCTGCGCAGCGCGGCGCTGTGCAGGACACGGGCGCGGTCCCGCTCGAAATCACTGCGCCCGGCCCGCTTGGGCGGCTCTGCCACCCAGCGGGCCGTGGCGCTTTCGTCGTACTTCGTCGTCACCTGCTCTCGGAGCCGCCGGCCGCCAGGGCGGCGCGGCCTGCCTCCAGGCGGGCGATCGGCACGCGGAACGGCGAGCAGGACACGTAGTCCAGGCCGACCTGGTGGAAGAAGTGCACCGACTCCGGGTCGCCGCCGTGCTCGCCGCACACGCCGAGCTCGAGGTCGGGGCGGGCCTGCCTGCCTTCCCGCACCGCGATGTCGACCAGCCGGCCGACGCCCTCGCGGTCGATCGTCTCGAACGGCGAGACGCCGAAGATGCCCAGCTCGATGTACCGGCTGAAGAACGAGCCCTCCACGTCGTCGCGGGAGAAGCCCCAGGTCATCTGCGTCAGGTCGTTCGTGCCGAAGGAGAAGAACTCGGCGCTGGCGGCGATCGGGCCGGCGTTCAGGGCCGCGCGCGGCACCTCGATCATGGTCCCGATCATGGTGTGGACGTGCGTGCCGGTCTCCTCCTCGACCTCGCGCAGCACCCTCTCGGTCTGCTCGCGGCTGATCTCCATCTCCTGCACGGTGGCGGTGAGCGGGATCATGACCTCCGGGCGCGGGTCGTTGCCTTGCTGCTTGAGCTGCGCGGCGGCGTGCGCGATCGCGCGGACCTGCATCTCGGGCAGGCCGGGGATGACCAGGCCGAGCCGGACGCCGCGCAGGCCGAGCATCGGGTTCTGCTCGTGCAGCCTGCGGACCGCGGCGAGCAGCTTGTGGTCCTGCTCGGTGGCAGCATCGCCGGCCAGGGCGATCTTCACGGACAGCTCGGTCAGGTCGGGGAGGAACTCGTGCAGCGGCGGGTCGATCAGCCGGATCGTCACCGGCAGGCCGTCCATCGCGTCCAGGATCTCCACGAAGTCGCCGCGCTGGAGGGGCTCGAGCGCGTCGAGCGCGTGCTGGCGGCCTTCCTCGGTGTCGGCCAGGATCAGGTCCTCGACCAGCTGGCGGCGCTCGCCGAGGAACATGTGCTCGGTCCGGACCAGGCCGACGCCGCCGGCGCCGAACCGGCGCGCCCTGGCGCAGTCCGGGCCGGTGTCCGCGTTGGCGTACACGCCCAGGCGGCGCTTATCGTCGGCGTGGGTCATGATCGAGTGGACGGCCCTGATCAGGTCGTCGGCCTCGGCGGCGTGCGGGTGCAGCTCGCCCTCGAAGTAGCGCACCACCTCGGAGGAGACCACCGGGACCTCGCCCAGGTAGACGGCGCCGCTGGTGCCGTCGATGGAGATCATGTCGCCCTCGCGGACCGTGACGCCGCCGGGCGCGGTGAACTGGCCGGCCTTGGTGTCCACGTCGAGTTCCTCGGCGCCGCAGACGCAGGTCTTGCCCATGCCGCGGGCCACCACGGCCGCGTGGCTGGTCTTGCCGCCGCGGCTGGTCAGGATGCCCTGGGCGGCGATCATGCCGTGCAGGTCGTCCGGGTTGGTCTCGCGCCGGACCAGGATCACCGGCTCGCCCGCGGCCGCCCGCTCCACGGCGCGGGCCGAGTCGAAGACGACCTTACCGACCGCCGCGCCGGGCGACGCGCTGATGCCGGTGGCGATCTTGGTGACCTGGGTGCTGGTGTCGAACCTGGGGAACATCAGCCGGGCGAGCTCTTCGCCGGAGACCCGGGTGAGGGCCTCGTCCTCGTCGATCAGGCCCTGGTCAACGAGCTGCATGGCGATGCGGAACGCCGCGGCGGCGGTGCGCTTGCCGACCCGGGTCTGGAGCATCCACAGCTTGCCGCGCTCGATGGTGAACTCGATGTCGCACAGGTCGCGGTAGTGGTTCTCCAGGGTCCGCATGATCTGCATGAGCTGGTCGTATGACGCCTTGTCGATATTCTCCAGGTCCTGCAGCGGGACCGTGTTCCTGATCCCGGCCACGACGTCCTCGCCCTGCGCGTTCTGCAGGTAGTCGCCGTAGACGCCCTGGGCGCCGGTGCCGGGGTCCCTGGTGAACGCCACGCCGGTGCCCGAGTCCAGACCGAGGTTGCCGAACACCATCGCGACCACGTTGACGGCCGTGCCCAGGTCGGCGGGGATGCGCTCCTGGCGCCGGTACAGGACGGCGCGGTCGGAGTTCCAGGATTCGAACACGGCCTTGATGGCCAGGTCCATCTGGACGCGCGGGTCCTGGGGGAAGTCCATCTTCGCCTGCGTGGCAACGATGTCCTTGAACGTGGCGACCAGGTTCTGCAGGTCGGTGGTGTCCAGGTCGACGTCGTTGCGGACGCCCTTGGCCTGCTTGGCTTGGTCGAGGGCGTGCTCGAAGTGCTCGCCGTCGATGTCGAGGACGGTCTTGCCGAACATCTGGATCAGGCGCCGGTAGGAGTCCCAGGCGAACCGCTCGTTGCCAGCCTGCTTGGCCAGGCCCTGGACGGACTCGTCGGACAGGCCGATGTTGAGGACCGTATCCATCATGCCCGGCATGGAGAACTTCGCCCCGGACCTGACGCTGACCAGCAGCGGGTCGGCCGGGTCGCCGAGCCTGCGGCCCATTTCGTCTTCCAGCTTGGCCAGGTGGGCCGCGATCTCGTCGTCGAGGCCCTCGGGGATGCTGCCGTGCTCCAGGTAGTAGCGGCACGCGTCGGTAGTGATGGTGAAACCGGGCGGCACCGGCAGGCCGATGTTCGTCATCTCGGCCAGGTTGGCACCCTTGCCACCCAGCAGGTCCTTCATGTCCTTGTTGCCTTCAGTGAAGTCGTAAACGAGCTTCGGCACTTCCTGCTCCTCAGATCTGCTTTTCGCAGTGCGCGACGTCGTGTATTCATTCGGAACACTACCGTCCTGGGCTGAGGTCTATCGCCTGGGCAAGCAACCCGGGCGGGCCGCGAGCGTCTGCAAGTATGTGAAGGCCAGGCTCGGCCCTGCACACGGCGGGAGGGCGGGAGGAAGACCATGGGCGACGGGATCACGATCGGGCTGCTGCACCCCGGTGAGATGGGGGCTGCTGTCGGGGAGTGCCTGGTCAGTGCTGGGCATCAGGTGCTGTGGGTGCCATCGGGGCGTAGCCCGGCTACCGCGGCGCGGGCCGGGTTGGCCGGGCTGACCGCCGCGGACGGAGGGCTGGCCGAGGTGGTGCGGGGTTCGGGCGTGGTCGTGTCGGTCTGCCCGCCGCACGCGGCGCTCGGGATCGCGCGTGAGGTGGCCGGGTTCCGGTTCGGCGGGGTCTACGTGGACGCCAACGCGATCTCGCCGGCGACCGCGCGTGCGGTCGCCCGGGTGGTCGAGGACGGCGGGGCCAGCTACGTGGACGGCGGGATCATCGGGACTCCCCCGGTCGCGCCGGGGTTCATCAGGCTCTACCTGTCCGGGGCCCGGGCCGGGGAGGTGCAGCGGCTGTTCGCGGGGAGCGAGGTCGACGCGCGGGTAATCGAGGGTGACGCCTGCGCGGCGTCGGCGGTGAAGATGGCGTACGCGTCGTGGACCAAGGGCTCGGGGGCCTTGCTGCTGGCGGCGCGGGCGCTGGCCCGCGCCGAGGGCGTGGAGGAGGTCCTGCTGGGCGAGTGGGCGATCTCGCAGCCCGGCCTGGCCGAACGGTCGGCCCGCGCCGCCGGGTCCGCGGCGGCCAAGGGCTGGCGCTGGGTGGCGGAGATGGAGGAGATCGCCGCGACCATGGGCGCGGCCGGCCAGCCCGAGGGCTTCCACCTGGCGGCGGCGGAGATCTACCGGCGTTACCCCCGGGACCGTCCGGTGGCAGGATGAGGGCCGTGGATAACTCAGGGATGACCAGGGCGGTGGTGGCCACCGCATACGGCGGGCCAGAGGTCCTGTCGGTGATCGAGACGCCGGTCGGCCCGGCAGGCCCGGACGAGGTGCGGATCAGCGTGCGGGCGGCGGCCACCAACCCGATCGACTACAAGGTGTACAGCGGCGCTATGGGGCGGGACCCGGCGCGGCTGCCCATGCGGCTCGGGTCGGAGGTCGCCGGGATGGTGACCGAAGTGGGCGGCGACGCCTACAGCGTCGAGGGGCCTGGGGGTCGCGTGGGGGCCGGCGATGAGGTCGTCGCGTACCGGGTCGCGGGCGGATACGCCGCCGACCTGGTCGTGCCCGCCTCGAGCGTGATCGCAAAGCCCTCGACGCTGTCGTTCGAGCAGGCGAGCGGGATGATGCTGACCGGCGTCACGGCCGTGCACGCGCTAACCGTGGTCCGGGCGGGTGCGGGCGAGACCGTCCTGGTCTACGGCGCCTCGGGCGGCGTTGGCCTGATGGCCATCCAGCTCGCGGCGGCGGCGGGCGCGCGGGTGATCGGCACGGCCAGCCCGAGCGCCCACGCGTTGGTGCGCGAACTCGGCGCGGAGCCCGTGACGTACGGTGCCGGGCTGGAAGAGCGCGTCCGCGACCTGGCCCCAGACGGCATCGACGCCGCCGTCGACCTGGCCGGGGGCGATGAGGCACTGGATACCTCGCTCGCCCTGGTGGCAGACCGCGACCGGATCGTCACCGCTGTCGCGAGCAAGCGGGCCTTCGACTCAGGCATCAAGGTGATCGGCGGCGCTCCGGGAGCCGACCCGGGAACCGAGATCCGGACCGCGGCACGCCTTGAGCTGGCCCGGCTTGCCGAGGACGGGAAGCTGCGGGTCATCGTCGCCGGGGCCTACCCGCTGGCCGAGGCGGCCGACGCGCACCGGGCGCTGGCGACCGGCCACGCCCACGGCAAGATCGTGCTCGTGCCCTAGTGGGTCAGCAGGAGCCGAGGCGCTCGGCCAGGTAGGCCTGGACGTGGTCGATGCCGATGCGCTCCTGGGTCATGGTGTCGCGATCCCTGACCGTGACGGCCTCGTCGTTCAGGGTGTCGAAGTCGACGGTCACGCAGTACGGGGTGCCGATCTCGTCCTGCCTGCGGTACCTGCGGCCGATCGCGCTGGCGTCGTCGAAGTCGGTGTTCCAGTGCTTGCGCAGGGCCGCGGCCAGGTCGCGGGCCTTGGGCGACAAGTCGGCGTTGCGGGACAGCGGGAGGACCGCCGCCTTCACCGGTGCGAGCCTGGGGTCGAGCCGCAGCACGGTCCGCTTCTCCGGGTTGCCCTTGGCGTCCGGCGCCTCGTCCTCGGCGTAGGCATCGAGCAGGAAGACCAGCGCGCCGCGGTCTACGCCGGCCGCCGGCTCGATCACGTACGGGGTGAACCGCTCGTTGGTCTCCTGGTCCAGGTAGGACAGGTCCTGCTTGGACGCGCGCGCGTGGGTGGTCAGGTCGTAGTCGGTGCGGTTGGCGATGCCCTCGAGCTCGCCCCACTCGCTGCCCACGAAGTCGAACCGGTACTCGATGTCCACCGTGCGCTTGGAGTAGTGCGAGAGCTTCTCCTTCGGGTGCTCGTACGGCCGCAGGTTCTCCTCGCGGATGCCCAGGCCGATGTACCAGGCGAAACGCTCGTCGATCCAGCGCTGGTGCCACTCCTCGTCCGTGCCCGGGCGGACGAAGAACTCCATCTCCATCTGCTCGAATTCCCTGGTCCTGAAGATGAAGTTGCCCGGGGTGATCTCGTTGCGGAACGACTTGCCGATCTGGCCGATGCCGAAGGGGATCTTGCGGCGCGAGGTCTGCAGCACGTTCTTGAAGTTGATGAAGATGCCCTGCGCGGTCTCCGGGCGCAGGTAAGCGAGTCCGGACTCGTCCTCCACCGGGCCGAGATGGGTGCGCAGCAGGCCGTTGAACATGCGCGGCTCGGTGAAGGCGCCCCGGGTGCCGCAGTTCGGGCAGGCGATCTCGCTCAGGCCGCCGACGGGGGCGTAGCCGTGCTTCTCCTCGTACGCCTCGATCAGGTGGTCGGCGCGGTACCGCTTGTGGCAGGACATGCACTCGGTGAGCGGGTCCACGAACTCGGTGACGTGCCCGCTGGCCTCCCATACCTCCCTGGCCAGGATCACGGAGGAGTCGAGGCCCACGATGTCATCGCGTTCGGTGACCATCGAGCGCCACCACTGGCGCTTGATGTTGTTCTTCAGCTCCACGCCGAGCGGGCCGTAGTCCCAGGCGGCCCGGAGGCCGCCGTAGATCTCGCTGGACGGGTAGACGAACCCCCGTCGCTTGCTGAGGCTGACGATGGCGTCGAGTCGGTCACTGCGCAGTGGCATCGGAAGTCTCCATCCGGCTGGCGGTCGGCGGGCGCGACGGGCGCGATTCCCGTGGTGATCCGGGCGCGGATGCGAGCAGGCGCCCTCCGCGGCCGGAGACCCCTAGCTTAGGAGCACTGGCCAGCGATCGCGAACTGGATTCACACGGTACGGACGCGTGACCTCGGCTCACCCGCGCGCCACCGCGCTGTCCACCAGGTCGGAGTCGATGTCGAGCGAGTACCCGCCGACGCTCACGATGTGGCCGCCCTGGTACTGCTTGGACCGCTGCGTTTGCGGCCACACCGCCCCGGTCAGGTAGGGCGATCCGGTCAGGTTGAGCGCGTTGTCCCACAGTGCGAACCACATGTCCTGCGGCTCGGCGAGGGCGTGTCCGGCGATCATGGTGTTGGACTGCAGGTCGATCGCCGCCGAGTCGGCGCTGGAGTAGACCCCCGAGACGTAATCGCCCGCGTCCAGCTGCCGGGTCCAGGCGTCGAGGAAGGTGAGCACGGCGGTCTTACAGCCGGCGTTCGTGTGGTCGTAGCCTTCCATGTCGAAGTAGATGGGCGACCCCGTGCCCAGCCCGAGCTGCTTCGCGTCCGAGATGGCCAGGGTGGCCGCGGCGCTCCCCTGAGCGGCCGCCTGGCTCGGGTTGATCTCCGCGCTGTAGTTGTTGCACGGCGCCTGCAGCCCGACGAAGGTCGGCATCAGCGACCAGCCCATGGCTTCCACCGCCGTGATCCAGCTGGCCGACAGGTTGCCGTAGTCGCAGGCCATCTCCTGGCCGCCGATGTAGATGTTGGCGACGGCGTACTTCGCCCGCCAGGCCTTCATGGTCGCCAGCGACGGGGCGGTGCAAGTGTCGAACCCGGCCACGGCATTGCTGACCCCGGCCGACGGCTGCACCGGCGGCGCGCCCTGCGCCGGCGCCTGGGTGTTGGTCCCCGTCGATGTGGTGACGGTCGGCGCCGGTGAGGCGGGTGCCTGCGTCGGAGCCGGGGTCGTCACGGCCGGGGGGGTCGTCTTCTGCTGCCCGGGCGTGGTCCTGTCGGGTGCGGGGGTCGGCCGGTGTGACGGCGAGGGGTCGTCGTCCGGCGGCGTGTACACCACCGAGGGGACTACGTGCGGCCTGGTCGTCCCGGTCACCGGGCTCGGGAAGCCCGCGTTCGTGGGGTGCGTCGGCCCCCCGCGCGGCTGCAGCGGACCGCCCGGGTGCCCGAACCGCGAGGTCACGGCGTGCAGGCTGCCGAACACCCGCATGATCAGGCCGGGGTCCGTTCCGTAGGTCGCCGTGAACGAGGGGGCGTGGGTCGGCATCGAGATGGCGAATTCATGCTGCCCGGGATTTTGCATGATCGTCCCGGGCGCGGCCGGCAGGTCCGCACCCGATCGAAGGTCTCCTACCTGCGCCCGATGGGTGGCCGACGAAACGATCAGCACGCCTGGAATGGCCGGGCCGCCGACGGTCACCGTGTCGGCCGTGCCGACCAGATCGGGCGGGCAATGCTGGTTAGGCCCCGGAGTGCCGAGATAAACCGCGTTGACGTCATAGCGGACGCACTGATTGGGGTCCTTACTAAGCTGGTACACCGGCCAGTTGGCCGGCACCTTGAACGCATAGTCGTGGAATTCGACGGTTTTCATAGCCGATCCCGACTGATTTGCGGATTTGTCGGCGACCGGAATTCTGACCGGCTGGACGTCGGCCTTAAGGCCCATACCCGCGATGACCGGGCCGTGCCCCAATACCGACCCTATTACCGCGAGCGCGCACACGACTAGAATAGCCATACGGCGACGCATGAATCCCCCCGAATTACCGCGTGGTAAATGAATAAGCTGACCCCGTAAGTGCCGGCAGCCGAAATCAACTCCCCCGAGTTCGGTTCCAGTGGCCCGGCAGCAGTTATGTTCCCCGGTACACGCGGGGCTACGCACGGTTACTCAGATTGATGCCGAAAAATCGAGGGCGGCTCTGTGCGAGTCGCGTTGCGCCCAGAACGTGACCGTGAAACTATTTTCGGCTCGGCGCGGCTGCGCTGGGGGCTCGGATCCTGGCCGGACGGGGCTGTGCTGGCCGGCTGGGCGGACCAGGTCGGCGAGCCGGGCGGTCGGGGAGAACGTCGCGCTGCCGCTCCTGCTCGGCGGCACCCGCCGCGCCCCGGCCGTCGCCGAGGCCAGGAAGTGGTTTGGCCGGCTCGGCCTGGACGGACCCGAGGTAGCCAGGAACGAGTGACCCGCTGGCTAGGCCCCGCTGTCGTCGTCCGGGGCGGGGAGGGGATTCGGCACGGCGCCGCCGTACCGGCGATCGCGGCTGGCGTAGATCTCGCACGCGTGCCACAGATGGCGCCGGTCGAAATCGGGCCACAGGGTGTCGAGAAAGACCAGTTCGGCGTAGGCGGATTGCCATAGCAGGAAGTTCGAAAGGCGCTGCTCGCCCGATGACCTGACGAACAGATCGACTTCGGGAATCCCCGGCTCGTCCAGGTACCTCGCGAATACCTTCTCGGTGATCTTGTCCGCGCGGAGCTTTCCCGCCGCCACGTCGGCCGCGATGGCCGCGGCGGCGTCGGCGATCTCGGCGCGGCCCCCGTAATTGACGCAGAATTGCAGGGTCAGCACGGAATTGCCCGCGGAAAGCTGCTCCGCGTATTCCAGTTCGCTGATGACGCTGCGCCATAGCTTCGGGCGCCGGCAGGCCCAGCGGATACGGACGCCCATCTCGTTAAGCAAGTCGCGCCGACGATGGATGACGTCACGATTAAAGCCCATAAGGAAACGGACCTCGTCCGGCGAGCGCCGCCAGTTCTCGGTCGAGAAGGCGTAGGCCGACAGGTACGGGATGCCGAGCTCGATCGCGCCCATGATCACGTCGAGCAGCGAGGACTCGCCCTGCTTGTGGCCCTCGGTCCTGGGCAGCCCGCGCTTCTTGGCCCACCGCCCGTCGCCGTCCATGACCAGGGCCACGTGCCTCGGCACCAGGTCGGCCGGGATGGCGGGCGGCCTGACCCCGCTCGGATGCGGGTCAGGGGGGCGTACCCCGGCGCGGCGCGGTTCCTGCTCCCCCATCAGACGCGTTCCACGTGACGCAGCGAACGGATCGAGTGCTCCAGATGCCATTGAAGGTAAGCGGCTACCAGCCCGCTGCACTCTACCTGGTGCCTGCGCTCGCTGCGGTCGGCGTCTTCCCAGTCCCCGCGCAGCAGCGCGAGCATCAGGGCGACCGTCCCCGCCGCGGGCGACGCCGCGCCGGGCGGGCGGCAGGAGGCGCACACCATGCCACCGGCCGCGACGGCGAAGGCGGGCAGCCGCTTCGCGCCGTTTCCCGGTGCGCCACAGCGGGCGCACTCCTCCAGGACCGGCGCGTACCCGGCCACCGCGAGGGAGCGCAGCAGGAAGGCATCCAGGATCAGGCGGGGGTCGTGTTCCTGCTCGACCAGCGCCCGCAGCCCGCCGATGAGCAGCAGCAACTGCCGCAGCGCGGGCTCCTTCTCGACCGGGGTGAACCGCTCGGCCGTCTCGAGCATGGCCACGCCCGCCGTGTAGCGCGGGTAGTCCCCGGCCAGCGGGTCGCCGTAGGGCCTGATGACCTCGGCCTGCGTGATCACGTCCAGCGAGCGTCCCGGGTGCAGCATCAGGTCGACGTGCGTGAACGGCTCGAGCCGCGCGCCGAAGCGCAACTTCGTCCGGCGGACGCCCTTGGCCACGGCGCGGACCCGGCCGGTGTGCCGGCCGAGCACGGTGATGATCCGGTCCGCCTCACCGAGCTTCTGCGTCCGCAGCACGATCCCGTCGTCCCGATACTGCTGCATGTATTTATTGTTTCAGTGCTAGCCCGGGGGGGCGACCCCCGGAACCCCCCGGTGCGCTTCGCGCCCTGGCTGCGGTGCTCGCCGATACACCGGCCGCTCACCCGGGCGCAGGGCCCGGGTTCGCTGGGCCGGTAAGGAATTTTGGTCCGTAACCTGCGTCGGTTCCCTTAGTGCCTGCTGGGGCGGCGGGCGCGGTTGACGGCGGACAGGATGGCGCGCATGGAGGCGGTGGCGGTGTTGGTGTCGATGCCTACGCCCCAGAAGACGGCGCCGCCGGACTCGCACTCCACGTAGGAGGCGGCCTGCGCGTCGGTACCTTCGGTCAGCGCGTGTTCGGTGTAGTCGAGGACCCGCGCGCTGATGCCGATGGTCGCCAGCGCGTCGCAGAACGCGGAGATCGGGCCGTTGCCGACCCCCTCCACGGGCTGCGGGCGGCCGTCGACGGTGATCTCCGCGGTGAGGGCGTGCTTGGACTCCACGACCGAAGAGGTCTGGTGGTCGAGCAGCGCCAGCTGGCCCGGGGCCAGGTACTCGGCGGAGAAGATGTCCCACATCTGCGCCGGGGTCACCTCGCCGCCCTCGGAGTCGGTGTGCGCCTGGATCACCCGGGAGAACTCGATCTGCAGACGGCGCGGGAGGTCAAGCTGGTGTTCGGCCTTCATGACGAACGCCACGCCGCCCTTGCCCGACTGCGAGTTGACCCTGATCACCGCCTCGTACGTGCGTCCCACGTCGTGCGGGTCGATCGCCAGGTACGGCACGGCCCAGGGGTACTCCGCGAACGGCACCTGCGCGCTGGCCGCCTCGGCTTCCAGTGCCTCGAAGCCCTTCTTGATCGCGTCCTGGTGCGAGCCGGAGAACGCCGTGTAGACCAGTTCGCCTGCGTAGGGGTGGCGCGGGTGAACCGGTAGCTGGTTGCAGTACTCGACGGTGCGGCGGATCTCGTCGATGTCGGAGAAGTCGATCATCGGGTCGATGCCCTGGCTGAACAGGTTCAGGCCCAGCGTGACCAGGCAAACGTTGCCGGTCCGCTCGCCGTTGCCGAACAGGCACCCCTCGATCCGGTCCGCGCCGGCCATCACGGCCAGCTCGGCGTCGGCGACGGCGGTGCCGCGGTCGTTGTGCGTGTGCACGGACAGGCATACGTGTTCGCGGTGGGGCAGGTTCCGGCTCATCCACTCGATCTGATCGGCGTAGACGTTAGGGGTGGACCGCTCGACCGTGCACGGCAGGTTGAGGATGATCTCCCGGTCCGGCCCGGGCTGCCAGACCTCCATCACGCCCGCGCAGACGTCGGCGGCGAAGTCCAGTTCGGTGTCCATGAAGATCTCCGGCGAGTACTCATAGCCGAAGTCGCAGTCGCCGAGGATCTGCTCGGCGTACTTCACGACGTGGCGGGTGCCCTCGACGGCCAGCGCCTTGCACTCCTCGCGGTCGATGCGGAACACGACCCTGCGGAAGATCGGCGCGGTCGCGTTGTACAGGTGCACGGTGGCGCGGCGCGCGCCGCGCATCGACTCGACCGACCGCTCGATCAGGTCCTCCCGGGCCTGGGTGAGGACGGAAATCCGGACGTCATCGGGGATGCGGTCGCCCTCGACCAGCTCGCGGACGAAGTCGAAGTCGGTCTGGCTCGCGGCCGGGAACCCGACCTCGATCTCCTTGTAGCCCATCCGGACCAGCAGGTCGAACATCTTGTGCTTGCGGGCCGGGCTCATCGGGTCGATGAGCGCCTGGTTGCCGTCCCGCAGATCGGTGGACAGCCAGCGCGGGGCCTGGGTGATCGACCTGGACGGCCAGGTGCGGTCCGGCAGGTCCACGGGACGGAACGGGGTGTAACGGTGGCACGGCATGCCGCTCGGCTGCTGCCGTACGGGCGCGACGCGGTTGAACGCGTGATCGGATTGCATGTCTGTCTGCTTCCTCATGGCTCGTGGGCTTATGGCCAGCGGACGCGCCAACACCCCGCGACGAGGGAGCCGGCCTATCGGCCCCCGTCGCGGCCGCTAAGGAGGAGCAGCTCGTGCGACATCGCGAGCCACTGTACCAGCCGGGCGGCGCCCGGTGCGGGCCGGCCGGTAAGACGAGGTGGTAATACAGGACGAACTGGTTGAGGAAGAAGGCAGCTAGCTGGCCGCCGGCGAACGCGGCGGGGATCCCGGCGTACGCCGCGATCCGCGATCTGCGGGTGAGCAGCGCCGCCAGGACGATCACCGCCCCCGTGCACCAGAAGGCCAGGTAGTGGTCGTCGGCAGCCTGGGCGGCCCGGTGCAGGCACATGGCGGGGTTGGGCAGGATATAGCAGTAACCGTGTCCCTTCTGCATGCCTCCGGGTACCCCGGTGCCCTGAAGGGCCGCCGGAACGGTCGGCCAGAGCAGCCAGGCGATTGCTGCGGCCGCGGCGCCGCCCAGGTGCCACCAGCTCACCGGCTCGGATGCCGACGAGCGCACCTGCCACCATTGCACGACGGCGAAGCCGTACACCACAACGACCGGGACGATCAGGACCGGCACGGCGATGGCCGCGGACGCCTGGTTGCCTACGACGGCGCCGCCGACCAGTTCGGCGATGACGGCGCAGAAGATCACGACCCACGCGGTCATCCCGCCCGCGAACGGCTGCGTCAGCAGCGGCGCCGGCCGCTGCGGCTGATCGTCCTTGGGCAGCCGCCGCAGGCCTGACGGTCCACGGAGCCGGGACCAGGGCACGTTCGGCACTCCTCAGCGGGGGTGTGGTAGGGGTCTTTGCGCAGGAGCGTACCCCGCCGAATATTCAGTGGCGCGCGGCCGGAGGGCGGGGGTTTCCTGGGAGGGTGCACATCGAGCGACTCGACCTGAGCGACGTCGCGGGCATCCACGCGTGCCACGCGGCGTTCGCGGCCGCCCAGCGAGTCCGCGAGCGGGTTAACGGCCTGCGCGAGCACTTCGGCGCGCGGGACTACTCGGTCGCGGCCCGGCACATGGCCACCGGTGAGGTGGCCGCGCTGACCCAGGTGACCGTGGACCCCTCGGATCCCGGCTGGGGGTTCCAGCTGATCACGGCCGTGATCGCGGCGCACCGCGGGCACCGGCTCGGCCTGCTGGTCAAGGTCGCGATGCTGGAGTGGCTCGCGACCGCGGAGCCGAAACTGGAACGGATCACGACCTGGAACGCCGAAGACAACACGCACATGATCGCGGTCAACGAAGCGCTCGGCTACATCGTCTTCGGCGCGTCGGCCACCTCGTGGCGGCTCGACGTGGCCGGCCCGGTGGCCTGACGCGATGCGCATCGAGCGGTTCGGGGCGGACGGTGACCCTGCGCGGGTGCGGTCCTGCCACGACATCATGGTCGCGGCCATGGCGGCGGACGATCCCGGCCTGCCCCCGATGTCCCGCGTGGTATTCGACGGCTGGCTGAGGACGGGCTGGACCGGCGAGCCGCGGGAGACCTGGCTCGGGTGCGGGCCGGACGGCTCGGTGGCCGGCTGGTACCTGCTGGAGGTGCCGGACCGGGACAACCGGCATCTCGGATTCCTCGAGGCGTTCGTCGATCCGGCCCGGCGCCGGCAGGGGTTCGGCACGGCGCTGCTGCGGCACGCCGCGGAACGGGCGCTCGCCGGCGACCGCCGCCTGCTGGCGGGAGCGGTCATCCAGGGCTCCCCCGGCGAGCCCTTCGCCAGGTCGCTCGGCGCGACGGCCGGCCTGGTGGAGATCCAGCGCAGGCTGGACCTGGCCGCGGTGCCCGCCGGCCTGATCGCCGGGCTGCGCGCCTCCGCGCAGGAGGCGGCCGCCGGTTACACGCTGATCTCCTGGAGGAGGCCCACGCCGGAGGAGTACCTGGACCAGGTGGTCGCGATCGAGCTGGCGATGGCCGACGCGCCGCACGACCCGAGCCGGGAGCACGAGACGTGGGACGCCGAGCGCGTCCGGGCCACCGACCGCCGGAGACAGCTGCAGAAACTGCGCTCCTACACCGTGGCGGCCCGGCACGACGCCACGGGCGACCTGGCCGGCATCACCCAGATCGAGGTCGCGCCGGACGAGCCGGACTGGATGTTCCAGGGCCTGACCGCCGTGGTCAGGGCGCACCGGGGACACCGGCTGGGCCTGCTGGTCAAGCTGGCCATGCTGGAATGGCTGGCCGAGGCGGAGCCGGAGCGCCGGTGGCTCATCACCGGCAACGCCGAGACCAACGAGCACATGATCGCGATCAACGAGGCGCTTGGCTACCAGCCGTTCGGCCGTCCGGTCCTGTCCTTCGAGGTCCCGGCCGCAGACGTGCCGGGCGCTCAGTCGTAGAAGCCCAGGCGGCGGAGCTGCTTGGGGTTGCGCTGCCAGTCCTTGGCGATCTTGACGTGCAGGTCGAGGTAGACCTTCGTGCCGAGCAGGGCCTCGATCTGGCCGCGAGCACGGCTTCCGACCTCCTTCAGCCGCGCTCCCCCGGCGCCGATGACGATGGCCTTCTGGCTCGGCCGCTCGACGTACAGGTTGGCGTACACGTCGGTGAGGTCCTCGCGGCCCGGCCGCGGGCCCATCTCCTCGACCAGCACCGCGATCGAGTGCGGTAGCTCGTCCCTGACGCCCTCCAGCGCCGCCTCCCTGATCAGCTCGGCGACCATGATCTGCTCCGGCTCGTCGGTCAGCTCGCCGTCGGGGTACAGCGGCGGGCCCTCGGGCAGGTGCGCGGCCAGCACGCCGGCCAGGACGTCGAGCTGGAACCCGGTCACCGCCGACACCGGCACCAGGTCGGCCCAGTCGCCTAGTTCGCTCACCGCCGCCAGCTGCTCCGCGACCCGCTGCGGCGGCACCTGGTCGCACTTGGTCACGACCGCCACGACCGGCGTCTTGGAGACGTGGTCCAGCTCGCGGGCGAGGAACCGGTCGCCGGGCCCGACCGGGTCGCCCGCCGGGACGCAGAACCCGATCACGTCGACCTCGGTGAGCGTGGCGCGGACCAGGCTGTCCAGGCGCTCGCCGAGCAGCGTGCGCGGCTTGTGCAGGCCGGGCGTGTCGAGCAGGACGAGCTGCGCGTCCGGGCGGTGCACGATGCCGCGGATCACCCGCCTGGTCGTCTGCGGGCGGTCGCTGGTGATCGCGACCTTGGCGCCGACCAGCGCGTTGATCAGAGTCGACTTGCCGACGTTCGGACGGCCGACCAGGCAGGCGAAACCCGAGCGGAAGCCCGCCTCGGACGGGTGGTCGGCCTGCGGACGGGTCACTCCACGATTCTCTCGCATGGGCCGGGGAGTGCCACCATCGCTCGTTCGGCTTAAAGGGTGGCGCGGAGGGTGCCGTCGGGAGCGGCGTGGTACACGACGGCGTCGGGGCCGAGATCGCGCACCACGGCCAGGTCCCCGGGGTCCAGCTCGCCGTCGCTGACCAGGGCCGCGGCCTCCAGCTTCCGCGCGCCGCTCGACACCGCCATGGCCACCGCCAGGCGCAGCGCGGACAGCCGCAGCGACGGCAGGGCCACCGCGGCCGCGGTGTAGGTCCGGCCGGTCTCGTCGCGGACGGCCGCGCCCTCGGGCGCCGCCACCCTCGCCCGGGTGGAGCGGGCCAGCGTGATGATCTTGAGATCCTCCGGGTTCGTCACGTCGCTCACCTGAGTGAGTCTAGGGGCCAGCGTCAGGGCGCGGCGTCGGATTCCGGCTCGACCAGCACCGTTTCGATTTTGTTGCGCCGGCCGACCAGGTTCTCTGCGGTCAGCTTCAGGCCGCTGACGGTCGCCGTCGAGCCCGCGATCGGGACCCGGCCGAGCTGGTGCGCCAGCAGCCCGGCGACCGTCTCGACGTCCTCGGCACCGACCCGGACGCCGAACAGCTCCTCGAGCTCGGCCACGGGCAGCCGCGCGGTCACCCGCGCCGCGCCGCCGTCCAGCCACTGCACGGGCGGCAGCTCGTTGTCGTACTCGTCGGTGATCTCGCCGACGATCTCCTCCAGGATGTCCTCGATGGTGACCAGACCGGCGGTCCCGCCGTACTCGTCGATCACGATGGCCACGTGGTTGCGCTGCGCCTGCATCTGGCGCAGCAGCTCGTCGACCGGTTTGCTGTCGGGCACGTAGCTCGCCTGGCGCATCACGGTGGCGATCTTTTCGGTGGTGTCGGCCCCCGGATGCTCGTGGCTCCACGCCACGATGTCCTTGAGGTAGGCGATGCCGACCACGTCGTCCTCGTTCTCCCCGACTACCGGGATACGGGAGAAGCCGCTGCGCAGCGCCAGGGACAGGGCCTTTTCGACGGTCTGGTCGCTCTCGATGAACACCATGTCGGTGCGCGGCACCATGACCTCCCTGACGATGGTGTCGCCGAGCTCGAAGACCGAGCGGACCATCTCCCGCTCGCCCGGCTCGATGCCGTTCGTGCGCTCGAGGTAGTCGACCAGGCCGCGGAGCTCGGACCTCGCCTCCGGGCCGTCCACGTCGGGCTGGCCTTTCCTGCGGCCCGGCGGCATGGCGTTGCCGATGGCGACCAGCAGGCCGGGGACGGGGCCGAGGGCGCGGGTCAGGGGAAGCAGGAACGCGGCGGCACGCTCGGCGCGGCGGTCGGCATGCGGGACGGTCTTCCCGGCCAGGGGGCGCACGCCGGTCAGGGCGTACCTGAAGGCGATCACCACGCCGATCGCGGCGAGCACGGCGCGCCAGTCGTCGCCGAACCAGTGCACGAAGGCCGCCGTGACCAGCACTGCCGCGGAGATCTCGAACAGGGCGCGGAGGAGGAGCAGCACGCTCAGGTAGCGGGGCAGGTCGGCCGCCACCGTCCGCAGCGGGCCGGCCTCCGCCCGGCCGGCTCCGGCCGTTCCGGCCGTTCCGGCCGTTCCGGGCGGTCCGGGCGGTCCGGGCGGTCAGGGCGGTCAGGGCGTTCCCCGACGCTAGCGCCTGACATCAGGGCCAGGGCCGCCTCCGCGCTCACGCACCAGCCCGCGGCGAGGGCCAGCAGGGCCGCCGCGACCAGCAGCCACGCGGGAGGTGTCATCAGCCGGGTCCTTCTCGTCCCTTCCTGTCCCGCCAGGACCTCAGCAGCTGGTCCTGGGCGCCGAACATGGCGGCGTGCTCCTCGGGTTCCGCGTGGTCGTACCCGAGCAGGTGCAAGATCCCGTGCACGCACAGCAGCTCAAGCTCGTCCTGGGCGGAGTGCCCGGCCGTGGTCGCCTGCCCGGCCGCAACCTGGGGGCACAGCACCACGTCTCCGAGCAGCCCGGGCTCGTCGCCGGGCTCCGGGTCGCCCGCGCGGTTGCCGCCCAGGTGCGGCGGGCGCAGCTCGTCCATCGGGAAGGCCAGCACGTCCGTCGGTCCTGGCTCGCCCATCCAGCGCTCGTGCAGCTCGGTCATCGTCCGCTCGTCGACCAGCAGGACCGAGAGCTCGGCGAGCGGGTGAATCCGCATCTGGTCCAGGGTGAACCTGGCCACCTGCGCGAGCCCGACCTCGTCGACGCCGACCCCCGCCTCGTTGGCGATATCGATGCTCATGGCGGGCTCAGTTGCCCTTCCGCCGGTTCGGCCGGTTCTGCGAGCCGAGCTGCTGGCGCTCGCGCGCGTCGTACTTCTCGTACGCGTCGACGATCTTGCCCACCAGCCGGTGCCGGACCACGTCCTGGCTGGTCAGCCTGGCGAAGTAGATGTCCTCGATGCCGTCGAGGATGTCCTGGACCACGCGGAGCCCGCTGACCTGCCCGGGTAGGAGGTCCACCTGGGTCACGTCTCCGGTCACGACCATCTGCGATCCGAAGCCCAGCCGGGTGAGGAACATCTTCATCTGCTCGGCGGATGTGTTCTGCGCTTCGTCCAGGATGATGAACGAGTCATTAAGGGACCGGCCCCGCATAAAAGCCAACGGTGCGACCTCGATGGTGCCTGCGGCTAGCAGGCGCGGGATCGAGTCGGGGTCGAGCATGTCGTGCAGGGCGTCGTAGAGGGGGCGCAGGTACGGGTCGATCTTCTCGTACAGCGTGCCGGGCAGGAAGCCCAGCCGCTCCCCCGCCTCCACCGCGGGCCTGGTCAAGATGATGCGGTTGACCTCCTTGGCCTGCAGTGCCTTGACGGCCTTGGCCATGGCCAGGTAGGTCTTCCCGGTGCCCGCCGGGCCGATGGCGAACACGATCGTGTGCTTGTCGATCGCGTCCGCGTAGCGCTTCTGGTTGAGTGTCTTCGGCCTGATCGTGCGGCCGCGGGCGGACAGGATGCCGACCGTGAGCACGTCGGCCGGGCGGATCCCGTGCTTGGCGCGCAGCATCGCCGCCGCCCGCTCCACGACGTCCGCGGTCAGGTCCGTGCCCTTGCGCTGCAACTCGATCAGCTCGGCGAACAGGTCGTTCACCAGGGCGATCTCGGCCGCGTTACCCGTCGCGGTGATCTCGTTCCCGCGCACGTGGATGTCGGCGGCAAACTCCCGCTCGATCACGTGCAGTAGCTCGTCCCCGGACCCGAGCAGGCTGACCATCGAATGATCGGCGGGGATCACGATCCTGACCACCGATCGTGGCTCACCCTGGGGCTCAGGGGCCTGGCCGTTGCCGCCGGGGACGCTGGCGCGCAGGTCGTCGTTTCGGGTATCTGTCAATTCGACGCTCTCGAAGACCCGGAGGACCGCCCCCCGAGCGTGGTGCTTACCATGCTATCCGGCCTGCGCCCGGCCTGGCTCGTCCCCGGTCCGGATAGCAACATTCAGCCACTCCGGGGGTCCTAGAGCCTCCCCGCGATCTCTCCGCATATGTCGACAATGAGGCCTCCTCCAGGGAACTTTCTGGTAACCCGGTCTCATGCGTGGTTATCGCGCCGATCCCCCCAAGTGGCGTCATACGTTTAACGCACTCGATATCCTGGTTTTCCCGCAATCGCCCGGCGAGCAGGCGGAGTGCCAAAGCTAGGCACGCCGCATACCGCCTGGTCACTGATCATCCCGGGTGGTTGCCGATGGCAGCATGGCAGCGGATGGTCAGATGGGTGGGGAATTGACGATGAAAGACCCGAGGCCCTTTACGCGTCGGTCGTGCGGGAGGCGTCCGGCGAGTGGGTGAACCCGCGGACGGGGATGCGCGTCCAACCAATGTGACCGAAACCCTGGTGGCCGCGGGCGGCATCATGCCCGGCGCTTTTCTGGCGCCGAGTTCCGCGCGCCTGGGGTGGAGTGCCGACCGGGCGGTCACTGAGTTGTACTCGCTGCACTACCGGGCCCTGGTGCGGCTGGCCGCGCTGCTCGTGCGCGACACGGGAACGGCCGAGGAAGTGGTGCAGGACGCGTTCGTGGCCATGCACGACGCCTGGCAGCGGCTGCGGGACGCGGAGAACGCGCTGGCCTACCTGCGCCAGGCGGTGGTGAACCGGTCAAAGTCTGTGCTGCGCCACCGGACCGTGGTGGACAGGAATCTGCAGAAGCCCGCGCCGGACATGCCGAGCGCCGAGCACGGGGCGCTGATCCTGCTCGAGCGGTCCGCGGTGGTCACGGCCCTGCGGGAGCTGCCCGACCGGCAGCGCGAGGCGATCGTGCTGCGGTATTACGGGGACCTGAACGAGGCCGAGATCGCCGCCACCATGGGCATCAGCCGCGGCGCGGTGAAGAGCCACACGGCCCGGGCGATGCTCGCCCTGCGCTTGGCGCTGGAGCAAGACTGATGACCCGACGCCACCACCGCCCCGAGGGCGCAGGAGACGAGTTCGCTGAGTACGTGCGCCGGTCGCTGCACGCCGCCGCCGATCAGGTCGAGCCGAACCCGGACGGTCTGGACCGGATCCGCGAGAAGATCCGCTTCGGTCCGGTCTACGCCTCGGCGGCCGAGCCCGAGGCGGGCGCGAGGCGCGGTCTGTGGGGTTCGGGTGTCCTGGTCGGCCTGGTCCGGCGCTTGTCCGGCGGGCGCGGCGAGCACAGCGCGCCGCGCGGCCACGGCGCGTCGCCTCGGCCCGACCGGACACCGGGGCGCGGCACGGGCCCGGGCCACGCGCGGCCGGCCCGGCGAACGCCCGTGGACTGGCGCGAGGCCATGCTGCGACCAGCGCTGGCCATCGGGGTCGCCGTGTTCGCCGTGGCGGTCGTGCTGGCCGCGGTGCCTCCGCTGCGAGAGGCGTTTGTCCAGGCCAGCACCGACGTGTTCGCGGGCTCGTCAAGCAGCACGGCAAGTTCGGTGTCGGCGGGCGGCACCGGCCTGAGCTCCTCGGCCAACGGGGTCGAGGGCAGCGCGTCGCCGGGGAACACCGGTCCGTCGGCCGTGCCGTGCGTGTCGCCGTCCCAGTCGCACGCGGCTAGCTCCCCGAAGCCCACGACGTCGAGCTCCACGCGGTCAACCGCGTCGGCGAGCGGGGCGACGAGCCCCGACGTGACCGCGTCGCCGACCACGGCCAGCCCGCCCCAGAGCGCAACCGCCAGCCCGAGCGACACCGTGAGCGCGAGCGCCAGCCCGAACGGCAGCGCGACCAGCGCCAGCGCGAGCCCGACCGGCGACGCCAGCGCGAGCGGCAGCGCCTCGCCGACGGCATCGGCGAGCGGCAGCTCCAGCCCCCGCGCCAGCACGTCCAGCCGAACCGGGGATGAGACCGCGACTCCGGCGGCCAGCTGCGCCAGCCACGCGCCCACCGGCGGCGCGTCCGCCACCCCGTCGAAGAGCGCGAACACCACGACCGCGCCGCCGACCTCGGGCAGCCCCTCGGTCACGCCCGATCCCAGCCCCTCGACGTCTGACACGTCGAGCGGTAGCGGGGTCAACCCCTACGGCTCACCGGTCTTGTCCGCCGGCTCACCCCCCTGATCGCGGGTCCGCCCGCACCATCCTTACCAGCGGTCGCCGCGGCTCAGCAGCACGGCGGCCGCGACCATTCCCGCCGTCGACGTCCGCAGCACCGTCGGCCCGAGCCCGCGGGCGGTGGCGCCGGCCGCCAGGAAGGCCTTGCCCTCGTCGTCGGTGATCCCGCCCTCGGGCCCGACCACCACGAGCAGGTCGCCGGAGGGCGGCGGCTCCGTGCGCCCGAGGCTCTGATCGGCCTCGGGGTCGAGGACGATGGCGCAGGAGGCAGCCGCGATCATGGCCGCGACCTGGCCAGTCGAGGCGGGCTCGGTCACCTCGGGTATCCACGCCCGGCGGGACTGCTTGGCGGCCTCCCGCGCGGTGGACCGCCACCGCGCCAGCGAGCGGGCCCCGCGCTCGCCCGCCCAGACCGCGACGCAGCGGGCCGCGGTCCAGGGCACGATGCGGTCCACGCCGACCTCGGTCAGGCCCTCGACCGCCGCCTCGGCCCGGTCGCCCTTTGGGATGGCCTGGACCACGGTGATCGCGGGGTCCGGGCGAGGCACCTCGCGCCTGGCGCGCACGGCCAGCTCAAGCCCGGCACCGCCGCGGGCCGTGACCACGCACTCGGCCACCAGGCCGGCGCCGTCGCTGACGTCGGCGCGCTCGCCGGGGCGCAGCCTGCGGACGGTGGCCGCGTGCCGCCCCTCGGCCCCGGACAAGATGACGACATCGCCCTCCAGGTCCTTACGCCCTGCATAGAAGACAGGCGGCTGCGGCACCGTCGGCCCCGGGTCAGCGCCCGTTGAACGCGTCGCGCAGCCTGGAGAAGAACCCCTGCTGCCCCGGCGCGAACCGGCCGGGCGGCGATTCCTCGCCGCGCAGCTTGGCCAGATCGCGCAGGAGCTTTTCCTGCTCCGGGTCGAGCTTGATCGGCGTCTCGACCGTGACGTGGACGATCAGGTCGCCGCGCCCGTTGCCGTTCAGGTGCCGCACGCCCTGGCCGTACAGCGGGATGACCTGCCCGGACTGGGTACCCGGGCGGATGTCGATGTCGGCGGGCCCGTCCAGGCTGTCGACCGAGAGCGACGCCCCCAGCGCCGCGGCCACCATCGGGATGGTCACCGTGCAGTGCAGGTCGTCGCCCTGCCGCTCGAAGATGGCGTGCGGGCGCTGCGCGATCTCCAGGAACAGGTCGCCGGGCGGGCCGCCGCCCGGGCCGACCTCGCCCTCTCCGGCCAGCTGGATGTGCGTGCCGTCCTCCACGCCCGCGGGGATCCGCACCTTGATCGTCCGCCTGGTCCGCACCCGGCCGTCGCCGTCGCACTCGTGGCAGGGCCGGACCAGCACGGTCCCGTACCCCCCGCAGCCCGGGCAGGTCCTGGGCACCACCATCTGGATCGTGAAGGTGCGCGTCACCTGGTTCACTTCGCCGCGCCCGCCGCAGATGTCGCAGGTCTGCGGGTGGGTGCCCGGCGCGGTGCCCTCACCAGAGCAGGTGGGGCAGACCACGGCCGTGTCCACGGTGAGCTCGCGGGTGGTGCCGAACGAGCACTCGGACAGGTCCAGCTCGAGCCTGATCGTGGCGTTGCGGCCGCGCTGCGCCCGGCTGCGCGGCCCGCGCGTGGTGGCCCCGCCGACCGTCCCGCCGAGGAACTGCTCGATCAGGTCCGTAAAAGGCGAGAACCCTGACCCGAACGGGCTGCCCCCCGAGCCCGACCCGGCGGGGGCGAACGGATCGACGCCCATGTCGTACATCCGGCGCTTGTCCGTGTCGGACAGCACCTCGTAGGCCTGGGTGATCTCCTTGAACCGCTCCTGGGTCTCGGGGTCCGGGTTCACGTCCGGGTGCAGCTCGCGCGCCAGCCGCCGGTAGGCTCGCTTGACTTCCTCCTGCGTCGCGTCCCGGCGGATCTTGAGCAGGGCGTAGTAATCCGTGGCCACTAGGACTCCATCAGGATCTGGCCGACGTACCGCGCCACCGCGCGCACCGCTCCCATCGTGCCGGGGTAGTCCATCCGGGTCGGCCCCAGCACGCCGAGCTTGGCCAGCGGCTGGGCGGCGCTCCCGTACCCCGTGGACACCACCGAGGTGGCCTGCAGGCCCAACACCGTGTTTTCCGAGCCGATCCTGACCGTCAGCGCAGAGGGCTCGTTCGCCTCCCCCAGGAGCCGCATCAGCACCACCTGTTCTTCCAGAGCCTCCAGCACTTCCCGCAGACCCCGGCTGAAGTCGTGGGGGGCGAGGTTCGCGGCCCCGCCGAACACGATCTTCTCCTCGCCCCGCTCGATCAGGCTGGCCAGCAGGACCGAGAACACCGCGTTGGCGTTCGCGCGCTCCTCGGCCGGGATCCGATCGGACAGGTCCGTGACCATGGTGGCGGCGTCGGCCAGCTTGTGCCCGTCCAGGCAGGCGTTCACCACCGCGCGCACGTGGGACACCGAGGCGTCGTCCCACGGGTCCGGCAGGTCGACGGTGCGCTGTTCTACCCGGCCGGTGTCGGTGATCAGCACCAGCAGCAGCTTGGTCGGGGCCAGCGGGACGAGCTCGATGTGCCGGATCGCCGACCTGGTGAGCGACGGGTACTGGACCACGGCCACTTGGCGGGTCAGCTGGACGAGCAGGCGTACCGTCCGCATCACGATGTCGTCCAGGCTGACCGCGCCGCCCAGGAACGTCTCGATGGCGCGGCGCTCGGCGGCGGACAGCGGCTTGACGCCCGACAGCCGGTCGACGAACAGCCGGTACCCCTTGTCGGTAGGGATCCGCCCGGCGCTGGTGTGCGGCTGGGCGATGAAGCCCTGCTCCTCAAGCACCGCCATGTCGTTGCGGATCGTCGCCGGGGACACGTCGAAGTGGTGCCTGTCCACCAGCGACTTGGAGCCCACCGGCTCGGTGGTGGACACGTAGTCCTCGACGATCGCCCGGAGGACCGTGAGCTTCCGCTCGTCAAGCACGTGTACCACCTCCTTGGCACTCCCAGGGCCCGAGTGCTAAGTCTATTGCGTCTAACAAGTTCCCGGCGCGCGACAGCGAGGCGAACCGCCGCGCTCAATGATCTCAAAAAGGAGATACCCCGTGTGGCGCAGGCAATACGGTGCAGACGTGCTCGCCCCGGGACAGTCGGGCCGCCTGGCCAGGCGGCGCCCGGGGCAGCGCGAGGTGCCGGAGGTCGAGGCCGAGCCTGGGCTGGTCGTGGAGGACGCGGAGGGCCGGTTCTGCGGCGCGGTGGTCCGGGAGTGAATAGTGGAGGGTGAGCGGGTCCGCGACTCCGAGGTGACGCTGGCCATCTTCGGCTACCTCGCGGCGGTCTTCCTTGGGCCGGTCATCCCGCTGGGCATCTACCTGCTCGGGCGGAGGGTGTCGCCGTTCACGCGCCAGCACGCGGTCATGGCGCTGAACCTGTCGCTGACCGGGCTGCTGTACGCGGTGTGCTGCCTGATCCTGCTCGGGGTGCTCTCGCTGGATACGCTGGCCACCGCCCTGGTCGTCACGATACCGATCACCCTCGCGCTCTGGGTGTCGACGGTGCGCTACCTGCTCCGCGGGATCGGCGCGGCCAACCGGGGCGAGCGGGCCACCGCGCCCGCCTGGATCTGCGCGCGGATCGCCCGGCCGTTACCGGCCCGGTGACTCACTCGGTCAGCGCGCGGGCCACGGTGTCCGCGAGCAGCCGTCCGCGCCTGGTGAGGACGATCCGGCCCTCGGCGTAGACCGCCGGGTCGGCCAGCCCATCGGCGACGACGGCCGCCGCGCCGGCGCGCCCGGCCGGGCCGAGCTCCGCGACCGGGCATCCCTCGGCCAGGCGGATGAGCAGCATGACGCGCTCGAGCTGGCGTTCGGCCCCGGATAGGACCTCCCTGGCCTGGCCGGGGCTGACCCCGGCGCCGATCCTCGCGCTGTAGGCGGCCGGGTGCCGCACGTTCCACCATCGGGTCCCGCCGACGTGGCTGTGCGCCCCAGGCCCGATCCCCCACCAGTCGCCGCCGGTCCAGTACAGGACGTTGTGCGCGCACCTGGCCGGGCCGCCCGCGGCCCAGTTCGAGATCTCGTACCAGCCAAATCCCGCGGCGGCGAGCGCCTCGTCCGCGGCGAGATAGCGCTCGGCGAGCACGTCATCGTCTGGCGCGGCCAGTTCCCCGCGGCGCACGCGCGCGGCCAGCCGCGTCCCGGCCTCCACGGTCAGCGCGTAGGCCGACACGTGGTCGGGCCCGGCGGCGATTGCGGCCTCCAGCGAGCGCCGCCAGTTAGCGCCGGACTCCCCCGGAGTCCCGTAGATCAGGTCGAGGCTGACGTGCTCGAAGCCGGCGGCGCGGGCCCACGCGACGCATTTCGCCGGGCGTCCGGGTGAGTGCACCCGGTCCAGGACGGCGAGCACGCCGGGGACGGCGCTTTGCATCCCGAACGACATCCGGGTGACGCCCTGGGCCCGCAGTTCGCCCAGGCTGGCCGCGTCCACGCTCTCCGGGTTGGCCTCCGACGTCACCTCGGCCCCTTCGGCCAGGCCGAACTCGGCGTCGATGGCCCGCAGGATCGCGCCGAGCGCGGCCGGGGCCAGCAGCGTCGGCGTTCCGCCGCCGAAGAACACCGTGCTCACCGGGAGATCCGCGGAACCGAGCGCGGCCCGCGCGAAGGCGATCTCGGCGATCGCGAGGCTCGCGTAGTTCGCTGGCGAGACGGCGGAGCCGCCGCCGCGCCCGCCGAGTTCGGCGGCGGTGTAGGTGTTGAAATCGCAGTAACCGCAGCGGGTCGCGCAGAACGGCACGTGCACGTAGATCCCGAACGGCCGCCGGCCAAGCCCGCCGCGCGCGCTGTCCGGCAGGCTCCCGTCGGCAGGCACGGGCTCGCCGTCAGGCGGTGCGCCAGGCATGCCGTCACGCTACCCGCCCAGTCACGCTACCCGCCTCCCGACGCGCTCGCGGGTGGCGGGCCAGGGGGGTGATAGGGGGGACGGGCAGTCCCCCCTATGCGGGGGGTCGCCGGGGGGTAGTCCCCCGGGGGCAAATACAGCTTAGACTGGAAGGACCGCGTTCACGGGAGGCGCGTTTCCGCGTTGACGGGAGGCACCGGGTGGCAGATAACCAGTGGGAGTGGCCGGCCCAGTACCCCAGGTACTCGCCTGACCCCTCCCAGGTCCCGCCCGCCGGCTATCCCGCCACGCCCCCGGCCGGTTACCCGGTGCCGCCGAACGCCTACCAGGTTCCCCCGCCGACCGCCGCCTACCCGGTGCCCCCGGTGCCGACCGGCTACCCGGCGGCTCCGCCACCGCAGGTCCCGCAATACCAGGTCGCGATGAACCCGGCGATGCGCGCGGCGTCCACGGACCGGGAGCGCGCGGTCGACGTGCTGAAGGCCGGGTTCGCCGAGGGCCGGCTCAGCCAGGAGGAGTACAACGACCGGATGGGGCGGGCGTACGCCGCCCGCACGTACGGCGAACTGGCCGCGCTGACGGCCGACCTGCCCGCGGGGCCGTACCCGACGGCCTGGCCGGTGCCCCTGTACCAGCCGCCGCCGCCGCAGGCGGTCGCTGGCACGAACTCGATGGCCATCGCGGCGATGGTGCTCGGCGTCGCCGAGTTCTTCACCGCCGGGCTGACCGCCATCCCCGCCGTCATCTGCGGCCACATCGCCAGGCGGCAGATGCGGCTGACCTCACAGCGCGGCGACGGGCTGGCGACCGGCGGACTCGTGCTCGGCTACATGGCGATCATCTTCTGGACGGTCCTGATCGCCGCCTCGCTGGTCGGCGTCGTATTCTCGGTTACGCACAGCAGCCAGGTGTTCCCCGGGCAGGGTGGGCCGATAGGTGGCGGGGGGATACCGATCCCGCCGCCCTGACCCTGAGGCACCCGGAGCGGCCCGCACCCATTGGCACTCTTGGCGCCCGTCACGCGTCTAAACTCTATGAAGGCGTCCGCGGGAGGCTTACGTGGCTTACGGTCCGGCTCAGGCATATCCGCCGCAGCCTGGGGTGCCCACCGGCGGCACCGGCGGCTCGGTGCCCTGGATGAATCCCGGCTGGCTGGCCGCGAGCGCAGACCGCGAGCGGGCCGTGGGGGTACTCCGGGCGGGCTTCGCGGAAGGGCGGCTCAGCCAGGACGAACTCGACGACCGGGTGGGGCAGGCGTACACCGCGCGCACCTACGGGGAGCTGTGGGCGCTGACCGCCGACCTGCCCGCCGGGCCCTTCGTTCCCACCCACGGGCCGGTCGCCGTGGTACCGGAGAAGGCCCCGCGCCCCGCCAGCTGGCGGCCCGCCGCGGCGCTGATCATCACCGCCCTCGTCATCTTCACCCTCGCCGCGCTGATCACCGCCATCGTCACCCGGCAGGCCCAGCCGGTGGGGTTCCAGCAGGTGAGCGTGCCCGTGCCGGTGCAGCTGATCGGGCCGCCCGGGCCGCAGAGCCAGCGGTTTGGTCTCGAGCCGGTCCTGACCCCGTACGTCGTCCACGTGGGCGGGGAGTGGAACGGGCACCGGGAGCTCGGCACGCTCGTCGGGCCGCCACCCGGTCCTTAGCAGGGAGCGGGGCAGTCACCACCGCTCGTTCGGCTAAATGGGTTAACGCTGTTTGCGGTCGGCGGGCTGCGTAGAGAGCGCCGCGACGAAGGCCTCCTGGGGCACGTCGACCCGGCCGATGGTCTTCATCCGCTTCTTGCCCTCCTTCTGCTTCTCCAGCAGCTTGCGCTTGCGCGTGATGTCGCCGCCGTAGCACTTGGCCAGCACGTCCTTGCGCAGCGCGCGGATGTTCTCCCTGGCGATGATGCGGGCGCCGACGGCCGCCTGGATCGGCACCTCGAACTGCTGCCGCGGGATCAGCTCCTTCAGCTTGGCCGTCATGGCCAGGCCGTACTCGCGCGCCTCGTCGGCGTGCACGATCTGGCTGAACGCGTCGACCGGCACCCCCTGGAGCAGGATGTCGACCTTGACCAGGTTCGCCTCCTGCTCCCCGTCGGGCTCGTAGTCAAGCGAGGCGTACCCGCGGGTCCGCGACTTGAGCTGGTCGAAGAAGTCGAAGATGATCTCCGCCAGCGGCAGCGAGTACCGGATCTCGACCCGGTCCGCGGACAGGTAGTCCATGCCGATCAGGGCGCCGCGCCGGCTCTGGCACAGTTCCATGATCGTGCCGATGTAGTCGGCGGGCGAGATGACCGTGGCGCGGACGACCGGCTCATAGACGCGGTCGACTTTTCCTTTTACCGCCCGGCCGCCTGCTACGGCATCGGACCCGCCGGGGAAGTCGCTCGGGTTGGTCACCCTGATCTCCTGGCCGGTATCCATGATCACGCGGTAGACGGTGTTCGGCGCGGTGGAGATCAGCGACAGGTCAAACTCCCGCTCGAGCCGCTCGCGGACGATCTCCATGTGCAGCAGGCCGAGGAACCCGCAGCGGAACCCGAACCCGAGCGCGTCGCTCGTCTCCGGCTCGTAGACCAGCGCGGCGTCGTTCAGCCGCAGCTTGTCCAGCGCGTCGCGCAGGTCCGGGTAGTCGTCGCCGTCGAGCGGGTACAGGCCCGAGTAGACCATCGGCCTGGGGTGGTCATAGCCGGCCAGGGGCTGCTGCGCGGGGCGGGCCGAGCTGGTTACGGTATCGCCGACCCGGGCCTGCCGTACGTCCTTGACCCCAGTGATCAGGTACCCGACCTCGCCGGCGGCCAGGCCCTCGCTGGGGATGGGTTCGGGGGAGATGACCCCCACCTCGAGGGTCTCGTGGGTGGCGCCGGTCGACATCATCAGCGACCGCTCGCGCTTGGTGATGCGGCCGTCGACCACCCGGACGTAGGTGACCACGCCGCGGTAGGTGTCGTAGATCGAGTCGAAGATGAGCGCCCGCGCCGGGGCGTCCGGGTCGCCGTGCGGGGCGGGCACCTGGCGGACGATCTCGTGCAGCAGGTCCTGGACGCCCTCGCCGGTCTTGGCGGAGACCCTTAGCACTTCGGCGGGATCGACGCCGATGATGTTTGCTAGTTCGGCGGCGTAGCGGTCCGGCTGCGCGGCCGGGAGGTCGATCTTGTTCAGCACCGGGATGATCTTCAGGTCGGCGCCCAGCGCCAGGTAGAGGTTGGCCAGCGTCTGCGCCTCGATGCCCTGCGCCGCGTCGACCAGCAGGACCGCTCCCTCGCAGGCGGCCAGGCTGCGCGAGACCTCGTAGCTGAAGTCGACGTGGCCGGGGGTGTCGATGAGGTTGAGCACGTAGCTTTGGTTGCCGCTGGTCCAGGGCAGTCTCACGGCCTGACTCTTGATCGTGATCCCGCGCTCGCGCTCGATGTCCATCCGGTCCAGGTACTGCGCGCGCATCTGGCGCCCCTCTACCACCCCGGTGAACTGGAGCATCCGGTCCGCCAGGGTCGACTTGCCGTGATCGATGTGGGCGATGATGCAGAAGTTCCTGATCACCGCCTGATCGGTATGGGCTGGGGCAGGGCTAGGTGACACGCACGTCCGTTCCGGGGATTCAGTCGCCGCCGCGCGGCCTGGCGTTCCATGATCCCATGTCCGGTGGGGTGCCCCCGCCGGGCCCGCCGTCGCCGCGGGTTGCCGTGGGTTGCCGCGGGTTGCCTCGGGTTGTCGTGGGCCCCGAGGTTTGAGTGCGGGGGCAGGCTCGGATAAGCTTCGTCGTCGCGTCACCCCACTTCGCGTCACCCCACAGACACCCTGAAGGATCCCCACGCGTGGCGAACATAAAGTCTCAGATCAAGCGCAACAAGCAGAACGAGAAGGCGCGCCTGCGGAACAAGGCCGTCAAGTCTTCGCTGCGCACGTCCGTCCGTAAGTTCCGCGAGGCCGCGGACGGGGGGAACGCGGAGGCGGCCGAGACCGCCCTGCGGGCCGCCTGCCGGCAGCTCGACAAGGCGGCGAGCAAGGGCGTGGTCCACATGAACCAGGCCGCGAACCGCAAGTCCGCGATGGCCAAGCGCTACGCCGAGATGGCCAAGGCCAGCTAGAAGCCGGCTCCGCCGGAGCGGGCGGCGACGATGCGGCGGACGGCGCGTTCCAGGGCGTAGTCTGCGCTGGCGGCCTCGCCCTTGACCTGGGCGTCGGCCTCGGCGACGGCGTGCAGGGCGCGGGCGATGCCCTCCGGCTGCCAGCCGCGCAGTTGCCGCCGGACGACGTCGATCTTCCAGGGCGGCGCCCCGACCTCGGCCGCGAGCGCCGCGCTGCTGGCGCCGCGAGACGCTGAGCCGACCCGGCCGAGCAGGCGCACGCCCTGCGCGAGCGCGCTGCAGATCAGCACCGGCGAAACGCCGGTGGCCAGCGCCCAGCGCAGCTGCTCTAGCGCCTGCGCGAGATGCCCCTCGACCGCGCGGTCGGCGACGGCGAACCCGGTCGCCTCGGCCCGGCCGCGGAAGTACCTGGCCACCAGCGCCTCGTCCACCTGACCGCCGGCCACGTCGGTGTCGGCGGCGAGCTGATCGCAGGCGGCCGCGAGCTCGCGCAGGTCCGAGCCAACCGCGTCCAGCAGCGCGCGGGCCGCGGCGTCGTCGGCGCGCCGGCCCGCCCGCCGGAACTCGGCCCGGATGAAGTCGAGGCGTTCGGCGAACCTGGTGACCTTCGGGCACTCGATCACCTGGGCTCCGGCGGCCTTGACGCTGGCCAGCAGCTCCTTGCCCTTGGCTCCCCCGGCGTGGGTCAGGATCAGGGCGACGTCCGGCGCCGGGTTAGCGGCGTAGGCGGCCAGCTCCCCGGCGACCTCCTTGCTCGCGTCCTGCGCGGACCTGATCACCACCACGCAGCCGCTGCCGAACAGGGACGGCGAGGTGAGCGAGTCAAGCTCACCAGCACCGAGCTCGGCTCCCTCGCGGTCGTGCACGTCCGCGTCCTGACCCGCGTCCCGGACGGCGGTCACGAGGTCACGGACGCCGCGGTCGATGAGGAACTCCTCCTCGCCGACGACGATGGTGACCGGGGCTGGGGCCGGGGCCATCAGGTGACCGGCTCGCCGCCGAGCCAGACGCGCCGCGGGACCAGGCCGTAGGACCAGACGAACGCGCCCTCGTGGTCGGCGTCCCACAGCACCATGTCGGCCAGCCTGCCGCGCACCATCGCGCCGCGGTCGGGGGCCCGCAGCGCGTGCGCACCGCCGATGGTCGCCGCGCGGAGCGCCTCCTCGACGCTCATCCCCAGGTACGACACGGCGAGGGAGATGACCAGGGCCATCGAGGTGATCCCGGTCCCGCCTGGGGTGTGGTCTGAGCCGAGCGCGACGGCGACGCCCTTATCGAGCAGGGCACGCACCGGCGGGCGGGCACAGGTCTGCAGGGCCGTGCCCGGGCACACCACGGCGGCCACGCTGGCCCGCGCCAGCGCGGCGACGTCCTCCTCGGTCGCCTCGTGCAGCAGGTCGGCGGACGCGCAGCCGAGCTCGGCGGCCAGCCGGGCCGCCCCGGTTCGCGTGTGACCGCAGGCGTGCAGCCGCGGCAGCAGGCCCGCCCGGCGGCCGGCGTTCAGGATCCAGCGGGCTTCCTCCTCGGTGAACCCGCCCTCCTCGCAGTACACGTCGACGCTGTCCGCGCCGACCACCGCGGCGTCCGCGCACCACGAGCACACCGAGTCGATGTAGTCCGTGCGCCGGCCGAAGTATTCCGGCGGGATCGCGTGCGCGGCCATGAACGTCACGTGCACCCGAGGCATGCCCGGCTCGCCCTCCAGGCCGCGGAGCATCCGGACCGCGGCCAGCTCGCCGTCCCTGGTCAGGTGGTAACCGGTCTTGGCCTCGATGGTGGTGGCCCCGGACCGCAGCCAGCGGCCCATCCGCTCCCGCACCCCGTTGCACAGGGTCCACGGGTCGGTCCCCCTCGTGACGGTCACGGTCGAGGCGACTCCGCCGCCCGCCTGGGTGATCTCCGCGACCGACGAGCCGTTGGAGCGCATCGCGAGCTCGGCCCAGCGGTTCCCCGCGTACACCGGATGGGTGTGGGCGTCGATCAGGCCCGGGGTGACCAGGCCACCGCCCAGGTTCTCGACGTGGTCCACGTCCACGATGTCGTCGATGACCCCTGGAATGCGCCGCGGCAGCTCAGCGGCGGGCCCGACCCAGGCGATCCGCTTATCGTCGGTCACGACGGCCGCGTTGGACAGGACCTCCGATCCTGTCCACAGCCGGCCGATGTTGGTCAGCAAACGTACGCTCATTGGCGGTCCCCCCCGAGACCGGTGAAGTCATGCGCCATGAGCGGTCACCTGCCATGGTTCGTGTACGCCGGGGCATCCCGGCCGGCACCTGACGAGTTTCGCTGCGCACCACGCCGAAGTCAGCGCCGTGGGTACGGCGGCCAACAGATTGATTCCGACACGCTATTGCACTGCTACGGTCGCAGACAAGCCTTTGAGCCCCACAAAGAGCCATTTCTTTTAGCGGCTTTAGACGAGCCTTACCTAGCACGCAATTGCGTGGCGAACGTGACCACTATCACGTTTCTCCGGACACAATTGTCCGCCGACCCCGGTTTCCGCGGCTCGGGTTACGGCACCGCCGGGGTCAGCGCCGCCGCCTCGAGCTCCGCGGCCAGGCCCGGCAGGACCCGCGCCTCGAGCAGCGTCCCGTCCGCGACGTGCTCGGCGTGCAGGACCTCGCCGTCGGCGTGGGCCCGCGCCACCAGGTCACCGCGGCGGTAAGGGACGACGAGGCGCACGTGGGCGTCCAGCTTCGGCAGGGCGGCCTCGATGGCGTCCCGCAGCGCGGCCAGGCCCGCCCCGGTCTTCGCGGAGATGGACAGGCTGCCCGGCTCGCGGGCGCGCAGGGCCTGCAGCACCACGGGGTCCGCCGTGTCGATCTTGTTGACCACGATGAGCTCGGGCACCTGCGCGGCGCCGATCTCGGCGAGCACGCCGCGGACCGCGGCGATCTGCGCCTCGGGCTCCGGGTCGGACCCGTCCACCACGTGCACGATGAGGTCGGCCTCGGCCGTCTCCTCCAGCGTGGACCTGAACGCCTCGACCAGCTGATGCGGGAGGTGGCGGACGAACCCGACGGTGTCGGTCAGCGTGAAGACTCGCCCGGACGGGGTCTCGGCCCGGCGGACCGCCGGGTCGAGGGTGGCGAACAGCGCGTCCTCCACCAGGACCCCGGCCCCGGTGAGCGCGTTGAGCAGGCTCGACTTACCGGCGTTGGTGTAACCCGCGATCACCACCGACGGCACCTCGCGGCGGTGCCTGCGGCCCCGCTGCACCTTCCGGCCGGTGGACATCTCCGTGATGTCCCGCTGCAGCCTGGCGATGCGCGCCCGTAGCCGGCGCCGGTCCGTCTCCAGCTTGGTCTCGCCGGGGCCGCGGGTGCCGATCCCGCCGCCGCCCGCCACCCGGCCGCCTGCCTGCCTGGACAGCGACTCGCCCCAGCCGCGGAGCCTGGGCAGCATGTACTGCAGCTGGGCCAGCTCCACCTGGGCCTTGCCCTCGCGGCTGCGGGCGTGCTGGGCGAAGATGTCGAGGATCAGGGCCGTCCGGTCGATGACCTTGACCTGCACCACGCTCTCGAGCTTGCGCAGCTGGCTCGGGCTGAGCTCGCCGTCGCAGATCACCGTGTCGGCGCCCGCCGCTGCCACGACGCCCGCCAGCTCGCGCGCCTTGCCCGAGCCCACGTACGTCGCCGCGTCGACCCGGCTGCGCCGCTGGATCAGGCCCTCCAGCACCTCAGAACCCGCCGTCTCGGCCAGCCTGCTCAGCTCGCGCAGGGAGTTCTCCGCGCTGGCCAGGCTGCCCTCGGCCCACACCCCGATGAGCACCACCCGCTCAAGCCGCAGCGCGCGGTACTCGACCTCGCTGATGTCCTGGAGTTCGGTGGACAGACCGGCCACGCGCCGTAGCGCGTGCCGGTCCTCGAGGTCCAGCTCCCCCAGGTCCGACTGCTCGTTAAAGACCGTGCTCATAGTCCTCCGACATCCATGTGTACTCGCCCCCGATGGTCCCACGCGGCGCGCGGGATCGCATTTTATTAACGCCAGGGCCGCACGTTATGTGCCCCGCCGCGCTAGGCGTCCTAGGGCGGCGGGCAGGTCGCCGTCGTGGACCACGGTGAGGCGGTGGGTGGCGCGGGTGATGGCCACGTAGAGGTCGTGGCCGCCGGCCGGGGACTGGGCGAGGATCCCGGCCGGGTCGACCAGGACCACGCGGTCGAACTCCAGGCCCTTGGCCTGGCCCACGGTGAGCAGGGCGACAGGGGCGTCGAGCGATTCGGCCTGGTCGCCGGGGACGGCTTCGGGCACGGCCCGGGCCAGCTCCGCGATCCGGGACGCGGGGGCGATCACGGCCAGCCGGCCGCCGTCGCCCAGCTCGGCCAGTTCGGCGTCGACGACGGAGGCGACGCGGTCGAGGCCGGAGACGGCGCGCGGGGGGACGCCTTCCTCGCGGACGGACTCGGGGGGCTGCTCGCCGGGGGCGACCGAGGCGAGCACGTCCGCGGCCACGGCCATGATCTCGGCCGGGGTCCGGTAGTTGACGGTCAGCCGCTCCTCGCGCCAGCGGCCCTTGACGTACGGGTCGAGCATCTGGGCCCAGGAGCGGGCGCCGGCCGCACTCCCCCGCTGGGCCAGGTCACCGACCACGGTCAGCGACCGGGTGGGGATGCGCCGCATCACCATCCGCCAGGCCATGGCGGATAGCTCCTGCGCCTCGTCCACGATCACGTGACCGTAGGCCCAGGACGGGTCGGCCCAGGCCCGCTCCGCCGTGGTGAGCTGCTGGCCGGGGTCGCGGTTCCACGCGGCGAGCGTGGCGGCGTCCAGGAAGTCCACCTGTCCCTGCCCGAGCAGGCCGGTGATCTCAAGCACCTCCCTGGCGTACCGCTCCTGGGCCCGGCGCTCGCGGTCCGCGGCCCGGCGCTGCCGGCTCATCGCCGAGTCGTCGGCGCCCAGTAGCTGGGCGGCCTCGTCGAGGAGCGGGACGTCGGCCACCGTCCACTCTTCGGGGGCATCGGGGCGGTGCACCACCGCTCGTTCGGTATCAGAAAGAGCCGGGGCGGCGGCGCGGAGGGCAGCTTCCCCGGCCAGCAACCCGGCGACCAGCCGCTGCGGGGTGAGGAACGGCCACAAGGCGTCGAGGGCGGCCCGGACCGGCGGCTCGTCCCACAGCCGGGCGCGGGTGTAGGGCAGGTCGTCCGGGTCGAGGGGGCGGCCGAGGGCGGCCCCCTCCGCCGCCGCGAGCGCGCCGAGCATCTCGGTGACGAACTGCTTGCGGGCCACGTTGTGCGGCTTGCGCTGCGCGCGGGCCCGGTCGCGGGCGCGCAGGCACACCTCCCGCGGCACGGTCATCTTGATGCCGTCGACGGTGATCTCCAGGTCGGTATCTGGGACCTGCTGGTGGTTGCGCACCGCGTGGCGCAGCACGGACACCATCTTTACGTCGCCCTTGACCGCGGCGGCCCGCGGATCGTCGTCGGGCGCGGCGGTGACGCGCGGGAACAGGTCGGCGATGGAGCTGAGCACCACGTCGGTCTCGCCGAGGGACGGCAGAACCTGGCTGATGTAGCGGAGGAACGTAGCGTTCGGGCCGATGACCAGGACGCCGCGGCGTTCAAGCACCCGGCGGTGCGTGTAGAGCAGGTACGCGGCGCGGTGCAGGGCGGCGACCGTCTTGCCGGTGCCCGGGCCGCCCTGCACGACCAGGACGCCCTGGAGGGAGGAGCGGATCACCCGGTCCTGCTCGGCCTGGATGGTGGCGACCACGTCGCTCATCCGGCCCGTACGGCTCGCGGTGATGCTGGCGATCAGCATGGCCTCGCCCGACAGGGTCTTCTTCTCGGGCTCGGGCAGCCGGTCCAGGTCGAAGACCTCATCGTCGACGCCGGTCACGGTCCGGTTCCTGGTGTAGATGTGCCGCCGGCGGATCAGGCCGTTCGGGTCCATGGGGGTCGCGGCGTAGAAGGGGTGCGCCGCCGGGGCCCGCCAGTCGATGAGGCGCGGCTCGTGCTCGTCGTCCCGCAGGCCGATCCGGCCGATGTACAGCGTCCCGGCGGGGTCCTCGGCGTCGCCGCCTGGTCCGGCGTCGGGAGCCGGTTCGGCGTCGCCTGGCCCAGCGCCGGGCGTTGACTCGGCGTCCGTGCGGCCGAAGACGAGGCCTCGCTCGACGGCGTTCAGCTGGGCGAGGCGCCGGCTCTGCTCGGTCGCCGTGAAATCGCGCTCCACCCGGGCCTGGAAGGTGCCGCCCGCGCCGCCGCTGCCGAGCGTGCCCGCGAGTAGCTCCTCGGTCCTTTTGCGCGCCTGATCCAGCAGGTGGTAAAGCATATCGACGTACGCTTGTTCCTGGCCGATGGCGCTGGTGCTTGTGCTGACGGAATCGCTTTGGCGGGACGTCATATTTTGTGATATACTTTCTTTAGATATGCGCTGGCGTGGTTCGCGTCAATTCCTGGGATAGGCTAGTTTAGCAGCTTTCGCGGCTTGCGCTAGGTGCGGGCTAGGGTGCCGCGATATCCGCGGTGACTTACGGTAAGCGGGACTGCCCGGCGGGCGGCCATCGGCGCTGACCAGCGGGGATCGCACCACGCTGGGGTACGCAAGCCCTTTCCTGCCTGAACGCTTTTGACAGTAATTCACGGCCGTCACGATACGGCCACCGGAAAGCAGATCACCTGGCATTCGGCGGCACTAGGATCGTCGAGCCGTTCGCCAGCGACCCTCTCCCCCGCAGCTGCTGGGGCCGGGAACTTGTCCTGACCAATGGGTGCGGCACCGTACCTATTCTTCTGCGTAGGTTGCCACTTTCATGGACTGGCCACCGGGCTGTCGCCGTAACGGATGGTGCGGATGCTATTTATGGGATCCATGGGGCGATCCCCCGCGGTCCGCGCGCAGCCGGCTGAGGTAAGCCTAACGGGCCCGCGCCGGGCCGGGCTGCCTAGGATGTGAGCACGAGCTGGGAGGAGCCTAGACATGCCGGGAACCGAAAGCGTGCAGATCACCGGGCCGTACGGTGATCGCTACGACGAGATCCTCACGCCCCAGGCCATCGAGCTCATCGCCGACCTGCACGCCGAGCTCGGCCCGCGCAGGTCCGAGCTGCTCCGCGCCCGTCAGCGCCGGCAGACCGAGCTGTCCCGCGGCGCGATGCTCGACTTCCTCCCCGAGACGGCGGCCATCCGCGAGGACCCGGACTGGCGGGTGGCGGCACCCGCGCCCGGGCTCGTCGACCGCCGGGTGGAGATCACCGGCCCGACCGACCGCAAGATGACGATCAACGCGCTGAACTCGGGCGCCAACGTGTGGCTGGCCGACTTCGAGGACGCCAACACCCCGCTCTGGGACAACATGATCACCGGTCAGCTCAACCTGAAGGACGCCCTGGACCGGACCATCGACTTCACCTCGCCCGAGGGCAAGGACTACGCGCTAAGGCCGGACGGCGAGCTGGCCACGATCGTGGTCCGCCCGCGCGGCTGGCACCTGGACGAGAAGCACATCCTGGTCGACGGGGTGCGGGCCTCGGGCAGCCTGGTCGACTTCGCCCTGTACATGGCGGCCAGCGCGCAGCGGCAGATGGACAAGGGGAAGGGGCCCTACTTCTACCTGGCCAAGAACGAGAGCCACCTGGAGGCGCGGCTCTGGAACGACGCGTTCAACCTCGCCCAGGATGCGCTCGGCATCCCGCGCGGGACCATCCGGGCCACGGTCCTGATCGAGACGATCCCGGCGGCGTTCGAGATGGACGAGATCCTCTACGAGCTGCGCGACCACTCGGCGGGCCTGAACGCCGGGCGCTGGGACTACCTGTTCAGCGTGATCAAGAAGTTCCGCACCAGGGGGCGCGAGTTCGTCCTGCCCGAGCGCAACTCGGTCACGATGACCGCGCCGTTCATGCGGGCCTACACCGAGCTGCTGGTGCACACGTGCCATCGGCGGGGGGCGCACGCGATGGGCGGGATGGCCGCGTTCATCCCTTCGCGGCGCGATCCCGAGGTGAACGAGAAGGCGCTGGCCAAGGTGCGCGAGGACAAGACGCGCGAGTCGCGGGACGGCTTCGACGGGTCCTGGGTCGCCCACCCGGACCTGGTGCCGATCTGCAAGGAGGTCTTCGACAGCGTCCTCGGGGCTAACCCGAACCAGCTCGGCAAGACCAGGGACGACGTCAGCGTCACCGCCGAGGACCTGCTCGCGGTCAGCAAGACCCCCGGCGTGATCACCGAGGCGGGCCTGCGCAACAACATCAGCGTCGCGCTTCAGTACCTGGCCGCATGGCTGGGCGGGAACGGCGCGGTGGCGATCTTCAACCTGATGGAGGACGCGGCCACGGCGGAGATCTCCCGCTCCCAGATCTGGCAGTGGATCCACAACGAGGTCGCCCTCGACGACGGGCCGCTCGTGACCAGGGAGCTGGTCGAGGCCCTGATCGACGAGGAGCTGGGCACCATCCGCGAGCAGGCCGGCGACGATTTCGACGCGGCGCAGTATGGGCAGGCGGTGGCGCTGTTCACCGAGGTCGCCCTGGCTGACGCCTTCGTCGACTTCCTCACCATCCCCGCCTACGAGCGGATGCCGTAAAGCCAGACCGTTCGGCCCGGCGCAAAACGGGGACAATGAGCGGGAGCGGGCACGGCGGGTTCGGGTCGACGGCGAGGTGGGACGGCATGACAACCACGACGGTCGAGGGGCTGGTACCGCGGATGAGACAGATCTGCGGGGCGGCCAACGTGATCACCGATCCGCTGGAGCTGCGCACCTACGAGTGCGACGGGCTCACCTCGCACCGCAGCGTACCCGCGCTGGTCGTGCTGCCCGCCACGGCCGAGCAGGTGGCCGCGGTCGTGGCGTCGTGCGCCGAGGCGCGGGTGCCGTTCGTGGCCCGCGGCAGCGGGACGGGCCTGTCCGGCGGCGCGCTGCCGCACCAGGACGGGGTCCTCGTCGTGATGTCCCGGATGCGGAAGATCGTGGAGATCGACCCGGTGAGCAGGCGGGCCGTCGTCGAGCCCGGGGCCACGAACCTGTCGGTGAGCAAGGCCGCCGCGCCGTTCGGTCTGTTCTACGCCCCCGACCCGTCGAGCCAGGTGATCTGCTCGGTCGGCGGCAACGTGGCGGAGAACTCCGGTGGCGCGCACTGCCTCAAGAACGGGTTCACCGTGCACCACGTGATGGGCCTGGAGATCGTCACGCCCGCCGGCGAGCTGACCTGGCTGGGCGACGGGACCGGCGTGACCACAGGGTACGACCTGCTCGGCGCGTTCACCGGCTCCGAGGGCACGCTTGGCATCGTGACCAAGATCGTGGTCAAGCTGATGCCGCTGCCCGAGACGGTGCACACGCTGCTCGCCGCGTACGCCACGACCAGCGAGGGCGGCCGCGCGGTCTCCGACATCATCGGGGCCGGCATCGTGCCCGCCGCGATCGAGATGATGGACGCGCTGTCCATCGAGGCCGCCGAGGCGGCGGTGCACTGCAACTACCCGGAGGGCGCGGGCGCGGTCCTGATCGTCGAGCTGGACGGGCCGGCCTCGGAGGTCGAGACGGAGCTGGCCACGGTGCGCGCGCTGTGCCAGGCGGCGGGGGCGACCGAGATCAGGGCGGCCGACGACCCGGCCGAGCGCGCCCTGATCTGGGCCGGGCGCAGGTCCGCGTTCGCCGCGGTGGGCCGGATCAGCCCGGCGTACATCGTGCAGGACGGGGTGGTGCCGCGGACGTCGCTTGGTGACGTTCTGGCCAGGATCGCGGCGCTGTCCGAGCAGGCCGGGGTCCGGGTGGCCAACGTGTTCCACGCCGGCGACGGGAACCTGCACCCGCTGGTGCTCTACGACGACGCGTCGCCCGAACAGACGATCGCGGCGGAGGAGCTGTCCGGCGCCATCCTCGACACGTGCCTGGAGCACGGCGGGTCGATCACCGGCGAGCACGGCGTCGGCGTCGACAAGTCCCGGTACATGCCGAAGATGTTCAACGCCGACGACCTGGACACCATGCAGCTGGTCCGCTGCGCGTTCGACCCGGCCAGCCTGTGCAACCCCGGCAAGGTCTTCCCGACGCCCAGGCTGTGCGGCGAGGTCCCCGGCCACCGCCGTGCGCCGCACCCCGCCGTAGCGGCCGGCCTGGCGGAGATCTTTTGATGGATACCGAACGAGCGTTGGTTCCCCATATCCGGGACGCGCTCTCGGTCGCGTGCTCGGCCACCCGGAACGGGCTTGGATCTGATGCGGTGGCGGGGATCGTGCCCGCGCTGGTCGGGTCGCCGGCCAGCACCGCCGAGGCGTCCGCCCTGCTGGCCGCCGCGGCCGCGCACGACCTGACCGTCGTGCCGCGCGGGGCCGGGCTGGGGCTGGGCTGGGGCCTGCCGCCGGCGTCATGTGATCTGGTGGTCGACATGTCGCTGATGGGCGAGGTCATCGAGCACGCGGCGGGCGACCTGGTGGCCCGGGTCCAGGCCGGAACGACGATCGGGCACCTGGCCACGGTGCTGGCGCAGGCCGGGCAGCAGCTCGCGCTGGACGCCCCGGCCGACGCCACGGTCGGCGGCGTGGTCGCGACCGGTACCGCCGGGCCGCGCCGGTTCCGCTACGGCGCGCCGCGCGACCTGCTGATCGGGATCACCGCGGTGCGCGCGGACGGGGTCGTGGCGCACTCCGGCGGCAAGGTGGTCAAGAACGTGGCAGGCTACGACCTCGGCAAGCTGTTCTCCGGGTCGCAGGGGACCCTGGGGGTGATCACCGAGGTGACGTTCCGGCTGCACCCGCTGCCGGCGGCGGTGGCGTACGTGACCGCGGAGTTCGGCGCGGCGGAGCGGGCGGGCGCCACGGCGGCGGTGGCTGCGGCCGCGGGGTCCGCGCTCGTGCCCTCGGCGGTGGAGCTGGACTGGCCGGGCGGCTCATCGCGGCCGCTGCGGGTGGGCGTGCTCCTCGAGGGGACCGCGGCGGGGGTAGCGGACCGGGCCAAGCGGATGTCGGAGCTGCTGGCCGCGGCGGGCGGATCCCCGCTGGTCGCGGTCTCGCCGGCCGTGCCGCCGCGGTGGGGCCAGCTGCCGTCAGCCAGCACGGTGATCCGCGCGACGTTCTGGGTCGGGAAGCTGTCCGGCGTCCTAGACGCGCTGGTGGCGGCGGCCGCGGAGGCCGGGGTCAGGCCCGCGGTGAGCGGCCCGGCCGGCGCGGGCGCGCTGTACGCCTGCCTCGACCCGCGCTCCTCGGATGACGCGGCCGCCGAGTTCGTGCGGGGGCTGCGGGACCGGCTTGGCGGTTCCCCTGCTCCGCGAGGCAGCGTGGTGGTGCTGACCGCGCCGGCGGCGGTGCTGGGCGCCGTCGACGCGTACGGGCCGGTGCCCGGTGCCGCCCTGATGCGCGCGGTCAAGGACCAGTTCGACCCTGGCTACCGGATGTTTCCCGGCCGCCTGGCGGGAGGCAGCTGATGCACGACGCGGACCATCTGCGCAGCGTGACGAAGGACTGCGTGCACTGCGGGTTCTGCCTGCCGGCCTGCCCGACCTACCAGCTGTGGGCCGAGGAGATGGATTCGCCGCGAGGCCGGATCTACCTGGTGAGCCAGATCCTGGACGGGGCCGAGCTCACCGAGGCGGCGGCCGAGCATTTCGACCGCTGCCTGGGCTGCATGGCCTGCATGACCGCCTGCCCATCCGGGGTGCAGTACGACCAGCTCATCGAGGCCGCCCGGGCCTGGACCGAGGACGCGCGCGCGGCGGGGGCTGAGGCGGCTGGGGGGGCTGAGGCGGCTGGGGGGCCTGCGGGGGCTGGGGGACCTGCGGGTGGTGGCGGACCTGGGGGGGCTGGCGGAGCTGCGGGGGCTATGGGTTCGGCGGGTGTGGTCGGGTCGGCGGCGGCGCGGCGGCGGGATCGCGCGGTGCGGGCGGCCATCTTCGCCCTGTTCCCCTACCCCGCGCGGTTGCGGGCCGCGATCGGGCCGTTGCGTGCGGCGCAGCGCACCGGTCTTGACCGGCGGCTGGCGCGCAGCAGCCTGCCGGACCGGCTGTCCCCGGCGCTCGGCGCCGCCCTACGCCTGGCGCCGCCTACGGCCACCGCCAAGAGGCTCCCGGAGCGCGTGGCGGCCCGGGGGTCCCGGCGCGCGGTGGTCGGCATGCTCACCGGGTGCGTGCAGTCGGTGTTCTTCCCGCAGGTGAACGCGGCGACCGCGCGGGTCCTCGCGGCCGAGGGCTGCGACGTCCTCATCCCCCGGGGTCAGGGATGCTGCGGCGCGCTGTCACTGCACTCCGGGCGGGAGGCCGAGGCGCAGGCCTTCGCCCAGCGCGCGATCGCCACCTTCGAGGCGCAGGACGTGGACGCGATCGTGGTCAACTCGGCCGGGTGCGGCTCGGCGATGAAGGAGTACGAGCGGCTGCTGGCCGGGACGGGCTGGGCCGCGCGGGCGGCGGCGCTGAGCGCCAAGGTCCGGGACCTGTCGGAGTTCCTCGCCGAGCTCGGGCCGGTGGCCCGGCGGCACCCGCTGCCGGTCACCGCCGCCTACCACGACGCCTGCCACCTGGCGCACGCGCAGCGGATCACCAAGCAGCCGCGCGAACTGCTCCGCGCGATCCCCGAGCTGACCCTGATCGAGCTGCCCGACGCCGGGACCTGCTGCGGCTCGGCCGGCGTCTACAACCTGCTGCAGCCCGAGGCGGCCAGCGAGCTCGGCGCGCGCAAGGCGCAGGCGGTGCTGGACGCGGGCGCGCCGCTGCTCATCTCCGCCAACCCCGGCTGCTCGCTGCAGATCGCATCCGCGCTCGGCGACCGCGGCACGCACATCGCGGTCGCGCACGTGGCCGAGGTTCTCGACGCGTCCATCAACCGAATCGCGCTCCCCCGTCCGAGCGGAGGGGCCTGACCGGCCCGGATTACCGGGCCGCGGTGCGCCCTTACAGGGCCGCGGCCAGGCTGGCCCAGGTCTGGGGGCGCGCGCCTCGCCCGGCGCCGGTCTCCGGGTTCCAGTATTCGGACCAGGCGGACTGCACGATTCCGCGCCTGCCCCGCTCGGCGATCTGGTCGGCCAGGGCGTCGTCGCCCCAGCGGCGGCAGGCCTGGACGGCAAGGAACTCCAGCTGCGGCCAGGCGGGCCCGCGCCAGTAACGGTCTGGCAGGTACCGGGGATCGGCGGCGGGCAGGTACCGCAGGCCCCACGGTGCCGCGAACCTGGATGGGTCGCGTAGCTGGTCCAGGCAGGCCAGGGCCCGGTCGCGGCGCACGCTGCCCAGCGCGGACAGAACGCCGTCGAGGGTCGGGGCGCGATGACTGTCGCCGCCCCCGACGACGGGCCGGTCCACGTACAGGCCCTGGCCGTCGTCCCACAGCAGTTCGTCGATGGCCTCGCCGATCTCGAAGCTGGCCCGCCGTTGCTTGTTGTCCCCGGTCAGCTCGCTGGCCAGCAGGAACGCGTGCGACAAGATCCCGTTGAACAGGCTCGGCGCACAGACGAATTCGGTGTTCCAGATCGCGTCGCCCTCGTCGCCGCTGAACTGCGTCGAGGCGACGAGTTCCTGATCGCGGACCAGCCACTCCCGCGCGTTCCAGTCGCTGCCGCCGTACCACGAATCCCAGCGCTGGGAATCGTCGCAGCCGGTCTCCCAGGGATGCACGACGAAGGCCAGGCCGTCACGGAACCGCCGGGTCGTGAAGTACGACAGGCCCAGGGAGACCTGGCCGGGCAGGTCATCGGGCACCGGGAGCCCGTGGCGCCCGGCCCAGGCCATCGCCAGGGAGTAAACGGGCGGCTGGGTGAAGCACGATACATCAGACCGGGGGCCGCGATAGACGGTATTCGGGCCCGCGTACACCATGTGCGGGAGGAATCCGTTGGCAAATTGCATGCGCAGCGCGTGGCCGAGTTCTACCACGCTCCGCTCGTCGTGCAGTGACGCCCAGGCGATGCTGTGAAAGCACGAATCCCACAGCCACATATGCGGATAGACATCGGCGTTGGGCAGGCAGTAACCCCGGTCGTCGCGCCAGGCGGACTCGAGGACGCCGAGCGCCGCGGAGTTTACCTGGTCATCCTCCACATTCCCGGCCATGACTGCAACCGTAGCTATGCCGTAACCAGGAACGTGGAGTGGCCCTGTTGACTTCCACTCCGGAGTTGCACGGTTACAGTATAATTCGTCTTTCAGTTTTTGTCCGGTAACGACACGCAGGCGGAGTTAATGTTTTCGAACTTCTTGCCTAACAGAAGGCCCCTTGTCTCCGTCCTGTACCAGTACATCGGGCAGGACCGTCCCGCCCGACACGGCTGAGGTTTGACCGCTTCCACCACCGGCTTGAAGGCCGGCACACTAGCGGCATCCTGTAGCCGCCAGGCCTGGCCGGGGCGGCCGGCCCCTCAGGGACCTTGGGGAGGAGGGGCCGGCCGGTCACCGCGGCGCTAGCTGCCGGTGGTGCCGCTACCGGTCGGTGCGCCTGGCGCGCCCTGCCCGCCCTTCATGTTCGTGCAGTGGTGCGTGGCGTTCGGCGTGGATGACCCCTAGATGGGGCTCAGAGTCCTGCCGCGAGACTTGACTTCAAGCGCTTGAGGTTTGGTTTGCTGCAGGTATGACGGTTCTCACGATCGAGGACGTGTCGCGACGCAGCGGGCTTAGCGAGCCGACGTTGCGATCGTGGAAACAGCCGAGAGCCTGCGCGACCTCGGCCTGCTGGCGGCGAGTCACAGCATGTAGCTGCAGCCGTCCCAGTAGGCCTCGACACGGGGGTGGCGCTTGCCCTTCATCGCGATCTCGAGAACGTCGGGGAGGCGACCGCCCGGGGCCCGGAACCAGATCTCCAGGCCGCCCGTGTCCGCCGGGTCCACCGGGCTGAATGCGGACAGGGCGATGCGCGCCGGCGGGGTCGGAGCCGCGTTCATGTACGCCGGGGTGCCCCAGCAGCAGCCCCACGGGCGCGCGGCCCAGACATAAAGTCGCCCGCCCAGCCCGCGGACGGCCGCATCCGCCTCGGGGCTCACGTCCACCCGCACCGCATCCTCCGCGCTGCACCAGCACCAGGCCCGCACCGGCCGGTGCGTGGCCTTTCATTGATCGTGCCACGCATCCGGCGGGGCGCGCCAGATGCGCAGGGCAGGCACACTTAGGGTCATGGGCACGCACCTCATCGCGGTCGTCGGGGCGACCGCCACCGGCAAGTCCGGGCTGGCCGTCGAGCTGGCCCTGGCTCTGGGCGGCGAGGTCGTGAACGCGGACTCGATGCAGCTCTACCGGGGCATGGACATCGGGACCGCCAAGGAGCCCCCCGCGGCCTGGCGCGGGGTTCCGCATCACCTGCTCGACGTCTGGCCGGTGACCCGGACCGCGAACGTGGCCGACTACCAGCAGCTCGCGCGGGCCGCCATCGACGACATCACCGCCCGCGGCCGCGTGCCCGTCCTGGCCGGCGGCTCGGGCTTGTACATCCGGGCCGCCCTGGAGGACCTGCATTTCCCCGGAACCGACGACGGGGCCCGGGCCCGCCTCGAGGCGGAGCTTGACCGGGTCGGACCGGCCGCGCTGCACGCGAGGCTGTCCACGCTCGACCCGGCCGCCGCCGCCGCGATCCTGCCCGGCAACGGTCGCCGGATCGTGCGCGCCCTCGAGGTGATCGAGATATCGGGGCGCCCGTTTACCGCCACCATGCCCGCCTACGACCAGGGCCGCCCGGCCATCCAGATCGGCCTCATGCTGCCCAGGCCCGAGCTGGACCGGCGGATCGCCGCCCGGGTGGACCGCATGTGGGCGGAGGGGTTCGAGGACGAGGTTCGGCGGCTGGTCGATGAGGGCCTGCGGGAGGGCAAGACCGCCAGCCGAGCGCTCGGATACCGGCAGATGCTCCGTTGCCTAGACGGCGATTGCACCCTGGACGAAGCCCGCGCGGAGACGGTGAGGGCCACCCGGCGCTTCGCCCGGCGCCAGGAATCCTGGTTCCGGCGCGACCCCCGAGTCCGCTGGCTGGACGCCAGCGGCAGCTGTCTCCTGGCTGAGGCGTTGCAAATGGTGCCCACCGGCGGCGGGGCGGCGAGGTGGGGGGCCCGGGGCTACATCTGGTCGCCTAGGGCGTAGGCGCGTTTGGCGTTGTCGGCGCAGATCATCTTCGTGAGGCGAAGCACGGTTCGTTCGGTATAAAGGTCTTCGTCCAGGCCAGCGGCGAAGAGAGCGGACAGGGCGGTCCGGAACAGCGCCGCGCCCAGGTAGTACAGCTCCGCCAGGCCGAACGCGTCGGAGGAGTACAGGAACTTGCCGAACGGGGCGAGCTCGAGGGCCTCGGCGAGGAGCGCGGGGGCGCGGGTGCCCAGGTTGTGGGTGGCCAGGCCCGCGTCGACGTAGACGTGCGGGAAGACCTGGGCCAGGTAGCCGGCCTCGCGGTGGTAGGGATAGTTGTGCAGCAGCATGACCGGGACGTGGAACGCCGAGATGGCCCGCAGCAGCGGGGTGAGCAGCAGCGGGTTGCAACGGTGCAGGTCGACGTCGCTGTCGCCGTACCCGACGTGGAACTGGACGGGCAGGCCGAGGTCCACGCCGCACCAGACGAAGAACCTGTGCAGGGTTTCCTCCGCCAGCCTGGGCGGGCCCGATTCGCCGGCTCCGGCGAGCCAGCGCCCGGCGGCGGCGGTCACCTCGGCGTCGGTGGGGCGCTCGGCGTTGAGTTCTAGCCCGGTCCGGTAGGCGGCGATCGACTTCACCCCGACCACCCGGCCGGAGTCGATGGTGCGCGTGGCCAGGGCGGAACGGAATGCCTCTCCGAACGCGGCCGCGCCGACCCCGGCGGCGGCCAACTCCTCCGCCACATGCTCGAGCCGGACGATCTCGTACGCGGTCGCGCCGGCCGCCTGGCCGAGTTCGGCGGGCGAGGTGATCGGTTCCGGCGTGTAGCCGGTATCCACGCACAGCGCGGAAAGCCCGGCGGCCTGCAGGAACCGCTTGCTCACCTCGGTCGCGCCGAGTTCGGCGCGGCGGGCGGCGTAGTCACGGAGTTCGGTGTGCGGGGGGAGGCCGAGGACCGGCGGGCACAGGCGCCGGAACGCGAACCCCGCCTGGGAGTCGAACGCCGAGCCGCCGCGGAACCCGGCGCCCTCGCTCAGCCACGACTCCAGTGCGGCCTCGTCCGCGTCCCGGCGCAGCACGCCGTGACAGTGGTGGTCGACCAGGGGCTGCTCGGCTACGCAGGCGAGCAGGTCGGGCACTCAGGCGCCTCCTCTAGGCCGACTCGTCGCCGGCCGTGGCCAGGCGCGCGCTGGGCACCTGCTCGGTCGTGCCGTCCGGCGCCTTGATGCCCTCCCGCGCGGTCAGCGCGGCCCCGAGCTTGCGCGCCGTGCCCGGCGCGGCGATCACGGCGACGATGGCCACGGCGAGCCAGATGCCCGACGTGATGACCTCCCACCTGGCCGGGCCGGCCGCAGGCCACGGGATGACGTTGCGGTACAACGTGTACCCCAGCACGATGATCCCGATGATCGGGATCACGACCTGCCACATCGGCACGGGCAGCTTGCGCTGCACGAAGACCAGGATCGATGCGCCCAGCGTGGCGAGCACGTAGACCACCAGGAGGATCAGCGTGCCGATGGTCCCTGACCACAGGAAGCTGTCGAAGGCCGTGGCGTGGAAGGCCGTCTTGTACAGGACCAGGATCACCCCCGCCGCGACGACGACCGTCAGCGTCGCCCAGGCCGGCGTGCCCCAGCGCGAGCCCGAGCCGAGCCCGCGCGGGCCGGCCGCGTCACGGGACAGCGCGTAGGTCAGGCGCGCCGCGCCCACCACGCAGGCCAGGCAGCAGCCGAAGGCGCTGAACGTAGTGCCGAGGGTGATCACGTCCCCGACCCAGTGGCCGACGTAGCTCGAGCCCAGGTCGCCCAGCAGCGACGGCGAGTTGATAAAGGCCGCGACGCCCTTGCTGCCCGCGCCGAACCCCATCACCTCGACCGCGGTCACGATGGTGAAGTAGACGCCGCCGAAGATCGCGACGCCCAGGATGGCGCGCGGGATGTCGCGGGTCGGGCGATTGGCCTCCTCACCCAGGGTGGCCGCCGCCTCGAACCCGGCGAACGACAGGAAGCCGAACACCACCCCGAGGAACAGCGCGGAGAAGCTCGTCCCCGGCGTGACGGCGAACACGCTCCAGGTGAAGGTGTGATGCCCCGGCGCGTTCCCGGCCAGCAGGCGGACCAGCACCACCGCGGTGACGACCAGGATCAGCATGACCGTGACGCCCTCGACGGTCAGCAGCACGCTCGTGCCGCGCCTGGCGGGCATGACGGCCAGGAACAGGACCAGGATCAGCGCCACCGCCGCCAGGACGAACGGCGCCCCGGACGGCGGGTTGTGCCAGATCCCGACCGCCTGCAGGAACGCGGTGCCGAAGATGCCGGCCGCGCTCGCGGTGACCACCGCGTAGAACAGGTAGGTGCCCACCAGGCCCCAGCCCGCGACCACGCCCGTCCGCGACCCGAGCGTGGCGCCGACGAACGCGTAGGCCGAACCGGCGTGGTGGAAGTACTGGGTCAGCCGGACGAAGGAGTAGGCCACCAGCAGCACGCCGACGGCCGCGATGAGGAAGGTCAGCGGCACCGCGCGGCCTGCCGTGGTCGCGCTCGCCTGCGGGTTGATGTTCGCGGCCATGCTCGGCGCCATCAGCGCCACCGATAGGCCGACCGCCGCCCAGATGGACAGTCCGCGCTTCAGCCCGAATACCGGGTATCCTTCGGCCGCCTGGCCGGGGTCCCGAGACCCGGACGTGGGGGACGGAGTCGCTGCCATATGCTCCTCCTCTGCTGTGCTCCGTTCCCATAGTGTCCCTCCGACCAAGGTCGGTACGGAAGGGGCAAAAGATACGAAAACGTCGACTCCACCAGGTATTTGGCCTCCAGGCGCTCTGCCGACCGCCCCCGCGCCCCCTGCCCGCGCGCTTTCCCACGCACGCACTGGGGCTTGCGGCCCACAAGCCCCGTCTTTCGGTGGTTGTGGCCCACGAGCCCCATTCGGCCATGCCCGCCATTGGGGGTTGGGGCCCGGGCGACCTCATATTGTCAGACCCCGGTGACACCATGTGGCTACTCCATAGGTCCGGATGTGACGATCGAACCGTTTTGCCCCTTCGTGCGTCACAGAGGGTAGGACCTTAATCGTCAGGAGGTGACCTACAGTGAGCGGTGCCTACCCGGTGCTCCACGTGGGTTCCTTCGGGTCTGCAGATGCCACGGGTTCGGTCGGATCGACGCGGACCCGGGGTCCGTGGATCCGCTCGTTCCGCGGGACGCCCGCGTCCGTACCGGACGCCCGGCGCTTCGTGGCCGAACTGCTGGTCGGCTGCCCGGCCAGGGACGTACTCATGACGTGCGTGTCGGAGCTGTGCGCGAACGCGATCACGCACACCGCCTCCGGAGACGGCGGCACGTTCGTCGTGTCCGTCGGGTACCCGCGCGACGGGGTGGCCCGGGTCGCGGTGACCGACGAGGGGAGTTCCTCGGTCCCGGTGGCCGGCACGATCGACCTGACGGCCGAAAGCGGCCGGGGGCTGGCCATGGTGGCCGCCTACACCAGCAGGTGGGGGTGGGCGGAGGCCTACCCGGGACGCACCGTGTGGGCGGAAGCCTGCTGGCCGGTCGGGGTGCCCTCGCCGGAGCAGGACACACCCCGCCAGCGCTGCTCTCCAGCTCCTTCCGGCGACTGGACTCCCAGCCCCGCGGCGTGAGCTCGCGGCGGGGCTGGGGCACTACCTTAAGGACTGCGGTATCTCGAATATGAGATATAGTTTGAGGTATGGATGGCGAGTCGGAGGCAAACCCGGGGGCTGCCGGGGGGCCTGGGGTTTTCGGGACCGCAGCGGGCGGGGAACGGCTGCCGGTCATGCCGGGGTTCCGCGAGATGGCGTTGCGCCGGATGGGGCAGGAGCAGGCTGCCCGGATGGCGGACGAGCGGGCGGCCCGGATGGCCGAGGACCGCGGGCGGCTGGTCCGCGAGCTGACCGAACAGCGGCAGGCGGCCGGGCTGTCGCAGACCGAGGTCGCGGCCCGCATGGGAACCTCCCAGTCCGCGGTGGCCAGGCTGGAGTCCGGGACCGCGGACGTACGAGCCTCCACGCTGGAACGCTACGCAGCCGCCGTCGGCGGCCAGATCACCTGGCGGCTCAGCCAGCCGGGGGAAGGAGCCAGCGGATGACCATACACGCGCACCTGCCGGGACCGCCCGAGATCCCGCGCTGGCCCGGTACCCCGCTCTTCCCAGGCTGGCCGCCCGCGCCGCCCTCACCTGCCCCCGGACCGGTCCCGCCGACCCGGGTGTGGCTGGACCCGCAGGCCGGCTGGCCAACACGGCTGCTCGAACGGCTGCTTGAGCGGCGGATCGTGCTCGCTTCGGGCCTCCTGGACGACGACGCGGCCGCCAGGCTCTCGGCGCAGCTGCTCACGCTGGACGCGGAAGGGCATCAGCCGATCCGCCTGGAACTGCAGAACCTGCGGGCCGAACTGCCCGCCGCGCTCACCGTCATGGGCATCCTCGACGTGCTGCGCGTCCCGGTGCACGGGTGCGTGAGCGGCGAGATCAGCGGGCCCGCGCTCGGCGTGCTCGCCTGCTGCACGCGCCGGACCGGCTACCCGAACGCGTCGTTCACGCTCAGCGAGCCGAGGCTGGAGTTCGGCGGGACCGCGAGCGCCGTCAGCGCCCGCGAGCAGCAGGTCTGCCGCATGCTCGACACGCTGTACTTCAAGCTGGCGGACGTCACAGGGCGTGAGACGGATGAGATCCGCGAGGATGCGCGCCGCGGCCACTACCTGACGACCGCCCAGGCGATCGGGTACGGCCTCATCCAGGCCCAAGAGGCGACACCGCGGATGGACCGCCCCGAGCCAGGCTGAGCCGCGCGGCTCCGTACGCGGGCGATCGGCGCGTTGCGCCTTTCGTCTGACTCGGGCACAAAATAGCCCTCTGTACACACTCGCTCTCAATAGGTAACATCGGAACCGCGGGTACGACCCGTACGAAATGGTAGGGATCGGCGAGGATCGTGACATCTCGTCAGAGATTTGGCTGAACTGGGGCCTACGATGAACACTGAGAGCGACTGGTCGAGTGAGAATCGTCATCAGAAGCCGGTTCCAGCCGAAGAACCGCAGCGTACGGCCAGGTACAGCTGGGACTGGCCGGAGGACCTCGCGCCGTGGTGGACGCCGCCGCCGGGCCTGGTCCCGCCCCAGTGGGGGGCGGCCGCGGTCGCGGACAGTAACCAAACGCGTGACGAGTACAGGTCCCCAGGCGAGCCGGAGACCAGCGAGTGGGACGACGATCCCGCGGACGACGAGGACGTAGCCGACCTCGACGTGGCGGACCAGGATCCGGACGACGAGGACATGACCGATCTCAAGCTGGCGGACCGGGATCCGGATGACGAGGGCGTAGCCGACCTCGATCCGGCGGTCCAGGATCCGGATGACGAGGGCGTAGCCGACCTCGAGCTGGCGGACCAGGAACCGAACGATGCCTCCCCGGTCGCCCTCGACCTGGCGGATAACGAGGCGGCGGGCCAGGAGGAGCCTTGGCCGGGGGTGGCTCCGGCGGCGGGCTGGTTCCTGCGCGCGCCGGACGAGGACGGCCGGGGCGACGAGACGCCGATCGGGGCGGGCGCGGTGCCGTGGCCGCGCCGGGAGTCGGATAGCGCCTGGCCGCCGTCCTCCGGGTCCCCGGCGCCGCTGCCGCAGCACGAGGCCGACGCCAGCGGCGGGAACGGCTCGAGGCCGACGGGTGCGTGGAGCGTTTCTGGCGCCGAGTTGCCGGCCGAGCCGGTGGTCGGCGCGACCCGGGCGCTGTGGGGCCGGGCGGGCGGGCCTGGATTCCAGCCGGGGCGTCCGGGCCCGGGGGCGAGGCGGGCGCCGGCTGAGCCTTCCCCCTGGCAGAAATCGGAGGACATGTGGCGTGACTCCGGTATCCAGTGGGAGCCGCGCCCGGCGGAAAGCGTGCCGCCGCCGCGTCCTGCGGTACCGGCGTTCTACCCGCGCCAGCAGCTTAGGCCGAGCCCGCTGCCGCCGCGCCGGACCCCGGTGCCGCCCCCGGCCGTACCGGTGCCAGCCGAACCACCCCGATACGCGGGCCGGCACGCCGGGCCTGGACCCGTGCCGATCGGGCCCGTGAACGGGACCTGGCCCGGGCCCACAAGCGCCCTGCTGAGCGCGCCGATCTACGCCGAACCCGAGCCGCCCGAGGATCGCGGCGAGCTGCGCGTCGACGACGAGCCCGCCCGGCCCTGGGAGCGTTCGCCGGAGTGGGACCGTTCGTTCGGATGGGAGCGGGCCTCCGGCACGGCGGAGCTGGCCCCGCCGGTGCGTAACTGGCGCGGGGGCAATGACACCCTTCTCCTCGAGGAGGAACCGCAGGAGACCTGGCGGCCGGACGGCCGACGGGGCCTGCTCACTCGGCGCACCGCCAGGATGGCGATCCCCGTCATCGTGCTCGTCGCGGTCGCCGCGCTGGCGCTTGCGCTGCTGACCGGGCACGGGCCGCGGTTCGGCCAGCTCGCGGCGAGCCAGCCCCGCCCGCAGGCCCCGGCGCTGCCTCAGGCACTCACCGCCGCGGCGTTCGGCAGCTATCCCGGCCAGCAGCAGCGCGGCGTCTTCCAGACCGTCAACCGCATCGTCGCCTCGGGGAACACGATCGTGTCGATGGGCTCGCAGACGAGCGACGGCCTCGTCCGCCAGCAGTTCTTCGTGTCCACCAGCGCCGGGGCCACCTGGCGGCTGGCCGCGGTGCAATCGCCGGGCGGCGGCCAGGCCCCGCTCGGGCACCAGGCCTCACTGCTGGCGGGCGGCCCGGGCGGATGGGCCGCGATCGGTCCGCAGGCCCTCTGGACCAGCCAGGACGGGCAATCGTGGACGCTGGCGGCCACGCACGGGATCACCCCGCAACAGCCCGGCGACTCCATCTGGGTGATGACCAGGACGGCCCAGGGTTACCTGGCCGCGGGCTCCGGCTCGGCCGGGGGCGGCGCGTCGCAGGCGGTGATCTGGACCTCGCCGGACGGCGTGACCTGGCACCGCATGACGGCATCACAACTGGGGCTGGCGGCCGCGGGCGAGCGGGTGCTGAACATCTCCTACGCCACCTGGCTGGGTGATGACACGCTGATCTCCGGCGAGGTCGCGGCGAACGGGACCACCTACTCCGGCGCGTGGCTGAGCACCAACGGCGGCTCGGCGTGGACTCAGGTCAGCATCCCGGCCGACCACGGCGCGGGCCCGTCCATCGCCGGGGTCGCGTTCGACAGCGCGGGCCTGATCGCGGTCAGGCCGGGACGCGCGGCGAACGGGGCCGCCGACGGCGTGGCGTATTTTTCCCCGAACGGCCGAACCTGGGGTTACGCGGGAACCATCGACGCGGCCGGCGGCTGGACTCCCGGCGTGGTGAAGGGCAGCGTCTACGGGTTCGTCGTGGCCGGGACCAGCGCCGCGGGCCGGCTGGTGGCCTACACGAGCACCGGGGACGGCGCCAGCTGGCTGCCGACAGGCCCGCTTGGCGACGCCGCCGACCAGTCCGTGGTCGGCGCCACGGTCGCCCCCGCGGGCACCATCGTCGCGGTCGGGTACACCGCGGCCAGCAAGCTCGGCCAGCAGGCCATGCTCGTCGAGGCGAATACGGCGGGCGACGTGCGCCCGATCTCGCTGGCGGGCATCCCGGGCGGCGTCATCCAGGAGCTCACGGTCAACGGGCTCGCGGTCGCCGACGGGCAGCAGGTCGCGGTGGGCAGCGCGGACGGGTACCCGGCGGTGTGGCGGAAGGAGTCCGGCAACTCCTGGGCCCTGGTCACCACGCTCACCTCGGTGCCCGCCGGGACCGGCCTGAGGGACCTGACCGGAGTCACCCACGGATCCGCCGGCTGGCTCGCGGTCGGCGCGCCCGGTCCCTACATCGCGACCTCCGCCGACGGCACGACGTGGCAGTTCGTCACGGGCGCCGGGTCCATCACCGCTGACCTGGCCGGAGTGGCCGCCGTGGCGACCGCCGCGGGCCCGGCCGGGTACATCATCGTCGGCAAGCTGGTCGCGCCGGGCGGCAACTGCGTGGCCGACGTGTGGTGGTCACCGAACCTGACCCTCTGGGTCCGCGCGCACGACGTGAACGACGCGACCGGCTCGAGCCAGGTGCTCGCGGTCGCGGCGAGCGCGCACGGTTTCGTGTCAGCCGGGTCGCACGACGGCAGGCCCGCGGTGTGGATCACGACCGACGGCCGGAGCTGGACGACGATCGTCCTGCCCATGCCGGCGGGCGCCACCGGCGCCGCGCTGCAGCAGATCGCGATCAGCGGCAACCGCGTGGTCGTCCTGGGCCAGGAGTCGACCGCGGCCGGTCCCCTGCCGTTCGCCGAGCTGTCCGTCGACGGGGGAAACACCTGGCAGCAGGTGCCGTTCAAGTCGCCGGGACCGGACACGACCTTCACCGCGCTGACCGCAGGCCCGGGCGGCTTCGCGGCCACGGGCCAGTTCGGCGGACCCGGGCAGCGGGAGGTCGGAGTGTGGACCTCGGCCAACGGGACGGTGTGGGCGGCCGCGCAGATCAGCGGCCTCACCGGAGCGCAGGCTGGCGGCAGCTACCTGCTGACCGCGCTGGCCCCGGCCGGTTCCGCCGTGACCGGCATCGGCTCGATCGCGACCCAGCAGAGCCTGGAGCCGTTCACCGTGACCCTCCCGGCGCCGGGAGGGTCACGGTGAGGTAGCGCGGGCCCCCGTTTACCCGGCCCGCGCCGCGGGGCTCGCCCGTCATGGCGCTGCCTCATTCCGGGCGAGGTTGACCTCGGTGATCACGCCGACCTCGACGCCCTACCGTAAAGAGGGCGACGGCGAAGCGCCCGGTTTCTGGCGCGGGCGGTGTCGGTATCTGTGAATGCCCTCAGCAGGACCGGGCACGGCCAGGGGAAGAAGTGATGCCAGGATGGCGATCATGGCTACGGATCTGATCGACCGTGCGCAGGCCGGGGACGAGCAGGCCTTCAGCCAGCTCGTGGAGCCCTACCAGCGCGAGTTGCAGGTGCACTGCTACCGCATTCTCGGCTCGGCGCAGGACGCGGAGGACGCGGTCCAGGAGACCTTGCTGACCGCCTGGCGGAGCCTGGGCGGCTTCGAGCAGCGCAGCTCGCTGCGCACCTGGCTCTACCGGATCGCCACCACCCGCAGCCTCAACGCGCTGCGGTCGGCGAGCCGCCGCCCGCCCGCGGACTGGCCCAACCAGGCCATCACCCCGCCCGAGCCCACCAGGCTCGGCGAGATCACCTGGCTCGAACCGTACCCGGACGTGCTGCTCGGCGAGCTGCCCGACACCGCGCCCGGACCGCAGGCCCGGTACGAGGCCAGGGAGGCGATCTCGCTGGCGTTCGTGACCGCGCTACAGCTCCTGCCGCCCCGGCAGCGCGCCGCGCTGATCCTGCGCGACGTGCTGGACTTCCGCGCCAGCGAGGCGGCGGACATCCTGGCGACCAGCGAGCAGTCGGTGGAAAGCGCCCTCAAGCGCGCCCGCGCGACCCTCGCGCGCCACCTGCCGCCGCCCGGACAGCAGCCGCCCGGGCAACAGGCGCCGCTCCCGCACTCCCCCGCCGAGCAGGATCTCGTGGACCGGCTCACCCGGGCGTACGAGGCCGCCGACGTGGACGGCATCGTCGCCCTGCTCACCGACGACGCCTGGATGACCATGCCCCCGGTGCCGCTGGAGTACCAGGGCCGGGAGCTCTGCGCACAATTCTTCACGCTGGTCTTCGGCTTGGGTCGCCGCTACCGGCTCGTCGCTACGCGGGCGAACGGCCAGCCGGCGTTCGGCATATACGCGTTCGACCCGCACGCCCCGGTCCTGCACGCGTTCGGGCTGATCGTGATCACCCTGGCCGGGGAGCGGATCAGCAGGATCGACCGCTTCGAGAACAGCGTGCTCCCCCGCTTCGGGCTCCCCCGGTCCCTACCCGCCTGACCGGGCCAGGACCGCCTTGAGGTCGGCGCGGTGACCGTCCGCGTGCCGCGCCGCGATCTGGGCCAGGAGCCGGGGCCGACCGTCGTCCGCGACCAGGTCGGCGGCGACAGGCCCGCGACAAGCTCGCTGATGGCCGCTCCGCCCCGCCACCTTACCGACGCCATCGCCTGGATGCCGACTTCCTCGCCACGCCCGTCCCGATGTCGGCGGGGCGGCCCTCGCCGCCGTCTGTCCTGGCGATGGCCAGCATGAGCACGGCGAGCAGTGCACCGAGCGGGGCGACCAGGGCGATGAAGTCGGAGGAGGCAAGGTTGCCCAGGGCCACCAGGGCGCCGGCGAATCCGACGATCATCACGGCGACCACGACCAGGCCCCACGCGTGCATGAACACCCGCGGCGTGAACGACGACGGAGCATCCGCCCCGTCCGGCACGGCGGTAATGGACTTCGTCTCGCGGCGCTCGGTGAGGCCCTCGCGGACCCGCGCGGTGATCATCAGGTGGCCGGGCCGGTCGGCGATCAGGAGCAGCTGGTCGGGATGAGCCGGGTCGGGTGACTGGAACACCGAGCCGCCGCCTGCCGCCCACGTCACGACCTTCCCGTTGCCCGAAGGCCGGACGCTGTAGCGGACCTGCTCGCCGGCGACCACGGTGTCCGGGCCGTCGATGACCAGCTGCGGCGTCCTGGTGCGGGCGGCTCCCCTGGCCTCGGGAACGGCGCCGTTCCCGTGGCCGCCGCCGTTGCCGTGAGCGCCGCCGTTCGCGTGACCGCCGCCGTTGGCCGTCGCGGGAGCGGCCGCCTCGGCAGGCTGCTCGGCGGCCTCCTCCGCCGTCGCGATGATCTGGCGGCGGGCCAGCAACTCGGCGAGGCGGATCTGGCGGACGTGCACGTTCCAGGCCATGGCCACGACGACCGCGGCGAGCCCGGCGGCCCCGAGTCCGAGCAGCGCGGCGACCGTGGGGTGGCCGACGGTTGCGGTTACGGATGCGGTTGCGGTGGCGAGCATGGCCTCTCCCTGGTCCGGGGCATGCTCCTATTGAAACATACAATCGAATGATTGGGAACCCGGGCTCAGTCGCTCGAACGGACGGCGGCCCAGTGCCGCTCCAGGTGCGGCACGAGGTCCATGGGACGTTCCTCGGGGAAGAACAGCCTGGCTCCGTCGACCGTGACCACGGCGGTGGCGCCGGGGATGGTGTCGCGCAGCCAGTAGGCCGTGGACACGTCGAAGAACGTGTCACCCGTCCCCCACACCATGAGGGTGGGCACGGTGAGCTCCTTGAGCTGCGGCTCGACCGCGCGCAGGTCTCCGGCGTCGAGAGAGGTCAGCAGCCGCTCGAACTGGCGGGCCCGCACCAGCGTGCCGAAACACGGCTCCAGGTAGGAGCGGATGACGTCCCGGTCCATCTGGTCCAGGTGCTCGTACACCGACGCGAACGAGGCCTGCGCGGCGGCGTCCAGGTCGGCGAGCATCGCGACGGCGGTCGGCGCGAGCTGGCCGGCGGCGGCGAGTTCGATCAACGGCTTCATGGCGTCGGGCGGCATGTCGTTCCGGGTGTCGCAGTTGGTCAGGGTGAACGTGGCCAGCCGCCCCTGTTGGCGGGCCGCGAAGATCTGGGCGATGGCTCCGCCCGTGTCGTTGGCGACGAGGTCGATGCCGGTGAGCCCGAGCGCCTCGCAGAAGTCCTCGAGGCCCGCCGCTAGAGCGGCCAGCGAGAGGTCCTGCTCGCCGGCCACCGGGCTCTGGCCGTGCAGCGGGAGGTCGACGGCGATGCAGCGGCGCTGCGCGGCCACTGCACTGATGACGTGGCGCCAGAGGTAGGCGTTGCTCGCGATGCCGTGCACGAAGAGCGCCACCGGGCCGGAGCCGATGTCGAGGTAGCTGATCTCGCCGGAACGGGTCGCGGCGGTGTGCCGGTGCTCGTTGAGTTCGGGTAGCTGCATTACGCTCGCCTTCCTAGTAGAGGCATCATATTTGCAAGACCGACTGTCGGTCTAGTTTAAGTAAACCGACGGTCGGTCTGTCAAGGGCTGACACCCCGACAAGGAGCCGAGATGGACCAACCTGGGAATCCTGGGGAGAGGGTGAACAGGAACGTCGCCCGGGGGGAGGCGACGCGAGGGCAACTGGTCGCGGTCGCCATGCGCATGTTCGCCGAACGTGGCTACGATGACACCTCGATCGAGGCGGTGCTCCGCGAGGCGGGGGTCAGCCGGGGGTCGCTCTACCACCACTTCCCCAGCAAAGAGATCCTCTTCGAGGCGGTGGTCAAGGAGGTCGACGACAGCCTGGGGGCGGAGGTGCTGGCCGCGGCGAGCGGGGCCGACGGGCCGGTGGGCGCGCTGCGGGCCGGGTTCCTTACCACGATCCGGCTGGCCGGAGATCCGGTCGTGCGGCAGATCGTGTTTATCGACGCGCCGCGAGTGTTCGGCTGGGAACGGTGGCGGTCAATGGATGAGGACTACGCCCTCGGCCTGCTCAGGTCCGTGCTCCAGAGCATCGCGGACGAGGGGAAGACGCGGCCCGAACTGGTCGGCACGCTCGCCCACGTGCTGCTGGCGGCCGTCAACGAGGTGGCTCTGCTGGTGGCCAGGTCCGACGACAAGGAAGCAGCCATGCAGGCCGGCGCCGACACCATCGACGAACTGCTGCAGCGCCTGTTCGGCTAAGGGCCGCTTCTGGACGGAGGACCGAGGCGGCAAGGAGGGACGTTCACGACGGGGATCCAGGAGGGCCGCATCCCCCGCCCACGCAGGGCACGCCCTCCGGGCAGGCGTTCCCACAGCTACCGCAGTTGTTTACGTCGGTGTTCAGGTCGGCGCACGATTTGACACCAGTAAAGGAGTCGGCGCAGCAGGTTTCTCCGGCTGCGCAGTTCTCCCCGCCGCAGGTGGTACAGGACCCGCCCCTGCAGTTCTCGCCCGGCGGGCAGCACTTGTTGATGCATGGAACTTCCGATACATCACAACATATATTGTCCGGGGTGCAAAAAGTGGGTGGTGGGCAAGTACTATTGGCCATTTTCGCACAGGAGAGATCTCTGAATGAGTGCGATGCAAAGCATACCGGAGCGCATATAGGCATCTTACCGGCACCTATACTGAGGCCGCATCGTGCCAGGCATAGGTCTAGTTTGCTGGTTGAATCGGCCATGCAGCCGGAGAACCTCCCCCAGTCGCAAGACGCGGCGAGGGGCTGCTGATACGCCAGCAGGGAAGCTGTCGGCAGCGGCGCTTCGGTGTTCACCGGTGCGGCCTGCGGTTGCGGCGCAGGCAGAGTCGGCGGCGTGGGCCGTGCGGACTGCAAAGTGACGCACATTGCGGATATGCAATTTGTATATGTCGCGGTAGACCGGCGAGTGGCTGTTGATATACAGTGCCGACACGATGCCGACGCGGACCGCCGATGCGAGCACTGCCCGATGCACGGCTCAAGTGCCTTTACGAATTCGCGGCCCGCTGCTCTGTCGCAGGTATTAAAGTCATAGTCGGTGCAGCACAATTCTGACATCAGCGGGGGGCATTGGGATGTTAGGCTGGTCGTCGCCCGGCGCCTCACAGCTGACGTGGAGGCGTTGGCCGCCGCCAGTACGCCGCCGCCCGCCGCCGCGCCGGCGACTCCCAGCACCAGGATCTTGAGCGCACCCCGCCGGTTCGTGGACTTACCCGCCGCCTTGGCCAGGTCGTCGAATGCCTCATCAGACATAGCGCCGCGGCGGCTGGTGACCGTGGGCTGGTGGTCGCCCGGCTGGCTGTGCCAACGCCAGATACGCATCGCTACACCTTCCCCGCCGGGGCGGAGCTCATCTCATCACTGGTGACCGCAGGGCCGGCGAGGGCGAGGACGGCTACCGCTCCGACGGCGACGTCAGAGGCGATCCGGCCGTGCTCGTCAATCAGGATCGCTGACGGTGTTCCGCCGGCACCGAACACGGCGCCGGTGGTGAACCCGGCATCCAGTAGCACCGGGGAGGCCAGGCCGAGGGCCTGGTTGGCTTCAGGTGTCCCGGTCGAGACAACCAGCAGCTGCGGCGCGTCCTGGGCACGCCCGGTTTCCCAGCGCTGCAGGTCGCCGAGCATCTTCTGGCAGAAACCGCAGGCTGGGTTCCAGAACAGTAGCAGCGTCGGGTGCCCCCGGTAACCGGCCAGGTCGACCGGGTTCCCGGACAGGTCGGGAAGCCTCACTGGCGGTGCTGGGACGCCGATCCGGCTTGCTGGGGCCGCGCCTATCTGGCGCAGCGCCTCGTGGCCGCTGGCGTGCGGTGAACGTTCAGCCGCCAGATCGGCCAGCAGCGTGCTGATGGCCGGGCCACCGGCGGCCGTGTGGCTGCTGATGCGCCCGTTGGCCCCGACCGCCACCAAGGCCGGGGTGCCGTTCACCGCGTACGCCTGGCTGACTTCCCGGTCCTGCTGCAACAGCACAAGGTCGGCCCCGTACCGGGTGGCTGTCTTGCGGTTTTCTTCGGCGGTCCCGGTGCTGATCACCGCCAGGGTCAGGCGGCTGGTGTGCTCGCCGCGCCATCGGGCGAGTTCGGGCAGGAGCTCTTTGCACGGGCCGCATCCTGGATGGACGAAGGCGAGCGCGACGGGCCGGCCGGGCGCGAGCAGATCTCGCAGCGACGTGGCGGTACCATCCAGTGCACGCAGGGTGAAGTCGGGCGCGGGGATCCCGATGGCCAGCCCCCGGGCGTGCCCATTCGGCTCGCCGCCTAGCGGCATCAGCTGTGACGGTCCACCGTGGCCCAGCTGCACCGCCTCCAGGGCGTCCAGCCGGATGAGCATCCGGCCTTGCTGACGCAGCAGCTGGGCGATCACCCAGCCCTGGGCCAGGGCGATGCCCGACAACACCGCGGCGACCGCCAGGCCCGCTAGCGCCGCCGCGGACAGCCGCCCGGCCTCGGCTATCGCCCCCAGCCGCGGAGCACCGGGACCCGGAGCCACTAGCGCCACCGCCGCAGCGACCAGGATTGCGTTGCGTCCCACCGTCCACCAGCCGATCGGCTGGGCGGAGAACACCCCGAAGCAGTGACACTCCGGTCGGCTTCCGCGCGCCAGGGTAGCCACCAGGACCAGCGTGAAGGCCAGCAGCAATACCAGCGCGGCTACCGCCGCCCACCCGGCTGACACAGCCGGAACCAGCGCGGCCGCCACGGCCAGCTCGGCGATAGGGAGAACAACCGCAGCCGCCCCGGCTAGCCCGTCGGGCAGCGCGAACCCGGCTAGTGCGATACGGAAGCCCGCCCGGTCAGCCAGTTTGGCCAGACCCGACCAGCCCAGCAGGGCTGCCAGCGCCAGCCGCAGCCCGAGCAGCCCTACTGACGCGCTGAACACCGATACCGCCACCTCAGGACAGGCCGGCTGTCATGCCGCCCCGTGTCCTGGCCGATGGGGAGTGCGCGTACCGCCCGGTGCATTCCCACCACCCCTTAGGCCTTGGAAGATGGGGAAACTTCTCGTCGCTGCGCTGGTACCAGCGAAGGCCTTCGACCGATGGCCAAAGGCCCCGCCGATGACTACACGTACCGTGCCAAAAGACTTACACGCCAATTAGGAGCCAGCCCGAACCCTGTGTCAATAGCCAGCCGGCTTGGGTTTGTTCGTGACGGGAGACCGCACTTGATGGGCACGGGCCGGGGGGGAAGGGGCCGCTCAGCCCCGACCCAGGATGAGCCGACCCCCAAGGCACGCGGAGCGCGCCCGGCTGGCACCGACACCATCGGCGAGCTGCTGCAGCGCCGCGCCAGGCAGTTGACCACCTCGGTCCTGCCCGGCCGGGGGGCAGACGGTTATAGGAGCCTGATCACCGGGCGGCTGCGCAAGATAGCTGCCGCCGGGAGCACGGGTATGCTGCCATTTCCCGGCGACGGGCCATCTACTTCAGGGACGGGAAAGTCAGCTACGCCGAATCGACACGGACACCGGGCCCGACGAGGGCGGGCGAGGATTCGCGCGCCGACACGCGCCAGGCCAGGTCCTGGACGGCTGGTTATTCCATCCGGCGGAGAATCTCCCGGACCAGGTCCATCGGGGTGTGCGGGTGGAGGAAGGCGAACCTGGCCACCGTCTCGCCTTCCCAGGCCGACGGCGGGATGAAGGCCACCTGGTCCTGGAGTAGCTGGTCGGCCCACTGGGTGTACTGCGCGGCGTCCCAGCCGGGCCTGCGGAACAGGACCACGCCGAGTTCGGGCTCGCGGATCAGCTCCAGGTGGTCGCTGGCCTTGATGACCGCCGCGGTCTGGCGGGCCAGGTCGATCGCCACCTCGATGGCCTCGCTGTACGCGTCGACCCCGTAGACCGACAGGGAGAACCAGAGCGGCAGGCCCCGGGCCCGCCTGGTCAGGTGATAGGCGTAGTCGGTCGGGTTCCACTCGCCGGGCGTGTCGTGGATGACGTCGAGGTAGGAGGCGTCCTGCTTGTGCACGGACCTGGCCACCGACGGGTTCCGGTACAGCAGGGCCGCGCAGTCGAACGGGGAGAACAGCCACTTGTGCGGGTCGACGATGAACGAGTCGGCGTGCTCGATGCCGTCGTACTTGTGCCGGACGCTGGGCGCGAACAGGCCCGCGCCGCCGTAGGCGCCGTCCACGTGGAACCACAGGCCATAGTCGTGCGCGACGGCGGCCGCCCCGGCCAGGTCGTCGATGATGCCGGCGTTCGTGGTCCCCGACGTCGCCACGATCGCGGCCAGGGAAGCGGGGTCGCCGTCCGCCTCGATCGCGGCCCGCAGGCCCGCGCCGGTCAGGCGGTGATCGGTCGCGCGAACGATCAGCGCGTCCATCTCGCAGATCCGCATCGCGTTCACGATGGAGGAATGGGCGTCTTCGCTGACCGCCACCCGCCAGCGCCGGCCGACCGCGGAAGGACCGGCCTTGCGCTTGGCGACCTCGCGGGCCACCACCAGGGCGGACAGGTTCCCGGCCGACCCGCCGGAGACGAAGCAGCCGCCCGCCGTATCCGGCATCCCGGCGCGGTCGGCGATCAGCCGCAGCGCCTTGTTCTCGGCGTGGATCGCGCCGGCCGCCTCCAGCCAGGAGATGCCCTGGATCGAGGCGCAGGAGACGAGCATGTCGAACAGCAGCGAGGCCTTCGTCGGCGCGGCCGGGATGAAGCCCAGGAAGCGCGGGCTGTCCGCCGAGATCACCGCGGGCGCGATGACCGACGCGTAGACGCCGAGCACCTGGTCGGGGTCGTGCGGCTCGGCGCCGGGCAGGCCCTGGAACGCAGCGTCCAGCTCGGCGGGATCCCGCGAGCCCTTGTCGAGCGGAACCGGGTCCAGGCGCAGGCGGTTCTCCGCGTACGCGAGCACCGACCTGATCATCGCCTCGGTAGTGGCATCCACACTGTGCATGGGGGGCAACCTAGGGCCCCGGGCGTGGGGCCCGCAAGGGCCGGTCCGTCGCCACCGGACCGGTGAAGGGGTTGCGGGTGATGCAGTGACATCGTTCGGGATAAAAGATCGTGTCAAGATGAGGGCGTTGCGATTGGAGGGACGATGGCACATCCGCTGGACCCGTTGACGGCCGGTGAGATCCGGCAGGCGGCCGACATCCTGCGGCGCGATCGCGGGGTGGGCGCCAGCTGGCGGTTCGCGTCGATCGAGCTCAGGGAGCCGGGCAAGGACGCGCTGTTCGCTCTGGAGGCTGGTGAGGCACTTGGCCGGGACGCGATCGTGGTGTGCTGGGACCGCGCGGACGGGCGGGCCTACCGGGCGGTGGTGTCGCTGACCGGCGACGCGGTGACGGCGTGGCACGACCTGCCGGGCCAGCAGCCGAACATGACCATGGACGAGTGGCACGAGTGCGACGAGGTGCTCCGCGCCCACCCGCCCATGGTCGAGGCGCTGGCGCGCCGCGGGATCACCGACCTGTCGCTGGTGCTGACCGACATGTGGGCCTACGGCGCCGCGCTGGTCCCCGAGCGCTACCGGGGCAGGCGGATCGGCTGGTCCGACGTCTGGTACCGCGACAGCGAGCACGGCAACCCGTACGCCCACCACGTCACCGGGCTGCACGCGGTCATCGACCTGAACAGCATGACGGTGCTGGAGGTGGAGGACGGCGGGGATTCCGGTGATCATCCTGACGTGCGGGGCGAGTACCTGCCCGAGCTGACCGGGATGCCGCTGCGCGAGGTGAAGCCCCTGCAGGTCAGCCAGCCGGAGGGGGTCGGCTTCACGCTGGACGGCCGGCTGCTCTCGTGGCAGAACTGGCAGCTCAGGCTCGGGTTCAACCACCGCGAGGGCCTCGTCCTGCACCAGGTGGGGTTCACCGATTCCGGACGGCTCCGGTCGGTGGCGCACCGGATGTCGTTCGCCGAGATGTTCGTGCCGTACCGGGACCCCAGCCCCGACCACTACCGGCGGGCCGCGTTCGACATCGGCGAGTGGGGCCTGGGGTTCATGACCACCTCGCTGGAGCTGGGCTGCGACTGCCTGGGCGAGATCACCTACCTGGACGCGGTGGTGCACGACTCGCGCGGCGAGCCCCGCACGATCCCGCACGCGATCTGCATCCACGAAGAGGACAACGGCGTGCTGTGGAAGCACGTCGACGAGCGGGCGGGCGCCGCGGTGCGGCGGGCCAGGCGGCTGGTGGTCTCCTTCCACGTCACCGTGGGCAACTACGAGTACCTGATGTACTGGCGGTTCTACCAGGACGGGAACATCGAGTGCGAGGTCCGCGCCACCGGGATCCTGGTGACCTCGCACGTCGGCGCTTCTGGCTTGGCCGACCACGGGACCGTGGTCGACCAGCGCACGTATGCGCCGTTCCACCAGCACTTCATCGTCGCGCGGCTGGACCTCGACGTGGACGGGCCTGACAACACGGTCTACATGACCGAGTCGCGGGCCACCGGGGTCTCCGACGCCGACCCGTACGGGCTGGGCCTGGTGGTGACGAGCACGCCGCTGCGCACCGAGGCGGAAGGCAAGCAGGACTACGACTGGGCCACGCAGCGCGGCTGGAAGGTGGCCAACGACAACGTGCGGAACTCGCTGGGCTCGTCGGTCGGGTACAAGCTGGTGCCTTCGGGGATGTTCCCGCCGCTGATGGACCCTTCGACACCGGCGTTCCGTCGGGCCGAGGCCATCGGGCACACGCTGTGGGTCACGCCCTACCACCCGGATGAGCGCTGGCCGTGCGGCGAGTTCCCCAACCTGAGTTCGCGCGATGAGGGGCTGCCCGCCTGGACCGCGGCGAACCGGCCGATCGAGAACACCGACGTGGTGCTGTGGTACGCGTTCGGCATCCACCACATCCCCCGGCCGGAGGACTGGCCGGTGATGCCGGTGGACGTCGTGTCGTTCTGGCTCAAGCCGTTCGGGTTCTTCGACAGGAACCCGGCACTGGACGTCCCGCCGCCCGCCGCGGAGTGCGAGGCTTAGCGGGCCCCGATAGCCTCCTTCCTGTCAGGTCCCGGTGTTTTCCAGTCCTTGGAGTCCGTGGAGGAGTGAGCCAGGTTGACGTCGACAGCGTTGCTCATCATGGATGTGCAGCAGAGCATCGTGGACCGCTTCCGGGGCGAGGCGGACTACCTGCCCCGGCTGGCGACGGCCGCGGATGCCGCCCGCGGTGCCGGTATCCGGGTCATGTACGTGACCATCGCGTTCCGCCCGGGCTACCCCGAGGTCGGCCCGCGCAACCCGACCTTCGCGGGCATCAGGGGAACCGGCCGGTACATAGACGGTGATCCCGGCTCGCTTATTCATCCCGCCGTCGCCCCCGCCCCCGGCGAGGTGGTGATCAGCAAGCGCCGGGTCTCCGCGTTCGCCGGCAGCGACCTGGACATGGTGCTCAGGGCCGGCGACATCGACAGTCTTGTCCTGGCTGGCATCGCCACCAGCGGCGTCGTGCTCTCCACACTGCGCCAGGCCGCGGACATGGACTACCGCCTCACCGTCCTCGCGGACGGCTGCCTCGACGCCGACCCCGAGGTACACCGGGTCCTGCTGGAGAAGGTGTTCCCGCGCCAGGCCGAGGTCACTTCCATCGCCGACTGGACAGCGAGTATCTACCGTGCCTGATGACGTGCGCACCGAATGGGCCAGCCCGCGGGTGCTGGCGGCGATCAGCTCGGCAACTACCCCGCAGGAGCTAGGCGCCGACATCGTGCGGCTCCTGAACGCGGTCTGGCCGGTGCTGCGCGAGCAGGGCGTGCGGACCGACCACAACATCGTCGTCTACCGAGGCGGTGCGGGCGGCACGCTCACCGTGGACGTCGGCGTGGAGGTGTTGTCTTCTTTTGAAGATAGCGGCGAGGTCCGGCACATTCTTGCCCCGTCGGGTGAGGTGGCCACGACCGCGCACTTCGGCGAGTACTCGGACATGGGGCTCGCGTACTCCGCCCTGGAGCGGTGGTGCGCGGACCATTCGCGCTCCCCGGCCGGGGTGAACTGGGAGGTCTACGGCGACTGGGAAGAAGACCCAGCCAAGCGCCGAACGGACGTCTATTTCCTGCTCGAGCCGACCGGCGGCCCGGATGGATGACGAACTCGTCGCCGAGTTGCTGACCCGGCGGGATGAGGACCAGCGGGTCCGCCGTCAGGTGTCCGGGTTCGTGGGACAGCCGGAGGCCCGCGTGCCGGACGAACTCCCGGCGAAGTGGGAGCGCGTCGATTCCGCCAACACGGCGTGGCTCGGCGAGCTCCTCGCCACCCGCGGGTGGCCCGGGCGGACGCTGGTCGGCGATGACGGTGCGCAGGCGGCGTGGCTGCTGGCCCAGCATGCCGACCGGGAACCCGGCCTGCAGCAGGCGTTCCTCGACGCGCTGCGCGAGGCGGTCGGGTCGGGCGAAGCGTCCCCGGCGCACTTGGCAGTCTGGTGCGGTGTGGCCGGTGGCGGCCGGGCGGATCGGCGAGCTGGTGGCCGTCCTGGCCGCCGCTTTGGTGCTCAGGCGCGGCCTGGGGCGCGCGGCGTGGACGGCAGGCTCCTCCTGGCGGCTGCGTTCGCGGGCGTGATCGATGTCATTGCGAACATCTGTTACGTGGCGGCCACCGGGACGGGGATGTTCGGCCTCGCCGTCGTGATGGCGTCGCTCTACCCTGGGGTGACCGTGCTGCTGGCCAGGGTGGTGCTCGGTGAGCGGCTGCGCTGGTTGCAGCGCGCTGGGCTCGCGATCGCCGCGCTCGGCATCTTGCTCATCGCGGTCTGATTCGTGCTCCGGCTCGGCGGATGGGTCGCTGGCGCGCTCGAGCTGAACGTTTGCCTCGTCACCCACCCCCACGCCTTAGCAGCTTGGCGAACCCGTTACCGTGGCCCAAGATCGGCCGGTCATCGCCACTATCAGTGACCGGCGTCGGAGCACTACGGTCAGGGCAATGCACGCGGCCGATTACGCGTGGCTCGGTGTCGGCTTCCCCTCCTGCCTGGCCATGCGCATATGCGTCAGTTCTGTGTGCCCGGCCCGGCGGGCTGGCTGGCCTCATCGCTGAGTGCGGCGGCACGTACATGTATGACTGACGTGGTATCGTATGAGTATGACAAACGCGATGACAGTCCGGCTCGACGAGGAGACGTCCCGCGAGCTCGCCGAACTCGCCGGGCACTACCCGAGCCGGTCCGCTGCCATCCAGGACGCCATTCACAGTGCGTGGCGGCAACTCCAGGCCGACAAGCTGGAAGCCGGGTACGCCGCCGCGGTCGCCGACAACCCGCACTACCCGTACGAGTCGGCCGAGGAAGCCGCCGTGCTGCGCGCGCGCCGCCACGCCCGGCAAGAGCGCGACACGCTCACGTGACCGCCAGCCCGCAACGAGGCCAGGTCTACCGCTGCGACCTCGGCTACGGCCTCAAGCCATGGCTGGTGGTATCCAACAACGCGCGCAACCGCCTGCTCGATGACATCATCGCGATCAGGCTCACCACCACGGCGCGCGACCTGCCGACCTGGGTCAAGCTCTCCCCGGCCGACCCGCTCGCCGGATACGCCAACGCCGACTGCATCGAGCAGCTGGGCAAGGACGAGCTCGGCGAATACCTCGGCACCTTGTCGCCGGCCTCCATGCGTGGCGTGAACCAGGCCCTGGCGATAGCGCTGGCCCTTACCTAAAGGACGCGACCGACACCACTAACCCCGCACGTGGCCCGGTGCAGGCAACCCGGATCAACGCTATCTGCGTGCCCTGGCGGGCAACCGCCGAGCCCTCCGAGCCCGCGCAGAACGGGCCGGCGCGCGTTCTCCCGGCCGTGCCCGTCGCTCAGCGTCACACTGCTGGCCGGCATCACCGCCGGACCGATCCTCAATCCATCATCGGCTGGCCGCAGGCCTGAGGCCGCTGCGCGGTCAGGTATCCCGTTCAGTTATCGCCTTTCTCGAAGCGGCTGACCACGACAAGCCCGGCCACGAATACGGCCACCATCGCGATGAGCAGCGCCAGTTCCGACGTGCTGACCGTGTTCTGGCTGCCGGGAGTCAGCACGAACAGGATGCGCCGGACGACCGCGATCAGCCCGACGACGATGAACGGCTGAGCGACCAGACGGTGCGCGCGCAAGGACAGCACGACCGTGTAGACGATCTCGACCAGGATCAATACCAGCAGGACGCGGTCGAGCAGGATCGGGGCGCCGGCCGAGATCGGCCCAGAGGACCCATCGAGGAAATCGACGATCCCGGCGATCAGTAGCGTGGCAGCCAGCAAGACCAAGACGATCCCCACGGCGACCGTGACCCAGTCCTGCACGTCCTCGAGGACCCAGATGGAGCGCGTGGCGACGGGCATGCCTTGCGTCCCGGGTGAGCCGCCGGCCGCTGAGCTTTCGGTGGACTCGGGCAGCCCGGCTGCAGGTTCGGCACGGTCCTCGCCGCGGGGAGTCGGCATACCGGTCATTGTGTCACCGTGACGCTGGCTGTCCCCCGCGTTCGATAACGTCCCGCCTGCCCGCACGTGGCTGGCCCCGGAGCCTGGCGACCTTGGGCGGGCCCGGGCCAGGGTGCTGGATGAACTGGCCCAGCAAACTCTCCCGGAGGCGGTTAGGCTGGCACGGCTGCTGGCCGAGCTGGACCCGGGGGCGAGCGCGCTCAGCCAGGACCGGGCCGCGGTCCTGGCCCTGCTGGCCTGTGCCACCGGCACCGCAGTGATCGCGTGGCTGGCCGGCGTGCTCGCCGGGCTGCACCCAGAGCCAGCCGACCTCCGCCACGCCCGGGCCAGGATCCTGGCTCTGCTGCAAGACGGTGCCGTGCTCCCGGATCAGGCGGCGGAACTGGCGCGGGTGCTGGCCAGCCTGGACCCCACGCCGGGCCGGACTGCGGGCGAATCTCCGGCAGGGTTCGATGAGCAGCCGAGCGCGGAGTGCGGGTACTGGCCGGCCGCGGGCGCGTGCCCGCCGGATCTGGAGTCTGCGCCCGAAGTTAGCGCTGGGGCAAAAGGCAAGCGAGAACGGCTGAGATGCGCTCGTGCGTCTCGCGCAGCCGGCGGAGGTCGTCCCAGGGCAGCGGCGTGGGAGATAAGGGGCTGGTTCTGATCGCGCCGGTGTGTCAGCGGTTCAGAAGAATCCGAGGTTCGGGAGGAACCGGGCGGCGGCGTCGATGATCTCGCTGGCAGTCTGCAGTGCTTCAGCGGCCTCGCCGGCGCTGGCTTTCTCGGTCGGGTAGTCCGGGTATTCCAGTTCGTTGCGCCGGCGGCGCAGCCCTCCGAAGGCTCGCAAGCTGGCGCCGAACTGGGCGCGGATCGCATCGTCAACGGCCTTGTGGCCGCCGGCTGTGGTGGGGCGCAGGCCCTGCTGGGCCAGCAGGGCGACGCAGGCCTGCCGGGCGGCATCATAAGCGAGGATGATGCTGCTGTCGGGTGCCGCGTCCGCGATCAGGCGTGCCGCATCCAGGGCTTGCCGTGCCCTGTCCAGCCATGATCCGCCGTCGGCCTGCGCGCCCTGCACGCGTTCTAGGTGTCGTTCCGCGAGTAGCTGCTCGATATCAGCCTCTCCGGCGCCCCACCGCATCAGCCGCCCTCCTCGCCTGGTGGTTCCCCGGTGACCCAGACGAGGGGAGCCGAGCGGATCTGCTGGATCAGCGGGTCCGCGGCCGCGATCCAGCGGGATCGGGAGCATAGGACGGGGTTGACTGGCAATCTGAGGCGCTGCTCGGCGCGCTCGGCCGCTTCATACAGGTCGCGGCGTGCCACCTCGCCGATGACCAGGACGTCGATATCGTGCGGCGGGCGTCCGGGGATGCCCTCATAGCGTGCTGCCCACGAGCCGTAGATCGCCACGGCGATCGCGTCGAGTGAGCCGAACTCCTCGCCGATGACCAGGTGCGGCCCGAACGCCAGGGTGAGCAGTTCCGACAGCGGCCGGGTGTAGCGGCCGGCTGGGTCTGCGGAGACCAGCCTGGCTCGTCCCACCCGGCGTTCCCGGATCAGCCCGGCCCCGGCGAGCCGGACTGCCTCGCGTTGCACCGTAGTCAGCGGCAGGCCCAGCGTGACGGCGAGCTCGCTGAGGCTGTACTCGCTGTCTGGGCGCAGCAGGAGAAGGGTCAGCACCTCGGCGAGGTGCCGGGAGCGCAGAATCGGCAGGAGCGCCGGAGCCTCACTACGCATAGATGAAATATATCATCCGTTTAAGAGAAGCTAGCCGGCAGGCCGGACGCCGGGCGAGGACGGCGCAGTGGTACTAGGCCAAGTTACCTGCCGGCCGGCCTCCGATGGCAGATGGCGGTTACCCGGGCTCGGGGCGGGCAGCAGGCCAGCGATGCCGAGCAGGCTGAGCCGGGGGCGGTCATCACCTGGGTCATGGCCCGGCCAGCCGGTACGGCGGGGCGTGGCGCAGCGCGACCCCTTGTCGCACCGCTCCGGGCCGCACCCGCCACCCCCAAAGCGTGCATGGTGCTGCCCGTCCCCGCAGATTCCCGGCGCCGCGTTTCCGCGGAGACGGCTTGTGAAATCGTTCACAACGCGGAAACGTCGCTGACGCGGTAGGCCGAGATTATGACGGTCAGCATCAGCGCCCTGTCCGTGTCAGATGAGTACGCACGGTCAGCGCATCAATTCGGTAGTTGCCGTCTGCTCTCCGCGTTGTGTTTGCGACCGCGCGCAGCGTTGGACGGTGCCCGGCATTAAGGAGATATTCGCTATGCGTGGCATCGGGATCCGGCGGTCAGCGATGGACGGTGACGACAAACTGACGAGGCCGGGATTGGCTGATCGCGGTCACTGATCACGACGGTAACAGCGGAGCATCTGAGCCCCGATTACCTGGTGCGGATGAGGCCCAGGGCGCGGGCCTGGCTAACCGCCTCGTCGCGGCTGTGGACGCCGAGCCTGTTATACAGGCGTTCCGCTCGTTCCTTGGCTGCGGACCGGGAGATGCCCAGCTTGCCGGCGATGACGGAGAAGGGCAGTGGTGTGGGGAGGTACCGCAGGACCTGGGCCTCGGCCTTGGTGATCGACGCCGCCCTGACTCGTGCCCCGGCTTGGCTGGTCGCTTCGGCGGCTATCTCGTCGGCGGCGGCAGTGGTGATGAGGGACTCCGCTACGGACCCGGCGGCCACCTCGTCGGCGGCTTCTACGGTGGCGGCGTCGTCGGCTACGGCGTCGGCGGCGGCCTGGCCGGCGGCGGCCACGAGCAGGCCGGCGGCGGTCAGCGCCATGACCGCCTCGTGGGCGGCCGCCTCTTCTACCAGCCCGGCGGTGATCAGCGCCCGGACGGCGCCGGCGGCAGCGGCCGACTGGATCTGCTGCGACTCGGCCACTGCCTGGGCCGCCTCAGCCTGGGCCGCAGCCGCCGCGAGCAAGGCGGCGGCCTCGTCGGCCTGGGCCTGGGCGATCAGCTCAGCTGCCTCCTCCATGGCGGCGACCTCGGCGCCCACCACTAGCCCGGTCTCGGCGGTCAGGAAGCCCTCGCCGATCAGCGTGCCGCCGGTCTCGGCGATGGCGTCAAACAGCGGGGCGGCCCAGTAGTGCTCGATGAGCAGGAAGGCCAGGGCGGTCCCTGGCTCCAGAGAATCGGCCAGAGCCCGCGCACCGGCCGGGTCAAAGGCCGCCAGACCGTCAGCTGGGACCGGCACGGCCGGACCGCCGTCCGCGACGGGAACCACGGCCGCCAGCAGCGAGCCGAAGTCCTCGTCATCACCGATGGTCAGCCGCTCGATGGTGCCGTCCTGGCTTTTGGCAACGAAAACCATGTCGAGCAGGCGAAGAACTCCCCGGCCGCGCAGGCGATCGACCTCGGCCAGGATCCTGTCCTCGGCACCTGCGTCGCGGCTGAAGCTCAAGGCGATCACCTGCAGCGGTGCGGTCATCACTGCCCTCCCTTGTCCTGGCCCGTAATGCCGCCGACGGTACACCAAGCCGCGTCACCGCCAGCGGGCGCACCCCGGGCCTCTTCTGGCAGGACCTGGATCAGTCCGCGGGACCTCACCGCCACAGTTAAGACCGCCCCCCCGACGACCGCGCGTGACTCGCGGCAGAAGCGGGCAGCTGTCCCGGGCACCGCAGTCCGGTCTTCGCAGCGCACCCGGAAACCGGCTCAGCGGGTCGGCCGCCCGAGCAACTTCTCGATACTGCGGCGCTCGCGCTTGGTCGGACGGCCCGTGCCGCGGTCGCGGGCAGCCACCGCGACAGCCTCCTCGCGGGGCGGAGGGGGAGGGCTATTGTCGATATAGCACCCGGCGGCAACAGATGCCCCGACACGCTTGGTGATGACCCGCTGGACGACCACGACGCGCTCGCGTCCTTCGTAGCGCAGCCGCACCTCATCACCGGCCCGTACGGCATGCGCAGGCTTGACCCGTACCCCGTTGACCCTGACATGCCCGGCCCGGCAGGCACCAGACGCGGCCAACCGGGTCCTGGTCAACCGCACCGACCAGATCCAGCTGTCCACCCGCCCAGCCTGATCACCTGCCACCCAGCAAACTGTAATGCGATACGCGCTCGTTGGCTGCGTCCAGCTTGGTGATGTCCTGTCTCGTTGATCATGAGGCACGGGCATCGCGCTGAGCTGCGATGCCTCAAGTACTTGAGACGATTGGGGGCATCGGTGTCCCGTGACAACGTAGATTGCTCGGTCCAGGTCGCTGGCCTGCGATGAGGAATCTTCGATGTCATGCGACATCGCCGTAGGACGGGGCGACAGCCGACGAAACCGCAGGCCACGGGCGCTGCGCAATCTTCATTGGCAAAGAGGAAAGTCCGCTGACACGGGACAATCGGTCGTCTCGCCAATCATGAGGCAAATCGATGCACCCTCTGTGCTGTCTCACCAGTTCAGAGGGCCGGTGCCTCATCTTGGCGAGACGCCGGACCCGGATGCCTCACGTTGGCGTTCCTTGCCTCGGTCTGGATGAGACAGGACAGGTGTCTTCCGCGAAGGGCCCGCGGTCGGCGGCAGTTGAGGACGTTCACCTCAAGCGCGACGATGTATAAATATGCGGCTAGGCTGATCGTACATTGGGCCATAACCGGCACTGCTAAGGGCGGCCAGCGACACGAAAGAGGCCCTCAGGTTAACCTCGCTCCGACCCGCCTATGGTCTCCGCCAGTGGCTCACGCCTCCCGCAACGTGGTCTTCTGGGAGCCGTCGCTGGTGCGTCCTCGAGCACCATGGCCAGGAAGGCCGCCGGCATTATGGCGCGCCAGGTACGTGCCGGTATCGGACGGCGGGCAGCGGCGATCGGCCGGGACCCCGGAACTGCTGGTAACTTCCGCTGTGAGCGGTTGGGTGGTCCGTCCCGGCCCGTGTGGTCGCGGGTCCGGGGAGAAGACGTCGGCTCCGGATTCGTGAGCGAAGCGTCGAGCGCTGCGACCATGTTAGGGTGACCGCAGGCAGGGCGGACTGCTGTGAACATGGGGGGCGGGCCATGGAACACTGGACGGATTTCGGCGTGGGCCAGCTTCCCTCCTTTTCGGCGCGGAAGAAGGTTGAGTTCCCGCCGCCAATAGAGGCGCTCGTCGGTGAACGGGCCGGTGCCGTCCAGCAGCCGCTGCAGGGTCTGACCTCGGACGGCACCGTGCGAGCTGGGCTGTTCCCCCTCCGGTCGACCGGTGTGAGCACGGCGCCGATCACTCAGGCTGCGAGCGAGTTCCTGGGTGCGCTCAGCGCTGAGCAGCGCCAGCGGGCCGTGTTTCCCCTCGACGCTGAGGAGCGTCGGATGTGGTTGAATATCCACCCGTTCGTGTTCCGCCACGGCGTGATGCTGGAGGATCTGCCGCCCGCGACCCGTCAGCTCGGACTGCGGCTGCTCGAGGCCAGCTTGTCGGCTCGGGGCTTTGCTCAGGCCCGCGACATCATGCGGCTGAACCGCCTCCTGGCCGAGGTGACAGGATTCGGTGACGACTTCGGCGAGTGGCCGTACTTCCTGTCCTTCTATGGTGAGCCCAGCGCCGAGCGGCCGTGGGCGTGGCAGATCGACGGCCACCACCTGTGCCTCAATGGCACCGTCATCGGTGACCAGTTCCTGCTGACACCCGGTTTCATGGGCTCAGAACCGTGTCAGGTGTTCGATGGTCCGCTGGCCGGCACGATGGTCTTCACCGCGGAGGAGCGGGCTGGCCTGGAGCTCATCCGCTCCCTTGATGACCGGCAGGCGGTCCAGGCTGTCCTGCGACCGTCGATCTATCCCGATGACCTCCCCCCGGAGTTGCAGGACTTCCTCGACGGCCGGATGCAGGCCGGTGCGTTCCGGGACAACGCTGTGGTTGCTTATGCGGGTGTCTGCGCCGCTGACCTGACCGGTATCCAGCGCCGGTGCCTGCGGGCTCTGGTCGCCGTCTATGTCGGCTGGACGTGCGAGGGCCACTCCGGGGTGAAGATGTCCGAGGTGGATCAGCATCTGGACGAGACCTATTTCGCCTGGATGGGCGCGGTCGCCGATGATGGCCCCTTCTACTACCGGGTCCAGAGCCCGGTCGTGCTCATCGAGTTCGATCACCATCCGGGCGTCGCGTTCAACAATGTCGTGCCATCGCGCAATCACATTCACACCATCATCCGCACGCCAAACGGCGGCGACTACGGTATCGATCTACTCCGCCAGCATCACGAGCGCTTCGACCACAGCACCGGGATCCACATCGCCCGGCCATAACACCTGGGGCTTCCGTTCTATTCACCTATACGAATAGGTGGCGCAGCAATTTGCCGCTGCGACGGTCCGCCCGCCCGCCTCAATTTTGGAAGATTATGCGTGGCTGTGCATAAACGCGGGCGGCGGCGACGACCTCATTTCGGCAGATCCGGACGTCGCCAGCCGGGCGAAATTGGAGGGATTGGCCCCATCGACCCGGATCCCCGAGCAAATACACCAAATCGTTACCAGAGCGGAGCATCAGCCGACCCCGGTACCCAGCAGATCAACGTACCGGACCGGGCGTTACGGGTGGGCAATGTCAACGTGGCGGCTTACGGCCGCGGCGATGGCCGCTAGGTCGCCTTCGTCGGAGCTGACGATGAGGTCGCCGCGCCGGAGGGCGCCTTCGACGACGCTGGCGTCAACGATGTCGGTGGTGCGAGCGCGCCCGGCGAGGGTTCCGGTGGCCTTGGCCCTGCTGTCATCGAGAACTTCGACCTCGCACCCGGCTAGCAGCCGGGCGAGCTGCGCCTGGCGGGGCGTGCCTCGCCAGCACTGGGCCACGACCGGGGCGGGGACGATCGGCACGACGCGGCGGAGCAGCAAGGCACGATGGCGGGCCCACATCGGCCGCTCACCGCGCTCGGCGGCAATCAGCGCCTCGGAGTCATACGTGACGCCCGTCACGCCGACCGCCGGGTGGGAGCAGGCTGGGTGACCCGGGCAGCCCACTCGTCGGCCTCGGCGATCTCGTCCGGGGTGAACGGGCCGTGCTCGGCTTCATACTGGCTGACCGCTTCCAGGCCGGCCCGGATGACGAATTCCTTCCGCGCGGTCTGGGCGACCCAGGCACTGTAGCTCATCCCGGCAGCCTCAGCGGCCGCGGCGATCTCGGCATCGAGTTCGGGCGGGATGGAGATGGAGCGCTTCTTCCGGACGGCCATGACCCCACGGTAGCACAGCGGTACGACAGGCAGGACACCTGCGACAGGACCTTTGCCAGCAGCGCTAGGCCCCCCGAGCCCACAGTCAGCCTCGAACACCTGAGCAGAACACCCAGGTCTGAAAGCGCACAGGCGATGGCAGCTCAGCGCGCTCTGTCCACGGCATGAGCGGATGCGTTCCGTGAAGGAACTGACGACGTACTCGCATGCGCATGCGGGTCAGGCTCCACAGCAGGCAGGCCAGACAGGCACAGTGTTCCCACATTCGTGGGCGGAATGTAGCATGAATATATGACTACGAAGCGGCGGCTCTCAGCCTCGGTAGATGCAGAGCTGGTGGCTGTGGCACAAAAGGCTGTCACCGGAGGCCACGCCGAAAGCCTGAGCGCCTGGGTCAATGACGCCCTTCGGCTGAAGGCCGATCACGACCGGCGGTTGCAGGCCCTGGATGAGTTCCTGGCCGCCTACGAGGCTGAGCACGGGGAAATCACCGAGGAAGAGATGCGGGACGCCGCCCGGCGGGCACGCGAACGAGCCATCGTGGTCAGAGGCACCCCGGAACAGCGTTCAGCCGGGCCAGCGCGGCCCGGCCGGGGTGCGGCCTGATGCTCGTGCTGGACGCAGGAGCATTCGTTGCCGTCGAACGCGGCAGCCGTGACGTCGTAGCGCTGGTCAAGCGCGAACGTCTCGCCGGACGCCCGCCCATCACCAGCGGCGGCGTGGTCGCCCAGGTCTGGCGCGGCGGTAGCGGACGGCAGGCGCCCCTGGCCCGGCTCCTGGCCGGTACCGACGTCGCTCCCGTCGATGACAGGCTGGGACGGCGAGCCGGGATGCTGCTCGCCCGCAGTGGCCATTCCGACGCCATTGACGCTACTGTGGTTTGCCTCGCCGCCGACGGCGACGACATTCTCACTTCTGATCCCGACGACCTGCGCGCACTTGCGGAAGCAGCCGAGATTCACGTGGAGCTCGTCCCGGTTTAACAGCACTGGTCCGCTGTTCCGTACGCAATCTGCGTGCATGAGGCGGACAGCACGGTCGCGGCGGTCGATGGCTGGTCGTCGCTGGGGATGCCCTGGATGCCGCTGCCGGGCGGATCTAATGTTGGCGTGCGAGTTTCACGTCACAGCCAGGCGCCCCCGTCGGCGACCCGGAGGTGGCCGCCACCGTGCGATTGTTGCACCGTCGCCAGGGCTGGGACCGGGCGGCCGTTATCAGTTTGCTGGCGTTCCTGCTGGCCTACGCTATCTACCTGAACGCGAAGTCGCAGGGGGCACCTGCCCCGGTGTGGTTCACGGTTATCGTCATCGTGCTCGGCGCCCTGGCCATCGTCAGCATTGTCGCGGTGGTGGTGGACACCGTGCTCTTGCGGCGCAAGCCACCCGCGGTCCGGGCGCAGTCCGCTCCGATCGCCGCACGCCACCCGCGCCGCCCGCATTGCCCCGGTTGCCCGCCCGGTGCGGCCCGCGCATTGCCCGGCGTGCCGTGGTCTAGGGCTGGCGCGATTGCAGCGCCTGGCGCAGGCGTGCGATGTCCTCAGCGTCTTTCTGGCGCCGAGGGCGGCCAGGCACCCAGATGGGCATCATTTCCTTGCTCTCGATCTGGACGTGCGGGCTGATGATCGGGCACTGCACGGGCCCGATCCGCCCCGGCGGCCAGTCCAGCATGCCGTCGGGCCACGGCTCACCCGCATACGGGCCACCAGCCACCGTGACCTTCCCGTCAGGTCCGCGGGCGAGCCAGCCGAAGCTCATTTCCTCGCCATCCTTGGCCACGTCGAGCTGCTGATCCGGCGGCGGCCCTGTGATTGTCTGGTACCCGTCCGCGTGCAGGGCTGCCGTAATGGCCGGCGCGTCATCGATCCAGGCCTCCCAGTCGATATCGACATGATCGCGTGTCACCTGGCCGAGGAAAAAGTCCATCGCCCAGCCGCCGCGCAGCCAGATCCGGACGCCGAGCCGCTCGGACATCGCGACAGTACCGGCGATCAGCCGGAGCTGGCGCTGCGCGCGTTCGGTATCCATGTCAGGGACCGTACCTGGACAGTGACGATGACACTGGCCGGATTCCGGCAACCAGCACCATCACTGCCGCCATCTCCTGCCCGGCGGCCTGCGCCGAGCACTCGAAGCGATCATCAGCCCCAGCTCAGCTGACTCGCGCACTAACGTGGCCCAACTCGGGTCTGATCTTCACGGCGGTCCGGGCTCCAGGGTGAGCCCGGTCTGGCCGAGGAATCCGTTAATGAGTGCGGGCCGGTACTGGATGCGCTTGAGCCGGGTCCTGACGATGGCGGTCAGCTGGCCGGCGGTGCAGGCGGCGAGGTTGCCCAGGCCGTTTTTCATGTTTGCCCACACGCCCTCGCACGGGTTCAGATCGGGGGCGTAAGAGGGCAGCTGGATGACGGTCAGCCAGTCCGGGTGCGCCCCGGTGAACTTCCGCATTACCGCGCTGACGTGGGTGTTCAGGTTATCCCAGATGATAATCAGCGGGGCCTGCAACTGGTGGTGCGCGGCGGCGATCAGGCCGGCGTAATCGGCTTCGGACATGCTCCGGCGCTCGCCCTTGCGCCCGCGGTGGACGCGCATCCGGTAGAACAGGTGACCCCGCGCGCCGGGCTTGAGGCAGACCAGGCCCGCGACCGAGACCCGCCCGGAGCCCTTGCCGGACACGGTGACCACCGGAGTGTGCCCGCGGCGGGCCCAGGTGCGGGCCTTCGGCGGGCGCAGGGCCTGCCCGGCCTCGTCCTCAAAGCAGATCCACGCCCCGGTCGCCGCCGCTAGCCTCGTACCTTCGCCCAGGTCTCCGCCCGCCACGCGGCGATCGCTGCCTCGTCGCGCTCGGCGGCCCGGCGCGCGCGGACCTGCGGGCTGAACCCGATCCGGTGCAGCAGGTACGAGGCGCCGCGCAGCGTGTAGCGCACGTGGAACAGCCGGGCGCGGGCCTTTGGCGGCTCCTTCTCGATGATTACCCACCACTGATCACCTGGATCAGGTTCTCCGGCAGTATGACCTTGACGCCGGGTTCCGGGCCCGTCAGGGTTGTTCGCTGGGTGCCGGAGCGGGGCCCTCCCGGGCAGGCCGCGCATCTGGGGGGTTGCCGTGTGGCTGGCTGGCCGTCTCGCCGCGCGGGTGTGATGGTTCCGGGCTGCGTGGTTCGCGGGCGAGCAGGTTGATCCGGTCGCCGGGGGCGAGGGTGATGCCGGGGTCGGGGTCGCGGAGGGTGTGGTTGTCCAGGACCGAGACCGGGACCCAGCCGGGCGGCCAGCTGGTGCCGCCGAGTGTCTGGCCGGCGGCGGGCGAGCCGGCGGGGATGGTGATCTCCAGGATCTGGTAGCCGCGCAGCGGGGTCGGCGCCTCGCGGAGATCATCCTGCGGACGGTGGGGCTGTGCCTGCGCGGCGCCGGCCGGGGTGGTGTGCATGTGGCGGGCGACCGCCTGCAGCACGTTCTGGCTGGTGATCCAGCCTTGGAGGTGCTGTCCGTCGTCGGAGATCACGGGCAGGCCGTCGTGGCCGTAGAGCTCCAGCTGGCGCAGCGCCTGGGTGAGGGACTCACTCGCGAACAGCACCTGGGGGTGGTGGCGATGGGTGACCGGGCCGGGCAGCGGCGCCCGGTCCGGGCCTGGCAGGCCGGGTGGCTGGGGTGCGATGGTGAGCGGCGCCGCGAAGGGGTGCATGGCGTCGGCGGCGGTGAGGTCCTCGAACGGGTCCGCAGAGGGGGTGCGGTCGATGTCGGTGCCGCGGCGCAGCAGCTTGGTGGTGTAGATGGTGCCGTAGCTCAGCGCCCGCGAGGTGGCGGTGGCGATGGCGACGGCGAGCATGACCGGCAGGGTGAGGGTGTAGTCGCCGGTCATCTCCACGACGCTGGCCAGCGATGTCAGCGGCGCCCGCGCCGCGGAGGCGAACACCGCGCCCATCGCGACGACCGCGTACAGGGCGGGCTGCCCGGCGGCCGGGCCGAGCAGGTGGCCGGCGAGCTCGCCGAAGGCCATGCCGGAGGTGGCGCCGATGAACAGCGACGGGGCGAACACCCCGCCTGATCCGCCGATGCCGATGGTCAGGCTGCACGCGATGATCTTCCCGGCCGCCAGGATGATCAGGAACCACAGGGCGTAGCTGCCGCCGACGGCCTTGTACAGGACCGGGTAGCCGACCCCGTACATCTGCGGGAGGGCGAGCAGCAGCAGCCCGAGCGCGATCCCGCCGGCCGCGGGCCGGGCCCATTCCGGGCGGTTCCCCCACACCTTGTCGCACAGGTCCTCGGTCGCGTACAGGATCTTCGCGAACGCCAGCCCGGCCAGTGCCGCGACCACGGCCAGGGCCGCGATGAGCAGGTAGCTGCTCAGGTGGTGCAGCGCGATGCCGGACGGCAGCCCGGACAGGAACGGGGCGCTGCCCAGGAACTGGCGGCTGACCAGGTCGGCGGCCATCGCCGACAGCATCACGGTGAAGATCGCCTCGACGGAGAACTCCCGCAAGATGATCTCGACCCCGAAGAACACCCCGGTGATCGGCGCGTTGAACGTGGCGGAGATCCCGCCGGCCGCGCCGCAGGCGACCAGGATCCGCAGCCGGCTCTCCGGCATCTTGACCCACTGGCCCAGGCTGGAGGCCAGCGCGGAGCCGATCTGCACGATCGGGCCCTCCCGGCCGACCGACCCGCCGACCCCGATGCAGATGGCGGAGGCGACCGACTTCACGGCGGCGACCTGGGGCCGGATCCGGCCGCCTTCCTCGGCGACGGCGATCATCACCTCGGGCACGCCGTGGCCGCGGGCCTCACGGGCGTACCGGTAGATCAGCGGCCCGTAGACCAGCCCGCCGATGACCGGGATCACCACGAAGAACCCCGGCCCTAGCCACGGCAGGTGGGAGCTGTCCACGCGTCCTTGCTGGCCGAACTGGACATGGCCGGTGGCCAGCCAGGTGAAGAAGTAGATCAGGTACCGGAACGCGACCGCGCCCAGCCCTGATCCCGCGCCCACCACCAGGGCGATGACCAGCAGCCCGGCCCGGGTGCCCCGCAGCCACCCGCTCGCCTTGCCGGTCCACGGCACTGCTCCCGGCGGCCTGCCCGCCGCCGCCTCGCCGGTCATGATCGTCCCTGTGTGCTGCCGGAGCGCGCTGGCGCCCGTTTCATCCTGGCCGCCGCCGGCGGCGGCGCTGGCGGGGGATCCGCCGGCCACTGGCTGTCGGGGATCTCCCCGGCCGCCGCGGCGAACGCCGCCAGCGCGCCGGCCACCGCCGACTGCTGCCGGGCCGGGAGCCTGCCCAGGATGCCGGCGATCAGCGCCCGCCGCCGGGCGGTCGCCTGGTCCACCACCTGCCGGCCTGCGGCGGTGATGGACACCTGCACGGCGCGGCGGTCGGCGCGGGCGCGGTGCCGGCGGATCAGGCCCTTGCGCAGCAGCCGGTCGCACATCCGCCCGGCCGTGGACGGCGTGACATCCAGCGCCCCGGCGAGGTCGGTCATCCGCTGCGGCCCGCGGGAGGCGAGCACCACCAGGGCCCGGTACTGGGCGATGGTGGTGTCCTCCGCGGCCGCGCCCAGCGACTGGGTGGCCACCGCGACCAGCGTGCGGCTCGCCGTCAGCACCGCGTCCACCGCGGCCTCGTCCGCCACGTCCGCCACGTCCTCAGTCATGCCACGCCCGCCAATTTTACTTGCCTACCGCAACGATTGCATAATGACTCTATCGGCAAATGCACCTCAGGTCAGCACGTGACGGCCCGGGCGAGCCGGCCGGCACAGCGCTGGATGCCTGGCCAGGTCTGGAGGACCGGCAGGGCACGTCGGCCACGAAGACCACGGCGGTGAGCAGGATCACCGGACGCCGGCCCCACCGGTCAGCCAGCCGGCCCGCGCCCAAGGTCCCGGCCACCGCGCCGACCAGAAGGAAGCTGGTGACAAGCTCCTTGGAATGAGGAGATGGGACCGAAGCTGGTGTGCAGGAAGAGCAGCGCGCCGGAGACGACGCCAGTGTCATAGCGAACATCAGGCGCTCCGGGCGTCCTCGGTCTGCGATCCCCGCCCGGGCGGAGCGCTTGTTGCAGGCCGGATTGCTCTCATCTATCGTCGGCGGTCCCTGGTCGCCGGCCACCAGCGCCCGCGCGGTGGCCAGGACCTCCCCGGCGGTCATGCCGGGCCGCCGCCCCAGGTCCAGTTCCGGATTTCGGGCATGTCCTGGCCGTGGATGTCGATGTACTGGCCGTGCTCGACGAGCTTGTCCTGCATCATCTGCTTGAGGTAGTCGCCGGTGGCGCCGAGCTGGGGGAGCCGGTCGATCACGTCCTGGACCAGGTGGTAGCGGTCCAGGCGGTTCTGCACCCGCATGTCGAAGGCCGTGGTGATGGTGCCCTCTTCGTTGTACCCGCGGACGTGCAGGTTGCGGTTCGCGCGGCGGTAGGTCAGCCGGTGGATCAGCTGGGGGTACCCGTGGAAGCCGAAGATGATGTGTTTGTCCTTGGTGAACAGCGAGTCGTAATCGGTGTCGCTCAGCCCGTGCGGGTGCTCGCTGGCGGACTGCAGTTTCATCAGGTCCACGACGTTGACCACCCGGATCTTCAGCTCCGGCAGGTGCTCGCGCAGGATGGAGACGGCAGCCAGCACCTCCAGGGTCGGGGTGTCCCCGCAGCAGGCCATCACGACGTCCGGCTCGGCGCCCTGGTCGTTGCCGGCCCAGGGCCAGATGCCGATCCCTTCGGTGCAGTGCACCGCGGCGGCTTCCATGTCCAGCCACTGGGGCATAGCGCGTTTGCCCGCGACGACGACGTTGACGTAGTGGCGGCTGCGCAGGCAGTGGTCGAAGACCGACAGCAGGCAGTTGGCGTCGGGCGGCAGGTATACCCGGACGATGTCGGCTTTCTTGTTGACCACGTGGTCGAGGAACCCGGGGTCCTGGTGGGTGAAGCCGTTGTGGTCCTGTTGCCAGACGTGGGAGGCGAGCAGGTAGTTCAGCGAGGCGATGTTCCGCCGCCAGGGCAGCTGCGCGGTGACCTTGAGCCATTTGGCGTGCTGGTTGAACATCGAGTCGACGATGTGGATGAAAGCTTCGTAGCAGTTGAACAGGCCGTGCCGCCCGGTCAGCAGGTAGCCCTCCAGCCAGCCCTCGCACTGGTGCTCGCTGAGCATGGAGTCCAGCACCCGCCCATCGGGAGCGAGGAATTCGTCGCTTGGTTGGGTCCGGGCCTCCCACTGGCGGCTGGTGACCTCGAAGACCGCGCCGAGCAGGTTTGAGATGGTCTCGTCGGGACCGAAGACCCGGAAATTCCGTTGCGCCTGGTTCAGCTCGGTCACGTCGCGGAGGAACTTTCCGAGCACGAGCGTGTCCCCGGCGTCAACGGCGCCGGGCGAGGGCACGTTGACCGCGTGGGCCCGGAAGTCGGGCATGCGCAGGTCGCGGAGCAGGACGCCGCCATTGGCGTGCGGGTTGGCGCCCATCCGCCGGTCCCCCTCGGGCGCGAGATCGGCGAGCTCGGGCCGCAGCCGGCCGACTTCATCGAACACCCCTCTTCCGGCTGGTAGCTCTTCATCCAGCTTTCCAGCTGCCCGACGTGCCCGGGATGATCGGAATCCACCAGCAGCGGCACTTGATGAGCTCGGAAGGTGCCCTCGACTTGCAGGCCGTCGACGACCTTCGGCCCTGTCCAGCCCTTGGGTGACTTCAGCACGATCATCGGCCAGCGCCGCCGGGTGGTGTCGCCGGTGGCGCGCGCATCGCCCTGGATTTTCCGAATGCCGGCGAGGGCCTCCTCCAGTGTGCCGGCCATCAGCTGGTGCATCTCGTCCGGGTCGTCGCCTGCCACGAACAGGGGCTCCCAGCCGCAGCCGCGCAGGAACTGGGTCAGTTCCTCATCCCCGATGCGGGCCAGGACGGTGGGGTTGCTGATCTTGTAGCCGTTCAGGTGCAGGATCGGCAGCACGGCCCCGTCGCTGATGGGGTTGAGGAACTTGGTGGACTGCCAGGAGGTGGCCAGCGGGCCTGTCTCGGCCTCGCCGTCGCCGATCACGCAGGCGACGATCAGGCCGGGATTGTCGAACGCGGCCCCGAACGCGTGGCTGAGCGAGTAGCCCAGCTCGCCGCCTTCGTGGATCGAGCCCGGGGTGGTGGGCGCGACGTGGCTGGAGATCCCGCCGGGGAAGGAGAACTGGGTGAACAGTTTCTTCAGCCCGGCCTCGTCCTGGCTGACGTCCGGGTAGATCTCGCTGTAGGTGCCCTCCAGGTAGGTGTTGCCGACCAGCGCCGGGCCGCCGTGCCCGGGACCGGCGACATAGAACATGTCCAGGTCATAGTTCTTGATGATCCGGTTCAGGTGCACGTAGATGAAATTCTGGCCCGGTGTGGTGCCCCAGTGCCCGACCACCAGCGGCTTCACGTCCGACAGCTCCAGCGGCCGTTTCAGCAGCGGATTGTCATACAGGTAGATCTGGCCGACCGACAGGTAGTTCGCGGCCCGCCAGTACGCATTCATCCTGCGGGCAAGTTCCGGGGAAAGCGGCCCCGTCACCGCAGTATCTATATCTATTGTCGTCATGAGTCAGTCCTCCATTTTTCACGTGCCGGGTTTCGCCGCGGCGGGGTCGGCGGGGGCTCCGGGCGGTGCCTCGGCCTCAAGTTCGGCCTTGGCCCGCTGGAGTTCCTGCCGGGCGGCTTCATCCAGGACCGGGTAGCGGGGGCCGATCTCGATCAGGGTGGCGGCGATGACCGCGGCGGCGCAGATCCGGGTGAGCCACTTGTGGTCGGCGGGCAGGACGTACCAGGGAGCCCATTCGGTGCTGGTGTGGGTGAGCATCTCGGCGTAGGCCCGCTGGTAGTCATCCCAGTACCGGCGTTCCCGCGCGTCGCCGGCGGAGAATTTCCAGTTCTTCTGCGGCCGGTCGATCCGCTGGAGGAACCGGGTCCGCTGTTCCTCCTTGGACACGTTGAGGAACAGCTTGACCACCCGGATACCGTTGTCCGCCAGGTAGTGCTCCCAGTCGTTGATCTCCCGGTACCGGCGCTTCCACACGCCGGGCCCCTTGGCCTGCAGGGCGAGCTTCTGGCGGTCCAGGTTCTGCGGGTGCACCCGCACGACGAGGACCTCCTCGTAATGGGATCTGTTGAAGATGCCGATCTGCCCGCGGGCGGGCAGCCGGCGGGCGTGCCGCCACAGGTAGTCGTGGCCCAGTTCCTCCGCGGACGGCGCCTTGAAACTGGACACCGTGACTCCTTGCGGGTTCACGCCGCTCATCACGTGCCGGATCGTGCCGTCCTTGCCGCCCGCGTCGATCGCCTGCAGGACGACCAGGACACCCCAGGTATCCTGCGCGGCCAGCCGCCGCTGGTATTCGGTGAGCAGTCCCGCGCCGCGCTGCAGGAGCCGCGCCCCGTCTTTTTTCTTGTGCAGCCCGCACCGGTCACCTGGGTCGAAGTCCTCCGGCAGCTGCACCGTGGAGCCGGGCTTGACGCGCAGCGGCCCGGCGAACCCGGGAGCCCAGTCAGTGTCCTGACTGGTCATCCGCTTCCCCGCCCGCCGCCGACGCTGGCGCCGGGGTGACCGGCGTCCACGGGCGGCAGGTCCTCCACCTCGTGTTTGGTGATCGTGAGCTGGATGCCGTCGCTGGTGCTGGCCACCGCGCACCGGGATGGCTACCTCCCGGCGGCCCCACAGGTGACCCTCCTGCAGGAGCACATGGGTCACGTGGCCGTTGCGGCGGTCGATGACCAGCCCCTGGACCCGGCCGATGTGGCCGTCGGTGGCCTGGACGTGGTCGCCGCGGCGCACGTCCACCTCCCCCGGAGGGACGCTGTCATAGGTGACGGTCCGCGAGGGGCTCCCGCCGGCCAGGCCCATGCTGCCCAGGCCCATGCTGCCCATTCCGACGCCCATGCCGACGCCGCCCGTGCCCAGGCCGTAGTAGGGCCAGTAGCTCACCTGGCCGGGGCCGTAGCCGGCGTAGCTGCCGGTTCCCCGTATGAACTGGGTTTCCTCAGCGGGGTCGAGCTTCTCGAACTCCGCCGTGGTGCAGCGGAGCTGGATCTGGCCTGCCGTCGCGTCGATGAGGTCAAGCGGGACGAGCCGGCCGGGGTCTCGCCGGTGCTCCGGCTCGACCACCAGATGGGTGACCGCCTCGGCGACCGGGTCGACGATCACACGTGTCACCTCGCCGCAGGTCCCGTCGCTGCAGCTGGCCTCGGCCCCGATCGTGAACTGCGCCGTGCCTGCCATGGTCTTCCTCTTCCTCTTAGTCTTGTTAGTCCTGTCAGGCGCTGACGGGATGCCGGGCGCACCAGTCGCACTGGCGGCGGCCATCGGTGCCGGGCTCGTCGTTGCCGTCGCGCCTGATCTCCTGCCCGCAGGGACAATCGCTGCGGTCGTGGAACACCGGGTCGCCGGGATCGGTGCCGGTGTGGAACGGGGCCGGTTTCGCCGTGGCCTCGGCATCCGCCGGCGTGCCATGCGCTGGCGCGGGCGGGTCGGCGTGCGTGGTGCCCTTGTCCCCGAGGTTCCGACCTGCCGGTCATGGGCATGACCGGTTCCGGTGAGCAGCGCGCAGGCTCGCCCCGGCCGCCGGCGTCACCGGGTTTCCCGAAACTCGCTGGGCACAGCGCCTGGAGGCCGCGCTGCATGCCGTCCGGCACTAGATCCCCCGCCCGCGGCGAAGACAACCAGGAAGGCGGCGCCGGCCACGGGCCACAGCAGGACGCGCCAGGGCCAGGTCAGCTGAGGTCGCAACTGTTCCCAGGCGGGCATCTTCTCATCTGCCGTGACCCGGGCGAAGATCGACAGCATCGACGCCAGGTCAGGATCGGACCGGCAGAGCGCACGATCAGCACGCCGCAGAAGCCGCTCCTGGCGGTAGGGCAGGCTCATCCGGCGGCTCCTGCGATCCGCACGCGAGCATGCCCGCGATCACCGGGAGCCGCCGCGGCCGCGAGTAGCAGGCGGCGCGCAGCAGGGCCGGTATCTGGTGCGGCAGCGAGCCGGGCGGCTGTGCGGCGGCCAGGCCAGTCAGAGACGCTCATCAGGATGTTCCTCGCGTGACTCGGCTGGGTCACCAAGGTCCGGAGCGACATTGTCAGGGTTGCCGTGAGATAACCGTGCTTAGCGATCAGGACGGTTCCTCTCGTGACCATGCGCTCAACAGGCAGAAGGCAGTAGAGGGCCGGCTTCCGGTCATCCCGCTTCCGTCCCGGAGTAGTCGCCGTCAGCTGCGGCCCGGTGAACCCGGGAGCCCAGCCGGTGTCCTGACCGCTCATCCGCTTCCTTCCCGGCCGCCGGTGTTGCCGTCGGGGTGATCGATGTCCACCGGCGGCAGGTCCCGCACCTCCCGCTTGGTGATCGTGAGCTGGATGCCGTCACCGGTGCTGGCCACCGCGCTGACCGGGATAGCTACTTCCTTGCGTCCCCACACGTGGCCCTCCTGGAGGAGCACATGGGTCACGTGGTGGTTGCCCGGGTCGATGACCAGGCCCTGGACCCGGCCGATGTCGCCGTCGGTGGCGTGGACAGGTTCGCCGCGGCGAATCTCCACCTCGCCCAGGGGAACGGAGTGGTAGGTGACGGTCTGCTGGGTATTCCCTAGGTGGAACGGTCCCAGGCGCCCCCCCACGCCGTAGTAGGGCCATGAGAACACCTGTCCCGGGGCGTAGCCGGAATAGACTCCGCTTTTCGGCAGGAAGTGCGTCTGTTTGGCCCAGCTGAGCCTGGCGAACTCTGCCAGGGCGCAATGGAGCCGGATCTCGTCTGCCGTGGCGTCGATGAGGTCCACCGCGACAAGCCGGCCGAGCCCGTGGGGGTGCTCCGGCCCGACCACGAGATGGGTGACCGCCTCAGCGACGGGGTCGACGACCACGCGGCGCACCTGTCCGCAGGTCCCGTCGCTGCAGCTGACCTCGGCCCCGATGGTGAACCGTGCCGTTTCTGCCATGGCCATCCCCCTCCTCATCTCTCGCTCAGACCGGGACCGCATGCCGAGCGCACCAGTCACACCGGCGGCGCCCATCGGTGCCTGGCCTGTCGTTGCCGTCACGCCTGATCTCCTGCGCGGCCTTCCGCGCAGCGCTGTGAGCCTTCGACGGTCAGCTACACAAGGTGGTACCACCGCAGGGGGCTCCAGCGGCAATCTAATTCACGGCATCTACGGCCGATAGGCATCGGGTGATGGCAGGCGGCATGGCAGCACAACTGTGCACCTTCTGTCCATCCCGCTCGTATCCACCCCATCACCGGAAAGGCCACCGCCCGCCTACGGCCCGCCACACGCCAGCGGCGCAAGGGACCCAGTTTTCGTCCACCACGGCAGCACCGCGAAGCGGCATACTTGCTCTTTAATTCCAGAAAACTATTGCTAGTTTTTTATTACTGGTGTAGATTCGGGATCGAAGCGGGGAAAGCAGCCGCCGCATCCGACCCTCTCGTCTTGTTGCAGCAGTCTCTGGGGTACCCATGAGCATCGACTACCAGCCGTCATCACCTGTCCCGCCGGACGGAAGCTGGCCGGGACCCCACAAGATCCTGACCGCGCCCGGATCCGGCGTGGGGCTCCTCCGGGCAGCCCGCTCCGAGGTGACCCGGGTACCGGACACCGTCGAAGAACGTCCTAAGGGACAGACGACACGGCGTCCTGCCACAGGCAGGGCACCGGCCGCCGCGCACCGAGCGCACCCGGCCGGCAGACAGCAGCCTGCAGGCCGGCGGGCTCGCCGGGTCAGGGGCGTGATGACGACATCGGTGGTGACCGTCGATCGGAACACCCCGTACAAGCAGATCGCTCGCCTGCTGACTGAGCACCGGATCAGCGGCCTGGCCGTGCTGACGGTGAGACGGCAGGTCGCCGGGACCGCGTCGCGACCCTCGCCGGAACGCGCAGGCCGGAACAAGACCAGCACCGTGATCTCATCCAGGGTCACGATCCCGCCGACGTGGGACGTCGACGGGGTGGTCGATGTCGTGAGCCACTCTGCGAAGCCCAGCCAGAGGCCCCAGATCAGAGCCGAGGTGCCCGATGCTGACGCCGTTTGCCGATGAGGAGCGCGTCTACCGGCTGCTCGAATCCGTCCAGCGGGCGCCGTCCGTCCACAACACCCAGCCCTGGTGGTTCCGGATCGTCGCCGACGACCGCATTGACCTCTGCGCCAGGTTCGGCCGCGACGCCGAACTCGCCATGAACGGGAGCGGGATGCCCGCGGTGTCCCCTTTCCTGCGCCGCGAGCTGTTCATCAGCTGCGGTGCCGCCCTGTACAACCTGCGGCTGGCCATCCGGATGACCGGCCACGACCTCGTGGTGTGGCTGCTCCCCGGCGGTCCTGACCAGTCGGTGCTCGCGTCGGTCGAAATCGTGACGGGCCGGACGAAGCGGCCCACCATCAGCGAACAGGAACTCTACCAGGCGATCCCGCGACGTCACACCAACCGCGGGCCATACGACGACCGGCGTCCCGCGCCTCCCCCCATCCTGGTGGCCATGCAGACGGCCGCCGCCGGGGAAGAGAGCTGGCTCCGGGTGCTCGCCCCGCGGCAGGGCAGGACATGGCTCCGCGAGGCGCACGATGCCGCCCGCAAGCAGCGGGACCAGGGCTACCAGCCGGATCTCGACCAGTGGACGAACGGCAGCGACGGCAACAGCGGCGTGCCAGCCGCCGCCTTCGGCCCGCCCGGCATGTTCAGCGAAGATCCCCATCGCTGGCGGCACCTCGGCCGGCGGAAAGGCTATCCGCCCATCCGGGACTTCCGGCCCTCTGCTGGCCCCGGCACGGAGGGAGCTGTAACGGAGGGTCCTGGTGAACAAGACGGCCGCGGTAAGGCTGAGACCCCGCGCTTCGAGCGCCGTCCCCAGCTGATGGTGCTGTCAACCACCCGCGACAGGCCGCTTGACTGGCTGCGCGCCGGCCAGGCCCTCCAGCACGCCTTGCTGACCGCGACGCATAACGGAGTGTCAGCGTCGTTCTTGACCCAGCCGCTCGAGCTGCACGACGCCCAGTCCCTGCGCAGCAGGCCTCCCCAGAGCCCGGAAAGCCCCGGGCCGGGCGCCAGACCACGACCCCTGGAACTCCTCGGCCGGAAGGCGGATAGCCACTTGCAGCCGCTGTCTGGCGGCGGATGCGATTCCGACGGGCGCCGGCTGCCCTGGCGGTGGCCCTACGCTGAATATCCCCAGATGGTCCTCCGGGTGGGATACGCGACGCACAACGCGGTCATCACGGCTCGTCAGGACCCCGTCGTCCTCGACTCCCGCACCGGGCGCTGGATGCGGCGCTCCCGCCCCATCCTCGCCGCCGCATAGCTCAGATCATCCGACCACAGCCCGACGTCACCTGAGGCGGGGTCTAACTGCGCCGATGGCGGCTAACGATGGCTAGGCATCGCCTGAAAACTGTCAGCGCTGGTTCCCCACTTGGCTCCCCAGGATCTCGTTACCTTCGCTCGCTTGCTGTAGTCACCAGCTAGCTGCAGGAGTACAGTCTTAACCCTGACAGCGTGGTCGGGACCCCGCCTCGTAATGAGGAGGGGGAGCCCATGCCTGGCACCAGGCCAGCCATCTGCGACCACCATGATCACGTCATCGTCACGCTTTGCGGGGAACTAGACATTGCCGACGCCGCATGCCTGCGGGACGCGCTCACCGGAGCCGTTACCCAGAACCCTCACGTTGTCGCCGACCTGTCCGGCCTGGACTTCGTTGACTGCGCGGTCCTCGGGGTCCTGGTCCGGGCACGGGGACAGGCCCTGGAAGCTGGCGGGGACCTGGTGCTCGCCGGGGCGCGGGGGAAAGCCCGGCGGGTTCTCGAGCTGCCGTTCATGACGGACCTGTTCCCCGTTTACGCAAGCGTGGACGAGGCAGTGATGGCGGCGGAGGGCCTGGTGCTGCGCTAGCGGGCTGGTGATCATCGCCGCCCTTGCGGATAAGTCCGGCCGTGACACCGGCGTCGGCGGACAGACCGTGCGGGCCGGGGTCGTCTGGTGAGGCGCTTTGAGGACGCAGATCCGCAGGAGGCTACGCGGGCTAACCTGGGGCACCGGCATGAGCGGAAACGGGAAGGCTGGCGAGCACGAGCGAGTACCAGATCGTCGGGCCGTTCCGGAGTCACCGGGTGATCGCGGACGGCCGGCGCGTCCCGTTTCTGTAAGCCCCTTTCCCGTGAACGGGGGCAGGGTCAGCCTCCTGCTGGACGGTCGGTGCATAACGTCACCATGAAACCGGAACCACGCCCGTCCCTTTTACACCGGAGTTCGGACGCCACCGGGATTGTCGGCACCCGTGAGCCTGGGGCCGGCGGTTACGCGCCGACCGCCCTCGGTCTCCGGTGCCTGGCGGATCATCGCGAGCCGCTCGTCGTTCCCCTCGATCATGGGACCGGGCTTGAGGAAGCCCGCAGCGGATGCTGGCGATCCCCATGGCCTGAAGGGACCTTCGGCCGTTCCCGCTGATCCGAACGGGTGCGCCCGGGATGCGGCGCGTCGCCATGCCGGCCGTGGACAGGGCCAGGATGACTAATCCTGTGATGGCCGACGCAGATGTCCGCAGCGGGAAAGGATCCCGGGGCGGCGCGGAACAGGTTCAGCGCGCCGATGACCTGCTCGCGCAGCCGCATCGGCAGGGCCTGCACGGCGGCGAACCCCGCCTGCCGGCGGTGGGCGCGAACCGCGGCCAGCGGCTCGAGCGGCGGCCAGGTCCGGGGCGGCGACGGGCCGGCCGCGGAAACAGTCCAGGCAGGGATGCCTGGTCGTTCTGCAGCTGGAACAGCTCCAGCAGCCGGGCAGCTTCGCTGGAGGCGGCCGCCACGCGCAGCTCACCGCGCGGGTCAGCCAGCAGCAGCCCGGGGCGGAGACATCCAGCAGCTGCACGGTGCGGTCGGTCAGCACGTGCAGGAAATCGATCACGTCGAAGCCGGCGACCATGGTGTCGGTCAGCTCGACGAACGTCGCCGACAGCAGGCCGACGAGCTGCAGTTCCGGCTGGGCAAGGATCCGCCGCACGGCGTCGGCGGCCGCGCACGATCAGGTGCCTGCCGCGCCGGGCGAGCGGCGGCCGGTGGCCATGACTCCGTACGCGATCGCGGTCGCCTTGTTCGCCGCCTTCGTAGTCGGCGGCATCCTGGCCAGGGCCGTGCCGCTGTGGCTGGTCGCTGTGACCGGTCTTGCGATCGGGGCCGCCGTCTTCGTCTTCGTGGACCGCTACCCGCGCTTGCCCCGCAGCCGGCACGGCCCCACCAGGCGAGCCTGGCCGGAGGAGGCCGGGTCTTGTCCCGCGCTGAACACTTGAAGATTCCCGCGCCACCGGACCCGGCTGCTCCGGCAGGAGGGCTTGGAACCCTCAAGAGAAGGACAGATCGGCGGGAAGGACCCGGCCGGCAAATCGCTGAGAAATCCAGGGGAGCGGCGCCGGCCCGTGGGAGCTGAGCCCGTGTCCTGCTTCCGCAAGCTCGAAAAGCCCTGCTGCTGGCCGCGGAATGCCTTACGCGCGAGAATATGGGGTACTATAAAAGTGTTGCTCCGGACCCCGGCAGCTGCACCCGCGAATTTCGGCGGGGGGCAGCGGCAGGGCCGGAGTTTTTTTCTTGTATACGGCACGGTGCAAGGTAAGACGCCACGTCCAAAGGACGGTGAGAACCCCCGGGAGAACCTGTTCTCCCTACCGCGATCTCCCCAGCATGACCGACCACCGCGTACGTCACCTAATCACTGACTAAAGGAGTCGGTTATGAGCATCATCGCATGGATCGTTCTGGGCCTGGGCTCGGGCCTGCTGGCCAGCATGGTCACCGGCGGAAGATCACAGGGCCTCATCTTGACCTGCGTGATCGGCGTCGCCGGGGCGCTGGGCGGCGGCTGGGTCGCCACCAAGCTGTTCCACACCCACACCCTGCACGGGTTCTTCAACCTGTCCACCTGGCTGACCGCCATCGCCGGCGCAGCCGTCCTGCTGCTCATCTTCCACCTGGTCAGCGGGCGGTCCGGCAGTTACCGCCGGTTCGCGCACCGCTGAGCACGGCCAGTGTTCCGGCAACCGGCACACGCGTGCCGGCCCGGGTCCGCCTGCGTCAGTCACTAACTCAGCTCACCGGAAGGCATCATGATTATTATCGGGCTCGTCATCCTGGTCGCGGCGGTAGTCGTCGGCGTGGCCGGCGTGCTGTCCAATAGCGGCAGCGGGCATCCGCTCACCGGCCACTTCGCGGTGCTCGGCTACCACGTGACCGGCTCCACCGGCACGCTGTTCCTGTCCGGCATCGTGATCGGGGCACTTGGCCTGCTCGGGCTGAGCCTGCTGCTGGCCGGCGCGCGCCGCACCTCCCGCCGCGGCCGCCAGGCCCGCCGCGGACTGACCCAGTCCCGCCGCGAGACCGCCGCCGCCAGCCAGGACCGCGACGACCTGATCAGCCAGCGCGAGACCGCCCGCGCCGACACGGCCCGCGACGAACAACCGAACTACACCGCCAGCACGCCGGGTAACGGCCCGGCCGGCAGCAACCGCGATCCCGGCGCAGATGCCGGCGACGGCCAGCGCAGCAAGTGGCACCTGTTCGGGCCCCGGTCCGCCGCTGCGCAGGCTGACGCCCCGGCCGGACCAGCGGTCAACGGGCATGCCCCCGATGTCCCCGCCAGCGATGTCCCGGCCAGTGATGTCCCCGCCGGCGCATCCGCCGCCGCGGACTAGCCAGCAGAAGGCAGGGCCACCGTGAGCATCGTCCCGAAGATCAACATCCCCATAGTCCCCTGCCCCCGTCCCGGACGGCGGCTACCAACTGCTAGGAGCCCCCTGTGATCATTCTCGGCATTCTTCTCCTGATTATCGGCTTCGTCGCCGGGATCGCCATTCTCTGGACGATCGGCATCGTCGTCGTCATAATCGGCGTGGCCCTGGCGCTCCTGGGGATGGCCGGTCACGCGGTCGGCGGACGCAGGCACTACTTCTAGCCGCTGGCCGGGACCATGCCCTGCCGCTCAGGCAGGGCATGGTCCCATAGTCAGCGCCGGGTGCAGTACCCGCGAATGCGACGCTGAGGTTGCCGTCGCGGTCCGCGGGGAGCCCGGACATGGCAGACACCGCCAGTGCCGCGGTCGTGCTCGCGGCGAGCGCCCGTGCTGCCGCGCGCCGCCATGCGGGCCGGGAACATGGGCCCCCGGGAGGGGAGTCGCCATGACCGGCGAAGGCCAGGCCGGACAGGTGAGGGTGGCTGCTGCCCCGCAGCCGCGGCCGGCCCGGTGCGGGATGTTCACCGGGCGCTCTGGCGGGGGCAACGCGGCGGCTTTTGTCCGGTTACACGGCTATGCTTATGCTCATATCCGGCAGTTAGCTGATTTGGCCGTGGCATCATGGCGCGGTGCCTACGGCGGCGTCGTGACCACACCTATCCGACGATGGCGAGGCCGCAGAGCCTCCGCAATCGCCAGTGCGCGCACCGCTTGCCGCGCACCCGGCGGATCATGTCGTCTTGTCCCGAAAGTGAGCGGAGATGGACGGAGAGCTGCTGTCGGCGACGTTCGTCGAACTGACCGACACGCTGGTGGCCGGCTTTGACGTGATCGACTTCCTGCACCTGCTGACCGACCGCAGCGTGCAACTGCTGGACGTCTCCGCCGCCGGGCTCCTGCTGGCTGACCCGCGCGGTGAGCTGCGCGTGGTGGCCGCCTCCAGCCAGGCCGCCCGGCTGCTCGAGCTGTTCCAGCTGCAGAACGATCAGGGTCCCTGCCTGGACTGCTTCCGGACCGGCCGGCCCGTCGCCGCCGCGGACCTGGCCGATGCAGCGCAGCGCTGGCCGCGGTTCGCGCCGGCTGCCCGCCAGGCCGGGTTCGCCGCCGTGCAGGCCCTGCCGATGCGGCTGCGCGAGCAGGTCATCGGCGCGCTGAACCTGTTCGGTGCCGATGCGGGCGCCCTGGCCCCCGCCGACATCCGCGTCGGCCAGGCACTGGCCGACGTGGCCACCATCAGCTTGCTGCACGAGCGCAGCATGCGGCACAGCGACACCCTGAATGAGCAGCTGCAGACCGCGCTGAACAGCCGGGTCATCATCGAGCAGGCCAAGGGCAAACTGCCGAGCGCCTCGGGGTGGACATGGACCAGGCGTTCACCCTGCTGCGCGGCCAGGCCAGGGCCAGCAACCGCCGCCTGTCCGACCTGGCCCAGGCGTTCGTCGACGGCACCGAAGCCCTCGCCGGCCCGTCCGCGGCACGCGACCACAGCCGCAACACGGGCGGCGGCTGCTAGGCCTTGCACGAGACCTTGGGGTTCACGCCGGCATAGTTCAGAGGGCCCGCGGCAATCGTCACGATGACCGTGCTGGCCGTGGCGCAGCTCGGGCGCGAGCTGGTGAAGTAATGGCGCTGGCCGGCCGCGACAGCGCCGATGATGAGCCAGATGACCAACAGCACAGTTCCGATGCGCACTACTACCTCCGGGAGGGTCAGGCGGGACTAGACAACGGCCTGGTGAACGGCACGGTGCCCGTCGTGCCGGGCCGGGGCTTCCTGGCGCAGGGCACGGCGCTCTTCGGGAGTGGTTCCTCCCCAGATGCCGTCCTGGCTGGTCTGCAGGCCGAAGGCCAGGCATGCGGCACGGACGGCGCAGGCCCGGCAGACTGCCTTGGCTGCGCTGATCTGGTGCAGCGCAGCGCCAGAAGCCGCGACCGGGAAAACAACTCCGGATCCTGCCTCTGGCAGGCGCCCCGCGACATCCAGCCGAAGGGGCCCGTCGCGGCATCTGATGACAGCATGAGCAAGCTCCTAGAAGATCAGGGCGGCTGCGGGGAACGCGCGGCGCGCCCAAACGGCGCACCGGCTTGCCGGCGCAGCCGGGCCGGTGCCGGCGCGGCGCGCGGTGACGGATGCGGGACACGATCCTCACCGGTCCCGGCTCGTGCCTCAGGCCGGCGGGTCATGCTCACCGCCGAGAAGGTCGTCCGCCAGTGCCGGCGGGTCGCCGTCGGCGCCTGGCCGGCGGGTCAGGTCCGGCTCACCGGCGGGCGGTGACTCGCGGCAGGCCCGGGCCGGCACCGGCGCAACCCGCACGATGCTCATCGCCGGCTCCCGGGTTCGTGGCCTATCGGCGGTACGCGGTAAGGGTCTGGCTGGATGCATCTGGGCGCGCGCCGGATCTCCCGCTGATTCCGGGGACGATCACGGGGGGCTCCTGACGGCGGGCCGCCGTCCCAGGGGCGGCGGCGGGAAGATATCGCTGGGGTCAGATGGATCGGGCTGCGGTGCCTGCTGCGCGGGCGGGGGCCGCCTTTGCCGTTACCCCGGCGCAGCACCGGGAGCAAGGCCCAGGTAAGCCTGGTCAGCGCTTGAGGGCGTCCTTGGCTTTCTCTGCTTTGAGCTTGAGCTTGCCGACGGTCTCGCCGGCTTTCCCTTTAGCCCGGAGCCGCTTGTCTCCGGTGGCCTTGCCGGCGTGCTTCCTGGCCTTGCCCTTCATGATCTTGGCTCTGGCCTTAGCCTTCTTGCCCAGGCCCATGGCGGGCTCCTTTAGTCTTGGGTCAGCGGCGGTCCGGCGCATGAAAAAGCCCCGGATCCCTTTTGCAGCGCAGCCGCGGCATCCCGCAACCGCACCAGTCCACCAGGGTCCGGAGCAGCACCCTAACTTTACCCCCGCGCAGACCCGCGCGTACAGGGCGCCGCCGCCCAATACCGGCGTCCGACCACGGAGAGGGCCGGAGCGCGTCGTGCTGCACCGGCCGCCCCGCGGCCTCGCCGTTTGCTGCTGTAAGCAAGACGTCGCGGGTCCCTGGCCCGCGTGCTGCTAGGCGGAATCGGTGAACAAAGTGTGGTAACGTGACAGATGTTGCTCCGGACCCCGGCAGCTGCACCTGCGAAACATTCGCGGGTGCACGGCAGGGCCGGAGTTTTTCGTTATACGCAGCAGCGCCGGCCTGGACGCCGCAGACCGGAGGAACGGTGAACCCGCGGGAGAATTATTCTCCCTCCGCTGTGGAACGTGACGGCAGGGACGGAAGTCACCAGTGAAGCACGGAAAGCGGCTTTACCGGAGGGAACTCTATGAGATTCGCTACCAAAGCAGCGATCATGGGCGCCTTCGCCGGACCGGCGATCGCGGCCTTGATCCTCACGGGGGCGGGGCCGGCTAACGCAGCCGTCACGACCACCACCACACACACCACCTCGAGCAGCTCGTCGCCGTTCTTCCCGTACTGCAGCCCGCGCCATCTCGAGCGGTGGAACTTCAACGGCTCCTACAACACGGTCGACCTCAGCTACGGCACCAGTTCGTACACGTACTCAGTGCATTTCGTCCAGCGGGGCAGCTGCCTCAGCGGATCGCTGACCGATACGGGTCTGATGGCAGGCGAGCAAACCGGGCCGATTCACGGAACGGTCGTCCGGAACCAGGTCACGTTCAGCTTCAGGTATCCGACCGGCTTCCAGGGAACTCGGACCTTCAGCGGCTACATCGACCGGCGGGGCAATGTCTCCGGAACGTGGTCTGAGACGGGCTCCGAGGCCGGCAGTGGCACCTGGTCGCTGGCACACGCCGTGCGATCGGCGTGCCCGCAGTTCTACCCGTGGTGGGGATTCTTCCAGTACGGTGCGGGGTGCCCGGTCCCCTTCCCTTATTCGTTCTACCACTGATCCGGCCTTAGGGCCCGATGGCCGCGCGCGGGGTCGCACGATCCCGCGCGCGGCTTTTTCGTGCCCGGGCGGTGGTACCACCGTTCGTTCGGCATCAGGAGATAAGGGGTTACGGGGGGCCGCGGGGGTGGCGGCGCCCGGCTGGGCAGGCTGGAGGGCCGGCCCGGCGGTGCCCTGCCACGATCGGGCGGTCAGCCGCAAACCATCCCGGGCGCTGTCGGCACGGCCGGTGCCCTCACGGCGGTGAACCGGGCCGGGATGGCGCCGCGGCCGCCGGACCCCGCCCGGGTCGCGGCCGCCGTCGCGCGATACCAGGCGTACCAGGCGCTGCGGCAGTTCCGGGCCCGGCTTTATGAGTGCCAGACCGCGCGGCCGGACGCCGCGTTCGAGCTGGTCGGCGCGATCTTGTGTGCCGATCACGCGGTCACGTCGCTGGTCCAGGTGAAGATCGGCTGCCTGGCCGCCGGGATGGCCGCGGGCGCCGACTCGATCGATGACATGGACCTGCTGCGCCACGGCGCGCTGCCCGCGGTGTTCGACCGGGTGCGGGCACCGTCCACGCTGGGCTCGTTCCTGCGCTCGTTTACCTGGGGCAATGTCCGGCAGCTGGAGAAGGTCAGCCGGAACCTGCTGGCCGGGCGCGCGCGGAGAACGCCACTGCTGCCCGGCGCGGACCAGCTGGCGTTCACGGACATCGACTCGATCCAGCGGCGGGTTTACGGGCACAACAAGCAGGGTGCGGCGTTCGGGCACACCAAGATCTCCGGCGACCCCGCGCTGGCCCGGGATCTGGCCCGATCGGCCGCCCGCAACCCGCGGACCGCCTGGTGCGTGACCGTCACCGACGGCGACGGGCACGCGATCGGCCACGGCTGCGGCCGGCCCGGACCCGCCCGCCCCGCAGCGGAGTCAGCCAGAGGCCGGCCACCCGGGCCGCCAGGCGGCCACGACCCGCCCGGCACGACCACGGAAAGCGGCCGCCCGGGATTCGCGTTCAACCCCGCCACCGCGCACGGCCCGCCCGGCGGGTACGGTACCTGGCGGCTGACCACCGGGATCCCCGGACAGCGGGACCTGATCATCCCGCTCGGACCGATCACCACCGGCCAATGCGACCACCGGCACGAGGCCCTCGGCCACGACCCGGGCCTCACGCTCCGGCACCCTGTCCCAGGTCCGGCACGCCACCTGTACCGCCCCGACCTGCCAGCGGCCCGCCGCCCAGTGCGACTTCGAACACAACACCCCCTACGAGGCAGGCGGCCGGACCTGCCTATGCAACGGCGGCCCGCCGTGCATGACATAACGACACACTTCGTCGGCATGGCTCCCAGCCAACCTGGGTGCAGCCAGTTGGCGCATGGACAGACCCTGTTGCGGACTGACATGACTACGCTGGATCAGGCCTGGGCTGGGGGCGCACCACAGCAATATCGGTCGCGGCGAAGTCATCGCCGATGCACAGTACGGGGTGCCCGGTTCGCTCGGCGAGCGCGTATGTGAAGCAGTCACCGAAATTAAGCCCGGCTGGATGATGCCCTTTGCCGTATCGCCGCCAGCCGCTCATCGCCCGGGCGGCCAGGTCTGCGTCAACGGGCACGATGTCGATCTTCGCGTCACGGAGGAACCGGTCGGCAACGTCTTGCCCGGCCGGCCAGAGCCTGGCCTCGATGACGATACCCAGCTCGACACGGATGGCGGCAGGCATGAGCCGGGCGAGGGCGTTCTCTAGGTGGACCGCGAACTCATCGCACCCCGGTTCGCCGAGGATGACCGCTACGGCTGCCGAGGTATCGACGACAAGGCTCCCGCGCGCCGGCTGCGTCAACGCGGCAGGCCAGCGTCGTCGTAGCCGATGATCTCCTCTGGCGCCCGGCTGTCGGCAACCGGCAGGGCCGCCACATCGGCCGCCAGGCGCGCTAGGCGCGCCCTCATGCTGGCCGCGTGCCTGGCGTGCTCACGGTCGAGCCGCTCCCTGAGCGCGATCACGACGGCTTCGGTCAGCGTCTCGCCTGTCTCCGCAGCCAGCTCCCTGGCGAGCTGGTCCGCCTCGTCACTCTTGATGCTCAGCGCCATGGAAGAAGTATAGATGACATGGCAGATTTCTGCCATATAGGGTCCCATCTCCAGCACGAACGATATCGCCGCCATTTCCGACGCGCGGCCGAACCCTTGGGCTCAGACAGCAACCGGATGCTGTTTGACCAGCTCAGCGCATATATCTGCGAATGCGGTCATAGTTGGCCGTGCAGGTGATAACTACACAGGCTTCCCTGCCTCACCCTTCTGAGACGGATCGCAGATCCGGCAGCGTGAATAGGTCACGGCCCGCTGCGATGGCGTCGCGGAGCAGCCCGGCGACCGCGGCGGGCTGGAGGTCGATCGCGCCGAGCCCGGCGGCGGTCAGCTGGATCTGCTCCAGCTGGTAGGTGCCGCGCCCCGGCTCGCTGAACTCCGGCCCCGTGCGCGCGGCGAAGTCCCATGACGTGATCCGGCCAAGATAGAAATGCTGGCGCTCGCCACCTGCCCCGGAGTCCAGCACCTGCAACAGGCCGGTGATGTCCGCCTCGCCGCCGATCTCCTCGCTGATCTCGCGGCTGAGCGCGGCTCCCACGCTCTGGTCGCCGGGATCAACATGCCCGCCCGGCAGCACCCAGTACGTGGCCCGGCCAGGCCGGTCCCGGCGGATCACCGGCAGGCAGCCACCGGGAGTGACCAGCACGGCACGGACGCGCTCGATCATCCTTTCTCCCAGGTCATTGCCACGGGCAGCCGCCGGGAGCGATAACACGCAGGAGTCAGGCGGCAAGAAGTGGATGGGCCTTGGCCTGCTCATAGAGCGGCTCGGGGGCGACCGGCAGGTAGTTCTCCTCCACGACCTTCATGCTACGCCAGCGGGCCGATGCCGAGCAGGGGCTCATTCCGCCGGGCGCGCTCCCAGTTCGCCAGGATCTCATCACGCCGGAGAGCAGCCCATTCACGGACGAACTGGAGAGCCCTGGGGTCCAGGCTGCCGGCCAGCACCTCCCCGTCGGCCGAGACTGAGGCACGGCGGCCCGCATGATAGGCGCGGAAATGGGCCACGGGATGATCGCGCTCGTTCCAGTACATGTAGATCACCACCCCGTAGAACGCGCTAACACGCGGCATGGCCCGACAATAGCCGCGCCAATCGCCACTCACAGGAAGAATCGTTAGCCGCTTACTGTTTTCCCAGCTCAACAGCCATATCTGCGAATGCAGCCATATCCCCAAATGCCGTCACGACCACCGCATGAAGCAGGACCCCGATGGCAAGTCGAGCAACTCGGAAACGGTGAGGTCCGGTGGACCAGCCCGTCGGGACGGCAGGACACCAACGAACCGACCCGGTACCCCATCTAACACGCCAGCGGGGAGGCTGATGGCGCGGCAGCACGGAGATACCGTTTCTGGTGCCGCCCGCCGCCTGTCCCAATTCCGCGCTGGACTCGACCCGCCTGCTCGCCCGCGCCGCCTTCGAGGTGGCGGTCGGCCAGCGAGCCATGCCGACGTGGCGCGGCGGCCCTACGCGGAGCGGTTCAGTTAGTCAGCCGGCTACCGCCGCGGTCAGCTCAAGCTGGATGCCGTCGGGGTCCTCGAAGGGCAGCACGTCGATGCCGAACCCCGCCAGCCGGGTAATCTCGCCGTGCGACACCCCGCGCTCGTCGAACAGGCGTACCGCCTGCTCCAGGTCCTCGCGGCCGGGCACGCTGAAGCTGAGATGGTCAAGCCCGACCCGGTCGGAGTCGAAGCGGTCATCCGCGGGCGCCAAGGGCCGCAGCCCCATCAGCAGGCTCCCGCGGATCATGACCACACCGCCGAACAGGATCTTGTACACCTCGGCCGCGGACGGGTCGTCATCCGGCGGGGACTCCACCGCGACCTGGAAGCCGAGCAGGCTGGTGTAGAACTCGCGGCTGCGCTGCACGTCGGTCACCGTGAGCCGCAGATGGTGGATCTCACCAACCGGAATCTGCCCGGGCATGGTGCCGTCCTTTCCGCGCGAGGCGCCGCCACCCGCGCCGTCGGTCTCTGTGGATTAGCATCCCAGACGCAGACGACGGTGTAGCACAGTTTGCCCGCCGCTGTTCGCGCAGCGGCTTCCCCGATATCGTCGATCGTGGTCGGGTGGCGTTGGGAGGTCAGGATGAGCGGCGCCGACGCGGTACGGTCCCCTTGGCCGGCCGGGGCAGCCTGGATCGACGGGCGGTACTGCCCGATCGAGGAGGCGAAGATCTCGGTGCTCGACCTGGGGGTCACCCGGTCGGACAGCACCTACGACGTGGTCCACGTGTGGCGCGGACGGTTCTACCGGCTGGACGCTCACTTGGACCGGTTCAGTGCGAGCATGGCCAGGCTGCGGCTTGATCCCGGGCACGACCGCGCTCAGATCGAGGACTTCGTGCACGGGTGCGTCCGCCACGCTGGGCTCCGCGACGCGTACGTCTCGATGACCTGCACGCGCGGCAGGCTGGCGGCGGGCAGCCGTGACCTGCGCACCGCGCGGAACTCGTTCTACTGCTACGCCGTGCCGTTCATCTGGGTCAGCAGCCCGGAGCGGCAGGCGACGGGGGCGAGCATGCGGATCAGCGAGTTCACGCGCATCCCGCCGCAGAGCGTGGACCCGTCGGTCAAGAACTACCACTGGCTGGACCTGGACCTGGCCCTGCTGGAAGCGTACGACCATCAGGCCGACCTCGTCGTGCTCCGGGACCTGTCCGGCGCGATCACGGAGGGACCCGGGTACAACGTGTTCGCCTATGTGGACGGGCGGTGGCTCACGCCGCGCAGCGGCACGCTGCAAGGCATCACACGGCGTTCGGTGATCGAATTGGCCCGAGAGGCCGGGCAGGAGGCGAACGAGGGCCGGCTGAGCGCCGACGACCTGCGCCGGGCCGCCGAGGTGCTGGTCACGTCCACCGCAGGCGGCATCATGCCGGTGACCGTCGTCGACGGGATGCCCGTGGGGACGGGCGCACCCGGGCCGCTGACGCTGCTCCTCAAGGACCGCTACTGGGCCAGCCACGAGGACCCGAGGTACTCCACGCCGGTCCGCTACGACGAGCCGGACTGAGGGCCGCTGCAGGCCGGAGCGTGCTACGCGTGCACGGTGCCCCGGCGGTCAAACGCCATGGCACGCTGCAGCGCCGCAGCCCGCAGGTCCTCGGCGATCTCCACCGGGCCGCCGATTCCGGCGGTGTTGATCCCCGCCTGTGCGGCCTCCTCGACCACGCCGCCGACCAGGATGGCCAGGTCCGGGGTGCGGTGGAAGACCAGCACGCCATGATTGGCCAGCAGCACGGCCGGGACGCCGGGGATCACGGCCGCCCGGATGTTAGCCACGGCTTCGGCGGACCCGCGAGGCCCGTAGCCGGCCACGGGCACGCCGGTCGGGAGCCCGAACATGGCCAGGGCTTCGATCCAGCAGCCGATCGGACGGCGGGCGACCGCGTACGCCGTCGCGTAGGGCGAGTGGGTATGGATCACGCAGCCGACGTCGGGGTCATCCGCGTACATGGCCGTGTGCATGGCCACCACCGCCCCCTGGATGGGCGGCAGGTCGCCCTCCAGCAGGGTTCCGTCCAGGCCGACCCGCGCGACGGCCGAGACGGGGTGGTCGCGCAGTGAGGGACCGGCGGTGAAGTACATCTCCTCCGCACCGGGAACCCTGATGCTGACGTTGCCGTGCCCGTTAGCCGAGATCGCTCCGCTAGCCACCACGCGCCGGGCGATCTCTACGACCTGCCCGGCCAAGTCCACGTCCATGACGAATCCCCTCCCAGACCACGTGTTTGGGGCGATGGTAACCCGCCAGCACTCGGCGAGGCCACCCAGGAAGGGTGTATGTAGGTCCACTCCCAAGACACCAGCCAACCCCATGTCGGGGCAGCGCCGAGTTGTCTAGCCTCGATCTCGTGACTACGGGGGAACGGGAGAGGCCGCGAGCGGACCGTGCTGGGGCGGTGGCAGCAGCATCCTCTCGTAGGCCCTGGCGGGGTTGCGGGCCCGGGACGATGATGTGGGCATGGCTGAATGGGTGGGTCGTCCCGCCGTTGAGATCGCGGCGGCGGTCAGGTCGGGCCAGATCACGGCGGTCGAGGTGGCGCGCCTCCGCGAGGCGGGGGCGGTGGTGGTGGGACTCACCAACCTGCCCGAGCTGTCGATCTACCCGTTTACCGACAGCGCGTTCGGGATCGCCCGCAACCCGTGGGACCGGCGTCGCACCCCGGGCGGGTCCTCCGGAGGGTCGGCGGCGGCCGTGGCGTCGGGGATGGTCCCGATCGCGCACGGCACCGACGGGCTCGGCTCGGTCCGCATCCCGGCAGCGGCCTGCGGGCTGTTCGGCATCAAGCCCGGCGCAGGCGTGGTGCCCGCTCAGGTTGGGACCGACAGCTGGGGAGGCCTGCTGGAGAACGGACCGCTGGCCACCGCGGTCGCCGATGCCGCCCTGATGCTGGAGGCGATGGCCGGCGCCACGTTCGACCTGGGAGAGCGGACCGGGCTGCGCATCGCCGTCTCGGTGAAGCCTCCCGGGCCCGGCATCATCGTGCACCGGGCCTGCACGGCACCGGTCCGGCGGGACGCGGAGCTACTGGCGGGCCTCGGTCACACCGTCGAGAACGACGATCCGCCCTATCCGCTGTGGGCGACACCCGTGATGATCGGGACCTGGTTCGCGGCCCCCGATGACCGGGGTGTGGAACATGGCCGACTTCCCGGCGGCCAGCGTGCCCGCCCCGCCTGAGCGCGGAGGACTGCCCGGCTCCGTGCAGCTCGTGGCCGCCCCAGGCGGCGAAGCGGTGCTGCTCGCGGTGGCCGCTCAGCTCGAACGCGCCCGTGGGTGGCGTCGGCACGCGCCCGCCTATGATCCGTCCGGCCGACGGGAGCGGGCGGCGGCGCCATAAGCCGGCATTCCGGACACGGCGGTCCCACTGCTACCGTCAGGCTCACGCCCGGGCGTCTGACCCAGCGAGCACCGACCCTTCGACGGCGAGGAGGACCACGGCGATGGCCGAGATTCACGGCACGTGTGACGAGCGGTTCCAGTCGGTGCGGGATGCGCTCGCCCGCAACCTGGACTCGGGCGAGGAACTGGGCGCGTCCATCGTCTTGGACCTGGACGGGGACATCCTCGTCGACATCTGGGGCGGCTTTCGCGACCAGGACCGGGCGGTCCCGTGGACGCAGGACACCATTACCAACGTCTGGTCAACGACCAAGACGATCACCAGCCTGGCCGCCCTGATGCTGGTCGACCGGGGCGAGTTGGACGTCGACGCCCCGGTCGCGAGGTACTGGCCGGAGTTCGCCGCCAATGGCAAGCAGGACGTCCTGGTCCGTCACGTCATGTCCTACGCCTCCGGGGTTTCCGGACTCGACCAGCCTGCCGTCGTGGAGGATCTGTTCGACTGGGAGGGGTCCACCTCCCGGTTCGCGGCCCAGGCGCCGTGGTGGGAGCCGGGCACGGCTTCGGGCTACCACGCCCTGAACTACGGCCACCTCGTCGGCGAGATCGTTCGGCGGGTCAGCGGCAAGACGCTCAAGCAGTTCGTGGCCGAAGAGATCGCCGGGCCGCTCGGTGCCGATTTTCAGATCGGCGCCGCAGAAAGCGACTGGGGCCGGATCGCGGACGTCGTCCCGCCACCGCCGCTGCCGTTCGACGTGGAGGCGCTCGGCCCGGACAGCATCACCGTCAAGACGCTAACCGGACCGCTGGTCATGGCGGAGACGGCCAACACGCCCGCCTGGCGACACGCGGACATCGGCGCGGCGAACGGGCACGGGAACGCGCGTTCGGTGGCCCGGGTCATGTCGGTGGTCGCCCGCGGCGGCGAGGTCGACGGAGTCCGCCTGCTCGGCCAGGACACCATCGACCTGATCTTCCGTGAGCAGCAGAACGGCGTCGACCTGGTGCTCGGCGTTCCGCTGCGCCTGGGGATCGGCTACGGGCTGCCGCAGCGTGAGCTCCTGCCGGAGATCCCGGACGGGAAGATTTGCTTCTGGGGCGGCTGGGGCGGTTCCATGATCGTTATGGACGTCGGCCGGCGCATGACGTTCTCCTACATGATGAACAGGATGGGCGCCGGCCTCGTCGGATCCGGACGGAGCGCGGAGTACGGGCGGGCGCTATACGACGCCATCCGCTAGCCAAGAGCAGACGGCTAATTGGAGTGAGACGGGGTATTCAGAGCGGTATCGCGGTCAATTAGATGCGGGACGATTAAGAGTCCAACAGACAGCGCATCGAATCCGAGGCGGGCGATTAGACCTCTATCCCGCCGCTGGAGTCCCGCCTTTCACAGTGCGGCGCGATTTGGCATGGTACGGGAAAGTGGTCCGACTCCAGGCCCTACCCGGCGGACGGAAGGCGCGTGGGCATGCCGAGCAGGACGGGGACCGGGGCGGGCTCAGCGGAGGGTGGGGGCGCTGCCGCTGCGGCGGCCCAGGCGTCGCCGGCGCGCGTGCGGCGGAGCGACAGTGGCAGGGCGTCGGACAGCAAGTAGTGCGGGGCGGCCTGGGTGACGGTCACGGTGACGATGTCGCCGGGGCGGGGCGTGTCGGCACCCTGCGGTCGCGGGTCTTGCGGGCCGGGGCGGGGCGTGTCGGCACCCTGCGGTCGCGGGTCTTGCGGGCCGGGGCGGGGCGTGTCGGCACCCTGCGGTCGCGGGTCTTGCGGGCCGGGGATGGATGGCACCGCGTGCGGGGTGAAGTGGACGAGGCGGTTGTCGCGGGCGCGGCCGGACATGCGGTGGGTGACGGCGTCCTTGCGGCCCTCGCCCTCGGCCACCAGGACCTCGACGGGTGTCCCGGCGAGCTTGCGGTTCTCCGCGTAGGTGGTCTCCTCGACCAGGGCGGTGAGCCGCTCGAAGCGCTCCTGCACGGTGGGCGCTGGGACCTGGCCGTCCATCGTCGCCGCCGGGGTGCCGGGGCGGATGGAGTACCTGAAGGTGAACGCGCCGGCGAAGCGGGCCTGGCGCACCAGGTCCAGCGTGTCCTCGAAATCCTGGTCCGTCTCGCCCGGGAAGCCGACGATGATGTCGGTCGTGATGGCGGCGTCGGGGATGCTGGCCCGGACCCGGTCCAGGATCGCCAGGTAGCGGTCCCGGCGGTAGGCGCGACGCATTGCCTTCAGCACCGAGTCCGAACCGGACTGCAGCGGCATGTGCAGGCTCGGCATGACGTTTGCGGTCTCGGCCATCGCGTCGATCACGTCGTCGGTGAAGTCCCTGGGGTGCGGCGAGGTGAAGCGGACCCGTTCCAGACCCTCGATCTGGCCGCAGGCGCGAAGCAGTTTGCCGAACGCCTGCCTGTCGCCGAACTCGGCGCCATAGGAGTTCACGTTCTGGCCGAGCAAGGTGACCTCGATGACGCCGTCGGCGACCAGCGCGCGGATCTCGTCGAGGATGTCGCCGGGGCGGCGGTCCTTTTCCCGGCCGCGCAGGCTCGGCACGATGCAGAAGGTGCAGGTGTTATTGCAGCCGACCGAGATCGCGACCCAGGCGGCGTAGGCGGACTGGCGCCGGGCGGGCAGCAGCGACGGGAACGTCTCCAGGGTCTCGGCGAACTCGGCCTGGGCCTCGTTCCTGACCCGGGCCCGCTCGAGCAGCGCCGGAAGTGAGCCCATGTTGTGCGTGCCGTACACGACGTCCACCCACGGCGCGCGTTCGGTAATCCTGGTGCGCTCCATCTGGGCCAGGCAGCCGCCCACCGCGATCTGCATGCCCTTCTTCTTCTGGGAGTACAGGTGGCCCAGGTTCCCGTAGAGCCGGTCGGCCGCGTTCTCCCGGACCGCGCAGGTGTTGAACACCACGACGTCTGGGGTCTGCCCTTCGGCGACGGGCTGGTAGCCCGCCTCATCCAGCAGGCCCGCCAGGCGCTCGGAATCGTGCGCGTTCATCTGGCACCCGTAGGTGCGGATCTGATAGGTCCGGCCGCCTGCTGACACACGACCAGGATAGTGGTGGGTCGGAGGGGAGGTTTTCGGGATAGTCGTGGGTCGGCGGGGAGGTTTGCCGTCCGCGGCGGAGCGGCGGGGAAGCTTTGCGCTCAGGGCGTCTCTGCGTCACATGACCCAGTGATCTTGACGGCGGGATCATGCATGATATCTGTATGCAAATGACTACGGAAACGACATGTTATGGCGAATGGCCCTCGCCCATCAGCGGCGCCGACGTCGCCCGCAAGCATGTCAGGCTGGCCTTCCCGACGATCTCGGGGGCGCGCACGTGGTGGGTCGAGACCCGGCCCGCCGAGGGCGGGCGGCTGGCCCTGGTCGCCCAGGGGGCGGACGGGATACCCCGTGACCTGCTCCCGGCGGCGTACAACGCCAGGTCCCGCGTGCACGAGTACGGCGGCCAGTCGTACCTGCCGGTGCCCGGCGGCCTGGTCTTCGCGAACTTCGCGGACCAGCGGCTGTACTACGGCACGGACCCGCGAGGGGAGGACGGGCCCGGGCAGCCACGGCCGCACTACGCCGCGGACCCGGGTCGGGAGGACGCGCCCGCGGAGCCATGGCCGCTGACCGCGCCGACCATCGAGGTCGGGGCGGGTGCCGCCGACCGGTTCGCTGACTTCACGCTCTCCCCCGACGGACGCGAGGTGTGGTGTGTCAGGGAACGGCACGCCGGCGGGCGGGTGGTCCGGGCGATCGTGGCGGTCCCGTTGGATGGTTCGGCCGCGGAGGCTCCGGAGGCGCTCCGGGTCCTGGTCAGCGGGTCGGACTTCTACGCTTACCCTGCTCCCTCACCGGACGGCGCCGCCCTGGCCTGGATCTGCTGGGATCACCCCCGGATGCCGTGGGACGGGACCGAACTGCGGGTGGCCGCGCTGCGCGACTCGGACGCGGGCCCGGTGATCGAGGCGGGGGCCGACCGGGTGATCATGGGCGGCGACCGGGAATCGGTGCTGGCCCCGGTCTGGCGGGACGACCGCCGCCTGTACGTGATCTCGGACCGGTCCGGGTGGTGGAACCTGTACCTGGCCGATGCGGACGCCGCAGGCGCCCCCCAGGCGCTGTGCCCGCGGGAGGAGGAGTTCGGCGCGCCGCTGTGGCAGCTCGGCATGTACCCGTACGCGGTGCTCGGCGACGGCCGGGTCGCCGTCACGCACGGGACGGGAGAATCGCGGCTCGGCGTGCTCGACCCGGACACCGGCCAGCTGACCGACCTCGACCTGCCCTATCAGGTGTTCCAGCCGTGGCTTTCGGCCTCCGGGCTGGCCGTCGCCGCTATCGCCGGCGGGCCGTCCGCGCCGCTCAGCGTGATCCGGGTCGACATCCCAGCGGCGGCGGATGCCACGGCCGGGACGGCGGCGCTGGCCGTTCTGCGGCGGGAGACCGACTCGCTGCCCGACACCGCCTACCTGCCGGTCCCCCGCTCGGTCCAGCTGGCCGGGCCGACCGGCTCGGTCGTCCACGTGCTGGTCTACCCGCCGTCCAACCCTGAGGTCACGGCGCCCGAAGGCGAGCTGCCGCCCTACATCGTCTGGGTACACGGCGGCCCCACCGGCCAGGTGGTCCCCCGCCTGGATCTGGAGAAGGCGTTCTTCACCAGCCGAGGCATCGGAATCATCGACGTGAACTACGGCGGGTCAAGCGGCTACGGCCGGGCCTACCGGGAGCGCCTGCGCGGCCAGTGGGGCATCGTGGACGTGGCCGACGCGATGAGGGCCGCGCTCGCGCTGGCCGGGGCCGGCGAGGCGGACAGGAAGCGGCTCGGCATCCGCGGCGGGTCGGCAGGCGGGTGGACCGCCCTGGCCGCCGTGACCTCCGGCCTCGGCCTCGCCGACCTCGGTCCCGGAATCGGCGGCACCGGTATCGCCGAGGACGCGCCGACGGCGGGGCAGCACGGAGTATTCGCCGCGGTGGCGTCGTATTTCGGGGTGAGCGACCTGCGGAGTTTCGCCGAGCAGACCCACGACTTCGAATCTCGCTACCTGGACGGCCTCGTCGGGCCGCTGCCGGAGTGCGAGGCGCTGTACGTGCAGCGGGCCCCGATCGGCCACGTGACCGACGCCACCTGTCCCGTCCTGCTTATGCAGGGGCTCGACGACCCCGTCGTCCCGCCGGTCCAGGCCGAGTCCATCGCCGCGGACCTGGCCGCACACGGGATCCCGTACGCCTACCTGCCCTTCGCCGGCGAGTCGCACGGGTTCCGCAAGGCGGAGACCATCATGGCCAGCCTGGAGGCCGAGCTCTCGTTCTATGGCCAGATCCTGGGGTTCACCCCGCCGGGCGTGCCACCGGTACACCTGGAGGGCGTCGTGGCAGACACCAACGCTCGTTCGGGATAATGGATAATTGTGTTTTTCCTGAGGACACGACTAGGCAGTTGTCAGGTATCGGGCTAGCTTAGACACTTGTCTTCTAGCAATCAGTAGCGGGGATTCGGGGTGGGCGGATGGATCCTCTTAAGCCCGGCGACCCTGCCGCGGTCGGCAGGTACCGGCTGATCGGCAGGCTGGGCGAGGGCGGGATGGGCCGGGTGTTCCTCGGCGTGTCCCCCGGCGGCCGGCAGGTCGCCGTCAAGCTCATCCATTCCTCCCACGCCACCGACCGGCAGTTCCGCGAACGCTTCACCAGGGAGATCGAGGCGGCGCGGAAGGTCGGCGGCTTCCACACCGCCTCGGTGGTCGACGCCGACCCCACCGCCGATCCGCCCTGGATGGTCACGGCCTACATTCACGGATCCTCCCTGACCGAAGCCGTCCGCCAGCGGGGGCCGTTCAGCCTGGACGCCGTCTGCGCGCTGGGCGCCGGGCTGGCCGAGGGCCTGGCCGCGATCCACGCCTGCGGGCTGGTCCACCGCGACCTCAAGCCCAGCAACGTGATCCTGGCCGAGGACGGCCCGCGGATCATCGACTTCGGCATCGCCCGGGCCACCGGCGCCAGCCGGATGACCACCGCCGGGATGGTCGTCGGCACCTACTCCTACATGTCACCCGAGCAGGTCCGCGGCGAGACGGCCGGACCCGCCAGCGACGTGTTCTCCCTCGGCTGCACCCTCGCGTTCGCCGCAACCGCCCAGTCCCCCTTCGGCGATGACTCCATCATCACCGTCGTGTACCGCATCACCAGCGAACCGCCGGACCTGTCCCACGTGCCGACGGAGCGCGGGCTCCGCCAGCTCATCGGCGAATGCCTGGCCAAGAACCCCGCCGACCGGCCCTCGCTCAACGACATCCTGACCCGCCTGACCCAGGCCGGCCCGGCGAGCGGCTTCGTCACCGGGCCCGTACCCGGCTACGTATCCACCCCGCAGCCGTCGTATCCCCTGCCGGGGCCGCCACCTGTATCCGTGCCGCCGGCCGGGCGACCTGACGGGGCACCGGCGAGCGGGCCGGCCCCGAGCGACCCGGTGCCTACGCCGAGCCCGGCCGGGGTCGGTGCCAGCGACGTTACGGCGCCGCCGCCCGCCGTCTTGTACGCACCGACGCACACGATGCGCAGCGGCGAGGACGTGGCCGCAGAACAAGCGCCGGATCTTCAGCGTTCGGGCTCGGGGTCCGGTCCCGGCGTGGCCGGCAGCTACGGCGGGGCCGCGGGCTACAGCGGGCCAGGTGGCGGGCCCGGGGGGTACGGCGGCGGCACCGGCGGTCCCGGTCCCGGCGGTCCCGGCGATGGTCCGCGCGGCTACGGTCCCGGTGGCTACGGTGGCGGGCCTAGCGGCCCTACCGGCCCTGGCGGGTCCGGCGGCTACGGCGGTGTCACCAGGCAGGGCGGCGGTCAGGGACCGATCTCGGTTTCGCCCACCGACCAGGGGGTTCTCGGCGCTCGCCCCGGCCGTCGCGGCCCGGGCCGTCCGGTGCTCATCGGCGTCGGCGTGGCCGTGGTCGCGGTCGTCGGGGTGGTCCTGGGCGTTCTGCTGACGCACCACCCGAAGCTGGTGCACCATCCGACGGCGTCCGGAACGACGACCACTCACCCGCCGGTGTCGACCAGCCCCACGCCGCCTGGGGCGCCGGAGGCCACGCTGCACGATCCGGGCGGCAAGAACATCTTCGGCGCGCAGTTCGGCTCAAACACCGTCTTTGCCACGGGCGACAGCAACGGCAAGGCCTACCTCTGGGACCTGACCACAGACAAGCTGATCGCCACGCTGACCGACCCGAACAGCAACGGCGTCAACGGCGTCGGGTACAACCCGGACAGCGACACGTGGGCCACGGCCGACGCGAGCGGCAACATCTACCTGTGGAATGCGTCCGGGCAGATGACCGCCACCCTGCAGAACCAGGATTCGGAGTCGAATCCGGGTGACCGGGCCAACGACAGCATCGCTATCAGCCCGGACGGCGGCTTCGTCGCCGCGGGCAACGAGAACGGCAGCACGTACCTGTGGGACGTGGCCACCGGCAAGCTGAGCACGCAGCCTTCCGGCAGCCTGAAGGACCCCAACGGCAAGAACGTGTACGGCATCGCGTTCAGCCCGGTCGGTAACCTCCTCGCGGCGGGTGACACGAACGGCAGCACGTACCTGTGGAACGTGGCCACCGGCAAGCTGATCAACACCTTCAAGGACCCGAACAGCAAGGGCCTGTATGACGTGGCGTTCAGCCCGGACGGCAGCTTGATCGCCGTCACCGACACCAACGGCGACGGATACGGCGTCATCTACCTTTGGAGCGTGGCCACCGGCAAGCTCGTCGCGCAGCTCGGGTCCGTGGTCGTCGGCGGCGATTACTCGGACGTCGCGTTCAGCCCGAACGGAAAGTACGTCGCCGCCGCCGCCACCGAGGGCAGCGCCGTCATCTTCAACGTCGCCACCCACCAGTTCGTCGCGAACCTGGCCGACCCGTCCGGCCAGAACCTGATCGGGATCGCGTTCAGCCCCGACGGCAATACCCTCGCGGTCACCGACACCACCGGGGACGCGTTCATCTGGAACATGAAGTGGCTTAACGGCTGAGCAGGATCCGGGCCGGGGTGAGCCCGCTCGGTCAGGGTTAGCGAGCGAACTCCGTGGCGCGGGACTCGCGCACCACGGTGATACGGATCTGGCCCGGGTAGGTCAGCTCATCCTCGACGCGCTTGGCGATATCGCGGGCGATCACCTGGGCCTGGATGTCGTCGATCCGGTCGGGCTTGACCATGACCCGGATCTCGCGCCCCGCCTGCATGGCGAAGACCTTCTCCACGCCATCGTGGGCCGACGCGATCTGCTCCAGGCGCTCAAGGCGCCTGACGTACATCTCGAGCGACTCGCGGCGGGCGCCCGGCCTGCCGCCGCTGATCCCGTCCGCGGCCTGGGTGAGCACCGCCTCCACCGTGCGCACCTCGACCTCGTTGTGGTGCGCCTCGATGGCGTGCACCACGTCGTCCGACTCGCCGTACCGGCGGGCGATCTCCGCGCCGATCAGCGCGTGGCTGCCCTCGACCTCGTGGGTCAGCGCCTTCCCGATGTCGTGCAGCACCGTGCAGCGCTTGAGCAGGGCCGGGTCGATGCGCAACTCGCTGGCCATCATCCCGGCGATGTGCGCGGCCTCGACCAGGTGCTTGAGCACGTTCTGCCCGTACGAGGTGCGGTACCGCAGGCGGCCGAGCAGGTTGACCAGTTCCGGGTGCATCTCGGTGATGCCGAGCTCGACTAGGGCGTCCTCGCCGGCTCGCTTGCACAGCTGCTCGATCTCCGCCTTGCCGCGCTCGTAGGCGTCCTCGATCCGCTGCGGGTGGATGCGCCCGTCCAGGATGAGCCGTTCTAGGGTGAGGCGGGCGATCTCGCGCCGCACCGGATCAAAACACGACAGCAGCACCGCCTCGGGGGTGTCGTCGATGATCAGGTTGACGCCGGTCACGGACTCGAAAGCCCTGATGTTGCGGCCCTCGCGGCCGATGATGCGCCCCTTCATCTCGTCCCCAGGCAGGTGCAGCACCGAGACGACCGACTCGCTGGTCTGCTCGGTGGCCACCCGCTGGATGGCGAGCGTGACGATCTTGCGGGCGCGCGTCTCGCCCTCGGACCTCGCCTCTTGCTCGATGTCCCTGACGATGAGGGCCGCTTCCCGCTTGGCCTGGTTCTCGATGAGGCCGACCAGCTCGGCCTTGGCCGCCTCGGTGGTGAGCCCGGCGACGCGCTCCAGTTCCCTGACGCGTTCGGCGTCCAGGCGGTCCAGTTCGGCCGCGCGGCGCTCGAGGTCGTTCCTGCGCTGGTCCAGGGTGAGCGAGCGATCCTCGTTCCGCTTGAATTCCTCGTCAAGGCGCTGTTCACGGTCGGCCAGCCGTACCTCGCGGCGCTCCAGGTCGCTGCGGAGCTCGCGCACCTCATCCTTGACGGCGCGGATTTCCTCTTCGACTTCCCTGCGGCCCTGGGCGGCCTGTTCGGCTTCCTGCCTGGCCCGCTCGAGGATCCCGGTGGCCTCGTCCTCGGCCCGCGCGCGGATGTGCTCGGCTTCCTGGGTGACCTGGTCGAGCTGGGCGCTGCTGGCGCTCTGGCCGGGTGCCACGGCCGGTGTGTTCGTCGTCCTGCGCCACACCACCACGAGTGCGAATACCACCGCGAGCAACCCGATCACCATGAACGCGAGCGACAATCCGCTGCTCACGGTCACCCCTTTCCGTCCATAGCCCTCGGGGCACCCTTGCGCTGTGACTGTATTGTGACTGTGCCGTGATGTCCGGTCCCTGGGTCATGCCCCGGGGCGGGCAGCCGCACACCGCGCCGATCTATCGGTCGCCATGGTTACCTTTGGTGTCTGCTCGCTTCTCCTCCGCTAACCTTCCGTGCCGCGCTGGACAACACCTCGCTGCCGTGAGGTTAAGGCTTGATAACCTTTTTATCAAGCAAAGACCCTCGGGTTGCCGCAAACCATGCCTCATGCTGACGAATGGTGCGCACGGCCCCCGGATAACGGGCGCATGGGCCCTGGGCTGCGGGGATTGCTTCGGGGGTTCAGGTGGCCCGGCGCGGTCGCGGGAACGTCGCGACCCGGGAAACGGACCGTGGCCGAAAAGCATCCCGGCTTTGTTTTCCGTTACAAGGAGTAATCGGCCCGGGGGTTGAGTTCGCTGCTGAGACCGGGACCATGGGCGAGGTCGTCGGCGTCCGGGTCGTCCGGGTCGCTGTACGGTTCGGTGTCCAGGTCCAGGCCGGAGGTCGCGCCGGGGCCCTCGCGTTCCAGGGCTTCCTTGATCAGCCGGTAGGTCAGGCCGGGCGGGTAGCCCTTCCTGGCGAGCAGGCCCGCCGCCCGCCTGGCTCGGGCCTCGGGCGGCTGCCCGCGGGTGCTCGCCATCTTCTGCTCGACCAGTCGCCTGGCCGTGGCGACTTCCTGCTCCGGGTCGAGGCTGTCGACCGCCTCTCGGATCTCGTCGGTGTTGATGCCGTGCCGGCGAAGCTCGAAGGAAAGCGTCCGCCGGGACAGCCCGCGGCTGTAGTGGCGGGATTCGACCCAGGCCCGCGCGAACGCCGCGTCGTCGATCAGGCCGACGTCGGTAAAGCGCCCCAGGACGGCCTCGGCCGCCTCGGCGGGAACGCCGCCGCGCCGCAGCGCCTGGGCCAGCTCGGCCCGGGTCCTAGGCTCGGCCGTCAGCAGCCGCAGGCAGATCTGCCTGGCACGGGCTTCAGGGTCGTCGCTCGTGGGCTCGGTTGGCGACCCTGAAGCCCGCCGACCAGGGGGCATGGCCGGTTACTGGCCTGGCCGTGACACCGGGGGGACGGTGAGGGTCCGCGGCGCGCCGGATCCGTTGCCTCCGTTGCTTCCGTTGCCGGCGGGAACGGGCTTGCTGACCGTGGCGTCCGCGTCGAGCCGCGGGCCCACGCCGAGCTTCTCCTTGATCCGCTTCTCGATCGCGTCAGCCAGGTCCGGGTTGTCGCGCAGGAAGTTGCGGGCGTTCTCCTTGCCCTGGCCGAGCTGGTCGCCCTCGTACGTGTACCAGGCGCCGGACTTGCGCACTATTCCTTGTTCCACGCCAAGGTCGATAATGCTACCTTCCCGACTAATTCCTATTCCATATAGGATATCGAATTCTGCGCTTTTGAAAGGTGCCGCCATTTTATTCTTTACTACTTTTACCTTTGTTCTATTTCCGACCGCATCGGTGCCGTCTTTCAGGGTTTCGATTCGTCGTACGTCCAGGCGGATAGAGGCGTAGAATTTGAGCGCCTTTCCGCCCGTTGTCGTTTCTGGGCTATTGTGGACCATTACTCCGTCTACGAAGTAGTTATGTGATCCTTCCACTTCGAGATCGAAGCGGTGCATGGTCCGGAGCGGCGGCTTGACGTGGATGTCCAGGATCCGGGCCGGAACCACCCGGAGCGTAGCGGGCACGAATTCCGCGCCGACGCTGAACTTGCCGCAGAATCGCGGCAGCAGCTTGTAATCCATGGACGGATGAACGTACGGCGCGACGAGCTTCTGGAACTTTTCCGACGATGCGGTGCTGAACTGAAGCACGTTCTGCTTCCTCGCTCCGCGACGCCGAAGCTTGACGTCCAGCCCGTACGTGTCCTGCAGGTAACACGCGAGACGCTCCCGGGAACCTGGGCTCATCGCTTCGACGCAAATCTCGATCCGGCCCGTGCCCCCTGCGGTCCGCTCCTGGACGCCCTTCGAGCGGAGGGTAAAGCTGCCGTCGTCCATGTACCAGACCGCCAGCGCCAGCGGCGTGAGGCTCTTGAGGTAGTCCCAGGAAAGGTGCTTCTTGCCGTCACCGAAGTAAACGGCCTCGTGCAGTTCACTCAGCTCAGGAAGCGGAGTGAAGTCGGCGAAGACGGCACCCTTGGTGTTCGTCGTCCTCGCACACGGGATGTTCCCCAGGAGCGATACCTTCCAGTCCAGGTAGGCCGCCTGCTTGGCGCCGTGCCCCATCCGGAAGCGGGTTCCGGACCTGCCCCTGCGGTTCGGGGATAGGTTCCCGTCCCCCATGAGCGAACCGAGGATCAGCTGGAGCTGCTGCCCGCCTAGGCGCTGCTGTTCCGCGACCATGACGCGGTCGCCGAGAATCAGTTCCCCCGCCTGGCGCCATCCGCCGGGCGTACGGATGAGGTGGTTCTCCGTGGCGGCGAACTGGGCCAGCCCGTTCTTGGCTGACTTCGCGACGCTGAACTGCAGGAACTTCTCGGCCTTGCCGTTATCGAACCAGTTCACGATCCGGCGCGGAACCATCTGGTCAGTTTCCGGATCGTACGAAAGGACCTCGACGTCCATCCGCTGGTTGACGATCTTTCCTATTTTTTCCTGGGTGCCGTCGGCCAGGGTGACTCGGGTGGTGTAAGCCATACACCCGAACATCACCCCTACCTTTTCCCGCAATTGGTTGATGAAAATTGCGGTGGTCTTGGTCTGGCTCAGCGCGCCGGTGATCTTGCGGAGGGCCTGGGACATGAGGCGCGCCTGGAGACCGACGTGGCTGTCCCCCATCTCGCCCTCGATCTCCGCCTTCGGGACGAGCGCGGCGACCGAGTCGATGACGACGACGTCGATGGCGCCGGAGCGGATGAGCATGTCCACGATCTCCAGTGCCTGCTCGCCGGTGTCTGGCTGGGACACGAGCAGGGCGTCGGTGTCCACGCCGAGATTCTTGGCGTAGTCAGGGTCGAGGGCATGCTCGGCGTCGATGAATGCCGCGATGCCGCCGGCCTTCTGGGCGTTCGCGATAGCATGGAGCGCAAGGGAAGTTTTTCCGCTGCTTTCAGGTCCGTATATCTCCACGATGCGGCCGCGGGGGAGGCCGCCTAGGCCTAGCGCCACGTCCAGCGCGATGGAGCCGGTCGGGATCACCTCCACCGGTACGCGCGTCTCCTCGCCGAGGCGCATGACCGAGCCCTTGCCGAACTGACGCTCGATCTGGAGGAGAGCAGTCTCCAGGGCCTTCTCCCTGTCGCCTGCGCGCTCGGGACTCGGCTTGCCGTTTGCTGCCATTGCGGACTCCCTGCCGGGGTTAAAGGGCCTGCGGGCACTTTCCCGCACCGCCCGGGTCGCCTGAGTCGTGATCCCGCCGGTCATCCCCGGCGGACATCGTTGGACACGCTACGCGCCGCCTCTGACATTTCTGCCGTGCGCCGCGCGACACCTGCCCACGAAGGTTCCGGTGACCGCGACCTGCGGCAGCACCAGCCGAGAATCACGCTCACGTGCCTACTATAGAGCGAACGTGTATTCGATCACGTGCGACACGCCGAAGACGGCCCGGAATTCTACGAAAACGACGGCACCGCTAGCATCGGCAGAGCTGCGCCTACCACCATGAGGAGAGTTCCGATGCCGCTCGACGAGGACGTGATCCGGCTAGCCAAGGGCAAGAACCTGGCCACGGTGGTGACCCTGATGCCGAGCGGGCAGCCGCAGGCGCTGTTCACCTGGATCGACACCGACGGCGAGTACGTCCTGGTAAATACCGAACCCCAGCGGCAGAAGGCCAGGAACGTCGCCCGCGACCCGCGCATCACCGTGCTGATCCACGGCGACAACGCGTATGACTGGGCCGAGGTCCGCGGGCACGTGGTCGAGACCGTCGGCGGCGACGAGGCCCGCAGGCACATCGACGAGCTGTCCCAGAAGTACAACGGCACGGAGTACCGCAACCCCATCGGCCCGCAGGGCCGGGTCATACTCAAGGTCGCCGCGGACAAGATCAACACCTCGAAGAGCCGCCGCTAACCTGTCTGGCGCGCGCTCAGCGGCGGTCCTCCGGCACGTCGAACGCCTGACAGACCGCCCGCCAGACCACCTTGACGTTTTCCCCGTCGGCGAGGGCCCGCTCGATCGTACGGCCGCCGAGGCTCGCGAACACGTAGTCCTTGGCCACGCTCTGCGCGTACACCTCGCCGAACTGCGCCCTCATCCGGCCCCAGAACTCCGTCACCCGCACGCCGCCCAGGGTACTGCGGGGCGACCCCCGCCCTGGCGGGGCCTAACGGCACCCCCGCACCGCTATATCCCATGTGTGGGTATACGTTCCAGGGGAAAGTACTGCAATTAGTGGCGCACTTCGCGACGCCGAGCGTGCGCCGTCCGACCAGAAGGCCGGTTTCGGGGACCGGACGTGGCGGACAATGGCGCACGATGGAGGGCGGATGGCGGCGCCTGCGGGGCTGACGGGTGGATCCCTTCCGGAGCAAACCGAACCCGGGCCGCCTGAACCCGAACCGCCTGATCCGGACCCGGCCGCGGAAGCCGGGGATGAGAGCGCGCTCGCCGTGGCCGATCCCGGGCCCGAGGAGGCGGCACCTGTCGCGGGTCCTGCGCCGGATGAGGCGGCACCCGCCGCGGGTACCGGGCCCGATGAGGCGGCACCCGCCGCGGGTCCTGCGCCCGATGAGGCGGCACCCGCCGCCGGTACCGGGCCGGCCCGCAGGACGAGCCCGCTCGCCGTGGCCGCCGTCATCCTGGGCCTCATCGTGCTGGCCGGCGTCGCCGTGGGGATCCTCGCGGTGGCCACTCACGGCTTCCGGGCGAAGTCCGTAGTCCGGTACCGGGTGGCCGCCGTATTCAGCCTGCGGCCGGGCGAATGCCTTAATTCATCACCGAACGGCGCGGATGTCACGCTCCTTTCCTGCTCGGTGCCCCATGATGCCGAAGTATTCGCCACGTTCTCGCTCGCGGCATCATCCTGGCCCGGTGATGCGGCCGTGCAAAGCCAGGCAGGCAACGGCTGCCAGGGCAGGCTCGCGGGCTACCTGAACCCGCAGCTCGCGGACGCCGGGCTGGCGCAGGAGTACTACTACCCGGATCAGGCGGCGTGGCAGGCGGGGGTCCGCACCGTCGTGTGCGAGGTCAGCGCGTCGACCGGGCAGCTCACCGGATCGGTCCGCGCGGCGGGCTGAGCCCGGTCCGCTCGTCCTGCGCGCCGAACCCCGGCAGCCACTGCCCGTCCCGCATCACCCGATCGAGCCCGAACTCCTCGTCGCACACGACCAGGTCCGCGGCCAGGCCGGGGCGCAGCGCGCCGGTGCGCTCGCCGAGGCCGAGGACGCGGGCCGACGTGGTGCTCGCCGCGGCGGCCACCTCGGGCACCGGGACGCCTGCCGCCACCGCGTGCCGGACGACGCCGGCCATCGTGGCGGTCGAGCCGGCGATGGCGCCGGGCGCCCCGGTCTCGCCGACCAGGCGCGCCACCCCCCCGGCCACGTCGACCCGCCTGGGGCCGAGCCGGTAGCGGCCGTCGGGCATCCCGGCCGCCGCCATGGCGTCGGTAATCAGGACGAGCCGGCCCGGCCTGGCGGCCCGGGCCGCCAGGCGGACGGTCATGTCGTGCAGGTGGACGCCGTCGGCGACGATCTCGCAGGTCACCTCGTCCCGGTCGAGCAGGGCCCCGGCGGCGCCCGGCTCGCGGTGATGCCAGGGCCGCATCCCGTTGAACAGGTGGGTCGCATGGGTCGCGCCGGTGTCCACGGCGGCCGACGCGACCTCGGCCGTGGCGTCGGTGTGCCCGACCGCGACCGTCACGCCGGCGCGCACCGCCGCGCGGATCACGGTGGCCGCACCGGGTAGCTCGGGCGCCAGGGTGATGACCCGCAGGTGCCCTCGCGCCGCGGCGTGCAATCGCTCGAAGACGGCCACGTCGGGCGCGAGCACGTACCGCGGGTCCTGGGCGCCGCACCGGGCCGCGGACAGGAACGGACCCTCCAGGTGCACGCCGGCGATCACGCCCTCATCGGTCAGGCCGGCCAGCAGGTCGGCGCGGGCCTCGAGTTCGGCGAGCGGCGCCGTGACCAGGCTGGCCAGCAGGCTCGTGCTGCCGTGCGTTCGGTGAAACTCGGCGGCCTTCCTGGCGTCGTCGACTGTGCCCTCGGTGAACGACGCGCCGCCGCCGCCGTGTACGTGCAGGTCGATGAATCCAGGGAGCACCCACCGCCCGCGCAGGTCGACCACGGCAAGTCCCCGCATCACCTGGTCCCGCTCGTGCAGGTCGGCGACGGGAAGTCCGCGCGCCATCTGGTCCCGCGCGTCGCCGGGGCCGATCGCGCCGAGCAGGCCGCCGGCGACCAGGATCCAGCCCGGGTCCAGCACGCCGTCCGGCGTCACCACGCGCCCGCCGGCCAGCAGGACGAAGCCGTCCTGGGTCCGGCCGGGAACGACGCCCTGTGGCATCAGGCCAGAATGACAGAACGTGACAGGGCCCGGGGTTGGTCCGGGTCGATGCCCTTGCGCTCGGCGAGCGCGACGGCGAGCCGCTGCGCGCCGATCAGCCCGGCGAGCGGGTCGGCCGGCGAGGTGGTGACCGTGGCGCCGGTACGGCGGGCGTCCGCGAGCAGGTCGGGCGGCACCTCGCCGAGCGCCCAGACCACGGTGCCGGAGTCGCTGACGCTGATCGGGCCGTGCCGGTACTCCATCGCCGGGTACGACTCGGCCCAGGTGCGGGACGCCTCGCGCAGCTTCAGCGCAGCCTCGTCGGCCACCGCGGCCGCCCAGCCGCAGCCCAGGAAGGTGAATTCGGTGTGTTCGGCCAGGCCGGGCGCCAGTGGGCGGCCTAGCTCGCGGGCGGCCTCGCCGGGCAGCCCGCGGAGGTCGGCGTCCAGGTGCGCGCGGAACAGCGCGATCGAGCTGGTGATGAACCGGCTCGAGACCACCGAACGCTCATCGGCGAAGTCGAGCACCACCGCCGTACCGGCCTCCCGAGGCAGCGGCGAATCCGGGTCGGCGGCCACCGCGGTTGTCGTTACCCCCTGGGGAACCCGCCGGAGCGCCTCGAGCACCTCGGTGGTGGTGCCGGTGCGCGACACGAACACCATGCGGTCGTACCGCCGGGTCGCCGGCACCTCCGACGCCGGGAAGGCGTCCGTCTCCCCGTGGCCCGCAGCTTCCCTCAGCTGGGCGTAACAGCGGGCGACGTTGAGCGAGGAGCCGCACCCGATCACCGCGACCCGCTCGCCCGGGGCCGGAAGCGCGGGACCGGCCAGGGCCGCCATCTCGATCGCCTTCGACCAGCAGTCCGGCTGGCTGGCGATCTCCTCCATCAGGTAACTCACTCACGCGCTCCAGTGATCAAGAAAACTGCAAATTTTTGCACGATATAAGCTCTTTACGAGCATTATAGATCACAGCTGGTGGCTGCATAGGGGTCGACGGGCCTTCAGGCGGTGACGATGCGGATGCCGCGCTCGCCGAACGCGGCGAGCATGGCGGGCTCGGCGTCGCGGTCGGTGACGATCACGTCGATCTCGTCCACGGCGCACATCCGCGCGAACGCGCGCTGACCCAGCTTGGAGTGGTCGGCGACGATCATCACCTGCTCCGCCCTGGTGGCCATGAGGTGGTTGATGCTGGCCTCGCCCTCGTGGTGGGCGCTCGCGCCGGTGCGCGGGTCCAGCGCGTCGACGCCGAGGATGGCCCAGTCCAGCGTCAGTTCGGCGAGCACGAGCGTGGCGAACGGGCCGATCAGCTCGTAGGACTGCCCGCGGGTGACCCCGCCGGTCACCACGATCTTGACCTGCGGGCGGACGGCGAGCTCGTTGGCGATGTTCATCGCGTTGGTCACCACCGTGATGCCGGTGCCGTCCTGCAGGTCCGGCCGGGTGGCCAGGGCGCGCGCGACCTCGCTGGTGGTCGTGCCGCCGTTCAGCGCCACCGCCGCGCCCGGCGCGACCAGGGCCGCCGCCGCGCGGCCGATGCGCTGCTTCTCCGGCGCGTGCCTGGCCGTCTTGTACCGCAGCGGCAGGTCGTACGAGACGTGGCCGGCGATCACCCCGCCGCGGGTCCGCGTGACCAGCTGCTGCCGGGCCAGCTGATCCATGTCGCGGCGGATGGTGGCCTGCGAGACGCCGAGCGACTCCGCGGCCTCCGCCACGGTCAGCTGCCCGTCCCCAGGCAGCAGGTCGAGCAGGGCGTTCCACCGCTGGTACCTGGACACGTGGCACCCTCCCCGGTCAACGCGGCTTTCTGCGCAATCGTGCACAGTTTGGCCCGTTAATTGCACATTGTATGCACAATCTTGCACGAACGGCCCCTGGCGCGCTCACCGCCCCCTCGGGGGCGGACGAGAATGTCGGTGGGGCAGGGCAGTATGGGAGGGTGGGAGAAGAGTCGGCGGTGAGCGGGGGTGAGGCCCTCGACGGGTTCTCGCCTGCTACGCGGGCGTGGTTCGAGGGGGCCTTCGCGGAGCCGACGCGCGCGCAGGCGGGGGCGTGGCAGGCGATCGGCAAGGGCGAGGACACGCTGGTCGTTGCCCCGACCGGGTCGGGCAAGACGCTGGCCGCGTTCCTGTGGGCGATCGACAAGCTCGCGGCGCTGCCGCCGCCCGAGGATCCGAAGCTGCGCTGCCGGGTGCTGTACGTCTCCCCGCTCAAGGCGCTGGCGGTGGACATCGAGCGAAACCTGCGGGCCCCGCTGACCGGGATCAGGCACGCCGCGCATCGGCTCGGGCTCCCCGAGCCGGACATCCGGGTCGGGATCCGGACCGGCGACACCGCGGCCGAGGACCGCAGGAAGCTCGTCTCCCGGCCGCCCGACATCCTCATCACCACGCCGGAGTCGCTGTTCCTGCTCCTCACCTCGCAGGCCAGGGAGACCCTGCGCGGGGTAGAAACGGTCATCGTGGACGAGGTGCACGCCGTCGCGGGGAACAAGCGCGGCGCGCACCTGGCGCTGTCGCTTGAGCGCCTCGACGAGTTGCGGGGGGTTACGGCCCGCCCGGCGCAACGGGTGGGACTGTCGGCGACGGTCCGGCCGGTGGAGGAGGTGGCCACGTTCCTGGGCGGGACCAGGACCGTGAGCGTGGTCCAGCCGCCTAGCCCCAAGCGGATCGAGCTGACGGTGGTCGTCCCGATCGAGGACATGACCGAGCTCGAGACGCCGCCCGGCCGCGGGGACGACGGGTCGGAAAACGGCCGGGCGCCCACGCGGTCGATCTGGCCGCACGTGGAGGAGCGGGTCCTCGACTTGATCGAGCAGCACAGGTCCACGATCGTCTTCGCGAACTCGCGCCGGCTCGCCGAGCGCCTGTGCGGGCGGCTGAACGAGCTAGCCGCGGAGCGGGCCGAGGCGGCCGCCGGGGGGGCCAGGGGGGTTTGGGGGGACGGGGAGTCCCCCCAAGATCGGGGGGATCCGGGGGGTCGCCCCCCCGGGCCAGCACTACCGGCCGAGATCATGGCGCAGTCCGGTGCGGCGGCGGGCGTGCCCGCGGAGGTTGCCCGGGCCCATCACGGGTCCGTGTCACGGCAGGAGCGCGCCGAGATCGAGGAGGCGCTGAAGGCCGGCCGGCTGCCCGCGGTGGTCGCGACCTCCAGCCTGGAGCTCGGCATCGACATGGGCGCGGTGGACCTGGTGGTGCAGGTGGAGGCGCCGCCCTCGGTGGCCAGCGGCCTGCAGCGGGTCGGCCGGGCCGGCCACAACGTGGGCGACGTCTCCCGCGGCATCATCTTCCCCAAGTACCAGGGCGACCTGGTCCAGTCCGCCGTCGTCGCCGAGCGGATGCGGGACGGCCAGATCGAGGAGCTGCGGATCCCGCACAATCCGCTCGATGTGCTGGCGCAGCAGATCGTGGCGATGACCGCGCTGGACGACTGGCCGGTCGACGAGCTGGAACGGATGGTGCGCCGGGCCGCGCCGTTCGGCGGGCTGACCCGGCCGGTGCTGGAGGCCGTGCTCGACATGCTGGCCGGGCGCTATCCGGGCGAGGAATTCTCGGGGCTGCGGCCGCGGATCGTCTGGGACCGGGTGGCCGGGATCATCCGGGCCAGGCCGGGCGCGCAGAAACTGGCCGTCACCAGCGGCGGCACGATCCCCGACCGCGGGCTGTTCGGCGTGTTCCTGGCCTCCGACGCCAGCCGACAGCCGCGGCGCGTCGGGGAACTCGACGAGGAGATGGTGTACGAGTCGCGGGTCGGCGACGTGTTCGTGCTCGGGGCCAGCTCATGGCGGATCGAGGACATCACGCCCGACCGGGTGCTCGTGACGCCCGCTCCCGGTCAGCCGGGGCGGCTGCCGTTCTGGCACGGCGATACCCCGGGCCGGCCCGCCGAGCTCGGCCGGGCCATCGGGGCGGCCTGCCGTGAGCTGGCTGGCGCGGCCGAGCCGGAGGCGACGCGGAAGCTGGAGCAGGCCGGGCTGGACGAGCTGGCGGCGCGGAACCTGCTGCGGTACCTCGCCGACCAGCGTGCCGCCACCGGCTACGTGCCCGACGACCGGACCCTGGTCGTCGAGCGGTTCCGCGACGAGCTGGGCGACTGGCGGGTCGTCCTGCACAGCCCGTACGGGGACCGGGTGCACGCGCCGTGGGCGCTGGCCATCGCGGCCAGGCTGCGCGAGCGGTACGGCGGGATGGACGTGCAGGCGCTGCACACCGACGACGGGATCCTGATCAGGGTGCCTGATTCCGACGAGCCCCCGCCGACCGGGATCGCGCTGCTCGACCCGGAGGAGATCGGCGAGCTGGTCACCGCCGAGGTGGGCGCCAGCGCGCTGTTCGCGTCCAGGTTCCGCGAGTGCGCCAGCCGGGCCCTGCTGCTGCCCAGGCGGCAGCCGGGCCGCCGGACCCCGCTCTGGCAGCAGCGGCAGCGCTCCGCCCAGCTCCTCGAGATCGCGAGCAGGTACCCGGCGTTCCCCATCGTCCTGGAGACGGTCAGGGAGTGCCTGCAGGACGTGTTCGACGTCCCCGCGCTGACCGGGCTGCTCCGCGACATCGCCGCCCGCCGGATCCGGATCGTCGAGGTGGAGACCTCGACGCCGAGCCCGTTCGGCAAGTCGCTGCTCTTCCGTTACGTCGGCGCGTTCATGTACGAGGGTGACGCGCCCCTGGCCGAGCGCCGCGCGCAGGCTCTGTCCCTCGACACGGCCCTGCTGGCCGAACTGCTCGGCCAGGACGGGCTGCGCGAACTGCTCGACCCTGCGGTCATCGCCGAGGTCGAGCGTGACCTGCAGCACCTGTCGGAGGGTCGCCGGTGCCGCGACCTGGAGGGGGTGGCCGACCTGCTGCGCACCGCCGGGCCGCTGACCCCCGAGGAGGTGGCGCAGCGGTGCGTCGATCCTGGCGCGGCGGAAGGCTGGCTGGCCGAACTGTCGGCGGCCAGGCGCGCCATCGCCGTGCGTATCGCGGGGCAGCCCATGTGGGCCGCGATCGAGGACGCGGGCCGGCTGCGGGACGCGCTCGGGGTGCCGCTCCCGCTCGGGGTCCCTGAGGCGTTCACCGAGCCGGTCGCCGACCCGCTCGGCGACCTGGTGACCAGGTACGCGCGGACGCACGGCCCGTTCACCGCGACGACCGTGGCCGGCCGGTACGGGCTGGGCCCCGCGGTGGTGACGATGGCGCTGCGCAGGCTGGCCGCGGCGGGCCGGGTCGTCGAGGGCGAGTTCCTGCCTGCCGGGCAGGCGGCAGCAGGCGGCATCGAGTGGTGCGACGCCGAGGTCTTGCGCCTGCTGCGGCGTCGCTGCCTGGCCAGGTTGCGCCGGGAGGCCGAGCCGGTCCCGCCGGAGGTGCTGGCCAGGTTCCTGCCCGCGTGGCACGGGATCAGCGCCTCAGGAAACGGGGCGTCTGGGACCGGAGGGTCCGGGACCGCCTCCGGTGGCGGCGGGCGCGGGACGAGGCGTCGGGCGGACGCCGGAGCGGTCCTCGAGGTGGTGGAGCGGCTGGCCGGGGCGGCGGTGCCCGCGTCCGCGCTTGAGACGCTCGTGCTGCCGGGGCGGATGCCTGGCTACTCCCCCGCCCTGCTTGACGAGCTGACCTCGGCAGGCGAGGTCGTCTGGGCCGGGACCGGGGCGCTGCCCGGCGGCGACGGATGGGTGGTTCTCGCGCCCGCCGACAGCGCCCCGCTCATGCTCCCGGAGCCGGGCGAGGTGACCATGACCCCGGTGCACACCGCCGTGCTCGAGGCCCTCGGCGGGGGCGGCGCGCTGTTCTTCCGCACGCTGAGCGACCGGGCTACGGCCCTGCTCGGCGGGTCGGCGGCGGGTGCCGCCCGGCCCGACGACCGGGAGGTCACGGCCGCGATCTGGGACCTGGTCTGGGCCGGGCTGCTGACCAACGACACGCTCGCCCCCCTGCGCGTCGCGCTCGGCAGCCAGCAGCGGCGAGCCGCTCCGGCTGCGCCCGCGCCGCGGCGACCCCGGGTGGGGGCGGCGGGTCGGCGGTACGGGTTCGGCCGGCCGGCGATGCCCACGCGGACCGGCCCGCCGACGGTCAGCGGCAGGTGGTCGCTGCTGCCCGGCCGGGAGCCCGACGGTGAAGGCCGGGTCGGCCGCAACGGGACCCAGACGCTGCGCGTGCACGCGCTGGCCCTGACCCTGCTGGAGCGGCACGGCGTGCTGACCAGGGGCGCGGTCGCCGCCGAACGGATCCCCGGCGGCTTCGCCGCGGTCTACCCGGTGCTGCGGGCGATGGAAGAATCCGGGCAGTGCCGCCGCGGCTACTTCGTCGAAGGACTCGGCGCGGCGCAGTTCGCGCTGCCCGGCGCCGTGGACCGGATGCGGGCTTTGGTCGGGGGGGCCAGGGAGGTTTGGGGGGGCGGGCAGTCCCCCCAAGAGCGGGGGGTTCCGGGGGGTCGCCCCCCCGGGCCAGCACTAGTACTGCTGGCGGCCGCGGACCCGGCTCAGCCGTACGGGGCGGCGCTGCCGTGGCCCGAGCGCCCGGGCGAGACGCCCTCCTCCCACCGGCCGGGCCGGAAGGCGGGCGCGCTGGTCGTCCTCGCGGACGGATCGCTCGTGCTGTACGTGGAGCGTGGCGGCAAGACCTTGCTGTCGTGGACCGATGACCCGGAACTCCTGCGTCCCAGCGCGGTCGCGCTGGCCTCCGCCGTCCGCGACGGCGCGCTGGGCCGCCTGACCGTCGAACGCGCCGATGGGCTGACGGTCGGCCACCGGGCGGGCGCCGAGGGTTCCCCGCTGGCGCAGGCGCTGGAGGCGGCCGGCTTCCGCCCCACTCCCCGCGGACTCCGGCTGCGCGCAGGCTGACCGGCCTCCTGGGCCTGGAGCGCGACCACCCGGTGGACGGCGTCGACCACGCCGAGAGGTTCGCGGCGCAGCAGCAGCTGCCGGGCGAGCGTGGCCCGGTTGAGCTGCCGGGCGGTCAGCTTCATCCCCCGGCAGCTTAACCGGACAGAACCCTAGCGGACCGCGCTGGGAGCTAGATGCTGTCGGGCGACTGCTGGCTGACGCCGTACCGGGCCGCGACCGGATCCCACACCAGGGCGAAGTCCGCCTTGGCCGCGTTGGCCTGCTGGTCGGCGTCGTACGCGGTGATGTAAGCGCTGGATTGAACACCCGGCGTGCATCCGGTGTTCAGCTGCTGCTGCGCCCACGTCAGGTAGTCCCGGTCGGCGTTCAGCGAGTCGCGCAGGGCCGTGAGCAGGTCGGACTTCACCACCGCGCCGCCGGCCAGGTTGGCCGTCGACAGGGCCGACGCCTGCTGGAACTGGCTGCTGCGCTGGTTCACGACCTGCTGGATCTGGCTGACCGCGCCGGACAGGTTCGTGCAGGCCTGGGCCTGGCCGACCGCGCCCTCCAGCGCCGTGCGGGTGGTGGCGCTCGAACCCAGCAGGTTACTCACGGCGGTCGCCTGCCGTGCCGCCAGGACGGACGCTGACACCGATGGCGTTACGGACGCGACGGGCGAGGGTGCGGGCGACGTGGCCGGCGTGACTGGCGGCGCCGATGTGGCCGGCGTGGACGATGCGGCGGGTGCCGACCTGCTCGTGTGGGCCGCGCCGACGCCGACGGCCACCGCGGCAGCGGTGATGACCACGGCGGCGACGGCCACGATGAGCCTGACGCGGCCGGGGCGCCGACTGCGCGGCGCAGGATCAGGGGTGGCCGGCCCGTTCGCCGGCTCAGGTCCGTTTCCGGGCGGCGCGATCGGCCTGGTCACCGGGTCAGTACCGGCTGCGGTCGGCGCGGGCGGGGACGGCGCTACCCCGGCCCCGGGTCGCGCGAGCGCCAGGGCCGGCGCCGGTTCGAGCGGGCGGAGCACCCCGGCCCCGGGCGACACTAGCGCTGGGGCTAGCGCTGGCGCGTGCGGGCGGGCAGGTGCCTCGTCGCCGGACGGCCTGGCTGGCGCGGGCGCCCAGGCGAGCCGTTGGGAGCGGGAGCGCACGGGACGCAGCCCTAGCGCCGACTGCAGTTCCTCGGCGAACTGGCCGCAGGTCTCGTAGCGGTCGGCTGGGTTCTTGGCCAGCGCCGTGGCCAGCACCTCGTCAACCGCCGCGGGCAGATCAGGGCGCCGGGCCGTGGCCGGAGGCGGCGGGACGTACAGCTGGTCGTACATCACGGTCAGGCCCTGGTCCTGCGCGAACGGCGGCGTACCGCACAGGAGCTCGAACCCGGCGCAGGCCAGCGAGTACAGGTCCGCGCGGCCGTCCAGGGCCCGACCCCGGATCTGCTCGGGCGCGACGTAATCGAGGACTCCAGCAAACTGGCCCGTCGCGCTGCTCTCGCCCGGCGGCGGGTTCATGCTCATCCCGAAATCGGACAGGTACACGTGGGCGACGTCACCGTGGCCGGTCTGGTACGGCGTTCTGGCGTCGACCGCGCCTCCGGCGTCGACGAGCATGCTGGCGGGCTTGACGTCGCGGTGGATCAGGCCGTGGGCGTGAGCGGCATCCAGCGCGGACGCGACCTGGGCAATGATGCTCCAGGCCTGGACGGAGTCAAGCTGCCCGAGGCGGCTGACCAGTGACCGGACGTTGCCGTCCTGGACGTACCGCATGGCCAGGTACACGATCCCGCCCGCCTCGCCGGCCTGGTAGACGGGGATGATGTGCGGGTGGCCCACCACGGTGGCCTCCCGCGACTCGCGCAGGAACCTGGCCCGGAAGGCGGTATCGCGCGCCAGTTCCGGCGCCACGACCTTGAACGCCACCTTGCGGCCGAGCCGCTCGTCCCGCGCGAGGTAGACCGCGCCCGTGCCGCCCTGCCCGATATACCCTTCGAGCAGGTATCCGGCGATGCTGCCGGGCACTTCCCGCAGCAGCTGATCTGTCACGAGTCTCCGTCCGCGGTGCGCCAGTAGCAACAGCACAACGTCCGGCCCGGGATCTAGGGCCCGGCCATCAGCCCGAGCCCCGGGCCAGTCCCCCTAGCCCGGTCCCCAACAATAGCGACATTTCACCAGGCCCGTACGGCCAACGGGAATTGGGCCGGGGTCTGCCGCAGGGCCTTTACGTTAGTATCCGCGCCGTGGACACCCTGGATATCCTCGCCGCGGTCAAGACGGCCCCCGACCCGGGCCTGATCATGAATCCCGCGGTGCTGCCGCCGTGACCAGCCCCTTCGGCCCGCTCGTGGTGATCGCCAACCCGCGGTCCGGGCGCGGGAAGGTCGGGGCGCACCTGGTCGAGATCGAGCGCATCCTGACCGGCGCGGGGCTGAGCTACCGCATCGTGCGGACCACCCATCCCGGTCACGCCACCGAGGCCGCGCGGGACGCGCTGGACCACGGTGAGCGCTACCTGGTCGCGGCCGGCGGCGACGGAACCGTCCACGAGGTGCTCAACGGCATGATCGACGGCGACCGGCCCGTCGCCGGAGACGCCGTGCTCGGGGTGATCGCGGCGGGCTCGGGGTGTGACTTCGCGCGGTCGTTCGGCCTTCCCGGGGACGCCGTCGAGGCTGCCCGTCACCTGGCCGGCGACGGTGTCCGGCTGATCGACGTCGCCAAGGTCACCTTCAGGCCGGGTGCGGGGTCGGCCTCGGGCTCGGGTCCGGCGGAAGTGACCAGGTATTTCGCCAACATCGCGGAGGCCGGGCTGGGCGGAGCGGTGGTGAACAGGACCCTGCGGCTGCCGGGGTTCCTCGGGGGCGCCAGGTACTTCTTCGGGTTCTGGCTGACGCTGCCGGGCTTCGGGCCCCGGACCGTACGGCTTGACGCCGATGGCCAGGAGTTCAGCGGGCGGGCCTTCAACGTCGTGGTGGCGAACTGCCGGTTCTACGGCGGGGGCATGCAGATCTCGCCGAAGTCCGATCCCTGCGACGGCGCGCTCGAGATACTCGTGATGAAGGGGCCGAAATCGGACGCGTTCACCACGCTGCCGAAGGTCTACCGCGGGACGCACCTTCCGCACCGCAACATCGCCGAGCTACGGGCCAGCCGGGTCCGGATCGAGGCCGACCCGCCCCTGGAGATCGAGGCGGACGGGGAGATCCTGGGCACCACGCCCGCGACGTTCCAGGTCCTCCCCCTGGCGATCCGCGTCAAGGTGTGACCGGGGGTCACCCTTGCCGGGCTAGGGCCGCCTTGCGGTCGGAGGCGAACATGGCCACGTACTCCTGGCCGGACAGCACCTGGATCGCGGTCATCACCTGGTCGGTGATCAGCCGCCGGGCCTTGCCCGGCGGCTCGCCCGCCAGCTCCGGAGCGATCTGCAGCGGCTTGCCGATCGTCACCCCGACGCGCCCGGGCCGCGGCACCACGTGCCCCGGCGGCAGCACCCGCCGCGTCCCCGACAGCGCCACCGGGATGACCGGCAGGCCCGACTTCAGCGCCAGCCAGCCGACCCCGGGCCGGCCCGGTACAGGCGCCCGTCCGGCGACCTCGTCCCCTCCGGATAGATGCCGAACAGCTTCCCCTCCCGCAGCAGCGCCAGCGCCGCCTCCAGCGTCTCCTGCGCGGCCCGCGGCCGTTCCGTTTCCATCTGCAGCTGGTTGGTCGCCTTCAGGTACGCGGCCAGCAGCCGGGCCGCGGGGCCGGACGCGGTGAAGTACCTAGCCGAGGCCGAGAACGTGACCGGCCGGTCAACCATCAGCGGCAGGAAGACCGAGTCGATGACCGACAGGTGGTTGGCCGCCAGGATCGCGCCGCCGGAGGCGGGGATGTTCTCCGCGCCGGTCACCCTGGGCCGCCAGATCGTGTGCAGGAACGGGCCTGCCACGATGCGCGATAGCTGGTACTGCACGGGTCACTTTCTGCGTCGGGGGCCGACGATCATGGTACGCGGCGGGCCCTGTATGAGTAGGGATCCTTCGGCCATAATTGGGCTAATCGCAATCCATGGGTACGAAGCGTTCTGGGGGGCCCGATGAGCGTCGTGGTCGAACGAAACGTACTCAAGGAGTTCCAACGGCCGACCTGGCGGAGCCCGGCTCAGCTGGCCACGACGGCTATCGGGCTGGCGGCGGGCTGGATCCTCACCGACCGGGCGATTGCCGAGTCCTGGGCGCTCGGTGCGGTCGCCTCGCTCGTCATCGCGGTCTTCACGATCCGGGCTTTCATCATCTTCCACGACTGCGGCCATGGGTCATTCAGCCACTCACGCCGGCTGAATGCCCTGGTGGGCAGCGTCATCGGGGTTATCGTCTTCACCCCTTACACCTACTGGACGAGGGCCCACATAAGGCACCACGCCACGACCGGTGACCTCGACAGGAGAGGCTCCGGTGACCTCTGGATGATGACGACCGACGAATACCGGGCCGCCTCCCACGGCCGGCGCCTGTATTACCGGATCTACCACAATCCGGTCTTCCTGATGACCGTTGGCCCAGTGATCAAGTTCGTCGTAGCCCAGCGCCTCCGCATGGACCCGAGATTGACAGGCCGACGGCTCAGGATATCGGTCTACCTGACCAATCTGGCGATCGTCGGCTACGTCGTGCTCATGTCGGCCTGGATGGGACCGTCCAGATATATAGCTGTCCAGCTCATGGTCCTGACTTTCGGGGGGATCCCGGCCGTTTACCTTTTCTACGTACAGCATTTCTTCCCCGGGACCTACTGGCGACGGCACGCCGATTGGGATTACGTGGAAGCGTCGATCGCGAGCAGTTCCCGGGTCGAGCTGCCCCGGTTCCTCCAGTGGGTCACCGGTAATATCGGCTTCCACCACATCCACCACCTGGCGCCTCGCATCCCGAACTACCTCCTGCCGCAAGCCCAAGCCGCCTGCCCGCAGCTCCAGCCGGGCGCCACCCTGACCCTGAGGTCGACCGCTACAATGTTGCGGACAAACCTCTGGGATGAGGCGGCGGGGCACTTCGTCACGTTCGCGGAGGCCGGCTTCTGAACCCGAAGGCGAAATCAAGCGAGCGCCTCCTCGCCGGGCTCGGCGTTCGCGGCGACGAGGTCGCCCGTCTCCGGACGGTGATGGTCAGTTCCTTCATGCTCGGGCTTTCCCTCGTCCTGTACTACTCGGCCGCCAACGCCATTTTCCTGACCCGATCCGGCATACAGAAACTGCCCTACGTATACATCGTCAACGGCTTCCTGGTCATCGCGTTCGGTATCGGGCTGGCCTTCCTAGGGCGCCGCGTCACGTTCCGGACGCAGGCGCTGACCCTGAACGTCGTGCTGGCCGCCACCATCCTGCTGTTGTGGGCCGGGATCAAGACGACCGGGAACCACGTCCTCATTTTCCTGATGATGGCGTGGTTCCGCCTGCTCTTCATCTACACCACGCTCAGCCTGTGGGAACTCGTTTCCCGCCTGTTCGATATACGCCAGGGCAAGCGGCTGTTGCCGCTGGTCGGGCTCGGGGTGATGCTGGCCTCCGTCGTCGGCGGTCTGCTCATCCCGGCGGTCGTGGCCGCCACCGGCGCCGTCAACCTGCTGCTGCTGTCTGCCGTGTTCCTCGGCCTGTACGCTCTTTCGCTCTCCCGCATCCTCCGGGACGTCAACGAAACGCGCCAGGAAACGAAGCGGAACCGGCGGGAGGGCCTGCGGCCCCTGGTGCAAGACCGGTATACGCGAGCCATTTTCAGCCTGAAGACCTTCACCGTGCTGACGGCCTACCTGATCGAGTACGTCTTTTACGAGCAGGCCGCCCGGCACTTCCCGACCCAGCAGTCCCTGGCCGGGTTCTTCGGCACCTTCACCGCCGGGATGACGCTCGCGATGATCCTGGTCGCCGCCCTGCTGGCCGGGCGGCTGATCGTGAGCCTGGGAGTGCGCGGCACCCTGTTCATCATGCCGTTGGCCATGACGGCCACGTCGCTGGCGGCGGCCGTCTACGGCGGCCTGATCGGCGTCGGCACCGCATTCTTCGCCCTGGTCGCGCTGACGATGTTCGCGAACCAGGTGCTGGACAAGGGGGTGGACACCCCGGCGTTCGTCCTGCTGTTCCAGCCGATGCCGCGAGAGCGCCGCCTGCCCGCGCGCGTGGCCACCGAGGGCTGGCTCGGCTCGGTGGCCTTGATCCTCAGCGGCGTACTCCTGTTGTTGCTGACGTGGCTGCACCCGCCCAACGTCGTGCCCTTCGTCGGCCTCCTGGTCGTCGTGTCGGCCGCTTACCTGCTGCTCACCCGGACGGTCACGGCCCAGTACGCGACCGCCCTGCGGCGCGCCACGAACCGCGGCTTCGCCGCCGCGACAGCGCCGGCGGCGAACGGGCCTTCCGACGGGGTCGACACTCTGCTGAGCCGGCTGGCTCCCGGCGCCTCCTACCTCGACCAGGAGCAGGCGCGGGCGGAGTTGCGCGCGAGCACCCCCCTGCTGGACGACGAGCGGCTCGGCGCGGCCGTACAGGTCCAGGTCCAAAGCGCCCGCTCGCTGCTGGCCGCCGAGCGCGACCTGTCTGCCACCTGGCCCTTGCTGGCGCAGTGCCTGCACGAAGAGCTGGCCCGGGTCCAGGCCAACCTGTTTTCGCTGCTCTGCTGCTCGCGTGATGCCTCCGGGGCCCCCCTGGCGGACATCCTGCTTGATGCCGAGGCGCGGATCGCCAACGGAGTGGCTGACGACCGGGCCAACGCCGTCGAATTGCTCGACGTGACGCTGCCGAAGTGGCTGAAACTCCCGGTGGTGGCCCTGGCCGAGGACCATGGACCGGTCCAGACACTACGCAGGCTGGGCGTGGACCTCGTACCCGCCCCCACGACGGTCGAAGAACGCCTGGCGTTGATGGGAAATGACGCATCGCTCGGCAGTTGGACCCTGGGCCTGGTCCGCCTGGGCCTGGCCACAGCAAACGGCGGTGCCGCAAGCAACGACAAGGAAGCGCCCGCGATGTCAGACCTCGGCTCACCCGAGACGTACCCGCCAGAAGTCGCCTCCGTCGTATGGCTGAGGACGATCGACATTTTCGGGCGCGTGCCCTACCAGGTCCTCTCCGAGCTGTCGAGCAGGTTGCGACCGTATTCGGTGTCCGCCGGGGTGCGCGTCGTGACGGAGGGCGAAGAGGGCGATGAGCTGTACATCGTGCGGGCTGGGGAGGCTGCGGTCCAGCGCGGGGATCGGGTCGTGGCGCGACTGGGCCCGGGCTCGCTATTCGGGGAACTGGCCGTGCTCGACCCTGCGCCGCGCTCGGCCGACGTCGTAGCCACGGCCGATACGGATCTTCTCATCCTCGACCGGACAACCTTGCTTGACCTCATGGCGCGGCGGCCCGAGGTTGCCGCCGACGTCATCACCATGCTCGTACGCCGGCTCCGAACCGGCACCTACGAGGCCTGACGTGTCCGTCCGCTCGCGGCGGCTACGGATCACGGCTGAGCGCGGATCTTTTCGCCGACTTTCTCGCCCAGCAGGACCTTAGTTTCGATTTGTTTTCGAGAATGCTCCATGATATCGGAGTCGATACGAACGGTACCCGGCTTCAGCAAAATGAGAATGGCCGATCCGCCGAGGCTGAAGTAGCCCTTTTCCTGGCCGCGCAGGCAACTCGTTACGTCATGATTATTGATCTTGCCAACCAGGAGCGCACCCACCTCAACGGTCACAATGGTGCCGAAGTTGGCGGTCTCAATAATGGCGTACTCGCGGTGGTTCTCGCTGAACGCTTTATAACGCTTCGAGGAAATGGGCTGCACGGAGTGCAGTACTCCGTTGATGGCGCGAGTTCGGGTCACTTCACCGTCGTCCGCAAAGCAATAGCGGTGATAATCTTCCGTGCCCAGGCGGAATACCAGGCAGGTCCCTTCGTTGTACGCGGCCGCCAGCCCGGGGTCTCTAAGAAGCTCGGTTACCGTGTATGAGCTCTGCTTTACAGGAATACGGCCGTCGCTGCTGACCGAGTACGCGAGCAGCCTGGAATCGGCCACCGCGATCAGGGTATCTGGGTCGTTGGCTATCGGACGCCTGGCCGGGTCAATCTTACGGGTGACGAAGCTGTCGTAGGATTCGTAGCTTTGTCCAGGGTACTCGCTCATGTCTATACCAAACCGGTCGACGAGCGGCTGGATCTTTCGCGCAGAGGACGGGCGCTTATCCAGCATAGCGTTCAGGCCCGAATACCACGGCCGGGCGAAGACAGCACCGAGCAAAAGCCGGCCGAACATCGTCTCGTAAAGCAAATGGAGCCTTCGCTCGCCGTACTGCGGTTCGTCGTAGACTACTCCCCGCTTACGGTCGTACACTTGAACACTCATTGTACTAGTACCCAGTGCGATGAGTAGGAATGCGCAGATTGCACCGAACTCTATACTAACTACGGGACGCTGAGCCTGGCCTGCCTTGGCGTAGCTACGGTAAGAGGCCGCGCCGGAAGCAAGGACGAGAAGGGGCCTGGCATGTCAGACGCCGACTCACCGCAGGCCGCCGCGGCGCAGGCCCTGGACGCGATCGACGCGAGGGTACGGAAGGTTCTTCACCAGCTGCACCAGGCCATCGCCGTCTTCTCGGGCGGCGGCGTATCGGCCAGCCCGGCGGATGGCCTGGTCCTGACCGCTCACGACCTCGACCGGGCCATCGACTCCTGGCGGCAGCTCGTGCCGGCCGATCGCGAGATCAGGGCGGCACTCCTGCATGCGGTGGTGCGGCGCGCCGGGCTGTCGGCCACGATGTTCCCAGCCGTCGCGGCGGCCCTCGGAGTCGACGACCGGCAGGTAGCCGAGGCTTTCCACGCCCGGTACGGCACCGACATCACGCAGCTCATGGCCGAGGTACCGGTGCTGCCGCCCAGCCGCGACTTCGGCCCTAACCCGGCGCTTGACGCTCAGCGCTGGCTGGACCTCGAGCGGTCGTTCACCCGGGTCACCGTGGAGGCCGGCGAGGTCCTCTTCCGGGAGGGAGACGTCGGGGACAGCCTGTACGCCATCGTGACCGGGCGGGTGCGGATGCTGGTCGGGGAGCCGGGAGCCGAGCGGCCCATCCGCGACCTGGGTCCGGGTGAGCTGATCGGAGAAATGGCGCTGCTGACCGGCGAACCTCGGACGGCCACCGTCGCCGCCGTGCGCGACACGGAGCTTTACCGGCTCACCGCGGACAGCGTGGAACAGTACCTGTTCAGCGACGTGTCGGTCATGCGCCGGATCATGACGACGCTGGCCCGCCGCCTGGCCCACGCCCCGTCCGCTGCGGCGGCAGCGCAACCGTCCGTGAGCAGCGTCGCCCTGGTGGCAGCCGGCGATATCCCGCCGCCCGAGGTCGCCCGCTTCTGTGAGGTCCTGGGGGCCTTCTTGTCCGGGGACCTGCGGGTGGCGGTGCTGAGTCCCCGCACGGTGGAGGCGGCCGTGGGGGCGGGAGCCACCGCCGACGCCGACGGCGCGGAAGCCGCGGGGCTCGCCGGCTGGCTGCGCGATCAGGAGGACCGTCACGACCTCGTGCTGTATGCCCCCGCGCCGGGGCCGGAAACGCCGTCCCGGGACTCCGGGGACCCCGGCTTCTGGGACCGGTTGTGCGTGCGGGAGGCGGACGTCGTGCTCCTGGTCGGCCGGGCCGGTGCCAGCCCGCGGCTCGGGCCGACGGAGCAGCGCCTGCTCGCAGGCAGCACGGCGCGGAAGGCTCGCAGGGAGTTGGTGCTGCTGCACGATGACCAGCGGCCGGGCACCTGGCAGACGGGGCAATGGCTCAGCCAGCGTCAGCTCGGCCGGGCTCATCACGTCGTCCCCGATGACCCGGCGCACCTCGGGCGGCTGGCCCGGTTCCTGCTCGACGTCCCGGTCGGCCTGGTCCTGAGCGGAGGCGGCGTACGGGGTTTCGGTCACGCCGGGGTACTGAGGGCGCTACACGAACACGGTGTCCCGGTCGACGTGATCTGCGGGACAAGCGCCGGCGCCCTGGTCGGCGGCCAGTTCGCCATGGGCTGGACGCCCAGGCAGATCGAGCGGCGTAACGTGCGGCTCTTCGGCGTCCCCCGGCGGCGGCTGATGGACTACACCATCCCCACGACCTCGATCGTCGGTGCCGTCCAGCTCAACAAGGTCCTGAACGTGATCTTCGGTGACCGCCGCATCGAGGATCTGTGGATCCCCTACCTGTGTACGATCACCGACCTGACCGCGGCGGAACTGGTCGTCCGCGACGCCGGCTCCCTGCGCGACGCGGTGCGGGCCAGTTCCTCCCTCCCGGTCCTGCTCCCCCCGGTGGTGGGATCGGACGGGCACCTGCTGGCCGACGGCGGCGTGCTCAACAACCTCCCCGTGCTGCCGCTGGTCAACCGCACGGCGCTCGGCGCGCTCATCCTCGTCAACGTCACGGCGCCCTTCTACACCGCTGACGAACCTTACGACTACTCGGACAGCCTCCCGCTCGGCCGGGTCCTGCGCAGCCGCCTGAACCCGCTGGCCGCCCCGCTCGTGGCCCCCGGCATCGGGCAGGTGCTGCTCCGGGTCATGGAAATCGGCTCGAAGAGCCTCGAGTCCGGGCAGATAGCGCGCGCGGACGTGTATATCCGTCCCCACTTCGACTCGGCGTCCTATACCGACACCACGCAACTCCCGGCTGTCATCCGGGCCGGATACGAAGCGGCCCGCGAGGCCCTGGCCGGGTGGGACAGTTCGGGAATCCCGTTCCGATGAAGACGAGCTGGCTGGAGTGCAGGATCTGGGCTGCCCTCACCTTCGTGGATCTCTGCCTGGACCTAGGGTTCGTCATCGTGGTCATTTACCGCGCATCCCAGGGCACGCTCGGGATGTGGGAACCGCCGACGAGCACCATCGTGGCGCTGACGGTCCTGCTAATCGTCGGCGGCTACGCTGTTCACCTCACCAATCCGCGCCGCCGTCCGGCCACTGGCTTTCCGGACTCTCATCAGCAGTTCCCTGGCGATCACCAGGATCAGCATCGTGGAGAAGACCACGAGGGGAGCAGCCCACGGAAGGACGGCGGTAAAGACGAGGGCAAGTAGGAAAGCCCGGCCGCGCCACGTCCTGACGATACGTTCCGGAGTGAAGAAGGCTCCCTTTTCCACCCGTATCTTCGAGAGCATCAGGTACGACAGCACCACCATCAAGGCGAAGACGAGCCACGGGTATGGGTAGTGGTGCCAGACCCGTGAGCTGAGCAAGACGAAGCCGACGAGGATATCGGCCGCCGGCGGTGAGGGCAGCCCGATGAAATAGAGCCGGTCGCGCACCTCGGTCGCCTGGAAGTAGGCCAGGCGGGCCAGCACGGCCGCAGTCCAGCCCGCCGCGATCAGGCCGCCCGCGGCCCAGCCCTTGAAGTACACGGCGTAAACCAGGACGCCGGGCGCCACCCCGACCGTGACGGCGTCGGAGAGCGTGTCCAGGTATTTGCCAAAGGGACTCGTGGCGTGCAATAGCCGGGCGGCCAGGCCGTCGAACGTGTCGACGACACTGGCGAACACGATCAAATAGGCGCTGGCCGCATACTGCCCACCGAACGCGTCCTGGATGGCCAGAATGCCCAGGACCAGACTCGCCATGGTTATGGCGTTGGGAGCGGCATAGCGGAGCCGGTTCACATCTTGGATCTTGGCATAGGTGGCGGCCTCACCCCGAGGGCAGAATCGCCCAGTAACCTCCGGAAACTAGCTGACCACCTGGATCTGCGTGGTCTGGGCGACCAGGCGCTCCTGCGCGTCGTACAGGCTGGTCTGGGCGGTGACCGTGGTCCGGCCGCGGTGCAGCGGTACCGCCACAGCGCGCACGGTACCCCCGCTGACCGGCCGGAACATCTGGCTGGTCGAAAGGTCAGCAGGCATGAGGCTCAGCGTAGCCCCGCCACACCTAGCCGGGCTCAGCTAACCAGGCTGGGCGGCGAGTTCGCGGACCTGCCGCATCCCCTTGGCGTTCCGCGCCAGGGCCGTGGGCGTCCAGATCAGCCCGAACGGGATGCCCCACCAGCCCAGGAGCAGGTTATGCGTCTGCGCGGAGCGCGCGGCGGCCTCTAGCTGCTCAAGAGTTCCGGTGTAGACCGTGTGTCTCTGCCGCGTCATGATCAGGAAGCTGCTCACCTTCGTGAGCCTGACCTTGTACAGTCGCGCATTCCCCGGCGAGGCCGACGGTTCTGGCGCACCGTAACCGTTGCCGTATCCGTGCCTGCCGCCCGGCGAGTCGCTCATGGGTCCTCCGCAATACGTGGCCGATTAGGGGAATATCCAATCGCACCTCGGCCTCCAGGGAAAGAGGTAACCGTCCGCTCCGTTCCTGTTACGGTGAGCGACAGAGCGCACCCGGCGCGTCAGGCTCACCGGACACAGTGGACGTGGGGAGTACCGTCCGGCACCGGCAATAGTCCCCCATAAGCCGCAGAGCGCACGCCCGATTCCCGAATACCCACTATTCATCATCTTACGGAAAGCCCGTATTTCGCCGTTTGCCGGTAAGTAATCTGGCCCCAGGCCGGGCGTCCCGTGAACGCAGCGGGCCGCGCGCAGCAACGTGACTCATCCCTAGGGGACACGATGACTGATCGATCATTAGACCAAGACCTGCCCGCCGACTGGCACCGGGCCCGCTCCGCCGCCCGCGAGCCCCACTTCTACGGTGCCCACCGCTGGGCGGCGATCACGAACGGCACCGCCAGCGCCAACGGCACAACGAGCGCTAACGGCACAGGATCCGCCGCGACCGTCAACGGCACGGCGAGCGTCAACGGCACGGCCAGGCACCCAGCGCGACCCAGGGACGCGGCGGAGACGGGATTCCTCGGGGCGCTATTCGACTTCGGATTCACGTCATTCGTGACACCCAAAATAATAAAAGTGCTCTACGTGCTGGTAACGATGGGCACGATAGTGAGCACCCTCGCCTTTACCATCATCGTATTCAAGGCGAGCGCGGCATTCGGCATCGTGGCGCTGGTCTTCGGGGACCCGCTGATCATCCTGGTTGTCCTGGCGGCATTCCGCATATTCCTGGAATTCTTCGTCGTCATCTTCCGGGCCGCCGAGGACATCCGGGCGCTGCGGGAAGGCGGCGGGACCGACTGAGGGGCAGGCCCGGCTAGGCGGGGCGGTAACGCCGTACAGTGTCGTCATGACGACTTATGGTTTCTCACGCCAGGGTCGCCACCCAGATATGTCCCGACGGGACTGGACTGCCCCCCACAAGTGTCCTACGGTGCTGTCATGGCGTTGGGTGAGGCAATGATGACTCAGACGGGCCGCGGACGGTGAACGGGCCCGGGGGGCCTGACCTGGACGGTGCGGAAGCCATCCGCCTGTTCGAGCTGCGCACCGACCCGACGCGCGCGCTGGCCGGCCAGGCCAACGCGGTCGCCGCGGCGTGTCACGCCATGGCCGTGCGCTTTCACCAGGGCGGCAAGCTCGTGGTCTTCGGCACCGGCGGGTCGAGCACGGACGCGCAGCACGTCGCGGTGGAGTTCGTGCACCCGGTGATCGTCGGCAAGCGCGCGCTGCCGGCCATCGCGCTGACCACCGACGTGGCCACGGTCACGGGGATCGCGGAGCGCGACGGCGTGGCCGCCATCTTTGCCCACCAGATCCGCTTCCTGGCCGACCCGGCCGACATCGCGCTCGGGATCTCCGCCGACGGCCACAGCACCAGCGTGCAGGCCGGGCTCGAGGCGGCCGCCGCCCTGGGGCTGCTGACGATCGCCCTGGTCGGCGGGGACGGCGGGCGGATCGCGACCAGCGCCGCGGTCGATCACCTGCTGCTGGCCCCCTCGCGCGATCCCCGGGTGGTCAAGGAGATGCACGTCACCATCTACCACGTGCTGTGGGAGCTGGTGCACGTGTTCTTCGAGCAGCCCGGCGTGCTCGCCCCGGGGGTGATCCCGTGACCGCCGGACGGGAAACGAGGCCCGCCGTGCCGGAATGCTACGGGGACGTCTGCATCACCTGCTCGGACACCGCCGTCGAGGTCACGGTGCTGCGGCTGCTCGAGGACGAGCTGGCCGTGGTCGACACCGGGCGGGGCGAGGAGACCGTGAGCGTCGCGCTGGTGACGGCGCGGGTCGGCGATACCATCCTGGTGCACGCCAGGGAAGCCATCGCCGTGGTAGGGAGATGAGCCGGGCATGCGGCAGGAGAACCAGGCCGGCGCGGAGGCGATGGAGTCGCTGTACCCGTTCCTGTACTCTGACACGTCCGACCTGCCCGCCGTGCTCGAGCAGGTCCGTAACTCCACGGTGGCCAAGGCCGCGGAGATCCTGGAGCTGCGCCGGGTTATCGCCGCGCAGGACGGAGCCCGGCTGGCCGAATGCGCGCGGCAAACCGCGGCCAGGTTCGCCGCGGGGGGCCGGCTCTTCGCCTTCGGCAACGGCGGCAGTGCGACCGACGCCCAACAGCTCGCCACCTTGTTCCTGAACCCCGGGGGCAGCTATCGCCCGTTGGCGGCGTTCGGGCTGGGAAATGACACATCCGTGGTGACCGCCCTGTGCAATGACATCGGCGTTGAGGTGGTGTTCGCCCGTCAGCTCGCGGCGTTCTGCGGCCGGAACGACATCGCGGTCGGGCTGTCGACCAGCGGCAACTCCGGCAACCTGCTGCGCGCCTTCGACGAGGCGAGCCGGCGGGGGATGCTGACGATCGGGCTGGCCGGCTACGAGGGCGGCACAATGGCCGAGCTCGACACGATCGACTACCTGTTCGTCGCGCCCTCGGCGTCCGTGCACCGGATCCAGGAGGCGCAGACCACCACCTACCAGGTGCTCTGGGAACTCACCCTGGCCGCTCTCGGTCGACAGACTCAGGAATAGAGGTGTCACATGTGCCTGGGCATTCCCGGTGAGGTAATCGAGATCCACCCGGAGCAACCCGACCTGGCCAAGGTCGACGTCAGCGGCGTCCGGCGGCTGATCAACATCGGCCTGCTCAACGACGACCCGCCCGTCCCTGGTGAGTGGGTGCTGATCCACGTCGGCTTTGCCCTGTCGAAGATCGACGAACGCGAGGCGGCGGCGGCCATGGAGTTCCTCGAGGGCATCGGGCAGGCCTACGAGGACGAGATCGCGGCGCTGCGGGACTCACTGATCGAGTAGCTCGAGTAAGGAGCGTGCGGACAATGCGGTTTGTCGACGAATTCCGTGACGCCGATAAGGCCCATGCCCTCGCCGCGAAGATCGCGGCGCTGTGTGAGCCCGGCCGTCAGTACAAGCTCATGGAGGTGTGCGGCGGGCACACCCACACGATCTACAAGCACGGCCTCGAGGACTACCTGCCGGAGTCGATCACCTTGGTGCACGGGCCCGGGTGCCCGGTGTGCGTGATCCCGATGGGGCGGGTGGACGATGCGATGCACCTGGCCGCCCAGCCGGACGTGATCATGACGTCATTCGGCGACATGATGCGGGTCCCGGGCAGCCAGGGGTCGTTCTTCGACGCCAAGGCGCAGGGCACCGACATCCGCATGGTGTACTCGCCGCTTGACTCGCTGAAGATCGCGCGGCAGAACCCGGACAAGCGCGTGGTGTTCATGGCGATCGGGTTCGAGACGACCGCGCCATCCACCGCGATGACCATGCTCCGTGCGTCTGCGGAAGGCCTGGCTAATTTCTCGGTGTTCTGCAACCACGTCACGATCATCCCGGCCATCAAGGCCATCCTGGACTCCCCCGACCTGCGGCTCGACGGGTTCATCGGCCCCGGGCACGTGTCGACGGTGATCGGCTGCCGGCCGTACGAGTTCATCGCCAGCCAGTACGGCAAGCCCGTGGTGGTGGCCGGGTTCGAGCCGCTGGACATCCTGCAGTCCATCTACATGCTCATGGTCCAGCTCTCGCAAGGGCGGTCCGAGGTCGAGAACCAGTACTCGCGCGTGGTGCCGTGGAACGGCAACCTGGTCGCGCTCAAGGCGATCGGCGAGACGATGGAACTGCGGCCCTACTTCGAGTGGCGCGGGCTCGGGTTCATCTCGCACTCGGCGCTCAAGGTGCGCGAGAAGTACGCCGCCATGGACGCGGAACTGCTGTTCAAGGTGCCCGGGGTGCGCGTCGCCGACCCCAAGGCCTGCCAGTGCGGCGAGGTGCTCAAGGGCGTGCTCAAGCCGTGGGAGTGCAAGGTGTTCGGCACCGCGTGCACCCCGGAGACGCCGATCGGCACCTGCATGGTGTCCCCCGAGGGCGCGTGTGCGGCGTACTACAACTACGGCCGGATGAACCGGGAGCGGGTTCCCGAGGCGAGCCGGTCATGACCTCCAGCCGCGAGGATCTGGCCAGCACCGAAGGTCTGGCCGGCACCGCCCCCGAGGGCCTGGCCAGCACCGACCGGGACCAGCCGGGCTGGATCGGCGAGGCGCTCCGTGAGCACGCCGAACACGAGCGGCTCGACGTCGACGCGGGACACCGGCGCCAGCTTCCGCTGGCCGACCGCGAGCAGCAGGTGCTGGACCGGATCGACCGGGCCAGGCGCCGCCGGCCGCGGGTCAGGGAAGAGCGCATCACGATGTCGCACGGGGCGGGGGGCAAGGCGACCCAGACCCTGATCGAGGCGATCTTCCTCGACGCGTTCCGCAACCCGCTCCTCGAGCCGCTCGAGGACGCCGCGGTGTTGCACATCGGCGCATCCCGGGTCGCGCTCACCACCGACTCCTACGTGGTCAAGCCGCTGTTCTTCCCCGGCGGCAACATCGGCGACCTGGCCGTCAACGGGACGGTCAACGACCTGTCCGTGTCCGGGGCCACGCCGCTGTACCTGTCGGCCGGGTTCATCCTCGAGGAGGGCTTCCCCGTCGCCGACCTGGCCCGGATCACCGAGACCATGCGGGACGCCGCGGCCGCGGCCGGGGTGTACGTCGTCACCGGCGACACCAAGGTGGTGGAGAAGGGCAAGGCGGACGGCTGCTACATCAACACCGCGGGCGTGGGCCTCATCTCGCGGGACGGTTTGCTCGGCGTCGCGCAGGCCCAGCCGGGGGATGCCATCATCGTGTCCGGGCCGATCGGCGACCACGGCGTCACGATCATGCTCGCCCGGGGCGAGCTGGACCTGGAGGCGGACATCGTCTCCGACACGGCGCCGCTGAACGGCCTGGTGGCGGACCTGCTGGACGCGGTGCCCGCCGTCCGGGCGCTGCGCGACGCGACCCGGGGCGGCGTCGCCACGATCCTGAACGAGATCGCCAAGGCGGCCGACGTCGGCGTGCTGGTCACCGAGGACAACATCCCGGTGCGCCCCGAGGTCCGCGGTGCCTCCGAACTGCTGGGGATCGACCCCATGTACGTGGCCTGCGAGGGCCGGCTGGTCGCCGTCGTGCCCGGGGCGGACGCCGACCGCGCCGTCGCCGCGCTGCGCGCCCACCCGCTGGGCGAGCAGGCCGCCGTGATCGGTCACGTCCGGGCCGAGCAGCCCGGGATCGTCCAGCTGAAGACGGCGTTCGGCGGCACCAGGATCGTCGACCTGCTCGTCGGCGACCCGCTCCCCCGCATCTGCTGAGGCAGGCGCCGGCTGAGGCGGTTCGCAGACGCCGAGGGTTCCCCGGCCCGGTGGCGCGCAGCGCGCGCCGGCCGTTCAGCGCCGTCGCCTCCAGGCCGAACCCCGGTCCGGACATCCCGATCGCGTTGTTATGGAAGGCGCCGACGAACGCGCCCCCGGCGACCCCGCTGGCGATCAGGCCGCCGAACCAATCCGGGCTCAGCACCAGCCTGAAGGCCACGACCACCACGACGACCGCGGTGATGCCCCAGTAGATCAGGGCGAAGGGCTCGCGGCGCTGGTAGAGCCAGAACCGGGCGGCCACCGTCCCGCGCAGGCCGTACCGGGCGAACGGGAGCGCCGAACCGCGTCGCCGTCCAGGGCCCGGCCATAGCGCCGGGAGCGGCCGATACCGCTAGCCCAGATGTCAGAGTGGGTAGGTCGCCTCGATCACCAGGCGGCGCACTGAACTGGCCGGACGATTATGGGATTTATCAAAGACCGCTCTTCTGCGTGCGTTGCCACATTCATGGGCTGGCGACCCGTCCGCGGCGGTAACGGATGATGCGACGCGACTCATGTGGTGCCTGCGGGGCGGGCGGGCTAGCGAGGCGGGCGGGCTAGCGGGGCGGGCGGGCTAGCGGGGCGGGCGGGTCAGCGGGCGCCGCGAGCCGCGCACCGGGAATGCGCGGCGCACGATGAACCACGTCCGGTGAAGCCGTGCTGAGATCGCGGGCAGGGCGACGATAACTCCGGCGCTCACGAGCACGGCTCCGGCCAGATGGCTCCAGACGGGCACGACGTGCCAGATCCGTCCGAGCTGCAGGGCCTCCCCTGCACCGGCGAGGATCGCGCCTGCCAGCAGCTGCTGCCACGGCCGGGCGTTCTTCAGCCGGGCTCGCAACGGGGCGGTTTGGCGGAGAGATAGCAGCCAGTAGGCCAGGCCCGCGGGGGGACAGACGCATAGCAGGATGCATAGCAGGCGCCAGTCCAGGACCAGGCCCGGCCGGGTCGGCTGCTGCTCGACGGCGGGCAGGTCGACGGTGAGATCGCGCAGCTGGGCCCTGGTCCGCGCCGCGTAGGCGGCGCCGACTCGTCCCTCGAGTTCGGCCAGGTCCAGCCGGCCGTCGGCAAAACCGCGCTGCAGCAGCGCGACCGTCTGCTCCCGTTCGGCGTCGGAGGCACGGACGGCCAGGCGGGCGCGCTGCGTGGTGACATCGTTCATACTGGGCTCCCTGGCGGGGGGTCGGCATCTGGGCGGTCGTCCAGGTCGACCAGCGTCAGGACCACCCGGGTCACGGTTCCGTCGGCACCCGGATTGGCGAAGCGGGCGGTGAGCTGCTCAATGTGGCCGCGCAGCTCGGCCAGCGCCTCATCGGTGAGCCGGAGGGTGCCGAGGTGCAGGTCGATCTCGCGGCGGCCACCCGCCTGCCTGGCCCGGCAGGCCGCCGTGATGTCCATCGCGGTGGCCTGCAGCATCGATCCGAGCAACGCCGCGGTCTCCTCCGGGTCTGCGTCGTCGCCGGGCGGCTCGGTCTGCGCGGGCGCGTAAACCCGTTCGACCTTGCCTCGGGCCAGCGGCCGGTACTCGACCACCTCAATCAGTCCCGCTTGCTCCAGCTGGCCGAGGTGGTAGTAGAGGCGGTCAGCGGGTAGCCCGGCGCAGTCGGCCAGCTGCCGCGCTGACCGGGGCGCCTCAAACAACCACTCCAGAAGCCGGATCCGCAGCGGGTCAGCCAGCGCCTTGTGCAGCCCATGCCAGGGCTTGCGCGGCGCGTCCGTCCGGGACCGGCCCGACTCGGCCGTAATATCCTCCATTCATTGGAATGTATTACAGTGACCTGAGCGCGTCAAACGGCCAGGCGACGCGGTCCATGTGGTGCTAGCGGGCGGCCGGGCTAGCAGGGGGCGGGCTAGCGGGCTGGTGGGGCGGGCGGGCTGGTGGGCGCGGGGCGGGTCAGCGGAGCCGGTCGCGGGCGGCGGCGACTACGGCCTGGCCGAGGCTGATGCCGCCGTCGTTGCACGGGACGCGCGAGTGGACCAGGACGCGGAAGCCGCGGGCCTCCAGGCGGACGACCGTGCCGTGCAGCAGGAGCAGGTTCTGGAACACCCCGCCGGACAGCGCCACCGTGGTCAGACCGTGGCGCTCGCGCACCAGCAGGCAGCCGGCCTCGATCAGCGCGGCCACGCCGTTATGGAACCGGGCGGCGACGATCTCCCGCGCGGTCCCGGCCGCGACATCCTCGGCGGCCGCCCGGACCAGATCACAACCGCTTATCCCGAACGGCGTATGGTCCCCCACCCGCGCCTGGTATGAGCCCTGCTCGCCCGGATCGGCCAGTTGCTCGAGCTCGACCGCGGCCTGGCCCTCGTAGTTGATCACGTCCCGGACGCCGAGCAGGGCGGCCACCGCGTCGAACAGCCGTCCCGCGCTGGAGGTGCCCGGCGAGTTGATGCCCCGCCTGGCCATGGCGACCACGTTGGCCCAGCGCGCCTCGTTGCGCCGGACCACCCCCAGGCCGACGGGCGGCGCGCCGGGAAAGGCGGCGTCGAGGTAGGCGGCCGCCATCCGCCACGGCTGCCTGATGGCGGCGGCCCCGCCGGGCATCGGCACCAGCGCGAGGTGACCGGCGCGCTCGAAGGTGGCCAGGTCAGCGACGAGGAACTCGCCGCCCCAGATCGTTCCGTCGGGGCCGTAGCCGGTCCCGTCGAAGGCCACCCCGATCACCGGGCCTTCCGCCCGGTGATCGGCCAGGCAGGAGGCGATGTGGGCGTGGTGGTGCTGCACGCCGCATAGCTCGACGCCGTCCAGGTCCAGCGCGTACTTGGTCGACAGGTAGTCCGGGTGCAGGTCGTGGGCGACGACCCGCGGGTCGAGGTCGAACAGCCGGCGGAAGTGCTCGATGCCCTCGGTGAACGAGCGCAGGGTCTCGGCGTTCTCCAGATCGCCGATGTGGTGCGAGACGAAGGCGTGGCGCTCCTTGGCCAGGCAGAACGTGTTCTTCAGCTCGGCCCCGCAGGCCAGGACGGGGCGGGGGAACTCGTGGTCCACCGTGACGGGCTCGGGGACGTACCCGCGGGACCGCCTGATCAGCATCGGCCGGGCGCGGAAGACCCGGGCCACCGAGTCGTCGGTCCTGATGTGGATGGCCCGGTCGTGGGTCAGGAACGCGTCCGCGATCCCGCCCAGCCTGTCCAGCGCGTCCGCATCGGCGTAGGCGATCGGCTCGTCGGAGACGTTCCCGCTGGTCAGCACCATCGGCCGACCCAGAGCCCCGATCAGCAGGTGGTGCAGCGGGGTGTATGGCAGCATGATCCCGAGCTGCCGGTTTCCCGGGGCCGTCGCCGCCGCCACCTCGGCGCCGGGCCTGCGCGGCAGCAGCACGATGGGCCGGCTCGCGCTGGTCAGCAGGTCGGCGGCGGCCTCGTCGACCTCCGCCAGGAGGCGCGCCGCGGCCAGGTCCGCGGCCAGCACGGCGAACGGCTTGTCCTCGCGGTGCTTGCGGGCCCGCAGCGCCGCGGCGGCGGTCTCGCAGCCGGCGTCCACCGCGAGGTGATAACCGCCGAGCCCCTTGACGGCGAGCACCCGGCCCCGTGCGAGCAGGTCGGCGGCGGCCTCCAGGGGCTCGCCGGGCAGCGCGTCCCCGGCCGCATCAAGCAGCGCGAGCCGGGGCCCGCAGGCCGGGCAGCAGGTCGGCTGCGCGTGGAATCGGCGGTCAGCGGGGTCGTGGTATTCCGCCGCGCACCGCTCGCACATCGCGAACCCCGCCATCGTGGTCAGCGGGCGGTCGTAGGGCACGTCCCGCACGATGGTGAACCTGGGCCCGCAGTTGGTGCAGTTGATGAACGGGTACCGGCACCGCCGGTCGGCCGGATCGGCGAGCTCGCGCAGGCAGTCGGCGCACGTCGCTGTGTCCGCGGAGACCAGGGTCCGGCGCGGCCCGGCAGACCCGCTGGCGGCGATGGCAAACGACGCCGATCCGCTCGGCGGCATGGGCGCGGTGGTGATCCGCTCGATCCTGGCCAGCGGCGGCGCATCCCGCTCCAGGAGGATCAGGAACTCGCTGACCGCCGCGGGCGCCCCCTCGACCTCGACGAACACCCCGTCGACGTCGTTGCCGACGTGCCCGGCCAGGCCGAGACCGGTCGCCAGCGTGTACACGAACGGGCGGAAGCCGACCCCCTGGACGATCCCCTCGACTCGGATCGCCGTGCGGATCACCGCGGTCACCGGCTCCATCACCTCCCCTGGCGCTCGGTGATGATCCTAAGTCAGGCGGAAGGGCCAGCCGCTTCTCCATGAAGACAAGCTCGTCCAGGCGGTGCACCCAGCCGCGCATCCCGTCGTAGCTCCCGAATACCGTGCCGGTGATCTCCCCGGCGGCGTCCCCCACTAACGTTCGTAGCCACTAACGTTAGTAACCACTTTCGCTTGGGGTCAAGCAGGTTGGGCGCGGGAGAGGAACCACCGTCGTTCGGAGTAATTCCAGACAGTGCCGAGTGCGGGCGCGAGCGACTTTGGCTCAGGCCTGGTCGTCTCCGCCCTGGTCGGCGGCTTCGCCGGCGGCGGCCCGGCCTTCGCTGACACCTCGCTGGAATCCCGTGAGGCGGTCGCGGACCTCGGCCGCCGACCGAGTCTGCGGGGCGGCTGGTGGCGTGCTCGGGATAGCACCAGGGATCAGGTTCGCGGCCGGCGTCCGCCTGGGCAACCCTTCCGGCGTCGAGCCCGCCAAGGTGGGCACGTCAGCGGCCTGGGCGGCCTGCCAGCCCGCATCGGCCGGCGACGTCCAGCGGCCACCCGCCTCGCTACGGCTGGGTGCCGTCCAGCCTGCGCCGAACCAGCGCGACTCCATCTCGTCGAAGATGGGCAGCCTGCGATGGTCCCCGGGGCGTTCCGCGGGCGGCACGATCACGTCGGAGCCCGCAGAACCCGTCCCCTGGCTCCCGAGCGGAGTACCGGACAGCGATGGGCCGTTGGCCTCGGCCGGCGCGGGCGAGGCGGGGGCGGGCGTTCCGCCGGTGCCGGTCTCGGCCTCCTGGGGGCGCGCGCCAGCGACCGACCATGCCGGATCGGGCGGCGGGATCGCGGTACCGGCGAGCTGCCAGTCGGCCGACCCGCCGCGTACCCCCTCCCCCCGCGGCGCGAAGTCAGTTACCGTCACCGCGGCGGCCCGGTGCCCCGCGGTGGCATACGCCGTCCCGGTGATCGAGCCCGCGGTGGCGGCCTCAAGCCCGGCGACTGCGGCCTCGCTCAGCGTCGGGGACGCGGTGGCGCCACTGCGGGTGAGGATCTCATCGGGGAGCCAGACTAGCGCGGTCAGGCCGCCGAACTCCGCGGGCTGCAACCGGACCCGGATACCGTGCCGCGCGGCGAGCCTGGCCACCACGAACAGGCCCATCCACTTGGGCACGTTGACGTCCGGTGCCTGCGCGTTTTCCAGTTGCCAGTTCGCGTACGCCATGTCCTTGGGGGCCATTCCGATGCCGCGATCGGTGATCTCGATCAGGGCGCCCCCGGTCGTCAGGAGCTTGCTCGAGACGTCGACCGGCATGTCCCCCGCCGAGAACGACGTCGCGTTCTCGGTGAGTTCGGCGAGCAGGTGCGCCACGTCGTTGACCGCGGGCCCGCGCACCGCGATATCCGGCTGCCCGCTGAGCGATACGCGCTCGTGGTCCTCGATCTCGGACATCGCCGCCCTGATAACGCCGCCCAGCGCGACCGGCTGGTTCCAGCGGTTGGGCAGCTCGTGGCCGGCCAGCACGAGCAGGTTCTGCGAGCTGCGGTGCATCCGGGCCGCGATGCGATCCATCTTGAACAGGCTGGCCAGGCGCCCGGGGTCCTGCTCGGCCTGCTCCAGGCTTTCGATCAGCCGGATCTGGCGTTCCACCAGGGACTGACTGCGGTGGGACAAGTTCGTGAGCATCGTGCTGAGCGTGCCGCGAACCGTGGCCTCGTTGGCCGCCATCCGCAGCGTCTGGATGCGCATCTGGTCGAAGGCGCGCGCCACCTCGCCCAGCTCGTCCGAGGAGTCCACGTCGATGGGTTTCACGTCGGGCACCCTGCCCTGGCCCCTGCCCTCACCGATGCGCCGGACCACCTCGGGCAACTCGACGACCCCGGCCCGGAGCCTGCCCAGCGGCCGCAGCACCGACCTGGCGACGACGGCCGCGAACCACGCCGCCAGCGCCACGACGACGACCAGCGCCACGCCGAACCCGATCGCGGACGTGATCGCCCCGTGCCGCGCCGAGGCGACCGGCGAGTTGATCGACGTACCGTGCAGGGCGCCGACGATGTGAACGACGCAGACCGCGACGACGGCCGCGGCGACGGCCGCGATGCCGGCCAGCAGCCACAGGCGGGAGCTGACCCGCCAGTCCTTCAGCGCGCGGCTAGAACTCGGGCGGACCGCCGACGGGTCGGTGCGGGCCGGCTCGACGGCTACCCGCGGCGGGGCCGGCGCTCTCGGGCTGCTGTGCCGGAGCGATACCGCGCGCGGCGGCCGGGGGTTCTGGCCGGGAGCCGGTGACTCCGGTGCCGGCAACCGATCCCGTGAACGCTCGCCCGGCGTCAGGCGCCTGCCAGCCGGCCTGCCGGAACGGGCTCTCAGTGGGGGTCTTTGGCGTCCTGGCCACGTCCACCGCCATGAGCACGCCCACCACGACCACCAGGACCGCGAAGAAGATCTCGGCCAAGATGTCACTACACCTTGCTGACGGCCGAACGCATGCGCGTCATTCCGCATGCGTCCTGCCCCGCTCTGCGCAGATCGCGGTGCTCAGCCCTGCGGGCCGTCACACAGCGGCCTGACCGTACCATCGGCATGGCACACCCCTCCCCAGCGGTTTCTCCCCAGTACCGCACCGGTGTAGTCCACGTCACTGTAACCGCTAACCAGCCCGCGCATGCCGTATATGGAGGGAAAAGTCCGTATTGCCGCGCGCAACGGCTGGAGCCTCGCGGTGCAGTTGGCCCGATCTGTGGGTTTATTTCGTAAATATCCGATTTCATGCCGCCTCGCGCGCCTGGTCGCTACGATTGAGCAGGTCACGGCGAAAACAGTTCGGGGATGACCGACCATGTGGCCGGAGAAACCCGTTACAGTCGCACAGTACGCCCGAGGGTGGGCAACCTAGACGATCCATAACAAACCGTGGGGGGGCTCGTGGCGGAGGAAACGGCCGGCTCAGGCCTGATGTACGGCGAAGACACGGCAGCGGCCAGTTTTGACACGGCAGCGGCCAGGCAGGAACGGACCAAGCTCCGGCGCAGCGTGGGACGCCTGGACACCGCGTTCCTCATGCTCGCCGCGATTATCGTGCTGGACACGCTCGGCGCGGTGTCGAGCTACGGCGCTCAGGCGTTCACCTGGCTCATTGTCATGGTCGTGTTCTTCCTGTTCCCTTACGGCATGCTCACCGCGGAGCTCGGCACGGCGTTTCCCGAGGAAGGCGGCCCCTACGTCTGGGTCAGGCTCGCCTTCGGCCGGGTCGCGGCCGCCGTCGTCGCCGTCATGTACTGGGTCGATAACCCCATCTGGCTGGCCGGGACGCTGGCCATCACGGCGATGGCCACCTTCAGCACGTTCTTCGTCAACCTGTCGCTGACCTGGGAATACATCTTCGGCTTGCTGTTCGTCTGGGCCGGCATCGCGGCGGTGATCATGGCGCTGAAGTTCGGCAAGTGGGTGGCGAGCATCGGCGCGATGGTCCGCGTGGTGCTGATGGTGTTCTTCACCATCACCGTGTTCATCTACGCCGGGCAGCACGGCGTGCACGGCTTCGGGGCCGGTGCGTTCAAGCCCACCTGGCTCGTGTTCCTGGCCGCGGCGCCCATCCTGATCTTCGACCTCGAAGGCTTCGAGCTGCCCAGCGCCGCGTCCGAGGAGCTGATCAACCCGAAGAAAGACGTCCCCTTCGCGATCCTGCGCTCGGGAATTGCCACCGTGCTGTTCTACGGCGTGCCCATCCTCGCCATCCTGCTCGTGCTGCCGGCCTCCAAGCTGTCCAACATCCTCGGCTTCGTCACCGCGCTGCAGCAGGTCTTCGTGGTCTACGGGGGACACCTGACCGCTTCGGGCGTGGTGCTCACCGGTGCCGGGAAGGTGCTGGCCGATATCGCGGCGCTCGGGGTGATCTTCGGCTTGCTGTCCTCCGGCGTGATCTGGCTGATCGGGTCTGACCGTGCGCAGGCGGTGGCCGGGTTCGACGGTGCCGCGCCGAGGGCACTCGGGTACTTCTCCAAGCGCCTCGGCACCCCGATCGGCGTCAACCTGCTCTCGGGCGTGGTTTCGACCGCCGTCCTGATCCTGGCACTGACGCTGACCAGCGGCAACGCGGCGAAGTACTTTACCGTCACGCTGGGCCTGGTCATCTCCATGGTGACGGTCACGTACGTGCTGATCTTCCCGGCGGTGATCAAGCTCCGGTACAAGTATCCCGACGTCGCGCGGCCGTACCGGATACCCGGGGGGACGGTCGGGCTCTGGGTGGTCGGGATCTTGACCACGGCCTGGGCCGCCCTGACCACCATCGCGATCATCTGGCCGGGCATCGGCACGGCGGATCCCAATGCCTCGCTGCCGACCTCCTTTGCCGGGGAGCGCCTGCAGTACACGCTGTCCCAGGTGATCCCGCTCGGCGCGATGGTGCTCATCGGCCTGGCGTTCTACGCTTTCGGCGCGCCAACGCGACGGCAAGCCGCGCTGGCGGCGGCCGCTTCGCAGACGGCCGCTCCGCAGGCTCCGGGCACAGCGCAGCCGGAAGCTCCGCACGCCGAGACCGCCGGGGACTAATCGGCCCGGTATCCCGGCGAAGCGGCCAGGGCCGTATATTCGCGCAGGTAGCCCCGGTCACGCGACGGCGGCCCTGGAGTGTCCAGTTCCTCGGCGTAGCGTCGGCCTGCCCACACCGCGCCGGCGATCGTGGTCGGAGCCCAGGCGTCCCCCACGCACCGTACCGACCGGACACCGTGCGCCGGCCACTGTTCCTGCCGCTGCTCCAGCGCCAGGAACAGGTCGTCGCGGGGAAGCCGGGCGGTCACCAGCACCACGGCGTCGGCGGGCACGCCGGTTTCTGAGCCGGTGAACGCGCACGCCGTCCGCGCCTCGCCCGCCCCGACGGCGACAAGGACCCGGTTGGCGTCCACGATGATGCCCGCGGCGTGCACCCGCCGCTGGATGTCGCCGACCTCCAGGGTGTTGGCCGTCCAGGAGGACACCAGCGGGGCCGGGGTAACCAGCCGGACCTCGTGCCCGAGGCCGGCCAGCAATTCGGCCAGGACCCCGCCGAGGTAGTAGTGATCATCGTCGAACACCACGATCCGCTGCCGTGCCGCAATACCAGCGGCCCCGGCCCGGCCGAGCGGATGATCACCGGCCAGCAGGTCATCGGGCGTCAGGACGCGGGCCTGTTCGGCGACAGGGATCGCGGTGGTGTGCCATCGCCCGACGCCATCGTTCCGCCACCGCGCGCCGGTGGCGACCAGGATGTCGGTGAACCCGTAGCCGAGGGCGTCATCCGGTGTGACCTGCTCGCCCCGGCCGATCGTCACCACGTCGCGGTAGCGCCGCTCAAGCTGCCCGATCCGGTACTCGGCGACGCGGCGCCAGGCGGCCAGCCCGGGCAGCCCGGCCTCACGGGATACCCTCCCGCCCAGGTCCCTCGTGGCCTCGGCGAGCATCACGGGATAGCCGCGCTGGCCCAGGGCCCGGGCGGCTTCCAGGCCGGCCCGGCCCCGACGATCAGGACGCTGGCGTCGGATTCCTTCGGCCTGATCCGTTCCGGGTGCCATCCGCGGCGCCACTCCTCGCCCATGGCAGGGTTCTGCGTGCAGCGGATCGGCGACATGGTCATGTCGCCGGAGATGCAGATGTTGCAGCCGATGCACTCACGGATGTCGTCGAGGTCTCCGGCCTCGATCTTGGCCGGGAGGAACGGATCCGCGATCGACGGCCGGGCCGCGCCGATCATGTCCAGGAGGCCGGCCCGGACCTGGTGCACCATGGTGTCCGGCGACGTGAACCGGCCGACCCCCACTACCGGTTTGGCCGATAGCCGCTTGAGGCCCGCGATCAGCGGCTCGCGCTCGGCCTCGGCCGCGAAGCGCGAGGTGGCCGAGTCCAGCTCCCAGGAGCCCAGGACCAGATCCCAGACGTCGGGCAGGTGATCGAGCAGCGAGATGACCTCCGCCGCCTCGGCCCGCGTGATGCCGGCGTCGCCGATTCCCTCGTCCACGGTCAGCCGGCACGCGACGGCCGCCCGGCCCTCGCATTCCTCGCGGGTGTCTTCCAGGATCTCGGCCAGCAGGCGCGCCCGGTTGGCGACCGAGCCGCCGTAGCTGTCGGTGCGCTGGTTGTAGCGACGGGACAGGAAGTGGTGCAGCATGCTCAGGTTGTGTCCGGCGTAGACGTAGATGACGTCGTATCCGGCGGCCAGGGCGCGCCGGACCGCCAGGCGGTGCCAGCGCCGCAGGTCAGCTAGGTCCTGAGCCGACATCATGCGGGCCTGGACGGGGTCGTTGGACCACGTCACGACGGGCAGGTGCGCCGGGCCGAGGGGGGCCTCCCTGCTGGACAGGTTCGGCGCGTTCATCCCGTTGTGCGCGAGCTCGATCCCGGCCAGGGCGCCGCCCGCGTGGATCGCGTCCGCGATCCTGGCCAGCGCGGGCAGGTCCCCCTCGTCCCACAGGCGCAGCTCAATGAAGGGCGTGATGTCCGAGGTGGGATGGATCTCCACCTGCTCGGTGCAGACCACGGCCCAGCCGCCCTCGGCCTTGACGTTGCGCATGGCGGCCTGCGCCGTCGGGTCCCGGTATCCCATGCCGTTGCAGTGCGGCACCTGAAAGAACCGGTTCTTGGCGCGAACCGGCCCCAGCTGTACCGGCTCGAACAGGATATCGTAACGGCTGTCGCGCACTCCTCAGCGTATCCGGCCCTCGGTCTCGGGCTTGAGGTGGAAGAACTGCGGCCGGAGGACGAAGCGCGCCACCAGCATGAGGATCACCCCGACGCCCACGATCCCGACCAGCGACCAGAGCTGCGGCGAAGAGGCCGAGAGCACCGACTTGACCAGGATCCAGCCGAGGAACCCGGCAGCGGCCAGCGGGAGTACGCCGATGATCACCGCGTCCAGGACGTTGCTGAAGATCCGCCGCCAGTAGTAGATGATGGCGGCGAGCGCGGTGAGGATGTAGAACGCGGCGTAAAGCAGCGCGGTCACGGCGATGGCGTCGTTGAAGGCGTTCGCCAGCGAGGTGGACAGCAGGTAGGCCCAGGTCCCGCCGAGCAGGACCACCCCGACGGCCAGGCTCGCGGCGACCGGGGTGGAGAACCTGCGGTTCACGTTGCCGAGGAACGGCGGCAGCACCCGGTGGCTGGCCATCCCGTAGATGACCCGGGCGCCGAGCACGATGCCGACCCCCGTGGTGGCGATCACCGACAGCGCGAGGCCGAACGCCATGACCTTGGCCCACGAGCTGCCGCCCAGCGCCTGGGCCACGTAGACCAGGGCCGAGGTGGAGTTGGCCTGCAGCTTGGCCGGCGACACCACGCCCTGCAGGCCCACCTGGGCCATGGTATAGACGACGGCCAGGAAGGCGACCGCCATCATGGCGGCCTTGCCGGGGTTGACGCGCCGGTGCTTGACCTCCTCGTTGACGTAGACCGTGCCGTCCCACCCGGTGTACGCGAACAGCGCGACCAGGAACCCCGCGGTGAGGCTGCCGCGGCCCCCGATTCCGCTGAAGGTCCACCACGACCTGGTCATGGGGTAGGTGCCGTGATGGTGACCGAGGACCTCCGCGAGGCCGAGGATGGCGAAGCCGAGGAGGATCACGTACTCGACCAGCCCCATGGCGACCTGGGTGCGGGCCGTGATGCGGATGCCGATGACCGCGATGACGAGCATGCCGACGATCACGACGGTGTCGATGGCCAGGTTCGGCGGGATCGCGGTGGAGCTGGATCCGAAGACGGCCAGCACCGAGGGCCCGAGGACCACCGTCGTGCTGACCGTCCCGATGATGCCGCCCATGATCATGAGCCAGCCGACGATGAAACCGACGTAGGGGTTGATGACGCGGCCGACCCACTCGAATGCCGCGCCGCAGTTGGCGTTCCACAGGTTCAGGCGCCGGTAGCAGTTCGCGATGATGATCATCGGCAGCGCCATGAGGATGAGGGCCGGCCCGCTGGCGTACGCGGTGGCCGCGGCGAGTGTGGCCAGGATCAGCCCGGACGACGCGGCGGGCGCGGCCGTGGCCATCCCGATGACGGTATCCTGCGCCACCCCGATCGCGTTGGGCTCAAGCTTGGACTCGGGGGACGCTCCGGTCGTGGTGAACGTGGCCGGGGATTCAATCGTCATATGGTCTCCAGATCATGGTGCCGTGCGTTAGCGAAGGCGGCCATCAGGCCCGCCCCATGTTCAGCAAGCTCTGGTGGACGGCCTGCGTCAGCGGGTCCCCCGGCGGCAGGGTCCGGTCGCAGCGGATCGCGGTCTGGCGGAGCGCCGCTATGGCGTCGCCCACCCGCCCCGCCGCGTAGTACAGCTGGGCCAGGTTCGCCATCCGGGCCAGCGTGTCGGCATGGTCAGGACCAAAGACCCGCTCGGAGTCCGCGCAGCACTGCTCGGCGAGCTGCATCGCGTCGGGGATCCGCCCGGCCGCCTGGTAGGCCACGGACAGGTTCGCCCTGGTCGCGATGGTATCCGGGTGTTCGCGCCCCAGGACCTGCTCACGGTCGGACAGGGCCCGCTTGTACTGTTTGATGGCGTCCTTGATCCTGCCTTCGGCCAGCGAAACCGCGGCCAGCCGGTCCCTGGTGGCGATGGTCTGCGCGTCACGCGGTCCGTACAGCGTCTCACGTTCCTTCAGGCTCCTCGCCAGCAGGCCGCTAGCTGCCGCGACATCGCCCGCCGCCCGGTAGGCGGCGGCCAGCTCATCCCGCGCGCTGAGGGTCTCGGGATGGCCGGGGCCGCGGAACTGCTCGCATTCGCTGACGGCGCGGAGCATGACCGTCACGGCGTCACCGGGCTCTCCGGCCAGGACGAGGGCCCGGGCCAGGCTAACGCGGATCGCCACGATCGCCGGGTGACCAGGCGCCGTTTCGCGTCCCCGCTCGGCCAGCACCCGCTGGTACCACTGAACGGCGTCCTCCGCCTGGCCCGCCGCCAGGTAGGCAGCGGCCAGCTGGGAGGCCACGGCGAGGATGTCCGGGTGACCGGGCGGCAGCTTGGTGTCGCAGCGGGCGGCGAGGTCGCGCCAGTACTCGACGGCGGGCCCGACCATCCGGGCCTGATCCAGGCTCCAGCCCGCCCGCGTGAGCAGGGGATGGCATCCTTCCACCCACAGCACGTCGGCGGCCGAGCCTTGCAGGCTGGCCGCGTTCGCCCGCAGGCTGGTCGCCGTCCAGGCCTGCGGCTCATCGGCGGGCCAGGCCTCAAGCAGCGCGCTGGCGGCCGCCCGCCCCGCTGCCGCCTGGGCCTGGGCGGGCGCGGCGGTCCTGACCGCCGCCTGGATCGCCGAGGTCATCCGCACGGTCGGGGGCGTGACGTCCCGGTTGACGCTGACCAGCCCGGCCCGCTCGAGGGCGAGCAGCGCGTCCCAGGCTGGCCGCGGGTCGGCGGCCGCGGGAAACGAGACCGCGGCGCCGGTCATGTACCCGGCGACGGCCGACGTGCCGAAGATGGCCCCGGGGATCCCGTTACCGTCCAGGAGGGCGACGAGGACCACCATGAGCCGGACCGACGCGCCCGGCAGGATTGATTCCGCCTGGCCCAGGGAGAGCGTCCAGGTCACCATGGCCGCCGCGGGGACCTCGCCCGCCGCCGCCTCGATCTGCTCCCGCCTGCGGACGAAATAATCCCGGTAGTCCCGGCAGGCCAGGCTCGAGTTCGCGATGACCGAGGAAGCCTGCGCCAGCGCCAGCGGCTCACGGCCGAGCGCCTCCACCAGGTCAATGGCGCCCAGGCGCTGGGCCGGGTTCGCGGTGAGCCGTTCCGACAGGCCGTTCAGCGCCTCGCGGATGCTGTAGGGACCGACCGGGAGAACCTGGGCCCGGCCGGCGACCGTGGCAGGCCAGTTGGTGCTGACCAGCAGCCTGCCCGTCGCCCCGCGGGGCCACAGCCCGTCCAGGTCCGTCGTCTCCTGGAGGGCATCCAGTACCACCAGCCAGAGCGAAGCGGTCTCGCTGAGCCAGCCGACGAAGCGCGCCGCGACCGACTCAGCCGTGCCGGTGGGCGCGATGCCGGTGGCCGCCACCGAGGCCTCGACGTACCCGGACAGCACCGACGCCCGGCTGGTAGCGGAGATCCAGATCAGCGCGTCGATGGCGCGGGATCGCCACAGTGACTCCGCGGCCATGGCCGCGATCTGGGTCTTGCCCGAGGCGCCGAGCCAGTTCGGCTCGCTCCCGGTGGCGGCCGGACTCGACACGAGTGCCGCTGACGAGCCCGGGACCAGGGTGTGCGCGAGGCCGCCGGCGCTGTCCGGACGGTCGGTGAAGCCGTCGGACAGCGGCGGAACCTCACCTACCCGGAACCTCGACGCCAGCTCGGCCCGCCCTGGCACAGGGCATCACCGTCCCCCCCACCCCACTTGTAAAGCTGGTTTCAGAAACCCACCCAAATAGTTACTAACACGTCGAGGTTCCGGAACGGAGCGATTTGTCCATATTCGTGGCACGTCGACCGGGCGAATACTGGTGCGAGACAGGAAAGGAAGGACGATGGCCTGGGTAGCTCCGGACGTGGTCCATGACATCAACCAGGCCGTGAGCAGGCGCTGGCAGGGCCTGGATCCGCTCTTGCCCGAGCCCGGCGACCTGCCGCAGGGCTGCATGGCTCCGCTGGTCGCTTACGAGCGGAACGGCCGCCCGGCCGGGCTGGGGGTCTGCCACCACGAGTCCGTGCCTGACGACGCACTGGCGCAAACCTGGGGTGCAGCGACACAGTTCATGCTGACCGTGCGACTGCGCGAGTCCGGCCCGCAGGCCGCCGACGCGTTGCTCGCGCAGTGGCGCGACCACCTGGCGGGGCTGACGGAAACGGCAGCGGATGACACAGCGGCGATCGTCCACTGGCCGGCCCGCGAGGTTAGCGGGGTGCGGTCGCTGCTCAGGCACGGGCTGCGGCCCATGGCGGTGGTCGCCGGGCGGCCGAAGGGGCGCCCCGCCCGCACCGCGGGACACGCCGCGGCAGCGGACCTGGTCATCCGCCAGGCGGGTCCCGATGATCTCGACATCGTGACAGAACTGGAAATGGGCGTGGTCAGATACGACTCGTACTTCGGCGGTTCGATCCCTCGCCCGGCCACCGAGACGCTGGTCCGGGCCGAGGTCCGCGGCGCGCTCCGGTACGTCCCCGGATGGATCTGGATCGCGGAGCGAGCGGGTCAGCCGGTCGGCGTGACCATCGTTGAGCCGCCGGGAGACGCGGCCTGGATCGCGGGCCTGACGCGCCCAAGCCCGGCGGCGTACCTGCGGATCGGGTTCGTGCGGCCGGATGATCGGGGCGGCAGCATTGGCGCGACGCTGGTCGGGCACGTACACGACCGGCTCGACGCACGCGGCATCGAGGTTACGCTGTTGCACTACGCGCAGGTCAACCCGCTATCGGGACCGTTCTGGCACCGGATGGGATACCGGTCGCTCTGGACGAGCTTCCAAGCGCGGCCCGCCGCGAGCATGTGGTGACCGCGCCGGAAACGTGACTCGCAGTGCATTGATTTTCACGGCACGTTCCAGGATGCTGAATCCTGAAAATGTGGCGAGATGGTAGGCGTGGCCAGACACCACAGGAGAAAACATGACGGATGGACCCGTAACCGCCGTCCCAGGTCCCGCCCCTACCCCTACCCTGCCACCGAGGCCAGCCTCGAACCTGATGCGATCGGGGCTGTCCAGGACACCGTCATCGGCATGGCCAACGCCGCCCCGACGGTATCGGTCGGGCTGACGGTGGCCACGCTGGCCGCGGCGACCGCCTACGCGGTCGGGCCCGTCATCCTCCTGACCGCCATTCCGATGCTCATCATCGCCAACGCCTACCGCAGGCTGAACTTGTGGAACGCCAACTGCGGCGCTTCCTTCGAGTGGGTCGGCCGCGCGATCAACCCGTACCTCGGTTTCCTCGCCGGCTGGCTGATGATCACGGGCACCCTGGTCGGGGCGATCTCCGGCGTCGTGGTCCTCGCCCCCTCGGTCCTGGCCGTCTTCGGAGCCGCCGCCACCAGCACGTGGCCGAACATCGGAATCAGCACGGCGGTCATCGTGGTCATGCTCGTGATCGCCGTCGTCGGCATCCGCCTCACCGCGCGCACCCAGGTCGGCATGGCCGCCGTCGAGTACGCGATCCTGATCGTCTTCGCGATCTGGGGCCTGGCGCTGGTGCTCGGCCACCACCACGGCACCTTCCCGATTACCTCGGGCTGGCTCAGCGTCAGCGGGATCGGCGGGAAGGGCAGCCTCGCGTCGGGCTTCCTGATCGCGGTGTTCATGTACACCGGGTGGGACGCCACCGTATACGTCAACGAGGAGACCAGGCAGCGGCGCCGCAACCCGGGCCGGGCCGCCGTCCTGGCGGTTGCCTTCCTCGCCATCATCTTCACCGTGTCCGAGATCGGCCTGGCCGGAGTGGTGTCGCCGGCCAAGTTGCAGGCCAACGCGTCCGACGCGCTCGTCTACATCGCCCAGGTGATGGGCGGCGGCGGCTGGGCCAAGGTGATGGCCCTGTCGCTGGCGCTGTCGGTGATCGGTTCCACCGGCACCGCCCTGGTGGTCCTGGCCCGGATGACGTACGGGATGGCCAGGGACCGGGTGCTGCCGCCGGTCCTGAGCACCGTGAACCGCCGCTTCTCCACCCCCGTGGTGGCCAGCGTCGTCATCGGCCTGATCCTCATCATCGCCACCTGGGTTTACCTGCTGTCCAGCTCGATCGCGACCGTCTTCGGTGACGTGGTCGCCATCACCGGCCTGCTGTACGCCTTCTTTTACGTCCTCACCGCCTTCGCGGCCATGGTCTACTACCGGCGCCGTCTGCTCGCCAACGTCGGGGACGGGCTGCTGGTTGGCATCCTTCCCCTGGCCGCAGCCGGTTTCCTCATCTGGATCGTGGTCAAGTCGCTGCAGACCGCGCCCTGGTCGCAGCGGTGGTCGGTGATCGGCATCGTGGCGGCCGGCGTCATCATGATGGGTCTCGCGCGGTTCGTCCTGCGGTCGCAGTTCTTCCAGATCCCGCGGGAAAGCGCCGCCAGGGAAGGGGCCATCGGCTAGCGCAGCCCCGCCGCCCGAAGTGTCAGTCGCTGGCGATGTTGGCCAGGCTCTGCTGGACGTCCTGGGTGAGCGGGTCCCCGAACGGCAGGACCCGCTCGCAGCGAGCGGCCGTATCGCGCAGCATGGTCTTCGCGTCACCCACCCGGCCCACGGCGTAGTACAGGTGCGCCAGGTTGGCGCGGCGGGTCAGCGTCTCGACGTGATCGGCGCCGAGGACGTGCTCAGATTCGGCGCACGTCTGCTCGGATAGCTGGACCGCCAGCGGCATCCGGCCCGCCGCGTGATAGGCGGAGGCGAGGTTCGCGCGGGTGGTGATCGTGTTCGGGTGGCCGTTTCCGAGCGAGCGCTCGCGGTCGGACAGGACCCGCTTGTAGTGCGTGATGGCGTCCTTGACCTTGCCCTGGGCCAGGTAGGCCGCGGCCAGCTGGTCGCGGGTGGCCAGGGTGTGCGCGTCACCGGGACCCTGCAGGCGCTCGCGTTCGGCCAGCGTCCGCGACAGCAGGCGGATCGCCGCGTCGGCCTGGCCGGCGGCCCGCTGGGCGGCGGCAAGCTCGTCCCTGACCGCGAGGGTGTCCGGGTGGCCTGCCCCGCGGAACTGCTCGGATTCGGTGATAGCCCGGCGCAGGACGGTCACGGCCTCGGCGGCGTCGCTCGCCATGACGAGCGCGCGGGCCAGGTTGACCCGGGCCGCGATGATGGACGGATGGCCCGGCGCGAGCTCGCGGCCGCGCTCGGCCAGGACCCGCCGGTACCAGGTAACGGCCTCGGCCCCGTACCCGGCCGCCAGGTAGGCCGTGGCCAGCTCGGAGGCCACGACCAGGGCGTCCGGGTGGCCAGGCGCCAGCTTGTTGTCACAGCGGACGGCCAGCTCGCGCCAGTACTCGACGGCCGGCCCGGCCAGGCGGGCCGCATCCAGGCTGCGCCCGGCCGCCAGCAGCAGCGGATGGCAGCCCTCGGCCCACAGCACGTCGGTCGCCGCGGCGTGCAGGCTGGCCGCGTTCGCGCGCAGGATCTCGGCCGTCCACGGCTGCGGCTCGTCGGCGGGCCAGGCCTCGAGCAGGGCGCTCGCGGCCGCGCGGGCCGCGCGGTCGTGGAAATGGCTCGGCGCCGCCTGCTTGACGGCGGCTTGGACGACCGAGTGCATGATGACCGTCGGCGGCGAGGCGGCCCGGTTGATCCTGATCAGGCCGGCCCGCTCGATGGCCAGCAGGGTGTCCCAGGCTGGCTTCGGATCCACCATCGGGGTGAACGTGGGGCCGGAGGTGCCCAGGTACGCGCTCACCGATGACGTGGCGAACAGGGCGCCGGGGACGCCGTGGCCGTCGAGCAGGGCCAGCAGGACCAGCATGAGCCGCACCGACTCGCCCGGCCTCAGGAGTTCGGCCTGGCCCAGGGACAGCGTCCAGGTCACCGAGGCGGCCGAGGGGACCTCGCCCGCGCCCACCCCGATCTGCTGCCGCCTGCGGACGAAGTAGTCCCGGTAGTCCTTGCAAGCCAGGGTGGAATTGGCGACCACGGACGCGGCCTGGGCCAGCGCCAGCGGCTCGCGGCCGAGGGCCTCGATCAGGTCGATCGCGCCCTGGCGCTGGGCGGGATTCACGCTCAGGCGTTCGGTCACGCAGTTGAGTGCCTCGCGGACGCTGAAGAACCCGACCGGGTACACCTGCGTCCCGCGGCGGCCGGTGACCACCGTCGCCTGCGCGCTGGTGATGATGACCCGGCCAGGCCCCTCGGGCCAGAGCCCTTCCAGTTCCGCCGCGTCCGGCAGGTCATCGAGGACCACCAGCCACGATCGGGTCGTCGTGGCGAGCCAGTTGACGAAGCGCGCCGCGACGGATTCGGCTGTCCCGGTGGGCTCGATGCCCGTCGCCGCCACCGACGCCTCCACGTACCCGGACAGCACCGACGACCGGCTGGTGGCGGAGATCCAGACCAGAATGTCGACGGCACCAGATCCCCACAGCGACTCCGCCAGGAGCACCGCGAGCTGGGTCTTGCCGCACGCGCCCAGCCAGTTCTGCGGCCCCTCGGCGAATGTCGAGCCGGGTACGAGCGCGACGGTGGAGCCGGGGACCAGCGCGTCCACGATCCCGCGGGCGGTATCGGGCCTTTCGGTAAATCCCTCGGCCAGCGGAGGCACCTCGCCCACCCGGAACCGCCGTGCTGGCAGCCCAGCCGGCTGGTCTGGCCAGGGCACCACCGCCTGCTACCCCCATCTATGTGGCAGAACCAGAGTCCAGTTGCGTGGGACGGAGGGTTCTGGCCCGCGGAGCTTTACTCCATATCGGGATCTTCGCTGACACCTTCATTATGCACGTGCAGCAGCAACCCGTGCGCGTGCATGATCTGGCTGGTGGCAGGTTCTGGCGCGGGCGCTACTGCGGGTCGGCCACCGAGGCGAGCAAGGCCGCCCGGGCCAGCCCCACGGCGGCCAGCATCGCGCCGCGCAGCACCGGCTCGTCGGGAACGCCGGTGGGCACCACGCGCGGGCGGGCGGGGCAGATGCCCGCCACCTCGGCCGCCACCCGGGACGCCAGGGCGTCGCCGCCCGCCCGGCCGACCTCACCACCGAGCACCACCAGGCCCGGGTCAAGCACCACGCAGACCGAGGCGACGCCCACCGCGACGCGGTGCGCCAGGTCATCGAGGAACGGCGAGGACGTGGACTGGGGCGCGCCGGGCTGGGAGGCGTCGGCCCGGGTTTCGGCCGGGGTGGTGCCGGCGTGCGCGACGGCGGACCTGACCGCCTCGGCGGCGGTCGGCGCGGTGAACCCGTAGCTGGCGGCGAGCGCGCGGACCGCGCTGCCGCCCGCCAGCCACTGGAAGCCGCCGCTGGCCGGATGCCTGACGTCCGAGGGCAGCGGGGCGCCGTGCACGGTCAGGTAGCCGATCTCGCCCGCGGCCCCGGCCGTGCCGCGGTGCAGCTGCCCGCCGAGTATGGTAGCCAGGCCGAGCCCGCCGCCGAGCCAGACCAGGACGAAGTCATCGGCGCCGACGGCGGCGCCCGCGGCGCGTTCGGCCATCGCGGCCAGGTTCACGTCGTTCTCGATCACGACTGGCTTGTGCAGGACCCCCCTGAGCGCGTCCAGCGCGCCCTCATGCCAGGCGGGCAGGTTCACGGCGAGCCTGGGGTCACCGGTCCGCGGGTCGACCACGCCGGGGCTGCCGATCACGAGCGCCCTCAGGGTGGCCACGTCCACGCCGGCGCGAGCGCAGGCTCGCTCGACGACCCCGAGGACGACCTCGACGGGATCCTCGGCGCCGTTCGGGTTGACGCTCACGTCCGCGACGCGGCGGCCCGTAACGTCGGCCACGGCGGCGCTGACCAGATCGGCCTCGATGTACAGCCCCGCCACGTAGGCACTGGATGGCACGACCGAGTACAACGCGGCGTTCGGGCCGCGGTTTCCCGCCTGCTCTCCCACGATCGCCACCAGGCCGCGTTCCTCCAGCCTGGCCAGCATCTGCGCCACCGTGACCCGGGACAGCCCGGTGTACTCGCTGATCTGGGACCTGGTCAGCATCTCACCGCGGAGCAGCAGGTCGAGCGCGGCCCGGTCGTTGAGCTCACGCAGCAGGCTCGGGGTACCCGGCCTGGCGCGTGGCTCCTGTTGAGCCCGTGCTTGAAGTGGATGCTGCATCGCGGTCCCTTCGTGGTCGCTCCCCGTCTATCACGCCCCGGGAGCAGCTTCCGTCTCGATCCGGCAACGGGGGCTATCTTATAGGAAAGTTTCCTGTTAGTTTCTCTTCACGGCTAGTCATAGTTTTTACGCCGACTTCACCACCCGGAAGGAGTGCCAGCAGTGGGACTCAGAAAAACACCGGCCGCGCTGGTCGCGTTCGGCACCGCGGCTGCGCTCGCGATCGCGGGCTGCAGCTCGAGCAGCTCGTCGACCGGTACTACGACGTCATCATCGTCGTCGGCACCCGCGGAGCTCACGGTCTGGCGGATGGGCGGTTCCGTCCCGTCCGAGGTCACCTGGATGAATGGCGTGGTCACCCAGTTCCACCAGGACTTCCCGCAGTACGCCCACACCAAGGTCAACGTCGTCTGGGTCCCGTGGACCAGCCGCACCACCGACTGGGACACCGCGCTGACCAGCGGCAAGAACGCTCCTGACATCACCGAGCTCGGCAACACCGACACGCCTACCGAGGCCAGTCTCGGGGTGCTCGCCAACATGACCAGCTACGTGAACTCCTGGTCGGGCAAGCCAGGCATCGTGGCGGGCATGCTCGCCAACGACACGCAGAACGGAATCATCTACGGGGTCCCGTGGTTCGGCGGCGTGCGCGGCGTCTGGTACCGCACCGACCAGTTCAAGGCGGCGGGCATCAGCAGCGCGCCGACCACCTGGGCGGAACTGGTGACCGACGCGCAGAAGCTGATGGCCAAGTTCCCCGGCACGTACGGCATCGACGCCATCACCGACGACTCCAACGCCTTCGCCAGCTTCATCTGGGGCGCCGGCGGCCAGATCGCCACCGAGAGCAACGGGACCTGGACCGCGGACCTGACCACCCCGGCGGACGAGACGGCCATCAAGTTCTACGTCTCGCTGTACCGCACGTACCACCTGTCGCCGTCGAAGTACATCGGCCAGACCGAGCTGGGCAACACCGGCTCGACCGCGGGCGGCGCCAACACGGACTTCGGGCTCGGCAAGCTCGACCTGTACATCGACGGCCCGTGGGCGTCGGCCCAGATGCCGGCCAACTCGGTGGACAAATCCAACTGGGCCTCGTTCCCGATCCCGAGCGAGAACGGCCCGAACCCGGCGCCGGTCTTCGCCGGCGGCTCTGACCTCGGCATCTTCAAAACCAGCAAGTACCCGCAGGCCGACTGGGACCTGATCTCGGTCATGGACAACCTGCCGAACTCCACCTCGTTCGCGAACCTGCAGGGCTTCTTCCCGCCGTACAGCTCGCAGCTGACCGCTGGCCCCTACACGGCCAACAAGTTCCTGTCCGGCTTCGCGACGGCCGCCGCGAACAGCCAGATCGCGCCGCTGAACGCCAAGAACTGGCCGACCGCGGACACCGGCAAGTACTACATCCTCAACGACATGCTGAAGTCGCTCATGAACGGCGCGCCGTTCGCCTCCACCGTGGCCCAGGCCAACGCGCAGCTACAGACGGTCCTGAACACGGGCACCGAAAGCTAGCGGGCTAGTCTCCGCATGGTGAGAACCGACTATGGCCAGCCGGGGAGCGTCAGCTCCCCGGCTGGTCCGCCTTCGGGGCACGGCCCGCCGCTGACCTTCCGCCAGTGGATCCGGCGTCACCGGGTGGCCCCGTACCTGCTCCTGCTCCCCTCGCTCGCGCTGATCGCCGCGCTGGTGCTGTGGCCCACGGCGCAGATCGGGATGCTCTCGTTCCAGAACTACGGGCTGCCGCAGCTCGCCGGGGCCGCGCCGTCCACCTGGATCGGTTTCACCAACTACTCGCAGATCCTGCACGACCCGGAGTTCTGGCTGTCGTTCCGGCTGAGCGTGATCTCTGCCGCGATCATGGTCCCGCTGACGCTCATGGTCGGGACCCTGGTCGGCCTGCTGCTCGCGCAACTGGGCCGCAAGATGGCCACGTTCGTCTCCTCGGTGGCGGTCCTCGCCTGGGCCACGCCCGCGGTGTCGGCCAGCGTGATCTTCGTCTGGCTCGCCACCCCGGACGGCGGGGTCCTCGACTGGCTCCTCACCAAGCTGCCGCACTGGCTGGGCGGCGGCGCGCACTGGGCCGGCTTCTCGTGGACGAACGCGGCGCTGCCCGCCTACACGCTGGTGACGTTGCTCGTGGTCTGGACCGGCTTCCCGTTCATCGCGGTGAGCGTGCTCGCCGGGCTGCGGACCATACCGTCCGAGCTGCACGAGTCGGCGCGGGTGGACGGCGCGGGCGGCTGGCGGATCTTCTGGCAGGTCACCTACCCGCTCATGCGGCCCATCTTCCAGCTGCTGTTCCTGCTCTCGGTGATCTGGGACTTCGCCGTCTTCACGCAGGTGTACATCATCATCGGGGAACTCGGGCAGCGCGATGAGTACAACCTCGGCATCTACGAGTACGCCACCGCGTTCCAGCTCCCGCCGGCCTACGGCCTGGCCTCCGCGGCGGCGTTCATCCTCACGATCATCCTGCTCATCGTCACGGTCGGCTACGTCAGGGCATCGGTCAAAGAGGGGGCGCTGACGTGACGATCCTGGCCGCACGCGCCGCGCGGCCCGCAGGGCCGTCTTCGGCCAGGTCCCGGAGGCGGTTCTGGACTCGCCGGGTCCGCCGGGCCGTGCTGAACCTGCTCGGGCTGCTCGTCGCGCTGATCACCTTGTTCCCGATCTTCTGGATGGTGTCGACGGCGTTCAAGCCGGACACCGAGTGGTACTCCCTGACCCCGCACCCGCTCCCCGCGCATCCGACCCTGTCCAACTTCAGCACCGTGATCGACGGCAGCGTGATCGGGCTGCCGTACTGGAACTTCCTGAAGAACAGCCTGTTCGTGACCGTGGTCGCCGTGGTCGCGTCCTCGCTGATCGCGCTGCTGGCCGCCATCGCGGTGGCCAGGTTCCGGTTCCGGTTCCGGACGACCTACCTGATCATGCTGCTGGTCGTCCAGATGCTGCCGCAGCAGGCGCTGGTGATCGCGCTGTTCATCGACTTCCGGTCGCTGGACCTGCTGGACAGCCTGGTCGGGCTGATCCTGGTCTACACGGCGTTCGCGCTGCCGGTCACCATCTGGATGCTGCGGAACTTCGTGGCCGCCGTGCCCCGCGAGCTTGAGGAGGCCGCGGCGATCGACGGCGCCGGGCCCATCCGGATCTTCTGGCGGATCCTGCTCCCGCTGGTGGCACCGGGGCTGGTGGCGACCAGCGTGTTCGCGTTCATCTTCGCCTACAACGAGTTCATTTTCGCGCTGACGTTCCTCGGCACCGACTCGGCGAAGTTCACGCTGCCCATCTACGTGCAGTACTTCTACGGCAGGAACGGGGCCCAGTGGGGGCCGATCATGGCCGCCTCCACCCTATTCACGATCCCGGTCATGGCCTTCTTCCTGACCGTCCAGCGCCGCCTGGCGGCGGGCCTGGTGGCCGGGGCGGTGAAGGGGTGAGCCATGTTCCGACGGCGTCCGCGGCGGGCGCCGACCCGGGCCTGCTTCGCCTGGCCGACGCGGTCCTCATCCCGCCGTTCCCCGGGGTCTCGGCGCCCGGCTGGGTCCTGCGAGCCCTCGAACGCGGGCTGGGCGGCGTGACGCTGTTCGGCCAGAACATCTCCGCTCCCGGGCAGGTGCGCACCCTGACTGCCGCGCTGCGCGCGGCCGCGCCGGACGAACCGGTCATCGCGATCGACGAGGAAGGCGGCGACGTCACCCGGGTCGCGTTCGCGCAGGGCAGTTCCTACCCAGGGAACGCCGCGCTCGGCGCGGTGGATGACGTGGGCGTGACCGGCGCGGTGTACCTGGCGATCGGCCGGGACCTGGCGGCGCTGGGCATCAACCTCAACCTCGCGCCGTGCGCCGACGTCCTCGGTTCCGCGGACAGCCCGGCCGTGGGCACCCGCTCGTTCGGCGCGGACACGGACCTCGTGGCCCGGCACACCGCCGCGGCGGTAGCCGGGCTGCAGGACGCGGGGGTAGCCGCGTGCGCCAAGCACTTTCCCGGCCACGGCCGGACCGAGACGGACACTCACCTGGCCGTCGCCACCATCGAGGGCACCCTGGATGACCTGCGGCGGCGTGACCTGCCCCCGTTCGTCGCCGCGATCAAGGCGGGGACGACCGCGATCATGCCGAGTCACCTGCGCGTGCCGGAACTCACCGGCGACCTGCCCGCGTCGGTGTCCGCCGCCGCGATCACCGGGCTGCTGCGCGGCGAACTCGGCTTCGACGGCGTGGTCATCTCCGACGCGCTCGAGATGCGGGCGACCAGGGACAGGTTCGGCATCGCCGGCGCCGCGGTGCTGGCCGTGGCGGCGGGCACCGATCTGCTCTGCCTGGGCCGGGACGCCGACGAGGACGGCTACCTGGCGGTCCGGGACGCGCTCGCCGCCGCCGTCCGCGACGGCACGCTCGCGGGGAGCCGGCTGGAGGAGGCGGCCGATCGGGTCGCGCGCCTGCGCGGGGGCCTGGCGCGCGACCGCCGCCCCTCGGGGCCCGCGGGCGTGGCGCCGGCCCGCGCCGACCGGGCGGGCACCGACGCGGATGGGGCCGACATCGGCCTGGCCGCGGCCCGCCGCGCCGTCCGGGTCTCCGGGGCCCTCCCCGCGCTGACCAGCCCCGTGATCGTCGAGATCGAGCCGCGGGAGAACATCGCGGCGGGGCGGTTCGGGTGGGGGCTCGGCCCGTGGGCGCCGGCCGGCAGCACCCGCCGGGTGGACGTCCACGACGACGGCCGGCCGCCGGACTCGGAGGCCGCCGGGCGGATCCTGGCCGCGGCGGCGGACCGGTCGCTGGTCGTCGTGGTCCGCGACGCGCACCGCGACCCCGGCGTGCGATCGCTGGTCAGCGCCCTGCTGGCGGCGCGGCCCGATGCGGTCCTGGTCGAGATGGGCCTACCGGTCTGGCGGCCGCCGGAGGGCACGGGCTACCTGGTTACCTACGGCGCCTCCCGGGCCAGCGCCCAGGCCGCCGCGGAGCTGCTCGGCCTGGCTTGATGCGCCCTCGATGGGGCTGCTGGGACCAATGAGGCTGCTGGGGCTGGAGCAGCCTGGCTAGCTTGCGGCGGGCTGGTTGGGCAGTGACGGGCTGAAGTCCGTGAGCAGGTTGGTGTCGTAAACCAGGATGACGTAGCGGCCGACGTCGTAGGTCTGGGCCGCAGGTCCGAACCGGTCGAGGACCTCCCACATCGCGATCTCGTCCAGCGGCTGCGGCGGGTTCATCAGCACGATGAAGTTCGCGTCGTGCGTCAGCGGGTTGTACCAGTCCTGGTTGAACTCGTAGGGCCCGGCGCCCACGTCGGCGTTGTACCAGTTGACCGGGCGCAGGTCGACCGCACCGCCGCTGGCCAGCGTGGTGGTGTTGGCCAGCCCGTAGCTGCTCAGGCCGTAGGTGAGGTGGTGCGCCGTCAGCCAGTCGGCCAGATCCTGGCTGATGGCGGGGACGGAGGGCTGCGCGACCGTGTAACCGAGGGCCGCCACGTAGCAGGCGAGGACGACCGCCATGGCGGGCACCAGCCGGGCCACCCTGAACCGCCCCGCCAGCATCCGGCCCGCCAGCACCGCGCCGGCCGGCAGCACGCCCGCGATCTCGCGTGCGCTCCAGTAGGTCGTCGGCGTCGTACTCAGCAGGTAGGCGACCAGGTTGATGAGGATCCCGAGGGCCAGCACCTGGGCGATGAGGTCATCGCAGCTGAAGAAGCGCCGTAGCACCAGCCACAGGGCCCACACCGCCAGGGCCAGGCCGACCAGGTGCACCGCCGCGATCCCCGCGTTGAGCCCCGGCGACGACATGCCGAACACGTCCGCCCCGTACAGCCCGGTCACGCTCTCGACCATCAGCCACAGATGCGACGACATCTCGCTGACCGGGGCCAGGCCGTTGGCGACGGGGAGCACGGAAAAACCGCCGTGCTCACTGATGCGCTTGACCACGATCGAGGAGATCTCCGCCGAGGCGCCGGCCGCCGCGATCAGCGAAAGCTCGTACCACGCGGACCGGAGCCGTTCGCGCCGCTGCACCACCGCCCGGTAGGCGCGCACGGCGCACACCGCCGCCAGCGGGGCCACGCCGATGAGCACGACCAGCCGGTCGGCGACCTCCACCCAGGCCAGCATCGCGGCGACCACGACCGGGACGCCCCATCGCCACCGCCCCTTGGCGCGGTCGATCACCAGCCAGGTCGCCAGCAACGGCACCTGCGTGCCGGTGTGGTCGGGCTGGAAGATCAGGATGAACGCTCCGGGGCCGAGTTGCGGGGCGACCATGATCCCCGCGGCGATCAGGAACCGCAGGACGCCCTCGCGGCCCTTAGCGCGCCCCCGGGCCAGCAGGCCGCCCGTCAGCACCAGCAGCGTGTACGTGACCGCCGCGGACACGTGCAGCACATCCGCGTTCAGCCCGCGGATCGCCTCGACGATCATGTACTCGGGCAGTTCGGTGGTGTAGAAGGAGACGTCGGTGAGCGTCCAGCCGTGCAGCAGCAGGTTGCCGTGCAGCATGTCCCAGGCCTGCAGGGCGTTCGACGCGCCGTCCGAGGAGACCGCTTCGGTCCTGGAGACCTGCAGGTAGCAGACGAACAGGACGATCGCCGCCTCGATGAGGCCGATCGGCCACGCCAGCCAGGCCAGCCACCTGACCCACCGTCGCGGGCGGCGTTCGCCGGGGTCCGGGGCGTCCGGGGTCCCCGCGTCGGGCTCGGCGCCCCCGGTGAGCTGTTTGCGGGTCACGCCTTGCGTGTCAGCGACCGCGACCAGCGCGGACACTGACTTGTCCTCAGTTGGCGTGGCCATGCTCTCCCATGCCGGGCTCTCCCATGCCGGTCGGTCACGTTCCCAGTGCTGGGCCGGGTCGGTGTCCGGACCGCCCGCCCCGCGTCGATGCCAGCGGCGGCAAGCCGCCTGGCCATCGTAACGCCCCCGGCCCGCCGCGGGGTCCGAGCCGTTAGAGCGGGCCGTGATGGCGGGCCGTCGCGGTGGGCCGCCAGGGCCGACCGTCACGGTGGGCGTCTCGCCGAATGCGAGAAAGTCAGTGGGGAACGTGCATAATGGCGGACATGCGATTGTCAGCCCGCGCCGACTACGCGCTGCGCGCTGCCATCGAGCTCGCGGCGGTCGATGGCGGGCACGTCACCGCCGACCAGCTCGCGCGCGCACAGCAGATTCCCGGCAAGTTCCTCGAGACGATCCTGACCCAGCTCCGGCGGGCGGGACTCATCCGCAGCCAGCGCGGACCGGACGGCGGCTTCTGGCTGGCCCGCCCCGCCGCGGACATCTCCCTCGCCGACATCATCCGGGCCATCGACGGCCAGCTGCTCGGGGTGCGAGGCGAGCGCCCGGAGAACGTCACCTATCCGGGGGTAGCCGAGCCCCTGCGGCAGGTCTGGATCGCGCTGCGGGCCAACGAACGAGCGGTCCTCGAGGGGGTCACGCTCGCCGACATCGTGTCAGGGAACCTGCCGGACACGATCCGCCTCCTGACAGAAAACCCGCGCGCCTGGGTCTGAGCGGGCCCAGGTCTGAGCGGGCCCAGGGTCTGAGCGGCCCAGGGTGTGCGCAGGGTTCAGACGGGCACCATGTCCGTCAGGCCGAATCCGGGCTCGTCCCCCGCGAATTCCAGCGACTCCTGCGCGTCCGGGCTGATAGTGCCGATCGGGATGAAGCCGCGCTCTGGCGTCATCGCGCCCACGGCCACGCCGGCCTCGGCAGGCACCCGCAGACCAGGCTCCCTGCGCATGCCGAGCACGGGCTCGTTCTGCAGCTCGGCGAGGGCGAAGTTATCGGAGACCTCGCGGAACACCTGTGAGAGCGGGGTGCCCAGAGCGCCGCAGATGGCGGCGAGCAGCTCGGACGAGGCTTCCTTCTGGCCACGCTCGACCTCGGAGAGATAGCCAAGGGAAACGCGCGCCGAGGCCGAGACCTCACGCAGCGTGCGACCCTGCCGCAGGCGCAGCCGACGCAGCACGTCACCTAGCAGCTGGCGGAGTAGAACCATAGTCGCACTCCCTTCCCCGAGGGCCGACGTCCACTCTTCCACCGTACCTGGCATTACGGTAAGTTCGCGAGATCATGTCCTCCCGTGTTCGCTGCCAACGTAACGCTGTAATCAGCCGCTATCTTCCCTGAGCCTGCCCAGCAGCAACCCGAGGGCGTGCTCTACGGTCAGTCTACGTATGTCGTGCCTGTCTCCCGTGAGCGCGATGGTCCGCACCACCGTGTCGTCCTCGGCGCTGACCGCGATGTGCGCCGTGCCCACCGGCTGGCCGTCGGCAGGCTCGGGGCCGGCGACACCCGTGGTGGCGACCCCGTAGGTCGCGCGGAGCCGCTGCCGGACCCCCTCCGCCATCGCCGCGGCCACCGGTGCGTAGACCGCGCCGTGCCGGGCGAGCATGACCGGGTCCACGCCGAGCAGCGCCGCCTTGAGCTCGGTGGCGTAGGCCACCACTCCCCCGCGGAACGACGCCGAGGCACCCGGGATGTCGGTGAGCGCCGCGGCGACCAGGCCGCCCGTCAGCGACTCGGCCACGGCGACCGTATGGCCGCGGGCCCGCAGCCGGGCCAGGATCTGTCCCGCCAGGTCGTGCGCCGTCGCGCCGACGAACCCGTCCGGCCCGGGCGCGCCCGTGGACGCGGCCGTCATCAGGCCTCCCTGCCCGCTGGTTCCGAACGCCGCAGGCGCATCGCCTGGACCACGTAGTCCGCCCCCGTCACCAGGGTGACAACCACCGCCGCGGCCATGACCAGGCCGCGGACGAGGCCCGGCGGGCTCAGCGTGTGCGGCAGCACGTACAGGCAGATCGCGATGACCTGAAGCAGGGTCTTCGCCTTGCCGCCGCGGCTGGCCGCGATCACGCCCCGGCGGATGACCCAGAACCGAAGCGCGGTCACGCCGAGCTCCCTGAACGTGATCACCCCGGTGACCCACCACGGCAGTTCGCCGAGCGCGGATAGACAGATCAGGGCCGCCCCGGTCAGTGTCTTGTCGGCGACAGGGTCGGCGATCTTACCGAAGTCCGTCACCAGCCCGCGGCTGCGGGCCAGCTGCCCGTCGAGCAGGTCGGTCAGCGACGCGACGCAGAAGGCGGCCAGAGCCGCCAGCCGCCAGCCCGTGCCGCCCGCGAGCAGGCAGAAGACGAAGACCGGAACCAGGACGAGGCGTATCGCGGTGAGCCCGTTGGCCACGTTCCACACCCCGGCCTGGGAGGTCACCGCAGGCTCGGCAGGATCACGTCCGCCGTCAGGTCCACTCCGTCCGAGCCGGTCACGACCGCGCGCACCATGTCACCGGCCGCGAGCGGCGCCGTCGAGGCGAGCGTCGTGATGCCGTCCACCTCGGGCGCCTGGTGCGCGGCCCGGCCGGTGAAGCCGCCGGGGTGCCCCTCGTCCGGCGCGGCCTCCTCCTCGATCAGCACGTCGATCGTCTCGCCGATCCGGTCGGCGGCTCGCTGGGCCATCAGCTCCTCGGCCAGGTCGGCGAAGTCCTCGACCCGCCGGGCGATCTCCGCGTCGTCCAGCTTGCCCGGCAGCGACGCGGCCGCGGTGCCGTCCTCGTCGGAGTACCCGAAGATCCCGATGGCGTCCAGCCCGGCGTGGCCCAGGAAACGCTCGAGCTCGGCCAGGTCGGCCGCGGTCTCGCCGGGGAAGCCGACGATGAAGTTGGACCTGACCCCGGCGCCCGGGCTGGCCTGCCTGATCTGGTCGAGCAGGGCGAGGAAGCGGCCGGTGTCCCCGAACCGCCGCATGGCCCGCAGCACCGGGCCGCTGGCGTGCTGGAACGACAGGTCAAAGTAGTCGGCCACGCCCGGCGTCGACGTGATGGCCTCGATCAGGCCCGGGCGCAGCTCCGCGGGCTGCAGGTAGCTGATCCTGATCCGCTCGATGCCCTCGATCGCGGCGAGCTCGGGCAGTACCTCCTCCAGCAGGTGCAGGTTGCCCAGGTCCTTGCCGTAGGACGTCGAGTTCTCGCTGACCAGGACCAGTTCGCGCACGCCGCCCTGGGCGAGCCACCGCGCCTCGGCCAGGAGCTCGTGCGGCCGGCGGGAGACGAACGCCCCGCGGAAGGACGGGATCGCGCAGAAGGAGCACCGCCGGTCACAGCCCGACGCGATCTTCAGGGGCGCCACTACCCCGCCGGAAAGCCGCCGCCGGAACACGCCGGCGGCCGGGCCGGAATCGGCGCCGAGGATCCAGGGAGCGGCGGGCCCATCCGGCGCGGCCCCGGGTGCGGGGCGCGCCTGACGCTCGGCCGGGGTGATGGGCAGCAGCGTGCGACGGTCCCGTGCGGTATGCGCGGGACGGCGCCGGCCGACCAGCACGTCATCCAGGCGGGCGCCGATGTCCGGGTAGTCGTCGAAGCTGAGGATCTGCGCCTCGGGCAGCTCGTCGGCCAGGTCGGCACCGTACCGCTCGGCCAGGCACCCCACGGCGGCGACCTTCACGCCGGACTCGGCGGCGGACAGCAGCTCGGCGATCGACTCCTGCTTGGCCGCCTGGATGAAGGCGCAGGTGTTCACCAGCACCACGCTGGCCTCCTCCGCGGAGGCCAGCTCCCAGCCCGAGGCGGTCAGCCGCGCGGCCAGTTCCTCGGAGTCAACCTCGTTACGCGCGCAGCCGAGCGTGACCAGGCTGACCGTCCGCGGCGCGGACTCGGCGACTGGAGAAGACCCGGAAGGCGAAGGCACACCGAGAGCCTATGCGACAGGAAATGGAGCCAGGCTCAGCCTGACGGCGGGGAGCTCGGCTCGGTCGAGCTCGTCCCGGGGCCGAAGCTCAGCGTGACGGGCACCACGCTCTTGATGGGCTGACGGTGGCCGTCCACCGTGAGGACGACCGTCGCGGGGTTGCCCAGGCGGATGTTCACCGCTTCCTGCTCGGTCCACGTCATCGTGGTGCCCGCCGGGAGGGTGCCCATGTATATCTGCGACCCGTCGCTGGCCTTGGTGAGCAGGACCCAGCAGTCCTCCTGCCCGGTGGCGACGTTGATCACCACGTCGGTGAGGGAGGGCGTCGGAGACACCGAGACCGACGGCGTAGGCGACGGGGTCGGGCTGGGCGGAGGCTCGGTGAAACTGCTGCTGTTCGAGGCGGTCGGGTGGTTGTTCTTGCCGTGCGTGGAAACCAGGTGGTACGCGCTGTACCCGATGACGGCGAGCAGGACCAGGACCACGATCGTCCCCAGCCTCGGCGAGCGCCGCCGCTCGCGGATCTTGATCGGCGTGGACGGCTCGAAGACGTCGGCCGCGCGCAGCGCACCCGGCGGCCCGTGCTCGGCGTCGTACTCGCTGATCAGCGGGACCGGATCGGTCCCCACGACCGCGGCGATGCTGCGGATGTGACCGCGCGCGTAGAAGTCGCCACCGCACTGGGAGAAGTCATCTTGCTCGATGCCCCGGATGATCGCTTCCCTGATCCGGGTCTCGTGGCTGACCTGACTGACGGTGAGGCCGGCCCGGCGCCGCGCTTCGGCCAGGGTTTCACCGATGCTCACGCTGCGCCTCCACCTGCATTGGTCGGAATGGGCTCGGGTGGCGATGAGGAAACCCGCGAGTGCGGGGACTATCACCAAGTGTAGACAGCAAACAGCCCATGATCAGTCATGCCCCGATGAGGATTGGCCGCCAGACTATCGCTTCGGGACTGCTGCCCGCGCCCTCATCCGCCGCGCAGCGAGCTGAGCGTCTCGTCGAGGTCATCGGGCCTGACCAGCACGTCGCGGGCCTTGGAGCCCTCGCTCGGCCCGACGACCCCCCGGCTCTCGAGCAGGTCCATCAGCCGCCCGGCCTTGGCGAAGCCGACCCGCAGCTTGCGCTGCAGCATCGACGTCGACCCGAACTGCGTGGTGATGATCAGCTCCGCCGCCTGCATGAGCAGATCGAGGTCGTCGCCGATGTCGGAGTCGATCTCGCGCGAGCGGTCCGGCGCCGCCGCGACGTCGTCCCGGTAGGTGGGCTCGGCCTGCTTCTTGCAGTGCGCGACGATGTCGCGGATCTCCTTCTCCGACACGAACGCGTTCTGCAGCCGGATCGGCTTGGACGCCCCCATCGGCAGGAACAGCGCGTCGCCCTGCCCGACCAGTTTCTCGGCCCCCGGCTGGTCCAGGATGACCCGGGAGTCCGTCAGGCTGGACGTCGAGAACGCCAGCCGGGACGGGACGTTCGCCTTGATCAGGCCGGTCACCACGTCCACGCTCGGCCGCTGCGTGGCCAGCACCAGGTGGATGCCGGCCGCCCGGGCCAGCTGCGTGATCCGGACCACCGAGTCCTCGACGTCGCGGGGCGCCACCATCATCAGGTCGGCCAGCTCGTCCACGAGCACCAGCAGGTACGGGTAGGGCAGGTACACGCGCTCGCTGCCGGGCGGAGGCGTCAGCCGCCCGGCGCGCACCGCCTTGTTGAAGTCGTCGACGTGCCGGAACCCGCTGGCGGCCAGGTCGTCGTACCGGCGCTCCATCTCGCCGACCACCCAGTCCAGGGCCTCCGCCGCCTTCTTCGGGCTGGTGATGATCGGCGTGATCAGGTGCGGGATCCCGTCGTAGATGGACAGCTCGACCCGCTTCGGGTCGATCAGGATCATCCGCACCTCGTCCGGCGTGGCCCTGGTCAGGATCGAGGTGATGACGCTATTGAGGCAGACCGACTTGCCCGATCCTGTCGCTCCGGCTATGAGCACGTGGGGCATCTTCGCGAGGTTGGCGACGAGGACGCGGCCCTCGACGTCCTTGCCGAGGCCGACCACCATCGGGTGGTGGTCGCCGATCGCGACCTGCGACTTGAGCACGTCGCCGAGGGTGACGATCTCCTTGTCGGCGTTCGGGATCTCGATGCCGATCGCGGACTTGCCCGGGATCGGCGACACGATCCGCACGTCCGCGCTCTTGACCGCGTACGCGATGTTCTTCTGGAGCGCCGTGACGCGCTCCACCTTGACCGCCGGGCCGAGCTCGATCTCGTACCTGGTTACCGTCGGTCCCCGGCTGAACCCGGTGACCTGCGCGTCCACCTGGAACTGCTCGAGCACCTCGGACAGCGCGGCGACCACGATGTCGTTGGCGTGCGTCCGCTGCTTGGGCGCCGAGCCCGGCCGCAGCAGGGCGGGAGGCGGGAGGGTGTACCCGCTGAGCGAAGCGCCGGTCAGCATCAGCTGCTCGGGGTGCCCGGACGCGCCCGGCCCGGTGGCCCCGGCCTTCCTGGCTCCGGGCTCCGCCGCCTCGGCCGGGCCTGACCCGAGCACCTCGCCGGCTGCTCCCGGGGGCTCGTGGGAGTCACCAGATCCCGCCGACCCGAAGCCGAGCGCCTCGATCAGGCCCTCCATGCCGTCCGAACCCGCCCGGGCGGGCACCGACCCCGGCGGCTGTGCCCCGTCGGCCTCGCGGCGCCTGCCGCGCCCGACCAGCGGTGTGTCGTAGGGCTTCACGTGCTCGCCCGGCTCGAGGGCCGGGCGGAGCCTGCCCTGCCTGGGGAGCTGGCCCCGCACCCGGCCGGTACCCGCCTCGTAGTCCTCGTCGATCTCGAGGCCGTCCTCGTCCTCGCCCTCGCTGCGCGGCCGGCCATGCCCGAAAAGCTCGCCCAGATCGGCCAGGCGCTGCGGGATCCGGTGCAGCGGGGTGCCGGTGATGACCAGGACACCGAAGAGGGCCAGCAGCGCGAGCAGCAGCGCCGCCACCCAGGGCGCCAGCGCGGAGGCCAGCGGGCCCGCGACCGCGTACCCGATGATGCCGCCCGCCTTGTGCAGTGCTTCGATGCCGTCGGACGGGCGCGGCCTGCCCTTGGCGATGTCGAGCAGCCCGGCCGCGCCGAGCAGCAGGGCCGTCCAGCCGATCACCGCGCGCATCGTCTGCGAGCTGCGGTCGGGATGCCGCAGGAACCGCCAGGCGAGCAGCGCAACGAGGACGGGCGCCACCCACGCCAGCGCGCCGACCCCGCCCGCCACCACCGTCTTGATTTCGCGCCCGGCCGCGTTGTTCATGCGCGCCCACAGCCCGGCGGCCAGGACGATCGCCAGCCCGAGGGTGAGCAACCCGATGCCGTCCCGGCGATGGTGCGGATCCAGGTCACGCGCGCCGCGCCCGAACGACCTGGCCACGTACCCGACGGACCCCGCGGCCACCATCCAGGCTCCGGAGATCGCCTGGCCGATCCATCCGACCAGGATCACGACCGGGTCGTGTGCGTGCGGCGGACGGCTGGCCGCACCGCGCCTGGCCGTGCTCGCCCGGCTGGTCCTACCGCCCTTGGCCTTACTTCTCTTATTTACCGAACGACCGGTGGTGCGCCTCCCGGAACCGCTGCTCGCCCTGCGGCGCGGCGTCCCGCCCGACCGGCTCGCCGTGGTCCCTGAGCGGGGAGCCTTAGCGGCAGGGTCGGCTCGCCCGTCACGCTGACGGGCAGATCCGTCGCGGGCGCGGGTCGCCATACTCACAAACGTAGCGAGAACCCGAAGGCGTCCCAAACATCGCGCCGGGCGTGTCGCCGGGGAGCGGGGTAATGTCAGGCCCATGCGGGTCGCGATCCTCGATGACTACCAGCAGGTCGCCTTGGCCAGCGCGGACTGGTCCGCGGTGCGCGAGCTAGCCGAGATCACCGTCTTCACCGAGTACATCGCCAGGACCGAGGCGCTGGTGCGCGTGCTCGAGCCCTTCAACGTCGTGGTGGCCATGCGGGAGCGGACGGCCTTCGACGCCGGCCGGCTCAGCCGGCTGCCGAACCTGCGCCTGCTGGTCACCACGGGCATGACCAACGCGGCGATCGACCTGGCCGCGGCGGCTGCCCGGCGGATCACGGTGTGCGGCACGGGCGGCAACGCCACCGCGACCGCCGAGCTGACCTGGGGTCTCATCCTCGCCCTGGCCCGGCACATCCCCGAGGAAGACCAGCGGATGAAGGCGGCCGGGCGGGCCGGCGGGGCCGCGCTCAGCGTGAGCGGCGGCTGGCAGCGCACGGTGGGCACCGGCTTGGCCGGCAAGCGGCTTGGCGTCGTGGGCCTCGGCTTTCAGGGCCGGAAGGTGGCGAAGATCGGCCGCGCCTTCGGCATGGAGTTGCTGGTCTGGAGCCAGAACCTGAACCCGGAGCGGGCCAGGAAGGCGAAAGCCCAGGCGGTGAGTAAGGAAGAGCTGTTCTCCTCCTCGGACGTGGTGACCGTGCACTACAAGCTGGGCCCGCGCAGCGTGGGGCTGGTCGGCGCGGCGGAACTGGCCCTGATGAAGCCGTCCGCCTTCCTGGTCAACACCTCCCGCGGGCCGATCGTCGACCGCGCGGCCCTGCTCGCCGCCCTGCGTTCCGGCTCGATCGCGGGCGCGGCCCTCGACGTGTACGACACCGAGCCGCTGCCGCTGTCCGACCCGCTGCGCACCGCCCCCAACGTGATCCTGACCCCGCACCTCGGCTACGTCACCGACGATTCCTACCGGGTCTTCTACACGGACGCGGCCGAGGACATCGTGGCCTACGCGAAGGGCGAGCCGGTCCGCGTCCTGAATCCCTGACGGCAGGCGGGCCTAGCGGGGCTTCCACTGCGGGTCGCCCCGGAGGGAACCGCTGAATCCGAATGCATTGGTTCACGATACCGAGGGCACGTCGCCCGGCCTTGAACAAACGCGACGGCTACCCTTGGTCGCGTGCCAGAGTTGGCTCTCCTCGCGGACGCGGTTCCCGCCGCGCTGATGGGGCGTGGCGTGCTGCGCCCCGGGCTCGCGGCCGCCAGGTTCGACCTGGCCCGGCACCAGCCCTCGCCCGTGCTCGCGCCATTTGTCGACTTTTTCTGGATCATCCGGTGGGACCTGCGCGGGCAGCCGCCGCACGAGCAGACGATCCTGCCGCACCCCAACGTGAATCTGGCCTTCGAGGCCTCGGGGGCCGGGATTTACGGCGTCGATACCAAGCTGTTCGTCCGCGTGCTGACCGGGCACGGCCAGGCCCTGGGCGTCCGGTTCCGCGCCGGGTGCTTCCGGCCCTTCTGGCAGGCGCCCATCTCCCAGCTCAGCGACCGGGTGGTCCCGGCCGCGCGGCTGTTCGGCTCGCGGGCGGAGGGCACTCGGCAGGCGATCATGCGCGCCGGGGCCGACGGAGACGCCGAGATGGTGGCTCACGCGGAGGCGCTGCTCCGCTCCGTCTTGCCCGAACGCGACCCGGCGGCCGAGCAGGCCGCGACGCTGGTGGCCAGGATCACCGACGACCCGGCGCTGCGCCGCGTCGATCAGCTGTCGGCCGCGTCCGGGATCTCCGTTCGCAGCCTGCAGCGGCTGTTCGCCGACTACGTGGGGGTCGGCCCCAAGTGGGTGATGCGCCGGGCCCGCCTGCACGAGGCGGCGGCCCGGGCCGACAGCGGCGAGCTCATCGACTGGGCCGGGCTCGCCGCCGACCTCGGCTACGCCGACCAGGCCCACCTGACCCGCGACTTCACTACCACCCTCGGCGTCCCGCCGACCCGTTACGCCCACCCCGAGCCGGCGGGGTGATCTCAGGTTCCGGGGTCCTGCCCAGTGTGGGTGGCAGGCGGGCTGGGTCCGGATGGCGGGCTGTGGCTGCGGATGATCTTCCCCCCGGGGCTGGTGACCTGGCTGGTCCCGTCCGGGTAAACGATCAGCTTCCAGCCCATCTGATGGAGCACCACGTGATGGTGCCACCAACAGTAATTTTTCAGGTCCGGCAGGCTGGTCCGGCCGCCGTCCTGGCGGTGCACCACGTGGTGCGGCTCACACCCGGACGCCGGCTGGTCGCAGCCGCCAGGGAACTGGCACGTCTGATCCCGCAGGGCGACCAGGCGGCGCAGGTGCACCGGGATGTCGTCGGTCTGGCCCACGTCCAACGGGAGCGACGGGCCGTTCAGGCCCTTGCCCATGAGGTTGCGGCGCAGGAACGAGGCGACGCCGCCGGGGCCGGAGACGATCTGCAGGACGGCGGCCAGGATCTGGTGCTCCAGCATGGCCAGCACCTGCGTGGTCCGGTCGGCCTGCTCGGGGTCCAGGTCCGGCCCGGCCGGGGCCTGGCGGCGGAGGTGGTCGTATTCGGCGCACAGGCTGATCAGGATTTCTACCGCGCCCGGGTCGAGGTCGGCAGTTACCACGGGGACAATCATCGCGTCACAGGCGACTCGGCGAGCAGCGTCTCCTTCGAGCCAGGCGCCGCCGTCGCCGGTGCTGACCGACGCGGCGGCCCGCTGGGCCGCCCACCGGGCCCGGTACCCGGCGATCCACGCCTCCTGCAGCGCGGAGTCCACGTCCAGCTCGCACAGGTCCGCGAAGGACACGTGGACCAGCGCCTTGACCGGCTGCCCGGCCCGGGCCGGGAGCAGGCTGGAGGCCAGGAGCCGCTTCATCGCCTCGGCCAGCGCGTCGTGGTAGCGCTGCGGCCGGGTCCGCAGGTCCCCGGCCCCGGCGGGGGCGGACAGCGCGTCCAGGACGGCCTGGACCATCGCGGCGCATTCGGGGGTGAGGTCGCCGCGGATGACTCCCGCGCCGTCCAGGGTGGTGTCCAGGAACACGGCCCGGTCCAGCGCCGGGTCGTTACCGTCGGGGTCCGGCGGGACGGTCCGGGACCGGATCTCGGCGCAGATCTGCGCCAGCGCCCGCAGGTCCGCCCCGGCCCGGGCCGCCGCCACGAGGATCTCCTCGGCCGGGCCGCGGAACTCCGCCGGGATCGCCTGGGTCCACTTCGCCAGCTGCAGCGCCTCCGACGTGGTCAGCGCCCGGGCGCGCAGCCCGGCCAGCAGCGGCTGGTGGTCGCGGGGCAGGGCCCGCATCGCCAGGTACTGGGCGGCCTGGCCGCGGGTGACCCGGGCCATGTGCACCAGCCAGGTCCGCAGCGACCGCTGCCCCTCGGCCAGGTGACCGTCCTTGGCGTCGTACGCGGCCAGCATCGGGGCCAGTGCCGCGGTCAGGACCGCGTCGGCCTGGATCAGTTCCCGGATGTACTGGCCGAGCGCCTCGGCGGGTAGTTGCGTCGCGTCGGTGTCGGCTAGGTATCCGGCCGCGGTCGCCAGCATCCGCAGCGCCTCATCTTCGCTTTCCGGGACCGTTCCCGTCCACATCTCTCGTCTCACCTCCCCCGAGGCACACTTTAGAGAATGTGTATGATCCTAGTAGTGAATGTTCCGGTCATCTTCAGTACTGTTTTCTAATCAAACTTTAGCGGACCGGTCTGACATTTTCGCGGTGACACGCCGGAATATTCGACTTTGGCTCGTTATATAGGAGTAACCGTTCTGGTTGGCGGAGCTATCGCACTGGGTTGAGGCACTGGGTGGTCAAAGTCAATCGTGAGGCGCTTGGTGCAGGTGCGGGCAGGATGGTCGAGTCCCGGCCAGGTAGGACGGGAACGGTTAAGGGCTCGCGCACGAACCGGACCCCGGTGTTCTCATCGGCCCAGCGCGGAAGGCCACGCCCAGTCTGGGCACGAACCCCAGCATCCGGTTACCCGGCCTTCTCCTGGAATGGGGGATACGTTCGGCTATGTGCCGTGTTAGGACACCACGGCGTTGCCTGGGGGCGGACAAGCGCCATTTCCCACGAATGACCCGGTATATGCCGCGTCCGCGTCGTTATCTTAGCTTCTTTTAAGGACATTGACAGTGGGAATGATGGTCGGCGTGAGAGACCTCAAGCCCGTAGCCCAAGTGCCCCTCCAGGACAGGGGCGAGGTAGTGCCGATGCGCCCAGATGTTCGGTCACAGGCCGGACCCGCGAATGGGTCGGCGTGGCTGCCTGCGCAGCCGGGTCAGTCCCGGCCGATGAATGCGGGAATGCTCGCTTTGGGGGCATTGCCCAGTTCGCCGTTCTGGGCGCGCCGGTATACCCGCAGGTTCCTGGACTCCTGCCGGGAAATGCCCGAGAGTACCGCAGACGCCGCTGAATTGCTCGTCTCGGAGCTCGTCACCAACGCCGTGCGTTTCTCCGGCGATCCCGCCCGGCCGCTCCGGTATTCCGAGCGCGCGAGCGCGGGCTTGATCTCGCTGTCCCTACGACATTTCCTCGAGGGCTTGCTCATCGAGGTTTTCGATACCGACGCCGATCCGCCCGTGCTATCTGACGCCGACCTGGACGCAGAAAACGGCCGCGGCCTCATGCTGGTGGACGCGCTGGCCCGTGAATGGTCGTATTTCTTTCCCCCGGGCGGCGGAAAGGTCGTTTACTGCATCCTGGATATCGCGGGGGCCTTAGGTCTGGATGACGACGGGGATGATCATGGGGCGCCGACGGTAGTTGTCGCTGACCCACTTGCCGACGATGCGGCGGGCGAGCTGGCTGATCTGGTGCGCGTCGCTGATGCCGTCGGCGGCGGCCAAGGCCAGCGCCTCTTCTATCTTCGGTAGCACCTCGCCGAACGCCACCTCGTCGATACCCGAGCCGCGGGCGTGGATCTCGGGCCGGCCACCATCTTCCCGGAGCTGGCGTCGACCACGATGATCACCGAGACGAAGCCTTCCTCGCCGAGGATGCGCCGGTCCTTCAGCTGGGACTCGGTCACCTCGCCGACGGTGAGCCCGTCGACGTAGACGTAGCCGCAGGGCACCGCGCCGGTTACCGAGGCCTGCCCGTCCACCAGGTCCACGACCACGCCGTCCTCGGCGATCACGATGTTGCGGTCGGGTACTCCGGTCAGCGAGGCCAGCCGCGCGTGCGCCCGCAGGTGCCGCCACTCGCCGTGTATGGGGAGGAAGTTGCGCGGCCGGACCAGGTTGAGCACGTAGAGCAGCTCGCCGGCGGGCGCGTGGCCGGACACGTGCACCAGCGCCGAGCCCCGGTGCACGACCCGCGCGCCAAGGCGCGTGAGCTCGTTGATCACCCGGAACACCGCGGTCTCGTTGCCCGGGATCATCGAGGAGGCGAGAATGACGGTATCGCCTTCGGCGATCCTGATCGGGTGGTCGCGCCCGGCCATCCGAGTCAGCGCTGACATCGGCTCGCCCTGTGAGCCCGTCGAGATCAGCACCACGTCACCGGGCGGCATCTCCTCGGCCTCGCGCAGGTCGACCAGCAGCCCGCCGGGGACGTGCAGGTAACCGAGGTCACGCGCGACCCCCATGTTCCTGACCATGGACCGGCCGACGAACGCTACCTTCCTGCGATGCTTGACCGCGGCGGCGAGCACCTGCTGCACGCGGTGCACGTGCGAGGCAAAGCAGGCGACGATGATCCGCTGCCTGGTGCTGGCGAAGATCTCGTCAAGCACCGGCGCGATGTCGCGCTCGGGGGTCACGATGCCGGGCACTTCGGCGTTGGTCGAGTCGGCCATCAGCAGGTCGACACCCTCGGTGCCGAGCCTGGCGAAGCCGGCCAGGTCCGTGAGCCTGCCGTCCAGCGGGAGCTGATCCATCTTGAAGTCGCCGGTGTGCAGGACGAGGCCCGCCGGGGTGCGGATGGCGACGGCGAGCGCGTCAGGGATCGAGTGGTTGACGGCGAAGAACTCGCAGTCAAACGGCCCGAACGGGCGGTGCTCCCCCTCCGCCACCTCGACCGTGACCGGATCTATCCGGTGTTCGGTCAGCTTGCTGCGGACCAGGGCCAGGGTCAGCTTCGAGCCGACGAGCGGCAGATCCTCGCGCTCCCTGAGCAGATACGGGATCGCGCCGATGTGGTCCTCGTGGGCGTGGGTGAGCACCACGGCCTCGACCCGGTCGAGCTTGCCGCTCAGGTAAGTGAAGTCGGGCAGGATCAGGTCCACGCCGGGCTGGTCGGGATCGGGGAACAGGACCCCGCAGTCCACGATGAGCAGGCGCCCGCGGTACTCGAAGACCGTCATGTTCCTGCCGATCTCGCCGAGCCCGCCGAGGGCGACGATGCGCAGGCCGTCGGACGGGAGCGCGGGAGGCTCGGGAAGATCCGGGTGCGGGTAGCTCACGCGGGCGTTCCCGGCAGCTTTACCCCGCCGGCCACCAGGTCTAGGACCAACTGGTGGCGTTCGGCCTCGGTGGCGGCGAGCAGGGGACCGCGTACGGCGCCGCCGGGCTGGCCGAGCAGGTCAAGGGCGGCCTTGGTCATGACCGCCCCCTGGTTGCGGAACAGCCCGGTGTACACCGGGATGAGCTCGTAGTGGATCTGCCGGGCCGCCTCGACGTCGCCGGCGCCGAACGCGTCGATCATCTCGTGCAGCCGGTCCCCCGTGACGTGGCCGACGACGCTGATGAACCCGACGGCGCCGAGGGAGAGCCAGGGCAGGTTCAGCATGTCGGTGCCGCAGTAATAGACCAGGTCCGTCCTGGCCATGACGTGCGAGGTGGCGGCCGCGTCGTCCTTGGCGTCCTTGACGCCGACGATCCTGGGGTGGGCGGCCAGCCGGACCAGGGTGTCCGTGGCCACCGCCGCGCCGGTGCGGCCGGGGATGTCGTAGATGAGCATGGGCAGGCCGGTCGCGTCCGCGACCGCGCTGAAGTGCGCCTCGAGGGCGGGCTGCGGGGGCTTGTTGTAATAAGGAGTAACCACGAGCAGGCCCTGTACCCCCGCTCGTTCGGCCGAACGGGCGAGTTCGATGGTGTGGGCGGTGATGTTGGTGCCGACCCCGGCGACCACCGAGGCGCGCGTGCCCACCGCCTCGAGCACCACCCGGAGCAGGCGGTCCTTCTCCTCGTCGCTGGTGGTCGGCGCCTCGCCGGTGGTCCCGTTGATCACCAGCCCGTCGTTGCGCATATCGGTGACCAGGTAGTCCGCGAGGCGCGCGGCCCCGTCGTAGTCCACTCCCCCGTCAGGGGTCATCGGGGTCACCATGGCGGTGATCATTTGCCCGAACGGCGCGCTCATGGTCGTCATAAAGGAAAGGTACTCGCAACCAGTTGCGCCGGCGAGTCGGCTTCCGGCCAGCGCGGCGGGAAATCCCGCCGCGCTGCTATCCGTAGCTGACCGGATCATCCTGGGCGGCCAGGGCCGCGCGGAGCTGTTCGGCGGTATCGGCGTCCAAGGTCAGGGCGTACTCCCCTTCCCGGTCGCCGGGCGGCCGGACGTGCCCGAGCCTGGTCGCCCACCAGCGGCCGGCCTGCGACCGCCAGACGTGCCACGCCGGGTAGTCACGCGCGATCCCGCCCAACTCGGCCACCTCGTTGTCCAGCACGGATCCCGCCATTGGGTCAGCGGAACGAGCCCGCGGTCAGGCCGGAGACGATCCGGCGCTGGGCGAACAGGACGAGCAGGGCGATGGGAATCGAGACGATGACCACCGCCGAGTCGATCAGGTTGTAGAAGGTCTGGTACCCGCTCTGGCCGAAGGTCGTGATGGCCAGGGGGGCGGTGAAGTGAGATTGGCTGGACAGGAACGAGACCGCGAACGCGAAGTCGTTCCAGGCCAGGATGAAGGCCAGGATCGCGGCGGTGAACACGCCGGGGATGGCGACGGGGATGACCACCTTGCGCAGGGTCTGCAGCCGGGTGGCGCCGTCGGTGAGCGCGGCGTCCTCGAGATCCTTGGGTATCTGCTCGAAGAAGTTCTTCAGCAGCCAGGTGGAGATGGGCAGGGTGTAGACCAGGTAGACGACGATCAGCGGGTAGATGTTGTCCAGCGCGCCGATGTCCTTGAGGATCAGGAAGATCGGCCCGATCATGGCCAGCACGGGGAAGAACCCGGCCAGCAGGATGAACGCGAGGACCGCGCCCGCCCCGCGGATGTTCAGCCGGGCCAGCGCGTAGCCGGCGCTGGTCGCGACGATGATCGTGACCACGGTGGTGGCCAGCGCGACGATGATGCTGTTCACCAGCGGGGTCAGGAATTTCTGCTGCGTGAACACGTTCACGAACGCCTGACCGGACAGGTGCCCGGGGATGATGCCGTTCTTGCCGCCCACCCCGGCGGCGACCTGGCTGTTGGACTCCAGCGCGGTGCGCAGGATCCAGTAGAACGGGAACAGCGCGATCAGCACCACGATCACGACCGCGATGTAGAACAGGGTCTCCCTGATCATCTTCCCAGGGGTGACCCGGCGCTTGTACTTGAGTACGGCGGGCGCGGCGCCCGCCTGCGCGACGGCGGCAGTCATGGGCTCACCCTCCTTACGTTGTGGCCTCAGGGCGGAACGCCCGGACGTAGATGGCGGATACGATCAGGGCGATGATGACGAGCAAGATGGACATCGCGCCGCCCACTCCGAAGTCGGTATTGACGATGAATGTCTGGTAGTTCAGGAACGACAGGGTCTCGGTGGAGTTGCCGGGGCCGCCGCCCGTCATGATGTAGATCACGTCGAAGACCAGCAGCGCCTGCAGGGTGCGGAAGATCAGCGCCACCGAGATCACCGGCTTGAGCATCGGCAGCGTGATCCGGCGGAACGACTGCCACCAGGTCGCTCCGTCCATCTTGGCCGCCTCGTAAACCTCGTTCGGGATAACTTGAAGCCCGGCCAGCAGGATGATCGCCACGAACGGGATGTTCTTCCACGAGTCGGCGACGAAGATCGCGATCCAGGACCGGTCTACACTGGCGCCCAGCCAGGAAAGGCTGGCCCAGGCGGGGTGGAAGGCGCCCAGGAAGTAGTCGACAAAGCCGGCCCGCGGGTCGAACATCGTCTTCCACAGCGTCGCGGAGACCACCGTCGGCACCGCCCACGGGACCAGGATCGCGGCGCGCAGGAAGCCGCGGCCGCGGAAGGTGCGGTTCATCATCAGCGCCATGGCCAGCGCCACCACGATGTCGAACACGATCGTCACCACGGTGAACACCAGCGTCCGCTCCAGCGCGGCCACCCAGCCGGACGACGCGTGGAACAGCGAGCTGAAGTTCGAGAACCCGACCCACTTGTGCGGCAGGCCGGCGTAGGACAAGTTGTCGAAGTGGAACGCGTTCCACAGGTTGTAGAGCAGCGGGAACGCGGTGATCGCGAGGAGCAGCACGATGACCGGCGTGACCAGGGAGTACCCCAGCCGGCGGTCGGCACGTTCCCGCGCGCTGCTGCGCGCGGCCGGGCGGCCCGCGCGTGCGGGCCGCCCTTCCGTTACCTTCTCAACTTCTGTAGCCATCGGCTCAATTGCCTTCGCCGCTAGGACGGGACCGCATTCGCGGCCGCCTTAACCGTCGCGGCGCCGGACGACAGGGCCGAGGACGCCGCGTTCGAGGCCGAGTTCGCGAACACGGACGAGAAGATCGTCTGGATGTCCGCGGAGACGGTCAGGTAGTTCGGGTTCACCGGACGGGGCGCCGAATAGGTGTTCAGCGTCTTGACCGCCGCGAAGTACGGCGCGGCCGAGAGCAGCTGCGAGGTGTAGGCGCTGGGCAGCGAGGGCGGGTCACCGGTCGCGATGGCCCGGGCGATCTCCACCGGGGCGCTGGTCAGGTACTCGATCAGCTTCCACGCCGCGGCCGCGTGCGCGGTCTTGGCGTTGATGGCCAGCATCTCGCCGCCGAGGGCGGAGCCCGGCGTGCCACCGGGGCCCGCGGGGAACGGGATGTAACCGACGTTGCCCTTCACCGGCGCCGCGGTCGCCAGCGACTCCACGAACGGGTAGTCGATCGCGAACGGCGTGTACCCGGACACGAACTCCTGCTCGACCTGGCCCTCTTCCCAGCCGGTCACCGCGGTGGGGGCGATGTGGTACTGGTAGATGGCCGCGTGCAGCCAGTTCAGCGCCGCCACGTTGCCCGGCGTGTCGATGTTGTTCGGGTCAAGCGTGCCGCCGAACGCCGAGTCGACGGTGAGGAACGCCGTGATCGCGCCCTCGTACTTGTCGGCCTCGAACGCGATGCCCTCCTTGAGCGTCTTGTCGGCCTTCATCGCCGCCTGCGCGTCGCTCACCACCTGCGCCGGGCTGGTCGGCGGCGTCTTGATCAGGTCGGTCCGGTAGAACAGGCCCTCCGGGTTGTCGAACCACGGGACCGCGTACGGCGTCCCGTTGAAGGTGCCCGCCGCGACCTCATGCGGGAAGAACTGGGCCATGTTCGGGCTGAACTGGTTCAGGCTTAGCACCCAGCCGGCCTGGGCGAACTTCGCCGGGTAGGTCACGTCGGACTCGAACACGTCCGGCGTGGACGAGCCCGCGATGAAGTCGTGCTCGAGCTGGGACAGGTATGTCGTCGAGTCCGACGACAGGACCTGGATGTTCACCTTGATGTTCGGGTTGGCCGCCTCGAAGCCCTGGATCGCCTTGGCGGTCTGCATGCCTTCGGTGCCGAGCCCGGACTCGGCGAAGGTGATCGTCTGAGTGGTGGTGGCCGGTATCGAACTGCTCGAGCTGGAGCTGCTGCTGCACGCGGCGGTCAGCGCCGCCAGGCTCGCGGCCACTGCGATGGCCCCGGCCCGCCAGCGCACGGATCTGCCCCTGGTGACTTTCTTAGTGGAACCCATAGAGGGACTCCTTCCTAGTCTTGGGCACTTTTGTGGAGTTCTGATATGTGACGGAGTAGCGCATCTCTGACTCTCCGTATTCATGTGTCGCGGCCAAGCTGGTCAGCCAGCGGGCTGGCCGACCCCCGTACGGCCAGCCCCTGCGTCGGTTGTCGGTTCAGCCGTCGCTGATGATCTGGGTCAGCTGCCCAGCCATGTCCGCGAGGGCTTCTTGTGGTTGCTTCTGTTGGGTCAGGGCCTGGTACACCTCGCTGGAGATGGCCAGGCTGGCCTGGTCGTAGTTGGTGATCGCCGGACGCGGCTGGGCCGAGTTGATGGCCTGCTCGAGCACGGGCAGGTAGCCATAGCTGCGGACCAGGCTCTGGTTCGTGTACAGCTGAGTCCAGACCGGGGGGAACGCCCCCTGCTCGAACATCTCCTTCTCGTTGGCGAGGTCGGTCATGTACTTGATGAAGTTCAGCGCCGTCCGCTGGTGCTGGGAGTAGGCGCTGATCGCGAGGTTGGCGCCGCCGAGCGCGCTGGATCCCGTGCCGTCGGGACCCGGCAGTTCCTCGACGCCGAACTTCCCGAACACCTTGTTGTCCGGGCCGGGTACGGACAGGGCCGCGTAGACGTCGGGCCAGTTGTCGAGGAACAGGAACTTGCCCGCCTCGAAGGCGGCCTGGGCCGACTCCTCCTCGTAGGAGAGAGCCACCTTCGGGATCCAGCCCTGCTGGAACCCGTTCACCAGGAACTCAAGCCCTTTGAGCGCGGCCTGTGAGTCCACGGTGACCTTGGAGCCGTCGGCGGAGAGGATCGACCCTCCGGCCGACTGGACGGCTCCGGCGAAATCGACGGTGAGCCCCTCGTACGGGGCGAACGTCCCGGCGTACCCGTACAGCCCGTACTTCGGCGCCACGGTCCTGGCCAGCTCGGCGAGCTGGGCCCAGGTCGTCGGTGGCTTCTGGCCCGCCTTGGCCAGGATGTCTTTGCGATAGTACAGGAGGTCCGCGTTGCTGTAGTCGGGCACGGCGTACAGGCGGCCCTGGTACATCGCGGTGTCGACGGCCGGCTTGAGGAAGTCCCTAAGCTCGGGGAACTGGCCCGGCGGCAGCGGGATGATCCAGCCGTTCGAGGCGAACTCCGCGGTCCAGATGACGTCCATGTCGATGACGTCGTATTCGTCGCTCTTGGCCTGCAGGTTCGCGACCAGCTGAGCCAGCTGGTCGTTGGCCGCCTCAGGCAGCAGGAGCGGGGTGACCTTCTGGGTGGGATAGGCCTTGTTCCACCGGGCGATGACGCTCGTCAGCCAGCCCGAGTCGTCCCGGCCGATGGCGAAGGTGATCGGGCCGATGCCGTTCGTGGAGGGTGCCGATCCGGTGGGCGAGGCACCGCCTGACGCGCACGCCGCCGTCCCCGCGGTCAGGAGGAGACCAGCGGCGATAGCTACGATACGAGGCATCGCACGCCGCATGCAGGTCACCATCCACCAACGTCCGATACATTTGTGGATGCATGTTATGCACGTGTGTTATGTATATGTCAACCTGGTTACGTAACGAGTCGGGCATGTTTGCCGGCGCGCCTCGGCGCCAGGCAGGACGAGTCCCCGTTCGCGGGGCCTTACATCGTTGTTATGCACAGCGTAATCTGAGCGCGGGCCGATACCAGGCCCGATGGAGGTGACGGGACCGTGCGGCAGCCCTTGCTGGCGCTCCTCGCCAAAGAGCCGGCCCATGGCTACGAGCTGAGGCTTGCTCTGGAACAGACCTTCGGCCAGGCGTACCCGTCCCCGAACATCGGGCAGATCTATGTCACGCTGAAACGCCTCGAGCAGGATGGCCTGGTCTGCAGCCAGGACGTGGAGCAGACCACCCGGCCTAACAAGCGCGTGTACGAGCTCACGCCCGCGGGCCACGAGGCCCTGCGCGCGTGGGTCGAAGAGCCAAGTGACGGGCCTCGCATCCGCGACGAGTTCTTCATCAAGCTCATCCTCGCCCCGATGGCGGGGCTGGCGGACCGGATCGCGCTCATGAACGCTCAGCGCAGGCACTACCTGGGCCTCATGCGCAAGCTCACCGATCTGCAGGCCGATGCTGAGCACGCGAATACCCCGGCCCGGCTGCTGATCGAGGGCGCCGTCCTGCACCTGCAGGCGGACCTCGACTGGCTGGAAAGATGCCAGGAGGAACTCGTGTGAGGAGAACCGAGCCGCGCTGGCCCGGGGTTGGGGACACCCCGGCGCTACTGAGAGCCCGCAAGCTGGTCAAGGTGTACCGCGCCAACGGGGTCGAGGTGGAGGCTGTGCGGGGGGTCGACCTCGAACTCGCCATCGGCGAGTTCGTGGCGATCATGGGCCCATCCGGCTCGGGTAAGTCCACGCTGCTGCACGTCCTTGGCGGGCTGGCGCCGGCCACGAGCGGCGAGATCTGGCTGCGGGGGCAGCGCGTCGACGGCCTGTCGACGGCCGGCTGGGCCATCCTGCGCCGCCGGCACATCGGGTTCGTCTTCCAGTTCTTCAACCTGCTGTCCAACATGACCGTCGCGGACAACGTCGAGTTGCCCGCGCTGCTCGCGGGCGCGAGCCCGCGGCAGGCCAGGAACCGCAGGGAAGAGCTGCTGGCCGAGCTCGGCATCGCCGACAAGGCGGGCGCCGCCCCGGCCCGCTTGTCCGGCGGAGAACAGCAGCGCGTCGCGCTGGCGCGGGCGCTCGCCAACGAGCCGAGCCTGCTGCTGGCCGACGAGCCGACCGGCAACCTGGACAGCTCCAACACCCGTGACGTGCTCAGGCTGCTCCGTCGCGTGCACGCCGGCGGCCAGGCAATCCTGATGGTCACGCACGACGCCCGCGTGGCGAGCCTGGCTGACCGGGTGATCAACCTGTTTGACGGGATGGTGGCCGACGACGCCGCCATCGTGCCCATTCCCCGCGGCCTGAACGGCGTCCGCGACGTCCTGGAGCTGAGAGGCTAAGGGCCCGATGCGAGGGACACTGCGGTGGGCGCGCGCGGATCTGCGCGGCTGCCGCAGCCAGGCCCTGCTCACGATCGGCGTGGTGGCCGGGGTGGTGGCCGCGCTCGTCCTGGCCACCATGCTGCTTCAGGGCGCCGTCAACCCCTGGCAGCAGCTGTTCGTACGGACCCACGGGGCGGACGCGCTGATCTACTTCCAGAACGGGACGGACACGAGCGAGCTGAGCTCCGTGCCGGGAGTTCAGCAGGTCGGCCAGCCCTACCAGGCGGCGTCGGCCACGCTTGAGCAGGGCCCGGTGCAGTCGCCCGTCGAACTGCGCGGGATGACCCCCGTTCCGCCCGCGATGTCCACGCCCCTGATCGTCGCGGGCACCTGGCTGCGGTCCTCGGAGCAGGACGGCGCCGTCCTCGAGGCCTCGTTCGCGGCGGCCGTCCACGTCGGCGTGGGGGCCAGGATCCTCGTCGACGGCATCGACGGCACCTCGGTCACGATGCAGGTCATCGGCATCGCCGACACGGCCGACCAGGGCTTCTACCCGCAGTGGACACCGGGCCTGATCTGGGTGCAGCACGGGCTGCTGGCCAAGGTCGAGCCGCAGCCGAGCGAGACCCAGGAGGTCGTCGGCCTCCGGCTGGACGACACCTCCGCCGTCGCCACCGGCCAGGTCGTCCAGACCATCTGGAACCTCTACAACGGCCCCACCGAGAATTCGGCGGTCCTGCGCTATTCCACCTGGCAGCAGGTGCGGAACTCGATGGCAAGCAACGACCGGCTGCTCGGCCTCCTGCTCGGCCTGTTCGGGGTCATCGCCCTGGTGGCCGCCCCGTGCGCCATCGCCAACGTCACGGCGGGCCGCGTGCTCATGCAACGCCAGGACATCGCGATGCTGAAGGCGCTCGGCTTCACGCCCGGCCAGGTGGTGCGGATGCTGCTCGCCGAGCAGACCGTGCTGGGCGCGGCCGGGGCCGGGCTCGGCCTCGTGGCGGCCCGGTTCATGACCTCGTCGGTGTTCGTCCGGCCGCCCGATGGCACGCCGGTGGGCCTGGCCCCGCTGTCCGGCTCGTGGGCGGCGCTGATCGGCGGCGGCACCGTGCTCACCGTCGCGATCGCCACGATCATCCCGGCCTGGCGGGCGGGCCGGGTCTCCCCGGTCGCGGCCGTCCAGCCGAGCCCACCACGAGGCCACCTGTCCCTGATCGCCCGGCTCGGCCTGCTCGTCCACCTGCCGGCCGCGCTCGTGCTCGGGGCCAGGGACTCGCTGACCCGGCGCCTGCCCGCGGCGCTGACCGTCGTCGGCCTGGCCATCCCCATGGTGATGATCACCATCGCGCTCACCTGCTGGGCGACCATCGACGGGTTCACCAGGCATCCGGGGCGGATCGGGCTCGCAGCGGCCATCACGGTCAGCCCGGGCGGCGGCCTGGACGCCGTGAAGACCCTGGACCTGATCAGGCACGACGGCCAGGTGCTCTCGTACTACCCGGGCGCCGAGTTCGACACCCTGCTGCCCGGCGACAACGGCACCTTCATCGCCCGGGCCATGGGGTTCTCCGCCCGGCCCTACCCGTTCCAGGCGGTTCAGGGGCAGATGTTCGACGCGGCCAACGAGGCGGTCGCGGGCCAGGGATTCCTGACCCAGATGCACATCGGGGTCGGCGCGTGGATCTCGCCGACGATCAACGGGGTCCCGGTGATCTTGCACATCGTGGGCCGGACCATCGAGCCCGACAACAACGGGGACGTCCTGGATTTCGGGCTTGACGCGCTGCGCGAAGCGGGCGGCGCCGGTCCGCAGCTGATGTACGCCCTGGTGCTGAAGCCGGGCGTATCACCCGCCGCCGCGCGGGCTACTCTGCTCCAGGCGTCGCGCAACGAACTCGACGTGCAGGTGGTGGCCAATCCGGCCGACGGGCTCGGCGTGGTGAAGGTGGTGATCGCCGTCGCGGTCGTCGTGCTCGCGGTCATGGCGCTGGCGAACCTGCTGACCGCGGCCGCGGTGGGGCTGCGGGACCACCTGCACGAGGTCGGCGTCCTCAAGGCGCTGGGCCTCACGCCGCGCCAGGTGACGGCGACGCTCGTGGTCAACACGACGATCCTCACCGCCATCGGGGTCACCAGCGGGACGGTGGCGGGCCTGGTGATCGCCCCGAGGCTGATCAACATGCAGGGCCGGACGAGCGGCATCGGCGCGGGCATCGCCGCCAGCTTGTCCCCCGCGACCGTGATCGAGATCGTGGCCGTCGCGCTGGCCATCGCCATCGCGGCGGCGTTGTTCCTGGCTCGCCGGACCACGCGGATCTCGGACTCCGCTCACCTGCGCAGCCCAGCTCGCCCGTCACAACTACGACCGCACGCCTCGTCGTTGCGGAATCCTCAATGAGAACCCCCCGGTAAGGAGACAGGGATGGCCACGGTCGACCTAGAGCAAGTGAACAAGGTCTACGAGAACGGCTTCCACGCGGTCAAGGATCTGAGCCTGGACGTGCGCGAGGGCGAGTTCATGGTGCTGGTGGGCCCGTCCGGCTGCGGTAAGACGACCGCGCTGCGGATGGTCGCCGGGCTGGAGGACATCACCAGCGGAGTCCTGCGGATCGGCGGGAAGGTCGCCAACGACGAGAGCCCGAAGGAACGGGACATCGCGATGGTGTTCCAGAACTACGCGCTGTACCCGCATATGACGGTGGCCGACAACATCGGGTTCGCGCTCAAGCTGCGCAAGCTCCCGAAGCCTGAGATCCAGGCCAAGGTGAACGACGCGGCCGAGATCCTGGGCCTGACCGAATGGCTGAACCGCAAGCCCGCCCAGCTGTCCGGCGGCCAGCGCCAGCGGGTGGCCATGGGCCGCGCGATCGTGCGCGAGCCCTCGGTGTTCCTGATGGACGAGCCGCTGAGCAACCTGGATGCCAAGCTGCGGGTCCAGATGCGCGCCGAGGTCCAGCGGATCCAGCGGCGCATCGGGGTAGCCACCATGTACGTCACGCACGACCAGATCGAGGCGATGACGATGGGCGACCGGGTCGCGGTGCTGCGGACCGGGACGCTGCAGCAGGTCGACCACCCGCAGTACCTGTACGACCACCCGAACAACGTGTTCGTCGCGGCGTTCATCGGCTCGCCGGCGATGAACCTGTACGAGGCGACGATGGGCGGCGACGCCAGGTCGGTCAAGGTCGGGTCCCAGGTGCTACCGGTGCCCGATGATGTTCACGCGGCACGCCCCGCGCTGGCTCGCTACGGCGGCAAGAGGGCGGTCCTGGGCGTGCGCCCCGAGCACCTGCCCGCCGCGCACGACGGCACCACCGGGCCGACGCTGGTCGGTAACGTGGACCTGATCGAGGCCCTCGGCTCGGAGCTCGTGATCCACTTCACCATCGATGCCCCCGTGGTCCGGCCAGAAGGCGCGGCCAGCGACGAGGAGGACGCTACCGCGAAGGCGGGCGAGGGAGTGGCCCGGGTCGATCCGACGACCAAGGTCAAGGTGGGCGAGCGGATCACGTTCGCCGTCAACACCGAGGGCATGCAGTTCTTCGACATGGAGACGGGCAACGCGATCTGGGACTAATGCGCTCGAGCGGACCCCCGGGCTTCCCGGTCACCGTCACGGTCATCGGCGAGGCACTCATCGATCTCGTCCCCGGCGAGCAGCCGCATAGCTACTACGCCGTCCCGGGCGGGAGCCCGTACAACGTCGCGGTCGGCCTGGCCCGGCTCGGGCAGCGCGTGTCCTTGATGGCGCGCCTGTCCGATACGGCGTTCGGCCGACTGCTGCGCGATCATGCGGAGACCGAGGGCATCGACCTCACCGCCGCGCCGCACGCCGCCGAGCCGACCACGCTGGCCGTGGTCGGCCTGGACGCCACGGCCCAGGCCAGCTACGACTTCTACCTGGAGGGCACCGCCGACTGGCAGTGGACGGCATCGGAGACTTCCTTGGCGCCTGCGTCAAGCGCCGTCATGCACTTCGGGTCGATCGCGTCGTGGACCCCGCCGGGTGACGCGAGGATCCTCGACCTCGCGCGGGCCGCGGGTTCTCGCGGTGACGTGCTGGTCAGCTACGACCCCAACGTCCGGCCCGGGCTCCTTCTTGATCACGATCAGGGCGTGGTCGCGATTGAGGGCGCCGTCCGGCTGGCTCACCTGGTCAAGGCCAGCGCGGATGACATCGCCTGGCTGTACCCCGGCCTTCTGCTCGACGACGTCGCCAAGCGGTGGCTCGGGCTGGGCGCGACCGTCGTGGTCATCACCCGCTCGGGCAGCGGGGCCTCCGCCTACACCGCGGGCGGCTTTTCCGTGCAGCGGCCCGCACGCGACGTCGTCGTGGTCGACACGGTTGGGGCGGGAGATTCCTTCACCGCCGGGATGATCGCCTCGCTCATCAGGCGGGACATTTACTCCCCCGCCCGCCTGGCCCAGTGCCCGGCGGACCAGCTGGCCGGCGCGCTGGACGATGCGATCCTGGTGGCGTCGCTCAACGTCCGGCGGCGCGGAAACGACCCGCCCACGCTCGCGGACCTCGCCGCGGGGAGCTGAATCGGTCGCGCCCGCCTCTTCGTGGTCCGGCGGGGGGCGGGCGCGGGTGGGCCGGCGTGGGTGGGCCGGCGTGGGTGGGCCGGCACGGTGGCGGACCGGGCAGGATGGTGTGCGTGAGGGATTGGGTGGCTTGGCATGGCGCTTACGAGGACCCGTCGTCGTCACTGAGCGCGCGGCTGCGCCGGGTCCGTTACCACCTGTCGGGTGCCCTCGACCGGGCTCCTGCGGGACCCGTTTCCGTGGTCAGCCTCTGCGCCGGGCAGGGTCGCGACGTCATCGGGGTACTGCCCGACCATCCTCGCCGGGATGACGTCCGTGCCGTCCTGATCGAGGCCGATGCGACCAACGCCGGCCTGGCCCGCCGCACGGCCGCCGACGCCGGGCTGGCGCAGGTGGACGTCCGGCAGGCGGACGCCAGCCTGGTGACCAGCTTCGCGGACGCGCTTCCCGCGGGCGTGCTGCTGCTGTGCGGCATCTTCGGCAACGTCAGCGACCGCGACATCCAGCGCACCGTCGAGGCCGCGCCGACCCTGTGCCGCCCGGGCGCGACAGTGATCTGGACCCGGCACCGACGGCCCCCCGACCTGACGCCGCAGGTGAGAGGCTGGTTCGCCGCCAGCGGCTTCGAGGAGATCGCCTTCGACGCCCTCGGCACCGACACCATGACCGGCGTGGGCGTCAACCGGCTTCGCCACGCCCCGGCCGCCACCCTGCCCGACGGGCCGCTGTTCACCTTCGGCAACCGATGAGCCGGGCCGCGGCCGGTGCACCAGGCCGCGTGGGCAGGCACGAGCCAGGTCGGGTACGCGCCGGCCTGGCGGACCGTCCTGCGATTCGCGGCGGATCTGCCAAGCCATGACCGGACGGTTCCGCGGAGACCATCGCAGTTGCGCGAAGCGTTTCCGGTTACTACGCCTCGTCGGTCGGCGCGACGATCTCAACGGTCGGGAAGTACGAGCGGTATCGGCGGACATCGCGGGTCAGCAACCGGTAGCCCGCTACCGCAGCATGCGCGCCTATGTAGAAGTCGGGCATTGGCGATCGCTTGTCACCGCCGCCACGCCGATAGCGCACAAACGCCTTCCCGGCAGCGAAACCCGCCGCATGGGGCAACGGCTCGCGTTCGTAGTCGCTCGCGGGGAGTAGCTCATCGAGCTCCTCGACGGTCTCGTAGCCGACCGAGACTTCGGCGTAGATGAGGGGATTGATCACCACGCGCCCGGTGTCCATGGCCGCCGCGATCTGGCCTGCCGACCAGTCGGCCCACTGCTCGTCACCGGTAATGACATCGAGTAGCACACAGGAGTCCACCATGGTGGCGGGCCGGATCGCTGCGGGGTCACTCGCCACGGAGCAGCGCCATGATCTCGTCGGTACTCATGCCCGCCACGTCCCGGCCGGTGGCCGTGTTGCGCAGCCGCCGGACCAGCCGCTGCCCCCTGCTCTCGGCGCCCTCGGCACGGACGATCTGGAGCACACCTCCAGTCTCGACGACCTCGACCTCATCCCCCGTGTGCAGCCCGTATTTGACCCGCAGATGCGCCGGGATAGTCACCTGGCCCTTGCTGTTCAGCACCATGACCGCACCTCTAGGATGTATCAGTATTACATCTACCACGTAATACTACCAAGCGAACGCACTCCAGCAGCTACCTGCCTTCGCGAAGGATTCGCTCAGGCCTGGAGGCCCAGGCTGCGGTCCATGGGCGGCCGAGCTTGGCCCACCAGTCACGCGCGATCGGCAGCAGCGCGGGTACAGCGCCTGCTTGAGGCGCTCGACAGGCTCGGGGTACGGCGTCTTGAAGTACCGGTACTCCCCTTCCCCGAAACGGTGTTGCCCCATGTTGACCGTGCTGCGGAAGTACCCGGCCTGCCCGTAGAGCCCGCGGATCTGCTCCGCTTCGGCCGGGGTGAGCAACTCAGGCAGGAGGGCGCCGCCGAGCATGTTGACCTCGGACGTGATGGCCTCCCAGTCGGCGGAATCGACCCGGTGCTGCCACGGATCCCCGCCCCTAGTGCGTCGCGCAATATTGCTCATGCCGCTGCCTCCAGGCGCAGGAGCACCTGCTTGGCCGCCGGCCCGCCGACGTAGCCACCGGATGTCCCGTCCGCCCGCAGCACCCGGTGACAGGGCACCACGACCGGCAGCGGGTTCGTGGCACACGCGGTGCCCACGGCCCGGACCGCTCTCGGGTGCCCCACGAGCTCCGCGACCTGCCCGTACGTGCAGGTCTGCCCGTACCCGATCTCCGGAAGGTGCTGCTGCACCAGCTGCCGGAAACCCCTGGACAACGACAGGTCGAGCGGGAGGTCGAAGGCCCGCCGCTGCCCGCCGAAGTACTCACCGAGCTCCCGCGTCGCCGCGTCCAGCCGCCTCGGCGCCCGCAGCACACGAGGGCTGATCCGCTGGGCCAGGGTGTCCAGCACGCGGTCGTGGTCCTCGACCTCGTAGGCCACGCGCACGAGGCCCTGCGGCGTCGCCGCCAGCAGGAGCGGGCCGACGGGCGAATCGATCGTCGTGTAAGCGACGTCGAGCAGGCCCTCGGCCTCGGCGGCGAGCTCGAGCCTGTGCCGCAACCTAGCCAGCGTGTCAGCTTCGGCTGGGGCCGCGAAATGGTCAGGTGACATGTTCACGATGGCGCTCCTTCCGTGGCCGCGCCGGGGTAGTTCTTCCTCAGGTTCTTGACGCCATCGGCCGCGGCCCTCCGGGCCGCATCGGTGGTGCCGCCGAGCATCCCCGCGATCTCGGCGTACGCGAGGCCCGCGACGTAGTGGTACGCCACCGCCTGGCGCTGTTTTTCCGGCAGCGCCGCGACCGCCTGCCACAGGTCGCCGTCCGCGGACCCCGGCAGGCCGAGCGCGGTCGGCACCTCGGGTATCACCCCGACCGGCGCGGGCTGCCGCTTCCGGGCCCTGAGCGCGTCGATCGCCTTGCGGTGCGCGATCGTGACCAGCCACGCCTCGGCATTGGCGTCATCCGGCAGGCCCGGGTAGGAGCGCATCGCCGCCAGGAAGGTCTCCGACCACGCGTCCTCCGCATCGTGGACGCCGACGATCACCCGGCACACCCGCAGCACGGTCCCCCCGTGCTCCTCCACGATCTTCTCAAACGGCTGCTTCATGCGACCTTCCGCACCGTCGGCATGGCCAGCTCCCTTCCCACCAGGAAGACGCTCCGGGCTGGCCAAACGTGAGATGGTGAGCCAGCCCGAGGCTAGCCCGCTTGAGGATAAGCCTCATGGTCCTCACGGAGGGCCATACTGAGGCGTGGTTACCGTGTCGCGATTCGTCGTGCAGCTTCACGACGCGACGAGGCTGCACTTCGACTTCCGGCTGCAGTCAGGCGAGGTGCTGCGCTCGTGGGCGGTACCCAAAGGACCCTCGCTTGACCCCAGGATCCGGCGGCTGGCCGTGCCGGTCGAAGACCACCCGATGTCGGCCGGAGACTTCGAGGGTGTCCACGACGGGCAGGCGCGCGGCACCGGCGCGGTGATCGTGTGGGACGAGGGGACCGCCGAGATCGTGCGTGACGAGCCCGGGCATCTGTCGTTCGTCTTGCATGGCCGGAAGCTTTCTGGCCGCTTCGCGCTCACGCGGACCGGGGATTCGCGCTGGATCCTTATCAAGGTCCGCGACGACGACGCGCGTCCGGGCTCGGACATCGTGGCCGAGCGGCCGGAGAGTGTACGAAGCGGCCGGACCTGGCAGGAGCTGGTGTCGCAGTCCGGAGATTAGGCCGCGGCAGCTGCTTCCCGGATCGCCTCCGAGTCGCCGGAGATGCCGGGCTAAGGTCGGACGCTGGCAGGCCCGGCGAGGCCGGCTGGAGGGCAGACAGAATGTTGGTAATATACGTATGGTTGTACATTACCCACAAGCATGGGGAGGGCGACTCGTGAGCGTGACGCAGATCGACATCGACGATGACGCGCTCGAGCGCGCCATGGCGCTGTCCGGGGCAAAGACCAAGAAGGAAGCGGTCAACCTGGCTCTGCAGTTTTATGCGGACAAGCAGGAACGCGCGGCGCGCATCGCCCGGCACTTCGAGCGTGCACGGCACTGGGGCGCGCTCGAGGATGCCGAACGCCTGCACCGTGCCGAGAAGCAAATCCGGTGATCTACCTGCTGGACACTTCCGGGCTAGTCCGCCTGCTCAGCGACCCAGGCTTGCAGGAGGCGTGGTATGACGCTGTGGACGCTGAGGCCATCGGCTCGTGTTACCCGCAACGAACCGAGTTCCTCTACACAGCCAGGGACGGGTCAGAGTTCGACGAGATTACCGAGATGTTCGGGGACCTGTACCCCGACGTGTCAGTGCCGAAGAACGCCGGGCGCTGGATCGCTTCGGTCCAGCATCTCATGGCTCAAGCCGGGGAACACCGCAGCGCTTCCGCCGTGGATCTCATGATCGCCGCCACGGCGGCTCATCACGGCCTGACCATCCTCCATGACGATGCCGACTACCGCACTGTCGGGCGGCATGCTCCGGACCTCAGCGAACACAACATCCACGACGTGGGCCGATGACGCTCCACGGTCCGGTCTGCTGAGGTCAGCGCGGGTGGCCGGATGCGGTGCCGGTCAGGATGCGGTTTTCGTGCCCTGGGTGGGGACCTCGGCCGTGTGCGGAGGTGTGGGGTCGGTCGGCGTGGAGCGGCCGCCGCGCAGCAGGGACGCGAAGGCGGCCACCGCTGACAGCGCGGCGGCGGCTACGAATACCACGGCCAGGCCGTGGTGGAACGGCGCCGAGATGAGCTGCGGGAAGTAGGTCCGTCCGGTGAGGATCCGCTGGCTGGCGGCCGGGAGGGACGCCAGCGCGTGGGCCGAGGCGAGCAGGTGCTGGATGGGATTGACCCCCAGCACGGTGGCGAACAGGGATGAGACCGGGGGCAGGGAACCGATCTGGTGGGCGAGAGCGGGCGAGACGCCATGCTTTTCCAGGCCGCCGGTCAGCGTGCGGGGCAGGGTGGCCGCCAGCCCGGCGATCATCAGGGAGAAGAACACGCCGATCGATAGCGCGGTGCCGGAGTTCTGGAAGGTGGAGCGCATGCCCGAGGCCGCGCCGCGGTGCCGGGCCGGGACGCTGCCCATGATCGAGGAGGAGTTGGGCGCGCCGAACATGCCGCTGCCGATCCCGTTGACGGCGATGAGCAGCGCGAAGGCCCAGTAACCGAAGCTGACGGGCAGCAGCATCAGGCCGATGAAGCTGCCGCCGAACACCAGCGCCCCGGCGGTCGCGATGCCCCGGGAGCCGAACCGGTCCGACAGGATCCCGGCGGTCGGCCCGGACACCAGGAACCCGGCGGTCAGCGGCAGCAGGAAGATCCCCGCCCACAGCGGGGTCTGGCTGAAGCTGTAGCCGTGCAGCGGCAGCCAGATCCCCTGCAGCCAGATGATCAGCATGAACTGCTGGCCGCCCCGGGCGATGGCGACCACCAGGCTGGCGATGCTGCCGGCGGTGAAGGCCCTGATCCGGAACAAGCTGAGCTGGAACATCGGCTCGGCGATCCTGCTCTCGATGACGGCAAACCCGGCCAGGAGCACAGTGCCGCCGGCGAGCAGGGCGATGACCGTGGGGCTGGTCCAGCCCATGGCGTGGCCGTGGTAGGGCTGGATGCCCACGGTGACGCCGACCAGGACCGCGCCCAGGCCCAGGGCGAAGGTGAGGTTGCCCCACCAGTCCATGCGGGCGCGGTGCCGCTCCCCCATCTCCTTGAGCCGCAGGTAGGCCCACAGCGTGCCGAACACGCCGACGGGCACGTTGACCCAGAACACCGCGCGCCAGTCGATGGCCGCCAGCAGGCCCCCGGCCACCAGCCCGACGAACTGGCCGGCCAGGGCAGCGATCTGGTTGGTGCCCAGGGCGAAGCCGCGCCGTTCGGCTGGCCATGCGTCGGTCAAGATCGCGGCCGAGTTCGCGATCAGCATGGACCCGCCCGTGGCCTGCAGCACCCGCCAGCCGATCAGCCACATCGCCCCGCCCCCGGCGCGGTACGGGTCGAACGAGAGCAGGATCGAGGCGATGGTGAAGACGACAAAGCCCGCGTTATAGATCTTCACCCGGCCGTACATGTCGCCGAGCCGGCCGACGCTGACCACCAGCACCGCCTGGACCAGCCGGTAGCCCATGATCATCCACAGCAGGTAGAAGATGCTGCCCGGGGCCAGCGGATCCAGCCCGATGCCGCGGAAGATGGCCGGCAAGGCGATGATCACGATCGAACCGTCCAGCGTCGACATGAACGTGGAGGCGGTCGTATTCGCCAGCGCCACCCACCGATAGCGATCCTTGACCACGGCCGGCTGCTGTGCCATTCACTCTCCTCGTATCGCGCCGGCCGGGCACCCGGCGTGCCGCGCCCGGGGGCCGGTCAGCCCTCAGATGCTCTCGGCCAGCCGCTCGATCAGCGGTGCGGCCGCCAGCAGCTGGCCCATCTCCTCGGGGGTGAACCCGGCCGCCAGCGCCCGCGCCAGCTGCGCGATCCGCGCGCTGCGCTTGTCGCTGAGCGCGGACAGACCCGCCTCGGTGACCGACATCACCGCGCGCCTGCCGTCGGCCGGGTCGGACTGGCGCTTGACCAGGCCGCGCGCTTCCAGCGCGCTCAGCGTGGCGCCCATCGACTGCACGCTGATCTGCTCGGCCCTGGCCAGCGCGGTCACCGTGGCCGGGCCGGCGCGCTCCAGCTTCCGCAGCACCGAGGACTCCGGCAGCGACAGCTCGCCAGGCACCTGCACCTGCTGGAGGCGCCGCTTGAACAGGCCCACGCTCAGGTAAACGGCCGCGGCCACCTCTTCGACTTCCTGCTCCATGAGCATATACCAAGGCTAACCTTGCAAGTCTAATATTGCAAGTCTGAGCTTGCTAGCTAGCCGAATAGTGCGGAGGTACGAGCGGACCGGGCCTGCGGGCGCGGGCCGGCCCGGGCATGATTGGCTTTGTTTGCGCCAGCAGAGATAGGAGTGCTCATGCCGTCAGCCTGTGCGCCAGCCTTCGCCGGTGAGCGATGAGGAGCGTCGTCACGTGGTATGACGTCTTGGGGGTGCTCCCCGATGCGCCGCCGGACGACATCCGGCAGGCATGTCAGGCAAGACAGGCCGCGCTCGCCCCGGCCAGCCTCGCGGGAGCGCCGCCGGGCGTGCAGTCAGCGGCGGACAAGGCGCGTCAGGCGGTGGCGGAGGCCTGGCGGGTCCTGGCCGACCCGGCCGCCCGTGAAGCCTATGACGAGCAGATCGGTATCAAGCGGCCCGGTGAGGGACTGACACCTCCGTGGCGGGGGCCGTCCGGGCCTGATGTCGGCCTGGGTCAGGGGTGGTCGACGGCTGATGAGGAAGCACTGGAGCCACGGTCCGACCCGCCGTCCCGGGTCCTGGTGCCGGACGTCAGCGGACTGTTCTACGGCGCCTGCATGGAGGTAGCCGGACGGGTCGGTCTGCGCGTAACCCCGATCCGGCTGACCCCGCACCCGATGCCGGTGGAGGGGCTAGTCGTCAGCCAGGCGCCAGCGCCCGGTGAGCGGGTGCATCGCGACAGCACCCTGACTGTCCAGGTGTGGCACCCGGCCGAGCCAGGCGGCCAAGAGTCAGCGGCCCCGAGCTAGGGGGGCTATCGACGAGAGGGGGTCGCTGGTACGGGCGCGGCCTGGCACGGCGGCTACGAGCTCCCTGGTGTAGGCGGGGGTGGGCTGTTCGTACACCTTGCCCGGCACACGTATTAAACGCTGCGACGGCGCTCCTGGCCGCAGCGTTCCGCCTGCGTGAGCGCGTCCAGGGCAGCGACGTGTGCCTGCGCGTCGGCGCCCCCGGCCAGGGCCCGCTGGGCGACGAAACCCAGGAGTATCGACTGCAGTAGCTGCGCTACCGCCTCGGGGTCGGCGGCGGGGTCGAACGTACCGGCCTCCTGCCACCGGCGCACCGTTTCGGCGAGCAGTTCGCGCTGGCCGCGGTAGGCGGCGCGGGTCGTTGCCCTGAGCTCAGGGGTGCTCTGGGAGTGGCTCCAGCCGTGGATGGCGGCGAGTAGCCGGTCGATACCGTCGCGCTTGTCCTGGCCGAACTCGGTGATGGTGCGCAGGAGCTGGTCGATGAGCTCGGGGAGCGGCGGCGGATCGGGGTTCTTGAGGATCGGGATGAGCCGTCGGCCCATCGCGGCCGTTCCCTCGGTCACGACGGCGCTGATGATCTCGTCCTTGCCCTTGAAGTAGCCGTAGACGGCGCCGGTCGACAGGCCGGAGCGGGCGATGATCATCTCCATCGACACGGCTTCGAGGCCGTGCTCCTGCACGCAGGCCCGGGCCGCGTCGAGGATCTGCTCGCGCCGGGCCTCGCGGCGTTCGTCCGTGATCTTGGGCATGCGGCCAGGTTACTACAAAAAAGAAGGAATGTTCTCTCTTGACGGGAGGGCCACAACCGCTGCATCATCAAAACGAACATTCCTTCGCTTAAGGAGAATGCCATGTACAGCGAGGTCCGGACCAGGAGCCGACGGGCCGACAGCAGGATCGAGGCCACCTCGGGCCCGGCGCGGGTACTAGTCCCGACACCGGCGGTGACCAGTGCGGACCCCCGGCGCTGGCTGATCCTGGCCGTCGTCGCCCTGGCCCAGCTGATGGTGGTGCTCGACGCCACGATCGTGAACATCGCCCTGCCCTCAGCACAGCACGCCCTGCACTTCTCCAACATCGAGCGGCAGTGGGTGGTCACCGGGTACGCGCTCGCGTTCGGCAGCCTGCTGCTGCTCGGCGGCAGGCTCACCGACCTGATCGGCCGGAAGGCGACGTTCATCGCCGGGCTGGCCGGTTTCGCCGCCGCGTCCGCCGTCGGCGGCGCGGCAGGCAGCTTCGGCATGCTCGTCGTGGCCCGCGCCTGCCAGGGTGCCTTCGGCGCGCTGCTCGCCCCGGCCGCGCTGTCGCTGCTGACCACCACGTTCGAGGGCACGAAGGACCGGGGCAAGGCGTTCGGCATCTTCGGTGCCATCGCGGGGGCCGGCGGGGCGGTCGGATTGCTGCTCGGCGGGCTGCTGACCCAGTACCTGAACTGGCGCTGGTGCCTGTACGTCAACCTCGTCTTCGCCGCCATCGCGTGCGTCGGCGCCGTCGTACTGCTGCGCCGACAGCCGGCCGGCCGACGACCGCGGCTGGACCTGCCCGGCCTGATGGCCGAGGTCGGCGGCATGTTCTGCATCGTCTACGGCTTCTCCAACGCGGCCAGCGACGGCTGGCACGCCCCGGCGACGTGGGGCTTCCTGGTGGCCGGAGCGGTGATGCTTACGGCGTTCGGATATATAGAAACGCGAGCCACGGAGCCGCTGCTGCCGCTGCGGATCGTCCTGGACCGCAACCGCGCCGCCGCCTACCTGTCGATCCTGGTCACCGGCGCCGGGATGTTCGGCATCTTCCTGTTCCTCACCTACTACCTGCAGGAGACCCTGGGCTTCAGCCCGGTCATGGCCGGCGTCGCCTTCCTGCCCATGGTCGGCGCGATCATCGTCAGCGCCAACCTGGCCAACATCGTGCTGCTGCCCCGGATCGGCCCCCGGTGGCTCGTCGCGCCGGGCATGCTCGCCGCCGCGGCCGGGCTGGCCTGGCTAACCCGGATCGGCGTCCACTCCAGCTACGCAGCGGACGTCCTGCTCCCGCTGCTGCTGACGTCCGCCGGCCTCGGCTTCGTGATGTCACCGTCGATGAACACCGGGACCGCCGGCGTCGCACCATCCGACGCGGGCGCCGCATCGGCCATGGTCAACACAGGCCAGCAGGTCGGCGGCTCCATCGGCACGTCGCTGCTCAACACGATGGCCGCCAGCGCCGCCGCCGGTTACCTGGCCAGCCACCTCAGCCCCCGGCTGATGATCGGCAGCCGCCCGGCACCCGCGCTGGTCGAGCTCGCCCAGGTGCACAGCTACACCACCGCGTTCTGGTGGGCCGCCGGGATGTTCGCGGCCGGATCCGTCGTGGCCGCCCTGCTGTTCCGCCGCGGCGCACCGGCTGGAGAGGGAGCCCAGGCCCAAATGAGTCCCCAGCCCGCGGGAATCGTCCCGGCCGCCAGGCCAGCCGCCGCCTTCGACCCGCTGATCGCGCTCGATGACCTGCTCTCGACGGTCGGCCTGGCCCGGGCCGCGGCGGGCGGCGCGGTGTCAATCGCAGGCCAGGACCCCATCGTGCCGTCCGCGCACCGCCTCGGCGCGTGCATCGGCATCCCGATCATGGCGGCCGCCGTCGCGGCCGTCGCCTTCCACCGGCACCGGGGTGGCCCTGGGCAAGACCTCCATCTGGACCTGCGACAGGCCATCCACGGCATCAACCCGGGCGCCTTCTGGCGCCCGACCCTCAACGGGGCCCCGGCCCCGCACCCGCTGGTGCTCGACAACCCGTTCCTCCTCACGCCTTACCGCGCAGCGGACGGCCGCTGGGTCATGGCGTCGGGCGTGTACCCGCATCTGGCCGCGCGGTGGTGCCGGTTCCTTGACGTGCCGCCCGACGCCGCCAGGGTCGCCGACGCCATCGGCCAGCGGGACGCGTTCGAGCTGGAAGAGGCCGCCAACGCCGCAGGCCTCCCCGCATGCGTCGTGCGCGAGCCTCAAGAGTGGCTGGCTGGCCCGCAGGGAGCGCTCCTGGCGAGCCAGCCGGTTATCGTGCTGAAGCGCATCGGCGACGCTCCACGCCGCGACTTCGGCCCGGCGCGGCGGCCGTTCGACGGCATCCGCGTACTGTCGTTCACCCACGCCGTCGCGGGCCCGGTCGTGGGCCGGACCCTGGCCGAACACGGGGCGGACGTGCTCGGCGCGACGCGTCCGAACGACTACGAGCACGAGTTCATCTACGCCGAGGCCAACGTCGGCTCCCGCAGCGCCTACGTCGACCTCGGAAACCAGGCCGGGCAGGAAAGGGCGGCCGCCCTGCTGGCTGACACCGACATCGTGGTCAGCAACCACCGCGCCGGCTCGCTGGAGCGCCGTGGCCTCGACCCGCACCAGCTGGCCGAACGGTACCCCGGCCTGGTGTACGTCTCGGTCACCTGCTACGGATCGCGCGGCCCGTGGGCGCACCGCGGAGGCTTCGACATGAACGGATCCGCTGCCTCCGGCCTGATGACCACGGAAGGAACCGCAGCCGAGCCCAGGCTCCCGGTCACCGGGCTGATAAACGACTACGTCACCGGCTACCTCGGAGCGGTCGGAGCCGCCGCGGCCCTGGTCAAGCGCGCCACCGAGGGCGGCTCCTGGCACTGCACCGTGAACCTCACCCGGGCCGCGATGTGGTGCGGGTCGCTCGGCCTGGTCGACCCGGCGCTGGCCGACCGCGACGACGAACACCGTCTCCGCGAGCCGTTCCCTTACGACGCCCCTAGCCCGCTCGGCGACGTCCACATGCTGGCCCCGCCGGTCCGGTTCTCCGCGACCCCGCCGCGCTGGCCGGAGCCGGTGCTGGTGCCCCGAGGATCCAGCAGCCCGGAATGGCTGTCCACCGTTCATCGCGAGCAATAGCCCTGATCACTGAAGGCCTGGTCAGGGCTACAAGCCGAGGCCCCGGCCGATGATCTCCTTCTGGATCTCGGTCGTGCCGAAAAACCATAACTCGTGAAGGGGACTACCATGGATCTCGTGAAGTAGCAGGTGAACAGCGAGTTGGTGTTAGGTAGTGGCGTCGGCTGCAGTCGGATGTCGGTGCGTGGTTCTAACATTTCATCTAACACCATCGCTGCCTGAAGCTCGGAGGTCCGGCATGGCGTACGTGATCGAACGTGAGAGCCGATCCGGCAGGCGGTACGTCGGCATCTACCGCGCTGCCGACGGCAAGTACAAGTCCGCGGGTACCTACGACTCGCACGAACGGGCCTACGAGGTAGCCGAGGAAGAGGAGCGCCACGCGCGCGGATTCCTGGACGAGACCAGCCCGGCCGACAAGGCCAAGATGACGATCGCGGAGTTCTGCGAGCAGCGCTTCCTCCGCTACCACACGGTGAGTCCGAGTACCCGCCAGGAATACGGCTATGCCGCCAAGAACCACGTCGTCCCGTACATCGGTCACCTGCGGATCAGCGAGGTCAACCGGGAGACCTTCTTCAACCTGCTGGTCAAGGTACTTCCGGCTGAGGAAGCTTCGCAGGTTACGATCCGCGCGACGCGGAAGGTCCTCTCGGCCATGTGCCAGATGGCGTTCGATGAAGGCTACCGGAACAACAACCCCATCCGGAGCATCCGGATCCAGCAGGCACCGGCTAAACCGATACTCGTCGCCAGCCATGACCAATGGCGACGTCTCGAAGAGGCACTGCCCTATCCCCCAGCCAGGCTGTACGCGCGGCTGAACGTCACTACCTGGGCGCGCCGCTGCGAGATGATCGGGTTCCGCCCGTGCGATTTCGAGTTCGGGCAGCAGATGCTGAACATCACGCGATCAACGGTCTACGTCACGGCCAGATACCACCCGTCGGGCAAGGCAGGATGGCTGACCAAGCCGAATCCCAAGAACGGTGACTGGCGACGGTTCACGATCTCGAAGCAGATGTGCCAGGCGGTCCAGGAGCACATCGAGGAGTACGGCCTCGGCCCCGATGACCTCCTGTTCCCGCAGTGGATGTTCGCCTATGTGCGCTCCAGCCTGGTTCCCGAAGAGGATGAGGAGAACCTCCCTCCGCTGGTGTCCAAATCCGGCATCGTTCATGAGCACGGGACGATGGGCGCCCGGTACGCGATGAACTGTCACTGCAGGAAGTGCAACGAGTATGGGCGCGAATACCAGCGCCAGTGGCGTCGGCAGCAGAGCGCACAGCGAGCCAGGAAGGGGCAGCTCACCAAGGTCGATACCTGGCGTCGCGACGGAAGCGAATTCCTTATGGCCGATGTCTGGACGCGCTTCTGGAACACGGCGAGAGATGCAGCGGGTCTACCTGAGGGTTTCACGCCCTACAATGCCCGCCACACGGGGATCAGCTGGGCCATCGATAAGGGGGTGGACTTGCAGAAGGTCCGTCAGCGCGCAGGACACGGCAGTCTTGAGGTCACATCCCGGTACGCCGCGATCCTCGATGAGCGCGACACCAGCCTCGCAGATGCCCTTGAAGAAATCTTTGACGGTTCTCACGCTGCCGCAGGTAGCCACGAAAATACGACGGGGGCCGATGACGCGGCCCAGCTTCTTTCCATTAGCACCGAGTAGTGCGATTGAATCGCCCCGGCGGCCCGCTGGTCCGGGTTGGCACGATCAGGGCCCGCACGGTCCAGATCGCTGCGGCCGGGCAAGCTGTCCCCCGGCCTAGGCAGCTGGCCGACGACTGCGACAGCTGCGGGGCGGCCGCTGGATGAGGTGACGGACCCGTTCGCGCTGGAGGTGTACCGGCCGGTGCAGCCCGAAGACCCGCCGTCCGGAGCGGCAGGGCGGCGGGGCTTTATCAGAGATAATGTGCAGTAGTCAGGTCCCGCCACAGGTGCTGTTCCCCAGGAGAGGCAGCATGCTATCGGAGATAATGTGTCATTACCTCTGATAGGCCACGCCCATGCGGACGGGCGTCAGCCCTCCTCGTCTTCGCTGCCTCTCTGGGCCATGAGCCACGCCATGACTTCCTCGAACGCTCGCTCGGCCTCTTCCCCAGTGTCGGCCACGATCGCGGCCATGACCCCCGACTCGGCGGCGGCGCGGATCTGCCGGGTGTTCAGGCCGTAGTGGACGAACGCGCCGAGGATCGCCCCGGCGATGAGCCCGGACCCCTGTACCTCATCGCGGACCGGCCTGGAGCTTCCCGGCGGGACGCCTTCCACCCAGTTGCCGACCGAGGAAAGCCATCCGAACCCGCCGCGGGCGTAGTACCGCCGGTTCTGGCCGATGAACTTCAGTTCTGCCTTCGCTGGCTCGTCATCGGCGAACGATGCCGGCTTGGCACCGAGGGGCCGTTCCCCGTACGCCCACGCCCATGCGTCGGAGACGCGGACCTTGGGGCCGTCCTCGGTGAGGGTGACCGTCTCGGCGGGATTGGCGAAGCTGGCGTCGGGCAGCAGCAGCCGGTTCGGCGTCACCTCGAGCGCGAGCGACAGCGCCATCAGGTCATCGACATCAACTCGGCGCCGGCCCTTCTCGATCTTCATCAGGCCGGTGTCGAGGATCGGGTGCCCGATGGCTGCGAGCCGTCGGGACAGCTCGGCGTAACCGAGGCCGCGCTCCTGGCGGATCTGGCGCAGGGCTGCGGCGACCCGCGCCGAGGTCGGTCCTGGTTCCTTCGGCGTTCCTGCCATTCTAGCAGTATAGCATCTAAAGTAGACAGAGAGAAGCTATTGTAATAGCTCTACCTTCTCGACAAGGAGTGAACTTCCCTGGCTTGCCCCGGAGCCTCGAACCCCGGGCATGGACCGATGGATCCTGAATGAGCCCACATCCCACCCCGCCCGGACTGCTGACCGTGCGGACGGCGTTCGTCCTTCTCCTCGCCCTTCTGGCTGCCGCCGCGGCCAGCGGCCTGACATGGCTCTCCCGCCGCAACGCGGCAGAGGCAGCACTGGCCGGGCTGGCGGCCCTCGCCGCCGGCATCAAGTTCTTCGACTGGTTGATCTCGTGACCCGGAGCTAACATACTTGTTCTCTACCTAGGGGCTTGGTAGAGTAACACCATGGCAGGCAAGAAACCGTCCGGACCGCGGATGACGATCCCGACCCAGCTGGTGCTGCGCGCGCTGCTAGCCGAGCCGACGCGGGAGATGTACGGGCTGCAGATCTGCGAACAGGCCGGGCTGCCCAGCGGCACCATCCACCCCATCCTGGCCCGGCTGGAGAACGAGCACGGCTGGCTGACCTCCCGGTGGGAGGACATCAGGCCTGAAGACGAAGGCCGCCCCCGCCGGCGGTACTACCGGCTGACTGAGGACGGCGCCGAGCGGGCCCGCATCGCGCTAGCCCAGGCCACCACCTCTATCGTCGGCCTCGGGCTGCGATCCCGGCCCGCCAGGGGCCTGGCATGAGCGCCAGCGTTCTCGCCCCTTCATTCGCTCGCCGCACCCAGCTCGCCGCCGGCCGCGACGTCAACCTCGCCCGCGCCCAGGGCCTCGCCGACGGCCTCGCCCACGCCAGCAGCCTCGCCAAGGCCCTAGCCGATTACCTCACCGACGGCATCGGCGTCAAGGTCACCAGCCCCCGCGCCTTCGCCCGCGCTCTCCGCCTCGCCCATGACCTCGCCAGCGCCCGCGCCCGTGCCGAGGGCATCGCCGACGGCCTCGCCTACGGCGGCATCCTCGCCAACGCCCGCGACCTCGCCCGCGACGTCGCCCGCGCCCGCGACGTCGCCCGCGACCTCGCCCGCGCCCGCGGTGGCCTCGCCGACGGCCTCGCCCCCGCCCGCGCCCTCGCCCGCGCCCTCGATGGAAATAGCGACCTCGCCCGCGACCTCGCCCGTAGCCTCGGGGGGGATGTCGGCGTCATCGGCGGCCGCGGTCGCGCAGAGCGTGAGGCCAGGCGGGTGGCGCCCTCAGCGGTCAGGCTACTGGGCGGCTGCCGTCAGCCTGCTGCCCGTGGCCGACAGGCCCCGGCATGCCGAGGAGTATCGCAGCGAACTGTGGGACCTTTGCCAGGCCGGTGCTGGGCGGCTCGCTCAGCTGGGGTACGCGCTACGGCAGTTGCGCAGCGCGCCTCGGACCGGCCTGGCGCTGCGGTCGCCGCGGCGGCGGAGCGCGGTGCCCTGATGAGCGCCCTGAGGCGCGCGGGCCGGGTGGCGGCCGGGATGCTGCCCGCCGCCGTGGTGGCCCGGCTCGGCATGCCCGCGCTGGCGGCGGCAGTGTTCCTAGCCGTCCTAGCGCTCGGGGCAGCCTGCTGGATCATCGCCAACGGTGATCGTTCGGACCGGCTGACCCGAATGATCTACGCCCGTCATGGTGACGCCAGGTCCCTGATTCCGGCATCGCCCGCCGCACCGGCGCCTGCTCCGGCCGTCGAGGTCGGCGAGGGCAGGAGCGTGCAGCATTGACCGGGGTAAACGAGGGCCAGGGGAAACTACGAAGCGCCTCGTGATCAAATGTCCCGCTATCAGAGATAACGGGCCATTACCTCTGATAACCTAGGCGCATGGGAACGGTTCACCGCCTCGCCGGCGGCCGCCGGTGACATCACTCTCGGCCGCGCCGCAGACGCCTACCTCGCCACCTTGAGCGGAGCCGAGCAGGCCAGCACCCGCCGCACGTACGGCCGCGTCCTGCGCTGGATCGTGACCGAGTTCGGCAGCGACACCGCGCCGGACATCGACGCGGAGCGGTTCGCCGGGTGGTTCGGCGCCCGGTGGGGCGACCGGGCCCCGTCCACGTGGAACGTCTCCCTCGATGCCATCAGGTCGGCAGCCGCCTACTGGCAGCGGCAGGGCTGGATCACCGCTGACCCGTCGCGGATGCTGCGTCCGCCGCAAGCCGCGGCCGGACCGGGCCCGCGCGCTGTCCCGCGCCGACGTCGAGCAGCTGCTCACCCGCGAGGACATCAGCCTCCGCGAGCGGACGCTCTGGCGGATGCTGTACGAGACCGCCGCGCGGTCGGCCGAGGTGCTCGCGCTCGACGTCGGGGACCTGGACCTGCCCAACCGCTGCGCCAGGGTCCGCCGCAAGGGCGGCGCGATCGACATCATCGTCTGGCAGACCGGCACGGCCCGGCTGCTGCCGCGGCTGCTGAAGGGCCGCAAGTCCGGCCCGGTGTTCGTGACCGAGCGGAAGGCGCGGGTGCAGCTGCCCGCGGCCGACCTGGACCCGTCCGGCCGGGCCCGGCTGAGCTACCAGCAGGCCGCGGCGCTGTTCTCCGAGGCCTCCGGCGGCGCGACCCTGCACCAGCTCCGGCACAGCGCCCTGACCCACGATGCCGAGCACGGCACCGGGACGCCGATGCTGATGGCCCGGTCCGGTCACACCTCGGTGCGGTCGCTGGCCAAGTACGCGCGGGTGAGCGCCGAGGCGCTGCAGCGGCACCAGGCCGAGCGCGACCCCGCCCGCAGGCGGTAACAAGCCCGGCCGCCCAGAAACCAGCCACCAGTGGGGGCGCCCGCGAGCATGCTGGCAGCGATGAACAGCCTCACAACACTCGCCGCCTGGACCAGGCCGCCCGGCGGGCCAGCCGCGGCGGTACACGCGCCGTGGACCCTGGCAGGGGATCACCCGAGATGATGTCCGCATGAAGCCGCCCTATCGCCGCCCGCAGGAGGGTGCCGGGCTAACGTGGCGACCGATCTCGGCCTGGTGGTGGATGCTTGCCGCAGCCGCCGCAGTCGTCATCGTCGCTCTCGTGGTGACGACGTGGCTGCTGGCCATCGCCAGCGGCGCCAAGGCTGGTACCGACCGCGCCAACTCCCGGCTGGATGCCGTGCGTACCGGGCTGGCGGCGGGTGCCGGGGCCGGGGCGGCGGTCGGGCTCATGCTCGCCTTCCGCCGCCAGCACCACCAGGAGATCGCCACCGATCTGACCGATCGTGACGCGACCGAGCGGCGCATCACCGAGCTGTACACCAAGGCGGTCGAGCAGCTCGGCAACGACAAAGCCCCGGTCCGGCTCGGCGGCCTGTACGCACTGGAACGGCTCGCCCAGGACAACCCCGCCCAGCGCCAGACCATCGTCAACGTCATCTGCGCCTACCTGCGGATGCCATTCTCCCCCACAGCGCCAACCGGAAAGCCGGCCCGGAGCCGGAGGCTGCCGAAAGCCCAGGAGAGCCTGCCGCTGAGACTGAAACGAGCACTGACGCGCCCGGCGACACGTGGCAGCAGGAAAGACAGGTGCGCCTTACCGCGCAGCGCATCCTTGCTGATCACCTACGTATCGACTGGGTCGAGGGTCAGCCCGCGCCGGGACCTTCGGCCCGGAATTCTGGCCCGACATGCGCCTAGATCTCACCGGTGCCACCCTCATCGACCTCAACTTCTATCGTGTGGTGGCGGCAGACGCCCGGTTCGCCGGAGCGATCGTTCATCGGCACCGCGCAGTTCTACGAGGCCACCTTCGGTAGCTCCTCATTCCAGGCCGCGAAGTTCACCCAGGAGGCAGCCTTCAGCCGGGCGTCCTTCAACGGCCATGCTGATTTCAGCAAGGCCGCCTTCGCAGGCAAGAGCTGGTTCAGCCAGGCATCCTTCGGCCGCGACGCCGACTTCAACGATGCCAGCTTCAATGGCGACGCCATGTTCTATGGAACGCATTTTGACGATACCGCCGAGCTCCAGTCGACGACCTTTTCCGGCGACGCCATGTTCGCAGGGGCGACCTTCGATAGCAGCGCCTGGTTCTCCTCGGCTACCTTTGCCCAGCGCGCGGCGTTCGGCCAGGCGACCTTTGCCGGCGATGTCACCTTCCAGGGAGTGACATTCGGCGGCGCCACCGACTTCGCCGGGGCGACCTTCGCTGACCACTCGGACTGGTTGCCGTTCAAGGACACACGGGTCCTAGTGTCCAGCGCTCAGCATGTCTGGCCAGCGGGATGGCGTCTCAAGCCGAACCGCCGAGGCCAGTATCTGCTTGCCCGCACCAAGGCCGCCAAATAGTTCTTGGCTGGCCCACAACGCCCCCCGTTGCCAGCGGCTTTTCCCGGACTGTCACCTCGGCATCGCGTTCGGCGACCAGGTCCCGCAGCACCGCGCAGTTCTCGCTTCCCAGCCGCTTCAGCGCAAGCCAGCTCCTCCAACAGCGAGGGCCAGCGCTGAGCACGACGTTGTTACCGCAGACCCTGTGCATGCCAGTTCGCTGAGAACCCGCTCCTGGTAAGCCGTTTGCGAGATGAAGTCGGCGAAATGCGTAACACGCACAAGCCGCGAGTACCGATTCGCGGGGAGGTGCTTGGCAGCAAGCAGGTGTGCGCTACCTCCAAATGCTATGACTGTGGGCGACTCGGACTTCAGGTCGTCGAACTCTTCCAGCAGGCGTTCGACACTTTCGGCCACGACATGCTGATTTGCGGGCAGGCAGCGCATCAAGTCGCCCGCCTTCAGCATCACCACCCCTTTGATGATGTCGGTCATGTAGGCGCCGTAGAAGGGCGTCCCAGTGAAGGCGAACCTGATCTTGTAGTCATTCCCCCTGGAGCTCGCAGGATGGAAGTTGCCAAGCGGCGGGGGCTGGCCCGTGGAGAGATTCAGCCCAAGCATTACCACATCACTCCGGAGTATCCCGAGCAAGGCCGGGTTCTGATCCGGATCAAGGACGGGGAGGTCGCCCATATTCGACTTGGGCTTTCCGTCCGGCTCCGACCAAACAGCCCAGCTCGCGTGCAGGCCGTGCTTCTCCTTGATGCGGTCGAAGGTCTCTCGGTCAACCATGGCTTCGAGATGGTACGCCCATGGCGGTGCTGACGGGCCCAGTTGTTACCGGTGCCCCGGAACCCACCACGAGCCGCCGCGCCGACGATGCCAACCGCTTGGCTCGAAGAACGGTATGCGACATAGCGCTTGGACGAGGGTCTAAGCCGATGTGCAGCCGACTATCGCCAATGAGAGTTCCGTTGTTCCCGATGGGCCTGCACCAGCTCCGCCACTCGGCGCTCACCCACGACGCCGAGGACGGCACCAGCACGCCCATGCTGATGGCCCGCTCGGGACACACGTCAGTGCGATCGCTAGCAAAGTACGCCCGGGTCTCCGCCGAGGCCCTCGCGCGGCACCAGGCCGAGCGCGATCCGGCCAGGCGGCGGTAGGACCGCCGCTCGAGCCGTGTTGCGACGTTGACTAGAACCTGCCCTGACGCGAGCGTTCATCCTGCGTTCGTGGACCCCAACCGCGAAATCTGGCGGGCCGCTTAATGGCAACTTAACAGCAATTACCTGTCGGAAAGCTGCCGACACCGCCCCGGCTATACCGCTGTCCGACTGTACATATGCGCAGCTCAGCGTGGGTTACCAGGGCCCTCTTGGGTCACCGGCCCAGGGATACACGGGACGATCGGCCGATTTTTAGGACTAATAGCCTGCCCGCTGGTGCTGTGCGCCCCGGCCCGAGGGAACTACCGTTTCAGTAGTGGCTCGCAGCCGCCCCAAAAGGGCGGCGACCCCCTGCGCCAACAGGGAGCCGCCAGTTGCCTTAAGGACCCTCCGAGGGAGGTGGCCTCGTTTTGAGCGTACCCGTGCCACGGTCGCCGCGTCACGGCCGCGGGCGGTGGGAAGTAATCGGGTCCGCCTTGGACAGCTGGCAGCGCACGTTCCGGCTCTGCCTGATCCTCCTCGTGGCGTCGGTCGCCCCTTGCGCGGCCGCGGCGGCGGCGGTGCTGATCCATCACGTGCTGTTAGCGGGCCGCGCCGGGCGGCGCGACGAAGCCAAAAGAAGACGCGCATGGCCCGCTCTGCCGGCACGGCAATCGGGTATCCCCACCTGCCCGCCGCGGTGTGCAGGCTCCGGCCAGCTCCGGCTCTACACGGTCCTGGAGACGGCGGAGTTCCTGGGCCTGCAGGGGTCAGCTGGTGACACCGGCCGCGTGTGACTGCGCCTCTTCATAGGAGCCGTGGCTTGTGGTTCGGTCAACGAGCGTCAGCCGCATGTCGCCCTTGGTGTACCGGTCGGTGAAGTAGACGCCGATGATCGCCTTCGGCGTACGGCTGCCGATGTCAAAGCTGCAGGTGCCGAGGTGGCGGTGACTCCGATGCTGGTACTGCTGCTGGGGCACGTTCTCGTAGACAAACGTTAGAGTCTGTGCTTCTGCTCCGTCGGGGTGCTCCCAGAAGAACGCGCGGCTGCGGCTCGCGCTCTCCACGGTGAACTGCCGCACGTAAACGGACCAGTAAGACTGGCTGATAACCAGAAAACCCGGGATTGGCCCCCGATTGCCGCCTGCCGGGATGTGACTCTCATTGGTTGGGATCAGCTCGACCTGCCAGAGGCCATCGATTCGAGGTCGGTGCGTTAGGTGTGCCAACCCTGGCTGTCGCCAGGCCCACGCGTCCCATACGGCGAGGGCGATGCCGCCTACGGCCGGCAACACCGCCACCACGTACTTGTACCAGGTGTCCAAGTGTGCACCGGACAGGTACAGCAGGATGGTGTAGACGACACCGACGCCGAGGATGGTGTAGCGGACCGTCGACGTCGGTCGGTGCATCAGTCAGTCTCCGTATCCGAGATATTTCCAGGTCTCGAGCACGAGCGATTCGGCGTCCCCGGTGCTCCATTTCTCCGCACCCTTGAACAGCCATTTCAGCCCGTTTGGTTCCTGCATCTCGTCCGCAGCGGAGCCATCCTTGAGCCGTTCCCAGAGGTTCACCAGGGTGGCACGGAAACCGTCGTCGAGGTCGCCCGTCTGGAGGATGTCGTTTGGCACGTTGTAGCCGAGACACTCCATGAAGTACGACGGCAGGCCCTTCATCGCCCCGTCGGCCGCCAGGGCGTTCTCGGCATTCTTGAGCGCCCGGACGTAGCACTTGTACCGACCTCCGGTCGCGGTGTTCTTGGTCCGGCCGTTCTCCAGCTGCTGCTGCGGCCAGTTGACGACCTTCGCTCCGCCGTCGGACGGGAAGACGCACGAACCCACGTGTACGATGGTCCCGTCACTGTCGTCGTAACGCTGGTACGCGAAGCTCGGGACAACGTCGGCGCTGGGACGGCTCCCAGCAACCGCACTGATGTTGATCGCGATCCTCCCGCTGGCATCGATTCCCTCGCTGCCGAAGCGGTCGACGAGTGCGGCTTTCACCTCTGCACGCCACGTCGCCGTGGTCCAGGAGCCACTGTACGGTCCGGGCTTTGACGAGGCCGGGGCAGTGACGCCGAGGAGATAGTCGTAGTAGAAGCAGTCCTGCAGTTCCACAGCGACATCGACGTCGCTGTCCCGCCTCACGTTGGTGTTATTGGGATAGCTGCCCTTGGTGTAAATCCGCACGTTGCTGTCATCGAATGCCGCATGCGCTGCGATGGCCTCGCGCACCATCCGCTCCGCACGCGCCTGCTGGTTCTGCTCATCATCGCTGGATGGCTTGATCCACTTCGACAGCAGCGCCTTGCGGTCACCGGTTGATAGCCCCACTGTCAGTCCAACCCGAAGCGCTGCTGGGCGAGCACAGCCAGCCTGTTAGCATGCGGGGGTGTCCACGGCTGGCCGTCTCCGAACAGCGGCTTGATCGCGTTGACTTCCCTCCATTCCCCGGCGTCACCGTCCCGCGCGGTCGCGCGCCTGATATAGGCGAGCACGGAACGGAGATTGTGGGTAAGCGGGTTCAAGCAGAAGGTGGCGAATTCGGAGCTCGGCACGTTGTAGACGAGGCATTCGACGAAGTAGCTGGCCATCTTGGTCAGCGCGCCGTCCTCGACGAGGTCGTTCTCGATGCGCTTGAGGATACGCACCAGCTTCTTATATTGCCCTAGTGTCGCGAAGTTCTTCCACCTGCCATTGCTCAGCTGCTGCTCGGGATAGTTGACGATCCACCGCCCGTCGGCGCGCAGCGTCATCAGCCCGTGGTCACACTGCTGGAAGACGCCACTATGGTAGTAACGCCGGAAGTGGAACGAGGGCACGACGTCTGCGCTCACCCGGGCCGAACTCTCCCGGACAGTGATCGCGGTCTTGCCGGTGCAGTCGCAATCCTGACCAAATCGCGCGCGCAACGCCCTCTCGACCTCGTACCGGAAATCCGCGTCCGCATACCGGAACCTGGAGCCGTAGCCGAACTGCGCATGGAGTCCGGAGCGCTCACCATCCCGTTCACTGACGAAGAACCGGCGCTGGACGACCGCGATATCGACATCACTGTCTACGCGAACGTTGGTCCGGTTTGGGTATGACCCTTTCGGGACCAGCATGAACTCAACCTTGTCTAGCGCGCTAGACGCGGCTAGTGCTTTACGCACCATCCGCTCGGCCCGCGCCTGCTTGTCCTGCTCGGTAGTACTCGATGGGGCCGCGTAGTGGCCGAACTGCTCTTCCAACTTGCTCATGATTCATCCGACATCCGGCGTGGTGGGCCTCCATCGATGCGCTCGCCGAGTTCCCACTCCTTTCCGAGTTGGAGCTGCATGGCCGAACACTGGCTCCTTTCACCGCCGGTCATCTGGCGGCGGGCGGAACATCTGACAGATGCCCCCCGCCGTTGAGTAGCCGCTCACCTTCCCCGGTGGCGACTACCTGCCCTTCTTGCTACCCCACCCGCGTCGCGCACGGGACTTGCCCGCATCGCTCCGCTTGGCCCGCCATGTGCCACTTTTGGTCCGGCTGCGCGGCTGGATGCCGCCACCGGAGGAGGGCACGTACGGACCCTGGCGCGGGCCTGCACGACGATCAGCCACGCTGATCGCCTCCAACCTTGCTCCGGGAAGACCGCCCGGTCCGGACGCCGCCATGATCAGCTCCGCTCTAGCAGTCTGGAGGCTGCCACTGACAAAACGGGGGCAGGCAGACCGCGTGTCCGAATTAGCCACTGGACTCGAGTTCTCTGCCGGGGTCAGGGGCGCCGAGGGAAGCGATGGGGCCGCCGAGGCCATGGAGGCCGACGAGCGGTGGTTCCGCCCTAATGGCGCAGGCGTGACCGGTAGGTAACCGGGCCTGGTGCGCCTGCGGCAATGGGCAATCGCCGGTTACCTTGAGGTGACGCAGCAATCGGCGGAAGCCGAGCGGCAACAGCTAATCGAGCACGCGAACGCAGCATAGGAGGTAAGGCAAATGCCAATGTCAGCCGAAGAATGGAAGCAGCGGCTTGCCGACCTGGAAAGGTCAGGCCAGCCGATGAGCCTTCAGGACGAGTACGAAGCGGCACGCAGGCTAGGGGGGGAAGCGTGGAAGCACCTTAGTCCTGAATTCAAGGCACGTCACAGGTCAGAGAAGAAGGCTAAGGACGGCGAGCTTTACTGGTACGGCATCAACCGTGCCGCTGATGCCAGGGCGAAGGTTCTGGCGTCAGTGCTTCGCATCAAGCACGAGCATGTATAGGGAAATGAACCGGGCTCGGGGTGCATCGGGGTTAGGCGCCGGAGAGCTTGGTACCGGCGACGTCGGCCCATGCCCGGGCGTCTGCGGGAGAGTTGAGCGCGGTAGCGGCGGCGTGTGCGAGCGTGGCGTGCACCTGAGCGTCGGCCAGGATAAGGGCGGCCTGAGCATCGGTGTAGTGGCCGTACAGGTCGGCGTGGTGTGACTCGCGGGCCATCGCTATCAGCCGCTCGGCCTCCAGGTAGTGCTCGGATCCGGTCATCGGTCCTCCAGTTGTCGGGGATGTCCCTAGCTGAAGTGATACCGCCACCTGGGTCTGCGGCTTCCGCATACCCGGCTGGGCATGGCGCGCCACCAGGCATTCATCGTCCGGGCCGGCGAAGATGCTGTGCGTTATGGCCCGGAACTCCTATAGCTACGGTGAGCCGCAAGGTAGCGGCGAGCTGCTATCAGATTCGGTACGTAGTGGTCTCAATGGAGGCATACCGGCCGGTAGGCGGTTCTGGTTCCTGATCGTGGTTGGCGATCGTCTTATCGGTGGTGGCTGATCGCGAGGGGTGCCGGGTGCGGACCGACTGGGAGCCGGACAGGCTGATCGGTGTGTGGACGCTGGTCGAGGGTGACTGGAAGCTGATCGCGAACAAGACGGGCGTGACCCGGCTCGGGTTCGCGGTGATGCTGAAGTTCTACGAGATCGAGGGCCGGTTCCCGGCTTATCCGGAGGAAGTCCCGCGGGTAGCGGTCGATTACATGGCCTCGCTAGTGAAAGTCGATCCGGTGTTGTTCGCGATGTACTCCTGGCGGGGACGGACGATCGAGTATCACCGGGCGCAGATCCGCAAGGCGTACGGGACGCGGTCGCCGACTGAGGCCGATGAGGACCGCTTGGCGCGGTGGCTAGCTGCGGAGATGTGCCCGGCGGAGATCAGCCAGGACCGGCTGGCTGCGGCGGTGCGGCAGCGGTGCCGGAGCGAGAAGGTGGAGCCGCCGACCAGCGGCCAGGTGGAGCGGGTGGTGGCTTCGGGCTGCCGCCGGTTCGATGAGGCTTTCGCCGGGACGGTGGCCGGTCGGCTCGGCCTGGCGGTGCGCGGCAGGCTGGAAGGCCTGCTGAGCCGGCCGAATGTGCTGGCGGAGCTGAAGTCCGATCCGGGCACGCTGGGGCTGGGCACGCTGCTGACCGAGGTCGGCAAGCTGGCCACCGTGCGGGCGCTGGGGCTGACCGAGGCGGTGTTCGCCGACACCTCTGACCGGATCGTCGCCGCCTGGCGTGCCCGTGCGGCTCGCATGTACCCTTCCGACTTCGCTGACTGCCCGGATCCGGCGGTGCGGCACACGCTGCTGGCGGCGCTGTGCTGGACCCGGCAGGCCGAGCTCGTCGACTCGCTGGTTGAGCTGCTGGTCGGGCTGATCCACCGGATCAACGCCCGGGCCGTGCGCCGGGTAGAGAAGGAGCTGATCGGCGCGCTGACTAACGTGCCGGGCAAGCGCAGCATCTTCACCAAGATGGTCGACGCCGCCCTGGAACGCCCTGATGACACGGTCCGGGAGGCGCTGTACCCGGTGGTGCCGGGCGGCGTGATGACGCTGGAGGCGCTGGCGACGGAGCTGAAGGCCACCGAGCGGGCCGTGGCCGAGCGGATTCGCTACCAGCTGCGCGGCTCCTATTCCCACTACTACCGGCGGATGCTCGCGCCGCTGCTGGCCGGCCTGGAGTTCCGCTGTAATAACAGCGCCTACCGGCCGGTGATGGATGCTATCGACCTGCTGAGCCGCTACGCCGGCGTCAGCTCCGATCAGAAGTACTACGCCAGGCAGGAGAACGTGCCGGTCGACGGCGTGGTCCCTAGGGCCTGGCGGGACGGCGTCGTCGATGAGTCCGGGCGGGTTGAACGCATCCCGTATGAGCTGTGCGTGCTGATCGCGCTGCGGGAGGCGCTGCGTCGCCGCGAGATCTACGTCCAGGGGGCTGGCCGGTGGAAAGACCCGGACGGGGACCTGCCGGGTGACTTCGAGGATAACCGTGACGTCCACTATGCCGCCCTGGCCAAGCCGCTGGATGCCGCGGACTTCACCGCCGGCCTGAAGAAGCGACTGCAAGAGGGGCTGACCAGGCTCGACACAGCCCTGGCCGTCGGCACCGCCGGCGGGGTCCGGATCATCACACGCCACGGCAGTCCGTGGGTAAGCGTCCCGAAGCTGGACAGGCTGCCCGAGCCGGAGAACCTGGGAGCGCTCAAGGCTGAGGTAGAGCGCCGGTGGGGCACCATCGACCTGCTCGACATCCTCAAGGACACCGCGTTCATCACCGACTTCACCGACTGCTTCAGCTCCGTCGCCAGCCGGGAGGTCCTCGACCGCGGCACCCTGAACCGCCGGCTGCTGCTGGTGCTGTTCGCGCTCGGCACCAACATGGGCATCCGGCAGATGGCCATCACCGGCGAGCATGGCCAGGGCGAGGCCGAGCTCCGGCACGTGCGGGCCACCTACGTGACCCGCGAGAACCTGCGCCAGGCGATCACCACCGTGGTGAACGCCACCCTGGAGGCCCGCGATCCCGTCTGGTGGGGCCAGGCCACCAGCACCGCGTCAGACTCCAAGCGGTTCGCCTCCTGGGACTCCAACCTGATGACCGAGTTCCACGTCCGCTACGGCGGCTACGGCGTGATGATCTACTGGCACGTCGAGCGGGCCCGGCTGTGCATCTACTCCCAGCTCAGGTCGTGCTCCTCCTCCGAGGTCGCCGCGATGATCGAGGGGCTGCTGCGGCACTCGACCAGCGCCGAGATCGAGGCCAACTACACCGACACCCACGGCGCCAGCCTGGTCGGCTTCGCCTTCACCGAGCTGCTCGGCTTCAAGCTGCTGCCCAGGCTGAAGAACATCGGCGCGATCCAGCTCTACGCCCCTGACGCCATCCAGGGCCCATGGCCGAAGCTGGAGAAGATCCTCAAGAAGCGGCCGATCGACTGGGACCTGATCGCCCGTAACTACGACCAGATGATCAAATGGGCGACCGCGCTCAGGCTGCGGACCGCCGAGACCGAGCAGGTACTGCGCCGCTTTATGAAGGGCGGCGGCCCCAAGCAGCCGGTCTACCTCGCGCTGGAGGAACTCGGCCGGGTCGTGCGGACCATCTTCGCCTGCGACTACCTGGCCGATGAGGAACTGCGCCGGGAAATCAGCAGCGGGCTGCAGGTCGTGGAGAACTGGAACAGCGCCAACGACAAGATCTTCTACGGCCGGGAAGGCGTGCTGACCGGGGCCGACCGCGAGCACGCCGAGGTGTCCATGCTCGCGCTCCACCTCCTGCAGTCGTCCCTGGTGTTCATCAACACCCAGCTCCTGCAAGCAGTCCTGCGAGATCCCGCGGTGGGCCGGCAAGCTCACCGACGAAGACCGGCGGGGCCTGTCCCCGCTGTTCTGGGCGCACGTCAACCCTTACGGCCGGTTCCGCCTCGACATGGACACCCGCCTGGACCTCACCGCCGCATGACGCCGCACCCGCACGGCCGCGCCGCCCCGGCGGGCCCGCGAAGACCCGGGAGGAGCCTTGGCCAGTGATATCTCCGCCAAGCTGGCGGTGCTGATCGATGTCGGCACCGCCTTACCCGCGGCCTCGAGGGGTTGCTGGCCGACGTCGCCAAGTACGGCACCGCCTACGTCAAGCGCGCCTACGGCGACCGGACCGGCACCAGCCTGCGCGGATGGAAGGAGTAGCTGCTGGCCCAGGCGATCCAGCCCATCCAGCAGTACGCTTACACCGCCGACAGCGAGCCGCTGTTCTGACCCGGAATCGGCCACCAAGCTCATTCCCGGACTCGTGACACGTTCATCAAGGACCGGCCAGGGCTACTTTGCGGCTCGCCGTAGTTGTAGGAGTTCCGGGCCGTCCCGTAGGGGAGACATATACCGGGGCCGGTGTGGCAGTCTGCGCTCATGAACCACGCTAGCCGCCCGGGCTGGCGGCAGTGGCTGGCCGCCACCCGGCATCCCGCGCGCCAAGACGGCGCGATCGCCGTGGCGCTGGCCGTGCTGCCCTGGGTGATAGCGCTGCTCGTGTGGCTCGTGTGGCTCCGTCACGATCATCTCGACGCCGGCACCGTGGCCGCGGTGATTTTCGGCTTCGCCGCGCTGAGTGCCGGCTTGCCCCCGGCGTGGCTGACGTGGGCGACCTTCCGGAACGCCAGCAGAACCGGCACCTCCAGCGGCGGCCAGCAGTCAGGTACCGCAGGCGGGCCCGGTGATCGCGGCCCGGGCACCACGGTGCACGCCGGGGCGCCGGCGGGGCGGCCGCTGGCCGAGGTGACCGACCCGTTCGCGCTGGAGGTGCACCGGCCGGTGCAGCCCGAGGATCCGCCGCCGGGGCTGCCGGCGCTGCCGGCGTATGTGCCGCGCGAGCACGACACGGTGCTGGGCCCGGTGGTGCGGGCGGCGGCGGAGGGCCGCAGCGGGATCGCGGTGCTGGTGGGCGGGTCCTCCACGGGCAAGACCCGGGCCTGCTGGGAGGCGCTGCGGCTGCTGCGGGACCAGGCCCGAGCCGTGGCGGCTGTGGCATCCGATCGACCCGTCCCGCCCCGATGCGGCGCTGCGCGAGCTGCCGGGCATCGGGCCGCGGACCGTGGTGTGGCTGAACGAGGCCCAGTTCTACCTCGACCCGGCCGACGGCGGGCTGGGCGAGCGGGTCGCCGCCGGGCTGCGGGAGCTGCTGCGCGACCCGGCCCGGGCCCCGGTGCTGGTGCTGGCCACGCTGTGGCCCCAGTTCTGGGACACCCTGACCGCCCGCCCGGCCGGCGGCGCCGGACCCGCACGCCCAGGCGCGGGAGCTGCTGGCCGGCCACGACATCACCGTGCCCGCCGCGTTCACCCCGGCGCAGCTGGGCCAGCTCGCCCGGGCGGCGGACGCGCGGCTGGCCCTGGCCGCCGCGGCGGCGCCGGACGGGCAGGTGATCCAGTTCCTGGCCGGGGCGCCGGAGCTGCTGGCCCGGTACCGCAACGCCCCGCCCGCCGCGGCGGCGCTGATCGACGCGGCGATGGATGCCCGCCGCCTGGGCATGGGCGCCGGCCTGCCGCAGGCGTTCCTGGAAGCCGCCGCGCCCGGGTACCTGACCGACGCCGAGTGGGACGCCCTGGGCGAGGACTGGCTGGAGCAGGCCCTGGCCTACACCGCCGTCCCGTGCAAGGGCGTCCGCGGGCCGCTGACCCGCATCCGCCCCCGCCCGGCCAGACCCGCCCGCCCGGCCCGGCTCCCGGACGGCGATGACCAGCCGCCGCCGGGCAGGCCGACCGCCGGCGGGCCGCTGTACCGGCTCGCGGACTACCTGGACCAGCACGGCCGCGCGCACCGCGACGAGCCAGATCCCCCCGGCGGGGTTCTGGGCCGCGGCCGCCGCCCACGCCTCGCCCGGCGACCAGGCCGCGCTCGGGGATGCCGCCGACGCTCGCGGCCTGTACCGGGACGCCGCCCAGCTGCACAAGAACGCCGCCGCATCCGGCAACCTCCGCGCCGCTCTCCTACCTCAGCCGGCCCTCCGCCCTGCCTGCCGCGATGACGCCCGCCCCGCGCGCTGGGCCGCCGCCCACGCCGCCCTCGACGACCCGGGCGGCCGTGGCCGTGCTGCTGGGCAGCCTGCGGGAGGCGGGCGCGCAGGACCAGGCCGCCGCGCTGGCCGGCCGCGGCCGCCGCCCACGCCGCCCTCGACGACCCGGTCGGCGTGGCCGGCTGCTGGACAGCCTGCGGGAGGCGGGCGCGCACGAGCAGGCCGCCGCGCTGCTGGCCCGCGACCCGCCGCCCACGCCGCCCTCGACGACCCGGGCGGCGTGGCCCGGCTGCTGGACAGCCTGCGGGAGGCGGGCGCGCACGACCAGGCCGCCGCGCTGGCCGGCCGCGCCCGCCGCCCACGCCGCCCTCGACGACCCGGGCGCCGTGGCCAGCTGCTGGACAGCCTGCGGGCGGCGGGCGCGCAGGAGCAGGCCGCCGCGCTGCTGGCCCGCGACCCGCCGCCCACGCCGCCCTCGACGACCCGGGCGGCGTGGCCAGGCTGCTGGACAGCCTGCGGGCGGCGGGCGCGCACGAGCAGGCCGCCGCGCTGCTGGCCGCGACCCGCCGCCCACGCCCCCCTCGACGACCCGGGCGCCGTGGCCGAGCTGCTGGACAGCCTGCGGGAGGCGGGCGCGCACGAGCAGGCCGCCGCGCTGGCCGGCCGGGCCGCCGCCCACGCCTCCCTCGACGACCCGGGCGCCGTGGCCAGGCTGCTGGACAGCCTGCGGGAGGCGGGCGCGCAGGAGCAGGCCGCCGCGCTGGCCGGCCGCGCCGCCGCCCACGTCTCCCTCGACGACCCGGGCGCCGTGGCCCGGCTGCTGGACAGCCTGCGGGAGGCGGGCGCGCAGCGAGCAGGCCGCCGCGCTGCTGGCCCGCGATCCCGCCGCCCACGTCTCCCTCGACGACCCGGGCGGCGTGGCCCGGCTGCTGGACAGCCTGCGGGCGGCGGGCGCGCAGCGAGCAGGCCGCCGCGCTGCTGGCCCGCGATCCCGCCGCCCACGTCTCCCTCGACGACCCGGACGCGCGTGGCCCGGCTGCTGGACAGCCTGCGGGAGGCGGGCGCGCAGGAGCAGGCCGCCGCGCTGGCTGGCCGCGGCCGCCGCCCACGTCTCCCTCGACGACCCGGGCGCCGTGGCCTTGCTGCTGGGCAGCCTGCGGGCGGCGGGCGCGCAGCGACCAGGCCGCCGCGCTGGCCAGATCGGCTGCCAGGGGCGGGCATGTTCGAGCTCTTCCTGGAGCAGCAGGGTGTTGAGCGGCGCTCAAGATTCCGATGTCGGGGGTTTCGGGCGGCATTAAGGACGCCGATGTGGGGGGTGCTGGCTTGGGCGGGGGCGAGTGTTCGTCGGCGGCGGCACCTCGCCGATGGGCAGGCGGGCGGCTGGTGCTGGCTGCCGCGGGCGGGCGGTCCCCGGGGCGGGGTTGCGGGCGCGGGGGGCGGGGCGGCACGGTGAGCGGGTCGGTTGTGGCGCGGCCCTCCCCGTGATCTTTTGGCGAAGCCCGGGGAGGGCCGCTGGGTGACGCGCGGAGGCGTCGTGCTCACGGTAAACGGTGACGGGGATGAGGTCGAGCGGCAGCTGGCGGGCGGGGAGCTGGCGTGCCCGTCGTGCGGCGGGGTGCTGGGCGGGTGGGGGCATGCGCGGCTGCGGCCGGTGCGGATCGCGGAGGGGCCGGATGCGGAGCTGGTGCCGCGCAGGTCACGGTGCCGCCAGTGCGGGGCGACGCATGTGCTGCTGCCGGCGTGGTGCCTGTCTGCGGCGGGCGGATGCGGGCGCGGTGATCGGGGCGGCGCTGGAGGCCGCGGCGGCCGGGGACGGGCACCGCAAGATCGCCGGGGTGCTGGGCCGGGCGGCATCGACGGTGCGGGGGTGGCTGCGCCGGTTCGCGGGGCGGGCGGAGGAGGTGCGGGTGTTCTTCACGGTGCTGCTGGCCCGGACCGGCCCGGATCCGGTGATGCCGGCCGGGGCGGCGGGGCCGGTGGCGGCGGCGGTGTCGGCGATCGCGGGCGCGGCGGCGGCGGTGGCGCAGCGGTGGCCGCAGCTCGGCAGGTGCCGGTGTGGACGGCGGCGTCGGCGGCGAGCGGCGGGCTGCTGCTCGCGCCGGGCTGGCCGGGCGCGGGCCGCAACACGAGCTGACCCGTTACGCGCCGCGCGGGCGCGCCGCGGGATGGTGTCCCGGTCATTAACACATGACCGGAGGAGGTGCCCCTGGTGGGCATGAGCAAGGCGGAAGAGGAAGAGCAGGCGCGGCTGGAGCGGGCCCGGGCGGTCGGGCTGTTCCGGTACATGCTGATCCGGGAGGCCGCTGACCCGGCGCTGTCCACGCGGCAGCGCGGGCGAGTGGTGCGGGCGATCGCCGCCCGCGAGCACGCGGACCCGTCGGGGAGCCGGTGCGGCTGACCCGGTGGACGCTGGACCGGTGGATCCGCGCGTGGCGCAGCGGCGGGTTCGACGCGCTGGTCCCGTCGCCGCGCCAGTCCCAGCCGCGGACCCCGCCGGAGGTGATGGAGCTGGCGGCGGCGCTGAAGAAGGAGAACCCGGCCCGGACCGCGGCGCAGGTCCAGCGGATCCTGCGGGCGCAGGGCGGGGTGGGCGCCGGATGAGCGGACGATCCAGCGGATGTTCCGCCGGACCGGGCTGACCGCGCTGGCCACCGCCGCGGCGACGCCGGCGTTCGGGCGGTTCGAGGCGTCGCGGCCGAATGAGATCTGGACCGGGCGACGCGCTGCACGCGATCCGGCTGGACGGCCGCAAGACCTACCTTTTCGCGTTCCTCGACGATCATTCCCGGGCGGTGATGGCCGCCCGGTTCGGGTTCGCCGAGGACACCATCCGGCTGGCCGCCGCGCTGCGCCCCGCGCTGGCCTCCCGCGGGGTCCCCGAGCACGTCTACGTCGATAACGGCAGTCGCGTTCGTCGACGCGTGGCTGCTGCGCGCCTGCGCCAAGCTGGGCATCAAGCTGGTCCACAGCCAGCCCGGAAGGCCCGAAGGGCAGGGGGAAGATCGAACGATTCTTCAGGACCGTGCGCGGACCAGTTCCTGGTCGAGCTGACCGAGGAGCGCGCCGCCCAGGATCCCGGACCTGCCGAGCTGAACAAGCTGTTCACCGCCTGGACCGAGACGGTCTACCACGTCCGGGAGCATTCGGAGACCGGGCAGCCGCCGCTGGCCCGGTGGGAAGCCGGCGGCCCGTTCCCCGCTCCCCGCCGACGCGGACCTGGCTGAGGCGTTCCGCTGGTCCGAATGGCGGACCGTCTCCAAGACCGCCCTGGTCTCCCTGCACGGAAACCAGTACCAGGTCGACCCGGCGCTGGCCCGCCGGCGCGTGGAGCTGGTCTTCGACCCATTCGACCTGACCGTCCTGTTCGTCCGGCGCGACGGGCAAGGACGCCGGGACCGCGACCCCGCACCACATCACCCGGCACTCCCACCCCAAGGCCCGCCCGGAAGACCCCGGCAGCGGCGACGACGCCCCCCGCGCCACCGGCGTCGACTACATCGCCCTGCTCGGCGAGCAGCACGACCGGCAGAGGGCACGCCGGGTCAACTACCACGCCCTCGCCAGCCCGCCGGCGGCGACAGCGATCCGCCCGCCGCCGGCGCAGGCCAGGCAGCGAGGAGCAGGCGAGGAGGACGGCCGTGGATGACTTCCGGCAGGTCATCGACCTGGACCAGGTCACCAGCGACGACACGCTGCGCCTGGCCCGCACCGCCGCCGAGGCGATCCGCGGCCTGAACTGGCTCACCCGCTGCGAGGCCGGGCTGGGCCAGCCGTCCGTCGCCTACGACGTCATCGGCGCCCTGGCCCAGGCCGCCTCCCGCCTGCCGCAGCTGCTCGCCCAGATCACCCGCTGGCTCGACCAGGCGCTGGCAGCCGGGCAGCTCGGCCACGACCTCGGCGAGGACCCCGCCGCGGCCATCGAGCGCCGCCGCGATCTTCCTCGGCGACGCCGCGCATGTCCGCCGCCGCCCTCGCCGGCGACCTGGACGCCGCCCAGCAGCAGCTCGCCCTCATCAACGGCCGCCCCGCCACCGCACCCGCAAGGAACAGCCATGATCGACAAGCTCCAGGCCCACTACGGGTTCACCCGCATGCCATTCGGCCGCGACCTGGCCCCCGGCATGCTGCACCGCCACGCCGCCCACAACGAGGCCTGCGCCCGGATCACCTGGTGCATCGCCGAACGGGCCATCGGGGTGATAACAGGCGAAGTCGGCGCCGGCAAGACCGCCTCCGTCCGCACCGTCCTGGCCGGCCTGGACGCCTCCCGGCACACCATCATCTACCTGCCGAATCCGATGATCGGCATCCGGGGCCTGCACGAGATGATCGTCGCCACCTTCGGCGGCCAGCCCGACCGCAGCTACTCCCGGCTCACCGCCCAGGCCTCCGCCATGCTCGCCGCCGAGCGCGACGAGCGCGGCAAGACCCCCGTCCTGGTCATCGACGAGGCCCATCTGCTGCGGTATGAGCAGCTCGAGACGATCACGGATGCTCACCAACCACAACCTCGACGCCGACTCCCCGCTCGCCTGCCTGCTCATCGGCCAGCCCACCCTGCGGCGCACCATGAAGCTCGCCGTCCTCGCCGCCCTCGAGCAGCGCACCGCGCTGCGATACGCGATGCCGCCGATGACCAGCCAGGAAACCAGCAGCTACATCAGCCACCACCTCAAGCTCGCGGGCCGCTCCGACCCCCTTTTCAGCGATGACGCAGCCTCTCTGATCCACACCACCTCCCGCGGCTACCCCCGCGCCGTCAACAACCTGGCCATCCAGGCCCTCGTCGCCACCTACGCCGCCGGCAAATCCATCGTCGACGAGCAAGCCGCCCGCGCCGCCATCACCGAAGTCACCGACACCTAACCGGCACCTCGCCCACGACCACCGGCACCACCACCACCAAGGCCCCGCAGCCACCCCGGCTGCGGGGCCTTCCCGCGTCACCACATCGGCAACGCCAACGCCGCCTACGTCGGCATCTTCAGTGCCGGGCAACAGCAGGGCCGTCAGGATCAGTACCGGTTCGGCAGGGATGCTGATGGCAACCCAGCCGGGCCATGGAGCTGGTCAGATCTTGCCTGACAGCCGACCGCGAGAAAGCGGAGCAGAAGGAACTGACACTTCCAGCGGGGTGTCCGTTGGGGGACCCTCCTACGGACACACGTCGGCTCGTCGGCCTGGAGGAGCGCGGGCTGCGGGAACGCTGTCCCGTAAGACTGGTCCGCTAACAGGTTCGGTGATTGGGGGCTAAACGGTACGCTCGCGGCCCCGGAAGTCACGGATCTGCTGTGCGGCGAGAGCTGCTCCCATGCGCCGATCCCGGCGGTCCGAGCCAGGCGACGCACCAGTTCCCACAAGTGGCCCTGGCGGAGCCGACCGCTGGTGGCGGTGGCCAGCAGTGGCCAGCGTCCCAAAAAATGATTTTTCACCGACCGTAACGACGTCTGCGCTGTCGCGCCGCCGAAATGGCACGTACGGTTTTAGCAGTGGCTCGCAGCCGCCCCAAAAGGGCGGCGACCCCCTGCGCCAACAGGGAGCCGCCAGTTGCCATAAGACACCTCTGAGGAGGTGGCCTCGACTATGAGCGTACCCGTGCCAAGGGTGCCGCGTCACGACAGCGGGTGGCAGGAGACGGTTCGCTACGCGCTGGACAACAACGCTCGCACGTTCCGACTCTGCCTAATCCTGCTCGTGATGGCCATCTCCCCGGTTGCGGCGGCCGCGGCTGCGGTGCTGATCCACCACGCACTGTTACATGCCAGGCCTGCCGCTCGCGGGCCGGGCTTCCCCGCGCCAGCTACGGGCTGGCAGAGGAAGACCCGGCCAGCTGGTGCCCGAGCCTCGTTCGCCGGTGCGCATAATCTCGACAAGCTAGGGCTGGTTACGATCGCCGCAGCGGGAACCGGCGCCGCGGCCGCGGCGCGACCGGGGACAGCGCGTCGCCGAGGCCTTCGCGCCGGAAATTTCCGGGTATCGGAGATACAATCGAATCATGGGACACTATCGAGCCAAAGCATGCCAAACCGGCTCCCCCTTTCCCCGCGCCGGACATGTTCAAGACGGTCGCCGCCACCGCGGCGATCACCATCGCCGCGGGCATAGCGGCGACCGGCGGGGCCGTCGCGACCCACTACAGCAGCCCTCACCCCACGCCGCCCAGCGCCGCCTACGGCGTAGCCACCAACACCTACGCCGACCCGAACCCGTACCACAACGAGCCGGGCGGAGAGTGGGTACGGATCCCGCCACCCAACCAGGGCGGCACCGCCTCCACCTTCCACGCCATCCTCACCCCCAGCGACGACTGAGCCCCGGACCCGCAGACGCACCGTGCACCCCGCACAGGCCGGACGCGGAACACCGGGAACCACAGGAGAGGAAGAGGCCGCCCCGCGCCCGCGGTGCAGGCGCCTGACGCCCGCGATGCGCGAAGCGGTCAGCGGCCTGGTCGACCTGCTGCCGGGAATGACAGGACCCGTCACGAGACAGCACCGTGGCGGGTCCTGAGTTACGAGGAGCGGCGGTTACTCGTCCGCGGTCAGCAGGTCGACCGCCCGCTGCATGTCGTCGGCGCTCGGGCGGGTGTAGAGCCTGGTCGTTTCGAGCGAGGCGTGGCCCATCAGCTCGGCCACGGTCACGATGTCGACGCCGCTGCGGGTGAGCTCGGTCCCGAACGTGTGCCGCAGGCACGTGACTGGTCACCTCGTCCTCGAGCCCGGCCGCCTTGGTGATCGCGGTCGATGACGTCGGCGAGCGCGTCGGTGGTCATCCTGGTGCCGCGCCCGGAGGTGAACAGGGCGGCCGAGTCGGCGCCCGGGCTGCGACGGGCGCTCGGCGAGCCACGCGGCCAGCGCCTCGCGGAGCTTCGGGTGCACGGGCACGGTCCGGGACTTCTCGCCCTTGCCGACGAGGTGCAGCTCGCCCTTGCGGGCGCTCAGCCGGACGTCGGCGACGTCCAGGGCGGCGATCTCGGCGATGCGGGTGCCGGCGTACAGCGGCAGCAGCGCGATCGCCCGGTCGCGGGCGCTCGGGCAGGCCTCGACGGCGCGCAGGTAGCGCAGCTTCGCCCGCGGCTCGAGTGCCTTGGGCGCGTGCCGCGGCACCTGGTGGCGCTTGACGCCCTGCGGCTGGCCGAGGCCGCGCCAGACGTAGAAGTCCTGGAGCGCGGCGAGGTGCTTGTTGACGGTCGCCGTGGCCCGCTTGGCCACCGTGACGAGGTAGGAGCGGTAGTCGCGGACGGCCCAGTCCTTCGCCGTCGCGTCGTTCAGCGGGTCGCCGTCGACCGGCGGCCTGCTCGAGCCAGCCGAGGTAGGCGCGGACCGCGCCGAGGTAGGTCCGCGGCGTGTGCCCGCTCAGCGGCGAGTGCTCGAGGTGATCGGCGTACTTGGCGAGCAGCTCCGCGTTCTCAGGAGTCAATTCGGCGGCGCTGCGCTGCCGTGCTGGCTGCGTTCTCAGGAGTCATGCCAGACTCTACTCCTGAGAATCATTATTCTCAGGATCGGCCCGGAACAGTGCAACCGGCGCGGCGTCAGCTAGGAAATGGCCTATCCGCGAGCCATCCCGACCTTTGGCATCCATAGCGGCGGCTTGAGCAGGGACAGAGGCGTGGGCGGCGACTTAAGCATAGATGCGGGCGTGGATACTCCAAGGCGAGAAAAAGCCGGGCCGGTTCACGGTGACCGTGGCCTCCTCCGACCGGAATCAGTTCATCCGTTCCGGATCGTAACTACGAGACGGAAGCAGACACCATGCTCATGACCGTATGTCCGCCCAGGGCCCAGCCCTCCCCCCGATCACGGCCAGCGCAAGCACAATCCTCATCTCCGGCGCTGCGCGAACCCGTTCTTTGGCACACGGTGAGCGCCGGTATCGCCTCGCTCGGCATCGAGGTACTGCGCCCTGCGCTCGGTGAACTCATCGTCGCTATTGAGCTGGCGGCGATGCTCGCGATCATCGGCACAGCTCTGTTCGCGAGCCCGGCCCTGAGCGAGCGTGCCTTCCGCATCCTCCGCTGGATCGGCGAACTGACCCGAATCATCGGCGCCACAGCCGGCCAGGCAACGCCAGCAGGCAAAAAACGGAATGGTTAAGCGGGTTATCACCCGGTCGGGGCTGGTGGCTCAGGACGGTTGCCGAACCAGCGAAAGGAGCCGAAAAGCGCGCTCGCTCAGGGCCTGGTTACCGAACAGCGCAACCGCGATGAGCGTGAGTGCCACCACGATCTCAATGCCGGCGATGAGCTCACCGAGCGCAGGGTCGAATATGCCGATTCCCACCGGGGTGCCAAGCAGAGCCGCGGCGGTACGCCGGGCGGGTGATGCAGCCATTTCGGGGCAACCTCCAGCAGGCCCGTCCGGTAAGACGAGCCGCTGCCTACGGGTTTGGGCAAGGTTGCCCGTGGCGGCCTCGGCGGCGAGTGGTCGGTTGCTGCTCCGGCTCCCGCTACATGTTGTGCATCGCAGTTTACAGGTCCTGGCCGAGGATCGCGGTCCCAACGGCGCCTGGAAGCGGCGCGGTTCCCATGACCTTTTCCCAGGCGGCGGCGACGCGGTCGTCCGGAAGGTGTGGGTGCGCGGCGGCCCGCACCGGCAGATGAGCGTCCACGTGTCCACCCAGAGCCCGTTGCGCGTGCTGTGGTGACGTGAGGTCGGCGGGATGTGCCACGTAATCAGGTACCGATCAAACCCTTCGTAAACTGAGTTCCAGCGGGGGTGGGTGCGGTCACCCATGTCGGTCACGTCAAACGGGTTCCGCCCGCACCGGACAGTTGACGCGCATCACTGGGGTTGGGTTAGCTGACCTGCTGCGCCGCCCGGGAAGGTCACGGCTGGCCGGGATGGGCTTCGCCTGGGTTCCAATGCCCGGTGGTGCCGTGATGGGGTGACGTGGGCGTGGGCGGCGGGGCTCTCCGGCGCGGGTGTTCACGATGGGTCCGTGACGGTGATCCAGCTGCTCACGTTCACCGGCCGCGGCCCGCGGGTCGGCGTCTTCCACATGGCGGGACGGTACCAGGCGCTGGCGCGTGTCTTGCATTGCTTCTGGCTGCACGGGTTCGACGGCGGCTGTTCGCCCACGGTGCCACCATTCCCGTGGCTCTTCGGTAAGGTCGCGACGCGCGCCTAGCCCAGCGCCGTGGCCGACGCGATCGTGCTCGCCATGGCCGATGCGCCTTGGTGGACCTGATCGGCGCGACCGACAACAGGCA